>NZ_AP039671.1:2827500-3305000 GCF_055379515.1 Shinella sp. 1A1
TGCGGCGCCACCCGATCCTCGGCTTCTCGCGCATGCATACCGGCGTCGACTGGGCCGCGCCGCGCGGCACGCCGATCATCGCGGCGGGCAACGGCGTCGTCGAGAAGGCGGGCTGGGACTCCGGCGGCTACGGCAACCAGACGCTGATCCGCCACGCCAACGGCTACGTCTCCTCCTACAATCACCAGAGCGCGATCGCCAAGGGCATCAAGCCGGGCGTGAAGGTGCGGCAGGGCCAGGTGATCGGCTTCGTCGGCACGACCGGCCTCTCCACCGGCCCGCACCTGCACTACGAATTGATCGTCAACGGCAACAAGGTCGACGCGCTGAAGATCCGCCTGCCCGGCGGCAAGTCGCTGGAGGGCAAGGCCCTCGCCCAGTTCAAGACCGAGCGCAAGCGCATCGACGATCTCCTTGGCCACGGAAACGCGACGGAAGTGGCCGAAACGCACTGATATTCGGTATTGTACCCCTCATCTCCCCGGCCTCGGCTTGTGGAGAATGGCGGGGCAGGAATGCAAAAAGCGCGGGCCGGGACCCGCGCTTCTTTTTTATCAATGGTCTTCCGTCAGGCGGCCTTGTTCGCCGCACTTTGTCGCGGCGAGAAGAGCAACCGGTCGGAACCGGCCGTCACCTTGACGGTCGAGCCGTCCGGAATCTCGCCGGCGAGGATCTTCTCCGCCAGCGGATCCTGAAGGTGCTTCTGGATCGCCCGCTTCAGGGGACGCGCGCCGTAGACCGGATCGTAGCCCTTCTCGGCCAGCCAGTGCACGGCCTCCTCGTCGAGGTCGAGAACGATCTTGCGATCCACCAGCAGCTTGCGCAGGCGCTCCAGCTGGATATCGACGATCGCGCCCATTTCCGACCGCCGCAGGCGATGGAACAGGATGATCTCGTCGACGCGGTTCAGGAATTCCGGCCGGAATGCCATCTTGACGACATCCATCACCTGGTCACGGACCGTATCGCTGTCCTCGTTCTCACCGAGCGCCGTCAGATATTCGGCGCCGAGGTTCGAGGTCATGATGATCATCGTGTTGCGGAAGTCGACGGTGCGGCCCTGGCCATCGGTCAGGCGGCCGTCGTCGAGGACCTGCAGCAGCACGTTGAAGACATCCGGATGCGCCTTCTCGATCTCGTCGAACAGCACGACCTGATAAGGCCGGCGGCGGACGGATTCGGTGAGCGCACCACCTTCCTCATAGCCGACATAGCCGGGAGGCGCGCCGATCAGCCGGGCAACGGAGTGCTTCTCCATATATTCCGACATGTCCATGCGCTGGATCGCCGTCTCGTCGTCGAAGAGGAAGCGGGCGAGCGCCTTGGTCAGCTCCGTCTTGCCGACACCGGTCGGACCGAGGAAGATGAACGAGCCGATAGGCCGGTTCGGATCCTGCAGGCCGGCGCGGGCACGGCGGACGGCGCGGGAGACTGCCTGAACGGCATCGCCCTGGCCGACGACCCACTTGCCGAGTTCGTCTTCCATGCGCAGCAGCTTGTCGCGCTCGCCTTCCAGCATCTTGTCCACGGGGATGCCCGTCCAGCGGGAGACCACATGGGCGATGTTGTCGGGGGTCACGACCTCCTGCACCATCGGATCGATATCGCTCGCATCACGGCCTTCGGCCTCCTCAAGCTCCTTTTCGAGCTTCGGGATAATGCCGTAGGCAAGCTCGCCGGCGCGCTGGAACTCACCCTTGCGCTGGGCAATGGCCAGTTCGTTGCGCAGCTCGTCGAGCTGGCGCTTGAGATCGGCGGCGCGGCCGAGCTTGGACTTTTCCGCCTGCCAGCGCGCGGTCAGCGCATCGGCTTCCTCTTCCAGCGCAGCCAGGTCGATCTCGAGCTTTTCGAGCCGGTCCTGCGACGAGCGGTCGGTCTCCTTCTTCAGGGCCTCGCGCTCGATCTTGAGCTGGATGATGCGGCGGTCGAGTTCGTCGAGCTCTTCCGGCTTGGAATCGACCTGCATGCGCAGCCGCGAGGCGGCTTCGTCCATCAGGTCGATCGCCTTGTCCGGCAGGAAGCGATCCGTGATGTAGCGGTTGGAAAGCGTCGCGGCGGCAACGAGGGCCGAATCGGAGATGCGGACCTTGTGGTGCTGCTCGTACTTTTCCTTCAGGCCGCGCAGGATCGAGATCGTGTCCTCGACGGTCGGCTCGTCCACCATGACGGGCTGGAACCGGCGGGCAAGCGCCGCATCCTTCTCGACATGCTTGCGGTACTCGTCGAGCGTGGTCGCGCCGACGCAGTGCAGCTCGCCGCGGGCAAGCGCGGGCTTCAGCAGGTTGGAGGCGTCCATCGCCCCATCCGCCTTGCCGGCGCCGACCAGCGTGTGCATCTCGTCGATGAACAGGATGATCTCGCCGTCTTCCGCCTGCACTTCGGCAAGAACGGCCTTCAGGCGCTCCTCGAATTCACCGCGATATTTCGCACCGGCGATCAGCGCGCCCATGTCGAGCGCCATCAGCTTCTTGTCCTTCAGGCTTTCCGGCACGTCACCATTGACGATGCGCAGCGCAAGGCCCTCGGCGATGGCGGTCTTGCCGACGCCGGGCTCGCCGATGAGGACGGGGTTGTTCTTGGTGCGGCGCGACAGGACCTGGATCGTTCGGCGGATTTCGTCGTCACGGCCGATCACGGGATCAAGCCGGCCTTCCCGCGCATCCGCCGTGAGGTCACGGGCGAATTTCTTCAGCGAATCGAAACCCTGCTCGGCGCTCGCCGTATCGGCGGTGCGACCCTTGCGGATGTCGTTGATCACCTGGTTGAGCGAGGTCGGCGTCACGCCGGCCTTGGCGAGGATTTCCGAGGTCGCGGCCGACTTCTCGATGGCAAGCGCCAGCAGCAGGCGTTCGACGGTGACGAAGCTGTCACCCGCCTTCTTGGCGGCTTCTTCCGCGGTGGAGAAGACTTTTGCGAGCGGCTGGGCGAGATAGACCTGCCCGTTGCCGCCGGAAACCTTCGGCAGCTTGGCAAGCGCGGCATCGTTGGCGATCCGCGCGTCGCGCGCGTTGCCGCCGGCCCGCTCGATCAGCGAGGTCGCCATGCCCTGCTCGTCATCGAGCAGGACCTTCAGAACGTGTTCGGGCGTGAACTGCGGATTGCCGTCCGCAAGCGCCTTCGTCTGGGCGGATTGCAGGAACCCGCGAACGCGTTCGGAGTATTTTTCGATATTCATCATCAGCCTCCATAACTCGGCCGGCCCATCAGGCACCGGTCGACGATTCAGGATAGGGCTCCCGTCAAGGCAAGCCCTTCATGGTGCGGTCGCCGGCTCGGGCCGGGCAACCGCCTGAAACGAATATGGTGGAGGGATTTTCGGAATTAAAGGGAGCGGCCTGCCGGCGGAAACAGATTTTTCGGAACACCGGTTGCGCAAACGCAAGAACCCGGCGCAAGGCCGGGTTCTTCAATGGATCGATGGAACGGAAGCTTATTCCGAAGCCGCTTCCAGTGCCGGGGCATCGCCGTCGGACGGCTGATCGCCTTCGGCCGCCTGGCCTTCGCCGCGGCGCGGGCGACGCGGGCGGGCCGCATTGCGGCGGCGCGGCGCGCGGCCGCCTGCCGGAGCGGCGGCATCCTCGTCGAGGGCGACCTCGGCGGGCGTGCCCTCGATCACCGGCTGCGGGCCGGAGCCGTCATCGACAACGACCGGCTGCTCCATCTGAGCGGCGGCAACGGGTGCCTGCTCCTCGACGGGCGTCGAATCGATTTCGTCGTGATCGCGGTCGAAGCCGTCACGATCGTTGAAATCGCCGCGGTCGGCATTGTCGGAGCGCTCGTCACGCGGGAAGCGTTCCTGCATCTGCGCCTGTGCGGCAGCTATGATGCGGTTGTAGTGCTCGGCGTGCTGGAGATAGTTCTCCGCCATGACACGGTCGCCGGCGCTTTGGGCGTCCCGGGCAAGCGCAGAGTATTTCTCGGCGATGTGCTGAGCCGTGCCCCTGATCTTCACGTCCGGACCCGAGCTGTCGTAGGTCCGCGTCAGGGGATTGCCGCCCTTGCGGTGGTTGTTATTGTTATTGTTGTTATTATTGTTGTTATTACGCCCGCGGCCGCGCTTGTTTTGCTGTCCTGGCCTCATATGTCACTCACCTAACGTATCGTGTCTTGATGATTCATGTGTCTGCAGGCTTGATCGGGACACGCCAGATCAAGCATCCTTACCTGCGGGCAAACCACGCCGGTCGGTGGTCCTGTCGCCGTAAGACGTCAAATTAACAGGTACCCGCACAGGGCAGTCTCAACCCTAGCAACTCTTCGAGAGAGCAATCCTCGCGATCGGGTCATACAGGATCAAATCCCTTACGCATGACCTCTTGCCCAGTGCGTGGCCGCAAACTATCCCGCTTCCTTCACAATTCCAAGCCTTTTCTTTGCGGCTGCGAAATTTGCTGCACTTGCGCAGCGAAATCACACAGTTCCTGCTCTTGTGAAGACGAGAACGCGGTCGTTGCCGCCAAGATCCTGCACCGCCTCGATGCGTGCGAAACCCTGTTCGCGCATGATCGCGGTGACCTGATCCTTCTGGTCGTAACCGATCTCGTAAGCCACCAGGCCGTTTTCCCGAAGATGAGCACCCGCACCCGCCGCAATGGCCCGATAGGCATCCAGCCCGTCGTCTCCGCCATCCAGCGCAAGGATCGGATCATGGAGCCGGACCTCTTCGTCCAGCGTTCCGACTACGGAGCGGACGATATAGGGCGGATTTGACACGATGATGTCGAACGCCCCGGCCACGGCTGCAAACCAGTCGCTCTCGACCGTCTCGAAGCGGTCGGCGACGCCGTTGATATCGGCATTGCGCCGCGCCGTTTCAAGGGCTCCCGTCGAAAGATCGGCGCCGATCCCGGTCGCGCCGGGCACGAGGTCGAGAAGAGCAAGGCAGATCGCGCCGGTTCCCGTGCCGAGATCGAGGATCCGGCAGCCGCCACCCGCGACCATCCTCAACGCATGGGGCACGAGCGCGTCGACGAGGACTTCCGTATCCGGCCGCGGCTCCAGCGTTTCGGGGGAAAGCATGAGGTCGAGCCGCGAAAAGGCCCGGTGGCCGAGGATGCGGTGCGCCGGCTCGCGCGCCACGCGCCGCGCCAATGCATCCTCGATCATCGCTCTTTCGGACGCATCCAGCAGGCGCGCGCCATCGGTGACGAAGGCGGTGGAGGAAAGCTTGAGAAGGCCGGCGATCAGCAGCCGCGCATCCTGCGCGCCGTCCGCAATGCCCGCCGCACAAAGCCGGCGCCGCGCCGCCGCCAGCGTTTCGGCGAGCGTCGCGCCGCTCATCGGCCCTGTTCGCCGAGCTGCGCCAGCTGACCCGCCTGATAGTCCGCCAGCAGCGCATCGACCACTTCGTCGATTTCGCCGATCATCATCCGGTCGAGCTTGTAGAGCGTCAGGTTGATGCGGTGGTCCGTGACGCGGCCCTGCGGAAAATTATAGGTGCGGATGCGCTCGGAACGGTCGCCCGAGCCGACCTGGCTCTTGCGGTCTGCCGAGCGCTCGCTGTCGGCGCGCTGGCGCTCCATGTCATAGAGCCGCGAACGCAGGATCTGCATGGCCTTGGCGCGGTTCTGGTGCTGCGACTTTTCCGAGCTCGTCACGACGAGGCCCGTTGGCAGGTGGGTAATGCGCACGGCCGAGTCCGTCGTGTTGACGTGCTGGCCGCCGGCACCGGAGGAACGCATCGTGTCGATGCGGATGTCTTCCGGCCGGATTTCGATGTCGATTTCCTCGGCTTCCGGCAGAACGGCGACCGTGGCGGCGGAGGTGTGGATACGCCCGCTCGCCTCCGTCTCCGGCACGCGCTGAACACGGTGCACGCCCGATTCGAACTTCAGCTTGGCGAAGACGCCGCGCCCGGTGATCGTCGCGATGATTTCCTTGAAGCCGCCGGCCTCGCCTTCGCTGGAGGAGATGACCTCCACCTTCCAGCCATGGGCGGCGGCGTAGCGCTCGTACATGCGGAAGAGATCGCCGGCGAACAGCGCCGCTTCGGAGCCGCCCGTGCCGGCGCGGATTTCGAGGATCGCGCTCTTCTCGTCGGCCGCGTCCTTGGGGAGAAGCAGGATCTGCATCTCCTTTTCGAGGCCCTCGAGCCGTTCCTTCAGGTCCGGCAGTTCCATTTCCGCAAGATCGCGCATCTCGCGGTCCGTCGCCTTGTCGGCGAGCAGCACCTCCAGGTCGGCGATCTCTCCATTGACCTTCTCGTATTCGCGCACCTTCGCGACGACGGGCTGAAGCTCGGAATATTCCGAGGCGAGACGCACATAGGTCTCCGAATCCGGCCCCGCCGACATGCGCGCCTCGATCTCGCCGAAACGGCGTTCAAGTTCGCGCATCTTTTCAACGGGAAGCTTCGCCACCGTTCAACTCCAGTCAGATCTTTAAAGCGGAATGCCGTTCTCGGCCGCAAAGTCGGTGAGAATCTGGCGAATGGACGCCGTCGGCTTCAAATCGTCGATGGCCGGGGTCAGCACCGCCTCCAGCTTGCCCGCGTCGAGCGCCAGCAGCATCGACTTCACCGGCCCGATCGCCGCCGGCGACATGGAGACCGAACGGAAGCCGATGCCGAGCAGCGCCATCGCCGAGATCGGCTTGCTCGCCATCTCGCCGCAGAGCGTCACGGACGTATCATTGCGGATGCCGGCGCGCACGATGTCGCGCAGGATACGCAGGAACGGCCGGCCGAGCGTGTCGAAACGGTCGGAGACGCGGGCATTGCCCCTGTCCACCGCCATCGCGAACTGGAAGAGATCGTTCGAGCCGACCGAAACGAAATCGACCTCCGCCATCAATTCGTCGAGCTGCCAGAGCAGCGACGGCACTTCCAGCATGGCGCCGAACTGCAGTTTTTTCGGCAGTTGCTCGCCGAGCTTCGACTGGCGCTGAATCTCCTTCTGCAGGAGATCGCGGACCTCGCGGAGCTCGGAAACCTCCGTCACCATCGGCAGCATCAGCCGGAGATCGGCCCCGGCCGTCGCCCGCAGCATGGCGCGAAGCTGGGTGCGCAGAAGGCCAGGCCGGTCGAGCGACAGGCGGATGGCGCGCCAGCCGAGCGCCGGGTTCTCTTCCTCCGCCGCGCGGAAATAGGGCACGACCTTGTCGCCGCCGATATCCAGCGTGCGGAAGGTAACGGGGCGTCCGCCCGCATGCTTCAGCACATTGCGGTAAAAGGCTTCCTGCTCTTCCGCCTTCGGCATGGTCGAGGCGATCATGAACTGGAGCTCGGTGCGGAAGAGGCCGATGCCGGATGCGCCCGATTCGTTGAGATGCGGCAGGTCGACCAGAAGGCCGGCATTCATCTGGAGATTGATCTCGCAGCCGTCCTTCGTGACCGGTTCGACGGCCCGCAGCGCCCGGTACTGTTCCTGCCGGCGGGCGCGGAACCGCACCTTCTCCTCGTAGGAACGCTGAAGATCGGGAAGCGGCCGCAGATGCACCCGGCCGTCGTCCCCGTCGATGATGATGGGATCGCCGTTTTCCGCAAGCGCCACCGCACCGGCCGCCTGGCCGACGACCGGAATGCCCATGGCCCGCGCGACGATCACCACATGGCTCGTCACCGCGCCTTCCTCCAGCACGAGGCCGCGCACGTTCTCGCGCGGATAGTCGAGCAGTTCGGCAGCCCCCATGGCGCGCGCGACGACGATCGCGTCGTTGGGGAAGCTGCTCGCCGAAAGCTTGGCGCCATAGCCGGTGAGCTGGCGCAGGAGGCGGTTCGCAAGATCGTCGAAATCGTGCATGCGCTCGCGCAGATAAGGATCCGTCAGGCGGATCATCCTCGCCTTGGTCTCGCTCTGCACCCGCTCGACCGCCGCTTCCGCCGTCAGGCCATTGCGGATCGCCTCTTCGAGCTTCCTCACCCAGCCGCGGTCATGGGCGAACATGCGGTAGGTCTCCAGCACCTCGCGGTGCTCGCCCTCCATGGAAATCTCGCGGCGCGACAGCATGTCGTCGATGGAGATGCGCAGCGAACCGAGCGCCTCGGCAAGCCGGCCGAGTTCATGCTCGGAATCTTCGTTGAGCAGGTTCGTGACGACGATGCGCGGCTCGTGCAGGACGACATAGCCAAGGCCGATGCCTTCGCCGAAGCTCGACCCCTCGATGCCCACGGGGCGGGAAAGATCGAGCTCGAGGCCGGGCTTGGTGAGCTTCTTCAGCTCGCCCGTCGCCACCATCTCGGCGATCACCATCGCCGTCGTTTCGAGCGCCTCGACCTCGTCCTCGCGATAGGTCCGGCTTGCCTTGTTCTGCACGACGAGAACGCCGAGCGCCCGGCCGGTGCGCAGGATCGGAACGCCGAGGAAGGAGTGATAGATCTCCTCGCCCGTTTCCGGGAGATAAGTGAAGGCGGGGTGCGACTGGGCGTCGGAAAGGTTCAGCGGCCGCGCGGAGGCCGCGATGGTGCCGACGAGGCCCTGGCCCATCTTGAGCTGGGCAAGGTGCACGGCGCCGGGATTGAGGCCTTCGGTGGCATAGAGTTCGAGAACGCCGTCGGAGCGTAGCACATAGACGGAACACACCTCCGCGACCATGTTCTGCGCGATCTGGCGCACGATCTGGTCAAGGCGCTCCTGCGGCTCGAGCGGCTCCGCCATCAGTTCGCGCAGCCGCTTGAGAAGAACGCGCGGACCCGCGGAGAGGTCTCTCATCGCGTGGCGTCTCCCGAAAATGTCGTTACCCGCCGGCGCACCCGGGGCCGGCGATCAAAGATCGGCGCCGAGTCGGCCGGTTCTTACTTCTTATCGAGACCGTAGACGGAATGCAAAGTCCGAACGGCGAGTTCGGCATAGGGGCCGTCGATCAGGATGGAAATCTTGATCTCGGAGGTGGTGATCGCCTTGATGTTGATGCCCTTCTCGGCAAGCGCACGGAAGGCGGAGGCGGCAACGCCCGCATGGCTGCGCATGCCGATGCCGATGACCGAGACCTTCACGAGGCCCGTCTCGTGCTGGATCACGTCAAAGCCCACGGTCTCCTTGGCGCCTTCGAGAACCTTGATCGCCTTCTCCATGTCGCCGGAAGGAACGGTGAAGGTCATGTCGGTCTTCGAGCCGTCCTCGGAAATGTTCTGGACGATCATGTCGACATTGATATGGGACTCGGCCAGCGGGCCGAAGATCGCGGCCGAAACGCCCGGCCGGTCGGCGACGCGGCGGAGCGAGATCTGCGCTTCATCCTTGGCATAGGCAATGCCCGTTACGACTTCCTGTTCCACGATCTCATCCTCATCACAAATCAGCGTACCGGGCGGGTTCAGAAGATCGCCCATGCCCGGTGCATCGGGATCCTCGAAAGAGGAGCGAACGAAGGTGCGGACCTTGTGCACCATGGCGAGCTCGACCGAGCGCACCTGCAGCACCTTGGCGCCGAGCGAAGCCATTTCGAGCATTTCCTCGAAGGCGATCTTCTTCAGACGACGGGCCTTCGGCTCGATGCGCGGGTCGGTCGTGTAGACGCCGTCCACATCGGTATAGATGTCGCAGCGGTCCGCCTTGACGGCGGCGGCGATAGCGACGGCCGATGTGTCCGAGCCGCCGCGGCCGAGCGTGGCGACGCGGTTGTCCGGGCCGAGACCCTGGAAGCCGGCGACGACGGCGACCTGGCCCTCGCCCATGCGGCGAACCATTTCCGCACCGTCGATGTCGAGGATGCGGGCGGCGCCGTGGGCGTTGTCGGTGCGGATCGGGATCTGCCAGCCCTGCCAGGAGCGGGCATTGATGCCCATCGACTGGAGCGCAACGGCCAGAAGCCCGGCGGTGACGAGTTCACCCGAGGCGACGATGGCGTCGTATTCGCGCGCATCGTAGAAGGGCGAGGACGCACCCGTGACCTTCGGCATGTTCTGCACCCAGGCGACGAGCTCGTTGGTCTTGCCGGACATGGCCGAAACGACGACGGCGACCTCGTGGCCGGCATCGACCTCGCGTTTCACATGGCGGGCCACATTGTGGATACGGTCGAGGTCAGCGACGGACGTTCCGCCGAATTTCATCACGATGCGTGCCATGTGTGTGTACCGCTATTCCAGATATCGCGCGAGCGCGCGGGAGAAACCGCGGGGTCTCTTAGCGGAAGACCCCGCACAGCGCAATGCATGGTTTCCGCAAACTGTACCAATCGGTACGCTTCGCGGACGAAAAGGCCCGCGCACCTTGCGGCACGCGGGCAAAGGGGATCGGATGACGATGGCCGCGGGCGGCGTGCCGCCCGCAAGCCTTGTTACTTCTGCCAGCTCTTGACGAGTTCGTCGTAGTTGACGGTCTGGGGCTTTTCCTTCTCGTTCTCGATCTTGAGCTGCGGAGCGAGGTTGCCCTTGGCGACGGCGTCCTTGTTCCAGTATTCGAGATCGTGCTCCTCGGCGAGCTTCGGCCCCATGTCGCCCTGAACGCCGGCGCGTTCGAGGCGGCTCAGAACCTTTTCCTGCTCAGCGCACAGTGAATCCATGGCTTCCTGCGCGGTCTTGGCGCCGGATGCCGCATCGCCAATCGCCTGCCACCAGAGCTGGGCGAGCTTCGGATAGTCCGGAATGTTCGTGCCGGTCGGCGACCACTGCAGACGGGCCGGCGAACGGTAGAACTCGACGAGGCCGCCGAGCTTCGGCGCGCGATCGGTGAAGGACTTGTGATCGAGCGTGGACTGGCGGATGAAGGTGAGGCCGACATGGCTCTTCTTCACGTCGACGGTCTTGGACGTCACGAACTGCGCATAGAGCCAGGCGGCCTTCGCGCGATCGTCCGGGGTGGACTTCATCAGCGTCCAGGAACCGGCGTCCTGGTAGCCGAGCTTCATGCCGTCCTTCCAGTAGACGCCATGCGGCGACGGAGCGAAGCGCCACTTCGGCGTGCCGTCCGCGTTCACGACCGGCAGGCCTTCCTTCACGAAGTCGGCGGTGAAGGCCGTATAGGTGAACATCTGCTGGGCGACTTCGCCCTGCGAGGGAACGGGGCCGGATTCAGAGAAGTTCATGCCGCCTGCCGATGGCGGAGCATAGGCCTTGATCCAGTCGAGATACTTCTGGATGGCATAGACCGAGGCCGGGCCGTTGGTGTCGCCGCCGCGCGCGACGCACGAGCCGACCGGACGCGAGTTCTCGTCGACCTTGATGCCCCATTCGTCGACCGGCAGGCCGTTCGGGATGCCCTTGTCGCCGTTGCCGGCCATGGAGAGCCAGGCATCGGTGAAGCGCCAGCCGAGCGACGGGTCCTTCTTGCCGTAGTCCATGTGACCGAAGACCTTCTTGCCGTCGATCTCGCGGCCGGTGAAGAATTCGGCGATGTCCTCGTAAGCCGACCAGTTGACCGGAACGCCGAGGTCGTAGCCGTACTTCGCCTTGAAATCCGCCTTGTTCTTCTCGTCGTTGAACCAGTCGTAGCGGAACCAGTAGAGGTTCGCGAACTGCTGGTCGGGAAGCTGGTAGAGCTTGCCGTCCGGCGCAGTCGTGAAGGACTTGCCGATGAAGTCGTCGACGTCGAGACCGGGGTTGGTGACGTCCTTGCCTTCATTCGCCATGAAGTCGGTCAGCGCGCGGGCCTGCTTGTAGCGCCAGTGCGTGCCGATGAGGTCCGAGTCGTTGACATAGGCGTCGTAGATGTTCTCGCCCGACTGCATCTGCGTCTGCAGCTTCTCG
Organism: Shinella sp. 1A1; assembly: GCF_055379515.1. NCBI lineage: Bacteria > Pseudomonadati > Pseudomonadota > Alphaproteobacteria > Hyphomicrobiales > Rhizobiaceae > Shinella > Shinella sp. 1A1. The sequence goes on from NZ_AP039671.1 coordinate 2,839,127, forward strand.
ATGACGTCGCCCTCGCCGATGAGGTCGTGCGTGATCTTGATGCCGGTGATGGCGGTGAAGGCCGGCGCAAGGACCTTCGATTCGTATTCATGCGTGGTCAGCGTTTCGGAAACGACCTTGATGTCCATGCCGGCGAAGGGCTTGGCGGCATCGACGAACCATTGCATTTCCTTTTCCTGGTCGGCGCGCGACAGCGACGAGAGATCGCCGATCTCCGAATCCAGGAACTTCTTGGCAGCATCCATGTCCGCGAATGCGGAGCCGGTGAACGCCAGCAGCAGGACTGCCGTCGTCGTCAGAAGTTGCTTTCGCATTTTAGTCCTCCCTTGGGGTTTGCGATTGCAGTGCGAAGGCCCCCTCGTGTCTCCCCGGGGCCTCCATTCCGGGTGCCTAGACGAAGCGGAAAACGCCGATGGCGTAGACCACGGACAAGGCGAGAGCCCACCACAGGCTGGAGCCGACGAGGCCCAGCCATGCGAGTTGAATGAACGCCGAGCCGAGCAGCGACACGAACAACCGGTCGCCGCGCGTCGTCTCGAAGCGCAGGATGCCGACGCGCGGGGCACCGCCCGGCCGAGCATATTCCCAGACCGCCATCAGCGCGATCAGCAGGAAGATGGTCAGGAAGAACATGGCCGTCGGGAACGACCAGGCCATCCAGCCGCCCGGAACGAGCGGGGCGAACCAGTCGCGCGCGCCGTCCTTGATCGGCAGCACCGTGACGAGCAGGCCCGTGGCGGCGGCATAGATGGCGAGCACCACGGCGAGCGCCACGGGCCAGCGATTGTTGCGGTTGGCGACGGCAGCCATCGGCCCCTCCCCCTCAGACGCGGCCAAGGGCAAAGCCCTTGGCGATGTAGTTGCGGACGAAATAGATCACGAGCGCGCCGGGGATGATGGTCAGCACGCCGGCCGCGGCCAGCACGCCCCAGTCCATGCCGGAGGCCGAGACCGTGCGCGTCATCGTGGCGGCGATGGGCTTGGCGTCCGTCGTCGTCAGCGTGCGGGCGATCAGCAGCTCGACCCAGGAAAACATGAAGCAGAAGAAGGCGGCGACCCCGATGCCCGAGGCGATCAGCGGCACGAAGATCTTCGTGAAGAAGCGCGGGAAGGAATAGCCGTCGATATAGGCGGTCTCGTCGATCTCCTTCGGCACGCCCGACATGAAGCCTTCCAGGATCCAGACGGCGAGCGGCACGTTGAACAGGCAATGCGCGATGGCGACGGCGATATGCGTGTCGATCAGGCCGAAGGCCGAATAGAGCTGGAAGAACGGCAGCGCGAAGACGGCTGGCGGCGCCATGCGGTTGGTCAGGAGCCAGAAGAACAGGTGTTTGTCGCCGAGGAAACGGTAGCGCGAGAAGGCATAGGCCGCCGGCAGCGCCACCGCGATCGAGATGATCGTGTTCAGGACCACGTAGATGATCGAGTTGATATAGCCGGAATACCAAGCCGGATCGGTGAAGATGACGGCATAGTTCCGCAGCGTCGGCGTCTGCGGCCACAGCGAGAAGACGCCGGTGATCTCGGTATTCGTCTTGAAGCTCATGTTGACGAGCCAGTAGATCGGCAGCATCAGGAAGACGATGTAGAGGGTCGGCACGACCCAGGAGAAGCTGCGCTTGCTGCCGGCGCCGGCTCTTGCGCCGGCGCTGCTCGCAACGCTCGTTCCGATGGTGGTTGCAGTGGTTGCCTGTGAGGTCATGGTTTCCTCCCTCACGCCTGTTCGTCGCTGCTGGTCATGACCGTGTAGAAGATCCACGACAGAAGCAGGATGATCAGGAAGTAGATGATGGACATGGCCGCGGCCGGGCCAAGGTCGAACTGGCCGATCGCCATCTTGACGAGGTCGATCGAAAGGAACGTGGTCGAGTTGCCGGGGCCGCCGCCGGTGACGACGAAGGGCTCGGTATAGATCATGAAGCTGTCCATGAAGCGCAGCAGGAAGGCGATGAGCAGCACGCGCTTCATCTTCGGAAGCTGGATGTAGCGGAACACCGCCCAGCGCGAGGCGCCGTCGATCTTGGCGGCCTGGTAATAGGCCTCGGGGATCGAGACGAGGCCGGCATAGCACAGCAGCACGACGAGGCTCGTCCAGTGCCAGACGTCCATGACGATCAGCGTGACCCAGGCGTCGAAGACGTTGTTCACGTAATTGTAGTTGAAGCCGAGCCCGTCGAGCACGCGGCCGAGCAGGCCGATGTCGACGCGGCCGAAGACCTGCCAGATCGTGCCGACGACGTTCCACGGAATGAGCAGCGGCAGCGCCATCAAAACGAGGCAGACCGGCACGCCGAGGCCCTTCTTCGGCATGTTGAGCGCGATCAGGATGCCGAGCGGGATCTCGATGACGAGGATGATCGCGGAGAAGAGCAGGTTGCGGCCGAGCGCTTCCCAGAAGCGGTCGGATTCAAGAACGTCCGTGAACCAGCCGACGCCGTTCCAGAAGAACTCGTTGTTGCCGAACGTGTCCTGCACCGAATAGTTCACGACGGTCATCAGCGGCACGATGGCCGAGAAGGCCACCAGCAGCAGCATCGGCAGCACCATGAACCAGGCCTTGTTGTTCCAGGTCTTGTTCATCGTCAGCCCTCCCTGCCGACACGCCAGCTATCGGCGTAGATGTTGATGGCGGCGGGGTCGAAGGTGACACGCGGATCGGCCGGGATCTCGCCGTCCTCCGGCACGACGATGGCGATCGGCTTGCCGGCGAATTCCGCCCGCACGATCTTCTGACGGCCGATATCCTCGACCTTGCTGATCGAGACGGGCATGCCGTCGCGGGAAAGCGAGATGAATTCCGGGCGGATGCCGAGTTCCGTCCTGGCGCCGGCGGCGATCTCCGGCGAATAGCCGAGGGTGATCGTCTCCTCGCCGACCTTGACGCTGCCGCCGTCGATGGCGGCCGGCAGGACGTTCATGCCCGGTGAGCCGATGAAATAGCCGACGAAGGTGTGGCTCGGCTTTTCGAAGAGCTCGGCCGGCGTGCCGATCTGCACGATCTGGCCGTCATACATCACGACGACCTTGTCGGCGAAGGTCAGCGCTTCGGTCTGGTCGTGCGTGACATAGACCATGGTGAAGCCGAACTGGCGGTGCAGCTTCTTGAGCTGCGAGCGCAGCACCCATTTCATATGCGGGTCGATGACCGTCAGCGGCTCGTCGAACAGGATGGCGTTGACGTCGTTGCGCACGAGGCCACGGCCGAGCGAGATCTTCTGCTTCTGGTCGGCGGTGAGGCCGCGCGCCGTCTTCTTCGCCCAGCCGGCAAGGTCGATCATTTCCAGGATCTCGCGCACACGCCGGTCGACGTCCGGCTCGGCGACGCCGCGGTTGCGCAGCGGGAAGGCGAGATTGTCGTAGACCGTCATCGTGTCGTAGATGACCGGGAACTGGAAGACCTGCGCGATGTTGCGCTCCTGCGTCGACAGGTACGTCACGTCCTTTCCGTCGAACAGGATGCGACCCTCCGACGGCTGCAGCAGGCCCGAGATGATGTTGAGCAGCGTGGTCTTGCCGCAGCCCGAGGGGCCGAGCAGCGCATAGGCACCGCCGTCGTTCCATTCGTGATGCACTTCCTTCAGCGCATAGTCCGCTTCGGACTTCGGCTTCTCGCCGTAGGAATGGCGGATGTGATCGAGGTTGATGCGTGCCATGGTCTTCTCCTCACGCCGCCGCGGCGGCCGGCTCGGCCATCGCCCTGCCATCCGCGCCGAACGCCATGAGATGGCGCGTGTCGACATGGACGGTGACGACCGCGTCGGGCTCGATGTCGTGGATGCCGGGCGCGAGCATGACCCAGCGGGTGCCCTCGAATTCGATATGGATGAAGCTCTCCGAGCCCGCGATCTCCGAAATCGCCGTGCGCGCCTTAAGGCTCGCGGAGGCCGGGCTCTGGCTGGAAAGCGAAAGATGATGCGGCTGGAAGGCGATGGTGCAGGGACCGTCCGACAGCGCGGAAAGATGCGCCGGCACCGGCAGCACCGGCTTGCCGCCAACCTCGAAATGGCCGCCGGTCTTCACGACCTGCATCGTGTTGAGCGGCGGATCGGCGAAGGTGCGGGCGGTCAGAAGGTCGTTCGGCCGGCGATAGACGTCGATGGTGCGGCCGAACTGGGTGATGCGCCCTTCCGACAGCGTCGCCGTGTTGCCGCCGAGAAGCAGCGCTTCGGAAGGCTCCGTCGTCGCATAGACGAAGATCGCGCCCGAGGCGGAAAAGATCTTCGGCAGCTCCAGCCGCAGTTCCTCGCGCAGCTTGTAGTCGAGATTGGCGAGCGGCTCGTCGAGCAGCACGAGGCTGGCATTCTTGACGATGGCGCGGGCGAGCGCCGTGCGCTGCTGCTGGCCGCCGGAAAGGTTGAGAGGCGTGCGGTCGAGATAGGGCGTCAGCTTCAGGAGCTCCGCCGCCTTGCGCACCTCGCGATCGATGGTCGCCGCATCGGCGCCCTTGATGCGCATCGGCGAGGCGATGTTCTCGTAGACGGTCATCGCCGGGTAGTTGATGAACTGCTGGTAGACCATGGCGACGCCGCGGTCCTGCACGCGCACGCCCGTCACGTCCTTGCCATCGAACCAGACGGAGCCGGAGGTCGGCTTGTCGAGCCCGGCCATCAGGCGCATCAGCGAGGTCTTGCCCGACAGCGTCGGGCCGAGCAGCACGTTCAGCGAGCCGCGCTCGAGCACGAGGTTGGTCGGGTGGATATGCGTATCCGCCCCCGCCACCTTCGCGATGTTTCTCAGTTCCAGCATTCCTGTCTCCGTCGTTCCTCCCAGCCACCGGATCGGGTGTGCTAGTGGGGCGCCGCCCTTGCAGCCGCCATGTAGTCTTCCAGCGCGGCCGCTTCCGCGGCCGTCAGATGCAATCCTCGTTTGGTCCGCCGCCACAGCACGTCCTCGGCGTGCCGGGCCCATTCTTCCTTCATCAGCCAGCGCACCTCGCGCTCGTAGAGATCGCTGCCGAAGTGCCGGCCGAGATCGTCCACCGTCTTTGCGCCCTCCAGCATCGCCTTCGCCCGCGTGCCGTAGAGGCGCACGAGCCGGCGGGCATGGGCGGGCGCGAGAAAGGGAAACTGCGCGACAAGTCCCTTCACCTCGGCATCGAAGCCGTCTACCGCAAAATCGCCGCCCGGCAGACGGGACCGGGCCGTCCAGCACTCCCCCTTCTCGCCGATCGCATCGCCGATCTTCTCCAGCGCCGATTCGGCAAGACGCCGGTAGGTGGTGAGCTTGCCGCCGAAGATGTTGAGCAGCGGGGCCTGCCCGTCGCCGCCCTCGACCTTCAGCACGTAGTCGCGCGTGGCTTCCTGCGCCTTGCTGGCGCCATCGTCGAAGAGCGGGCGCACGCCGGAATAGGTCCAGACGATGTCCTCGCGCTTCACCGGATCGGCGAAATACTCGCTCGCCGAGGCGCACAGATAGTCGATTTCCTCGTCGCTGATGCGCGCATCGCGCGGATCGCCCTGGTAGTCGCGGTCGGTCGTGCCGATCAGCGTGAACTCTTCCTGGTAGGGAATGGCGAACATGATACGCCCGTCCGGGTTCTGGAAGAAGTAGGCGCGCGGATCGGAGAATTTCTTCTTCACGACGATATGGCTGCCCTGCACCAGGCGGACATTGTGTACATCGTTGCGGCCAAAGGCCGAGGAGAGGACCTTGTCCACCCAGGGTCCGGCGGCGTTCACCAGCATGCGGGCGCGGACCGTCTCGCGGTCGCCCGTCGCGACATTCTCCGTCTCGACGTTCCAGTGGCCGTTCTCGCGCCGGGCGGTGACGACCTTGGTGCCGGTGCGGATATCCGCGCCGCGGTCGGCCGCGTCGCGCGCATTCAGCACCACGAGGCGCGCATCGTCCACCCAGCCGTCGGAATATTCGAAGGCCTTGCGGAAGAGCTTCTTCAGCGGCCCGCCTGCCGGGTCCTTCGCAAGGTCGAGCGTCGCGGTCGCCGGCAGCAGCTTGCGCCCGCCGATATAGTCGTAGAGGAAAAGGCCGAGGCGGATGAGCCAGGCCGGGCGCAGGCCGCCCTTCTGGAACGGCAGCACGAAGCGCATCGGCCAGATGACATGCGGCGCCATGGCCCAGAGCACTTCGCGCTCCATCAGCGCCTCGCGCACGAGGCGGAATTCGTAATGCTCCAGATAGCGCAGCCCGCCATGGATGAGCTTGGTCGAGGCGGAAGAGGTGCCGGAGGCGAAGTCCTTCATCTCGGCAAGCACGACCGAATAGCCGCGTCCCGCCGCATCGCGCGCGATGCCGCAGCCGTTGATGCCGCCACCGATGACGAAAATATCGCGGATCACGTCGCCGTCCAAATTCCCCTCCCATTTCGCATTGCACAAATTTGCGCAGTTGCGAAAGCATGGAGAGTTAAAACGAAAACATTTCGAATGTCAAACGAATGCGATCGGAAATACGATCAGGTTGTGTCAGGCCTGCGGCGCGGTCTCCACGAGACGCACGTCATGCTCCTGGCAAATGCTGCGAATCCCCTCGAAAGGACAGGTATCCGTGATGAATGTATGGACCTGCGAGAGGTGCCCGATACGCACCGGCGCGGTCCTTTCGAATTTCGTGGAATCCGAAACCAGGATGACATGGCGCGCATTCGCGATGATCGCCTGCGCCACCTTCACCTCGCGGTAGTCGAAATCGAGCAGCGCGCCGTCCTCGTCGATGGCCGAAACGCCGATGACGGCATAGTCCACCTTGAACTGGCGGATGAAATCCACCGCCGCCTCGCCGACGATGCCGCCGTCCGAACCGCGCACCACGCCGCCGGCAATCACCACCTCGATCGAGGGATAGACGCGCAACCGGTTGGCGACGTTGATGTTATTGGTGATGACCATCAGCTCCCTGTGCTCGAGCAACGCATCGCCGACGGCTTCCGTCGTCGTGCCGATATTGATGAAGAGCGAGGAATTGTCGGGGATCATGCCCGCGGCGGCGCGGCCGATCGCCTGTTTTTCCGGCGCGGCGATGGAGCGGCGGGCCTCGTATTTCACATTCTCGTTGCCGCTCGGGAAGAGCGCGCCGCCATGAATGCGCGTCAGCACCTTGTTGTCGCAGAGATCGTTGAGGTCCTTGCGGATGGTCTGGGGCGTCACGGAGAAGCGCGCCGCGAGGTCCTCCACGAGCACGCGGCCCTCGACCTTGGCGAGATCGACGATCTCCGCCTGGCGACCTGTCAGAAACATGGGCTCCTCCATTGCTTTCGTTTGTTTTCATAATATGCAAAAACGAAACCACATCAATTCACCCGCTCTGCCTTCTTGGAGTGCGGGCGTCTTTTTGGGATACTGCGTGGACGGCAGGTGACCGGGGAGGAAGACACATGTTTCATCCAGCCTTGTTCAAGGGCGCGAATGTCGTGGTGACCGGCGCGGGACGCGGCATCGGGCTGGAGATCGCCCGGCAGTTCCTCGATTGCGGCGCGCATGTGCTGCTACACGGCGGCCGCGCGGCGCATGGACCGCTTCCCGATTTCCTCGAAAACGCCGTCGCCGATGCGCGCGCCCACATGGTCTATTCGGACTTCCTCGTCGAAGGCGGCGTCGGTACGCTGCTGCAGCGGGTGGACAGCCTCTTCCCGCATGTCGACGTGCTGATCAACAATGCCGGCACCATGGTCGGCCGCTTTCCCGCCGCCGACCTCACCGACGAGGAATACGAGACCGTCGTGCGCCTCAACCAGACCTCCGTCGTCGAGGTGACGCGCGGCCTGCTGCGCTCGCTCCGCCGCGCGCCGCGCGCGGCCATCGTCAACACGGTGTCGATTTCGGCGCTGACCGGCGGCAGCCCCGGCTCGGCGATCTATTCCGCCACCAAGGCCTTCGTCGCCACCTATTCCAAGGGCCTTGCCCGCGAGCTCGCCCCGGACGGCATCCGCGTCAACTGCGTCTCGCCCGGCACGATCACTACGGATTTCCATTCGCGCTATTCCTCCGCCGAAAAGCTGGAGGCGACGCGCAGGACCATTCCCCTGCAGCGGCTCGGAACGGCGGAGGACTGCGCTCCCGCCTATCTCTTCCTCGCCTCCGATGCGCTCTCGGGCTACATCACCGGCCAGGTGCTGGAGGTGAACGGCGGCCAGCTCATCTGCTGACCGCTTTCGTCCTTACGCGTTGACGTCGATGACGACGCGCCCCTTCACCTTGCCGTCCAGAATGCGGTTCGCCAGTTCCGGCAGGTCGGAAAGACGGTGCTCGACCACCATCGCCTCCAGCTTCTCCATCGGCAGGTCGGCGGCGATGCGGTTCCAGGCGTCGACCCGCTGGTCGTAAGGCCGCATCACCGAATCGATGCCGAGCAGGCTGACGCCGCGCAGCAGGAACGGAATGACGGTGAAGGACGGAACGGCGGCCCCGGCGGCAAGGCCGACCGCGGCGACGGCCCCGCCATACTTCGTCTGCTTGAGCACCCGCGCCAGCATGTCGCCGCCGACGGCATCGATGGCGCCCGCCCAGCGCTCGGATTCGAGTGGCCGGCTGTTCTCCTCGGAAAGCTCGGAACGGTCGACGATCGTCTCCGCGCCGAGCTGCCTGAGATAGCCCGCCGCGTCCGGCCGCCCCGTGACCGCGGCGACGGAATAGCCGAGCCGGGCGAGTAGCGCGACGCCGACGGAGCCGACGCCGCCCGCCGCGCCCGTCACCAGGACCTCGCCCTTCAGCGGCGAAAGCCCGGCCTTCTCCAGCGCAATGACCGACAGCATGGAGGTGAGCCCCGCCGTGCCAATCGCCATGGCCTGGCGCGTCGAAAGCTCATCCGGCAGCGGCACCAGCCAGTCGGCCTTCACCTTGGCGCGCGTCGCAAAGCCGCCCCACCAGATCTCGCCGACCCGCCAGCCCGTCAGCACCACCCGGTCGCCGGGCCGGTAGCGCGGATCCTCGGACGCCTCGACCGTACCGGCGAAATCGACGCCCGGCACATGCGGGAAGGTGCGCACCAGCCCGCCCTTGCCGTTGATGCAGAGCCCGTCCTTGTAGTTGAGCGTCGAATATTCCACTGCGACGGTCACGTCGCCGTCGGGCAGCCGCGCGTCGTCGATTTCCTGGACCGAGGCGGAGACCGCCCCATCCCCGCCCTTTTCGACCAGCAATGCCTGAAACGTCATGGCGTCCTCCTCGTGATCCTCTTGCCGTAAGACGATATAGGGCGCGGGGCATTGGTGCCGCCACTGTTCTTTTGTATCAAGAGCATGGAGGCGCCGTTCCGGATGATAGACAAGCTCGAATATTTCATTGCCCTCGCCCGCGAGAAGCACTTTGCCCGCGCGGCGGAGGAGCTCGGCATTTCGCAGCCGACGCTCTCGGCGGCGATCCGCCAGCTGGAGGAGCAGCTCGGCGTGATGCTGGTGGTGCGCGGCTCGCGCTTCCAGGGGCTGACGCCGGAAGGCCAGCGCGTGCTGGAATGGGCCCGCCGCATCGTCGGCGACACCCGCACCATGCGCGAGGAGATGCGCGCCGCCCGCAAGGGCCTGTCCGGCCATATACGGCTCGCTGCCATCCCGACGACGCTCGCCATCGTGCCGCGCATCACCGCGCCCTTCCAGGAAAAGCACCCCGACGTCACCTTCTCCATCGTCTCCACCACCTCGATCAAGATTCTCGGCCTTCTCGAAAACCTCGAGATCGACGCAGGCATCACCTATCTGGAGAACGAACCGCTCGGGCGCGTCACGAGCGTGCCGCTGCTGCACGAGCACTATTGCCTCATCACTGCCAAGGGCGGCCCGTTCTCGGATCGCGAAAGCGTGACCTGGCAGGAGGCCGGCAGCGTTAGGCTTTGCCTATTGACCGCGGACATGCAGAACCGCCGCATCATCAACCGCCATTTCGCCGAAGCGGGCATTTCCGCCGAACCGTCCCTCGAATCGAATTCGATGATCGTGCTTCTTTCCCACGTCCGGACCGGGCGCTGGTGCAGCATCATGCCGCGAAATGTCGCGAAATCCTTCGGATTTCATGAGGAAATAAGTATAGTTTCCCTCGCCGAGCCCAATCCCTACCACACGGTCGGCCTCGTCGCGACACATCGTGAGCCATTCACGCCACTCGTCTCCGCCCTCCTGCATGAGGCACGGATTCTGGCCGAAACGGGCATGGATTGATAGAAATTTCCTATTGATCAACGGGACAGCTTTATTGACCCGTCGTGTCATGGCTGAGAAGCTGTTAGAATAGTCTGCGGAGATCGACAGGGTTCCGGTTTTCGCCGAACAGTTTCAACGGCATCGGCGCATCGAACCCGCGATTTCCAGCGGTTCGTTCGTGTCGGTTGGGAGGCCTGATCATGAATGTGCGCGTCGCCGGCAGTGACGTCGGAACCAGAACGCTGGCCATCGTCAGCGAACTGAAGGGGCTCGAAGGGCCGCTTCTTCCCATCCTGCACGAGATCCAGGCCGAGTTCGGTTACGTGCCGCAGGAAAGCCTGCCGGTCATCGCGCGCGAGCTGAACCTGTCGCGCGCCGAGGTGCACGGCGTCGTCACCTTCTATCACGACTATCGCGACCACCCGACCGGGCGGCACGTCCTCAAGCTCTGTCGCGCCGAAGCCTGCCAGTCGATGGGCGGTGACGCTGTCGCCGAGCGCGTCAAGGCGCTGCTCGGCATCGATTTCCACCAGACCACCCTCGACGGCGCGGTGACGCTCGAACCCGTTTACTGCCTCGGCCTCTGTTCCTGCGCACCCGCCGCCATGCTCGACGGCGAAGTGCATGGCAGGATCGATGCGACGCTTGCGCAGGAACTCGTCGCGGAGGCACGCCGATGACCGCACGCATCTACATCCCCCGCGATGCCGCCGCCCTTGCGCTCGGCGCCGACCGCGTCGCCAAGGCCTTCGCCGCCGAGATCGCGGCCCGCGGGCTCGACGTGACCATCGTGCGCAACGGCTCGCGCGGCATGCACTGGCTGGAGCCGCTGGTCGAGGTCGAGACCCCCGACGGCCGCATCGCTTACGGCCCGGTGAAACCCTCCGACATTGCCGGCCTCATCGATGCCGGCCTCCTGCAAGGCGCAAGCCATCCGCTCTGTCTTGGCAGGACGGAAGACATCCCCTTCCTCAAGAACCAGACCCGCCTCACCTTCGCCCGCTGCGGCGTCATCGATCCCGTATCGCTGGAGGACTACAGGGCCCATGGCGGCCTGAAGGGGCTCGAGACGGCCATCGCCATGACCCCGGCGGATGTCGTCAAACAGGTCACCGACAGCGGCCTTCGCGGCCGCGGCGGTGCGGGATTCCCCACCGGCATCAAGTGGAAGACCGTGCTCGACGCGCCCGGTCCGCAAAAATACATCGTCTGCAATGCCGACGAGGGCGACAGCGGCACCTTCGCCGACCGCATGATCATGGAAGGCGACCCCTTCGTGCTGATCGAGGGCATGGCCATCGCCGGCCTCGCGACCGGCGCGACGAAGGGCTACGTCTACACCCGCTCGGAATATCCGCACGCCATCGCCATCATGAGCGAGGCGGTCGAAGTCGCGCGCGCCGCCGGCGTGCTCGGCCCTTCCGTGCTCGGTTCCGGCAGGGCCTTCGACATGGAAATCCGCACCGGCGCGGGCGCCTATGTCTGCGGCGAGGAGACGGCTCTCCTCAACAGCCTGGAAGGCAAGCGCGGCGTCGTGCGCGCCAAGCCCCCGCTGCCGGCCCTGCAAGGCTTCCTCGGCCGCCCGACGGTCGTCAACAACGTCATCTCGCTCGCCTCCGTGCCGATCATCATGGACAAGGGCGCGGACTATTACCGCGACTTCGGCATGGGCCGCTCGCGCGGCACGATCCCGATCCAGATCGCCGGCAACGTCAAGCATGGCGGCCTCTACGAGACCGCTTTCGGCCTGACGCTCGGCGAAATCATCGACACGATCGGCGGCGGTACCGCCTCCGGCCGCCCGGTCCGCGCCGTGCAGGTCGGCGGCCCGCTCGGCGCCTACTTCCCGCGCGCGCTGTTCGACACGCCCTTCGACTACGAGGCCTTCGCGGCGAAGGACGGCCTCATCGGCCATGCCGGCATCACTGTCTTCGACGATACGGTCGACATGCTGAAACAGGCGCGCTTCGCCATGGAGTTCTGCGCCGTGGAGAGTTGCGGCAAGTGCACGCCCTGCCGCATCGGCTCGACGCGCGGCGTCGAGACCGCCGACAACATCGCGCGCGGCATCGAGCCGGAGAAGAACCGCGAGTTGCTGGCCGATCTCTGCAACACGATGAAGTTCGGCTCGCTCTGCGCGCTGGGCGGCTTCACGCCCTACCCGGTCATGAGCGCCATGACCCATTTTCCGGAAGACTTTTCGCCGGCGCCGATAGTGGAGGCTGCGGAATGAGCGAGACGGAAAAGGTCAAGGGCCCGGCCTCCTACTTCCCTTCCATCGAGAAGACGTACGGCCAGCCGATAGAGCACTGGAAAGACATCATCCGCGCGCAGGATGGCAAGGCGCATATGCAGATCGTCGCGTTCCTCAAGGAAACGCACGGTCTCGGCCATGGCCATGCCAACGCGCTCGTCGCGGCGACGCTTGCCGAGACGAAACCTTAAGAATTGAACCCAAGTCGCCGCCATGAGCGGTGCAGAATTGCCCGGAGGTTCCCATGCCCCTCGTTCCTGAAATCGACTTCGGCACCCCCGCCTCCCGTTCGGAGAAGATGGTGACGCTCACCATCGACGGAAACGAGATCTCCGTTCCCGAGGGCACCTCCATCATGCGCGCCTCCATGGAGGCAGGCATCCAGGTGCCGAAACTCTGCGCCACCGACATGGTCGACGCCTTCGGCTCCTGCCGCCTCTGTCTCGTCGAGATCGAGGGCCGCAACGGCACGCCCGCCTCCTGCACCACGCCCGTCGCGCCCGGCCTCGTCGTCCACACGCAGACGAGCCGCCTCAAGCAGATCCGCAAGGGCGTGATGGAGCTCTACATCTCCGATCACCCGCTCGACTGCCTGACCTGCGCGGCCAATGGCGACTGCGAATTGCAGGACATGGCCGGCGCCGTAGGCCTTCGCGACGTGCGCTACGGCTATGAGGGCGACAACCACGTCAAGGCGCGCAGCAACGGCGAGGCGAATGCCCGCTGGATGCCGAAGGACGAGTCGAACCCCTATTTCACCTACGACCCCTCCAAGTGCATCGTCTGCTCGCGCTGCGTGCGCGCCTGCGAGGAAGTGCAGGGCACCTTCGCGCTGACCATCGAGGGCCGCGGCTTCGACAGCCGTGTCTCGCCTGGCATGCACGAGCATTTCCTCGATTCCGAATGCGTCTCCTGCGGCGCCTGCGTGCAGGCCTGCCCGACCGCGACGCTGACGGAAAAGTCGGTGATCGAGATCGGCCAGCCGGAACATTCCGTCGTCACCACCTGCGCCTATTGCGGCGTCGGCTGCTCCTTCAAGGCGGAGATGCGCGGCGAGGAGCTGGTGCGCATGGTGCCCTGGAAGGACGGGCAGGCCAACCGCGGCCATTCCTGTGTCAAGGGCCGCTTCGCCTATGGCTACTCGACCCACCGCGAGCGCATCCTCAACCCGATGATCCGCGAGAAGATTTCCGATCCGTGGCGGGAAGTGACCTGGGAAGAGGCCTATGCCCATGTGGCCGCCGAATTCCGCCGCATCCAGTACCAGTACGGCCGTGACTCTATCGGCGGCATTACCTCCTCGCGCTGCACCAACGAGGAGACCTATCTCGTCCAGAAGCTGATCCGCGCCGGCTTCGGCAACAACAATGTCGATACCTGCGCCCGCGTCTGCCATTCGCCGACCGGCTACGGCCTCGGCCAGGCGTTCGGCACCTCCGCCGGCACGCAGGATTTCGACAGCGTCGAGCACACGGATGTGGTGATAATCATCGGCGCCAACCCGACCGACGCTCACCCCGTCTTCGGCTCGCGCCTCAAGAAGCGCCTGCGCCAGGGGGCGAAGCTCATCGTCGTCGACCCGCGCCGCATCGACCTCGTCTCCTCGCCGCATGTCAAGGCGTCCTATCACCTGCCGCTGAGGCCCGGCACGAACGTCGCCGTCGTCACCGCGCTCGCCCATGTCATCGTCACGGAAGGCCTCTTCGACGAGAGATTCATCCGCGAGCGCTGCGACTGGTCGGAATTCGAGGACTGGGCCGCCTTCGTCGCCGAGCCGCGCCACAGCCCGGAAGAGACCGAGGCCCTGACCGGCGTTCCGGCCGAGACGCTGCGCGGCGCCGCCCGCCTCTTCGCCACCGGCGGCAACGGCTCGATCTATTACGGCCTTGGCGTCACCGAGCACAGCCAGGGCTCGACCACCGTCATGGCCATCGCCAACCTCGCCATGGCGACCGGCAATATCGGCCGCGAGGGCGTCGGTGTGAACCCGCTGCGCGGCCAGAACAACGTGCAGGGCTCCTGCGACATGGGCTCCTTCCCGCACGAACTGCCGGGCTACCGCCACATCTCGGACGACGCCACCCGCGACGTCTTCGAGAAGATGTGGGGCGTGAAGCTCAACAACGAGCCGGGCCTTCGCATCAACAACATGCTCGACGCCGCCGTCGAGGGCACCTTCATGGGCCTCTACATCCAGGGCGAGGACATCCTCCAGTCCGATCCGGACACGCGGCACGTCTCCGCCGGCCTTGCCGCCATGGAATGCGTCGTCGTGCAGGATCTCTTCCTCAACGAGACGGCGAACTACGCCCATGTCTTCCTGCCCGGCTCGACCTTCCTCGAAAAGGACGGCACCTTCACCAATGCCGAGCGCCGTATCAACCGCGTGCGCCGCGTCATGACCCCGAAGAACGGCTATGCCGACTGGGAGGTCACGCAGAACCTCGCCAAGGCGATGGGCCTCGACTGGAACTACACGCATCCCTCCGAGATCATGGACGAGATCGCCGCGACGACGCCGAGCTTCGCCCTCGTCTCCTACGACTATCTCGACAAGATCGGCTCGGTACAGTGGCCCTGCAACGAGCAGCATCCGCTTGGCTCGCCGATCATGCACACAGATGGCTTCGTGCGCGGCAAGGGTAAGTTCATACGAACGGAATATGTCGCGACCGACGAGAAGACCGGCCCGCGCTTCCCGCTGCTGCTCACCACCGGCCGTATCCTCAGCCAGTACAATGTCGGTGCCCAGACCCGGCGCACCGACAACGTCGTCTGGCACGAGGAGGACCGGCTGGAAATCCACCCGCACGACGCCGACAACCGCGGCATCCGCGACGGCGACTGGGTGCGCCTGACGAGCCGCGCCGGCGAGACGACGCTGCGCGCCCTCATCACCGACCGCGTCGCGACGGGCGTCGTCTATACGACCTTCCACCATCCCGGCACGCAGGCCAACGTCATCACCACGGACTTCTCCGACTGGGCGACCAACTGCCCGGAATACAAGGTGACGGCCGTGCAGATCTCGCCTTCCAACGGCCCGTCCGACTGGCAGGTCGAATATGACGAGCTGTCGAAGCGCTCGCGCCGCATCGCCGGCAAGCTGGAGGCGGCAGAATAGGAGCGCCCGTGCCCGGTTTCGCCACCACGACCAAGGTTTCCGAAACCGCCCGCCGCAGCGGGCGGCTGACGGCGGGCGAGCGCATCGTTCCCGAGGAGACGCCCGTCGCCTTCTCCTATGCCGGCTCGACCCATGCCGTGATGATGGCGACGCCCGCCGACCTTGAGGATTTCGCCGTCGGCTTCAGCCTGACGGAAGGCATCATCGCCGATCCGGCCGAGATCGAAACCGTCGAGGCGGTGGCGGAAGACAAGGGCATCGACCTTCAGATCCGCCTTGCGGATGCGCAAAACGACGCCCTGACCGCTCGCCGCCGCCACATGGCCGGCCCGGTCGGCTGCGGCCTCTGCGGCATCGAATCCATCGAGCAGGCCGTGCGCGTGACGCCCTCCGTTAGTTCTTCTTCGCTTACCTTGAGCGAAGAGGACGTGGTCGAGGCGGTCCGCCTGCTGAACGGCCAGCAGCCGCTGCATATGGTGACGCGCGCCGTGCACGGCGCCGGCTTCTATGTGCCGGGAAAGGGCCTTGTCGCCGTGCGCGAGGATGTCGGCCGGCACAATGCGCTCGACAAGCTCGTCGGGGCCGCGAGGCGCGCGGGCCATGCGGGAGACGCGGGCGCGGTGGTCGTGACGAGCCGCGTCTCGGTGGAGATGGTGCAGAAGACGGCGGTCATCGGCAGCCCCTTCATCATCGCCATTTCCGCGCCGACCGCGCTCGCCATCCGCACGGCGCAAGAGGCGGGCATGACGCTGATCGCGCTGGTGCGCGGCGACGAATTCGAGATTTTCACCGGTGCGGAGCGCGTCGTCGCCGACGCCGCGCGCCGGGTGGGCAACGGTTAGAGCATTGTTTTAACGCAATTCCGGACGCAAGGCCGCTTCGCGCTTTTGCTGGAATTGTTCTTGGAGGCAGGCATGTCGGACGACAACAAGATCATCAGGATGGCAAACCAGATCGCCACCTTCTTCCATTCCCAGCCTGCGGATGAACGGCCGGGCGGCGTCGCCACACACATCAACAAGTTCTGGGAACCGCGCATGCGCCGCCAGCTTTTCGACCTCGTCGACAATCACGGCGGCGAGGGTCTCGACGGCCTCGTCCTCGAAGCCGTGCCGCTGATTCATCGGCCCGTGCCCCAGATGGATGCGCCGGCCGGCCTTGCCTGACCGTCAACGGCCGGCATCGCTGCCGGCCGTTCTATCGTTTGCTCAGAACTCTTCCCAGCTCTCCGCCACCGCCGCCGAGCCACGCGGCGACCGCATGCTGCGCGCCGCGGCATGAAGCTGCGCGGCATGGGCGGGCGCCGCCACCTGCTGGACGGGCTGCGCGCTGCCGGCAAGGCGGAACCGCCGGATGAGAGCATGCAGCGCATCGGCCTCGCGGGCCATCGCGTGGCTCGCCGCCGTGCTTTCCTCCACCATCGCCGCATTCTGCTGCGTCGCCTGGTCCATCGCGTTGACCGACTGGTTGATCTCGCGAAGGCCGGTCGACTGCTCGCGCGAGGCTTCCACGATGGCCGCGACGTTGGTGTGGACCTCCTGCACCTGGGCAAGAATCTCCTGCAAGGCCCGCCCGGTCTCGTCGACGAGGGCGACGCCGCTCTTCACCTGCTCGCCGGAGGTGGTGATCAGCGCCTTGATGTCCTTGGCCGCGCTTGCCGAACGTTGCGCGAGTTCGCGTACCTCCTGCGCCACGACGGCGAAGCCCTTGCCGGCCTCGCCCGCCCGCGCCGCCTCGACCCCGGCATTGAGGGCGAGCAGATTGGTCTGGAAGGCGATATCGTCGATGACGCCGATGATATTGGAGATCTCGCGCGAGGACTGCTCGATCTGCCCCATCGCGTCGATCGCCTTCTTCACCACCGCGCCGGACTTTTCCGCCCCCACCTTCGTTTTGGAGACGAGCGTGCCGGCCTCGTCCGCCCGCCGGCTCGAATCGGCGACCGTCGTGGTGATCTCGTCGAGGGCAGCGGCCGTCTCCTCGACGGAGGCCGCCTGCTGCTCGGTGCGCTTGGCAAGATCGTCCGCCGCAGAGCGGATCTCCTGCGCGCCGGAGGCGATCGCATTGGCATTGGCCTCGACCGTCCGCATCGCCTCGTGCAGACCGGTGACGGCCTCGTTGAAGTCCTTGCGGACCGTTTCCATCGAAGGCACGAAGGATGTCGCAAGGTTCTGCGTGAGGTCGCCCTCGGCCAGCGCCTTCAGCGCCGCGCCGAGCGTGTTGATCGCCGACATGCGCTCCGTCACGTCGGTCGCGAATTTCACGACCTTGTAGACGCGGCCGTTGAGGTCCCGGATCGGGTTATAGGCGGCCTGGATCCAGATTTCCTTGCCGCCCTTGCCGTAGCGGACGAATTCGTTGGAAATGAACCGGCCGTCCGCGAGGTTTTTCCAGAATTCCGCATAGGCCGGCGTCTGCACATAGGCAGGATCGCAGAACATGCGGTGATGCTTGCCGCGGATTTCGGAAAGGTCATAGCCGAGCGCCGCGCAGAAATTCTCGTTGGCATGCAGGATCTCGCCCGTCGGCGTGAACTCGATCACCGCCTGGGAGCGCGAGATCGCATCGAGCTTGCTGGCATCCTCCGACGCCTGCTTCTTCGCCTCGGTGATGTCGCTGGCGAACTTCACCACCTTGTAGGGCTTGCCGCCGCGCAGGACCGGATTGTACGTCGCCTGGATCCAGATCTCGCCGCCATCCTTGCGCAGGCGCTTGTAGCTGTTGGAATCGTATTCCCCGCGGCCGAGTCGCGCCCAGAACTGCCGGTAGTCCTCGCTTGCCGTATAGGCGGCGTCGCAGAAGATGCGGTGATGCTTGCCGACGATTTCCTTCAGCTCGTAGCCGAGCGCACGGCAGAAGTTTTCGTTGGCCTCCAGAATGGTGCCGTCGAGGTCGAAATGGATCACGGCCTGCGAACGCGACAGCGCGTCGATGATGCGGGCCGCATCCGAAGACTTTGCAAATGAAAGCATGGCCTGTCCCTTTGTGCGACGGCCACGGGCTCTCGGATGGCGACGTGGCGGTCGTCAATTGTTGTCATATGACATGGCCGCCACGGCGAACCATGATTAGAATTTATGAATTCAATCATCGCGGGAAGTGCCCTGCCCGCGCCAAAATGCGCACCTGCAATCAAAGATGGAATTATAGGCTTAAAAATTGATGAAACGCAGACGGTGAAATCTAGGTATGGTTGCATATGAGCCAATTTGCAGATCACCGGATAGCGGTAAACTCACGTAAGGGAAGGATATGCGCGGTCGATCCATCTCAACACAAACGTAAAAGTTGCACTCGATTGAAGGCAACAAAAAAACCGCCCTGCGTGCACAGGACGGTTGCATGTTTGAACGGTATCGCTTCGCTCAGGCGGCCATGTCTTCCATGTCGCGCTCCTTGAACATGCGCGCAAGGTTCAGGAAGCAGATCATGCCGTTCTCATGGGCGATGATGCCTTCCGCATAGGCCTTGTCGAAGGACGTCGTCACTTCCGGTACCGGCTGGACCTGCTCGCTGCGGATCGTCAGGATGTCCGACACGCGGTCGACCACGAGGCCGACGACCATGTTGTGGACTTCGGCGACCACGATGGCGCTGCGTTCGTTGGCTTCCGTGCTCTTCATGCCGAGCTTGTGCGCCAGATCGATGATCGGGATCACCGTGCCGCGCAGGTTCATCACGCCGATGACGTCCGGCGGAGAATGCGGGATCGGCGTGGACGGTGCCCAGCCGCGGATTTCGCGGATCGTGGTCGTCTTCACGCAGAATTCCTGATCGTGCAGGCGGAATGCGATGATTTCGAGCGTGTCGCCGGCAAAGCCGGCCGTGTTGATGGAGGTCATCGAGCGGTCTTCCCAGTTGGTCTGCGTATCCCGGCGATCCTATGCACGCTCTGGTTAAAATCTTTCAAACGCTTTGCGGATTGCTGCCTGCGGCATCAATATTCCTTCTCGTAGAAGATACCTGCGCCCGCGCTGCCGGCGCTGCCGGCCTCGCCGCGCAGCTTCAGCCCGCGCCCGACATCGAGGTTGATCACGGCCTTCGCCCCGTTCGTCTCGGGATCCTGCTTCAGCTCGATATAGGTGCGCTCGTTGAGATACTTGCCGGCCGACACCGCCGCCCGCCCCTCGGCATCCGTCGTGATGTCGAGGTCGTCGACGCCGAGCTTGCTGCGCAGGCTGTCAAGCAGGCCGGTGGAGCTGCCGCCGGCAAGCTGGCTTGCCGCCGAGGCAAGCTGCGCGATCTGTACCGCCGAAAGGTTCGACATGGAGCGGTTGAAGATGAGCTGCGCCAGGATTTCATCCTGCGGCAGCGAGGGCGAGGAGGCGAAGGTCACCGTCGGGTTGCTCGCAAGACCCGCCACGGTCACGGTGATTTCCGTCGTGCCGGCCGTGCTGGAGGCGACAAGATCGACCGTCGGCACCAGTCCGCCCGCAAAGCCGATACGGGCGCTGGTGAAATCGAGGCGGCGCGTCAGGATCTCCATGCGCCCGCGCTCCAGCTCGAAGCCGCCCGAAACGACCGGCGACGCGGACGTGCCGGTGATCTTGAGATTGCCGCCCATCTCGGCATTGATGCCGCGGCCGCGCACGAAGAGCTGGCCCGGCGATTCGATGGTGAGGTCGAGCGCAATGCCGCGCGAGGCGCCGCTGGAGCCCTGCTGGCGCTGGACGTCCGCCGTCATGCGCTTGACGTCCGCCGGCGCGTTGCGGTGCTTGATGTCGATTTCCGAAAGCGATGCCGGCAGCTTCTGCGGAATGGTGATGTTCGCCTTGTTGATGCGCACCTTGCCGGCGAGCGCCAGGTCTGCGACCGGCCCCTTCAGCGTCAGATCACCGGCAATGTTCCCGGTCACCAGCGTGCCGTCGACATAGACGATGTCGCCGAGCTTGATCGCCACATCGACGGGAAAGCCGCTCGCCGGGTCGATCCCGACCGTGCCGCTCGCCGAAAGCTGCCCGCCACTCGCCAGCTTGCCGGAGACGGTCTCGATCACCGCCTGGCGCCCGTTCATGTTGACGCGGATCGTGAGGTTCTCGACGGCAAGATTGCGGCGCACGTCGACGAGGCGCGCGCCGCTCGCCGTGATGCTGCCGGTGACGGAGGGCGCCGCCGCCGTGCCGCCGATGGAAAGGTCGACATTGGCATTGCCCGTCAGCACGAAGCCCTGCGCCGAAAGCTGACCCTGCAGGGCGCTGAACGGCACCGTGCCGTTGAACTTCAGCCCGAGCGGTGTCGCCCCGCCGATGCCGACTGTGCCGCCGCCGCGGAAGGAAAGCCCGCCGCCGCCGGAAAGCACCGTATCGAGGCGCACCTGGTTGTTGGCGAATTCGCCCTTGGCATTGATGTCGAGCGCGCCGATCCCTGCACCGCGCGTCTGGCTCGTCACCGCGCCCTTCCAGTCGAGCGCATAGTTGACGACGGGAGCCGCCGCCTTGCCCTTCACCGTCACCGTGCCGCCGATCGCGCCGTCCGCATCGAGCCCGGCGGCGAAATTGTTGACGAGCGCGGCCGGCAGGGCATTGAGCCGCAGCGACAGGTCGAGCGTCTCGCCCGCCTTGCCGGAAACGGCAACGGAACCGCTGCCCGCCTGGATGGTGAGCCCGTCGAGCGTCGCAACGCCGTTGGTCACGCCGATCGTCGTCGGCTTGGCGAGCTTGACGGCAATGCGGCGCGGCGCGGCCTCGAAGGCCTGCAGGGCAACATCGAGCCCGCCCTCCCGCTGCAGCACCTTGCCTTTGGTGAGGAGCGGCGCGCCGTCGAGGCGGCCGGTCAGGTCGAAATTCGTCGCCTGTCCCTCCCGGGTGAAGGCAAGCTTCAGCGCCTCCAGCTTGTTCTCGCCCGAGGCGACCTGCTCGGCGCGCACCGTGCCGGTGATCGCCGCCGTCGCAAGGTCGGTGATGGAAAGGTCGACGGCGGGCTTTGTAATGCTCACGGCATCGCGGCGGATCGAGGCGCCGGACGCCTGCACGGTGGCAGAAGTCTTGCCGTTGCCCGTCGCGATCTCGACCTGCCCGGACAGATCGCCCGCCGCCTGCTGGCCGGCCATGGCGGCAAGCAGGCCGAGATCGGGGAAATCGAAGCGGATCGTGCCGTCGGGCATGAAGTTCGGCGCCAGCGCCAGCGAGCCCTTCAGCGTGTTCGGGCCGATCTCGGCCTCCAGAACCGGCACGGAGATGCGCCCGCCTTCCGAGGTGATGCTGGAGCGCACATTGATCGCCTGCCCGTCGAGCGCGCCGGTCGCCGTCAGTTCGCCGGAGGGACTGTCGGCGACCGCCTTGCCCTTCAGCGTCACCACGAGGTCGCTGAGCGTGCGGCCGGAAAGCGTCGCCCCGCTGGAGGTGATCTTCGCGGAAACGTCGGGCCCGGAAAGCGGTCCCTTCGCGGAAAGCTCGAACGCCGCCTCGCCCGCCGCATCCGCCAGCAGCTTGCCGAGGTTCAGCACCTTGCCGGTGAGCGCAGCCTCCACATTGCCCTTTGCGAGCGAGACATCGCCCACCGTCTCCAGCGTGCCGGACTTCACCGTCAGGCCGGAAACCTGAAGCCCGCCGTCGCCGGCGAGCTGAACCCGGCCCTCCATCGCGATCGTCGTGTCGAACTTGCCGGCAAGGGCCGGCGGCAGCACGGCCGGCAGGGCGAAGAGACGGAAATTGACGTCCGCCTCGCGGCTTTCCAGCCCGTAGCGGCCGGAAAGCGTGCCGCCGATGCTGGCGCTTTCAAGCGTCGCCGGATCGAAAGCGATCTCGCCGGGCGAGACATTCAGCGTCGCGGTGAGTTTCGCCGGGCCCTTCACCATCCGGTCGACATCGGGATTGGCGAAGACCATGGCGCCGGTTTCGAGCGTCACGTCGATGCGGCCGGACTGGTTCGCCACATCGAAGGCATCGCTCCGGGCGGCAAGGCGGATATCCTGGACGCGCCCGGCCGGCAGCTCGGCGGCGGCGATGGTCGCATTGGCCTCGAGCCTTGCCGCGCTCGCCTCGCCGGTCAGCGAAAGGTCGGCGTCGTGGATGACCACCTGGGCGTCACCATCGGCGAGCGGCCAGCGGAAATCGATGGGGCCGTCCTTGCCGGAAAGCTTGACGTCGAGGTCGTTGCTGCCCTTGGCGCTCAGCGTGCCCGAGGCGGCAAGCGTCATCGCGCCCGTCGAGATCGCGCCCTTCTCGATGCGCAGCATGTCCGAACCGTCGAAGGCGGCGACCACGTCGATGCCGGTCTCGCCGGCAAAGAGCGGGCGGAGCTGCGGCGGCATCAGGGCATCGAACGTGCCGCCGCCATTGAGCGCAATGGTGTGCAGGCCGCCCTGCGCCAGGTCATGGCGGCCGTCGACCCGCAGCATTTCCGTGCCGTCGAGCGCGGCGGAGAGCCGTCCCTTCCATTGCGAGAGCGGGCCGTCGCCCGTCAGGCGGATCGCCACGGCCGGCTCGTCCGGCAGCTTGAGCAGCCCCGCCAGGATGCCGCCTTTCGGCTCGGCGACATCGGCTTCGAGCCGCAGTTCGTTGGCCGCCGGATTGAAGACGATATCCGCGGCGATACGCGCATCGGGCCGCGCCTTTTCGGAGGCCGAAAGCTTGATCGCCACGCTGTCCGCCGTCGCATCCCCCCGTCCCGACACGACGATGCGCTGGTCACGGCCGGCAACGGTTCCCGAGACGAAGAGTTCGGGAATGGCGAGCGAACCCACATGCACCTCGACCGGCAGGCTGAACGGCTTGCTTTCCTTCGGTTCCGCATCGGCCTTGGCCTCCGGCAGGCGGAGCAGCGAGATCGAGGAAGCGGACACCCGCGACGCATCGAAGCTGAAGAACAGGAGCCGCAGCGGCGACCAGTCGACGGCAAGGTCCCGGATTTCCGCATAGGTCCCTTTCGCGTCGCCGAGCGTGATCGCGCCGGCGCGCAGCTTGCCCGTCAGAAGGCCCGAGGGCTCGCTGATCGAGACGACCTGCCCGTTCGCAGCCGCGATCTTCTCCGCATAGGAAACCGCCAGGCGCGCGCCGGTGTCCGAAAACCCGACGAAGCCCAGCAGCGCGACGGCGAGCACGACGAGGACGGCAAGGCCGTAGCCGACATAGCGGAGCGTTGCGCGGAGAATTCGGGAAAGCCTGTTCATGCTTCATCCATTTCGCGTGCGGGGAGCGCGGAATCGCTCCTCAACGTCTAGAATCCCAATCGCGCATGCGATCAAGAGCCTAGATGAAAATTGGGGCGACAGTCAGAAGGACTGGCCGATGCCGGCATAGACCCCGAAGGAGGTTCCGCCGGGATATTTCTTCAGCGGCACCGCGACATCGAGGCGGAGCGGCCCGAACGGCGTCGCATAGCGCAGGCCGAGGCCGGCGCCGGCCCGGATATCCTTGAAATCCGGGATCTCGTCGGTCGAGACCGTGCCCGCGTCGATGAAGGGCACAAGGCCGATCGTCTCGGTGATCCCGATGCGGACTTCCGCCGACGCCGCCATGTAGGAACGCCCGCCGAGGAGCTGGTTCGCCCCGTTGCGCGGCGAGATCTCCTGATAGCCGTAGCCGCGCACCGTACCGCCGCCGCCGAGATAGAAGCGGCGCGTCGCCGGAATGTCGGAGAGCTGGTCGCCGCCGATGATCGTGCCGCCGGCAAGCTTGCCAGCGAGCACGAAGCGATCTTCCGCGCCGAGCGCCTTGTAACCGGTGATCGCGCCTTCGAAGCTGGAGAAGAACGTGCCGCGTTGCGTTTCGTAGCTCGGCTTGGCGTTGATCAGGAAGCGGTAGCCTTCCGTCGGGTTCAGCTTGTCGTCGCGGGTGTCGCGCACATATTCGATCGGGATGCTCGCCGTCAGGTACTTGTTCTTGCCGAACGCGTCCTCGACATCGGCCCAGCTCAGCTCCGCGCCCGCGCTCACCGTGTCCTTGTCGGAAAGCTCGACGCTGACGCCCGCGGCCGCCGTGGTGGTGAAGGCCTTGTAGGCGTCGGGATCGACGATCGAGGCCTTGAGGCTGGCATTGAACGTCGAGGCCGGGCCGAAGGCGCCGGGCTTGGAGAAGAGGATGGCGGTCGAATAGTCGAGATCGCCGATATCCGATTCGCCGATCCGGTTGACCGACCCTTCGATGCGCAGCGATTCGGCCTGGCCGAAAAGGTTGCGATGCCCCCAATATCCCTGCAGGCCGATGCCGTCCGTGTTCGAATATTGCGCGCCGACGCCGAAATAGCGGTGCTTGCCTTCGGAGACCTCGATGGTCATCGGCAGCGAACCGTCGGGCGCGAGCTTGGAGGCCTCGCGGATCGTCACGCTGGAAAAGACGCCGAGCGCGCGCAGCCGCTCCGACGCCTTGGTCAGCGCTTCCGGCGAATAGGGCTGGCCGGCATTGATACGCGAATAGCGCTGCACGAATTCGGGGTCGACCGTCTTGGTGCCGTTGACGCCGACCGCGCCGACGGGCGCGACCGGCCCGCCTTCGGCGGCGATCACCACGTCGACGGTCTGCGTCTTGTGGTCGGCGGTGGCGTTGCGCTCGGTCAGCTTGGCCAGCGGCCGGCCTTCCGCCTTGAGATCGACGACGACCTTCTCGCCGGCCTTGAGGATGATGGTGGAATCGGCCCGCGCGCCGGGCACCAGCCCGTAATCGGCCGGATTGCGTCCCTCGGCATCGCCCGAAAAGGCCACCTCACCGAAGGTGAAGACCGGGCCGGGCTCGACGCTGATCGTCACCGGGATCGCGCCCCGGTGGTTGAATTCGGGATTGGGCGGCAGAGAATCGAGGTCCTGTCCGTTGACCGTCACGTTCACCACGCCGCCATAGCGGCCGTTCTCGTAGAGCGCGGCAAGGATGCGGTCGCGGTCGTCGCGCGCCTTGATGACGAGGCCGAGGTCGCCGGAGACCGCTTTCCCCTCGTCCTGCTTCAGATAGGCGGCATTCTCGACGGCCTTCTTCAGGTCGCCGTCCTCGGTGCCCGGATCGAGCGTCAGCGAATAATTGACCGGATCGATGACCTCGGCGGTGTCCTTCTCCTTTTCGAAGAATTTCATGCCGAAGAGTTCGAAGGCAAGGGCCGGATTTGCGGCCAGCGGACCACAGGCGAGCGCTGCGGCGACCGCGAGGGCGGTGCCAGCCTTCAGAAACGCAAAACTCTTTTCCGGCCGGTTCACTTTATCCCGCATCCGCAGCTATCCGTCGCCTTTCTCCTTCAAGGTGCGGTGCGCGAACGGCTTCCGACACGGACTTCAGGCGCTCCGATCCATCCGGAGCTCTCAGGCAGGAAAAGACCCTAACGTGTTAGGTTTTCCGTAATGTTAACGGCGGTTTTACACGCAGGCGCGCCAGATTTGAAGCGCAGCAGGCGATTTTATGCCGGCAGCAGGCAAGCAAAAGCCCCGGAGAACCTCCGGGGCTTCGCATAGGTTGCAGTCGTTGGCGATCAATAATAGTCGCGCGGGCAACGATCGATATAGCGACGACCGTGGCGGTCGCGGTAGTAGCACTGACCGGGCTGATCGGAAACGCTGCCGATCACGGCGCCGGAAACGCCACCGATGGCGGCACCGACAGCCGCACCACGGACGTTACCGGTGACGGCACCGCCGATGATCGCGCCGGAGACGGCGCCGATACCTGCACCCTTTTCCGTCTGCGTGCAGCTGGCAACGGCCATGCCGACCAGAACGAGCGCAATGATTTTCTTCATGAACCTTCTCCAAAGTTGAACGGCGGCCCGGTTTTCCGGGTCCACCCTGCCCCCTTCTACTCAGCAACATACCGGGGCCGTCGACGACGGTCAGGTCTGTCCGACACTGAAAATATCGCCGGAAACAGGGAAGTCCATGGTTGGAAAGTATTTTTTTACGGCGCGAATAAACAGCGTTTCCGTTTCGTTTTAACGCCCTCGGCATGCAGGCGCTCACGAGAAATTTCACCCGCCGTTGAAAGTACCGGTTGATCGCCGGGTCAAAACGTCAAATGATATGATTGCCGGGGCGCACAGGGATGGAGGATTTCCCGTCGCGCCCGCAGTGCCGGAACAGATGCATGCGAAGACAATGCTGGCGTCATTAGATCCCGGGCCCGCGTCGTGAGGACGCCCGCTGCATGTCACGTCGGATCGAACGGCCCAGCGGTGCATGAACCGCCAGGGAGGAACGAATGGCGAAAGTGGCAATGACCGTCAATGGCAGGAAGGTGAGCAAGGAGTGCGAGGACCGCACCCTCCTTGTGCATTTCCTGCGCGACCAGCTCAGTCTTACCGGAACCCATGTCGGCTGCGATACGTCCCAGTGCGGCGCCTGCGTCGTGCATATGGACGGCAAGGCCGTGAAGAGCTGTTCCATCCTCGCGGCCCAGGCCGCCGGCTCCGAAATCCTCACCATCGAGGGCCTTGCGGCCAATGGCGAGTTGCATCCCGTGCAGGCCGCCTTCAAGGCCAATCACGGCCTGCAATGCGGCTTCTGCACGCCCGGCATGGTGATGACGGCGGTCGACATGATCAACCGCCATGGCGGAAAGCTCGACGAGCAGACGGTTCGCGAGAACCTCGAAGGCAATATCTGTCGATGCACCGGCTACCACAATATCGTGAAAGCCATCCTCGCCGCCGCGGAGGAAATGAGCGCGGCAGGCCGGCAGGCTGCGGAATAGGCGTCAGGCAACAGGCAGCAGCCGATTGGCGGCCAGTTGCGCGACGGTGAAATCCCGAACGCCTGTTGGCCGGCGCCTGCTGCCTCACTTCTCTGGAGGAGATGAAGATGGGTGTCGAAGGCATCGGCGCGCGCGTCGCGCGAAAGGAAGACAAGCGGTTCCTCATGGGCCAGGGGCGCTACACGGATGACATGTCCGTGCCGGGCATGCGCTACGCCGCATTCGTGCGCTCGCCGCACGCGCATGCAAGGATCAAGAGCATCGATACGTCAGCGGCGGAGGACATGCCGGGCGTCATCGCCGTGCTCAATGGCAAGCAGATGCTGGACGACGGCATCGGCAACCTCATCTGCGGCTGGATGATCCACTCCAAGGACGGCACGCCCATGAAGATGGGCGCCTGGCGACCGCTGGCGCACGAGACGGTGCGCTATGTCGGCGATGCCGTGGCGATTGTCGTGGCCGACAGCGTGGGCGAGGCGCGCGATGCGGCCGAAGCTGTTGTCGTCGATTACGACGTCCTTCCCGCCGTCACCGATGCCGTTAGGGCGCTGGAGGCCGGCCAGCCGCAGCTCCACCCGGAAGCCCCCGGCAACCTCATCTATGACTGGGAAATCGGCGACAGCGCCGCGACGGATGCCGCCATCGCCGCGGCCGCCCATGTCACGGAGATGAGGATCGTCAACAACCGCCTCGCGCCGAACCCGATGGAGCCGCGCGCCGCGCTCGG
Organism: Shinella sp. 1A1; assembly: GCF_055379515.1. Lineage (NCBI taxonomy): Bacteria > Pseudomonadati > Pseudomonadota > Alphaproteobacteria > Hyphomicrobiales > Rhizobiaceae > Shinella > Shinella sp. 1A1. The sequence continues at coordinate 2,866,928 of NZ_AP039671.1, forward strand.
CATCTACGATTCGGCCGAGGATCACTATACCTGCTACACGACGAGCCAGAACCCCCATGTCGCGCGCCTCGTGATGAGCGCCTTCTACAATGTCGCGCCGGAAAACAAGCTGCGCGTCATCGCCCCCGACGTCGGCGGCGGCTTCGGCTCGAAGATCTATATCTATCCGGAAGAGATCGTCTGTCTCTGGGCCTCCAAGCGGTCCGGCGTTCCGGTGAAATGGACCAGCGACCGTACCGAAGCCTTCCTCACCGACGCCCATGGCCGCGACCATGTCTCGACGGTCAAGATGGCGTTCGACGCGAACAACCGCGTCACGGCGCTGAAGGTCGACACCATCGCCAATTTCGGCGCCTATATGTCGCTCTTCTCCTCGGCCGTGCCGACCTATCTCTATGCGACGCTGCTCTCCGGCCAGTACAATTTCCCGGCCATCCACGCCAATGTGCGGGCCGTCTACACAAACACCGTCGCCGTAGACGCCTATCGGGGCGCCGGGCGGCCGGAGGCGACCTATCTGCTGGAACGGACCATGGAAACGGCGGCGCGCGAGCTCGGCCTCTCGCCGGCCGAGCTTCGCCGCATCAACTTCATCCGCTCCTTCCCGCACCAGACGCCCGTCATCATGAACTATGACGCGGGCGACTATGAGGCCTCGCTGGAGGCCGCCATGGCGGCGGCCGACTGGAACGGCTTCCCGGCCCGCAAGGCGGAGGCCGCCAGCCGCGGCATGAAACGCGGCATCGGCATGAGCTGTTATATCGAGGCCTGCGGCATCGCGCCGTCGGCAGCCGTCGGCTCGCTCGGCGCGGGCGTCGGCCTCTGGGAATCGGCGGAGGTGCGCGTCAATGCCGTCGGCACCATCGAGGTCCTCACCGGCTCGCACAGCCACGGCCAGGGCCATGAGACGACCTTCGCCCAGCTCGTCGCCGACCGCTTCGGCGTGCCGATCGACAGCGTCTCCATCGTGCATGGCGACACGGACAAAGTGCAGATGGGCATGGGCACCTATGGTTCGCGCTCCGGCGCGGTCGGCATGTCCGCCGTCGTCAAGGCGCTCGACAAGGTGGAGGCGAAAGCCAAGAAGATCGCCGCCCACCTGATGGAGGCCGACGAGAGCGACATCGTCGTCGAGAACGGCGCGCTGAAGGTGGCCGGCACCGACAAGTCGGTACCCTGGTTCCAGATGGCGCTCGCCGCCTATACGGCGCACAACCTGCCCTCCGGCATGGAGCCGGGCCTCAAGGAAGGCGCCTTCTACGATCCGGCCAACTTCACCTTCCCGGCCGGCTGCTACATCTGCGAGGTCGAGATCGACCCGGAGACGGGCAAGACGAAGATCGTCCAGTTCGTCGCCGCCGACGATTTCGGCAACATCATCAACCCGATGATCGTCGAGGGCCAGGTGCACGGCGGCATCGCGCAGGGCATCGGACAGGCGCTGCTGGAGGGCGTGCACTACGATCCGGAAACCGGCCAGCTCCTGACGGCGAGCTACATGGACTACACCATGCCGCGCGCCGACGACCTGCCTTCCTTCCAGGTCTCGCACCAGGTCACGCCCTGCCCGAACAATCCGCTCGGCATCAAGGGCTGCGGCGAGGCGGGCGCCATCGGCTCACCGCCGGCGCTGATGAACGCCATCACCGACGCCATCGGCAACAACGACCTCACCATGCCCGCAACGCCCCAGAAGGTCTGGGCGGCGCTGGCGGCAAGCAACTGACGGGAGGACGCCATGTACGCAACCAATTACCATCGCGCCTCCTCCGTCGCCGACGCAGCCAAGCTGCAATCGTCCTCCGACGAAGCGAAATACGTCTCCGGCGGCATGACACTGATCCCGACCATGAAGCAGCGGCTCGCCGCGCCTTCGGACCTCGTGGACCTTCGCCACGTCGCCGAGCTCAAGGGCATATCGGTCAGCGGCAACCGCGTGCGCATCGGCGCCGGCACGACGCATTACGAGGTCTCGACCTCTGCCGAGCTGAAGGCCGCCTGCCCGGCGATCTGCCATCTCGCCTCCCATATCGGCGACCCGCATGTCCGCCATATGGGCACGATCGGCGGCTCCATCGCCAACAACGACCCGGCCGCCGACTACCCCTCCGCCATGCTGGCGCTAGGGGCGATCATCGTCACCGACAGGCGTGAGATTCCCGCCGACGCCTTCTTCACCGGCCTCTTCGAGACGGCGTTGGAAGAGGGCGAGATCATCGTGGCGGTGAGCTTCGATGCCCCGGCAAAGGCCGCCTATTCAAAATTCCCCAACCCGGCCTCGCGCTATGCCATGGCCGGCGTCTTCGTGGCGAAGGGGGATGGCGGCGTGCGGGTGGCCGTGACGGGAGCGGGAGCGGACGGCGTCTTCCGCCATGCCGGGCTGGAGGCGGCGCTTGCCGCCGACTGGTCGGCGGATGCAGCGGCCGGCGTCACCGTGGATGCGGCCGACCTCCTGTCAGATATCCATGGCAGCGCCGAATACCGCGCGAACCTCGTGAAGGTCATGGCCAAGCGCGCCGTCGCCGCCGCCGGATAGCGTTGCAAAAGCTGAAACTGTTCGATGAAAAGGACGGTTGAGGCCGTCCTTTTTTCATGCAGACTTGACATGCATCAACATGGAATGGCCTTTGGGGGCCTAGGATACATTGGAATGGTTCAAAGGTGGCGCCGATTTGCCGCAGCGCTTTGCATTGCGGCAAAGCCGGGCCGGGTGTAGCCGATGAACGACAGCCAATGACGATGATGCCCGGGATTTCGCCGGACTGGAGACTCTGGATGGACTTCGAGACTTTCTTCGAGAACGAGCTGGACGGCCTGCATCAGGAAGGCCGCTATCGCGTCTTTGCCGACCTCGCGCGCCACAAGGGCAGCTTCCCCAGGGCGACGCGCCACACGGCGGAAGGCCCGAAGGACGTCACGGTCTGGTGTTCCAACGACTATCTCGGCATGGGCCAGCACCCGAAGGTCGTCGAGGCGATGAAACTCGCCATCGACCAGTGTGGCGCCGGTGCCGGCGGCACCCGCAACATCTCCGGCACCAACCACTATCACGTGCTCCTCGAAGAAGAGCTCGCCGATCTGCACGGCAAGGAATCGGCCCTGCTCTTCACCTCGGGCTACGTCTCGAACTGGGCCGCGCTCGGCACGCTCTGTTCCAAGATTCCCGGCATCATCTGTTTCTCCGATGCCGGGAACCACGCTTCGATGATCGAGGGCATCCGCCATTCGAAATGCGAGCGCGTCATCTGGAAGCACAATGATCTCAAGGACCTCGAAGCCAAGCTTGCTGCCGCCGACCCGAAGGCGCCGAAGCTGATCGCCTTCGAATCGGTCTATTCGATGGACGGCGACATCGCCCCCATCAAGGAAATCTGCGACCTCGCCGACAAGTATGGCGCGATGACCTATCTCGATGAAGTCCACGCCGTCGGCATGTACGGCCCGCGCGGCGGCGGCATCGCCGAGCGCGAGGGCCTGATGCACCGGCTGACGGTCATCGAGGGCACGCTCGGCAAGGCCTTCGGCGTCATGGGCGGCTATATCACCGGCTCGGCCGCGCTCTGCGACTTCGTCCGCTCCTTCGCATCGGGCTTCATCTTCACGACCGCCCTGCCGCCGACGCTCGCCGCCGGTGCCCTCGCCTCGATCCGCCACCTCAAGGAAAGCCAGGTGGAACGCCTCGCCCATCAGGCGCGCGTGCGCAAGCTGCGCGCGGCGCTCGACCGCAACGGCATTCCGCACATGCCGAATCCGAGCCATATCGTGCCGGTGATGGTGGGCGACGCTTCCAAGTGCAAGTGGATCTCGGACCTGCTGCTCGACAATTTCGGCGTCTACGTCCAGCCGATCAACTACCCGACCGTGCCGAAGAAGACCGAGCGCCTGCGCATCACGCCGACGCCGCTGCACACCGATGGCGATATCGAGCACCTTGTCGGCGCGCTGCATGCGCTGTGGTCGCGCTGTGCGCTGGCCCGCGCCGTCGCCTGATACGCAGAGACGAAGCGGTTACCCAACAAGCCCGGCGGCCACCCGCCGGGCTTCTTCGTCTCCGGCAAAGACATCGTCCATCGATGCTGCCGGCGGCAGGTGGCTGAGCCTGTCCATGACGGTCTCCGCGACGTCGGCCATCGACAGGAAGCCGATTCGCCCCGCGACGAAGGCATGGAACGCCACCTCCTCGGCGGCATTCATCACCGCGCCCTGCAGGCCGCCGCGCGTGAGCGCCGTGCGGGCAAGCCGGAGCGCCGGGAAGCGCACCTCGTCCGGCGCCTCGAAATCGAGCCGCGCGAGCTTTGCGAAATCCAGCCGGTCTACATTGAGCGGCGAACGTTCGGGATAGGTCAGCGCATAGCCGATGGCCGTGCGCATGTCTGGCGCGCCGAGCTGCGCCAGCACCGAGCCGTCGACATAGCCGACCATGGAATGGATGATCGACTGCGGATGCACCACTACCTCAATCTGGTCCGGCCTGACGTCGAAGAGATGCTTCGCCTCGATCATCTCCAGCGCCTTGTTGAACATGGAGGCGCTGCCGATGGAGATCTTGAGGCCCATCGACCAGTTGGGATGCGCCCGCGCGATATCGGCCGTCACGCCCGCCATCTGCTCGCGGCTCCAGGTGCGGAAGGGACCGCCGGATGCCGTCAGCACGATGCGCTCGACGGCGTGGCGCTGGTCGTCCTCCAGCGCCTGGAAGATCGCGCTGTGCTCGCTGTCGACGGGAATGAGCCGCCCGCCGCCTTCCGCCACCGCCTTTACGAAGAGGTCGCCGGCCGAGACGAGGCATTCCTTGTTGGCAAGCGCGATATCCGCGCCTTTCCTGGCCGCCGCCAGCGTCGGCGCAAGGCCGGCCGTGCCGACGATCGCCGCCATCACCCAGTCGGCATCCGCGGAAGCCGCCTCCAGCAGCGCCTCGCGCCCGGCCGCCGCCTCGATACCGCTGCCCGAAAGCGCATCCTTGAGCGCGCCGTAGCGGCTCTCGTCTGCCGTCACCGCCAGCCTTGCGCCGCAGTCTTTGGCCTGTGCGGCGAGAAGATCTACATTGCCGTTGCCGGTCAGCGCCAGCACCTCGTAGCGCTCGCGCCCGCCGAGCTGGCGCACCACGTCGAGCGTGCTGGTGCCGATGGAGCCTGTCGAGCCGAGAATGGTGATGCGGCGCTTCGGCCGCGCATCGGGAGCCATGGTGATTTCCGCGTTTTTCTTGTTATCGAGCAAAAGGCTCTACAGGCGAAAGACGCCTGCAACAAGTCATGGAAATGCTGTAAAGCGAAGGCACGGCCCCTGTTCTGGAACCCGCGGCTTGACCTTTTCACCCGGACGGCCATAACGTCCCGGCGAAGCGGCATTCCGCGCTGACGCGATTGGAGAAATTCGTGCACCGACGCCTGAGAGTATGGACCCTCGCCTGCCTTGCCTTTCTGGCGGCAGCTCCGGCCTATGCCGACGAGCCGGTCCCGGGCGGTCTCGGCGGCACCTGGCTGGCCGAGGATATCGGCGGCAACGGTGTCATCGACAACCTGCAGACGACGCTCGAGATCAAGCCGGACGGCTCCTATGGCGGCAATGGCGGCTGCAACACCTATCGCGGCAAGCTGAAGGTGCAGAACGGCAACATCGCCTTCGCCCCAGCCGCCGCCACGCGCAAGATGTGCGCCCCGGCCATCATGGACCAGGAGCAGAAGTTCTTCGACGCGCTCGGCACCGTCACCTCCTGGAAGCTCGAAAACGGCATCCTGCACCTGACGGGCAAGGAAGGCGCCCCGGCGATCCGTCTTGCCGGCCTCAAGAACAACACCGACATCGTCATCCGCCTGCCGGGACCGGAACAGAGCGTGGTGCGCGAGACGCTGAACTACCAGTGCGACGCCGATCAGCGCATCAGCGTCGAATATATCAATGTCGGCGCCAATTCGCTGGCCGTCGTGCGCATCGGCGAAGAGACGGTCATCGCCGCCAACGTCATGGCCGCCTCCGGCGCGAAATATGCCGGCGGCCATTACGAATGGTGGACCAAGGGCCACGAGGCGACGCTCTACGACCTCACCCGCGGCGAGAACGCGCCTGGCGTCACCTGCCGCAAGTCCGGCTGAGGCAGCACCGGGGGAGAGAAGCGCATGCCCACATTCCGCGTCGGCCAGAAGGTGGTCTGCATCAACGACCGCTTCAAGAACGTCTCGATCGACCAGGGCATCCGCAAGGGCCAGATCTATACGGTCCGCTGGGCGGGCCACTATCGCCACTATGTCGACGGCGACTTCTACGGCATCAAGCTGATGGAGCTCTATCGCGGCAACGACGACGGCCCGGAAGGCTACGGCGCCGTCGACATGCCCTTCCGCGCCAGCCGCTTCCGCCCGCTGGTCTCGGACCGCATCCGCAACATGCTCGGCATGAAGGCCCCGCAGCCAAAGGTCGTCGCAAAGCCCTCCATCGTCCCCGCCGTGCGCGCGAAGCCCCGCGTCGTCACGCCCGAGCGCGAGACGGAAGACGTCTGACAATCCTCTTCGGAAAAAATGGTGATCCCGCCGCGATTCGAACGCGGGACCCCCAGATTAGGAATCTGGTGCTCTATCCTGCTGAGCTACGGGACCACTGACTGCACCCATACAAAAGCCGCGCGCCTAAGCCAAGCGATTTTCGGTGCCTTCTCGCCGAGTTCCCTGCGGAACAGCCCGGCGGGCGGGAAGGTGAGACATTCGGGTCATCGGATGGAGATGGCTCCATCCCCTGAACCCAGAGGAGAATGTCCCATGCGCAAGTTCATCCTGTCCGCTGCCGTCGCAACCCTCGCAGCGCTTTCCTTCGCCGCCCCCTCGCAGGCCGGCGGCCTTTCCGTCGGTTTCGGCTTCGGTCATGGTCATGGCCACGGCTGGGGACACGGCCACGGTCATGGCTGGGGCAATGGCGGCTATGTCACCGTCTATGACGACTATGGCTACGACTGCTACTGGAAGAAGGTGAAGCACTACAACAAGTGGGGCAACCTTGTCGTCAAGAAGGTCAAGATCTGCGGCTGATCGAAGGTCAATATCTGCGGCTGATCGCCGGCAACGATCCCCACAAGGTACCCGGCTGCCGCTTCGGCAGCCGGACCTTCGCGTCAGGCGGCAAGCCGGCTTTCGGCGAGCTTGACCCAGTAGGTCACGCCATGCGGGATGGCGTCGTCGTTGAAGTCGTAGGCGGGGTGGTGCAGGCCGGCGGTATCGCCGTTGCCGACGAAGATGAAGGCGCCCGGCCGGGCGAGCAGCATGTAGGAAAAGTCCTCCCCGCCCATCATCGGATCGAGCGAGGCGTGGACCGCCGCCTCGCCGGCGATGCCGCGCGCCACGTCGACCGCGTGGCCGGTCTCTTGCGGATGGTTGACGGTGACGGGATAGTTGCGGTGATAGGCGACGGCAATCTCCGCGCCGTGGGCGGCGGCAAGACCGGCGCAGATCTGCCGGATGCGGGCCTCCGCCTCCTCGCGCATCTCCGGGCTCAGCGTGCGCACCGTGCCGGCAAGCTGCGCTTCCTCGGGAATGACATTGTGGGCAAAGCCCGCATTGAACTTGGTGACGGAAACGACGAGCGAGGCGATCGGATCGGCGACGCGCGAGACGATGGTCTGCAGTGCCGTCACGACCTGCGCGCCGATGACGATGGGATCGACCGTCTTGTGCGGCAGCGCCGCATGGCCGCCGCGGCCCTTAACCTTGATGTTGAACTCGTCCGTCGCGGCCATAATGGCGCCGGGCCGCGTGCCGAAGGCGCCGACCGGCAGGCCGGGCAGGTTGTGCATGCCGTAGACCTCGGCAATGCCGAAGCGCTCCATCATGCCGTCCTTGACCATCTCGTTGCCGCCGCCGCCGCCCTCTTCGGCCGGCTGGAAGATGACCGCGACATTGCCGGTGAAATTCCGCGTCTCGGCAAGGTACTTGGCCGCGCCGAGCAGCATGGCCGTATGGCCGTCATGGCCGCAGGCATGCATCTTGCCCTTGACGGTGGAGGACCAGGGCTTGCCGCTCGTCTCGTCGATCGGCAGCGCGTCCATGTCGGCGCGAAGGCCGATGGTGCGTCCCTCGCCCTTCCCGCGGATGATGCCGACGACGCCGGTACGGCCGATGCCCGTCACCACCTCGTCAACACCGAATTCACGCAGCTTTTCCGCGACGAAGGCGGCAGTCTTCTCCACGGCGAAGAGCAATTCCGGCTCTCGGTGCAGGTGCCTGCGCCACCCGGCGATTTCATCCTGCAATTCTGCGGCGCGGTTCAGAACGGGCATGCAACACTTCCTGTGATTTCGGCCTGAAAGTCGGCCACCGGTGTTCGACGGCTTTGCCATCTCGATGCCATATAGGTTAAATAGGGCGACGGTTCGAGACAACTCCCGATTTCGAGGACAGGCCTTTGCAGATGAACGGACGAACGACGCGCCGGAGCGCATGGTTTCTGGGCTCCGCCCTGTTGCTCACCACGTCCCTTGCGGCAGGCAGCGCCGCGGCCAATCCCCGCATGCTGGTGGACGTCAACACGCTGAAGGTCATCGAGCACGAGGATGCGTTCCAGCGCTGGTATCCGGCCTCGCTGACCAAGCTGATGACGGCCTATACGGTCTTCCGCGCCATCAAGGCCGGCGAGAAGACGCTGGAAAGCCCCGTCGTCATGAGCAAGAACGCGGCTTCCGAACCGCCGAGCAAGATGTATTTCAAGCCCGGCCAGAAGATGACGCTCGACAGCGCGATGAAGATCATCCTCGTCAAGTCGGCCAACGACGTCGCCGTCGCGCTTGCCGAATCGGTCGGCGGCTCGGAACAGGGCTTCGTCGACCGCATGAACGCTGAAGCCGCCCGCATCGGCATGAGCTCGTCACATTTCATCAATCCGCACGGCCTGCCCGGCAAGGGCCAGTACACGACGGCGCGCGACCTTGCCGTGCTCGCCGTGACGCTGAAGCGCGAGTTCCCGCAATACGCACATTATTTCGCGCTCGAGGGCTTCACCACCGGCAAGAAGCAATATCCGAACTACAACATGCTGATCGGCCGCTTCGACGGCGCCGACGGCATGAAGACCGGCTTCATCTGCGCGGCGGGCTTCAACCAGGTCTCCTCGGCGACCCGCAACGGCCGCAGCGTCGTCTCCGTGGTGCTCGGCTCCGACAGCCTCGGCGCCCGCGCCGACATCTCCGCCGGCATGCTGCAGAAAGGCCTGACGACGCGCACCGGCAACGTGCCGACGCTCGGCCAGCTCCGCCCCTATGGCGAGACGCGCGACATCGTCGCCGACATCTCCGCCGATATCTGCTCCAAGCACGCCGCCAAGATACGCAGCGAGGGCCGCGACGAGGCCGGCCGCCAGAAGCTGACCTCCCCCTATATCCATGAGGTGAGCCGCCCCCTGAAGCTCGTCTATGCCGGGCTGATGGCCGGCGAGGAGGAAAAGCCGGTGGCCGGCGAACAGGTTGCCGCCGGCGACATCGGCGATATGGTCAACGTGCCGATCCCGATCCCGCGGCCGACTTTCTGACAGGACGGATGACCATGACCCTTGCCGAGCGGCGCGTGCCGGTTTCCGTGTTGACCGGCTTTCTCGGGGCCGGCAAGACGACCCTGCTCAATCGCCTCCTGAAGGACCCGACGCTCACCGACACGGCCGTCATCATCAACGAGTTCGGCGAAGTCGGCATCGACCATCTTCTCGTCGAGCAGTCGGGCGACGGCATCATCGAGCTTTCCGACGGGTGCCTCTGCTGCACGATCCGCGGCGAGCTCGTCGATACGCTCGCCGACCTGATGGACCGCATGCAGACCGGCAGGATCCAGCCGCTGAAGCGCATCGTGATCGAGACGACCGGCCTTGCCGATCCCGCTCCGGTGCTCCAGGCCGTCATGGGCAACCCCATCCTCTCCCAGTCCTTCAGCCTCGACGGCGTGATCACCGTGGTCGATGCCGTCAACGGCCTCCCGACGCTCGCCAACCATCCCGAGGCGGTCAAGCAGGTCGCCGTCGCCGACCGCGTGCTGATCAGCAAGACCTCGCTTGCCGACGCCGAAACGCTCGCCGCCATCAGGCGGGAGATCGCCGCGCTCAACCCGCGCGCCGCCGTCGCCGATGTCGACACGCCCGGCCTCGCCGGCCCCGATCTTCTCGCCAACGGCCTCTACGATCCCGGCAGCAAGATCCCGGACGTCCGCCGCTGGCTGCACGAGGAGGCGCATGGCCACCATCACCACCATGACCATGATCATGATCATCACCATCACGGCCACGACCATGATGACCACCACCAGCATGCCCATGACGTGACGCGGCACGATGCGACGATCCGCTCTTTCAGCATCGTCCACGACCGCCCCGTCGACCCGATGGCGCTGGAAATGTTCATCGATCTCCTGCGCTCGGCCCATGGCGAAAAGCTGCTGCGCATGAAGGGCATCGTGCTGATGAGCAACAGCCCGGAGCGCCCGCTGGTGCTGCAGGGCGTGCAGAGCGTCTTCCATCCGCCGGAGCGGCTCGCCGCCTGGCCGGACCCGCACGACCGCCGCACGCGGCTGGTGCTGATCACCAGGGATTTGCCGGAAGCCTTCGTGCGCGACCTGTTCGACGCCTTCACCGGCACGCCGAAGATCGACCGCCCGGACCGCGCGGCGCTTGCCGACAACCCGCTCGCCATACCCGGCCTGAAATTCTAGAGCATTTCCAGCAAAAGTGCCTCGCGGTTTTGCGTTCGGAAATGCGCAAAACCAGAATGCCGGAGCGTTTTCGCGATCCGAAGAAGAGCCGAAACGCTCCCGCTCAGGCCTTCTTGCGGATCAGGAAACGGTGCCCTGCCTCGACGCGCTCGCTCGCCTCGAGCAGATGGCCGTCCTCCCGGCAGAAATGGGGAATGTCGATGACGGCGAGCGGATCGGTCGTCTCGACCCAGAGGCCGGCGCCGGCCGCCATGGTGGAAAGGCGCTTGCGCGTCTTCATCACCGGCAACGGGCATTTCAGGCCGCGCAGATCGTAGACCTCGACATCGCCCGCCGGGGAACTCATTTCTGCCAGAACTTCCAGAAGGGCTTCTTCGGCGCCTGCTCCACGACCTCGACGGCCGGGTTCTCTTCCGGCACCGGCTGCGTGCCGGCCGCATCCACCGGCTTCTTCGCCTTTTCGGCGCTTGCAGCCGTGGCCGGGTTGCGCGCTTCCTTCTGGGCCTGCTGCCCGGCATCGGCCTTCGCCTCGCCCGCCTGCAGCGAGGCCTCCGCGACGGGCGCGGCCTTGGCCGGCTGCTCTTCCTTGGCGGCCCAGAGCTTCCAGAACGGCTTCTTCTCCGGCTTCTCGACGACCGTCACGCCGGGGTTTTCTTCCGGAACGGGGAGAGCGCCTGCGCCATGCGCCTGCTTCTGCGCCTTCTCGGCGGCAACGTCCGCCGCGAGGTCTTCCGCTTCCTTGACCTTCTTCTGCTCGGCATCGAGCCTGGCCTGCTCGACCGCCTGCTTGGCACGCTCTTCCGCTTCGAGCTTGCGCTTTTCGGCCTCCTCGGCCTTGCGCTTCTGCGCCTCGATCTCCTGCTGCGTCATCAGCTTGCCGGCATCGAGCGAATTGCCCGTCGGCGCATAGGCAAGCTCGCGGCCCTTGCGCTGGTCGGCGACGATCGCCTTGCGCTGGGCTTCCGACGGCTCGATCCAGACGGTGCCCTGATACTTGCTCATCGCCTTGGCATAGGCCGTGGCATAGGTCTTGTTGTAGCTGGAAAGCGCGACGTCGAGCGACGACGGCGTCGTCATCGCCGGACAGGCGCCGGCCGGCGAGAAGGGCTTGTCGGCCTGCTGGTTAAAGACGTACTTGCCCTCGCAGACATTGACCTCCGGCGGCCGCTTGGTGATCTCGAAGTGATCCCAGCCGACTTTCAGCATCTTCCAGAATTCGATGTTCGGATTGTCGCGGTGCCGCGCCATGTTCTCCGCGGTCATGCGGAAGGGGAATGCCTGGAGCTGAACCGCCTTCTGCCCGCCGTCGAAGGCGTCGCGCGCGAAGGCGAAGATTTCGAGCATCTGCTCGTCGGTCATCGAATAGCAGCCCGACGAGGAGCAGGCGCCATGGATCATCAGATTGGTGCCGCTCGCCTTGTTGGCGCGGTCATAGGTGTTGGGGAAACCGGTGTTGATCGCGAGATAGTAGCTGGAATTCGGGTTCATCTGGCCGCGCGAGAGCGGATAGAAGCCTTCCGGCGCCTGGCGGTCGCCTTCCTTCGTCTTCGGGCCGAGCTTGCCGGACCAGGCGCAGATCTTGTAGTTGCGCACCATCTGGAAGCGGTTGGAACGGTCGGCCTTCCACACTTCCAGCCGCCCCTCCTCCTTCAGGATGCGCAGCATGATCGGCGAGGACCGGTCGATGTTCATCTTGGAGAACTTGCTCAGCACCGCCGGCGAAAGCTGGTAGCCGGTCTTGCTGGACACCTTGGAGATGTCGACGTCGACCTTGTCGAACGAGTCGAGCGTCTCATTGGTGCATCCCGCGGTGACCACGGCGAGAAGCGAAACGGCGGCAAGAACGGTAAGGCGCATGCAAGGGTCCGTGAACTATCGTCAGATCGCGAGCCGTCGCGCCGGCAGGGCGGGACGCGCAGTCGTAACCGGCTTATACTTCATAAACTCTTAACCGGGAATTCTTTCGCGAGACTGCCGGACGACCGCAGCCCCTTCACACACAAGGATTGTGGCCGAGATGGGGCGAAAGGGGTCGGTGTGGCAGGCGGATCAGAGCTGGCGGCCGATATTCAGGTAGCGCTGGCGGCGATCCTTGCGAAGCTGGTCGCCGGGCTTGGCCGAAAGATCCTTCAGCGCTGCGGCGATGACGTCGCCCGTGCGGCCGATGACGGCGGCCGGATCGCGATGCGCGCCGCCGACCGGCTCGGGAATGATGCCGTCGATGACGCCGAGGGCCTTCAGGTCCTCCGACGTGATCTTCATGTTGCTCGCCGCTTCCTTGGCGCGGGTGGAATCGCGCCAGAGGATGGAGGCAGCGCCTTCCGGCGAGATCACGGAATAGATCGCATGTTCCAGCATGTAGACCCGGTCGCCTGTGGCGATGGCGATCGCGCCGCCCGAGCCGCCCTCGCCGAGAACGACCGAGACGATCGGCACGCGGACATTGAGACACATCTCGGTGGAGCGGGCGATGGCTTCCGCCTGGCCGCGTTCTTCCGCGCCGATGCCGGGATAGGCGCCGGCCGTGTCGATCAGCGTGATGACGGGCAGGCCGAAGCGGTCGGCCATTTCCATGACGCGGATCGCCTTGCGGTAGCCTTCCGGCCGGGCGCTGCCGAAATTGTGCTTGAGGCGCGACTTGGTGTCGTTGCCCTTTTCCTGGCCGATGATGGCGACGGCCTCGCCGCGGAACCGGCCGAGACCGGCCTGAATCGCCTCGTCCTCGGCGAACTTGCGGTCGCCGGCAAGCGGGGTGAACTCCTCGAAGAGCTGCGCGGCATAGTCGACGAAATGCGGACGCTGCGGATGGCGCGCGACCTGCGTCTTCTGCCAGGGCGTCAGCTTGGAATAGATATCCGCCGTCGCCTCGCGGGCGCGAACTTCGAGCCTGCCGACCTCGTCGCTCGTGTCGATGCTCTCATCTTCTTCCGCCAGCTTTCTCAGCTCGTGGATCTTGCCTTCGAGATCCGAGATGGGCTTTTCGAAATCGAGGTAGTTGTGCATGAGATGCGTTTCCGATCGTTTGCTCAAACCGCGTCAGGCTGCGCTCGGCCAGGGGCCAGTCGCAAGCGGGAGGGGTCCTAATCCGGTTTTTTTGCCTGTTTGGCAAGAGGGTGATGGGTTTGAACGAGCTGGTGCAGCCGTTCTTCCAGCACATGCGTATAGATTTGTGTCGTGGAAATGTCCGAGTGACCCAGCAGTTCCTGCACAGCGCGAAGGTCCGCGCCGTTCTGCAGGAGGTGGCTGGCGAAGGCATGGCGAAGGACATGTGGCGAGAGCGTCGCGGCCCTGATGCCCGCCCTGCCGGCCAGCGCCTTGAGGTCGCGGCCAAAGACCTGCCGGGGCAAATGCCCCTCCTTGCTCTGAGCCGGGAAGAGGAAGGTACCCGCCGCCGGATCGTCGCCGATCGCGGCCGCCAGCGTTTCGCCATAGGCCTCCAGCGCCGAAACGGCGGCGCGCGACAGCGGCACCAGCCGCTCCTTGCTGCCCTTGCCTTTCACGATGAGGAAGCGTCCCGTCTGCGCCAGCACGCTCGCCGGCAGCGAGACGAGCTCGCTGACCCGCAGGCCCGTCGCATAGAGAAGCTCAACCAGAAGATGCATGCGCCGCTTGAGGAGAAGGTTGCCGCCGGGCTCCGCCGCTTCCGCCTCCGCCCGGCCGATCAGGCGCGTGACGTCGTCGACGCTCAGCGTCTTGGGCAGCGAGCGCCCCTTCTTCGGCGCATCGAGGATGCCGGTTGGATCGTCGCCACGCAGGCCCTCGCCATAGAGGAACTTGAAGAACTGCCGCAGCGCCGACAGCCGCCGCGCCTGCGAGGACGCGGCAAATCCCTGCTTTGCGAGATGACCGAGATAGGCCCTGAGATCGTCCGGCGCCGCCTCGGCAAGGCGCACGCCCCGCTCATTGAGGAAGGACCGCGCATCCTCGAGGTCGCGCTCGTAGGACTGCAGCGTGTTCGTCGCCGCGCCCCGTTCGGCGCTCATCATCTCGAGGAAGGACTCGACCTGGAGTGCGGATGGGTCCCTCATTGCGGCGGGTTCACCCGCTCGGAGGGGATGCGGATCGTTACCTCCCGCTCGGTCGGCTCGACGAAGGTCACCAGCGCCACCATCACGCCATAGACCGATCCGACGATCACGGCGCAGAAGAACAGGAAGCGGAAAAGGGTGGGCATGGCTGTCTCCGGGGCGATGCCCCCTATATCGCTTCGCCATCCGCCGAGCGCAAGGGCGGCGGGGCCGGGATCGGGCTCGAAGCGCCGGCCATCCGCAGTCTCCGACACGGCGCAGGCTTGACGCTTCCGGCGCTTTTGTCGATACGGAAAGGAGCGAAACCCCGGAAAACGCCATGACCGAGCTGATCGACCAGGCCCCTCTCACGCTCGCCGCCGAGGCCCGCGCCGCACTCGGCAAGCGAAACCTCGTCCTGATCGGCCTGATGGGCGCCGGCAAATCGGCCATCGGCCGCATGACGGCGCAGGCGCTCGGCATCCCCTTCGTCGATTCCGACCACGAGATCGAGCGCGTCTCGCGCATGTCGATCACCGATCTCTTCGCCGCCTATGGCGAGGCCGAGTTCCGCGCGCTGGAAACCCGCGTCATCAAGCGCCTGCTGCGCTCCGGCCCGCGTGTCGTCTCCACCGGCGGCGGCGCCTATATCAACGAGAACACCCGCCGCAACATCAAGCGCGGCGGGCTCACCGTCTGGCTCAATGCCGATCTCGACGTGCTCTGGGAACGCGTCAACAAGCGCGACACCCGCCCGCTTCTGAAGACGGAGAACCCGCGCCAGACGCTCGAAAACCTCATGAATGCCCGTTACCCGATCTATGCGGAAGCCGATCTGACCGTGATGTCGCGCGACGTGAAGAAGGAAACCATGGTGGAGGAGGTGCTCACCGCGATCGCCGCCGCCGCCCGCAAACCCTGACGAGATGACCATGACTGCCACTGCCACCGCGCGCCGCACCGTGCGCGTCGACCTCGGCGACCGCTCCTACGATATCCTGATCGGCCCCGGCCTCATCGCTGCCGCCGGCCGCGAGATCGCCAGCCGCCTCAAGGGCCGCAAGATCGCCGTCATCACCGACGCGCACGTTGCTCCGATCTATCTCGACGGCTTCATGGCCGCCCTCAAGACGGAAGGCATCGAGGCCGTCTCGCTCGTGCTGCCAGCCGGCGAGAAGACCAAGAGCTTCGAGCCCCTGATCAGCGTGTGCGACAGCGTGCTTGCCGCCCGCATCGAGCGCAACGACGCCGTGGTGGCCCTCGGCGGCGGCGTCATCGGCGACCTCACCGGCTTTGCCGCCGGCATCGTGCGCCGCGGCTCGCGCTTCATTCAGGTGCCGACCTCGCTTCTGGCGCAGGTCGATTCCTCCGTCGGCGGAAAGACCGGCATCAACTCGCCGCACGGCAAGAACCTCATCGGCGTCTTCCACCAGCCCGACCTCGTGCTCGCCGATACCGACGTGCTCGACACGCTTTCGCCCCGCGAATTCCGCGCCGGCTACGCGGAGGTCGCCAAATACGGCCTGATCGACAAGCCCGACTTCTTCGCCTGGCTGGAGAAGAACTGGCGCGCCGTCTTCGCCGGCGGCGAGGCGCGCATTACGGCCATCGCCACGAGCTGCCAGGCGAAAGCGGATGTCGTCGCCGCCGACGAGCGGGAGAACGGCCAGCGCGCCCTCCTCAATCTCGGCCACACCTTCGGCCATGCGCTGGAGGCCGCGACGCAATATGACAGCGCCCGCCTTGTCCACGGCGAGGGCGTCTCCATCGGCATGGTGCTCGCCCACCAGTTCTCCGCCCGGATGAACCTTTGCAGCCCCGACGACGGCAAGCGCGTCGAGGCGCATCTGCGCGAGGTCGGCCTGCCGACCACGATGGGCGAGATTCCGGGCGGCCTGCCGCCGGCCGAGAAGCTGATGGACGCCATCGCGCAGGACAAGAAGGTCAAGGCCGGCAAGCTCACCTTCATCCTGACACGCGGTATCGGCCAGTCCTTCGTCGCCGACGACGTGCCGCAATCCGAAGTCGTCGCCTTCCTCAAGGAAAAGCTGCCGAAATGACCGGCGAAACGTCCGCCGCGCTCGCGTCTCCCGTCTGGCCGTGGATCGTTCTCGTCCTCGGCCTGGCCGCCGCCGCCTTCATCTTCCGGCAGCGCTCGTCGATTGCCGCGCTCTGGCGCTCGCATCAGGAAACGCGCGAAGCGGACGGCGAGCGCTCCCGTGACGGGAGCCCTGCAAAATCCGACCGCGACAGGATTACGAGCGGGCTCGACCTCGACGCGCTGGAAGTCTCCGACATCATGGTCCACCGCACCGCCATGCGGGCGCTGAATGCCGGCGATCCGCCGGAGGAGATCGTCAAGGCCGTGCTGGAAAGCCCCTATACGCGCATGCCGCTCTGGGCCGGCTCGGTGGACAATATCGTGGGCGTCGTCCACGCCAAGGACCTTCTGCGCGCACTCGCCGAACCCGGCGTGGAGCCAAGGAACCTCGACATCACCAGGGTCGCGCAGAAGCCCTGGTTCGTGCCCGACACGACGACGCTGAAGGAACAGCTCGCCGCATTCCTGCGCCGCCAGGAGCATTTCGCCACCGTGGTGGACGAATATGGCGAGGTGCAGGGCGTGGTGACGCTTCAGGACATTTTGAAGGAGATCGTCGGCGATATCTCCGACGAGACGGCCATCGACATGCAGGGCGTGCGGCAGGAGGCGGACGGTTCGCTCGTCGTCGACGGCGGCGTCTCGATCCGCGACCTCAACCGCGCCTTCACCTGGAACCTTCCCGACGAGGAGGCGACGACCATCGCCGGCCTCGTCATCCACGAATCGAAATCGATCCCGGAGGAGCGGCAGGCCTTCACCTTCTACGGCAAGCGCTTCATCGTCATGAAGCGGGTGAAGAACCGCATCACCAAGCTGCGCATCCGCCCGGTCGAGCCCGGGCCGGCCGGCACGTAGCGACTACCAGCGCGTCGGCTCGCCCGGTGCGGCCGCCTCGACGGCGAGCGCATGCAGGCCCGCGTCGAGCTCCGCCTTCACCACCGCGTTGATCGCCCGGTGGCGCGCCACGCGGCTCATGCCGGCAAAGGCCGAAGAGACGATGCGGATGCGCATATGCGTCTCGCCCTCGCCGTCGAACCCGGGCTGGTGGCCGGCATGCAGATGGCTTTCGTTGAGGACTTCGAGGCGCTCGGGCGAGAAGGCCGCTTCGAGCTTGCCGGTCATGCTGGATTTCATGGACATTGCGGAACCTTCGGCGGCCGGAAACGCCGGGCCGCGACGCAGAAAAATAGTCCCACAAAGCCAGCAACAATCCGCTTTGTCAATTCTTGTTGCGGGCCCTCCGGGACCCCATAATGTGCGCCATGAAACTCGATTCCAAATACTTCGACCGCATCCGCACGAAGCGGCGCGTGGAGCGCCCCGAACGTTCCGCGCCGACCTGTCAGTGGGATGGCTGCGAGGAGAATGCCGTGCATCGCGCACCCGTCGGCCGCAATGCCGAAGGGCAGTATTTCATGTTCTGCTTCGAGCACGTCAAGGAATACAACAAGGGCTACAACTACTTCTCGGGCCTGTCCGACGGCGAGATCGCGCGCTACCAGAAGGAGGCCATCACCGGCCACCGCCCCACCTGGACGATCGGCGTCAACAAGGCCGCCAAGAACGGCCCGGCGCAGGGTAATGCCCGCTCCGGCTCGGCCGGGGCAAATCAGCGCATCCGCGATCCCTTCGGCTTTTTCAACGAGGGCAAGGGCCGCAGGCCCCAGATGGAGCCGCGCGCGCGAAAACTGAAGACGCTGGAGGCCAAGGCCTTCGACACGCTCGGCCTTTCCGCCAATGCGACGACGGAGGACATCAAGTCCGCCTATAAAACGCTTGTCAAAAAGCATCACCCGGATGCAAATGGCGGAGACAGGGGCTCGGAAGAGCGTTTTCGCGCGGTCATCCAAGCATATCAATTGTTAAAGCAGGCCGGCTTCTGCTAGAGCATTGGCGAAGTCGGGCGGAATCGCCCGGCCGCGTATAATGCGGTCAAGCATCCGCGTATAATGCGGTCTAGCAAAAGGCAAAGTTGGCGTGCAATAAATTTGGGGTGGAGGTAAGGCCGCCGCCCGCGGAGACGTGATGAGCAAGATGGATCTCGATATTTCCAACCTCCCGGACACCACTGTTTCCGTACGGGAGGTTTTCGGCATTGATACGGACCTGCGGGTTCCGGCCTATTCCAAGGCGGACGCCTATGTTCCGGACCTCGACCCGGACTACCTGTTCGACCGCGAAACGACCCTCGCCATTCTCGCCGGCTTTGCGCATAACCGCCGCGTCATGGTCTCCGGCTATCACGGCACCGGCAAGTCGACCCATATCGAGCAGGTCGCCGCCCGCCTCAACTGGCCCTGCGTGCGCGTCAACCTCGACAGCCATGTCAGCCGTATCGACCTCGTCGGCAAGGACGCCATCGTCGTCAAGGACGGCCTTCAGGTCACCGAATTCAAGGACGGCATCTTGCCCTGGGCCTACCAGCACAATGTCGCGCTCGTCTTCGACGAATACGACGCCGGCCGTCCGGACGTGATGTTCGTCATTCAGCGCGTTCTGGAATCCTCCGGCCGCCTGACCCTGCTCGACCAGAGCCGCGTCATCCGTCCGCACCCGGCCTTCCGCCTGTTCGCGACGGCCAACACCGTCGGCCTTGGCGACACGACCGGCCTCTATCACGGCACGCAGCAGATCAACCAGGCGCAGATGGACCGCTGGTCCATCGTCACCACGCTGAACTACCTGCCGCATGACAACGAAGTGAACATCGTCGCCGCCAAGGTGAAGCGCCTCGCTTCCGGCAAGGACGGCCGCGAGACGATCTCGCGCATGGTGCGCGTCGCCGATCTCACCCGCGCCGCCTTCATCAACGGCGACCTGTCGACCGTGATGAGCCCGCGCACGGTCATCACCTGGGCGGAGAATGCGGAGATCTTCGGCGACGTCGCCTTCGCCTTCCGCGTCACCTTCCTCAACAAGTGCGACGAACTGGAACGCACGCTGGTGGCCGAGCTTTACCAGCGCGCCTTCGGCATCGAGCTGAAGGAAAGCGCCGCCAACATCGTCCTGGAAGCGACCGCCTGACGGCGAGGTGAAGCGCATGGCAGCCCGCGGAGACAATTCGAAGCCGAGACCCGGCGGCGTGGTGGACATGGAGCCGTTCCGCCGCGCGGTGACCGGCTGCGTGCGCGCCGTCTCGGGCGATGCGGAGGTGGAGGTCGCCTTCGCCAACGAGCGCCCCGGCATGACCGGCGAGCGCATCCGCCTGCCCGAGCTTTCCAAGCGTCCCTCGCAGGCCGAAGTCGCGCTGACCCGCGGCCTCGGCGACTCGATGGCGCTGCGCAAGGCCTGTCACGACGCCCGCATCCACGCGACCATGTCGCCGCAGGGCGCCGATGCCCGCGCGATCTTCGACGCCGTCGAACAGGCGCGCGTCGAGGCGATCGGCTCCAACCGCATGCATGGCATGGCGCAGAACCTCAACGTCATGCTGACGGAGAAATACGCCAAGGCCAATTTCGGCGCGATCACCCGCCAGGCCGATGCCCCCCTTGAAGAGGCCGTCGCGCTCATCGTGCGCGAGAAGCTGACCGGCCAGGCCCCGCCGGCCTCGGCGGGACAGGTGCTCGATCTCTGGCGCGATTTCATCGTGGACAAGGCCGGCAAGGATATGGAGGGCCTTTCCTCCGCCATCAACGACCAGCAGGCCTTCTCCCGCGTCGTGCGCAACATGCTGGCCTCGATGAACGTCGCCGAGCAGTACGGCGAGGACGAGAACGAACCGGACGATTCGGAAACGCCCGAGGACGAGAACCAGCCGCGCAGCGACGAGCAGGAAGACAACGACAGCCAGGAAGACGCTGGCGACGATTCTGCCCCGGCCGACGAGAACGAGACGTCCGACGAGCAGATGGACGAAGGCGAGATGGACGGCGCGGAAATCTCCGACGACGATCTCGTCGAGGACGACGGCGACGAGACGGAAAAGCCCGGCGAGGTCCGCCGCCCGAACCAGCCCTTCACGGATTTCAACGAGAAGGTCGACTACGGCGTCTTCACGCAGGAATTCGACGAGACGATCACCGCCGAGGAACTGTGCGACGAGGCGGAACTCGACCGCCTGCGCGCCTTCCTCGACAAGCAGCTCGCCCATCTCCAGGGCGCCGTCGGCCGCCTCGCCAACCGGCTTCAGCGCCGCCTGATGGCGCAGCAGAACCGCGCCTGGGAATTCGACCTCGAGGAAGGCTATCTCGACAGCGCCCGCCTGCAGCGCATCATCATCGATCCGATGCAGCCGCTCTCCTTCAAGCGCGAGAAGGACACGACCTTCCGCGATACGGTCGTGACGCTCTTGATCGACAATTCCGGCTCCATGCGCGGCCGCCCGATCACCGTCGCCGCCACCTGCGCCGATATCCTCGCGCGCACGCTGGAGCGTTGCGGCGTGAAGGTGGAAATCCTCGGATTCACCACCAAGGCCTGGAAAGGCGGGCAATCGCGCGAAAAATGGCTCGCCAGCGGCAAGCCGCAATCGCCCGGCCGCCTCAACGACCTGCGCCACATCGTCTACAAGGGCGCCGACGCCCCGTGGCGGCGCGCAAGGCGCAATCTCGGCCTGATGATGCGCGAGGGTCTGCTGAAGGAAAACATCGACGGCGAGGCACTGATCTGGGCGCATGACCGTCTGCTCGCCCGCCCGGAGCAGCGCCGCATCCTGATGATGATCTCGGACGGCGCGCCGGTCGACGATTCGACCCTTTCGGTGAACCCCGGCAACTATCTGGAACGGCACCTGCGCGCCGTCATCGAGCAGATCGAGACGCGCTCGCCCGTCGAGCTGCTGGCCATCGGCATCGGCCATGACGTGACGCGCTACTATCGCCGCGCCGTCACCATCGTCGATGCGGACGAGCTGGCCGGCGCCATGACCGAACAGCTCGCCTCGCTCTTCGCCGACGAAAGCACGGCCCGTCGCCCGGCCGGCCGGCGTCGTGCCGGCTAGGGCGCGGTACCGGGGACGGCCAGCCCTTCCCGCAATCGCTCTTTGCGCCCTGCTTTGCCTGCCGCTCACGCGGCCGGTATCTGCCGCGGATATTCCCGTTTCCAGCCGCACCATCACGCAATTTACGCCGGGCTCCGACCGGCGCATCTTCGGCAAGCTCGAATTCCTCGGGGGCATCGCCTATTCGTCGTCGAGCCCCCTGCTCGGCGCCGTCTCGGCGATCCGCTTCCGCGACGACCGTGAGCATTTCGTCTCGGTGCTCGATACCGGCCACTGGCTGACCGGCCGTATCGAGCGCGACGGCGAAGGCCGGTTGAGCGGCCTTGCGGACATGAAGATCCGCTCGATGATCGACCGCGACGGACGCGACGGCAATCCCAAGGAGAAAATGGATGCCGAGGGCCTTGCGATAAGCAGGGGCGAACTCCTCGTCAGCTTCGAGGGACTTCACCGGATCGACGCCTATCCCGATCCCGGCTTCATGGACGCCAGGCCGAAGCGCCGCCTGCCGCTGCCCATAGAGCGGCGGGAAATTCGCCGAAACCGCGGTATGGAGACGCTTGCCATGTCCCCGGCGGAAGGCCCGCTCGGCCCCGTGCCGGTAACCGTGACCGAGCGCAGCCTCGATGCCGGCGGCAATGTGTTCGCCGCCGTGCTCGCCGGCCCGCGCGCCGGCCTCTTCGCGGTGAAACGCAGCGATCCTTGGGACATCACCGACGGCGCCTTCCTGCCGAACGGTGATCTCCTCCTTCTGGAGCGCCGCTTCCGCTTTTCGGACGGCATGGGCATGCGCATTCGCCGGATCGCCGGCGACACGATCCGCCCCGGCGCGGTCGTCGACGGCGAGGTGCTGATCGACGCGGACCTCCGTCAGCAGATCGACAATATGGAAGGGCTGGACGTGGTGGCGATGGCAAAGGACGATATCCGTATCATCGTCGTTTCCGACGACAACCACTCCATCCTCCAGCGCAACCTGATGCTGGAATTCCGGCTGAAGTGAAAGACTTCCCTCAAGGGGACGCCTCTCCTCGGGCTCGACCCGACCATCCATCCGCCGGCACGCCGCACATGCGGATCCTCGGGCCAAGCCCGAGGATGACGCTGGAGGGGAGCAAGGCTACCGCCTTAAGCCGTCTTCTCGACGCCCGGCATCGGCATTAGCCGGCTCATCAGCGCGCCGTAGGGCAGCAGCATGACGAGGCCGACCACGACCTTCACGGAAAGGTCACCCATCGCCCAGGAAATCCAGCGCGGCATCTCGGTCGTGAAGACGCCCAGCACCGGCGCCCATTCGATCGCGAAGGCGTCGTTGGGGCCGAAGATCGAGAAGGCCGGCGCGAAGGAGAAGGAAAAGAAGATCGCCGTATCGAGCACCGAGCCGATCAGCGAGGCGATCAGCGGCGCGCGCCACCAGGTCTGCCGCCGCAGCCTGTTGAAGACCGAGATGTCGAGCAACTGGCCGGCAAGGAAGGCCGAGCCGGAGGCGATGGCGATGCGCGGCGTGGATGCGCCGATCGAGAACAGCACCGCCACGAGGAAGCCGGCCGCCACGACGCGGCGCGCGACGCGCGGGCCGAACTGGCGGTTGGTGAGGTCGGTGATGAGGAAGGCGACGGGATAGGTGAAGGCGCCATAGGTCAGGAGATCGCCGAGCGCGATGCCGAACAGCTCGCCCGAAAGCGGGTACTGCACCAGCACGTTGGAGGCGACGACCACGGCCGTCATCAGGAGGACATAGATAAGGGTAACGCGGTTCGCGAGCATTTTTTTATCCTGGGTGATGCCACCAGTTGGAGTAACGATGTTGCGCGCAAAGCATTGAGGCCTGCCCGCAAAGCGGTCAAGCCTCAATGAGAATGCTTCGGCCTGTTGCCTGGATCAGGCGGCAGCAGCAGCCGTCTTCTTGGCGATCTGGCGGCGCAGCAGACGGGCGCGCATCGACAGTTCGTTCTCTTCGGCCTTCAGGAGGAAGGCATCGAGACCGCCGCGGTGCTCGACCGAGCGGAGAGCGGCTGCGGAAACGCGAAGACGGAAACGCTGGCCGAGGGCGTCGGAAATCAGCGTGACATTGCACAGGTTCGGCAGGAACTTGCGCTTCGTCTTGTTGTTTGCGTGGCTCACATTGTTGCCCGACTGGACGCCCTTGCCGGTCAATTCGCAACTACGGGACATGGTACACCTATTTTTTCTTGTTCAGGACAATACGTTTCCGGCACCGAAACCGGCCGCAGTCCGTCTGGCCTTTTTGGAAAGTTGCGGTTCTATAGTCACACTGGCCGGCGACGTCAAGCCAAACCTGCCGTTCAGCGGGAATTCAGTTGCCAAGCGTCATGATTTGCAGGCAATAGCAGGCAAAGGCACGATTTTCCACGGCGTAGAATCGCCGCAATGGCGGGCTAGGCGGGGCTTCTGCGGGACGATTCCGGCACGGCTCGCGCGGTCTTGCCGGAACGGCCGGATCAGGACGGTACATTCGCCTTCCGAAGAAAACGGAAGGCTCCAGGAGTCGAGACGATGAACGGGCGGGGTTGGATTGCTGGCGCAGCGGCGTCGCTTGCGCTTCTGGGCGGTGCGGGACCCCTGTCGGCTGCGGAAGTCCAGCACCAGACGGACTACAGCATCCGCCTTTCTGGCCTGCCGGTCGCCACCGCCAGCTTCCGCTCGGCATTTTCCGGCAACCGCTACACCATTTCCGGCAGTCTGCATTCGGCGGGCCTTGTCGACATCTTCTCCCGCACGCAGGGCACGACCTCCGTTTCCGGCACCATCGGGCGCGACAACCTGCACGCTACCTCCTATTCGGTGACCTATCGCAGCGGCAAGCGCGGCCGCGCCATCGACGTGACCTTCCGCAACGGCAATGTCATCCATGCCAGCATGGTGCCGGCGCGCAAGAAGCCGGCCAACTGGGTGCCCGTCTCCAGCGCCGACATGCGCGCGGTGCTCGACCCGATCTCCGGCCTCATCATTCCTGCCGGCAAGCGCATCTGCCCCAAGACGCTGCCGATCTTCGACGGCGAATCCCGCATGGATTTCCAGCTGACATCGAAGGGCACGAAGCCCTATTCCACCAAGGGCTTCAAGGGCGAGGTCGTGGTCTGCGGCATCCGCTTCATCCCGAAATCCGGCTACAAGAAGGGCCGCGACGACGTCGAATACCTGCGCCGGCTGAAAACGATGGAAATCTGGTTTGCCAAGGCCGAGGAAGCGAATGTATATGCTCCGGTCTATGTGAGGATTCCGACCAAGCTCGGCCCCGTTACCGTCTCGGCCACGCGCTTCGGCGGTTGATGCGGCTGCCGGTCGGCAGACCGGCGGAGCGATCGCTTGAAGACACGTGCAACCCTGATCGGCTTTACGGCGATCCTGATGTGGGCGCTGCTGGCGCTCTTCACCGCGGCCTCCGGCAAGATGCCGCCCTTCCAGCTTTCCGCCGTCTGCTTCCTGATCGGCAGCCTGCCGGGAATCGTCGCGCTCATCGCGCGGCCGCAGCGCGCGCGCCTGCTGAGGCAGCCGGCGAAGGTCTGGGTCACCGGCATCCTCGGCCTCTTCGGCTATCACTTCCTCTACTTCACGGCCCTGCGCAACGCGCCGGCGGTCGAGGCGAGCCTGATCGCCTATCTCTGGCCGCTCCTCATCGTCACCGGCTCGGCGCTGCTGCCGGGCGAGACGCTGCGCTGGAACCATGTGGTCGGCACGCTGCTCGGCCTCGGCGGCACCGCGCTCATCGTCGGGCGCAACGGCGTCGCCTTTGAGAGTGCCTATCTCATCGGCTATGGCGCGGCCTTCCTCTGCGCCTTCACCTGGGCCGGCTATTCGCTGGCCACCCGCAGCTTCGAGGCCGTCTCGACGGATGTGGTGACCGGCTATTGCCTCGCCACCGCGATCCTGTCGCTCATCTGCCACCTGCTGCTGGAAACGACGGTCTGGCCGCAGACGGGCTTCGAATGGCTCGCCGTCGCCGGTCTCGGCCTGCTCCCGGTGGGGGCCGCCTTCTACGTCTGGGATTTCGGGGTGAAGAACGGCGACATCCAGATCCTCGGCGCCGCGAGCTACGCCGCGCCGCTGCTCTCCACGCTGGTCCTCGTGCTTTCCGGCTTTGCCGAGCCGAGCTGGACCATCGCGCTGGCCTGCCTGCTGGTGACGGGCGGCGCGGTGCTCGCCGCCAAGGACATGATCTTCAGGCGGCGGGTCGCAAGCCCCGCCTGATCTCAGAACCGGTCCTTCCGCCCGCGGATTTCGGCGAAGACCTCGGCGTCGCTCGCCCCCTCCATGCCGAGATGGCGGCGGATCGCCGGATCGCGGGCACGCAGGAACGGATTGGTCGCCTTTTCGAGACCGATGGTCGTCGGCGCGGTGAAGGCACCGGCGGCCCGCAACGCCTCGATCTCCTCGACACGGTGCGCGAGCGCAACGTTGTCCGGGTCCACCGTTTTCGCAAAGCGGGCATTCGACAGCGTGTATTCATGGCCGAAATAGACGGTCGTCTCCTCCGGCAGCGCCGCGAGCTTCGACAACGAATCCCACATCTGCGCGGGCGTGCCCTCGAAGAGCCGGCCGCAGCCGAGCGCGAAGAGCGTATCGGCGGCAAAGAGCAGCTTCTCCTCCGGCAGGTGGAAGCAGATGTGGCCGAGCGTATGGCCCGGCGTCGCGATGACCTCGACGCGCCGGCCGGCGAAATCGAAACTGTCGCCGCCATCCACCTTGCGGTCGATGCCCGGGATGGTCTCGCGCGCCGGGCCGATGATCGTCGCGCCGAAACGGTCCTTCAGCGCAAGGTTGGCCTCCACATGGTCGCCATGGTGATGGGTGGTGAAGATATGGCTGAGGCGCCAGCCGCGGCGCTCCAGCGCCTCGAGGATCGGCTTTTCCTCCGGCGCATCGATGCTCGCCGTCGCGCCCGTCGCCGGATCGTGCAGGAGCACGCCGAAATTATCGCTGCGGCAGGCAAACAGTTCGATTTCCAGCGGGGTCATGGTCCATTCCTCGTCATATCGGCAGGGCATCGCGGGCGAATGTAAGCCAATCGGCCTTGAAGTCCACCGGACCATCGCTAACATCTTGTCCATGCATGCAGATATCGTCGACCTCCGCGAATTCTACCACTCGCCCCTCGGCCGCCTTGCCGATCACTCGATCGCCATGGCGCTCGCCTCGCTCTGGGCGCGGCTGCCGGACGAGCGGCTGGTCGGGCTCGGCTATGCCGTGCCCTATCTCGATCGCTTCCGCGCCGATACGGAGCGCACCTTCGCCTTCATGCCGGCCGGCCAGGGCGCGGTGAACTGGCCGCCGGGCGAACTTTCCTCGACGGCGCTGATCTTCGACGAGGAACTGCCTCTGCCGGACGCCTCGGTCGACCGGATATTGATGGTGCATTCGCTGGAATTCGCCGAGAACCCGCGCGAGACGATGAAGGAGCTCTGGCGCGTGCTGGCGCCCGGCGGCCGCCTCGTCATCGTCGTGCCGAACCGGCGCGGCGTCTGGGCGCGCATGGAGCATACGCCCTTCGGCTCCGGCCGGCCCTATTCGCGCGGCCAGCTCACCGCGCTGCTGCGCGAGACCAATTTCACCCCCGGCGCCTCGGCCGAGGCGCTGTTCTTCCCGCCCTCCAAGCTGCGCGGCGTGCAGAAGCTGCGCGGCGCCTTCGAGCGGCTCGGCCGCTCGCTCTGGCCGATGTTCTCGGGCGTCATCATCGTCGAGGCCCAGAAGCGGCTCTATCAGGGCCTGCCTGTCGCCGCCCGCGCCTCGCGCCGCGTCTTCGTTCCCGTGCTCGCCCCGCAGGGCATCCCCACGACGCGCGAGCGCACCCTCGACAAAAGCCGGCCCGCCCGCTAGAGCGGGCCCGAACGGCAAAAAGGGCAACGGGCATGACGGACGGACATTTCGACAAGATCGCGCTGATCGGCATCGGCCTCATCGGCTCCTCCATCGCCCGCGCCGTCAAGGCCAAGGGCCTTGCGAAGACCGTCACCATCTCCAGCCGCAGCATGGAGACGCTGGACCGCGCCCGCGCGCTGGAACTCGGCACCGACTATGTCCATGACGCCGGCAAGGCGGTCGAGGGCGCGGATCTCGTCATCGTCTCGGTGCCCGTCGGCGCCTCCGGCAAGGTGGCGGAAGAGATCGCCCCGCACTTGAAGCCCGGCGCCATCGTCACCGATGTCGGCTCCACCAAGGCATCGGTCGTCGCGCAGATGCTGCCGCACATGCCGAAGAACGTGCATTTCATCCCCGGCCACCCGCTGGCCGGCACCGAGCATTCCGGCCCCGATGCCGGCTTTGCCGAGCTGTTCCAGGGCCGCTGGTGCATCCTGACCCCGGTGCACGGCACCGACAAGGACGCCAAGCGCAAGCTCGCCGCCTTCTGGGAGGCGCTCGGCTCGAAGGTCGACGAGATGGACACGGAGCACCACGACAAGGTGCTCGCCATCGTCTCGCACCTGCCGCACATCATCGCCTACAACATCGTCGGCACGGCGGACGACCTGGAAACGGTGACGGAATCGGAAGTCATCAAATATTCGGCCTCCGGCTTCCGCGACTTCACGCGCCTTGCCGCCTCGGACCCGACCATGTGGCGCGACGTCTGCCTGCACAACAAGGATGCGATCCTCGAAATGCTGGCGCGCTTTTCCGAGGACCTCGCCTATCTCCAGCGGGCGATCCGCTGGGGTGACGGGGACAAGCTCTTCGACCTCTTCACCCGCACCCGCGCCATCCGCCGCTCGATCATCGACGCCGGCCAGGACACCGCCGCGCCGAACTTCGGCCGCCCGGTCGATGACGACAAGAAGGGCTGATCAGAGGGGCGGGATTTCCGCGATCGGGAAGAGGCCGAGATAGACCGTCCCCTGCCGGATATTGACCTTCACGACGGCCCGCTCCTGCCCACCCGAAAGGACCTTGACGGCCTCCGCGACACGCTTTGCCGTCTTTGCGGCCTGCGGAAACAGCTCCGAGACACGGTCGCGCCAGGCTGTGATACCCTCGATTGTGAGATCGAGCGCGCCGGACACGGTGCCGTCATCGCCCACCGTCACGGGACCGGAAAGCGCCAGCGTCTGGCCCGCGCCGAGATCGAACGACAGGGTTCGCAATTCCGCGCTGGTGCCGAGCGGCAGGTTCGGCGGCGGGCCTTCGGCGGTCAGCCATTTGGCGGCATCTGCGATCGTCAGGTCAGCCGCGACGTTCATCGGCGGCAGCGCCTTGCCGTCAATATCCAGCGAAAGCGCATCGAGCGAGGCGGCAACATCGAGCGCGTCGCCGGACCGTCGGACATGCTTCTCGCCATGGGCCGCGGCAATACCGACGGACAGCCCTTCGGAGGGCATGTTGAGCTTGCCCTTCAGCCCGTCATAGGCGGCGGAGAACCGGTCGAGGCCGTCCGTCCAGGCGACGGCGCTGGCATGCATCAGGTCCCAGTCGGCATCGAAGACAAGGTCGGGCGTCACGCGCACCTGCGCCGGCCCGTCCAGCTCGAAAACCGCGTGGCCAGGGCGATAGACCTGCGCCGCCGAGCGCAGCGCCCCGAAGGTCGCCGAAAGCCCGGAGGGACGGTCGTCGATCGCGACCGAATCGCAGAACACCCCGATGCGGAACGGATAGCCGCGGACGGAAAGATCGCTGCACGCGGCCGAATGCATGCCCCGGGCGGAGGCGGCAAGCTCGCGCTCCGCCCGGTCCTTGATCCAGCTTGCGGCATAGAACCAGCCGCCCGTATAGAGCGCCACGAAGAGAACGACGGCGATGGCGAGCAGGATCAGCTTGCGCGTAACCCCGGAAGCGTCGGCGGCGCGGCTTGACGATGCCATAGTGTTCTCCAATGGTGACGAAGATGATTTGCGCGACAATGCCGGCAATTGCGGCGGCTTTTTGAGAGACGATCCAGGTGACGGTGGATATGAACGAATTCTGGGTCTTTGGCTACGGATCGCTGATGTGGAATCCGGGCTTCGAGTTCGAGGAGCGGCAGGCGGCCCACCTCTTCGGCTTCCGCCGGTCGCTCTGCGTGCGCTCCTGGGTGCATCGCGGGACGGAGGAAAGGCCCGGCCTCGTGCTCGGCCTCGATCGCGGCGGCTCCTGCCGCGGCGTCGCCTTCCGCGTGACACCGGAAAAACGCGAGGCGGTGGTGGACTATCTGCGCGAGCGCGAGCTGGTGACCCACGTCTACAAGGAACGCACGCTGCCCGCGACGTTGAGCGACGGCCGCCGCATCGCCACGCTCACCTATATCTGCGACCGTGCCCACCACCAGTTCGCCGGCTCGCTGACGGTGGCTGAAGCGGCCAGTACCGTCAGCGCCGCCACCGGAAAATCCGGCCACAACATGGATTACGTCCGCAACACGCTGGCGCATCTGCGCGAGATGGGCATCCGCGACCACTGGCTGGAGGATGTCGGCCGGACGGCGGAAGGCCTTTACGCCCGCGCCTCGGCCTGATCGCGCGCCTCTGTCTTCAGCTCCGCGAGACGCCGCTCGGCGGTGGGCGGCAGGATGAGATGCGGATTGGCCTCCACCGTCTCGACCAGCAGGCGGTCGCTCGCCGTCTCCATCACCTCGACGAGATGGGCGAGGAAGGCGTCGGGCTCCATGCCGGGCATGATCGCCGGCAGGATGCGCACCTTGAAATGGCCGGGCTGGCGGATGAACTTGCGCCGCGGCCAGAACAGGCCGGGGTGCATGACGACCGGCACGACCGGCACCTGCAGGTCGCGGTAGAGGCGGGCGATGCCGTATTTGTATTCCGGCGGCGCGCCCGGCGGGCGGCGCGTGCCTTCCGGATAGATGATGAGCTCGCGGCCGGATTCCATCTCCGCCTTGGTGCGCTGCATGACGGCCGCCATGGCCTTGCCGCGCGCGCTGCGGTCCACCGGCACCATGCGCTGCTTCTTGATGTACCAGCCGAAGAGCGGGATCCAGGTCAATTCGCGCTTGAGGATGTAGAAGGGATCATCGAGCCACGGCAGCAGCGCATAGGCATCCCAGAAGGACTGGTGCTTCGGCGCGAAGATGTAGCCGCCGCCCTTCGGAATGTTCTCCAGCCCCTCGATCTCGAAGGTGGTGCCGACGATCTTGTCGAAGAGCCAATGGTTGCTGCGCACCCAGTTCTTGGCGATGACATAGGCCTTCTTGCGCGGCAGCAGGAAGTAGACCGGCGTGAAGACGATCATCTGCACGATGAGGTTCACGTAGAAGACGGCATTGAAGAGCACGGAGCGGAAAGCGATCATCGGGCAGCCTGTAAGCGGGACGTGCTTTCGCCCTACACGATAATCCCCGGCGGGGAAACTCCCGCCGCGCGATCTCAACCGCCGGTCATGTCTGCCCTGAGCCCCGACCAGCTTCGCGCGCCGGCAAAGGCGCGCACATGCGCGAGGCAATATTTGAGATACTCGGAGAGCATGGCCTTCAGGATGCCCGGCTGGCGCAGCCAGTTGCCGTTCTTCAGGTCGGTGTTGACGACCGGATAGGCGATGAAGTCGGTCTCCGGATCGGCCGCCTTCAACTCCAGCAGGCTGCGTGGCATGTGGTAGTTGTTGGTGACGACCAGCACGCGGCGGAACTGGTTGTCGCGGATCCAGCGCGCCGTCTCGTTGGCATTGCCGATCGTGTCCACCGCCTCGTAGCCCATGTCGACGCAGCATTCGAAGAGCGCGGAGGAGCTTTGCGTGAGCTTGCGCAGCTGGTTGCCGCTCGTCGCGGGGTTGACGCCCGAGATCAGCAGCCGCCCGCCTGCGCCCTTCTTCAGGAGCTCGATGGCGCGGTCGATGCGCTGGTAGCCGCCGGTCAGCACCACGATGGCGTCCGCCTTCGGTTCGGACGGCGCTTCGAGCGCCGCCACGGTCTCGGCGAAATAGAGAAAGCCTCCGGCGCCGGCCATGGCGGCAAGCAGGATGAGCACGAGAAGGGCGCGCACGACCCGCCGGGCGGGGCGCCGGCGGCGCCGCCGCCTTGCCTCGCCACGCGAGATGCCCTCCGGCAATCCCTGCTTTGCCCGTTCCAGCGTGTTCATGATTCGACCCATAGAACCGGATTGCGGCAACGGATAGTCCGTTTCGGGGCGATGATCCACCCCGCGAGAGGTCATGGATCGGGCAATTGATCGGTGCGCGAGGGATCGGAGCGGATGAGATCGATTTCGTGGATCGTGCGCATGACGGTGAAGCGCGCCGTCAGCGTCGTCAGGAGCGCGATCACGACGATGGTCGCCGCGATGCCGAGATAGCCGGTCAGGCCCATGGCGAAGGAGCCGAAGAGCGCCGTCGCCTGGTCGCTCTGGGGCGTGGCGATGGACCGGCCCTGCCAGAAGCCGGCGATGGCGAAGAAGAGCGCCGCCAGGAACCCGCCGGCAAAGGAGCCCTTGAGGCTGATCATCAGGAAATGCTTCTGGAATTCCGAGGCGACGAAGCTCGCCTCGGCACCGACGAAATGCAGCACCTCGACGATATGGCGGTTGCCGGAAAGCGCCCCGCGCGTGGCAAAGACCACGGTCAGCACCATGGCCGAGAAGACGAGGACGAGCACGCCCGTGCCGATGAAGGCGGTGGTGCGGGCCATGGCGACGAGACGGTCGACCCAGGTGCGATGGTCGTCAAGCGAAGCCTGCGGGATCGCCTCCGACAAGGCCTTGCGCATCGCCGCGAAATCGGGCGGGCTCTGCTCGTCGATGGTGATGATGACGAGGCGCGGCACCGGCAATTCGTCGATATCCAGCCCCTCGCCGAGCCACGGCTCGAGAAGGCGGGCGGTCGCCGTCTTGTCGACGATGGTGCCGCCGCGCGTGCCGGAGAAGGTGAGCGCGAGGTCGCGCGCATCCTTGAGCGCGGTCTCCATGTCGAGATTGTCGTCCGGCTTGATCTGGATGGTGATCTCGCGGGAGATCTGGCTCTGCCAGCTCGCCGCCGTCGCCCGCACCATGGTGACGGCGCCGAAGGTGAGGCAGGCGAGGAAGGCCATGATGGCGATGACGAACATCAGCGCCCGGCCGGAAACGTTGGCCGGCGGCACGATGGGCGCGGTGGGGCGCACGCGCATTTCCGGCCGGCGGGCGGCTGCGGCATTCTCGCTGGCTTCGCGGGGCGCGTCAGTCATAGATGTCGAGCCTGCCTTGCGAGAGGATCATGCGCCGCGCCTCCACCTGGTCCATCAGGGAAAGGTCGTGCGTGGCGATCACCACGGCGGTGCCGAGCCGGTTGAGCTCGAGGAAGAGGCTGAGCAGCCGGCGCGCCATCGGCGGATCGACATTGCCGGTCGGCTCGTCGGCAAGCAGCAGCTCCGGCCGGTCGATGAGCGCGCGGGCGATCGCCGCGCGCTGCTTCTCCCCGCCCGAAAGCACCGGCGGCAGCACGTTGATCCGCTCGCCGAGGCCGACCCATTTCAGGAGTTCGAGCACGTCGGCGCGATAGCTGGATTCGTCCTTGCCGCGCACGCGCAGCGGCAGCGCCACGTTCTCGTAGGTCGTCAGGTGGTCGAGCAGGCGGAAATCCTGGAAGACGATGCCGATGCGCCGGCGCAGCATCGGCAATTCGTCGCGCGGAATGGTCGAGATTTCCCGATCGAAGGTGCGGATGATGCCGCGCGTCGGCTGAAGCGACAGGAAAAGCAGGCGCAGAAGCGTCGTCTTGCCCGCGCCCGACGGACCCGTCAGGAACTGGAAGGACCGGCGCGGGATATCGAAGGTGAGGTCCCGGAGGATTTCCGGCCCCATTCCATAGCGCAGTCCGACATTCTCGAAGTGAATCAATGGCCAATCCGGTTCTAGAAACGGTCACCCCATCGGTACCGCGGCTGACGTCGCACAGGAAAGCGGCTCTTTCACGGTCGGGTTTCCGAAGCATTAACCAGTATGGTTTACGTTTCGTAAGGATTTCATTCAATGCCCGACTTTTCGCCATGGATTTTGCGAAGGACGGCCAGCGGAGGTGGCGATGAACGCCTTCAGAGCGAAGCAGCAGGCAAGGGGCCGGATCGACCTCCTGCCCCCCGAGCCCAGGGCGCCGGCCGCAAGGCAGCGCTTTACCAGGCGGCTCGAAGTGGTGGATGCCGATTTCGTGGTGATCCGCGCGTCCGGCGCGCGCACCTCGAACGACAACCACCGCCCCGCCCGTCCCGCGCGGACGCAGCCGCTTTCCCAACATCTCCTCTTCCGCATCGCGGCCGCCTGCGCGCGGCTCGCGGAAACGGGATTGCAGCGTCTTCCGGGCCGCGCCTTTGCCGGCCTCGTCACGGCGTCCTTCCTCTTCGTCTTCGCCTATGCCGGCGGGCTCTCGGCGCTGAAGGCCGCCATGCCCGGGGCGGATGCGGCCGAACCGCTGCGTGTCGCCGGGCTCAGCGCCACGCTCGACGACCGCAACGGCATGAAGGTGCTCTCCGTCTACGGCCGCGTGGACAATGACGGCGGCAAGGTGGAAACCCTGCCGCCGCTCGAAATCCTCGTTGACGGCGCTGGCTCCGCGCTCCAGCGGCGCATCGCGCTCGATGCCGCGAACATCGCCCCCGGCGGCAGCGAGCACTTCGCCCTGCGCATCCCGCACAGCGGCGGAAAAGTGCCGAAAGTCTCGGTTTCCTTCGTCCGCGAGGGTGCGCCGGCCAACTGAGTGTGCTAATCGGCTGCTTTGTTCCGGTGCGGTTCCGGGCGTCATTGCGCTCCGAACGGTGGCCGGAATTCTCTGTCACGACCCCAGGGAGCCGTCTCGCGATGCAGATTGTCCGCGGAAAGAAGATCGAAACGCTTTACGACGCCGCGCAGATCGCCAAGCGCAACGAAGAACTCGCGGCGCAGATCGCCGCCGGCCCGACGAAGGACCTCCTCGTCATCGCCGTGCTCAAGGGCTCGTTCATCTTCGCCGCCGACCTCACCCGCGCACTGCACGCCGCCGGCCTCGCGCCGGAAGTGGAATTCATCACCCTTTCCAGCTACGGCGCGGGCACCGTCTCGCAGGGCGTGAAGGTGATCAAGGACATCGACAGCGACGTGCATGGCCGCGATATCCTGCTTATCGACGACATCCTCGAATCCGGTCGCACGCTCAGCTTCGCCAAGGAGCTGATGTACGAACGCGGCGCGCGCAACGTCACGATCGCCGTGCTGCTCGACAAGCGCGAGAAGCGCAGGACCGATCTTGAGGCCGATTATGTCGGCTTCGAATGCCCGGACCATTTCGTCGTCGGCTACGGCATGGACGTCGCTTATGCCTTCCGCGAACTGCCCTTCGTGGGCGTCGTCACCGGCGACGCGGAATAGAGGCAATTCCATCAAAAGTGCGCAGCGGTTTTGCGTCCGGAATTGCGTAGAACCAAGGAGCTGGAGCGTTTTCGCGATCCAGAGAAAGCGCAAACGCTCCAGCCAGCCCCACTTTCCTCCATCGGGCGTTTACGGATCGACAAGGAAAGTCTGGTCTTTTCGTTCCCATGCCGGGGCCAATGAACAGGCCCGAAGGGGAAGCGATGGCGAAGATCCTGATCACCGAAGACGAAGACTCCCTGCGCCGCTTCGTGGCGCGGGCGCTGCGGATGGATGGTCATGAGACCGTCGAGGCGCCGGACGGGGCCGCGGGCCTCGACGCGCTGACGGACGGAGGCTTCGACCTCCTGCTCTCCGATATCCGCATGCCCGTGATGGACGGCATCGAGCTTGCCCACAAGGCATCCGCCGCCCACCCGGCGCTGAAGATCCTGCTGATGACCGGCTATGCGGAGCAGCGCGAGCGCGCTGACGACCTGACGACGAAGATCGTCGACGTCGTCAGCAAGCCGTTCAGCCTGCCGGATATCCGCCGGGCCGTCGCCATGGCGCTTGCCGCCTGATCGTTCGCTGCTGCGGAAGCCGCTGTTTCAGCGAATCCCGAGTAGTCGCTCCAGATAGTCCCGCTCAAGGGCAGGCGAACCGCCGGTGCCGAGGCGGCGGCGGATCTCGTCGAGGATCTCGCGGGCCCGCTGGATATCGATCTCTTCCGGGACCCTGTTCCCGCCGGCCTCGCTGTTGCCACCCTCGGCGTTGCGCTCGCGGCCGAGGGGATCGCGGCCGTTGCGCCCGGCCTGTGGCATGCCCTGCCCCTGTCCCTGGCCCATCGCCTGCATCTGGTTCATCATGTTCTGCGCGCCCTGCCGCAGCGCCTCGAGCGCACGCCCCTGGCTGCCGACGGCCGCTTCCCCCTCGCCCTCGCCGAGGGCCTTGCCGGCATCCTTCATCTCGCGGCCGGCCTGACCGAAGCCCTCGCCCGGCTCCATGCCCATGCCCTTGAGCGCCTGCTGCAATTCGCCGAGCTGCTTGCCGAGCCCGTCCTGCTGCTCGCGAAGCTTCTTCAGGGCATCGCGAAGCTGGTCGGCCGTCATCTTGTCGGACGGCTGCGGGTTGGCGCCGTCGTCGCCCGGCTGCGCCTCGTCCTCCTCGCCCGGCATCGGATCGCCGCGCTCCATGCGGTCGCGCAGCGCCTGATCGAGCTTGAAGGTCTCTTCCATCAGCTTCTGCTGCTTCAGCACCAGCTCGCCGAGCTTATCCATCTGCTGGCGCATGGCGTCGTTCTGCTGGCCCTGCCCCTGCTGCGGCCGGCCCGCCTGAAGGTTGTTCATCATGCGCTGCAATTCGGACAGCATCTGCTGCGCCTGATCCCGCGCACCCGAGCGCGCCAGGTTCTCGATCTGGTCCATCATGCGCTGCAGATCCTGCTGACGCAGGATGCGGCCCTGCTGCTGGGCATTCTGCTGGCCGTTCTTGGCCGCCTGCCGCGCCAGTTCCTCCATATAGGCCTGCATCGCATCGCGCAGCTCCTTCATGAGCCTGGCGATCTCTTCCTCGGAGGCATTGCGTTCAAGAGCCTCGGA
Organism: Shinella sp. 1A1; assembly: GCF_055379515.1. Taxonomy (NCBI): domain Bacteria; kingdom Pseudomonadati; phylum Pseudomonadota; class Alphaproteobacteria; order Hyphomicrobiales; family Rhizobiaceae; genus Shinella; species Shinella sp. 1A1. Next base: position 2,903,481 of record NZ_AP039671.1, read on the forward strand.
AAGCGCCTTCTGCGCATCGCGCAGGCGCCGGTCGGCGAGCGACAGGTTGCCGTCCTCGATGCCGAGCGCGATCTCCCAGAGATAATCCGCCGTATCGCGCATCTGGTCTTCACTGCGGGCAAGCCGCATGCGCGCTCCGGCCGACTGGATCAACAGGAAATGCGTGAGGTTCGGAATCGTCTCCTCGGGACGGATCGTCAGCGCCTCGTTGAGCGTGATGGCGAGCGGCAACTGCCTTGCATCGAGCGCGAAGACCTGCCGCTCCTCGGCGACGGCGGCGGCGAGCGGCTCGAAGAAGTTCTTCGCCGGCAGCACGATCTCGACGGGCTGGCTGCGCCCCTCCTGCCCCGCGGCATCCTTGGCGACGAGCGTGATCTTCACGCGCTTGCCGGAAAGCGGATGTTCGGAAAGGTTGCGGCTCGTCGTGCCCTTGGCCTCGCGCGCGGCGCGGCGCGGCAGGTCGAGCCTATATTCCGGCAGCGGATAGAGCGGGCGGGCATCCTTCGGCTGGTCGACCGGGACGATCTCCGCATGGGCCTCCTGAAGCCCGTAGTCGTCCCTCGCGATGAAGCTGATCTCGAGGGCCGAGGCGACCGTCGTTTTCGGGATGCCGTCGAAGGCGATTTCCGGCACGCGGTCCGGGATGACGGCGAAGGTCCAGCTACGGCCATCGACCGAGAGCGTGCCGTCCTTCAGGATCTTGTAATGCATGGTCCGCGCGCCGCCGACGGTCGCGGCCGGCGCCGTTCCGTCCTTCGGCTTTTCCGCCTCGGGACGGATGGCCGTGACGGTGTTTTCGCCGGCCACCTGATAGCCGACCGTCTCATTCCCGCTGCCGCCGGTCACGCGCACCGTCAGGTCGCTGAATTGCGGAATGCGGATCCCGCCTTCCGCGGCCTCGGCCGGCTGGCCCTGCGCGTTGCCGGTGAGGAATACCGGCGCCCGCGCGGTATGGGCCGGCGGCGTCACCCAGGCATCGATGCGCATGTCCGGCGCCGCCTCGGCGGGCGCCTGGAAGGAAACGACATCGACCAGCAGGCCGCCGCGGTTGGAATAGGAGAAGGCAAAGGCGATGGCGACGAGGAGCAGCGGCACGGCGCGCAGCGCATGGCGGTCGTGGCGGGCAATGTCGGGCTCGGGCGTACCGGTGCGCAGCGCGCCGATCATGCGGGCCATGCGCGCCTGATGCTCGCGCCAGAGCGCTTCGCCGAAGGCGTCGCCGGCCGCCGGCCTGTCGTCCTGCACGCGGATCGCCTGATGCGTCAGCGCGTTGCGTGCTTCCAGCATGCGGTCGGCGCTGTCGACCGACGGCCAGGAAATGCCGCGCAGCCGGGCGAGCAGGACGAAGAACCCGATCGCGAAGGCCGCGAGCGTTACGACATGCAGCCAGAACGGCGCATGGCGGAAATAGCCGAACCAGGTGAGCGCGAGGAAGGCGGCGACGAGGAGCAGGACCGGCAGCAGGCGCGGCGCAAGCGCTTCGAGATAGAGCACAGCCCTCGCGGCAAGGCGTTTGGCCGCAAGCCGGCGGGCCAGCGGATTGCCGGTCGCCCCCTTCTCGCGCTGCCTGTCAGATGCCATCGATCAACGCACTCCGCCGCTCTTTGTCACCATCCGAAAATAACATCCTTTGTGGCGAAGACGAGGGCGCGCGCAAAATCGTGAACGCTATTCCCCGCCTGCGGCTCAGGCGAGCCAGTCCGGCAGCGAATCGAGGCCGATCAGGTCGTCATAGGAAAGCCGCGGGCGGATGACGTGGAACTCGGACCCGTTGACCAGCACTTCCGGCACCAGCAGGCGGCTGTTGTAGGTGCCGGCCTGCACCGCACCATAGGCGCCGGCCGAGCCGACGGCGATGAGGTCGCCGGGCTTCGGCTGCGCCATCTCGCGGTCCTGCGCCAGATAGTCGCCCGTCTCGCAGACCGGGCCGACGACATCGGCGCGGATGCGCGGCGCATTGGCTGCCGAGATGACGACCGGCTGGATCTCGTGCCAGGCCTCGTAGAGCGTCGGGCGGATGAGGTCGTTCATCGCCGCGTCGACGATGACGAAGGTCTTCTCGCCGCCGTCCTTCACATAGATGACCTCGGTGACGAGGATGCCGGCATTGCCGACGATCAGCCGGCCGGGCTCCGTGACGATCTTGCAGCCGAGGCCCTTGAGCTGGTTCTTGACGATCTCGGCATAGGCATCCGGCAGCGGCGGCGGCGCGTTGTCCGTCTTGTAGGGAATGCCGAGGCCGCCGCCGACATCGACATGGTCGATGGTGTGGCCGTCGGCGCGCAGCGTCTCGACCAGTTCGCGCAGCAGCCGGAAGGCGTCGTCGAAGGGTTGCAGCTCGGTGATCTGGCTGCCGATATGCATGTCGATGCCGGTGACCTCGATGCCTGGCAGGCTCGCGGCGCGGGCATAGACGGCGCGTGCGCGCTCCCAGGAAATGCCGAACTTGTTTTCCTTCTTGCCCGTCGAGATCTTGGCATGGGTGCGGGCGTCGACATCCGGGTTGATGCGGAAGGAGACATGGGCGACCTTGCCGGCCTTCACGGCGCGGGCGTTCAGCACGTCCAGTTCCGGCTCGGATTCGACGTTGAAGCAGTAGATGCCGGCCTCGAGCGCAAGGTCCATCTCCCGCGGCGTCTTGCCGACGCCGGAGAACATGATGCGCGAGGCGGGAACGCCGGCGGCAAGCGCCCGGCGCAGTTCCCCTTCCGAGACCACGTCTATGCCCGCGCCGAGCCGGGCGAGCGTCTTCAGCACCGCCTGGTTGGAATTCGCCTTCATGGCGTAGCAGACCAGCGCATCGACGCCCTCGAAGGCCTTGGAGAACACCTTGTAGTGCCGCTCCAGCGTGGCCGTCGAATAGACGTAGAAGGGGGTGCCGACCGCCTTGGCGATCTCCGGAACCGGCACGTCCTCCGCGTAGAGAATGCCGTCGCGATGCTCGAAATGGTTCACTGCCTGATCCGTAGAACTAGAGCAATTCCAGCAAAAGTGCGCAGCGGTTTTGCGTCCGGAATTGCGTAAAAACAAAAGGATAGAGCGTTTTCGCGATTCGAAGAAAAGCGGAAATGCTCTAGAGAAGGGGGTCGAGGACGAAGGGCTTGTCTTCGACCTGCTCGACCTTCTTGCCCTTGATGGTCTTCACGACCGGCTGTCCGCCGCCCGGCAGGTCGAGATCGCCCTTGCGGCCACAAGCGGTCAGAACCGCTGCGGAAAGGCAGAGCACGAAAGCCAGCCTGCCGATATCGATGCGTGTCATGAAGCGTTCCCTGGAATTGCCGGTGATCGGGTGGGCATCATCCTTAGCGAATTCGCCCGCCCTGTGCACCCTTAATCTCTTGATGATTCCTGCAAGCGGTTTGATCAGTTCCGCTGCCGCCACCAGGCGATCTGCCGGCGGACTTCCGAAGGCGCGGTGCCGCCATAGCTCTTGCGGCTGGCGACCGAGGCCTCGACCGTCAGAACGTTGAAGATGTCGGCGGTGATCGCGGCATGGATCGCCTGCAAGTCTTCGAGCGAGAGTTCCGCAAGGTCGCAGCCCTTGCTCTCGGCGAGCGCCACGGCACGGCCGGTGACATGGTGGGCGTCGCGGAAGGGCAGGCCCGCCTCACGCACCAGCCAGTCGGCAAGGTCCGTCGCGGTGGAATAGCCGGAGCCGGCCGCCGCCTTCATCCGGTCCGCGCGGATCGTCATGTCGCGCACCATGCCGGTCATGGCGGCAATCGCCAGCTCCAGGCTCTCTGCGGCGTCGAAGACCTGTTCCTTGTCCTCCTGCATGTCCTTGGAATAGGCGAGCGGCAGGCCCTTCATGACGGTTAGCAGCGCAATCAGCGAGCCGTTGATGCGGCCCGTCTTGGCGCGCACGAGCTCCGCGGCGTCGGGGTTCTTCTTCTGCGGCATGATCGAGGAGCCGGTCGAGAAGGCGTCCGACAGGCGGATGAAGCCAAATTGCGGCGTCGACCAGATGACGATCTCCTCGGCAAGGCGCGAGAGGTGAACGGAGGCGATGGCGGCGATGGAGAGGAACTCCAGCGCGAAGTCGCGGTCCGAGACCGTGTCGATGGAATTGCGCGTCGGCTCGCGGAAGCCGAGGGCCTTGGCCGTCATGTGGCGGTCGATATTGTAGCCGGTGCCGGCAAGCGCGGCGGCGCCGATTGGGCTTTCGTCGAGATGCTCGATGGCATGGCGCACGCGCTGGCGGTCGCGGCCGAACATTTCCACATAGGCCATGCAATGGTGGCCGAAGGTCACCGGCTGGGCCGTCTGGAGATGGGTGAAGCCGGGCATGACCGTCTCGGCGTGCTCTTCCGCGCGGTCGAGGAAGGCGGCGATGAGGCTCGTCAGCATCCTTTCGGTCTTCTGCAGCTCTTCCTTGACCCAGAGGCGAAAATCGAGCGCCACCTGGTCATTGCGCGAGCGGGCGGTGTGCAGGCGCCCGGCGGCGGGGCCGATCAGCGTCGCCAGCCGCGCCTCGACATTCATGTGGATGTCTTCCAGCTTGCGCGAGAACTCGAAGGTGCCCGCCTCGATCTCTGACAATATCGTGTCGAGACCGTGAACGATCTTTTCCTTATCGTCCGCCGAAATGATGCCCTGATGGCTAAGCATTTCGGCATGCGCCTTTGAGCCGCGGATGTCCTGGGCATAAAGCTTCTTGTCGAAGCCGATGGAGGCATTTATCTCCTCCATGATCGCATCCGGTCCCGAGGCGAAGCGGCCGCCCCACATCTGGTTCGAGGATTTCGTCTCGGAAGTGCCGTCAGCCATGGGTGCCTATCCTGGAGAATGAAATGTCAGTGAAGAAGAAACTCGGCCTGCCGGCAGGAAAGCTGATCGCCATTGCCGGGCTCGCCGGACTTCTTGCCGGTGGTGCAGCGATATACGTGAAGGAAAGCCTGTCTGGCAATGGCGCGGTCGCGTCCGCCGGTTCCGCCGCCTGCCCGCTCGCCGCCGAAAAGGCCGCCGCGATCACGCCCTTCTCCAAGGGTCAGGTCGCCGCCATGCGCACGGTCGACGAGCACCGTCCCCTCCCCGACCTCGTTTTCGACGGCCCGGACGGCAAGAAGAAGACCATCGCGGACTTTGCCGGCAAGACGCTGCTGGTCAATCTCTGGGCGACCTGGTGCGTGCCCTGCCGCGAGGAAATGCCGGCGCTCAATGCGCTGCAGAAGAACCTCGGCAGCGACAAATTCGAGGTCGTGGCGATCAACATCGATACCGGCGACGACGAAAAGCCGAAGACCTTCCTCGACGAGACGAAGGTCCACGACCTCGGCTATTACCGCGACGCCTCCATGGGCGTCTTCAACACGTTGAAGAAGGAGGGCCTGGCCTTCGGCCTGCCCGTCACGCTGCTGATGGACGACAAGGGCTGCCTGATCTCCGCCATGAACGGCCCCGCCGCCTGGGACGGCGAGGACGCCAAGGCACTGATCAACGCCGCGCTCGGAGCGCCGAAGATCTGAGATATCATGCCGCCGCGTAGATCCGCGGCCGGCGGATCTCGATGAAGCCCGCCTCGCCCTTGCGGTGCGGAAATTCCGGCGCGGTATCGAACTCCACCGCCTGCCCGCTGCCGGTCATCGCCAGAACGCGGCGCGAATCCGGCCTGTCGATGACGCGGACGATCTTCGCCGCGATCCCCTCTCCATCCTCGCGCCAGGTGACATCGGCCGGGCGGAAGAGGATCTGCCCGCCGCCATCGGCGACGCCCTCGGCCTCGAAGGAAACGTCCTCGACATAGGCCCTGCCGCCGCGGATATCCGCGTCGAGCCGGTTGGCATCGCCCAGAAAATTCATCACGAAGGCATCGGCCGGGTTGCGGCAGACGGCTTCGGGCGTCCCCTCCTGCACGATCCGGCCTTTGTTGAGGATGACCACGCGGTCGGCAAGGTCGAGCGCCTCTTCCTGGTCGTGCGTAACGAAAAGCGTGGTGATGCCGAGCTCGTCGTGGATCTTGCGCAGCCAGCGGCGCAGGTCCCGCCGCACATTGGCATCCAGTGCACCGAAGGGCTCGTCGAGCAGCAGCACGCGCGGATCGACGGCAAGCGCCCGGGCGAGCGCCACGCGCTGGCGCTGGCCGCCGGAGATCTGGCCGGGGAAGCGATCCTTCAGCCCGCCAAGCTGCACGAGATCGAGCAATTCCTTCACGCGCGCCTCGATCGCCTGCGGCGTGCGCTTCACCCTGGAGACCTTCATGCCGAAGGCGATGTTATCGCCGACCGTCATATGCGGGAAGAGCGCGTAATGCTGGAAGACGAAGCCAACGCCGCGCTCGCGCACCGGAATGTCCGTCGCGTTCTCCTCACCGAAATAGATCGCCCCGGCATCGGCATATTCGAGGCCGGCGACCATGCGCAGGATCGTCGTCTTGCCGGAGCCCGAGGGGCCGAGCAGCGCGACCAGCTCGCCGCTCTCGATATCGAGCGAGACGCCGTGCACGGCGCGGAAGGTCTCGAATTCCTTGACCACATTGTCGAGACGAATCTTCAAGGCTTGACCTCCGGAGTGATGCTGTCGGCCCCCACAAGGGCGGCAGGGCGCTGCACGCGGCCCGCGCCCTGCCGCTCCAGCGCCACCTTGGCAAGGAGCGTGACGATGGCAAGGCCGGCAAGGATGGATGCGGCGGCAAAGGAGCCGGCCGCATTGTAATCGTGATAAAGCAGCTCGATATGGAGCGGCAGCGTGTTGGTCTGGCCGCGGATATTGCCCGAGACGACCGAGACGGCGCCGAACTCGCCCATGACACGCGAATTGCAGAGCACCACGCCATAGAGCATCGCCCATTTGATGTTGGGCAGCGTGACGGAGAAGAAGGTCCGCCAGCCGCTCGCCCCGAGCGACGTCGCCGCCTCTTCGAGATCGCGGCCCTGCGCCTGCATCAGCGGGATCAGCTCGCGCGCCACGAAGGGCGCGGTCACGAACATGCTGGCAAGCACGATGCCGGGCAGGGCGAAGAGGATCTTGATCCCCGCCGCCTCCAGCGCATGGCCGAAGAGACCCTGCAGGCCGAAGACGAAGAGATAGGAGACGCCCGCGACGATTGGCGAGACCGAGAAGGGGATCTCGATGACGACGGTGAGCAGCCGCTTGCCGGGAAAGTCATGCTTGGTGATGGCCCAGGCCGCCGCGACGCCGAAGGCCGTGTTGATCGGCACGGCGATGAGCGCCGTGACGACCGTCAGCAGGATGGCGTGCCGCGTGTCGGGATCGGCAATGGATTTCGCGAAATAGCCGATCCCGCGCGAAAAGGCCTCGACGGCGATGACGACGAGCGGCGCGATGATCATCAGCGCCACAAGCAGGAGGACCACCGTCAGCAGGATGCGGCGAAAGAGGGGATTGTCGCCGACGCGCGGCGGCTTGCCCTTTGCGTGATGCGCCATGATCAGCCCCTCACCGTGTAGCGCAGGGCGCGGGCCTGCATGAGATTGGTGATCGCCAGCATGACGAAGGCCGTCAGCAGCATGACGGAGGCGATGGCGGCGGAGGCCGGATAGTCGTATTCCTCCAGCCGGATGAAGGCGAGAAGCGCGGTGATCTCCGTCGAGAAAGGCTGGTTGCCGGCGATGAAGATGATGGCGCCGAACTCGCCGAGGCTGCGTGCGAAGGAGAGCGAGACGCCCGCCAGCAGCGCCGGCGCCAGAAGCGGCAGGATGACCTTGGCGAAGATGGAAAGATCGCTCGCGCCGAGCGTCTGCCCCGCCTCCTCCAGCGCCGGATCTAGCTCCTCCAGCACCGGCTGCACCGTGCGCACGATAAAGGGGATGCTGGTGAAGCTCATGGCGACGATGATGCCGAGCGGCGTATAGGCGACCTTGATGCCGAGATGGGAGAGCGGGCCGCCGAACCAGCCGTTGGTGGCAAAGAGCGTGGTGAGCGCAATGCCGGCGACCGCCGTCGGCAGCGCGAAGGGCAGGTCCACGAGCGCATCGACAAGGCGCCGGCCGGGGAAGCGGTAGCGCACCAGCACCCAGGCGAGCGCCATGCCGAAGAGGAGATTGAAGACCGTCGCCGCCAGCGCGCAGAGCACCGTCACGCGGTAGCTCGCAAGGGCGCGGTCGGAGGAGACGATGCGCCAGTAATCCGCAGGCCCAAGGCTTGCCGCCTTGAAGACGAGCGCCGCCAGCGGCAGCACCACGATGATGGCCACATAGACGAGGGTGATGCCGAGCGCGAGCGGCAATCCGGGCAGTACACGCCGTTTCAAACGGGCGTTCCTTTCTCATACCACAACCGGCGGGTTTTGCGCCCGCCGGCTGCCTTGAAGAACGAAGGGGAGTGGATCAGCGGCTGCCGTAGATCTTGTCCAGCGTGCCGCCCTCGGAGAAATGCTCCTTGGAGACCTTGTCCCAGCCGCCGAAGACGTCGTCGACATTGACGAGGCGGATATCCGGAAACTGGTCCTTGAACTCGGCGGCGACCTTTTCGTCATGAACGCGGTGACCGAATTCAGCGGCGATCTTCTGGCCTTCCGGCGCATAGAGGAAGTCGAGATAGGACTTGGCCAGATCCCGGCTGCCATGGGCGTCAGCCACCTTGTCGACCACCGCGACCGGGAATTCGGCAAGCAGCGAGACGGAGGGCACGACGCTTTCGAACTTGTCCTCGCCATACTGCTTGGCGATCGACTTGGTCTCGGCCTCGAAGGTGATGATGACGTCGCCGATCTCGCGCTCGACGAAGGTCGTGGTCGCCGCGCGGCCGCCCGTGTCGAAGACCGGCACGTTGTCGAAGATCTTCTTGACGAATTCCTCGACCTTCGCCGGGTCGTCCTTGAAGGCTTCCTTGGCATAGGCCGTGGCGGCAAGATAGGTGTAGCGCGCATTGCCCGAGGTCTTCGGGTTCGGGAAGATGACCTTCACGTCGTCGCGGGCAAGGTCGGACCAGTCCTTGATATTCTTCGGATTGCCGGCGCGCACGAGGAAGGACGGGAAGGAATAGAAGGGCGAGGCGTTGTTCGGGAACGCCTTCTGCCAGCCTTCGGCGACGAAGCCGTTCTTCACGAGGAAGTCGATATCCGTCACCTGATTGAAGGTCACGACGTCGGCCTCGAGGCCCTCGACGATGGCGCGCGCCTGCTTGGAGGTGCCGCCATGCGACTGGTCGATGGTGACGCCCGGATGCGCCTTCACGAAGGCCTCGTTCTCGGCGGCGAAAAGCTCGCGCGCTACGTCGTAGGAGGCGTTGAGCAGCTTGTCGGCGGCGTTGGCGGAGAGCGGAGCGGCAAGGCCGAGAAGGGCCACGCCGAGAAGGAGCAAACGTTTCATCTGAAAAACCCCGATGCGAGAGAATGGGGCAGACAATAACGAGCGGCCGGGCGGTCTCCGAGGCACGGGCCTGTCGCGCACGCGGCGACAGGCGGAACATTTTTCCCTGAAAAGGAAGGTTCGCGGATTCTCCGCCCGTCAGCGGGTCGGGACCGGAACCTCGCCGCGATAGTCGTAGAAGCCGCGGCCGGACTTGCGGCCGAGCCAGCCGGCCTCGACATATTTCACCAGCAGCGGGCACGGGCGATACTTGGAATCGGCGAGCCCGTCATGCAGCACCTGCATGATCGAAAGGCAGGTATCGAGGCCGATGAAATCGGCAAGCTGGAGCGGGCCCATCGGATGGTTCGCGCCGAGCTTCATGGCCGTGTCGATGGCCTCCACCGAGCCGACGCCCTCATAGAGCGTGTAGATCGCCTCGTTGATCATCGGCAGCAGGATGCGGTTGACGATGAAGGCCGGGAAATCTTCCGCGACCGTGATCGTCTTGTCGAGCTTGGTGACGAATTCCTTGGCGGCGGCGAAGGTGCCTTCCTCGGTCGCGATGCCGCGCACGAGCTCCACCAGCTTCATCACCGGCACCGGGTTCATGAAGTGGATGCCCATGAAGCGCTCCGGCCGGTCGGTGGCCGAGGCGAGGCGGGTGATCGACAGCGAGGACGTATTGGTGGCGAGGATCGCCTCCGGCTTCAGCACGGAACAGACCAGGCCGTAGATCTTGCGCTTGACGGTCTCGTCCTCCGTCGCCGCCTCGATGACGAGATCGGCGTCGGAAAGGTCGTTGATGTCCGAGGAGCCCTTGATCAGCGCGAGCGCCTTCTTGCGGTCCTCGTCGCTCATCTTGCCGGAGGAGACCTGGCGGGCGAGGTTGCCGTTGATCGTGGCAAGCCCTGTCTCGATACGCTCGGGCGACAGGTCATAGATATGGACCTTGTAGCCGGCTAGCGCAGAAACATGCGCGATCCCGCACCCCATCTGGCCCGCACCCACAATACCGACGTTCTTGATCATAGCGCCAATCGCCCCGTCACTTCAGTCCGCGCCCTCGGCGCAGGCAAAAAAATACCGGGCCGGTCGAGCCGGCCCGGTGAAGTGATAAAGCCCTGCGACGCATTTTTCCAGTGAAATCATCGTCGCAAAAAGAGGCATGAAACCGGCTCAGAGCGCCTTCTCAAGCTCCGGGAGAATTTCGAAGAGATCTCCGACGAGACCGTAGTCTGCGACCTGGAAGATCGGCGCCTCCTCGTCCTTGTTGATCGCGACGATGACCTTGCTGTCCTTCATCCCGGCAAGGTGCTGGATCGCACCGGAGATGCCGCAGGCGATGTAGAGCTGCGGGGCAACCACCTTGCCCGTCTGCCCGACCTGCCAGTCGTTCGGCGCATAGCCGGCATCGACGGCCGCGCGGGACGCGCCGACGGCGGCACCCAGCTTGTCGGCAACCGGAAGGATCACTTCCTGGAATTTTTCAGACGAGCCGAGCGCACGGCCGCCCGAGATGATGATCTTCGCCGATGTCAGTTCCGGGCGGTCGGATGAGGACAGGGCATCCTTGACGTGGGTGGACAGGCCCGGGTTCGCTGCAGCGGAGATGGCCTCGATGGCTGCGCTTCCGCCTTCACCTGCTGCGGCGAAGGAAGCCGTGCGAACGGTGATCACCTTCTTCGCATCGGTGGACTGAACCGTCTGGATGGCATTGCCGGCATAGATCGGACGCTTGAACGTGTCGGCCGAGACGACCTCGACGATCTCCGAGACCTGCGCGACATCGAGCAGGGCGGCAACGCGCGGCAGCACGTTCTTGCCGACCGAGGTCGCAGCCGAGACGATGGCGTCGTAATTGCCGGCCAGCGACACGATGAGCGCGGCCAGCGGTTCGGCGAGATTGTTGCCGAGGCTGGCATCGTCGGCGAGCAGGACCTTCGTCACGCCCGAGAGCTTGGCAGCCGCATCGGCCGCAGCCTTGGCGCCCGAGCCGGCGACGAGCACATGCACGTCCGAGCCGAGCTTGGAGGCTGCCGTCAGCGCCTTGGCGGTCTGGTCGGAAAGGTGAGCGTTGTCGTGGTCTGCCAGAAGAAGAATGGCCATGTTCGTAATCTCCTCAAATCTCGCCGATCAAAGCACGCCGGCTTCGGTCTTGAGCTTTTCGACCAGCTCGGCGACCGTCTTGACCTTGACGCCCGCCTTGCGGCCCGACGGCTCCTCGGTCTTCAGCACCTTCAGGCGCGGGCTCGTATCGACGCCGAAGTCGGCCGGCGACTTCTTGTCGAGCGGCTTCTTCTTCGCCTTCATGATGTTCGGCAGCGAGGCATAACGCGGCTCGTTGAGGCGAAGGTCGGTGGTGACCACTGCCGGAAGCTTGACCTCGATTGTCTGCAGACCGCCGTCGACCTCGCGCGTCACCTGCGCCGAACCGTTGCCGATCTCGACCTTGGAGGCGAAGGTGGCCTGTGCCCAGCCGAGCAGGGCCGAGAGCATCTGGCCGGTCTGGTTCGAATCGTCGTCGATCGCCTGCTTGCCGACGATGATCAGGCCCGGCTGCTCGGCCTCGGCCACACCCTTGAGGATCTTGGCAACGGCCAGCGGCTCGACGGCGTCGTCCGTCTCGACCAGCACGGCGCGGTCGGCGCCCATGGCGAGCGCGGTGCGCAGCGTCTCTTCGGCCTTGGCAGGGCCGATCGACACCACCACCACTTCCTCGGCCTTGCCCGCCTCCTTCAGACGCAGCGCCTCCTCGACCGAAATCTCGTCGAACGGGTTCATCGACATCTTCACATTGGCAAGCTCGACACCCGAGCCATCAGACTTCACACGGATCTTTACGTTGTAGTCAACAACACGCTTGACTGGGACCAGGATCTTCATGGCTTCCTTCCTTCAAATGCCCGCGAGGGAAAATGCGCCTTTCAGAGGCGACCTGATTGCCGGTTGGCGACATCGATACGCGTTTTTTCCCCAATTACAATGCATCATCCGCCCTCCCAGGTGAAAACGGAAGGCTTATAAATTACCTTTACGTTCACGTCAATTTTCGTTGTATGTCGCCATCATCGACCCCAATGGCGCGGCGGCGTCGGGGTGGGGTCCGGCGCCTCCTCGGCGGGAACCGGCCCCGCTTCCACATGCCTGACCGCCCTCGGCGTCACGATGATCCGGTCGAACAGCGGCACGCCGCGCCGGCGCAGGACGAGCACGAGAACCGCCCCCGCCAGGATGCCGCCGACATGCGCGCCCCAGGAGACGCCGCTGTCGCCGTCGGCGAGCAGCATGTAGAATTGCTGGGCGATCCAGAAGGCAAGCGGGATGACCGCCGGCAGCGGCAACGGGATGCGGAAGAACACCAGAACCCAGACCCGCACCTTCGGATGCAGCAGGAAATAGGCCGCGACCACGCCCGAGATCGCCCCCGACGCGCCGATCAGCGGCGCTTCCGAATCCGGTTGCACCAGCCCGTGCACCAGGGCGCCCGCCGCCGCGCAGAGAAGGTAGAAGACGAGAAAGCGGAAATGCCCCAGCGCATCCTCGACATTGTCGCCGAACACCCAGAGGAACAGCATGTTCGAGGCGAGATGCATGAAGTCGCCATGCAGGAAGGCATAGGTGATGTAGGTCGCATCCTCCGGCACCAGGACGAGGCCCGGCTCCAGATCGGCGAAGTCGAAGACGACCGCGGGAATATAGCCGAGCCCCACCACCGCGGCATCGGAAAAGGCCTGCGTGGAGGCAAGGCCCGTCACCAGCCAGATAGCGACATTCACCACGATCAGGCCGATCGTGACATATTGCACCTTGATGTATTTCAGGGCGTTCGCGTCATGCAGCGGTATGAACATGGATCCCCTTCCGGCCCGCGGCCCCTTGCGCGATTTCCGATGCGCTCGCGGGACCTTGCCGGAGAGCTTACCTGTTCTGCCCCGGCACCCACAATATGTCCGCGCGCCCCTTGTCGTTCACCCAGCGCGCCGCGACGAAGAGGAAATCGGAAAGCCGGTTGATATAGGCGACCGCCGCCGCCGACACCGTCTCGCCTTCGCTGTCCTGCAGCGCGACGATGCGGCGCTCGGCCCGGCGCGCGACGGTGCGCGCAAGATGCAGCGCCGCCGCCGCGGGCGTGCCGCCCGGCAGCACGAAGGAGCGCAGCGGCTCGAGATCGGCGTTGAGCGCATCGATCTCCTTTTCCAGCCGGTCCACCTGCGCCTGCGCGATGCGCAGCGGCTCGTAGTCGAGCTTCCTGCCGGTCTCGGGGGTGGCAAGATCCGCGCCGAGGTCGAAGAGGTCGTTCTGGACGCGCATCAGCATGCGGTCGAGCGCCGGGAAATCGGCAAGATGCTGGCGGGCGAGGCCGATAACGGAATTGGCCTCGTCCACCTCGCCGTAGGATTCCACACGCAGGTCGTGCTTCTTGCAGCGCGGGCCAACGACGAGGCCCGTCGTGCCGTTGTCGCCCGTGCGGGTATAGATCTTGTTGAGCTTGACCATCAGCCGCGCCCGCCGCCGGTGATCCACAAGGTCAGCATGATGAGAATGATGGCGATCGCCTGCAGCAGCACGCGCGCCTGCATCAGCTTGTTCGAGGTGTTGCCGCTGCCGCCCCTGGCCATGTTGACGAGACCGCGCACGAGCACGATGGCGACGAGGCCCATGACAAGCATGGTCAGGAAGGTGAGGAAGGAAGACATGCCAACGATCCGGTTTGATTTCTGTCAGCCCTATTCAAATAGGGCATTTCGCGCAAAGTGCACGCATTTTGCGGCGTGATACCTGCGACGCCGCGCCGCGTCAGCCGAGCCGCCCGATGATACGGTAGAAGAGCGCCGCCGGCAGCAGCTTCTTGAGAAGAACGCCCTGCCGCGCCGGCGTGGTCACGACATAGTGCGGGCGGGGCGACCTTGCCGTCAGCGCATGGCGCAGCACCGCATGCACCGCCTCCGGCCCGAGCTTGCCGCGCGCCGGCTTCGCCTCCCCGCGCAGCCGCCGCAACTGCCGGCGATATTCCTCCGCATGCACCGAATTCTCCAGATCGATGGTCTTCTCGATCTGCACCAGCGCATTGGCGGTGAAGCGCGAGGCGATGGGGCCCGGCTCGATGAGGCTGACATGGATGCCCGAGCCGGCAAGCTCCATGCGCAGCGTCAGCGACAGGCCCTCCAGCGCGAATTTCGAGGCATTGTAGGCGCCGCGCCAGCGATAGGGCACGATGCCGAGGATCGACGAGCATTGTACGATGCGCCCGTGCCCCTGCCGGCGCATCACCGGGATCACCCGCCGCGTCAGATCGTGCCAGCCGAAGACATTCGTCTCGAACTGCGCGCGCAGCGCCTCGACCGGGAGGTCTTCCACCGCGCCGGCCTGGCCATAGGCCCCGTTGTTGAAGAGCGCATCGAGCCGGCCGCCGGTGCGCGCCAGCACGGTCTCCACCAGGGCGGCGATGGTCTCGGGCCTGGTATAGTCCATGAGCAGCGCCTCGATGCCGTCCGCCGCAAGCCCCGCAAGGTCCTCCTCCCGCCGCACCGTCGCGAAGACGCGCCAGCCCTCGGCCTTCAGCGCGCGGGCGCAATGGGCGCCGATGCCGGAGGAACAACCCGTGACGATGATGCTCGGCGGCACGGACGCATTCTCAGAAGACATGGCGGTTTCCTGTACAAATCCGCGCCGGTTTCCCATATTCACCGCCAGGCCCCGCGCCGCTTTCGCGACGCAAGGCGGCCTTTCGAATCGCAATCCGCGCGTAACCTTTAAACAAAAGCCGATGTAAGGGGTTATGACCGGAGAGACAATGAAAGAGGCGGCCGTCCGGCCGCAAGGGACTGGGATACGCCGATGCCGACCGCCATCCGTTGCGCCTACAAGGTCATTTTCGATGCGATCTGGCATTTTTCCGAGGACGACGGCTGGGCCATGGCGAGCCATGTGGCGCTTTCCACCCTGCTCGCCGTCTTTCCCTTCCTGATCTTCGGCACCGCGCTCGGCTCTTTCCTCGGCGCCGACCAGTTTGCCGAGACCGCCGTCCACCTCATCTTCGATACCTGGCCGGAATCGATTGCCGCGCCGATCTCCCGCGAGGTCGTCGCGGTGCTGACCATTCCGCGCGGCGGGCTCCTGACCGTCTCCGTGCTCGCCGCCGCCTATTTCGCCTCCAATGGGGTGGAGGCGTTGCGCATTTCGCTCAACCGCGCCTATCGCGTGGCCGAAACGCGCTACTGGTACATGACGCGCCTTGCCAGCCTCGGCTTCGTCATCGCAGGCGTGCTGGCGCTTGCCGTCATCAGCATCGTACTCGTCGCAGCGCCCCTTGCGGTGCGCGCCACCGGCGACTGGCTGCCCTGGCTTTCCTATGTCTATTCCTGGGTGGAAAGCTGGGGGCTCGTCGGCACCGTGCTGGTGCTGCTGATCGGCCTGCTGATCGCCCATCTCTGGCTTCCCGCCGGCCGGCGCAGGATCGCCGACGTTCTGCCCGGCATCCTGCTGACGCTGCTCTTCTGGGCGGTCGGCGCCTATGCCTTCGCCTCCTACCTCACCGCCTTCGCCAACTATGTGTCGACCTATGCGGGCCTCGCCTCGATCATGATCGCGCTGGTCTTCCTCTACATGATCGGGGCGATCTTCATCATGGGCGCAGAGATCAACGCCGCGCTGCTGAAATACCGCGTCAAGCACCTGATCCTCGACCGCATCCGCGGCGTCAGGAAAATACGGCAGGCGGAGGAGGAATCAATGGAGGACGAAGCCATAGCCCGCGAGCAGGGCGCGAATGCCGGCCGGTGAGACGCCCTTGTCGCGATAGGCCGCGATCCCCGTATCCTGATTGCTCTTGGAGAGTTTTCGTCCGTCCGGGCCCGGCACCAGTCCGTGATGGATATAGCACGGCGCGGGCAGGCCGAGCAGGCTTTGCAGCAGACGGTGGACGGCCGTCGCGTGGAAGAGATCCTGTCCGCGCACGACATCGGTGACGCCCTGCGCCGCATCGTCGAGCACGACAGCAAGGTGGTAGCTTGCCGGCGCATCCGGCCGCGAGAGGATGACGTCGCCCCAGCGCTCCGGAAGGGCCGCGACCGTCCCCGTCTCGCCCTCCGGCCCCTCGCCGCTCTCCGACCAGTCCAGCGCCGCCGGCGCGAGCGCCCGCGCCCTCTCCATGTCGAGCCGCCAGGCGTGCTGGCGGCCCTCCGCGATGAGCGCGAGCGCCTGCGCCCGGTCGAGCCCGCGCTCCTCCGTCGGATAGAGCGGCGCACCGTCCGGATCGCGCGGCCAGACGCCGCCCGCCGCCTCATGCGCCTCGACGCGCGCCTTCACCTCGCCCCGGCTGAGGAAGCCGGGATAGAGCACGCCCATCGCCTTCAGCCGCTCCAGCGCCTCGGCATAGAAGGCGAGATGCTCCGACTGGCGCCGCACCGGCCTTTCCCAGTCCAGCTCGAGCCAGGCGAGGTCGCGGTAAATCGCCGCCTCGAATTCGGGCCGCGAGCGCGCCGGATCGATATCCTCGATGCGCAGCAGGAAGCGCCCGCCGCAGGCCGCGGCAAGGTCATGGTTGAGGATCGCCGACAATGCGTGGCCGAGATGCAGCAGGCCGTTGGGGCTCGGCGCGAAACGGAAGACGCGATTTTTTGACAAAGGGCTTTGCATGAGGTCTTCTGGCATGAAGAGGCGTGTCGCGCCACCACCGCGCTAAAGCGCGTCGCGATCTTTCAGATTCGCTCCTTGCGCTTTAGCTCCTTGTTTTTACGCATGTCTTTGTCCCGAAACCGGTTCCCACTTTCGGCACACATGCTTTAGGACCGCTTGGAGCCATGCAACTGCACATGATCAGAACGGAGGCGGATGTCGCCGCGGGGCTCGTCGACCTCGCGCTGCTCGACGCGCGCCTTTTCACCGTCATCGACAAGGCCGGCCCGGTGCCGCTGCGCCGGCTTGCGCCGGGCTACCGCGGCCTTGCCGGCATCATCGTGGCGCAGATGGTCTCGCGGGCGAGCGCCGATGCGATCTGGCGGCGGCTGGAGGAGACGGCCGGCGACATCACGCCCCACCACATGCTCGGCCTTTCCGACGAGGCTTGCCGCGCCGTCGGCCTGTCGCGCGCCAAGGCGGACACCCTGCGCCGGGCGGCCGAGGCCGTCGACCGCGGCGACCTCGATCTCGACGCCGTCTGCACGATGGAGGCGGTCGCCGCGACGCGCAAGCTCACCGCCATCAAGGGCATCGGCCGCTGGACGGCGGATGTCTACCTGCTCTTCTGCGGCGGGCATCCGGATATCTTCCCCTCGGGCGACATCGCCCTTCAGAACGCCGTCGCCCATGCGCTCGGCCTTGCCGTCCGCCCGAGCCCGCAGGAGCTCGACCGGATCGCGGAAGGCTGGTCGCCCTGGCGCGGTGTCTCGGCCCGGCTTTTCTGGGCCTATTACGCGCGGGAAATGCGCCGCGAAGTGGCGCCGGTGCTGGAGGGCTGAGCCCTCAAAATACCTTGTTTTCGCTTTTTCTTTCTTGCTTCACAATGCTGTAACAACAGGCCTAATATAGAAAGGCAGATGCCGAATCGCGCGAGGAGACGCCCTTGACGATTTCTGTTTCACCACAGGCCCTGCCAGCCCTTGTATTGAATGCTGACTACAGGCCGCTGAGTTATTATCCCTTGTCGCTGTGGTCCTGGCAGGACGCGATCAAGGCCGTGTTTCTTGACCGCGTAAACATCATCGCCGAATACGAACATTCGGTCTCCTCTCCCAGCTTCACGATGCGCCTGCCGAGCGTCGTGTGCCTGAAAACCTACGTGCAGCCGTCACGCCATCCGGCCTTCACCCGGTTCAACGTGTTCCTGCGCGACAAGTTCGAATGCCAGTACTGCGGGTCGCCGGACGACCTGACCTTCGACCATGTCATCCCCCGCGCCCATGGCGGCGAGACGACGTGGCACAATGTGGTCGCGGCCTGCTCCCCGTGCAATTTGAGAAAAGGCAGCAAGCTGCCGAAGCAGGCGGGCATGCACCCGCATCAGAAGCCCTACCACCCCACGGTTCAGGATCTGCACAACAACGGGCGACTGTTTCCACCCAACTATCTGCATGAAAGCTGGATGGACTATCTCTACTGGGACGTCGAACTGCAACCCTGAGGCCTGCCGCGCGGGAGCGCTTTCGCGCAGCTGCGGCATGCATTCGAGATCAGGTTGCGGGCATCAAGCTTTCGCCGACCGCGCGCCCGAAAAGGCGATCGCGGCGAGGATCAGGCTTGCGATCACGTTCCAGCCGGCGAACGACAGGCCCAGCAGGCGGAAGGACGCTTCCGTGCAGGACGGGCCGTGCTTGGCATTGAGATCGGAGAGGAGGTCGCCGGCATTCTGCGTAACGCCCTGCGCGGAGGTGGCGCAGGTCGCAGGTCCCTCCCAGAAGCCCCATTCCACGCCCGCGTGATAAACGCCCATGCCGGCACCGACGAGCATCATGATGCCCGCGACGGCGAGCAGCAGCCGCGTCAGCCAGGCCGGACCGCCGAAGAGGGCGGAAAGCAGAGCCGCGACGGCCACCGGAATGCCGTAGTAATAGGGATCGCGCTGGAGAAGGCAGAGCGCACAGGGAATATAGCCGCCGATATGCTCGAAGGCGAGCGCCCCGCCCACGGTCGCGGCCATGCCGAGCGAAAGGAGGCCTGCGGATGTCTTGCGGGAAAGGGATACGGTCATCGGGCTCGTCCAGAAAGACCGGCGGACATGCCGGCGAAACGGCGCCGAGTTCTATCAGGTGGGCCGGCTTTGTAAATGCACCGCACGCATAAGTGATCGCACCCGCCCGCCGTTTTGCCGGTTGCCGCCCGCAGGCGCTTCGTGTAAACGCGGTTGCTGCAAGTGCCGTGCCCCATTGGCGGAACTGGTAGACGCGCTCGACTCAAAATCGAGTTCCGAAAGGAGTGCTGGTTCGATTCCGGCATGGGGCACCATATTTCTTGAAAAAGAGCAATAATTTCAAGAAGATAGCGCCTTGGCTGAGGGCACCATCCCCCTTTTTATCCCCCATTGACAATGTGCTACCTGCGCACTTTCTCGAAGCCGCGCACTTCCCTACAAGGGAGTGACGAACCATCAAGCAACCCGCATCGACTCACCGTATTTCCAATATCCATTCTGGAATACGGACATGAATCAAACGCTTTAGCAGGTAGCAACTTGTCCGATCAGAAGCCTATTACATCTGTCCGAGTTCAACTGAAAAAACCAAAATCAGAGAAGGCCCTTCGCGCTGAACGTGTTCGGGAGTGGGAGCTCCGCGAGGGCCGATCCTTTGAAGACACCGTTGCTCATATGATCGCCATTACTCTGGCGTGTTTTGGGGAAAACCCTAAGCATTTTTCTCGTGAGATCGAACGAGCACAAAGAAATTTTGAGTTTTTCTTAAACCAAATTCAAATGGGCATGAGCGACAGCCTGCATGAATATATAGATCGTGAATTTGGATACTCAGAATCAACACGAAAAATTGAGGCCGAAGAATGGAAAGAATCCTATAATATTCTTATGAAGATAGATAAATTGCTTGGTAGAATTCCAAAAAAGAAAATGGAAATTCTTTCCGAGAATCTTGAGAATTCCGGCTATGCCAATCTCATAAAGATCGTTCGCCCATCGATCAGACGAAGCAGAATAATATCACTAAACCGGAAGGGACGCTATGAACTGCGCGGGAGCAAACGAACGCCAGTATCCACATTGGCACTAGCCCTATTCGACAATTTAGAATGGCGACTGAATCGTAATCTTGCACGCTCTTTTGCTATTGCGCCCTCGAAGGAGGAGCTTAAGCGCCATCCGGAGCGCAAATCCGTCCGCGATTTTGTCGGCCTCGACGCAAAACTTATTTTTCGGGTGGTGTGCACCGTAAAACCCAATGCAGTGATAGATACCGTTCAAAGCGCGCTAAAGGCCATGCCCTCTCAAAAGTCCGAGAAATAACGGCCAATTTGACGTTTTTTTGCCGATCCAGATGTTGTGGCATCAGGCCCATTTTTGTTGTGAATAGGGGGTCCCAGCAACAAAGGGACACACTATGACACAGGCAATCAATGAAACTCTCCGACTGCTGCGCGTGCGGCAGATCGTCAAGCCGGACGGCATGCTTCCCATTTGCCGTTCCACTTTCTACCAAATGGTGAATCGTGGCCTTGTTTCCGAGGGTATTCGCCTCGGTGCACGTACCCGTGTTTGGCGGGCTTCCGAAATCGCTAACCTGATCAATGGCCTCGAAAGCAAGGCAGGTGGCGATGTCTAAGCTGAAGCTGAACCTTCGCGGAACTTTCACGTCCCGCCCCTTCGTGAAGGCTGCCGGAATGCGTCCGTGCGGAGGCCAGAACGATGGCTAAGAAATCGGATAATCCGAAAACTAACGAGGCTGCATTGTCCACTGTAGAAGCCATAAACATGCTTCGCGCCGACTACGCAGCCGCAGATAAGGCACACCGCAAGCGTGTGCGAGCAAACATCTGTGAAGCGTACGAACTGGGTTTGCAACTCAAGAAGAGCCCGCGCATGTGGGACCAGTTTCGCAAGAGTGATTGGAAGGGTATCAGCGGCGGGCCGCCCGATAAGTTTCAGCAATCTCAAGCGGTTCGCTTCGCTCTTAAATTCATGGTCGGCGCTGGCGCGAGCGCTCAGAAGGATGCGTCGTTCTATTATCGAGCTATAAAAAAATTCGTCGATGAGAAGAGAACTCCTGACGAATTGCGACAGCTTCTTGGAGAGAAAACGCTCAAAAAACTGGCTGATGAATATGCTGAAGAAAATAAGAGCGCCGTCAACGAAGCCAAGCCGCCGGCCGAGTCCAAGAAGACCGGAAGCGAGTCACCCAAAAAGAACATTGATGATGAGGGGAACGAACCTATCACGACGAAAGGTTCGCCGACACTCGCGACTTGCACCCTCGCCTTGACCGGGAAGGCACAGACCTCCCTACTGAAGACGCCAGTTGGCACGCCTATCACGATCAAGGGGAAACTGTTGCGGGTAGAATCTTCTCTCGAAATCGAGGTGAGGTCCCTGAAGAAGCGCGAAAAGAAGACGCCCATGTAGCAATCGACCTCTTTCGCTAAAAAAAGATATGGGCCGGAGCTGACGGCAAGCTCCGGCCCATTCGATTCAATCGCTACGTGCTCTGGTGCGCAGGTTTACAGCCCGTTGCTCCACGAGACGATACGAGCGATGAAATCGGCTTCCGTCTCTTTCAAGCGCGTCACCGGCACCACCTGCTCCATCTCGCTGTGAGCTTTAGGAAGAACAAGCACATCACCCCATCCAACGCGCCCACGCTCAACCGATTTCAACGCGTAACCGGTTGCCCGCTCTACCGTCCTTTCAACCGGCATGACATGGAGGCGAGTCAGCGAGCGCCCGACAAGAAACTGCTGAGGATTCTCCTCGACTATCTGTTCGAGCCGCTTGCCCGTTCGAGCCGTCGGCGGCACCAAGACCATCGCGTGCAAGTGCCTACCTCCATTCGCGAGGATTTCGGCAGCCGTCAGACCATCTATCTTCATCACGGGCCAATCAGAGCAGCTCAGCCATAACGGCATTTGCTCCAATGGTGTCCTGTTCGGTCTCTTAATCAGGCGCGTTAGAATCCTCGAATACAGTATCTCTGCGACCTTATTCATCTGGCGGGCGATGGATTCTTCGCTTCCCTTCAGTGTCTTGAACATGAGCGTCAACATGTAGGGTTCGTCACCCCGTAGTAGATATGGTTGAATAAACTCCTGTATCGCTTCCATAGGCACAGGGTTCAACTTCATACTATTCACCTCTATATGCTGGTTATGTTGAATGGGTGGTGCATGACAGGCATAGGGGTCCTATAGGCGTGCTCGTGCATATGCCTGAATGGTTCGCATATGCGTTCCACGCAGGACATTCCGCTCCCGAAGGAACGGCAACGTGAGTGGGGCAATTCCCCGATCACGTCATTCGCGGGCAATTCCCCGAATGCGGCATTCGCTAAAATGAATTGGCGTTTGCGTAGGTTGTTTACCGACACCCGCAGTGCGACTCCGAGGGACGGCCGAACTGTGATTGTGGTCGAAAGGCCGACCCAACAATTCCATGCTGAACCGCGGACCGAGAAAATCGTGCGCTCCGGTCCACCAACGGATCATCTTTCCGCATACGCCAGCGCAAGACAAAAGCTAATATATTGATTTTTCTTCTTTTTTGTCGTATAAACGGCTCATTCGATGACTTTCGTGAGGCACACATGCAACTGACTTTCTGGCCATCGCCGCCGCCCGATCACATCGATGTCACCGTCCCCATGAGCGCCGTTTCGGCGCTCTTTTCATTTGAGGAGAAGCCCATGCACAGCCAGCCCTTTGAACCCTCGACCAGCGTCATCAAGAAGGTCACCCTGCCTCATGTTTCGATCCTGAACGGACCGCGCCCGCCGGCCCCTGCCAAAGCCGGCAAAGCCAAGCCGCAGACCGACGTTGCCGCCAGCGCCAAGCTCATCCTTGTCGGCCTCGACGATCAGGCAAAGCCGCATGCCGCATGGTTCCCCGAAGAACAGGTCGATGCGGCAACCCTTGCCGCCGACCTCATGGACATGGCGTCGATTGCGGTCGAGGACGACGAGTTGGCCGGCATCGCGGGTCTGCTGCCCAAGGGCAAGCTCTTCGAAAGCGGCAAGGCCTTCGTGCCCTTCACCAAGCGGGAGACCTATGATCGGCTCGCCGCCTATCTCGATGACGACTACCTCGCGGCCACCGCCATCCGCATCGAGGCCGCGAAAGCCGCCGCTGCGGAGAGCTATGCCAAGGCCAGCAAGGGCGAAGCACCGCTGCATGTGCCGGAAGACTGGTCGAAGCTGGCGGTGGGCGATCTCGTGCTTGCGACGGAAGACCCTGCCGATGGCTGGTGGGCCTGCGAGATCATCGAAGTTCTCGACAATGATCAGGTTCGCCTGCGCTGGCGCGATTTCCCTGATGAGCTGCCCGTCACCAAGCGCTTGGCGGATCTCGCCCTCGTTCATCCGCAGTGCACGCACTACTGAGAGGAGGCGGGCGATGCAGTTCTCCGACATCATTCCCCTTGCGCTGGAAACCGGACGGGAACGGCTCAACCGGGCCGACACGATACGCCGGCTCAACGACACCTTCCGCCGCACCTTCGTCAGCGGCCATGTCGTTGCCACGCGCGGCGTCATGCTTCTTTCGCCCGACGATCGGTGCGGACTGTTTCATGCGGTGCGGGAGTTCGATCGCTTCAACCCCGAAGACGATCCCTATGGTGAGCATGACTTCGGCGCGCTGACCTACAAGGATGTGCGGTACTTCTGGAAGATCGACTATTACGACCTCGATCTTCGCTACGCCTCACCCGATCCGGCCGACCCCGCCTTCACCGTTCGCGTCATGACGATCATGCAGACGGGCGAATATTGATGACGCCCTTTCCCTCAACCTTCCACCCCAGCAAGCCCGCCTCGTTGCGGGCTTCTTCAATTCAGGGTCTTAGGTTTCCGGCCGGCCTTCAGTTTCGCGGGAGCGTCCTCGTTCGGATCGACATCCCGAAACAGCGCCGACACCCGCACGCCCAGGACATTCGCAAAAGCCTCCAAGGTCGAGACCGTAACGTTCTCCGAGCCGCGCTCGACGCGGCCGACATAGGCCCGGTCGATGCCGGACTCCAGCGCCAGCCTTTCCTGCGAAAGGCCCTTTTCGACCCGAAGGCGGCGAAGGTTCCAGCCGATGATGCTGCGCGTGTCCATGGCGGACACATGAGCCACATCAGATGCTTGACAATCGACGGACTGTCAGTCTCCTATTACTCAACCCCGACACGAACAGGAAGCCAATCAGAATGAACGCCTACGTTGACGCCATGCGCCGCTATTTCGATTTCAGCGGCAGGACCAGCCGCGCGGAGTTCTGGTATTTCATGCTGGTCGTCACGGGCATGGGCATCCTTGCCCTGATCATCGACCTTGCTCTTGGCAACGGCCAGAACAGCCCCCTGTATGTCACCGCACTCTGGGCGATCCCGCACTACATTCCGATGCTCGCCGCGGCTGTTCGTCGTCTGCACGATATCGATCGGACAGGCTGGTGGGTGCTGATCGGCGTGATTCCGCTCGGGCAGCTGGTCCTGCTGGTCTTCTACTGCCAGCCATCAACGCTGGAGGCAAACCGCTTCGGTTCGAGGCAGGCCGGTGATGGTGCGCAGCCGATCACAGCGGCTCACAGGCAGACGAACATGGCGTCGGGCACCCTCAGCCTCGAACAGCTTGAACGTCTCGCCGCTCTGCGCGCTTCCGGCGCGATTGATGAAGCCGAATTCCAGCGGATGAAGGCCGAGACCCTTCCAACCAGCCGGGCTTAACGCTCCCGCCACTCAACGAAACCAGCGCCACGGCGCGGCCATGGAGCCAGCCGGCGCGACCATCATCAATACGACATCAAAGGAAGGACTAATATGAAAATCGCTATCGGTATTATCGGCATTATGCTCGGAGTCTTGGTGCTTCTGCAGTCCTGCACGGTCGGAACGGCCTCGCACATGCTGGGCGACACGGCCACGGGGGACGCTGGATCGCTTGGCATTCTGGCCGGCCTGCTGATGTTCATCGGCGGAGCCTTCGCCTTCGGCCTGCCGATCGTCTCGACCATCACCTTTGCGCTCGCCGGCCTCATCGCCTTTGCCGGATCGGCGGAATTCCCCGACCTGAAGGTTTGGGGCTTTGTTGCCCTCGCCATGGCCTTGATGGCGTTCTTCGCATGGCGCTCGGCCAAAAAGAAGAAGGTGGCGGCATGACAAGGATAAGCTGGCTGCTGGTAGCCGCATGTAGCGTCGCTACGCTCCATGGCAGTGCCGCCATTGCCGCTGATCAGGTTTTCTACAGCAGTCCGCAGTGGCAAGTCGCTCTCGTCGACACCTATGCATCCACGGGTGAGGCACCGTATTGCGCGATCCGAACGACCTCATGGTCGTCCAAGCAGGTCTCGATAGAGATGCCCCTGCAGGGCGTTGATGAAATCGGAATCGCCGTGCGCGTTCAGAAGGACGGATGGAAATTACCGGTCGACGGCAAGACGGACTTTGGTTTTGTCGTCGGCCCCATCGGCTCGAGATTCACCGCAAAAGCCGTCAATGAAAACACGCTTTACTCTGTGTTCGATCCCAAGGCTCCCAGCGAGGGATGGTTTCTGTTCGACCGCGTCGTCGGAGGAATCTTCAGCGACCGAAAGCCCTTCGCCCTACAGGTGGTGTTCCAAGGCAACGAGAAGCCTTGGTCGGTTTCCAACATAGACCGGTTTCAGGCTCATCAGGTCAGCACGGCTTCGCGCGAATGCAAAGCAGCGCTGAACCAGTTGGGACCGACGATTTTCGGCAGCGCGTCAGAAGCTGAAGACACGTCCCCCTTTGGCGACAAGCAGGATGACAAGGCGGGCTCCGCTGGCGTTGCTGAGGATATGGCCGAGGGAAAAGATCAAATGACGGGTGAGCCGAACCGTTCCACCGATGGTGACGCAGCGGACCGCTGGGTGTTCACTCACCACGAGGAAGACTGGGGTAACGTGTGCGTCGTCGAGGTGAAGAGGGATAATCTCCAGATCGGTTTCATGGCCACACCCGGCTTGGAAAAGATCGCCTATATCGAGGGCCTGGATGTCCAATCTGCGAATGCAGTTTGGCAGGTAGACGCCAACAAGGCGTACCCCCTCAGAGGCGAACGCAGCGACTATTTCGGCTTCCTTGCATTTGATGTTCCTTCGCCGAATTTTATCGAAGAGCTGATGCAGGGTACCACGCTCAACATCTCGGTGATCGGCAAGGCCAAGTATGCAATCGACGTTTCTTCCGCTCGTAAGGCGTTTACGCAGTTCGTTGATTGTCATTCTAAGGGTGGGGTAACAGCAAAAACCGGGGTGGCCGCGTCTGCCACAGCGTGTTTGGATGTTCGCGATCAAGCTCAGTTGGTTTTCTCCGGCCGGTTGACGCAAAGCGTATTTCCAGGGCCGCCAAACTACGAATCCATCGACGCCGGCGACAAGGCCGAGACCGCTTTCCTGTTGGGCTTGACCCAGCCTATCTGTGCTTTCGGAGACGAGTTTCTTTCCTCTAATGAGGAGATCAGCACGATACACGTCTATTCGGACGACCCGCAGACCGCTGCCGAGCTGGAGCGGCTGGCCGATCAAGAGGTGCGTATCGTTGGCTCCGAAGCTTTTGGTTCGCATACTGGACACCATCGAGCACGGCTGGTGGTCCGCGTCAGGTCCGCAGAACCACTCCAACTCAACCGATGAATGAAGTGCTGGGTACCGTGCTTGGTCGGGGCGAGGACAAGTCCACGCGGTGGCTTCAGAAACCAGTCAATGCTGGCTTTGTTCTGAGGAGCCATGCTCATGCCACTGCTGGAGGCGTGGAAGCGATTCAGCCCTCCTTAGCGCGATGTAGATTCCGCGGAGGGTGAGTTGACTCCACCGCGAAACGGAACATATTAAGAACAAACGGCCGTGCCGGCCGCTCACTTTAATCCGACTTCCCCCGCCCCGACTGTGGTATCTCACGGGAGAGTAACGACGTGCGCCCGCTCGAAAGAAAATATGAGAACCCAAGCGAGATCGACGATACGCTGGCATGGCACGACGGTGACGCCCGCGCTGCTATAGCCACGCTTCTTGCCGATTGCGCTTATCTACGTTGGCAACTCGACCTAGCGAAGCGGGCTATGAGCCATGGTTTCAGCAGAGGTTGGCACCCCAAGCTAGAGCGCGATTGAATGTAGTAATCTCTGGTGCCGGACGGTGAGACTCTAATGTCCCACTTGGCAAACGCAGGTGCTACCTTCGGTAATCGCCCTCAGTGGTGTAGGCGGCCTCCGCACGTGCTTTGATGCGTGGGATACGGTAACAAGGGACAACAACAGGTGGATCGTTAGGAAAATGCCGCGATGACGCTTTTCTACGCTGTATCCGCTGCGGGAATCATATCGGCAATCCTCGCTGTATCTCGCCCCACAATATGGGCGATGCTCCTTGCTGGCAGCATGAATATTGCGGCGGCCATCTTGGCATGGAGTGTCTATTTCACCGCTGAATAATTCCTCGCGATGTCATCTCTTTACCGTTTACGAATATACAACTCATGCTACAGTCGCCTTGGGATGAAGAGGACGCTGGGATGCAGAAATCAAACGACAACGCCGACAGCGCACTCTGGCTGAAAATGCGAGAAACAGCCGAGCGAATGATGAGGGCCGGAAAACCTGCTGCTGAAGCAAAAGAGGCCTTAATCGAGATCATGCAGGACCACTTTGATCCCGCCACGAAGCCTCTGGCCTCGTCGTCTCCACGCCCTACAAAAACCAACCATTAACAATCAATAATTGTCAGGGCGACAATCCTAACGCAACGTAAGCTGCTCAACGGAGGCCGGCTTCATGCCCCATCGCACCAAGAAGGACGCCCAGGTGAGGCTTGATCTCGGCGTGGCCCGAGTTAGCGCCCTCGAAGGGGATACCTCCCGGGAATCGCTCGAAGCGCTCAAGACGCATCTTGAGAATGTCGATGCGCTTGAGCGCTCAGAAAAGCTTGCGGCAAACGATGAATCTGCCGGCCTCGCCCGCAAGAAAACCTGCGAGTAGATAGGTAACCGCATTACCGGCCACGGTGCTTCTGAGCCTGCTTTACACCGGTCTGCAGATCAAGGACGTGGGTTCGCGTCATGTCGAGAAGGTGAGCGAGAAACCAGTCAACCTCCGCTGCCTGACTGTGCATGTCCTTCAAAAGCGAAGCCTGGAAGGCAAACACTTCCTCTGCAGTAGGCGCAGCACGTTCTCGTGGCTGGCCCCCGACCCTTACCTGTTTAAGTCTTGGCATCTCATTCATTTTTCCCTCCTCGGAATAGCGAGATCCGACAACTTTAACGGTACAGGAGACCTAACAGTCATCAATTCCGATTAATGAAGGATGAAATATTGCACGCATAGGGATTGTAATAACGCGCGACACAACTATCGTATACAGATGCGCCAAAGTTTCGTTAACAATATGAGGATGCGAGCAAGCTTACCCGGACTTAGAACTTAAAAGTCACACCAATCCGAAGGTCACTTGTCCGAAGATTGATCCTGCTCTCCTCCGCAGGAAAACCCCGGATGTCATATCGCGCCTTGCCGAAGTCAGTATATCGGTACTCGAGACGCGTGCTGACCTTCTCCGTGATGGCATACTCAACACCAGCACCGACAGTCGCGCCCCCATGGACCTTTGATCCCGGTAATGGAGGCGTTGCGCCATAATCAGGGGTAAACTCATATTTTCCGAAGGCATAGCCCGCCGTCACGTAAGGCATAAAACGATCGACAGCGACGCCGACCCTACCCCGAATCGAACCGCTCCACGGCATATCTGCATTTACAGTATTTCCAGGAAGGCTGAGAGCAACAGTGCCGCTTGCGATATTGGCGCGGTTATAGTCTGCTTCAACGCCTAGAACGATGGAATTGGAGAGTTGGTAGTTATAGCCAATGTAGGCTCCCCCAGCGAAGCCTGTGGGGTCAATCGAATCGGAAAAGACGTCTGGCATTCCAGTCGCACGAAAATATGCCCCACCGGTCGACCTTCCCCATGTATGGCTAATCTGCCCACCCACGTAAAAGCCCGACCAGCCGTCGGATGCCAATGGGACACCTGCATCCTCAGCCAACGCCGAAGTTGCAGCAACGGCAGCCATCATCGCTGCGAATACTAGCCTGTTCATGTCTGTCCCCGAATGCGGTGCAGGGAACATACCCACAAACATTCAGTTGTCCATAGGATCGCCAGCTTGAGATTTGCATGTTCGCTTGCGCTATCAGTTGGGAGAAATACAGCTTCTAAGAGAACCGTATTTTATGTATTGATGATTTACCCTGAGGTGGCGATGCGCGCCTACGGCGCAAACCCGCCTCTAATGAAGAAGACATCAATCACGGTGATGATGTCGCCGATGATGAGGCGGTTGGGCTTGCTTTGAAGGCCGAAGCTAATTGACCGGATCCGACCTTATTGTCAGCCTTTCGCAGATTCCCCGACGCCACCCGTAATCCGCCGTCTGCTCGGAAACCACGAACGGCAGACCTAAGTGACGGATCGCCAATGCTGCGTAGCATGGTGCTGTGCGATAAGGCACCTGCAATGACTTGCCGATTGACGTACTTGAAAGCTTCAGCGAATTGAAGACTATTAGAGGCAATCTGATCGAATGGATATTAAGTGGTTGCCTAATTCTGGAAAGATGATGACCAAGTTATCGCCCGACGCCTTTTACGAGCTTCCCGCTCGCAACCGGGGTGAACTTATCGCTTTCTGGGGGAAGGCGGACAAAGCTGTCGACACAAGCTCGGGCTTTTCAGGTGAAATTGTTTTTCTCGATAATGGCGAGGATGTTCTTCCTCGCTTCACCTGCGCCAAATTCCCGCGACAGAGCAAAGACCTTTCGCCAAACCTGCGTGCGGAGCGCTTCCTGCGCGAGCTCAGGCTGCAGGCAGCAGCGCATTATCACCCTAATGTACATTGGCCGTTTAAAGTGATCCTCATCCTGGGTGTGCCGGTTGCTTATTTTCGCCGCTGGGAAGGCGATTTATCCGACTTTATAGAAGATTCCCATTGGGGTGATCTTGGGCGCTTATCGCTGCTGATCCAACTCGCAGCAGGTCTGGCGCATTGTCATGCTCGCGGATTGGTTCATCAAGACCTGAAGCCGCAGAATGTTTTCGTCCGTGATCTGCAATCGAGCTTTAAACTTCCACCGACTGATTTGTGGTTGCGCCCCTTGGTTGCAGATTTTGGCAGCGTAAATGTTGCAGCTGACTTTGGCACTTTTAGAGGTTCGCGCCCATATATGGCACCCGAGCAATGGCACAAGACTGAGCTTGGCGAATGGACCAGCGTATTCGTGCTTGGAATCATGCTTCACGAGCTGATGTCGCGCGGCTTCCACCCGATAGGCGAGCGCAGCAGCGATTGGCATCGCCGCATGAATCCCGGCTTTAATCGCTGGCAGCAGAACGATCACTGGCGTAAATGGGCGATAGCCGGCTGTCCGATCGCACAACGGCTTTCGGAGCCCGGTTTAGCAGATTTGGTGGCTTCTTGCCTCACCACATCGCCCAGTGAACGGCCGCCGTTGCGCGCGGTCCAGGCAGCGCTGCTCGATATGCTGCACCGCCGATCGCCAAGCGCGGCGCAACAAGTGAGTCTTTTTCTGCACATCGCCGAGATCGAAAGTGAAGCGGAAGAGTGGCAGCACCTCAAGAGCAGTATCGACGGCCTAGAGCGCGCTATGAATGAGCACTACCCGCGCCACAGCACATGAGCCTTGACTTTACTCATTCGTTGCTATTTCGCAGGCTGGCGGCTGAACCGGCTCGCTGACCACCTTGAGGGCAGGTTTCCGGGGTTACCACTCTAACCCGCCATTCTCCTTCCCACCCCAGATTAGCCGTTCGCAGCTCACGAAGGGGACGCAAGAAGTGGCCCCACTCGAGCCGTTAACCCGGATTCTGTCACGCGCTGCAAGTTGACAATGGGAGCGGACCGACGGCTATGCAGAACTGTGACACTGGGAAAGCCAGTGCACTCAAGTTCTGAAAAGCACGTGAGACTACGAATTCTTTGGGTGCTCCAACATCCGGCGAACCACTCTTGCCTATTTGGCGCACTTCTAGGCAATTATTATCAGACTGACTCGGTGCTTTGTTGGGGACGCTGCCGGTATGATCGACCATATTCAACTTCTAAGGAATGTCGGCCAATTCGATAATCTCAACCCTCCGGCGCAGACGGCGCTCTCGCCTTTCACCTTGATCTACGGGGAAAACGCTCGCGGCAAGACCACACTGGCGGCGGTGCTGCGGTCTTTAGCGACCGGTAATCCCAGGCTCGTTCTCGAGCGCCACCGCCTCGGCGCACAGCATCCGCCACACGTGGTGTTTCGCCACGCCGGAGGAGCCGCCGTTTTCCAGAACGGGGCTTGGTCGCACCCGCTGCCCGATGTTGCGATCTTCGATGATGCTTTCGTATCAGCAAATGTCTGTTCGGGAATCGAACTTCAAACGGCGCACCGCCAAAAACTGCATGAGCTAATTCTGGGCGCGCAGGGCGTTGCGCTCAGCGACGCACTGCAGGGGCACATTGCCCGAATCGAGGAACACAACGTTGCCCTGCGCCAGCTCGCCGAAGCGATACCTCCCGGTGCCCTTGGCCCTTACAAGGTTGACGCCTTCTGCGATCTCGAAGCCGACGCGGAGATAGACCGGAAGATCCAGGAAGCGGAGCGCCGGCTGGCTGCGGCCAAGTCGGCCGGTGCGATACGGCAACGACCGGGATTTCAGGCGATCCGCCTCCCGGATTTCGACATTGACGGCATCGATGGCGTCCTGAGGCGCACTCTCGCCGATCTTGAAGCCGCCGCCGCCGAGCGTGTGCGCAGCCACATCGGCAAGCTGGGGCGTGGCGGTGAAAACTGGGTATCCGAGGGGATGGCGCTTATAGCGCCCGCCTCGGAGGGACACGAAGGGGAAGTCTGCCCGTTCTGCGCCCAAGGCCTCGCGGGTTCCGACCTGATCGCTCACTACCGCGCTTATTTCAGCCAAGCGTATGAGGATCTAAAGGCCACCATACGGCAGACCGGAATCGGGGTACGCGATGCCCATGGCGGTGACATACCTCCAGCCTTCGAGCGGGACGTGCGTACAGCCGCGCAGGCGCATGAGTTCTGGAAGGACTTCGCAGAGCTGCCGGCAATAGACATCGATACTGCGGCAGTAGCCCGGCAATGGAATGCCGCCCGCGAGGCAGTCCTCGAACAGCTTCGCGCAAAGGCCGCTTCGCCCTTGGAAGCGATGACGCTCACACAGGAAACACGGCAGTCTATCCAAGACTATCGAGCGCGTGTCGCCGAGGTGGCGGCGCTTTCCGAGCGTCTGGTCGGTGCCAATACCAAGCTGGAAGTTGTCAAAGAGCAAGCTGCCGCAGACGACCTTTCTGCATTGCGCACTGACCTCGCCAAACTGAATGCGCAGAAAGCGCGATTCGAGCCGGAAGTGTCGCCTCACTGCGCGAACTATCTGACAGAGAAGGCGGCGAAAAAGGCAACCGAGGCGCTGCGAGCGCAGGCCCGCGCAGCCCTCGACCAGTATCGGCAGCAGATTTTCCCTGCATTTGAGGCGGCGATCAACGACTACCTGCGCCGCTTTGGTGCGTCGTTTCGCCTGGGGGAAGTTCAGTCGGTCAACAACAGGTCGGGTTCGTCGGCGTCCTACGTCGTCGTCATCAATCAGCAGATTGTTGATGTCACGGCCGACGCAGGCCCGTCCTTCAGAAACACCCTAAGCGCGGGAGATCGAAATACCCTCGCCCTCGCTTTCTTTTTCGCTTCGCTGGAACAGGACCCGAATTTGGCGAACAAGATCGTCGTAATAGACGATCCGATGACAAGCCTTGACGACCATCGCACTTTGCGAACCCGCGAGGAAATCATGGCGTTAGCCGCAAGGGTTCGCCAGGTGATTGTGCTCTCACATTCAAAGCCGTTCTTGTGCAGCCTCTGGGAGCAGGCTGACAGAAACGGTTCCGTCGCCTTGAGGATCAACAGGGCAGCGGTCGGCTCTGAAATCACCGTTTGGGATGTTCGTAGCGACAGTATCTCCGAGCACGACAAGCGCCATGAACTCGTCCGAGGGTACCTACAGGTTGCCAATCCCGCACGGGAACGCGAGGTAGCACAGTCTTTAAGGCCGATACTGGAGTCGTTCATGCGTGTGGCGTACCCGGAGCAATTTCCGCCGGGTATGCTTCTTGGACCGTTTATTGGGATATGCGACCAGCGCGTCGGTGGGCCTAACGAAATACTCTCGACAGCTGATATCGCCGAACTCAGACTGTTGCTCAACTACGCCAATCGGTTTCACCACGACTCCAACCCGGCCTGGCAGACGGCTGCGATCAACGATGCAGAGCTATCGGACTTCTCACAGCGGACGCTGATCTTCGCGTCGCGGCGCTAGAGCAGTTGCCCAGTAGCTTCGCCCAGCCATAGTCCTTTGCACAATTTTCCTCTTGTAAGCCGCTATTCCGCTTTCCACCCCAAGCTAGCCCTTCAGCCCGCACAACCCGAGCGGCAAGTTTGTCGAAAGCTTCTGGTCCGTACGGGCGGCTGAGATGAGGTACAAAGCGGTCAAGAGTCGTGTTGCTTGCCCGAATATGCTGTAACGCGAAGGTATGCCCTCGCGTGACAGCTTTGGCGTTACGCTCGCCGCCGTCACATCTGGGTTGATGTTGGCTATTTGTGACAGGGTAGCCTCGGGCCTAAAGGTCGAGGTTACACCTTAATTGTCGCGTGTGATTGACAGCACCATTATATCCTATTATCTGGATATATGGATAATATTATAGCAATAGCGGCGCTCGGCGCCTTGGCCCAAACCACACGGCTAGAGACATTCCGGCTTCTCGTGCGGCACGAACCCAGAGGCATTCCGGCTGGCGAACTTGCCCGCCTCCTCGACGTGCCGCAGAATACCATGTCGGCACATCTCGCGACGCTTTCGCGGGCCGGCTTGGTGACGAGCGAGCGGCAGAGCCGGTCGATCATCTATCGGGCAGACCTCAACGGTCTTCGTGAACTGACGCTATTCCTCCTCAAGGACTGTTGCGGCGGATCGACGGAGCTTTGCGCCCCAATCATTGCCGAATTGGCTCCCTGCTGCGCTCCGGGGGCAAAGCTATCATGAGCGCCATCAGCCTCAAGCAGATTGCCGGGAACGATCCAAAGGCCATACGGTGCACTCATTGGGGTGTTGAGGACACGGCCACCGTTGCAGGATCCAAAGTCGAGATCCAGTGCGCCTTCGCTCGGTCAGCCCGTTTCCTCAAGAACCGGATCGGAGCTTTCGTCAGCCTGCCGCTGGAATATATCGACCGCATGGCGCTCGAAACGAGGCTTCGCCAGATCGGCGCGATGGAAGGTTCGACTTCATCGCAGGGAAAGTCCGCCTGATGTCCACGTTCGAACGTTATCTGACCATCTGGGTGTTCCTGTGCATCGTCGCCGGTGTTGCCCTCGGCCATGTCATGCCCGGCGCCTTCCAGATCATCGGCACGGCCGAGATCGCCAAAGTGAACATTCCCGTCGCGATCCTGATCTGGCTGATGATCATTCCGATGCTGCTCAAGATCGATTTCCGGTCTCTCGCGCAGGTCGGCACCTATTGGCGCGGTATCGGAGTGACGCTGATCATCAACTGGGCGGTCAAGCCATTCTCGATGGCATTGCTCGGCTGGCTGTTTATTGGCTGGTTGTTCCGCCCCTACCTGCCTGCCGACCAGATCGACTCCTATGTCGCCGGGCTGATCATTCTCGCCGCGGCTCCCTGCACGGCCATGGTGTTCGTCTGGAGCAATCTCACGCGCGGCGAACCGTTGTTCACACTGTCGCAGGTCGCATTGAATGATGCCATCATGGTCGTCGCCTTCGCTCCGATCGTTGGCCTACTGCTCGGCCTCTCCGCCATCACCGTGCCGTGGGATACGCTCGTTCTGTCCGTCGCTCTCTATATCGTCGTGCCCGTTATTATCGCGCAGATCATCCGCCGCCGGCTCACGGCCGATGGAACGACGCGGACACTGGATGGCGTGCTTGCCAAGCTGCAGCCGATCTCGCTGGTGGCGCTGCTCGCGACGCTGGTTCTGCTCTTCGCCTTCCAAGGTGAGCAAATCATCGCCCAGCCGGGCATCATCGGCCTATTAGCCGTTCCAATCCTGATTCAGGTCTATTTTAACTCCGGGCTCGCCTATCTTCTCAACAGGATCGCGGGCGAACGGCACTGCGTTGCCGGTCCGTCGGCGCTGATCGGCGCCAGCAATTTCTTCGAACTGGCAGTTGCCGCCGCTATCAGCCTGTTCGGCTTCCAGTCGGGCGCGGCTCTCGCCACTGTGGTCGGCGTTCTCATCGAAGTGCCGGTCATGCTGTCAGTCGTCTGGATCGTGAACCGCTCGAAAGACTGGTACGAGGCCGCCCCCACTGTCTCCCGAACCACCGCTACCGAAAGGCGCTGACATGGACGCCACGATCTACCACAACCCCGCCTGCGGAACATCTCGCAACACGCTGGCGCTGATTCGCGCGGCCGGAATTGAACCTGTTGTAATCGAGTATCTGCAATATCCGCCAACGCGCGAGCATCTTGCGACGATGATCGCGGCCGCCGGGTTGACGGCCCGGGAAGCCATTCGCGAGAAAGGCACGCCTTATGCCGAACTCGGTCTGGACAACCCGGACCTGACGGACGAGCAGTTGCTCGACGCGATGATCGCGACGCCGATCCTGATCAATCGCCCCTTCGTCGCGACTCCCCTCGGCACCCGGCTCGCGCGTCCATCCGAGGTCGTCCTCGACATCCTGCCAGATACGTTCAAAGGGCCATTCTTCAAAGAAGACGGTGAACAGATCCTCGACCAGGAAGGAAAGCGCATTGCCTGACACATTCCCCGCTTTGCAGGGCGATCACCTGTATTCGACCGACCTCAACTCCCTGCACCCTGCATTCTCGACGCACAGGCCGCGGATTCTGATCCTCTACGGCTCGCTACGCGAGGTTTCCTATAGCCGCCTGCTCGCGTTCGAGGTTCGCCGGCTGCTCGAACGGCTTGAATGCGAGGTTCGCATGTTTGATCCCAAGGGTCTGCCGCTCCCCGACGAGGCGCCGGCGAACCATCCGAAGGTACAGGAACTGCGCGATCTCTCGCAATGGTCGGAAGGGCAGGTCTGGGTCAGCCCGGAACGCCACGGCGCGATGACCGGCATCATGAAGTCCCAAATCGACTGGATACCGCTTTCTGTCGGCTCGGTCCGGCCGACGCAGGGCAAGACGCTCGCGGTCATGGAGGTTTCGGGCGGTAGCCAGTCCTTCAACGCCGTGAACCAGATGCGGATCCTCGGTCGCTGGATGCGGATGATCACCATTCCGAACCAGTCCTCGGTCGCGAAAGCCTATCAGGAGTTCGACGCCGATGGCCGGATGAAGCCATCGTCCTATTACGACCGGGTGGTGGACGTCTGCGAGGAGCTGGTGAAGTTCACCTTCCTGACACGGGATGCGTCCGCCTATCTCACCGACCGCTACAGCGAGCGCAAGGAACAGGCGGCCGAACTTGAGAAGCGCGTGTCGCTGCAGTCAATTTGACGGACTCGGGGTGGCGACGAGCGTTCGCTTAGTCGCCATCGCAACCGCGCCAAAGGCCGCGATGCCCACGGAACCGAGAGCTGCGCTTAGAATAAGCGATGCACCGATGCCGAACTGCTCCATCGTCGCGGCGAAGGCGAAGGGGGCCGCAGCGCCAGCAGCCAGTCTCGCCGCCGCCATCTTGCCAGTGAGCGCGCCATATCCATCCGAGCCGAACAGGTAGAGCGGCAAGCTGCCCTGTGCGATGCTGTTGATGCCTGATCCGAGGCCGAGGCAAATAGAGAAGGCGACCGCGCCGGGGAGCCAGTTGCCGGACAGCGCAAGGATGATGACGCTCAGCACCATGAAGACAGCGGAGAGAACCGCAAGGCCCGGCGGGGCGAGCCGAGTGCCGAAGATCATGTTGACAAGGCGGCTGAGGACCTGTGCCGGGCCGAATAGGGAGCCGATGACGACGGCGGCGCTTCCGAAGCCAAGCGTTCCGAGCATTGGCACCATATGCGCCAGCATCGCGCCAAGGGTGAAGCTGAGCAGCGCGAATGCGGCCGACACGATGATCACCGCACCGCGCCGACGCTCGCGCGGAACAGCCCCGACGACAGGCTCGCGCATGGGTCTTTGCCCGCCGGCCGCAGCCACCTTTCCTTTCCGCATGATCCAGACGTGGAACGGCATGCAGACGACAAGATTGAGCCCGGCATAGACGAGATAGATTTCCCGCCACGAGAGATAGCCGAGCAGCGCCGTGGCAATCGGCCAGAAGATCGTCGAGGCGAATCCCGCAATCAGGGTGAGATAGGTGATGCTGCGTGATGCTGACCGGGGATCGGCCTCAACCAGTGCCGCGAAAGCGGCTTGGTACTGGACCATGCCGGACGATATCTCCAACAGGACGATGGCCAGTGCAAAGATCGCGACCGATGGCGACCAAGCGCAGAGGATCAAGGTCAAGGCGGACAGCACCGAGCCAATCGCCATGACGGTCGATGCGCCGACGCCATCCATCTGCCGACCGATATAGGGCGCCGAGAGACCACCGACGAACAGTGACGCGGAGAAGATGGCAAACACCTGCGCAACGCTGATGCCGAGATCCGCCGCCATGCCGGGCGCCAGAATGCTGAAGCTGTAATATAGGGTGCCGTAGCCGATGATCTGGGTCAGGCCGAGCGCGGCAACGATGCCGACGGGAACGTTTGGATTACGCAACGATGTCGCCCTCGCTCCGGACAGCATCTGTCTTGCAGCAACCATCGGGCCGCTGCACACCCTCGCGGATCATCGGATGACCGGCGCAGCAATCCTCCATCAAGAACTTCACGAGGTCGGCCAGCGCGTCGTAGCTGGCGCTATAGACGATCGAGCGGGATTCCCGTCGCTGCGTGATAAGGCCCGACCGTTCCAGTTCCTTCAGATGGAAAGACACATTCGACGGCGAGACGCCCATGCGCTCGGCAATGAGGCCGGCGGCCAACCCAGCCGGTCCGGCGACGACCAGCGTACGGACGATGGCGAGGCGCGTCTCCTGCGACAGAGCTGCGAATGACGTCAGGGCTTGGCACTCGTCCATACTTCAATAATCCTTGAATAATTTAAGTATCTCACGTGACAGCAATCGACAAGGTTCCGACATCACACTTGTCCAGTTTCTCGATGGGCTAGCGGCCGCGCCAGAAGCGCCGCTGGTGTTTGGCTATAAGGGCATCTGGTGATGGCTACATGTTACGGAGGTCAAAGCAGGCGCGTCTTCTACGAGCGACCAGACGGCGCATTGCTGTCATTCAGAGGACGAGGCCAGTATGCGGTAAACCTGCATGCGGGAGCAGGACACCCTCTCTGCGATTGCAGAGACGCCTTGGCCCTCATGGTGAAGTTCTTCAACCAATGCCCGATCGATACGTTGGCGACCGCCTTTGTAGGCGCCAGCGGATTTGGCTCGCTCGATCCCTTCCCTTTGCCGCTCTTTTATGAAGCGACGTTCCATCTGCGCGACCATGCCAAGAACCGTCAGAATGACGTGCCCCATCTCTCCTCGGGTGGACACATGAGGATCGAGCACCGTCACGAATGCGCCTCGCTCCTGACACTCGTGCACGATGTTCAGAACGTCGCGCGTATCGCGTCCAAGCCTATCTAGCCGGGTCACGACCAGCTCGTCACCAAGGCGTAGGAACTCTAAAACTGTCGAGAGCTCGTTACGGCCTTCGCGGCTTGCGCCCGACATTTTTTCTGACCGAATGATTTCACAGCCCTCGGCCCGAAGCCGGTCAAGCTGTCCTTCTAAATCCTGATCGCCTGTACTGACGCGCGCGTAGCCAATTCGTGCCATGTGTGTAACCTCGACCTTTAGGCCCGAGGCTACCCTGTCACAAATAGCCGACGTCAACCCAGATGTGACGGCGGCGAGCGTAACGCCAAAGCTGTCACGCGAGGGCATACTCCCGTGTTACAGCATGCTTAAGCCCCCATCACCGCGCGATAAAGAGGCCGCCAACAATCCCCATTGCCGATGATCACTTCAATGCGTCAATACTCGTTAGACATAAGCCTGTGCTTGAGCCTTCCTGCTTATGCCGAGTGTCCGGTCGAAATGGGGAGGGGAGGCAATTCACAGCGAGAGCATGCAAATAAGCCGCCCGCAGATTGTTGTCACCGCAATTCTCATCACTCTGAGCGTGGATAACGATATGACCTTCGCACAGGTCGAACGGGTAGTAATTAGATATCGGGTGAAGATTTTTCAGAATGCGAACGCATGGCGCATTCAAACATCCGGTTGCGCAACCGCCTCAACGCCTCTAAGTATGCAATGTTCATAACTGTGATTCAAAGTTCACTGTAGTGAACAATTGATGCTTTCCAATCGGAGATCAGCGATGCGAGCAGATGTGTAGCAAGCGGAAGTTCGGGCGCTGGCAGGCCGATGGCCTTTGCCCGTCGTGACCAAAGCGCACTTCGTCGCCTCACGCAGAACTCCCGAGACAATAGAAGGAGACTTGGTTTGCGGGAAACAGTGATAGTTGAGGATGCGGTCAAGCCGGCGGGCCACTATTCACATGCCGTGGTCAGCAATGGCTTGGCGTTCGTATCGGCACAAGGTCCCGTGGACGCACGCACGGGAGAGATGCCCGAGAGTTTCGCGGAACAGGTACGGCAGGTATTGCGTAACTTGGATGTCATCCTTCGCGGCGTCGGAACCGAGTTGAAACACGCCGTCAAGGTCAATGCCTATCTGGACGACCTCGGCAATTTCGCCGAGTTCAATGCAATCTACAGGGAGTTCTTTCCTGGCATGCCTCCTGCCAGGGCAGTCATTGGATGCCAGTTGATCGACGACATGGTGGAAATGGACTGTGTCGCGGCTATTCCGTCGAAATAGGCGGAGCGATGTCCCAACGCTACGAGCCAGCCGCCTATTCGGCCGCGCTTGGCACGGCGGCCATGGAAAGCCGGTCGGCGCTCGTTCTGAGGTGCCGCACAAGCGCCATGACCTCGTCAGCCGTCCGATCGATCGTCACCACGGCGCAGAGCGTTGCCATCGCCTTGCCGCTCGCATCCCGGATCGGGGCGGCAAGGCATTTGGTCAGGTTGTCGATGAGTCCCGACGTTATGGCGTAACCTGCCGCGCTGGCGGCGGCCACGCCGCGGCAGAGCTCATCGACGCCCACCTCATGGCCATTCGGCAAGATGAAATCCTCTGGCGGGATAAGATCGACGATCTCCTGACGCGACAAGCCTGCGAGAAGGAGGCGACCGGATGCCGTCCACGGAATGGGCAGCCTGACGCCAACCTCGGAGCCGATTCGAAACATGCGCGCGCCCGTCTGCGCATATACGATTGCGTATTTGTTCCCCTGCAGGGTGCAAAATTCGAATGTTTCCCCGAGCTGCTGCGCCAAACGATCGACTTCGTCGCGGGCCCGGCGCATGAGGTCGTTCCGCCTGAGATAGTCCGCGGCATAGAAATGGATTGCCCGGCCGAAGAAGATTCGGCCGCGCGGCCCATAGTCTTCCAAGATGTCCGATTTTATGAAGCGCTTGACGAACTTGTAGATCGTGGAGCGTGGCGCATCGAGGCGTTGCGATATTTCCGCAATCGACAACGGTTCTCCCGCCTCATGCAGACACTCCAGGATATCGATCGCGCGATCGATACCGCTTTCACGCTGCTTGTCTTTCTGTTTCACGGACGTCGTCATGCGTCTCCACGGCTTTGCTTTGCGGCGCCTGGGGCGGCTCGACAGTTTCATGATACCCGACGCAACCTTCTACGCAGGAACATGGTTGGTGTCACCCCCGAGAGCCAAGATATCCGCGGCTAGGACACCGCGTTTTGCGCGTCGTTCTTCGTCATATGCTCGTAACAAAAATTTGCCATTGTCATATCTGTGCACATTGGTCTACTGTAGTGTACTTTCTGAAGCGGCGTTGGTCGAGAGAGCGTGGGGGGGTGTCATGGCGAGCAAGACGTATCTGTCTTCATGGGGCGGGGTTGCTCCGGTAGGGATGGGAGGCTGACATGTCGCCCAACATCGATGCTGCGGAATTCGCGCAATTGGACCGTATAGGCTACCTGGATATGGCAGCCCTGGGCATTCCACCCGCTTCGGTTCGAAAAGCCATTCTGGCTCAATTCTCCGAATACATGACATGTGGGACTAGTGCGCGCGAAGAGTACCGGCCCGATGAGATCGTCCGCCGTGCCGAGGCTTCGGTACGGGGCTTTCTGGGCGTATCGGCCGGTCGAAGCTTCGTTGGCTCCACCGCAATGGCGGCCACGGATGCCGTCCTGCAGGCTATGCCGGCCGGGCGCGGCTCCGTCGTATGCTGTGCTGACGATTATCCCGGCCTCGTGACGCTTGCCGGCCGTTATGCCGCCCGCACCGGCCGCGATCTGCGACTCGTTCCCGCCGTGCAGTGGACTGCCTCCGACCTGCTGGCGCATGTCGATGGCGAGACGTCGGTCGTCCTCGTCAGCCAGGTGCATTGGATCACCGGAGCGGTGATCGACTTGGCTCCGCTCGTCGCCGCACGCCGTGATCTCGGCTTCACACTGGTCGTCGATGCGTCCCAAGCGATGCCGATTGTCCCGACGGGCGCGCAGATCGAGGAGATCGATGTTCTCGTATCCGTTGCCCACAAATGGTTCTGCGGCTCTCCGGGAGCGGCAATCGTCCACTTATCGGCGCAAATTGTCGACCGCCTTGGCAAGCTGCTGGACAGCGATCTTTGGCCGGTAGTGCCCAGTAATCAGAGCTATACCTCCATGTTCGCGCTTTCGGAAATGATCGAATGGTATGACGAATACGGCTTGGATAACATTCGTCAGCGCACGCTGGTGGCGGCCCGGACAGTTCGCGAGGTGGCCCTACAGCATGGCTGGTCGCTGATCGCCGGCAGTTCCAATATCCAGCAAAGCGGGATCGTCACCCTTTCCATTCCCGAAGCGCAGGCGCTTGAACTGTCGCAACGTGTTCGCGCCGAGGGGCTTTATCTTTCGGCCCGTGGAGCGGGTCTGCGTCTTTCTCCTCATTTCACCCTTTCCGGTGAGGTCGCCGAACAGGCGATCAAGACAATTTCCTCTGCCGCTCAACAACTGCAATCTTAACCTCCAGGAGAGCTTCCATGTCTGCAAGCATGTCAATTCGTTCGACTATCTCCATCGCCCTTTTCCTATCCATCACGAGCGCCGCTCACGCTCAGGAAGTTCCTGAATTGAAGGCTATGTTGCCAGACAACATCCAGAAGGCAGGCGTCATCCAGATTGCATCCGAATTTCCTTTTCCACCTTATGAATATTTCAATGCCAACAATGAAATGACAGGCGTTGAATACGATCTGATGCAGGAAGCGGGCGCTATTCTTGGCGTGAAATTCAACTGGAACAAGCAACCGTTCGATGGAATTATTCCGGGTCTGGCCGCCGGCAAATACGATATCGCATTGTCGGCTTTTACGGACACGCTCAACAGGCAGAAGGTCGTCGATTTCATCGACTATTCCATTAGCCAGAACGCAATGATCGTCCCCAAGGGCTCCGACGTGAAAGGCAAGCTGGATATCTGCGGTAAGCGGATGTCGACCCAGCGCGGAACCAATGGTGAAAAGGAAATTACGGACCTGAGCGCCGAATGCGTGAAAAGAGGCAAATCACCAGTCGAGGCAGTCGTGTTGCCTTCTGGCAGCGATGTACATCTGGCCGTCAAGGCCGGTAAGGCAGATGCCTCCACCAACGAGGCAGCAACTGCAGCTTACATCGCCCAGACAGTCGACGGTGGCAACGCGTTTGACGCAGTCATCTACACCGATCTTGATAACCAGCAATCGTCTATCGGCATCGCCGTTCCCAAGGGGAGCGAGCAGTTGCGGGATGCGATCCAGGCGGCTTTGCAACGTCTTGTCGACAACGGAACCTACAAGACGATCATGCAGAAATACAACATTGAGCCCCTGAGCGTAGAGAAGATCGAGATCAACACCGCGAAGGAATAACGCCGCCGGTGCGCCAGCGGGATCGATCACAGAGGGTAATGTCGATGGACACAGACAAGATGCGGGAACTGGCTGTGGTCGTACCGCACAAACATTGGGGAAGGCGCGTTGCCGCGTGCCTTCTCATCCTGAGCGTCGCATTCGTGGGATATTCCGTCGCGACCAATCCTCGCTTCGAGTGGAGCGTCGTGGGGGAATACCTTTTCCATCCCGATATTCTGAGCGGCATGGTGGTGACGGTCGAATTGACGGTCCTGGCGATGATCATTGGCACGGTGGGGGCTGTCATGCTGGCCCTGATGCGC
Organism: Shinella sp. 1A1; assembly: GCF_055379515.1. NCBI lineage: Bacteria > Pseudomonadati > Pseudomonadota > Alphaproteobacteria > Hyphomicrobiales > Rhizobiaceae > Shinella > Shinella sp. 1A1. The sequence continues at coordinate 2,946,738 of NZ_AP039671.1, forward strand.
TTGTCCGGGAACCCTGTTCTAGTGATTGCATCATCTGCCTATACGTGGTTCTTCCGCGGCACGCCGCAGCTCGTGCAGATCATCTTCTGGGGCTTTCTCGGTGCGTTGTATCCTAGGATATTCCTCGCGATACCGGGAACGGACATCGTCTTCTTCGATGCGCCGACCAATGCGGTCATCGGCGCTTACGTCGCCGCCCTCCTGGGACTTGGATTGAACGAGGCGGCCTACGCCTCCGAGATCGTCCGTGCAGGCATTCAATCCGTGAACCCCGGACAGGTCGAGGCAGCGCAATCTCTCGGTCTGACGCCGTCGAGAGCGATGGTGAAGATCGTTCTGCCTCAAGCAATGCGTGTCGTGGTACCGCCACTGGGGAACGAGGTGATCGGTATGCTCAAGACAACCTCCCTGGTCTCGGTCATCGCTGGCAGGGATCTTCTTACGAATGCTCAGGCAATCTACAACAACACCTATCAGATCATACCGCTGCTCATCGTTGCGAGCATCTGGTATCTGATCATGACCTCGGTCCTCAGTGTGTTGCAATCGCAGCTCGAACGCCGGTTCGCCAAGGGGACCAGGCGGCCCGAAAATCCTTTCATCAGTCTTTTCAAGGCCAACGCTCTCAGGCGCCTTCAGCACCGCGCGATCCTGAACGACCGGCTGGCAAATCCGTCGAGCTACAGGATCGGAGCGGAACAATGAGCCATAGCGACTCAACACCATTCCTGCGGATCGAAGGCGTTCATAAATTCTATGGCGCCGATCATATCCTGCGCGGGATCGACCTTTCCGTGAAACGCGGCGAAGTCGTCTGCATTCTCGGCAGAAGCGGATCGGGGAAATCGACGCTCCTGCGCACGGTGAATGCACTGGAATCGATTACCGCCGGCCGCGTCCTCCTTGACGAGGCATTGATAGGCTACCTCGAGAAAGATGGCTGCCTCTACCATTTGCCGGCTGATAAGCTCGCCCAACAGCGCGCCCGGATCGGGATGGTGTTCCAACATTTTAATCTTTTCCCTCACATGACCGTGCTGGAAAACATCACGATGGCGCCGCAAATCGTCCTGAAGCAGAAGCGCACGGACGCCGAGACCGAAGCCTTGGAGCTTCTTCGGAAGGTGGGGCTGGCAGACAAGGCTCACGCCTATCCCGCCTCGCTGTCCGGGGGACAGCAGCAGCGGGTGGCGATCGCTCGCACGCTGGCCATGCGCCCGGAACTGATCCTGTTCGACGAGCCGACCTCGGCGCTCGACCCGGAGCTGGTTGGAGAAGTGCTCGGTGTCATGCGACAGCTCGCATCAGAAGGTATGACGATGTTGATCGTGACGCATGAACTACGGTTCGCACGCGATGTCTCGCACACGGTCGTGCTCATGCATGAAGGCCGGATTGCCGAGAGCGGCCCAACGTCGAAGGTAATGACGACGCCTGAAACTCCCGCGGCAAAGACGTTTTTCGCAACGTTAGCCTGACGAGCCCCGCCGTCGATCGATGCCGCTCCCGTAAGCCGGTCATGCACGATATTGGAGAGTACAGGATGGTTGACGAGACCACTAACCGGGAATGGGCGGGCTTTGCAGAAGCTCTGGTCGATGACGCCGCAAAAATCAGCATGTCCTGGTTCCGCAAGGCATTGGATGCGGAACTCAAGGCAGATTGCAGCCCGGTCACCCAGGCCGATCGCGAGATCGAGTCGTCGATTCGAAAGAAGATCGCTGAACACTACCCTGATCATGGGATACTAGGCGAAGAGTATGGGCGCCTGAATCTGGGGGCAAAGTATACATGGGTTGTCGACCCGATCGACGGAACAAGGAGCTTCATCACGGGGTGGCCCATCTGGGGAACACTTGTCAGCCTTTTGCGAGATGACAAACCTGAACTCGGCTTCATTGATATGCCAGCACTTGGAGAGCGCTGGAAGGCGATACAGGGGAGTCCGACGCACTTCACCTCTGCCCGAGGAAACGTTGAGGCCTGCCGGACAAGTGTGTGTCGCCATCTGGAAGGCGCCCGGTTCTATACGACCTCGCCATTTTATTTCGAGGAAGTCGATCGGGCAAAAATAGAGAAGATCGCCCGCTCTTCTGCGACACCCCGTTTCGGCGGCGATTGCTACAGTTACGGATTGCTGGCCTCTGGACATGTGGATCTAGTTATCGAGGCGCTTCTGCAGCCGTTCGATTACTTCGCCTTGGTGCCCATCGTTGAAGGTGCCGGCGGCGTCATCACCGACTGGGACGGTCAACCCCTCACGATAGCATCAGACGGTCGTGTCATCGCGGCGGCTACACCGGACCTGCATGCTCAAGTTCTCCATATGTTGCAGAGTTAAATGGGCGACAAATCTACCTCAATTTATTAACTGTGTGAGCTGCCCATCGCTCCAAAAGGCTTCGCCGCTGCTCAAGATAGTCGGTGCGCCGGTATGCGCGTTCCACCTTACCGCCTACGGCATGCCCCAACGTCGCTTCCGCAACCTCATAAGGCGTATTCGTTGTCTCGGCGATCCAATCGCGCAGGCTGGAACGAAAACCGTGCGGGCGAGCCGCCATCTCGCGACGCTCCATCAACCGAGCCATCGTAGCATCCGAAATTACGCCTTTCCTGATGCTTGGAAAAAGATAGCCGTCGCGAGCGAGCGGCTTCGCCTGCTCGATGAGCGATAGCGCTTCCGGTACGAGCGGGACACGAAAATCGGGTGTTTTGTCTTTGCGCCCCTTCTGCTTTTCACCGGGGATGGTCCAGACATCGCCCTCGATCTGCTCGAGCCGGAGAAAACGTAGAGGCGCCGAGCGGACTCCCGTCAGGATCAAAAGCCGCAAGGCTAGGTGCGTCGTCGTGCCGTCGGAGAGGGAAGCATAAAAAGCCGGCACTTCGGCCCATGGAAGTGCCGGTATATTCTCCGCCTTATGCCTCTGCTGCCCCAGTAGCGCCCTCGCCTTCTCGGTCGCCTGCAAATCCACCTCATGCCCCAAGGCGGCTGCATGACGCAGGCAGATGGCAAGGCGGTTCAGAGCCTTTCGTGCCGTCTCGGCCTTCGAATGCCAAATCGGCAACAGGGTATCGCGGATATCTATCTGGTCGATCTCTCCGACGGGCTTCTTCCCGAGTTTCGGCAGAATGTGAATTTCCAGCGGACTGAACCAGCGGCCGGATTTCCCATCGTTCTTGAGTTCAGCCTTGCGGCTCTCAAAGGCATCCTTGGCCACATCCTCCAGCAAGTGAAGGCGCTTTTCAGCCTGCCGGCGCTCTCGCTCGCGTTCGTTGATCGGATCGAGGCCTTTGGCAACGGCAGAACGCCATTTGTCCGCGGCCTCTCGGGCGTCCTTCAAAGATACGTCCTGAACGGAGCCCAGCCCCATTTCACGGCGTCGGCTATGCATCGTATAACGGAGGACCCATTGGCCCGGTCCCTCGTCTCGCTTGTAAAGCCAGAGACCGCCGCCATCGGATAGCTTACCGGGACCGGCATTCTTTACGGCAAGCGCTGAAAGCTTGTTCAATGCCCTCGTCAATTGATCCCCCTTTTGATCCCCCTTTCGCTTTTCGCTTCAGGTGAACAAAGGCGTACTACAATGGACACGACTTCACAAGAAAATGCAGTGAAATCAGCCGATCATTGCCCTTATTGAGCAAAATTATACCTAGCTGGACAAACATTCAATGCTGGCATGGGGCACCAATTTATAAAATCACCGAGCAATTTCAGGAAATAGCGCCCCTCGGGGGCCGACGGCGAACAACCGTCCCGTGGCAGGCTGCATGGATCCGTTCCGATGGAGGCTTCCGCTCGGAAAGCGTTCTTATCAGAACTTGTAAGCTACACCCAACTTGAATGTCCCAACGGTCAAACTGTCCTTTGTCCCCGCATACCACGAGTTTCCCTGATCATCCGAGAAGTCGAGATCGCGGGTCTTGCCGTAATCGGCGTAAAGGTAGTCTGCACGCATCACCCAGTTTGGGGACAAGCCGTATTCCACGCCTAGCCCCGCAGCCCAGCCTACTCTCGTCTGGGACTTGCTATAGGTATTTCCCGCGATATGCGTCCAACCGTCTTCAAAGTTGGAAAGCGCCACGCCGGCGGTGACATATGGAAGAAAAGCGTCGAAGGCGTAGCCCATTCGCACAAGCGCCGAGCCTTGATTTTTCAGTTTGCTGTAGCCGACGAAATTGGGATCAACACTGCCGGAATTGGTGCGGTGGGGGACATTGTCCGAATCCGCAAAGCTGTACGCGCCGTTGACTTCGACGCCAGCTACGATGTTGTTGCTGAACTGGAAATTATACCCCGCATAAGCTCCGATCCCGGCACCTCGCGGGTCATAAATGAAGTACTCATGGTTGTTTGGGTCAAAGGACGCGTCGTCGTTCCTGGTCGCAGCCTTGCTCCGACTATAGCCGGCATTCAACCCGATATAGAATCCGCTCCAATCATATCGAGCACTTGATCGAACGCTGGCCTGAGATGCTTGGAGTGCAGCGTCGTCAGCGAGAGCATCAGACATCAGCAATGGGAAAAACGCCCCAAGGAGCGGGAGGCGTTTCATTGCGACCCCACGATAAATCCGCACGCGATTCATTTTGCGCCCCAAAATCAGCATCTAAAACCACTTTGGGTATTAACCTTGCCTAGCGCTGACTACACTTCCCACTGCGCGCGAACTGACAGCCTTAAATGGCAGAAGAGGAATCTTCCCCCATCAATGAGACGGAAGCCCGCTCATTTCGATTGCTTGTCACAAATAGCTGGCTTCAATCCAGATGCGATGGCGGCGTCGCTACGGCAAGGTAGACGATGATACCGTCAAGCTGATGTCCGCCGCGATGTCGCTAGGAACCCGGAGATGAAATCGACGGCCTCGTCGCCGCTTCTCAGGCCGAGATGAATGCTCTTGGCTATTCCGATCTTCCCGATCCGGACCGCACATACGCCTAGCTCGGCTGCCTCCTGGCGAACGAGCCAGCTCGGAATGGCGCTGACGCCGCGACCTGCTGCAACGAGCTGAAGCATCATCTCCGTGGTCTCGACATTCCGGTGGTGTCGCGGACGGCAGTTGGCGGGAACCAGGAATTGCGTGAACACATCCAGCCGCTCCGGCGGCACCGGATAGGTGAAGAGAGTTTCCTCCAGCAGATCCGCAGGTTCGGCATGATCCTTGAGCGCAAGCGGGTGATCCGTCGGTACCGCGAGTATGAGTTCGTAGTCGAACACCGGCAGATAGTGGATGCCCGGCGCCTCGATCGGGTCCGGGGTGATCAGGATATCGATCTCGTATCCTGCCAGCGCCGCAACCCCGCCGAAGGCAAATGATGTCGTCAGCTCCAGGTCGACGTCCGGCCAGTCCACCAGGTAGGGTTTCGTGACCCCCATCAGCCATTGGTGGCAGGGATGGCATTCCATGCCGATTTTGAGCGAGCCCCGCTGTCCCTGGCGGTAGTCGGACAAGACGTCTTCGGCCCTCTCCATCTGGGGCAGGACGCGTTGCGCCAGTCTGACGATGTAGCGACCGGCCTCGGTGAGGCGAAGATTGCGGCCGTCCTTCTCCCACACGGCGACGCCATAGCGCTCTTCGAGCTTTCGGATCGTGTGGCTGAGCGCGGACTGGGTCACATTCAGCCGTTCCGCCGCCGCCGTCAGGCTGCCCATGCGGTCGACTTCGCGCAGGATCGACAGATGTTGTCTGTCCAGCATGGTCATGTCCTCCCTTGCTCGAGGGCGATGGCCTCGCCATGGACTGGAACCGGCCGGTGGTCCTTGTCGACCGCCACCATGCTGAAGCGCCCCGTGGCGGTGACGTGCCGCTCGCCCGTCAGAAGGTTTTCGGACCAGAGTTTTGTCTCGATGGACATGGAGCTGCGGCCGACGCGCTCGACATGTGCCTCCGCCTCGACGATTTCACCGATCTCGATTGCCCTTGCAAAGTCGATGCGCTCGGATGATGCCAGCACCACCAGCTTGCCGGAATGGCGCGACGCTGCGACGAAAGCGGCCTTGGTCATGTAGGCGATTGCCTCGCCGCCGAACATCCGGCCGACGCTGTTTGCCTGATCCGGGAAGACGATATCGACCATGGTGACGGCCTCGCTCGGTTCCGGTTCCTCCGCAGGAAGAAGTTCGGGCAAGGCATAGCGCGCGGCATCCTCGCCTTCGGGGATGGCGACCATGTGGAAGATGCCGCGCGTGCAGGTGTGCCGCTTGCGGCCGACAATGGTCTCCGCCGCCATTTCCACCTCGACGGTCAGGGAACGGCGCCCGGCCTTGATGGGGATCGCCGTGAATTCCACGATGTGCCCGATGCGTGCGGGCTGCTTGAAATCGATGCGTTCGCAGGAGGCGGTCACGAAGGGCGCCCGCCCGAAGCGGGTCGCCGCGATGAAGGCGACGCGATCCATGAGGGCAAGGCCGGTTCCCCCGAAAAGGGTGCCGTGATGGTTGGTATCTCCGGGAAAGACGATGTCGACAAGACGGGTTGTCGGGCCGTTCCGGGCGGGCTTTCCTGTCGTCGTGGTCTCTGTCATCGGCGCTGCCATCAGGTTGCGGCAGGGCATGGACATGACGCAGAGACGACGGCACGGAAGTACCGACGCGAAAGCGGCACTCCGGGACACCCCGCCCGTGGACGTTATCTATCGCGGCAGGTCTCCTGGCTTGCGGGTCATTGCTTCCGTCCGTCTTCCCGAGGAACGCCTCAGTGACATGAATGGACTTTCGCTCGCCGCTTACAGTTGCGGGGGCAGCTTCGGATTCGGGCCATGCCCTCACCGAGATTCCCTCTTAGCTCCGGACCTTCGCCCGCAGAACCACGATAGCGAACCAATGTCGCATGACGCCGAAGGGGTCAAGGCGTCTGTCGCGGGAATGTGCCGGAGATGCGCATCGCGCTGAAGCCTGCCTCCTTGAAGCGGCAACTCATGTCCACGGCGTTCCGAACTTTGATCATGGGAGCGTTGGGCAGAACCATGAGCATGTCTCATGCTTCAATGAGATAAAACCATTTTTTGCCAATGCTTTCGTCAGCTACATAGCACGCACCGCCGTTAGCTCCAGAGAGTACGAAGACTGCTGACTGAGAAAACCGGAAAAGAAGATTGGAAGCCCTGATTATCGGAAAACAGATGCAGGGTTTTTCTCGGAAATCAGGATACGATCGCGATGAAAAACGATTTTACATTTACCATCAAGAGTATTTCCTTCGATGAAGATTATCTTCCATCGGAAAATACACGGATCACGACCAATTTTGCCAATTTGGCCCGAGGGGAGAGCCGCCAGGAAAACCTGCGCAATGCCTTGCGGATGATCGACAATCGTTTCAACGCCCTGGCGCATTGGGATAACCCTAACGGCGACCGGTATTCCGTCGAACTCGAAATCATTTCCGTCGAGATGAACATCGATGCGGGGGGCAAGAACGAAGCCTTCCCGTTGATCGAGATCTTGAAAACGAACATCGTCGATCGAAAGACGAACGAGCGCATTCAGGGCGTTGTGGGGAATAATTTCTCCTCTTACGTGCGGGATTACGACTTCAGCGTCTTGCTGCCGGAGCACAACAGGAACCGCCCTGAATTCAGCACGCCGGAAAATTTCGGCGAGCTGCATGGAAACCTGTTCAAGGGCTTCCTGAATTCAGAGGCCTACAAAGAGAATTTCCATAAGCCGCCGATTATCTGCCTGAGCGCCTCCAGCAGCAAGACCTATCATCGGACTGACAATCAGCATCCCATACTGGGTGTCGAGTACCATCAGAACGAGTTCTCCCCGACCGACCAGTACTTCAAGAAAATGGGCCTACAGGTTCGCTATTTCATGCCGCCGAACAGCGTTGCACCGCTGGCGTTCTATTTTCTCGGCGATCTGCTTGGTGACTACACCAATCTCGAGCTTATCAGCACCATCAGCACGATGGAGACGTTTCAGAAGATCTACCGGCCCGAGATCTACAACGCCAATTCCGCCGCGGGCACCTGCTACCAGCCGAACCTGAAGCACTCGGATTATTCATTGACGCGCATTGTCTATGACCGGGAAGAGCGCAGCCGCCTGGCCGTCGAGCAGGGAAAGTTCGCCGAAGAGCATTTCATCAAGCCATACAAGACCATTCTCGAGCAGTGGTCTGCCAACTGCGTTCTTTGACGAACGGAAATTACAAGGTCGCCTGCCATGAAAAAACTGTTGCCCACTTCCACCGCCGGCAGCTTGCCGAAGCCCTCCTGGCTCGCGCAACCCGAGACGCTCTGGTCCCCCTGGAAATTGCAGGACGAGCAACTGACGGAGGGCAAGCAGGACGCCCTGCGTTTGTCTCTAGACGACCAGCGACAGGCCGGGATCGATATCGTCAGTGATGGCGAGCAAACGCGCCAGCATTTCGTGACGACATTTATCGAGCACCTCGATGGGGTTGATTTCGAAAAACGCGAGACCGTGCGCATTCGCGATCGCTACGATGCGAGTGTCCCGACGGTCGTCGGCGCCGTATCGCGCCAGAAGCCGGTTTTCGTTGAAGACGCCAGGTTCCTGCGCCAGCAGACGAAGCAACCGATCAAGTGGGCGCTGCCGGGTCCGATGACCATGATCGATACGCTTTTTGACGACCACTATAAAAGCCGCGAGAAGTTGGCCTGGGAATTCGCCAAGATCCTCAACCAGGAAGCCAGGGAACTGGAGGCCGCCGGTGTCGATATCATCCAGTTCGATGAGCCCGCATTCAACGTCTTCTTCGACGAGGTGAATGACTGGGGTGTCGCCACGCTGGAAAAGGCAATCGAAGGCCTGAAATGCGAAACCGCCGTGCATATCTGCTACGGCTACGGCATCAAGGCCAATACGGACTGGAAAAAGACGCTTGGGTCGCAGTGGCGGCAATATGAAGAATCGTTCCCCAAGCTGCAGAAATCCAGCATCGGCATGATCTCCCTGGAATGCCACAACTCTCATGTTCCGATGGATCTGATCGAGCTGATCCGAGGCAAGAAGGTGATGGTCGGGGCCATCGACGTGGCGAGCAATACCATCGAGACCCCGGAGGAAGTTGCCGCCACTCTGCGGAAGGCCCTTCAGTTCGTGGATGCCGATAAGCTTTGCCCTTGCACCAATTGTGGCATGGCGCCGCTGTCTCGCCGCGTGGCACGGGGCAAGCTGCAGGCTTTGAGTGCCGGCGCGGAAATCGTCCGAAGAGAGCTCTCCGCCTAGTCTGGACGATCTCCCGGCCACCGGGATGCGCAATTCCCGGGCGTGCCGGGGCGCATCGCATATGAACAGTGGATGCTGCGTGACCGCCTCGGTTGCGCGCGTACCGAACGCACCTGAGAGGCCGACATGGGCATGGTGGACCACCGCTTCGACATTGTGGACAAGGCCGCGTTTCGCAGCGGCATGTCGCGCCTCGGCTCGGCGGTCAGCATTGTCACCACGCGATCTGGCGGCGAACGCTACGGGTTTACGGCCTCCGCGGTCTGCAGCGTCAGCGACACGCCGGCAACGCTTCTCGTCTGCATCAATCGTGCGAGTTCGTGTTTTCATGCCTTCGAAAGCGCGCGCCATTTCTGCGTCAACACGTTGATGCCGGGCCAGGAAGACATCTCTGACGCCTTCGGTGGCAAGACGCCGGTAAAGGACCGATTTGCGCTTGGCGAATGGGGAGAGGGCCTCACGGGTATCCCGGTCCTGGCCAATGCCTCGGTCAGCTTCGAATGCGAATTCACCAATGCCGTGGACGAGGCAACCCACCGTATCGTCTTCGGGCGCATAATCGATATTCGTGAGAACGAGGAACGGGCGACACTGCTGTACTGCATGCGTCGCTATCTTGGCGTCTGGACCCGGAATCTTTGATGAGCGGAGTTGACGGTATTCCGCTGGTATTGATTCCGGCTTTTCCTCTCACGCAGGCACGGCGCGATCGGCATGCGCTCAACCGCGTCCGATACACGTTGGACGGTGTGTGCGGAGATAGCAGGCGAGACGATCGTGGCCACATCGCATCGAAAGGGCGCTGCCAGCCGTCGCTCCGAAAATTTGTTCTTTAGCGGGAACAAATTTTGCGAAGCCGCATTTAATGTCGGCAACCGCAGACACCCCCGGATGCGGTTGTGAGGGGGACCCGAGAGCGATGTGCACGCTCTTGGGTCTCATCCGTTTCGGGGACTTCCACTATGATCCGAATGCGGGCAGGATCGCGCGGGCTACGCGAACAAATCCGCCCGGTCCACGTTTCCCTGCAAAGCCTGCCATAGGAGCACACCATGGTTTTCAAGGAAGGCACCTTCAAGGGCGAGCTGCCCGAGCATTTCGACGGTCCGCATCCCGCCTGGCTGGAAACGGCGGTGGCGGATGCGCTTTCGCTTGCCGGCGATGTCGATGCCTCGGACATCACCGTGACCTGCAAGGGTACGCGGATCGTGCTTTCCGGCAGCGTCACCTCCCCGGAAGAGGCCGATCGCGCCGTGGCCGTGGCCGCCGCGATCAAGGACGTCACCGAGGTCGACAGCCGCCTCTCCTGGCTCTGACCTTCGAAAGCCGCCATTGCGGTGCGGCCCTCCGGAATGCTAGTTGCAATGCAGCAAACTGGAGAGACACCGGATGCTTGCCGAAAGATCGACCTACGACGCCCTGTACCGGGATTTCCGCTGGCAGATCCCCGAACGCTTCAACATCGGCACCGCCGTTTCCGATGCCTGGGCGGCGCGCGAGCCGGACCGCGTCTGCCTCCAGCATTTCCTGCCCGACGCCCCGCCGCTCTCCATGACCTATGGCGAACTTGCCGCCCGCTCGGACGCCTTCGCCGCGGCGCTGCAGGCGGAAGGCGTCGGCAGGGGCGATCGGGTGGCGATCCTGCTGCCGCAGAGCTTCGAGGCGGTGATCGCCCATGTCGCGATCTACAAGCTCGGCGCCATCGCCCTGCCGCTGGCCCTGCTCTTCGGCGCGGATGCCCTTTCCTTCCGGCTGAAGAATGCCGAGGCGAAGGCCATCGTCACCAACCGGTTCGGCCTCGAACGCCTGAAGCCCATCCGGCAAGACTTGCCGACGCTCGACATCGTCATCGCGACCGAGGCGGCCGACGATGCCGACGCGAAGAACTTCCACGACCTTCTTGCCCGGCACGCCGGCCCGTTCGCCTCCGTCGACAGCGGCCCAGATGATCCGGCCATGATGATCTATACGTCCGGCACGACGGGTCCGCCGAAGGGCGCGCTGCACGGCCACCGCGTGCTGCTCGGCCATGTGCCCGGTTTCCAGATGCACCACGAATTCCTGCCGCAGCCCGGCGACCGCATCTGGACCCCGTCCGACTGGGCCTGGGCGGGCGGGCTTCTCAACGTTCTCCTGCCGGCGCTGCTGCTCGGCGTGCCGGTCGTCTCCTCGCCGGGCCAGAAATTCGATCCCGACATGGCCTATCGCATCATGCAGGACATGGACGTGCGCAACGCCTTCATTCCGCCGACGGCGCTGCGGCTGATGAAGACGGTCGCCAATCCGCGCGAAAAATACCGGCTCAACCTGCGCACCATCGGCTCGGCCGGCGAATCCCTCGGCCGCGAGACCTGGGAGTGGGTGCGCGACACGCTCGGCATCACCATCAACGAATTCTACGGCCAGACGGAATGCAACATCGTGCTCGGCTCCATCGGCAAGCTCGGCGTGTCGCGCCCGGGGCCGATCGGCAAGCCGGTGCCGGGCCATGTCGTCGCGATCATCGACGCCGAGGGCCGGGAGCTGCCGCGCGGCACCGTCGGCCAGGTCGCCGTGAAACGGCCCGATCCCGTGATGTTCCTCGGCTACTGGCGGAACGACAGGGCGACGGCGGAGAAATTCGTCGGCGACTGGCTGATGACCGGCGATCTGGGCCGCATGGACGAGGAAGGCTACGTCACCTTCTTCGGCCGCGACGACGACGTCATCACCTCCTCCGGCTACCGGATCGGCCCAAGCGAGATCGAGGATTGCCTTGCCGGCCACCCCGCCGTGCAGCTCGCCGCCGCCGTCGGCAAGCCGGACCCGGTGCGCACGGAGATCGTCAAGGCCTATGTGGTGCTGCGCCCCGGCGAAGTGCCGTCGCCGGCCCTTGCCGCCGAGATCCGCGAATGGGTCAAGTCCCGGCTCTCCATGCACGAATATCCGCGCGAGGTGGATTTCGTCGATTCCCTGCCGCTCACGACCTCCGGCAAGGTCATCCGCCATCTCCTGCGCAAGCAGGCGGCGGAAGAGGCGGCCCGCGCCGCCTAGTTTTAACCGCACTGTCTAACGCCGGAGCGACGCCGCTCCGGCTGGAAATGTCCTAGCGCCGGGCGAGCGAGCGAATCTTGTCCCGCAGCAGCCGCGCGACATTGCGGGTATTGCGGTAGAGGTGAAGCTGTGTCGCCACCTGCCGCACGTCGCGGTCGCGGTTCTGCTGCAGGCCGATGATGAGCGTGCCCATGTCCTCGCGCTCCTCCCAGAAGCGGCTCATCACCGGATGGTCGGGGATGGCGCAGGAATCCGAGCGCGCGATATTGGCGTCGTCGAGATGCCATTCGGTCAGCTCTGCAAGAAGCAGCTTGCCGGGCGAATAGCGGGCATAGTCCTCGTTATAGGCCGTCTTCCAGGTGTAGGCCTCGCCGCCGGTGAGAAAAACGATCATAGAGGCGATGGCGCGGCCGTCGAGGTCGAGCGTGTGGATGCGCACGCCGTCCGTCTCGGCGAGGTTGGTGATCGCCTCGCGGGCGAAGGCGGCGCGGTAGCGGTCGTTGATCATCGCCGTGCGGCCGCGTCCCTTCCAGCCGCCCGCCTCCAAAAGCAGGAACTCCTCCATGCGAAGGCGGATATCGGCGGGCTGGCGCGCGACATTGTAGCTGAGCGCGCCGAGGCGATCGAGCTTGCGCCACTGCCGGCGCAATTCGCGGAAATGCTGCTGCGAGATCGCCTTTTGAAGATAGGTCTGGCCGTCGAGCAGGCTTTCCAGCATCGGCCGGCGATAGGTGTCGGTCACGGTGAGCGGCAGGTTCCGGCTGATGGCGACGGCGCGCATCAGCTGCGCGAAGGGACCGTTGAGGCGAAGGTCCGGCAGGACGAGCACCGGCGGCAGGCCGGTGGCCGGCCCCGCGAGCGCTTCCAGCAGGTTGTCCAGCGTTTCGGCGGCATCCTCGGCATCGACCAGCGGCGTGCCGAGCGGGCCGAACGGGTTCGACCAAGCGCGCAGGATGCTGGTGCCGATGGAAAAGCCCGGCTTCTCGACCGAGAAGGGCATGAGGAAGCGCATGCGGCTGCGCCCCTCGCTCTCGTCGCGGATGACGGAGAGGCGCACCGTACGGTCCTCCAGCCGCGGCATGGCGGGCGCGAGGAAACGGCCGGTGAAGAAGATGTTTGGATCCATGACGCGGTTCGACAGGAAGTCGAGTTCCTGCTGAAGCTCGTAGCCGGCCGTCGCCGGATAGAGCGACAGCGAGCGGCCCGGGCGGCCGACGGGAATGCGCTGGTCTGCGGGCGGCTGCGCAAGCGGCGCCGCCGGCGGAATCACGGCCTGGGCGCGGCCCGCCGCGATCGCATGGTCGAGGCCGTGGCTATCGGTCATGGTTGTCCATCCCGTTGGCAAGGTTCGCCCGCACCGGATCGGCGAAGGCGAAGAGAATGATCGAGAGCTTTCCGCGCACGGCGAGATGCAGCAGCACCGCCTCGACGACCATGGCGCCGGCCGTGGCGATGGCGGCGCCCGTAACGCCGAAGAGCGGAATGAGCGTGACGTTGAAGGCGATGTTCGCCGCGAAGGCCACGGCATAGACGCCGACGCAGAGCCGCTGCTCGCCCGACATGGTGAGCAATACCTCGCCGGGGCCGACGAGGGCTTTCGCCATGATGCCGGCAAGCAGGATCGCCATCAGGCTATGGCCGGCGGTGAAGGCTGGGCCGAAGAGCGACAGCAGGAAATGGCCGAGCGCCAGCACGCCGAGCCCGACGGCAAGCGACGGCCAGAAGCTCCAGCGCACCGTCTCGCCGGCAAAGCGCGCCAGTGCCAGCCGATCGCCGGAGGAAAACAGCGCCGAAAAGCGCGGCGCCGCGGCGGCCTTTACCGAGAAGAAGACGAAATGCACCAGCGCCATCGTCTTGGCCGCCGCGAAATAGATCGCGACGCTCTCGGGGTCGAGGAAGAGGCCGACGATGATCACGTCGGAATTGGTCAGCAGGAAGCCGAAGCCCTCGATGAGGAAGATCGGCAGCGCCGCCTTCACCCAGAGCGACATCTCGATCTTGCGGGGGCCCGCGACATAGCGCCTGCCGAGCCGCCGGATGATGTTGAAGAACTGCACGACGGTCGTCAGATAGGTCGCCGCGAGGGCCGCGACCATCGCCGTCAGCGCGGTATGCGGCGCGCCCGTCCGCACGGCCAGCACCATGAAGACGAGGATCAGCAGCGGGCGGATGATATAGGTCGGGCTCAGCGCCGCCAGCGCCCAGCTATGCGCCCGCGCGGTGCTGTCCAGCACGTCGCCGAGCGCGATCATCGGCATGCAGAAAAGGCCGATGAACAGCGGCACGACATAGTAGCCGGCAAAGCTCTCGTGGAAGAGCCAGAGCACGAGGAAGCCGAGGATCGCCAGCGCCGTGGAAGACAGCATGGCGAAGATGCGCGCCGTCGAGGTGAGGCCGCGGATCTCCGCATGGGCATTGCGCCCCGCATAATCCGGCAGGAAGCGCACGACGGTCGTGTGGAAGCCGAGACAGGACATGTCGCCGCAGATCACGACGAGCGCCCAGGCGAAGACGAAGACGCCATATTCGAACTCGCCCATCACGCGGGCAAGGACGATCTGGGTGATGAAGGCGATGGCGGCGCTGGCGACGCGAATGGCGAAGGTGACGAGCGCCATGCGCTGGGCGAGCGTGCGGGGGTCGTTGCCGGCGGTAAGGCTCGCGAGCGTTCGCACGAACGGCTCGGCCTTGCCGCGCAGACCCGCAGGCAGCAATTTCTCCGCCGTCTGAATGACCGCCATCAACACAGGAACCCGAACGCTACGCAAAACTGATGAAGCCAGTCTTGTCAGATCAGGGTTAACAAAGGGTTGGACAGCACCCTTCATCCCCCGAAAGAAAATGCCGCCCGGAGGCGGCATTTTCGGATCGTTACGCCTGCTCGAAGGCGCCGTGGCAATGCTTGTATTTCTTGCCCGAACCGCAGGGGCACGGCTCGTTGCGCGCAACGCGGCCCCAGGTCGACGGATCGTTCGGATCGCGGTCTTCCGGATCGATCGCGTCGGCCATCAGGTTGCCGCCTTCGCCGAAATCGTCCTCGCCGGTCGTGCCGTCGATGTGATGGCCTTCCATGGACGGCGGCACCGGCGCGGGCGCATCGGCTGCCTGGCGCACCAGCTCGACGCGCATGAGCTGCGCCGTGACGGTCTGGCGAAGGTTCGCCAGAAGCGCCTGGAAGAGCTCGAAGGCCTCGGCCTTGTATTCCTGCAGCGGGTCGCGCTGGGCATAGCCGCGGAAACCGATGACGGAACGCAGGTGATCGAGATTGACGATATGCTCGCGCCACAGATGGTCCAGCGTCTGGAGCAGCACGGAGCGCTCGACATAGGCCATGATTTCCGGGCCGAAGCGCTCGGCGCGGTCGGCGGCAGCGCCGTCGGCGGCGGCGCGCAGGCGCTCCAGGATGTCCTTCTCGTCAATGCCTTCCTCGGCGACCCACGCCTCGATGGGCAGGTCGAGGTTCAGCTGCTCGGCGACGCCCTGCTTGAGGCCGGGACCGTCCCACTGTTCGGCATAGGCGTTTTCCGGGATGTGCAGGCGCACGAGATTCTCGACGACCTCGTGGCGCATGTCCGAAACGATCTCCGACAGGTTCTCGCTGTCCATCAGCTCGATGCGCTGCTCGAAGATGACCTTGCGCTGGTCGTTGAGCACGTCGTCATATTTCAGGAGGTTCTTGCGGATATCGAAGTTGCGGGCTTCGACCTTCTTCTGCGCGCGCTCCAGCGCCTTGTTGATCCACGGATGGACGATGGCCTCGCCTTCCTTGAGACCGAGCTTCTGGAGCATGGAGTCCATGCGCTCGGAGCCGAAGATGCGCATCAGGTCGTCCTGCAGCGACAGGAAGAACTTCGAGCGGCCCGGGTCGCCCTGACGGCCCGAACGGCCGCGAAGCTGGTTGTCGATGCGGCGGCTTTCGTGGCGCTCGGTGGCAAGGACATAGAGGCCGCCGGCGGCGAGCGCCTTCTCCTTGAGTTGCTTGACCTCGGCGATGATCGCATCGCGCTTCGCATCCCGCTCGGCGCCAGGCTCCATCTCGGCGAGCTCACGCTCCAGCCGCATGTCGACATTGCCGCCGAGCTGGATGTCGGTGCCGCGGCCGGCCATGTTGGTGGCGATGGTGACCGCGCCCGGTACGCCCGCCTGCGAGACGATATAGGCTTCCTGCTCGTGATAGCGGGCGTTGAGGACCTGGAAGTCCTTGAAGCCGGATTTCTTGAGAAGTTCGGCCAGAAGCTCGGACTTCTCGATGGACGTCGTGCCGACGAGGACAGGCTGGCCCTTCTCGCGGGACGCCTTGATCTCCTCGATGATCGCCTTGTACTTCTCTTCCGCCGTCCGGTAGACCTCGTCGTCCTCGTCGAGACGCTGGATCGGCAGATTGGTCGGCACTTCCACGACCTCGAGGCCGTAGATGTTGCCGAATTCCTCGGCTTCCGTCGAGGCCGTGCCCGTCATGCCGCCGAGCTTGTCGTACATGCGGAAATAGTTCTGGAAGGTGATCGAGGCCAGCGTCTGGTTTTCCGGCTGGATCGTGACCTTTTCCTTGGCCTCGAGCGCCTGGTGCTGGCCTTCCGAATAGCGGCGGCCCGGCATCATGCGGCCGGTGAACTCGTCGATGATGACGATCTCGTCGTTGCGGACGATGTAGTCCTTGTCGCGGGTGAAGAGCTTGTGGGCCTTCAGCGCGTTGTTGATGTGGTGAACGATGGCGACGTTCTCGACGTCGTAGAGCGATTCGCCCTTGAGAAGGCCGGCCTCGCGCAAGAGATTTTCCAGCTTCTCCGTACCGACTTCCGAGAAGTTGGCCGAGCGCTGCTTCTCGTCGATCTCGTAGTCCGCCTCTTCCAGCATGGGGATGAAGGCGTCGATGGTCGTGTAGAGGTCGGAGCGGTCGTCGAGCGGGCCGGAAATGATCAGCGGCGTGCGCGCCTCGTCGACGAGGATCGAGTCCACTTCGTCGACGATGGCGAAGAAGTGGCCGCGCTGGACCATCTGGTTGCGCTCGTACTTCATGTTGTCGCGCAGATAGTCGAAGCCGAGCTCGTTGTTCGTCGCGTAGGTGATGTCGGAGGCATAGGCCGCGCGGCGCTGGTCGTCGTCGAGGCCATGCACGATGACGCCGGTCGAAAGGCCGAGGAAGCCGTAGATCCGGCCCATCTGGGCGCTGTCGCGGGTGGCGAGGTAGTCGTTGACCGTCACGACATGCACGCCCTTGCCGGCAAGCGCGTTGAGATAGACGGGAAGCGTGGCGACGAGTGTCTTGCCTTCACCGGTCTTCATTTCGGCGATCGACTTCTCGTGAAGGATCATGCCGCCGATGAGCTGCACGTCGAAGGGACGAAGGCCGAGGACGCGGAACGCCGCCTCGCGGGCGACCGCGAAGGCCGGCACCAGGATATCGTCCAGTGTCTTGCCGGCGGCCAGTTGTTCGCGGAATTCCACGGTCTTGGCGCGGAGCGCCTCGTCGGAGAGCGCCTTGATCTCGGGTTCGAGCGCGTTGATCGCGTCGACGCGGGATTTATAGGAACGGACACGGCGATCGTTGGAAGAGCCGAACAACTTGCGGGCGATGCCGCCGAGGCTGACCATCAGGATGGTCCTTTCTTTGTGGGCGCCCGGCGCGTGACAGGTCGCACGATAATTGCGCGCAAAGCCGTGAAACGCCCGGAAACTGTTCTGGACGCGGGATTGCGTGACAGATAAGAGGGGGGTCGAATGATGTCAACGGCTCAGGCGGTTGCACAACGGCCACATTCTGGTGCTGTTGAGCCGTCTGGCACCGGATATCGACCCGATTCCGGCGAGGATGTGAAAGGTCTTTTCGATATGTTCAAGTACAGCAAGCTCGCAACGGTCGCTCTTGTGGCGATCGTCGCCGCCGGCGGCATCGCCCGTGCGCAGGATGCGGCAGCCGATCCGGTCGTCGCCAAGGTCGGCGCGGTCGAGATCCACGAATCGGAGCTGAAGCTCGGCATGGCCGGTCTCGATCCGCAGCTCGCCAACCTGCCGGACGACCAGAAGCGCGTCGCCGCCCTCTCCTCGATCATCGACGTCAAGCTGCTCGCCGCCGACGCCGACAAGGAAGGCCTCCAGGACACCGCCGACTTCAAGCAGCGCCTCGCCTTCCTGACGGATCGCGAGCTGCACAACGCCTACTTCAAGAAGCACGTCGTCGACGCCGTCACGCCGGAAGAGGTCAAGGCGCGCTACGAGAAGGAAATCGCCGCCATCGAGCCGCAGGACGAGATCCGCGCCCGCCATATCCTCGTCAAGACCGAGGAAGAGGCCAAGGCCATCATCAAGGACCTCGACGCCGGCAAGGACTTCGTGGAGATCGCCAAGGAGAAGTCGACCGACCCGAACAAGTCGGAAGGCGGCGACCTCGGCTATTTCGCCAAGGGCCGCATGGTGCCGGAATTCGAAGCGGCCGCCTTCGCGCTGGAAAAGGGCGCCTATTCCAAGGAGCCGGTGAAGACGCAGTTCGGCTATCACGTCATCAAGGTCGAGGACAAGCGCAAGCAGCAGCCCCCGGCGCTCGACCAGGTCGAGCCGCAGGTCCGCCAGCTCGTCATGCGCGACAAGTATCTGGAACTGCTCGAAAAGGCCAAGGCCGCAGCGCCGATCGACATCACGGACGCCGCCCTGAAGACCGCCTATGACGCGGTCAACAAGCAGGAAGCGGAAGGCGCGGAAGACGCCGCCCCCGCGACCGAAGGCCAGCAGTAAGACGACCATGGCCCGGCGCAAGCCGGGCCTCCACCCTTCAGGAAAGCGCCATGTCCGGTTCCATCTCCCCGCTCGCCCCGAAAACCTATGCCGAAATGCCGCCGGTGCGCGGCGTGCGCATGGCGACCGCCGCCGCCGGGATCAAGTACAGGAACAGGACCGACGTGCTGATGATGGTCTTCGACCGTCCTGCCGCCGTCGCGGGCGTCTTCACCCGCTCCAAGTGCCCTTCGGCCCCGGTCGATTTCTGCCGCGCCAATCTTCCGGGCGGCGTCGCCCGCGCCGTGGTGGTCAATTCCGGCAATGCCAACGCCTTCACCGGCCGCAAGGGCCGCGAATCGACGAAGCTGACCGCCGAGGCCGCGGCCAAGGCCGTCGGCTGCGGCGAAGGTGAGGTCTTCCTCGCCTCGACCGGCGTGATCGGCGAACCGCTCGACGCCACCAAGTTTTCCGGCGTGCTCGACGGCCTTGCCGCCTCCGGCACGGAAGATTTCTGGTTCGAGGCCGCCAAGGCGATCATGACGACCGACACCTATCCGAAGGTGGCGACTCGCACCGCCGAGCTCGGCGGCGTCACCGTCCGCATCAACGGCATCGCCAAGGGCGCCGGCATGATCGCACCCGACATGGCGACGATGCTCTCCTTCGTCGTGACCGATGCCGACATTCCCGCCGGCGTGCTGCAATCGCTGCTGTCGGCCGGCGTTGGCCCGACCTTCAATTCCGTCACCGTCGACAGCGACACCTCCACCTCGGATACGCTGATGCTGTTCGCCACCGGCGCTGCCGCCGCCGACGGCCAGAAGCCGGTCACGGCCGACGATGCATCCCTCGATGCCTTCCGCGCCGCCCTCAACGATCTCCTGCGCGACCTTGCCCTTCAGGTCGTCCGCGACGGCGAAGGCGCGCGCAAGATGGTCGAGATCACCGTGGAAGGCGCCGAGAGCGACGAGGCGGCCAAGCGCATCGCGCTTTCCATCGCCAATTCCCCGCTGGTCAAGACCGCCGTCGCCGGCGAGGACGCCAATTGGGGCCGCGTCGTCATGGCCGTCGGCAAGTCCGGCGAGATGGCCGACCGCGACCGCCTCGCCATCTGGTTCGGCGACGTGCGCGTCGCCGTCGACGGCGAGCGCGACCCGTCCTATTCCGAAGCGGCCGCCACCGCCGTCATGAAGCGCGAGGACATTCCGGTGCGCGTCGAGATCGGCCTCGGCCAAGGCCGGGCGACGGTCTGGACCTGCGACCTCACCAAGGAATATGTCGAGATCAACGGCGACTACCGCAGCTAGGCAGTTCCGGAAAAGCGCGCAGCGGAACTGCGCCAGAATGGAGGCCCGGAGCGTGACCCCTTCCGGACAGAAGACGACGATGAGCGATCTCCCGAAAGTCCGGCGGCTGGAAGCCGTCGGCTTCCGCGCATGGCCCGCGGCCAGCGTGCAGTATGACGGAAGCTGGCTCTGCCGGCTGACGGCGGGCCATCCCTCGCGCCGGCTGAACTCCGTCAATCCACTCGATCCCTCCGATACGCGCGACATCGAGATCCGCCTCGAAAAGGCGGCCAAGCGCTTTGCCGATTACGGCCGCCCGCTGCTGGTGCGCCAGACGCCCCTTACCCCCGAAAAGCTCGTCGCCTTCATGGACGAGGCCGGCTGGGCGAATGTCGGCCGGACCATCGTCATGATGGTGGACCTTGCGGACCTGTCGCGCGACGAGGGTCTCGACCACCTGCCGAGCCGCGACGTCGGCCGCTTCGTCGATGCGCGCATCCGCGTCGCCGGTGACGATCCCGGCCTCAAGCCGGGCCTTACCGAGATCATCAACGCCATCAAGCCGGAGGCCGGCCTCTTCATCTTCGAGGAGCCCGATTTCGGCCCGACCGCCGTGACCATCGCCGTGCAGGACAATGACCTTGCCGGCATCCTCCAGCTCGGCGTTGCACAAGAGCGACGCGGCCGGGGTCTCGGCACGGCGATCCTGCATGCCAGCCTGCGCTGGGCCAAGCTCAAGGGCGCCCGTCATGCCTGGGTGCAGGTCGAGGCGGACAATGCGGCCGCGCTTGCGCTCTACCGCCGCGCCGGCTTCCGGGACGTCTACGAATACAGCTACCGGGGACCGCACGCGGCATGACCGAGACCAACGCAAAACAGCGCCGCATCCTCCTCGTCGCCGCCTGCGCGCTGGTCGATGCCGACGGCCGCATCCTTCTTGCCCAGCGCCCCGAGGGCAAGCAGCTCGCCGGCCTGTGGGAATTTCCCGGCGGCAAGGTCGAGCCCGGCGAGACGCCGGAGGAGACGCTGATCCGCGAGTTGGACGAGGAACTCGGCATCGCCACGAAGATCCAGTGCCTCGCGCCGCTGACCTTCGCCAGCCACACCTATGACGACTTCCACCTGCTGATGCCGCTCTATGTCTGCCGGCGCTTCGAGGGCACCGCGCGGGGCCGCGAGGGACAGGCGATCAAGTGGGTGCGGCCGAAGGCGCTGCGCGATTATCCGATGCCGCCGGCCGACGAGCCGCTCATCCCCTTCCTGATGGACCTGCTCTGAGCCTCAAGGCAGGGAATAACCTCGCATTTTCCGGTCTGCGTTAAGCAATCATTTAGCACCCTCGTTCAAAGATTGGGCCTAAACGTTGCAATGAATGCTTACGAGACCCTGTGATGCGTGACGAAGACTTCTGGAAAGCCGTTCAGGAGAAGGATTTCACCCCGGCCGGCGACACCCGGACCGGTGCGCTGAACCTTGCCCTGTTGTTCGGTACGGCGGTGATCGCCCTTGCACTGGTCCTCACCCCGGTCCTGTCGGCCAAGACCGACAAACGCATAATGGCGAACGTGCCGGACGAGTTCGACATGATCTCCACGGGCTCCGTCCAGCCGGCGGAAACCGGCAAGCGCTACACGGTCCGCCGCAGCGTGCTACAGGAAATGCCAGGCGCCGTCTGCATCGTTGACGGCCCGGGAGCGGGCAGCGGCTGCTGAACCGCGCGCGAAAGTCACGTGCCGCGTGGCACACGGGAGAGGTGGAATGATTGCAGGACTAGTACGATCGTTCCTCTCCGACGAAAAAGGGGCGACCGCCGTGGAATACGGCCTTCTCGCAGCCCTCATCTCCGTTGGCCTGCTCGCGGGGCTAACGGCGTTCAGCGACAGCCTGAACAACACCTTCATGACGCTCAACGACAAGATCAAGTCGCCGAACTGACGGCTATTCCTGTCCGCCCTGCTTGAGCGCATCGGCAAGGCGCATCTTCGCCGAGCCGGGCTTCAGCGGCTTCTGCTGGCTTTCATGCGGCGCCCAGCCCGAGACATAGATGATCGAGAATGTCGCCCGGATGCGCCCGTCCGGATCGGAAAACCGTTCCGCATAGAGCTCCGCCGCCCGAAGCAGGATACCCCGCGTCAGCGGCCGCCGGCTGCGGCCGGTGAGCGGATTGGCCATGCCCATGGCGCGCAGGTCCTTCATCAGCGGGAAGATCGAATCGTAGCGGACCGTATAGCTCTCCTTGTCCGTCACCGGCAGGGCGAAGCTGCCGCGCTGGAGCAGCGCGCCGACATCGCGCACATCCGGGAAGGGAATGACCCGCGGGCTCGCCCCGCCCGCGATCTCGCTCTCGGCGGCAAGCAGCACCTCGCGCAGCTCCTGCAGCGTGCCGCTGCCCGGAATGGCCGCGAGGAACAGCCCGTCGGGCTTCAGCGCACGGCGGATCTGCACGAAGACGCCGGGCGTGTCGTTGGTGAGATGCAGGGAAAGCGGCGAGACGATGAGGTTGACCGACTGCGGCTCCAGAGGCACCGTCTCGAGCGGCGAGACGACGACCGCCTCCCCTTGCCCGGCAAAGCGCCGGTCGCTCTCCACGCGCTCCAGCGCATCCACCTTGCCGGTCTCGACGATGGCCCGCGCCGCCGCCCCCGTATGGCCGTGCAACTCGACGGCGCGCTCGAAGCGGCGATCGATGACGCTGAGCCGTTCGGCAAGCTCCCGCGCCACCACGTTGAGGAGGAAGTCCGCCGGCTCGCCGCGCAGCGCCCGCAGGCGGTTGGCATCGATGAGGGCGTGGTCGAAGAGCGTTTCCATGAGAGAAGTCCCGTTCGGATTTCCTTCGCTTTGGCCGCGAACTGCGACTATTGTCAACCGCATGGGCGAAATCGAGGCGGATCCATTGCCGGCAGTCCCCTTCCGGCAGGCTGCCGCCCACCGGTTTCTCGCCCTTGCCGGCGCCGCGCTCGACATCGTCTATCCGCCGGCCTGCGCGGGCTGCGGCGTGCTCCTCGGCAGCAAGGCGAGCCTCTGCCCGCATTGCTGGTCGAAGCTGGCGCTGATCGAGCGGCCCTATTGCGACGTGCTCGGCACGCCCTTCTCGCACGATCTCGGGCCGGGCATCCTCAGCGCCGACGCCATCGCCAATCCGCCGCCCTTCGACCGGCTGCGCTCCGTCGCGCTCTATGACGATCTTGCCCGCATCCTCGTCCAGTCGCTGAAATACCGCGACCGCACCGATCTCGCGCCCATGATGGCGGGGTGGATGCTGCGCGCGGGCGACGGCAGCGTGCAGGCGGCGGATGTCATCCTGCCCGTGCCGCTGCACCGCTCCCGCCTCATCTGGCGCAAGTTCAACCAGGCGGCCGAGCTTGCCCGCGCCATCGGAAGGCTTGCCGGCAAGCCCGTGCTTGTCGACGCGCTCCGCCGCACCAAGCGCACGCGCCGGCAAGTGGGCCTTGGCCCGCGCGCCCGCGAGGAGAACGTGCGCGGCGCCTTCGCCATCACGACCGCCGGCCGGGAAGCCCTGTTCGGCCGCCGCGTCGTCCTTGTCGACGATGTCTATACGACAGGGGCCACCGTCGCCGCCGTGACGCGCAGCCTGAAACGGGCCGGTGTCAGCGACGTGACCGTTTTGACCTTTGCAAGGGCGCTTCCCGGACCTATATGAAAGGCAGGTTTTTCAAGCATTGGAGCAGGAACGCATGGCTTCGGTCGTCATCTACACGCGTCAGTTCTGCGGCTATTGCAGCGCCGCGAAAAAACTCCTCGAGACGAAGGGCGTGGCCTATGAGGAGCACGACGCCACCCACGCGCCCGAGCTTCGCCAGGAGATGATCCAGCGCGCCGGCCGCAGCACCTTCCCGCAGATCTTCATCAACGACCGCCATGTCGGCGGCTGCGACGACCTGCATGCGCTGGAGCGCGCCGGCGAACTCGACGCCCTGCTCGCCGCCTGAGGAGACCGCCCATGACCGTCACGATCGCCGCCGTCCAGATGTGCTCCGGGACCGATCCGGTCCGCAACGTGGAGACGATGCGGCGGCTCGTGCGCGAGGCGGCCGCCAAGGGCGCCACCTATGTCCAGACCCCGGAAATGACCGGCGCCCTGCAAAGAGACCGCGCCGGCCTCAAGGCCATCCTGCGGCAGGAGGAGGACGACCCAGTGGTCGCCGCCGCCGCGCAGCTTGCGGCCGAACTCGCCATCCACGTCCATGTCGGCTCCACCGCCATCGCGCTTGCCGACGGCAAGGTCGCCAATCGCGGCTTCCTCTTCGGTCCGGACGGCGCGCGCATCTGCACCTACGACAAGATCCACATGTTCGACGTCGACCTCGACAATGGCGAGAGCTGGCGCGAGAGCGCGGTCTATTCGCCGGGCGCGGTCGCGCGCCTTGCCGACCTTCCCTTCGGGCGGTTGGGCTTCGCCATCTGCTACGACGTGCGCTTCCCCGAACTCTTCAAGGCCGAGGCGCAGGCCGGCGCGCAGATCATCTCCGTTCCCGCCGCCTTCACCCGCCAGACGGGCGAGGCGCATTGGGAAACGCTGCTGCGCGCCCGCGCCATCGAGAACGGCGTCTATATCGTCGCGGCCGCGCAGGCGGGCGTGCACGAGGACGGTCGCGAGACCTTCGGCCACTCGATGATCGTAGATCCCTGGGGCCGCGTGCTCGCCTCCGCCGGCGGCACTGGCGAGGCCGTGGTGCTGGCTGAGGTCGACACCGCCGCCGTGAAGGCCGCCCGCGACAAGATCCCCAACCTGCGCAACGGGCGCAGCTTCAGCCTGGAAGTAACGGGCGAAGAGCCCGGCGCGCCCGCGAAGGGAGGCGTTGCCGCTTGATCCGCTACGAACTCTCCTGCGACAACGGCCACGCCTTCGAAGGCTGGTTCGGCTCGGCGGACGATTTCGACCGCCAGCAGAAGATGGCGCTCGTCTCCTGCCCGACCTGCGGCTCGACCCACGTTTCCAAGCGGCTGATGGCGCCCTCCGTCTCGACCGCCCGCAAGAAGCAGCGGCGTCAGGAACTGGCGGTGCAGACCGGCCAGCGCGAGATGATGGCGAAGCTGCGCGAGATCGTCTCGACCATCCGCGCGAATTCCGAGGATGTCGGCGACCGCTTTCCCGAGGAAGCCCGCAAGATCCACTACGGCGAGACCGAGCAGCGTGGCCTGGTCGGCCGGGCGACTGCGGACGAGGTACGCGACCTTCTCGAGGAAGGCGTCGAAGTCGCCCCCCTGCCCGTCCTGCCCGACGACACGAACTGACGCCGCATCGCCCAGAATGCGAAGATCAGGCGGACGCGCGGCGCGCGACCAGCATGTAGTTCACGTCCATGTCCTTCGAGAGGTTCCACTGGTTGAGCAGCGGATTGAAGAACACGCCCGTGCGGTCCGTCACCGTCAGGCCGGATGCCGTGAGCGGCTTTTCGATCTCTTCCGGCCGCACCAGCTTCTCGTATTGATGGGTGCCGCGCGGTAGCCAGCGCAGCACATTCTCCGCCGCGAAGATAGCCAGCGCCGCAGCCTTCAGCGTGCGGTTGATCGTGGCGACGAACATCATGCCGCCGGGCCGCACCATGGAGGCGCAGGTGCCGAGGAAGAAATCGACGTCAGAGACGTGTTCGACCACTTCCATGTTGAGCACGACGTCGAAGGTCTCGCCCGCTTCCGCCAGCGCCTCGGCCGTCACCGCGCGGTAATCGACCGGAACGCCGCTGCCGGCCGCATGGGCCTTGGCGATGCCGATATTCTTTTCCGATGCATCCGCCCCCAGCACATCCGCCCCCATGCGCGCCATCGGCTCGGATAGCAGGCCCCCGCCGCAGCCGATATCGAGGATGCGCAGACCTTCGAGCGGGCGATGGGATCGCGGATCGCGGCCGAACTGGGCGGAGACGAGATCGCGGACATAGGTGAGGCGAACGGGATTGAACTTGTGCAGCGGCCGGAACTTTCCGGCCGGGTCCCACCACTCGGCGGCCATGGCGGAAAAGCGGTCGACTTCCGCCTGGTCGATCGTCGTGCGGGCTGCCTCGCTCATGGCTCGTCTCCTTCGCGTCTTCTCCCTCGTGAAGTCGGCCTCAACGCGGCGGATGTCAAGAGGGCGAAGTGAAGCGCGGCCGCCCCTGCCCAGCGCGGCAACGGCTCTGGACCGCGCCCCGCCCGGGCGGCTATGACAGTCACCATGACCGCATCCGCATCCGCCTCCCCCCGCCAGCGCCTCACCCTTGCCGCCGACCGGTCGCTCATCTACGCCATCGGCGACGTGCACGGCTGCCATGCCGCGCTGCTGGCGCTGGAGGCGCGCATTCGGGAGGATGCGGCCGGCCATCCGGGCGCGCAGCCGTTGATCGTCTATCTCGGCGACTATGTGGACCGCGGCCCGGCCTCGAGCGCCGTCATCGAGCATCTCGCCGCGGAACGCCATGGCGACGGCATCGAGCGCATCGCGCTCTGCGGCAATCATGACGACACGTTCCTGAAATTCATCGCCGATCCGCCCCGGCACCAGCGCTGGCTCGATTTCGGCGGCGATGCGACGCTGCGCTCCTACGGGCTGGAGCCGTCCGGCTATCTCGACCGCCCCGGCGGCCTGGAGGCTCTTGGCTCGGACCTTCGGGCACGCATGCCCGCCCGCCATATCGCCTTCCTGCAAGGCCTGCCGATCGCCGCCCGCTGCGGCGACCGCCTCTTCGTGCATGCGGGCATCCTGCCCGGCGTGCCGCTGCGCCAGCAGGAAGACCACGACATGATGTGGATCCGCGAGCCCTTCCTCAGCGAGGGGCCGGGCCTGCCCGTCACCGTCATCCACGGTCACACGGCGGGGCCCGAGCCGGTCTTCCGCCCGGGCCGCATCTGCATCGACACGACCTGCTACGCCACCGGCCGCCTGACGGCCCTGAAGGTCACACCCGACGGCGAGACGCTTCTCTAGCCGCGGCCGAACTCGTCCTCGATGCGGATGATGTCATCCTCGCCGAGATAGGAGCCGGTCTGGACCTCGATGAGTTCCAGCAGGATCTTGCCGGGATTGGCGAGCCGGTGCATCTCGCCCTGCGGAATATAGACCGACTCGTTCTCGCGCAGCGGGATCGTCCTGTCGCCGATCGTCACCTCGGCGGTGCCGCGCACGACGATCCAGTGCTCCGAGCGGTGATGGTGCTTTTGCAGCGACAGCCGCTTGCCGGGCGTCACGAAGAGGCGCTTGACCTGGAAGCGCTCGCCGTTCAGCACCGACGTATAGCCGCCCCAGGGGCGGTAGGAGGTCGGATGCGTCTCCGTCAGCTTGGCCGTCTTGGGCAGCGCCGCGAGATGTTTCACCAGCCTGCCGACATTCTGGCTGTCCTCCAGCCGCCCGACATAGACGGCATCCTCGCTGGCGACGACCGCGACATTTTCCAGCCCCTGCACGGCGACATGGATATCGCGGGAAATCACCAGCGAATTGCGCGTGTCGAGAACCGTCGTGCTGCCGTCGGCGACATTGCCCGCCTCGTCCCGCTGGCCGGTCTTCCACACGGAATCCCAACTGCCGAGATCGGACCAGGAGATGGGCGAAGGCACGACGGCGGCAATCGGCGTCTTCTCGAAGATGGCGTAGTCGACGGAAATATCCGGCGCGCGGGCGAAGGCCTCGGCGTCCAGCCGCTCGAAATCGAGGTCGTGCTGCGCCTTGGCGACCGCTTCGCTCGCCGCATTCAGCACCTCGGGCGCATATTGCTGCAACTCGCGCAGGAAATGGCCGACCGGCAGCATGAACATGCCGGAATTCCACAAATAGCCGCCCGTCGCCAGCATGGCGGCGGCGTTGTCGTGGTCCGGCTTCTCGACGAAGCGGCGCACAGCATGGGCGCCGTTGCCGAGTTCCTCGCCAATCTCGATATAGCCGTAGCCGGTCGCCGGCTCCTTGGGCGTGATGCCGAAGGTCACGAGGCGTCCGGTGCGGGCGGCGGCGGCCGCCTTGGCGATGCAGTCGAAATAGGTCGCATCGGCGTCGATCTCATGGTCGGAGGCGAGCACCTGCATGATCGCGTCACTGCCATGGACGCGGGCGATCAGCGTCGCGGCGGCGGCAAGCGCCGGCGCTGTGTTGCGCGCCACTGGCTCAAGAAGGATGGAGGTCAGCGCCATGTCGACCGCCCGCGCCTGTTCGGCGACAAGGAAACGGAAATCGCTGTTGGTGACAATGACCGGCGGCTCGTAAAGCGCCTTGTCGGAAACCCGCGCCAGCGACTTCTGGAAGAGCGTCGTTTCCCCGAGGAATTCGAGGAACTGCTTGGGCGCCGAAGCGCGCGACAGGGGCCAGAGGCGGGTGCCTTTTCCGCCGGCCATGATGACGGGTACGATCTTGCTGCTCATCCATTCCATCCTGACATCCAGCCGCCATCGCGGCGACCGCATCTCGCGCCAATCTCCTCTCGTCCCGTAAAGAAACAGGAAATCGCGCTGCGGTTGTCAGAATGAAGGGTGAGCCATTCTCGCGGAAAGGTAAAGGAGTCCTTCCGCCCGAAACAAGGCAACAAAAAACCCGCCGGAGCGGGTTCGATGTGTTTCAAGCGACCGGCATCAGACCGGCATCACGATGCCCTGGAGCGTCGTCAGCTCGGCGAGATAGGTCTCGATGCCGAACTTCTGGTCGTCCGTCTTCACGTGGTCGAGCTCCTTGCGGACAGCTTCGATGCGGCGCGTGATGTCGTCGTTGTTGAATTCGTCGACATGAACGGCCGATTCGGCGAGCAGCGTGCAACCGGTCGGAATGATGTCGGCGAAACCGCCGAAGACCACGTAGCGGTCCTTCTTGCCATCGGCCGTCTTCACGGTGACGATGCCCGGCTTGATCGTCGTCATGGTCGGCGCATGGTTGGCCATGACGGTCATCTCGCCCTCGGTCGCCGGGATGACGACTTCGCTGACGCTGCCGGAAACCAGCAGGCGCTCGGGGGAAACGAGTTCAAAGTTGAAACTGTCAGCCATGACCATTCACTTCTTCTGATTTCATACGGCCGGGAAGAGAAGGGCGCCCGGTGCGGGCGCCCGACAATCATCAAGCAGCTTCGGCAGCCAGCTTCTTGGCCTTCTCGATGGCTTCTTCCATGGAGCCGACCATGTAGAAGGCAGCTTCCGGAAGATGGTCGTACTCGCCGTTGACGAGGCCCTTGAAGCCCTTGATCGTGTCTTCGAGAGCGACGAGCTTGCCCGGCGAACCGGTGAAGACTTCGGCGACGAAGAACGGCTGGGACAGGAAGCGCTCGATCTTGCGGGCGCGGGCAACGGCCAGCTTGTCGTCTTCCGACAGTTCGTCCATGCCCAGGATCGCGATGATGTCCTGGAGAGCCTTGTAGCGCTGCAGGGTCGTCTGGACCTTACGGGCGACTTCGTAGTGCTCTTCACCGACAACCATCGGGTCGAGCATGCGCGACGTGGAGTCGAGCGGGTCAACGGCCGGGTAGATGCCCTTTTCGGCGATCGAGCGCGACAGAACGGTCGTGGCGTCGAGGTGGGCGAACGAGGTTGCCGGCGCGGGGTCGGTCAAGTCGTCGGCGGGAACGTAGATGGCCTGAACCGAGGTGATCGAGCCCTTGGTCGTGGTGGTGATGCGTTCCTGCATCTGGCCCATGTCCGTGGCGAGCGTCGGCTGATAGCCCACGGCCGACGGGATACGGCCGAGCAGAGCCGACACTTCGGAACCTGCCTGCGTGAAGCGGAAGATGTTGTCGACGAAGAACAGAACGTCCTGGCCCTTGTCGCGGAAGTCTTCAGCGATCGTCAGACCCGTGAGGGCGACGCGAGCGCGGGCGCCCGGCGGTTCGTTCATCTGGCCGTAAACGAGAGCGGCCTTGGAGCCTTCGCCGCCGCCGTGCTTGTTCACGCCCGATTCGATCATTTCGTGGTAAAGGTCGTTGCCTTCGCGGGTGCGTTCACCCACGCCTGCGAACACCGAGTAACCACCGTGCGCCTTGGCGACGTTGTTGATCAGTTCCATGATGAGAACGGTCTTGCCAACGCCTGCGCCGCCGAAGAGGCCGATCTTGCCGCCCTTTGCGTAGGGAGCGAGAAGGTCGACGACCTTGATGCCGGTGACGAGGATCTGCGCTTCCGTCGACTGCTCGACATAGGCCGGAGCGTCCTGGTGGATGGCGCGCTTGGCCTTGGTGACGAGCGGACCGGCTTCGTCGACCGGCTCGCCGATGACGTTCATGATGCGGCCGAGGGTCTCGTCGCCGACCGGAACGGAGATCGGAGCGCCCGTGTCGGTGACCGGCTGACCGCGGACGAGACCTTCGGTCGAGTCCATGGCGATCGTGCGGACGGTGTTTTCACCGAGGTGCTGGGCGACTTCGAGAACGAGGCGGTTGCCGTTGTTGTCGGTTTCCAGCGCGTTCAGGATGAGCGGCAGAGCGCCGTCGAAGGCGACGTCAACGACGGCGCCGATAACCTGGGTAACGCGGCCGGTTGCGCCGGCTGCGACCGGAGCCGAAGCCTTGGTCGCAGCGGTCTTCGCGGCCGGTGCCTTTGCCTTGGCGGCAGTGGCCGAAGCCTTGGTTGCCGCTGCGGCCGGAGCCGCCGCCGTTACCGTCTTGCTCGCAGCCGGCTTCTTCGCCGCTGCGGTGTCCTTCGGGGTAGCTGCCTTAGCCATATCTCTTACCCTCTTTGTCCTGGTCCTTAGAGCGCTTCGGCGCCCGAGATGATTTCGATGAGTTCCTTGGTGATCTGAGCCTGGCGCTGACGGTTGTAGTTGAGCGTCAGCTTGTTGATCATCTCACCAGCATTGCGGGTCGCGTTGTCCATGGCGCTCATCTTGGCGCCCATTTCGCCGGCGACGTTCTCGAGCAGCGCCCGGAAGATCTGCACCGAAATGTTGCGCGGGATGAGGTCGCCGAGGATCGCGCCGGCATCCGGCTCGTAGTCGTAGATCGCCGTCGCGCCGGTCGTCTCGGCAGCTGCCGCCGGAGCGGAGGCCGGGATGAGCTGGAGCGCGGTCGGGATCTGCGCGATGACCGACTTGAACTCGGAATAGAACAGCGTGCAGACGTCGAATTCGCCCTGTTCGAAGAGACCGATGACCTTGCGGCCGATCTCGTCGGCATTGGTGAAGCCGATGCGCTTGACTTCGCGAAGGTCGACGCGGTCGATGATCAGCGAAGCGAATTCGCGACGCAGGATATCGAAGCCCTTCTTGCCCACGCAGATGATCTTGACCGTCTTGCCGCTCGCCAGAAGCTTGCGGGTATGGTCACGCGCCAGACGCGCGATCTGCGAGTTGAAGCCACCGCACAGGCCGCGTTCGGCCGTGCAGACGACGAGCAGGTGGACATCGTCCTTGCCCGTGCCGGTCATCAGGCGCGGTGCGCTGTCGTCCTGGCCGACAGCCTGAGCGATGTTCGCGAGAACGGCGCTCATGCGCTGCGAATAGGGCCGGGCGGCCTCGGCCGCTTCCTGGGCACGCCGAAGCTTCGCCGCGGCGACCATTTTCATCGCCTTGGTGATCTTCTGCGTCGCCTTGACGGAGGCGATCCGGTTTTTCAGATCCTTAAGTGAAGGCATCCGTTTTCCGTCCTGTAACACGATCCGGAGGGATCATGCGTCAAATCCAAAGTTCGGGGCGCCTGCGCGCCGGTGAGCGCGCAGGGCTTGAACCGTCAGCTCAGCCGAAGGTCTTGGCGAAGGCGTCGAGAGCAGCCTTGAGCTTGCCCTTCGTGTCATCGCTGATGGCCTTGTCCGTGCGGATCGTGTCGAGGATAGCCTTGCCCTCGGAACGCATGTAGCCGAGCAGGCCCTGCTCGAACTTGCCGACCTGTGCGACCGGAAGCTTGTCGAGGTAGCCGTTGACGCCGGCGAAGATCACGACGACCTGCTCTTCCGTCTTCAGCGGCGAGAACTGCGGCTGCTTCAGGAGTTCGGTCAGGCGTGCACCGCGGTTGAGCAGACGCTGCGTCGCGGCGTCGAGGTCCGAGCCGAACTGGGCGAAGGCTGCCATTTCGCGATACTGGGCAAGCTCGCCCTTGATCGAGCCGGCGACCTGCTTCATCGCCTTGATCTGTGCGGACGAGCCCACGCGGGAAACCGACAGACCGACGTTAACGGCCGGGCGGATACCCTGGTAGAACAGGTCCGTTTCAAGGAAGATCTGGCCGTCGGTGATCGAGATCACGTTGGTCGGGATGAACGCCGAAACGTCGTTACCCTGGGTTTCGATGACCGGCAGAGCCGTCAGCGAGCCAGCACCCATGTCGTCGTTGAGCTTTGCAGCGCGCTCGAGGAGACGCGAATGCAGGTAGAAGACGTCGCCCGGGTAAGCTTCGCGGCCCGGCGGGCGGCGCAGCAGCAGCGACATCTGGCGGTAGGAAACGGCCTGCTTGGAAAGGTCGTCATAGCCGATGAGGGCGTGCTTGCCGTTGTCACGGAAGTATTCGCCCATCGCGCAGCCGGCGAACGGTGCGAGATACTGCATCGGCGCCGGGTCGGACGCGGTGGCAGCAACGATAATCGAGTACTGGAGAGCGCCGCGCTCTTCGAGAACCTTCACGAACTGGGCGACGGTCGAACGCTTCTGGCCGATAGCGACGTAGACGCAGTACAGCTTGTCGCCGTCCGGGCCGTTGTCGTGGATGGCCTTCTGGTTCAGGATCGTGTCCAGAATGATGGCGGTCTTGCCGGTCTGGCGGTCGCCGATGACGAGCTCGCGCTGGCCGCGGCCGACCGGGATGAGGGCGTCGATGGCCTTGAGGCCGGTCGACATCGGCTCATGAACCGACTTGCGCGGAATGATGCCCGGAGCCTTGACGTCGACGCGTGCGCGCTGCTTGGCATTGATCGGACCCTTGCCGTCGATCGGGTTGCCGAGCGCGTCGACGACGCGGCCGAGCAGTTCCGGACCGACCGGCACGTCAACGATGGCGCCCGTACGCTTGACGGTGTCGCCTTCCTTGATGTCACGGTCCGAACCGAAGATAACGACACCGACGTTGTCGCTTTCCAGGTTCAGCGCCATGCCGCGGATGCCGCCGGGGAACTCCACCATTTCACCGGCCTGGACATTGTCGAGGCCGTAAACGCGGGCGATACCGTCACCGACGGAAAGCACCTGGCCGACTTCCGAGACTTCCGCCTCTTTGCCGAAGTTTTTGATCTGATCTTTGAGAATTGCGGAAATTTCCGCGGCGCGGATATCCATCAGCCGACCTCTTTCAGTGCAAGCTTAAGAGTAGAGAGTTTGGTGCGAAGGGACGTGTCGATCTGGCGCGATCCCACCTTGACGATCAGACCACCGAGAATGGACGGATCCACGGTGACGGCAACCGCCACGTCTTTGCCGGTGACGCCTTTCAGCGCCGCCTTCAATTCGTTTTCCTGCGCTGCGGTCAGCGCATGGGCCGAGGTGACGTCGGCCGTGATTTCGCCGCGGGCGCGGGCCGCGATGACGCGATATGCCTTGATCATGCCGGGAACGGCGAAAAGGCGACGATTGGACGCAACCACCTTGAGGAAGTTTGCCACGAGGCCCGTAATGCCGGCCTTGGCGGCGACGGCGGCAATGGCCTTGGTCTGATCTTCGGCGGAGAAGACAGGGCTGGCGATCAGCCGCTTCAGGTCGTCGCTTTCGTCGATCAACGCCTGGAAACGGGCGAGATCGGCACCGACACTGTCAGCCGAACCGGCTTCCTGAGCGAGGTCGAAAAGCGAAGACGCGTATCTTTCTGCAACACCGGAAACAAGCTGGGATGTGTCTGCCACGGGCACAAGCTTCTCTTCTTATCATCCAGAGCGCTGGGCAGTAGCGAAGCTACGGTCCTAACCATCTGAAATCGTTGCGGTAATCTTCAGTTCCCACAGGCTCGGGCGCCCGCTTTTTCTGAATTTCGCGGTTCGTCTAGCATACGAAACCGGGACTCGCAACACGCCGGACGCAGGAATGCGCCATAAGTCGGCCACAGTCGGGGCAAAAGTTGACTGCGCGTGGTCTATTTACACGCTGGCGGGCCTTCGCGGCCCGGTTTTCCGGTCAGATGAAGCCGAAGGCGTAGCCGAGCGGCAGGGCGGCGAGCACCGCCTGCACGAGGAGCGCGAGAAGGTTCTTCAGCGAGAAGGAACGGTCCGACATCAGGGAGAGGATGCGACCGAAGGCGGCCAGCGCGAAACCGCCACCGATGGCCATGTAGATCCAGCTCTGCGCCATCATCAGCGCCACGATTGCAAGCCCCGCATGAAAGCCGCCGGCCGAACGGGCGAAGGCATAAGCCTCGCGGCTGCCCTCCTTCGGTTGGAGCCCGGCGAACTTGAGCGCCATGCCGGGCGCGAAGAGCACGAAGAGGCCGAAAAGCCCCGTGACGATGGCCGCCAGGAACGCCAGGAGCTCGCCGGTCTCGGTGGGGATGTAGAATTCCATCTGGCGTCTCTCCCGTCGGTTGCTGCGGCCTTCTATCGCACAGGCGCCCGGCGCGCAGAAGCGCACGGGGCCAATTCGCACAATTCTTTGTTAACCCTGCGCCTCACAGGAAGCTCTGCGGGTCGATATCGAGCTGGACCTGGAGCGAGGCGCGCTCCTTGGGCCCGTTCGCCAGCATGGCGCGCAGGAAGGTCTGCATGTCGCTGCCCCGCCGGCCGTGCACCAGCAGGCGGAACCGATGGCGGCCCCGCACCAGCGCCAGCGGCGCCTCCGCCGGGCCGAGGATCGAGATACCGTCGACATGGGGCGCGGCCTGTCGCAGCCCCCTCGCATGCGCTTCCGCCTCGCCGCGGCTGTCGGCCGAGACGATGACCGAGGCGAGCCGTCCGAACGGCGGCAGCAGCGCCTTTTCCCGCTCGCCGATCTCGCGGTCGTAGAAGGCCTGTGCATCGCCCGAAACGATCGCCTGCATGACGGGATGGGCCGGCTGGTAGGTCTGGATGAGGCCGTGGCTCTTGAGGCCCGAACGCCCGGCGCGACCCGTCACCTGCGAAAGAAGCTGGAACGTCCGCTCCGCCGCGCGCGGATCGCCGTTGGAAAGGCCGAGATCGGCATCCACCACCCCGACCAGCGACATCAGCGGGAAATTGTGCCCCTTGGCGACGAGCTGCGTTCCGATGACGATATCCGCTTCGCCCCGCGCGATGGCCTCCAGCTCCAGCCGGAGGCGCTTGACGCCCATGAGGTCGGAGGAGAGCACGATGGTCCGCGCCTCCGGAAAATGCCGCTCCACCTCCTCCGCGATGCGCTCCACCCCCGGCCCGCAGGCCGCCAGATGATCGAAGGTGCCGCATTCCGGGCAGGCCTCGGGCGTGCGCTCGGCATAGCCGCAATGGTGGCACTGGATCTGCCCGCGGAACCGGTGCTCCACCAGCCAGCTCGAGCATTGCGGGCACTGGAAGCGATGGCCGCAGACCCGGCAGAGCGTCAGCGGCGCATAGCCGCGCCGGTTGAGGAAGAGCAGCGCCTGCTCCTCCTTCTCGATGGTGCGGGCGATGCCGCGCAGGAGGACCGGCGAGAGGAAGCCGCCGCGCGCCGGCGGATGGCGGCGCATGTCGATGAGGTGCAGGTCCGGCAGCGCCGCATCGCCGTAGCGCGTCGGCAGGTGCAGCTTGCGGTAACGCCCGACCTCGCTGTTGACCCGGCTTTCCACCGAGGGCGTCGCCGAGACGAGCACGGCCGGGAAATCGCCGATGCGCGCCCGCACCACCGCCATGTCGCGGGCATTGTAGAAGACGCGGTCTTCCTGCTTGTAGGCCGGATCGTGCTCCTCGTCGACGATGACGAGGCCGAGATTCTCGAAGGGCAGGAACAGCGCCGAGCGCGCGCCGGCCACCACCCGCACATCCCCCGTCGTCACCTGCCGCCAGACCTTTTCGCGGATGCGCGGGGCAAGATCGGAATGCCACTCCGCCGGCTTGGCCCCGAAGCGGTCGTGGAAGCGTTCGAGGAAGCTCGCCGTCAGCGCGATCTCCGGCAGGAGGATGAGCACCTGCCGGCCCTGCCGCAGCGTCTCGGCGATCGCCTCGAAATAGACCTCCGTCTTGCCCGAGCCGGTGATGCCGTCGATCAGCGAGACGGAAAAGCCGCCCTTGCGCACGCTCTCGACCAGATCGGCCGCGCTCTCCGTCTGCGGCCCTTCGAGCCGCGGGGCGACATAGTCGGGATCGGGCGCGGCCACCACCGGCGGCGGCGGCAGGAACACGGTCTCGAAACTGCCCTGCTTCACCAGCCCGTCGATGACGCTCGTCGAGGTGCCGGAGGCATGGGCAAGGCCCGACCGGGTCCACGGGATGCCGTCCTCGACCATTTCCAATACGCGCTCGCGCGCGCTCGTCAGACGCTCCGGCCGGTGGCCGGTGAAGCGCAGGCCCTCGATCATCGGTTCGGGATCGAAGGCGGCCGGCGCGCGCAGCGCCATGCGGGCGACGAGCCCCGGCGGCGTCACCGTATAGGCGGAGACCCAGTCGAGGAAATCGCGCATCTCCTTCGAAAGCGGCGGGCAGTCGAAGACCTTCTCGATGGGCCGCAGCTTCTTCGGATCGACCCTGCCGTCATCCCCGCCATCCCAGACGACGCCGGCGACAAGGCGCGGGCCGAGCGGCACCTGCACGATGGACCCCGGCTCCACCGCCATGCCCTCCGGCACCGTATAGGAATAGGCGACGGCCGTCGGCACCGGCACCAGGACGGGCACGGTGCGTGGAAAAAGCCTTTCCCCGAAGAGGTTGGTCGAATCGCTGCTCATTTCCCGCGAAGATGCCCCCGCCGGTGCGCAAAGAGAACCGCAAAGATCGCCGCGCCGCTCATTCGTCCTCGTCCATTTCGCCGGTGAGCCGCATGCCGTCGATCCAGGTGGCCCCGTCGTTGCGCACGACGCGCTTCGCCCGCACCCCGCAGCGCGCCTCCACCTCCTGCGCCAGCCGTTCGGAATGGGTGACGATCCAGAGCTGGCTCGTCTCCGCCGCCCGCGCGATCATGCCGGCGAGCGGCGGCAACATGTCGGGATGAAGGCTCGCCTCCGGCTCGTTGAGCGCGATCAGCGGCGGGGTGCGGTAGGAGAGCAGCGCGGCGGCGAGCGAAAGGAAACGGATCTGCCCGTCGGAGAGTTCGCGCGGCTGGAAGACGCGCTGTGGAAACTGCGGGAAGACGAGGCCGAAGGACGCGAATTCCTCCGGCTCCGGCACGGAAAGCTTCGCCCCGCCGAACGCATCCGCGATGGCGCGGTCGAGATCGACCGTATCCTCCCGCGTCCATACGAGCGTCGCGAAGACCGCCGCCATGTTGGCGCCGTCCTCGTCGAGCAGCGGCGCGGTGACGGCAAGGCAGGGCTGGCGCAGCGCCGAGCCGCGATCCGAGCGGAAGCCGTGGAAGAAGCGCCATTGCGACACCGCGCGGCGGAAGGTGCCGATCTCGGGATAGTGCCCGGCATCGCCGAGAAGGGCGATCGCCGTCTCCGAGGTCAGCGCCTGCTCGGGATGCTCGACCATGCGCCCGGTCTCATCCCGGACCATGATCCCCGGCCCCGCGCGCTTCATCACCGTCACCGGCCGGCGGCCGGTTTCGATGGAAAGCTCCTCGGCCTTCACCTGCGGCTCGAAGGCGAAGCCTGCTGAGGCCTTCGGCGGGCGCAGCCCCGCCTCGACGCGGTAGCGGAAGGTGATCGCCCGGTCCTCGTCGAGCAGTTCGGTCTCCAGCCGGATGCGCACCGGCTCGTTCGCCCGCCGCCTGCCGGTCCACAGCGCCGAAGCCATGCCGCCCTCCGCCGCGATCTCGTGGGCGAAGGTGCCGCGCACCGCGGCCTGCACCAGTTGCAGCGAGCGGTAGAGGTTCGACTTGCCGGCCCCGTTCTCGCCGACGAACAGGTTCACCCGCCCGAGATCCATGCGGATCGAGCGGAGCGACCGGTAGTTTTCGGCGGACATGGAACGAAGCAGCATGCGCTTACCCGGATGCGGAAGAAAGCTCTCTCTATACGAGCCACCATGTCTAGAGGAAGGCGGCGGTGCTTGCCCAGCCCCGGGGCGGAACGTTAGCAATTCCTTAGCCATGCATCGCCCATCCTGTCCCGAACGCCAGAAGGCTATCGCACGTGCAAGGAAGGCGTCTCTCCATCCCCCTCATCCAACCCTTCGGGCCACCTCTCCCCGAGGGGAGAAGGAAAGGGCGGAAACCTCGAATTCCCTATGCGATAGCCTTGCAAATGCCGGAGGCAGGACATGACCGAACTTCTCATCATCGCCGATCCGGCGCTCATGGCCGAGCGGCAGGGCTGGCTTGCGGCTCTTGCCGGCGAGCGCCGGCTTTCCGACAACACGCTGGAGGCCTATGAGCGCGACACGCGCCAGTTCCTCGCCTTCCTCACCGAACATATCGCCGCCCCTGCCAGCCTCAAGGACATCGAGGCCCTGCGCCCGGCGGACCTGCGCGGCTTCCTCGCCGCCCGCCGCCGCGACGGCGCCGGTGCGCGCACGCTCGGCCGCGGCCTTGCGGGCCTGCGCTCCTTCCTGCGCCATCTCGAGCGCAAGGGCCTTGCCAATGCCGCGGGCGCCACCGCGGTACGCTCGCCCAGGCAGCCGAAATCCCTGCCCAAGCCACTGTCGGACCGGCAGGCCATCGCCGTCGTCGACGCCCATGAACAACTGGCCGAGGAGCCCTGGATCCGCGTGCGCAATGCGGCGGTCCTCGCCCTCCTCTACGGCTGCGGCCTGCGCATCTCCGAAGCGCTGTCGCTGACCCCCGCCGATTTTGCCGGCAGCCCCGCATCGCTGCGCATCACCGGCAAGGGCGGCAAGACGCGCATCGTGCCGCTGATCGTCCCGGCCCGCACGGGCGTCGAGGACTATATCAAGCTCTGCCCCTACCCGCTCGGCGAAGACGGGCC
The DNA here is from genome assembly GCF_055379515.1 of Shinella sp. 1A1. Classification (NCBI taxonomy): domain Bacteria; kingdom Pseudomonadati; phylum Pseudomonadota; class Alphaproteobacteria; order Hyphomicrobiales; family Rhizobiaceae; genus Shinella; species Shinella sp. 1A1. Next base: position 2,985,791 of record NZ_AP039671.1, read on the forward strand.
GCTCTTCCGCGGCGCGCGCGGCGGCCCCCTGCAACCCGCCATCATCCAGCGCGAGATGCAGAAGCTGCGCGGCGCGCTCGGCCTGCCGGACAGCGCGACGCCCCATGCGCTGCGCCATTCCTTCGCCACGCATCTCCTGGCCGGCGGCGGGGATCTGCGCACCATCCAGGAACTGCTCGGCCATGCCAGCCTTTCCACCACGCAGGTCTATACCGGCGTCGATTCGGCGCGCCTGCTCGAAATCTACGACCGCGCCCATCCCCGCGCCTGATCCGTTAAGGGATTGTGAGGAGGACGACGGCTAGGGTCCGGCGAAATTCGGAGCGTTCGACCATGACAGTCCTTCTTCACAAAACCCGACTGGCGCTCGCCGACCGGGCCGCCGATGCGGGCCTCTGGCTGCTCGCCGCCATAAACGTCCTCCTCGCCCTGTCCTTCCTCCTCGTGCTGGCGACCCTTTCCCCGGCGCATGCGCAGGAGCCGCCGGCCTGCGGCGGCGAGAACCTGCTGGTCCAGTACGAGAAGGACGATCCCGCCGGCTATGCGAAGCTGCGCGCCGAGGCCGACGCGCTGCCCAACGGCAAGGGCATCTTCTGGAAGATCGAGAAGGACGGCCGCCCCGCCTCCTGGCTGCTCGGCACCATGCATGTGACGGACCCGCGCGTGCTCGCCATGCCGGAGGCCGCCCGCACCGCCTATGCCGCCGCTTCGACGGTCATCGTCGAATCGGACGAGATCGCCGACGAGAAGAAGGCCGGCGCGACGATCATGGCCCGCCCGGATCTCACCATGTTCGCGGGTGGCAAGTCCATCACCGACTTCATCGACAAGGCCGAAGCGGAAAGGCTGGCGGAGGGCCTGAAGAGCCGCGGCCTGTCGCTTGCCGCCGTCAGCCGCATGAAGCCATGGATGATCGCCAGCTTCGTCGCGCTGCCGGCCTGCGAGATCGCCCGCAAGACGGCCGGCGCCGCCTTCCTCGACCAGCGCCTCGCCAAGGACGCGCTTGCCGAAGGCAAGACGCTGAAGGGCCTCGAAACGCTCATCGAGCAGATTTCCGCCCTCGATTCCCTGCCGGTCGAGCCGCAGATCCAGGGCCTCGTGCAGACGGTCGAACTCGGCGACAAGCTGACCGACGTCATCGAGACGATGAGCCAGCTCTATCTTGCCGGCGACACCGGCATGATCATGCCGATGATGCGCGCCGCCGCGCCCGAAACGACCGAGGACGCGAAGGCCTATGCGGATTTCGAGCAGCGCATCATCGTCGACCGCAACCATGTCATGGCGACACGCGCAGCGCCGATCCTGGCGGAAGGCAATGTCTTCATGGCCGTCGGCGCGCTGCATCTGGCAGGCCCTGAAGGCGTCGTCGAACTGCTGCGCAAGGAAGGTTTTTCGGTCACCGCGGTGAAGTGAGGACCCGCTCGCCGATGCCCGACAGCATCCTGCGCACGATCAGCTTGTGGAACGGCATGACCACCGCGAGATAGAGCCGGCCAATCAGGTTGTTGCAATGGACCAGCGTCATCACGGAAAGGGTCTGGCCGCTCGGCCGGTCCTGCAGCACGTCGATGACGATGCGGAAATCGAGATGCCGGTCATCGAAGCCGAGGACGACCCGGCCGTCGCTGGCGCTCACCACCGGGAAACCGCCGATCTCCGTCTCCGACGTCGCCACCCTTTCCGCCGCCCCCTTGAGACCGAAGGGCGCGACCAGCGCGTTGCGCAGCACCATGAGCCTGCGCACCCAGCCCGGCGGATGCTCCAGCGCCAGCCGCGCCGCCTCCCGCGCCGTCAGCCCCTCGACCGCAAGGCCGAGCGTGAAGCGATCCGCCCAGTCGGCGGCGGGAAGAATGGGATGGGGCAGCGAGACGGGTCTCGACACGGGCGACATGCAGGCCTCCTTGAGTGCCTGCATGCTGCGCCTGTTCGAACGGGCAGGACAGGCGGCCGGTTGTCGCAGCCGCCTGTCTAGATCACATATGGATCGGCTTGGCGAAGGTCGCGAGCGCGGCTTCCTTGACGGCTTCCGACATGGTCGGGTGCGCGTGGCAGGTGCGGCCGAGGTCTTCCGAGGAGCCGCCGAATTCCATGAGGACGGCCGCCTCGTGGATCATCTCGCCGGCGCCGAAGCCGACGATGTGGACGCCGAGCACGCGGTCCGTCTCCTTGTCGGCCAGCACCTTCACGAAGCCGTCCGTCGCCAGCATGGCGCGGGCGCGGCCGTTGGCGGTGAAGGGGAACTTGCCGACCTTGTAGGCGATGCCCGCGGCCTTCAGTTCTTCTTCCGTCTTGCCGACGGAGGCGACTTCCGGCTGGGTGTAGACGACGCCGGGGATGACGTCGTAGTTCACGTGACCGGCCTGGCCGGCAAGGATTTCGGCGACGGCGACGCCCTCGTCCTCGGCCTTGTGGGCGAGCATCGGGCCGCGCACGACGTCGCCAATGGCATAGATGCCGGGGACGTTGGTCTGGAAATGCTTGTCGATCTCGACACGGCCGCGGCTGTCGAGCGCGACGCCAGCTTCCGCAAGGCCGAGGCCTTCGGTGTAGGGCTTGCGGCCCGTCGCGATCAACACGACGTCGGCGTCGATGGTGGTGGCATCGCCCCCCTTGACGGGCTCGAAGGTCACCTTCGCGCCAGAGCCGGACTTCGTAACGCCCGTCACCTTGGCGCCGAGCTTGAAGTCCATGCCCTGCTTGGCGAGCATGCGCTGGAACTGCTTGGAGACCTCGCCGTCCATGCCGCCGAGGATGGCGTCGAGATATTCGACGACCGTGACCTTGGCGCCGAGGCGGGCCCAGACGGAGCCGAGCTCGAGGCCGATGACGCCGCCGCCGACGACCACCAGATGGCCCGGCACCTTGTCGAGCGCGATGCCGCCCGTCGAGGAGACGATGACCTTTTCGTCGATTTCGACCGGAACGCCCGGAATGCCGGCGACGTCAGACCCCGTGGCGATCACGATGTTCTTCGTCTCCAGGACCTGCTCCTCGCCCTTGTCACTGGTGACGGAAACCTTGCCCGCGCCGAGCACCTTGCCGGTGCCCTGGATGCCGTCGATCTTGTTCTTCTTGAAGAGGAAGGCGACGCCGTCGACATTCGACTTCACCGTCGCATCCTTGTGCGCCATCATCTTCGACAGGTTCAGCGTGGGCTTCACGCCCTCGATGCCGAGCGCGTCCATGCCGTGGGCGGCGTGGCTGTAGGTCTCGGAAGCGTGCAGCAGCGCCTTGGAGGGGATGCAGCCCACATTGAGGCAGGTGCCGCCATAGGTCGCGCGCTTCTCGACGACCGCGACCTTGAGGCCGAGCTGGGCCGCCTTGATGGCTGAGACATAGCCGCCGGGGCCGGAACCGATAACGATGAGATCATATGCCATGGCAAGTCCTTCCTGCGCGGGGCCTAGCGGCCGCCGCTGACGTTGAGGGCGGCACCCGTCACATAGGATGCCGCGTCGGAGAGAAGATAGAGAATGGAATGGGCGACTTCGTCGGCCGTACCCGGCCGCTGCATCGGGATCAGCGAGGCCATGTCCCGCGCCCGGTCCGGCAGGCCGCCGGAGGCGTGGATCTCGGTGTCGATGATGCCCGGGCGCACGAGATTGACGCGAACGCCCTCCGCAGCGACCTCGCGGGCAAGGCCGATGGTGAAGCTCTCGATGGCGCCCTTGCTGGCGGCGTAGTCGACATATTGCCCGGCCGCGCCGAGCTGCGCCGCCACGGACGACAGATTGACGATGGAACCGCCCCGCCCGCCATGGCGCGTCGACATGCGGCGCACCGCTTCCTGCGCGCAGCGGATCGAACCCATGACGTTGACGGCGAACATGCGTTCCAGCCGCTCGGCGGACATTTCGTCGACGCGCTGCGGCGTGGCGACGATGCCGGCATTGTTCACGAGGCCATCCAGCCGGCCGAAAGTACCGTCGATGGCGGAGAAGATCGAGGCGAGCCCGAGCTCGCTGCCGACGTCGCCCTGAACGGGGAGAGCCGAACCGCCGGCATCGCGAATCTCCGCTACCACCGCCTCGGCGGCCGCGATATTGGAAACATAGTTCACCGCGACCTGCCAGCCGGCCGCGCCCGCCATGCGGCAGACGCTGGCGCCGATGCCGCGGCTTCCGCCGGTGACGAGAAGAACGGGTGCCTCGCTCATGCCTTGCATCCCTTGCGCTTGAAGACGTCCCACGGCACGGCGCTCGCCTTACCCTCGTCCCAGAGCTTCGAATAGCGCAGCGAGGCGCCGAAGCCGGATAGAAGCAGGGTTTCGGCCGCCGCCTTGCCCTCTTCCGGCAGGAGCGTGGCGTCGCCACTGTCAAGGGCGTAGATCACGCCTTCCCAGACGGTGCAGGCAGCGATCTCCTCGCCGGTGGAATCGCCCTCGGGGCAATCGTGCATGACCATGCCGTTCGAGCGCGCCGGATCGCCCGGCATGACGATGCCGTCGAGCACCGTATTGCTGGCCAGCACCTTCAGCTTGAAGTGATGGGTCGTCACCGCGGCGTCGGAGCCGACGGGCTCGAAAGCCAGCTCATAGCCCCCGTCGCGATCCGCATAGATCGCATGCTCCTGCCGGCATTCCGCCGCGGAGGCGGCGGTCGCGGCGAGCAATCCGGCAAGGACGAGGGCGGCGCGCATCGCTCAGTGGGCCTTTTCCGTGGCGAGCTTGATGCCGAGCGCGATGAAGACGAGGCCGCTCGTGCGGTCGATCCACTGGCTCATGCGCGAGAAAGCGGCCTGCATCTTCGGTGTCGTCATGAACAGCGAGACGCCGACGAACCAGGCGATAAGGCACGTCGCCATGACGAGGCCGTAGCCGAACTTGACGGCGATCGGCGTATGGGCACCGACGACCGTCGAGAAGATCGACAGGAAGAAGAAGACGGCCTTGGGATTGAGCGCATTGGCAAGGAAGCCGAGGCCGAAGGCGCGCAGCGCCGTCTGACGGCCCTTGTCCTCCTCGCCGCCCATCGCCTCGACGGAAAGATCGGCCTTGCCGGCGCGCAGCGCCTTGATGCCGATATAGACGAGATAGGCGACGCCGCACCACTTCACGATGTTGAAGAGGTAGATCGACTGCGAGATGATGAGGCCGAGCCCGAGGATCGTATAGGTGACATGCAGCATCAGCGCAGCGCCGATGCCGAAGGACGTGACGATCGCCGCGCGCCGCCCCTGCACGATAGACTGGCGCATGACCATGGCGAGGTCCGCGCCCGGCGAGACGATGGCGAAGGCGAAGATCGCCATCAGGGAAGCGAGTTCGAAGAGATAGGGATGCATCGCATCTGCTCCGTTTCAGGCGCAAGCCGCCGTCAAGAGACCAGCGCCGCGAACATCGCGGCAAGGCCAAGCATCGAGCCGACCCATGCCAGCGAGCGGACATAGGGCACGCCAGCCAGATAGAGCGGAATGTAGACGATACGGCAGGCAAACCACAACCAGGCGCCGCCGATGCCCCAGCCGGAGGCATCGCCCCTCAGCGCGAGGGCCAGCGCCAGCGCGACGAAGGCCGGATAGGTCTCGCGGAAATTGCCGGATGCCCGCGCGGCGCGGCCGGCGATCTTGCCGGAAGGCTTGAAGTCCACGTCGCGCGGCCCGGGATTCCACGAAGCGCCCATCGTCCTTGCGGCTTCCGCACTCATCGTGAAGGCCTGCAGCATGACATGGACGGCGAGGAGAACGGCGCTCCAGCCGACCATCGGCAGGAAAGGCGATGCGGAAAGGGAGGACACGTCCATGGCGATTGCGCTTCCTGGCTTCTGGCTCGGTCGAAGCCGCCCCGGTTGCGGAGCGGCTTCGGTCTCGCGAACGATCAGAGATCGAGAACGAGGCGTTCCGGGTCTTCCAAGCTTTCCTTGACACGCACCAGGAAGGTCACGGCTTCCTTGCCGTCGACCATGCGGTGGTCGTAGGACAGCGCGAGATACATCATCGGACGGATGACGATCTGGCCGCCGACGACGACCGGGCGCTCCTGGATCTTGTGCATGCCGAGGATGCCCGACTGCGGGGCGTTGAGGATCGGCGAGGACATCAGCGAGCCGTAGACGCCGCCGTTCGAGATGGTGAAGGTGCCACCCTGCATGTCGGCCATCGACAGCGCGCCATCACGGGCGAGCTTGCCGAGACGGCCGATTTCCTTCTCGATCTCGGCGATCGACATCTGGTCGGCATCGCGCACGACCGGGACCACGAGACCCTTGTCCGTGCCGACAGCAACGCCGACATGGCAGTAGTTCTTGTAGATGATGTCGGTGCCGTCGATCTCGGCGTTGACGGCCGGCAGCTCCTTCAGCGCGTGGGTGACGGCCTTGGTGAAGAAGCCCATGAAGCCGAGCTTCACGCCGTGCTTCTTCTCGAAGATGTCCTTGTAGCGGCTGCGCAGGTCCATCACGGCCTTCATGTCCACCTCGTTGTAGGTGGTCAGCATGGCGGCAGTGTTCTGCGCGTCCTTGAGGCGCTTGGCGATGGTCTGGCGCAGGCGCGTCATCTTCACGCGCTCCTCGCGCGGCGCGTCGGCCGCCGAGGAGGCCGGACGGGCGGCAACCTTGACCGGCTCGGCCGAGGCGGCGGGGGCCGTGATGCCCTTGGCAACGGCGGCGATGACATCGCCCTTCAGCACCTGGCCACGCTTGCCGGAACCATCGACCTGATCGGCCGCGATGTTGTTTTCGGCGAGCAGCTTGGCGGCGGCCGGAGCCGGCGGCATGGAGGACGCGCCGGCAGCGGGCTTGGCCTCGGCGGCAGGTGCCGCGGCGGCAGCTTTCTCGACCTTCTCGGCAGCGGCCGGAGCAGCGGCGGCGGCAGCGCCCTCGGCAATCTGGCCGAGCAGGCCGCCCGGCTCGACGGTGTCGCCGGCATTGGCGGTGATTTCCGACAGGACGCCGGAGGCCGGGGCTGGCACTTCGATCGTCACCTTGTCGGTTTCCAGTTCACAGAGCGGCTCGTCGGCCTTGATGGCGTCGCCCACCTTCTTGAACCAGGTGCCGACGGTCGCTTCGCTGACGGATTCGCCCAAAGTCGGGACGCGGATTTCGGTAGCCATGAGTTGAGTTCCGTTCGTTCGTGTCTTTGCGTTAGGGGAACCGGGCGGCTTAGCCGCCCAGTGCGTCCTCGAGGAAGGCGGCAAGCTGCGCGAGATGCTTGGACATCAGGCCCGTCGCCGGCGAGGCGGCGGCCGGACGGCCGGTATAGCGCACGCGCTGGTACTTGGCGTCGATATGCGCCAGCACCCATTCCAGATACGGGTCGATGAAGGCCCAGGCGCCCATGTTCTTGGGCTCTTCCTGGCACCACACCATCTCCGCGTTGCGGAAGCGGCTGAGCTCGTTGATCAGCGCCTTGGCCGGGAACGGGTAGAGCTGTTCGAGGCGCAGCAGGTAGACGTCGTCGATGCCGCGCTTCTCGCGCTCTTCCAGAAGGTCGTAATAGACCTTGCCCGAGCACATCACGACGCGGCGGATCTTGGCGTCCTTCTGGAGCTTGATCGGGCCGTCCTTGATGACCTCGGCGTCGTCCCACAGCAGGCGGTGGAACGAGCTTTCGCCCGCCATTTCCGACAGCGAGGAGACGGCGCGCTTGTGGCGCAGCAGCGACTTCGGCGTCATCATGATCAGCGGCTTGCGGAAGTCGCGCTTCACCTGACGGCGCAGGATGTGGAAGTAGTTCGCCGGCGTCGTGACATTGGCGACCTGCATATTGTCTTCCGCGCAGAGCTGCAGGAAGCGTTCGAGGCGGGCGGAGGAGTGCTCCGGACCCTGCCCCTCATAGCCGTGCGGCAGCAGGCACACGAGGCCCGACATGCGCAGCCATTTGCGTTCACCGGACGAGATGAACTGGTCGAAGATGACCTGCGCGCCGTTGGCGAAGTCGCCAAACTGGGCTTCCCAGAGGGTGAGCGCATTCGGGCGGGCCAGCGAGTAACCGTATTCGAAGCCGAGCACCGCTTCTTCCGAGAGCATCGAATTGATGACCTCGTAACGCGCCTGCGTCGGCGAGAGGTTGGCAAGCGGGATATAGCGGTCTTCGGACTCCTGATCGTAGAGAACCGAATGGCGCTGCGAGAAGGTGCCGCGCTCGCAGTCCTGACCGGACAGGCGGATCTTCGTACCCTCGACGCAGAGCGTGCCGAAGGCGAGCGCCTCGCCCATCGCCCAATCGATGCCCTCGCCCGTCTCGACCATCTGCATACGGTTGTCCATGAACCGCTGGATGGTCTTGTGGGCGTGGAAGCCTTCCGGGATCGTCGCGATCTTGCGGCCGATCTCCTTGAGCTGTTTCATCGGCACCGAGGTCTTGCCGCGGCGCTGTTCGTCCTGGTTGTCGGCCGAGCGCAGGCCCGACCACACGCCGTCGAGCCAGTCGGCCTTGTTCGGCTTGTAGGACTGGCCGATCTCGAATTCGGTTTCGAGATTGGCGCGCCAGTCGGCCTTCATCTTCTCGAATTCGCCCTCGGTGATGACGCCTTCGGCGATCAGGCGCGAGCCGTAGAGGTTGACGACCGTCTTGTGGGCGCGGATCGCCTTGTACATCTTCGGCTGGGTGAACGCCGGCTCGTCGCCTTCGTTATGGCCGAAGCGGCGGTAGCAGAAGATGTCCAGCACGACCGGCTTGTGGAAGGTCATGCGGAATTCGGTCGCAACCTTGGCGGCATAGGTCACCGCTTCCGGGTCGTCGCCGTTCACATGGAAGATCGGCGCCTCGATCATCTTCGCCACGTCCGACGGATAGGGCGAGGAGCGCGAGAAGGCCGGGTTCGTGGTGAAGCCGATCTGGTTGTTGATGATGACATGCACGGTGCCGGCGACGCGGTGGCCGCGCAGGCCCGAAAGGCCGAGGATCTCGGCAACGACGCCCTGGCCCGCGAAGGCCGCATCGCCGTGCAGCAGCAGCGGCATGACCTTGGCGCGTTCGCGCAGCGGGATGATGTCGCCCTCGAAGACGGTCGCCATCTGGTCCTGCTTGGCGCGGGCCTTGCCCATGACGACCGGGTTGACGATCTCCAGATGCGAGGGGTTGGCGGTCAGCGACAGGTGCACCTTGTTGCCGTCGAACTCGCGGTCCGAGGAGGCGCCGAGGTGGTACTTCACATCGCCCGAGCCTTCCACGTCGTCGGGCGCGTAGGAGCCGCCCTTGAACTCGTGGAAGACGGCGCGGTGGGGCTTGGCCATCACGTTGGTCAGAACGTTGAGGCGGCCGCGGTGCGCCATGCCGAGCACGATTTCCTTGAGGCCCATCTGGCCGCCGCGCTTGATGATCTGCTCCAGCGCCGGGATCAGCGCCTCGCCGCCGTCGAGGCCGAAGCGCTTGGTGCCCTTGTACTTGACGTCGATGAACTGCTCGAAGCCTTCCGCCTCGATCAGCTTCTGCAGGATCGCCTTCTTGCCTTCGACGGTGAAATCGACGCCCTTGTCCGGGCCTTCGATGCGTTCCTGGATCCAGCCCTTCTCTTCCGGGTTGGAGATGTGCATGAATTCGACGCCGATGGTCGAGCAATAGGTGCGCTCGAGGATTTCGACCATCTCGCGCACGGTCGCGTATTCGAGGCCGAGCACGTTGTCGATGAAGATCTTGCGGTCGAGATCCCTCTCCTCGAAACCGTAGTTCGAGGGCGAAAGCTCATGATAGTCCTCGACGGGGGCGGCGATGCCGAGCGGGTCGAGTTTCGCGTGCAGGTGGCCGCGGGCGCGATAGGCGCGGATCATCATGATGGCGCGCACGGAATCGCGGGTCGCCTGGTTGACGTCGGCCTGGTTGACCGGCGCGCCGGTCTGCGCGGCGACGGCCTCGGCCTTCGCCTGGACCTTCTTTTCGAGAACCTTCTCGACCATGCCCCAGTTGCCGTCGAGCGCCGAGACGAGTTCGCCGTTCGCGACGATCGGCCAGTTCGCGCGCTTCCACGAGGCGCCCTTGGCCGCCTTGATCACGTCGGAGGGCTGGTCTTCGAGGGCCTTGAAGAAGGTCCGCCATTCCTCGCCGACGGAGGCGGGATCCGCCTCGTAGCTGGCATAGAGCTGTTCGATATAGGCTGCGTTCGCCCCGTCGAGGAAGGACGTGGCCAGGAATTGTTCGTTGGCGTCTTGCCGTGCCATGGTTCTCTGCGGGCGCCGCCCGCCTCCCGAACGATCGTGTTGTGACTGCCCGGCACATCCTGCCGGGAAGAGCCAGAGAGGCCGGCGTTTCAGCCGGCCTCTCCTCGTTTCGTTTCTCAGCCCTTGAGGACTTCGACCAGGGTCTTGCCGAGGCGTGCCGGCGAAGGCGAAACGCGGATGCCCGCAGCTTCCATCGCCGCGATCTTGGATTCCGCATCGCCCTTGCCGCCGGAAACGACAGCGCCGGCGTGGCCCATGGTGCGGCCCTTCGGAGCGGTACGGCCCGCGATGAAGCCGGCCATCGGCTTCTTGCGGCCCTTCTTGGCCTCGTCGATGAGGAACTGCGCCGCATCTTCCTCGGCCGAGCCGCCGATTTCGCCGATCATGATGATCGAGGTCGTGGCGTCGTCGGCCAGGAACATCTCAAGCACGTCGATGAACTCGGTGCCCTTGACCGGGTCGCCGCCGATGCCGACAGCCGTCGTCTGGCCGAGGCCTTCGTTGGACGTCTGGAAGACGGCTTCATAGGTCAGCGTGCCGGAGCGCGAGACGATGCCGACCGAGCCCTTGCGGAAGATCGAGCCCGGCATGATGCCGATCTTGCATTCTTCCGGCGTCAGGATGCCGGGGCAGTTCGGACCGAGCAGGCGCGACTTGGAACGGTCGAGGCGGGCCTTGACGCGCACCATGTCGGCAACCGGGATGCCTTCGGTGATGCAGGTGATGAACGGGATTTCCGCATCGATCGCCTCGATGATCGCATCCGCGGCGCCTGCCGGCGGAACGTAGATCACGGATGCGTCCGCACCGGTCTTTTCACGGCCTTCGGCGACGGAAGCGAAGATCGGCAGGCTTTCGCCCTTGGAGCCGGTCCAGGTTTCGCCGCCCTTCTTCGGGTGGATACCGCCGACCATCTGCGTGCCGTAATAGGCGAGCGCCTGTTCGGTGTGGAAGGTGCCGGTCTTGCCGGTCAGGCCCTGAACGAGGACCTTGGTGTTCTTGTTGACGAGAATCGACATGAGGTCTGGTCCTTCAGTTAGCCGTTGATCGCGGCGACGATCTTCTTGGCGGCGTCGTCCAGATCGTCGGCGGCGGTGATCGCCAGGCCGGATTCGTTCAGGATCTTCTTGCCAAGCTCGACATTCGTGCCTTCGAGGCGAACGACCAGCGGAACCTTGAGGCCGACTTCCTGCACGGCCGCAACGACACCCTCGGCGATGACATCGCACTTCATGATGCCGCCGAAGATGTTGACGAGGATGCCCTCGACCTTCGGGTCGGCCGTGATGATCTTGAAGGCAGCCGCCACCTTCTCCTTGCCGGCGCCGCCGCCGACGTCGCAGAAGTTCGCCGGCTCCTTGCCGTAAAGCTTGATGATGTCCATCGTCGCCATGGCAAGGCCTGCGCCGTTGACCATGCAGCCGATATTGCCGTCGAGCGCCACATAGGCGAGGTCCCACTTGGAGGCCTCGATTTCCTTGGCGTCTTCCTCGGTCTCGTCACGCAGCGCCTTGATGTCGTCGTGGCGGAACAGCGCATTGCCGTCGAAGGAGACCTTGGCGTCGAGAACGCGCACGCGGCCGTTCTTCATGACGATCAGCGGGTTGATCTCGAGCAGGCTCATGTCCTTCTCGACGAAGGCCTTGTAGAGGATCGGGAACAGCTTCTCGCCATCGGCCTTGGCTTCGCCTTCGAGCTTGAGCGCGGAGGTGAGCTTGGCGAGGTCCGCGGCGGTAACGCCGGCTTCCGGGTCGATCGCCACGGTGACGATCTTCTCCGGCGTGTCATGCGCGACGGCCTCGATGTCCATGCCGCCTTCGGTCGAGACGACGAAGGCGATCTTGCCGACGGAGCGGTCGACGAGCAGCGAGAGATAGAGTTCGCGGTCGATGTCGGCGCCGTCCTCGATGTAGAGGCGGTTCACCTGCTTGCCGGCCGGGCCGGTCTGCGCGGTGACGAGCGTGTTGCCGAGCATTTCCTTGGCGTGGGCCTTGGCTTCCTCGATAGAGAAGGCGAGGCGAACGCCACCCTTGGCGTCGGGGCCGAGTTCCTTGAACTTGCCCTTGCCGCGGCCACCGGCGTGGATCTGGCTCTTGACCACGTAGAGCGGGCCGGGGAGCGACTTCGCAGCCGCTTCCGCCTCATCCGCGGAGAAGATCGCGACGCCCTCGGCGACCGGCGCGCCGTAGCTCTTCAAGAGAGCCTTGGCCTGGTATTCATGAATGTTCATCGGGAAAATCCTGTCTGGCTACCGGATTACTTCAGGGCGGGAGCGATGTTGATGCAGGCTTCGCAGAGGCCGGCAACGGCGCCGACCGACTTGTCGAAGGCTTCCTGCTCGGCCTTGTTGAGGTCGATCTCGACGATGCGCTCGACGCCGCCGGTGCCGATCACGGTCGGAACGCCGACATACATGTCCTTCACGCCGTACTGGCCGGAAAGGAAGGCCGCGCAGGGCAGGACGCGCTTCTTGTCCTTGAGGTAGGATTCGGCCATCTCGATGGCGGAAGCGGCCGGGGCGTAATAGGCCGAGCCGGTCTTCAGCAGGCCGACGATCTCGGCGCCGCCGTCACGGGTGCGCTGGATGATCTCTTCGAGACGTTCCTTGGTGACCCAGCCCATCTTGATGAGGTCGGTCAGCGGGATACCGGCAACGGTCGAGTAGCGGGCAAGCGGCACCATCGTGTCGCCGTGGCCGCCGAGAACGAAGGCGGTGACGTCCTGGACGGAAACCTTGAATTCCTCGGAGAGGAAGAGGCGGAAGCGGGCCGAGTCCAGCACGCCGGCCATGCCGACGACCATGTTCTTCGGCAGGCCGGAAAACTTCTGCAGCGCCCAGACCATGGCGTCGAGCGGATTGGTGATGCAGATGACGAAGGCGTTCGGGGCATACTTCTTGATGCCGGCGCCGACCTGTTCCATGACCTTGAGGTTGATGCCGAGCAGGTCGTCGCGGCTCATGCCGGGCTTGCGGGCAACACCGGCGGTGACGATGCAGACATCGGCGCCTTCGATCGCGGCGTAGTCGCTGGCACCCGTCAGCGAGGCATTGAAGCCTTCGACCGGCGAGGATTGGGCGATGTCGAGGCCCTTGCCCTGCGGAATGCCGTCGGCGATGTCGAAGAGGACGATGTCGCCCAGCTCCTTCAGGCCGGCCAGATGCGCCAGCGTGCCACCGATCATGCCAGAACCAATAAGTGCGATCTTCTTGCGGGCCATGAAAGCTTCCTTTGCTCCGATCAACGGTCCCTCATGTCGCAGTTGCGGGACCTTTCGGGGCAAGGGCTTACGCCTACCCGGTTAAAAATTCAACACATACTTTTGGACTGAAATATTTCAATCGGTTAGATGCAAAATATCTTACGTAAACGTAAGTATTTCCGTCACGCTTCCGTCACCTTTCCATCGTATCTTGCCCGATGGTCGGCGAGATATTCCGTGCTGCGGATCTCGATGAGGCGCGACACTGTCCGGTCGAATTCGAAGCCTTCCGTTCCCTTGCGGGTCACCAGCAGGTTCTCCGGCGCCGCCGCCGCCGAGGCGAAGAGCCGCGCCCGATGATCGTAGATCGTATCGACGAGATTGATGAAGCGCTTCGTCTCGTTGCGCTTCTCCGCCCCCAGAAGAGGAATGTGGTCGACGAAGAGCGTGTCGAAATGCGCGAGGATTTCGAGATAGTCTGCCGCGCCCAGGGGCCGCTCGCACAGATCGGCGAAGGAGAATCGGGCGATCCGCCCCGCCGCCTGCGGCACCGCGATGCTCCGTCCACGGAAGGAGATCGTCCGCGGACCGGTCGTCATGCCCGCCGTCTCCCGCCGCCAGGCCGCATCCATCGCCATGTCGGCCTCCGCGCCGAGCGGATGGCGGAAGACGGGCAGGCCGCTATCCTTTTCGAGCCGGTAATCGGTCAGCGAGTCCAGCGGCACGATCTCGACATGCTGTTTCAGGAGATCGACGAAGGGCAGGAAAAGCCCGCGATTGAGCCCGTCCTTGTAGAGATCGTCCGGCTCGACATTGGAGGTCGCGACGAGAATGCAGCCGCGCTGGAACAGTTCGCCGAAAAGCCGCGACAAGATCATCGCATCGGCGATGTCGGTCACGGAGAATTCGTCGAAGCAGAGCAGCCGCGCCTCCTCGATGAGGCTCGCCGCCACCGGCGGCACGGGATCGGCCTGCTTGGTCTCGCCGGCCTTCAGCTTCTGGCGGTGCTTGTGGATGCGCTCGTGCACATCGGCCATGAACTCGTGGAAATGCGCCCGGCGCTTGCGCTTGACCGGCGCGAGCTCGAAGAACATGTCCATCAGCATGGTCTTGCCGCGCCCGACGCCGCCATAGAGGTAAAGCCCCTTCGGGACGCCGGCGCTTTCGGGCTTGCGGGAGGCGAAGAGCCAGCCGAGGGCGCTCGACTTGCGCGCCGGGCGCTGGGCATGGACCTCCCCGAGCAGGCGATCGAAGCGCAGGGCCATCGCCTTCTGCGCCGGATCCGCCTTCAGCGCGCCGCTTGCGACAAGGGCCTCCAGCCTATCCGAGACGCCGTGGTCCGGATGTGTCGAAACCCTGTCCCAGTCCTTGCCCATGGGCGGCAATCATCCGTATCGATGGCGAAAGGGCGAAATCAGCGCGAGAGGCTGAGCGGCTGGCCCGAATTGGTCGAACCGTCGAAGCGGGAATCGGCCGACTTGTAGAGGCGTCCGATCGCATTACCGTTGAGATCCTTGAGGATGACCTGCTTGCCGGCCACTTCCCAGGAGCGCATGGTCGTCAGTTCGCCGGCGCAGCCGCGCGTGCCGCCGCGAAGGCCGCTGCCGAGATTGGTGAGCGTCAGGAACATGTCGCAGGAGGACGGGCCGTTGGAAACGCGCCAGTTGCCGACCATGCCTTCCTTCTTGACCTCGAGGCCGTTGGCGGCTGCCGCGGCATCGCCGCCCATGCCGGTACCGGTCGCCATCGCCGTATCGGTCGTCGGCTTGTCCGGGAACTGGCCGCCGGCGGTGCTCGTCGTCGGATCGGGAAGCTGGCTCGAGGAAACGGTGCCGACAGGCTGGGCTTCGAGAGGCCGCAGGTTCGGCTGCGTATTGACGCTGTCCATCGAAGCGGTGCGCTGGCAACCGGCAAGAGCAAGCGCCATCATCAGTCCGCCTGCCGCATGGTGAATCCGCATCTCGATACTCCCGATATCTGCCCGATACTGCTGCCCTGCAGCAATTCCCGCCGAATTAACGTGAATCGCCCGCGCGAATCAAGATGAAACGGCCCGAATGATCGGGCCGCCTCCTCACGTTTCATGAACGTCGCTTATGGAGATCAGAGGCGGCGCTCGACCAGCATCTTCTTGATTTCGCCGATCGCCTTGGCAGGATTGAGGCCCTTCGGGCAGGCCTGGGCGCAATTCATGATCGTGTGGCAGCGATAGAGGCGGAAGGGGTCTTCCAGGTTGTCGAGACGCTCGCCCGTGGCCTCGTCACGGCTGTCGATCAGCCAGCGATAGGCCTGGAGCAGCACGGCGGGGCCGAGATAGCGGTCGCCGTTCCACCAGTAGCTCGGACAGGAGGTCGAGCAGCAGGCGCACAGGATGCACTCGTAGAGGCCGTCGAGCTTGAGGCGGTCCTCGTGGCTCTGCTTCCATTCCTTGGCCGGCGTCGGCGACACCGTCTTCAGCCAGGGCTCGATGGAGCGGTGCTGGGCGTAGAAATTGGTGAGGTCGGGAACGAGGTCCTTGACCACCGGCATATGCGGCAGCGGATAGACCTTCACGGTGCCCTTCACCTCGTCCATGCCCTTGGTGCAGGCGAGCGTGTTGGTGCCGTCGATGTTCATGGCGCAGGAGCCGCAGATGCCTTCGCGGCAGGAGCGGCGCAGCGTCAGCGTCGGGTCGATCTTGTTCTTGATGTAGAGCAGCGCATCGAGAACCATCGGGCCGCAATCGTCGACATCGATGTAGAACGTGTCGATCGACGGGTTCTTCCCGTCATCCGGGTTCCAGCGGTAGATGCGGAACTCGCGGGTGTTCGTGGCCCCGTCCGGCTTCGGCCAGACCTTGCCTTCGGTCATCTGCGAGTTCTTCGGGAGAGCGAGTTCAACCATGTCCAGTTCTCCTCGATATCAGTAGACGCGCGCCTTGGGCGCGATCTTCTGCGGATCGATCCCGTCGGCGATGAGGTCGGTGTGAACAGGGCGATAATCGAGCTTCACCTCGCCCGCATCGTTGACCCAGGCGAGCGTGTGCTTGCGCCAGTTGACGTCGTCGCGGCCGGCGAAGGGGCCGTCGACATAGTCCTCGCGGGCATGCGAACCGCGGCTTTCCTTGCGAGCCTCGGCGCCGTAGACCGTCGTGATGGCGTTGGCCATCAGGTTTTCCAGCTCCAGCGTCTCGACGAGGTCGGAGTTCCAGATCATCGAGCGGTCGGTGACCTTGATGTCGGACATTTCCTTCCAGATTTCCGTCATGCGCTTGCAGCCGTTTTCAAGCGATTCCTGCGTGCGGAACACGGCGGCGTCTTCCTGCATGGTGCGCTGCATCTTGTCGCGCAGCACCGCCGTCGGCGTGCTGCCGTTGGCGTTCCGGAGATGGTCGAAGCGATCCATGATCCTGTCGCAGGCAGCGATATCGAGCGCCGGGACCGCCTCGTTGCGGTCGATCACCTGGCCGGCGCGGATGGCGGCGGCACGGCCGAAGACCACGAGGTCGATCAGCGAGTTGGAACCGAGACGGTTGGCGCCGTGCACCGAGGCGCAGCCGGCTTCGCCTACCGCCATCAGGCCGGGCGCGATGCGCTCCGGGTTCTGGCTGTCGGCGTTGAGCACTTCGCCCCAGTAGTTCGTCGGAATGCCGCCCATGTTGTAGTGGACGGTCGGCAGGACCGGGATCGGCTCGCGCGTCACGTCGACGCCGGCGAAGATCTTCGCGCTCTCGGAAATACCCGGCAGGCGCTCGTGCAGAACAGCAGGGTCGAGATGGTCGAGATGCAGGAAGATATGGTCCTTGTTCTTGCCGACGCCGCGGCCTTCGCGGATTTCCATCGTCATGCAGCGCGAGACGACGTCGCGCGAGGCAAGGTCCTTGGCCGACGGCGCATAGCGCTCCATGAAGCGCTCACCCTCGGAATTGACGAGATAGCCGCCTTCGCCGCGCGCGCCCTCGGTGATGAGGCAGCCTGCGCCGTAGATGCCGGTCGGGTGGAACTGGACGAACTCCATGTCCTGCAGCGGCAGGCCGGCACGTGCGATCATGCCGCCGCCGTCACCCGTGCAGGTATGCGCCGAGGTGGCGGAGAAGTAGGCGCGGCCGTAGCCGCCGGTCGCCAGAACCACCATCTTGGCGGCGAAGCGATGAATCGTGCCGTCGTCGAGGTTCCAGGCGACGACGCCGGTGCAGCGGCCGTCGGCCGACATGATCAGGTCGAGCGCGAAATATTCGATGAAGAATTCCGCATTGTTGCGCAGCGACTGGCCGTAGAGCGTGTGGAGGATGGCGTGGCCGGTACGGTCGGCCGCGGCGCAGGTGCGCTGCACCGGCGGGCCTTCGCCGTAGTTCTGCATGTGGCCGCCGAACGGGCGCTGGTAGATCTTGCCCTCCGCGTTGCGCGAGAAGGGCACGCCGTAATGCTCCAGCTCATAGACCGCCTTCGGCGCTTCCATGGCGAGATACTGCATGGCGTCGACGTCGCCGAGCCAGTCGGAGCCCTTGACGGTGTCGTAGAGGTGCCACTGCCACGAATCCGGCGTCATGTTCTGCAGCGAGGCGGCGATGCCGCCCTGCGCGGCGACGGTGTGCGAGCGCGTCGGGAAGACCTTGGTGATGCAGGCCGTCTTCAGGCCCTGCTCGGCCATGCCGAGCGTGGCGCGAAGGCCCGCGCCGCCGGCGCCGACGACGATCACGTCGAAGGAGTGGTCCACATAGGTATAGGCCTTGCCGTTGGCCGCCGGGGAGGAGATCGCTGCCATGATGGATTATCCTGCGAAAGCGATTTTGAGGACGGCGAAGAGACAGAGCCCGCCGACTAGGATCGCGAAGAAGGTGTTGAGCATGAGAAGGCCGATCTTCACGCCCTCCGCATGCACATAGTCCTCGATGATGACCTGCATGCCGAGCTTCATGTGGATGAGGCCGGAAATGACGACGAGGCCCATGAGGACGGCGACGATCGGATGCGACAGCGCTGCCGTCACTTCCGCGTAGGACGCGCCGTTATAGCAGATCAGGAAGCCGACGAAGAACAGCATCAGCGGAACGTTGGCGACGGCCGTCAGGCGCTGGCGCCAGAAATGCTCCGTGCCGTCCTTTGCCGAGCCGAGGCCGCGAACCTTGCCGAGGGGCGTGCGCATGTCCATGGGTGTCTCCTCAGCGGACCAGGGTGCCGACGATCCAGATCAGCACCGTCAGGGCGACGGAGACGACCGGGGTCAGAAGGGCGAGCCGGGTGGAAAAGTGCTTCTCGTAGCCGCGGCCCATGTCCCACATGAAATGGCGCAGGCCGCCGAGCATGTGATGCATCAAGGCCCAGGTGTAACCGAAGAGGACGAGGCGGCCGATCCAGGTGCCGAAGAACCAGCTCACCCAGTCGAAATAGGCTTCGCCCGTCGCCGCCGCGATCAGCCACCAGGCAACGAGGACAGTGCCGAAATAGAGCGCCGCGCCGGTGACGCGGTGCACGATGGACATGACCATCGTCGGGATCGGCTTGTAGACTTGGAGATGCGGCGAGAGCGGCCGGCTTCGAGTGACATTCGCCATCTGAACCTCACGGAACCCCGGAGAGCCAAAATCTGGACAAATTTTCTCCGGAATTGCAGTATGTTGTGCACAATGCAGTGATTGCGACGTTTAATCACCGGAAGGCGGAACCACAAGCCTTCTTGCAGTGCAAAATGAATTTAATCGATTAGACGCCGGCATGCATCCGCGCGCTCGTTCACCCGCCGCGCCCGTTAACCAAGAGCGCGGAAAACCCTGCGCGATCCGTGACTTTCGCCGGTTCCTGCCCCATCTTGCGGTTAACGATTTGTTAAGCGTAACCCGGAAGGCAGGACAGAATGACTCTGTTATCAGCGCTCCGTGCGACCAAAGTCTTAGGGCTGGCGGTCGTGCTTGTCGCCGGCGGCATGACGGCCGCCGAAGCCGGGGACGGGTGGCATCCCCGTCGCCACAATGGTCATCACGGCCGCTACCACCAGCTGCCGAGGATGGACCGGAACGCCGTCCACGACGGCCACCGCCTCGGCACCGAGCTGCGCTACGGTCGCGCCGGCCGGCCGCTTCTGCGGCACGACGGCGATTTCTACGGCGGGGCGGTGACGGCCTATCGCGAGCGCGGCAACGGCATCTATTTCTATGTCGACGGCGACGACGGCCCGATCGGCTGGTACGACCGGCCGGCAAGGCGCCACAGGAGCGGTCCGAAGGTCATCACCGTGCGGCCGGGCCAGAGCGGTTGCGCATGGCAGGCCGGCGTCTGCGTCATCCGGCCGGGTTATTGAGCCCGGAAGCGCCAGACCGTCGTCTTCTTGACCTCGCTGTCCTCCAGCGCCCGCGTCACCGGCACCGTATAGGTGGCAAGCGCCTCCATGCGCTCGCGCGGGCAATAGGCGCGACCGGGATCGCCGACCAGCACGCTCGCCCCGCGCGCCGCCAGCGCTGAAAACCACGGGATGAGCAGACCGGCAAAACCGCGGTCGTAGAAGACGTCGCCGGCAAGGACGACGTCCCAGCCGCCGTCCCGCCCGATAAGATCGTCGGACGTATGGTCGAGCGTCACGCCGTTGAGGCCGGCATTGAGGCGGATCGCCGTCTCGCTCCACGGATCGATATCCGCCGCCAGCACCTTCGAGGCACCCGACATGCGCGCGGCGATGCCGACAAGGCCGGAGCCGCTGGCGAAATCCAGCACCGTCTTGCCCGCCACCAGCGCCGGATGATCGAGCACATGGCGGGCAAGGCCCTGCCCGCCCGCCCAGGCGAAGGCCCAGAAGGGCGGCGGCAGGCCGATCGCTTCCAGCTCTTCCTCCGTCTTCAGCCACAGGTCATGCGCCTCGGTGGCGAGCCTCAGCTTCACCTCCGGCACATGCGGCGGCGACAGCACGTCTGTATTGCCGCGGATGAAGACTTCGGGGTCCGTCTTCACGAAAGCATCGCTCCGGAGAAGGCGGTATGCAAAGCGGAAGCCATCAGCGCGGCGGGTTGTCGAGGCCGCCCATGCGGCAGACCTCGATCCACTCCTCCTCCGTCACCGGCTGCACGGAAAGGCGCATGGAGGTGACGAGCGACATGTTGGCGAGCCTCGGATTGGCCTTGATGTCCTTGAGGGTCACCGGCTTCGGCATGTCGCGCATGGCGCGGATGTCGACGCATTCCCAGCGAGGATCCTCGCCGGCGGTCGAATCCGGATGCACCAATGCGCAGACTTCCGTGATGCCGACGACTTCGAGCCCCTCGTTGGAGTGGTAGAAGAAGCCCTTGTCGCCGATCTTCATGGCCCGCATGTTGTTGCGTGCCTGGTAATTGCGCACGCCGTCCCATTCCTCGCCGGCCTCGCCCTTCGACTTGAGCTTTTCCCAGGAGAACTTGAAGGGTTCGGACTTGTAGAGCCAGTATGCCATCGGGTCTTACGCCTCCGGATTGTTGAAGACCCAGTTCCAGGCCTTCACCTCGACTTCGGCGAAGAGACCGGCCTTGGCATAGGGATCGTCGACCGCGATCCGCCGCGCCTCCTCGATGGTCTCGACCTTCACCACGACGAGGCTGCCGGTCGGCTTGCCGTCATCGCCGAGGAAGGGACCGGCGAAGCCGAGCTTGCCGTCCGCATTGAGCGCGTTGAGATAGGCGAGATGTTCGGGGCGCGTGTCGAGACGCACCTGGAGCGAACCGGGCTTGTCCTTGCAGAGAAATGCGAAATGCATGCGGCTGTCCCTTCCTTATTCCTGGGTGATGGGGCGCGTCATGAGCTGCCCGATGGCGGTCTTCACGTCGAGCGTGCCGTCGACGATGCGGGCGACGGCGTCGGTGATCGGCATATCGATGCCCTTTTCGGCGGCGACGACAGAGGCGACCGAGGCGGCGAAAGCGCCTTCCACCAGATCGCCGGACCAGCCGGCGGCATTGCCGTGCCGACCGAGCGCGATGCCGAAGCGCAGGTTGCGCGACTGATGGCTGGTGCCGGTGAGGACGAGGTCGCCGAGGCCGGAAAGCCCCGTCACCGTGATGCCCTCCCCGCCATGCGCCTCGACGAAACGGGAAAGCTCGGCAAGCCCGCGCGAAATCAGCGCCGCCCGGGCGGAATCGCCGAGCTCGGCGCCCTCGATGATGCCGCAGGCAATCGCCAGCACATTCTTGAGTGCACCGCCGAGCTGCACGCCGATGCGGTCCGTCGAGGGATAGAGCCGGAAGGTCGGCCCGGAGAGCGCCTGCGCCAGCGCGGCCCCGATCTCCGCCGTGCGCGCGGCGATCACCATCGCCGTCGGCAGGCCTTTCGCGATATCGGCGGCAAAGCCGGGGCCGGAGAGCACCGCGATCTCGCGGCCGGGCAATTCCTCTTCCAGCACCTCGGTCAGGAGACGGCCGGTGCCCTTCTCCATGCCCTTGGCGCAGATGACGACGGCCGTGCCCGGCGCAAGAAGCGGCGCCAGCGACCGCGCGGCCGCGCGCTGCGCCTGCGAGGGCATGGCGAAGAGCACGATGCCGGCGCCGCGCATGGCTTCCGCATCCGCGCTATAGGCCAGCGCCGCCGGCAGCTCGATGCCCGGCAGCGCCTTTTCATTACGGCGGGTGGCCTGCATGGCCTCGATGGAAACCGCGTCGCGGCCGATCAGCGTGACGTCGCCGCCGCTGGCGGCCGCCACGCTTGCCAGCGCCGTGCCGAAGGCGCCCGCGCCGACCACGGCGATCTTGCGGCTGACGCTCATGCCTTGGCTCCCCGCTTGCCCGATCCGAGAACCGTCGCCGCATCGCGGTCGAGCGGCCAGCGCGAGCGCGGCGCGACGGCAAGGTTGTCCGGCGCAAAGCCGGCCGCCATGCGCTCCAGCCCGGCCCAGGCGATCATCGAGGCATTGTCGGTGCAAAGCGCCAGCGGCGGCGCGATGAAGCGGAACCTGTTCTTGTCGCAGAGCGCCTGCAACGTCGCGCGCAGCTCCGCATTCGCCGCCACGCCGCCGGCAACGACGAGCGCCGGCGTCTCGGCATCGGGATAAAGCGCACGGAACCGCTCCAGTCCGCGGCCGATGCGATCCTTCAAGGTGCGCGAGACGGCGCGCTGGAAGGAGGCGCAGATATCGGCGATATCCTGGTCCGTCACCGGCTCGATGGACTGCGCCGCCTGGCGCACCGCCGTCTTGAGGCCGGAGAAGGAGAAATCGAGCCGCGCCTCGCCGACGAGCGGGCGCGGGAAGGTGAAGCGTTCGGGATTGCCCGTCTTCGCTATGCGCTCCACCGCAGGGCCGCCGGGATAGGGCAGGCCGAGGAGCTTGGCCGTCTTGTCGAAGGCTTCGCCGAGCGCGTCGTCGATGGTCGTGCCCCAGCGCTCGTAATCGTCGACGCCGCGCACCAGCACGAGCTGGGTATGGCCGCCGGAAACCAGCAGCATGAGATAGGGGAAGGAAAGCCCGTCCGTCAGCCGCGCCGTCAGCGCATGGCCTTCCAGATGGTTGACCGCATAGAGCGGCTTGCCGGTCGCCCGCGCGATCGCCTTGCCGGTCATCAGCCCGACGATGAGCCCGCCGATCAGCCCCGGCCCGCTCGTCGCGGCGATGGCGTCGACATCGTCAAGGGAGCGGCCGGCGCGCAAAAGCGCCTCGGAGATCAGGCTGTCCAGCGCCTCGACATGGGCGCGCGCCGCGATCTCGGGCACCACGCCGCCATAGGCGCTGTGCTCTTCCAGCTGGCTGAGCACGACCTCGCCGAGGATTTCGCCCCGTCCGTCGGCATCGCGCGCGACGACGGACGCGGCGGTCTCGTCGCAGCTCGTTTCGATGCCGAGAATGGTCAGGTGGGGCGACATGAAGCACTAGGATCGATTGCGGGCGGCTCTAAAGCCGGTTACGAGACATCCCGGTAACAATGGATCAAGGCGGATGCAAACAAAACCTTTCAGGATCGGCACCCGTGGCAGCCCGCTGGCGCTCGCCCAGGCCTACGAGACCCGCTTGCGCCTGATGGCGGCGCACGGCCTGCCGGAGGCGATGTTCGAGATCGTCGTGCTCTCGACCACCGGCGACCGCATCACCGACCGCTCGCTGGCGCTGATCGGTGGCAAGGGCCTGTTCACCGAGGAGATCGAAGCGCAGCTTTCCTCCGGCGAACTGGACCTTGCCGTGCACTCCTCCAAGGACATGCCGACGAAGCTGCCGGAAGGCCTGCACCTCTCGGCCTTCCTGCCGCGCGAGGACATCCGCGACGCCTTCATCGGCCGCGCGGCAAAGCGCCTCCTCGACCTGCCGCAGGGCGCGACCGTCGGCTCAGCCTCGCTGCGCCGCCAGGCGCTCATCCGCCGCCTTCGGCCGGACCTCAACGTCATCGTCTTCCGCGGCCAGGTGGATACCCGCCTCGGCAAGCTCGCCGAAGGAAAGGCCGATGCGACGCTGCTCGCCTATGCCGGCCTGAAACGCCTCGGCAAGCTCGACGTGCCGACGGAGATCCTCGATCCCGTCACCTTCCCGCCGGCCCCGGCGCAGGGCGCGATCTGCGTCGAGAGCCGCATCGGCGACGACCGGGTGAACGGCCTGCTGTCCGCCATCGACGACCGCCCGACCCATGCGGCCGTCGCCTGCGAGCGCGGCTTCCTCGCAACGCTCGACGGCTCCTGTCGCACGCCCATCGCCGGCTATGCCACCGTCGAGGGCGATCACCTGCGCTTCCGCGGCACGATCCTGACACCGGACGGCAGCCGCTTCCACGAGATTGAGACGAGCGGCCCGGCCGCCGATGCCGCCGCCCTCGGCGAAAAGGCGGGCGAGGACATCCGCGCCATGGCGGGAGCGGACTTTTTCGAAAGCTGGACCTGACCATGCGCGTCCTCGTCCTTCGCCCCGAGCCTGCGGCGGCACGCACCGCCGAGCGGCTCGCGGCGCTCGGACACGAGGCCGTGCGCCTGCCGCTCTCGAAGGCCGAGCATGCCGTCGATGCCGTGAAGGCCGCCCTGGCGCAGCCCCATGGAGCCATCGCCGTCACCAGCGCGGAAATGGCCCGCCTGTTCGAAAGGCTCGGCGGCGCCCCCGCCTCGCATCGGGACACCACCGTCTTCGCCGTCGGGGAAGCAACCGCACAGGCCATGCGCCAGAGCGGTTTCACCAATGTCATCAGCGCAGGTGGCGACGGCGAAAGCCTTGCCGAAGTGATCGCGGCCCATGTCCGCGCGAAGGGGCCGCTGCCGCATCTCCTCCTCTATCTCGCCGGCAATCCGCGCGGCCCGGGTTTCGAGGCCCGGCTGGCGGCGGCCGGCATTCCGTTCCGCACCGTGGAAGGCTACCGCATGCTGCCGCTCGCCCCCGCCCGCGAGGCGGTGGAGGCCGCCCTGCTGCATCCGGTGCCCGATGCCGTGCTGCTCTATTCGCGGGAAAGCGCCCGCGCTTTCTTCGCCCTCGCCCCCCTTGCCGAAGCGCCGGCGCGCTTTGCCGCCCTGCGCCTCCTCTGCATGAGCGCCAATGTCGCGGCGGCCGTGCCGCAAGGCTTTCCGGCCCGCGTCGCCATCGCCCGGGCGCCGAGCGAGGAAAGCCTCTTCGCGCTGCTCTAAATGCAGGCCGTGGCGGTGAAATTGCCGCAAGGGTCTTTCCCTCCCTGCCATCCCTGTCTACCTTGAGTGCAATGCACATGAATGCGAGGAGGCCGCCATGGAACCGGAAACCCCGTCCCGTCGTAAGAAGGCCGGCGACGAGCCCGTGACGATCGATCTCGAAGCCGCTCCCGCCGCCGTCGACAACGAGGCGCCTGCCGCCGAGGAGACGGCCGAGGCCGAGGCATCCGTGCCGGAAAATGCCGAAGCAGCAGACAACGAAACCGCAGCGGCTGCCGCCGATCCCGTCGAGGACAGGGCGGAGCCGATCGAGCCCGCCCGCGCCACCTATGAGGAACCCGCCCGCGCCGAAACGCCGCCGCCCCGCCAGCGCGGCAATGCCGGCCCGCTTGCCGCCGGCATCCTCGGCGGCCTGATCGCCCTCATCGGCGCCGGCAGCCTGCAATATGGCGGCTACCTGCCGTCGCTCGGCCCGGAAACGTCCGGCGACAACGGCGCCGTCGCCTCGCTTTCCAACGAGGTCGAGGCGCTGAAGGCACGGCTTGCCGAAAGCACCGCCGCAAGCCCCGGCGATCTCCAGCCGCTCGAAGCTCGCCTCGCCGCCCTCGAAAAATCGGCCGGCGCGACCGACGTCACGCCCGGCGCAGATCCGAAAGCCGTGAGCAAGCTGGAAGGCGATGTTAGCCGGCTCACGACCGAGCTCGCCACTCTCCGCGAGGCCGTCACCCGCACGACGGAGGCGGTCAGCACTACCGAGACCCAGCTGACGGAGCGCATCGCCGCCGCCGAGCAGAAGATCGATGAGCCGCGCAGCGACGTCGCCATGGCGCGCGCCGTCGCGGCAAGCGCACTGAAGACCGCCATCGACCGTGGTGGCCCCTACCTTGCCGAGCTGGAGGCCTTCGCCAGCGTCGCGCCGGACGATCCGTCCATCGCGGGCCTGCGCGAACATGCGGCCGTCGGCGTGCCCTCGCGCGCCGATCTCGTGCGCGACTTCCAGCCGACGGCGGACGCCATCCTCGATGCCGTGCACCAGCCGGAAGGCGACCAGGGCATCTTCAACCGCCTGATGTCGAGCGCCGCCTCGGCGATCCGCGTGCGCCCGGTCGGCAGCATCGAGGGCGACACGCCCGAGGCCGTCGTCGCCCGCATCGAGAACAAGCTGCAGAACGGCGACTTCAAGGGCGCCGCGATCGAATGGCAGACCCTGCCGGAGCCGGGCAAGGCAGCGGCGGCGGACTACAAGCGCAAGCTGGATGCACGCGTCAGCGTCGAGGACCTGATCGGCGCCGCCGTTTCCGGCGCCCTCAACGGCCAGACCACCGCCACCGGCAACCAGGGCTGAGGAGAAGGCTTCATGTTTCGCATTCTGGTCTTCATCCTCTTCGTCCTTGCGCTTGCCGCGGGCTTTGCCTGGCTCGCCGACCGTCCGGGCGAGCTTTCCATCATCTGGCAGGGCCAGCGCGCCGACATGAGCCTGATGGTGGCCGCGACGCTCGTCGTCTCGCTGGTCGCCGCCGTCATGTTCTGCTGGTGGCTGGTGCGCGTCGTCTGGACCTCGCCGCATTCCATCCAGCGCTATTTCCGCGCCCGCAAGCGCGACCGGGGCTATCAGGCCCTGTCGACCGGCCTGATCGCCGCCGGCGCCGGCGACGCCGCCAATGCCCGCAAGATGCTGGGCCGCACCAAGGGCCTTCTCAGCGCCGACCAGGAACCGCTCATCCACCTGCTGGAAGCGCAGGCGGCGATGATCGAGGGGCGCTATGACGACGCCCGCAAGAAATTCGAGCTGATGGCCGACGATCCGGAAACGCGCGAACTCGGCCTGCGCGGCCTCTATCTCGAGGCCCGCCGCCTCGGCGCCAACGAGGCGGCCCGGCAATATGCCGAACGCGCCGCCGAAAAGGCCCCGCAGCTTCCCTGGGCGACGGAAGCGGCCCTCGAATACCGCTCCGAGGCCGGCGACTGGGACGAGGCGCTGAAACTCCTCGGCGACGGCCGCTCCGGCTCGGCGGAAGAGAAGAAGACCCATGCCCGCCGCAAGGCCGTGCTCCTCACCGCCCGCGCCGCGGCAAAGCTCGACGCCGACCCGAAGGGCGCCCGCGAGGATGCCCATCAGGCGCTGAAGCTCGACGAGAATTTCGTGCCCGCCGGCCTCATCGAGGCCAAGGCGTATCTGCGCGAGGACAATCTTCGCAAGGCCGCCTCCATCCTCGAAAGGCTCTGGAAGGCGACGGCGCATGGCGACGTCGCGCGGCTCTATGTCCGCGCCCGCAGTGGCGATTCGGCGACGGATCGGTTGAAGCGGGCGGAAAAGCTGGAGGCGATGCGGCCGAACAATGCCGAGGCGCTCTATGCCGTCGCCGAGGCCGCGCTGGAGGCCCGCGACTTTACCCGCGCCCGCGCCAAGGCCGAAGCCGCCGCCCGCCTTTCCCCGCGCGAAAGCGCCTTCCTGCTGCTGGCCGATATCGAGGATGCCGAGACCGGCGACCAGGGCCGCATCCGCCACTGGATGAACCAGGCGCTGAAGGCCCCGCGCGATCCGGCCTGGACCGCCGACGGCATCACCGCGCCGGAATGGCGCGCCGTCTCGCCCGTCACCGGCCGCCTCGACGCCTTCGAATGGAAGACGCCGGTCAGCGAATTGCAGGGGCCGGTCGAGGAAGGCTCGGCCGATGCGGTCGACGAGGCCATCCGCACCCTGCCGCCGCTCGCTATCGAGGCGAAGCCCGCCCGGATCGAGCCGGGGGAAAGGGTCGAGAAGACCGAAACGGCAAGGCCGGTCGTTGTGGCCGCGGTCGCCGAACCCGCACCGGTCAGGACCGTGACGCCGGAGAAGGCACCCGAGAAGACGCCAGAGAAAACACAAGTCGAGACGGTCGGCGGCATGGAAGAGGAACGCCCCTTCTACGGCCTGCCGGACGATCCGGGCGTCAAGGAAGGCGCGGTCGCCAGGCGCGACGGCACCAGCGGTTTCCGATTGTTCTGAGTACGGGAAACGGGGCTTAAATCGATGTTCGAACGCTTGCAGCATTTTCTTGCGAGCCTTTCCGGCGACGGCAAGCGCGCCTTCGCCGCCGACGATCCGCGGGTCGCCGTCATGGCGCTCTGCATCCAGGTCATGGAAGCCGACGGCAAGGTGCTGGCCGTCGAGAAGAAGGCGCTGCGCGCCCACTTCAAGGCGTTCTACGGCGTGGACGAGGCCGAGCTCGACGCGCTCGCCGCCGCCGGCGCCGATGCCGAGAGCGAGGCGATCGACTTCTTCCACTTCACCTCGGAACTGAAGCGCCAGCTTTCGGAAGAGCAGCGCGTCGCCCTCATCGGCCTCCTCTGGGAGATCGTCTATGCCGACGGCGAGCGCAGCGAGATGGAGGATCACGCCATCTGGCGCATCGCCGACCTTCTCGGCGTTTCCGGCCGCGAGCGCATCATGAAGCGGCAGGAAGTGGCCGGGCGGCACGGCGCGGCGAAGCACGAGGAGCCGGATGAAGGCTGAACCATGCCCGATCTCTCCAGCGCACACCCCCTGAAGCGGCCCATCCTCGTCGTGCTGCACCAGGAAAGCTCCAGCCCCGGCCGCGTCGGCCAGATCCTGCAGCGAATGGGCCATGCGCTGGATATCCGCCGCCCGGTGCTCGGCGATCCGCTGCCGGAGACGCTTGCCCACCATGCCGGCGCCGTCGTCTTCGGCGGTCCGATGAGCGCCAATGACGCCGAGCCCTATGTGCGCCGGGAGATCGACTGGCTCTCGGTGCCGCTCAGGGAGAACCGCCCCTTCCTCGGCATCTGCCTCGGCGCGCAGATGCTGGTGAAGAACCTCGGCGGCACGGTCTCGGGCCATGCGGACGGCTGGACGGAGATCGGCTGGTATCCCCTGAAGGCGACGAAAGCCGGCACGGCGCTGATGGCCTGGCCGAGCATGGTCTACCAGTTCCACCGCGAGGGCTTCGACCTTCCCGCCGGCGCCACCCTGCTCGCCACCGGCCACCATTACGAGAACCAGGCCTTCCGCTACGGCGACAATGCCTGGGGCATCCAGTTCCACGGCGAATTGACGCTCGCCATGATGCATCGCTGGGTGGTGCGCGGGGCGCATCGCTTCGACCTGCCCGGCGCGCAGGTCGGCAGCCTCCATCTCGACGGTCGCCTGCTGCACGACGCGGCGCTACGGCACTGGATGGCATCCTTCCTCGACCGCATTTTCCACGAGGCATGAAGGCCATTCCGCGGGGGAGCCGGCAGGCTTTGTGCCCGCGCAGGTCGCCGCGCATTAAACATGTTGCCGCCCCGTCCTATGCGCGGCCTTGCTGGCGCAAGCCGCAATGGCTACATGTCAGCACGAAACCAATCGGAGACGTCAATGATAGCGGTCATCAACACCCTATTGTTCATCATCAATATCGCGTGGTTCCTGGTGATCGCCTCGGCGATCTTCTCCTGGCTCTACGCCTTCAACGTCATCAACGCGAACAATCAGGTGATCGCCACCATCGGCCGCTCGCTCTACCAGCTGACCGAGCCGATCTACCGGCCGATCCGCCGCGTCCTGCCCAATTTCGGCGGCGTCGACCTGTCGCCGCTCGTCGTGCTCGTCATCCTGTTCTTCCTGGAACAGATCGTCCGCACCGTTCTGGCGCCCGCGATCCTGTGACGGCGGCGCTGAGCCGCCACAGCGACCATGTGCGCCTGACCGTCCGGCTGACGCCGAACGGCGGGCGCGATGCCATGGACGGATGGGAAACCGGCGCCGACGGCGAGGGCCACCTGAAGGCCCGCGTCAGCGATCCGCCGACAAGGGCAAGGCCAACAAGGCGCTGATCGTGCTCATCGCCAAGGCGGCAGGCGTCGCCAAGTCCGCCGTCAGCCTCGTTTCCGGCGATACCCAGAGAAAGAAAATCCTCCGGATCGAGGGCGACCCGGAGGATATCGTTTCAAGGCTCGAAAGCGCGGTGCCGCGCTAAACCTTACTTGGATTTGTTGTAGCGCTCGACGGCTTCGAGGATCATCCTCTTGGCGACGGTGACGTCCTGCCAGCCGGCGATCTTCACCCACTTGCCGGGCTCCAGGTCCTTGTAGTGCTCGAAGAAGTGCTCGATCTGCTTGAGGGTGATCTCCGGCAGGTCGGTGTAGTTCTCGACCTTGTCGTAGCGGCGCGTCAGCTTCGGCACCGGCACGGCGATGATCTTCTCGTCCTTGCCGCCGTCGTCTTCCATGACCATGACGCCGATCGGGCGCACATTGATGACACAGCCCGGAACGAGCGGACGGGTGTTGGCGATCAGCACGTCGATCGGGTCGCCGTCTTCCGAGAGCGTGTGCGGCACGAAGCCGTAATTGCCCGGATATGTCATCGGCGTGTAGAGGAAGCGGTCGACGACGAGGGCGCCGGCTTCCTTGTCCATTTCGTACTTGATCGGATGGCCGCCGACCGGCACCTCGACAATGACGTTCACGTCGTCCGGCGGGTTCTTGCCAACGGAAATCGCATCGATACGCATGGGGGTCCCCTTGAAAGGCAATGGGTTGGTTTGCGGGTTTCCTAATGCGAATCCCGTTGCAGCGCAACATGACTTTCGCCTCACCCGAATAGACCGGCGGCATATGCCGTCTTCATCTTGACCGGAGGATGACCAATGCACCCGAGCCGCTGCCTTTTCATCGCCAGCCTCGCCGCCCTTGCGGCCGCCGCGCCCGCCCGGGCGAACGAGAGCGCCTATACCGAGCGGAACCTCGACGCCTGCAAGACGCTCTCGCAGGAAGAGGAGGGCGCGAGCGTGACGCTGCAATGCGACGGCTACAGGAACCTCGCCGTCTATTTCAAGGAAGGCGACCTCCGGCAGAGCCAGTCCTACGGCCCGATATCGAAGGCCTGGCTCGACGAAGCCTTCGAGAGCTTCGGCCCCTTCAACCACAGCAACGCGAAGATCGAATGGCGGCTCGACGGCAAGGGCGCCCCGGTGGCGACCATCGTGCGCTGGTTCGTGTCCGATCCGGAAACGACGTCCGACATCAAGACGCGCTACGGCCAAGTCCTCGTCGTCTCGACGGTGGCGACGGCGCAGGACCCAACGAGCTGCGTCGTCGGCTATGTCGATGCGCTGGAGAACAGGGATGCCAATACCCTCGCCCGCGAAATCGCCGATACGAAGGCAAGCGGCTTCACCTGTGGCAAGGACGAGCCGCAATGGCTCGGAAAGCGGGGAAGCCTGGCGGGAGACCCGATGCGCTATTTGCCGGAAGACACCGGGAAATAGGCATTCCGGCAAGACCGCTGGCCATCAGGACCAGACGAAACCGATCTTCTTCAGTTCCTTGTCGCCGAAGCTCTCCATGCCCTCGGCGATGTCGCTTCCACCGGAGGAGCGGAAGAAGCGATAAGCATGCTCGCTGTCCTCCAGGCACCAGACGATCATGCCGTTGCAGCCGAGCGATTTCAGCAGCCGCCGCGCCTCGCCGAAAAGCAGCCGGCCGAGACCGATGCCCTGGTATTCGGGACGCAGGTAGATTTCGTAGATTTCGCCTTCCTGCGGCAGCGCGCGAGCGCGGTTGAGGCCGAGCGTGGCATAGCCGGCCACCGTGCCGGCGACATCGACCACCAGCAGCGTCGCGGGACCGCGCGTCGCCTTGCGCCACCAGGTCTCGTCCCGGCGGTCGACCATCTGGTTGAGCGGCTTGTGCGGGATGAGGCCCGCATAGGCCTGCAGCCACGACACCCGATGCGTTTCGGATATCGCACGCGCATCAAGCGGTTCGGCGCGCCGCACATCGATCGACAGTGTCTTCATAACACGACTCATATTCCGGCACCGATTCCACAGGAATCCCGCGAGCGGCGAAGACCTGCTTTGCCCACAGGCGAGTTCCGGGCGGCGCACCGAAAAGTTAACGCTTTTTTAACAAACGTCACAAGCCGTAAAACGATGACACACACATGAAAAACCCCGGCCGATGGCCGGGGTTCGATCTGTTCCGTTTCGGGAGCCGTACGACTCAGGCGGCGCCGGCGGCCCGCTGCTTTTCGAATCGCTTGCGGTCGTTCGGGTCGAGATGCAGCTTGCGCAGGCGGATCGACTTCGGCGTGACCTCGACGAGCTCGTCGTCCTGGATCCAGGACAGCGCGCGCTCCAGCGTCATCTTGATCGGCGGCGTCAGGCGGACGGCTTCGTCCTTGCCGGCGGCGCGGATGTTGGTGAGCTTCTTGCCCTTGAGCACGTTGACCTCAAGGTCGTTGTCGCGCGTGTGGATGCCGACGATCATGCCCATATAGACCTTCTCGCCCGCGTCGATGACCATCGGGCCGCGGTCTTCCAGGTTGAAGAGCGCGTAGGCCACGGCTTCGCCCGCTTCGTTGGAGAGCAGCACGCCGTTGACGCGGCCGCCGATCTCGCCCTTGTAGGGCTGGTAGTCGTGGAACAGGCGGTTCATGATCGCCGTGCCGCGCGTATCCGTCAGCAGTTCCGACTGGTAGCCGATGAGGCCGCGGGTCGGCGCGAAGAAGACGAGGCGGACGCGATTGCCGCCCGAGGGACGCAGTTCGACCATCTCGGCCTTGCGCTCGGACATCTTCTGCACGACGACGCCGGAATGCTCCTCGTCGACGTCGATGACGACTTCCTCGATCGGCTCCAGAAGCTGGCCGTCCTCGTCCTTGTGCATGACGACGCGCGGACGCGACACGGCAAGCTCGAAGCCCTCGCGGCGCATGGTCTCAATGAGAACGGCGAGCTGAAGTTCGCCGCGGCCGGAGACGAAGAACGAATCCTTGTCGCCCGATTCCTCGATCTTGAGCGCAACGTTGCCTTCGGCTTCCTTGAAGAGACGATCGCGGATGACGCGGCTCGTGACCTTGTCACCTTCCGTGCCGGCGAGCGGCGAATCGTTGACGATGAAGGACATGGTAACGGTCGGCGGGTCGATCGGCTGGGCCTTGAGAGCCTCGGATACCGACGGGTCGCAGAACGTGTCGGCGACGGTGCCCTTGGTGAGGCCGGCGATGGCGACGATGTCACCCGCATGGGCTTCTTCGATGGCCGTGCGCTCGATGCCGCGGAAGGCGAGGATCTTCGAGATACGGCCGCTTTCGATAAGCTGGCCGTCCTGGCCGAGAACCTTGACGGACTGGTTCGGCTTGATCGAACCGGAATGGATGCGGCCGGTGATGATGCGGCCGAGGAAGGGGTTGGCTTCGAGGATCGTGCCGATCATGCGGAACGGGCCTTCGGCAACCTGCGGCTCGGGAACGTGCTTGAGCACGAGGTCGAGCAGCGGGGCCATGCCTTCGTCCTGCGGGCCGTGCGGGTTGACGTTCATCCAGCCGTTGCGGCCCGAACCGTACAGGATCGGGAAGTCGAGTTGCTCGTCGGTGGCGTCGAGATTGGCGAAGAGGTCGAAGACCTCGTTCAGCACTTCCTCGTGGCGGCCGTCCGGGCGGTCGATCTTGTTGATGGCGACGATCGGCTTCAAGCCGACCTTGAGCGCCTTGCCGACCACGAACTTGGTCTGCGGCATCGGGCCTTCCGACGAATCGACGAGAACGATGGCGCCGTCCACCATCGAGAGGATGCGCTCCACTTCGCCGCCGAAGTCGGCGTGGCCGGGCGTGTCGACGATGTTGATGCGCACGCCCTTCCATTCGACCGAAGTGGCCTTGGCGAGGATGGTGATGCCGCGCTCTTTTTCGATATCGTTGGAGTCCATGACGCGTTCGGCGACGCGCTGGTTTTCACGGAACGAGCCGGACTGCTTGAGAAGCTCGTCGACGAGCGTTGTCTTGCCATGGTCGACGTGCGCGATGATCGCGATATTGCGGATGGACATAGGTTGTAATCTCTGAGGTTCAGGGGCGCGCGCAAAACGAGGGCGCCGTCTTCAATGGCCGGGCTCATACATGTTTTTCCGCAAATGCGAAAGGGGCGGGCCGCAACTCTGTTGCCTCACGACGAGCGGACCGGCGGCAGCACCACGCGCCAGAGCTCCCGGTCCTCCCGGTCCATCAGCCGCACGGTCATCTCCTCGCTCGCTCCGCTGATGTCGACGAGGCCGAAGAATTGCAGGCCGGCGGAGGGCGGCAGGTTGCTGTCGGCGCCGCCGGCGGAGGACTTGATGAAGCGCACCTCCGGCCCGAAGGTCATGTCGAGCGGATGCGGCCCGTAGGTGCCGGAATGCAGCGGCCCGGAAACGAACTCCCAGAACGGATCGAACGCCTGGAACTTCGCCCGCGAGGGGTCGTAGCGGTGGGCGGCCGTATAATGCACGTCCGCCGTCAGCCAGACGACATTGTGGATCGCATTGTCGCGCATGAAGGAGAGGAGGTCGGCGATCTCCCGCTCGCGCGCCGTCGGCGGGCCGTCGGACCCGTCCGCCACGCCCTCATAGCCCAGGCGATTGGCATAGTCGTCCCAGATGACGAGGCCGAGCGGCATGTCGCAGGCGATCACCTTCCAGACGGCACGGGAGGCCGCAAGCTCGCGGCGCAGCCACGCGGCCTGCCGCGGGCCGAACAGGTCGTTCTCGGTGCCGCCCCGGTTGGGGCCGCGATAGGAGCGCAGGTCCACGAAGAACACGTCGAGCAGCGGCCCGTAGGCGACCTTGCGGAAGATGCGCCCGGGCTCGCCGGGCAGATAGCGGATCGGCGTCATCTCGTGAAAGGCGCGCCGCGCACGCGCCTCGTAGACCTTGATGTCCTTTTCCGGGTAGCGCCGGTCGCCCGAAAGATCGCTCGATGCCGACCAGTTGTTCAGAACCTCATGGTCGTCCCACTGGAAGAAGGTCGGGCATTCCCTGTTGAAGGAAAGCAGGTGGTCGTCGAGGAGATTGTATTTCCACTGTCCGCGGAATTCCTCCAGCGTGCGCGCCACGTTGCGCTTCTCGTCGGTGACGATGCGATTCTTCCAGATTCCGCCGTCGCGCAGCCTGATCTCGTCCGGGATCGGCCCATCGGCATAGACCGTGTCGCCCGAATGGATGAAGAAATCCGGCTCGTGGCGCAGCATGGTCGAATAGGTCTTCATGCCGACATCGTCGATGCCCCAGCCCTGCCCCGCCGTATCGCCCGACCAGACGAAGCGCACCGACCGCTTGCGCATCGGCGCGGTGCGGAAGCGCCCGACGATGGGCTCGGAGACGAGATGGCTGGAATAGGGATCGCCCGCCGTGAAGCGGTAGAAGATGTCCTGATCCGGCAGCAGCCCCTGCAGCATCGCCTTGACCGTATTGTCCGAGGCCGCCGTCGCCGTTTGCAGCGGCACCCGCATCGCATCGATGAAACTGTCGGTGGTCGCATATTCCAGCGTCACCTCCGCCGGCCGGTCGACCCGCGCCCAGACGACGCCCGATGAGCAATCCACGTCGCCGGACTGGACGCCATGCGAGAAGGCCGGGCTGCCATGGCGCCGCGCATAATAGGGAACCGCCAGCGCCGAGGACGTGGCCAGCGCGCCGGCGCCCGCCGTCAGCAGAAACGAGCGCCGCGTCAGCGCCTCGGGAACGATCGCCATGCCACCTCCGGCCCAGCCCGCGAAAAGACGGGCAGACCATGAGTCTCCGGCATGTCAGTCCGGTAACGGGACGATGACGTTTCACCCAAGCTTTGGTGACGGGAGGATGACGAGGGGCGCGTTCATGGTGCCGCGCTCTATCCGGCCTATCCGCAGCCCGCTCCCCCCTCTGCTTCGTCATAGCCGGGCCTGACCCGACCATCCATGCTCGGGTGCCGCCGCGGATCCTCGGGCCAAGCCCGAGGATGACGTCGGTGTGGAGGCACGGTCACGGCAGAAGTCGTGTAAGGCAGAGCGAGCGCCAGGCGCCGGCTCAGGCCGCCAGCCCCTTCTTCTCCAGCATGGCCTCCGGGCTCGGCAGCTTGCCGCGGAAGGCCTTGTAGGCGTCCTCCGGGTCGACTGAGCCGCCGACGGAGTAGATGTAGGTCTTCAGCCGCTCCGCCATGACCGGATTGAAGGCGTCGCCCGTTTCCGTGAAGGCGGAAAAGGCATCGGCGTCGAGCACTTCCGACCACATGTAGGAATAGTAGCCGGCCGAATAGCCGTCGCCCGAGAAGACATGCTGGAAATGCGGCGTCGCGTGACGCATGACGATGGACGCCGGCAGGCCGATCTTTTCCAGCACCTCCGCCTGCACCGCCATCGGGTCCTCGACGGGGCCGCGCGTATGGAACGCCATGTCGACCAGCGCCGAGGAGGTGAACTCCACCGTCGCGAAGCCCGAATTGAAGGTGCGGGCGGCCAGCACCTTGTCGAGCAGCGCCTGCGGCATCGCCTCGCCCGTCCGGTAATGTACGGCATAGCGTGTCAGCACTTCCGGCACCGTCAGCCAGTGCTCGTAGAGCTGCGACGGCAGCTCCACGAAATCGCGCGAGACGCCGGTGCCCGAGACGGAGGGATAGGTGACGTTGGAGAGCATGCCGTGCAGCGCATGGCCGAATTCGTGGAAGAGCGTGCGCGCATCGTCGAGCGACAGCAGCGCGGGCTTGCCTTCCGCGGGCTTGGCGAAATTGCAGACATTGTAGATGATCGGCAGTTCCCCGACAGCGCCGTTCGGCAGCGGCAGGCGATGCTGGCTCTGGTAGGAGCTCATCCATGCGCCGGAACGCTTGGAGGAGCGGGCGAAATAATCGCCGAGGAACATGGCGACCAGCCTGTCCTCCCGGTCTCGGATCTCGAAGACCCGCACATCGGGATGATAGACCGGCACGCCCTTCTGCTCGATGGCGCGGATGCCGAAGAGCCGCTCTGCAACGTCGAAGCAGGCCTCGATGACCTTTTCGAGCTGGAGATAGGGCTTCAGCTCCGCCTCGGAGAAATTGAATTTTTTCGCGCGCAGCTTTTCCGCATAGTAGCGCCAGTCCCAGGGCATGACCTCGTGGTTGCGGCCTTCCTCGGCGATCAGCGCGGCAAGCTCCGCCTCCTCCTCGCGCGCCCGCGCCACGGCCTTTTCCCAGACCTGCATCAGGAGCCCGTTCACCGCCTCCGGCGTCTTGGCCATGGTGTTGTCGAGCTTCAGGGCCGCGAAGTTCCCGTAGCCGAGCAGCCCGGCCTTTTCGGCCCTGAGCGCCAGCGTTTCCTTGACGATGCCGCGATTGTCCGTCTCGCCTGCATTCTCGCCGCGCGCCACCCAGGCCCGGAACGCCTGCTCGCGCAGGTCGCGGCGGGCGGAGAAGGTGAGGAACGGCTCGATGATCGAGCGCGACAGGGTGACGGCGTAGCGCCCATCCTCGCCGCGCTCGCGCGCCGCCGCCGCCATGGCATCCTTCAAGAAGTCCGGCAGACCATCGAGCGCCTCGCCCTCGTCGAGGACAAGCGCCCAGTTCTTCTCGTCGGCGAGCACGTTCTGGCCGAATTTCGCGCCGAGGCCGGCGAGCGTCTCGTTGATCGCCGAAAGCCGTTCCTGCCCGGATTTTTCGAGCTTGGCGCCCGATTTCAGGAAGCCCTTCCAGTGCCGTTCCAGCACGCGCACCTGCTCCAGCGAGAGATTCAGCCCGGCGCGGCTCTCCCACAGCGCATCGATGCGCTTGAAGAGCGCGGCATTGGTGCCGATCTTCGAATAATGCCGCGACATTTTCGGCGCGATGTCGCGTTCCAGGGCCTGGATCGTGTCGTTGGTATTGGCCCCGGCGCGGCTCCAGAAGAGTGCCGAGACGCGCGACAGCGCATCGCCGGCGATCTCCAGCGCGACGACGGTGTTCTCGAAGGTGGGGGCTTCCGGATCGTTGGCGATGGCGTCGATCTCCGCTTCGTGCGCCGCCAGCGCCGCATCGAAGCTTTCCGCGAAGGCCTCGTCCCTGACGAGGTCGAAACGCGGCAAGCCGCCCGGGCCGCTCCACTCGACAAGAGCAGGATCGATGCGCGTTTCGGTCATGGGTCGTCCTTTCCAGCAAATCACCGTGCGGCGAATATAGGAACGGACATGCCCCTTGGTACAGGGCACCGTCGCAAATTAGGGAACCGGATGCGCGCAGCCGCGTTCAGGCCGGTGCGGCACCCTGCCACTTGACGCGGACGGCGACTTCGGAGACAACAATCCCGACCCGCGGCCTTTTTGACATCGGTTGCCGCGGTGAACCCTGGTGCCGGGCCCCTCTGGCGAGAGTTTTTACGGCGCTCTCGTGATGTCGGTACCGCCAGCAATCAGCCGGCGGATTCATACGCACATGAACATCCTGACCATGCCTTACCCGCATGCCCGTCGTGGTATGCGCAATCTCACCTCCCGTACCTCCAGCCCGGAGGCGCTGACATGATCGGCAACGGCGAAGGAAAATCCACCCTTTCCTATCTCAAATGGGCGCTCATCGTCACCGCCCTCGGCCTTGCGCTCGGCGCCTGGCTCGGCTGGCAATCGACCGGAACGCTTTCCGGCATGGCGACCGTCTTCTTCATCTGCGCGGTTCTCGCGGTACTGGAGATCTCGCTCTCCTTCGACAATGCCATCGTAAACGCCAACAAGCTCAAGGACATGACGCCGGTCTGGCAGCACCGGTTCCTGACCTGGGGCATCGTGATCGCCGTCTTCGGCATGCGCATCGTCTTCCCGCTTCTGATCGTCGTCATCGCCGCCGGCATCGGCCCGATCGACGCCCTGGTCCTCGCGGCCCGGGAGCCGGCGGAATATGCCCGCATCATGAACGATGCGCACCTGCCCATCGCGGCCTTCGGCGGCACCTTCCTGATGATGGTCGGCCTCACCTACTTCTTCAACCATGAGAAGGACGTGCACTGGATCGGCTTCATCGAGAAGCACATGGCGCGCTCGGCGACCGTCAAGGGCATCGAGATCGCCTTCGTCCTCGCGCTGATCCTGATCTTCTCGAACCTGCTGGAGGGCGAGGCGGCCAATACCTTCGTGCATGCCGCGATCTACGGCCTTCTCACCTTCCTTGCGGTGGAAGTCGTCGGCGGCCTGCTCGATGCCTCGCAGAAGGCGATGTCGGAAGCGGCCAAGGGCGGCCTCGGCGCCTTCATCTATCTCGAAGTGCTCGATGCCAGCTTCTCCTTCGACGGCGTGATCGGCGCCTTCGCGCTGACGCAGAACCTCTTCGTCATCGCCATCGGCCTCGGCATCGGCGCCATGTATGTACGCTCGATGACCATCATGCTCGTCGACAAGGGCACGCTCGCCGAATACCGCTACCTGGAGCATGGCGCGTTCTACGCGATCCTGATCCTGTCGGTGGTGATGTACTGCCAGACGCTGGTGCACATCCCCGAGGTCATCACGGGTCTCGGCGGCGCAACGCTCATCGGCATCTCGCTCTGGTCCTCGATCCGCTACAACCGGCGCGAACAGGCGCTGGAACGCCGCGAGGCCGACCATGTGGCGGACGGCCTCGGCAAGAACGCCTGACGCCTGCGGCCGGCCGCCGAAAGCGGCCGGCTCACTATTCCCAGGACGAACGCAGCCCCAAATACAGAAGGCCCGCCGATCTTCCGACCGGCGGGCCTTTTCATTCAGGAAATTTTCTCTCCCGCGTCAGACGCGCGGGAAGTCGGCGGGGTTGATGCCGAGGGTCTTCAGGTCGCGTTCCTTCGGGCGGCGGTGGCCCTCTACGGCCGCGGCGGCTGCGTGGGCAGCGCTCAGTACGGCGAAGGCCCGGCCGAAGAAGCCCTGGGCGAAGGAGTTGCGGAGGGTGGTCATTGGAATGCTCGCTTTCTGTTCTAGCTTACGGATGGAAGATGATGCTTCAGGCCCGAAAGTACAAGCGACGGAATCTCAGCCCAGCCATGCAACGGATGCAGGCCGGAAACGAGGTTTCCGGCCTGCAATATTTCCGCTCTTCGAAGAAGAACGTCAGTCTTCGTTGGCGGCGAACTGCGAAAGGACTTCGCCCTTGCCGCGCGCCCGCAGGATAAGCGGGACGATGACGGCGAGGAAGGCGAGGCCGAACAGCACGGCGGCGATGGGCGACATGAAAAGCACCGTCACGTCGCCCTGGCTGATGGCCAGCGCGCGGCGCAACTGCTGCTCTGCCATCGGCCCGAGGATGAGCCCCACCACGACAGGCGCGATCGGATAGCCGAAGAGCCGCATGGCAAAGCCCAGCAGACCGAAGACCAGCAGCATGCCGAGTTCGAAGACAGACGGATTGGCGCCGATGGTACCGAGCGTCGCGAAGAGCAGGATGCCGGCATAGAGCCAGGGCTTGGGGATCGTCAGCAGCTTCACCCAGAGGCCGATCAGCGGCAGGTTCAGCACCAGCAGCATGAAATTGGCGATGAGCAGGCTGGCGATGAGGCCCCAGACGAGCTGCGGATTGGTCGCGAACAGCAGCGGTCCCGGCTGGAGGCCGTATTGCTGGAAGCCGGCGAGCATGATGGCCGCCGTCGCCGTCGTCGGCAGGCCGAGCGAGAGCAGCGGTACAAGCGTGCCGGCCGCCGACGCGTTGTTGGCCGCCTCCGGCCCCGCCACGCCCTCGATGGCGCCCTTGCCGAACTCGTCCTTGTGGGCGGAGAACTGCTTTTCCGCCGAATAGGAGAGGAAGCTGGCGATATCGGCGCCGCCAGCCGGCATCGCGCCGATCGGGAAGCCGATCACGGTGCCGCGCAGCCACGGCTTCCACGAGCGCGCCCAGTCCTGCGCGTTCATCCAGACAGAGCCCTTCACCG
Organism: Shinella sp. 1A1; assembly: GCF_055379515.1. Lineage (NCBI taxonomy): Bacteria > Pseudomonadati > Pseudomonadota > Alphaproteobacteria > Hyphomicrobiales > Rhizobiaceae > Shinella > Shinella sp. 1A1. The sequence continues at coordinate 3,026,222 of NZ_AP039671.1, forward strand.
CCTCCACCTTCTCGGGGATGCGGTCGCCCTGGCAGGCGACGTAGAGCGTCTCGCCGATGGCGAACATGGCGACGGCGAGCGTCGTCACCTCGATGCCGTCGAGAAGGTCGGGAACGCCGAAGGAAAGCCGCGCCTGGCCGGTCTGCTGGTCGATGCCGATAATGGCAAGGCCGAGGCCGACGAAGAGGGCGGTGAGGCCACGTAGCGTCGAATCGCCGAAGGCGGCCGAGACGGTCACGAAGGCGAGCACCATCAGCGCGAAATATTCGCGCGGCCCGAAGGAGAGCGCGAACTTCACGACGAAGGGCGCGATGAAGGCAAGGCCGAGCGTGGCTATGAGGCCGGCGACGAAGGAGCCGATGGCGGCTGTGGCGAGCGCCGGCCCGCCGCGCCCGGCCCGGGCCATCTTGTTGCCCTCGAGCGCGGTGACGACGGAAGCGCTTTCGCCCGGCGTGTTGAGCAGGATCGAAGTCGTCGAGCCGCCATACATGCCGCCGTAATAGATGCCGGCGAACATGATGAGCGAGCCCGCCGGATCGAGCTTGTAGGTGACGGGCAGGAGCAGCGCCACGGTGAGCGCCGGCCCGATGCCCGGCAGCACGCCGACGGCCGTGCCGAGCGTGACGCCGATCAGCGCATAGAGCAGGTTCATCGGCTGGGCGGCGACGACGAGGCCCTGGAGCAGGAATTCGAATGTACCCATCGTCAGCTCCTCAGAAGAACAAGTGCTCGAGCAGTCCCGCGGGCAGCGAGAGTTGCAGGAAGCGGCCGAAGATGATGAAGACGACGAAGCTGATGGCGATGCCGAGAGGCAGGGAGATCCAGAGCTTGCGTCGGCCGAAGCCGAAGGCCGTCAGCGCGAACAGCACGCCCGTCGCGATGGAAAAGCCCGCCGTCTTGAGCAGCAGCATCTGCCCGGCAAGCCCCGCGACGATCCAGACGACCGGCTGGATCTCGACGGGCTCGCGCTCCGGGAAATCGCCGCGCCAGGCCTCGAAGCCCGTCCAGACGGCGAGCAGCGCCAGCCCGAGGGCGATGACATGCGGCACCGTCGCGGGGCCGATGCGCGAATAGTTGGTCATCTCCGCAAGCCGCCCCGCATCCCACCAGATGATGCCGGCAAGGATGAAGAGGACGGGAGCGATGACCAGCGCCGCCCTGTCGGGGCGGCGCGCTTCACGGGAGGATGGAACCTCGCTCATTTGACGAGCCCGATATCCTTGAGGATGCTTTCCGTCGCGGCGACATCCTTGTCGAGCTGCGCCTTGAAGGCATCGCCGGCGAGATAGGTGTCCTGCCAGCCCTTGGTCTTCAGGACGTCCTTCCAGGAGGCGGAGGTCGCCATCTTCTCGATGTCACCATTGATCGAGGCAACTTGCTCGTCCGAAAGGCCTGGCGCGGCGGCGATCATGCGCCAGTTCTCGACCACGACGTCGAGGCCGCTTTCTTTGATGGTCGGCGCGTCGATGCCCTCGATGCGCTCGCCGCTGGAAATGGCGATCAGGCGCAGCGTGCCGGCCTTTACCTGGGCCTCGAACTCGCCGTAGCCGGAAATGCCCGCCGTCACCTGGTTGCCGAGGATCGCGGCAAGCGCCTCGCCGCCGCCGGCATAGGCGACATAGTTGATCTTGGTCGGGTCGACGCCCGCCGCCTTGGCGATGAGGCCGGCCGTGATGTGGTCCGTGCCGCCGGCCGAGCCGCCCGCCCAGGAGACCGCGCCGGGATCGGCCTTCAGCGCCTTGACGAGGTCTTCCATGTTCTGGATCGGCGAGGCGGCCGGAACGACGATCGCCTCGTATTCACCGGTAAGCCGCGCGATAGGCGTCACGTCCTTGAGGGTGACCGGCGACTGGTTGGTGAGGATCGCGCCGACCATCACGTAGCCGCCGACGATGAGGGCGTTCGGATTGCCGGAATTCTGGCTGGCGAACTGGGCAAGGCCGATCGTGCCGCCGGCGCCCGGAACGTTGACCACCTGCACGCTGCCGGCGATCTTCTCGTCCTGAAGAACCGTCTGGATCGACCGGGCCGTCTGGTCCCAGCCGCCGCCGGGGCCGGCGGGCGCGATGATCGAATAATCCGCGGCGAAGGCCGGAAGCGCCATGGCGCCGGCGATCAGGGATGCCAGGAAGAAATGTTTCAAGGGTCTGTCCTCCGTCAGGCGCGGGCTCACCCGCGCATCGTTGCCTGTGGCGGGAGGACAGAGCCGCCATGACGACGCGAGCCGCCTTTCGGCGAGCACGGCTGTGGCAGAATTCTCCTCCCGGTCTTCCGTCCGCCTCCACGGACGATGAAGACCCCCAAGCGACCACAGAAAGCTGTCATTTACCTGACATGGCGGCGGAACGGCCGGCTACTGGTTGCGCAGGACCTCGTTCCAGCGCGCGATCAGCCGGGCGCGCTTGACCTGGTCGAGATAGACCATGAGGCCGGGGCTGACCGGCACCGGCTTCAGCTGTGCGCCGAGCAGCGCGTTCATCGTGCGCGCCGTGTTGGAGCCCGAGACCTCGGGGCTGACGGCAGCGATCTGCAATTCGCGCGACAGGATCTCCTGCCCCTCCTTCGACATGAAGAAGGCGAGATAGCGCCGGCCAAGCTCCGGCGAGGCGGCAGCCTGCGGCACCAGCCCGATGCGCGACATGACGACGGTATAGTCCTTCGGCAGCACGATCCCGACATCCGGGTGCCGCGAGGCCCAGTCCGCCGCATAGGAGCCGAGGATGTTGTAGCCGAGCACGAAGCGCCCGTCGGCGACGCGCTCCAGGATCGCCGAACTGGTCGAATAGAGCTTCACGCCCGCCGCGCCCATCGCTTGGATCACAGTCCAGATATCGCCGAACTGCTCCTGGTCGCGCGCCATGAAGAGGAAGCCGACGCCGGAGCGCTCGATGTCGTAGGTGCCGATGCGGCCATAGACCTTCTCGCCCTGCCGCTTGAGGTAGTCGACGAACTCGGCACGCGAGGCCGGCGGCCTGCCGCCCTTGAAGCTCGGCTTGTGATAGACGAAGACGGCGGGCTCGAAGGTCAGCGCATAGGCGGTGTTGCGCCAGTTGGCCCATTGGGGCCAACGGTCGCTCATCGGCAGGTCGCTGCGCTGCGCGTAGCCGTCATTGCTGAGCTTGACTTGCAGGTCCATCGCCGAAGAGAAGGCGAAGTCGGCGGTCTTCCGCCCGGCATCCGTCTCGCTGACGATGCGGTCATGCACCTCGCCGGTCAGCATCTCCTCGTAGCGCACCGCCACGTCCGGATTGGCCTTCTGGAAGCCATCGATCATCGGCCGGGCGAGCGGCTCATCGAGCGAGGAATAGACGACGAGGACGGGCGCGTCCGCATTGCCGTCGCGCGCCGCGAAGAAGGCCGGCTCGGCAAGAACGGGCGAAGTGGCCGCCAGAAGCGCAAGAAGGGTGAGGACAAGACGCATCGCATGACCTTGCCAAAGCAGACGCCCGTTCACAAGAGCGCCCGCCGCCGCTAAATTCGCCCTGGGAGGACGAAGACGTGCGCATTCTACTGGTCGAGGACAACGAAGCCCTGGCGGACGGCCTTTCCGCCATCCTCAAGGGCACCGGCCATGCGGTGGACGTGGTGCGCGACGGCGCTTCGGCCGACGCAGCCATCGCGTCGGAGAATTTCGACCTCGTCATCCTCGATCTGACGCTGCCGGAAATGGACGGGCTCGACGTGCTGCGCGCCATGCGCGCCCGCTCCAGCAAGGCGGCCGTGTTGATCCTGACAGCGCGCGGCGCGCCGGAAGAGCGGGTGCGCGGCCTCGATCTCGGCGCCGACGACTACATGATCAAGCCGTTCGACATCTCCGAATTCGAGGCGCGCGTGCGCATGCTGCTGCGCCGGCAGGCGGGGCTGCGCTCCTCCGCCATCGCCTTCGGCGGCATCGCGCTCGACCTCAATTCCCGCACCTTCTCGGCGGAGGGCGTGCCGCTCGACATTCCCGCCCGCGAACTCGGCCTTCTCGAAATCCTCTTCATGCGCGCCGGCAAGGTGGTCGCCAAGGAAGCCATCATGCAGTCGCTCGCCGCCTTCGACGACGACCTGTCGGCCAATGCCATCGAGCAATATGTCAGCCGGCTCAGGAAGCGCCTCGCCCCTCACGGCCTCACCGTGCGCACCGCCCGCGGCATCGGCTACTATCTCGACAAGGCGGCGGCCGCTTGACGCTCCTTCCCGCCGCCTCCCTTCGCCGCCGCCTCCTCCTCTGGCTGCTCGTCTCGACGGCGGTGATCGGCGTCGTCGCCCTCGTCGACACCTATAACGAGGCGGTGACGACGGCGAACAACGTCTCCGACCGGGTGCTCGCCGGCTCGGCGCTCGCCATCGCCGAGCGCGTCGTGGTGACGGAAAACGGCGCGCTGGAGGTCGATATCCCCTATGTCGCGCTGGAAATGCTGACCTCGGCCGCGCAGGACCGCGTCTTCTACCGCGTCGACGGCCCGCCCGGCCGCTTCATCACCGGCTACCAGACCCTGCCGACCATCGCCGAGATGGGCGGCCGGTCGATCGGTTTTGCGGATGCGACCTTCCGCGGCGAGCCGATCCGCATCGCCGTGCTCCAGCGCTCCGCCTCCACCGGCATCAATTCCGTGCCCTTCGCCGTGACCGTCGCCGAAACCACCATCGCCCGCCGCCAGCTGACGCAGACGATCCTCCTGCGCTCGGCGCTGCGCCTTGCCATGATGATCGCAGGCGCCGCCGCCATCGTCTGGATCGCCGTCACGGTATCGCTGCGCCCGCTCTATCGGCTCGGCGACGCCATCGCCGAGCGCAGCCCGAACGACCTGCACCCCATCGAGCAACGCGCGCCGAGCGAGGTGCAGGGCCTCGTCGACACGGTCAACTCCTTCATGGTGCGCCTGCAATCGGCGCTCGACGCACTGCGCCACTTCTCCGGCAATGCCAGCCACCAGCTCCGCACGCCGCTCGCCATCATCCGCACCCAGCTCGCGCTGGCAGGCCGCGCGGCGACGCTGGAGGAGGCGCAGGAGGCCGCGCGCAAGGGGGACGCCGCCGTCGCCCATGCCGAGCGCATCCTCGCCCAGCTCCTGCTGATGGCGAAGATCGACGCCGCCGGCTCCAACGAACCGCAGACGCTCGCCGCCGTCGACATCGCCGCCCTCGCCCAGCAGCTCACCGCCGACCGCGTGCCCGCCGCCGCCGAGGCCGGCATCGACCTCGGCTACGAAGGCGACGGCCCGGCCTTCGCCCGCGTCGAGCCGCTGCTGTTCGGCGAATTGCTGCGCAACCTCGTGGAGAACGCCATCGCCTATGCCGGCCGCGGCGCGGAGGTGACGGTGAGCGTGCGGCAGGGAAGGGATGCGGTGTGCCTCACGGTCGAGGACAACGGCCCCGGCATCCCGCCGGAGCGCCGCACGCTCGCGCGCCAGCGGTTCGCGCGCGGCGAACATCGCGATGCGCCCGGCATGGGCCTCGGCCTGCCGATTGTCGAGGAGATCGCCGCGCTGTTCGATGCGGCAATGTCACTGGAGAGCGGCCCGGCCGGCCGCGGGCTTCGCGTGGCGATCCGCTTCCCGGCGGCCGGTTAAGGCTTGCGCCAGCCGAGAAGGCCGGGCGCGGCGTGCCAGATGGCCTGCACGGCAAAGCCCATGAAGAGCAGGCCCGACATGCGCACGATGGCAAGCTCGTGACGGCGGTAGAACCGGCGCACCAGGCTCGCGCCGATGATCACGACGAGAACGCCGTCCGCCAGCAGGAAGCCGACGAGCGAGGCGCTGAGGAGGAGCGGCAGCGCCTGGAAGTCCAGCGCGTTCGAGGAACTGGCGAGCAGCGCCGTGAAGGTCGCGAGCGCCACGGGATAGCCCTTGGGATTGGTGAGACCGAAGATCAGGCCACGACGCAGCGGCCGCTCGACCGTCAGCATCGACGCGCCGTCCGAGCGCTTGCTCGCCCGCAGCGCCGACCAGCCGAGCCAGGCGAGATAGAAGCCGCAGAAGAGCCCGAGCACGTCAAAGACCGTGGTGCCGATGGTCTTCGCCCCGACGATGGCGACGAGTGCGAGGCTGGACCAGACCATGTCGCCGGCAAGATGGCCGCCGAGGAAGAGCGCGCCTGCCTTGCGTCCCTGCCCTGCGCCGATGCCGAGCAGCGCGAGGAACGCCGGCCCGGGGATGAGCACATAGAGCAGGGCAGCCATGAAGGCGCCGAATAGCATGGAACCGGTCATCAGGAATTCCCTCGAATTTCAAGCATTTCAGTCTGCCGCACGGCTTTCGTCAAGGTGGGTCGGCGGGCATTTTTTCACCGTGCAGGGCAGCCATGCATTGCCGCCGCAGCTCGGCGGTTGTCCATTGCCGCGTCAGCCAGTAAGGAAAGCTTACAATAGCCAGAAAGTCATCATGTCCACGCGCCCCGATCCCGATGCCCTCGGTTTCGTCCTTATCGACGTTGCCCGCATGCTGCGTAGCGCCTTCGAGCGCCGCATCGCCACCGCCGGCCTCGGCCTCACGCCGGGCGAGGCCCGCACGCTGGTGCGCATCGCCACGCTGGAAGGCAGCCGCCAGCTCGAGATCGCCCAGCAGATGGGCATCGAGCCGATGACGCTCTCCACCTATCTCGACCGCCTCCAGAGCCTCGGTTTCATCGAGCGCCGGGCCGACCCGGCCGACCGCCGCGCCAAGCTGATCCACACGACGCCGGCCGCCGCCGAGGTCATCGCCCGCATCCGCGTCGAGCAGATCGAGCTGATGCGGCTGGTGACGGATGGCATCGGCGAGGAAGATCTTTCGCTGATGCGTGCGCGCATGAAGCATCTGCGCGCCAACCTTTCGGCCCTCGAGGAAGGCGGCGGCGCCCCTTCCCTCGCCAGTCAGGCGATCCGCTAGAACGGCGAATTCCAGACGAAAAACCCGCCGCCGTTCCCGGCAGCGGGTTTCCTTCACGATGCGAGACCGCTCAGCCGCGCTTGTTGCGGGCAGCGAGCGTGCGCAGGCGCAATGCGTTCAGCTTGATGAAGCCGGCGGCGTCCTTCTGGTCGTAGGCGCCCTGGTCGTCCTCGAAGGTGACGAGCTTGTCGGAATAGAGCGACTTCGGCGATTCGCGGCCGGTGACCATGACATTGCCCTTGTAGAGCTTCAGCGTCACTTCACCCTCGACATGCTCCTGGCTCCGGTCGATCGCGGCCTGCAGCATCTCGCGCTCCGGCGAGAACCAGAAGCCGTAATAGATGAGCTCGGCATAGCGCGGCATCAGCTCGTCCTTGAGGTGGGCGGCGCCGCGGTCGAGCGTGATGCTCTCGATGGCGCGGTGCGCGGCGAGCAGGATCGTGCCGCCGGGCGTCTCGTAGACGCCGCGCGACTTCATGCCGACGAAGCGGTTTTCCACGAGGTCGAGGCGGCCGATGCCGTTGTCGCGGCCGTAGTTGTTGAGCGTCGCCAGGATCGTCGCCGGCGACATGCGCACGCCGTTGATCGAGACGGCATCGCCCCGCTCGAAACCGACCTTGATGACGGTCGCCTTGTCGGGCGCCGTTTCCGGCGAGATGGTGCGCATATGCACGTATTCCGGCGCCTCGACGGCCGGGTCTTCCAGCACCTTGCCCTCGGAGGAGGAGTGCAGGAGGTTCGCGTCGACCGAGAACGGCGCTTCGCCCTTCTTGTCCTTGGCGACCGGGATCTGGTGCTGCTCGGCGAATTCGAGCAGATGCGTGCGGCTCTTGAACGACCAGTCGCGCCACGGCGCGATGATCTTGATGTCCGGGTTCAGCGCATAGGCCGAAAGCTCGAAGCGGACCTGGTCGTTGCCCTTGCCGGTCGCGCCGTGCGCGATGGCGTCGGCGCCGGTCTTGGCGGCGATCTCGATGAGGTGCTTGGAGATCAGCGGGCGGGCGATGGAGGTGCCGAGCAGGTAGACGCCCTCATAGACCGCATTGGCGCGGAACATCGGGAAGACGAAATCGCGCACGAATTCCTCGCGCACATCCTCGATGAAGATTTCCTTGATGCCGAGCATCTCGGCCTTCTTGCGCGCCGGCTCCAGCTCTTCGCCCTGGCCGAGGTCGGCCGTGAAGGTCACGACTTCCGCGCCGAGTTCCGTCTGAAGCCACTTCAGGATGATCGAGGTATCGAGGCCGCCGGAATAGGCGAGCACGACTTTCTTCACGTCTTTATGTGATGCCATGATGATGAGGTCCGTTGCATGAAGGGCCGCAGCAAACCCGCGAAAGCCCGGTGTCGCGGCACTTTTAGCGAGATTGGCGCGCGGCGCAAGGGCAAGGCCCGGCGCATCGTGACGCAAAGCGGGTTTGACGGCGCCGCGCGCCTCCCCATATTCCGGGAAAGTGGACCATGGAAGGGGACGATCCCATGACGACCATCGAGGATATCATCAAACCCGCCAATGTCGCCGTCATCACCGGCGGCGCCTCCGGCATCGGGCTTGCCGCCGCAAGGCGCTTCGCCGAGGCCGGCATGTGCGTGGCGCTCGCCGACCGCAACGCCGACCAGCTCGGCGAGGCCCGCGCCGAACTCGAAGCCATTGCCGGCGAGGCGAATGTCATGGCCGTCGAGACCGACGTCGCCCACCGGCACGAGCTGGAAGCGCTGGAACGCGCCGTTCTCCAGCGCTTCGGCCGCGTGCATGTGCTGATGAACAATGCCGGCATCCAGCCGGACACCTCCATCTTCAGCACTGAAGCCAACTGGGACCATATTCTCGCGGTCAACCTGATGGGCGTCATCCACGGCACGCAGGTCTTCGGTCCGAACATGCTGGCCCATGGCGAGCCCGGCCTCATCGTCAATACCGGCTCCAAGCAGGGCATCACCACGCCGCCCGGCAATCCGGCCTACAATGTCTCGAAAGCCGGCGTGAAGGTCTTCACCGAAGCGCTCCAGCACGAATTGCGCAACACCGCGGGGGCGAAGGTTTCCGCCCATCTGCTGATCCCCGGCTTCGTCTTCACCGCCCTGACGAAGGGCGAGCGCACGGAAAAACCCGACGCCGCCTGGACGCCGGCCCAGACCGTCGACTTCATGCTGGAAAGCCTTGCGCGCGGCGACTTCTACATCCTCTGCCCGGACAACGACGTCGCCCGCGCCCTCGACGAGCGCCGCATGGCCTGGGCGATGGGCGACGTCATCGAGAACCGCCCGCCGCTCTCGCGCTGGCATCCGGATTACGCGGAGAAATTCAAGGCCTTCGCCGAGCGCCCCTGAGAGCGTTTCGGCTGGCAATTTTCCGAAAGGCGGATAAGAGTCGCCTCATTCCGCCTTCCAGAGGATCGCCATGGACTTCGTGCCCGCGCTTGCGACGCTCATCACCTTCGCGGCGACGACATTGCTTCTGGCCGCCACGCCCGGCCCGGACATGACGCTTTCGATCAGCCGCGCCCTGTCGCAGGGCCGCGGCCCGGCGCTCTACGTGGTGCTCGGCACCTGCCTCGGCATCCTCGTGCACACGCTGCTCGTCGCCTTCGGCATCTCGGCTCTCATCGCCGCCTCGCCGACGACCTTCACCATCCTGAAGAGCGGCGGCGCGGCCTATCTGCTGTGGCTCGCCATACAGGCGATCCGCCACGGCACCAGCCTGACGATCAAGGCGGCGGACAGCCCGCGCGGCACCGCGCTCGCCAGCATCTCCACCGGCTTCTGGGTGAACCTGCTCAATCCGAAAGTCGTCATCTTCTTCGTGACGTTCCTGCCGCAGTTCGTCAGCGCCGGCGATCCCCATGTCACGGGCAAGCTGGTCTTCCTCGGCCTGTTCTTCATCGCCGTCGGCATACCCGTCAACATCGCGGTGATCCTTGCCGCCGACCGGCTCGCCGGCTGGCTGCAGCGGAATCCGAAGGCGTTGCGCGGCCTCGACTATACCTTCGCCGGCGTCTTCTCGGTCTTCGCCGTCAAGATCTTCCTCACGCAGGCGCGATAGGAAGCGTCAGCCGATCAGCAGCGCATCGTCGTCGAGCGTCTGGCCGCGCATCTTGCGGAACATGGCGATCAGGTCCTCGACCTCGAGATTCTTGCGGTTGTCGCCGGCGACGTCGAGCATGATCTCGCCGCCATGCAGCATGACGGTGCGGTGGCCGTAGTCGAGCGCCTGGCGCATCGAATGCGTCACCATCAGCGTCGTCAGCTTGCGCTCGGAGACGATCTTCTGGGTGAGGGTCATGATGAATTCGGCCATGCCCGGATCGAGTGCGGCGGTGTGCTCGTCGAGCAGCAGCACGTCGGAGCCGGCGAGCGTCGCCATGACGAGCGAGACCGCCTGCCGCTGGCCGCCGGACAGAAGGTCCATCCGGTCGCGCATGCGGTTCTCGAGCCCGAGATTGAGCTCGGCGATGCGCTCACGAAAATGCGCGCGGCGCTGCGGCCCGAGGGCCGAGGAAAGGCCGCGCCGTTCGCCGCGACGGGCAGCGAGCGCAAGGTTCTCCTCGATGGAGAGCGCGCCGCAGCTGCCGGTCAGCGGATCCTGGAAGACGCGGGCGACGCGGCCCGCGCGCGCGGCGGTGCCCTGCCGGGTGACGTCGGTGGTGCCGATCTTCACCTGGCCTTCGCTGGCGATGACGTCGCCGGCAAGAACACCGAGCAGCGTCGACTTGCCGGCGCCGTTCGAGCCGATGACGGTGACGAACTGACCTTGATCGATGGTGAGGCTGACGCCGTTCAGCGCCTGCTTCTGCAGCGGCGTGCCCTTGCCGAAGACGACCTTGATATCGGAAACGGAGATCATCAGGCGGCTCCCCCGCGGCGAAGGCGCGGCAGAACGAGCGCCACGGTGACGAGCAGGGCCGTCACGAAGTTGAGGTCCGAGGCCTGCAGGCCGAGCACGTCGGAAGAGAGCGCGAGCTGGATGGCGATGCGGTAGAGGATCGAGCCGATGACGCAGCCGATCAAGGCCATCAGGATCCCGCGTGCGCCGAACAGCGTCTCGCCGATGATGACGGCAGCAAGGCCGACGACGATGGTGCCGACGCCGGACGTGACGTCGGCAAAGCCGTTGGTCTGCGCGAAGAGCGCACCGCCGAGGGCGACCAGCGCGTTGGAGAGCGCGATGCCGAGATAGATCTGCTTGTTGGTGTTGACGCCCTGCGCGCGGGCCATGCGGGCATTCGCCCCCGTCGCGCGCATCGAAAGGCCGGCATCGCTTTCGAGGAAGCGCCAGACGAGGAAGACCGCGACGACGACGAGGATGCCGACGAAGAGCGGCCGCACGTAAAAGTCCCTGAGGCCGAGGCCGAAGAAGGGGCTGATCATCGTGTCGGCATTGATGAGCGCGACATTCGGCTTGCCCATGACGCGCAGGTTCACCGAGAAGAGCGCGATCATGGTGAGGATCGAGGCGAGCAGGTTGAGGATGCGGAAGCGCACGTTCAGCATGGCTGTCACGAGGCCGGCGACCGCGCCCGCCACCATGGCGACGGCGGCGGCGAGCCAGGGATTGAGGCCGGCGATGATCAGCACGGCCGTGACGGCCGCGCCGAGCGGAAACGATCCGTCAACGGTCAGGTCCGGAAAATCCAGCACGCGGAAGGCAAGGTAAACGCCGATCGCGACGAAGGCATAGACCAGCCCCAGTTCGACGGCACCCCAGAAGGCAATCAGGCTCACGGCTCTCGGCTTTCCTTGTTCCCCCTCCGCCTCTCGCGGATGGGTCTTTCTAACAGATCAACCGCTGCCGGGCGATCCGGCAGCGGTTGATTCCGGTTGGCAATGTCCGGGAAATCCCGGATTATTCGATCACGCGGGTTGCGCGGCCGACGACGGCTTCCGGAAGGGTAACGCCCATCTTGGCGGCGGCGCCCTTGTTGATGACGAGGTCGGTGCCGGCGGCAACCTTCACGGCGATGTCGCCGGGCTTCTCGCCCTTGAGGATACGCACGACCACTTCACCGGTCTGACGGCCGACATCCTTGTAGTTGAAGCCGAGCGCCGCGACGGCACCGCGCGAGACGGAATCCGTGTCGGCGGTGAAGAGCGGGAGCTTGGCTTCCTCGGCAACCGCGACCGCGCCTTCGAGGGCGGAGATGATCGTATTGTCCGTCGGGACGTAGATCGCGTCGGCGCGGCCGACCAGCGCACGGGCAGCGCCCTGAACTTCGGCGGACTTGGTGGCAGCGGATTCGACGACCGTCAGGCCAGCCTTTTCGGCTTCGGCCTTCAGCACGGCGAGCAGCGAGACGGAATTCGCCTCGCCCGAATTGTAGAGGTAGCCGATGGTCTTCACGTTGGGCAGGATTTCCTTGATCAGCGCCAGATGCTCGGCGACCGGCGACAGGTCGGAAAGGCCGGTGACGTTACCGCCCGGCTTGTCCATGTCCTTGACGAGCTGCGCGCCGACCGGATCGGAGACGGCGGTGAAGACGACCGGGATGTCCTTCGTCGCGGAAACGACGGCCTGGGCCGAGGGCGTGGAGATCGGCACGATGACGCTCGGATTGTCGCCGACGAACTGGCGGGCGATCTGCGCGGCGGTCGCGGGGTTGCCCTGCGCCGACTCGTAGATGAACTTCAGGTTCTCGCCTTCCTTGTAGCCGGCCGCTTCCAGCGCTTCCTTCACGCCGTCGCGGGCGGCGTCGAGCGCGGGATGTTCGACGATGGCGGTGACGGCAACCGTAACGTCTTCGGCCTTGGCGGGCAGCGCAAGTGCGAGCGTTGCAGCGGCGGCAAGCAGAATATGGCGCATGAAAATCCTCCCTAGAATGATTTTAGGCCGTTTCTAGGCAAAACGGCCGTTCAAATCAATTCTTGGAATCGGTTGGGCCGATCATATTTTCTGATGGAGGGTGCGCTCAGGGCCGAGCCGGGAGGCATACCCTCTCATCCGACCCTTTCGGACCACCTTCTCCTCGAGGGAAGATGGGAACCGCCGCCGCCGCAGCCCCCTTCTCCCCGCCGGGGAGAAGGCGCCGGCAGGCGGATGAGGGGCGCCGTCAGTCGTCCTCGCCGTGGCCGACGATCATCATGGCCTCGAAGGCCATGCGCTCGACCTTGCGCATGCGCTCGGATTCCGACTTGAGCTGGCCGCAAGCGGCCAGAATGTCGCGACCGCGCGGGGTGCGGATCGGCGAGGCGTAGCCGGCCTGGTTGATGAAGTCGGCGAAACGCTCGATCTGCTCCCAGTCGGAACACTGGTAGTTCGTGCCCGGCCAGGGATTGAAGGGGATGAGGTTGATCTTCGCCGGAATGCCCTTGAGGAGCTGCACCAGCAGCTTGGCGTCCTCCAGCGTGTCGTTGACGTCCTTCAGCATCACATATTCGAAGGTGATGCGCCGCGCGTTCGACAGGCTCGGATAGGCGCGGCAGGCGTCGAGCAGTTCCTTCAGCGGATACTTCTTGTTGATCGGCACCAGCATGTCGCGCAACTCGTCGCGCACCGCATGCAGCGAGATCGCCAGCATGACGCCGATCTCCGAGCCGGTGCGGTAGATTTCCGGCACGATGCCCGACGTCGACAGCGTGACGCGCCGCTTGGAGAGCGACAAGCCGTCGCCGTCGGTGGCGATGAGGAGCGCCGTCTTGACGCTCTCGAAATTGTAGAGCGGCTCGCCCATGCCCATCATGACGATATTGGAGACCTTGCGGCCTTCCGCCGGCACGATGGCGCCGGCCGGCGTGTCGCGGTCCGGGAAGTCGCCGAGCCGGTCGCGGGCAAGCAGCAGCTGCGAGAGGATTTCCTCGGCCGTCAGGTTGCGCACCAGCTTCTGCGTGCCGGTGTGGCAGAAGGAACAGGTGAGCGTGCAGCCGACCTGGCTGGAGATGCAGAGCGTGCCGCGGCCCTCTTCGGGAATATAGACGGTCTCGATCTCGACCGGCCGGCCGGCGCCGCGCGCGGGAAAGCGCAGCAACCACTTGCGCGTGCCGTCATTGGAGATCTGCTCGTCGACGATCTCGGGACGGGCGATGGTGAAATGCGTCTTCAGCATTTCGCGCATGTCCTTGGAGACATTCGTCATGTCGTCGAAATCGGAGACGCCGCGCACATAGAGCCAGTGCCAGAGCTGGCTGACGCGCATCTTCACCTGCCGCTCGGCAACGCCCTTCTCGACGAGCGCGCGACCCATATCCTCGCGCGAAAGGCCGATCAGCGTCGGCTTTTCGGCGGCCGGGATGTTGCGGACGACCGGCGCCTTGACGGGCTCGGCCGTGTTGAGAAAGTCCATGCTTGCCATCGGGTCATCCTCAAGAACAGGAAGCGCCTGCGCAGGCTTCCTGCGCCGCAAGCGGTCCATGCTCGACTGAAGTTCAGCGGACCTTTCGGCGCCGACAGGTGCGGCGGAGGCCCAGTTGCGGGCCCTTTAGCATTGTTCCGGCGGAAAGTCACCTGTCCTGCAAAAGCAAAGGGCCGGCATTTCTGCCGGCCCTTCGTATCGGGAAGAAAGCGCCGCGATCAGCGGCAGCCCTCGATCTGCTTCAGCGCCGCCGAGATGCCGGAGAGCGAATAGGAATAGGAGGTGCCGGTGCCGCGGCGCGACTTGGCCTGCACCGTCATCGACTTGCCGCCCTTCATGGCCGCCACGAGCGCCGGCTCCTCGGCGGCGTTCTCCACCCAGGCCGAGTTGCCCTTGGTGAACATGACGAAGGTGCGGTTGTCGATCACGACATTGACCTTGGAGTTTTCCTGCAGCGGATAGCCCATCATCGCCTGCGGCTCGTAGCTGATGTTCTGGCCCGGGCGCTGCGAGACGAGGAAGAACACGTCGCCATGGTCGACGCCGGCAGGGTTCTTCTCCTTGGGAACGGAAAGGACGTAGCAGACCTTGCCGCCCTTTGCCTGGTAGGAATAGGCGCCCCAGGCATTGAACTGCTGAATGCGCGTCGGCGTCTGGGCCGAGGCAACGCCTGCGGTCATAAGAACGAGGGCGAGTGCGGTTGCGAGCTTTCTTACGAACATGTTTTCCTGCCGGTTGTCTTGCCATTGATTTCCGGCCGAAAGCCCGAGCCTTCGATACCGGTGTCGGCCACGCATGATGACGATTTGATTTATTTTGACTTAATTCAGGTTACCAAACCGTCAACATACGCTCATTTTAAGAAGGTCATCCGCGCCGCACCGGGACAAGATTGCGTCGAATCTCCGCCGCTGCCTTCCTGCGGAAAGCGGGCGTGCCCAGTCCCGATTTGGTGAGATAGAACCCGTCGAAAGGCCTAAAGGCACAAGGAATAGGGCAAGAATTTGACCCGAATCGGACAAGCCCGCCTAACCCGCGGGTTGCATGTCCGGCTCGTCCGCAAGCGCCTTGTCGGCGGCGGCATAATGGTCCTCGCGAATATGGCCGCGGATCGCCGCAAAGGCCGCCGTCAGCACGGCGATGTCGTCGGAAAAGCCGACGAGCACGAAGAAATCCGGGATGCCGTCGAGCGGCAGGACGAAATAGGCGAGCGCGGCGAGCAGGATGCCGCGGACCTTCGTCGGCGTGCGGGGATCGAGCGCGCAATAGTAGGATGCGACGAGATCGCGGGAAAACGGCACATAGCGCATCGCGCGCTTGAGGACCGGCCAGAACCGCTTCCGGACGCGCTCGCTCTGGCGCTCCTGTTCGGCCTCGTCTCCGGGCAGGAGGATTTCACCGATCTTCACGTCATCCATGCAGGGCCTCCTTCAGGCGGCGATGCCGGCCTCGAACGGGTGGAAAATCGTCCGGCGGAATTCATATGGGAATGCGATAACGTCCCTTCAACTCTTCGTGCGAAGCGCGGCCGCGGCCTCCATCGCCGAGGCGAGCTTGAAATCGAGCTCCGTCAGGCCGCCCGCATCGTGGTTGGTGAGCCGCACCTCGACGCGGTTATAGACGTTGAACCATTCGGGATGATGATTGAACTTCTCCGCCGCCAGCGCCCCCTCGGTCATGAAGCCGAAGGCCTCGCGAAAATTGCGGAATTTGTAACGCTTCTCGATGGCGATGCCGTCGTCCGAGCGCGTCCAGCCGTCGAGCGATGCCAGCGCCTCGGAAATCGCCGCCTCGCCGAGCTTTTCCTGTTTCATCGCACGTCCTCCTTGGCCGATCGACATGGAAACGGCGCCCGAAGGCGCCGTGTTCCGCTTTGGCAGGCGTCAGACGAAGAACTGGCCGCCATTCGCCGAAATGGTCGAGCCGGTGATGAAGCCGGCATCGTCCGAGGCGAGGAAGACGACCACGCGGGCGATCTCCTCCGGCTCGCCGAGGCGCCCGACGGGAATGAGCGGGATGATCCGCTCGTTCAGCACCTTTTCGGGGATGGCGCGCACCATCTCCGTGCCGATATAGCCGGGGCAGATGGCGTTGACGGTGATGCCCTTGGCCGCGCCCTCCTGCGCCAGCGCCTTGGTGAAGCCGAGATCGCCGGCCTTGGCGGCGGAATAGTTCGCCTGGCCCATCTGGCCCTTCTGGCCGTTGATCGAGGAGATGTTGATGACGCGGCCGAAATTGCGGTCGCGCATGCCCGACCACACCGGATGGGTCATGTTGAACAGGCCGGTGAGGTTGGTGTTGACGACGGCGCCCCACTGGTCGGGCGTCATCTTGTGGAACATGGCATCGCGGGTGATGCCCGCATTGTTGACGAGCACGTCGACCGGGCCGAGATCGGCCTCGACCCTTGCGATCCCCTCCGCGCAGGATTCGTAGCTCGAGACATCCCATTTGTAGACCGGGATGCCCGTTTCCGCCTTGAAGGCGTTGGCGGCATCGTCGTTGCCGGCGTAGTTCGCAGCCACCTTGTATCCCGCGGCCTTCAGCGCGACCGAAATGGCTGCGCCGATGCCCCGCGATCCTCCCGTAACCAATGCTACCCTGCTCATGTGGCTCACTCCCCTTGGGCTGTTTTATGAGTCGACCCGTCGCCCCGCCGGCGGCGGGTCATGGCAAAGCAACTTGCAAGCGGATGCTTACATGCGCTCAACGCACATCGCCACGCCCATGCCGCCGCCGATGCACAGCGTGGCAAGGCCCTTCGAGGCGCCGCGGCGCTTCATCTCGAAGAGGAGCGTGTTGAGGATGCGGGCGCCGGACGCACCGATCGGATGACCGATGGCGATGGCGCCGCCGTTGACGTTGACGATGGACGGATCCCAGCCGAGATCCTTGTTGACGGCGCAGGCCTGGGCCGCGAAGGCTTCGTTGGCTTCGACGAGGTCGAGGTCGCCGATCTTCCAGCCGGCCCTTTCGAGCGCCTTGCGGGAGGCCGGGATCGGGCCCGTGCCCATGATCTTCGGATCGACGCCGGCCGTCGCCCAGGAGACGATGCGGGCGAGCGGCTGGATGCCGCGGCGCGAGGCTTCCGCTTCGCTCATGAGAAGGGCGGCGGCCGCGCCGTCGTTGAGACCGGAGGCGTTGGCCGCCGTCACCGTGCCCTCCTTGTCGAAGGCCGGGCGCAGCTTGGCCATGGAGTCGAGCGTCGCGCCGTGGCGGATATATTCGTCGGCATCGACCGTCACGTCACCCTTGCGGGTCTTGACGATGAAGGGGACGATCTCGTCCCTGAAGCGGCCCTCCTTCTGGGCGGCCTCGGCTTTGTTCTGCGAGGCGACGGCGAAGGTGTCCTGCTCGTCGCGCGAGAGCTGCCACTGCTTGGCGACGTTCTCGGCGGTGATGCCCATGTGGTAGCCGTAGAAGGCATCCGTCAGGCCGTCCTTGATCATCGTGTCGATCATCTTGAAGTCGCCCATCTTCACGCCGCCGCGCAGATGCGCGCAGTGCGGCGCCATGGACATGGATTCCATGCCGCCGGCGACGATGATGCTCGCATCGCCCGTGGCGATCTGCTGCATGCCGAGCGCGACGGCGCGCAGGCCCGAGCCGCAGAGCTGGTTCATGCCCCAGGCGGTGGCTTCCTGCGGCAGGCCGGCCTTCATGGCGGCCTGGCGGGCCGGGTTCTGGCCTTCGCCGGCCGGCAGAACCTGGCCGAGGATCACCTCGTTCACCTCGCCCACTGCCACGCCCGCGCGCTCCAGAACCGCCGAGATCACGGTCGCGCCCAGTTCGTGGGCGGGCGTGTTGGCGAAGGCTCCGTTGAAGGAACCGACCGCGGTGCGGGCGGCGCTGGCGATGACGATGGACGGGGTGCTCATGGTATGATTCCTCAGTTCTGACGGCCATGCGGCCGGCCTTGGAACCGGGCCGGCGCACGAACGGCGCGAGCCCGGCGGTTCTCCCGAAATCAAAACTGGCAAAGCGAGACAGGAGAGTCAAACGGGATATCCGATGCCGCTAAAATTTCATGGAGGGCGGGGTGCAGCATGAAAATCCATGTTGCGCAGCATCGCTCGCCGCATCGCACAATTCGATTGTCACGGCGCCGCTTTTTGCCGATACTCGCCGAAACCAAAAAAGAAACAGGAATACGGGGATGAGGAGACCCTAATGGCCAGGAACGACGGTCAGATCGTCATCAAGAAATACGCGAACCGCCGCCTCTACAACACCGGCACGAGCACCTATGTCACTCTCGACGATCTCGCGGTCATGGTGAAGAAGGGCGAGGACTTCACCGTGCAGGACGCCAAGTCGGGCGAGGACATCACCCATTCC
Organism: Shinella sp. 1A1; assembly: GCF_055379515.1. Lineage (NCBI taxonomy): Bacteria > Pseudomonadati > Pseudomonadota > Alphaproteobacteria > Hyphomicrobiales > Rhizobiaceae > Shinella > Shinella sp. 1A1. Next base: position 3,044,697 of record NZ_AP039671.1, read on the forward strand.
GTGCTGACCCAGATCATCTTCGAACAGGAATCCAAGACGGGCAACACGCTGCTGCCCATCTCCTTCCTGCGCCAGCTCATCTCCTACTACGGAGACCAGATGCAGATGGTGGTGCCGAGCTATCTCGAGCACTCCATGCAGGCCTTCACGGAACAGCAGACGCAGATGCGCGAGCAGATCAACAAGACCTTCGGCGACACGCCGCTCGGCAAGAACCTGCAGGTGCCGATGCAGATCGTCGAGGAGACGGTGCGGCGTAATACGGAGATGTTCCAGCAGGCGATGAAGATGTTCTCGCCCTTCGCCAATGCGACGCCGCCCAAGGAAACCCGCAAGGCCGAAGCCAAGGACCTCGACGAGCTCAAGGAGCAGCTTCGCGCGCTCCAGACCAAGCTCGACAATCTCGGCTGATGAAATTTGACCGGCGCGGGGCTTCCCGCGCCGTCAGAGCCCGATCGAAAGGTCGCGGCTCGCCGTGCGGATCGAGACCGCAAAGCCCGCGATGACGTCGATGAAGCAGATGGTCATCAGGATGAAGAAGATCTGCGTCGCCGCGCCCTGCACCAGCAGGAATTCGACCAGGAACACCACGAACAGCACCATCGAGAGCATGTGGTCGAGAAGGGCCCGCGAGCCCGGCCGCGTGGCCTTCAGGATCTCCACGAAGAGCAGCACGAGCGCGATCAGGATGAGAAGGTCGCCGAAGGCCATGGTCCATGTCGTGCCGGACAGCATGTTGACCGCCATCACCTCGCTGTCGAGCACGGCAACGCCGCCATTGCCGAAGAGGCCGGTCATGGCGAGGTTGTAGAGGGCGAAGGGAATGATCAGCAGCGGTATGGCCAGAAGCATGGGGCGACGGTCTCCTACGGCTGCGCCGGCGTGGCCAGCCCGTCCGGTCGTCTTAGCCGAAGAATCGGCTCAAGAAAATGTCGCCCGCAAAAGCGGCGCAAAAGAAAAGGCCCGGTTTCCCGGGCCTTGATCTCGGCTGATGCCGGAAAAGCGGATTATGCGCTTTCCTTCGGCGTCAGAACCTGGCGACCGCGGTACATGCCGGTCTTCAGGTCGATGTGGTGCGGACGGCGCAGTTCGCCCGAGTTCTTGTCTTCAACGTAGGTCGAACCCTTCAGAGCGTCTGCGGAACGGCGCATACCGCGCTTGGACGGGGTCGTTTTTCTTTTCGGTACAGCCATTTGACTAACTCCACTTATCGGGCAAACACATCCCTACGGCACCGGATGGGCGACAGGACATGCCTTTTTCTCGGAAATTGGGCCGGCTTATACATGGCAAAACCCTGCTTGACCAGTCCCCGTGCGGATTTTTTCGACTCCGCCGTCAGACCTCGTCTTCCGGCACGATCCAGGGCTCGGCGAGCGCCGCCGCCTGCCACCTCTGCCAGGCCGGGTGCGCCTTCATGCGCGCCATATAGGCAAGGATCGTCTCGTCCCGCGTCAGGCGATAGATCTCCAGCCGGTTGATCACCGGCGCATACATCGCGTCGGCCGCCGAGAAGCCGCCGAACAGGAACGGCCCGCCCGAGCGCGCCAGCGCGTCCTTCCAGATCGTCTCGATGCGGGCGACGTCCTCCGTCACGCCGTCGGCAAGGTCGATGCTGCCGGGCGTGCGGCGGATGTTCATCGGGCAGGCATTGCGCAGCGCACGGAAGCCGGAGAGCATTTCCATCGAGATCGCCCGCGCCTCGGCGCGCGCCACCCGGTCCTGCGGCCAGATGCCGGCATCCGGAAAGAGCTCGGCGACATATTCGATGATGGCGAGCGATTCCCAGACCTTGACGTCGCCGTGCTGCAGCAGCGGCACCCGGCCCGTCGGCGAAATCTTGCGGATTTCCGGGTTGCCGGCGGCAAAATCGAACGGGATCACCCGGTCGGTGAACGGCACGCCCGCCGCCGCCATGGCGATCCAGGGCCGGAAGGACCAGGAGGAGTAGTTCTTGTTGCCGACATAGAGGACGAGGTCTGTCATTTCAGGCTCCTTTAAGCGGGCTGGACCCTAGGCGCCCAGGACCGCGAGCGCCAATGAAAAGCCCTGAACTCACTCATAAAGGCACTTGATGTATTCGCCGGAACGGTTTGCGCGATGCTCGATCAGCCGCGCCAGCCGCTGCAGGCCGCGGCCTGGCTTGCCGGCATTGCGCTCGTAGGGGTTGGGCAGCGAGACGGCGAGAAGCGAGGCCTGCCGGCGCGAGAGCTTTGCGGCCGGCACGTTGAAATGGTGCTGCGCCGCCGCCTCGATGCCGTAGATGCCCGGCCCCCATTCGGCGATGTTGAGATAGATCTCCATCAGCCGCCGCTTGCTCCAGACGAAATCCGCCGCCACCGCCAGCGGCACCTCCATCGCCTTGCGCAGGAAGGAGCGGCCGTTCCACAGGAAGAGGTTCTTCGCCGTCTGCATGGGGATGGTGCTCGCCCCGCGCGTCTGCTCGCCGGCCAGCGCCTCGTTCACCACGGCGCGCATCTCGCCCCAGTCGACGCCGGAATGGCGGCAGAACTGCCCGTCCTCCGACATCATCACCGCCTGCACGAGATTGGGCGAGATATCCTCGAAGGAAACCCATTGCCGGTCATAGCCGCGCAGCAGCACGAGGTCGCGCAGCATCAGCGTGGAGACGGGGTGGACGAAGGCGAGCGTATAGAGGAGGATCAGCGCATAGGGCAGCGCGATCAGGGCCACCACGGCAAGGACAAGTCGGCGCCTGCTCCGGCGAAGCCGGCTCATCCAGCCGTCCCTCTCACCGGTTTCAACCTCCATGTCCGTCCGTGTTTCCGGTACGATGTCCAAGTGCCGGCGCCCATCCATCCCGCGTTGCGCCTTCATACCGTCCCGGCTCGGCAAAAACCAGCGCCGGGCCGCGATTCTTTGCCGCCATCCCGGCATTCCCGTTGCTTCGCCGGGGAGCCCATGCCAAAGAGCGGCGATGAGCGAACGTCACCAGGAATTCCAGTCCCTTCTCAAGAGCAATGCCGAGGCGGTGGAAGCCCTTCTCGAACGACTGCTCTCGGCCGAGATTGAGGCCGGCGAGATCGCCCGGCCGGAACGCCTGCTGGCCGCCATGCGCCACGGCGTGCTGAACGGCGGCAAGCGGCTGCGTCCCTTCCTCGTCGTCGAGTCCGCCGCGCTCTTCCCCAATGTCGAGCGCGAGGCGGCCCTGCGCATCGGCGCGGCGCTCGAATGCATCCATTGCTACTCGCTCGTCCATGACGACCTGCCGGCAATGGACGACGACGACCTTCGCCGCGGCCAGCCGACCGTGCACATCGCCTTCGACGAGGCCTTGGCCATCCTTGCCGGCGACAGCCTTCTGACGCTCGCCTTCGACATCGTCGCCGCGCCCGAAACACGCCTGCCCGACGCCACCAAGACGGCGCTGGTGCTGGCGCTCGCCCGCGCCGCCGGCATCGGCGGCATGGCCGGCGGACAAGTGCTGGACCTTGCAGCTGAAAAGCAGGCACCCGACGAGGACGGCATCGTCACGCTGCAGGCCATGAAGACGGGCGCGCTGCTGCGCTTCGCCTGCGAGGCCGGCGCGATCATCGCCGGCGCATCCGCGGAAGATCGCCGGACGCTGCGCCGCTACGGCGAGACGGTGGGCCTCGCCTTCCAGATCGCCGACGACCTGCTCGATCTCACCGCCGATGCGCAGACCATGGGCAAGGCGACCGGCAAGGACGCCGAGCGCGGCAAGGCCACGCTCGTTTCCCGCCGCGGCCAGGCATGGGCGGAAAATCGGCTGAAGGAACTTGTCACGGAGGCCGAGGCGCTTCTTGCGCCGTTCAGCCATCGGGCCGGAATCCTCGTCGAAACCGCCCATTTCATTGCCAATCGCAGGAACTGACGTCATGAGCAAATTCTGGTCGCCGATCGTCGCCACGCTCAAGCCCTATGTCGCAGGCGAGCAGCCGCGCATTCAAAACCTCATCAAGCTCAACACCAACGAAAACCCCTACGGCCCCTCGCCCAAGGCCATCGCCGCCATGCAGGCCGCCGTCGCCGACAGCCTCAAGCTTTACCCCGATCCGGGCGCGCTGGCGCTGCGCCAGTCCATCGCCCGCTTCTACGGCGTGGAAGCCGATGAAGTTTTCGTCGGCAACGGTTCGGACGAGGTGCTGGCGCACGCCTTCGTCGCCCTCCTCAAGCATGAGCAGCCGCTGCTCTACCCCGACATCACCTACAGCTTCTACCCGACCTATTGCCGCCTCTTCGGCATCGAGTCGGTCGAGATTGCGCTGAAGGACGATTTCACCATCGATCTTGCGGACTACGATCGCCCCGCCGGCGCGATCATCCTGCCGAACCCCAACGCGCCGACCGGCATCGGCCTGCCGCTCGCCGCCATCGAGAGGCTCGTCGCCGCGCATCCGGACCAGCCGGTGGTGATCGACGAGGCCTATATCGATTTCGGCGGCGAGAGCGCGATCCCGCTGACGAAGAAATACGACAACCTCCTCGTCGTCCACACGCTCTCCAAGTCCCGCTCGCTGGCGGGGCTGCGCGTCGGCTACGCCATCGGCCAGCGCCCGCTGATCAATGCGCTGGAGCGCGTGAAGGACAGCTTCAACTCCTATCCGCTCGACCGCGTCGCCCAAGCCGGCGCGGCCGCGGCCATCGACGACCGGGAATGGTTCGACGCAACGCGCGGCAAGGTCATCGAATCGCGCGAGCGCGTGACGGGCGCGCTGCGCCAGCGCGGCTTCGAGGTGCTGCCCTCGCAGGCGAACTTCGTCTTCGCTCGCCACCCGGGGCACAGCGGCGAGGCGCTTGCAAAAAGTCTGCGCGAGCGCGCCGTTCTGGTGCGCCATTTCGCCAAGCCCCGCATCTCGGATTTCCTGCGCATCACCATCGGCACGCCCGAGGAATGCGACCGGCTGATCGCAGCGCTGGAAGACATCCTCTAGGATCGCAAACCGCGACAGCGCCCCCCTTCCGGCCTGACGGCTGGAAGGGGGACATGTGGTGCAATTCTCCGGCTTGGAGCGCTTGAAACGCTCGGTTATCGTCCACTGACATTCAGCGGTGGCCCATGACCGACCTTACGCCCTACCTGCCCCAGCTTGCCGTCGCCTGGACGGCCTATTTCATCGCCACCGCCTCACCCGGTCCTGCGATCATCGCCATCATCGCAACGTCCATCAGCCAGGGCCGGCGCGCCGGCTTGACACTGGCGTCCGGCGTGCTGACGGGTTCCTACATCTGGGCGATCCTCACGGCATCGGGCCTTTCCGCCCTCATCCGCGCCTATGGCGAAGCGATCATCGTGCTGAAGATCGTCGGCGGTTGCTATCTGCTGTGGCTTGCCTGGAATGCCTATCGCGCGGCCCGCAAGAGCGAGGAGACCTATCGCGCGCAGATGGCGGCCCTGCCGGCGCTTTCGCCGCGGCGGCAATATCTCAAGGGCCTCGGCATCCACCTCACCAATCCCAAGGCGATCTTCAACTGGATCATGCTGACATCGCTCGGCATGCCGCCGGGCGCGCCGGGCGGCGTCATGGCGACCTTCATCGCCGGCTGCATGGTGATGGGGGTCTGCGTCTTCCTCGGTTTCGCGCTGGTCTTTTCGCTCGGCCCGGTCCACCGCGCTTACCTGAAGGCACGCCGCGGCATCGAAGGCGTGATGGCCGCCTTCTTCGCCTTTGCCGGCTTCAAGCTGCTGACGACGCGCCTGTAACTACTCGGCCGCCGCCTGACCCTGTCCGTAGCGCTTCTCGATATAGTCGTTGACCAGCGCCTCGAATTCGCCGGCGATATCGGTGCCGCGCAGCGTCATCGCCTTCTTGCCGTCGACATAGACGGGCGCGATGGGGAGCTCCCCGGTGCCCGGCAGCGAGATGCCGATATCGGCATGCTTGCTCTCGCCCGGCCCGTTGACGATGCAGCCCATGACGGCGACCTTGAGGCCTTCGACACCCGGATACTTCTCGCGCCAGACCGGCATGTTCTTGCGGATGTCGTCCTGAATCTTCTGCGCCAGTTCCTGGAAGACCGTCGAGGTCGTGCGCCCGCAGCCGGGACATGCGGCGACGACGGGGATGAACTGGCGAAAGCCCATGACCTGCAGCAGCTCCTGCGCCACCTGCACCTCGCGGGTACGGTCGCCGCCCGGCTCGGGCGTCAGCGAGATGCGGATCGTGTCGCCGATGCCCTGCTGCATGAGGATGCCGAGCGAGGCCGAGGAGGCGACGACGCCCTTGGTGCCCATTCCGGCCTCGGTAAGGCCGAGATGCAGCGCATGGTCGGAACGGGCCGACAGCATCGCATAGACGGCGATGAGGTCCTGCACGTTGGACACCTTGGCCGACAGGATGATGTGGTCGCGCGGCAAGCCGATCTCCTCGGCAAGCTCGGCCGAGAGCAGCGCCGACTGGCAGATCGCCTCGCGCATCACCTGCTGGGCGGTGAGCGGGAAACCCCTGTCCTGGTTCTCGTCCATCAGCCGGGTCAGGAGTTCCTGATCGAGCGAGCCCCAGTTGACGCCGATACGCACCGGCTTGTCGTGGCGGATCGCCGTCTCGACGATGGCGGCGAACTGGCGGTCCTTCTTGTCCTTGAAACCGACATTGCCGGGATTGATGCGGTACTTCGCCAGCGCCTCGGCGCAGGCCGGGTGATCGGCCAGCAGCTTGTGGCCGATATAGTGGAAGTCGCCGACGAGCGGCACGTCCATGCCGAGCCGCAGCAGCCGCTCGCGGATCTTCGGCACCGCCGCCGCGCTCTCGTCGCGGTCGACCGTGATGCGCACGATCTCGGAGCCGGCCCGGTGAAGGGCGGCAACCTGCGCCACCGTCGCATCGACATCGGCCGTGTCCGTGTTTGTCATCGACTGGACGACGACGGGCGCCCCGCCGCCGACGAGCACGCCGCCGACATCGACGCCGACGGACACGCGCCGCGGCTTCGGTTCAAAATCGAAGGAAAAGGACATTTTGGAGCCTCTTGCTCGAAAGCGGCCGCGCGGGCGCGGCCTTTGCCCTCAGGTGGATCAGGAAATGTGGCTTGTCAACCGTCAGGGCGATTTCAGTGCCGCTCGCGCACGTCCGCATGCACCGCGTGGTGCGAGAGCGCCAGCACGACGATGAAGAGGAGCGGCAGGAGCGTGAAGATCATCGCGAAGCCGACATGCTCGGCGATGAAGCCGATGAAGGAAGGCGCGAAGAGCGAGCCGGAATAGCCCATGACCGTCGCGACCGACAGCGCCACGCCCTGCGCATAGCCCGGCAGGTTGCCGGCGGCGGAAAAGGCGATGGGCACCATGTTGGAAATGCCGACGCCGCAGAGCGCGAAGCCGGCTATCGCCACATAGGCGTTCGGCGCCGTGCCGGCCACCACCATGCCGAGGATCGCCATGACCGTGCAGAAGCGCAGCGTCTTCACCGCGCCGAAACGGTCGCGCACATGATCGCCGGCAAAGCGCATGACGGCCATGGTCAGCGAGAAGGTGCCGAAGGCGAAGCCCGAAAGCGCCAGCGACGCGCCGAGTTCGTTGCGCACGTAGAGCGCGCCCCAGTCGAGGATCGCCCCTTCCGGCACCATGCAGAACAGCGCCATCAGGCCGATCAGCCAGGGCAGCGGCGTCAGCGGCAGGCGCACCTTCTGGCGCTCCTCGCCCGGATGGCGCGCATCGTGCAGGATGCGCGGCCAGACGAGGACCAGCATCGCCGCCCCGGCGACGGTGAGCAGGGCAGCATGGCCCATCACCCCGAGCGCCTCCATGAGGAAGCCGCCGGTTGCCGCGCCGATGAAGGCGCCGAGGCTCCAGAACGCATGGCAGGACGACATGATCGCCCGGCGCATGGCTTTCTCCACTTCGACCGCATTGCCGTTCATGGCGACATCCATCCCGCCCATCAGCCCGCCGAAGAGGAAGACGGCGATGGCGCCGAGCGGGATCGTCGGCGCGGCCGACAGCAGCAGCATGGTGGTGAGGAAGAGGATCGTCGCGCCCTTCGCCGTGCGCGTCGTGCCGAAATGGGCGATCAGCACGCCGGCGATCGGCATCAGGATCAGCGAGCCGATGCCGAAGCACATGATCATCAGGCCGAGCCCGGCCTCCGTCAGCCCGAAGCGCGCGGCGAATTCCGGGATCTTCGGCGCCCAGGCGCCGGCGAAGGTGCCGTTCAGCAGGAAGAGGCCCGACACGGCGAGCCGCGTCGGCGGAAAATAGGTCCCGGTGAAGGATTTGCCGGCAAGGGCGGTTTCGGACGTCGTCATGGAAGGTCTTTCGGGATTGCACCGGACTCAGCCGGCCCGCAGGGTTTCGATGCCGGCCACCTTCAGCGCGGCCGCCTCCTCGTCGTCCGCATCCGCCTCGATCACGACCTGCGCCACGCGGGAAAGCGGCACGACCGAATAGGGGGCTGCGGTGGAAAGCTTGTCATTGGTCGCCACGACCATCACGGTGCGGCTGCGCGAGGCGAGGAAACGCTTGAACTCCGCCTCCTCGAAGCTCCCGGCGGTCACGCCCACCTCCGGATCGATGCCGCAGACGCCGAGGACGAGGATATCCGGGCGCAGCGCCTCGGCATCGCGCATCGCCTTGGCGCCGATCGCAGCACCCAGGCGAGCGTCGATCAGGCCGCCGAGCTGGATGGTCGTAAGATCGCGCTCCAGGAGCGCGGCGGCGATGGTCGGCGCATTGGTGGCGACCGTCAGGCCTTGGCCGGCAGGCAGCGCGCGGGCGAGCGCAAGGTTGGTACTGCCGGCATCGAGGAAGACCGTGGCGCCTGCGGGAACCAGCGTCGCCGCCGCCCGCGCCAGCGCCGCCTTGCGCGCGCCGCCGATAGCCATGCGCTCGTTCATCGTGGTCGAAGCCGGCGAAATCCGCAGCGCCCCGCCATAGACCCGCTGGCAAAGCCCGGACGCCGCCATCTCGCGCAGGTCCCGCCGGATCGTATCCTCGGAAACGCCCAGCTCCTGCGCCAGCTCCGCCGCGATCACCCGCCCCGAAAGGTCGAGCCGCATGCGAATGAGCGCCTGCCGCTCGCCAAGAAGAAGATCCTGTACCGACATCACCAAACCAAATCATGCACGATTACGCATCAATACGCATGAATAGGCAAAATCGTCAATGAACAGGCAGGTCACGTTTCGTTGCAGGCGGATGCGGCCCGGCAAGTCTTCGAATGGCATAATGAGAAAGAATGTTCATCGCGTGGATCGTCGTGCCGGCGGCCGCCCTCCGCCAAAATCTTTCCCTTTCGCCAAAACATGCGCTAAGGGCATCAGCCATGATCAAGCCGGCCTCCACAGACCAGACCTTCGTCGTCCTTCTCGGCGGCGCGCTCGCCGTGACGCCGCGTCTTCGCGCGGATGTCGCGGGGGCCCGGACCGTGGCGGCGGATGGCGGCATGCGGCACGCCGCAGCGCTCGGCCTCACGCCCGAAATCTGGGTCGGCGATTTCGATTCCACGCCGCCGGAACTCCTGGCCGCCTGGTCCGCAATAGAGCGCCAGCCCTGGCCCGCCGCCAAGAACGAGACCGACGGCGCGCTCGCCGTTTCCGTCGCGGCGGAGCGGGGCGCGAAGAACATCGTGCTTGCCGGCGCGCTCGGCGGCGAACGCAGCGACCATGCGCTGATGCACCTCATTCACGCCGTCTCTCTGGAAGAGCAGGGCTTTTCCATCAAGCTCACCTCCGGCGAGGAGGAAGCCTGGCCGCTGCTGCCGGGCAGCCGCGAGATCGACCTGCCGAAGGGCAGCCTCTTTTCCGTGCTCGGCCTTTCTCCGCTCGCCGGCCTTTCGCTCGGCAACGTGCGTTACCCGCTCAGCGATTTCACGTTGCCCTTCGGCGCGTCCCGCACCATTTCCAATGTCGCGGAAGGCCCGATCCGCCTTTCGCTTGCCTCCGGCCGCGCGATCCTCATCGCCCGGCCCTATGACCTTTCAGGAGCCTGACCCTTGGCACCGCCGATCCTCAAACTCGACGACATCTTCCTCAGCTTCGGCGGCACGCCGCTCCTTGCCGGCGCGAGCCTGCAGGTGGAGCCCGGCGACCGTATCTCACTCGTCGGCCGCAACGGCTCGGGCAAGTCGACGCTGATGAAGATCGCCGCCGGCCTCGCAGAGGCGCAGTCCGGCGAGGTCTTCCGCCATCCTTCCGCGACGATCCGCTACCTGCACCAGGCCCCGGATTTCGACGGCTACGACACAGTCGCCGCCTATGCCGAGGCGGGCCTCGGCCCGAGCGACGACCCGTACCGCGTCACCTACCTGCTCGAACATCTCGGCCTTTCCGGCAGCGAGGACCCGAAGTCGCTCTCCGGCGGCGAGGCGCGTCGGGCGGCGCTCGCCCGCGTCATGGCGCCGGAGCCGGATATCCTGCTGCTCGACGAGCCGACCAACCATCTCGACCTGCCCACCATCGAATGGCTGGAAGGCGAGCTGCAATCGACCCGCTCGGCCCTCGTCGTCATCTCGCACGACCGCCGCTTCCTCGAAAAGGTCTCCAACGCCACCGTCTGGCTCGATCGCGGCCAGTCGCGCCGGCTCAATCGCGGCTTCGGCCATTTCGAGGCCTGGCGCGACGAGGTGCTGGAGGCCGAGGAACTGGAGCAGCACAAGCTCGGCAAGGCCATCGAGCGCGAGGAGCACTGGCTGCGCTATGGCGTGACGGCCCGCCGCAAGCGCAACATGCGCCGCCTCGGCGCGCTGCACGACCTGCGTGCCCGCTATCGCGGCCATAAGGGCCCGCAGGGCTCGGTACAGGCCAGCGCCTCCGACGCGCAGGAATCCGGCAAGCTGGTCATCGAGGCGGAAAAGATCACGAAGGCCTATGGCGAGCGCACCATCGTCGCCCCCTTCTCGATCCGCGTGCATCGCGGCGACTGCATCGGCCTCGTCGGCCCGAACGGCGCCGGCAAGACGACGCTGCTGAAGATGCTGACCGGCCAGCTCGAACCCGACAGCGGCACGGTGAAGCTCGGCACGAACCTGGAGATCGCCACGCTCGACCAGCGCCGCGAGGACCTCAACCTCGACGACACGCTCGCCCACTACCTCACCGACGGGCGCGGCGAGACGCTGCTGGTCAATGGCGAGCAGCGCCATGTCACCGGCTACATGAAGGAATTCCTCTTCCAGCCGGAACAGTCCCGCACGCCGATCCGCAACTTGTCGGGCGGCGAGCGCGCCCGGCTGATGCTGGCGCGCATCCTTTCGCGCCCGACGAACCTGCTCATCCTCGACGAACCGACCAACGACCTCGATATCGAGACGCTGGACTTGTTGCAGGAGATCGTCGCGGGCTTTGCCGGCACGGTGCTGCTCGTCAGCCACGACCGCGACTTCCTCGATCGCACCGTCACCTCCACCATAGCACCGGCCGATCCGGAAAGCCCGGATGGACGCTGGATCGAATATGCCGGCGGCTATTCGGACATGATGGCCCAGCGCCGCGGCGCGATCGAGGAGAAGCGCAAGGCGGAAAAGGCCGAGAAGGCCAAGGCCGCCGACACGCCCTCCGCTGCTTCCGCAGACGCGAAGGGCAAGGCAAAGCTCTCCTACAAGCAGAAATTCGCGCTCGAAAACCTGCCTAAGGAAATGGAAAAGGCCGAAAAGGAAATCGCCGCCCGCGAGGCGAAGATGGCCGACCCGAACCTCTTCACCAAGGACCCCGCCACCTTCAACAAGCTCGCCGCCGAGATGGAGAAGCTGCGCGACAGCCTGACGAAGATGGAAGAGGAATGGCTGGAGCTGGAAATGCTGCGGGAAGAGCTGGAAGGCTGAGGCATCCGCGCGCTCATCCGCCAACCTCTCCTCCGTAATGGTCGGGCTTGACCCGACCACCCACGCCACGGACCACGACGTCTCTTCAGAAGACGAAAAAGCGCCGCTGATTTTCCCCGCCCCGCCGGCCTCCGGTAGACTGGAAGCTGCCGGATTGATTCGCGCCCGCAGTGGCGTTATCAATATTCCCGTGGTGATTTGGCCGGCCGGCTTGCAGCCACGTTAAACAAGTCGCTAAAGGGCCGCGCGAGGAAGAGCCTTACGTGGACCGGTTGCGACATCGTTGCGGCCGGTTTTGTTTTGGATCGAGTTGAAACATGCCCATCAAGATTCCCGATACGCTCCCCGCCTTCCAGACCCTCGTCAACGAGGGTGTGCGGGTGATGACCGAAACGATGGCGATCCGGCAGGATATCCGCCCGCTGCAGATCGGGCTGCTCAACCTCATGCCGAACAAGATCAAGACGGAAGTGCAGATGGCGCGCCTCGTCGGCGCCTCGCCGCTGCAGGTCGAATTGTCTCTCATTCGCGTCGGCGGCCACCGCGCCAAGAACACCTCGGAAGAGCACCTCCTCGCCTTCTACGATACGTGGGAGGAGGTGAAGCACCGCAAGTTCGACGGCTTCATCATCACCGGCGCGCCGGTGGAAACCCTCGACTACGAGGACGTCACCTATTGGGACGAGATGAAGCAGATCCTCGACTGGACCGAGACCAACGTCCATTCGACGCTGAACGTCTGCTGGGGCGCCATGGCGGCGATCTACCATTTCCACGGCGTGCCCAAGCACACGCTGGAGGAGAAGGCCTTCGGCGTCTACCGGCACCACAACCGAAAGCCCTCCTCGGTCTATCTCAACGGCTTCTCGGACAATTTCGAGGTTCCGGTCTCGCGCTGGACGGAGATCCGCATCGAGGACATCCGGAACGTGGCGGAACTCGACATCCTGCTCGATTCCGACGAGACGGGCGTCTGCCTCATCCAGGAGAAGGCCGGCAATCGGCTCTATATCTTCAACCATGTCGAATACGATTCGACCTCGCTGGCCGACGAATATTTCCGCGATGTCTCGGCCGGCGTGCCGATCAAGCTGCCGAAGAACTATTTCCCGCACAACGATCCATCCCTGCCGCCGCAGAACCGCTGGCGGGGCCATGCGCATCTGCTCTTCGGCAACTGGATCAACGAGATCTACCAGACCACGCCCTACGACCTCGAGAAAATCGGAACGGGAGCCTGACCCATGAGCCGTGTCGTCGTTCGCCCTCTGCACAAGAATGATGAAGGCGAATGGCGCCGCCTATGGACCGCCTATCTCGCCTTCTATGAGACGGTCCTGCCCGAAGAGATCTTCGCCAGCACCTTCGCCCGGCTGACAGGCGAGGCGGCGGAAGGCGAATATCGCGGTCTTCTGGCGACGCTCGACGGCAAGCCAGTGGGCCTTGCGCATTACCTCTTCCACCGCTCCTGCTGGACCATCAACAGCATCTGCTACCTGCAGGATCTCTTCGCCGATCCCGAGGTGCGCGGCAGCGGCATCGGCCGGGCGCTGATCGAAGGCGTCTATGCCAAGGCGGAGGAAGCGGGTGCGCCGGAAGTCTACTGGATGACGCAGGACTTCAACGCCACCGCCCGCAAGCTCTACGACCGCATCGCCGACAAGACGCCCTTCATCGTCTACCAGAAGAATTTCTGAGGCAGCATCAAAAAGTATGACTTTTTGATTGCGGGTGGCGGCAAATAACGGCACGTTGCCGCCACAATGAACCGGATGCGGAGGAAACGGGCGGTGCGGGCAGGAAACGGGATCTTCGGCCATCTGGAAAACGGCGAGCCGGTCGAGCGCATCACGATCACCGGCGGCGGACTGACGGCTCATGTGCTCACATGGGGTTCCGTCATTCAGGATCTGCGCCTTCAGGGCCACGACGCCCCGCTCGTTCTGGGCTACGCGGACCTGCCCTCCTACCGCGCCCACTCCCCCTATTTCGGCGCGACGCCCGGCCGCTGCGCCAACCGCATCGCCGGTGGCCGCTTCTCCATCGACGGCACCGCCTACCAGCTCGAATGCAACGAGCGCGACATCACGCATCTGCACGGCGGCAGCGATGGCATCGGCCAGCAGAACTGGCGGATTGCCGATCAGGGCGCAGACTTCGTCACCCTGGCCGTCACGGACCTCGCCGGACGCGCCGGCTATCCCGGCACCGCTTCCATCACCTGCACCTACCGCCTCTCCGGCGACGGCGTGCTCTCCGTCGTCTACGAGGCGACGACCGATGCGCCGACGCCCGTCAATCTCTGCCAGCACAGCTATTTCATCCTCGACGGCAGCGCCGACGCCTTCGGCCACGAGATCCGCCTTGCCGCCGATCACTACCTGCCCGTCGACGAGAATCTCATCCCGACCGGCGAGCTCCGCCCCGTCGCCGGCACGCCCTTCGATCTCAGGAGCTGGACGCCGCTTTCCCGCCAGAAGGCGGCTGATGGTGTCGCCTTCGACCACAATTTCTGCCTCTCGTCCGAACGGCAGGCCAAGCGCCCCGTCGGCGCCGTACGAAGCCCGACATCCGGCGTCTCGCTGGAGGTCCTGACCACAGAACCCGGTGTGCAGCTCTATACCGGCGCCTATGTGGATTCGCCCGTGCCCGGCCTCGATGGCCGCCGCTATGGCCCCTTTGCCGGCTTCTGCCTCGAAACGCAGATCTGGCCGGACGCCGTCAACCACGACAACTTCCCGAAGGCGGTCCTGCGCCCCGGCGAGACGCTGCGGCAGGAGACGGACTACGTCTTCCGCAAGGGTTGACCACCCCGAACGGGTTGGCAAAACGCAAGGAAATCGAAACTTTTGTAGCGGACAACCGAGCCATATTGGCCCGAAATGACGCCGGGTCGTGCGGGATTGAACGCGCCAGGACAGCGCCGGTCGCCCCCAGGGGACACCTGTCCATGAAAATCTCGGATCTCTCCATTTCCCGGAAAGTCGGCTTCCTGGTGCTCCTCATGGGCATCGCCGCCGGCACCATCGCCACCGTCGGCAGCCGCGGCCTCACCTCGCTCGGCGCGGCCCTTCAGGACACCGGCACGCGCGAGGAAGTCGCCCGCGAAGCCATGGACCTGCGCATCGACGTCATCGCCATCAGCCGCATGACCTACCAGCTCGCGACCGCCCCGGAAAAGGCGGCGGACTTTGCCGCCGAGACGGAAAAGCGCGCCGGCGAGATGCTGGACCGCCTGCCGAAGATCGCCTCGACCGCCGATGCCAGCGAACAGAAGCTGCTCGAGGGCGTGCGCGCGGCGCTGGTTCCCTATTTCGACCAGATCCGCGCCATGGTGGCCGTCGCCTCGCAGAACGGTGCAGACCGCGCCGCGATCCACGCCGCGCTCGACAAGGCGCTGGAAGGCCAGAAGGCCGTCACCGCGGCGCTGAAGGAATACACCAACTACTCCGCCGAGACCCTTTCGGCCTCCCGCGCCGTCGCGATCTCCCGTTCTGCGAACACGCAGGTCCTGCTGCTCGCCACCGCCTTCGTCTGTATCGTCGCGGGCATGCTGCTGAGCATGCTCTTCGCCCGCAACGGCATCGTGCGGCCGATCCAGCGCCTGACCGGCGTGATGTCGAACCTTGCCGCCGGCAAGCTCGACGACGAGATTCCCGGCACCGACCGCAAGGACGAGATCGGCGCCATGGCGCGCACGCTCGACGTCTTCCGCGCCAACGAGATGCAGATGCGCGAGATGGAAGCGCAGGAAGCGGCCCTTCAGGCACAGAGCAAGGACCTGCAGTCCAACATCAGCACCATCGTCGCCGCCGCTGCCGCCGGCGATTTCTCCCGCCGCATCACCAAGTCCTACGAGGACGAGGACCTCAGCCGCTTCGCCGGCAGCGTCAACGAACTGGTGGCCAATGTCGACCGGGGCGTCAGTGAAGTGCGCCGCGTCATCGCCTCGCTGTCGCATGCCGACCTCACGCAGGAAATGGCCGGCCATTTCCAGGGCGATTTCGCCGAGCTCCAGGCCAACGTCAACGGCGCCATGCTGACGCTGCGCAGCACGATGAGCGGCATTCTCTCGACCGCCGGCACCATCACCGGCAATTCCCGCGAGCTTTCCGCCGCCGCCGATCAGCTCGCCCACCGCACCGAGCAGCAGGCCGCCTCGCTGGAGGAGACCGCTGCCGCGCTGGAGGAAATCACCACGACCGTGAAGACCTCGACGGCCCGCGCCGTGGAAGCCTCGGAGATCGTGCGCGAGACCAAGGAAAGCGCCGAGAAATCCGGCGACATCGTGAAGAGCGCCATCGACGCCATGGGCCGCATCGAGCAGTCCTCGCAGAAGATCAGCCAGATCATCTCGGTGATCGACGAGATCGCCTTCCAGACGAACCTGCTCGCCCTTAATGCCGGCGTCGAGGCGGCGCGCGCGGGCGAGGCGGGCCGCGGCTTCGCCGTCGTCGCGCAGGAAGTGCGCGAGCTCGCCCAGCGCTCGGCCAATGCGGCCAAGGAGATCAAGACGCTGATCAACGCCTCGGCAGGCGAAGTGAAGGGCGGCGTCTCGCTGGTCCTGTCGACCGGCGACGTGCTTTCCGAGATCAAGGACCTTGTGAACCGCGTCAACGACCATGTCGTCTCGATCACCCGCGCGGCACAGGAACAGTCCGCCGCGCTCGGCGAGATCAACACGGCCGTCAACCAGATGGACCAGATGACCCAGCAGAACGCCGCCATGGTGGAGGAAACAACCGCCGCCAGCCAGGTTCTCGCCAGCGAGGCCGCCCAGCTTCAGACGGCGCTCTCGCAGTTCCGCATCGACGAGGGCCATGCCCACGCCACGCAGCATCGCCGCGCCGCTTGAGCCTCCGTTTCGAAGTATGAACAGTCAAGGATGCGGACGACGCGTTTGAAATTGCTGCAGACCGTTTAGCTCTGAGATCACTCTCAACAATCCTGGGTCCTTGATACTTGACCTGATCAATCGCCAGGAAGTACATATTCAAGTGTACAGTCGGGAGATGTGCGTATGCAGCTTGGTGAGCAGGTTCTAATCGATCAGTACAATGACATCAAGCCAAGGTATGAAAAACTCTGCGAAGAGACAAGAAGAATAATATCCGAGTCATTTCACGAGCTTGGCTTGCAATATCAAAACATCTCCGCAAGGGCCAAGAACACCGAAAGTTTCGTACGGAAGGCTTTGAAGAAAAATGGTGATGAAGAGAAATATAGCGATCCATTGAATCAGATAACGGATATAGCTGGCGTGAGAATTATAACTTACACCATTAAGGACCTTGAGAAGGTTGATCGATTTATATCCGGAAATTTTGATATAGTTGAAAAAAGAGACGTTGGAGAAGAGAGATATAAAGAGGGAAAATTTGGCTATCAAAGCATACATTATCTTGTCAAATTTACAAAAGGAAGGTTGGAACTCTCGGAGTATAAAAAGTATTCTGGGCTTATTTGTGAAATTCAGATACGAACCGTATTGCAGCATGCTTGGGCTGAAATAGAACATGACATACAGTATAAGAATCAATCAGATGTCCCGCGCTCCCTTGAGAGGAAATTTATTGCATTGGCGGGTTTGCTGGAGATCGCCGATAGAGAATTTCAAGCTATCCAAGATGAAGATGCGAAGCTAAAGAGAGCGATTGACGAACAGCTCCAAAACGAAGTTACAAAGGGAAATATCTCTCGTGAAGATTCCGAGCAGGATCAGCGTGTTGCTGCGCTAGTGCGAGCAAAAAGGTATGCAGACGCGATTCTGCTTTATGATAGAAAAATAGAAGAATCGCCGAATATGCACACTTTGTATTTGGGGCGCGCACGAGCTAAGTTCTTGTTAGGCAATCGTCGCGACGCTCTTGACGACATAGATACTGCGTTGACGCTTTCGCCAAATGATCCAATGGCCGAAGTTTTAAAAAAGCAATTTACGGAAGGTTCATCAGAACCTTCGACTATCGAGAAGCCGGCGAGCGAAGAAAACGCAAATGACTTAACAAAGAAAGCCAACTACTTCATAGAAATTGGCGATGGAATATCCGCATTTGAACTGTATTCGATTGCACAGGAGCTCGGTGCTTCTAAACCATTTTCCCAAGTCAACAAGGCAATTGCTTGTTATGTGTCAGACGATTTTGAGGGGTCTAAGTATTATCTAGAATCTCTTCAACCACGTTTAGGCACACCGATGTCGGTGACGCTCTACGCACTGCGTTGCCTACTGGCTGCCCCAACTGAAGGGCAAGAATTTGATGAGAGTTTAGGCCGATTAAAAGAGGCTCTTAATGAGGCCGAAGATTTTACGTTTTCAATGTCTCCATTGGCAAAACTGAAGCGCGGCATCCTAAGCGGCAAGGTTTCGATTGACCGTAAAGCCAGCAAGAGAATTCAACTAGTATTCACCGTTGTCGATCCCGCAGGAGCAAGCTGAAATATGTGCCTTCCGTAAAATTATAGTTTTGTAACGGCATGGTAACCGCGACTTTTTACACCGCTTCCGCTTAGTGTGATTTCAACCACGCCAAAATGAACAAAAGCCCCGGCGAAAAACATGCCACCCGGTTCCCAAAGTCGGTGTACGACTTAGGGTAACAGAAAATCTCTGGATCATCCCCCCACAAACCGCTCAACAATGTGCTTGGCCGCCCATGACGTGCGGCGGTGCCATTCGACATTCCAACAGGGGATTCGCATCGATATATCCGTGACCAATGAACCGTCCGACGCCGTGATTGCATATCGTTCCGAGGCTACGAACCTGTAACCGTGTGGTAACCGCGACCATTTTTGCCGCTTCCGCCTGCTGCAATTTCAACCATACCGAAACGCACAAAAGCCCCGGCGAACCGAGGCTTCGAAACTTTGGAAAGAATGGAGCGGGTGAAGCGATTCGAACGCTCGACCCCAACCTTGGCAAGGTTGTGCTCTACCCCTGAGCTACACCCGCTCATCGCCGACGGCCTGGGGTAGTCTGTGGCCGAAGGTCGCTGCGTTGCGGCGACGGGCGGTATATGGCCCAAGCCATTTTCAAATGCAACAGGGAAATGTCGGATTTTGAAGAAAAAATTGCAGCGCCTTGCCAGGCCCCGGTTTCTCAGGTGGTTGCGCGCGGGCGGGCGAAGTCCTAATCAGCGGGCGGAGTTATTCGGGACAGGAATCAGGACATGAGCGAAGCGCAGCCGAAGACGGACAAGGACCTCTTTCAGTTTCTCGACGGGCTGGGCATCGTCCACACGACGAAGGAACACGCCCCCGTCTTCACCGTCGCCGAATCCGTCGCGCTGCGCGACGAGATTCCCGGCGGCCACACGAAAAACCTCTTCGTGAAGGACAAGAAGGACAATTACTTCCTGATGACAGTCGAGGAACATGCGACGGTGGACCTGAAGACCATCCATTCCGTGATCGGCGCGGCAAGCCGGGTCTCCTTCGGCAAGCCGGAGAAGCTGATGGAATATCTCGGCGTCATTCCCGGCGCCGTCACCGCCTTCGGCGTCTTCAACGACGCGGGGAAGAACGTGAAGATCATCATCGACGAGGACCTGATGGCCTTCGACACGATCAACTGCCACCCGCTGCGCAACGACGCCACCACCTCGATCGGCTCGAAGGACCTGCTGCGCTTCATCGAGGCGACGGGGCACGAGCCGCTTGTCTTGAAAGTCACGGCCTGACATACGATTTTGGGCACAGACACGCGTTTGACGGCGCTTTGCGCCACAGGAGAGACCCATGAGTGCAGGCGACAACCCCTATGCATCGTCCTATGGCGGACAGATGAACGTTTCGGCGAACTATGGCGGGGCGGCACCGGCGGATGACCTGATCAAGGACACGACGACGGCGAACTTCTCGCGCGACGTGCTGGAGGCCTCGCGCCAGCAGCCGGTCCTCGTCGATTTCTGGGCGCCCTGGTGCGGCCCGTGCAAGCAGCTCCAGCCGCTCATCGAGAAGGTCGTGCGCGAGGGCGCCGGCCGGGTGAAGCTCGTCAAGCTCAACATCGACGACCATCCGTCCATTCCCGGCCAGCTCGGCATCCAGTCCATTCCCGCCGTCATCGCCTTCGTCGGCGGCCGGCCGGTGGACGGCTTCATGGGCGCGGTGCCGGAAAGCCAGATTCGCGAGTTCATCGACAAGGTGGCCGGCCCCGCGGGCGCCGACGAGAAAGCCGAGATCGAGGCCATGCTCGCTGAAGCGAAGACGCTCTTCGACGCGGGCGACCTTGCCGGCGCGGCCGATCTCTACGGCGCGCTGCTGCAGGCCGACCCGGAAAATGCCCCGGCGCTTGCCGGCATCGCCGAATGCATGATCGCCGTCGGCCAGCCGGACAATGCCCGCCAGGCGCTCAGCAACCTGCCGGAAGCGCTTGCCGCCGACCCGGCCATCGCGGCGGTCGCCAGGAAGCTCGACCAGATCGAGGAGGCCCGCAAGCTGGGCGATCCGGCCGCGCTCGAACAGGCGCTTGCGCTGGACCCGGACGATCACACCGCGCGGCTCAACCTTGCCAAGATCCGCAATATGGAAGGCGACCGCCAGGCGGCGGCCGACCATCTCCTCCATATCATGAAGCGCGACCGCGCCTTCGACGACGACGGTGCGCGCCGCGAACTGCTGCAGTTCTTCGACGTCTGGGGTCCCAAGGACCCGGCGACGATCGCCGCCCGCCGCAAGCTGTCGTCGATCCTGTTCTCCTGAGCCTTTTTTCAGGGCTACGGGCGCGGCGTCCCTTGAGAAACGCCGCGCCTACCCCACATTCGGGAAAGGGCGCGCTGACGAGGGGCGGGAGATGTTTCGCCGCGCCGCGAATTGGGAAGGCAATGCCATGCAGGTGGGAAATGCGCGTTATCTGAAGCCGGAGGACCTGCCCGAGGCCATTCCCGTCTTTCCGCTGACGGGTGCGCTGCTCCTGCCCGGCGGCCAGCTGCCGCTCAATATCTTCGAGCCGCGCTATCTTTCCATGTTCGACGATGCGCTCGCCTCGCACCGGCTGGTCGGCATGGTGCAGCCGGTCTTCGGCGAGCACCGCGCGGAAGAGCCGGCGGGCGAGACGCCCGCGCTCTGCCAGGTCGGCTGCCTCGGCCGCATCACTTCCTTCGCCGAGACCGGGGACGGGCGCTACATCGTCTCGCTCACCGGCATCTGCCGCTACAGGTTGCTGGAGGAGGTGCGGAGCGGCAAGTCCTACCGCAGCTTTCGCATCGCCCCCTTCATCACCGACCTTTCGGCCGGCGACGACGAACAGAACGTCGATCGCGAGGCGCTGCTTTCCGCCTTCAAGGCCTATCTCGACGCCAACAAGCTGGAGGCGGACTGGGAGAGCGTCGAGCGCGCCAGCAACATGACGCTGGTCAACTCCATGGCGATGATGTCGCCCTACGGCCCGGCGGAAAAGCAGGCGCTTCTGGAGGCTCCCGACCTCAAGACGCGGGCGGAAACGCTGATCGCCATCACCGAGATCGTTCTGGCGCGCAGCTATGGCGACGTCGATACCCGCCTGCAATAGGACCGCCCCATGGATGCCAGCACCAGCCGCGTCGATCCCAAACTGCTCGAACTGCTCGTCTGCCCGCTGACCAAGGGACGGCTGGTCTATGATGCCAAGGCCGGCGAGCTTGTCTCCGAAAAGGCGAAGCTCGCCTACCCGATCCGCGACGGGATCCCGATCATGCTGATCTCGGAGGCACGGGAGATCAAGGACTGAGGCACGAATGCTGCCAAACCGGCTGCCTCTCCGTCACCATCCTTGGGCCCGATCATACCCCCGAGACGGAAAGATCCTGGCTGCAGGTGCGGGCAACCAATCCACCCGCACCCGCCAACCCGCCTCAGAACGTCGCCGTCATCGGGTCCGGCCCGATGCGCTTGCCGTCTTTTTCCAGCGTCGCGAAGGTCGCCATGTCCTCGGCGTCGAGCTTGAAGTCGAAGACCTTGAAGTTCTCGGCGATACGCGAGGGCGTCACCGATTTCGGGATGACCACCAACCCGTTGTCGATGTGCCAGCGGGTGATGACCTGTGCCGGGGTGCGGCCGTGCTTTGCGGCGACTTTGGCGACGACCGGGTTTTCCAGCAGCGTGCCCTGGCCGAGCGGGCTCCAGGACTGGGTGACGATGCGGTGCTTGTCGTGATAGGCGCGGGCCTCCTTCTGCGGGAAGTCCGGATGCAGTTCGATCTGGTTGATGGCCGGGGTCACGCCCGTTTCGTCGATCAGGCGCTGAAGGTGCTCGGGATAGAAGTTGGAGACGCCGATGGAGCGGGCGCGGCCTTCCTTCTGGAGCTGGATGAAGGCCTTCCAGGTCGCCACATACTGGTCGCGCTTCGGCGCCGGCCAGTGGATGAGGTAGAGGTCGACATAGTCGGTGCCGAGGCGCTTGAGGCTGGCATCGAAGGCCTTCAGCGCCGCGTCGTGGCCCTGGTCGGAATTCCAGAGCTTCGTCGTCAGGAAGATTTCGGAACGGTCGACGCCGGAGGCGCGGATACCCTCGCCGACACCTTCCTCGTTCTCGTAGATCGCCGCCGTGTCGACATGGCGATAGCCGGTGGCGAGCGCCGCCTTGACGGCGGTCACGGCCGTCTCGTTCGGGGTCTGCCAGACGCCGAGGCCGACCTGGGGAATGCTGTTGCCGTCGTGAAACAGGATTGTCGGTTGATCGCTCATCAGAATGTCTCCATGAAAAGGGATGGCGTGCTTGAACCCGAAGGGCTTCCCGTGGCGCCTTGCAGCCCGGCGACGGTCGAGGCAGATATAGGCGCGCCGCACGTCATTTCAAAGAACGCGGAGGACGGTTCCGCGCCGGAGATAGGGAAGAATGCGCAGCATGTCGCGCCGGGCGATGGCGACGCACCCCGCCGTCGGCTCGTAGCCGGGACGAATGAGATGGAAGAATATCGCCGAGCCGGCATTGCGCCGGCGCGCCGACACGTTCCAGTCGAGCACGAGGCAGATGTCGTAGAGCTCGTCCTTGCGTGCCAGTTCCTCGTGGCTCGGCCGGAAGGGCGCGTTGACGGGCCGGTTGTAGCTCGGATGCTTCGGTTCATCGCACCAGAGCATGGACGGGCGTATGCGCTTTATCGGCAGGCCGGTCTTCGGCAGGGACAGGCGGTCGCCGCGCGTAAAACCGGAAAGAAGCGGCATGGCGGCAATGGGGGTCGCCCCGTCCCCCTCTCGCTTGCGGCTCGTGCGGCCCGAGCGGCCGATGGCGGCGGGGATGCGCAGCGGCCCCACCTGCACGATGGCACGGGTCTTGCTGCCCGGCGCGGGGCGCACGAGGATCGTCTTCACGCAATGTTCAGGAGATGTGATCCGGTTCATTTCCGTCCGCCATATTCGCGCCATGCGGCAACCTGATCGGCTAAGCCACAGGCGGGCTTGCCAAAAGCGCCAGTTCCCTTACTTTCCAGAGGAATGCCGAGAGGTAAAGCATGACATCCCGCACGATCCTACTTGTCGATGACGACAACGACCTTCGCGAGACGCTCGTCGAGCAGCTTTCGCTCTACGAGGAATTCGCGACGCTCGAGGAAACGACGGCCGGCAAGGGCATCCAGACGGCGCGCAGCAACCAGATCGACCTGCTCATCATGGATGTCGGCCTGCCCGACATGGATGGCCGCGAGGCGGTGAAGCTCTTGCGCAAGGGCGGCTTCAAGGCGCCGATCATCATGCTGACGGGCCATGACACCGATTCGGACACGATCCTTGGCCTGGAAGCCGGGGCCAACGACTATGTGACCAAGCCCTTCCGCTTCGCCGTGCTGCTCGCACGTATCCGCGCACAGCTCCGCCAGCACGAGAGCAGCGAGGACGCCACCTTCACCGTCGGCCCCTATACGTTCAAGCCCGGCCAGAAGCTGCTGACGCTGGAGAACGGCCAGAAGATCCGCCTCACCGAGAAGGAGGCGGCAATCATCCGTTACCTCTACCGCGCCGACCAGAAGGTGGTGACGCGCGACGTGCTGCTGGAAGAGGTCTGGGGCTACAATTCCGGCGTCACGACCCATACGCTGGAGACCCATGTCTACCGTCTTCGCCAGAAGATCGAGCGGGACCCTTCCAATGCGGAGATTCTCGTGACAGAGAACGGCGGGTATAAAATCGTTCCGTAATCAGTAAGGAGCGCCCGACGTGGCTCTCAGCGACGACATCGCCCTTCTCTCCCGCGTGCCGCTCTTCGCCGGCCTTTCCGACGACAAGCTGCGGCTGATGGCCTTCGGCGCCGAGCGCCGGCGGCTGGTGGAGGGGCAGACGCTGTTTCGCGAGGGGACATCCGCCGACTGCGGCTTCGTCGTCGCCTATGGCGCGTTCCAGCTGACATCCACGCTTCGGGACGGTTCGACGCGCAACGAAGGCACGGCGGGTGCCGGCACGCTTCTCTCGGAACTCGCCATGATCTCCGCCGTCGAGCGTAAATATACGGCGGTCGCGCTGGAGGACAGCGAGGTCATCCGCATCAACCGCCCGCTCTTCCGGCGCATGCTGGAGGAATATCCCGACGTCGCCGTGCTGGTCGATGCGCGCATCCGCGAGAACCTTGCGGCGATGATCACCCGGATGCGGGGGCTGGCGGGGCGGTTTGCCTGAGACTCCGTAGCGGGCTGGATTGGCCCCTCACCCTAACCCTCTCCCCGCAGGCGGGGAGAGGGGACTTGCCCCACGCGGTACCCGAAAGTCGGGAAAACGGCGCGCCATATCTCCTTCGCCCCGCTTGCGGGGAGAAGGTGGCCGGCAGGCCGGATGAGGGGCAGCATCCGCGGCGATCTCCTTATCCGAAGACGCTAGTGCGAAAACCTCCCGCAAGCACCCTCAGAAATCGAATTCCGCGATAACCGGCACGTGGTCGGACGGCCGTTCCCAGCCGCGGGCCTCGCGGATCACCGAGATGTTGGTGAGGTGCGGGTCGAGATCGGCGGAGGACCAGATATGGTCGAGGCGGCGGCCCTTGTTGGCGGCCTGCCAGTCGGCCGAGCGGTAGCTCCACCACGTATAGAGCTTTTCCTCCGCCGGCACCTTGCGGCGCATCAGGTCCACCCAGGCCCCCTTCGTCATCACGTCGATCAGCCCCTCGGTCTCGATGGGCGTATGGCTGACGATCTTCAGGAGCTGCTTGTGCGACCAGACGTCATGCTCCAGCGGCGCGATATTGAGGTCGCCGACGAGGATTGAGGAAATGCCCGCCTCGGCCTCCGCGTGCAGCAGCTTCATCTCCTCGATGAAATCGAGCTTGTGGCCGAATTTCGGATTGATCGCGCGATCCGGCTCATCGCCGCCGGCCGGCACATAGAAATTGTGCAGGCGGATCGACTTGTTCCGGTGATGGAAGACCACCGAGACATGCCGCGCATCGCCGACGCCGCAATAGTCGCGCCGCTCGACGATCTCCGTCAGCGGCAGGCGCGAGACGGTGGCGACACCGTGATAGCCCTTCTGGCCATGCATGACGATATGCTCGTAACCGAGCGCCTTCAGTGGCTTTGACGGGAACTGGTCGTTCGGACACTTCGTTTCCTGCAGGCACAGGACGTCCGGCGAATAGGTCTTCAGGAAATGCTCGACGAGCGGCATACGCAGCCGCACCGAGTTGATGTTCCATGTCGCGATCGAAAGTGTCATGCCTGCCCCCGGGAAATCGTCCGGGGGGTCTTAAAGCATTTTGCCTGCGAGTGGAATCACTTCACGGCGCGCAGGAAGGCTTTCGCGCCGTCAGTTGCGGCCGCGGTTGCGGATTTCATCGTAGGGGATCGAGAAAACCTTGTCGTCGAGCGGCACGCCGGTCTTGACGTTGAAGATCATCACGGACGTGTCCTTGCCCTGCGCGTCGGTGATCGTCCACTGGCGCAGGTCATAGGTCTTGGGATCGAACATCATGGTGATGGTCGAATCGCCGAACACGCTCTTGTCGCCGAGGACGATGGTCGTCAGGTCCGCTTCCTCCTTCACGCCGCGCACCATCTTGGAGGAGAGGTCGATCCTGTTGGCGAGCAGGAGGTTCAGCGGCGTCTTGGAGAGCGGGTAGATGTCCCAGGTCTTGAGCTTGCGGTTGCCGATGACGACGGACTTGCCGTCGGCGATCACGCGCATCGGCGAGGGATCCTCGTAGTTGAAGCGGATCTTGCCGGGACGGTCGATATAGAACTTGCCGCCGGTCTGCTCGCCGCGCGGGCCGAACTGCACGAACTCGCCCATCATCGTCTTCACGGAGGCGAAGTGATCGGCGATCTTCTGCGCAGTGCCGCTCGCCTGCGCGGAGGCGGGCGCGGGCGCGAGCACCGAGAGGCCGGCCGCGAGCGTGAAGGCCAGAAGGCCGGTGAAGCCGCGGCGGGTCAGTGTGCCGGCCGGCCGGCCGTGTTCGGATCGGATCATGTCGGTCTCCTTCATGCGTCTGTCATGCGAGCCAAACGCGGCGCCATAATGGCACTGGCTCCTGACGTGAGACTTGCCGGAGAAAACGCCGCGGAAGGCCCCGCGTTCCCGGTCATCGTCCCGAAATTTCGTCTTCCGTCGGCACGAGGATCTCGCGCTTGCCGGCGTGGTTGGCGGGGCCGATCAGGCCCTCCTTCTCCATGCGCTCGATCAGCGAGGCGGCGCGGTTGTAGCCGATGCCGAGGCGGCGCTGGATATAGGAGGTGGAGGCCTTGCCGTCGCGCAGCACCACGGCCACCGCCTGGTCGTAGGGATCGTCCGAATCGTCGAGGTTGGCGGTGCCGGCCGGGCCGTGGCCGCCCTCGCCGTCCTCGTCGTCGTCCTCGGTGATGGCGTCGAGATATTGCGGCGCGCCCTGCGTCTTCAGATGGGCGACGACGGCCTCGACCTCGCCGTCCGAGACGAACGGGCCGTGCACGCGCTGGATGCGCCCGCCGCCGGCCATGTAGAGCATGTCGCCCATGCCGAGGAGCTGTTCGGCGCCCTGCTCGCCGAGGATGGTACGGCTGTCGATCTTCGACGTCACCTGGAAGGAGATGCGCGTCGGGAAGTTCGCCTTGATCGTGCCGGTAATGACGTCGACCGAGGGACGCTGCGTCGCCATGATGACGTGGATGCCGGCCGCACGCGCCATCTGGGCGAGCCGCTGCACGGCGCCCTCGATGTCCTTGCCGGCCACCATCATCAGGTCGGCCATCTCGTCGATGATGACGACGATATAGGGCATCGGCTGGAGGTCGAATTCTTCCGTCTCGTAGATCGCCTCGCCGGTCTGGCGGTCGAAGCCGGTCTGCACGGTGCGGGTGATCGTCTCGCCCTTGGCGAGCGCCTGCTCGACGCGGCTGTTGAAGCCGTCGATGTTGCGCACGCCGATCTTCGACATCTTCTTGTAGCGCTCCTCCATCTCGCGCACGGTCCATTTGAGGGCGACGACGGCCTTCTTCGGATCGGTGACGACGGGGGAGAGAAGATGCGGGATGCCGTCATAGACGGAGAGTTCCAGCATCTTCGGGTCGATCATGATCAGGCGGCACTGTTCCGGCTTCAGGCGGTAGAGCAGCGACAGGATCATGGTGTTGATGGCGACCGACTTGCCCGAGCCGGTGGTGCCGGCAACGAGCAGGTGCGGCATCTTGGCGATGTCGGAAATGACCGGTTCGCCGCCGATCGTCTTGCCGAGCGCCATGGCGAGGCGGGCCTTCGAGGTCTCGAAATCACGGCTGGCGATGAGTTCGCGGAGATAGACGGTCTCGCGGCTCTGGTTCGGCAGTTCGATGCCGATGGCGTTGCGGCCCGGCACGACGGCGACGCGGGCGGCGATCGCGCTCATCGAGCGGGCGATGTCGTCGGCAAGGCCGATGACGCGGGAGGACTTGATGCCGGGCGCCGGCTCCAACTCGTAGAGCGTGACGACCGGACCGGGGCGCACATGGATGATCTCGCCCTTGACGCCGAAATCCTCCAGCACGCCTTCCAGCATGCGGGCGTTCTGCTCCAGCGCGTCGGCGGAAAGCGTCGCGTCGCGCACCTGGCCCCTCGGCTCGGCGAGCAGGTGGATCGGCGGAAGCTGGAAGCCGTCCGGGCCGACGAAGGAGGTCTGCGCTTCGCGGTCGGCGCGCTGGCCGAGCTTCGGCCGCGCGGCGGGGGCGACGACGCGGGCACCTGCGGCAGGTTCCGCCTGGCGGGCCGGCGCGCGGCGCGGTGCCCAGTCGGCGGCGATGTCGTCGGCGTCCTCGTCCGGCAGGATGCCACTCGGGCGGGCGAGCGGCTCGTCGCCCATGTCGAAGGGCAGGTCGTCGTCATCGAGCGAGATCGACGGTGCGGCGACGGCGCGGCGACCGTCCATGGAGGGCTCGACGCGCTCGGCGGTGCGGCTTGCGGCGCGGGCGCGCACCGGCTCGTTCAGCGTGCCGAACTCGTCCTCGTTGAAATCGTAGGGCTGCTCGATGCCGCGCGCCCTGCGGCGCTGGTTCGAGAGGCCGAAGATGCGGCGCACGCGCGCCTGCCCGGTATACCAGGCATGGGTCATCGCGCCGGCAAGCACGGTGAGCGGGCCTTCACGCTCGTCGTCCTCGTCGTCTTCCTCGGCCACCGCGCGGGCGCGGCTCTGGGCCGGAGCGGGCGCATGGTCGTCCTCGTCATCGGCCGGGACGGCGCCGACGAGGCCGGCGCTGAACACCATCAGCCAGGCGGCCGGTACGGCGACGATGCAGCCGATGACGGTCGCGAACATGCCGGTGGGATAGGCGCCGGTGAAGAGCGCGGGGAAGCGCAGGATCATGTCGCCGAAGACGCCGCCGAGGCCGGTCGGCAGCGGCCAGGTCACGGGCCCCGGCACGCAGGCCAGCGCGGCGGAGGCGAGGATCGCGCCGCCGAGCCAGGCGACCGCGCGCTGCGGAATGCGGTGGAAGCGCCGGCCGCTCACCATCGCCAGTCCCCAGGCGACGACCGGCAGCAGCGCGATGACGCTGGCAAGACCGAAGAACTGCATGAAGAGATCGGCGAAGACGGCGCCCGGATAGCCGAGGATGTTCTTCGGCTCGCCTCCTGAAGCGTAGGAGAGGCTGGGATCGGAGACGTTCCAGGTGGATAGCGCGGCGATGGCGAGCGCGAGGCCGGCGAAGATGCCGAGCCCGGCGAGGACCTGTATCTGCCGCAAGACGAATGCCGACAGAACGAAACGGTCGTGACGGTTGTCCAGTCCTGCCGAAATGCTTCTGCTCATGGTTCCAGCCTGTGCCTACACAAGGAAAATCGCGACGATCCGCATGATTCGCGGAAGTGCCTGACTGCGAACCCTACGAAGGAAGGTTTAATGGCATGTTAACCATGCAGTGCCGCATCATGGTTTCCGCAGCGTAAACGAAAAAGACCCGGACCGAAGTCCGGGCCAGAGGCGGATATGGCGGACCATATCCGCGATGGATAGTGGTGCGGCGGCCGGGCGGGCCGCCGCGGAGCTTAGGCGTGGTAGGCCGCTTCGCCGTGGGACGAGAGGTCGAGACCCTCGCGCTCGGCCTCGACGGAGACGCGCAGGCCCACGACCATGTCGACGATCTTGTAGAGGATCGCCGAGCCGACGGCGCACCAGACGATGGTGATGGCGACGGCGGTGAGCTGGGTCATGAACTGCGAGGCGATGGAGAAGTCCGCGCCGCCCGTGCCGCCGAGCGACGGGGCGGTGAAGATGCCAGTGCCGAGCGCGCCGATGAGACCGCCGACGCCATGGACGCCGAAGACGTCCGCCGTGTCGTCATAGCCGAACTTGTTCTTCACCACGGCGACGAAGAAGTAGCAGACCGGCGAGACGATGAGACCGAGCACGATGGCGCCGAACGGGCCGACGGAGCCGGCAGCCGGCGTGACGGCGACGAGGCCGGCGATCATGCCGGAGGCGGCGCCGAGCAGCGAGGCCTTGCCGCGGGTGAAGGTCTCCACCACCGACCAGGCGAGGATCGCGGCGGCCGTCGCCACGAAGGTGTTGACGGTGGCGAGGATTGCACCGCCCGAGGCCTCGAGGTTGGAGCCCGCGTTGAAGCCGAACCAGCCGAACCACAGCATGGCGGCGCCGACGAGAGTGAGCGTCATGGAGTGGGGCGCCATCATGTCCTTGCCGAAGCCGGTGCGCTTGCCGACCATGATCGCGCCGATGAGGCCCGCGACGCCGGCATTGATATGCACGACGGTGCCGCCGGCGAAATCGAGCGCGCCCATCTTGAAGATCAGGCCGTTGCCGTCCCAGACCATGTGGGCGATCGGGAAGTAGACGAAGGTCGACCAGAGCAGCGTGAAGAGGATGACGGCCGAGAACTTGATGCGCTCGGCGAAGGCGCCGACGATCAGCGCGGGCGTCAGCGCCGCGAAGGTCATCTGGAACAGCATGAAGATATATTCCGGAATGACGACGCCGTCCGTGAAGGTCGCGGCCGTGCTCTCGACGGTGACGCCCGTGAGGAACACCTTGGCGAAACCGCCGAAATAGGCGCTCGTCGAGCCGCCGAAGGCGAAGGAGTAGCCGTAGATCACCCAGACAATCATCATCATGGCGCCGATGACCGTGCATTGCATGAGGACGGACAGCATGTTCTTGGCGCGCACCAGGCCGCCGTAGAAGAGGGCAAGGCCCGGGATCAGCATGAAGAAGACGAGCAGCGTCGCCAGGAACATGAAGGCGGTGTCCGCCTTGTCCGGAACGGGTGCGGCGGCTGCGGCCTGCGTTGCGGCCGGGGCGGTTTCCTGCGCGAAGGCGGCGGCCGGCGCAAGCAGGGCCGCCGCGGCTACGGCCGCGCGGGGAAGGATGCGGGTAAGCGTGAATGCAGACATGTTGAAAAGGCTCCCTGACAGGCCGTTTGCTTAAAGGGCTTCGGTATCGGTTTCGCCCGTGCGGATACGCACGGCATGGTCGATCGAGTAGACGAAGATCTTGCCGTCCCCGATCTGGCCGGTCTTGGCGGCCGACGCGATCGCCTCGACGGCCTTGTCGACGACGTCGCCCGGCACGGCGATCTCGATCTTCAGTTTCGGCAGGAAGCTGACGGCATATTCGGTGCCGCGATAGATTTCCGTATGCCCCTTCTGGCGGCCGTAACCCTTCACCTCGGTCACGGTCAGGCCCTGGATGCCGACGGCGGTGAGGGCTTCGCGCACCTCGTCGAGTTTGAACGGCTTGATAATGGCCATTACGATTTTCATCTGGTTTCCCATCCTTCGTGCTTGTCCCCAGCCGGGGCCATCTCTCTGGCCGTTGGCAGCGCAACGACTGGAGATACACATTCAAGGGGCGTGCCAGATTCGAACGCCTTGGCTAAATATTTGAAATATAATCGATAAAAATCGCAGGCATGCTGCGGCGCAAAAACTCGCCGCCGCACATGCTCAAAAAATAGTCGTCAATGGAATGGCGCGTAAAATTTAGGCGGTTGCCTTTTTCCGAATCAGCCCCTCCTGGGCGACGGAGGCAATGAGGGTGCCGGAGCGGGTGTAGATCGCGCCGCGCGTCATGCCGCGTGCGCCGAAGGCCGAAGGGCTGTCCTGGCTGTAGAGCAGCCAGTCATCGAGGACGGGCGGGCGGTGGAACCACATGGCATGGTCGAGGCTCGCCACCTGCAGCGAACGGTCGAGAACCGACGTGCCGTGGGCGAAGAGCGAGGTGTCGAGCAGCGTCATGTCGGAGAGATAGGCAAGCACGGCCGCCTGCAGATGGCGGTCGGCGGGCACCGGCCCGGTGGTGCGCACCCAGATGTTCTGGTGCGGATCGAGCTTCTCCGAGGAAAGATAGTGTTTCAGCGAGACCGGCCGCAGCTCGATCGGTCGCGGACGCTCCCAATAGGCGCGGATATGCGGCGGCGCGGCGGCCATGAACTGCGCCTTCAGCTCCGCCTCGCCGATGAGCTTTTCCGGCGGCGGCACGTCGGGCATCGCCGTCTGGTGCTCGAAGCCATCCTCGTCGTCCTGGAAGGACGCGGTCATGAAATAGATCGGCCGGTCGTGCTGGATGGCGACGACACGGCGCGTGGCGAAGGAGCCGCCGTCGCGAATGTTCTCCACGTCGTAGATGATCGGGATGGAGGGATCGCCCGGCCGCACGAAATAGGCGTGCAGCGAATGCACGAAGCGGTTTTCCTCCACCGTGCGCGTGGCGGCGACCAGCGCCTGGCCGATCACCTGCCCGCCGAACACCCGCTGCCAGCCGACCTGCGGGCTTTCCCCGCGAAACAGGCGGGTTTCCAGCCGCTCGATATCGAGCGTCCGAAGGAGAACATCCATAGCGGGGTTGGCGGTCTGGCGCGACATTTGGACGTGGCTCCTCTCTTGGACCCGAGGTAGGAAAGCGTTTCCTCCTCCTCTATATAGGGGAAAGAAAGACCTCAAGCGCCGCGGAGACCGCCATGCCCGAAGCCCAGATGCTCGACGTCCTCGTCGCCGGCGGCGGCTATGTCGGCCTGTCGCTGGCCGTTGCCGTTAAGAAGGCCGCGCCGCACCTTGCCGTCGAGGTGGTGGACGGCGCGCCGGACCATGCCTGGCGCAAGGACGAGCGCGCCTTCGCCATCGTCGCCGCCGCGCGCAATCTGCTCGACGTGCTCGGTATCTGGAGCGAGATCGAGCCGGAGGCCGAGCCGATCCGTCGCATGGTGATCACCGATTCGCGTACGGCCGATCCTGTCCGCCCCGTGTTCCTGACCTTCGAGGGTGCGGGTTCCAGTGACGACGGCCAGCCTTTCGCCCATATGGTGCCGAACCGGGCGATCACCGCCGGCCTGCTGAAACAGGCGGAAACCCTTGGCGTATCGATTCGCTGGTCGACCTCCGTGGAAGGTTTTGCAACCGCCCAGCATTCCACCACCGTCACCCTTTCCGACGGCACGGAACGCCAGACGCGTCTCCTCGTCGCCTGCGACGGCGTGCGCTCGAAGCTGCGCGACATGGCCGGCATCAAGGTGGTGCGCTTCGACTACGGCCAGTCCGGCATCGTCACCACCGTCGAGCACGAGCGCCCGCACGAGGGCACGGCGGAAGAGCATTTCCTGCCCGCCGGCCCCTTCGCCACGCTGCCGCTCACAGGCAACCGCTCCTCGCTGGTCTGGACCGAGCGCACGGAGGACGCCCGCCGTCTCGTCGAGAGCGACGATCTCGTCTTCGAGGAAGAGCTGGAGCGCCGTTTCGGCCATAAGCTCGGTGCGCTGAAGGTCGTCGATGGCCGGCGCGCCTTCCCGCTCGGCCTGACGCTCGCCCGCGCCTTCGTCGCCCCGCGCTTCGCGCTGGCGGGCGACGCCGCCCACGGCATCCACCCGATTTCCGGCCAGGGCCTCAATCTCGGCTTCAAGGACGTGGCGGCGCTGGCCGAAACCATCGTGGAGGCAGACCGTCTCGGCCTCGATATCGGCGCCGTCTCGGTGCTGGAACGCTACGAGACCTGGCGCCGCTTCGACACGGTCCGCATGGGCATGACCACCGACGTCCTGAACCGCCTCTTCTCCAACGACGTAACGCCCCTGCGCGTCCTGCGCGACGTCGGCCTCGGCGTCGTCGACCGCTTGCCGGGCCTGAAGTCCTTCTTCATCCGCCAGGCCGAGGGCACCACGGGCGGAAACCATCCGCGCATGCTGGTGGGGCAGCCGATCTGACAGGGCGGGTCAGAAGTTCGCCTTGGAGAAGACCACCCTGCTTCCATATCGCTCCATGCCGCCGTCCAATCGATTGTTGTCTGACGGCAATCCTACCGCGATGCCTTTGGCGTGACGAAGGATTCGAGGCGACCCCTGCCGGGTGCCGCTTCAGCCCAGAGCTCGATATCCAGAGCAATCACGGCGAGGCCAGCCGTTGGGTATTTTTCTCCTAACCGGCTAATCGCGTCCGCATCTCCTGTCGGCGCCAGCAGCCTCGCAAGATCCTCGAAACCGGGATTGTGACCGATGACGAGCAGCCTTTCGCTTTCCTCCGGCGCGCCGCGGATCGCCGTGAGGATCGCCTGCGGCTCGGCCTCGTAGATCGACGGCACTATGCGGGAGGGGCATGGCTTCGCGAGGGCCGGTTCCACCAGCGCCCACGTTTCCTGGGTGCGCCGTGCGGAGGAGATCAACACGAAATCCGGCTGGAGGCCCGTTTCGGCCATGTAGGCGCCCATGCGGGGAGCGTCCCGGCGGCCGCGGTCGGCGAGGGGGCGGTCGTGGTCGGGGACGCCGTCCGGCCAGGCGGACTTGGCGTGGCGGAGCAGGAGAAGCTGCTTCATCGGGATACTCCTAAAAAGAAAAGGCCGGGAGCATGCTCCCGGCCTTCCAGCATATCGGCAAACGCCTGGATTTACTGCCAGTCGCGGATATCGACGAAGTGACCGGCAATGGCGGCGGCGGCGGCCATGGCGGGGGAGACGAGGTGCGTGCGGCCCTTGAAGCCCTGGCGGCCCTCGAAGTTGCGGTTCGAAGTGGAGGCGCAGCGCTCGCCCGGCTTCAGGCGGTCGTCGTTCATGGCGAGGCACATGGAGCAGCCAGGCTCGCGCCAATCGAAGCCCGCTTCCTTGAAGATCCTGTCGAGGCCTTCCCGCTCGGCCTGCTCCTTCACGAGGCCGGAGCCCGGAACGATCATGGCGTTGACGGTGGGGGCCACTTGCCTGCCTTCGACGACGGCGGCGACGGCACGCAGGTCCTCGATGCGGCCATTGGTGCACGAGCCGATGA
Organism: Shinella sp. 1A1; assembly: GCF_055379515.1. NCBI lineage: Bacteria > Pseudomonadati > Pseudomonadota > Alphaproteobacteria > Hyphomicrobiales > Rhizobiaceae > Shinella > Shinella sp. 1A1. The sequence continues at coordinate 3,079,035 of NZ_AP039671.1, forward strand.
AGACGCGGTCGATGGCGATGTCGGTGATCTTCGTGCCCGGCTTCAGGCCCATATAGTCCAGCGCGCGCCACTTGGACGAACGCTTGGTCTCGTCTTCGATATCATCCGGGTTCGGCACAACGCCCTCAACGGAGACGACGTCTTCCGGCGAGGAGCCCCAGGAGACGATCGGCGGCAGGTTGGCCGCGTCGAGCACGACGACGCGGTCGAAATGCGCGCCTTCTTCGGTGTAGAGCGTCTTCCAGTAGTCGAGCGCCATTTCCAGCGCCTTGCCCTTCGGCGCGCGCGGCTTGTCCTTGATATATTCGAAGGTCTTCTCGTCCGGCGCGATGAGGCCGGCGCGGGCGCCGCCTTCGATCGTCATGTTGCAGATCGTCATGCGGCCTTCCATCGACAGCGAGCGGATGGCTTCGCCCGCAAATTCGATGACATGGCCGGTGCCGCCGGCGGTGCCGATCTCGCCGATGATGGCGAGGATGATGTCCTTCGCGGTCACGCCTTCGGGAAGCTTCCCGTCGACGCGCACCAGCATGTTCTTCGCCTTCTTCTGGATCAGCGTCTGGGTGGCCAGAACGTGTTCCACTTCCGACGTGCCGATGCCGTGCGCCAGCGCGCCGAAGGCGCCGTGCGTGGAGGTATGGCTGTCACCGCAGACGATGGTCATGCCGGGCAGCGTGAAGCCCTGCTCGGGGCCGACGATGTGCACGATGCCCTGGCGGACGTCCTTTTCCGAATAATATTCGACGCCGAAATCGGCCGCGTTCTTCGCGAGCGCCTCGACCTGGATGCGGCTTTCCTCGTTCTTGATGCCCTGGTGGCGATCCGGCGAGGTGGGGACGTTATGGTCGACGACGGCGAGCGTCTTCTCCGGCGCGCGGACCTTGCGGCCGGTCATGCGCAGGCCTTCGAAAGCCTGGGGAGACGTCACTTCATGGACGAGGTGACGGTCGATGTAGAGAAGACAGGTGCCGTCTTCCTGGCGGCTGACGATGTGGTCGTCGAAAATCTTGTCGTAGAGGGTACGGGGTGCGCTCATGGCTCTTCATCCGCTGGCATGTTGAGGGGGTTCTGGAAATCCGCAGCGCATGGCTGCGGGATCGCGTCTGGAAGCGGCGATCAGGATAGGCGGCTGATGAGCGCCCCGAAGACACGCGCAAAGAAGCGTGCCGGCAGGCGCTTGTGATCCTGCAGCACGACGACATGCTTTTCCGTGCATCCGAACTTGGATTCCATGAACCCGCATATAGCGATTTTTGCGCCTTTCGGCAATTGCGAAGAATCAAGGCGCGATACCGCGCCTCAGCCGCTTTTCCAGCGCCCGGAGCGCCAGCGAAAGGCCGATGGTCAGGACGAGATAGACATAGGCGACGATGGAATAGGTCTCGAAGAAGCGGAAGGAGCCGGAGGCATAGACCTTGCCCATCTGGGTGATGTCGGCGACGCCGAGCACGGAGACGAGGGACGAGTCCTTCACCATCGCCACGAAATCGTTGCCGAGCGGCGGCAGGATCACGCGGATCGCCTGCGGGAAGACGACGAGGCGAAAGCGCTGGAAGCGCGAGAGGCCCAGGGCCTTGGCCGCCTCGACCTGCCCCTTGTCCACGGACTGGATGCCGGCGCGGAAAACCTCGGCGATGAAGGCGGAATAGCCGATCATCAGCGCGATGATCGCCCGCCACATCAGCGAGAGGTCGCGCACCTGCACCGGTTCCATGGTGCCGGCGGCAACAAGCGGGCCGAGAATGAAATTGACGGCAGCCACCAGCGCCGGTGCGCCGACGAAGGCGATGTAGAACAGGAGGACGAGAATCGGCACCCCGCGGATCACCTCCGTGTAGAAGCGCGCGACCTGGCGCAGCGCCTTGCTTTCGGACAGCGCCATCAGCGCGACGCCGAGCCCGAGCAGCGTTGCGAGCAGGAAGGCGACGAGGGTCACGAAGATCGTGACCCACAATCCCTTCAGCACCACGCCGAAGACCTGCCGGTAGAGATCGTTCGCGACGATGACGCCCGCAAGCGCCAGCGCGATGACAGCGAGCGCGACCAGCCACCAGGGATAGTCACCCTTCGCCGCGCCGGGGGAAACGGGAGCCATGGCCGCCCGTCACTCCCCCATCTTGTAGTCGAGGAACCACTTCTTATCGAGCGCGCCCAGCGTGCCGTCGGCCTTGAGCGCGGCGATCGCCGCATTGACCGGGGCGACGAGATCGGAGCCCTTCGGGAAGATGAAGCCGAAATCCTCCGTGCCGAGCGGTTCGCCGACCACCTTGAGCTTGCCGCCCGAAGCGTCGACATAGCCCTTGGCCGCGACGCTGTCGGTGAGGACGAGGTCGACGTCGCCGGCCTGCAACGCCTGCACCGTCGCGCCGAAGGTCTCGAACAGCTTGATGCGCGGGTTCTGCTCGTTGCCGTCGAGGATCTCGTAGACGGCGGTGTAGAAGGGCGAGGTGCCCGGCTGGGCGGCGATCAGGCCGTCCTTGAGCGCGGCGAAGCTCTTGGCGTCGGAAAAGCGGTTCTCGTCGGCGCGCACCAGCATGAACTGCTGCGAGCGCATGTAGGGATCGGAGAAGTCCACCTTCTCCTTGCGGTCGTCCTTGATGGTGATGCCGGTCATGCCGATATTGTACTGGTTGTCGGAGACGGCCTGGATCATCGCGTCCCAGGAGGAGTTCTGGTACTCGACCTTGAAGTCGAGGCGCTTGGCGATCTCGTTCATCGCGTCATATTCCCAGCCGATCTGCTCGCCGCTCTTGGGATCGACGAACTGCAGCGGCGGATAGGCGTTTTCCGTGACGACCACGACGGTCCTGCCGCCGAGATCGGGAAGGTCCGAGGCGCATGCCATGGCGGGCGCGAGGGCAACGGCAGCAAGGCCTGCGAGAATGGCGCGGCGGGACAACATCGAAATACGCTCCTGAATTGTGGCGGCGAAACACTGTCACAGGTGCAGGGCGGCAGGCAAGCATGCCGCTTGCGCGCCAAGGCTTCTCCGTAAAACAAAAAGCCGCCGGCTGGCGCCGACGGCTTTCATGAAGGGATGCGCGGCCGGATTATTCGGCGGCGGCTTCCGCAGCCTTTGCGGCTTCGGCAGCTTCAGCGGCGGCCTTCTCGGCGGCAAGCGCCTGAGCGGCTGCAACCTTTTCAGCTTCCAGACGTGCCTTTTCCTCGGCAATGGCCTGGCGCTCGGCGTCGTTCAGCTTGCGGGCGCGCGTGCCGGTGTTCTCGACGATACGAGCCGACTTGCCGCGACGATCGCGCAGATAGTAGAGCTTGGCGCGGCGGACCTTACCGCGGCGGACGACTTCGACGCCTTCGACGAGCGGCGAGTAGATCGGGAAGACGCGCTCGACGCCTTCGCCGTAGGAAATCTTGCGAACGGTGAAGCTCTCGTTGAGGCCACCGCCGGAACGGGCGATGCAGACGCCCTCATAGGCCTGGACGCGGGTACGCGAGCCTTCCGTGACGCGCACGTTGACGCGAACGGTGTCGCCCGGGGAGAATTCCGGGAGCTGGCGCTTGGCTTCGATCTTGGCGGCCTGTTCGGCTTCGAGCTGCTGGATGATGTTCATCGGTCTAACCTTCGGTTCTTCTGAAACAGCCAGAGCGCTCGACGGTGGCCTTCGAGGTCATGCCTCTCGGGTTGGTCCGTTGCCGGACGGAGCGGATTCGCCATTCTTTGCTTGCAGGTCGGCTGGGTAATCCCAAATCCGTGCGGGCCAATACACCAAACGAGGCGGCTTGTCATCCCCTGCGGCCAAAGAATCGACGGCGGGACCGTCGCCACCCGTCCTTGCGGCTCCTCAAGCGTGACGCTATCACCCTTACGAGGAGAAGGGCGCGGCCCTGCCGGCGCTCCGGGGAGCATCATGACCTTTGCCGACGCCATCTTTCTGTTCGTTGCCGGGTTCCTGTCCGGTGTCGTCAACGCCATCGCGGGTGGCGGCACCTTCCTCACCTTCGGCGCGATGACGATGCTCGGACTGCCGCCCATCCTCGCCAGCGCGACCTCCGCCATCACGCAGTTTCCCGGCTATATCACGTCCTCGCTCGCCTATGCCCGCGAAATCCGCGCCGACTGGAAGGAGGCGGTCCAGCTCGGGGCTCTCTCGCTGGTCGGCGGCCTCGGCGGGGCCTTGCTGCTGCTGTCGCTCTCCAACCAGTCCTTCCGGGCGCTGGTGCCGTGGCTGCTGCTGGCCGCAACCGCCGTCTTCGCCGCGGGGCCCTATCTCAAGCCGAAGACCCTCAGCCCGGAAAAGCCCGTCACGCCGCTCGGGCTGTTCGGCCAGTTCGTCACTTCGATCTATGGCGGCTTCTTCGGCGCGGGCATGGGCATCATGACGCTGGCCGTGCTCGGGCTGACCAAGGGCGGCGACTATCACCGGCTGAATGCGCTGAAGAATTTTCTCGCCGTGGTGATCGCGGCCATGGCCATCGTCGTCTTCGCCAGCGGCAAGGTGGTCGGCTGGCCGCAGGCCGCCGTCATGGTGCCGGCGGCGGGCCTCGGCGGCTGGTCCGGCGTCTGGGCGGCGCGGCGCGTGCCGCAGCCGGTGATCCGCGCGCTCGTCGTCGCCGTCGGCCTTGCCCTGACGGCCTACTACTTCTTGACGGGTTGATCGGAGAGAAGGTCCGGCCGGCGCTCGAGCGTCAGCTTTTCCGCTTCCTCGCGGCGCCATCTGTCTATGGCCGCGTGGTTGCCCGACGTCAGCACGCCGGGGATTTCCAGGCCTTCGAAGACCTGCGGACGAGTATAGTGCGGATGTTCCAGCAGCCCGCCCTCGAAGCTCTCATGCTCGCCGGAAAGCGCATTGCCCATGACGCCGGGCAGAATACGCACGACGGCATCGATGAGGATCATCGCCGCCGGTTCGCCGCCCGAAAGGATGTAGTCGCCGATGGAGACTTCCTCGAGCTGCCGCCCGTCGATGACGCGCTGGTCGACGCCCTCGAAGCGGCCGCAGACGATGATCGCGCCCTCGCCGGCCGCAAGTTCGCGCACGCGCTTCTGCGTCAGCGGTTTTCCGCGCGGGCTCATCAGGAGGCGCGGGCGGTCGTCGCCCGCGGAGGCATGGTCGATGGCCTTGGCCAGCACGTCCGGCTTCAGCACCATGCCCGCCCCGCCGCCGGCCGGCGTGTCGTCGACGGTGCGGTGACGGTCGGTGGTGAAATCGCGGATCTGCACGCAGTCGAGCGACCAGTCACCGCGCGTCAGCGCCTTGCCGGAGAGAGACTGGCCGAGAAAGCCCGGAAACATCTCCGGATAGAGCGTCAGGATGGTGGCGCGGAAAGCCACGTCACTCCCCCTCGCCCTGCGGCGGGCGGCGACGGCGGCTGCCGGGACCGTCCTTGTCGTCATCGACGAGGCCGGCGGCGACGGCGTCGATCAACAGGCGCCCGCCTTCGACGTCGATCTCCAGCACCGCGGCCTCGGAGAAGGGAATGAGCACGGGACGCTTGCCCGGCCCCTTGAGTTCGAGGAGATCGCCCGCGCCGAAATCGAAGATGCCCGTCACCTTGCCGTGGCTGCGGCCGGTCGTGTCGACAGCCTCCAGCCCTTCGAGGTCGGCATAGAAGAACTCGTCCTCGTCCAGCTCCTCGTCCGGCAGGTTGTCGCGCTCGATATAGAGATCGAGGCCGTTCAGCGCCTCGGCGGCGTTGCGGTCGTTGATGCCGCGGAAGCGCACGACGACGACGTTCTTCGCCTCGCGCACCTCCAGCACTTCGAAGGACCGGCCGTCCTCGGTGTGGAGATGGCCGTAATCGCCGATGGCGGTCGGGTCGATGGTGTAGGATTTCACGCGGACCTCGCCGCGCAGGCCCTGCGCCGCGCCGACGCTGCCCATGAGGACGGGATTTTCCAGTTTCACCATGGTTCGGTTCCGTGTGGTCTTGCAAAGCCTCTTACGACGTTCGCGCTGAGGCTCCTAGAGCATTTCCAGCCGAAGCGGCATCGCTTCGGCGTCGGACAATGCGGTAAAACAAAAAGCCTGAGCAATTCCAGCAAAAGTGTGCAGCGGTTTTGCGTTCGGAATTGCGGCAGACAAATGAAAACGGGCGGCATGAAGCACGCCGCCCGTCTCCATAAAAAGTCGAGGCAGATTATTCGCCAGCGGCAGCAGCAGCGGCGTCTTCTTCCTTCTGCTTCTTTTCGGCGGCGCGCTCGAGAGCCTTCTTGCCCGGCTTTGCCTTGTCCGGGTTGTTGCGGGCTTCGCGCTTCAGGACGCCGGCGTCGTCGAGGAAGCGGGCAACGCGGTCGGTCGGCTGGGCGCCCTTGGCGAGCCATTCCTTGGCGCGGTCGGCGTCGATCTGGACGCGGGTCGCGTCTTCCTTGCCGAGCATCGGGTTCCAGGAACCGATCTTGTCGAGGAAGCGGCCGTCACGCGGGGAGCGGGCGTCGGCGACGACGATCTGGTAGTAGGGGCGCTTCTTGGAACCGCCACGGGCGAGACGAATCTTCAGGGACATGTCATTTCTCCTTGGGTAGATGGGCCGCTTTTCAAGCGGTGTGGTTTGCGCCGCCATGTTCGGCGGCAATGGCTTCATGATGCCGGATCACCTCGCGGATGATGAAGTTCAGGAACTTCTCCGCGAAATCCGGATCCAGATTGGCATCCTTCGCCAGGCGGCGAAGGCGTTCGATCTGGTATTCCTCGCGCGCCGGATCGGCCGGCGGCAGTTCATGCGTCGCCTTCAGCACGCCCACCGCCTTGGTGCAGCGGAAGCGTTCGGCGAGCATATGGACGAGGGCGGCGTCGATATTGTCGATCGACTGCCGGTATTCCCCCAGTTGCTGCTTGACCTTCGGATCGATCGTCATGCGGCGTTCCTCACTTCTTCTTCGGCAGGCCGGGCAGGCCCGGAAGGCCGCCGCCGAGACCGGGCAGGCGAAGACCGCCGCTGCCGCCGAGGCCCGGCAGGCTGCCCGGCTTGATACCGGCGGCTTCCGCCTGCTTGGCGAGCGCCTCGAGCTGCTTGGGATCCATGCTGGAAAGATCGGGCATGCCGCCGCCAAGGCCGCCGAGGCCCATCTTGCCGGCAAGGCCGCCCATCATCTGCTTCATCATGCCGCCCTTCTTGCCGCCCATCATCTTCATCATGTCCGCCATCTGGCGGTGCATCTTGAGAAGCTTGTTGATGTCGGCGGCATCGGTGCCGGAACCGGCGGCGATGCGCTTCTTGCGGGAATGCTTGAGCATGTCGGGGTTGGCGCGCTCGGCCTTGGTCATCGAATTGATGATGGCGATCTGGCGGCCGAAGAGCTTGTCGTCGAGGCCGGCGGCCGACATCTTGTCCTTCATGCCGGCCATGCCGGGCATCATCCCCATGATGCCGCCCATGCCGCCCATCTTCTGCATCTGGCGCAGCTGGTCGGCGAGGTCGTTGAGGTCGAACTTGCCCTTGGCCATCTTGGCGGCCATGGCGGCCGCCTTCTCGGCGTCGATGTTCTCCGCCGCCTTCTCGACGAGCGAGACGATGTCGCCCATGCCGAGGATGCGGTCGGCGACGCGGCGGGGATGGAATTCCTCCAGCTCGCCCATCTTCTCGCCGACGCCGATCAGCTTGATCGGCTTGCCGGTGACGGCGCGCATGGAAAGGGCCGCACCGCCGCGGCCGTCGCCGTCCATGCGGGTGAGCACGAGGCCGGTGATGCCGACGCGGTCGTCGAAATTGCGGGCGAGGTTGACGGCGTCCTGGCCGGTCAGCGCGTCGGCGACGAGCAGGATCTCGTGCGGATTGGACTTCCGCTTGATCTCCGCCATCTCGATCATCAGCGGTTCGTCGATATGGGTGCGGCCGGCGGTGTCGAGGATGACGACGTCATGGCCGCCGAGCTTGGCTGCCTGTACGGCGCGGGCGGCGATATCGGTCGGTGACTGGCCGGCGATGATCGGCAGCGTGTCGATGCCGGTCTGCACGCCGAGCTGGCGAAGCTGCTCCTGCGCGGCCGGGCGGCGCGTGTCGAGCGAGGCCATCAGGACCTTCTTCTTCTCGCGCGTCTTCAGCCGGTTGGCGATCTTGCCCGACGTCGTGGTCTTGCCCGAGCCCTGCAGGCCGACCATCATGATGACGACGGGCGCGCTAGCGTTGAGGTCGATGGAGACGCCCTCGGAGCCGAGCATGGATACCAGCTCGTCATGGACGAGCTTGACGACCATCTGGCCGGGCTTGATCGACTTCAGGATTTCCGCGCCGACGGCCTTTTCGCGCACCGCATCCGTGAAGGAGCGCACCACTTCCAGCGCCACGTCCGCTTCCAGCAGCGCGCGGCGGACCTCGCGCAGCGCCGCCGAGACATCGGCCTCGGAAAGCGCGCCACGGCCTGTCAGTCCATTCAGAATGGAGCCAAGGCGGTCCTGGAGTGTTTCAAACATCACGTCTTCCTTCTTGTTTCCGCGTCACGCGGAAACGTCGGTGCAATCGGCGTCAAAAACAAGACGCAAAGCCAAAAAGCACCCGAGGGCGCATCGCGCTGTCGGGTGTTGACCTCCGGGATCTGTTTATACCGCAATGGGTCCCGGTCGGCGGCTTCAAGCAGTCTCACTTGTCGCAGATGCGCGGCTTAAACAGCAAAGGGGCCGGAAAGTCAAGGATTGGAGTCTTGCGAATCCTTCGCGCAGCAAGGATTCGGCAGCGGCGCGGGCAGGATTCGAAGACTCCGTCTGGTAATCGAGGCCTGTTTGCGCCATATACGCGCAAGAAATCAAAGACTCCACGCCGGGTCTTTACAGGAACATTCCGACATGGCCGCTGAAGCGCAATTCGCCCGTATGAACGGACTGGGAAACATGATCCTGGTCGTGGACATGCGTGGCCGCGCCGATGCCGTGACGCCGGCGGCCGCCATCGCGCTCAATGCCGATCCTGCGACCCGCTTCGACCAGATCATGGCGATCCACGATCCGAAGGTCGACGGCACGGATGCCTTCATCGACATCCTCAACTGCGACGGCACCAAAGCGCAGGCCTGCGGCAACGGCACGCGCTGCGTCGTGCAGGCGCTCGCCGCCGAGACAGGGCGCAAGGCCTTCATCTTCCAGACGGTTGCCGGCATCCTCAACGCCACCGAACATGCGGACGGCACGATCTCCGTCGACATGGGCCGGCCGGTCTTCGAATGGGACCGCATTCCGCTCGCGGAGGAATTCTTCGACACGAGCCGCATCGAATTGCAGATCGGGCCGATCGACGCGCCGATCCTGCATTCGCCCGCCGCCATGTCCATGGGCAACCCGCATGCCGTCTTCTGGGTCGATCGCGATCCGATGAGCTTCGATCTCGACCGCTTCGGCCCGCTCCTCGAAAACCATCCGATGTTCCCGGAAAAGGCCAATATCACGCTGGCGCAGGTCACCTCGCCGTCCTCCATGACGACGCGGACCTGGGAGCGCGGCGCGGGCCTGACGCTCGCCTGCGGCTCGGCCGCCTGCGCGGCCGGCGTTTCCGGCGCGCGCACCGGGCGGACGGGCCGTAAGGTCGCCGTGACGGTCGCCAGCAGCCCGAACCGCGGCACGCTGACCATCGAATGGCGCGAGGACGATCATGTCGTGATGACGGGGCCTGCCGAATGGGAATGGTCGGGCACGCTCGATCCCTCGACCGGCGCCTTCCGCCGCGACGAGACCGGGGCGGCCGCCCTTTGAGCGGCGTTACGGTCATAACCTTCGGCTGTCGGCTCAACACCTACGAATCGGAAGTGATGCGCGCGCAGGCCGAGAAGGCGGGGCTGAACAATGCCGTGCTGGTGAACACCTGCGCCGTCACCGGCGAGGCCGTGCGCCAGGCCCGTCAGGCGATCCGCCGTGCCCGTCGCGACAATCCCCATGCCCGCATCATCGTCACCGGCTGCGCGGCGCAGACGGAGAAGCACACCTTTGCCGATATGCCGGAGGTGGACGCGGTGCTCGGCAACGAGGAGAAGCTGAAAAGCGCTTCCTACCGCGCGCTGCCGGATTTCGGCGTCTCGGCGGAAGAAAAGCTGCGCGTCAACGACATCATGAGCGTGCGCGAGACCGCGCCGCAGATGGTGAAGCTGATCGACGGCCATGTGCGCGCTTTCGTGCAGGTGCAGAACGGCTGCGATCACCGCTGCACCTTCTGCATCATCCCCTATGGCCGCGGCAATTCCCGCTCCGTGCCGATGGGCGCGGTGGTCGACCAGGCGCGCAGGCTCGTCGAGAGCGGCTACTGCGAGATCGTGCTGACGGGCGTCGATGCGACAAGCTACGGCGCGGACCTGCCCGGCAAGCCGAGCCTCGGCCTGCTCGCCAAGACGCTTCTGAAGCAGATGCCGGAAATCCGCCGGCTGCGGCTTTCCTCCATCGACAGTATCGAGGCGGACGACCATCTCTGGGATCTCATCGCCGACGAGCCCCGCTTCATGCCTCACCTGCATCTTTCCTTGCAGCATGGTGACGACCTGATCCTCAAACGCATGAAGCGCCGCCATTCGAGCGCCGATGCGCGAGATTTTTGCGCGCGAGTGCGGACGGCACGGCCGGATGCCAGCTTTGGCGCGGATATGATCGCGGGTTTCCCGACGGAAACGGAAGAAATGTTCGCCAATGCGGCGCGGCTCGCGGAAGACTGCGGCATCGCTCATCTCCACGTCTTTCCCTACAGCCCGCGCCCCGGCACGCCGGCCGCGCGCATGCCGCAGCTCGACCGCACGCTCGTCAAGGACCGCGCCGCCCGGCTGCGCGAGACTGGAAAAAGGCTGCACGAGGCCCATCTCGTCTCGATGATCGGGAGAGAGGAAACGATCCTCGTGGAGAACAACGGCCTTGCCCATACGGAAAACTTCACGCTCGTCGATGCCGAGGGGCTTAAGGCCCGCGATCTTGTGCCGGTGACGATCACCGGACACAATGGCAGGCACCTGACGATGCGGCCCCTCAATGCGGCCGGCGCCGCGTCCCTTCGCAACTAGCGGATACCTTTCATGGCTCTCGGCTTCATCAAGAAGATTTTTACATTCGGAAAAGACACCGCCACCGAGCCGAAGCCGGAGGCGGAAGCGCCTGTTGCCGGGCAGCAGGTGGTAGAGACACCTGTCGCCGAGCCGGACATCATCGACCAGCCGGCCGTCGAGCCTGCACCGGAAGAGACCGCATCGGAGGAAACCGCGGAAATCCCGGCCGCCCCTGCCGAGGAAGACGAGGACCGCGATCCGCTGCTCGATGAGGCGGAGGCCGTCAATCCGGAAGCGGACTACCATATTCCGGAAGACGTCGAACCGGAGATCTACCCACTTCCCCACGCACCGACTCCGCCGGTGGCCGAAGAGCCGGCCGAAGCGGAGCCCGTGAGCGAGCCGGCCGCCGAAGAGGTCGTCGCAGAGCCGGAAGCCGGGGCAGAAGACGAAACCGTCGAAGAAGAGCCGGTCGAAGAATTCGTCGCACCCGTGGAAGAGATCGCCGAGGCGGAATCGGAAGAGGATACGCCGGACGACATCGAGGACCCCGTTCTGGCAGAAGCCCTCCGCGCTGAAAAGCCCGCCGACGCGCCCGCCTTGCCGAAGGGCTTTGCCACATCCGTGAAGGCGCCCGTCGAGGAGGCCGTGCCCGTGGCGCAGCCGAAGCGCACCTGGTTCCAGCGCCTGCGCGAGGGCCTTGCCCGCACCTCCTCGCAGCTTACCGGCCAGATCACCAGCCTCTTCACCAAGCGCAAGCTCGACGACGACACGCTGCAGGACCTCGAAGACCTGCTGATCCAGGCCGATCTCGGCGTGGAGACGGCGCTGCGCATCACCGACACGCTCGCCTCCGAGCGCTACGGCAAGGACGTGACCGGCGCGGACGTCTCGCGCATCATGTCGGCGGAAATCACCAAGGTCCTCGAACCTGTCGCAAAACCGCTTGAGCTCGATCTCAGCCACAAGCCGCATGTCATCCTCGTCGTCGGGGTCAACGGCACCGGCAAGACGACGACCATCGGCAAGCTCGCCGCCAAGCTTTCCGGCGCGGGCCTCAAGGTCATGCTGGCGGCCGGCGATACGTTCCGCGCCGCCGCCATCGAGCAGCTCAAGATCTGGGCGGATCGCACCGGCTCCGACATCGTTTCCTCCAAGCTCGGCGCCGATGCGGCGGGGCTTGCCTACGAGGCTTACGAGCAGGCCAAGCTGAAGAAGAGCGACGTCCTCATCGTCGACACCGCCGGCCGCCTCCAGAACAAGGCCGAGCTGATGGCGGAACTGGAGAAGATCGTGCGCGTCCTCGGCAAGCTCGATCCCGACGCCCCGCATACCGTGCTCCAGACACTCGACGCCACGACCGGCCAGAACGCGATGAACCAGGTGGAGATTTTCCGCAACGTCGCGGGGGTCTCGGGCCTGATCATGACAAAATTGGACGGTACGGCCCGCGGCGGCATCCTTGTGGCGATTGCCGCCAAGCACAAGCTGCCGGTCTATTTCATCGGTGTCGGCGAAGGGATCGACGATCTCGAACCCTTCGAGGCCAAGGATTTCGCGGAAGCGATCGCAGGAGTTGGAGCATGAGCAAGGTAACGCTGGACGCACCGGCCAAGGAAGAGGAGAAGGTCAGCCCCCTCCTCAAGATGGTGCTGGAGCTCGGACCGCTCGTCGTCTTCTTCTTCGCCAATTCGCGCGGCGAATGGCTGGCGTCGCACTTTCCCGTGCTGGCCGAGATGGGCGGGCCGATCTTCATCGCCACCGGCCTCTTCATGGCCGCAACGGCCATCGCGCTCGTCGTCTCGTGGATCCTGACGCGCACCCTGCCGATGATGCCGCTGATCTCGGGCGTCGTCGTCTTCGTCTTCGGCGCGCTGACGCTCTGGCTGCAGAACGACACCTTCATCAAGATGAAGCCGACCATCGTCAACACGCTGTTCGGCGTCATCCTGCTCGGCGGGCTTTTCTTCGGGAAGTCGCTGCTCGGCTACGTCTTCCACGCCGCCTTCAAGCTGACGGACGAGGGCTGGCGCAAGCTGACGCTGCGCTGGGGCCTGTTCTTCATCGTGCTCGCCGTGATGAACGAGGTCGTCTGGCGCAACTTCTCGACCGATTTCTGGGTCGCCTTCAAGGTCTGGGGCACCATGCCCATCACCATCCTCTTCACGCTCTCGCAGATGCCGCTGATCATGCGCCATTCGGCCGAGCAGCCGGAAGAAGAAAAGGCGCCGTAAGCCTCACGCGTAGGCGAAATCCGCCGTCTTGCTGATCAGCACGGCCTTCAGTTTTTCCAGCGCCCGGTTCTCGATCTGGCGCACGCGCTCCTTCGAGATGCCGAGGAGAACGCCCAGTTCCTCGAGCGTTGCGCCGTTCTCGGCGAGGCGGCGGGCGCGGATGATCTTCATCTCGCGCTCGTTGAGCTGACCGAGCGCCGAATGCAGCCAGTGATGACGGCGTTCGCCGTCGATGCTGCCCTCGGCCTGCTCGTCGGGCAGGGGCGCGTCGCTGGTGAGGAAATCGAGGCGGTTCGAGCCTTCGCCGCCCTCCCCTACCGAAAGCGGCGCCTGGAGGGAGACGTCGGAGGCGGAAAGCCGCGCATCCATGGTGCGCACATCCGCCGTGCTGACCCCGAGAGCCGCCGCGATCTCCTGATGGATCGCCTCGCTCGTCAGATGGTCGTCGCCGCGGGCGAGCCGGGCGCGAAGGCGCCGGAGGTTGAAGAAGAGCGCCTTCTGCGCGGAGCTGGTGCCGCCGCGCACGATGGACCAGTTGCGCAGCACATAGTCCTGGATGGAAGCGCGGATCCACCAGCTTGCATAGGTGGAGAAGCGCACCTGCCGCTCCGGCTCGAAGCGGGCTGCCGCTTCCAGCAGGCCGATATAGCCTTCCTGCACGAGATCGCCGAGCGGCAGGCCGAAGTTGCGGAACTTGCCGGCCATCGAGACGACGAGGCGCATATGGGCCATGGCGATGCGATTGCGCGCATGCTGGTCGTGATTGTCCTTCCAGGCATGGGCGAGGGCCTGCTCCTCCTCCCTTTCCAGATAGGGGGCGGACATAGCGAGCTTGATCATGCGGCGGTCTGCGGTCGTCGTAGCCATGGCGGTCTCTCCACGTGAACCGAGGCGGCGAGAGGCACTATCTCTCGTCTGCGTGACGATGACGTTTCAGAGGAGCCTGCGGATCGCTCGAAAAGGGCTTCGAGCGAAGAAAGCGGCTGTTCCACTCCCGCGGCCGCCCGGAGCCGGTCGTCCTCGGGCGTTCAAACGGGTGCGGCGCAAAAAAGTTCCAATAAAAAACCCGGCTGTCGCCAGCCGGGCTTTAAATTTCGACGTTGCGCCCTAGATCAGGCCGCTTCGTCCTGCGAGTCGTCTTCCTCGATGGCCTTGCCGCGCTTCGGACCCTTGGCGAGGTTCGTCTCGACGAGACGGACGGCTTCGGTTTCCGACATCTTGTTCACGGCGGCGATTTCGCGGGCCATGCGGTCGAGAGCGGCTTCATAGAGCTGACGCTCGGAATAGGACTGTTCCGGCTGGTTCTCGGCGCGATAGAGGTCGCGGACCACTTCGGCGATCGAGATCAGGTCGCCCGAATTGATCTTGGCATCGTATTCCTGCGCGCGGCGCGACCACATGGTACGCTTCACGCGGGCCTTGCCCTGGACAACCTTCAGCGCGCGGTCGACGAAATCGGTCTCCGACAGTTTGCGCATGCCGATGGAAACGGCCTTGGCAACCGGCACCTTGAGACGCATCTTGTCCTTCTCGAAATCGATGACAAAAAGCTCGAGCTTCATGCCGGCGACTTCCTGCTCTTCGATGGCGACGATCTGGCCGACGCCGTGAGCGGGATAGACGATCGACTCGCCGGTCTTGAAGCCCTGGCGCGTGGAAGATTTCTTCTGCTGGGTCGTCATTCTATTCAAATACTCCCTGTTACGCTCCCCGGCGATGGCCGGGGTGGGTCCGGGGACCCGGGAAAGACGGGGGGCACCTTGGGGGTGTCACCACTGGTCCGTCCGCCATGCGCAAAAACGTCCCTTTCGACGCGATCACATTTGAGCAACCGAGGTTGCCTATGGGAGGTGAGCGACGTTGAGGGATCGTTAGCTTTCGTGGTGGTGTTCGGGCACGCAAAATGCCGCGATTTGGATCAGTATCCGGACCTTATCACAAAAAAGTGCCGAAATCAATAATTTGCTTCGCATGGGTCATCAAGCCTGCCCTATCGCGCTTTTCGCGCGAGCATGCTTTTTTCCCCAGCTTCGGTCATTGCCGCCCGGTGCCGGGCGATCGCGCCCGGCCGGCGGGGTCAGTCGCCCTGGCCGGGCTTCGGCGAGAAATACTGCTCGTACTTGCCTTCCACGCCGTCCATTTCCTTGGCTTCCGGCATCGCATCGCGCTTGATCGTGATGTTCGGCCAGACCGAGGCGAATTCCGAATTGATCTTCAGCCACTTGTCGAGGCCCGGCTCGGTATCCGGCTTGATGGCCTCGGCGGGACATTCCGGTTCGCAGACGCCGCAGTCGATGCATTCGTCGGGATGGATGACGAGAAAGTTCTCGCCCTCGTAGAAGCAGTCGACGGGGCACACTTCCACACAGTCCGTGTACTTGCAGCGGATGCAGTTGTCGGTCACGACATACGTCATGCTTCACTCCAGAATCGTCATAAGGCGGCGGAGGCGGGGCCATCCGGCGCCGCAAAACCTGTCACGCAGTCGGCTTGCCGGACAGAAGAGGGCCGCGCTCGCGCAGGCTGTCCGGTGGCTGAGGTAAAGGCTTTGCGGGCGCTTTGCAAGCGTAATACATGCGCCGCCTGACGCGGGCGAGGTATAGAATTCTAATCCTCGTCGTCGCCGGGAAAAGCCTGGAGCCGGTCGGTTTCCCGCCGCTCCCGCTTCGTCGGGCGTCCGGCGCCCCGTTCGCGCGTCGCCTGCGCGAAAAGATTGCGCTCCTCGCGGGATGGAGGGGGCGGCGTCATGTCGCTGTAAAGAAGACGGGCTTCCTCATAGGGGCCGCGGCGCACGCCGGGCTGGAGCACCTTGACCACCGTGTCGTGCCGGTCGAGCGAGAGGACGATAACGTCGCCCGGCCGCACCGCATGCGAGGGCTGGCGGACACTGACGCCGTTGACGCTGACATCGCCCGCCTCGACGGACTTCGCCGCGAGCGAGCGGGACTTGCGCAGCCGAGCGAAGAACAGCCACTTGTCGATGCGCTGTCGCGCCTGACCCGCCGGCTGTTCCTCATTATGCGCCATCGGCCTACTTCTTCATCTGCTCCTTGAGCGCCGCGAGCTTGGCGAAGGGCGAATCCGGATCGATCGGCTTTTCCTTGCGGGGCGGCCGGGCCTCGAACTTCGCCTGCTGCGGCTTGCCGCCACGGTCGTTGCGCTCGCCGCGATCCGGGCGGTTGCCGCCCTGCGGCTTTCCGTCGCGGCCCTTGTTCTGGTCCGGGCGGCCGCGGCCGCCTTCCCGGCGCTCGCCACGCTCGCCGGCCGGCTGGCCGCGATGACGCTCGCCGCCGCGGCGTTCGCCCTGGCCCTGACGGTCGCCGTGGCGCTGGCCCTGACGCTGGTTGTCGTGGCGCGAGCCCGGACGCCAGAGGAGGACGGGCTTGGCCTCGGCCGGCTCGCCTTCGACGGTGGCTTCCGCGACCGGGGCTTCCTCGGCCTCGGCAACGGGTGCCTCGGTGGCCGCAGCCGGAGCCTCGGCTGTCTCGACCGGGGCTTCAGCCGTCGCTTCGCCTTCGTCGGACGCATCGGCGTCATGCTCGTCGGAGGTCTCCGCACTCGCTTCCGCTTCCGCCGGGGTTTCCGGAGCGGCAGCGGCCGGGGCCTGCGCGGCGAGGAAGGCGGCAGCCTCCTCGGCCTTCACGCTGTCGGCGCGGTAGCCGAGACCCTTGAGGATTTCCTCCATGTCGTCGGGCGTCGCGCCGAGAATGGAGAGCATGGCGGTCGTCGCCATGAAGCGGCGGCCGTCATAGGCGCCTTCCGGACGCGGCGTGCCAGGCTTCCACTGCAGGAGCGGACGGATGAGGTCGGCAAGGCGCTCGAGGATGTCGATGCGCACGGCGCGCTTGCCGAGGAAACGGAAGCCGGCCAGCTTGTAGAAGGCGCGCTCGTAGCTCGGATCGGTGACGACCGAGGTCCGGCCGGCGGCCAGCACCGGGATCAGGTCGCCATAGCCCGGCTTGTCGAGGCCGTCGTTCTTCAGCGCCCAGAGCAGCGTGATGAGTTCGGCCGGAGCGGGCTTCAGCAGCGCCGGCATGAAGATGTGGTAGGCGCCGAAGCGGATGCCGTGCTTGCGCATGGAAGCGCGGGCGTCCTGGTCGAGCGCCTTCACGTCGTCGGCGACGTCGCGGCGGAACAGCACGCCGAGATTTTCGACGAGCTGGAAGGCGAGGCCCTTGGCAAGGCCCTGCAGGTCTTCGGCACGCGAAAGGTCGTCGAGCGGCTTCAGCACTGTCGCGATGTGATGGTTCACGAAGCGCTCGATGCGGGCGGCGACATGGTCGCGCGCATTGCCCGTCAGCTGCTCGTCGGAGAGCAGGATGACGCGCGGACGCATGATATGGTCGGAGGCCGAAAGGCGGGCGACGGGATCGCCGAGCCAGCGCACGGTGCCGTCCGAGCTCAGCGCGAGATCGGCATTGCCGGCGGCATGCAGGCGTGCGGCACGGGCCTCGAACTCCAGCGCGAGCGCCTTCTGCGCAGCCGCCTGCACGGCCTTCGCATCGGGGCCTTCCGTCCCGGCGGCCAGCGTGAACCGGAAACCGGCCAACTGCCCGACATGATGTCCCTCTACGAAGACATCGCCATTCACACTGATTTCAGCTTCCAGCATCGCATTCTCTCTCAGGCGCTTCATGAGCACAGATGTCCTGCGATCAACAAAGCGTTTCGTCAACCGTTCATGTAGCGCATCGGACAATCGGTCTTCGATTTCCCGCGTCTTTTCCTGCCAGTGTGTCGGATCGGCAAGCCATCCGGGTCGATTCGACACATAGGTCCAGGTCCTTATCTGCGCGATTCGTGCCGAAAGCGTGTCGATCTCGCCATCGGTCCTGTCGGCCCGGCGGACCTGATCCGCCAGAAAATCCTCGTTCACCGTGCCACGCTTTACCAGGTCCGCATAGAGCGTCGAGATGAGATCGGCATGCTGGGCAGGCGTGATGCGGCGATAATCGGGAAGCGCGCAGGCTTCCCAGAGCTTTTCGACACGCTCGGGGGTCGTCGCAAGGTCCCGGACATCCGGGTAGCGCGAAAGATGGTCCAGCGCCTGCTGGTCGACGGCCGGCAGCGCCCGTGTCAGCCCGCCGATCGGCGGCGGTGCGTCGAGCGACTGGCGGAGCGATTGCAGGGAGGAATAGTCGAAGCGGGTCGTGCGCCATTGCAGCACCTTCACGGGATCGAAATGGTGCGTCTCGATGCGCTTGACCAGCTCGTCGTCGAAGGGATCGACGCGGCCCGTCACGCCGAAGGTGCCATCGCGCAGGTGCCGGCCGGCGCGGCCGGCGATCTGGGCGAGCTCGGCCGGGTTGAGGTTGCGGAACTGGTAGCCGTCGAACTTGCGGTCCTGCGCGAAGGCGACATGGTCGACGTCGAGGTTGAGACCCATGCCGATGGCGTCGGTAGCGACGAGATATTCGACGTCGCCCTCCTGGTAGAGCGCGACCTGCGCATTGCGCGTGCGGGGCGAGAGCGCCCCGAGCACCACCGCCGCCCCGCCGCGCTGGCGGCGGATCAGCTCGGCGATGGCATAGACCTCGTCGGCCGAGAAGGCGACGATGGCGGTGCGCTGCGGCAGGCGCGTGATCTTCTTCGAGCCGGAATAGAAAAGCTGCGACAGGCGCGGCCGCTCGATGACATGGATGCCGGGCAGGAGCTGCTCGAGGATCGGCTTCATGGTAGCCGCGCCGAGCAGCAGCGTCTCGTCGCGGCCCCTCAGATGCAGAACCCGGTCGGTGAAGATGTGGCCGCGTTCCAGATCGCCGGCAAGCTGCACCTCGTCGATGGCGACGAAGGCGGCGCGCGTCTCGCGCGGCATCGCCTCCACCGTGCAGACAGAGAAGCGCGCCATATGCGGCGTGATCTTCTCCTCGCCGGTGACGAGCGCGACATTGTGCTGGCCGACCTTCTCGACGAGGCGCGTATAGACCTCGCGCGCGAGAAGGCGCAGAGGCAGGCCGATGACGCCCGTCTCATGTGCCACCATGCGCTCGATTGCGTAGTGGGTCTTGCCCGTATTGGTCGGGCCGAGCACCGCGGTCACCCCGCGGCCGCTCAGGATCATGGGTGCTTGCGACAAGACATGCCCCGGCAGGTTTCAGTTTCGGGCTCACAGATGCCCATCGGGGCGGCCAATGGCAAGAGGGAAGGCGAAATAGGGCGGTTTTCGCGATGGTTTGGCGCGGGTCTGGAACAGGGCGCGAACGAAACGGAGACGAATCGATGACTCTGGGTGATTCAGGGTTTGTTCTTTCACCGGATCGGCAAGAACCACCGGCAAGCAACGTTTGAAGAAATTTTTACCTGGCATTGCAGAATCGTTGTTTTGCAATCTATTATTTACGCAGCGATCCGGAACGGATGCCGGACAGGATTTGGTTGCCGGGAGGGCGACAACTGGAAAAGCGGCGCTTTCTATTTCCCGCGGCTTTGTCCGTGGTGGGCATTTTGCTACTGATCAGCTTCCTGCCCTTCCTCCTTAAATTTCTTGGCTACGAATATGTCCCTTCGGGACAATGGGTATCCGATTCATATCTGCCAAGTCTCGTCGTTGGACTGGGTCTCGCGGCCCTATTCTTCGTGCCCGGCGCCTTTTTCATATATAAAAGACCAAAGAAGGGCCGGGACAATACACCTTATTTGTTATTATTTCCCTTTGTCGGATATGCCGTCGGCAGAATTATAACCGTAATATCCATCCCGATGATCATAACTTTATTGTCAGGATATCAGATCGCCCATGTCTTTACCGTAAGCAAGTCCGACGGACTGGCCAGAGGAAAATGCACCTTCCCGGTCTCCCTCAAGGAATTGCCCTGGTTCTACGACAATCTTTGCTATGTCCCGGATGATCTGAGAGCGCGAATGGCACCCGGCGACAAGATCGCCCTTGCCGGGCGCGGCACACGCTTCGGCGTCTTCGTGGAACAGTTGGGCGGGCTTCGCTGAGCGCGCCGCTTTGAAAGCTTGATCGCCCCAAGCCTATACGAGATGGTCGCGCAGATCCGCCCCGTCCCAGCCGCCGCCCGCCTCGTAGAGCGGAAACACCTCTTCCGTCAGATACGGCCCGCCGCCGACCGATTCCTTCGAGGACATCAGCACGAAGCGGTTCACGGTGAAGGGCGCGGTGTGGAAGTTTCCGCGGCCGGAGAGGTAATGGGCGACGTCCTCGGTGCGGGCGTTGCGCAGGCGCGCGAGCGTGACGTGCGGGGTGAACTTGCGCGGATCGGCGGGAAGGCCGAGGCGCTGGCAGATGCGCTCGACCTCGCCCTGCAGCGCGTACATTTCCGGCGCCTGCGTGACACCGGCGAAGACCGAATGCGGCTTCTTCGAGCCGAAGGAGCCGATGCCGGAAAGCGCGAGCTGGAATTCCGGACGTTCGATGCGGTCGAGCCGGTCGACCACCTCGTCGGCGGTGCGCCCGTCGATATCGCCGATGAAGCGCAGGGTGATGTGGAAGTTCTCGACGTCGATCCAGCGGGCTCCGGGAAGTCCGCCTCTCAGGAGCGAGAGGCTCATCGCCGCGTTGCGCGGCACTTCGAGGGCGACGAAAAGTCTCGGCATGGCGACTTCTCCCTGCTGGAAAGTAACGTCAGCGAATCACGCAACGGATTTTTGCGCAACCCTAATTTCGCACCCGCGAGAACTACTCCCCTGCCTTGATCGACTTGAGGAAGGTCTCGACCGTCGGCAGGATGGACTGGACCATGACGTCCACGCCCGCCGGGTTCGGATGCATTCCATCCTCGATCTGGAGGTTCGCCTTGGTGACGACCCCGTCGAGGAAGAACGGATAGAGCGGAACGCCGTGCTTTTCCGAAAGGCGTCCGTAGATGCCATTGAAGCGTTCTGCATAATCCGGGCCCATATTGGGCGGGGCGAGCATGCCGGCGAGCAGCACCGCGATGCCGCGCTCCTTGAGCCGCGTCAGCATGGCGTCGAGGTTCTTTTCGGTCTCCTCCGGCGCGATGCCGCGCAGCGCGTCGTTGGCACCGAGCTCGAGGATGACGCCTTGCGTCCCGTCGGGGATTGACCAGTCGAGGCGGGCGAGGCCTCCGGAGGTCGTGTCGCCCGAAACGCCGGCATTGGCGATCTCGACCTCATGGCCCTTCGCCCGAAGGGCCGCCTCCAGCTTCACCGGAAAGGCGTCGGCGGCCGGAAGCTGGTAGCCGGCCATCAGGCTGTCGCCGAAGCCGACGAGCTTGACAGGTTCGGCCCGGGCGATGCCGGCGGATAACAAAGCTGTGATGGCAAGTAAGGTGAAAAATCCGAGCGCCGCTTTAAACGACATGATGCTGATCCTAGATTGCTGGCATTCCAGTCTTTTCCATACATATAGGGCAGAATTCCTTGGCCAGAACCATCATCGATCTGAAAAAAGCCGATCTCACCCTCGGACGGGCGGCCGCATCCGTCCATGTCCTCAAGGGGATCGACCTGACGATCGATGCGGGCGAATCGGTCGGCATCGTCGGGCCGTCGGGCTCCGGCAAGTCGACGCTGCTGATGGTGCTGGCGGGCCTCGAACGGCTGGACGGCGGCGAGATCCATATCGACGGCGCCGCCCTGCACGCGATGAACGAGGACAGGGTGGCCGATTTCCGCGGCCGCAATATCGGCATCGTCTTCCAGTCCTTCCACCTCATTCCCAACATGACGGCGCTGGAAAACGTCGCCGTGCCGCTGGAGCTTGCCAATGCGCGCGACGCCTTCGATATCGCGCGGCGCGAGATGGAGGCCGTCGGGCTCGGCGAGCGCCTGTCGCACTATCCCGGCCAGCTCTCGGGCGGCGAGCAGCAGCGCGTCGCCATCGCCCGCGCGCTCGCGCCCTCGCCGAAGCTGCTGATCGCCGACGAGCCGACCGGCAACCTCGACACGGAGACCGGCCGCCAGATCGCCGACCTCCTCTTTTCCAAGCAGGTCGAGCGCGGCACGACGCTGGTGCTGGTGACGCACGATCCGGCGCTTGCCGCCCGCTGCGGCCGGCAGGTCGCCATGCGCTCGGGAGAGATCGTCTCGGGCGCCGCGCCCCTGCGCGCGCTTGCCGAAGCGGTGCCGGCATGAGGGCCGGCGCGGTCCTCCGCCAGGTTCCGCTCGCCCTGCGCCTTGCCTTGCGCGAAATGCGCGGCGGCCTGAAGGGCTTCTACATCTTCCTCGCCTGCATCGCGCTCGGCACGGCGGCGATTGCCGGCGTCAACTCGGTGTCGAGCGCCATTACGCAGGCGATAGCCTCGCAGGGCCAGACGCTGCTGGCCGGCGACGTACGCTTCGAATTCCGCAACCGCTTCGCCACACCCGAGGAACTGAACTATTTCGAGGGCCTCGGCGCGGTTTCCAGGACGACGGGCCTGCGTTCCATGGTGCGCCTGCCGGACGGCTCCGACCAGACGCTGGTGGAGGCGAAGGGCGTCGACGGCGCCTATCCGCTCTACGGCACGCTGGAGACCGAGCCGCAGAAGCCGGCCGCGGCGCTCTTCGCGAAGGAGGGCGACGCCTATGGCGCGGTCGTCGCGCCGCTGCTGCTCGACCGGCTCGGCCTTGCCGTCGGCGACGAGATCCTGCTCGGCACGGCGAAGATCCGCATCGCCGCCACGCTCACGCGCGAGCCGGACGCCGTCTCGGAAGGCTTCGGCTTCGCCCCCCGCCTGATGTTGTCCGAAGAAGCCCTGCGGGCGAGCGGGCTGGTGCAGACCGGCAGCCTCGTGGAGAATGCCTACCGCATCCGCCTTGCGAAACCCGATCTCTCCCCGGCCGCCATCCGCGCGGAAGCGAACAAAGCCTTCCCGACGGCCGGCTGGTCGATCCGCACGGCCGATAGCGCGGCGCCGGCGCTGACCGCCAACATCACCCGCTTCTCGCAGTTCCTGACGCTGGTCGGCCTGACGGCGCTGATCGTCGGGGGCGTCGGCGTGGCGAATGCCGTGCGCGCCTATCTCGATTCCAAGCGCTCGGTGATCGCGACCTTCAAGTGCCTCGGCGCGCCGGCCTCGCTCGTCGCGCTCGTCTATTTCGCGCAGATCGCGCTGATCGCCTCGATCGGCATCCTGATCGGCCTTGCGGTCGGCGCCCTGATGCCGCCGGTGGCGATGCAGTTCCTCGGCGGCGTGCTGCCGGTATCGGCCAAGGCCGAGCTCTATCCTTCCGCGCTGCTGCTTGCCGCCGTCTTCGGCCTGCTGACGGCGCTCGCCTTCGCCATCATGCCGCTCGGCCATGCCCGCGAGGTGCCGGCCACCGCGCTCTTCCGCGAGCAGGGCTTCGAGGCGGGCCGCCTGCCGGGCTGGCCCTATATTCTGGGCGCCGCGCTCTTCCTTGCGGCGCTGGCCGGCCTTGCCGTCTACACGGCCTATGACCGCTACATCGCGCTCGTCTTCCTCGGCGCCATCGCCTTCGCCTTCGTCGTGCTCAGGGCCGTCGCCATGCTGATCACCGCGCTGGCGCGGCGCAGCCCGCGGGTCAATTCGCCGGCGCTCCGGCTCGCGGTCAGCAACATCCATCGGCCGGGCGCGCTGACCTCCTCCGTCGTGCTGTCGCTCGGCCTCGGCCTTGCCCTCCTCGTCACGCTGACGCTGATCGACGGAAACCTGCGCCGCGAGCTCACCGGCAACCTGCCGGAGCGCGCGCCGAACTTCTTCTTCGTCGATATCCAGGGCAGCGAACTCGACGGCTTCCGCGACGTGCTGAAGGCGAACATGCCCAAGGGCAAGATCATCGAGGTACCGATGCTGCGCGGCCGGGTGATGGAGCTCGACGGCGTCGACGTCGCCAAGGTCAAGGTTCCGCCGGAAGGGCAATGGGTGCTGCGCGGCGACCGCGGCATCACCTATGCCAAGCGCGTGCCGGAAAACTCGACGCTTTCGGAAGGGACCTGGTGGCCGGAGGACTATTCCGGCGAACCGCTGGTGTCCTTCTCCACCGAGGAGGGCCGCGAGCTCGGCCTGAAGATCGGCGATACGGTGACCGTCAACGTGCTCGGCCGCAACATCACCGCACGCATCGCCAATTTCCGCAATGTCGAATGGGAATCGCTGTCGATCAACTTCGTCATGGTCTTCTCGCCGAACACCTTTGCCGGCGCGCCGCATGCCTGGCTCGCCACCGTGATCGACCCGGGCGCGACGGCGGCGCAGGAGGCCGCGACGCTGAAGGCGATCACCAATGCCTATCCCACCGTCACCAGCGTGCGCGTCAAGGACGCGCTCGACGTGGTGAACGAACTGGTCGGGCAACTCGCCACCGCCATAAGGGCGGCCGCCGCCGTCGCGCTGGTCGCCTCCATCCTCGTGCTTGCCGGGGCGCTCGCCGCCGGCAACCGGGCGCGCGTGCACGACGCGGTGGTGCTGAAGACGCTCGGCGCGACGCGGGCGACGCTCATCCGCGCCTTCAGCTACGAATACCTGATGCTGGGGCTGGCAACCGCCGTCTTCGCACTCTTCGCCGGCGGGGCGGCTGCCTGGTTCGTGGTGAGCCGCATCATGAAGCTGCCGTCGAGCTTCCTGCCCGACGTCGCGGTGATGACGGTCGCGACCGCGCTTATCCTCACCGTCGGCATCGGCCTTGCGGGGACCTGGCGCATTCTGGGGCAGAAGGCCGCGCCCGTGCTGCGCGAGCTCTGAAAAACGACCGGCCCGCACCCTCCGCCGAGGTTGCGGGTCTTGTGCGGAACACAATTCATGCTCATATTCACGTCAGGCAAGCTGGAGCCCCGCAGCGGCTGCCCGGAACCGCCCGCAAGGCAGGGACCGACACCGTAATCCCATGGGGCTTGAACCAAGAGGACAACATGGCTGATCTCCGCAATTACCAGACCCGACCGGCGGGCGCCCAGGCCGGCGCCGTCATCGACGAGGGCCTGCGCTCCTATATGCTTCGGGTCTACAACCTGATGGCGCTGGGTCTTGCGATCACCGGCCTCGTGGCGTTCTTCGCTTCCCAGGCCGCGATTTCCGGCGGCCAGCTCACGGCCTTCGGCCAGGCGATCTATCTGAGCCCGCTGCGCTGGGTCGTGATGCTCGCCCCGCTGGCGCTGGTCTTCTTCCTGAGCTTCCGCATCCACACGATGAGCGTTTCGGCCGCGCAGACGACCTTCTGGGTCTATGCCGGCCTGATGGGCCTGTCGCTGTCGTCGATCTTCCTGATCTACACCGGCGCCAGCATCGCGCAGACCTTCTTCGTCTCGGCCGCCGCCTTCGGCGCCCTGTCGCTCTACGGCTACACGACGAAGCGTGACCTCTCCGCGATCGGCTCGTTCCTGATCATGGGCCTCTTCGGCCTGATCATCGCCTCGCTCGTCAACCTGTTCCTCAAGTCCTCGGCGCTCGACTTCGCGATCTCCGCGATCGGCGTTCTGGTCTTCGCCGGCCTGACGGCATGGGACACGCAGAAGATCAAGGAAATGTATTTCGAGGCCGACGACGTCGCCATGGCCGGCCGCAAGGCCATCATGGGCGCGCTGACGCTCTACCTCGACTTCATCAACCTCTTCCTGTTCCTGCTGCGCTTCCTCGGCAACCGCGACTGATGCCAGCAGGCCGGATGGCCGATGAAAAAACCCCGCCGGAAACGGCGGGGTTTTTGTTTGCGCATCCGGAAGGCGCGGCCGGGTGAAGAGCCGGCAGCCTTGCCGTTTATTCGGTGATGATCTTGAACTTGTCGCCCGGCTTGACCGTGCTCGTCGCGGTCATGGCGTTGATCAGCCGGAAGAGATCGAGCTTGCGCTCGGTCCCCATCATGCGGGCCGAGAGCGAGGCGATCGTATCGCCGGGGCGCGCGGTGACGACGCGCACGCGCAACGGCTTCAGCGAGGCGGCTTCCTCCGCCGTCAGCTTGCGGAACGAATTCCTGAGGATCGCCGCCGTCGGCTCCAGCGCCTTGGAGCCCGTCGGCACCGCCGTCAGGAAGCGGTAGATCTGGTTGTCGATGCGCACCACGGTGACGTCGAATTCCCAGCGGTCGGCAGCGGCCCGCGCGGTCGCGCCCGGCAGGCCGTTGATCGACACCGGCCGGATCGTCTCGGGCCTGAGGCCCGTCACCCAGCCGCTCGAAATGTAGTTGACGAGATCCTGTCCCTTGCTGTCGGCGACGCCGTCGAAGCGGATCGCGACGTCGCCGGGACCGGTCGCCAGAACCGCATCGGCCTTGTTGTCGATCTGGAAGCCTTCCGGCACGTCGAAACGAATGCCGAGCTTGCCGTGCAGGAAAGTCTGGCCGCGCACATAGCCCTCTTCCGGCGCGTCGCCGTAGAGAAGGCCGTCAATGCCGGCGAGATAGTAGTCGCGGCCGCGGTCGCCGACCGTGCCCTCCGCCCCGAAGGCGCGGGCATGCAGGCGCGCCAGCTCGACCCGCTGCGGCGCGTTCGGATGGCTCGACAGGAAGTCGAGGCTCTGGTCGGCCTCCGGATCGACCGCCGTGAAGCGGGCATAGCCGGCCATGGAATCGAGGAAGCGCGCGGCCGCATAGGGGTCGTAGCCCGCCTCGCCCAGCATGCGCACGCCGATGACGTCGGCCTGGAGCTCCTGGTTGCGCGAGAAGGCGGCAAGGCGCAGCTTGCCGCGCGCCAGCGCCTGCTTGCCGGCGATATTGCTGGACAGCACCTCGGCGACGACGCGGCTCGCGATGACCTCGGCCTCTTCCTTCTTCTGCCGCTCGATGCCGTGGTTGGCGGTGACATGCGCCATTTCATGCGAGAGCACGGCGGCAACTTCCGAGGCGTCGTTGGCGAGCGCCAGCAGGCCACGCGTCACGTAGAGATAGCCGCCCGGCAGCGCAAAAGCGTTGATGGCCGGGGAGTTGAGGATGGTGATGCGGTAGGACTGGTTCGGGTTTTCCGAAACGGCCGTCAGCGCGCCGGTAATGCGAGCGACGAGGCGCTCGGTCTTGGCGTCCTTGTATTCGCCGCCGTAGCTTGCCACGATGCGCGGGTGCTCGCGGGCGCCCATCTGGGCGCGCGGATCGTTCTTCTGCACCTCTTCGACGATCTGCGGATTGGAAGAGGGCGAGATCGTCGGCTCATAACTCTGCTCGATGAGCGACTGGCAGCCCGAAAGCAGCGTGCCCGCGAGCAGCAGGGCCGCGACGGGTCTCACGACCCCGCGCCCGGATACCATTGCAGCTCCCTGCGTCGCTTTCGCCATGTCTCTTGCCCAAGCCCCTGAATGGGTTCGCGCCCGTACCACAGCCTTCGGCCGCGGCGCGAGCGCGCATCGCCTTCGAACGGATGAGATAGACGCGCCATACCCGGCCGGCAACTCCCGATTCGACAAACGGTTTTCCTGTGGCTCCGGTGACACAGGGGGGCGACCAAATTGTGGCGTCCGCCCCGGTCAAATCGCCCCGCCCCGCGCTAAAGGCCGGAACGGCCGAGGAATTTTGCAACGGGAGGTGGATCGAGGCGTGCAAGAAAATCCGCCGCCGGCGCATCGAGGAGGATCGAGCCGGCCTCCAGGAACACCACCCGCTCGGCAAGGCGGCTGATATCCTCGGGCTGGTGGGTGATGAAGAGGAGCGTGCTCTTCGTCTCGGCATGTAGCTCGGCGATCAGCCGCGCCATGTCCGCCCGCATGGCCGGATCGAGCGCGGCGAAGGGCTCGTCGAGCAGCAGGATCGGCCGGCGGCGCACCAGCGCGCGGGCGAGCGCCACGCGCTGCCGCTCGCCGCCGGAAAGCGAGCCCGGCAGGCGCTTCTCGTAGCCGGCAAGGCCGACGCGGGCGAGCGCGGCAGCGACCGCCTCGCGGCCCGCCGCATCCAGCCTCAGGCCCGGATCGATGCCGAGGCCGATATTGTCGGCGGCGGAAAGGTGGGCGAAGAGGTTGTTGTCCTGGAAGACGATGGAGACCGGCCGCTCCGCCGGATCGTGGCCGGCCATGTCCTCGCCGAACAACCTCACGCTGCCGCTTGCCGGCTTCTCGAAACCGGCGATGACGTTGAAGAGCGTCGACTTGCCGGCGCCCGAAGGACCAGCGACGGCGACGGCAGCTCCCGCCGGAATGGCGCAATTGAACGTCAGGCGTTTTTCCGCGAAGCGCACGGTGACATCGGCAAGGGAAATGGCGGGATCAGGCATCGGAGCCGGGTCTTTCGGTTTGGCGCTCAGCGGCGGTCGAGGGCAGCGTCAGCAGCAGGCATAGCATGCCGAGGATCAGCGCGATGCCGGCAGCATCGGCCGTGCGGTAGCTCGCCATGCGGGAATAGAGCAGCCAGGGCAGCGTGACGAAGCCCTCCGCACCGAAGATGGCGACCGCGCCGAGATCGCCGAGCGACAGCGCCATGGCGAAGGCGAAAGCGGTGAGGAAGGGTTTCTTCAGCGCCGGCCAGTCGATGCGCAGGAAACGCCGCCAGCCGGTGACACCGAGGCTGAGCGCAAGGCGCGCGGTGCGGGAGAGGTGCGTGCGATAGGCGGGCTCCAGCACGCGGATGACGAAGGGCAGCGCCATCAGCGCGTTGAGCACGGTGACGACGAAGGGCGCGAAGCGGCCCGTCTCGCCGAAGGTGCGCAGCATCAGGAACCAGCCGGTGGCGACGACGACCGGCGGCACGAGCAGGATCAGCGAGCCGACCGCCGGCAGCGCGCGGCCCGTCAGCCGCGTGGCGCCGCCGCCTTCACCGCTTTCGGCAAGGCGTGGCACCAGCACGACGGGAAGGGCGACGGCAAGGCTGAGGGCGGCGGAGGCGAGCGAGATGGCAAGGCTGGTGGCGAGCGCGCGGTGGAGCTGCGCATCGGCAGCCAGCCTGACGAAATCGGCGGCAAGGCCCGAGACGAGAATGGCGGCGAGCGGGGCGGCGGTGAAGAGCGTAAAGAGGAGGATGACGAGGCCATCCGGGACGCGCCACCGGCGGCCGTCGAAGCGGCGGATGGCGCGGCCAGCGGTCATGCCCTCCTCCGGCGGGCGGCCGAAGAGCGAGATGAGCCAGAGCAGCGCCGCCGTCACCGCGATCTGCAGGAAGGCGAGCAGCACGGCGCGCTCAGGATCGAAATCGAAGCGCAGCGCCTGGTAGATCGCGACCTCGATGGTCGTGGCCGCCGGCCCGCCGCCGAGGGTGAGCACGATGGTGAAGCTCGTCGCGCAGAGCATGAAGACGAGGCCGGCGATGCCGGGCAGCACGCGGCGGATGACCGGCCATTCGATGAGCCGGAAGACCGCGCCGGAGCCCATGCCGAGATTGGCCGAGGACAACCAGTATTCCGGCGGGATGCGGTCGAGCGCGGCGAGCATGAAGCGTGCGGCGAGCGGCAGGTTGAAAAAGACATGGGCGATGAGGATGCCGGCGAGCCCGTAGACGCTGACCGGGCTTTCGAGGCCGGCAAGGCGCAGGAGATCGTTGACGACGCCCTGCCGCCCCCAGATTCCGACCACGCCGAGCGCGGCGACCAGCGCCGGCAGGCCGAGCGGCACGACGGAGAGGCGGACGATCCAGACGCGGCCGGGAAAGGTCCGCTGCCGGGCAAGCGCCCGGGCGACAGGGATGGCGAAGAGGACGGAGAGCAGCGTGGAAAGCGCCGCCTGCATCAGCGTGAACCGGGCGACGCGGCCGATATAGGCGTCGAGCAGCGGTGCGCCGCTGCCGCCGCCCGCATGGGCGAGCAGCACGGCAGTCGCCGCCCCGACGAAGACGAGCACGCCGCCGAGGGCAAGGCCCCCGGCGATGTCCAGCATCCGTCGTTCGGCGCGGGCGAAGATCATCCTATTTCGCGCTCATCGCGCCGAGCCATTCGTCGATCCAGGCCTTGCGGTTCGCCGCGACCTCGTCGGACGGCATCAGGAAGGTCTTTTCCGGCTTCACCAGCGCGTCGAAGGCGGCCGGCAGCGGATCGCGGGTCTTGGCGGCGGGCATCATCCAGTTGGTTTCCGGGATGAGCGACTGGAAATCCGGCCCTGTCATGAAGGTGAGGAACTGGCGGGCGAGGTCCTTGTCATGGGAGGTGCGCGTCAGGCCGGCGACCTCGATCTGGATATAGTGGCCCTCGGAGAAGGCGGCAGCCTTGTAGCGCTCGGTGTTCTCCGCGATCACGTGATAGGCCGGCGAGGTCGTGTAGGAGAGCACCATCGGCGCCTCGCCCTTGGTGAAGAGGCCGTAGGCTTCCGACCAGCCGGGAGTGACGGTCAGCACGCGGTTCTTCAGCTTGGCCCAGGCTTCCGCCGATTTGTCGCCATAGACGGATTTGACCCAGAGCAGCAGGCCGAGGCCGGGCGTCGAGGTGCGCGGGTCCTCGATGACGATCTTCTGCGACGGATCGCCCTCGACCAGCTCCTTGAGGCTTGTCGGCGGGGTCTTCAACGCCTCGGTATCGTAGACGACGGCGAAGTGGCCGTAGTCGTAGGGCAGGAACGTATCGTCGGAGAAGCCGCCCGGAACGGTGAGGCCTTCCGGCTTCAGGCCGTGCGGCTCGAAGAGACCGGTCGCCTTGGCTTCCGAGATCAGGTTGGTGTCGAGACCGAGCACCACGTCGGCCTTGGTGCCCTCGCCCTCCAGCTTGAGGCGGGTCAAAAGCTCGACGCCGTCGGCGACGCCGACCCATTCGACCTTGCAGCCGCAGGTCTTCTCGAAGGTCTCCTTGACCTTCGGCCCCGGGCCCCATTCGGCAACGAAGCTCTCATAGGTGTAGACGGTCAGCGTCTTTTCCTGTGCGAAGGCGGGAAAGGCGAGGGTTGCGGCGAGCACCGCGATGGAAGAAAGAAATGCCGCGCGCATCAGCGCCTCCTTGTCGGGTCACAAACGGGAATAGGGCGCTGGATTGAGCCGTCTAATCCCTCCGCCGGTACGAGCCGGATCAGGTTCTTCGGGTTGGCAGACGCCTCTCAGCCGGCAGGTCGAGACCCGCGAGCACCCCGTTAGAGCGGAAAAAGGCATAATCCCGCGCGCCCCGGCGCGCAAGGGGTGGAGGCGGAAACCGTGTGACGGAAGACGGCCCTGCATGGGGCTGCCCCTCACCCTAACCCTCTCCCCGCAAGCGGGGAGAGGGGACGTGCCCCACGAACGGTTGCTGATTGGGGAAAACGGCGCGGCATATCCCTTCGCCCCGCAGCCAAGGAGAAGGTGGCCGGCAGGCCGGATGAGTGGCGAGCGCTCCCGCGATTACCCAACCCTTTTGAGAGTTATCAGCCGCCCGCAGCAGCCGTCCCGAGCGCCTTCTCGATGGCCGGATAGAGCCCGCCCTTCAGGCTCTTTTCGTCGAACGGACCGACCCGCTTGTAGAGGATCGTCCCATCCGGCCCGACGAGATAGGATTCCGGGATACCGTAGACGCCCCAGTCGATCGCCATCTTGCCGACGGGATCGAGACCGATGGCCGAGAAGGGATTGCCGAGCTCGCCGAGGAAGCGCAGCGCATTCTCGCTGCCGTCCTTGTAGTTGACGCCGACGACGGTGATGCGCGGGTCCTTCGACAATGCCAGGATGACCGGATGCTCCTGCCGGCACGGCACGCACCAGGAGGCCCAGAAATTGACGAGCGTCAGCTTGCCCTTACCCGTCTGCGCCGTCAGTGCCGGAACGGGCGTGCCGTCCTTCGTGGCGCCGGCGAGCGGTTCGAGATCGCGGAACGGCGCCTTGGTGCCGATCAGCGCGGAGGGGATTTCCGAGATGTCGCGGCCGGAATTGAGCTGCGTCCAGAAGATCAGCGCCAGACCGAGGAAGATTGCCAGCGGCAGCGCGGCGAGGATCAGGCGCGTGCGCTTGCCCGCGCCCTCGGCATTACCTTCGCTCTCGCTCATGGATTGCCCTCGCTGCGCGCCGAACGGCGGCGGATGCCGGCGGCTTCGAGCTGCTCGATCTCGCGGCGGCGGCCGCGATGGTCCAGCCAGACCCAGGCGATGAGGCCGAGCGTGACGGCGAAGGCGGCGATATAGGACACCGCGACATAGAAGGTATGGCTCATGCGGCGCCTCCCGCGCGGCCGGCGGCGCGGGCTGCATGGCGGCGCAGCACCGCGATGCGGCGGCGCAGAATCTCGTTGCGCATGGCGAGGATATGCAGCGTGAAGAACAGCATGGTGAAGGCGACGGCCATGATGAGGAGCGGCCAGAGGAATTCCGGGTCGATGGTCGGCCCGCCCATGCGGATGACGCTCGCCGGCTGGTGCAGCGTGTTCCACCACTCGACCGAGAACTTGATGATCGGGATGTTGACGAAGCCGACGAGGATCAGCACGGCGCTGACCTTGGCGGCGCGCGTCGGATCGTCCATGGCGCGGCCGAGCGCGATGAGGCCGAGATACATCAGGAAGAGCACGAAGACGGAGGTGAGCCGCGCGTCCCACACCCACCATGTGCCCCACATGGGCTTGCCCCAGAGCGAGCCGGTGATGAGCGCGACGAGCGTGAAACAAGCGCCGATGGGTGCGGCGGCCTTGGCCGAGACATCGGCGAGCGGATGGCGCCAGACGAGCGTGCCGAGCGCCGAGAGCGCCATGACCGAATAGCACATCATGGAAAGCCAGGCGGCCGGCACATGCACATACATGATGCGCACCGTCTCTCCCTGCTGGTAATCGCCCGTCGTGGTGAAGGAGAGGTAGAGCCCCGCCGCGAAGAGACAGAGCGTCAGCCCGGCAAGCCAGGGCCAGACGATAGCGACCAACGCCAGGAACCGCGTCGGGTTGGCGAGGTCGCTGAATTTGCGGATGGCAAGGCTCGGTTCGTTCATGATGGTTCTTTAACGCGGAAGCACCCGGTCTTCAATTGATCTGCCGCAATCACTTTCTCGTCAGTCGCTCGAAAGACGAAGGGCCGCAGCCGCGGCGACCGGGCCGATGACGGCGAAGGCGAGGTTGAGCGCGACGAGGATGAGGAAGGGCGGCAGGAAGGGCGCCGGTTCCTGGATCGCCGCATAGACCGCGCTCACCCCGAAGATCAGCACCGGAATGGCGAGCGGCAGCACGAGGATGGAGACGAGCAGCCCGCCGCGCGGCAGCGCCACCGCCACCGCCGCGCCCGCCGCGCCGATGAAGGTGATGGCCGGCGTGCCGGCCAGCAGCGTCAGCGTCGTCGCGCCGATGGCGGTCTCGTCCATGTTCATGAAGAGGCCGAGCAGCGGCGAGGCGATGACGAGCGGCAGGCCGGTCGCGAGCCAATGGGCGAGGCACTTGACGAAGACCGTCAGCACCAGCGGCGTCTCCTGCATCAGCAGAAGGTCGAGCGAACCGTCCTCGCGCTCGGCCTGGAACAGCCGGTCGAGGCCGAGGAGGGAAGCGAGCAGCGCACCGATCCACAGGATCGCGGGACCGATGCGGGCGAGGAGATTGAGGTCCGGCCCGACGCCGAAGGGGATGACAGCGACGACCGTCATGAAGAAGAGGACGCCGACCAGGGCGCCGCCGCCGGCGCGCACGGAGAGCTTGAGGTCGCGGAGAAGGAGGGCGATCATGCTGCGCTCCGCAGGCTTCGAGGGCTTGGCTCACCCCCCTCTGCCCTGCCGGGCATCTCCCCCACAGGGGGGGAGATTGGCAAGAGGCGCAAGCCCAGCTCAAACAGAAACGTCAAAGAGGAAGCAAAGCATTGCCCCACCCAATCTCCCCCCTTGTGGGGGAGATGCCCGGCAGGGCAGAGGGGGGTAGCCACGGACACGCCCATCACCACACATCCTCCATGATCCCGGCAAACCCCTTCATCCGCAATTCCTTCACCCCCTCCAGCCCCAGCGGCTGGTGCGTCGCGGCAATCGCGATGCCGCCACTTGCAAGGTGGGCGGTGACGAGACCGGCGAACATCGTCTCGGCTGCCGCATCGAGTGCCGCCGTCGGCTCGTCGAGGATCCAGACCGGCCGCCACGAGACGAGCAGCTTCGCCATCGCCATGCGGCGCTGCTGGCCGGCGGAGAGATAGCCGAAGGGAAGATGCGCGATGCCGCCGAGGCCGACGGCCTCGACTGCCTCCATGACCGGCACGCCCGCCCCGCCGGCAAAATCGCCGAAGAAGGATTTCCAGAAGGACAGGTTCTCCTCGACGGTGAGCTCTCGCTTCATCGCGTTGCGGTGGCCGAGATAGTGCGCGGCCTCACCGATCTGGCCGACCGGTTGCGCTGCAGCAAGGAATTTCGCGGCTCCCGCATGCGCCGGCAGGAGACCCGCCAGAACCCGCAGCAGCGTCGACTTGCCGGAGCCGTTCGGCCCCTTGACGACGAGGGCTTCGCCGCTGGCGATTTCAAAGGAAATATCTTGGAAAATCAGGTCTTCGCCGCGCTTGGCGCTCAATCCCTCGGCGACGAGCCGCATGGCTTTTCACTTTCCCTTTACGACCTTGGTCGCAACGCAAAAAAATTGTCCCGATTTACCGTCAGGCGCTCTGGATCGTTTCTTAGAAATTATCTATAACGCCCGCAACACGCCAGCGGTCGGCGTGAATTTCATCCAAGCGCCGAACACGGGAATGATTTCCGCGTACGGACAGCGGAAATGGCCGCACCCGCATCCCATTCGCGCTCAACGCGCACGGGCGTTCGTACGTCAGCTTTCTGGCGCCAGACGAGACGGGGTATAAAGTGTCCAAATCCCTAGACAGTTTCAATTGTCGTTCGACCCTTACGGTGAACGGCACCGACTATGTTTACTACAGCCTTCCCAAGGCCGAGGCGAACGGCCTTGCCGGGGTCTCGAAGCTGCCCTACTCGATGAAGGTGCTTCTTGAGAACCTGCTGCGCTTCGAGGATGGCCGCTCGGTCACCAAGGAGCAGATCCTTTC
Source organism: Shinella sp. 1A1 (assembly GCF_055379515.1). Classification (NCBI taxonomy): domain Bacteria; kingdom Pseudomonadati; phylum Pseudomonadota; class Alphaproteobacteria; order Hyphomicrobiales; family Rhizobiaceae; genus Shinella; species Shinella sp. 1A1. The sequence goes on from NZ_AP039671.1 coordinate 3,113,843, forward strand.
GGTCGTCGACTGGCTGACCAACAAGGGCACAGTCGAGAACGAGATCGCTTATCGCCCGGCGCGCGTGCTGATGCAGGACTTCACCGGCGTTCCCGCCGTCGTCGACCTTGCGGCCATGCGCGACGCGATGGTCTCGCTCGGCGGCGACCCGGAGAAGATCAACCCGCTCGTTCCCGTCGACCTCGTCATCGACCACTCGGTCATCGTCGACGAATTCGGCACGCCGACCGCCTTTGCCCGCAACGTCGAGCTGGAATACCAGCGCAACGGCGAGCGCTACCGCTTCCTCAAGTGGGGCCAGCAGGCGTTCCAGAACTTCCGCGTCGTTCCCCCGGGCACCGGCATCTGTCACCAGGTCAATCTGGAATATCTGGGCCAGACGGTTTGGACCAAGGAAGAAGACGGCGAGATCATCGCCTACCCGGATACCTGTGTCGGCACGGACAGCCACACGACCATGATCAACGGCCTTGGCGTTCTCGGCTGGGGCGTGGGCGGCATCGAAGCCGAGGCCGCCATGCTCGGCCAGCCGGTCTCCATGCTCCTGCCCGAGGTCATCGGCTTCAAGCTGACCGGCAAGCTCAAGGAAGGCGTCACGGCGACCGACCTCGTGCTGATGGTCGTGCAGATGCTGCGCAAGAAGGGCGTCGTCTCGAAGTTCGTCGAATTCTTCGGCCCCGGCCTCGACAACATGACGCTCGCCGACCGCGCGACGATCGGCAATATGGGTCCGGAATACGGCGCGACCTGCGGCTTCTTCCCGGTCGACGGCGAGACCGTCAACTACCTCACCATGTCCGGCCGCGAAGAGCAGCGCATTGCCCTCGTTGAAGCCTATTCGAAGGCCCAGGGCATGTGGCGTGACGGCGACGGCTCCGACCTCGTCTTCACCGACACGCTCGAACTCGACCTCGGCGACGTGGTTCCGGCCATGGCCGGCCCGAAGCGCCCGGAAGGCCGCATCCCGCTGGAAAACATCGCCTCCGGCTTCGCGACGTCGATGGACAACGACTACAAGAAGCCCGGCCAGCTTTCGAACCGCTACGCCGTCGAAGGCACGGACTACGATATCGGCCACGGCGACGTCGCCATCGCCGCCATCACGTCCTGCACCAACACGTCCAACCCGTCGGTCCTCATCGCCGCCGGCCTTCTCGCCCGCAACGCGGTCGCCAAGGGCCTGAAGACGAAGCCGTGGGTCAAGACGTCGCTGGCACCGGGATCGCAGGTCGTCGGCGAATACCTCGCCAAGTCGGGCCTGCAGGCCGACCTCGACAAGCTCGGCTTCAACCTCGTCGGCTTCGGCTGCACGACCTGCATCGGCAATTCCGGCCCGCTGCCGGCGCCGATCTCCAAGACGATCAACGACAAGGGCCTGATCGCCGCGGGCGTCCTTTCGGGCAACCGCAACTTCGAAGGCCGCATCTCGCCGGACGTGCAGGCGAACTACCTCGCCTCCCCGCCGCTCGTCGTCGCCTACGCACTTGCCGGTACGGTCCAGAAGGACCTGACCAAGGAGCCGATCGGCGAAGACCGGGACGGCAACCCCGTCTACCTCAAGGACATCTGGCCCTCCTCCAAGGAGATCCAGGAGTTCATCATGAAGTACGTCACGCGTGAGCTCTATGCCACGAAGTATGCCGACGTCTTCAAGGGCGACGAGAACTGGCAGGCCGTGCAGGTTCCCGAGGGGCAGACCTATGCCTGGGACGACAAGTCGACCTATGTGCAGAACCCGCCCTATTTCGTGGGCATGGGCAAGACCGGCTCGGGCCTCAAGAACATCGAAGGTGCGCGCGTCCTCGGTCTCTTCGGCGACAAGATCACGACCGACCACATTTCCCCGGCCGGTTCGATCAAGGCGGCTTCCCCGGCCGGTGCATACCTCACGGACAATGGCGTCGCGGTCGCGGACTTCAACCAGTACGGCACGCGCCGTGGCAACCATGAGGTCATGATGCGTGGCACCTTCGCCAATATCCGCATCCGCAACCACATGCTCGGTCCGAACGGCAAGGAAGGTGGCTACACGATCCACTATCCGTCCAAGGAAGAGTTGTCGATCTACGACGCGGCCATGAAGTACAAGGCCGAGGGCGTTCCGCTCGTCATCTTCGCCGGCGTCGAATACGGCAACGGCTCCTCGCGCGACTGGGCGGCCAAGGGCACCAACCTCCTCGGCGTCAAGGCCGTGGTGGCGCAGTCCTTCGAGCGCATCCACCGCTCCAACCTCGTCGGCATGGGCGTCGTGCCCTTCGTCTTCGAGGAAGGTACGACCTGGGCTTCGCTCGACCTCAAGGGCGATGAAGTCGTCACGATCGAGGGCCTGGAAGGCGACATCAAGCCGCGCGAGAAGAAGATCGCGAAGATCACCTACTCCGACGGCACGGTGAAGGAAGTTCCGCTCCTCTGCCGCATCGATACGCTGGACGAGGTGACCTACATGAACAATGGCGGCATCCTGCAGACCGTTCTTCGCGACCTCGCCGCCTGAGCCACCAACGGCTGAAAACGAAGTGCCGGGGCAGAAAGCCCCGGCATTTTTCGTTTTCGAGGGCAAAAATCTCACTCCATCGTGACTTCCTGTTGAAGCGGCAAGGGCGTAAGACGGCTGAAAAGGCTGGCCTGCGGCCGGCATTGCATTGGAAATGATCATGCCGAGACCGTATGTACCGGAATGTCTGGCGATCCTGCTGACGCTCGGCGCCGGCATCGCCCATGCACAGGAAGCGAACGCGCCGAAGGGCGTCGTCGAGCTTTTCACCAGCCAGGGCTGCTCCTCCTGCCCGCCGGCCGACAAGGCGCTCGAGACGCTTGCACGCGAAGGCAAGGTCGTCGCCCTCGCCTATCATGTCGACTACTGGAACTATCTCGGCTGGGCGGACACGCTCGCCTCCAAGGACAATACCGCCCGGCAATATGCCTATGCCCGCATGTTCGGCCGCAACGGTGTCTATACGCCCCAGGCCGTGCTGAACGGCCGCGAGCACATCAACGGCGCCGACCTTTCCGGCATCCGCACCCGCCTCGATTCCCTGCCGAAGGAAGGCAAGGGGCTCGACGTACCGGTGACCGTCGAGGTGAAGAACGACGAGCTGCGCATCCACGTCGGAGCCGGGCAGGGCAAGGCCAATATCGTGATCGCCTATTTCGAGCGCGAACGCTCGATCAATATCGACAAGGGCGAGAATCGCGGCAAGACCGTCAATTACTGGCACGCCGTGACCAATATGGAAACGATCGGCATGTGGGAGGGCAAGGAGACCAATCTGGTGCTTCCCGCCGACATGCTGAAGAAGAAGGAAAAGCCCGGCGGCTGCGCCGTGCTTCTCCAGCGCATGAAGACGGCCGACACGCCCGGCGCGATCCTCGGGGCGACGGTTCTGGCAGGCGACGAGGCATCACGGTAAATCCTCCCCCGCGGGGGAGGTCCGGTCCGGCTTCTTCGAGGGGCTGGGGCTTGAGGGTTCGAAGAAAGACGGACCGGACCGGGACGAAGCTGCCGGCAACGGATACAGGGCAACTTCGACAGTCGCGCACCGTTCCGAACCGGCTTCCTGCTTGAGGCAACAGACTGGTACGGGCCGCGACGGGCGAACTCTCTCTTTTAATTTGGGCTTCTGTTTGTCTGAAATGCGGCGGGACAGATTTTTGCGAAATCGCCGCTTTCGGCCCATCCAGCTTGCATTTCAGCGCCGCTCAGGCACACTGTCACGCAGCCGTCACAGACGAGGTGCGGAGATTCGATGACCGATCAGCCGGATTTGCAGGCGTCCAGTGTCGTGGTCGACCTCAAGGAATACCGCAACAGCAAGGATCCGCTGCCGGTGACCTTCCACCGCCGTGAACTCGATGCGATCCTCTGGGTCTATGGCCGCATGGTGGGTGAAGGCGAATGGCGCGACTATGCCATCGACCATATGCGCGACAAGGCCGTCTTCTCGATCTTCAAGCGATCCGGCGAAATGCCGCTCTACCGGGTGGAGAAGAACCCGAAGCTTGCCGCCAAGCAGGGCGCCTACAGCGTCGTCAACCAGCAGGGCATGATCCTGAAGCGCGGGCACGAACTGAACCAGGTGCTGAAGGTCTTCGACAAGGTATTGCGTCTCGTCGAGACGTAAGCCCGCCCTTCCCCTTCTCCCGCTTCCAATGAAGTCACCCTCGGGCTTGACCCAAGGATTCAAGTAGCTCGGCATTTGCGGCGTGGATGCTCTAGTCAGGTCCGAGCATGACGGAGAGGAGGTTACGACCTACCCCGATCACCCTTCAATTCACCCCATCGTCCCCGGATAGTCCACCACCGACGGCTCCGTCTCCGCTCCGTCGCCGAGGGCGCGCTGCATGAAGACCGTGTCCAGCCAGCGGCCGTGCTTGAAGCCGGTCGCCGTCATGCGGCCCGAATGCGCAAAGCCGGCGGCGCTGTGGACGGCAATGGAGGCCGGGTGCGCGCCGCCGATGACGGCCACCATCTGGCGGAAGCCGAGATCCGTGCAGCGGCGGATGAGCTCGGCCAAGAGCGCCTTGCCGACGCCCTTGCCGCGCGCTTCCGGCGCCAGATAGACCGAGTCCTCCACCAGCCAGCGATAGGCCGGCCGCGTGCGGAAGGCCGAAGCATAGGCATAGCCGAGGATGAGGCCGGTCTGCTCCACCGCCACGATATAGGGATAGCCCTTGCCGGTGATCGCCGTGAAGCGCGCCTCCATCTCGTCGAGCGTCGGCGGATCGATCTCATAGCTCGCCACGCCGTTCAGCACGGATTCGCGGTAGATTTCGGTGAAGGCGGCGATATCGCCGAGCACGGCGGTGCGGATGACGAAGCTCATGCCTATGTTTCTATGAACGATTCCTATAGGATGGCAACGTTTTGCGGACGGAATTTTGCAGGGACAAGACTGCGATCGCGTGAATGGCAGGAAAAGGACAGAACATGTCTTCGTTTGCAGAGCTGGCTGACTATTTAATTCAAAAACTTATCTCTAATTGGGATAAATCCGGTATAATATAATAAATTATTTCTCATAACTATTATATTTATAATTACCGTCTCCTGTATAATTGTTTCAATTCTAAATATAAAAGAAACATTTCTAAGCTTTTATGAAGGAACCGGACATTTCAGATAGAGTAAGGGGACGGGGTTAACCCATCCCCTGTCATGCGGACTTCCGGCCGGCAGGCTCAGGCGCCGTAGACGATCAAGAGGTCCTTGGCGTCGATCTGGTCGCCGGCCTTGACCAGCACTTCCGAGATCATGCCGTCCTTTTCGGCATGCAGCGCCGTTTCCATCTTCATCGCCTCGATGGAGAGCAGCACGTCGCCGGCCTTGACCGTTTGGCCGGCCGAGACCGAGACCGTCGAAATGACGCCCGGCATCGGCGCGCCGAGATGAGCGGCATTGCCGCTGTCGGCCTTGCGGCGCACGGCCGAGGTGGCGGCGCGGTTGCGGTCCGGCACCTTGATGAGGCGCGGCTGGCCGTTCAGTTCGAAGAACACCTTGACCATGCCCTGCTCGTCCGGCTCGCTTTTCGCCTGATGCAAGATGACGAGGGAAACGCCCTTCTCCAGCTCCGGCGAAAGCTCCTCGCCGGGGGCAAGGCCGTAGAAATAGGCCGGCGTCGGCAGCACGCTGACCGGGCCGTACAGGTCGGCGGCCAGCGCATAGTCGGTGAAGACCTTCGGATACATGAGGTAGGAGGCGAACTCGAAGTCGTCGATCTTGCGCTCCAGCTTGTCCTCGATGGCCTTGCGCTCGGCATTCAGATCGGCCGGCGGCAGCAGCGAGCCCGGCACGGCCGTATAGGGCGTCTCGCCCTTCAGCGCCTTCTTCTGGAGACCGGCCGGCCAGCCGCCCGGGGGCTGGCCGAGGTCGCCCTTCAGCATCGAGACGACCGATTCGGGGAAGGCGATATCCTTGGCCGGGTTCTCGACATCGGCGACCGTGAGGTCCTGCGAGACCATCATCAGCGCCATGTCGCCCACCACCTTGGAGGAGGGCGTCACCTTGACGATGTCGCCGAACATCTGGTTGGCGTCGGCATAGGCCTGCGCCACGCGATGCCACCTGGTTTCGAGGCCCAGCGAGCGCGCCTGTTCCTTGAGATTGGTGAACTGGCCGCCCGGCATTTCATGCAGATAGACTTCCGAGGCCGGCCCCTTGAGGTCGCTTTCGAAGGCGGCATACTGGAAACGCACGGCCTCCCAGTAGAAGGAGATGCGGCGGATCCATTCGGGATCGAGGCCCGGATCGCGCTCGGAGCCCTTCAGCGCCTCGACGATCGAGCCGAGGCAGGGCTGCGACGTATTGCCGGAAAGCGCATCCATCGCCGCATCCACCACATCGACGCCGGATTCGACGGCGGCAAGCACGGTCGCCGCCGCGATACCGGACGTATCGTGGGTGTGGAAATGGATCGGCAGGTCCGTCGCCTCGCGCAGCGCCTTGAACAGTACCCGCGCGGCGGCCGGCTTCAGGAGACCCGCCATGTCCTTCACCGCGATCATGTGCGCGCCGGCCTTTTCCAGGTCGCTTGCGAGGGCGGTGTAGTATTTGAGGTCGTATTTCGGGCGGGCGGAATTGAGCAGGTCGCCGGTATAGCAGATCGCCGCCTCGCAGATCTTGTTCTCTTCGGCGACCGCCTCCATCGAGACGCGCATGTTGTCGACCCAGTTGAGGCAGTCGAAGACGCGGAAGACGTCGATGCCGCCCCTGGCCGCCTGCCGCACGAAGTATTTGACGACATTGTCGGGATAGTTCTTGTAGCCGACGCCGTTCGCCCCGCGCAGGAGCATCTGCAGCAGGAGATTCGGCGCGTCCTCGCGGATGCGGGCCAGCCGGTCCCACGGGTCTTCCGTCAGGAACCGCATGGAGACGTCGAAGGTCGCGCCGCCCCAGCATTCCAGCGAGAAGAGCTGCGGCAGGGCGCGGGCATAGGTGCCGGCGACGCGGGCGATGTCATGCGTGCGCATGCGGGTGGCGAGCAGCGACTGGTGCGCGTCGCGCATGGTTGTGTCCGTCAGGAACACCCGGTTCTCGCCGCGCACCCATTCGGCGAACTTCTTCGGTCCGAGCTCATCGAGCTTCTGCTTGGTGCCGGGGACGATCTCACCCTCGATGAAGGGCACGACGGGCTTGGCGACGTCGGCCGGCGGCTTCGGCCGGCCCTTGGCCTCCGGGTGGCCGTTGACGGTGACGTCGGCGAGGTAAGTCAGCAGCTTGGTGGCGCGGTCCTGGCGCTTGACCTGCTGGAAGAGCTCCGGCGTCGTGTCGATGAAGCGGGTCGTGTAGCTGTTGTCGCGGAAGCGTTCGTGGGTGATGATCGCTTCGAGGAAGGTGAGGTTCGTCGCGACGCCGCGGATGCGGAACTCGCGCAGCGCGCGGTCCATGCGGGCGATCGCCTCCAGCGGATCCGGCGCCCAGGCCGTGACCTTGACCAGCAGCGGATCGTAGAAGCGGGTGATCACCGCGCCGGGATAGGCCGTGCCGCCGTCGAGGCGGATGCCGAAGCCTGAGGCCGAACGATAGCCGGTGATGCGGCCGTAGTCGGGAATGAAGTTCTGTTCCGGGTCTTCGGTGGTGATGCGGCACTGGAGGGCATGGCCATTGAGGCGGATATCCGCCTGTGCGGGCACGCCCGACTGCGGCGTGCCGATGGCATGGCCGTCGAGGATGTGGATCTGCGCCTTGACGATGTCGATGCCGGTCACGACTTCCGTGACGGTGTGCTCGACCTGGATGCGCGGGTTCACCTCGATGAAGTAGAACTTCCCACTGTCGGCATCCATCAGGTACTCGACGGTGCCGGCGCCGACATAGCTGGTCGCCTTGGCGATCTTCAGCGAATAGTCGGCGAGCTCCTGGCGCTGCGCATCCGAAAGATAGGGCGCGGGCGCGCGCTCGACGACCTTCTGGTTGCGGCGCTGGATGGAACAATCGCGCTCGAAGAGATGCACGACATTGCCGTGCGTGTCGCCGAGGATCTGGCTTTCGACGTGGCGGGCGCGCTCGACGAGCTTTTCGAGATAGACCTCGTCCTTGCCGAAGGCGGCCTTGGCCTCGCGCTTGGCTTCCGTCACCTCGCGGATCAGGTCCTTCGGATCACGGATGGCGCGCATGCCGCGCCCGCCGCCGCCCCAGGAGGCCTTGAGCATGACGGGATAGCCGATCTCCTCCGCAAGGCGACGGATCTCCTTCTCGTCGTCCGGCAGCGGATCGGTCGCCGGCACGACCGGCACGCCGACGGAGATGGCGAGGTTGCGCGCGGCGACCTTGTTGCCGAGCTGGCGCATGGTGGCCGGGCGCGGACCGATGAAGGTGATGCCGGCGGCATCGCAGGCATCGACGAATTCCGGGCTTTCCGACAGCAGGCCGTAGCCGGGATGGATGGCGTCGGCGCCGGAAAGCTTGGCGACGCGGATCACTTCCTCGATCGACAGATAGCTCTCGATAGGACCGAGGTCGCGCGAAAGATGCGAACCACGGCCGATCTGGTAGCTTTCGTCCGCCTTGAAACGGTGCAGCGCAAGTTTGTCTTCCTCGGCCCATATCGCGACTGTTTTCAGCCCCAGCTCATTGGCCGCGCGGAACACGCGGATGGCAATTTCTGAACGGTTGGCGACAAGGATCTTGGAAATGGGCAAGTCGGACTCCTCATTGACTTGGAAAGCGGCGGCTTGGAAAACGGGAAAATGCTGCACCCGCGAAGAGAATTATTAGCGGGTAATTTCCAAAGTGCAATTTTGGAGTCGTCACGGAACAAAAGATTTGCGCCGCTGGAAACAATCGCGGCGGGGGCGCGAGGCGCCTTCGCGCCGAAAATCGTTTATTCGCAATAGCTTAGGCGATTCTACGGCTGCAAACCTGCTAGGATACCAGCCCCAGCCTGAAGGCGATCGCGATGGCGTGATGGCGGTTGCGCGCGGCGAGTTTTTCCTGAATGCCGTTCATGTACCAGTCGACGGTATGGCTGGATATGCCGAGGGTACGGCCGATCTCGTGCGAGGTCATGCCTTCGGCAAGCAGCGTCAGCGCCTCCATCTCGCGGCGAGTCAACTCCACGTCGACCACCTCGGCAAGCCGGCCGGCGGTCTCCGGATCGACCGCATGGACCAGCTTCCAGTAAAGCCGCCGGGCGATGCTGTCGAAGAGACCGAGTTCCACGCTTTCGAGGTCCACCGGCTTGCCCCCGATGCTGAGGCTGCCGATGAGGCCGCGCCGGCCGTGGATGGGGAACACATAGCCGTCCTCAAGCCCCTTATTGCGAGCGTCCACCATCATGCGTTCCATGCGCTTGCGATGCGGGCTCGTGCGGAAGGCGCCGAGCGTATCACGCCAGCGAAAGCCTTGCTGGGCATGGCCGAGATACCGCACGGTCGGGTCGATCTGCATGTAGCGCCTGCGCAGGTAGAGTTCGGGCCAGCCCTCCGGCCAGCGGCCGGCAAGCAGCAGGCGGGACGGCTCGTCCACCGGCCTCGGCGCCAGCAGGAGACCGTAATAATCGAAGCCGCAAAGCGTCAGCAGACGCTCGAATTCGGCTGTCGCCTCTTCCCGATCGCGCAACTCGTCGATCAGTGCAAGGAATTGCACCAGCAAGTTGATATTCATATGCCCCGCGCTTGACTAGCTTTGTTTAACCAACTGATAAAGCTGAACCCGGCCGACAACCGGCCCAAGCGCCCCATTCATATTCCCCGCCTTACAAATGGCAGGATCGCATGCTGAAAATCAATCGTCTTGCATGCATGGCTGCCGTGAAAATGAGAAAATCACGCAAGATGTCAGGGCGGTCATGAAATTTGCTTGACGCGGAAGAACTTTTGTCGCTTCCGCTGATTAATACCCGCAGCGAAGGGACAGAAGGTGCTCGCTGCACCGCATAACTGGTATCGCCGGAAAGGCTCCATTCCCGTGTCTTTGTTTCAGGTCTATGCAAGAGCCCTCAGCTATCTTGGCACCTACAAGCTTCGAGTCGGTCTCGTCGTCGCCGCCAACGTCATCCTGGCGGTCATCACCATTGCCGAGCCCATCCTTTTCGGCCGCATCATCGATGCCATCTCCAGCAAGAGCGCCGTCACGCCGCTGCTTCTGATGTGGGCGGGCTTCGGCTTGTTCAACACCATCGCCTATGTGCTCGTCGCCCGCGAGGCGGACCGGCTGGCCCATGGACGGCGCGCGAGTCTGCTGACGGAAGCCTTCGGCCGCATCATCTCCATGCCCCTCGCCTGGCATAGCCAGCGCGGCACCTCCAACGCGCTGCACACGCTGCTGCGCGCCTGCGAGACGCTGTTCGGCCTCTGGCTCGAATTCATGCGCACGCATCTTGCCACCGCCATCGCGCTCGCCCTCCTCATCCCGACCGCCTTCACGATGGACTATCGCCTGTCGCTGGTGCTCGTGGTGCTCGGCGCGCTCTATGTCCTCATCGGCAAGGCGGTGATGAACCGCACGCGCGAGGGACAGGCGTCGGTGGAGAACCACTACCACACCGTCTTCTCCCATGTGTCGGACTCGATCAGCAACGTCTCGGTGGTGCACAGCTACAACCGTATCGAGGCGGAAACCCGCGAGCTGAAGGGCTTCGCCGAGCGCCTGATCAACGCGCAGTTCCCGGTGCTCGACTGGTGGGCGCTCGCCAGCGCGCTCAACCGCATCGCCTCCACCATCTCCATGATGACGATTCTCGTCATCGGCACCGTACTCGTCCAGAAGGGCGAGATTCGCGTCGGCGACGTCATCGCCTTCATCGGCTTTGCGGGCCTGCTGATCGGTCGCCTCGACCAGATGAAGGCCTTCGCCACGCAGATCTTCGAGGCGCGCGCCAAGCTGGAGGACTTCTTCACGCTGGAAGACGCCGTCAAGGACCGCGAGGAGCCGAGCGATGCCGGCGAGCTCGGCGAGGTGAAGGGCAAGGTCGAGTACCGCAATGTAAGCTTCGACTTCGCCAATGCCACGCAGGGCGTGCGCGATGTCTCCTTCACGGTGGAAGCCGGCCAGACGGTCGCCATCGTCGGCCCGACGGGCGCCGGCAAGACCACCCTGGTCAATCTCCTGCAGCGCGTCTACGAGCCGCAGTCCGGCCAGATCCTCATCGACGGTGTCGATATCGCGACGGTGACGCGCAAGTCGCTGCGCCGCTCCATCGCCACCGTCTTCCAGGATGCGGGCCTGCTCAACCGCTCGATCTCCGACAATATCCGCCTCGGCCGCGAGGGCGCGAGCCAGGAGGAGATCGTGGCGGCCGCCGAAGCGGCGGCGGCGAACGACTTCATCACCTCGCGCCAGAGCGGCTACGACACCCATGTCGGCGAGCGCGGCAACCGCCTTTCCGGCGGCGAGCGCCAGCGCATCGCCATCGCCCGCGCGATCCTGAAGAACGCGCCGATCCTCGTGCTCGACGAGGCGACCAGCGCGCTCGACGTGGAGACGGAGGCACGCGTCAAGGCGGCGATCGATTCGCTCCGCCGCAATCGCACGACCTTCATCATCGCGCACCGCCTGTCGACGGTCCGCGAGGCCGATCTGGTGGTCTTCATGGATCACGGACAGATCGCCGAGATGGGAACGTTCAACGACCTCAGCCAGAGCAACGGCCGCTTCGCCGCGCTGCTGCGCGCCAGCGGCATCCTGACCGACGACGACGTGCGCAAGAGCCACACTGCCGCCTGACGGGTGTCATCGCTTACGGATCGCTTTTGACCGGCAGGGCCTCGAGGCCCTGCCGTTTTGCATTGGCGATGACCGCGGCCTGCCAGTCGAGATAGCGCGCATAGGCGAAGTGGAGGGCGATGCCGAGCAGCACGTAGAGCGTCCCGAGCAGCGGGTTCTTCCCCGTGACGAACATCAGCACCTGCCCGGCCATCGCAAGGATCGTGCCGAAGATGAAGACGGCAAGCGAATGCCGCCCCATCGCCACCAGCGGATGGGAAAGCGGCAGCGCCGCCCATCCGGTAAGCGCCGGGATCGTCGCCATCAGATAGGCCCCCGCCAGCACATGCAGCAACCGCGTGGCGGAGAGGAAGGTCTTGTCGAAGCCGGTCAGCACCGCCGGCAGGCCGTAGGAGAAGTCGATGAACCACCAGGAGAGGACCACCCAGAGCATCGAGACGGCGAGATAGGTCGCGGCAAGCGCCGTCAGCACCGGATGGCGCGGAATGCCCCTCCCCTTCGCGCGCATCATGCCGACGAAGCCGATGACGAAGAGGAACTGCCAGGACAAGGGGTTGAGGAACCAGTAGCCGTCGTCGAGGAAGTTCGACGGCGCGATCCGCCAGATGCCGGCACAGAGCCAGATCGTTCCCGACACGGCGAGCAGCAGGCGCGCGCTCTGCCGGTAGAGCCAGAGGAAGCCGGGCAGCATCAGGAAGACCACGGCATACATGGACAGAATGTTGTTGTAGCCGAACTGGTGGCCGAGCAGCACCATGCTGACGACGCCCTCATCCGTGCGGTCGACGACGGCGCGCAGGTTGATCTCCGAAAGCAGGTCCGGCCGCGCGAACCACAGCGCCCCGCCCGCGAAGATCGCGAAGGTGATGATGCTCGTCATGATATGCGCGATATAGAGCGTCAGCGCCCGCCGCAGGATGCGCAGCGTCAGGGCGAGCCGCTCGCCGACCGCAAAGCGCGCGCCATAGGCGAGCGCGACGGACATGCCGGAGATCAGCACGAAGGCCTCCGCGGAATCGGAAAAGCCGAAGTTCTTGTGCGTCAGGTGCTCCAGGTACTGGCCCGGAACGTGATTGACGAAGATCGTCAGGAGGGCGAGGGCCCGGAAGACGTCGAGGCGCGTGTCGCGTTGCCGCGGCACGACGCCTGTCGGTCCATGTCTGTCTGCCATGATACTCTGATCCGCGTGGTGCGGATCAGAGCAAATAGCCCTCGTTTGAAGATTTGATGACAGTGCCGTTCACGGTTGCCTGCCATCCACCGTCCTCGCCGCGATCGACGCGGATCGAAAGCTTCCGTCCGTCGAGCGTGAGGGTGGCGCTGTAGCCGTTCCACGCCGCCGGAAGCACCGGATCGACGAAGAGACGGCCGCCTTCCTTGCGGATGCCGAGAATGCCCTCGACAGCCGCCCGGTAGAGCCAGCCGGCCGAGCCCGTGTACCAGCTCCAGCCGCCCCGCCCGGTGCGCTCGCCGACACCGTAGACGTCGGCCGCCACGACATAGGGCTCGACGCGGTAGCGTTCGGCCGCCTCCGGGTCGAGGGCATGCCTGACCGGGTTGAGGAGATCGAAGCAGGCATAGGCGTCGTCGCCCCTCCCCTGGCGCGCCAGCGCCAGGACGACCCAGGTCGCCGCATGGGTATACTGGCCGCCGTTTTCGCGCACGCCCGGCGGATAGGCCTTGATATAGCCCGGATCCTGCGGGGTTTCGGCAAAGGGCGGCGTGAACAGGCGGATGATGCCGTTTTCCTTGTCGACGAGTTCGGCCATGACGGCGTCCATCGCCTGCCGCGAGCGCGCAGGCTCGCCCTCGCCGGAGAGCACGCTCCAGCTCTGGGCGATGGAATCGATGCGGCATTCGGCGCTTGCCGCCGAGCCGAGCGGCGTCCCGTCGTCGTAATAGCCGCGACGGTAGTAGCCGCCATCCCAGCCCGCCGTTTCGAGCGCTTCCTTCAGCCGGCCGAGATGGCCTTCCCAGATTTCGGCGCGGCCGTGATCGCCCCGTTCGCGGGCAATCGGCAGGAAGCCGCGCAGGGTGCCGGCGAGCAACCAGCCGAGCCAGACGCTCGTGCCGCGCCCATCCTCGCCGACGCGGTTCATGCCGTCGTTCCAGTCGCCGCCGAGGATCAGCGGCAGGCCGTTCTCGCCGGTGCGCCGGAGCGCGAGATCGAGCGCGTGGGCGCAATGGTCATAGAGCGAGGCCTCTTCCGATGACCGGTCGGGCTTGAAGAAGGCATCGTGCTGGCCCTCGGCGAGCTGCTGGCCCTCGATGAAGGCGAGCCTTTCGTCGAGCAGCCCGCGGTCGCCGGTCACCCGGCAATAATACTCCACCGCATGGGCGAGCCAGATGACGTCGTCGGAGATCATCGTGCGCACGCCGGCGCCGGTATCGGGCAGCCACCAGTGCTGCACGTCGCCTTCGACGAACTGGCGGGCCGCCGCGTTGAGGATCTGCGTGCGGGCCAGCTCCGGGTGATGCATGATGAAGGCGAGCGTATCCTGCAGCTGGTCGCGGAAGCCATAAGCGCCGCTCGCCTGGTAGAAGGCGGTGCGTGCCATGATGCGGCAGCCGAGCGCCTGATAGGGCAGCCAGTCGTTGACCATCCGGTCGAGCGCCGCATCGGGCGTCTTGACCTGGAGCGTGCCGGTGAAGCGCTCCCAGAAGGAGCGGACCGACGCCATGACCGTATCGAAATCCGCCGCCCGGCTCTTGCCGGCCAGCGCGCGGGCGCTCTCCGCATCGGCGGTGTCGCCGAGCATGAAGAGGAGCTCGCGCTTCTCGCCGGGCTTCAGCGTGATGTCGACGGCGAGCGCCGCGCAGGGGTCGCCGATGCCGTCGACACTGCCGGAAAGCGGCTGCCCCGCCGCAACGGCCGAAGGAAGCACGATATCGCCGGTGCGGCCGATGAAATCGCGCCGCCGCGCCGTGAAGCCCGCCACCGGCGCATTGACGCCGAAGAAGCTGGTCCGGCCGGAGAATTCGAGGCTGTAGGGATTGGTCGCAAGGAGCGCGCCGCTTTCCTCGTCATGGCTCGTCACGACGAAGGGCGCCGTCTTGGCGGAATTGTTGCCGAGCACCCATTCGACATAGCCGTAGACCGTGAGGCTGCGCGCCGTCTCGCCGGTATTCTTCACGACGAGACGCGAATATTTCACCGGGTCCTCGGGATCGACCGTCTGGACAAGATCGAGCTCGATGCCGTCCTCCCAGCTGCGGAAGGCCGTGTAGCCGAGGCCGTGCCAGGTCTCGAACTTCACCGTCCGCTTGCGCGAAAGGGCGGCGAAGGGCGTCATCACGGTGTCGCGGTCGCGGTCCCGCACATAGAAGGCCTCGCCGGGGCGGTTGATGACCGGGTCGTTTGTCCAGGGCGTGAGCTGGAAGTCGCGCGAATTGCGGCTCCAGGTAAAGCCGGCGCCTTCCGCCGAGACGTGGAAGCCGAATTCGCGGTTGGAGATGACGTTGATCCACGGCTGCGGCGTCGCCTCGCCGCCGCGCAGGCGCACGGCATATTCGCGCCGGTCGACGTTGAACCCGCCGAAGCCGTTCCAGAAGGAAAGGCCCTCGCCATCGATGGCGACGGGCTCGCCTTCCGGCGCCGGAAGCTTCGGCACGATTGCATCCGCATCCGCCTTTGCCTCCTCCTCGCCGCGCGGCGTCGAGAAGAGCGAGACGGTGCGGGCGATCTGGTCGGAAAGCGTGCCGTTGCGGGCGTGGAAGACGGCGCGGGCCGTCGCCAGCAGCGCCTGCCAGGTGGAGACCTCCATCAGGTCGCGGCGTACCGTGAAGACATGCTGGCGCACGCCGTCCGACTGGCCGCGCATGCGCAGCGCCTCGCACATCTGGTCGAGCGTGTGCTGCATGTCCTGCGCATAGGAGGCGGCGCGCTCGTTGAGGATCACGAGGTCGGCGGTGACGCCGCGGTGGCGCAGATATTCCTGCGCGCGCAACGCCCCGCGGGCGACGTCGAGGTCGATCTCGTCGTTGATGCGTACGATGAAGATCGGGAAGTCACCGGAAATCGCCAGCGGCCAGAGCGCCGACTGCGCCTTGAGCCCCGTCTCGATCGTGCCGGTATCGGCCCGCAAATGCATGTCCGGATAGGTCAGGTACTTACCGAGCATCTGGAAGCTCGCCGCCTCCTGCGAGGTGACGCCGACATGGCGCATATGCACCTGCGAGCGCGTCCAGGCATGAATCATCTCGTGGTTGAAGGCATCCGGGTGGCGATAGCGGTCGATGGCGGCATCCACCTCGGCGCGGCTCGGCGCGGCGATGGTCCAGAAGATGACCTTGACCTTCTTGCCGGCCGGAACGCGCACCACGCGGCGCAGCGCCAGGATCGGATCGAGCGTGAAGCCGTCCGTGCCCGAGAGCTGAGCGCCGGCGTCGAAGGCGGCGGCAGTCGGCAGCGAGCGCCCGCGGCCGATGAAGCGGCGGCGGTCCGTCTCGATCTCCGTGCGGCGCGAGGGGCCGGCATTGTCGACGATGAGATGGGCGATCGCCATGTCCGGCTCGTTCGGATTGCGCTTCTGGCGCTCCGCGCGGATGACGTCGCCGCGCTTGCCGATTTCGGTGCGCACGAACATCTTCGAGAAGAGCGGATGGGCGTTGTCGGCGTCGTCCGTCGCGATGACGGGCTCCATATAGGAGGTCACCTCGATGAAGCGGTCCTCCGTGCCCGTATTGAGCAGCGTCAGGCGACGGCCTTCGGCATCGTGCTCGGTGGCGACGATGCACTCGACCTCGCTGGTCAGCGTGCCGACGGTCTTGATGAACTCCGCCTTGTCGTCGCCGAACTGGGTCTTCGTCACCTCGCCCTCGATGCGCCGGGGCTCGGCGGTGGCGGACCACCATTCGTTCGTCCCCATGTCGCGCAGGAAGAGGAAGGAGCCCCAGCGGTCTTCCGTCGGGTCGGGCTTCCAGCGGGTGACGGACTGGCCGTTCCAGCGCGAATAGCCCGCGCCGGTCGCCGTGAGCATGACGGAGTAATGGCCGTTCGACAGGAACACGGTCTCGCGCTCGCGGGAGATCGGATCCTTGAAGATGCGGATTTCCGGACGCAGCAGGTCGGCCTGCGTGCTGCCGACGGTTTCCGGCTCACGCTTGGCGTTGATGACCGGGATGTCGCGCGGCGCCTTTTCCTGCAGCAGCAACTCGGCAGCCTCGATGACGGGGTCCGAATGGAAGCGCTCGCGCAGCACGCCGTTGAAGACGACATTGGCGACGGCGGCGATGGACATGCCGTGATGGTGCGCCATGTAGTTCCTCACCACCGCGCAGGTCTTGCCCTCCGGCACGCGCGTCGGGGTGAAGTCGACGGCGTCATGGAAGCCGTAGACGCCGAGCGCCCCGAGCTTGCGCAGGCGTTCGAGATTCTCCAACGCCGCCTTGGGCGCATATTGCGTGGCGAGGAGCGACGCGTAGGGCGCGATCACCGCATTCTGGCCAAGGCCGCGCTTGAGGCCAAGCGTCGGCACGCCGAAATTGGTGTACTGGTAGGTCAGCTCGTGGTCGCGGGCGTTGAAGGCCGCTTCCGAGATGCCCCAGGGCGTGCCGAGGCGGCGGCCGTGGTTCATCTGCTCGACGACGACGAGATTGTTCGTCTGGTTGAGGATGCCGCCCTGGCGCTCCTGCATGACGAGCGGCGGCATCAGGTATTCGAACATCGAGCCCGACCAGGAGACGAGCGCGCCGCGCGAGCCGACCGGAACGACCGGGCGGCCGAGCTTGTACCAGTGCTCGGTCGGCAGGTCGCCCTTGGCGATGGCGAAGAGGCTCGTCAGGCGCGCCTCGGAGGCAAGCAGGTCGTAGCAGGCCTCGTCCAGCTCGTTCGTCTCGACGCGGTAGCCGATGGAAAGGAGGCGTCGTTCCTGGCGGAAGAGGAAGCCGAAATCCATCGAGAAGGCGATGTCGCGCGCCCGGTCGCGCAGCACGGCCAGCCGGTCGCGCAGCGCCTCGATGCTGCCGAGGTCGAAGACGCTGTCGGCGATATGCGCCTCGCAGGTCGAGACCAGCGCGCCCGCCCAGTGCACGACCTCCGCGCTCTGCGGCGACTTGATCTCGTGGTCGAGATTGACGATCAGCTTGTTCACGTCGCGCGCCAGCACCGAAAGGTTGATGACACGGATCGAGGCGAATTCGTGCTCGCGCTTGACGGCGGCGAGCGCGTTGTGGAAGCCCTCGATACGCTCCTCGATGAGGCGGCGCAGCGGGCGCACGGTCTTGCGGTCGTCCGGAAGCTGCTTGAGCGTTTCCGAAAGGATCGCGGCGACGTCGCCGATGCCGTCGAGGCTACCTTGGAGATGCGCCGACGGGGCTTCGGCCCATTCGCGGCACATGGAGGAGATGGCGATGAGGTGGCCGGCGAGGTTGCCGCTGTCGACCGCCGAGACATAGCGCGGCCCGAGCGTTTCCAGCGTGTTGGTGCGATACCAGTTGTAGAGGTGGCCGCGGTATTTCGGCATGCCGTCGATGGTGGCGACGGTCTGCTCGAGGCGGCGAACCGTCTCCTCGAAGCTCAGCCAGCCGAAATCGCGCGCCGAGATGACCGAGAGCAGGTAGACGCCGATATTGGTCGGCGAGGTGCGCTCGGCCAGAACCGGCTGCGGTATTTCCTGGAAGTTGTCCGGCGGCAGGAAATGCTGCTCGGCGGTGACGAAAGTCTCGAAATAGCGCCAGGTGCGCCGCGCGATCTTGCGCAGCTCGGTCGCGACATGGTCGGAAACGACGAGCTGGTCCTCCGTCTCCGCCGTCTGGCTGACGGACCAGGCGATCATCGGCGAGAGCATCCAGACGAGCGCGAAGGGAACGCCGATGAAGGGCAGGCCCGTCTTGGAGATCATGGCGAGCGCGACGGAGAACACCGCGAGCGCCGGCGCCTGCCACATCGACTTGTAATGAGCGAGGATGCCGCCGCGCGCGCCGCTGTCGGCCTGCGCGGCCGTTCGCCATTCCAGCATCAGCTTGCCGCTGATGAAGGTGCGGTAGAGCGAGCGCACGATGGCGTCCGCCATCAGCGCCGCCGAATGGGCGATGAAGACGATCCGCAAGGCAACCTGCGCATTGGCCGCGCGAATATCGGAGAAGACGCGGTGCACATGGGCGCGCGCGACGATGTCGCTGCGGCGCGGCATGATGCCCGAGATGAGCGAGAGCGTCGGCGCGACGAAGAGCAGGAAGATCAGCACGAGCTGCCAAATCAGCGCCTGGCGCGGCTCCATGTAGTACCAGCCCATGACGGAGGCGACGAGCCAGCCGATGGGAATGAGGCTGCGGCGCAGGTTGTCGTACATCTTCCAGCGGCCGAGCATGGGAATGCCGCTCGACGGGCCGAAGAGATAGGGCAGCAGCTGCCAGTCGCCGCGCGCCCAGCGATGCTGGCGCGAGGTCTCGACGCCGTAGCGCGTCGGGAAGTCCTCGACGAGTTCCACGTCCGTCACCAGCGCGCAGCGCGAGAGCGAACCTTCGAGCAGGTCGTGGCTGAGAACGGCGTTCTCGCCGATCCGCCCCTTCACCGCCGCCTCGAAGGCGTCGACATGGTAGAGGCCCTTGCCCGTGAAGGTGCCTTCGCCGGCAAGGTCCTGATAGACGTCGGAAACGGTGAAGACGTAAGGGTCGACGCCGCGGTCGGCCGAGAAGATGCGCTGGAAGGTGGAGGCTTCCTTGCCCGTCGTCAGCGAGGGCGTGACACGCGGCTGGAGGATGGAATAGCCGGCGACGATCTCGCCCGTCGCTTCGTCGATGACCGGGCGGTTGATCGGGTGGTGCATCTTGCCGACGAGCTTGGTCACGGCATCGCGCATCAGGCGCGTGTCGGAATCGAGCGTCATGACATATTTGACGTCGGCCGGAACGACATTGGCGCCCGGCAGGAAGGTCGTGTCGCCGTCGCCGCGCAGCAGAAGGTTCAGCTCGTGCAGCTTGCCGCGCTTGCGCTCCCAGCCCATCCACGCCCCTTCGGAAGGATTGTAGAGGCGGCGGCGGTGCAGCAGGTAGAAGCGCGTGCGCCCGTCATAGGCATAGCGGGCCGAGAGCGTGGCGATCTCGCGCTTGGCGTATTCCAGGACGTCGAGATCGGCCGGCGTCTCCTCGCTCTGGCTGTCGGCCCAGTCGCTGACCAGCGCGAAATAGATCTCGCCGCGCGGATTGGCCAGATAGTGGACTTCCAGGTTGCGCACCAGCTCGTCCACATGGTCGCGCTTGGAGATCAGACAGGGCACGACGAGCAGCGTGCGCGCATCCTCGGGAATGCCGTCCTTGAACTCGTAGCCGACGAGCCGCGAGGGCGTGACGAAGAAGGTGACGAGCGTGTTGAAGAGACCCGTCGCGCCTTCCGAGGCCGGCAGCGCGAAGAGGACGAGCATGATCAGCCATGCGCCGTTCGGAATGTCGAGCTGGTCGAGGAAATAATAGACCGCGATCATCGCCAGCAGCGTGAGGATGATGTTCGGGCCGGCGATGGCGAGCCAGTCGAGCTTGCGCGTCAGGCGCACGATGCGCTGGACGAGCGAGGGGCGGTAGCCGATGCGCTTTTCGAGAAGCTTGCGCTTCTTGCCGACGAGGAAGGCGCCGACATTGGCCTCGTAGTCGGGATCGTCCCCATGGGCGGCCGCGTCTTCGGCCGTCATGGCGATGGCGGTCTCGGTGACCTCCAGTTCCGTCTTGCCGGAGCGGCGGGCGAAACGCTCGATCGTGTTGCGGTATTTGTTGCGCGAACCGAAATCGAGGTCGCTGTAGTCCGAACTCTGGCGCAGCGCCTCGTCGAGGCGGCTGACGCTCTCGAACCAGACCGGCCATTCGGTGTCGTCCACCGTGCGCAGGCTCTTGATGAGCGAGCTCATCGTCACGTTGCCGGAGGACAGGCGGTTGTTCTCCGCGACGATCAGCTCTTCGAGGTCGCTGCCGCGGCTCTCGATCCTGCGCTCCAGCCACTGGATGACCGCGCCGGAAGCCTGAAGGCCGTCGCGCAGGCGATAGAGAAGCTGGATGACGAAAGTATTGTCCTCGACGAAGCTCTCCAGCGAGCCGAGATAGGCGATGCACTTTTCCGGATCGTTGAGGCGGATCAGCTCGTCGGCCACCTCGTTCGCCTTGAAGCGCATCTTGCGCGAGCGCTCGACGCGGCTGGAAATACGCCGCAGATTCTCGAGCAGCACGAAGCGGATGAAGGAGGGCAGCGCCCAGAGTTCGCCGATCTTCAGCGCATCGAGCTTCTGGAAGCCCTGCACGAAGGCCGTCAGGCTTTCCACCGACACGCCGCTATGGGTATGGGCGACATAGAGCCAGGCGATGGCCAGCGTGCGGGGAACCGGCCTGCCGTCGATCTCGATGGTCGGCAGTTGCCGGAAGAAGCGGCGGGGGAAGTCGCGCCGGACCTCCTGGATCGCTTCCTCGATGACGTAATAATTGTCGAGCAGCCATTCGGCCGCGGGTGTGATCTGCGCACCGGCCTCCACGTCCCGTGCGGTCGCCTGGTAGACGCGGAAGATCTCCTTCTCGTTCTCCTTGTGCCGCGGACGGAATTCGAAGGGCTGGTAGCCGGGCAGGGCCGCCGTCCTGTCGCGCGCAAGCGCTTCGCCGCACTCGGCCAGCTCCTCCAGCGTCAGATAGGTGGCGCGGATGGAATCGTTGTAGTCGATGTGCTTGGCATCGGCATCACGCGGGGCTTGCGGCGTATTGTGAAGGGGCATGTTTCTGATTCTGGATCCGGCCATGGTGAGCCAACCGGCGGCGGCCTTGGCGCCGGAGGGTTTGTCGCGGACAGGCTTCGTCTCGGCGCCGCGATCAGCCATGACACCGGGCGGCGCCCTCGGGGCGCTTCACGGATGGAACTGGCTCAGGCGACACGCTGATTGGCATCCTGGCCGCGTGGTGCATGAAAACGGCATTTTTTAGCCGTAAGGACAGAGACTTGCAACATGTCAACAGGACCGGATGGCGCAGCATGGACCCTCATCTGCGGTTTTGGTGAATCCCTGCGCCCCTCGTTTGACGCGAGGGAAGACAGGATACTGGCGAAGCGCAACGCGCAACCGTGCGAAAAGTTCCTGCGGGGCATTACAACCGCCCTTTCCGGCAACCTTGGGGCAATCCGGCCGCAATAGCGCTCGCAACGAAACGCCGATCCGGGTATTGCCATGAACGACCCCTTGGCGGCTCCTTCCGCCGGGCGTTGAATCGATCTGCGCGAATGAACACATATTGACATAAAGATATCTTTATGTGATCTCCAATATACGATTTGTCAGTACCGGAGGGCTCCCATGGCCAATTCCCACCTGGACACCCTGTTCGGCCCCGAACAGCCGCCGCGCGACGGCAGCGAAGTTCTGGCCGCGCTCAAGGCTGCCGCTGAGGAGCGCATCCTCGTGCTCGACGGCGCCATGGGCACGGAGATTCAGACGCTCAAGCTCGTGGAAGAGGACTTCCGCGGCGACCGTTTCGGCGACTGTGCCTGTCACCAGCAGGGCAACAACGACCTCCTGACGCTGACGCAGCCGGCCGCCATCGAGGACATCCATTACCGCTACGCGCTGGCCGGAGCGGACATCCTCGAGACCAACACCTTCTCCTCCACCACCATCGCCCAGGCCGATTACGGCATGCAGGACATGGTCTATGAGCTGAACCGCGACGGCGCGCGCCTTGCCCGCCGCGCGGGCCTGCGCGCCGAGCAGAAGGACGGCCGCCGCCGCTTCGTCGCCGGCGCGCTCGGCCCGACGAACCGCACCGCCTCCATCTCGCCGGACGTCAACAATCCCGGCTACCGCGCCGTCACCTTCGACGACCTGCGCACCGCCTATGCCGAGCAGGTGCGCGGCCTCATCGACGGCGGCGCCGACATCATCCTCATCGAGACCATCTTCGACACGCTGAACGCCAAGGCCGCGATCTTCGCCACCCGCGAGGTCTTCGAGGAAAAGGGCATCCACCTGCCGGTCATGATCTCGGGCACGATCACCGACCTTTCCGGCCGCACGCTGTCCGGCCAGACGCCGGAGGCCTTCTGGAACTCGGTGCGTCACGCCACGCCCTTCTCCATCGGCCTCAACTGCGCGCTGGGCGCCAATGCCATGCGCGCGCATCTCTCCGAGATTTCCTCGGTCGCCGAGACCTTCGTCTGCGCCTATCCGAATGCCGGCCTGCCCAACGCCTTCGGCAAGTACGACGAGACGCCGGAGGAAATGGCCGAACAGATCGAAGGCTTCATGCGCGACGGCCTCGTCAACATCGTCGGCGGCTGCTGCGGCTCGACGCCCGCCCATATCCGCGCCATCGCGCAAGCCGCCGCGCGCCACAAGCCGCGCCAAATCCCGGATATCCCGCGCCATATGCGCCTGTCCGGTCTCGAGCCCTTCACGCTGACGGAGGCCATTCCCTTCGTGAATGTCGGCGAGCGCACCAATGTCACGGGCTCGGCGAAATTCCGCAAGCTGATCACCGCCGGCGACTATGCGGCCGCCCTCGACGTCGCCCGCGACCAGGTGGCCAACGGCGCGCAGATCATCGACATCAACATGGACGAGGGCCTCATCGATTCCCAGAAGGCGATGGTGGAATACCTCAATCTCATCGCCGCCGAGCCGGACATCGCCCGCGTTCCGGTCATGATCGACTCGTCCAAGTGGGAGATCATCGAGGCGGGCCTGAAATGCGTTCAGGGCAAGCCGCTGGTCAACTCGATCTCGCTGAAGGAAGGCGAGGAAGCCTTCCTGCGCTATGCCAGGCTCGTGCGCGCCTACGGCGCCGCCGTGGTCGTCATGGCCTTCGACGAGAAAGGCCAGGCCGACACCAAGGCGCGCAAGGTGGAGATCTGCACCCGCGCCTACAAGCTGCTGACCGAAGTCGCCGGCCTCGCCCCCGAGGACATCGTCTTCGACCCCAACATCTTCGCCGTCGCCACCGGCATCGAGGAGCACGACAATTACGGCGTCGACTTCATCGAGGCGACCGCCGAGATCACCGCGACGCTGCCGCATGTCCACATTTCCGGCGGCGTCTCGAACCTCTCCTTCTCCTTTCGCGGCAACGAGCCGGTGCGCGAGGCGATGCACGCCGTCTTCCTCTACCACGCCATCCAGGCGGGTATGGACATGGGCATCGTCAATGCCGGCCAGCTCGCCGTCTACGACACGATCGAGCCCGAGCTGCGCGAGGCCTGCGAGGACGTGGTGCTGAACCGCGTGCCCAAAGCCGGCGGCACCGCCACCGAGCGCATGCTGGAGATCGCCGAGCGCTTCAAGGGCGCGGGCGGCAAGGAAGCCAAGGAACGCGACCTTGCCTGGCGCGAATGGCCGGTGGAAAAGCGGCTGGAGCACGCCCTCGTCAACGGCATCACCGAGTTCGTGGAAGAGGACACGGAAGAGGCGCGGCAGAAGGCCGAGCGCCCGCTCCACGTCATCGAAGGCCCGCTGATGGCCGGCATGAACGTCGTCGGCGACCTTTTCGGCGCGGGCAAGATGTTCCTGCCGCAGGTGGTGAAGTCCGCCCGCGTGATGAAGCAGGCCGTCGCCGTGCTGCTGCCCTACATGGAGGCGGAGAAGCTCGCCAATGGCGGCGGCGGCGACGAACGCCAGAGCGCCGGCAAGATCCTGATGGCGACCGTCAAGGGCGACGTGCACGATATCGGCAAGAACATCGTCGGCGTCGTGCTCGCCTGCAACAATTACGAGATCATCGACCTCGGCGTCATGGTGCCGGCAACGAAGATCCTCGAGACGGCGAAGGCCGAGAAGGTCGACATCATCGGCCTTTCCGGCCTCATCACCCCCTCCCTAGACGAGATGGCCCATGTCGCCGCCGAGATGGAGCGCGAAGGCTTCGACATCCCCCTGCTCATCGGCGGGGCGACGACGAGCCGCGTGCACACGGCCGTCAAGATCCACCCGCGCTACGAGCGCGGCCAGGCCGTCTACGTCACCGATGCCAGCCGCGCCGTCGGTGTCGTCGGCAGCCTGCTGTCGGCGGAGATGAAGCCCGGCTATGTCGACACCCTGAAGGCCGAATACCGCAAGGTCGCCGACGCCCATGCGCGCAGCGAGGCGGAAAAGCAGCGCCTTCCCATCGCAAGGGCCCGCGACAACGCCTTCAAGGCCGACTGGTCGGCCTATGAACCGAAGACGCCGTCCTTCCTCGGCACCCGCGTCTTCCAGGACTGGGACCTTGCCGAACTCGCCCGCTACATCGACTGGACACCCTTCTTCCAGACCTGGGAGCTGAAAGGCGTCTATCCCCGGATTTTCGAGGACGAGAAGCACGGCGAGGTGGCCCGCCAGCTCTTTGCCGACGCGCAGGCGATGCTGAACCAGATCATCGCGGAAAAATGGTTCACGCCGAAGGCCGTCGTCGGCTTCTGGCCGGCCGGCACCGTCGGCGACGATATCCGGCTCTTCACCGACGAGGCGCGCGACAAGGACCTCGCCACCTTCTTCACGCTCCGCCAGCAGCTCTCCAAGCGGGACGGCCGGCCGAACGTGGCGCTCTCCGACTTCGTCGCGCCCGTCGACAGCGGCCGCAAGGACTATCTCGGTGGCTTCGTCGTGACGGCCGGCATCGGCGAGATCGCCATCGCCGAGCGCTTCGAGCGGGCGAACGACGACTACAACTCGATCCTCGTCAAGGCGCTGGCCGACCGCTTCGCCGAAGCCTTCGCCGAGCGCATGCACGAATATGTCCGCAAGGAACTGTGGGGCTATGCGCCGGACGAGACCTTCTCGCCCACCGACCTGATCGGCGAGCCCTATGCCGGCATCCGCCCCGCGCCGGGCTATCCCGCCCAGCCGGACCACACGGAGAAGACGACGCTCTTCCGCCTGCTCGACGCGGAAAAGGAGATCGGCGTCGAGCTGACGGAAAGCTATGCCATGTGGCCTGGCTCCTCCGTCTCCGGCCTCTACATCGCCTCGCCCGAAAGCTACTATTTCGGCGTCGCCAAGGTGGAGCGCGACCAGGTGGAGGACTATGCGCGCCGCAAGGGCATGGCGGTCGGCGATGTCGAGCGCTGGCTCGGCCCCGTGCTCAACTACGTGCCGACGACCGTGCGGGAAGACGCGGCCTGAGACCTCTCAGGCCGTCGCAAGGTTGAGCAGCAGCACCATGGCATAGCTGGCGAGGACCAGCAGGCCGAGCGAAAGCACGACCGCCACCGTCACCCGTGGACCGGCGCGCAGGACGCGCTTCAGGTCGATGCCGAGGCCGAGCGCGGCCATGGAGAGGATGGTCAGCACGGTGGCCGCCTTGCTCATGGTCCCGGCGAGCCCGGCATCGATGAGACCGAAGCTGCGCGCGAAAAGCATGGCGAGGAAGCCGAGGATGAACCACGGCACCAGCCGGTGCAGCGCCGGCCGGCGCCCGCCCGCCTTACCCGAGACGAGCGACAGCACGAAGACGACCGGCCCGAGCATCAGCACGCGCATCAGCTTGACGAAGGTGCCGATCTGGATGCTGAGGGCCGAGACCGGGGCGGTGGCGGCCAGCACCTGCGGCACCGCATAGACCGTCATGCCCGCCATCACCCCGTAGCCCGTCGCCGACAGGCCGAGCAGCGGCACCAGCGCCGGCAGCAGCAGCACCGTCACCATGCCGAGCACCGCCGTGAAGGCGATGGAGGAGGCGACGTCCTCCGCATCCGCATGGATGACCGGCGCGGTCGCGGCGATCGCGGAATTGCCGCAGATGGAATTGCCGCAGGCGACCAGCAGCGCGACACGGCGCGAAAGCCCGAGCCCCCGGCCGATCCCGTAGCTGGCGACCAGGACCATCGCAACCACCGCCGCGATGGCGGCGATCAGCGGCAGGCCCATGCCGGCGATCGCCGCCGCGCTGACGCCGGCGCCGAGCAACACGATGGCGACCTCCAGGAAATACTTGGCCGAGAAGGCGATACCGGGATCGAAGGCTTCCGGCCGGCGCAAAAAGAGGCGCACGAGCGAACCGATAAGGATCGCCAGCACCAGAGCCTCGATCCACGCGCCGCCCGTCAGCCTGAGTTCCGCGCGTTCGGCGGCGAGCGCGAGGCCAGAGACCAACGCCGAGAGAAGCACGCCCGGCGCCAAAGCACGAATTCCAAGGATCGGATGTTTTTTGGGTGTTTTTTCCATGCGCAGATCAATGCGCTTGAAAAACCATTCGATCCATCGGCAAATATCTGATGTTTCATTCGATTGGATCGAACGATGATGACATTGGAACAACTTCGCATCTTCACCGCCGTGGCGGAGCGCGAGCACCTCACCCGGGCTGCCGAGACGCTGCACCTCACACCATCCGCGGTGAGCTCGGCGATCCGCGTCCTGGAGGAGCGCTACGGCATCGCTCTTTTCCACCGCACGGGTCGGCGGATCGAGCTGACGGAGGCGGGCCTTGCCTTCCTGCCCGAGGCGCGGGCGACGCTGGCGCGCGCGACGAGCGCCGACCTCTTCCTCACCGAGATCGGCGGCCTGAAGCGCGGCACGCTCGCCATCGCCGCCAGCCAGACGGTGGGCGGTTACTGGCTGCCGCCGCTCCTCCTCCGCTTTCACGAGACCTATCCGGCCATCGACATCCGCATGGTGGGCGGCAATACGGAGCAGGCGGCCGAGGCCGTTCTGGAGGGGCGGGCGGAGTTGGGCATCGTGGAAGGCGAGGTCGATCACCCCGCATTGTCGCAGCGCATCGTCGCCCGCGACCGGGTGCTCGTCGTCGCGCCCCCGGGCCATCCCCTCGCCGGCCGGCCGGTCATGCCGGACGAACTGACGCAGGCCCGCTGGATCCTGCGCGAACCCGGCTCCGGCACGCGCAGCGCGCTGACCTCGGCTCTCGACGAGACGGCGCTGGATATCGCACTGTCGCTGCCCTCCAACGAGGCGGTACGCAGCGCCGTTCTGGCCGGCAATGCGCTGACGGCCGTCTCGGAATATGTGGTGCGGGACGACCTTGCCACCGGCCGACTCGCGCTGGTCGCCTTCGACCTGCCCGAGCGCGCCTTCCGCCTGCTGCGGCACAAGGAGCGCTACCGCTCCAAGGCCGCCCTTGCCTTCGAAAAGCTGCTTTGAAGCAGTTCTACGCCCGGAATTGCGCTAGAATAAATAGCTGGAGCGTTTTCTCGCTTCGAGGAAAAGCGGAAATACTCTAGTCGCACCTGCCGCGGAACCGGCGCTGATAGGTGGGATCGTAGAGCGCGCTCTCGCGAAAATCCGCCGCCGCGAGCGTGCGGCCGACGAAGATCAGCGCCGTGCGCTCGATGGGCTCCTCCGCCACTTTTGCCGCGATATCGGCGAGCGTGCCGCGCACGACGCGCTCGTCCGGCCAGGAAGCCTTGACGACGATGGCGACCGGGCAATCGGCGCCATAGAGCGGTGTCAGCTCTTCCACCACCCTGTCGAGTGCATGGATGGCGAGATGAATGGCGAGCGTCGCCCCCGTTGCGCCGAACCCCTCCAGCGTCTCGCGGTTCGGCATGGGCGAGGCCCGGCCGGAAACCCGGGTGAGCACGAGGCTCTGCGCGACGGCCGGGATGGTCAGCTCGCGCCCGAGCGCGGCGGCGGCGGCGGCGAAGGAGGGCACGCCCGGCGTCATCGTATAGGCAAGCCCATGTTTTTCCAGCCGGCGGATCTGCTCGGCGACTGCGCTCCAGACGGAGAGATCGCCGGAATGCAGCCGCGCCACGTCCTCGCCCGCTTCGGCGGCGCGGACATATTCCGCCTCGATCTCGTCGAGCGACAGCGGCGCCGTATCGACGATGCGCGCGCCCGGCGGGCAATATTGCAGCAGCTCCGGCGAGACGATGGAGCCGGCATAGAGGCAGACCGGGCATTTGCCGATGAGATCGCGGCCGCGAACGGTGATGAGATCGGCGGCCCCCGGGCCGGCGCCGATGAAGTGAACGGTCATGTCATTCCCCAGTTTGTTGAGCCGGCTTCACCCAGCGCCATTGCGTCACCGGCATGGCCGGCCGCCAGCCGGTCATCTGCCCGACGGGCGCAGCCCGCGCGATGTCGATACGGATGAGCGACCCGCCGAGCCGGGCGTGACGGGCGAGAAGCACGGCTTCCATTTCCGTCGTCACCGCATTGGCGACGAGCCGCCCGCCGGGTTTCAGGCCGGCAAGCGCCGCCTCCATCACCCCCGCCTCGCTGCCGCCGCCGCCGATGAAGACGGCGTCGGGCGCGGCAAGCCCGGCCAATGCCTCGGGCGCGGTGCCTTCCACGACGGAAAGCCCCGGCACGCCGAAGCCTCGCGCATTGCGGCGGATGCGGGCGGCACGCTCCGGATGACCTTCGATGGCGATCGCCCGGAGCGAGGGGTCGGCCAGCATCCACTCGATGCCGATCGAGCCGGAGCCCGCGCCGATATCCCACAAAAGCTCGCCGTGCCGGGGCGCGAGCGCCGAAAGCGTCAGGGCTCGGACCTCCCGCTTGGTGATCTGGCCGTCATGCTCGAAAAGGCCGTCGTCCAGGCCCGGCGTATAGGGGAGGATTCGCGCCCGCTCGCCAGCCACGACCTCCACGGCGCAGACATTCAGCATGTCGGCATCCGCAAGGGCAAAGCGGTCGGCCCGGTGGCTGCTCACCCGCTCCCGCGTGCCGCCGAGGGCCTCCAGCACGGTCAGTCGCGAAGTGCCGAAGCCGCTCTCGGCCAATAGGGCCGCAAGCGCCGCCGGGCCATCGCTGTCCGAGGTCAAAGCGAGGATGCGGCTGCCGGGATGGAGATGCGGGCGGATGAGATCGATGGGGCGGCCATGCAGGGAGATGCAGGCCGTATCCTGCAGTGCCCAGCCCAGGCGCGATGCGGCGAGGCTGAAGGAGGAGGGGGCGGGGAAGACGCGCATTTCTGCCCGCGCGATGCACCGGCAAAGCGTGACGCCGACACCATGGAAAAAGGGATCGCCCGAGGCGAGCACCGCGACCGGCCGCCCCCGCGCCGCCAGCACCGCCTCGACCGAGCGCTCGAAGGGGCTGAGCCAGGCATGCCGCTCACCGCGGATCGCCGCATCGGCAAGCTCCAGGTGCCGCGCGCCGCCGAAGACCAGTTCGGCGCCGGCGATGGCGGCCTTGGCCTCGTTGCCGAGACCGGCTAGACCATCCTCGCCGATGCCGACGATGGTGAGCCATGGGGCGGGCAAGGGAGCTGGATCAGGCGTGGACAATAGACGCATCCTCATTCTGGGCGGCACGACCGAAGCGCGCGACCTTGCGGCCCGGCTCGCCGGAAGGGCCGATCTTGCCGTCACGCTGTCGCTCGCCGGCCGCACGCTCGATCCCGCGCCGCAGCCGGTGCCGGTGCGCAGCGGCGGCTTCGGCGGCGCCGAGGGGCTTGCCACCTATCTTCGGGGCGAGGCCATCGATCTCCTCATCGACGCGACCCATCCCTTCGCAAGGCAAATCTCCGCCAATGCCCGCGCCGCAAGCGAAGCCACCGGCATTCCCCTGCTGCGGCTGGAGCGCCTTGGCTGGGAGGAGACGGAAGGCGACCGCTGGACGCGCGTCGCCTCGATCCCCGAGGCCGTGGCAGCGCTGGGCGCGGAGCCGCGCCGCGTCTTCCTCGCCATCGGCCGGCAGGAGGCGAAAGTCTTCGACGCCGCGCCGCAGCACCATTATCTCGTGCGCAGCGTCGATCCGGTCGACCCGCCGCTCGATTCGCCCCATGTCGAATACCTGCTCGCCCGAGGGCCCTTCGCCGTCGAGGCGGACGTAGAATTGCTGCGCGACCGCCGCATCGAGGTGATCGTCAGCAAGAATTCCGGCGGCGACGCCACCTACGGCAAGATCGTCGCTGCGCGCATCCTCGGCCTGCCCGTCGTGCTGGTCGAGCGGGCGGCGGAGGCCGATGGCCACCATGCCGGAACGATCGAGGAAACGTTGCGGCTTGCCGATCATCTGCTCGGTGCCTTCAGGAAGCGCGGCGTATAGACGAGGTCAGGCAGGCCGGGCCGGGCGATGATGCGGGTCTCCGGCGAGCCGATGACGACGCAGGTCGCCATGTCGGCGCGCTCCGCCTCTGCTTCCCCAAGCGGCATGACCAGCATGCGCTCGTCCGGCCGGCCCGCCGCGCGGCCGAAAATGACGGGCGTTTGCGCCGGCAGGACCTCCCTCAATATCTCGAAGGCCTTGCCGAGCTGCCAGGGCCGCGCCTTGCTGATCGGATTGTAGAGCGCGATGACGAGGCCGGCCTCGGCGACCATCCGCAGCCGCTTCTCGATGATCTCCCAGGGCTTCAGGTTGTCCGACAGCGAGATGGCGCAGAAATCGTGGCCGAGCGGCGCGCCGATGCGCGCGGCGACCGCCAGCATGGCGGTGACGCCCGGTACCACGACGAGATCGACGGACTTCCATTCCTCCGGTCCCGCATCGATGGCCTCGCAGACCGCCGCCGCCATGGCGAAGACCCCGGGATCGCCGCCCGAGACGACGCAGACATTCACGCCCGCCGCAGCCCGCTTGAGCGCTGTCTCAGCGCGGTTCAGCTCCTCGCGGTTGTCGGAGGCGACCTTGATCTGGTCCGGCCGGAGGTTCAGCCGGTCGATATAGGGGAAATAGCCGAAGAACTCGGTAGAGGCCTCGACTGCGCGAAGCGCCTCCGGCGTCATTTGGTCCGGATTGCCGGGGCCGGTGCCGATCACATGCAGCCTGCCCGTCATGGGCGGCCGCTCCAGCCGGGCACGAGCACCAGCGAGAAATAGGGCGCGGTATCGTCGAGCTTTTCCGAAAGCCGCATGGACTTGCCGGCCGGCGTCGTGCCGCGCTCGACATAGACCGCCTCGCCGAGCCGGCCGGCACTGGAAAGCGCCCGGCGGATTTTCGGCAGGTTGCGGCCGACTTTCATGATGACGGCGGCCTCGGTATCCCCGAGACGGCGCGACAGCTGCTCCTCGCCCATCGTGCCCGGCAGGACGGAGAGCACGTCGTCGCCTTGGACGATCGGCAGGCCCGAGAGCGACCAGCAGCCGGACATGGCGGTGATGCCGGGAATGACCTCCGTCGGGAAGTGGCCGGCGAGGCGCACATGCAGGTGCATATACGAGCCGTAGAACATCGGGTCGCCTTCGGACAGGATCGCGACCGTGCGGCCGGCGGCAAGATGCTCGGCGACGGCGGCGGCAGAGGCATCGTAGAAGGTCGTGATCCGGCTCTTGTAGTCCTCGTGCTCCTTCTCGATCTCGACCGTCACCGGATAATGGAGCGGCAGCTCCACCATGCCGGGCTTGAGCAGGCCTTCGACGATGGCGCGCCCGTTGCCGGTGCCGCCGGCCTTGGCGAACCAGGCCAGCACATCGGCCTCGCCAATGGCGCGCACGGCTTTGAGGGTCAGGAGTTCCGGATCGCCCGGGCCGGTGCCCACGCCGTAGAGTTTTCCCGTCATGGTCATACTCCCGGCCTTGCCAGCGCATTGAGCGCGGCCGCTGTCATGGCGCTGCCGCCGAGGCGGCCGCGCACGATGGCGAAGGGCACGCCGTAGGAATTCTCCGCCAGCGCTTCCTTCGATTCCGCCGCGCCGACGAAGCCGACCGGCATGCCGAGGATCGCCGCCGGCTTCGGCGCGCCGTCGCGCAGGAGTTCGAGCAGGTAGAAGAGCGCCGTCGGCGCATTGCCGATGGCGACGACCGAACCGGCCATGCGCTCCAGCCAGAGGCGGATGGCGGCGGCCGAGCGGGTATTGTCGATTTCCCGGGCGATCTCGGGCGTGCGCGGGTCGCGCAGTGTGCAGATCACCTCGTTCCCCGCCGGCAGGCGGGCGGCGGTGACGCCGCGGGCGACCATTTCGGCATCGCAGAAGATCGGCGCGCCGGCCTGAAGCGCCACGCGGGCCGAACCCACGAAGTCCGGCGAGAAGACGAAATGCGCCGCCGCCTCGACAAGGCCGGCGGCATGGATCATTCGGACGGCGACGTCCGATTCCGCCTCGGAAAAGCGCGAAAGATCGGCCTCGGCGCGGATGATCGCGAAGGATTTCTCATAGATGGCCGTGCCATCCTTCATGTAGTCGTAGTCTGTCATTGCTGGCCTTGATATGCGGAAACAAGGGTGGCGGGCGCGGTGCGGTCGAGCAGGCTCTTCGCCGTCTCGCCCTCCATGCGGCGCGCGCGCAAAAGGGTGCCGATGCGCTGGATCGCCGGCTTGAGGTCGCCGGCAGGCAGGGTGGCGGCGGGCGCATCGCTTGCCCGCCCATCGAGGATCAACCCGACGCCAGCGGCCGTGCCGCACAGCGTGACGGCGGCGCGCGCCGGATGGGCGCAGCCCTTCGGGCAGCCGGAAATGTGCACGTCGAGGGAGCCGTCCAGCAGGCCTCCCGCCTCCGCCACCACGGCATCGGCCGCGGCATGGGTATCGAAGCGCGCCGAGGCGCAGCCGGCGGCACCGGCGCAGATAGAGATGACCCGGCCAGGCGCGGTCTCCGTGCGCCAGAAGCCTTCGCGATCCGCACAGGCCTGAGCGGCCACCAGCCTCTCCCCGGAAAGCCCGCGCACAAGAAGCGCCCGATGCGGCGCGAGGCGGAATTCGGAAGCGCCGCAGGCAGCAAGGCCCTGCACGAGGACGGCGAGCCTGTCGGCATGAATCTGACCATAGGCGGGGGCGATGCCGAGCAGGCTTTCATCGCCAATGCGGTGAATGCCGAGCGGATGGCTGGGAAGAACCTCGGAGAAGGCCGGTTCTGGAACCGCGCCGAACTGTGCGGCAAGCGCCGCGGCGTCGAGGTCGCGCCCCCGGGCGGCCGGGCCGATGGTGGCAAGGGCGGCGACGACCGCCATCGCGCCGGCGATGGCGCGCTCCGCTGGAAGCGCCGCGACCGGCCGCGCCGTCCGCCGGTCGCCACCGACCGAAAGCCGCCATCCCGCACCATCGGCAAGCGCATCGAGCCGGATATCGGCCACCATGTCGGCAAGGGAGAGCACCCCGCCGCCATCGACGACGATGGCGAGTTTGGGCGCGAGGGTAAGCAAGGCCGCGGCGATCGCCTTGCGCAGCGCATCGGCAATCGGTGTCGCATCGGCGGTCTCGGAGGGATCGATGCCGGACAGCGGCGGCACCTCGATGGCGACGCCCGTCTGCGGCACGATGCCGGCGACGGCAAGCTCCTTGGCAAGGCGCGGCACCGAGGCCTCCGTCAAGCCGCGAAGCTGGAGATTGCCGCGGGCGGTGATCTCGATGAGGCCATTGCCGTGCTCGCGGGCGAGGTCGGCAAGGGCGAGCAGGTCTTCGGCCGTCAGCGCCGGCGCAACGGGGCGCAGGCGCACGAGGAGGCCGTCGCCGGTCTGCATCGGCGCGGAAAGCGAGGGGCAGGCGCCGCGGCGCAGGGCACTCGTTGCGGGGGCCGTCATGCGGCTTCCTCCTCGCCGGCCGGACGGCGGATCAGGTAGGTGTCCATGATCCAGCCGTGCTCCTCGCGCGCCTTCGCGCGGGTCTCGGCGATGGTCCCGGCCATGTCGGCGAGCCGGCCGGAGAGCAGGATTTCGTGCGGCGTGCCGAGATAGGCGCCCCACCAGATCTCCGCTTCCGGATCCGTCACCGTGCGGAAGGCCTGCACGCCGTCGAGCATGACGAGCACATCGCGGGCGGATTCCGGCCAGCCTTCCGCAAGGCGGCGGCCGGTGGTGATCTCGACGGGCAGGCCGATGCGGTTGAGCGCGATGCCATGGCCCGCGCAGAGCGCCTGCACGCTGGTGATGCCGGGAACGACCTCCGTCTCGAAGGCGACTCGGCCGGCGTCGCGCACATGCCCGACGATACGCAGCGTGCTGTCGTAGAGCATCGGGTCGCCCCAGACGAGGAGGCCGAGCGTCTGGTCCTCGCCGAGCTCGTCCAGCAGCGTGCGCTCGTAGATACCGGCGATGGCGCGGTGCCAGTCATGGACGCCGTCCTCATAGGAGCCGTCGGCGCGGCGTACCGGCACGGGATAATCGAGGATGCGGCAGGCGGGGTTTTCCAGGAAACGGTCGCAGATTTCACGGCGCACCTCGGCGAGATAGGCCTTTTCCGCGCCCTTCGTGGGGATGAGCAGCACATCCGCCCGGTTCAGCGCCTTGATGGCCTGAACGGTCATGTGCTCGGGATTGCCCGCGCCGATCCCGATGACCAGTATCTTCCTCAAATCCGTCTCCCGTGCGGCTGGCGCTCCCGGCTTGCGGCCCGGTCTGGGTCCCGCACCCCTTCCTAACGCCAAACGCCGCGGGAAAACAGTCCCCCGATGACCGGAAGCCTAAGCAGCCTTGCGGCTCGTGAGGTAGGCGCGCGGCGAGGTGCCCAGCATGCGGCGGAACATGGTGGTGAAGGCCGGCACGCTCTCGTAGCCGGCATCGAGCGCGACGCGCGTCACCGGCTCGCCGGCGGCAAGGCGCGGCAGGCAGGCGAACAAACAGGCCTGCTGACGCCAGGTGACGAAGCTGACGCCCATTTCCTGCCGGAAGAAGCGGGTGAAGGTGCGTCGGCTCATGTTGAGGCGCCGCGCCCAGTCGTCGATCTTAGCCGTTGGCGAGGGCTGGTCGACGAAATCGCGGCAGAGGCCGGCAAGCCGTCCGCTCG
Source organism: Shinella sp. 1A1 (assembly GCF_055379515.1). Taxonomy (NCBI): domain Bacteria; kingdom Pseudomonadati; phylum Pseudomonadota; class Alphaproteobacteria; order Hyphomicrobiales; family Rhizobiaceae; genus Shinella; species Shinella sp. 1A1. The sequence goes on from NZ_AP039671.1 coordinate 3,149,000, forward strand.
CCGGAAAGGGCAGGCCGAGCCGGCGCTCCGGCAGGCGGCCGATCTCGTCGAGAAGCAGGGCCATGATCAGCTCCGCCCGCCCGCGCTCCTCCGCCGGCGCGCCCTGCCGCACCACTTCGGCGATGAGCTGACGGGCAAGATCGGTCACCTCGAGCACGGTCGGCTCCAGCGTGGCGGCACGGCCCTCGGGCGAATAGATATAGACCGAGCGCATGCTGACATCGCTGTACATCTCGACGGAATGCTCCAGCCCGCGCGGAATGACGAGGGCATGGCCGGGCGGGATCATCCAGCGGCCGCGATCGGTCGCAACCAGCACGACGCCGGAAAAGACGCAGAGGAACTGCGTGCGGCGGTGGCGATGCCGCGGCACGGTATAGCCGCCCGGAATATCCGAACTGTGGACGAGGATATCCTCGTTGGATTGCTCCATGCGGGCGAGGTTGCGGATGTGGTCGGCATCCAGCGCCCTGAGGCGCGCGGCGTTGAGTTTTTCCATTTTGGCCCACTCGCGTAAGAAATGGACCTCACCACAAAAGCAGGCCGCAAGCAATCCTTGTATTTCAGCAAAAATCGCCGATCTGGCGGATCATTTCGAGGCCAACATGTCGACTGTCGTTCCTGCGGCGCCGCGCAGCGCCGCCGCCACCACCTATTCCATCATCGTCGCCGTCAGCGCGTGCCACATGCTGAACGACATCATGCAGTCGCTGCTGACGTCGCTCTATCCGCTGCTGAAGGAGAACTACGCGCTCGATTTCGTGCAGATCGGCCTGCTCACCATGGCTTTCCAGGTCACGGCCTCGCTGCTGCAGCCGGCCGTCGGCATCGTGACGGACCGCTGGCCGATGCCCTTCTCGCTGCCGGTCGGCATGGGCAGCACCTTCGTCGGGCTGATCATGCTCGCCTATGCCCATTCCTTCCCCGTGCTCGTCTTCGGCGCCTGCCTGATCGGCCTCGGCTCGGCGATCTTCCACCCGGAATCCTCGCGCGTCGCGCGCCTCGCGTCCGGCGGGCGGCACGGCCTGGCGCAGTCCATGTTCCAGGTCGGCGGCAATGCCGGCACGGCGATGGGGCCGCTGCTCGCCGCCTTCATCGTGCTGCCCTTCGGCCAGACGAGCGTCGCCTGGTTCTCGGCCGTCGCGCTGGTCGGCATGGTCATCCTCACCTGGGTCGGCAACTGGTATGCCGGTGAGCGCCGCCTTGCCGCCGGCCGGCCGGCCGCCAGCCGCGAGCTGCCCCTGCCGCGCGGCAGGGTCGCCTGGGCGCTCGCCGTCCTCGTCCTGCTGACGACGACGAAGAACGCCTATCTCGCCAGCATTTCCAGCTACTTCACCTTCTATACGATCGAGCGCTTCGGCCTCGACGTGCAGCAGGCGCAGCTCATGCTGTTCCTCTTCCTCGGCGCCTCCGCGCTCGGCGTCTTCATGGGCGGCCCGATCGGCGACCGGCTCGGCACGCGCTTCGTGATCTGGTTCTCGATCCTCGGCGTCATCCCCTTCGCGCTGATGCTGCCCTATGCGAACCTCTTCTGGACGGGCGTCCTGACGGTGCTGATCGGCCTGATCTTCTCCTCGGCCTTCTCCGCCATCGTCGTCTTCGCACAGGAACTGGTGCCGGGCCGCGTCGGCATGATCGCCGGCATCTTCTTCGGCTTCGCCTTCGGCGCGGGCGGCCTTGGCGCGGCGCTGCTCGGCGGCGTCGCCGACAGCCACGGCATCGAGTTCGTCTACAAGGTCTGCTCCTACATGCCGCTGCTCGGCATCCTCACGGTCTTCCTGCCGCGCCTGCCGGCAAAGCACTGAGGCCCTCCACCTCAAAACAAAACGCCCGGCTCTCGCCGGGCGTTTTCGTTACTAGACGGTTTTTCAAAGCCCGAAGGCATCCTTGAACTGGTACCACCAGGAACCGATGGTCGAATACTGCGCGCGGAACATGCGCCCGCCCGGGAAGGGGATCCAGGGCAGCTTCTCGAACTGGCTGAAGCGCGACAGGTCGCCGTGGATCGCCTCGCTCAGGATCCTGCCGAAGAGATGCGAGCCGGTGACGCCGTGGCCGCTGTAGCCATGGGCGAAATAGGTGTTCTTGCCGATCTTGCCCATCTGCGGCACGCGCGAGAAGGAAAGCGCGAAATTGCCGCTCCAGGCATAGTCGATCTTCACGCCCTTGAGCGACGGGAAGACCTTTTCGAGGTTCGGGCGGATTTTCGCGCGCACATCCGCGGGGTCCGTGCCACCATAGACGGTGCCGCCGCCGAAGATCATGCGCTTGTCAGCCGACAGGCGGAAATAATCGAGGATGTAGCGCACGTCCTCCACGCACATGTCGCTCGGGATCAGCGCATCGGCGCGCTCGCCGAGCGGCTCGGTCGCGATCATCTGCGTGGAGACCGGCATGACGCGCGAGACGAGCTTCGGCACGACGTGGCCGAGATAGGCATTGCCGCAGAGAACGGCCGTGTTCGCCGTCACGCTGCCCTTTGCCGTATGGATCACCGGCTTTTCGGCCTCGTGCTCGACGCGGATGACGGGCGACTGCTCGTAGATCACGCCGCCGAGCGATTCCAGCGCCTTCGCCTCGCCGAGGGTGAGGTTGAGCGGGTGCATGTGGCCGCCGGTCGTGTCCAGCATGCCGCCGATATAGGCGTCGGTATCCACCAGCTTGCGCATGGCCGCCTTGTCCAGCATCTGGTGGTCGTCCATGCCATAGCTCTTCCACAGCGCCTTCTTGTGCTCCAGCTCCTTCATGTGGGCGGGCGTATAGGCGGCGTAGATGTTGCCGTTCTTCAGGTCGCAATCGATCTCGTACTCAGAGACGAGGCGGCGGATGATCTTGCCGCCTTCCTGCACGAGGCTGCCGACGAAGGCGCCGGCCTGGTCGCCGTAGCGGCGCTTGATCGTGTCGAGGCTGGCGTTAAGGCCATTGACGACCTGCCCGCCGTTGCGCCCGGACGCCCCCCAGCCGATGCCCGCACCTTCCACCATCACCACCTTGTAGCCCTTTTCGGCGAGGTGGATGGCGGTGGAAAGGCCGGAATAGCCCGCGCCGAGCACGGCGACGTCGGCCGTGACCGCGCCTTCCAGCACCTTCGGCGTGCGGATGATGTTGCGGGAGGCGGCGTAGTAGCTGTCGGGATAGGCGCCGTTGCCGGCATAGGACTGGTTGTTGGCCATCAGACGATTTCCAGATAGGCGCTGAATTCGAAGTCGGTCACCTGTTCGGCAAAACCGGCGATTTCCTGCCGCTTGCAGGCGATCAGCATGGAACGGAGATCCTGGTCGAAGATCTCCGAGACGATCGAGCCGTTCTCGAAGGCGGTGACGGCCGAACCCCATTCGCTCGGGATACGCGGCAACTGCGAGAGATAGGCCCGGCCGGAGACCGGCGCCGGCGGCTCCCACTTGTTGCGGATGCCGACGAGGGCGGCGCCGAGGATGCCGGCCATGACCAGATAGGGATTGGCGTCCGCGCCGGCAACGCGATGCTCGATGCGCCGCGCCTTGTTGTTGCCGCCGGGAATGCGGATGGCGGCGGTGCGGTTCTCGTAGCCCCAGGAGATCGAGGTCGGGGCGTGGGTGTCGGGACGCAGGCGCCGGTAGGAATTGTAGTGCGGGGCGAAGAGCAGGGTCGATTCCGCCATGCCGCGCGTCAGGCCCGCGACCGCATGCTTCATGATCGCCGACCCCTCGGCGGTGCCGTCGTCGAAGACATTGTTGCCGTCCTCGTCGATCACGCTGAAATGCATGTGCATGCCGCTGCCCGAACGCATGCCGTAGGGCTTGGCCATGAAGGTGGCGGCAAAGCCGTGCTTGCGCGCGACGCCCTTGATGATGCGCTTGAAGAACAGCGCGTCGTCCGCCGCCTTCAGCGGATCGTCGGAATGGATGAGGTTGATCTCGAACTGGCCGATGCCGTTTTCCGCGACCGCCGAATCCGCCGGCACGTTCTGCCGCTCGCATTCCGCATAGACGTCGGAGAAGAACTGGCCGAAATCGTCAAGTTCGTCGATGGAAAGGATGGCGTCAGAATCGAGGCGCTTGCCGGTATAGGGCGAGATCGGCGGCTCGGCATGGTCCGGCTCGGCGTCGATCAGGTAGAATTCCATCTCCGAGGCGACGACCGGGCGAAGGCCAAGCTCGTGATACTGCCGCACGATATGGGCGAGCGCCTGGCGCGGATCGGCGAGGAAGGGATCGCCATTCTCCTTGAACAGCCAGAGCGGCACGACGGCGGACGGCTTCAGCGTCCAGCTGACGGGCAGCGCGCCGCGGCCGGTCGCCGCGCAGATGCCGTCCATGTCGCCCGAGGCGAAGACATGGCTGGAGCCGACGATGTCCTCGCCCCACACGTCGACGCCGACGATGGAGAGCGGCATGCGGATTCCGCCTTTCAGCACCTTCTCCGCCTGCCCGACGGGAACGCGCTTGCCCCGCAGAATACCGTTGAGGTCGCAGACGACGGCCTGGATGCTTTCCACGCCATCGGCATTGATCAGCCATTCGGAGTCTTCGTTGAGCGTCATGATCCCCTATCCATATCACATAATTATTTTTGTGATCACATTTTGCAGATATGCACACTTTCTTGTCGCCGGTCAAGCTGCTAGAACCTGTCACAAAGGCAGGGCAGCACGCCATAGCCTGTCACAGGAGGGATGGATTGGGCAACTTGGCGCTTGAGCCGCTGGCACGGCCGGAAGGCATGACGACGCATGAATATGCGCATCGGCGCCTGCGCCAGGCGATCATGGTGGGCTCGATCCGGCCAGGAGAATCGCTGACGATCCGCGGTATCGCCGAAGCCATGGAATCGAGCCCGACGCCGGTGCGCGAGGCCTTGCGCCGCCTTTCCTCCGAGGGAGCGCTGCGCGTTCTCGACAATCGCCGCATCATGGTGCCGCGCATGACGGCCGACCGTTTCGGCGAACTCGTCGCGCTGCGCGCCATGCTGGAGCAGCACGCCGCCCGCAGGGCCGTACCGCACATCACCGAGCGCTGCATCGACCGGCTCGCCGAGATCGACAAGGCGCAGGACGAGGCGATTTCCCGCAAGGACAAGGCGACGGCGCTGCTGCTGAACCAGGAATTCCATCGCACGCTCTATACCGCCAATCCCGAGCAGGTGATCATGCCGATGGTGGAGAGCGTCTGGCTGCAGCTCGGCCCTTTCCTCGGCATCGCCATGGAGCATGTCGCCCAGCTCTACTTCGTCGACCGCCACCAGGAGGCGATCGCGGCGTTGCGCAAGCGCGACGAGGATGCCGTAGCCGCCGCCATCAAGGCCGACATTTCCGAGGGAATCGGCGGTTTCGAGCGCTCGGCCATCGAGAACCTGCTGCGGCTTGCCGGCCAATAGCCTGCACGGCTGTTGCCTTGCCCGAGGCGTCGATGCATTGATGGGCAAGGTAGAATCCTCGGGGCATGCAGATGAAGACGGATGTCATTGTTCTCGGTGCGGGCGTGGTCGGCATTTCCACCGCGATCCACCTGGCGCGGCGCGGCAAGTCGGTTGTGCTGGTCGACCGCCGCGGGCCGGCGGAAGAGACCTCCTACGGCAATGCCGGCCTCATCCAGCGTGAGGGCGTCTATCCCTACGGTTTCCCGCACGATTTCGGCGCGCTCTTCCGCTATGCGCTGAACAACACCATCGACGCGCATTACCACCCCTCGGCGATCCCCGGCATCATTCCTTTCCTTGCCCGCTACTGGTGGCATTCCGGCTTCCGCCAGCACCAGAGCATCGCCCATCTCTATGCCCCGCTCATCGAGCATTCGATCAGCGAGCATGCCGACCTGATCGCCGCCTCCGGCGCCGACGACCTCATCCGCAAGGACGGCTGGATGAAGGTTTTTCGCACGGAGAAAGAGCGGGACAAGGCCTATGCGGAAGCGGAGAAACTTTCGGCCAATTTCGGCGTCAACCACCAGAAGCTGACGACCGCCGAGGTCGCCGCCGCCGAGCCGCATATCCGCGCGGAACTGACCGGAGGCCTGCGCTGGACCGATCCCTGGTCGATCCGCGATCCGCAGAGCCTGCTGAAGCGCTACCTCGCCTATTTCCAGTCGCTCGGCGGCATGCTCAAATCAGGCGACGCGGCGACCATCGAGCATGTGCTCGAAGGCGAAGGCTGGCGCATCGCCACGCCGGAAGGCCCGCTGGAGGCGAAGGACGTCGTCGTCGCCCTCGGCCCCTGGGCCGATACGGTGACACGCAAGCTCGGCTACCATTTCCCGCTCGCCGTCAAGCGCGGCTACCACATGCACTACGGCGCGGAGGAAGGCGCAACGCTCAACAACTGGGTGCTCGACGCCGAGCGCGGCTATTTCCTCGCGCCCATGCTGCGCGGCATCCGCCTCACCACCGGCGCGGAATTTGCCCGGCGCGATGCGCGCAAGACCCCGGTCCAGCTTCGCCGCGCCGAAAAGGTCGCCCGCGAATTCTTCCCGCTCGCCGAACGCCGCGACGAGGAGCCCTGGATGGGCGCCCGCCCCTGCACGCCGGACATGATGCCGATCATCGGCAAGGCCCCGCGCCACGCCGGCCTCTGGTTCGCCTTCGGCCACGCCCACCACGGCATGACCCTCGGCCCCATCACCGGCCGCGTCCTGGCGGAGAAGATGCTCGGTGAGCGGACGACAATCAATATCGGGCCGTACCGGCCGGAGCGGTTCATCGCGTGAAGGTGACGAGCCTTGCCTTGATTGAACTTGGCCGCCTCGCCCTTCCCGCTCACCCCTCGCCTACCGCCGGATCCGCGTCGACAGGATGATCGACGACAGCGTGCGCTCCACGCCGTCGATGGCGCCGATGCGGTCGATCAGGTGGTCCAGCTCCGCAATCGACGTAGCCTCCACCACGGCGATGAGGTCGAAGCTGCCGCTGACCGAATGCAGCGTGCGCACGGCGGAAATGGCATGCAGGTCCGTCGTGATGCGGGCGAGGGTCTTGGGTGCGATGGTGATCAGCACGTGGGCCTTCACCATGCCGCTCTCATAGGCGTCGGAGAGCTTCACGCCATAGCCGGCGATCACGCCGTCGCGCTCCAGTCGGTCGATCTTCGCCTGCACGGTGGTGCGTGACAGGCCCAGCTTGCGGGCGATGGTCGCCGTCTGCTCGCGGGCGTTCTCGCTGAGAATGGCGAGAAGTTCGCGATCCTTGGGTCCTAACGTCGAAATGCTCATTTTTACCGTCGTTCTGCCGATATCGATGACGCATTATGTCAGATGTGGCGCTTTAAATCGACAGTGCCCGCCCTCAAAATAGGCGCATCAATTCATGCCGGAGGGTAATCACATGAAGGACATCGTCGTCATCGGCGCAGGCAAGATCGGCTCGACCATCGCGCGCATGCTGGCCCATAGCGGGGACTACCGCGTCACCGTCGCCGACCGCTCGGAAGAGCAGCTGGCCGCCATCGAGAAGCACGAGGCCGTCTCGACCGCCGTCGTCGACATCGCCGACGCTGCCGCCATGAAGGCGCTGCTCACCGGCAAGTTCGCCGTCCTCTCCGCCGCGCCCTACCACCTGACGATCGCAATCGCCGAAGCTGCCGCCGCTGCCGGCGTGCACTATCTCGACCTCACGGAAGACGTCGAATCCACCCGCCAGGTCAAGCGCATCGCCGAGAACGCCAAGACGGCCTTCATTCCGCAGTGCGGCCTCGCACCGGGCTTCATCTCCATCGTCGCCAACGATCTCGCAAGCCGCTTCGACACGCTCGACAGCGTTCGCATGCGCGTCGGCGCCCTGCCGCAGTACCCGTCCAACGCTCTCAACTATAACCTGACCTGGAGCACGGACGGCGTCATCAACGAATATATCGAGCCCTGCGAAGCCATCGTCGAAGGCGCGCTGATCGAGGTTCCGGCCCTCGAAGAGCGTGAAGAATTCTCGCTCGACGGCGTCACCTACGAAGCCTTCAACACCTCGGGCGGCCTCGGCACGCTCTGCGAGACGCTGAAGGGCAAGGTTCGCACGCTCAACTACCGCACGATCCGCTATCCGGGCCACGCCGCCATCATGAAGGCGCTGCTCAACGACCTCGGCCTGCGCCATCGTCGCGAAGTCCTGAAGGACATCTTCGAAAACGCCCTGCCGACCACCACGCAGGACGTCGTGATCATCTTCGTGACCGTTTCCGGTCGCAAGGGTGGCCGCCTGATCCAGGAAACCTACGCCAACAAGGTCTATAGCGCTCCGGTCGCCGGCGTGCTGCATTCCGCCATCCAGATCACGACGGCAGGCTCGATCTGCGCCGTGCTCGACATGCTGGCTGACGGCTCGCTGCGCGCCGAAGGCTTCGTTCGCCAGGAAGAAATCGCCCTCGACGCCTTCCTCGCCAACCGCTTCGGCCACTACTACGCCCAGGAAAACCACGGCGCCCGCGCCGCCTGATTTTTCCGACCTCTTCAACGCCCCGGCCAGACCGGGGCGTTTTCGCATCGTGGCCCGGCCGCGGGGAAGAGAGAACGCCAGCAAGGCGCGAACAGATAAAAATGGGGCCTCTACGAGGCCCTTTTCTTTTGCAATCAGGCAGCGCTCGGCCGAAAGGCGATCACGCCCTCCGTCCGCGACCGCACGGCCGGTGTCGCAACGCATGTCGCGACCGCCTCGTAACCCCGCGCGCCCTTATGGGGTGACACGACCATCGGCATGTCGTGATTGGCCGGGCAGTAGAGGATGGTTTCGTTCGCGCAGATATCCGAAAGGTCGAGGATCGACGAGGAGCGCGTGAGCAGGAACAGCGGGCGTTTCCCGAAAGGCCGGCTTCGCAGATAGCGCCGCAGCACCTGCTGCGTGGCCTGATCCAGTCCCTGCTCGACCATATCGATGACAAGGGCCGCCGCCTGCGAGGCTTCGATGGCGAGGATCAACGCCGTCAGGGCCGGCGAGAGGTTCGCGCCCTGCTCGACAAGCCGGCGAAGATGGCTGTCGCTTCGCGCCTGCACTGCCGCGTCGCTGCCCGCCAACCGCTCCAGGCCGATAAAGGCGGCATCGGGCAAGGCTTCGGCAATCGCCTGCGCCAGCCGCGTCTTGCCGCTTCCCAGGGGGCCGGTGATGTAGGTGACCGGCTTGATGGCCGGGAGTTCGAACCGCTCGCTGCCCCAGGGCCATGGCAATTCCAGCGAAATCGCCCTCTCCGCCACCGATACCGTTTGCTTTCGCACCGCCTCCACGGATCGCACGGTCTCGGCCAGATCATCGAGCTGGCGCTCGAGGCCGGCCTGATGGGCGGCGAGCGCGGCGGCGAGATTGTCGCCATCGGCCGACAGGACGGCCTCGATCTGCGCAAGGCCCATTCCGAGCCGCCGCAAGGCGGCGACTTCCCTTGCGCGGGCCAATTCGGACGGACCGTATATCCGCCAGCCGGCAGCCGTGCGCAGCGGCGCCAGCAATCCATTCTGCTCGTAGAGCCGGAGAGCCTTGGCCGAGACGCTAAGTTCCCTTGCCGCTTCAGCGGCGGTCAGATGAAGGCCGGACCTGCGCACGAATCACCTCCCTGTCGTTCACCATCCTCTTATGCGGCCGGCCCCCGGGGCCGGGTCAAGCAGAGGTTTCGGCAAAGAAAAACCCGCCGCAGGCTGGCTGCGGCGGGCCGAAAAGACAAGGTGCGTGGCGGCTCAGGAAAGCCGTGCGCAGGCCTCTGCGATGCGCTTCAGCGCTTCCGTCAATTCCGCTTCCGACGTGGCGTAGGAGATGCGGAAATAGGGCGAGAGGCCGAAGGCCGAGCCCGGGACGACGGCGACATTCGCGTCTTCGAGGAGGTAATCCGTGAAGTCGCTGTCGGCCTCGATGCGCTTGCCCTTCGGCGTCGTCTTGCCGATCACGCCGGCGCAGCCGGAGAAGGTGTAGAACGCACCTTCCGGGGTGCGGCAGGCAAGGCCGGGAATGGCGTTCAGCGCGGAAACGACGAGGTCGCGGCGGTGCTTGAAGCTCGCCTGGCGGTCCTTCAGGAAGTCCTGGGGGCCGTTCAGCGCCTCGACCGAAGCGGCCTGGCTGACCGAAGACGGGCAGGAGGTCGCCTGGCTCTGGATCACGGCCATGGCCTTGATCAGCGCCTTCGGGCCGCCGGCATAGCCGATGCGCCAGCCGGTCATCGCATAGGCCTTCGAGACGCCGTTGATCGTCAGCGCGCGGCTTTTCAGGCGCGGCTCGATGGCGGCCGGGGTCACGAACTTGAAGCCTTCATAGACGATGTGCTCGTACATGTCGTCGACCATCAGCCAGACATGCGGATGACGCAGTAGCACGTCGAGCAGCGGGCGGTAGTCGGCCTCACTGTAGGCGGCGCCCGACGGGTTCGACGGCGAGTTGAAGAGCACCCAGCGGGTCTTCGGCGTGATCGCCTTTTCCAGCTGTTCGGCCTTCAGGCGGAAGCCGGCTTCCGCGTCGCAGGGGATCAGCACCGGCACGCCGCCGCAGATCTCCACGATGTCGGAATAGGACGTCCAGTAGGGCGTCGGGATAATCACCTCGTCGCCCGGATTGACCGTCGCCATGAAGGCGTTGAAGAGGATCTGCTTGGCGCCCGTCGCGACGGTGACTTCGTCGATCGCGTAATCGACGCCGTTCTCGCGGCGGAACTTTTCCGAGATCGCCTTCTTCAGTTCCGGCGTGCCGTCGAGCGCGGTGTACTTGGTGTCGCCCTTGTCGATGGCGGCCTTGGCGGCGGCCTTGACGTTGTCGGGCGTATCGAAGTCAGGCTCGCCGGCGCCGAGGATGATGACCGGCAGGCCTTCCTTCTTCATGGCGCTCGCGCGGGCGCCGATCTGCAGGATTTTCGAAACGCCGATGGCGGCGATGCGCGAGGCGGGCACAAAGCCCGCCTCCTCGATCTTGGTCTGGCTGTTCATGGTCGGTTACTCGATGTCGCCGTTATTCGATATCAAAGGAGACGCCCTGGGCGAGCGGCAGTGCCTTCGAGTAGTTCACCGTGTTGGTGGCGCGGCGCATGTAGGCCTTCCAGGCGTCGGAGCCGGATTCGCGGCCGCCGCCGGTTTCCTTCTCGCCGCCGAATGCGCCGCCGATTTCAGCCCCCGAGGTGCCGATGTTGACGTTCGCGATGCCGCAGTCCGAACCGTCGGCCGACAGAAAGCGCTCGGCTTCCTGAACGTTGAGCGTGAAGATCGACGAGGAGAGACCGGCCGAAACGGCATTGTGGTCTTCCAGAACGGCTTCGAAGTCGGAATACTTCATGACGTAGAGGATCGGCGCGAAGGTTTCTTCGAGAACCGGGCCGGCCTGCTTCGGCATTTCGACGATGGCGGGCTTGACGTAGTAGGCCGTGTCCTTGCCGGCTTCGGCCACACGCTCGCCGCCGGTGACGGAACCGCCCTCGGCCTTGGCCGCTGCGATTGCCTTCTGCATGCCGTCGAAGGCCTGCTTGTCGACCAGCGGGCCGACGAGAGCGGAGGTTTCGAGCGGGTTGCCGACGGAAACGCTGGTGTAGGCCTTCTTCAGGCGCGGAACGAGCTGGTCGTAGACGCTGTCATGCACGAAGAGGCGGCGCAGCGTGGTGCAGCGCTGGCCGGCGGTGCCCATGGCGCCGAAGGCAATCGCGCGCAGCGCCATGTCGAGGTCGGCCGAGGGGCAGACGATGCCGGCATTGTTGCCGCCGAGCTCGAGGATCGAGCGGGCGAAACGCTTGGCGAGACGCGGGCCGACTTCCTTGCCCATGCGGGTGGAGCCGGTGGCAGAGACGAGCGCGACCTTGTGGTTGTCGACGAGGGCCTCGCCGATGGTGCGGTCGCCGATGAGGACGATCGACAGGTTTGCCGGGGCGTCGCCGAAGCGGGCAAGCGCGCGCTCGAAGATCGCCTGGCAGGCCAGCGCCGTCAGCGGGGTCTTTTCAGAGGGCTTCCAGACGATGGAGTTGCCGGCGACGAGCGCCAGGGCCGCGTTCCACGACCAGACGGCGACCGGGAAGTTGAAGGCCGAGATGATGCCGACGACGCCGAGCGGGTGCCAGGTTTCCATCATGCGGTGGCCGGGGCGCTCGGTGGCGATCGTCAGGCCGTAGAGCTGGCGGGAGAGACCGACGGCGAAATCGCAGATGTCGATCATTTCCTGCACTTCGCCGAGGCCTTCGGAGGTGATCTTGCCGGCTTCGATGGAGACGAGGCGGCCGAGATCGGCCTTGGAGGCACGCAGCTCTTCGCCGAGCAGACGAACGAGTTCGCCGCGCTTGGGAGCCGGAACGAGACGCCAGGCCTTGAAGGCTTCGTGGGCGGCGTCGATCGCCTTGTTCGTCTCGGCGGCCGAGACGGTCTTCAGCTTGCCGATCTCCTCGCCGCTGACCGGGCTGAAGGAGGCCATGTCGCCACCCTGCCAGTCAGCGCGGGCAACGCCGAGCTTGTCGAGAAGGGCTGCGGTTTCGGTTTTCACGTCGACTTTCGTCATCGGGTATCTCCCTGTTGTCTCTCAGAAGGTGATGGCGCCGAGCGGGCCCGGCGAAGTGATGGTTTTCAACCCGGCCGCAAGCCTGCGGATCTCGTCCGGGGTGTATCTGTCGTAGAAAGCCTGGTTCTTGCGGCCGATGGCATGCTCGGCGGAAAAGCTTCCCTCGAACCGCTCGACCGCGACCGTGAAGACCCATTCGCGCAGGTCCGCCTCGAAATCGGGATCGGCAAGGCGCGGATCGTCCTTCGCCACGACGAGGTTGAAGTGCACGCCGCCATCGCCGATATGGCCGAAGTCGCAGATCGTCACGTCCTCGAAGTGGTTCGGCATTTCCGCCTTCATATGGGCGAGGAAGGGCATGATGTCACCCCTGCGGAAAGCAAGATCGAAGGCGATCAATCGCCCGCTATGCTTCACGCCTTCCGAAAGCGCATGGCGCAGCGCCCAGATCTCGTGCGGCGGGCCGACGAAGGCGTCGGCCAACGGCGCGTCCTCCCGCTCCCAGATCGCGGCCAGCACTTCCTCCAGCACCGCGTCGAGCGGCTGCTCGCCCTCGCGGAGCGGGGTGGAGCGGGAGATTTCCGCAAGGATCACGAAATCCGGCACGATGCCGCCCTGGAAGGGATTGCGCAGCGAGGGCACATGATCGAGCGCGGCGCGCACGGCATTGCCCGACATGCCCTCGAAGGCCGAGAGATAGCTGCCGAGCGCATCTTCCATGGCGACCAGCAGGGTCGCGACCTGTTCTTCCGAGGCCGGCACGAGGAGGGCCGTCGCCGACTGCTTCGGCGCAGGCTCGAGATTCAGCACGCATTCGGTGACGATGCCGAAGGCGCCGGACGTGCCGATGAAGAGCTGCTTCCAGTCGACGCCGGTATTGTTCTTGCGCAGGCCGGAGGAGAGGTCGAGCACGGTGCCCGCCTCGTCGGCGAGAACGACGGTGAGGCCGAGCGTGTTGCGGCGGACATCGCCGTAGCGCAGGAAGCGCGAGCCGCCGGTATTCGTCGCGATCATGCCGCCAAGGCGCGGATCAGCGCCGAGGTCGATCGGGAAGAAGAGGCCGGTCTCTTCCAGCCTGCCGTTGAGATCGGAAAGGCGAAGGCCTGCGCCTGCCCTGACCGTGCGGTTGACGCGGTCCAGTTCGAAAGGCGCGGTCAGGCGGTCGAGGCTGAGGATGCCCTGGCTTCCGCTCCCGTCCGGCGTCGAGCCGGAAACGAGGCCGGTATTGCCGGATTGCGGCACGAGGGCGATGGCGTTCCGCACGCAATAGGAAACGACGGCGGAGGTTTCCGCGGTCGTCGCCGGGCGGGCGACGAAGGCGGCGCGTCCCTTGTCGTAGCGCGCGCCGGTCTCGTATGCGGACACGTCGGCGGGCGCGGTGAGAAGACCCTTCTCACCGACGAGGCTTTTCAGCGCTTCGATATGCCCTGCCTCGATCATGCTGGCGTCCATTATTCCGCGGCGGCCGCCATGTTGACGATGCCGAGGCACATTTCAAGCGAGGCGCGCTGGATGCCGGCATAATGTGCGAATTCATCGAGCACCGCGCCGCCGAGATCGCGCTCGAACATCACCTGGTTGGGGCTTGCGACGAAGTCCTGCGTCGCATCGTCGCCGAGGTTCGACTGGAAGATACCCGCGGCGCTGACCGGCAGGAAATCTTCGTAGACGATCGGGTCGAACTGGATGAGGCCAGCTTCGATGGCGGTTTCCAGATCGGCGTTGCGACCGGTGACGGACATGCCCTTCTCCGTCAGCGAATAGCGGAAATAGCCGAGGCCCGCCTTGCGGATGCCGTCCCAGTCGTCCGGGAAGGCCTTGAACACGTCGGCGAGCGCCGCCTCGTATTCGCCGGCATTGGAGCCGTCGGCGGCCGGGCGCACGCGGGCGCGGGTCTCGTTCAACAGCTGGTCGTAGAGCGCGCGGCCCTTCGGCGTCAGCGCCACGCCGCGCTGCTCGATCTCGCCGAAGCGGGCGGTGTGCGAGCCTTCCTGCCAGCGTCCGTCCTCACCGATAAAGGAAACGGCCTCTTCCAGCGCCTTGAACGAGGTCTGGCGCAGAAGGATCGGGCACTTGCGGGTCGGCGGACCCTCGACGACGGCCTTGGGGGCGATGCCCTCTTCCGGCATACGCGCCTGCACCTTGTCGATGTCGAGCGTGCGCGGCGTCAGGTGGTTGATGTGCGGGCCCTTGAAGGAGACGACATCGGCGACCAGCCGGTGCGCGTCGTGCAGGCGCCTGTACATGTCGGCGCTGACGATGGCGTGGTCGTGCCAGCGGAAGGTTTCCAGCACTTCCGCGACGAGACGGGCGGCATCGACCGCATTGAGGCCGCCGTCGCGCTCGGCCTTTTCGACCAGCGCAACCGCCTCGTCGGTGAAGATTTTCCGGGCCGCCAGAACCGCGGCCGCTTCCTCGCGCAGCGCGGCATCGGCGATGAGATCGAGGCGCAGCAGCGAGGTGAAGACACGGAACGGGTTGCGGCTGAGGCTTTCCGCGCCGACCGGGCGGAAGGCGGTGGAATGGACCGGCACGCCGGCCATGGAGAGATCGTAGTAGCCGACCGGGAACATGCCCATGACGGCGAAGACGCGGCGCATCATGGAAAGCTCTGCCGGCGTGCCGAGACGGATGGCGCCGTGGCGCTCCTCGGAAATACGCTCCAGCGAATCCGTCGCGTCGAGACGCGCCTTCAGATGCGGGTCGGCGGCGAGCGTCTCCGCGTTCACATCGGCGACCAGCGACATCAGCGTGCCATAGGCCGGAACCTCGTCGCGATACATGGCGGACATGGCGGCAGAGAAATCCGCGCGGATCTTGTCGGCAGAAACCTGTGCATTTGCTTTCATGGCGAACAGTCTCGTCTCATGGTTGCGCAATTTCCGCCGGAAAAGCGCTCACACTTTTCCGGAAATTGCTTTAGAAGGGTGGGAGGCCCTGATCATTCTCAAAACGGATAATACCGGATCGTTTCTCCAAGCGATTGCGACCGTTCTGACTATGTTGATGCGAGGAATGAATGAAGCTCAGTCGCAGGCTGATCCCGGACGTCACCACGCTGCAAGCGTTCGAATGCGCTGCCCGCCACGGCAGCTTCACGCAGGCGGCGCATGAGCTGAATCTCACCCAGAGCGCCGTCAGCCGCCAGATCAAGGATCTCGAGGAACAGCTCGGCGTTCTGCTCTTCGAGCGCGTGCGCCAGCGCGTCGTGCTGTCCGACGACGGCCGCCGCTTCCTGCCGGAAGTGCGCAAGCTGCTGCACCAGACGGAAGAGACCATGCTGCGCGCCATGGCATCGGCCTCCTCCGAGCACAGCCTCGCCATCGCCACGCTGCCGACCTTCGGCAGCCGCTGGCTGACGCCGCGCATTCCGGGTTTCCTCGCCGAAAATCCCGGCACGATCATCAACATCGCCTCCCGCTCGGCGCCGTTCGATTTCGACGAGGAGAATTTCGACCTCGCGATCCATTACGGCCAGCCCGTCTGGGCCCGCGCGGCCTGCTCCTATCTTTGCAGCGAGGAGATTCTGCCGGCCGCAAGTCCCGAACTCCTGAAATCCTGGAGCCTTGCCGAGCCGAAGGATCTGGAGAAGGCGCCGCTGCTGCATCTCGCGACCCGCCCGAAACTCTGGGCGCAATGGTTCGAGTTGAATGGCGGCTCGGCCGACACCGCCTATCGCGGCCACCGCTTCGACCAGTTCGCCATGGTCATCGAATCGGCCGTCGCCGGCCTCGGCTTCGCGCTGCTGCCGAAATATCTCATCGAACAGGAGCTGGAGAACGGCCGCCTCGCCGTCGTCTTCGACCGCCCGATGCAGACCGAGAACAGCTATTATCTCGTCGTGCCCGAGGGAAAGCTCGAAAACCCGCTGAGCCAGGCCTTTCGCGTCTGGATCGCCAAGGAGGTTCCCTGAGGGACCTGCGGAACGGCTTGATGCGGCGGGGGCATGACCCCGTTCGCATTTTTTGCTTTAGTCATGGTGGCACTTGGCCGATTGTGCGAGGGAAGATCTTCCTCCTTTAAAAGACACACCACCATGCTCAACGATCCGCGCTCCCATGGCCTTTGGGAGATGACTGCCCCGCCCGCTCCCGAAACCACGGCCTTTTCCGGCTCGACCGAGGCGGATGTCGTCATTGTCGGCGGCGGCTTCACCGGCTTTTCGACCGCCCTTCACCTCGCCGAGCGCGGCACGCGCGTCGTCGTGCTCGAAGGGGCGGAAATCGGCTATGGCGGCTCGGGCCGCAATGTCGGCCTCGTCAATGCCGGCATGTGGGTGATGCCCGACGAACTGCCCGGCGTGCTCGGCGACGTCTATGGCAGCCGCCTGCTCGAAGTGCTCGGCAATGCGCCCCGCCTCGTCTTCGACCTCGTCGAGAAGCACGCCATCGATTGCGAGATCAATCCCGTCGGCACGCTGCACTGCGCCGTCGGCCAGTCCGGCTTCGACGAACTCAAGCAGCGCGCCGAGCAATGGGCCCGCCGCGGCGCCCCGGTGCGCCTGCTCGACGCCGCCGAGACGGCGGTGAAGGTCGGCACGGACGCCTATGCCGGCTCGCTGCTCGACCTGCGCGCCGGCACGATCCAGCCGCTCGCCTATGTGCGCGGCCTTGCCCGCGCCGCCATCGCCGCCGGTGCGAAGGTCTTCACCGGCAGCCCGGTGACGGGCGCAGAGCGGAACGGCAAGCGCTGGACGGTCAAGACAACGCGCGGCACGGTCACGGCGGACTGGGTGGTCGTCGCCACCAACGCCTATACGGTCGCCCCGTGGAACGAGGTTCGCACCGAGCTCGTGCATCTTCCCTATTTCAACTTCGCCACCGTGCCACTCTCGCCGGAGATGCAGGCGAAGATCCTGCCGGAAAAGCAGGGCGCATGGGACACGAAGGAAGTCCTCTCCTCCTTCCGCTTCGACAAGCGCGGCCGGCTCGTCTTCGGCAGCGTCGGCGCGCTGCGCGGCACCGGCACCGGCATCCACAAGGCCTGGGCGCGCCGCGCCCTGAAGAAGCTGTTCCCGGCGATCGGCGACGTCGCCTTCGAGGCGGAATGGTACGGCAAGATCGGCATGACCTCCGACAGCCTGCCGCGCTTCCACCGCCTTGCCGAAAACGTCATCGGCTTTTCCGGCTATAACGGCCGCGGCATCGCGCCCGGCACGGTCTTCGGCCGCACCCTCGCCCAGCTCATTGCCGGCGAGATCGCCGAAATGGACCTGCCGCTGCCCGTCAGCGAGCCCGAGGCCCAGTCCTTCCGCACGGTGCGCGAAGGCTATTACGAACTCGGCGCGCAGATCGCCCATTTCGCCGGCGCGCGCCTCTAGAGCATTTCCAGCAAAAGTGCGAAGCGGTTTTGCGTTCGGAAATGCGGCGAAACTTCCAGGCGAAAGCCGCCCGAGGCACTGCAAACAGAAAGGCCGGCGTTTCGCCGGCCTTTTATCGTTTCAGCCCATGCGCTCGGACTTGTAGGAGCCCGGGCTCGGCGGGAAGACGATGGTCTTGTTGCCGTTCATGAAGACCCTGTGGTGGATATGGGCGTGCACGGCGCGGGCAAGCACCTGGCTCTCCACGTCGCGGCCGATCGAGACATAGTCGTCCGCCGACTGCGCATGCGTGATGCGCGCGACGTCCTGCTCGATGATCGGACCCTCGTCGAGATCCTCGGTGACGTAATGCGCCGTCGCGCCGATCAGCTTCACGCCGCGCTCGAAGGCCTGCTTGTAGGGGTTGGCCCCCTTGAAGGACGGCAGGAACGAGTGGTGGATATTGATGATGCGGCCCGACATCTTCTTGCAGACGGCATCCGACAGGACCTGCATGTAGCGGGCGAGCACGATCAGCTCGGCACCGGACTGCTCGACCACTTCCATCAGCCGCGCCTCGGCCTGCGGCTTGTTCTCCTTCGTCACCTTGACGTGATGGAAGGGGATATCGTGGTTGACGATGACCTTCTGGTAATCGAAATGATTGGAGACGACGCCGACGATGTCGATCGGCAGCGCGCCGATCTTCCAGCGGTAGAGCAGGTCGTTGAGGCAATGGCCGAAGCGCGAGACCATGAGCAGCACCTTCATGCGCTCGTCGCTGTTGTGGAACCGGTGGACCATCGCGAATTTCTTGGAGATCGGGGCGAAGCCGGCATCGATATCGTCCTGCGTCGCGCCGCCCTCGCTGGTGAAGGTGAGGCGCATGAAGAACAGGCCCGTCTCGAGGTCGTCGAACTGCGACGAATCCACGATATTGCATTCCTTCTCGGCCAGGTAGCCGGTGATCGCGGCGACGATGCCGCGGGTCGATTGGCAGGTTACGGTCAGCACATAGCTTTTCATCGGTCTCATCTCGCGTTCGGCCGGTGCTGCGGGCAGGCGCCGGCGATCCCCTTTTTTGCGGCCGCGTGAACGGCTCGGTGCATATTTCAGGCCGCTCGCGGCAGCGCAAGCCCCTGCAATGGCGGAAAGCTACGCCTGCTCTTGCAAGGAATCCCTCCGGTTCGCGACATCCAATGCGTCGAAAATGCCAGCAGGCCCGCCCGAAGCCGCCCCGCCGCCGTTCCGGCCCGCTCCGCGTGATCCCGCCTGAAGGGCGAAGGCGGCGCTTTCTTGCACAAATGCAAGCCCGGCCCTTTCCGGGCAAAAATCCATATGGACACTATTATGGACATATGTTCTATAAAATGGACAGAATAGACGGGAGCACGCCATGCATCTTTCCATGTGGACCTATCCCTGGGACATCCAGGACCAGGGACTGGAGGCGCTCGCCGCCGATCTTGCCGGCCGCGCCGGGCTGAACACGGTCAGCATGGCCACCTCCTACCATGCCGGCCGCTTCCTTCAACCGCGCAGCCCGCAGCAGAAGGCCTATTTCCCGGAGGACGGCACGGTCTATTTCCGGCCGGACGAAAGCCTCTGGCAGGACAAGACGATCCGCCCGCTGATGGCCGAAAACGTCGCCGAGCGCGGCGACATGCTGGAGGCGCTGACCAAGGCACGGGCGCAGACCGGCCTCAAGGTCTCCTGCTGGACGGTCTGCCTGCACAACAGCCGGCTCGGCATGCTGCATCCCGGGCATGTGACCCGCAACGCCTTCGGCAATGCCAACTACTACAATCTCTGCCCCTCCAGCCCCGCCGCGCGCGACTATGTCGTGACGCTCGTCCGCGACATCACGACGAACCACAAGCCCGACATGCTGGAGCTGGAGAGCCCGAACTTCATGGGCTTTGCCCATGAATACCACCACGAGAAGGACGGCGTCGGCCTCAATGCCGAGGACGACTTCCTGCTCTCGCTCTGCTTCTGCGACCATTGCACCGCGCGGGCCGAAAAGGCCGGCGTGCCGGTGGAGGGCGCGCGCAGGACGGTCGCCCGCTTCATCGCCGAGCTTTGCGAGCGCGCCGTGCCGGAGCGGCAGTTCCCCGATTTCCCGGAAGCCGGCATCGACGCCTTCCGCGCCCATCCCGAGCTTCACGCCTTCCTTGCCTGGCGCAGCGAGCCGGTGACGAGCCTGATCGGCGAGATCAGGGCCGCCGCCGACCCGGCGACGCGCATCGTGCTGATCGACCTCAAGGACGGCTGGCTCGGCGGCGTCGATCTTGCCGCCGTCGGCAGGCTCTGTGACGGGGCGATCCTCTGCTGCTACGACATGACGCCCGAGGCCGTCGGCGAGGTCATCCGCACCGGCCGGGCGCTGCTCGGGCCGGACAAGTTCCTCGGGCTCGGCCTTCGCGTCTTCTATCCCGAGGTCGACGGCCCGGACATCCTGACGGCGCGCGTGAAAAACGCCGTCGAAGCGGGCGTCGACGGCGTCAATTTCTACAATTACGGGCTCATTCCGGCCAAACGCCTCGACTGGGTGGGCGAGGCGGTGGCGGCGATCAGCCGCTGATCGGCTCGGCCACCTGGATCAGGCAGTCGCCGGCCTGGCTGTCCGTATGCAGCCGGTGGGAGATGACGATGCCGCCCTCGGCAAAGCGCAGCGCCTCCTCGCCGTCATCCAGCCGCTCCAGATCGTGATACCAGCCGGCAAGGTCGCCGGCGGCGACATGCGCGCCGAGCGCAACGGCCGGCTCGAACCAGCCGCGCCGGCTGGCATAGATGCCCTGGCTGTGCCGCGACAGCGAGAGAAGCTGCAACGCGGGCGGCGCGGGCAGGACCTGCCGCGACAGGACGGGCTTTTCGACGATACCGAGCACCAGGAGCAGCCGGTCGATGGCGCCCGCCGTGAAGGCCATGCTGTCCGGCGTCACCGTTCCGCCGCCGCCGAATTCGCCGGAAAGGCCGATCGTGCCGGCCCGGCCGGCCGCGCCCATCGAGGTCGGCGCCGCCGGTCCGTTGTCGGCAATGAAGGCATGGGCCGCGCCCATCGCCCGTATCAGGTCGAGCGAGCGCTCGAAACGCGCGGCATCGGCCTGCCGCTCGATGAGCGTGCAGGCCAGATGCGCCATGGAGGTGCCGCCGGAATGGAGGTCGAGCACCGCATCGTGCTGCGGGAACAGCGTGTGCTCGAGGAAATGCGCCAGCCGCGCCGTCGGCGTGCCGGCGGGATCGCCCGGAAAGGCACGATTGAGATTGCCGCCGTCGAAGGGCGAGCAGCGTTTGGCCGCCATCACCGCCGGCAGGTTCGCCATCGGCAGGATGGTGACAGCGCCGCGGATCTTCGCGGCATCGAGAAGCCGCATCAGCCGCCCGAGCTGGAGCTCGCCCTCATATTCGTCGCCATGGTTGCCCGCCATCAGCAGAAGGCTCGGTCCCGCGCCGTTCTTCAGGCGCAGGATCGGGATGCGGATCTGGTAATAGGGCGAGCGGTCGACCGAATAGGGAATGGCGAGATGCCCGGCCTGTCGGCCGTCCAGCGCGAAATCGATCGGGTTGACAAGTCCGCTGTGCATGGGGGTCTCCAGTCCGGGCAGGGGCCGCCCTCAGAGGGCGGCGACGGCGGTCATTTCGACGCGGAGGTCGGGATCGGCAAGGCGGGCCTCGACGCAGGCGCGGGCCGGCGGATTGGCCGGATCGATCCACGCGTCATAGACACCGTTCATCGCATCAAAATCCACGATCGCCGGCAGGAAGACATTGACGGCGAGGAGCTTCGAGCGATCCGTGCCGGCTTCCTTCAGAAGGGCGTCGATCTTGCCGAGCACGTCCTGCGTCTGGGCTTCGATGCCGGCCTTGCGGTCTTCGGCGACCTGGCCGGCAATGTAGACGAGACCACCATAGCTGACGGCCTGGCTCATGCGCGAACCCTTCTGGTAACGCTGGATCATCGCGTGTTTTCCTTTTCTCTATGCTTGCTTGGGGAGGATCAGCCGAAGCTGGTGAGATAGGCGGCCGTCACCGTATGGTCCGGGTCGAGGCCGTAGAGGATGGCGTGCCGGTCGAGGCAGGTGCAGGGATGCGAGATGCCGAACTCGACCACGTCGCCGATGGCAACGTCGCTTGCCCCCGGCAGGGCGACGAAAGCGTGCTGGTCGTTGAGGCGCAGCACCTCGGCGCCGGTGAAATCGCCAAGCAGCGCGCCGTTCCGGTAAAGCGCCAGCGGCCGCGGCAAGCCCTGGTCGATGGCGACGTCGCGAAGGCCCATGCCGCAGATCGCAAGACCCGGCTCGGGATGCGACAGCACCTCCGCCCAGACCCTGAGCGCCGGCTGGAAGCCCCCGGAGGCCGACACGGTCTCCTCGCCGATACGGAAGCCGCCGCGCGCATCAAGGCCGGCAAGGCCGCGCTCGTAGATGCCGTGGTCGTGGAAGAAGATCGCCCCGCAGCGCAGCACCAGCCGGCAATCGGGATCGGCCTTGACGGCGGCGGCAAGCCCGGCGACGACCCGGTCGAAGAAGACCGAACCGCCCGCCGTCACCAAGAGCGGCCGTTCGTTGCCGATGCGAGAACGCACCTTCGGCAGGAAATCCGCCGTGAGCCGCATCAGGCCGTCGATCCGGCTGAGCGTCTCGTCGGCGTCGGCGGTCGCGGCGGCGCCCTCATAGGCGGCGATGCCGGTCAGCCGGAAGGTTGGCGTTTCCGCCGCAAGGATCGCATCGAGGATCGCCCCGGCGGCCTCGGCGCTGCGCGCACCGGCGCGGCCGGCGCCGAACTCGACGAGAAGGCCGAGCGGCGGCAGGTCGCCGCGCTCCTGCCAGGCCGTGCGCAGCGCCTCGGCAAGCGGAAGCGAATCGACGAATATATGTATCTCCGCTGTCGGATAGCCGGCGAGCAGCGCGGCAAGGCGGCGGGCGGCGGCAAGGCCGCCGATCTCGTTGGCAAGCATGAGCCGGCGCTGGCCGGCCTTCAGCAGCACGGCGGCCTGGCGGATATCGGCGACGGTCGTGCCCCACGCGCCCGCGGCCAGCAGCGCGCCGGAAATCGCCGTCGACATCGGCGTCTTGGCATGCGGGGCGATCTCGACGCCCTGGCCTTTCACATAGGCCATCATCAGGTCGACATTGGCGGCGAAGGCCTGCCGGTCGAGCGAGATCAGCGGCAGCGCCATATTGCCGTCGAAGGGCTTCCAGCCCTGCCTGCCGATGGCATCGAGCGCAAGCGGCGCATGGCCCGGCGGAAAGCCGCGGATGCGGTCGTCGATCAGCGGATTGTCGGTGGCGGCGTGAAGGTCAGACATGGTGTTCTCCCATCCCGAGGCGGTAGGTCTCGTTGGCGGTCGTGAAGAAAAGGGCGCGCTGCTCGTCGAGCGAAAGCGGCGCGGCGACGGTGCGGAAGACCTCGTAGACCTCGTCGAAGGAGGCATGCAAGCCGGCCACGGGGAAATCGCTGGCGAACATCGCGCGCGCCGGTCCGAAGCAGTCGAGCCCGTGCTCGATGACCGGCCGCAGGCTTTCCTGCGTCCAGTCATTGTCATAGGCGACGAGGTCGGAAATCTTCAGCCGCACGTTCGGCTCGCGGCCGAGCGCCCGCAGGCCGCTCCTCCAGAGCGCCATGCCCGCCTCGCTGCGGTCGGCCGGGCTGCCGGCATGGTCGAGCGCGAAGAGCGTGTCGGGAAAGGCGCGCACGAGATCGACCGCCTCGTCCATCTGCCAGGGATAGAGCATCAGGTCGAAGACGAGGCCCAGGCGGGCGAGATGGGCAAGCCCCCGGCGCCAGGCAGGGTCGGCCATGCGATGCGGAAGAGGCGCAAAGCTCTTTGCCGGCTCCGGGTGCCAGCTCACGATATCGCGGATGCCGACGACGTTCGGATTGGCCGCCTCCTCCTCGAGCAGGCGGATGACATCGGGACTGTCGAGGGGGACGCGGGCGACATAGCGCCGCGCGATGCCGCAGGAGCGGTCGAGCCCGTCCAGCCAGCGGCTTTCCTCCAGCGGATGCGCGTCCGACCAGCCGGCTTCGACATGCACCGTGGCGACGATGTCCTGCCGCGCGGCATCGGCGCGATATTCGGCGATGCCGTAGTCCTTCAGGATCGGCGCGAGGCTGCCATAGACCATCTCGCCGCCGGTCGCCCGCGCCTTTTCCAGCCAGGGGTGACGCCCGAGCGACAGGTCCCAGAGATGGTGATGCGGGTCGATGACCGGCCCGCCGTAACGCACCGTCATCGCCGCGCCTCGCGGCCGGAAATGAGCAGCAGCGCGAGGATCAGCGTGCCGAACATGATCGAGCGCCAGCCGGGCGAGGCATTGACCACCGTGATCAGCGCCGTCGTGGTGACGAGCAGGATCGCGCCCGGAATGGTGCCGGCATAGGTGCCGCGCCCGCCGAGGATGGAGGTGCCGCCGAGCACGACGGCCGCGATCGACGTCAGGAGATAGGGATCGCCGATGCCGACATAGCCCTGCCGGTTCATGCCGAGCACCAGGATGCCGGCAAGGCCCGCGAAGAAGCCCGAGAGAGCATAAAGGATCAGCGTGTTGCGCGTGACGCTGACGCCGGAAAGCCGCGTCGCCAGCGGATTGGCCCCGAGGGCGAGGAAGCGCGCGCCGATGGGCATGCGGTGAATGAGCAGCAGCACGCCGGCCGAGACGACGACCCAGAGGATCACGCCGGCGGGAACGCCGAGCGGCCGGGCTTGCCCGAGCAGGATGACCGCCGGATTGCTGACCGTGACCGCACTGCCGCCGGCGACGATGACGAGCAGGCCCTGCAGGAAGGTCGCCATGGCGAGCGTCATGATGATCGGCGGCACGCGGAGATAAGCTGCCCCCGCGCCGTTGAGGAAGCCGATGCCGGCGGCAATCGCCAGCGCCAGGACGATGCCGACGAGGCCCGTCGGGTCCCAGGCGGGGGAGATCAGCGGCAGGAGGATCGCCGTGACGGTGATGACCGCGCCGACCGAAAGGTCGATGCCGCCCATCAGGATGACGAGCGTTTGGCCGGCCGCCGCGATGCCGATGACGGCGGCAAGCTCCAGAAGGTAGCGCAGGTGCCCGTAGGCGCCGAAGCCGCGCAGCGTGAGGCCGGCGACGAGCCAGACGAGCGCGACCAGCACGAAGGTCAGGAGCGGCGGGTTGCGAAACAGGGATCGCACAGCATTCATCGCCTTGCCCTCCAGACGCCGAGAAGTTCCGGCACCGCGACGGCGCCGACGATGATCAGGCCCTGCGCGACATATTGCGCGACGGGCGGGAAGCCGAGGAAGAACATCACGTTGATCATGACGGAGAGCAGCAGGCTGCCGCAGATCGCCCCGCGCATCGTGCCCTTGCCGCCGAGGAAGCCGACGCCGCCGAGCACGGCCGCGGCAATCGAGTTCAGCGTGAAGGGATTGCCGATGACCGGATCGCCCGAGCCGGTCTGCGCCGCGACGAAGAGGCCGGCCAGCGCCGCCAGCAGGCCGGAAAGCGCGAAGGAGACGATCTTCACCCGTTCGACCGGAACGCCGGAGCGGAAGGCGCCGACGGGATTGTCGCCCGCCGCATAGATGCCGAGGCCGAGCGGCGTTGCCAGAAACGCCTTCCAGAGCACGAGGATGACGACGAGCAGCAGGAAGGCGACCGGCGTGTGGCCGGCGAGCGTCGTCGAAAGCCAGCCGGGAATGAAGCCGCCCGGGCGCGGCAGGAGGATCAGCGCGACGCCGGTGATGATGAAGGAACCGGCCAGCGTCACGATGATCGCCGGCAGGCGCAGATGCGCGACGATGGCCCCGGTGACGGCGCCGATGGCAAGGCCGGTGAGGGCAACGGCGAGGAAGCCGCCCGGCACGCCGAGGACGCCCTCCATGGTGGTCGCGGCGATGACCGCGCCGAGGCTGACGAGCGGGCCGATGGCGAGCGTGATGCCGCCGTTCAGCATCAGGAGCGCCTGCGCCATGGTGACGAGCGCCAGCGGAAACCAGTTCTGCGTGAACTTGGAGAAGCCGCCGACGGAAAGGATGCCCGGAAAGAGCACGGCATAAAGGATGAGGAAGGCGGCGACGACGAGATAGAGGCCGCCAAGGCCGCGGTTGCGGCGGCGCTGGACGGCGCCGTAGAACCAGCCGGAGGACGAAACAGCGCTCATGCGGCCGCTCCCTTTCTGTCGATGCCCATGGCCGCGCCGACGATGGCCTCTTCACTGATGGCGTCGCCCGACAGCGTCGCCGCGACGCGGCCCTCACGCAGCACCACGACGCGGTCGCACAGATGCACGAGCTCGGGCGTATCGGAGCTTGCGAGGATGACGAGCCGGCCCTCGGCGGCGAAGGCGCGCAGCATGAGGTAGATCTCGCGCTTGGTCTCGATGTCGACGCCGCGCGTCGGATCGTTGAGCAGCAGCACGGACGGGTCGAGCGGCAGCCACTTGGCGAGCGCCACCTTCTGCTGGTTGCCGCCCGAAAGCGCCTGCACCGGGCGGGCGACGTCGCCCTTGATGGTGAGCCGGCGGGCGAGATCGGCGATCAGCCCGGTTTCCGCAGCCCTGTCGCGCAGGCCCCCGCGCGCAAGCCGGCCGAGGGAGGGCAGGATGAGATTGGAGGCGATGGAATGCGGCAGCACCAGCCCCTCGTGCTTGCGGTCGGCGGGCACATAGACGATGCCGGCCGCATTGGCCGCCTCGACATGGGCGGGCAGACCGTTCCTGCCCGAGACCTCGGCCTTGTCGGCCCTTGCGGGGATCGCGCCGTAAAGGCCGAGCAGCAGGTCTTCCTGCCCCTGCCCGACAAGGCCGCCGATGCCGACGATCTCGCCCGCATGGGCGGAAAAGCCGATGTCGCGCACGAGGCCGGCGGAAAAGCCCTCGACGCCGATGCGCAGCGCGCCGGGATTGGAAACGGGGCGCGGCGGGAAGAGATCGCCCGTCTCGCGGCCGACCATCAGGCGCACCAGCCCCTCCCCGTCGATGCCGGCGAGCGACTGGTCGGCGGTAACGCCGCCATCCTTCAGCACAGTGACGTGGGAGCAGAGCGCCTGCACCTCGTTGAGGCGGTGGGAAATGTAGAGCAGCGCCGTGCCGCGGTCGCGCAGCGTCTCGATGAGGCGGGCGAGGATGCCGGCCTCATGGGCGGAGAGCGAGGAGGTCGGCTCGTCGAGGATGAGCACGCGGGGCTTGCGGAAGAGCGCCTTGGCGATCTCCACCATCTGGCGGCGGCCGAGCGCGAGGTCGGCGACCGGCATGTCGAGCGGCTCGGTGAGGCCCACCATGTCGCAGACCTCCCGCACGCCGCGGTGGAGCGCGGCATAGTCGATGAGGCCGAAGCGCCGCGGGAAGGCGCCGAGGCCGATATTCTCGGCGATCGACAGGTCGGCCGTCAGGCTCAGCTCCTGCTGCACCACGGCGATGCCGGCCGCGCGGGCGGCGGCCGGGCTGAAGCGCCCGACCGGCTTGCCGTCGACGGAAATCGTGCCGCTGTCCGGCTGGAGAGCGCCGGACAGCAGATTGATCAGCGTGGATTTTCCCGCGCCGTTCTCGCCGAGCAGGGCATGAACCCTGCCCGGCAGAAGGGCGATATCGACGCCCTTCAGAACCGGATTGCCGAAAAATCCCTTGAACACCTGCCGGGCTTCCAGCAGGGGCCTTGGTTCCGTCATGACGGCGTCCTCTTCGGGTTTACTGCGTGATCAGCTTGTCGAACAGCGCCTGATCGTAATCCGAATAGATGTAGCCGTCGGCCGGGAACTGGTCGGCGCGGGCGAGGTAGCTGTCGATCGAGCTGTCGTCGATAACCGGCAGCGGCACCTTGATGAAGGCGGGAACGTCCTTGCCTTCCAGCGCCTGCACGGCCGTGTAGACGGAAAGCGCGCCGAGCCAGTTCGGCTGCATCGTCGCCCAGCCCTTCAGGCCCTTTTCCTTCCACAGCTCCAGGAACTGGCGGGCATTCTCGCCGGTGATCGGAACCTGCTCGCGGCCCTGGCGGTCGAAGGCCATGACGGAACCGGCCGAAAGCGCGCCGCCGAGCGAGAGCACGCCGTCGATCTCCGGATTGGCGAAGAGCAGGCTCGTCATCGCCTCCTGCGCCGGGGCGACATTGTATTCCGTGTTCGTCTCGGTGATGATCTCGAGGCCCGGATTGGCGTCGAGCACCGGCTGGGCGCCCTTGCGGCGGTCGTCGCTGACCGAGATGCCGGCCGGGCCGTTCATGACGATGATCTTGCCCTTGCCGCCGAGCTGGTCGGCAAGCCACTTGGCGGCGCCCGCGCCCCATTCACTGGAATCGGTGTTGATCTTCGCCGTCACCTTGTCGGTGTTGACGAGGCTGTCGAAGTTCACCACGGCGATGCCCTTGTCGCAGGCATCCGAGATGACGCGGTCGAGCGCGTTCGACGAGCCGGCGATGACGACGATGGCGTCGACATTGGCGTCGATCATCGACTGGATGTGCTGGATCTGCGTCTGGGCGTTGCCCTGCGCGTCCGTGATCATCAGGTCCTTGACGAGGCCGTCCTTCTTCAGCGTCTCGACCTCGGCGGCAATCGTGCCTTCGGTCTGCTTCATCCAGGTCGGCACCGAATAGATGTTGGCCCAGCCAATCGTATAGGGCGCCTTGCGATCGCCCTTGATGCAGTTGGCGGCGGCCGACGCCGTGCCGGCGCCGAAGACGAGGAGAGCCGCGGCGGCAGCGGCACCCGCGAGAAGGCGGCTGCGCAGCGAGGCGGACGGGCGGTGCTTGGAATTGTTCATGTCGATCCCCTTTTTGTGCGGCAGCAGGAACGGGCTTGCCATCCGTTTATGTCCAATATAATGTACATGTGATCTTTATAGCGGACGGAGCGATCTTATGCCGATTTTTCCGCCCCGCAAGAGGGGGGCGAAAATTTCCCTGCCAGGGGCCGGAAACGAGCGGATTGACAGATGCCGCGGCTGGCGTGACAAGCTGGCGCGACAAAAGAGGATGAACAGGCATGGATGCGATTGCGGACGAAGCAGGCGGCAAGCGGGCGAGAGGGCTCGACCGGGCCTTCGAGATCCTCGATTTCCTGCGCCAGAAGCGCCAGCCGCTGAAGCCGAACGAGATCGCCGCGCAGATCGGCGCGCCGCGCTCATCGGTCTACGAGCTGGTGAGCCTCCTCTTGCGCAACGGCATCCTGGAATTCACCGGTGGCGAGGGCCGCGTCTATCTCGGCCGCAAGCTCTATTTCCTCGGCGCGGCCTACGAGAACCACTTCGACTTCACCCGCGAATGCGAGGCGGCGCTCGACCGGCTCGCCGACGAGACGCGCGAAACCGCGCAGTTCTGCATGCTGGACGGCAACAAATATACGGTCGTGCGCATGCGCGAGGGTGCCCGGCCCTTCCGCATCTCCACCGACATGGGCCAGTCGGTGCCGATCCCGTGGACCGCCTCGGGCCGGCTGCTGGTCGCGCATATGACGGATGCGGAGATCCTCGCCTTCATCCCGCCGGAGGATTTCCGCCTGCCGAGCGGCGAATGGCTCGATCCGCAGGCATTCCTCGCCGAGGTGCGGCAATCGGCGGCCGACGGCTTCTTCACCTTCAACAGCATCGTCGACAGCTTCACCCATTGCTTCGCCGTGCCCGTCATGGATGAGGAGCGCCATGCCGTGGCGACGCTCTGCCTCGTCGCCCCGCGCGCCGACGGCCTTGCCAACCGCGACCGCTACCTCGCCTGCCTGAAGGACGCCGCCGCCACGCTCGGCCACATGCCGGCACGGGCGAAGCGCGCCTGATACGGGCTATTATTTATCGGATAGCCAGCGATCCATTCCGAGCGCGGCCGCACGGCCGGTGGCAAGACACGCCGTCAGCAGGTAGCCGCCGGTCGGCGCTTCCCAGTCGATCATCTCGCCCGCGACGAAGACGCCGGGCAGCGCCTTGAGCATGTATCCCTCGTCGATGGCGTCGAACCTCACGCCGCCCGCCGACGAGATCGCCTCGGCAATCGGCCGCGGGCGCACGGGGCGGAGCGGCACCGCCTTGATCGCCGCCGCCAAAGCCGCGGGAGCCAGCGCGGCCGCATCGGGAATGCAGGCCCGCAGCAGCGCCGCCTTCACCCCGTCGAGCCCGGCGCCCTTGCGCAGCCGGGTGGAAAAGCTCGCCTTGCCGCCCTGACGGGCGAGATCCGCGGCCAGCCGCTCCACCGTGCGGCCCGGCGCGAGATCGAGCGTCAGGATCGCCGTCCCGGTCCCGTCCAGCGCATCGCGCAATGCAGCCGCATGGGCATAGATCAGGCTGCCCTCGACACCCGGGGCCGAGATGACGAATTCGCCGGGGATCGTCCCGGCCGCCGAGCACGCCGTGACGCCCTTGACCGGCGCGCCCGCGAATTTCTCCACGAAGAACGCCGGCCAATCGACATCGAAACCGCAATTGGCCGGCCGGAAGGGCACGATAGCGACGCCCCTTTCCTTAAGCGCACCGACCCAGGCGGCATCCGAGCCGAGCCGCGGCCAGCTCGCCCCGCCGAGCGCCAGGAGGATCGCATCGAAGGCCATCGTCACCGCGCCGTCCGGCGTCTCGACCGCCAGCCCCTCCGGCGCAAAGCCCGTCCAGCGATGGCGCACGCGGATATCGACCCCCTGCCCTTCCAGCCGCGCCCGCCAGGCGCGCAGCAAAGGCGAGGCCTTCATCACGGTCGGGAACACCCGGCCGGACGACCCGACGAAGGTTTGCGTGCCGAGCCCGGATGCCCAATCCCGCAGATCGTCCGGCGGGAAGGCATCGAGCGCCGCGCGCAAATGCCCGTTCGCCGCACCGAAACGGGTGGCGAAGCGCTCATAGAGCTCGGAATGGGTAATGTTGAGGCCCGACTTGCCGGCAAGCAGGAACTTTCGCCCGACCGTCGGCATCGCCTCCAGCACCGTCACGGCATGGCCGCGCGCGGACAGCATCTCTGCCGCCATCAGCCCGGCCGGCCCGCCGCCGACGATCCCGATCCGCTTTGCCATCCTGTTCCCGCGCACTGACATTTCGATAGAGCGGTCCACCGTCACATCGCCGCCGATGCGCCCGTCATAACGCAATCACGGCGGCGGCGACAGGTCAGCTTGCGAGGCCCGGCGCCTCGTGCCCGGTCTGGGCGACATATTCGGTATAGCCGCCCGGATACTGGTGGATATCGTCGCCGTTGAGCTCCAGCACCCGGTTCGACAGCGCGCCGAGGAAATGGCGGTCGTGCGAGACGAAGAGCATGGTACCCTCGTATTCCGACAGCGCCTTGATCAGCATTTCTTTGGTGTCGAGGTCGAGATGGTTGGTCGGCTCGTCGAGGATGAGGAAGTTCGGCGGATCGAACAGCATCGCCGCCATGACGAGCCGCGCCTTCTCGCCGCCGGACAGCACCCGGCACTTCTTCTCCACGTCGTCGCCGGAAAAGCCGAAGCAGCCGGCCAGCGTGCGCAGCGGCCCCTGCCCTGCCCGCGGAAACTCCGCCTCCAGCCATTCGAACACGGTCAGGTCGCCGTCGAGCAGATCCATCGCATGCTGTGCGAAGTAGCCGACCTTGACGCTCGCCCCGATGGTTACGCTGCCGGCATCCGGCGCCGCGGCACCCGCGACGAGCTTCAGCAGCGTCGACTTGCCCGCGCCGTTGATGCCCATCACGCACCAGCGTTCCCGGCGGCGGATCAGGAAGCTGAAATCCTCGTAGATCGCCCGGCTGCCATAGGCTTTGCCGACATTCTTGAGGCTGACCACGTCCTCGCCCGAGCGGGGCGCCGGCTGGAATTCGAACATCACCGTCTGGCGCCGGCGCGGCGGCTCGACGCGCTCGATCTTGTCGAGCTTCTTCACCCGGCTCTGCACCTGCGCGGCATGCGAGGCGCGCGCCTTGAAGCGCTCGATGAACTTGATCTCCTTGGCGAGCATCGCCTGCTGGCGCTCGAACTGCGCCTGCTGCTGCTTCTCGTTCTGCGCGCGCTGCTGTTCGTAGAAGCCGTAGTCGCCGGAATAGGTCGTCAGCGAGCCGGCATCGATCTCGATGATCTTGTTGACGATGCGGTTCATGAACTCGCGGTCGTGCGAGGTCATCAGCAGCGCGCCGTCATAGCCCTTCAGGAATTGCTCCAGCCAGATCAGGCTTTCGATGTCGAGATGGTTGCTCGGCTCGTCGAGCAGCATGACGTCGGGCCGCATGAGCAGGATGCGGGCGAGCGCCACGCGCATCTTCCAGCCGCCCGAAAGCTTGCCGACATCCCCATCCATCATCTCCTGGCTGAAGCTGAGGCCCGCCAGCACCTCGCGCGCGCGGCTCTCCAGCCCGTAGCCGTCGAGTTCCTCATAGCGCGCCTGCACCTCGCCGTAGCGCTCGATGATCGCATCCATCTCGTCCAGCCGGTCGGGATCGACCATCGCCGCCTCGAGTTCGCGCAACTCCGCCGCGACGGAACTCACCGGCCCCGCCCCGTCCATCACCTCGGTGACGGCGCTGCGCCCCGCCATCTCGCCGACATCCTGGCTGAAATAGCCGATGGAGACATGCTTCTCGACGGAAACCTGCCCCTCGTCCGGTAGCTCCCGCCCGGTGATCATGCGGAAGAGCGTCGTCTTGCCCGCCCCGTTCGGTCCGACCAGCCCGATCTTCTCCCCGCGGTTCAACGCGGCGGAGGCCTCGATATAGAGGATGCGGTGGCTGTTGGACTTGCTGATATTCTCGATGCGGATCATGGAAGGAAGCCTCGTCGTGTCCCGCGCCCTATGCCACGAGGCAGTGCGGCAAGTCCATGCGGGTGCGACGGCGAATCTCCATGAAATGTGTCGGTTCCGTATCTCGTGCGCGAGACCCTTGCCCGCGCGGCGTGCTGGACCACCGGTCTCGATTGATGTTATATTCAATTATTCTAAAGTTAAGAATCTGTCCTGGCCATGGGAGGCTTCCGTGCGTGAACCGGATATGCAGAAACTCGACGCGCTCGTCGGCCGCCTCGTCGGCGATATCGGCGCCGCGGTAACGGGCGCCTTGGTCGTGCTCGGCGACCAGGTGGGTATTTTCAGGGCGATGGCCGACGGCGAGCCGGTAAACGCCCGGGAGCTTGCGGCGAAAACCGGGCTGAAGGAGCGCTACCTGCAGGAATGGCTCAGCGCTCAGGCCGCCGCCGACTATATCGACTATGACGAAGCAACGAACCGTTTCAGCCTGACGCCGGAGCAGGCGATGGTGTTTGCCGAGGAGAACAGCCCGGCCTTTTTCGTCGGCGCATTCGAGGTCGTCCAGTCCATGTGGGTGGACGAACCGAAGGTCGCCGACGCGTTCCGCACCGGCAAGGGCGTCGGCTGGCATGAGCACAGCACCTGCCTTTTCCGCGGAACCGAACGGTTTTTCCGTCCCGGCTACAACAGCCATCTGGTGACCGAATGGATTCCGGCCCTCGACGGCGTCGAGGAAAAACTCAGGTCAGGTGCCAGTGTCGCCGACGTCGGCTGCGGCCATGGCGCATCGACCATCCTGATGGCACAGGCCTATCCGGCGTCGCGATTCGTCGGCTTCGACTATCACGGCCCCTCGATCGAAAGGGCAAGGGCAGCGGCCGAAAAGGCCGGAGTGGCCGATCGGGTCACCTTCGAGCAGAGCGCGGCAGCGCAGTTTCCGGGCCGCGACTACGACATGATCGCAATGTTCGACTGCCTGCATGACATGGGCGACCCGGTGGGCGCCGGCCGGCACGTGCGGGAAACGCTCGCCCCGGACGGAACATGGATGATCGTCGAACCCTTCGCGCATGATCATCTCAAGGACAATCTCAACCCGGTCGGCCGTGTCTATTACGGCGCATCGACAATGATCTGCACGCCCGCCTCGCTCTCCCAGGAAGTGGGACTCGGACTTGGCGCACAGGCAGGAGAGCTGCGCCTTCGCAAAGTCGCGCTCGATGCGGGCTTCACCCGTTTCCGCCGGGCAACGGAAACGCCGTTCAACATGGTATTCGAGGTGCAGGCTTGAAAGGCGGCAATCGCCACGCGTGAAGAGCGTCTATCCGCAAAGGCGGATGAAGAACACCCATCGCCATCGGAACAGCCGATGAAGACCCTTCACCAGTTGCCGGGATCCGCCGTGTGATCGGTCAGCGCGTATTCCTCCGCCTTTTCCGGATCGAGCACCAGTTCCGTCGTCGTGTTCTTCGCGTCGGTGACCCGATAGGTGACCGGCACAGGGTCCCTGCTGAGTTCGCGATACATCATCAGCGCCGCTTCCTCGGCGGTATCCGCTTCGACTTCAATGCCGGTCGTGACCGTGAACATCGCCATGGCATCACCTCGCTGCGCATCGGTTCTCGTCAGCAACAGTGTAGCCCCCGCGCTGATCGAGCGCCAGACTCGCGCAACGGATCGGAGAGCCGTCCCGTCTCGTTCGGAAAAATATCGATTTATTGGAAACTTATGGCGGAGAGGGTGGGATTCGAACCCACGATACCCTTGCAGGTATGCCGCATTTCGAGTGCGGTGCATTCGACCACTCTGCCACCTCTCCGGATGTCGGTCGGCGCCTTCAGCGCGGGGCGGTACATAGCGGGTGTCGGGCGGGGGCGCAAGGGGGCAGAAAGCATCTAATTGCAATGGTGACGGAAATCTCCTTGACAGTTTTCATCGGCTCACCTATTGCGCAAGGTGCAGTGGCATAGGTCTCACCTGTGCCGCGATGATGGTTCTTTGTGCCGTACTTCCTCGCTTCGCGGGGATCATGCCGGCAGGAACCGACCTAACCGGCGGGGCGCCAATGCCTCTCCATTCGTAGCGACTGACAAAAAGACGGCCGTGCCCTCAAGGGCAAAGAGCCGGCACGAACATGAAAGGATATAAAATGTTCGCAGTCATCAAGACCGGCGGTAAGCAGTACCGCGTGGCCGCCAACGACGTCCTGACGGTTGAAAAGCTGTCCGGCGAAGCTGGTGCGAAGATCGAATTCACCGAAGTGCTGATGGTCGGCGTCGGCGCCGATGCCACGATCGGTGCGCCCTTCGTCGAAGGCGCCGTCGTGACCGCCGAAGTCGTCGAGCATGGCCGTGGCAAGAAGGTTATCGCCTTCAAGAAGCGCCGCCGCCAGAACTCGAAGCGCTCGCGCGGCCATCGCCAGCACAACACGACTGTCCGTATCGTCGAGATCGCGGCAGCCGGCGGCAAGGCAAAGAAGGCTTCCAAGAAGTCTGAAGCCGAAGCCGTTGCAGCAGCCGAATAATCCGGACAGGTAAAGGAGAACTCCCATGGCACACAAAAAAGCTGGCGGCTCCTCGCGCAACGGTCGCGATTCCCAGTCCAAGCGCCTCGGCGTGAAGAAGTTCGGCGGCGAAGCCGTCCTCGCAGGCAACATTATCGTCCGTCAGCGCGGCACGCAGTGGCATCCCGGTGCCAATGTCGGCCTCGGCAAGGATCACACGATCTTCGCCCTTACAGCTGGCAATGTGAATTTCCGTACGAAGGCCAACGGTCGCGTCTACGTGTCTGTAATGCCGAAAGCGGAAGCAGCGGAATAAGCCGGTAGCGCTCTAAAACAGCCGGCGTCTCATCGACCCGGCTGACGCTACAGGTTTCGGACCTGCAGGAAAAAAAGGGAGATGAGGCAAGTCCTTATCTCCCTTTTTCCGTTCTGGAGGAACGAGCCATGCAGACCGAATTGTTGCGGGAAGACCAATCAAGGTCTCCCAAGGAAAGGCTGAGGCCTGAACGGTCGAGGACCGATTGCCCGATCTTGCTGTCGCCGAGGCTCGTCATGAGAGCCCCGCACGAAGACGACATCGACGCCCTTGCCCATCTTGCCAACAACGCCAACATCGCCAACATGGTCGCCCGCATGCCGCACCCGTACACGGTTGCGGACGCCGCTGATTTCGTGCGACGCACACGCGCCGGCGCGATTGGCAAGTGCGTCTATGCCATTACGAAAGCCGACAATGGCGCCTTCCTCGGCTGCTGCGGGATCGAACCGCACGAGGACGGACGCACGGTCGAGCTCGGCTACTGGCTGGGCGAGCCCTACTGGAACCAGGGTTATGTCACCGAGGCGGCGCACGCGCTGATCGACATGGTCTTCCGCACCCGCGATGTCGAGCAGATCGATGCGCGCTGCCGGGTCATGAACATTCCCTCGCGCCGGGTCATCCAGAAGTGCGGCTTCCAGTTCCAGGCGACCGGCATGGTGCAGAGCCTTGCCGTCGGCGGCATGGTGCCCGTCGAATGGTACCGGCTCGACCGCAAGACCTGGGTTTCGCTGAAGAGCTGGGGAGGCATGCGATGAACGCCATGCAGACCCGGAGGGAACGCGAGCGTGTTACCGGCCCCGGCCCCTGCCCGACCATCCGGACGGCACGCCTCACCCTGCGGCCCCACCGCATGTCCGATGCGGATGCCATCGCCCAGTCGCTCGGCGATTTCGAGGTCTCGCGCATGCTGGCGCGGGCTCCGGCCCCCTATGACCGGCAGGACGCGGCCGAATGGCTCGCTATTGCCACCACCGATCTCAACGAGGGCTGGGCCTTCGCCATCACCACCGGCGACGACGTGCATATCGGCTGCGTCTCCTTCGAGTGGCTCGGCGGGGAATGGCATCTCGGCTACTGGCTGAACCGCTTCTACTGGCGGCGCGGCTATATGAGCGAGGCGGTACATGCGGCAATGGCGCGGTTCATGACGCGCATGCCCGGAACGGACATCCATTCCGGCGTCTTCGCCGACAACCCCGCTTCGCTGAGGGTTCAGGAGAAGGCGAGCTTCCGCATCACCGGGTGCAGCGACCTCTACTGCGTCGCCCGCGGCTCGATGGTTCCGCATATCGAGACGCGGCTGGAGCCGGGCGACTTCCGCCCGGCAATCCCGCGGCAATAAAGGAACGGGGCGGAGCGATCCGCCCCGCTTCCATGTCAGGACAATTCGAACCAGACCGGCATGTGGTCGGAGCCGAAGGCGGTCTCGTCGACCCAGGCATCCGTCAGCCGCTCCACGAGGCCGTGGCTGAGGAAACAGTAGTCGAGGAACATGCGGTCGGCATGGTCTTTCGGGTTGATCCAGCTGAAGCTTCCGGCATGGCGCTTGCCGAGGCCGGCCAGCGCATCCACCGGGTTGGTGGCGCGGATCTGCCGCCCGTAGAGGGGATCGACGCCGCCGGCCATCTCGCAATATTCCGGCGATTCCGGCACCATGTTGAAGTCGCCCATCAGCACGTAGTCATCGGGCGCCGGCGGCTCGGCAAGGCCGAATTCATGCGCGCCGGAAATGGCCCCGCCCTCGTCGCCGTAGAGCCTGGCGCGGTCCTTGAGGTAGCGGATCTGCGCGATGCGCTCGTCACGGTGGACGTGGTCGAGATGCACGGAATAGACGCGGATCGGCCCGCCCGGCGTTGCGATGACCGCTTCGGTTGCGCCGCGCTGCAGGTTCAGCTTGTCGAGGGTGCGCGTGCGCGGCAGGAGGATCGTGCGGGTCGAGAGGATCGGCCAGCGGGAGAAGATCATGTTGCCGAACTGGAAGCGGCGATTGACCACCCGGCCCTTCTCGATCGCCGAGCCGGCATCGAGATCGCAGGCCGGGCCGAAGACGGAATAGTGGTTGGCGAGCAGCGTGCGCAACTCGGCGACCATGTCGATATGGCCGTTGCGGTGGAAGTTCCGCGTCACTTCCTGCAGGGCGATGATATCGGCACCGTGAATGCTGGAGGCGATGCGCGGCAGGTCGAAACGATCATCGAGACCGATGCCGTACTGGACGTTGTAGCTGACGAATTTCACGATAGTCTTTGACCTCTGCGGGAAGCGGCTATATCGAAGACGGCAAAATGACCATGACGATCAAAGTAAAGCAAACGGCGAGCCAATGAAGTTCCTGGACGAAGCAAAAGTCTATATCCGCTCCGGCGACGGCGGGGCAGGGGCTGTCTCGTTCCGCCGCGAAAAATTCGTGGAATTCGGCGGCCCTGACGGCGGCGACGGCGGGCGCGGCGGCGACGTGTGGGTGGAGGCCGTCAACGGCCTCAACACGCTGATCGATTTCCGCTTCCAACAGCACTTCAAGGCGTCCATCGGCACGCATGGCATGGGCCGCAACCGCACCGGCGCGAACGGCGCCAGCGTGACGCTGAAGGTGCCGGTCGGCACGCAGATCTTCGAGGAAGACAACGAGACGCTGATCATCGACCTCGTGACCGAGGGGCAGCGCTTCAAGCTGGCCGCCGGCGGCAATGGCGGCTTCGGCAACGCGCATTTCAAGTCGGCCACCAACCAGGCGCCGACCTGGGCCAACCCCGGCCTTGCCGGCGAGGAGAAGACGATCTGGCTTCGCCTGAAGCTGATCGCCGATGCCGGCCTCGTCGGCCTGCCGAATGCCGGCAAGTCGACCTTCCTTGCGACCTGCACGCGCGCCCGGCCGAAGATCGCCAACTATCCGTTCACGACGCTGCACCCGAACCTCGGCGTCGCGACCATCGATGGCGCGGAATTCATCCTTGCGGACATTCCGGGCCTCATCGAGGGCGCGCATGACGGGATCGGCCTCGGCGACCGTTTCCTCGGCCATGTCGAGCGCACGCGCGTTCTGCTGCACCTCGTCTCCGCGCAGGAGGAGGATGTCGCGAAAGCCTACAAGACCGTGAAGCGCGAGCTGGAAGCCTATGGCGGTGGCATCACCGACAAACCGGAAATCGTCGCGCTGTCGCAGATCGACGTGCTCGACGAGGATGAGCTGAAGAAGAAGTCCAAGGCGCTGGCGAAGGCCTGCGGGCAGACGCCGCTGCAGCTTTCCGCCGTTGCCAATGTCGGCATGATCGGCACGCTGCGGGCAGTGCGCGACATCATCGTTCAAGCGAAGAATTCCGGATCCGACGACTGAGATGACGAAGAACCGCAAACCGCTCGGAAAATACCGCCGGATTGTGATCAAGATCGGCTCGGCACTGCTCGTCGACCGGGCGAGCGGCCTGAAGAAGGCTTGGCTCGACGCCATGTGCCGGGATATCGCGGCGCTCCGGGCCGGCGGCACGGACGTTCTCGCCGTCTCGTCGGGCGCCATCGCGCTCGGCCGCTCGGTGCTGAAGGTGCCGGCCGGCGCGCTGAAGCTGGAGGAAAGCCAGGCGGCGGCGGCCGTTGGCCAGATCGCGCTTGCCCGCGCCTGGTCGGAAAGCCTTTCGGCTGACGGTATCGTCGCCGGCCAGATCCTGCTGACGCTGGGCGACACGGAAGAGCGCCGCCGTTATCTCAACGCTCGCGCGACGATCAACCAGCTCCTGAAGCTCGGCGCCGTGCCGATCATCAACGAGAACGATACGGTCGCGACGACGGAAATCCGCTATGGCGACAACGACCGGCTCGCCGCTCGCGTCGCCACGATGACGGGCGCGGACCTGCTGGTGCTGCTCTCCGATATCGACGGGCTCTACACGGCCCCGCCGCATCTCGACCCCGAGGCGCGTTTCCTTGAGACCATCGACGCCATCACGCCCGAGATCGAGGCGATGGCGGGCGGTGCGGCCTCGGAACTGTCGCGCGGCGGCATGCGCACCAAGATCGACGCCGGCAAGATCGCGACGGGCGCGGGCTGCGCCATGATCATCGCCTCGGGCAAGGTCGACCATCCGCTTCGCGCCATCGAAGAGGGTGCGCGCTCCTCCTGGTTCGCCCCGTCGGGTTCGCCCGTTACCGCGCGAAAAACTTGGATTGCCGGGCAGTTGCAGCCGGCCGGACGGCTGGAGATCGATGCGGGCGCGGAAACGGCGCTTTCGGCCGGCAAGAGCCTGCTGCCTGCCGGTGTGCGCGGCGTCTGGGGTTCGTTCTCGCGCGGCGACACGGTTTCGATCTACGGCACGAACGGGCGCGAGATCGCCCGTGGCCTCGCCGGCTACGATGCCGACGAGGCGCGGCTGATCGTCGGCAGGAAATCGACCGAGATCGCCGCCGTTCTCGGTTATGCCGGGCGCGCCGCGATGGTGCACAGGGACGATCTCGTGGTGACCGGGCTGCCTGTCGCCACCGAGGCGGGAGGGATTTGAGCCATGCTTGACCAGGTGAAGACCGATATCGACAGCCTGATGGCCGAAATCGGCCGCAACGCCCGCGCCGCCGCCCGCCCACTCGCCATCGCCACGGCCGATCGGAAGAACCGCGCCCTTGAAGCCATGGCGGCGGAAATCCTCGCGCATCGCGAGGCGATCCTTGCCGCCAATGCCATCGACCTTGCCAATGCGAAGGAGAGCGGCGTCGCGGCCTCCTTCATCGACCGGCTGACGCTGACGGCCGAGCGTATCGAGGGCATTGCCGGCGCGATCCGCGATATCGCCGCGCTCAAGGACCCTGTCGGCGACGTCATCGCCGAATGGGACCGGCCGAACGGCCTTCATATCGAGCGCGTGCGCACGCCGCTCGGTGTCATCGGCGTCATCTACGAGAGCCGGCCGAACGTGACGGCGGATGCCGGCGCGCTGTGCCTGAAGGCCGGCAATGCCGTGATCCTGCGCGGCGGCTCGGACAGCGTGAATTCATCGCAGGCGATCCATTCCTGCCTGGTCGCCGGACTGAAGGCCGCCGGCCTTCCGGAACATGCGATCCAGTATGTGCCGGTGACGGACCGCGCCGCCGTCGGCGCCATGCTGTCCGGCCTTGGCGGCGCCATCGACGTCATCGTGCCGCGCGGCGGCAAGAGCCTCGTCGCGAGGGTGCAGAGCGAGGCGCGCGTGCCGGTCTTCGCCCATCTCGAAGGCCTCTGCCATATCTACGTCGACAAGTCCGCCGATCTGGATATGGCGAAAAAGATTGTCGTCAACGCCAAGATGCGCCGCACGGGCATCTGCGGCTCGATGGAGACGCTGCTGATCGACCGCGCCGTCGCAGACACCCATCTCGCCCCGCTGGTCGAAGGCCTAGTCGCCGCCGGCTGCGAAGTGCGCGCGACGGACGAAATCAGCGCCCGCATCCCCGGCCTCGTCGCCGCAACGGAAGCGGACTGGGCGACGGAATATCTCGACGCCATTCTCTCGGTCTCGCTGGTCGACGGCATTTCCGGCGCCATCGAGCACATCAACCGCTGGTCCTCCGCCCATACGGAAGCCGTGGTCGCTGAGGATATTGCTGTCGTCGAGCGCTTCTTCACGGAAATCGATTCGGCGATCCTCCTGCACAATGCCTCCACTCAGTTCGCCGATGGCGGCGAGTTCGGCATGGGCGGCGAGATCGGCATCGCCACCGGCAAGATGCATGCGCGCGGGCCTGTCGGCGTCGAGCAGCTCACCTCCTTCAAATACCGCGTGCGCGGCACCGGACAGGTGCGGCCCTGAGGTGACGGCGGACACGGTTGCAGAGCGCTACCTCAGGATGCCGCATGTCGAGAAAGGCATGGCGGTGGGCCTTTTCGGCGGCTCCTTCAACCCGCCGCACCAGGGCCATGCGCTCGTCGCGGAAACCGCGCTGCGCCGCCTCGGCCTCGACCAGCTCTGGTGGATGGTGACGCCCGGCAACCCGCTGAAGGACCACCGGGAGCTTGCCCCGCTCGCCGAGCGCATCCGCCTCAGCGAGGCCATCGCCCCCGGCCCGCGCGTCAAGGTGACGGCCTTCGAGAAGCGGCTCGGCCAGAGCTATACGGCCAAGACGCTCGAGCGGGTCCAGGCGCTGAACCGCGGCGTGAATTTCGTCTGGATCATGGGCGCCGACAATCTCGGCACCTTCCATCACTGGCAGAACTGGCGGAAGATCGCCTGCACCTTCCCCATCGCCGTCATCGACCGGCCGGGCTCGACGCTCTCCTATCTATCCTCCCGCATGGCCAAGACCTTCGACCATGCCCGGGTCGACGAGGAGGATGCCATGTCGCTTCCCGGCCGCCCGGCGCCGGCCTGGACCTTCATTCACGGGCCGCGCTCGGCCCTCAGTTCCACGGCGCTGCGCAAGGGCGCAACGCTAGAGAAAACCATCCCTCAGAAGTGACGTCTTGAAACTGCCCCCCATCGGTGCCTACATTTGGTAGGTGCCGGCGCATTTTGCCGGTACGGGACGTGCTGCTTGTATCCAGAAAGGAACGAACCTGACAACAGTGCACGCAAAGGGAAACGTCGTCGGCGTTTTCTCCAGGAGCGCGGGAAGGGGCGATGATGCCGCCGACCGGGCCCTTCAACTGGTCCTCGCAAGCCTCGAGGACTCCAAGGCGGAAGATATCGTCACCATCAACATTGCCGGAAAATCGGCGCTGGGCGACTACATGGTGGTCGTGTCCGGACGCTCGAACCGTCATGTCATGGCGATCGCCGATCACCTCATCACCGATCTCAAGGACGAAGGCCTGGGTAATGCCCGCGTCGAAGGCCTGGAGGCGGGCGACTGGGTGCTGATCGACACGGGCGATATCATCATCCACGTGTTCCGGCCGGAAGTCCGGGAGTTCTACAACATCGAACGGATGTGGGCGGCTCCTGAGATCGAGGACGGCACGGTACACTAATCCAGACGCCGGGCACCTGTCCGGCGAAAGCAGGCGGTGGCGCGGCTGCGCGTCACCCGAACGGACAGGGCTTGAGGCGATGCGGGTTGGACTTTTTTCGGTGGGACGGCTGAAGGCCGGCCCTGAGAAGGAACTTGCGGCCCGCTATATCGACCGTTTCGCGAAGGCCGGTCCCGCCATCGGCTTCGAGCTCGGCAAGCTCGCCGAAGTCGGCGAAAGCCGGGCCGGCAATGCCGACACGCGCAAGCGCGAGGAAGCGGCCATGCTGGAAAAGGCGCTGCCCGACGGCGCCGTGCTGATCCTGCTCGACGAGCGCGGCAAATCGCTCGATTCCCCGGCCTTTGCCGATCTTCTCGCCGGCTTCCGCGATTCCGGCAAACGCGAGCTGATGATCGCCATCGGCGGCGCAGACGGGCTCGATCCCGCCCTTTACGAGCGCGCCAACGCCACGCTCTGCCTCGGCAAGATGACCTGGCCGCACCAGCTCGTGCGCATCCTGCTGGCCGAACAGCTCTACCGCGCCGTCACCATCCTCTCCGGCCATCCCTACCACCGCAGCTGACGGATGGCGTCATGGCCGCGCAAGCCTCGCGCCCCATGATGGCGGAGGCCGTATTTTTGGCGCTGTTTGTTGGCGAAATCGGCAAATCAGCATAGAGCAGGTCCAGCAAAACGTTCGGCCCAAAAAATGTTCGGAACGCGATGAGGAAGACCGGCACAGCCAATCCGGGTGAGGGTGTCAGCCGCCTGCTGCGGCCGGCCATGCTCTCGGCTGCCCTGTCGCTGGCCCTCCTTCCCTACCCGCTCGCCGCCGAGCCCAACGAGGCATCCGTCGCGCTGGAAAAGACCGGCTCGCTGCCGAAGGCCGAGCCCGATCCCGCCGCGGCGCTCG
Organism: Shinella sp. 1A1; assembly: GCF_055379515.1. NCBI lineage: Bacteria > Pseudomonadati > Pseudomonadota > Alphaproteobacteria > Hyphomicrobiales > Rhizobiaceae > Shinella > Shinella sp. 1A1. The sequence continues at coordinate 3,192,001 of NZ_AP039671.1, forward strand.
CCCTTCGCCGCGACAGCACGCGCCGGGAACTCGACGCGCTTTCCCAGTCGATCACCGTTTCGTCGGAAAAGACCAAACAGCTCGAGGCGGAGATCGCCAATCTCGACAAGTCGCGCCAGAGCCTGCGCGAGGCGATCGTCCAGTCGGCGGCCAGGCGCAAGGCGATGGAGGAGAAGATCCTCGACGGCGAGAAGCGGCTGGAGGGCATGCGCGACCGGGAAGCCGGCGTGCGCGCCTCGCTGCACGAGCGGCGCGGCCTGCTCGCCGAAGTGCTCGCCGCGCTCCAGCGCATGGGGCGAAATCCGCCGCCCGCCCTTCTGGTGACGCCGGAGGACGCGCTTTCCTCGGTGCGCAGCGCCATCCTGCTCGGCGCCGTCGTGCCCGGCATCCGCAAGGAAACGGATGCGCTCATCGACGACCTCGCCGCGCTGATGGACATCAAGAGCAATATCGACCGCGAAAAGACCGAGCTGACCGACGCCATGCAGGTGCGCATCGAGGAGGAGAAGCGCTCGGAAATGCTGATCGCCGAGAACGAGGCGCTGACCGAGACCAATGCCCGCACGCTCGCCGCCGAACGGCGCCGCGCGGAGGAGCTCGCCGCCCGCGCGACCAGCCTCGAAGGGCTGATCGGCAGCCTGGAACAGGAGATCGGCTCGGTGCGCGATGCCGCCGCGCTCGCCCGCGCCAAGGAAGAGGAACGGCGCGGACAGAGCGAGGCGGAACGCGAGAAGGCGAGGGCGCTCGCCCGCGACAGCGTGCCCGACAAAAACCGCATTGCTCCGGCATACGAATTTTCGCAGTTGCAGGCAAAACTCGACTATCCCGTGGCGGGAGACGTGCTGCGCCAGTTCGGCGAGGCGGACGGCACCGGCCACGATTCGCAGGGGCTGACGCTGGCGGCCAATCCGGGCGCGCTGGTCACGGCCCCCTCGGACGGATGGATCGTCTTTGCCGGAACGTTTCGCAGTTACGGGCGCATGATCATCCTGAATGCCGGGGAAGGCTACCATCTCGTGCTTTCCGGCATGGACAGGGTGAGCGTGCGGGAGGGTCAGTTCGTCGTGGCGGGAGAACCGCTCGCCGTGATGGGTGAAAAAAGGGTCGCGAGTGTCAACGCTTTGACGCTGGAAACGGACAAGCCGACACTTTACATTGAATTCCGAAAGAACGGAAAACCGGTTGATTCCCGGCCGTGGTGGTCCGCCAAGAAATCTGGAAAGGCACGCAATGATTCGTAGGGCTTCACTTGTTATTGTCGGTGCACTCATGGGTGCTACGGCCATGAGCGTCATCAACACGGTAACCCTGCCCGCGGAAGCAGCCGGTTCGTCGACCTATCGCGAACTGTCCATCTTCGGTGACGTGTTCGAACGCGTGCGCGCCCAGTATGTGACGCCGCCGAAGGAAGACCAGCTCATCGAGAATGCCATCAACGGCATGCTCTCCTCGCTCGATCCGCATTCCTCCTACATGAATGCCAAGGACGCCGAGGACATGCGCACCCAGACGCGCGGCGAGTTCGGCGGCCTCGGCATCGAAGTCACGATGGAAGACGAACTCGTCAAGGTCATTACGCCGATCGACGACACGCCGGCCGCCCGCGCCGGCGTTCTTGCCGGCGACTTCATCTCGAAGATCGACGGCCAGGACGTCCGCGGCCTGAAGCTGGAAGACGCGGTCGAGAAGATGCGCGGCGCCGTCAACACGCCGATCAAGCTGACGCTGATCCGCAAGGGCGCCGACAAGCCGATCGAGCTGACCATCAAGCGCGACATCATCGCCGTGAAGGCCGTGAAGTTCCGCGTCGAGAACGATGTCGGCTACCTGCGCGTCATCTCCTTCACCGAGAAGACCTTCGACGACCTCGAAACCGCCATCGCCAAGATCAAGGAACAGGTCCCGGCCGACAAGCTGAAAGGCTATGTGCTGGACCTCCGCCTCAATCCGGGCGGCCTGCTCGACCAGGCGATCAACGTTTCCGACGCCTTCCTCGAGCGCGGCGAGGTCGTTTCGACCCGCGGCCGCAACGAAGACGAGACCCGTCGCTTCAACGCCTCGCCGGGCGACCTTTCCGACGGCAAGCCGGTGGTCGTGCTGATCAACGGCGGCTCGGCCTCGGCTTCCGAAATCGTCGCGGGCGCGCTGCAGGATCTGCGCCGCGCCACCGTCGTCGGCACCCGTTCCTTCGGCAAGGGCTCGGTCCAGACCATCATTCCGATGGGCGACGCCGGCGCGCTGCGCCTGACGACGGCGCTCTACTACACGCCGTCCGGCAAATCGATCCAGGGCACCGGCATCACGCCGGACATCACGATCGACCAGCCGCTGCCGCCGGAACTGCAGGGCAAGGTCGAGAACGCCAGCGAATCGAGCCTGCGCGGCCATATCCAGGGCCAGAGCGAGACGGACCAGGGCTCCGGTTCCTCCGCCTACGTTCCGCCGGAAGCCAAGGACGACGTCCAGCTCCAATACGCGTTGGAACTCCTGCGCGGCCAGAAGACCGACCCGTCCTTCCCGGCCAATCCGGAAAAGGCCGAGCTGAAGAAGTAAGACATCTGCGCAGGGCCCGCCATCGGCGGGCCCTGTTTCCCCCGCACCTTTCGGCCAGCGCGGACTGACCTTGGGCACAGATATTCACGCACCTCTCGGCCAGGACCGCAAGGCAAGGCCCGGACCGGCAGGACCCTCCCGGTTCTCCGCCGGCACCCTTGTGTCCGCGCTCGTCGTCGCCGGCCTTCTCGGCTTTTCCGGCTGGACGGCGCTGGCGCCGAGCGGCCTTGCCACCACGCCTTTCACGCCTCCTTCCGAAGACACCCATGCGGCGGCCGATAAGGCCGACCAGAAAACCGCCGAGGCGAAGGGCGGCGTGCGGCGCGCAAACGGCCTTTCCGGCGCCCGCGTCGAGGAAACGACGACCGACGACGGCAATGTCGTGCGCACCTATTCTCCCGGCACGCGCGACGGCAAAGGACCGCTCCTCATCGAGGCGAACCGCATCGGACAGGATCCGCGCACCGCGGCCTTCCCCAACGACGACCTCCTGGAAGAGACCTCGGACGGCAAGATCCCCGTCATCGGCCTCGACGGCACGCGGCCGATGGACCAGTATGCCCGGCCCTGGTCCGGCGCGCGCGGCACGCGCATCGCCATCGTGGTCGGCGGCCTCGGCCTCAGCCAGACGGGTACGCAACGCGCCATCCGCGAGCTGCCGGCGGAAGTGACGCTGGCCTTTGCCGCCAGCGGCAACAGCCTGTCGCGCTGGATGCAGGAAGCCCGCCGCGGCGGCCATGAAATCCTCCTGCAGATGCCGCTGGAACCCTTCGACTATCCGCAGAACGATCCCGGCCCCTATACGCTGCGCACGGATTTCAGCGAGACGCAGAACCTTGCCGAACTGCACCGCGCCATGGCGAAGATCACCAACTATACCGGCCTCGTGAACTTCATGGGCGGGCGTTTCCTCGCCGATGCCGATGCGCTGGAGCCGGTGATCCGCGATGTGGCCAGCCGCGGCCTGCTCTTCCTGGACGACGGCAGCTCCGCCCAGTCGCTTTCCGGCACGATCGCCGGGGCGGTGGAGGCCCCGCATGCCTTCGCCGACCTGCAGCTCGACGCCGATCTTTCCCGCGAGGCGGTGCTGAAGAAGCTCGACGAGCTGGAGCGCATCGCCCGCCGCAACGGCACGGCGATCGGCATCGCCTCGGCCTTCGACGAAAGTGTGGACGCCATCGGCAAATGGTGCGAGGAAGCGGAGACCCGCGGCATCGAGATCGTCGGCGTCGCGTCGCTCGCAGCCGTTCCCGCCAGAAAATAGGACATCTCAATGGGCAAGGATAAGGACAAGGTGGTTCGGGCCGAGGACCTGCCGTATCGCCCCTGCGTCGGCATCATGGTGCTGAACGCCGAAAACAGGGTCTGGGCCGGCCGGCGCCTGGCTGTCGGCAATTCCGAATATGACGGCTCGCCGCAGCTCTGGCAGATGCCGCAGGGCGGCATCGACAAGGGCGAGGACCCGCTGGAGGCCGCCTACCGCGAACTCTACGAGGAAACCGGCATGAAGAGCGTGTCGCTCCTCGCCGACGCCGGGCGCTGGATCAACTACGACCTGCCCACCCACCTGATCGGCATCGGCCTCAAGGGCAAGTATCGCGGCCAGACGCAGCGCTGGTTCGCCTTCCGCTTCGAAGGCGCCGAAAGCGAGATCGCCATCAACCCGCCGCCCGGCGGCCACGAAGCCGAGTTCGACGCCTGGGAATGGAAGGCGATGCGCGACCTGCCGGAGTTGATCGTGCCCTTCAAGCGCAAGGTCTACGAGGAGGTCGTCGCGACCTTCGCGCATCTGGCGCCCTGATCGGGCCGGGAGGCAAGCCACCGCGCGCCCGACAACAAAAAACCCCGGCAAAGCCAGGGTTTTTCATATCTGCGGGAATTGAAAGCCTATTCGGCTTCGTTAGCCGGCGCTGCGTTGAGCTGGCCGTATTTTTCCTCGCCGAGCTTGCCGAGCAGTTCGAGCTGGGTTTCGAGGAAGTCGATATGGCCTTCCTCGTCGATCAGCAATTCTTCGAACAGCTTCATGGTGACATAGTCGCCGGCCGCGTGACAGATGTCGCGCGACTTCTTGTAGGCCGCGCGGGCGTCGTATTCGCCGGCAAGGTCGGCTTCCAGGACTTCCTTGACGTTCTGGCCGATGCGCAGCGGTGCGACGGTCTGCAGGTTCGGGTGGCCTTCGAGGAAGATGATGCGGGCGACGAGCTTGTCGGCGTGCTGCATCTCTTCGATGGACTCGGCACGCTCCTTCTTGGCGAGAAGCGTGTAACCCCAGTCCTCGAGAAGGCGGTAGTGGAGCCAGTACTGGTTGACAGCACCCAGCTCGAGATAGAGCGCTTCGTTAAGCTGCTCGATGACCTTTTTGTCGCCTTTCAAGATCCGCTCTCCTGTTCTCTTCATGGAATTGTTTGAGGCGGGTCATGAAATCAAATATCTCGGCATCCGTCGAGTCACGACGGGCGTGATACGCTTCGGTCGTCCGAATGATGATATCGACCACGTTGGGGAAGCAGCCGCAGCAACGGCCGCGCTTCTGCATGGCGTGATAGACCTTTGCAGGCACGATGAGCTGCCAACAGTCCTCGTCGAGAAGGCCGTTGATCACGTCGACGATTTCTTTTTCGGTGATGAAGTTGCAGCTGCAAACCAGCATTTCGTCTTGCCTGCTATACGCAAAGTCCTGAATTTCCGGGGATTAAGCAAAAGAGGATATTCGTTGTCAAGAATGAACCGGACAGTCTCGCCGTCTCATTCGTTTAGAGTCGTTCTAATCTTGACAAAAGATATCGCCTTTTCAGCCGGTTACGGATTTTCATCGAATGCAGACCCCGGGCTTGCTGCGGCAAACTGACCGATCACGTTTTGTTGCAGACGACCGCCGGCAAGAGCCTTCGCAGCGCGCAACACGGCACACCCAAATTCGCCCCTCGAAAAACGCTGAAAATCGTCTATATGACGGGCAAAGGAGTGCCCATGGCCCGCATTGACCAGACCGAGGATTGGCAGACCCGCCACGCCCCGACCATCAGCACCTTCGAATCCCTGGCGCTGGAGGCTTACGGCCACCTGCCGGAGGAGTTCCGCGCGCTGACGGGCAACCTCATCATCGAGATCGCCGAATTCCCGAGCGACGACGTCTTCGAGGACATGGCGCTGGAAACGCCCTTCGACCTGCTCGGCCTCTTCGAGGGCCGCGGCATCAGCGAGCGCTTCACGGTCGAGACCGGCGAGATGCCGAACCGCATCACCCTCTACCGCCGCCCGATCCTCGATTACTGGGCGGAGAACGAGGAAACGCTCGGCGACATCATCACCCATGTCCTCATCCACGAGATCGGCCACCATTTCGGCCTGTCGGACGACGACATGGAGCGCATCGAGGCGAGCGCGGAGATCGCGGCAGGGTAGGGCGGCCGCAACGGCAGAGCGCGCCGATAGCGAACAAACCTGCCGCCTCTCTGTTGTCATGGTCGGGCTTGACCCGACCATCCATGCCGCAGGTGCCGTGTGGATCCTCAGGTCGAGCCCGAGGATCATGGACGAGAGGGCGACAAGCCTGACTCTAGCAGTTCACGCAACTTGCCGCCTTGCAGCGTTCCCTTACTGCTCCGAGAGCTTGATATCCGGCGTATACTCCTTGCCGGGCACGTCCTTCACCACGGCCTGGCCGCATTGCATGATCTTCGCCTCCGCATTGTAGGCGTAGCTCGGCGAGCCGTGCAGCTCCCAGCCCTTGTTCAGCGCCAGCGTGACCTTGTGGCAGAAGGAGGCGTCGTCGGGGCCGGTCAGGAAGCGGTAGACTTTCATGCGTTTTTCTTTCTCTCGTTGATGAGGTCGGCCTTGGCGAGAAGGCGCTCGGCCTGCTCGGCATGGAGCTTTTCCACCATGCGGCCGGCGATATTGACGACGGCCTTGCCCGCATTGTCGGGCGCACCGAAGGCGGCGACGATGGCAAGAGCCTCGGCAGCCTCCGCCTCCGTCACGCCATAGGCCGCATTGGCCCCGGCGATCTGCGTCGGATGGATGAGCATCTTGCCATCAAAACCCATCTGGCGTCCCTGCCGGCATTCCGCCGCGAACCCGTCCTCGTCGGCAAAATCGTTGAAGACGCTGTCGATGACATCAAGCCCGCAGGCGCGCGCCGCGACGACCGCCTGCAGCAGCAGCGGCACGAGGAAGGGGCGGCCCGGAATATCGGCGATGCCGGTTTCCCTGCGCAGGTCGTTGAGCCCGACGACGAAGCAGTCGAGCCGTCCGCCATGGGTGCGCCCCGTCTCGGCGATGGCCGCAAGGTTGAGGAGCGCGGCCGCCGTCTCGATCATCGCCCAGAGGCGCGGGCCGTCGTCGACGCCCGCCTCGGAAAGCCAGTCGGCGACGGTGAGCACGTCCTGCGGCTCGCTGACCTTGGGCAGCAGCACCGCATCGGGCATGCAGTCGAGCACCGCTTCGAGGTCCAGCACGCCGTCCGGGCCGTCCAGCGGATTGATGCGGATGACATGCTCCCGGCCGCCCGATCGGTCGAGCGTCGAAAAATGCGCGACCAACGCCGCGCGCGCCTCGGCCTTCTTCTCCGGCAGCACGGAATCCTCGAGGTCGAAGATGATCGCATCGCAATCGAGCGAGACGGACTTGGCGAGCGCCCGCGGATTGACGGCGGGAACGCTGAGTACCGAGCGGCGCAGGCGAAGCGGATGATGGTGCGGTGTCCTGTTCATCCGTCCTTTTTGCCGCGCTTTGTCGCAGCCCGCAAGCGCCTGCAGGTTCGGCCTTGCAATGAACAAAATCACCCCCCACATTGCTGTCATAGAAAGGGCAAATCAATGCAGCGCATCCGCTCCATCGTCTTCACCGTCTTCGCCATGCTGGTCGCCGGCGCGACCTTCCTGTTCGCGGCCTCCATCGGCCTTGCCATCGCCGGCATCGTCACCGTGCTCATGCTCGGCTCCATGCTCGCGAACAAGCTCCAGCCGGCCCCCGTCCGCGCCACCGCGCGCAACGACCGCAGGGCGCCCGGCCAGCGCGAACCGCGCATCTGGAACGACGGCCGGGGCACGATCATCGACCTCTGAGGAAGCCTTCCTCCGGCAGGATACCGGGCGTCGCGCACGCCCGGTCTTTGCGTTTGCGGCCGGCGGTCAAGATTCTCCTTCAAATTCCGGGGAAACTGATCTAAACGCTTGGCCAACCGACATCACCGCATTTCGAGGGTTTCCGCATGGACAAGTTCGTCAAGCTGACCGGCGTCGCCGCGCCGCTCCCCGTCGTCAATATCGACACGGACATGATCATTCCGAAGGACTACCTGAAGACGATCAAGCGCACCGGCCTCGGCAAGGGCCTTTTCGCCGAAGCACGCTACAACGAGGACGGCAGCGTCAACGAAAGCTTCGTGCTGAACAAGCCCGCCTACCAGAACGCGACGATCCTGGTCGCCGGCGACAATTTCGGCTGCGGCTCCTCGCGTGAGCATGCCCCCTGGGCGCTGCTCGACTTCGGCATCCGCTGCGTGATCTCCACGAGCTTCGCCGACATCTTCTACAACAACTGTTTCAAGAACGGCATCCTGCCGATCGTCGTCAGCCAGGAAGACCTGGACAAGCTGATGGACGACGCCAGCCGCGGCTCCAACGCCATCCTGACGGTCGACCTGGAAGCCCAGGAAATCACCGGCCCCGACGGCGGCCGCATCGGCTTCGAGATCGACGCCTTCCGCCGCCATTGCCTCCTGAACGGCCTCGACGACATCGGCCTGACGCTGGAGAAGGCGCCCGCCATCGACAGCTTCGAGAAGCAGACCGCAGCTTCGCGCCCCTGGGCGTGATCCGGTGCGCCGGCTGATCTCGTCCGGCTCCCCCTTTGAAACGACGGCGGGCTATTCGCGCGCCGTCGTGGAGGGCAACTGGTGCTTCGTTTCCGGCACGACCGGCTACGACTATGCCACCATGACCATGCCCGAAAGCGTCGAGGACCAGACGCGCAACTGCCTTTCCACCATCGGCAGGGTCCTCGAAGACGCCGGCTTCTCCTTCGCCGATGTGGTACGCTGCCACTACTACGTGACCGAAGCGGCCTTTGCCGACCGCGTCTTCCCGATCCTCGGCGAGACGTTCGGCGCCATTCGCCCCGCCGCCACCATGATCGTCTGCGATCTGATCCGCCCGGAAATGCGGATCGAGATCGAGGTCACGGCACTCCGCCGAGGCTGAGTCCTCCGCGCAAAAATCTTTCCTTTCGGCGATTTTCCTTGAACGGAAGTTGCGCTAAGAAGCGCCCAACCCTTCCGTGACATCAAGGAACATCCCATGACAGCGCGTACCCTCCTCCTTCTGCCCGGCGACGGCATCGGCCCGGAAGCCATGGCGGAAGTCCGCAAGATCATCGCCTACATGAACGCCGAGCGTGGCGCGGGTTTTGAGACCGACGAAGGCCTCGTCGGCGGCTCGGCCTATGACGCCCATGGCGCGGCGATCTCGGAAGGCGACATGGAGAAGGCGCTTGCGGCCGACGCCGTGCTCTTCGGCGCCGTCGGCGGCCCGAAGTGGGATGCCGTTCCCTACGAGGTGCGTCCCGAAGCCGGCCTGCTGCGCCTGCGCAAGGACTTGAAGCTCTTCGCGAACCTGCGCCCGGCCATCTGCTACCCGGCGCTCGCCAATGCCTCCTCGCTGAAGCCGGAGCTGGTCGAAGGCCTCGACATCCTCATCGTGCGCGAGCTGACGGGCGGCGTCTATTTCGGCGAGCCGAAGGAGATCATCGACCTCGGCAACGGCCAGAAGCGCGGCATCGACACGCAGGTCTACGACACCTACGAGATCGAGCGCATCGCCGGCGTCGCCTTCGAGCTGGCCCGCACGCGCGGCAACCGCGTCTGCTCGATGGAAAAGCGCAACGTCATGAAGTCCGGCGTGCTCTGGAACCAGGTCGTGACGGAAACGCACAAGCGCAGCTATTCCGACGTGCAGCTCGAGCATATGCTCGCCGATGCCGGCGGCATGCAGCTCGTGCGCGCGCCGAAGCAGTTCGACGTCATCGTGACGGACAACCTCTTCGGCGACATGCTCTCCGACGTCGCGGCCATGCTGACCGGCTCGCTCGGCATGCTGCCGTCGGCCTCGCTCGGCGCGCCGGACGCCAAGACCGGCAAGCGCAAGGCCCTCTACGAGCCCGTGCACGGCTCGGCGCCCGATATCGCCGGCAAGGGCATCGCCAACCCGATCGCCATGATCGCCTCCTTCGCCATGTGCCTGCGCTACTCGTTCAACATGGTCGCTGACGCCGACAACCTGGAAAAGGCCATCGCCGAAGTCCTCGACAGCGGCATCCGCACCGGCGACATCATGGCCGAAGGCTGCCGCAAGGTCGGCACCGCCGAGATGGGCGACGCCATCCTCGCCGCCTTCAGGAAGCTCTCGGCCTGAGCCTTCGCAGATTACTGAAAAGGCTCCCGTTGCACGCGCAGCGGGAGCCTTTTTCGTTTGCCTCCCTTGAATTGCCGGCGGCGGCCAACACATGGAAGCAACGCCGTATCAAGGGATGACCATGAACCGATCGCTTGCGACCTCCTCGCTCTGGATCCTCGTCGCCACCGCCGTCCTCGTCGCGGTCCTCGTTCCCTTCGATCCGCTGCTGTCGGAGCGCGCCCGGGGGCTGCCGGGCGGCGTGGTCGCCTTCAACGAGCGCATCACCGATTTCGGCACCTTCCGCTGGATGATCTACGGCTCCGGTTTTCTCGTCATCCTCGCCTATGTCGTCGGCCGGGCAAGCGCCGACGAGACTACGGCAGGGCGGGCGAGGACCGGCGGGCGGCTGTCGCTCTACTTCTTCCTGACGATCGGCGCGACGAGCGCGCTCGTCCATCTCGTCAAGCTGATCGTGGGGCGGGCGCGGCCAGAGCTTTTCGCCGAATACGGCGCCTACAGCCTCACGCCCTTTGCCTATGACGATCTCTATTCCAGTTTTCCCTCCGGCCACTCGGCGGCCGTCGGCGCGTTCTTCGGCGCCTTCTCGATGCTGGTGCCGCGGCTGCGTCCGCTCTTCCTCCTCGGCGCGCTGGCGATCGGCGTCTCGCGCGTTGTCGTCGGCGCGCATTATCCGAGCGACGTGGCCGCCGGCCTGCTGCTCGGCCTCTGGACGGCCATCGCCACGGCCTATCTCTTCGCCCGCGCAAACTGGCTCTTCCGCTTCGACGCGCGCGGCTGGCCCCTGCCGAAATCCGCGACGCCGCCGAAAGGCCAATGAAAAGCCGGCCCGTGTCGCCACGGGCCGGCTCGCCATGAGCGGATCGGAAGGGGGGTGATCAATCCATGGCGTGGATGTCGCGGTCCTTCGTTTCCGGCAGGAAGAGAAGGCCGATGACCAGCGTGATGCCCGCGAAGATGATCGGGTACCAGAGGCCGAAATAAATATCGCCCCAGGCCGTGTTCATCGCGAGAGCCGCTGCCGGCAGCAGGCCGCCGAACCAGCCGTTGCCGATATGGTAGGGCAGCGACATGCCGGTGTAGCGGATGCGGGTCGGGAACAGTTCCACCAGAAGGGCGGCGATCGGGCCGTAGACCATCGTGACGTAGATCACGAGCACGGTCAGCACGGCGATGATCTTGACCCAGTTCACGCTGGCCGGATCGGCGACCATGGTGAAAGCACCACCGGCCGGGATCGTATAGACAGCCATGTCGGCGGCGCTGCCGACTTCCTCGGCCGTCAGCAGCTTGCCGGAAACGAGGTCGGCAGCCGTAATGGTCGCCTTCTCGCCGGCGCGAATGGCGCTGGCATCGAGCTTAAGTTCCGGGTTAGCGGCGATGAAGGCGTCAAGCTTGCTGTCCGGAACCTTGGCCGCACCACGGACCAGCGGATAGCCGCTGTCATGAAGCGCGATGTTGATGCCCTTCTTGAAAGCCGCGTCGAGCGCCTTGGCCTCATCCGCCGAGGCGACGGCGTCGTAGCTCGTGATTGTCTCTTCGCCGATCTTGACCGTCGCCGCCGTGCCGGCAGCCGCCGTGGTGACGAGGTCGTAGGGCACGGAGCTGCGGGTCAGGAAGTCGGTCGCGATATCACAAGAGGTGGTGAACTTCGCCGTGCCCGTCGGGTTGAACTGGAAGTGGCAGTCGCCCGGAGCGGCCGTGACGGTCGCGCGGGATGTCTGCTGCGCCTGCGCCAGCGCCGGATTGCCGGCCCAGGTCATGGCCTTGAACAGCGGGAAGTAGGTCAGCATGGCAAGCAGCAGGCCGGCCATGATGATCGGCTTGCGGCCGATCTTGTCCGACAGCCAGCCGAAGAAGACGAAGAAGCCGGTGCCGATGAGCAGCGCGACCGCCACCATGATATTGGCGGACTGGCCGTCGACCTTGAGCACGCCCGTCAGGAAGAACAGGGCGTAGAACTGGCCGGAATACCAGACGACGGCCTGGCCGACGACGGCGCCGAACAGCGCCAGCAGCGCGATCTTGGCATTGCGCCACTGGCCGAAGGCTTCCGTCAGCGGCGCCTTGGAACCCTTGCCCTCTTCCTTCATTTTCGCGAAGGCGGGCGATTCGTTCATCTTCATGCGGATCCAGACGGAAACGCCGAGCAGGACGACCGAGACGAGGAACGGAATGCGCCAGCCCCAGGCCGCGAAAGCCTCCTTGCCGACGATGAACTGCACCGCCAGGATGACGATCAGCGACAGGAACAGGCCGAGCGTCGCCGTGGTCTGGATCCAGGAGGTGAAGTAGCCGCGCCGGCCGGCCGGCGCATGCTCGGCGACGTAGGTCGCGGCACCGCCATACTCGCCGCCGAGCGCCAGGCCCTGCAGCATGCGCAGCGCGATCAGGATGATCGGCGCGGCGATACCGATCGAGGCGGCGCCGGGCAAGAGGCCCACGACGAAGGTCGAGAAGCCCATGATCAGAATGGTCACGAGGAAGGTATATTTGCGGCCGACGAGATCGCCGAGGCGGCCGAAGACCAGCGCGCCGAACGGGCGCACGAGGAAGCCGGCGGCAAAGGCGAGCAGCGCGAAGATGTTGCGCGTCGTCTCCGGATACTGGCTGAAGAAGGTTGCGCCGATATAGATCGCCAGCGAACCGTAAAGATAGAAATCGTACCACTCGAAGACGGTGCCGAGCGAAGAGGCGAAGATCACCTTCTTCTGCTCGCCCGTCATGGGCGACGCCTTGGCGTTGCCCACGGTCGAAACATTGGCCATTTGTTTGTCCTCCACAAAACGGCGTATCGGGGCAGCCCCTATGCGGTCCGGTGTTTCTCCCTCAAACCCCGGACAGGGTGCGCCTGATGGAAGGATGGCAGAAAACCAATTGTCATATCAGCGCTGCTTTGGGCTTATGACTTTCGGCGTAAGACTAAAGTGGAGACGGCGGGCGGTGAAATGCGCCGGACCGCATGCAACACTTGACTCTTCGGCAGATGAGCGTATTCAGCACGCACGCAAGGGAACCGCCATGTACCGCTTTGGACTGTCCATCGCCCGCATGATCGCTCCGGCCTTCAACGCCGGACGGGTTCGTCATTGCGTATCGATTTCCAAAACAACGGCCAAAACGACGACGAAAACCGTCTGACGTCTCTGGCCCACCGCTCTCTCCCCGGTATGGCCGGGGACCGAAACCCGCGTCACGGCCGGCGGGTTTCCCCTCCTGACCCGCGGAGAGACAGAGAAAGAGAGCTTTAGTCATGGGTTTCAAGATCGCAGTCGCCGGCGCGACCGGCAATGTCGGCCGCGAGATGCTGAACATCCTTTCCGAGCGCGGTTTCCCGGCCGATGAGGTGGTGGCGCTCGCTTCCGCCCGCTCGCAGGGCACCGAAGTCTCCTTCGGCGACAGGACGCTGAAGGTGCAGAACCTCGAGAACTACGATTTCTCCGACACGGACATCTGCCTGATGTCGGCCGGCGGTACCGTCTCGCAGAAGTATTCGCCGAAGATCGGCGCGCAGGGCTGCGTCGTCATCGACAATTCCTCGGCCTGGCGCTACGACGCCGACGTGCCGCTGATCGTTCCGGAAGTGAACCCGGACGCCATCGCGGGGTTCACCCGCAAGAATATCATCGCCAACCCGAATTGCTCGACCGCCCAGCTCGTCGTCGCGCTGAAGCCGCTGCATGACCGCGCCACCATCAAGCGCGTCGTCGTCTCGACCTACCAGTCCGTCTCCGGCGCCGGCAAGGACGGCATGGACGAGCTCTTCAACCAGACGCGCGCCGTCTTCGTCGCCGACCCGATAGAATCGAAGAAGTTCACCAAGCGCATCGCCTTCAACGTCATTCCGCATATCGATAGCTTCATGGAAGACGGCTACACGAAGGAAGAGTGGAAGGTTCTCGCCGAGACCAAGAAGATGCTCGACCCGAAGATCAAGGTGACCTGCACGGCCGTGCGCGTCCCGGTCTTCATCGGCCATTCCGAATCGGTCAACCTCGAGTTCGAGAAGGAAATCACGGCGGACGAGGCCCGCGAGATCCTGCGCGAGGCGCCGGGTTGCCAGGTCATCGACAAGCACGAGAACGGCGGCTACATCACCCCTTACGAATCGGCCGGTGAAGACGCCACCTACATCTCGCGCATCCGCGAGGACGCGACGGTCGAGAACGGCCTCAACCTGTGGGTCGTCTCCGACAACCTGCGCAAGGGTGCCGCCCTCAACGCCATCCAGATCGCAGAACTGCTCGTGGCCCGCGGCCTGATCAAGGCGAAGAAGCAGGCCGCCTGATAGCGCAAGAGCGACGGAACGATGCCTTTCCGCATTTCGGTGAAAAGTGGCAACGTTCCGTTAAGCAAGTTTAAATAAAAGTCCCGGTTGTTCCGTTTGAGAACAATCGGGACTTTGCTTTGAGCCGGAACGGTCCGAAGCAGGGTGCGGTGACAGGAACCGGGGAGCATGCCATGCTCCCGCAGCGGATTTGACGAGAGATCACGGGGTTTTTCATGGGCATGACAAAGAGCGTGGCCAAGGTGCTGGCCGCAATGATCGCCACGGCGGCAGTGCCGGCGGCGGCCGAAGCCGCCCAGTGCGGCAAGGATGCGGGCGGTTTTCCGGCCTGGGTCGAGGCATTCAAGGGCGAGGCGGCCAGCCGCGGCATCAGCCGCTCGACGCTGGACAAGGCCTTTTCCAATGTCGACTATGCCCGCGCAACGATCCGCGCCGACCGCGGCCAGAAGAGCTTCAAGCTCTCGCTTGAGCAGTTCATGCAGAAGCGCGGCGGCCAGGCGATCATCCGCCGCGGCAAGGGCCTGAAGAAGCAGAATGCCGCGCTCTTCCAGCGCATCGAAGCGCGCTACGGCGTGCCGGCCGGCCCGCTGCTGGCGATCTGGGGCATGGAAACCGGCTTCGGCGGCTTCCTCGGCAAGGAGCACACGCTCTCGGCCGTGGCGACGCTCGCCTATGACTGCCGCCGCCCGGAATATTTCACCAACCAGCTCTATGCCGCCCTGCAGCTTGTGCAGAACGGCACGCTGAGCACGACGGCACGCGGCGCGGCGCATGGCGAAATCGGCCAGACGCAGTTCCTGCCGGTGAACGTGCTGAAATACGGCGTCGACGGCGACGGCAACGGCCGCATCGACCTCGTCGGCTCCAAGGCCGACGCGCTTGCCTCGACGGCGAACTTCCTGCGCGGCCACGGCTGGAGCGCCGGTGCGGGCTACCAGCCGGGCGAGCCGAACTTCGGCGCCCTGCAGGGCTGGAACGCCGCCAGCGTCTACCAGCGCGCGATCGCCATCATCGGCGCGGAAATCGACGGCAACTGACCTGAAGACCGGCCTGTGGGCCGGCGCTTGGGAAATCCGGAAAAGAGCCTGGCGCGGACCCCTGCGCCGGGTTTTTTTATGCGCTCGGCCGTTTGAAGTCGCCCGTCGTGGCATCCATGATCCAGAGTTCGCCGGTCGAGATGTCGAACCAGGCGCCATGGAGCTGGATGCGCCCCTTTTCCTCAAGGATGCGCACGCAGGGGAAGGTGCGGAGATTGGCGAGCGAATTGCGGATCGAGACGCGCTCCAGCGCGCGCTGGCGTTCGCCCTGCGTCAGGCTCTCCGCGCCCTGGATCTGCTCGGCGACGGGCTTGAGCATGCCCATCCACTTGCCGATGAAGTCCCCGGGCGAAAGCGGCTCGGCATCCGGGTCGAGCGCGGCCGAGATGCCGCCGCAGCGGCCGTGGCCCATCACGAGGATGTCGCTGACCTTCAGCGACTGCACGGCGAATTCAAGCGCGGCGGAAGTCGCGTGGAACTGGCCGTCGGGCTCGTAGGGCGGCACGAGATTGGCGACGTTGCGTATCACGAAGAGCTCGCCCGGCCCGCTGTCGAAGATCGTCTCCGGCGCGGCGCGGGAGTCGCAACAGGCGATGACGAGCGTCTTGGGCTTCTGGCCCGTTTCGGCGAGCGCCCTGTAGCGCGCGGACTGCTCGGAATAGCGGCCCGACATGAAATTGCGGTAGCCGTTCAGAAGACGATCGGGAAAGCGGTTCATGGTGTCGGAATACTCCCGTGCCGGCGATCTCTACCGGATGAGACCGCATCCGGTTTTGCATAAACCACTCTGAAAGGAGCCGCGCAAGGACCGATTTACGGACGGCGCATCTGGGCGGGATGTATCAGGCGGCGCATATGCACCATGGCCATGGGCGTCGCGATGCTGGAAGCGTCCTGCTCCAGCGTCAGCTCGTCCGCCCCGCGCTTGGCGGTGCGCGTGACGATCTCGAAGACGCTGGCCGTCGCCATCGACAGCGCCCGCTCTTCCGGCAGGCCCTCCATCAGGCGCGAGAGGAAGATCGCCGAAAGGAGATCGCCCGTTCCGTTCGGCGGGTTCGGTACGAGCCGGTGCTCGGCAAGGAGCGCGTCACGGCCGGAAAGATAGAGATTGCCCGTGCTGCCGGCCATCATCGGCAGCGCGGAGGTGACCAGCATGCGCGGCGGGCCGAGCGAAAGCGCCGCCTCGATGATCGCCCCGTTCGTCTCCAGCGGCGTGCCGGCGAGCCAGGCAAGCTCGAAGCGGTTCGGCGTCGCCACCGAGGCGAGCGGGATCAGGCTGTCGCGGATCGCCAAGGCCGTTTCTTCCGGGACATAGAGCCCGCGGTCGTCGCCGCAGACCGGGTCGCACATATAGAAGAGGTCGGGATTGTCCGCGCGAAGGCTCTCGACGAGCCGCGCGACGGACCGGGCCTGCGCCGCGCTGCCGAGATAGCCGGAAAGCACGGCCTTGACCTCGCCGCGCCAGGGCGCGCGGATGAGGTCGGAGATGATGGCGTCGAAGTCCTCCGCGGAGATCGGGACGCGCGTGGCGCGGCCATGGCCGGGATGCCAGGGCAGGATGACCGTGGGCAGGGCCCAGACGGGATGGCCGAGCGTTTCGAGCGCGAAGACCGCCGCGCGGTTGCCGACCGTGCCGCGCACCACATGGCTCGAAATCACGATGACCGTGCCCTTTTCGCTCTCGTCCATAGCCGGCTCCCTTTCCTTTCGCCGAGTGATGGCAAGGGGGTTTCGGCCTGTCAACGGCGCCGCCGAAAAACCCGCTGGGCGGAATGGCCGCATTGAACGGCTTCGGCCGGTTTTGGGCTGCTTTTCGACGAAAAAGGCCGGTTTTCACGTCAAAACGACAGCATAACTGACCTGTTTTGGACAAAATCGATTGAATTTTCTCGCAAATCGACAAATTTCATCGCAGGTATTTTTTCTTCTGCTAACGTCCCGGCATCGGATTCGAGGGAGCATTCCATGGGTGCCAGGACCAACGTGAAACGAGAAAAACATATCGAGGCCGCAAAGGCCGCAGCCGCCGCCCTCGGCGCAAAGACGCTCCAGCCGGACATCCTTTTCGGACGTGCCAGCAAGGATGATCTGGAGCACTATACGGGCGAGATGCTGGCCGTTGCCGCCGCCCATGCCATGACCGAGATCGAGGCCTTCGACGGCACCTTGCCGCGCGTCACCGTGACGACGCTGCCGGACGTCACGCCGGCCGGCGAGCCCGTCTCCGTCCTCTCCGTCACCGACCATAACCAGCCGTTCCTCTACGATTCGGTCATGGCCGAGGTGACGAGCACGCATCGCGACATCCACCTTGCCGTCCACCCGATCCTGGTCGTCGCGCCGGGCGAGGCGCCGAAGCTCTTCTCGCCGGACGAGGAGAGCGATCCCGGGCAGCGGGTCAGCCATATCGAGATCCACCTGCCCGAACTCTCGCCCGGCGAGGCCGCCGCACTCGCCGAGCGTGTGAAGACCGTGCTCGCGCAGGTGCACCTTGCCGTCGAGGACTGGCCGGCGATGCTGCAGAAGCTCGACAGCGCCATGGCGGACATGGAGCGCTATGCCAAGGCCAAGCCCGGCAAGGACGAGGCGCTCGCCTTCCTCGACTGGCTGCGCGGCAACAATTTCACCTTCCTCGGCATGCGGGAATACACCTATTCCGGCAAGGGCGAGGCGGCGACCGTCGAGCGCGGCGGCGAAGGCCTCGGTATCCTTTCCGATCCCGACGTGCGCGTGCTGCGCCTCGGCAAGGACGCGGTGACGACGACGCCGGAAATCCTCGAATTCCTCGAAGGCCCGGATTTCCTCATCGTCACCAAGGCCAATGTGAAGTCGCTCGTCCACCGCCGCGCCTATATGGACTATGTCGGCCTCAAGCGCTTCGACGAGAAGGGCAAGGTCATCGGGGAGCTGCGCATCGTCGGCCTCTTCACCTCCACCGCCTATACGCATGCCGCCGGCCAGATCCCGCTGCTGCGCTCCAAGGTGGAGACGGTCATCGAGCATTTCGGCTACGACCCGAAGAGCCATTCCGGCAAGATGCTGATCAACACGCTGGAATCCTATCCGCGCGACGATCTCTTCCAGATCGATCCCGGCCTGCTCGCCACCTTCTGCGAGCAGATCAACGAGCTTTCCGACCGGCCGCGCATCCGCGTCCTGCCGCGCATCGACCGTTTCGACCGCTTCGTCTCGGTCATCGTCTACGTGCCGCGCGAGCAATACGATTCGGATGTCCGCGAGAAGATCGGCAACTATCTGAAATCGGCCTATGACGGCCGCGTCTCCGCCTATTACCCGGCCTTCCCGGAAGGCGGCCTCGCCCGCGTCCACTTCATTATCGGCCGCTCCGGCGGCAAGACGCCGCGCATTCCGCAGAACAAGCTCGAACAAGCCGTGCGCGAGATCGCCACGCGCTGGACCGACCGCTTCGAGGCGCTTTCCGGCGCCGACGGCCTGCAGCTCCTCACGGACCGCAGCTACCAGGAGGACTTCACCCCGGCCGAGGCCCATGCCGACCTTGCCCTGATCACCACGGCAACGCCGGAAAACCCGATCCGCATCGCCTTCTACCGCAAGGCATGGAACACGGATCTCGCCTCCGTCGAGCTAAAGATCTTCCATGCCAGCGAGCCGGTTTCGCTCTCCAGGCGCGTGCCGCTCCTCGAAAACCTCGGCTTCAGCGTGGTCAGCGAGCAGACGCACGACCTGACCGTCGCCGGCCTCGACGGCGACGAGCGCCGCGTCATCCTGCACGACATGGAGCTGCGGCAGCGTGACGGTCAGGAAGTGAACCTCGCCAGGCTCAGCCCGATGCTGGAGGAAGCCTTCCTCGCGGCCTGGCACGGCGAGGTGGACGACGACGCGCTGAACCGCCTGATCCTCACCGCCGGCCTTTCCGCCCGCGAGATCATGGCGCTGCGCACCTATTCGCGCTACCTGCGCCAGACCGGCATCGCCTATTCGCAGGGCTATATCGCCGATACGCTCAACAAGTATCCCGCTATTGCCGCCAATCTCTTCCGCCTGTTCGAGACCCGCCTCGATCCGAAGCTCTCGGACCGCCAGCGCGAGAAGAAGTCGGCGGAGGTCGCCACCGCAATCGAGGAGGCGCTGGCCGCCGTGCCGAGCCTCGACGAGGACCGGATGCTGCGGCGCTACGTCAACGCCATAGAGGCAACGCTGCGCACGAACTATTTCCAGAAGGATCCTGACGGCAGGCCGCGCAAGACGCTGGCGATCAAGCTCGATCCGAAGGCCCTCGACGGCCTGCCGGAACCGCGCCCCTTCCGCGAGATCTTCGTCTACGGCGCGGAAGTGGAGGGCGTGCACCTGCGCTTCGGCAAGGTCGCCCGCGGCGGCCTTCGCTGGTCCGACCGCGCGCAGGACTACCGCACGGAAGTGCTCGGCCTCGTCAAGGCGCAGCAGGTGAAGAACGCGGTCATCGTGCCGGTCGGCGCCAAGGGCGGCTTCTATCCCAAGCAGCTTCCCGCCGGCGGCAGCCGCGACGCCGTCTTCAAGGCCGGCACCGAGGCCTACAAGACCTATATCCGCACGCTGCTCTCCGTCACCGACAACATTGTCGGCCAGGACGTCGTGCCGCCGGCCGATACGGTCCGCATCGACGGGGACGACCCCTATTTCGTCGTCGCGGCCGACAAGGGCACGGCGACCTTCTCCGACACGGCGAACGGGCTTGCCCAGGAAGCCGGCTTCTGGCTCGACGACGCCTTCGCCTCCGGCGGCTCGGCGGGCTATGACCACAAGAAGATGGGCATCACCGCCCGCGGCGCATGGGAGACCGTCAAGCGCCACTTCCGCGAGATGAACATCGACATCCAGAAGACGCCCTTCACCGTCGCCGGCGTCGGCGACATGTCGGGCGACGTCTTCGGCAACGGCATGCTGCTGTCGCGCAAGATCCGCCTCGTCGCGGCCTTCGACCATCGCGACATCTTCATCGATCCTTCGCCGGACACCGACACGTCCTTCGCCGAGCGCCGCCGCATGTTCAACCTGCCGCGTTCGAGCTGGCAGGACTATGACCGCTCGGTGCTCTCAAAGGGCGCGATGATCATTCCGCGCACGGAGAAATCCGTGACGCTGACGCCGGAAGCCATGGCCGTGATCGGCCTCGACAAGGCCAAGGCGACGCCCTTCGAGATCATGACGGCGATCCTGAAGGCCCCCGTCGACCTCCTGTGGTTCGGCGGCATCGGCACCTATATCCGCGGCCAGAACGAGACGGACGCGGAGGTCGGCGACCGCGCCAACGACCCGATCCGCATCGTCGGCGAGGACGTGCGCGCCAAGGTGATCGGCGAGGGCGCGAATCTCGGCGTCACCCAGCGTGGCCGCATCGCCTTCGGCCTCAAGGGCGGCCGCAGCAATTCCGACGCCATCGACAACTCGGCCGGCGTGAACTCGTCGGACGTCGAGGTGAACATCAAGATCGCGCTCGCCTCGGCCATGCGCGACGAGCGGCTGCCGCGCGCCAAGCGCAACGTGCTGCTCGCCTCGATGACGGACGAAGTGGCCCATCTCGTGCTGCGCAACAACTACCTGCAATCGCTGGCGATCTCGCTGACGGAGCGGCAGGGCCTTGCCAACCGCGCGCCGCTGACGCGCCTGATGGATCGCCTGGAGGCCGCCGGCCAGCTCAACCGCAAGGTCGAGACGCTGCCCGACGACCGCACCGTCGCCGAGCGCTACCAGGCCGGCAAGCCGCTGACGCGGCCGGAGATCGGCGTGCTGCTCTCCTATGCCAAGCTGGTGCTGTTCGACGAGCTGATCCACACCAGCCTGCCGGACGAGCCCTATTTCGAACCGACGCTGACGGGCTACTTCCCGGCGAAGATGCAGAAGGCCTATGCCGACGATATCCGCTCGCATCGCCTGCGCCGCGAGATCATCGCGACGATCCTCGCCAACGAGGTGATCAACCGCGGCGGCCCGGCCTTCATCAACGGCCTCACCGACGGCACCGGCTTCGGCCCGGCCGATGCGGTGAAGGCCGCGGTCATCGCCCGCGACGGCTACGGCCTTCCGGCGCTCTATGCCGGCGTCGATGCGCTGGACAATGTGGTCTCCGGCTCCGTCCAGAACGACCTCTACGATGAGATCGGCCGCATCTACGCCTCCGTTACCGGCCTGCTGCTGACCACCGGCGCCGTCTCCGGCCCGTTGGACCAGGCGGTGCACAAGCTGAAGCAGGCGCTGAAGCAGCTTCGGCCGAACCTCGCGACGCTCGTCTCGGAAGCGGCAGCCGACGAGGCCCGCCGCAAGGCCCATGCCTATGAGGATGAAGGCGTGCCGGAGGAG
This sequence comes from Shinella sp. 1A1, assembly GCF_055379515.1. Classification (NCBI taxonomy): domain Bacteria; kingdom Pseudomonadati; phylum Pseudomonadota; class Alphaproteobacteria; order Hyphomicrobiales; family Rhizobiaceae; genus Shinella; species Shinella sp. 1A1. The sequence goes on from NZ_AP039671.1 coordinate 3,213,609, forward strand.
CTGGCGGAAGAGATCGCCACGCTCTCCATGCTGACCTTCGTGCCGGAGGTCATGCTGATCGCGGGCGCCACCGGCGATACCCTCGGCAAGACGGCGCAGACCTTCGCCGGCATCAGCTCAGCGCTGAATATCGGCCGCCTGCTTTCCGCGGCCGGCCGCATTCCGACCGGCGATCTCTACGAGGCCCTCGCCCTCCAGCGCAGCCTCACCGACATCGCCAATGCCCGCCGCGATCTTTCGACCGCTGTGCTCGCCCGCCACAAGGGCGACAAGGCGCCGCTCGCCGCCTGGCAGAACGCCGAAAAGGAGCGTCTCGCCCGCGTGACGGCGAACCTCTCGGCGCTGACGGAGACGGGCGAGGCCACGCTCGCCAAGGTCAGCGTCGCCGCGGGCATCCTGAGCGACCTTGCACAGGAAAGGGCGAAATGAGACAGTCCCCTGCCGGCTGACGGGGCCAATACTCCGTTAGCCGGCTTGAGGACGGGCGCAGTCGTCGCCCCGCAACCGAGGAGGGGCGATGACGATCCCAACGGAAAGCCGGGAGCCGCGCGCAAGCCGCCTCGGCATTGCGGGCTGGATGCTGTTCGACTGGGCGGCCCAACCTTTTTTCACGGTCATCACCACCTTCATCTTCGGCCCCTATCTCGTCTCGCGCCTGACCGCGGACCCCGTCGCAGGGCAGGCGGCCTGGAGCTACACGCTCACCCTCGCCGGCATCGCCATCGCGCTGCTCGCGCCCGTCATGGGCTCCATCGCCGATGCCTCTGGCGCGCGAAAGCCCTGGATCGCCGCTTTCGCGGTGGTGAAGATCCTGTCGCTTTCCGCCCTCTGGCTGGCCGTGCCGGGCAGCAGCCTCGCTTTTGCCATGACTATGATCGTGCTCGCCACCGTCGCGGCGGAATTCTCCATCGTCTTCAACGATTCCATGATGCCGCGGCTCGTGCGCCCGGAAGATACCGGCCGCATCTCCAACATCGCCTGGGGCCTCGGCTATCTCGGCGGCATGATCGTGCTGATCGCCGTCGTGGCACTGCTCGCCGCCAATCCCGAGACCGGGAAAACCGCCATCGGCATCGCGCCGCTCTTCGGTCTCGACCCGGCGGCGGGCGAGGATGCGCGCATCACCGGCCCGATCTCGGCGCTGTGGTACTTCGTCTTCATCCTGCCGATGTTCTTCTTCACGCCGGACCAGAGCCGCGGCCTGCCGATCGCCGCGGCCATCCGCACCGGCTTTGCCGATCTTTCCACCGCGCTGCGTGATCTCAGGAAGAAGCCCGGCATCCTGCGCTTCCTTATCGCCCGCATGATCTACCAGGATGGCGTCAACGGCCTGCTCGCGCTCGGCGGCACCTTCGCCGCCGGCATGTTCGCCTGGCAGACCTTCGAACTCGGCATCTACGGCATCATCCTCAATGTCGTGGCGATCGGCGGCTGCCTCTATGCCAGCCGGCTCGACAGGCGCCTCGGCTCCAAGGCCGTCGTCGTGATGAGCCTCCTCTGCCTCACCGTCGCGACCATCGGCATCGTCTCCACCGGCCCCGGCTTCACGCTCTTCGGCCTTATCCCGCTGCCGACGGCCGACAGCGGCGGCCTCTTCGGCACCGCGGCGGAAAAGGCCTATATCCTCTACGGCCTGCTGGTCGGCCTCGCCTTCGGCCCCGTGCAGGCCTCCGCCCGCTCCTATCTCGCCCAAAGCGTCCATCCGGACGAGGCCGGCCGCTATTTCGGCCTCTATGCCCTTTCCGGCCGCGCGACATCCTTCCTCGCGCCGCTCTCGGTGGGCATCCTCACCACCGCCACGGGCTCGGCGCGCCTCGGCATGATGGCGCTCATCGCCTTCCTCGTCGCCGGCTTCCTGCTCCTCCTGCGCACGCCCTATCCGGCCGCGAAGGTCGAGGCCTGAAACGCAAGACGCCCCGCGAACGGGGCGTCGATCTGCTTGGACCCTTTTGGGAATCCGGCTCAGTGCCGGAAATGCCGCATGCCGGTGAAGACCATCGCGACGCCCGCCTCATCGGCCGCAGCAATGACCTCCGCATCGCGCATCGAGCCGCCCGGCTGGATCACCGCCGTCGCCCCGGCGGCGATGGCCGAGAGCAGGCCGTCGGCGAAGGGAAGGAACGCCTCGGAGGCGACCGCAGAACCACGCGTCAGCGGCTCGGCAAGACCCATGGCCTTCGCGGCTTCCTCGGCCTTGAGGCCGGCGATGCGGGCGGAATCGACGCGGCTCATCTGGCCGGCGCCGATGCCCGCCGTCTGGCCGTCCTTGGCATAGACCACGGCATTCGACTTCACATGCTTGGCGACCTTGAAGGCGAACTTCATGTCTTCCAGTTCCTGCGCGGTCGGCGCACGCCTGGTGACGACCTTCAGTTCCAGATCCTCGACCATGCCGTTGTCGCGGCTCTGGACGAGGAGGCCGCCCGAAACGGTCTTGGCGGAAAGACCCGGAACGCGCGGATCGGGCAGGGCGCCCGTCACCAGGAGGCGCAGGTTCGGCTTGCCGGCGATAATGGCGCGCGCCGTCTCATCCGCATCCGGCGCGATGATGACCTCGGTGAAGAGCTTGACGATCTCCTCCGCCGTCTCGCCGTCGAGCGTCGAGTTGAGCGCGATGATGCCGCCGAAGGCCGAGACCGGGTCGCAGGCGAGCGCCCGTGCATAGGCCTCCTTCAGCGTCTTGCCGGTGGCGACGCCGCAGGGATTGGCATGCTTGATGATCGCGCAGGCCGGGCCGTTCTCCGGCAGGAACTCGGCGACCAGCTCGAAGGCGGCGTCCGTGTCGTTGATATTGTTGTAGGAAAGCTGCTTGCCCTGCAGCAGCGTCGCCGTCGCGACGCCGGGGCGGTTCTCGCCGGTGACGTAGAAGCCCGCCTTCTGGTGCGGGTTCTCACCGTAGCGCATTTCTTCCTTGAGGACGCCGCCGAGGACGCGGTGGCGCGGCATGGAGATGTCGAGCGCCTCGGCGAACCAGTTGGAGATCGCCGCGTCATAGGCGGCCGTGCGGGCATAGGCCTTTGCGGCCATGCGCTGGCGGAAGGCATAGGTGGTCGAGCCGTCGGCAAGCTCTTCGAGCAGGGCGGAGTAATCGGCAGGGTCCGTGAGGATGGTCACATAGGCGTAGTTCTTGGCCGAGGCGCGGATCATCGCCGGACCGCCGATATCGATGTTCTCGACCGTGGTCGGATAGTCGCCGCCCTTGGCGCGCACGTCCTCGAACGGATAGAGATTGATGACGGCAAGGTCGATCGCACCGATGCCATGCGCCTTCATCGCCTCGACATGCTCCGCATCGTCGCGGATGGCGAGCAGGCCGCCATGCACCGAAGGATGCAGCGTCTTGACGCGGCCGTCCATGATTTCTGGAAAGCCGGTGACCTCCGAGACGTCCGTCACCGCAAGGCCGGCGTCGGACAGCGCCTTGTGCGTGCCACCGGTCGAAAGCAGCCGCACGCCTTTTCCGGCAAGCGCCCGGGCGAGCTCCACGATGCCGGTCTTGTCGGACACGGACAGCAGCGCCGTGCGGACGGCGACGCGATCGGGGGCGGGGATTTTCTTGGAAATGACGGCCATGGGACGCTCCGTTCTGACGGCCCGGGAGGAGGGCCGGATGGTCATGCGCCCCGTTAACACAGGCGCCGTCCCGAGAAAACCGCGAAAGGGCGGAAAACCGCCGATGCCGCAGCTTTCGAAGGCCGGCGCTACCGCCGGCGGACGAGTGACCACTGAACCTCGGGCACCTCGGCGAGCGGCATGGTGAGGGTGAGCTGGCGGGATGCGCGCACGCCGGAAGGATCGGCGAAGAAGACGTCGTCCTCTTCCTCCACCGCGACGTCGAGGCAGGTCAGCGCCCAGGCCTCGCCATCCGGCGCCACGAGCCGCGTCTCGTTTTCCGAGGCATTGTAGAGCTGGATGGACGGATGGATATGGAAGCGCACGACCGCCACGCCCCGCTCTACCGACACGCCTGGATGCCCCGCCTTGAAGAAGCGCTCTCGCCCGCGGATCTCGTTGCCGGAGGCGGCGACGAAGATGTCGCGCTCGTAGAGAAGGCTGAAGCGCTTGAGATAGCCGTCATGGCTCGCCGTGATGCCATCGGCGCCCGACTCCCGCTCGCTGCGCGACACCTCGACCTTGCCGACGCCGCCGATGATGATCGGCCCGAGGAAGCGGGAGGAGGAGATGCGCGAGGAGGACGTGTCGTTCAGCGTCGCCACGGAATGGGCGGCCGTCATCCGCGCCATCTGGCGCATGGCATCGCCGGCAAAGCGCGGCCGCCCGGAATTGACGATGAAGCGGTTCCGGCCGGACGACATCTCGATGGAAAGCGTGCCGGCCGCCGCCGTCGCGGAAAGATCGACGGATTTCGGAACGCCGGTATCCATCAGCACCACCGTCTCCTTCACCGCCAGCCGATCGTAATTGATCGAGGGGAGGGCCTTGAAGGGCGCGCCGCCGGTCTCGTCGTAGCGCAGCACCGACATCAGCTCGTTCGCCAGCGTATAGGTCGCTCCGTTGAAGAGGGCGAGTTCGCCGCCCTGGTGGCGGAAGAAGCGCAGCGCCGGAAAGATGCGGTCGATGCAGGGAATCAGCTGCGAGGGCATGTCGTGGCCGAGATTGACATAGGTCTGGCGCAGCGGCAGCAGGTCGAGCAGCAGGTCGAGCGCCGCCCGCGGATTGCGCGAGCAATGCCCGCCGTCGGGTAGGATCTGCCGGTCCAGCTCCTCATCGAGGTTTCGGGCGGCCTTGCGCATCTTGGACGCGGAGGTCGGCATGGCAATGGAAGCCATGGCGAGCGCGATCCGCACGCGCAGCCGCGGCTCGCCGTCCCGCGTCGTATCGGCAACATGGCGCAGGTAGCGCACCTGGAAGGCGAGGCTCTTCAGGAAGCGGCGGTAGAAGGGATAATCGGCATCCTTCAGCACCACCGGGGAATGGGAAAGCCAGGCGATGATGCGCTGCGCCGTCACATCGGGCCGCCAGGCGAGCCCGCCGATGACCCGCCCATGGCTCTGCAGCCAGTCGCCGACGATGAAGCGCGTCGTCAGCGCCGCCTTTTCCGGATCGACCAGCCGCATGTGCCGGAGCCAGCCGAAGGAATGCAGCCGGTTGGCGAATTCCTCGGAGGGAAGCTCCAGCGCGAAGGGCGATTCGCCATCGCATTCGAGAACACGGCCGGCGAGCGGAAAGCGCCCGGCGGTGATTTCTTCGCCGGCAAAGGAATCGGCCGGGTGGAGGTCCGTCGGCGCGACGATCAGCCGGTCCGGCGCGCTGCCGGAAAACCGCATGGCGCTGATCCGGCCAAGCGCAAGCCTCCGCGAGAAGCGGCGCCAACCCTCACGCATATACAGATAGGAAAGCCGCTGCCGGTCGGAAAGCTGCATGGTTAACGAATGCCTCCTCACCTATAGGTAGGCCGAGGAGGAGAGCGGCGTCAATTCATCGACCGCTGATGGACTGTTGATGACGATGACGGGCCTCAATTGTTCCTGCGCAGGAGGACGGCGTAAAAGCCATCCACCCCGCCGGCATGGCTATCGGTCGCCGGCAGCATAGCCGGCGTGGTGCGGAATTCGCCGCGCGGTGAAACCGCGGATTCGAGGCCCGGCCAGTCGGCGGGCTCGACGGGTTCGATTCGCCAGTCGGGATTGTCGGCCAGCACGCGCGCCACCATGTCCTCGCCCTCGCCCGGATCGAGCGAGCAATTGGAAAAGACCAGTTCGCCGCCGGGCCTGACCAGCGTCAGCGCGTGGCGCAGCAGACGCTCCTGCAGGCGGGCGAGCTTGTCGATATCCTCCGGTCCCTTGGTCCAGAGAACGTCTGGATGGCGGCGGATCGTGCCGGTGGAGGAGCAGGGCGCATCGAGGAGGACGGCGTCGAAAAGCTCTTCGGGCCGGTAGTCCGCCATGTTCTCCTCGACGGCCTCGACCGACAGGTCGAGCCGTTCGAGATTGCCGATGAGCCGCTTCAGGCGGTTGCCCGACTGGTCGAGCGCCGTCACCTCGGCACCGGCAAGAGCAAGCTGCGCCGTCTTGCCGCCCGGCGCGGCGCACAGATCGGCGACGCGCTTTCCGGCAAGATCGTGGAAGAGCTTTGCCGGCAGGCTCGCCGCCGCATCCTGCACCCACCATTGCCCCGCCTCGAAGCCTTCAAGGGCCGGGATTGCGCCGGACGCGGCGGGAAGGCGCACGGAGCCGGTCGGCAGCACGCGGCCGCCGAGCTTCGCCGCCCAGCCTTCCGGATCGGATTTCACCGTCAGGTCGATGGCCGAAGGCTCCAGCAGCGCTTCGCCGATGCGCGCGGCGTGCTCCTTGCCGTAGACGGTGACAAGCCGCTCGTGGAACCAGGCGGGAATGACGGAAACCGCGCGAGTGGCCGTCAGATGCGAGGCCTTTTCGCGGGAAAGCCGGCGCAGCACCGCATTGGTGAGGCTGGCGAAGCGGCGGTTGCGCGGATCGAGCTGCGCCTGCTCGACGGCAAGGTCGACCGCGGAATGGTCCGGCACGTCGAGATAGAGGATCTGCGCGGCGGCGACCGTCAGGACATGGTGCAGCGCCCGCGCGCCTTCCGGCAGGGGCGTGCCGACCAGCGTGTCGAGGATCGCCTCGATGCGGGGAAGGTGGCGCAGCGCCGTGTTGAGGATGGCGCGCACCAGCGCCCGGTCGGCATCGCCGAGCTGGCGATAGGCGATATTGCCGTTCTCCAGATCGAGCATGCCGTCGAGCGGCGTGCGGCGATCGATGACGGCAGCAAGGATCTTGGCCGCGGCCTGCCGGGCGCGCAGGCCCGGCTTTTCCGGGGCGGCCGCGGCAGCATCGGCGGGCGTCCGGCCCTTGCCGTCGTGTCGTTTCGGATGAGCTTTGTTTTTTCGTCTATCGTCGTTCAAGACCAGGGACCTTTGGGCGGTTCGGAACCACCGCGTCCCCAGCCAGTCGTCGGTACGGAGCGCGATTTGCGTACGGGATTATCAGCCCGGACCGGTTCCGTCGAGCGCGCCTGCATGCCGCGAGCCATTTCCTGAAGCGCCGCGATGCGGTTCTCGGTGTCGGGATGGGTCGAAAACAGGCTGTCCATGCGCTCGCCCGAGAGCGGATTGATGATGAACATATGCGCGGTCGCCGGATTGTGCTCGGCCGCTTCGTTGGGAATGCGGCCGGCGGCAATCGCGATCTTCTTCAGCGCCGAGGCCAGCCAGAGCGGGTTGCCGCAGATCTCCGCGCCGCGCCTGTCGGCGGAATATTCACGCGTGCGGCTGATCGCCATCTGCACCAGCATGGCGGCGAAGGGCGCGACGATCATGGCGATCAGCACGCCGATGAAGCCGAGCGGATTGTTGTTCTCGCGATTGTGCCCGCCGCCGAAGAACATGGCGAAGTTGGCCAGCATGGAGATCGCGCCGGCGATCGTCGCCGTCAGCGTCATGGTCAGCGTGTCGCGGTTCTGCACATGGGCGAGTTCATGCGCCATCACGCCCGCCACCTCCTCGTAGCTCAGTGCATGGAGCAGGCCGGTCGACGCGGCGACGGCGGCGTTCTGCGGGTTGCGCCCGGTGGCAAAGGCATTCGGCTGGTCGCTATTGATGACGAAGACGCGCGGCATGGGAAGGCCGGCGCGTTTGGCGAGATCCCGCACGATGCCGTAATATTCCGGCGCCGAACGCTCGTCGACCTCCTTGGCGCCATACATGGACAGCACCATCCGGTCGGAATTCCAGTAGGAGAAGAAGTTCATGGCGATCGCGACGACGAGCGCGATCATCATGCCGCTCTTGCCGCCGATCAACAGGCCCACGCCCATGAAAAGCGCCGTCATCACGGCGAGCAGCATGGCTGTGCGAACGAGGTTCATGCGTTTCCGGCTCCCTTCGGGCTGGCGCCCGCGTTCGAGGCCCTTCCTGTCAAGGGCATGTTTCACGTGAATCAGCGCTTTCCACAGCGCAGGCACGCTCCTATATGATGGTAAGCCAAAGGGAATTCTTCAATATCCGGGAAGGATGCCGCGTTTCATGCAGAACGACAACGACAATCAAACCGACGGCCGGAAGGTGCTTCCTCCCGCGGCCCTCCGCGCCCTGAAGGAAGCCGAGGAACGGCGCAAGGCAACCCTGCCGGTCGAACGCGCGCCGGAGATCGGCGGACGCGGCGGCGAGGACCCCGCGCGCTTCGGCGACTGGGAGATCAAGGGCCGGGCGATCGATTTCTAAGGGCGGGAATCCGGCTCACGAACGAGTGGATTTCTCCTGATCGACATGGCCGGGCTTGACCCGGCCATCCATCGAGACGGCAAGAACGTCGATCCCTCGGGTCGAGCCCGAGGATGACGGAAGCGGGGTTTCCTGCAACAACCCTCAAACGAAAACGGCGGCCATCGGCCGCCGTTTCGCTTTATATTGCAGCCTGAATCAGCCGGCGGCCTTGTTCTGCCGGTTGGCGATCAGGTCGTCCACGACCGCCGGATCGGCCAGCGTCGATGTATCCCCAAGCGCGCCAAAATCGTCCTCGGCGATCTTGCGCAGGATGCGGCGCATGATCTTGCCGGAGCGGGTCTTCGGCAGGCCGGGCGCGAACTGGATCTTGTCCGGCGTCGCGATGGGGCCGATCTCCTTGCGCACATGCTTGACGAGATCCTGACGCAGCGCATCGGTGCCTTCTTCGCCAGCCATCAGCGAGACGTAGCAATAGATGCCCTGTCCCTTGAGATTGTGCGGATAGCCGACGACGGCGGCTTCCGAGACGAGATGGTGGGAGACGAGGGCCGATTCGATTTCCGCCGTGCCGAGGCGGTGGCCGGAAATGTTGAGCACGTCATCGACGCGGCCGGTGATCCAGTAATAGCCGTCCTCGTCGCGCCGGCAGCCGTCGCCGGTGAAATACTTGCCCTTGTAGGTGGAGAAGTAGGTCTCGATGAAGCGCTTGTGGTCGCCATAGACCGTGCGCATCTGGCCCGGCCAGCTGTCGGTGATGCAGAGATTGCCGTCGGCAGCGCCCTCCAGCACATTGCCCTCGTTATCGACGAGCTCGGGCTTGATGCCGAAGAAGGGCCGCGTCGCCGAACCCGGCTTGAGGTCCGTCGCGCCCGGCAGCGGGGTGATCAGGATGCCGCCGGTCTCCGTCTGCCACCAGGTGTCGACGATCGGGCAACGATCCTCGCCGACCACGTGGTAATACCACTCCCACGCTTCGGGGTTGATCGGCTCGCCGACCGAGCCGAGCAGGCGGAGCGAGGAGCGCTCCGAGCGCTTCACGAAGTCGTCGCCGGCGCCCATCAGCGCACGGATCGCCGTCGGGGCGGTATAGAAGATATTGACCTTGTGCTTGTCGATCACTTCCCAGAAGCGGCCGGCATCGGGGAAGTTCGGCACGCCTTCGAACATCAGCGTGGTCGCGCGGTTGGCGAGCGGCCCGTAGACGATGTAGGAATGGCCCGTGACCCAGCCGACATCCGCCGTGCACCAATAGACATCGCCATCCTGATAGTCGAAGACGTATTTGTGCGTCATCGAGGCATAGACGAGATAGCCGGCCGTGGTGTGCAGGACACCCTTCGGCTTGCCGGTGGAGCCGGACGTGTAGAGGATGAAGAGCGGATCTTCCGCCTTCATCCTGGCCGGCGGACAATCGCGCGGCACCGTCAGCACTTCCTGATGGTACCAGAGGTCGCGGCCGGGCGCCCAGCCCGTCTTGCCGCCGGTGCGGCGCACGACGAGCACCTTGTTGACGATGACATGCTGCTTGGCCGCGATGTCGATGGCCGTGTCGGTGTTTTCCTTGAGCGGGATCGGCTTGCCGCCGCGCACGCCCTCGTCGCAGGTGACGACGAAGGTCGATTCGCAGTCGACGATACGGCCGGCCAGCGCATCCGGCGAGAAGCCGCCGAAGACGACGGAATGCACGGCACCGATGCGCGCGCAGGCGAGCATGGCATAGGCCGCTTCCGGGATCATCGGCATGTAGATGGTGACGCGGTCACCCTTCTTCACGCCGTGCTTCTTCATCACGTTCGCCATGCGGCAAACGTGCTCGTAGAGCTCGTTATAGGTGATCTTCTTGTCGATATACGGGTTGTCGCCTTCCCAGATGATGGCGACGTCGTCGCCATGCGCCTTGAGATGCCGGTCGATGCAATTGTAGGAGACGTTGGTGATGCCGTCCTCGAACCACTTGATCGGCACCTTGCCGGTGAAGGACGTGTTCTTCACCTTGGTATAGGGCTTGAACCAGTCGATGCGCATGCCGTGCTTGTCCCAGAAGCGCTCCGGGTTATCGACGCTCTCGCGGTACCATTTCTGATAGGTTTCGTTGTCGATCAGCGCGCGGCTTTTTGCGGATTTCAGGACCGGGTAGGTCTTTTCGGACATGGATTCCTCCCTAGACTGCGATGCGCGGGAAACCAGTCTCCTCCGGCCCCCGCCACTCCTTGACCATACATAACAGGTCAACGCCTTCGGGCAATTAGACAAAAGGTCATTTGCGCTTGAAGAATTGCATTTCTGCGACAGTGGCGTTATAGAGGGCCGAATTCCCGGAAAATAGTGGTTACACCCCACGGCCCGCGACACCGGCGCGGACGGACAGAAGGACTATATCCATGGCTCAACAGCTGCTCATGCCGAAGGCGACCGCGGTCTGGCTGGTCGACAACACAGCGCTGTCGTTCGACCAGATCGCCACATTCTGCAAACTGCATCCGCTCGAAGTGAAGGCCATCGCCGACGGCGAATCGGCCCAGGGCATCAAGGGTCTCGACCCGATCTCGACCGGCCAGCTCTCCCGCGAGGAGATCGCCCGCGCGGAAGCCAATCCGAACCACAAGCTGAAGCTTTCCGAACCGAAGGTCCGCGTGCCGGAATCCAAGCGCAAGGGCCCGCGCTACACACCGGTCTCCAAGCGCCAGGACCGCCCGAACGCCATTCTCTGGCTCGTGCGCAACCATCCCGAACTGAAGGATGCGCAGATCTCGCGTCTCGTCGGCACCACCAAGTCGACGATCGAGCAGATCCGCGAACGCACCCACTGGAACTCCGCGAACCTGGCACCGATGGACCCGGTGACGCTCGGCCTCTGCTCGCAGATCGACCTCGACCTCGAAGTCGAGCGCGCCTCCAAGGGCCGCCCGCTGCCGACCGCCGCCGAACTCGGCGCGACGCTGGAATCGGCGCAGGAAACCGAAAAACTGCCCTACAGCACCGACCGTGAAGAGGAGAAGGAAATCGACGCCGATGCCGTCTTCGCCAAGCTCAAGTCGCTGAAGTCGTCCACGCCGGACGAGGACGAAGACGACAACTTCTGAGCGAGACCCGCCTTGGGATTATCGGAACCCGGCTGCTTAGCAGCCGGGTTTTTTGTTGCCTCGATAGAACGATCAGGCCGGGTTCGGGCTTCGGCCCGTCAGCGCTGCCGCTATCTCGTCGAGGATGGCCGGATCGTCGATCGTCGCCGGCATCTTCCATTCCTCGCCGTCGGCGATCCTCTGCATGGTGCCGCGCAGGATCTTGCCCGAGCGCGTCTTCGGCAGGCGTTTCACGCAGATCGCCGTCTTGAAGGCCGCGACCGGCCCGATGCGTTCGCGCACGAGGCGCATGACCTCCGCTTCGACCAGCGATGATTCACGTGAAACACCGCTCTTCAGAACAAGGAAACCCGCCGGCACCTGGCCCTTCACCGCATCCGCGACGCCGATGACGGCGCATTCGGCGACGTCCGGATGGCTGGCACAGACCTCCTCCATCGCCCCCGTCGACAGGCGATGGCCGGCGACATTGATGATGTCGTCCGTGCGCGCCATCACGAAGACATAGCCTCCGTCGTCGACATAGCCGGCATCCGCCGTCTTGTAGTAGCCGGGGAATTCCGAAAGGCACGCCGCGCGAAAACGCTCGTCGGCCTTCCAGAAGGTCGGCAGGCAGCCCGGGGGGAGGGGAAGCCTGATGGCGATATTGCCGAGCGTGCCGGGCGGCACCGGATGGCCGGCATCGTCCAGCACATGCAGCTCGTAGCCCGGCATGGGCACGGTGGGCGAGCCGTGCTTCACGGGAAGCCGGCCGAGGCCGAGCGGATTGCCGACGATGGCCCAGCCCGTTTCCGTCTGCCACCAGTGATCGATGACGGGAACGCCCAGCACCTTTTCGGCCCATTGCACCGTATCCGGATCGGCCCGCTCGCCGGCAAGGAACAGCGCCCGCAGGCTGGAGAGATCATGGCGCTTCACGAGCGCGCCGTCCGGATCCTCCTTGCGGATCGCCCGGAAGGCGGTCGGCGCGGTGAAAAGCACCGATACCCGATAGTCCTCGACGACCCGCCAGAAGGCGCCGGCATCCGGCGTGCCGACCGGCTTGCCCTCGTAGAGCACCGTCGTGCTGCCGTTCAGAAGCGGCGCATAGACGATGTAGGAATGCCCGACGACCCAGCCGATATCGGAAGCTGCCCAGTAGACCTCGCCGGGCTCGACCCCGTAGAGCGCGCGCATCGACCAGGCGAGGGCGACCATGTGGCCGCCATTGTCGCGAATGACACCCTTCGGCTGGCCGGTCGTGCCGGACGTATAGAGGATATAGAGCGGATCGGTCGCCTTGAGCGGAGCGCAGGGCACCGTTCGCCCCTCGGCCGCCGCCAGCGCCGGGCCGAGGTCCACATCCCGGCCGTCCCTCAGTTCGGCTGCCAGTTCCGGCCGCTGCAACACGAGGCAGCGCTCTGGCTTGTGCCGGGCAAGGTCGATGGCCGCGTCGAGCAGCGGCTTGTAGGCGACCACCCGGTTCGGCTCGATGCCGCAGCTTGCCGAAACGATCAGCTTCGCCGCGCAATCGTCGATGCGCGCGGCAAGCTCGCTCGCCGCGAAGCCGCCGAAGACCACCGAATGGATCGCCCCGATGCGCGCGCAGGCGAGCATGGCGAAAATCGCCTCGGGGATCATCGGCATATAGAGGATGACGCGGTCGCCCTTGACGACGTCCTGATCGGCGAGCACCGCCGCCATGGCATTCACATGGGTGAGCAGCTCGCCGTAGCTGTAGCGCGCCTTCCGGCCGGTGACGGGGCTGTCATAGATCAGCGCCGGCTGGTCGCCACGTCCGGCGGCCACGTGCCGGTCCACGCAATTGTGACAGGTATTGCCCACCGCATCGGGAAACCAGTGGCCGTAGACACCCTGCGCGGCATCGAAGATTTCCGTCGGCTCGGTGAACCAGTCGATGGCCCGGGCGAGCGCGGCCCAATGGGCCTCGGGATCGTCCTGCCAGGCACGATAGATCTCGGCATAGGTCTTCTGCATCGCATCCTCCTTGCCGGCCGCCGGGCGGCCGGTTCCTCCGGAGGGAAGAATAGGAGAGGGCGGCCTTTCCGCAAAGCCAGACGAAAGCCTGAGGCGGCAAGCCCCGGCCTTGCCCTTCGTCAAAAGGAGGGATCAGCGCGTGCCAAAAATCGCCGAGCCGACACGCACGCTGGTCGCACCGAAACCGATGGCGACCTCGTAGTCGCCGGACATGCCCATGGAAAGCTTATCGAGATTGCATCGGCCGGCGAGCTTGGCGAGCAGGGCGAAATGTGGACCCGGATTCTCGTCGGCCGGCGGAATGCACATCAGGCCCTCGACGGTGAGGCCGAGCTCCTCGCGGCAGAAGGCGACGAAAGCGACCGTATCGTCCGGCGCGATGCCGGCCTTCTGCGGTTCGAGCCCCGTATTGACCTGGACATAGAGCCGCAGCGCCCGGCCCTGCCGCTTCATCTCCTCGGCGATCGCGCGGGCGATCTTCTCCCGGTCGACCGTCTCGATGACGTCGAAAAGCGCCACGGCCTCCGCCGTCTTGTTGGATTGCAGCGGGCCGATCAGGTGCAGCTCGATGCCGGCGGTCTCGGCGCGAAGTTCCGGCCACTTGCCCTGCGCTTCCTGCACGCGGTTCTCGCCGAAGACGCGCTGGCCCGCCGCGATCGCCGGGCGGATGGCCTCGGCGTCGAAGGTCTTCGACACGGCCACCAGCGTCACCGCTTCCGGCTTGCGGCCCGCTTCGCTTGCGGCCTTGCCCATCCGGCTGCGAACATCTTCGAGACGATCCTGAAGGTCCATGGTCACTCTCCATCGGCTATGACGCCCCGGACCTAGCGAAATCGGCGCCGCTTGCCAAGCGCGGCCCGGAAAACTTGACGCTCCGGCGGTTTCATGATGAAGGTCTCGGCACCATATTCGCATGGGCGGATCACCCGCCAAGACCTCCAAAAGACTCCCGGAAACATCAAAGACATGGCCACCGAACGTTACAATCCGCGCGATGCCGAGCCCCGCTGGCAGGCAAAATGGAACGACGAGAACGTCTTCCTCACCAAAAACGACGACCCGCGCGAGAAGTACTACGTCCTCGAGATGTTCCCCTATCCCTCGGGCCGCATCCATATGGGCCATGTGCGCAACTACGCCATGGGCGACGTGGTCGCCCGCTACAAGCGCGCGCGCGGCTACAACGTGCTGCACCCGATGGGCTGGGACGCTTTCGGCATGCCCGCCGAGAACGCCGCCATGCAGAACAAGGTCCACCCCAAGGGCTGGACCTACGAAAACATCGCGACGATGCGCAAGCAGCTCAAGTCCATGGGCCTGTCGCTCGACTGGTCGCGCGAATTCGCCACCTGCGACGTCGAATACTATCACCGCCAGCAGCACCTCTTCCTCGATTTCCTGGAAAAGGGCCTCGTCTACCGCAAGCAGTCCAAGGTGAACTGGGACCCGGTCGACCACACGGTTCTCGCCAACGAGCAGGTCATCGATGGCCGCGGCTGGCGCTCTGGCGCGCTCGTCGAGCAGCGCGAGCTGACACAGTGGTTCTTCCGCATCACCGATTTCAGCCAGGACCTGCTCGATTCGCTGGAAACGCTCGACCAGTGGCCGGAAAAGGTCCGGCTGATGCAAAAGAACTGGATCGGCCGCTCGGAAGGCATGCTGGTGCGCTGGGAAGTCGCCGACGCCGCCGGCCTGACGACCGAGAAGGACGTCACCGTCTATACGACCCGCCCCGACACGCTGTTCGGCGCCTCGTTCCTGGCGATCTCTGCCGATCATCCGCTGGCGAGGGAAGTCTCGGCGAAGAATCCCGAGATCATGGCCTTCTGCGAGGAATGCCGCCGCGCCGGCACGTCGCTCGCCGCGCTCGAGACCGCCGAGAAGAAGGGCATGGACACGGGCATCCGCGTCCGCCATCCCTTCGACCCCACCTGGGAGCTGCCGGTCTATATCGCGAACTTCGTGCTGATGGACTACGGCACGGGCGCCATCTTCGGCTGCCCCTCCGGCGACCAGCGCGACCTCGACTTCGCCCGCAAATACGACCTGCCGGTCGTACCCGTCGTCATGCCGAAGGAAGCGGATGCCGCCACTTTCGCCATTGCCGACGAAGCCTATGTCGGCGACGGCGTGATGATCAATTCGCGCTTCCTGGATGGCCTTGGCACCGAGGAAGCCTTCGAGGAGGTGGCAAAGCGCCTCACCGCCGCAACGCTCGGCAATGCGCCGGTGGGCGAGCGCAAGGTGAACTTCCGCCTGCGCGACTGGGGCATTTCGCGCCAGCGCTACTGGGGCTGCCCGATCCCTGTCATCCATTGCGACGACTGCGGCGTGGTCCCGGTCCCCAAGGCCGACCTGCCGGTCAAGCTGCCCGACGACGTCACCTTCGACAAGCCGGGCAACCCGCTCGACCGCCATCCGACCTGGCGCCACGTCGCCTGCCCGCATTGCGGCAAGGACGCCCGCCGCGAGACGGATACGATGGACACCTTCGTCGATTCCTCGTGGTACTTCGCCCGCTTCACCGCGCCGTGGGAAGACAATCCGACGGACCCCGCCGCCGCCAATGCCTGGCTGCCGGTCGACCAGTATATCGGCGGCATCGAGCATGCGATCCTGCACCTGCTCTATTCGCGCTTCTTCACCCGCGCCATGCAGGTCGCCGGCCATCTCGACCTGAAGGAGCCTTTCAAGGGCCTCTTCACGCAGGGCATGGTGGTGCACGAGACCTATAGCCGCGCCATCGACGGCAAGCGCGAATGGGTGATGCCGGCGGAAATCCGCATCGAGGAAGTCGACGGCAAGCGCCGCGCGACCCATCTCGAATCCGGCGAAGAAATCGCCATCGGCTCCATCGAGAAGATGTCGAAGTCGAAGAAGAACGTCGTCGACCCGGATGATATCATCGCCTCCTACGGCGCCGATACCGCCCGCTTCTTCGTCCTCTCCGACTCCCCGCCGGACCGTGACGTCATTTGGTCGGAAGCCGGCGTCGAAGGCGCCCACCGCTTCGTCCAGCGCGTCTGGCGCCTTATCGCCGAAGCCGCTCCGGCCCTCAAGGCAGCCGAAGCCCGTCCGGGCACGCAAGGCGAAGCCCTCGCCGTCTCGCAGGCCGCGCACAAGACGCTGAAGGCCGTGCAGGGCGACTATGACAAGCTCGCCTTCAACAAGGCCGTGGCGCGCATCTACGAATTCGTCAACGTGCTCGCCGCGCCGCTGACGACCGCTGCCACCGGCAAGGCGTCGCCCGATCTTGCCGCGGCACTGCGTGAGGCCGTCGGCATCCTGATCCGCATCGTCGCCCCGATGACGCCGCATCTTTCGGAAGAATGCTGGCGCGAGATCGGCGGCGAAGGCCTCGTCGCCGACACCGCCTGGCCGGTCTATGACGACCGACTGGTCGCGGAAAACGAGGTCACGCTGCCGGTGCAGATCAACGGCAAGAAGCGTGCGGATTTGACAATCGCCCGCGACGCAGACCAGAGTGCGGTCGAAGAGGCCGTGCTCGCGCTCGAGGCGGTCCAGGCCGCGCTCGGCGGCCAGCGCCCCAAGAAGATCATCGTCGTACCGCAGAGGATCGTGAATGTTGTTGTCTGACGGAACCGGTCTTTCGCGGCTCGCCAGGGTGCTTGCCAGCGTGGCCCTTGCCGGCGTGCTCGCTGGCTGCCAGGTGCGGCCGCTCTATTCCACCGCGGCGGGAACGGAAGGCAAGCTCGCCTCCGTCTCGATTTCCGAGGCGACCTCCCGCGTCGAGCAGCAGGTCCGCAACGACCTGATCTTCTTCTTCGGCGGTGGCGCGGGCGAAGCACAGAATCCGGTCTATCATCTCGAGATGGACGTCAACGTCCGCACCGTCGGCGTCCTGAACGACGCCGCCCGCGACACGGCCCGCGCCGGACGCGTGACCGTCTCGGCGGACTATAACCTCACCAGGGCCGATACCGGGGAAACGCTCGCTTCCGGCAAGCGTTCCGCCGTCGCCATGGTCGATTTCCCCACCCAGGAATTCGCCAAGCTGCGCGCCATCCGCGATGCGGAAAATCGCAGCGCCCGCGAACTCGCCGAACTGATCCGAGCGGACGTCGCCTCGGCGCTCGCCCGCCGCTGAAACGCTAATGGCTGAAGTCAAGTCGCACGAGTTCGACGCTTTCGTGAAACGCAAGCCTCTGCCCGTACGGCTCTTTCTGGTTTACGGACCGGATCGCGGCCTCGTTTCGGAACGGGCGGCGGCGCTCGCCGCCGCGAGCGGTGTCGATCTCGACGATGCCTTCTCCATCGTGAAGCTGGATGCCGGCGAAGTCGGCAACCAGCCGGGCCGTCTCGTCGACGAGATGAATGCCATCGGCCTTTTCGGCGGCGACCGGCTTGTGTGGATCCGCAATGCCGGCAGCGAAAAGGGCATTTCCGATGGGCTCGATATCCTCGCTCGAATGCCCCCCGGCCCCTCCACGCTCATCATCGAGGCCGGCGATCTGAAGAAAGGCGCCGCGCTCCGCAAGGCCGCAGAATCCTCGTCGCAGGCCGTCGCCATCGCCTGCTATGCCGATGACGGACGTGCCCTACAGGCCTTGATCGACCAGGAGCTCGCCGCCGAGGGCCTGCGAATCTCGCCCACGGCGCGCGAGCGCCTCGTCGAGACCATCGGCGGCGACCGGCTGGCTTCCCGCAACGAACTGCGCAAGCTCGCCCTCTATTGCCGCGGCAAGGCGCTGGTGGAGGAACAGGACGTGGAGGAAATCGTCGGCGATGCCAGTGCGATCTCCACGGACGATGCGGTCGACGCGATCCTCAAGGGCGACCGCGAGAGCTTCATGCATGCGATACAGAAGATCGTCTCGTCGAAGACGCCGGTCTTCCTCGTCCTGCAGGGATGCCTTCGCCAGTTCCAGCTTCTGGAACTGATGCGCGCCGAAATGGATGAAAAACGCACTCCCGCCGCCCAAGCCATGGCGACGCTCGGCCGCCACCTGCATTTCCGCCGCAAGCCGATCGTGGAAAATGCCCTGAAAAGCTGGACGGGGCCGGCCATTCGCCGGGAAACCCAGCGCCTCCAGGCCGCCATCCTGCAAAGCCGCCAGCGCCCGGCGCTGGAAGATACGATCGCCATGCAGACCATGCTGGCAACCGTGCTGCAATCGGCGCGCCGATGAATCCGGCTAAATAAATCAGCGCCGCTCGAGAAGCCGGCAGATTTCCTCAAGCTGCTCCAGCGTCTTGTAAGCAATGCGCAGATGCCCGCCATTGCCCTTGTGGTTCACGCTCACTTCAAGGCCCAGGACGTCTGTCAACGTGCGCTCCAGCGCAAGCGTATCGGCATCCTTCTCTTCCTTCCGCGGCGTCTGCCCATGGTTCGGATCGCCTTGCGACTTGATGTCGTTCTGCGCCAACCGCTCCGCATCGCGAACCGACATGCCCTTGGCAACAACCGCCTTGGCAAGCGCAACCGGATCGGAAGTCGGAATCAACGCGCGCGCATGGCCGGCCGAAAGCGTGCCCGATGCCAGCATTTCACGCACCGGATCCGGCAGCTTCAACAGGCGCAGGCTGTTTGCCACATGGCTGCGGCTCTTGCCGATGATCTCACCGAGATCGTTCTGCGTATAGCCGTGATCGGCGATCAGCAGCTCGTAACCCATCGCTTCTTCAAGCGGATTGAGGTCCGAACGCTGCACGTTCTCCACGATGGCGATTTCCAGCGCCGTGCGGTCGTCGACGTCACGAATGATCACCGGAATTTCGATCAACCCGGCGAGCTGCGCCGCGCGCCAGCGGCGCTCGCCGGCAATGATCTCATAGCGGCTGTCCGCCGTGGTACGTACCACGACCGGCTGGACGATGCCGTGCTGGCGGATCGACGAAGCGAGGTCCTGAAGCTCCGATTCGTCGAAATAGCGACGCGGATTGCGCGGGTTACGGCCGACGAACTCGATGGGAACCAGCCGATCGGGATTGACCGCCGGCGCCGCGCCGATATCGGCGGCGGGAAGCTGGTCCATTTCACCGATCAGGGCTGCAAGGCCGCGGCCAAGGCGCCGCTTGGAGTTGTCTTCGTTCATCGATTCCACTCACAGATACTGGTTTCAGGCAGCCTTGCGCTGCCTTTCCCGCTGGATCACCTCGGAGGCGAGCTGAAGATAGGCCTGGCTTCCGGCGCATTTGAGATCGTAGAGGATCGCCGGCTTGCCGTAGGAAGGTGCCTCGGAAACGCGAACATTGCGCGGAATGAGCGTGTGATAGACCTTCTCGCCGAGATGGGTACGGACGTCGTTGACCACCTGCTGCGCCAGATTGTTGCGCGAGTCGAACATGGTCAGAACGATGCCCTGGATATCGAGGCGCGGATTGACCGTCCGGCGGACCTGGTCGACGGTCTCCAGCAACTGGCTGAGGCCTTCCAGCGCGAAGAACTCGCATTGCAGCGGCACGAGCACCGAATGAGCCGCCGCCAGCGCGTTCATCGTCAGGAGATTGAAGGACGGCGGGCAATCGACGAGCACGTAAGAGTAAGACAGCGCATCGGCCGCCGCCAGCGCCCGCTTAAGGCGGAAGACACGGTCATTATGCTGGGCAATCTCCATTTCGATGCCGAGCAGATCCATGGTCGAGGGAATGATCGAAAGGTTCGGCACTGCCGTTTGGAGAACGGTGTCAGCCACGCTATGGCTGCCGATCAGCAGGTCATAGGACGACAATTCGCGGCTGCGACGATCGATTCCGAGCCCCGTGCTGGCATTTCCCTGCGGATCGAGATCGACGATGAGCACCCGCTCGCCAATTGCGGCAAGCGCGGTCGCCAGATTGATGGCAGTCGTCGTCTTGCCGACACCCCCCTTCTGGTTCGCGATGGTGATGATCCGGTTCTTCTCGCCTATCATGGACGTCGCCAATCACTGAGGTTTGCGCAAAAGCTTCGAAAGTTCGAGCACGACCGAATCCGGCTCGACGATACTGGCGTGTTTTACCAGATCGAATCTCCACCGACCAAGCGCTTTATCAATCTCCCGCTGATAATCCCGCCCTTTGTGCAGGAAGAACCGCAGATCCGGATTGCGCTCCGCCCAGGGAAAACCGAATTCCATCAGCAGATCGAGATCCGCCAGGGCACGGGCCGAGATGGCATCGCAACGCTCGATAACCGCCGGCGCTTCCTCGATTCGGATCGCATGAACGGATGCCCGCGCACCGGTTTCAAGAATGGCGGTCCTCAAAAATGCAGCCTTCTTGTTGTTGCTTTCGACGAGATGAACCCATCCATCGCCTTCACCCGCAAGCAGAATGCCCGTGACGATACCGGGAAAGCCGCCACCGCTGCCGAGATCGACCCACTGGCGCGGCCCGGGAGAGAGGGCATAGATTTGTACACTGTCGATGATATGCCGGTTCCACGTCTCGGACAGGGTAGACGGCGCCACCAGATTAATGGCCTTTGCCCATTTCTTGAAAAGCGCAACAAAGCTGTGCAGCCTGTCCACAGTTTCACGTGAAACATTCAGGCCACTCAATTCGCGAGGCAGGGTATTCATGCGTTTGTAGTCCGGTTCATTGCTTCGGCGGGAAGACGCTTGAGATAGGCAAGCAACAGCGTCAAAGCCGCCGGTGTCATGCCGTCGACCCGCGCCGCCTGTGCCAGATTCGCCGGACGTGCCGCGGTCAGCTTCTGCCGCAGCTCTATGGAAAGTCCGGGCAAGGCGCTGAAATCGAAGTGATCAGGAATCCGTCGCTCTTCCTCGCGCCGTGCCTCAGCAATATCCGTCTCCTGCCGGTTCATATAAACGGCATAGCCGGCCTCGATCTCGATAGCGTCCCGAACACGCGCGGAAAAAGCGTTCAGCTCCTCAGGCCACACAACCGCGAGGCGCGCGTAGTCGATATCTGGATAGGCCAGCAGATCATAGGCGCTGCGGCGCACGCCGTCCTGATTGATGCGGATGCTGTGAGAAGCAGCCTCGTTGGGCGAAAGTCGGAGGTTACGGAGACGATCCCGCGCCGCATCCATCTCGGCCGACCACGTAGCGAACCTTTCCTCACGTGCGGCCTGTACAAGACCGAGATCGATGCCAAGGGGTGTAAGACGAACATCCGCATTGTCCGCCCTGAGGGAAAGACGATATTCCGCGCGCGACGTGAACATCCGGTAAGGTTCGGTCACGCCCCGCGACGTGAGGTCATCGATCATCACGCCGATATAGCTGTCGGTTCGGCTGAAGATGTGGCCCTCGGCACCAGCAGCGCGACGCGCCGCATTGAGGCCGGCGACGAGACCTTGCGCCGCGGCCTCCTCGTAGCCCGTCGTGCCGTTGATCTGTCCCGCCAGGAAAAGGCCCGGCTGCCGCTTCACTTCCAGGGTCGCCGACAATTCGCGAGGGTCGACATGGTCGTATTCGATCGCATATCCCGGCTGAAGAATAGTCACGCGCTCAAGACCGGGAATGGTCCGGATGAAGGCATCCTGCACATCCGCGGGAAGCGAGGTCGAAATGCCGTTGGGATAGACCGTATCGTCATCCAGCCCTTCCGGCTCCAGAAAGATCTGGTGCCCGTCACGCTCGCCGAACTTGACGATCTTGTCCTCGATCGACGGGCAATAGCGGGGGCCGACACCTTCAATCTGGCCGGAATACATGGCGGATTTGCCGATATTCTCTTCGATGATCCGGTGCGTTGCCGGCGTCGTCCGTGTTACCCCGCAGTCGATCTGCGGGGTCGTGATACGATCCGTCATGAAGGAAAAGGGTACGGGATCCTCATCTGCTGCCTGGCGCCCGATAGAATTCCAATCAATCGTGCGGCCGTCCAGGCGGGCTGGCGTACCGGTCTTCAGGCGCCCGAGCGCGAGACCCAAACGTTCGAAGGTGGCCGAAAGACCCAGGGAGGGATCTTCGCCAACACGACCTGCCGGAATCTTTTCGTTTCCGATATGAATGAGACCCCTAAGGAACGTACCGGTCGTAATAACGACCGAACGGCACGTCAGACGGCGCCCATCCTTCATGATCACAGCCGACACCTGGCCATTCACCAAATCGAGATCGAAGGCATCGCCCTCAATGACATCGAGATTGGAAGTAGCCGCGATCTCGGTCTGCATCGCCTCGCGATAGAGCTTTCGGTCGGCCTGTGTTCGCGGTCCGCGCACAGCCGGACCCTTTCGCCGGTTCAAGAGGCGAAACTGGATACCAGCGCGATCCGCAACGCGGCCCATGAGCCCGTCCAGCGCATCGACTTCGCGAACCAGATGACCTTTACCCAGGCCTCCGATTGCGGGATTGCAGGACATGACCCCAATGGTCGACGCCTTGTGCGTCACCAAGGCGGTTTTTGCTCCCAGACGAGCCGAGGCGGAAGCAGCCTCGACGCCGGCATGACCGCCACCGACAACGACGACGTCGTAATTGCTGGTCTCTTTCATATACCACCTACCTGTTTCACGTGAAACAAACCACGCGACTCGCACACGTTGCATTGTTTCACGTGAATCATTTGCCTATGCAGAATTCCGAGAAGATCACGTCAAGCAAATCTTCGACATCGACGCGGCCTGTCACCCTTCCCAGCGCCCGGCCCGCCAATCGCAAGTACTCGGCTTGAATATCCAGATCCGTATCCATCATCGAAAGCGCCGATGCAATCTCGGCGCAAGCCGCCTGCAAATTCTCCAGATGCCGCCGGCGGGTCGGAAGCGCCAAGGAAGATCCCGCTTCGAGATCGGGGAGATATCCACTGATCGCATCCAGTAATTCTGACATGCCCGCCCCGGTCTGAACAGAGATCGTAGCATCCACAACGCCGTCGGGCCAAGTCACTGTTGTCTTGTCCGCCTTCGTGTGAACGCGAATGACCGGGCCGCGATAGGTACCAAGCCAGCTCGCCCAATCGCTCGTCGGCATATCCGAAAGCAGGAGGACGAGATGCGCCTCTTCCATGGAAAGACGTGTCCGTCGGATTCCTTCCCGCTCGACGATATCCTCGGTCTCGCGCAGGCCGGCCGTATCATAAAGCCGAACGGCAAAGCCGGAAAGATCGAGATCGACATGCAGAATGTCACGGGTCGTACCGGGAATGTCTGTAACGATAGCGACGTCGCGCTTGGCCAGATGGTTCAGCAGGCTCGATTTGCCGGCATTCGGCGGACCGGCAATGACCACCTTGAGGCCGTCGCGCACGATTTCGCCGGCGCGAGCAGAGCCCAGATGGTTAATAATCTCTTTCTCCAAAATCCGCATATCCGCCCAGATCGACGATGCGACAGAGCCCGGCACATCCTCCTCATCGGCAAAATCGAGCTCCGCTTCGATCATCGCCCGCGCATGCGTCAACCGTTTCGCCCACGAATCGTAAAGTCGGGAGAGACCGCCAGATGCGTGTTCGGCGGCGAGGCGGCGCTGCATCTCGGTCTCGGCTGCGATCAGGTCGGCCAATCCCTCCACCTCGACCAGGTCCATTCGTCCATTCTCGAAGGCTCGCCTGGAAAACTCGCCCGCCTCCGCGCCGCGCAATCCCTGAAGTTCGCCCAGAGAAGTCAGCACGGCCTTTACAGTGGCACGGCCGCCATGAATCTGCAGCTCGGCGCAGTCTTCGCCGGTGAAGGAGTTCGGACCGGGAAAAAAGAGAATGATTCCGTCATCCAGTTTCTCACCGTTGCGATTTCGAATCGAAAGCAGGGAGGCGCGGCGAGGGGATGGAACGCGACCGCACAGATTCGTGACAGCGTTGCGCGTTTCCGGGCCGCTTATACGGATGATCGCGACGCCGGAAGGCAATCCGCCGCTGGAAAGCGCAAAGATCGTATCTGCAACGCGCATGGCATGAACATTCCGGATGCGAATCGAAGAGGTTCGTTACGGATAAGAATCGATTCTGGGTCTTGAAACGAAAATGGCCCCGTCTTGCGACGGGACCATGGCTTTCTTTGCCAAGGCGAGCCTCGATCAGGTGTTCATCGAATCGAAGAAATCGCCGTTGTTCTTGGTCTGCTTCAGCTTGTCGATCAGGAACTCGATCGCATCGGTCGTTCCCATCGGGGCAAGGATACGGCGCAGGACGAAGATCTTCTGCAGGTCCTGGCGCGGCACGAGGAGGTCCTCCTTGCGCGTACCAGACTTGAGGATGTCCATCGCCGGGAAGATGCGCTTGTCGGCGACCTTGCGGTCGAGCACGATTTCCGAGTTGCCGGTGCCCTTGAACTCTTCGAAGATCACTTCGTCCATGCGGCTGCCGGTATCGATGAGCGCGGTCGCGATGATCGTCAGCGAGCCGCCTTCCTCGATGTTGCGGGCGGCGCCGAAGAAGCGCTTCGGGCGCTGCAGCGCGTTGGCGTCGACACCACCGGTCAGGACCTTGCCCGAAGACGGAACGACCGTGTTGTAGGCGCGGCCGAGGCGGGTGATGGAATCGAGCAGGATGACCACGTCGCGGCCATGCTCGACGAGGCGCTTGGCCTTCTCGATGACCATTTCAGCGACCTGGACGTGGCGCGTCGCCGGCTCGTCGAAGGTCGAGGAAACCACTTCGCCCTTCACCGACCGCTGCATGTCCGTCACTTCTTCCGGACGCTCGTCGATCAGCAGGACGATGAGATAACATTCCGGATGGTTCGCGGTGATCGAATGGGCGATGTTCTGCAGGAGAACCGTCTTACCCGTGCGCGGCGGCGCGACGATCAGGGCGCGCTGGCCCTTGCCGAGCGGCGCCACCAGGTCGATGACGCGGGGCGAAAGGTCCTTCGAGGTCGGGATTTCGAGTTCCATCTTGAAGCGCTCGTTGGGATAGAGCGGCGTCAGGTTGTCGAAATGGACCTTGTGGCGGATCTTTTCCGGATCGTCGAAATTGATCGTGTTGACCTTGAGGAGGGCGAAATAGCGCTCGCCTTCCTTGGGGCCGCGGATCGGGCCTTCGACGGTATCGCCGGTCTTCAGCGAGAAGCGGCGGATCTGCGAGGGCGAGATGTAGATATCGTCCGGGCCGGGCAGGTAGTTGGCGTTCGCCGAGCGCAGGAAGCCGAAGCCGTCCTGCAGCACTTCCACGACGCCTTCGCCGATGATCTCGACGTCCTGAGAGGCCAGCATCTTGAGGATGGCAAACATGAGCTCCTGCTTGCGCATCGTGCTCGCGTTCTCGACCTCGAGTGATTCGGCAAAGGCGAGGAGGTCGGTCGGAGTCTTGTTCTTGAGGTCTTGTAGCTTCATTTCGGCCATGAATGGTCCATGCTGCAGGTCATCGGGATGGGAAAAGGCGTGCGGGTCAGGGACGAACTGCGCGGGGTCTGGTGCAGCTCACTGAACGAATACACATGCCACGAAAGATGAGATGCGCGGAAAATAGCGGTTCCGGTGCCAGCCCGCAAGGGGGCGATTCAATTTCGTCCGATTTGTCGCGGCCGATCAGAACGGCTTGACTACGACCATGATGACGATGAGGACCATCAGGAGGGCCGGCGCCTCGTTCCAGATGCGCCATTGCCGCCCGGTTTTCACGTTGCGATCTTCCGCGAAAGCCTTCACCGCGCGGCCGTAATACTCGTGCACGCCGGTGAGAAGGACGACGAAGGCGAGCTTGGCATGCAGCCAGCCACCCTGGAAACCGTAGACCGACCAGGCGAGGTAGAGGCCGAGCAGCCAGGTAAGGCCCATGGCCGGCTGCATGATCGTCCGGTAGAGCCGTCCTTCCATCACCTTGAAGGTCTCCGACTGGGCGGAACCCACGGGCGCATCGGTGTGATAGACGAAGAGCCGCGGCAGATAGAGCAGCCCGGCCATCCAGGACATCACGGCGACGATATGCAGCGCCTTGATCCAGAGATAGAGATCCTCCGGCGGGTGGAGGACGAGGAGGAGCGCCACCAGCGCGAAGACGGCGAGTGCCACCGCGGCCCGCAAACGGGCGCGGCGTCCGGCGCTCTCGCTGGTCTGCCGCTCGCTCATCGCGCTTGCCCGCGCACGCGTGCCACGAGCCGTGTGACGTTTTCGGGATCGGCCTGCGGCGTGATGCCGTGGCCGAGATTGAAGATCAGCGGGCCGTTGCCGAGCGCCTGCAGGATGGCGTCGACCCCTTCGTCGAGCGCAGCGCCGCCGGCGACCACGCGCATCGGATCGAGATTGCCCTGCACCGGCCCGTCCTTCTGCAGTTCGGCCGCGAAGGACAGCGGCACCGACCAGTCGAGGCCGATCGCATCCGCCCGCGTCTCCTGCCGGTAGGTCTTGAGCTGGAGGCCAGCCCCCTTGGCAAAGGCGATGATCTTCGCCTGGGGCCTGCGCGAGCGCACCGCATCGACGATGCGCCGCATCGGACGAACGGCGTAATCGGCAAATTCCCGCTCGCCGAGCACGCCCGCCCAGGAATCGAAGATCTGCACCGCATCCGCGCCCGCATCGATCTGCGCCACGAGATAATCGGCCGAAAGATCGGCCAGGAGGTCAAGGAGACGGGCGAAGGCCTTCGGCTCCCGGTAGGCGAAAAGCCGGGCCGGTGCCTGATCGGGCGTTCCATGGCCGGCAATCATGTAGGTCGCAACCGTCCAGGGCGCGCCACAGAAGCCGAGCAGGGCCGTTTCCTCGGGGAGGGCCTGCCGGATGCGGCCAACCGCTTCCAGGACGGGCCTGAGGTGATCCTGAACGCCATCCTCCTTGAGAGCGAAGATGGCATCGGCGTCGATCGGGTCCATGCGCGGCCCATGGCCTTCCTCGAAGCGGACATTGCGCTTCAGGGCATCGGGGATGACGAGGATGTCGGAAAACAGGATCGCCGCGTCGAAGGCATAGCGGCGGATCGGCTGGAGCGTGACTTCCGTTGCCAGCTCCGGCGAATAACAGAGATCGAGGAAACTTCCTGCCTCCGCGCGCGTTGCCCGATATTCCGGCAGGTAACGGCCTGCCTGACGCATCAGCCAGAGGGGAGGGGGGGAAACCGTCTTCCCGTTGAGGACTTCGACGATCTTCCGGCTTTTCGCAGACACCGCTGGGGTTCTCCCAATCATGAAATAATCTCTTTTGAAAAGGTTTCTATTTCTTAGAGTCGGTGACTATCAAGGATTAAATCCTGTCCACAAAATCCCCGTCCCGACGCTGAACGGTTGGAAAACACAAAGTTCGCGAAAGCTTTTACAGCGCAAATCCGGCAAATCCGGATTCGCGCTTTTGAATCAAAGAGATTCGAGAGGCGCCTGAAAGTCCCTTCCTGTGGGCAGCTTGTGGACAAGCGCGACACTATGACGTGGCCATGAGTCTTGTCCACAGCATCGGGGAATCCGTTTCCCGCTGTTTGCCGATTGTGGAAAAACCGGCACTTATCCTCTTGCCTCCGTGCCCCTCCCGTTTTTAGCTCACGCTTGTCCCGGGTCATCAACAGGGGCCGGAGGATATTGTGGAAAGCACCAAAAACTACTTTCATCTGCACCTCATTTCGGACTCGACGGGCGAAACTCTTATCGCTGCCGGGCGGGCTGCCGCGGCACAGTTCCAGTCCTCCCAGGCGCTGGAGCACGTCTATCCGCTGGTGCGCAATCGCAAGCAGCTGATGCCGGTGCTCGATGCTATCGATGGGGCGCCGGGCATCGTGCTCTATACGGTCGTCGACCGCGAACTGTCGGAGATCATCGACCAGCGCTGCCGGGAGATGGGGGTGCCCTGCGTTTCCGTGCTGGAGCCGGTGATCGAGATCTTCCAGTCCTATCTCGGCGCGCCGTCGCGCCGTCGGGTCGGGGCGCAGCATGTGATGAACGCGGAATATTTCGCGCGCATCGAAGCGCTGAATTTCACCATGGACCATGACGACGGCCAGTTGCCGGCCGATCTCGACGAGGCGGATGTCATCCTTATCGGCATCAGCCGCACCTCGAAGACGCCGACCAGCATCT
This sequence comes from Shinella sp. 1A1, assembly GCF_055379515.1. Lineage (NCBI taxonomy): Bacteria > Pseudomonadati > Pseudomonadota > Alphaproteobacteria > Hyphomicrobiales > Rhizobiaceae > Shinella > Shinella sp. 1A1. The sequence continues at coordinate 3,241,726 of NZ_AP039671.1, forward strand.
ATCTCGCCAATCGCGGCATCAAGACCGCGAATGTGCCTATCGTGCTCGGCGTGCCGCTGCCGGAACGGCTGTCGGCGGCGACGAAACCGCTGATCGTCGGCCTCATCGCCACGACCGACCGCATCGCCCAGGTCCGGCAGAACCGGATATTGGGCCAGACGCAGGAGTTTCGCGGTGATGACTATATCGACAGGGCGCAGATTTCCGAGGAGCTGAAATATGCCCGCGCCATCTGCGCGCGTAACAACTGGCCGGTGATCGACGTCACCCGCCGCTCGATCGAGGAAACGGCCGCCGCCATCGTTGCTCTTCGCCCCAAGCTTCGTTAACCCGGAAGGCAACAGGAGATTTTCATGACGCCGCTGCTGATCCTTGCCTCGCAAAGCCCCTTCCGCCGCATGCTGATGGAAAATGCCGGCCTTGCCTTCGAAGCGCGCGCGGCGGAGATCGACGAGCGCGCGGCCGAAGCGGCGCTCGCCGCGCGCAATCCCACCCCGCCGGACGTTGCCGAGGCGTTGGCGATCGAGAAGGCGAAGGACGTGGCAGGCCGCAATCCAGGCGCACTCGTCATCGGTTCGGACCAGACCCTCTCGCTCGAGGGCCGGGTCTTCCACAAGCCCGCCGACATGGCGGAAGCGAAATCCCACCTCATGGCGATGTCGGGCCGCACCCATGCCCTGAACTGCGGCATCGCGCTGGTGCGCGACGGCGAAACCCTCTGGACCCACGTCTCCATCGCGCGGCTGACGATGCGGCCGCTTTCGGAAGGGTTCATCGATCGGCATCTTGCCCGCGTCGGCACGCGGGTGCTCGCCAGCGTCGGCGCCTACCAGCTGGAGGGGGAGGGCGTGCAGCTCTTCGAGCGGATCGACGGCGACTATTTCACCATTCTCGGCCTGCCGCTTCTTCCGCTGCTGGCTAAACTTCGCGATCTCGGTGCCATCGATGCATGATTCACGTGAAACATCCGCCCGCCATGCCTTCGTCACCGGCTATCCGGTCAAGCATTCGCGTTCGCCGCTGATCCATGGCCACTGGCTGGAAAAGCTGGGGCTTGCGGGATCCTATACGCGGCAGGAGGTTTCCCCTGAAGATTTCGCCGGCTTCATTTCCCGCCTGAAGAGCGGTGAATCCGGCTTCATCGGCGGCAATGTCACCATCCCCCACAAGGAAACGGCGTACAGGCTGGCCGACCGGCCGGGTGCGCTCAGCGAGGAGCTCGGCGCGTCGAACACCCTCTGGCTGGAAGAGGGCCGGCTTTGCGCTACCAATACCGACGGCTACGGCTTCCTCGCCAATCTCGATGCGGCGGCGCCCGGCTGGAACCGGACGGACCGGGCCGTGATCCTCGGGGCAGGGGGGGCGAGCCGCGCGATCATCCAGGCGGTGCGCGATCGCGGCGTCGGCGAGATCCATGTGGTGAACCGCACCGTCGCCCGCGCGCAGGAACTGGCCGACCGCTTCGGACCGAAGGTGCATGCCCATGGCATGGAAGCCTTTGCCGAAGTCACGAAAGGGGCCGGCCTCTTCGTCAACACCACCTCGCTCGGCATGGACGGCGAGGCGGCGCCGGACTTCGATTTCTCGCCGCTCGCTAGCAATGCGGTGGTGACGGATATCGTCTATGTGCCGCTGGAAACGCCGATCCTCCGCCAGGCGTCCGCGCAGGGCTTTGCCACGGTCGATGGCCTCGGCATGCTGCTGCACCAAGCGGTGCCCGGATTCGAAAAATGGTTCGGCGTCCGGCCCACGGTCGATGCCGCGCTACGTAACCTCATCCTCGCGGACATGGAGACACATTGATGATCGTTCTCGGCCTCACCGGATCGATCGGAACCGGCAAGTCGACGACGGCCGCGATGTTCCGCGATCTCGGCGTGCCGGTGCACGATGCCGATGCGACGGTGCACGATCTCTACCGCGCCGAGGCGGTGGCGCCGGTGGCCGCGCTCTTCCCGGAAGCGCTGGAGGCCGGCGTCATCGACCGCAAGGCGCTTTCCGCCGTTCTCGCACGATCCCCGGAACGGTTCGGCGAACTGGAGGCGGTCATCCATCCACTTGTCCGGGCACGGGAAACGGCCTTTCTCGATGCCGAGCGCCGGAATGGCGCGCCGCTCGTGCTGCTCGATATCCCGCTTCTCTATGAAACGGGCGGTGAAAAGCGGGTGGACAAGGTCGTCGTCGTCACCTGCGATCCGCAGACGCAGCGGGAGCGCGTCCTTGCGCGGCCGGGCATGACGGAGGAGAAATTCCAGCTCATCCTCTCGCGCCAGATACCGGATGCGGAAAAGCGGCGGCGGGCCGATTTCATCATCGATACGGGCCGGGGGCTTGATGCGGCGCGCGAACAGGTGGAAGAGATAATCGCAAGACTGACGGAGCGGCGGGACTGATGCGCGAGATCATCTTCGATACGGAAACGACCGGCCTCGACAACAAGCTCGACCGTGTCATCGAAATCGGCGGCGTGGAGCTGGAGAACCATTTCCCGACCGGCCGCACGCTGCACATCTTCATCAATCCCGGCGACCGCAAGGTCCATCCGGACGCGCTTGCCGTCCACGGCATCACCGACGAGTTCCTGCAGGACAAGCGTCCCTTTGCCGAGGTCGCGCAGGAGATCGTTGAATTCTTCGGCGATGCCCGCTGGGTGGCGCACAATGCCAATTTCGACATGGGCTTCATCAATGCCGAGTTCGACCGGATCGGCCTGCCGCCCGTCGCCTCCGACCGGGTGACGGACACGCTGGCGCTCGCTCGCCGCAAGCATCCGATGGGCCCGAATTCGCTCGATGCGCTGTGCCGGCGCTACGGCATCGACAATTCGCACCGCACCAAGCACGGCGCGCTTCTCGACTCCGAGCTGCTGGCCGAAGTTTATATCGAGATGATCGGTGGCCGGCAGGCGGCGCTCGGTCTCGGCTCGGCGGAAATGGGCCGCCAGACGCTGGTCGATGCGGAAGAGGAGGTCGTCCTTCCGCTCGGCGTGCGCCCGCGTCCCCTTCCGCCGCGCATTTCGGAAGAAGAGCGCGCGGCCCATGCGGCCATGGTGGAGAAAATGGGCGCCAAGGCGATCTGGGCGAAATACGGCGCCTGAATCCGGCTCACGATCTCCAGAAACAAAAACGCCCGGCCGCATCGCAGCCGGGCGTTTCGTTCAGAGGAAATGGCGGCCTTAGTTGGCCTGGACCTTCGCCTTGACCTGTTCTTCGGCCATGCGCTGGGCGAACATCTGCGCGAAATCGATCGGATCGATCATCAGCGGCGGGAAGCCGCCATTGCGGGTGGCGTCGGCGATGATCTGGCGGGCGAAGGGGAAGAGCAGGCGCGGGCACTCGATGAAGAGAACCGGCAGCATGTGCTCCTGCGGGAAGCCCGTGATGCGGAAGACGCCGCCATAGGCGAGCTCGGCATTGAACAGCACCTTGTCGCCGTCCTTGGCTTCCGCGTTCAGCGAAAGGATGACGTCGAAGTCCGATTCGGCGAGCGGGTTGGCATTGACGTTGACGCTGATATTGATCGCCGGCGCCTTGTCACGGGCCTGCAGCGAACGCGGAGCACCCGGGTTCTCGAAGGAGAAGTCCTTCACATACTGCGCCAGAATGTTGAGCGAGGGGCTCGCGGCGTTGTTGTCGGTGACTGCGTCGGTCATGGGAGTATCCTCGGGACTCTGGAAAGTCAGGCCATCTAGCATTTCGGCAAAAGGCTTACAACCCTGGGCTCAGCGCGGTTCGTCGCGATGGAAGTCGCCTTCGTCGAGGTCGATCGTGCGGCGCGGCCCCGTCTCGGGGCGTGGGCTTGGGCCCGTTCCGCCGATATCGACCACAACGACATTGCGGATCAGCCGGTTCCAGAGAAAATTGCGCACCGGCGGCAGGAAGAGCGCAAGGCCGAGAATGTCGGTGAGGAAGCCCGGAATGAAGAGCAGGATCCCGGCGATCATGATCATCGCCGCATCGAGCATCTCCTTGCCGGGCGCGCGGCCTTCCTGGCCGGATTGCCGGAGCCGGGCGATGACGCCGAAGCCCTGCACCCGCATCAGCACGATGCCGGCGACGGCCGAGAGCACGACCAGCGACAGGGTCGGGAAGAGACCGATCCGCCGCCCGACGAGGATGAAACAGGCGATTTCCGCCAGCGGCAGCAGAAGAAGGACAAGGGGAATGAGACGTCGCGACATGGTGTCCAATCTCGCACAGATTTTCCCGGGCCGATACCGTGGCCTGCATATCCGCGCGTCTTCGCCGCATTCACGTCATAGCCATTTGAATGATCCGTCTTTGCGGACTATATGGAAAAGGAATAAAAAATAGGAACCGGCAGCGGATCGATAATGGGCTCATTCGACTTTGTAACGATTTTCTTCCTCGTGGCTGCGGTGGTCATCTTCCTGCAATTGCGCAGCGTGCTTGGCCGCCGCACCGGCAGCGAGCGTCCGCCCTTCGATCCCTATTCGAAGCGCGAGACCGTGGGCGAGACTGATTCGCCCGACCGCGGCAAGGTCGTCACGCTGCCGCGCCGCGATGCCGACGAGGAGGAAAATCCCTTTGCCGCCGTCGACAGCTTCGCCGCGCCGGGAACGCCGCTCAACGATCAGCTGCGCGCTCTCGTCAAGACGGATCCCGCCTTCAACCCGAAGGAATTCGTCGCCGGCGCCCGCATGGCCTACGAGATGATCGTCGTCGCCTTTGCCGACGGCGACCGCAAGACGCTGAAGAACCTCCTGTCACGCGAGGTCTTCGAGGGCTTCGACGCCGCCATCTCCGAGCGCGAGGCCAAGGGCGAGGCCGTGCGCTCCAGCTTCGTCGGCATCGAGAAGGCCGACATCGTCTCCGCCGAGGTCAAGGACAGCGAGGCCAACATCACGCTACGCATCGTCAGCCAGCTGATTTCCGCCACCTATGACAAGGCCGGCGCGCTGGTCGAGGGCGACGCGGAAACGGTGGCCGAGGTCAACGACCTGTGGACCTTCGCCCGCGACATCCGCTCGCGCGACCCGAACTGGAAGCTGATCGCAACCGAGTCGGAAGGCTGAGCGAGGCTCCAATGGATTACCGTCTGGTCCCGGCCCGGTTTTCGGCGCTTCCCGGCTGGGACGAGGACGATCCGACCCCCTTGCTTGCGGCCATGGGCCGCTGCCGTGATCATATCCGCACTGTAAAGCCCTACAAGACAGGCTCGCTTGGCATCACTGCCGGCGAGCTTCTGGCGCTTCTGGATGCCGCCGCTGATGAAAAGCCCGAGGGCGCCGCCGCCGTGCGGGCCTTCTTCGAAGCCCATTGCGTACCCTTCCGCATCGAGAAGGCGGATGGCACTGCCGGCTTCGTCACGGCCTTCTACGAGCCCGAGGTCGCCGTGAAGGCCGAGCCGGATGCCGACTATCGCTATCCCTTCTACCGCCGGCCCGATGATCTGGTCGACATCGACGACGCCAACTGCCCCGCCGGCTTCCCGGCGGGCTACGCCTTCGGCCTGCAGAAGGACGGCGTCGTCGTCGAGCATCCGGACCGCGGCGAAATCGAGCGCGGCTGTCTGAAGGGCCGCGGGCTGGAAATCGCCTATGCGCGCTCGAAGGTGGATGTGTTCTTCGCCCATGTTCAGGGCGCCGCGCGGCTCGTCTATCCCGACGGAGCGATGAAGCGCATCACCTATGCGGCGAAGTCCGGCCACCCGTTCTCGGCTATCGGCAAGCTCCTGATCGACTGCGGTGAGATCGATGCAGCAACCGTCTCCATGGCCTCGATCCGCGACTGGCTGGCGCGGCACGAGGACCAGGTGGACGCGGTGCTCTGGCACAATCGTTCCTTCATCTTCTTCAAGGAAGCGGCGGTGGACGATGCCGCGCTCGGCCCCATCGCCGCCGCCAAGGTGCCGCTGGTCGCTGGCCGCTCGCTCGCGGTCGACCGGCTGATCCACACCTTCGGCCTGCCCTTCTTCATTACGAGCGACAGCCTCGCCCATATGGACGGCGGAAAACCTTTCCGCAGGCTGATGCTGGCGCTCGACACCGGAACCGCGATCGTCGGCCCGGCGCGCGGCGATATCTTCACCGGCTCGGGCGACGCGGCGGGCGCACTCGCCGGCCATGTGCGCAATGCCGCGACCTTCCACATCCTCATCCCCAGAGCGGCGGCGGAGCGCTACCTCCATGCCGAAGGATAAGGCGCTTTCCGGCGAGGACCGCATTCTCTGGGGCAAGGTGGCGCGCAGCACGCGCGCCCTGCCGGGAAAGCTCGATGCCCTGACGGAATTCGAAGAGGCCTTCGCCGAGAAGGTGGTGGAGCAGGAACCGGAACCCGCCCCGAAGGCGGCAAAGGCCGAAAAGCCGGCGGAAGGCATCGCGCTCACCATCGGCCGCGGCAGGGAAACCCGCCATCACCCGCTGGAGCGCCCCGTCAAGCGCAAGATCGCCAAGGGCCGCCTCGCTCTCGAGGCGCGCATCGACCTGCACGGCATGATCCAGAGCGAGGCGCACGGCTTCCTGCTCGGCTTCCTCATCAAGGCGCATGAGCGAGGGCTGCGCCATGTCCTCGTCATCACCGGCAAGGGCACATCGCTCGGCAGCGACGGCGCGCTGAAGCGGGCGGTGCCGCTGTGGTTCTCGCTGCCGGAGTTCCGTCCGCTGATCTCCTCCTACGAGCCCGCCGCCCGCAACCATGGCGGCGAGGGCGCGCTCTATGTCCGCCTCGCCCGCCTGCCGGGGGAAAAGCGATGACGACGCCCTTCGGCAAGGCCGTGCGGCACCTGCGTGACCGCAAGGGCGTCTCGCAGAAGGAGATGGCGCTGGCGCTCGGCGTCAGCCCCGCCTATCTCTCGGCGCTGGAGCACGGCAAGCGCGGCATGCCGAGCTTCGATTTCCTCCAGCGCGTCGCCGGCTACTTCAACGTCATCTGGGACGAAGCCGAGGAACTCTTCCGCATCGCCGAGATTTCAGACCCCCGCGTGGTAGTCGACACGGCCGGTCTTCCGCCGGAATATACGGCCTTCGCCAACCGGCTCGCGGCCGAAATCGCCGGCCTGCCGCCCGAGACGGTGCGCCGTCTTGCCGGCATTCTCGAAAAAGCATGCAATTCACGGGTAAAACCGGGTTGATCCCCTGATTTCTGCCGTGTTTGGCCGCTCTCTGGTTTGGAACTTGGGGTCAAAATCCCTATATTCCATGACTTGGAAAGCGGTGATTCGCCGCGCTCCCGCCGACCCGCGAAACCTTTGGCGCGAAACCTCTGGAAAGACGCTTGAATGACTGACACACCCGAGACCGAAAACGGCCCGGCCGAGTATGGCGCAGATTCGATCAAGGTCCTCAAGGGACTCGATGCCGTGCGCAAGCGCCCGGGCATGTATATCGGCGACACCGACGACGGCTCGGGCCTGCATCACATGGTCTACGAGGTGGTCGACAACGCCATCGACGAGGCGCTGGCCGGCCATGCCGACATCGTGACGGTGACGCTCAACGCGGACGGCTCGGTGACGGTGACGGACAACGGCCGCGGCATCCCGACCGACATCCACAAGGAAGAGGGCGTCTCGGCGGCCGAGGTCATCATGACCCAGCTCCATGCCGGCGGCAAATTCGACCAGAACTCCTACAAGGTTTCCGGCGGCCTGCATGGCGTGGGCGTCTCCGTGGTGAACGCGCTTTCCGTCTCGCTGAAGCTGAAGATCCGTCGCTCCGGCAAGATTCACGAGATGAGCTTCACCCATGGCGTTGCCGACGGCCCGCTGAAGGTAACGGGCGAGGCCGGCGACGAGACGGGCACGGAAGTCACCTTCCTGCCGTCGCCCCAGACCTTCTCGAACATCGAGTTCAACTATTCGACGCTGGAACACCGCCTGCGCGAGCTCGCCTTCCTCAATTCCGGCGTGCGCATTCTCCTCACCGACCGCCGCCATTCGGATGTCAAACAGGACGAGCTGATGTACGAGGGCGGTCTCGAAGCCTTCGTCATCTATCTCGACCGCGCCAAGAAACCGCTGGTCGACAAGCCGATCGCCATCAGGGGCGAGAAGGACGGCATCACCGTCGAAGTCGCCATGTGGTGGAACGACAGCTACCACGAGAACGTGCTCTGCTTCACCAACAACATCCCGCAGCGCGACGGCGGCACGCATATGGCCGGCTTCCGCGGCGCGCTGACCCGCCAGGTCGTCTCCTATGCCGAAGGCTCCGGCATCATGAAGAAGGAAAAGGTGACGCTGACGGGCGATGACTGCCGCGAAGGCCTCACCGCTGTTCTCTCCGTGAAGGTGCCGGATCCGAAATTCTCCTCGCAGACCAAGGACAAGCTGGTTTCCTCGGAAGTCCGCCCGGTCGTCGAAAGCCTCGTCAACGAGGCGCTGAGCATCTGGATGGAAGAGCATCCGACCGATGCGAAGACCCTGATCGGCAAGGTGGTCGAGGCCGCCGCCGCCCGCGAAGCCGCCCGCAAGGCGCGCGAGCTGACGCGGCGCAAGGGTGCGCTCGACATCTCGTCGCTGCCCGGCAAGCTCGCCGACTGCTCCGAGCGCGATCCGGCGAAGTCCGAACTCTTCCTCGTCGAGGGCGATTCGGCCGGCGGCTCCGCCAAGCAGGGCCGTTCGCGTGAGAACCAGGCCATCCTCCCGCTGCGCGGCAAGATCCTCAATGTCGAGCGCGCGCGCTTCGACAAGATGCTGTCGAGCCAGGAAATCGGCACGCTGATCACCGCGCTCGGCACCTCCATCGGCAAGGACGAGTTCAACGCCGACAAGCTGCGCTACCACAAGATCATCATCATGACGGACGCCGACGTCGACGGCGCCCATATCCGCACCCTGCTGCTCACCTTCTTCTTCCGCCAGATGCCGGAGCTGATCGAGCGCGGCCATCTCTATATCGCCCAGCCGCCGCTCTATAAGGTGGCGCGCGGCAAGTCCGGCCAGTACCTGAAGAACGAAAAGGCGCTGGAGGATTACCTGATCGGCTCCGGTCTCGACGACGCGGCGCTGGAGCTTTCCTCCGGCGAAGTGCGCGCCGGCCAGGATATCCTGGAACTCATCCAGGACGCGCTGCGCCTGCGCGCGCTGCTCGACGGCCTGCATTCGCGCTACAACCGTGCCATCGTCGAACAGGCGGCGATCGCCGGTGCACTGAACCTCGAGCTCAGCCATGACCGCGATGCCTATGCCGCGAAGGCTCAGGATGTCGCCCGCCGTCTCGACCTCATCGCCGAGGAGACGGAACGCGGCTGGGAAGGCTCCGTCGCCTCCGACGGGGGCCTGCGCTTCGAGCGCATGGTGCGCGGTGTCAAGGAATTCGCCCATCTCGACATGGCGCTGATCGGCTCGTCCGACGCGCGTCATATCGACCAGCTCTCGGCCCGCCTGAAGGAGACCTACATGGTGCCGCCGGTGCTGCGCCGAAAGGACGGGCAGGTCGAGATTTCCGGCCCGCGCGCCCTGCTCGACGCGATCTTCGCCGCCGGCCGCAAGGGCCTTTCCATGCAGCGCTACAAGGGCCTCGGCGAGATGAACGCCGAGCAGCTCTGGGAAACGACGCTCGATCCGAACGTCCGCTCGCTGTTGCAGGTGAAGGTCAACGATGCGACCGATGCCGACGGCCTCTTCGCCCGCTTGATGGGCGACGAGGTGGAGCCGCGGCGCGACTTCATCCAGGAAAACGCCCTCAGCGTCGCCAATCTCGACATCTGATCAGGAAAGCCGCCGAAAGGCGGCTTTCTTCTTGCCTGCGCCGGTCTGAACCGATGCTCGCCTCCGCCTTCACTTCGCACCACCCTCTCCGCCGTTCATGGCCGGGCCTGACCCGGCCATCCACGTCCCGGGGGCAGTTTGATCCTCGGGGCAAGCCCGAGGATGGCGTGGTAGGCCCTGCCGCAGAAAAGGCGCGAACGCGTCCCGTCACTCAGGCCGTGAACCGCCCTTCCGAGACGAATTCCGCCACCGGCTTGCGCATGCTCGGCACTTCGCGCTTCATCAGGTCGTCCGGCAGCGTCTCCTTCGGCGCGATCCTGCCGATGGCGACCGCTGCCTCCACGCGGAAGCCCTCGGGGATGCCAAGAACCTCCATCGCCTTCGCGCGGTCGATGCCGCCCATGCCGTGGGCATGGTAGCCGGCATGGGTCGCCTGCAGGGCGAGATAGGCCCAGGCCGCGCCGGTGTCGAAGGCGTGGGTATAGGCCGGGCGCATCTCGCCGTCGGCGCTCTTGCGGTGGGTCTGCGAGACGATGACCACAAGCACCGAGGCCTTGTCCGCCCAGCGCCGGTTGCCTTCGTCCAGCGTGCTGTAGATCGCGTCGAAGGCCGCGCTGCCGCGGTGGCCGTAGATGAAGCGCCAGGGCTGGCCGTTGGCTGCCGACGGCGCCCAGCGCGCCGCCTCGAACAGCGAAAGCAGCGTCTCGTGCGGCATGGCCTCGCCGGTGAAGGCGCGGGGCGACCAGCGGTCGAGGAAGACGGGGTCGATGGCATGGTCCGCGGTGCGGCCGGTGGGGTGGGTCATTGCAAAGCCTCGAATGTTCAAATCAGCGGCTTGAACCTAAAGCAGTCCGGCCCGTTGCGCAGCGTTTTTGCGACGGCAAGCACATGAAATAAGCCGGCGGATTGGAAACGTGCCGATGGCCGGCCGGAGGTGAAAATCCCGTCCCGTCGCATTGTCGAAACCGGGTGGGACGCAATATAACCGTTGCGACACGTCAGACGGCATCGCGAAATGGGAGATATCCGATGAGCCTCAAAGACCCGAGCCTGCTTCGCCAGGCAGCCCTTGTCGGCACGCGCTGGATCGAAGCGGATGCGAGCGGCATCGCGGTGAAGAATCCGGCGACGGGCGAACTCGTCGGCCATGTGCCGAAGCTCGGCGCCAAGGAGACGAAGGAAGCGATCGACGCGGCGGCAGAGGCCCAGAAGGCCTGGGCCGCCCGCACCGCCAAGGAACGCTCGGCCGTGCTGCGCAAGTGGTTCGACCTGATGATCGAGAACAAGGACGATCTCGGCCGCATCCTGACGATGGAACAGGGCAAGCCGCTGGCGGAGGCCACTGGCGAGATCGTCTATGGCGCCAGCTTCGTCGAATGGTTCGCCGAGGAGGCCCGCCGCGTCTATGGCGACATCATGCCCGGCCACCAGAAGGACAAGCGCATCCTCGTGATGAAGCAGCCGATCGGCGTCGTCGCGGCGATCACGCCCTGGAACTTCCCCAACGCCATGATCACCCGCAAGGCCGGCCCCGCCTTTGCCGCCGGCTGCGCCATGGTGCTGAAGCCCGCCTCGCAGACGCCCTTCTCGGCGATCGCCCTTGCGATCCTTGCCGAGCGCGCGGGCCTTCCCGCCGGCCTCTTCTCCGTCATCACCGGCTCGGCGCGCGAGATCGGCGCCGAGATGACCGCCAACCCGACCATCCGCAAGCTCACCTTCACCGGCTCGACGGAAATCGGCGCCGAACTCTACAAGCAGTGCGCGCCGACCATCAAGAAGCTCGGCCTCGAGCTCGGCGGCAACGCGCCCTTCATCGTCTTCGACGACGCCGATCTCGATGCGGCGGTCGAGGGCGCGCTGATCGCCAAGTTCCGCAACAACGGCCAGACCTGCGTATGCGCCAACCGGCTCTATGTGCAGGACGCCGTCTATGACGCCTTCTCCGAAAAGCTCGCCGCCGCCGTCGGCAGGCTGAAGACCGGCAACGGCTTCGACGAGGGCGTGGTGCTCGGTCCGCTGATCGACAATGCCGCGCTGGAAAAGGTCGAGGAACATGTCGCCGACGCCGTGAAGAAAGGCGGCCGCGTGGTTCAGGGCGGCAAGCGCCATGCACTCGGCGGCACCTTCTACGAGGCGACCGTCCTTGCCGACGTGACGCCGGACATGGCGGTTGCGCGCGAAGAGACCTTCGGCCCCGTCGCCCCGCTCTTCCGCTTCACGGACGAGGACGATGTCATCGCGCAGGCGAACGACACGGAATTCGGCCTCGCCTCCTATTTCTACGCCAAGGACCTGTCGCGCGTCTTCCGCGTCGCCGAGGCGCTGGAATACGGCATGGTCGGCGTCAATACCGGCCTCATCTCGACGGCGGAGGCGCCGTTCGGCGGCGTCAAGCTCTCCGGCCTCGGCCGCGAGGGCTCGAAATACGGCATCGAGGAGTTCACCGAGATGAAATATGTCTGCCTCGGCGGCATCGGCTGAGAATAGCCCCCATCCTGTTTTCCGGCCGGCATCGTCCGGCCGGTTTGGTTTTTGAAGAGGAATATATCGTGGCAGCACCGAAAAACGCCTTCAAGGCCGCGCTTCGCGAAGGCCGGTTCCAGCTTGGCCTGTGGGCGGCGCTCGGCAGTCCCTATGCGGCGGAGATCCTTTCCACCAGCGGCTACGACTGGCTACTGATCGACGGCGAGCACGGCCCGAACGACATGCCGATGATCAGCGCGCAGATCGGCGCGCTGCGCCATTCGCCGACCCATGCCATGGTGCGCCCGCCGATGGGCGAGGCTTGGCTGCTCAAGCAGCTCCTCGACCAGGGCGCCCAGACCTTCCTCATCCCCATGGTCGAATCGGCCGAGCAGGCCAAGGCGCTGGTGCGCGCCCTGCGCTATCCGCCGCACGGCATCCGCGGCGTCGGCGCCGGCCTCGGCCGCGCCAGCGATTTCAACCGCACGCCCGATTATCTGGCGACGGCCAATGACGAGATCTGCCTGATCGTGCAGGTCGAGAGCCGGGCGGGCTTTGCGGCCATCGACGACATCGCCGCGGTCGAGGGGGTCGACGGCGTCTTCATCGGTCCTTCCGACCTTGCCGCGGATATGGGCCTCCTCGGCGATCCCGGCGCGCCGGAAGTGCTGGCGACGATCGGCAAGATCTTCGAGCGCACCAAGGCCCATGGCAAGGCGCGCGGCATCATGACGGTCTCGCTCCAGCAGGCGGAGGTCTACCGGGATCTCGGCGCGGACTTCATGGCGATCGGCACCGACGTCAATTGCCTCGTCTCGGCCGTCGAGACCCTGCGCCGCACCTTCCTCGGCGAGACCGTGACGGAAAAGCGCGGCGGCGGTTACTGAAACCGGGCTCCGGAGGCGGCGATTGACGGCAATCCGTCCACTGCCGATAAAGACGAAACAAGCCGGCGGGAGGACGCCGGCCGGGAGGCATCATGCAGACGCGGACCATCGGCAGGACGGATCTTGCCGTGACCGAATTCGGCTTCGGCACGGCGCCCCTCGGCGGGCTCTACCGGGCCTGCCCGCGCGACGTCGCGATGGCGACGCTGGAGACCGCCTGGCAGGAGGGCCTGCGCTACTACGACACCGCCCCCTGGTACGGCTTCGGCCTTGCGGAGCGCTATGTCGGCGATTTCCTGCGCGACAAGCCGAAGGGAAGCTATGTGCTGTCGACGAAGGTCGGCCGCGTCATGCAGCCGGCCGAGGGCGATACGGTGCCGAATTATGGCTTCGTCGATCCGCTGCCCTTCGGGGCACGCTACGACTACAGCTATGACGGCATCATGCGCTGCCTCGAGCTGAGCTATACCCGGCTCGGCCTCAACCGGATCGATATCCTCTATGTGCACGATATCGGCGTCTATACGCATGGCGCGGAGCGCAATGCGGTCTATCTGCGCCAGCTCCTCGATTCCGGCCTCAAGGCGCTCTCCGAGCTGAAATCCTCCGGCACCATCAAGGCTTTCGGCCTCGGCGTGAACGAGGTGCCCGTCTGTCTCGATATCCTGCGCGAGGCCGATCTCGACTGCATTCTGCTTGCCGGCCGCTACACGCTGCTCGACCGCTCCGCCGTGGAGGAGCTGCTGCCGCTCTGCGGGAGGAAGGGGACCTCGCTGGTGGTCGGCGGCGTCTTCAATTCCGGCATCCTGGCGACGGGTCCGGTCGAGGGCGCGCATTTCGACTATATGCCGGCAACGCCGGAGGTCGCGGAAAAGGTCGGCGCGATGATGGGGATCGCCGCGGAACGCGGCGTGCCGCTCGCGGCGGCCGCCCTGCAGTTTCCGCTGCGCCACCCCGCTGTAGCCTCGGTCCTGCTCGGCACCGCGAAGCCGGAAAGCCTGCGCCGCAACATGGCGCTGGCGCGCATGGACCTGCCGAAGGATATTTACCCGGCTTTCGAGCCTCATACGCTGGTGGCGCCCGAGCTGGGGCTCGAGCCCGTCCGCGAATAGCATTCGATCGAGGAGGATCGAAATCCATGTTGAAAGGCATTCACCCGCTGCTCGGTCCCGATCTCCTGCATGCCATCCGCACGATGGGGCATGGAGACGACATCGTCATCGCGGACGCCAATTTCCCCTCCAGCTTCCTCGGCCCGAAGGTCATCCGGGCCGACGGCGTCGATGCGGTGGCGATCACCGAGGCCATTCTGGCGCATATGCCGCTCGACACCTTCGTTCCCGAGGCCGCCTGGCGCATGGAGGTGGTGGGCGATCCGGGCGCGGTGCCGGAGGTCTGCGCGACCTTCCAGAGCCTCGTGAACCGCCTCGCCGGCGATTTCACGGTGCACGCCGTCGAGCGCTTCGCCTTCTACGAGATGGCGAAGAATGCGGCCTATATCGTCGCCACCACGGAATTCCGCCTTTACGGCAATATCATCCTGAAGAAGGGCGTCGTGCATCCGCATGAGGTCTTCCGGGTCTAGCAGAAACCCTTCGATCATATTGACAGCCGCAATGCGCCCGGAGCCGATTTCGAGCATCCGCGACGGCCGCGTCCCTCTTGACCTTGCCTGCGGGCGACGGAAAAATCCAGCCACATCAAGGCCATCGTGCGCGTTGCGGCATAGGAAGGAATGGAATCCATGAGCAATCTTCAGGGCAGGACCGTGCTGGTGACGGCGGCGGGGCAGGGCATCGGGCGCGCGTCGGCGCTGGCTTTCCAGCGGGCGGGCGCGACGGTGGTCGCCACGGACGTCAACCCGGAGACGCTCTCCAGCCTTGCGGATGAGAGCGGCATGGCAACGCGTCTTCTCAACGTTCTCGACGATGCCGCCGTTTCCGCCGTCGTCGCCGATATCGGCCGCATCGACGTGCTCTTCAACTGCGCCGGCGTGGTGCATGGCGGCACGATCCTGGAGATGAAGGAGGACGATCTCGCCTTTGCCTGGAACCTCAACGTGCTCGCCATGGTGCGCACCATCCGCGCCGTGCTGCCGGGCATGCTGGAGCGCGGCGACGGCGCCATCGTCAACATGGCCTCGGTCGCTTCCAGCGTGAAGGGCGTGCCGAACCGCTTCGCCTACGGCGTCACCAAGGCCGCCGTCATCGGCCTTACCAAGGCGGTCGCCGCCGATTATGTCGGCAAGGGCATCCGCTGCAACGCCATCTGCCCCGGCACGGTGGAAAGCCCCTCCCTGCAGGATCGGATGCGCGCCGGGGGAGACTATGACGCTGCCCGCGCCGCCTTCATTGCCCGCCAGCCGATGGGGCGGATCGGCACGCCCGAGGAGATCGCCGATCTTGCGGTGCACCTTGCCGGCGCGACCTACACGACCGGCCAGGCCTATGTCGTCGACGGCGGCTGGACCGGCTGAATCCCGTTCATTCTGGCGAAAGGTTCGTGGGCGTAGGATGCTCCCCGTGGAATGTTGCCACGCAGCGAAAACCTGTTAGTGTTTTCGCAATTGCGGAAACCGGGTGAGACGGCGCGAGGCATGAGCTCCCGCCGGGAAATGGGATAACGCGCAGATGTACTACCAGCTCTACGAACTCAATCATGCGATGATGGCGCCCTGGCGCGCCGCGGCGGACCAGATGCGCATTGCCTTCCGCAATCCGCTCAACCCGCTCTCCCATACCTATTTCGGCCGCACCATGGCCGCCGGCTTCGAGGTGCTCGAGCGTACCACCCGGCGCTACGGCAAGCCGGCTTTCGGCCTCGATACTACGGTCATCGAGGGCAAGCCCGTCTCCGTGCATGAAAAGGTCGTCTGGCAGCGCCCCTTCTGCAACCTCATCCATTTCGAGCGCTGTCTGCCCGCCGGCCATCGCAAGGATCCGAAGATCCTGATTGTCGCGCCGATGTCGGGCCACTATGCGACGCTGCTGCGCGGCACCGTCGAGGCGATGCTGCCCCATGCGGAAGTGCACATCACCGACTGGATCGACGCGCGCATGGTGCCGCTCTCCGAAGGCACCTTCGATCTCGATGACTATATCGATTACGTCATCCAGATGCTGCATGCGCTGGGGCCGGATACCCACGTCATCGCCGTCTGCCAGCCGGCCGTGCCGGTTCTGGCGGCCGTGGCCGTGATGGAGGCCGAGGACGATCCGCTTTCGCCCGCCACCATGACGCTGATGGGCGGGCCGATCGACACGCGCATCAACCCGACCGCCGTGAACAAGCTCGCCGAGGAAAAGCCGATCGAGTGGTTCCGCGACAATGTCGTCATGCCGGTTCCGTGGCCGCAGCCGGGCTTCATGCGCATGGTTTATCCGGGCTTCCTGCAGCTTTCCGGCTTCATGTCGATGAACCTCGACCGCCATGTCATCGCGCACAAGGAATTTTTCGCCCATCTCGTGAAGAACGACGGCGATGCCGCCGAAAAGCACCGCGACTTCTACGACGAATATCTCGCCGTCATGGACCTCACCGCCGAATTCTACCTGCAGACGGTGGAAACGGTCTTCATGAAGCACGCCCTGCCGAAGGGCGAGATGATGCACCGGACGCGGCCCGTCGACACGACGGCGATCCGCAAGGTGGCGCTGCTCACCGTCGAGGGCGAGAACGACGATATTTCCGGCGTCGGCCAGACCGAGGCGGCGCAGACCATCTGCACCAGCATCCCCGACCATATGCGCATGCATTATGTTCAGCCGGATGTCGGCCATTACGGCGTCTTCAACGGCTCGCGCTTCCGCAGGGAGATCGCGCCGCGCATCCTCTCCTTCATTGCCGCGCATGGCCGGGGCGAGAAGGCAAAGCCGGTGCCGCGTGTCATCAAGGGCGGGAAATCCGGCGACGCCGCCTGATTTTCCGGGCTCGTTTCAGGCACTTGCCCGAATCTCCCGGGCATTGCCTTGAACGCCCGGGCCGGTCTGCCCACATCGGAATCACCGGAAGCCGGAGTGGTTTCCGCCGATCGTGAGGAAGATTGCACATGAACCAGTCAGCACTGATTCGTCCGGACTGGACGCCTGCGACCATCGCCCTGATGGTGCTCGGCTTCGTGGTGTTCTGGCCGCTCGGCCTTGCCATGCTTGCCTACATCATCTTCGGCGACCGCCTGAAAAACTTCAAGAAAGACGCCAACGACACCGTGGACGGCATGTTCGCCTCCTGCCGCGGCAAGTTCCGTGGCGGCCGCAACCGTGGCCACGCCTTCCGCAGCGCCACCGGCAATGCCGCCTTCGACGACTGGCGTGACGCCGAGCTCGCCCGCCTCGACGAGGAGCGCCGCAAGCTCGACGAGATGCGCGAGGAGTTCGACGCCTACAGCCGCGAACTGCGCCGCGCCAAGGACCAGGAGGAGTTCGACCGCTTCATGCGCGAACGCCGCGCCAGGGGCCAGGGCGACGTCCCGGGCTTCCCGGCTACGTAAGACGCTTGGGCCAGTCCGTTGCCCCACCCTCTGTCATCGTCGGGCTTGACCCGAGGATCCACGCAAGGGCAGTGAATCGAGCAAAACATCACCGGCGCCGCGTGCGCCGGTTTTTCGTCGAGGCGTTTCAGCCGCCACCGAATCGGCTATGAAAGGCAGCATGTTTCCCTTGGCTCGCAAGCCCCGCAAGGCCCTGAAGGCCCCGCCTCCGCCGGAACGGCGCGAGATCGACGTCAATGGCCGGGCCCTGCCGCTCACCATCAAACGCGACCTGCGCGCCACGCGCCTGACGCTGCGCATCGAGCCCGGCGGGCGCGCCTTGCGCATGACGGTGCCGAACGGCATTGCCGAGCGCGACATCCGCGAGTTCCTCGCCCGCCATCAGGGCTGGCTGATGACGAAGCTGGCTAAATTCCGCTCCAGCAACGAGCTCGAAGACGGTGGCTATGTCATGATCCGCGGCATCGCCCACCGCATCGAGGCGACAGGCAGGCTGCGCGGGCTGACGGAGGCCGTCATCGTCGATGACGAGGCCGTGCTGCGCGTCGGCGGCATGGAGGAAAGCATTCCCCGCCGGATCAGCGATTTCCTGAAAAAGGAAGCGCGGCTGGAACTGGACAGGCTCGTCGCCGTCCATGCCGGGCGTATCGGCAAGCGCGTGAAGTCCTTGACCCTGCGTGATACCCGCAGCCGCTGGGGCTCCTGCTCGGCGGACGGCGCGCTCAGCTTCTCCTGGCGCATCGCCATGGCTCCGCCCCATGTCATCGATTATCTCGCCGCCCATGAGGTGGCGCATCTTTCCGAGATGAACCACAGTCCCGCCTTCTGGTCGCTCTGCGCGCAGCTCTGCCCCGCGACGGAGGAGGCCAAGCGCTGGCTCAAGCGCAACGGCAGCCTGCTGCATGCCGTGGATTTCGGCTAGCTTCAGCGGCGATCCGCCAGCGCCTCGCGGATTTTCCTGTCCGTATTGTACTGCCCCAGCGCATAGACCGCCCAGATCGCGGCCGGCAGCCAGCCGATCAACGTCACCTGCAGGATGAGGCAGATGATGCCGGCAATCGGCCGCCCGATGGTGAAGAACACCAGGAAGGGCAGGAGGATGGCGATGATGAGCCGCATGGTCGTCTCCGGTGTTTGTCTTTCCTCCATATGGGCGCGCTGGCCGCCCATGCAAGGGCGCCGGTCCCGGCCCTTTTGCCGCCGTCTTTCGGCTCGACTCTTCCGGTGATTCGTGCGACTCCCTCGACCATGACACTCGACATCAAAATCTGCGGGCTGAAGACCGAAGAGGCCGTCGACAGGGCGGTCGCGCTCGGCGCCAGCCATATCGGCTTCATCTTCTTCCCCAAGAGCCCGCGCAACATCGAGCCCGCCGATGCCGGCCGGCTGGCGGAGCGGGCGCGCGGCCGCGCGAAGATCGTCGCCGTCACCGTCAATGCCGACAGCGACACGCTGGACGAGATCGTCGACCAGCTTTCGCCTGATATTCTCCAGCTCCACGGTAATGAAAGCCCGGAGCGGGTGCTGACCGTCAAGGCGGTCTATGGCCTGCCGGTGATGAAGGCCTTTTCCGTGCGCGAGGCGGACGATCTCAAGAAGATCGACCCCTATATCGGCATCGCCGACCGCTTCCTCTTCGATGCCAAGCCGCCGGCGGGCTCCGAGCTTCCGGGCGGCAACGGCGTCTCCTTCGACTGGAACCTCATGCATCTGCTTGACGGCGGCGTCGATTACATGCTTTCGGGTGGGCTGAACAAGGATAACCTCGCCGAGGCCATCCGGATGACCGGCGCGCCCGGCATCGACGCAAGTTCCGGCGTCGAGAGCGCGCCCGGCATCAAGGACCTCGGCCTGATGGAAGCGTTTTTTGAAGCGGCACGACAGGCGGAACGCGAAACCGCCGCCGCAGGGAGAGGCAAGTGAACCAGTCACCCAACCTGAATTCCTACCGCGAGGGTCCGGACGAGGACGGCCGTTTCGGCATCTTCGGCGGGCGCTTCGTCGCCGAGACCCTGATGCCGCTGATCCTCGACCTTCAGGAAGAGTGGAACAAGGCCAAGACCGACCCGGCCTTCCAGGCGGAGCTGAAGGACCTCGGCGCCCATTATATCGGCCGCCCGAGCCCTCTCTATTATGCCGAGCGCCTGACGCAGCATCTCGGCGGCGCGAAGATCTACTTCAAGCGCGAGGAGCTGAACCACACCGGCTCGCACAAGATCAACAATTGCATCGGCCAGATCCTGCTCGCCAAGCGCATGGGCAAGACGCGCATCATCGCGGAGACCGGCGCCGGCCAGCATGGCGTCGCCTCCGCCACCGTCGCCGCGCGCTTCGGCTTCCCCTGCGTCGTCTATATGGGCGCGACGGATGTCGAGCGTCAGGCTCCGAACGTCTTCCGCATGAAGCTGCTCGGCGCGGAAGTGCGTCCTGTCACGGCCGGCCACGGCACGCTGAAGGACGCCATGAACGAGGCGCTGCGCGACTGGGTCACCAATGTCGATGATACCTATTACCTGATCGGCACCGCCGCCGGCCCGCATCCCTATCCGGAACTGGTGCGCGACTTCCAGGCCGTCATCGGCGTGGAAGCGCGCGAGCAGATGCTCGCCGCCGAAGGCCGCCTGCCGGACATGGTCGTCGCCGCCGTCGGCGGTGGCTCCAATGCGATCGGCCTCTTCCATCCCTTCCTCGACGACAAGAACGTCCAGATCGTCGGCGTCGAAGCCGGCGGGAAGGGCCTCGACGGTGAGGAGCATTGCGCCTCGCTGACGGCCGGTTCCCCGGGCGTCCTACATGGCAACCGCACCTATCTGCTGCAGGATGCCGACGGCCAGATCAAGGAAGGCCATTCCATTTCCGCCGGCCTCGACTATCCTGGCATCGGCCCGGAGCATGCCTGGCTGCACGAGATCGGCCGCGCCGAATACGTTCCGATCATGGACGACGAGGCGCTGGAAGCCTTCCAGCTTCTGACGAAGCTCGAAGGGATCATCCCGGCGCTGGAGCCGAGCCACGCCGTTGCCGAGGTGATCAAGCGCGCGCCGAAGATGGGCAAGGACCAGATCATCCTGATGAACCTCTCCGGCCGCGGCGACAAGGATATCTTCACCGTCGGCAAGATCCTCGGCATGGAGCTCTAAGATGACCGCACGCATGGACAAACGCTTCGCGGATCTCGCGGCCGAAGGTCGCCCGGCCCTCGTCACCTATTTCATGGGCGGCGATCCCGACTATGCGAGCTCGCTGGAGATCATGAAGGCGCTGCCGAAGGCCGGCTCCGACGTCATCGAACTCGGCATGCCCTTCTCCGATCCGATGGCCGACGGCCCGGCGATCCAGCTCGCCGGCCAGCGCGCGCTGAAGGGCGGCCAGACGCTCGCCAAGACGCTGCAGATGGCCCGCGACTTCCGCAAGGAGGACGACGCGACGCCGATCGTGCTGATGGGCTACTACAACCCGATCTATATCTACGGTGTCGAGCGCTTCCTGAGCGACGCGCTGGAAGCCGGCATCGACGGCCTCATCGTCGTCGATCTGCCGCCGGAAATGGATGACGAGCTCTGCATCCCGGCGCTCGCCAAGGGCATCAACTTCATCCGCCTCGCGACCCCGACCACGGACGAGAAGCGCCTGCCGGCCGTCCTGAAGAACACGTCGGGCTTCGTCTACTATGTGTCGATGAACGGCATCACCGGCTCGGCCCTGCCCGATCCCTCGCTCATCGGCGGCGCGGTCGGCCGCATCAAGGCACATACGAAGCTGCCGGTCTGCGTCGGCTTCGGCGTCAAGACGGCCGAGCACGCCCGCGCCATCGGCGCGTCGGCGGATGGCGTCGTCGTCGGCACCGCCATCGTCAACCAGATCGCCTCCAGCCTCACGGCGGAAGGCACGGCAAGCGCCGCCACCGTCGCCGGTGTCGAGACGCTGGTCATGAGCCTCGCATCGGGCGTGCGTGCATCGCGCCTTGCGGCGGCGGAGTAAAGTTCCCACATGGGAACCATTGTAACGGGAGCTAGACCGTGAACTGGATCACGAATTACGTTCGGCCGAAGATCAACTCGATGCTTGGCCGCCCTGACCGGGATGTACCGGAAAATCTCTGGATCAAGTGCCCGGAAACCGGCGAGATGGTGTTCCACCGCGATCTCGAGGAGAACAAGTGGGTCATCCCGGCTTCGGGTTACCACATGAAGATGCCGGCCAAGGCCCGCCTGAAGGACCTCTTCGACGAGGGCGTCTACGAGTCCCTGCAGCAGCCGAAGGTCGCGCAGGACCCGCTGAAGTTCCGCGATTCGAAGAAATACACGGACCGCCTGAAAGACAGCCGCGCCAAGACCGAGCTGGAAGACACGATCCTTGCCGGCGTCGGCAAGGTGCGCGGCGTCAAGCTCGTGGCCGTCGTGCACGAATTCGCCTTCATGGGCGGCTCGCTCGGCATTGCCGCCGGCGAGGCGATCATCAAGGCCTTCGAGCGCGCCATCGCGGAAAAGTGCCCGCTCGTCATGTTCCCCGCCTCCGGCGGCGCGCGCATGCAGGAAGGCATCCTCTCGCTGATGCAGCTTCCCCGCACCACGGTCGCCGTGGAGATGCTGAAGGAAGCGGGCCTGCCCTATATCGTCGTGCTCACCAACCCGACGACGGGCGGTGTGACGGCCTCCTACGCCATGCTGGGCGATATCCATCTCGCCGAACCTGGCGCGGAAATCTGCTTCGCCGGCAAGCGCGTCATCGAGCAGACCATCCGCGAGAAGCTGCCGGAAGGCTTCCAGACCTCGGAATACCTGCTCGACCACGGCATGGTCGACATGGTCGTCAAGCGTCATGACATTCCCGATACGCTCGCCCGCCTTCTGAAAATCCTGATGAAGAAGCCGGCCGCATCCTCGGCCGCGAACGGCGCCCTCGCCATCGCGGCCCAGTGACATGACCGGCGTGGTGGCCAGCGAGGCGGCAGCGGAGATCGAGAAGCTTCTCGGTCTCCATCCCAAGGGGTTCGATCTTTCGCTGGACCGCATCACGCGGCTTCTCACCGTGCTCGGTAATCCGCACCTGAAGCTGCCGCCGGTCATCCATGTCGCCGGCACTAACGGCAAGGGCTCGGTCACGGCCTTCTGCCGTTCGATCCTCGAGGCCGAGGGCCTTTCCGTCCACGTCCACACCTCGCCCCATCTCGTCAACTGGCACGAGCGCTATCGCCTCGGCGTCAAGGGCGGGCGCGGCCGCTTCGTCGAAGACGCCGTCCTTGCCGATGCGGTGCGCCGCGTCGCAGAGGCCAATGGCGGCGAGAAGATCACTGTCTTCGAAATCCTGACGGCCGTCACCTTCCTGCTGTTTTCCGAGCATCCGGCGGATGTCGCGATCATCGAGGTCGGCCTCGGCGGTCGCTTCGACGCGACCAATGTCATTCAGCATCCCGCCGTCTCGGTCATCATGCCGATCTCGCTCGACCACCAGGCCTATCTTGGCGACCGCGTCGAACTGATCGCCGCCGAGAAGGCCGGCATCATGAAGCGCGGCGCGCCCGTCGTCATCGGCTTCCAGAGCGAGGAAGCGGCCCGCGACGTGCTGATCGAGACCGCCGAGCGGCTCGGCTGCCCCTATGCCGTCTACGGCCAGGATTTCATGGCACATGAGGAATATGGCCGCCTCGTCTACCAGGACGAGTTCGGCCTCGCCGACCTGCCGTTGCCGCGCCTGCCGGGCCGCCACCAATATGCCAATGCCGCCGCCGCCATCCGCGCCGTCAAGGCGGCGGGCCTTGCGGTGTCGGAGCATGCCATGGAAATCGGCCTCGCCCGCGTCGAATGGCCGGGCCGCCTCCAGCGGTTGCCGGATGGCGCGCTGCTTCGGCTCGCCCCGCGCGGCAGCGAGATCTGGGTCGACGGCGGCCACAATCCCGGCGCCGGCCAGGTGATTTCCGAGACCATGGCGAATTTCGAGGAGCGCGAGGCGCGCCCGCTGTTCCTCGTCACCGGCATGATCAACACGAAGGACCCGGTCGGCTATTTCGAGCCTTTCGGCGGCCTCGCCGAGCGCGTCTTCACGGTGCCGATCCGCGGCTCCGATGCCGGTCTCGACCCGGTCTCGCTCGCCGATGACGCCGCCCGCGCCGGCCTCGACGCCGCGCCGCTCTCGACGGTCGCAGAGGCGCTCGCCGAAATCGCCCGCATCACCGCGGAGGACTCCGTCCCCCCGCGCATCCTCATCGGCGGCTCGCTCTATCTCGTCGGCGATGTCCTCGCCGACAACGGCACGCCGCCGGCCTGAAGCAATCCTGCAGAAATGCGTGGCGCCAGGCGTCAGCCAGCGCGGAACGCTCGAAAGGGCCGATAAATGCGGTCCCTCTCCTGCCGCATGGATCCTCGGGTCAAGGCCGAGGATTACGCTCGCCAAAAAATAAGCCCGGCACGAAGGCCGGGCTTGATCTTGTCCAATCGCGGTCCGTTCAGGCGGCGCTGGAAATCCATGAGGAGAGGGCCGTCTTCGGCGCGGCGCCGACCTTGATGTCGGCGACTTCACCGCCCTTGAACAGGGCGAGCGTCGGAATGGAGCGTACGCCGTACTGGGCGGCGAGTTCCGGGTTCTCGTCGATGTTCAGCTTGGCGACCTTCACCTTGCCGGCGAGTTCCGAGGAAATCTCCTCGAGCGCGGGCGCGATCATCTTGCAGGGGCCGCACCATTCGGCCCAGAAATCGACGACGACCGGCTCTGCGGAATTGAGGACTTCGGCCTGGAAATTGGACTGGTCGACTTTGACGGTAGCCATGAGGCTCTCCTTGAATGGTGATCGTTGCATAAGATGTGATGCTGCCTGCCGCCGGTTTCAAGGCCGGCCGGGCGGCGGATCGTCCTTTCCGGTATCTCACTTCGAGGCAAGTTCGGCAAGGCTCGCCTCCATGCGGGCGGCATCCAGCCAATAGGTTTTTGCCGCTTCTGTATAGATCAGCCCGCAGCGGATTTCCCGGCCGGGATAGAGCGGGGCAAGGATCGCGCGGTAGATCGCAAGCTGCGCCCGGTGCTCGAACGGAACCTCGTCCAGCGAGCCCGGCGGCACGCGGTTCGTCTTAAAATCGACGATCTCGACCGCGCTTTCCGTCACCGCCATGCGGTCGATGCGCCCCGAGACGGCATAGTCCCGGCTGCCGAGCGCCAGCGTACCCATGATCGACACTTCCGCCCGCGCCGCGGGCGAAAAGATCGCGGCAAGGCTTTCGTCATCGATGACGGCCAGCGCCGCCGCGATGAGCGAGGCCCGCGCGCTTTCCGGCCAGTTCGCCGCCGCCCGTTCCAGGTAACGCCGCGCCGCCGCCGCGCGCTCCATAGGTTCGAAGGCGGGCAGGACTTGCAGGAAGCGGTGCAGGATGCGCCCGCGCTCCAGTGCGAGTCCGGCCCCGGCCGTGCCGCCCTTCCGGCCGAACAGCGCCGAGGGCACCAGAAGGTCCGCCTTGTCCGTCTCGATCACCGCTGCCGCGCCGGAAGGGCTGAGCGGCCGCGGCAAGGATTTCTGCGGCGGCAGGGGGCGTCCCAGCGCCTCCGGCAACGCCGCCTGCGGCTTCTGCTCGGCTGCCGCCGCGATGACCTCGCCGACCGCCGCCGCCCCGGCTTCTCGCCAGGCGAGGCCCTGCCAGCTTTCGCTCGCGGTCGCGAAAGTGGCCTCCACGCAGCGCGCGTCATCGGCGGAGAGCGCGGCCGCGATCATCGGGTGCCAGGTATCCTTGTTCTCCTGCCGGCCGCGATAGCCGCAGACGACGAGCCGGTCGGCTGCGCGCGTCATCGCCACATAGAGCAGTCGGCGATATTCCTCCTCCGCCCCCGCCTTGATCCGTTCGGCATCGGCCTCGGTCATGGCATTGCCAAGGTCCTTCAGCGGCAGCCAGGCCGGTAGGCCGCCGGCAAGGCCGGGCGTCGCAAGGAAGCGTAGCTGCGGCATGTGGCTATGGCTGAAGGCCTTCGCCCCGCCGTCGACGAGGAAGACGACCGGCGCCTCCAGCCCCTTGGCGGCATGCACGGTCATGATACGGATCTCGCCGCGCGCCTTGTCCTGCTCGCGCTTGACGGTCGGCGCCTCCAGTTCCAGCGTCGAGACGAAGGCCTGCAGGCCCGGCAGGCCGTTATCCTCCTGCTCCAGCGCGAAGGTCAGGAATTCGTCGATGATCTCGCCCGCCTCCGCCCCGAGCCGCGCAAGGAAGGCCCGTCGCCCGCCGCCTGCGCCGAGGATGCGGGCATAGAAATCGTGCACGGACTGGCCGCGCGCATCGCGAATCGTACTCTCAAGCCGGCGAACGACCGCCGCCAGCCTCTCATCCGTCTCCGCCATGTCGCGAAGCCGCGCCCAGAGCGTCTGCTTTGCGCCGCGCCGGGCGGCAAGCTCGAACAGGGTCTCCTCGTCGAGCCCGAACAGCGGGCTCTTCAAGAGCGAGGCCAGCGAAAGATCGTCCTCCGGCAGCACGGCGAAGCGGCCGAGCGCCATCAGGTCCTGCACGGCGATATGCTTGGTCAGTACCAGCCGGTCCGCGCCGGCAACAGGCAGGTTGTGCCGCTGCTTGAGCGTGCGCGTCAGCGCGTTGACGAAGGCGTCGCGCTTGCGCACCAGCACGATCACGTCGCCGGCCTCCATCAGCCGCGCCTTGCCCTTTTCCGTGATGGTCTCGCGGCCGATCCAGCCGGCGAGCGTATCGGCGATGCGCCGGGCGAGCACGTTGATCGGCGCTTCCTCGGCGACGGCGTCGAAGGGCGCCGTCCAGTCCTCCTCGTCGAGCCCCGGCGGCGCGGCGATCACTTCCCAGATATCGACCGCCCCCGGCTCGCGCCCACGATTGGAGGCATGCACGATCTCGCCGCCGTCCGGCGTCAGCCCGCGCGCATTGGCGGGGTCGAGAAACACCCGGTCGACGGCCGAAAGCACGTCCCGAGTCGAGCGGAAGGAAAGCAGCAGCCGGATCGGGCTGAACGCCGCCTCCGCAACCTGCGTGCGGCGGGAGACCTCGCGCCCCTCCTCGGCGAACCGCTCCGGCCGCGCCCCCTGGAAGGAATAGATCGACTGCTTCTCGTCCCCCACGGCGAAGATCGTGCGCCCGGCGATCCGCGCCGTTTCGCCGGCGAAGAAATCGTCCGTCAGCGCCTTGACGATCTGCCATTGCCGCGGGCTGGTATCCTGCGCCTCGTCGACGAGGATATGGTCGATGCCCTGGTCGAGCTTGTAATGCACCCAGGCGCTCACCCGCTCGCGCGTCAGAAGCGATGCGGTGCGGTCGATCAGGTCGTCGAAATCGAGCAGGCTGCGTGCGCGCTTCAGGTCCTCGTAGTCACCGATCAGCCGCTCGGCGATGACGAGCGCGGCAAGCGTCGCCTCGTACATGCGCAAGCGCCGCAGCCGGTCGTCGCAGGCGATCACATGGGCCTGCGCGGCCTGTAGCGCTGCTTCAAGATGGGGCGCGCTGTCCTTTATCTTCTTAGAGAAGAACGAGCGCTCCAGGCTGCGTGGCGAGCCGGTGCCGGTGAAGAAGAGGTCGCGCAGCGCCGCCCGCCGCGCCTCGGCATCCGAAAGTCGCGCGATCCCGCGCAGCCCGGCAGCGGAAGCCTTCACCGTCTCGCTGCCGAGTGCTTCGGCAGCGGCGAGATAGCTTTCCAGCATCGCGCCCTGCAAGCCGTCGAGCGGCCAGAAGGCGGCGAGGATGTCTTCCGCCGTTTCATCCGGCGCCAGCCCGATCTCCCGGCGAAGCACCGCCTCCGCACCGCCGGCCTTTTCAGTGGCTTCGAGGAATTCGCGGATCGGCCCGCGGCTTGCGACGATGTCGGAGATCAGCTTTTCCAGCCCCGTATCGTCGGCGATGTCGAGCACGGTGGCGAAGGCGGCGGCGAGCGTCCGGTCGTCCTCGCTGGCCGTCGCAGTCAGGAGGGTCCGTCGCGCATCTGCCAGCAGCACGGCCGCCGCCCGGTCGTCAAGCACGGAAAAATGCCCTGCGACATTGGCTTCCAGCGGGAACTGGTGCAGCAGCGCCTCGCAGAAGGCGTGGATGGTCTGGATCTTCAAGCCGCCCGGCGTTTCGAGCGCGCGGGCGAAGAGCCGCCGCGCCTCGCCGAGCTTGAAGAGGTCCGGCCGCTCGCCCTCGATGGCCGCCACCCGCTCGGAGAGCGCCTCGTCGGAAAGCGTCGCCCATTCCGCCAGCCGCTCGAAGACGCGGTTCGACATTTCCGAGGCAGCTGCCTTGGTATAAGTGAGGCAGAGGATCGCCGAGGGGCGGCAGCCGGCGAGCAGCAGGCGGATGACGCGCTGCGTCAGCACATGCGTCTTGCCCGAGCCGGCATTGGCCGAGACCCAGGCCGAGCGGCGCGGATCGGAGGCTATCGCTTGTTTCTGCGTCGTCCAGTCCAGCCAGGCGGCGGGTTCGGTGGAGATGGGCCGGTCTTCCTCAAGCATCCTCGCCCTCCCCGCTGTTTTCGGCGGACGACCATTCGGCGACGCGCGCCAGATGGTCGTATTCCCCGCCATAGTCCCGTTCCTGTTCGGGGATCAGCCGCGAGGCGAAGCCGTAGCGCCCCGCGATCAGCCCCGTCAGCAGCTTCTCCAGCTCCGTCAGCGCTTCCTCGGCAAGGTCGGCCGCCGATTTCGGCGTCGCATTGGCGGATTTCGCATGCTCGTTGTTGACCTGCTCTTCCTTGAACCGTTCGCCGGGTTTGAGGCGGACATAAAGAAGGTTCGCCGGCTCGCGGATGCCGGGGCCACGAAACGCCCCGCGCTTGATCGCCGCCGCCTCAAGCGCGAGCTGCGGGTCGAGCAGCGCGCGCGCCACCTTCAGGGAAGGCGTGCTGCCGGTCTTGTAGTCGAGAAGATCGGCGCTGCCGTCCGGCAGGATATCGATGCGGTCGGCAATGCCGGTGAGCCGCACGCCGCTCAGCGCGAGATCGAGCGAGGCCGGCACTTCCGTCAGGCTTTCCCGCACGCTGCCTGCCCGCTTCAAGTGCCAGTCCACGAAGGCGCGGGCGACGGCGGCAAAGCGCGGCCGCCAGACGGCGTCGATATGCGGCGGCAGGGCGACCGCGTCGAACTCCTCCTTGAGAATCCGGCTTATCAGTGAAAGCGGCTCGCCGGTCGTCTCCTCCCGCACGAAACGGTCGACGATGCGGTGATAGAGCGAGCCGCGCTCGGCCGGACCGGGATCGAGATTGAACGGCGCGATGGGATCGAGCCGGAGGATATGCTGGGCATAGATCGCGTAGGGGTCGCGCCGCAGCCGGCCGATCTGGCTGAAGGAATATTTCCTCGGCTGCAACTCCGCCGGCGGCCGCGGCGCCGGGCGCGGGGCATTCGGCACCGGCGCGCTCCTGTCCACCGCATTCGCCCAGTCGATGAAGCTTTTGCCGCGCGCGCGCAGGTCGCCGGCCAGGGCGGGGCCGCCCACGGCGAGCAGCCGTTGCAGCCAGCGCGAGGCGACGGTGGGGGCGGTGCCGTTGCGCAGCGCCCGTGTCAGGATGAGTTTCGGCGCCCCGGCGGCCATTTGCAGGTCGTGGCCGAGCTGGCCGATGCGTCGTTCTGGCGGCTCCAGCCCGATCTCCACCTTCATGATGCGGGAGAGGAAGGCGTCGTTCGCCGCCTGTCCCGGCCAGGTGCCTTCGTTGAGCCCGCCGATCACGACGGTATCGACGCTCTGCAGGCGCGATTCCAGCGCGCCGAAGATGAAGACGCGCGGATGGCGCATGGAGCGCGGCTTGACGCTCTCGCTCGTCGCCAGCGCCTCGATGATATCGCACCATTGCGGCCCGTCGGCCTCGATCTGCCCGTCCGTCTCGATGACGCTTTTCAGGAGGTTCGCAAGGCTGTCGCCGGCCTCGTCCGACCAGAGCGCGGCGAGGTCGCCGCGCGCGTCCACAGCCACCGCCTCCAGCGCCCGCCCGGTCCGCTCCGCCCAGTCGGAGAGCGGCAGTTTCGAGGAGAAGCGCCGCCCTGTCCGGCTTTGCTGTACGAGGAGGCCGGTCAGCGGCTCGACGGCTTCGGCGATCCGGCGCGCGAGGTCACGAGCCAGCGGAAGGGCTTCCGCCGGCAGCGCTGTGCGCCAGAAGGGTGGGTGCCGATCCTCTGCCTGCTGCTTCATCGCGGCTTCCAGCAGCGGCTCCAGCGTGGAAATGTCGATCTCCGCCGTGCCGCCGCGCAGCGCCGTCAGCTCCAGCGCGGTCACGGCCGCGCGCATCTCGGTCTCGGCAAGGCCGAAGCGGGCGAGGGGATGTTTCAGCAGGGCGACGAGCGGCACAGGATCGCCGGGCCGCAGCGCCGCCTCGGTGAGGAGGCGCAGCAAGGTGCCCTGCGGCGTGGAGAGCAGCGGCGTGCCGGCCGAATCGTCCGCCTCGATGCCGAAGCGGGCGAGTTCCGCGGCGACGCGCCGGCCGAGCTTGCGGTCCGGCGTGATCAGTGCCGCCTGCGCCTCCTCGCTGTCCTCCAGCGCGAGCCGCAGCGCGATGGCGATGGCCAGCGCCTCCTCGCGCTCGTTCGCGGCTTCCACGAGCGACACGTCGCGGAACGCTTCCGCCATCCCGCCGGCATCGAGCGTGCCGCGGACCTCGCCCCACCCGGCCGTCGCCTGCGTCGGCAGGAAGGCGCTGGAGAGGATCTTCGTGCGGTATTCCAGCGTCTCGGCTGGCGTGCCCAGCGTTTCCACGTCGGCACGCGTGCAGCCCATGCGGGCGAGCAGCTGGTGGAGGCCGTATTGCGGATGGCTGCGGGAGGCGGCGTCCGGCTTCTGCGCACCGTCCTGCCGGCCGACCAGCATCCATTCCGTGTCCGACATGAAGCGGTCGAGCCCCGGCAGGATGACGACGCCGTTCGGCAGCTCTGCGACGGCGGCGATCAGCCCGGCCGTCGCCGGAATGGAGCCCGTCGAGCCGGCGATGATGACCGGGCCGCTGGGCGGCGAATGGCGATAGCGCTCCGTCTCGGCGTGGAGCGTCGCATTGCGCCGGAGGGATGGCGAAGAGCGGTTCAGCTCCGTCAGCCGCGCCGGCCAGAAATCGCTGGCGATCTTCAGGAATTCGGCGGTGAGCTGCCACCAGAGCGCATGGTTGGAAGTGTCGAGATTCTCCAGCGCCGACCAGTCGAGCTCCTCCGTCTCCATCGCGTCGATGATCTCGGCGAGGTTGCGGGCAAGCCACACGGCATCCGCCGGGCTGGCGGGGGCGACGAGTGGGCTGTCGGCATGGATGGAGGTGACGGCGGCCGGCAGCCGGTTGCGCCAGGCGAGGACGAGGCGGGCGAGTTCGAGAAGCCGCGTCGGGCCGGAAAGCGGCTCTGCCATGTCGAGAAGGGCGGGGGCCACCTCGTCGAAGAAGCCGCTGTCGTCGTCCGTCTCGCCGAGCGCCCGGATGGTGGGCAGGATGGCGGAGCGCCCGCCGAAGAGATCGACGAACTCCGAGCGGATGACGCGGGCCGAGCGCCGGGTCGGCACATAGATGGTGACGTCGGCCAGCGCCAGCGGATCGGCGGGATCGTAGGTGAAGCCGGGAACGAGCCGCCCGTCGACGAGGCTTTGCGCGACCGTCTTCAGGAAGGGCAGGCTCGCCGGGATCGAATAGATACGGCCGCCACCGCGCGTCGTCATGATTGCCTCCGGTTAGGAAGACCTGTGGCTGCGGCCCTCACGCCGCCGCCTCGCGGAAGGCGCCGATCACGGCCTCCGCCGCGCCGATGGCCTCGGGCGTGCCGACGGTGATCCAGTGGCCTTCCAGCATGATGCCGTGCAGCCGGCCCGTTTCTATGGCGCGGTCGAAATAGATGTTGAGGTTGAAGGCGTCGTCCGGCGCGTCGTCGAGCAGCGCCGGCATCAGCGCGAGGGCGCCGGCATAGACGACGGGCGTACCGCTGCCTTCCCGGTAGCGGGTGAGGCGGCCTTCCGTATCGAGCGAAAAGTCCTTCTTGCCGTTGTGCCCGGTCGTATCCTCCAGCTTCACGCAGAGCATGAGGATGTCCATGGTCTCGGGATCGAAGCTTTCCGCCAACCGCTGGAGATTGGTTTTCTGGCCGGGTTTCTCGCCGATCCAGAAGAGATCGGCGTTCATAACGAGCACGGGTTCGCGGCTGAGCAGCTTCAGACCCTTGGCAAGCCCGCCGCCGGAATTCATCAGCCGGTCCGTTTCGTCGGAAAGGACGATCTCCGGCACCGTCCGGCTGGCGAGATGCGTCGTCATCTGTTCGGCGAAGTGGTGCACGTTGACGACGGCGCGCTTAACGCCTGCTTCGGCCAGCGCATCCAGCCCGTAGTCGATCATCGGCTTGCCGGCGATCGGCACGAGCGGTTTCGGCATGGTGTCGGTGATGGGGCGCAGGCGCGTTCCAAGGCCGGCGGCCAGCACCATGGCGTTTTCGATCTTCATCGGGGCACTCGCGCTATGATTCGGTCGCGAGGATTCCAGCCTTTTCGCACCAGACGCGCAAGGGGGCGAGGTCGGGATGGGAAAGCGCCTGCGTCAGATAACGGAAGGTGCGCGGCATGTGGCGCATATAGGCAGGCTTGCCGTCGCGCTGCATCAGCCGCACCCAGATGCCGACCAGCTTGCAATTGCGCTGCGCCGCCATGACGTGCCAGTCGCGTGAGAAGCGCTGCCGGTCGAAGCCGCTCTGTTCCTCGCGCAGCGAGAGGTAGCGGGCAAGCATGCCGTCCGCCAAGTCATCGGGAATATCGACGCGGGCATCCTGCACCAGCGAGGCGACATCATAGGCCGAGGGGCCGATCATCGCGTCCTGGAAATCGATGATGCCGACCCGGTCGATGCCTGCCGCCTCCGGCCGCCAGATGATGTTCGGCGAATGGAAGTCGCGCAGCAGGAGATTGTGCTCGGCGGCCGAAAGGCTGGCGATCAGCCCGTCCCATATGGCGATGTACTCTTGGCGCTCATTCTCGCTCGCCGGCGTGCCCCGTTTCCAGGGCAGGTACCAGTCGGTAAGGAGGCTCACCTCGATCTGCATGGCGTCCCGGTCGAAATCCGGCACGGTATGGACGATGCTATCGGCAACCGGAAGATCGCGCGCAAAAACTTGCCTGTGCATATGCGCGAGGCAGGCGGCGCTCTCCAGATAGCGCTCCGCGATCGGCGCGCCCTCCGCATCGAGAACGCCCTCACTGCCGAGATCCTCGATCAGGAGGATGCCCTGTTCGATATCCGTCTCGTAGATGGCGGGCGCGCGAAGGCCGCGGGAAACGAGGTAACGGCCGATTGCGATGAACGGCTTCACGTCCTCGGCGATATGGGCGATCTGCTGGTAATATTTGCCATGGGCGAGGATCGGGCCGGGCGTGTGGCGCGGCGCGTCCATGAGCACATAGCGCGTGCCGCCGGACGTGACATGTTCATAGGCGCGCACGGAGGCATCGCCCGTCAGGTGCCGGCGCGTCGCATCCCGGTAGCCGGCTTCGTCGAGGAAGGTGCGGATGGCGAGGGACCGCTCGATGCGGGCAAGCGCCGGTGCCGGGCCATCGATGACGACGCGCCGGCCCTCGCCTTCATGTGTGAAGGTCAGGGTGATGCCGTCGGCGGGCAGGGTGCCTTCGCCCTTTTCCGGCCATTCGACGAGGCAGATGCCGTCGGAAAGCGCCTCGTCGAAGCCGAGTTCGTCGATCTCGGCGGCATCCGCGATACGGTAGAGGTCGAAATGGGCGACGGGAAGCCTGAGGTCGTAGCTCTGCACCAGCGTGAAGGTCGGGCTCGGTACCTCCAGAAAGGCATCGTCCGCGATGGCGCGGATCACCGCGCGCGAAAAGGTCGACTTGCCGGCGCCGAGATCGCCGGAGAGCGCGACATAGTCGCCGCGCTTCAACGCAATCGCCATGTCCTCGCCGAAGCGGATGGTCGCGGCTTCGTCGGCAAGGAAGATGTCGAGCGCCATGCGCCTATTCCGCTGCCGCGAACGAGGTCATCGTCGCCGAGGGAATGCGCACGGTGACGTCCGTGCCGCGGCCCTCGTGGCTGTCGATCTTGACGGTGCCGTGGTGCAGGCTGACGAAGCTCTCCACGATGGAAAGGCCGAGGCCCGCGCCGCCGTGGCGGCCGTGGCTTTCGAAGCGGTTGAACACGGTCTTCAGCACGTCCTGCGGAATGCCCGGTCCCCGGTCGGAGACCATGAAGACGAGGTCGCTGCCCTCGCGCCAGCAGCGGAAGCCGATGGCACTGCCGGCCGGCGCGAAATTCGCGGCATTGCCGAGCAGCTTGATGAGGATCTGCTTGAGCCGCTGCTGGTCGGCGACGATGGTGCCGAGATTGTCGGGCGCGGTGATCTCCAGCGTCACCTGCGCGTCGTGCAGCCGGTCGGCGAACTGCATCGACACGTCGTCGATGAGGTCCGTCAGGTTGATCTCGGTATAGTCGAGCTCCATGATGCCGGCATCGACGGTCGCAAGGTCGAGGATGTCGTTGACGATGGTCAGCAGCACCGCCGAGGACGTCGCGATATGGTCGACATATTCGGCCTGCCGGTCGTTGAGGTCGCCCATGGTCGGCGTCTTCAGGAGGTCGGCGAAGCCGATGATATTGGTCAGCGGCGAGCGCAGTTCGTAGGAGACGTGCTGCACGAAATCGTTCTTCAGGGCATCCGCCTTGCGCAGCGCCTCGTTCTTCTCGGTCAGGGCGCGGCTGACGCGCACGCTGTCGGTGACGTTGACGAAGGTCAGCATCGTCTGGGCGTTGGAGAGCGGAATGACTGCGAAGTCGAGGATGAGGCCGGTGCGCAGCTCCAGCACGCCCTGGCAGGAGGGGCGCTCGTCGTCGAAGCTGGTGATGATGTGCGCGAAGCGCTTCCAGCCGTCCGGCTTGTCATAGGACGGTGCGCAGGCCTGCTCGATGGCGCGGATATGGGTGCCGGATTTCGCCTCGGCCTCGCTGATGCCCCACAGCGCCCGGAAGGCCGGGTTGGAGAGGCGGATGCGCCCGTCCGGGCTGAACACCGCGACGCCTTCGGCGAGGTGATCGATCGTCTCGTCCTGCACCTGCACCAGCGTGTTGTAGCGCGTCTCGAGATCGACCTTTTCCGTCAGGTTCTCGAAGACCCAGGTGGCGCCGCCCTGCGGACGGGCGGTGGCGAAGACGCGCAGCGTCTGGCCGTTCGGCAGATGCCAGAGATCGGTCTGCGTATCGATGGCGCGATAGACGGAAAGCGCGGTTTCCTTCCACTGTTTCCAGTTGAGCTGTTCCGGCAGCTTGCCTGCGGCGCGCAGGCGATCGAGCAGCTCGCCGTTGCCGGGCTTGCCTTCGAGGAAGGCCGTGTCGACCTCCCACATGGTCTGGAAGGCCTGGTTGTAGAATTGCAGGCGCTGGTCGCCGTCGAAGATCGCGACGGGCGTCGCGAGATGATCGAGCGTTTCGGCGTGGCTCTTCAGCGTGCGCGCCAGTTCCTCGCGCACCGCCTCGACATCGGAGACGTTGACGGCGATGCCGGCGGAGCCCGTCGCGCTGCGGGCGTCCACCACGTCGAAGAAGCTGCGGTTGCCGTGCACGACGGTCGAGACCTTGTCGCGGAACGGCGTGTCATAGGTGCTGGTGGCGCGGATCTTTTCGCGCGCGATGGTCGGCAGCAGCTCACGGCCTTCGGTGACCGCGCCCGCCGCGTCCCTGGCCTCCACGGCCTCGGCATAGGCTTCGTTCACCCAGGCGAGCGAGCCATCCGCGGCGCGCTGCCAGACGGGCAGGTCGATCTGGTCGAGCAGGCCCTGCAGGGTCGTCAGCGCGGCGACCAGCCGGTCGCGCTCCAGCTTCAGTTCGGCGGCTTCCGCGCGCAGATTGTTGAGCGCCACGAAGCGCACGAAGGCCTGCCCGCCGGAAACGCGGCCCTGCGCTTCCAGCACTTCCTCGCGGGTCGTTTCCACGACGAGGTCGAAGCTCTGGGCCTGCGAGCGCAGTTTTTCGACGGCGCGCTCGATCTCGCCGGCGGAGGCCGGCTTCAGCCAGCGGCCGAAGGCGAGGAAATCGCGGTCGGCCTGCGGCGCGCCGGTTTCCGGCGGCAACTGGCCCAGGAATTCCGGCTTGCCGGAAAGGCCGTCCCACATGACGATGCGGCGATTCTTGTCGCCGATCAGCGCCTGCAGGCGGGAAACGGTGTGGCGCGCATCGGAAAGGTGCGCGCGCAGCTCGCGGTGCTCGGCCTCCATGCGGCCGCGCTGGCGGATCATCCAGAGCGCCGAGATCATCGCTGCCGACAGGACGCCGAGCATCATGGATCCGGTGACGATTTCCGTGGTGGCGAGATGGCCGGCGGCATGCGCCGGGCCGGCAAGGGCAAGCGACGCCAGCGCCGAACCGGCCGCAAGGATGCGCCTGCCGCGGCTCGTCAACCAGCCGTTAACCATATTTGCATTTTGCGGCGCAAGCCTATGCGCCATATCCCGCCCCGGCAGGCTGAAAGCCTGCCCGGAACGGCCTCGTGTCTGTTCCGCCATCATCCCCGGTATGTCTCCGTCCGTTTGCCGCCTGATCGACAAGACATCCCAATCCGGCGCGCAAGGTCCGCATCTCCACGCCGAATCAACGCTTTAACGATACTTGTTTCACGAATCGTCGGGAAGGGACGGGGACAAAAAAGAGGCGGCGCGCCTTGTCAAGCGCGCCGCCTCTAGATGTTGTGGATAATCCGGGTAAGGATCAGTACCTGTAGTGCTCGGCCTTGAACGGACCCTGCGGCGTCACGCCGATATAGCCGGCCTGCTCCTCGGAGAGTTCCGTGAGGCGGGCGCCGAGCTTGGCGAGATGCAGGCGCGCGACCTTCTCGTCGAGCTGCTTGGGCAGGATGTAGACTTCGTTCTGGTAGTTCTCGCCCTTGGTGTAGAGCTCGATCTGGGCCAGCACCTGGTTCGAGAACGAGGCGGACATGACGAAGGACGGGTGGCCGGTCGCGTTGCCGAGGTTGAGCAGGCGGCCTTCCGAGAGCAGGATCATGCGGTTGCCCTTCGGGAACTCGATCATGTCGACCTGCGGCTTGATGTTGGTCCACTTGAAATTGCGGAGCGCGGCGACCTGGATCTCGTTGTCGAAGTGGCCGATATTGCCGACGATCGCCATGTCCTTCATCTCGCGCATGTGCTCGATGCGGATGACGTCCTTGTTGCCGGTCGTGGTGATGAAGATGTCGGCGGAGGACACGACGTCCTCGAGCTGCACGACTTCAAAGCCGTCCATGGCGGCCTGCAGGGCGCAGATCGGGTCGATTTCCGTGACCTTGACGCGGGCGCCGGCGCCGCGCAGCGACGCGGCAGAGCCCTTGCCGACGTCGCCGTAGCCGCAGACGACGGCGACCTTGCCGGCCATCATCACGTCGGTGCCGCGGCGGATGCCGTCGACCAGCGATTCCTTGCAGCCGTACTTGTTGTCGAACTTCGACTTGGTGACCGAGTCGTTGACGTTGATCGCCGGGAAGGGCAGCAGGCCCTTTTGCTGGAGCTGGTAGAGACGGTTGACGCCGGTGGTCGTCTCTTCCGTCACGCCCTTGATCGCGTCGCGCTGCTTGGTGAACCAGCCCGGGGAGGCGGCAAGGCGCTTCTTGATCTGCGCGAAGAGGATTTCCTCTTCTTCCGAACCGGGATTGACCAGCACGTTCTCGCCGGCTTCGGCGCGGGCGCCGAGCAGGATGTACATGGTGGCGTCGCCGCCATCGTCGAGGATCATGTTGGAGAGGCCGCCGCCGGCCCACTGGAAGATCTTGTCCGTATACTGCCAGTATTCGGTGAGGCTCTCGCCCTTGACGGCATAGACCGGGATGCCGGCGGCCGCGATGGCGGCGGCGGCGTGGTCCTGTGTGGAGAAGATGTTGCACGAGGCCCAGCGGACGTCGGCGCCGAGCGCGACCAGCGTCTCGATGAGGACGGCGGTCTGGATCGTCATGTGCAGCGAGCCGGTGATGCGCGCGCCCTTGAGCGGCTTGGAGGCGCCGAACTCTTCGCGGCAGGCCATCAGGCCCGGCATTTCCGTCTCGGCGATCTGAATTTCCTTGCGGCCGAAATCGGCAAGCCCGATATCGGCGACGTGGTAGTCCTGCGTGGTGGTCATCAAAAATCTCCAGTCGTGATGGCGCTTCCTATCAGGAAACGGCGACTGGAGCAACCGGACATAAAGAAGTCTTTATATCCTTATGTCGACGCGTGGTTTACATTTCCTCGCCGAAGCGGTCGGCAATCAGCGCGTCCAGCGCGTCGAGCACCTCGCGGGCCTGCGTGCCCGTGGCGGTGACGAGCACGCTGCAGCCGGGGCTGGCGGCCAGCATCATCAGGCCCATGATCGAGGTGCCGCCCACCGTCATGCCGTCCTTGGAGACGGTCACTTCCGCGTCGTAACCGTCGACGGTCTGGACGAACTTGGCCGAGGCGCGGGCGTGCAGGCCGCGCTTGTTGATGATGAGAAGCTCTTTCGAGACGGTCATGGGCGGCAGGGAACCTTACTTGCCGCTGAGGACGCGGCTTGCCACGTTGATATATTTGCGGCCGGCTTCCGACGCGTCGATCAGCGCCTTTTCCATGTTGTTCTCGCCGCGGATGCCGGCGAGCTTGATCAGCATGGGCAGGTTCACGCCGGCGATCACCTCGATGCCCTCGCCGGTCATCACGGAGATCGCAAGGTTCGACGGGGTGCCGCCGAACATGTCGGTGAGGATGATCACGCCATGGCCCTGGTCGGCGCGGTTGACCGCCTCCAGGATGTCCTGGCGGCGCTGGTCCATGTCGTCCTCGGGGCCGATGCAGACCGTCTCGATGGCCTTTTGCGGACCGACAACATGTTCAAGGGCGTGACGGAATTCCTCCGCCAGCTTGCCATGGGTGACAAGCACCAGTCCGATCATCAGCAGTCGCTCCAGTTTCCCGACACAAACGGACGGCCCATTACCGCAATGCAACAATTCCGTCCACCGTTGGGGTGGCCATCATGTCAATGAAAAGCCCGAGTGCAAGCCCTAAATGCCCGTTCTGGCGTTTTGCCGGGGCTTTTGCGGTCAATCCCGGAGGATTTCCGGGTGCAGCGTGGCCAATACCGAGAAAGCCGTGCAGCCGGCAAGGAGCGGCAGCCGCGTTAGCGGCAGGAAACGCCCCGGAAGGATCTCCGCCGTTTCCCCGTCCGGCGGCAGGCGCTCGGCAAAGGGCGGGGCGATGGGCCGCACGGCCCGGTGCAGCACGGCCTCGCTAACCGTCTCCATCCGGACGATCCCCGCGCCGCGCACCTCGATCAGCCCGGCGATGCTGGCGGGCGCCCGCGCAATGAGCCGGCCCTCTTCCTCGTGGACGAGAACCTGGTCGTCGCTGACGAGCGCGGTGGACAGCCCCCGCCCGCGGGCCTCGTGAATGCATTGGAGGGCGGCCGCGCTCTTGCCCGCGCCGGAGGGGCCGACGAAGAGGAGCCCCGTCGCGCCGATCACGATGGCCGTTCCGTGCACGTTGACCGCGCCGCTCATTTCTTCGGGTCGGCGGGGAGAGAGAGGGTGAAACGGGCGCCGTGCTTTTCGCCGGTCGCCTTGTCGACGATGTTGTCGGCTTTCAGCGTGCCGCCGTGCGCCTCGGCGATCTGGCGGGAAATGGAGAGGCCGAGGCCGGAATTCTGGCCGAAGCCCTCGCTCGCCGGGCGGTCCGTGTAGAAGCGTTCGAAGATGCGGTCGATATCTTCCGCCTGGATGCCGGGACCATTGTCCTCGACCTGGATGATGCAGCGGTCGTTCCGCCCGCGCGAAAGCCGCACGACGATGCGCCCGCCGGGATCCGGCACGAAGGAGCGTGCGTTCTCGATGAGGTTCGTGACGATCTGGCCGATGCGCAGCTCGTAGCCGCTGACCTCGAAGCGCGCCTTCGGATTGTCCTTGCGGTCGACGACAAAGTCGAGCGTGACGGGTTTCTTGCGCGTATTGACCTGGCGGGAGATGTCGATGAGGTCGCCGAGCAGCTTTTCGAGGTCGATGCTGCGGGCGTCGCTGCGCGCCAGTTCCGCATCGAGCCGCGAGGCGTCGGAAATGTCGCTGATCAGGCGGTCGAGGCGGCGCACATCGTGCTGGATGATGTCCATCAGCCGCTTCTTCGAATCGTCCGTGCGGGCGAGCGGCAGCGTCTCGACGGCGCTGCGCAGAGAGGTCAGCGGGTTCTTCAACTCGTGGCTGACATCGGCGGCGAAGCTCTCGATGGCGTCGATGCGGTCGTAGAGCGCCGTCGTCATCTGGCGCAGCGCGATGGAAAGATTGCCGATCTCGTCCTGGCGCACGGAGAAGTCGGGGATTTCCTCGCGCTCCTTCGCCCCGCGCCGGACGCGGATCGCCGCCGCCGAAAGCCGGCGCAGCGGATTGGCGATGGTGCTGGAGAGGAGCAGCGACAGGGCGATGTTGACGAGGCCGGCGACGCCGGCGACGCGCATGATGGCGAGGCGCTCGGCGTGGACGATCTTGTCGATGTCGCCCGCCTGCGTCGAGAGCAGCAGCACGCCGAGCACCGCGCGAAAACGCTGCACCGGCACGGCGACCGAGACGATCAGCTCGCCCTTGTCGTTGACGCGCACGACGGCGCCGCGCACGCCGGTCAGCGCGTTCATCACTTCGGGATAGATCGAGCCGTCGCCACCCGGCGCTTCCTTGTATTGCGGCAGGTTGCTCGGCTGGAGAATGCGGTTGAACCAGACGTTGAGCTGATCGAGCAGGCTCGGGGTCTCCGGCTCCACGGGCGGCAGGTCGAAGCGCAGCACCTGGCCCTGCG
Organism: Shinella sp. 1A1; assembly: GCF_055379515.1. Taxonomy (NCBI): domain Bacteria; kingdom Pseudomonadati; phylum Pseudomonadota; class Alphaproteobacteria; order Hyphomicrobiales; family Rhizobiaceae; genus Shinella; species Shinella sp. 1A1. Next base: position 3,281,925 of record NZ_AP039671.1, read on the forward strand.
TATAGAGATGGCGCGAATCGAGCAGCAGGTTGGCGTCGGTGTCGTAGATGCGCGCGCGTGTGCGGGTCGGCGAGATCAGCCGCCGGAGGACCGGGGCGATGCGCTCGGGATTGATCGGGAATTCGAGATCGTCGTCGCCCGGCAGGGGCGTGATGCTCTGGCCCGCCTGCAGTTCCAGCAGCTTTTCAGGGTCGATGGTGATCGAGTTGGTGTCGACCGTGGCGGAGGCGGAGATCGCGCCGGCGATGATCTCGCCCTGGGTCAGCAGGCTCTCGACGCGGGCGTCGATCAGGCCCTCGCGGAACTGGTTGAGATAGAGGATGCCCGCGACGAGCACGACCAGCGCGACGAGGTTGAAGAAGAGGATGCGCCGCGTGAGGCTCGAGAAGACGGCATTGCCGAAGATGCGGCGGGCCAGCGTGAAGGGATGGGTCCAGCGGCGTCCGGCGCGCGGCGCGGGCCGGCCTTCGGCGTCCTCTCCATCCCTTTCCAGCACGGTCTGCGACAAGCGGGTGATCCTTCATGCGGCGCAACGCCGCCGACCGCGGCATGCCATCGCTGCCGCGGTCGATGCAAGCAAAATCGCCTCAGGCGGTCTCGCGGAAGCGATAGCCGACGCCGTAGAGCGTTTCGATCATGTCGAAGTCGGTGTCGACCATCTTGAACTTCTTGCGAAGCCGCTTGATGTGGCTGTCGATGGTGCGGTCGTCGACATAGACCTGCTCGTCATAGGCGGCGTCCATCAGCGAATCGCGGCTCTTCACCACGCCGGGGCGCTGGGCGAGCGAATGCAGGATGAGGAATTCCGTGACGGTCAGCGTCACCGGCTCGCCCTTCCAGGTGCAGGTATGGCGCTCCTGGTCCATGACGAGCTGGCCGCGCTCCAGCGAGCGGGCCGTTATCTCGCCGGGCTTTGCGGTGCCGGCCGCACCCGCCGAGGCGGCCGCCTCGCGGCTCGAGGCACGGCGCAGGATCGCCTTGACGCGCTCCACCAGCAGGCGCTGTGAGAACGGCTTGGTGATGAAGTCGTCCGCGCCCATCTTGAGGCCGAACAGCTCGTCGATCTCCTCGTCCTTGGAGGTGAGGAAGATGACGGGGATGTCCGACTTCTGGCGCAGGCGCCGCAGAAGCTCCATGCCATCCATGCGCGGCATCTTGATGTCGAAGATCGCAAGCTGCGGCGGGCGGGCAAGAAGGCCGTCGAGCGCGGATGCGCCGTCCGTATAGGTCTCGACCTTGTAGCCTTCCGCCTCCAGGGCGATCGACACGGATGTGAGGATATTCCGGTCGTCGTCTACGAGTGCGATCGTCTGCATCCTGCTTGTCTCCATATTCATGGGCGCCTTTCCCGACCTCGGCCCGACCTCGGATCGAGTTCCTGTCCTGGACGAATGAAGCGCCTGTCTGGGGGTAAAGGTGGAACAAATTGTGGCAAAGATAAAGGGAGACGTTCCGGGCCGTATTTTCCACTCCTTTTTAAATCGATTATTCAAACGATTAAAAAAGTAGGACAAATATTTAAATCGATTAATAGTTTGATATTATTGCCTAATTTCGATTTCACTCTTGTTTTTGTGACAATCGCGGATTAGCTTCCCCGGAAATTCACCTGGCTCTTCGTCCACGGAGGAAATCTGGACCATGCAGGAACTCGGCGTTCGCAACCCCGCTCTGGGGCTCACCGCGATGGGTATCAACACCAGCGGCACGGTCCGGTACAACTTTGCAGCAGAGGCCCTTTATGAAGAGGCCCTCGGCCGCGGCGAAGCGGTCAGGACGGCCCATGGCGCCCTGCGCGCACTCACCGGCCAGCACACCGGCCGTTCGCCCAAGGACAAGTTCGTCGTGCGCGACGAAAACACCGAGGACGCCATCTGGTGGGACAACAACAAGGCCGTGTCGCGCGAGCATTTCGACGCGCTGCATGCTGACATGCTGGCCCATGCCGGCGGCCGCGATCTCTTCGTGCAGGATCTCGTCGGCGGCGCCGATGCGGAATACGCCCTGCCGACCCGCGTCGTCACGGAACTCGCCTGGCATTCGCTGTTCATCCGCAACCTGCTCATCCGTCCGGAAGAGAAGGATCTGGCCGGTTTCGCGCCGAAGCTGACGATCATCGACCTGCCGACCTTCAAGGCCGATCCGGCCCGCCACGGTGCGCGCACCGAGACCATGATCGCCTGCGACCTGACGCGCGGCATCGTGCTGATCGCCGGCACCTATTATGCCGGCGAAATGAAGAAGTCGGTCTTCACTGTGCTCAACTGGCTGCTGCCGTCGGAAAAGGTCATGCCGATGCACTGCTCGGCCAATGTCGGCCCGGCTGGCGATGCTGCCGTGTTCTTCGGCCTGTCCGGCACCGGCAAGACGACGCTTTCCGCCGACCCGAACCGCACGCTGATCGGTGACGACGAGCACGGCTGGGGCGAGAACGGCATCTTCAACTTCGAGGGCGGCTGCTACGCCAAGACGATCCGTCTTTCGGCCGAGGCCGAGCCGGAAATCTACGCCACGACCCAGCGTTTCGGCACCGTCCTCGAAAACGTCGTGCTCGATGCGCAGGGCGTTCCGGACTTCAACGACGGCTCGCTGACGGAAAACACCCGTTGCGCCTATCCGCTGCACTTCATCCCGAATGCCAGCGAGACCGGCCGCGCGCCGCATCCCAAGACGATCATCATGCTGACGGCCGATGCCTTCGGCGTGATGCCGCCGATCGCCAAGCTGACGCCCGACCAGGCCATGTACCACTTCCTCTCCGGCTACACCGCCAAGGTTGCCGGCACGGAGCGCGGCGTGACCGAGCCGGAAGCCACCTTCTCGACCTGCTTCGGGGCCCCCTTCATGCCGCGTCACCCGACGGTCTACGGCAACCTTCTGAAGGAGCTCATCGCCGAGCACGGCGTCGATTGCTGGCTGGTCAATACCGGCTGGACGGGCGGCGCTTACGGCGAAGGTCGCCGCATGCCGATCAAGGCGACTCGCACCCTGCTCGCCGCCGCCCTTGACGGCTCGCTGAAGAACGCGCTCTTCCGTCGCGACGACAATTTCGGCTTCCAGGTGCCGGTCTCGGTGCCGGATGTCGACACGAAGATCCTCGACCCGCGCTCGACCTGGGCGAACGGCGCCGCCTATGACAGGCAGGCCCGCAAGCTCGTCGACATGTTCATCGCGAACTTCGGGAAGTTCGAAGACCAGGTCGACGGCAGCGTCCGCGACGCGGCCCCGGGCCTGAAGGTTGCCGCCGAGTAAGGTCTCGGCGATGATTCACGTGAAACCCGGCCCGCAAGGCCGGGTTTTTCGTCTCTGCAGGCGGCTTCCCGTTCGCCCCACCGCCCGCTACAACGGCCTGGAAAGGAACATCCATGGCCAGCGACCCCCTCTATATCAGCCGTTCGATCACGATTGCCGGTTGGGAACTGACCGAGCAGTTCGTGCTGGCCGGCGGTCCGGGCGGGCAGAACGTCAACAAGGTCTCGACGGCGGTCCAGCTCTTCTTCGACCTGCGCAACTCGCCCTCTCTGAGCGAGCGGGTGAAAGAGAATGCGGAAAAGCTCGCCGGCCGCAAGGTCTCCAAGGACGGCGTGCTGATGATCGAGGCCAACCGCTTCCGCAGCCAGGAGCGCAACCGGGAGGATGCGCGCGAGCGGCTGAAGGAACTGATCCTCAAGGCCGCCGAGCCGCCGCCCCCGCCGCGCCGCAAGACCAAGCCGACGAAGGGTTCGGTCGAACGCCGGCTCAAGGCGAAGTCCGGCCGTTCGGACGTGAAACGCATGCGGGCGAAGCCCTCGGGCGAATGATCGCCGCAACTTGGCCGTTTATGCGTGGAAAGGAAACGACGCCTTTCCTTTGCGGGCAAGGTCTGCTTAAGTCGGGAAAAACAGGAGGATGGACATGGGTCTCTTCAGCTTTATCAAGAACGCCGGCAAGAAGCTCGGGATCGGCGGCGACGACGAGGCGCCGGATGCCGAGGCGGTCAAGAAGGAACTGGAATCGCACGGCCTTGGCACCGATCAGGTGCAGGTCGAGGTGGTCGACGACAAGGTCGTGCTGAAGGGCAGCGTCGCGGACCAGACCGTCTTCGAAAAGGCGATCGTCGCCGTCGGCAACACGCTCGGCGTTTCCAAGGTCGATACCGAGGCGCTCGCCGTGGCGGCCGCTCCGGCCAAGGAGCCGGTCTTCTACACGGTGAAGAAGGGCGACAACCTCTGGAAGATCGCCGAGGCCCAGTACGGCAAGGGCAAGGGCGCCAAGCACACGGTGATCTTCGACGCCAACCGCCCGATGCTGTCGCATCCGGACAAGATTTATCCCGGCCAGGTGCTGCGCATTCCCGATCTCGCGGAAGCCTGAGCCGTGACGGCCGAGCGCGGCCTTGCTCCGGGGCTGCGCTATCTCCCCGACCGTTTCGACCGGACGGCGCAGGAAGCGCTCGTCGCTGCCATCAGGCAGGTCGTGGCCGAGGCTCCGCTCTTCGTCCCGCGCATGCCGAAGACGGGAAAGCCGATGTCGGTCCGCATGACCAATTGCGGATCGCTCGGCTGGGTGACGGACAGGGAGCGTGGCTACCGCTACCAGTCCGCGCATCCCGAGACCGGCTGTCCCTGGCCGGCCATTCCGGACATGCTTCTGGCCTTGTGGAACGAGGTTTCCGGCTTCCCCGGGCCGCCGGAAGCCTGCCTCGTCAATTTCTACGATCCCGATGCGAAAATGGGTCTGCACCAGGACCGCGACGAGAGCGACTTCTCCGCCCCGGTCGTCTCGGTGTCGCTCGGCGATGAGTGCCTGTTTCGCGTCGGGGGCGTTTCCCGCAGCGATCCGACGCGCTCCTTCCGGCTGTCGAGCGGTGACGTCTTCGTCTTCGGTGGGCAAAGCCGGCTGATCTTCCACGGCGTCGACCGCATCTATCCCGGCACCTCCACGCTTCTGAAGAAGGATGGGCGCATCAACCTGACGCTTCGCCGGGTCAATCCCTAGAGAATTTCCAGCAAAAGTGCGAAGCGGTTTTGCGTTCGGAAATGCGGAAATACTTTAGCCGGCTTACAATTTACGCAAAGCCACCGTCTCGATGAGGTGGTTCCTGCCCTTCTGCAGGATCAGGTCGGCGCGCGGGCGCGTCGGCAGGATGTTCTGGTGCAGGTTCTTCAGGTTGATGTTGCGCCAGAGGCCCTCGGCAATGGCCAGCGCCTCGTCCTCGCTGATCGTCGCATAGCGGTGGAAGTAGGAATCCGGGTTCTTGAAGGCCGTTTCGCGCAGGCGCATGAAGCGTTCCACATACCAGGCGTGGATCAGCTTCTCCTCCGCGTCGATATAGATGGAGAAGTCGAAGAAGTCCGAGACCATCGGCACGATCTTGCCGTCCGCCGGCAGGTTGCGCGACTGCAGCACGTTGATACCCTCGAAGATCAGGATATCCGGCCGGTCGACGGTGCGGAAGCTGTTCGGCAGCACGTCGTAGGTCAGATGCGAATACATCGGCGCCTTGACGTCCTTCTTGCCGGCCTTGATCGCCGAGAGGAAGCGCAGCAGCGCGCCGGTGTCGTAGCTCTCCGGAAAGCCCTTCCGGTCCATCATGTTCTCGCGCTGGAGCACGGCGTTCGGATAGAGGAAGCCGTCGGTCGTCACGAGGTCGACCTTGGGGCTCGACGGCCAGCGCGACAGGAGTTCCATCAGGATACGCGCGGTGGTCGACTTGCCGACCGCCACGGACCCGGCAATGCCGATCACGAAGGGCGTCTTCGCCTCGTCGGAGAGGCTGAGGAACTGCTTGCGCTGCTCGAAGAGCATCTGCGAGGATTCGACATGGGCCGACAGCAGGCGGGACAGTGAGAGATAGATGCGCCGGACCTCGTCGAGGTCGATGGGGTCGCCGAGGGAGCGCAGGCGCTGGACCTCGTCGGCGGTCAGCGTCAGGGGCGTATCGGCCCGGAACCGCGCCCATTCCTCCGCCGGGAAGAAACGGTAGGGAGAATAGTCGCGGTTGCCGAAATCGTCCGGTATGTCCGCCTGGTCCTTGTCGCGCGCTGCCTGGATCATCAGCTCTTCCGGCTGGCCTTTTCCGCAAGGCCGGACTGGCCCGTGCGCCTCTCCAGCTCCCCCATGACATCTTGTAGCGGCACGCCGCCGATTTTCAATACGACCATGAGATGATAGAGCAAATCGGCTGTTTCGCTTGTCAATTCGGCCTTTTTGCCCTCGATGGCCGCGATGACGGTCTCGACCGCCTCTTCCCCGAGCTTTTTCGCCGCTTTCTGCTGTCCGGCCGCAACGAGCTTCGCCGTCCAGCTCTCCGACGGGTCGGCCGCGGCGCGGGCCGCGACGATGGCTTCGAGATCGGCAAGGGTGAAGGTGCTCATGAGATGCTCCTCAGTCGAGCCGCATGGCGATGCCATGCTCGGCCATGTAGCGCTTGGCCTCGCCCACCGTGTAGGTGCCGAAGTGGAAGATCGAGGCGGCGAGCACCGCCGTCGCATGGCCGTCGCGCACGCCCTCGACGAGATGGTCGAGCGTGCCGACGCCACCGGACGCGATGACCGGCACGGAGACGCGGTCGGCAATCGTCCGTGTCAGCGCGATGTCGTAGCCGCCCTTCTGGCCGTCGCGGTCCATGGAGGTGAGCAGCAGCTCGCCCGCGCCGCGCTCCACCATCTTTTCCGCAAAGGCCACGGCGTCGATGCCGGTCGCGTTGCGGCCGCCATGGGTGAAGATCTCCCAGCGGTCCTCTTCGCCTTCCGCCGAAACCTTCTTCGAATCGATGGAGACGACGATGCACTGGTTGCCGAACTTGTCGGCGGCTTCCGCCACGAAATCCGGATTGGCGACGGCGGCCGAGTTGATCGACACCTTGTCGGCCCCGGCGAGCAGCAGCTTGCGGATATCGGCGACCGTGCGCACGCCGCCGCCGACGGTGAGCGGCATGAAGCAATGGTCGGCCGTGCGCGCCACGACGTCGAAGATCGTGTCGCGGTTGTCCGAGGAGGCGGTGATGTCGAGGAAGCAGAGCTCGTCGGCGCCGGCCGCATCATAGGCCTTGGCCGATTCCACGGGATCGCCGGCATCGACGAGGTTGACGAAGCTGACGCCCTTGACGACGCGGCCGTCTTTTACATCGAGGCAGGGGATGACGCGCGCTTTCAAAGTCATGCAGCTTTTCCTCGTGCTTCGCGGACCAGCGCCAGCGCTTCCGCGGGATCGATGCGCCCGTCATAGAGCGCCCGGCCGGAGATCGCGCCTTCCAGTTTGCGGGCGTCAGCGGCGACGAGGCGGCTTATGTCGTCCATCGAGGCAAGGCCGCCGGAGGCGATGACGGGAATGGAGACGGCGTCGGCCAGTTCCAGCGTCGAGGCCCAGTTGATGCCCGCCAGAATGCCGTCGCGGTCGATGTCGGTATAGATGATCGCGGCGACGCCCGCGCCCTCGAACTTCTTTGCAAGCTCGATCACGCCGAGCTCGGAGGCTTCCGCCCAGCCCTCGACGGCCACCTTGCCGCCCTTGGCGTCGATGCCGACCGCGACCTTGCCGGGAAACGCCTTGCACGCAGCGATGACGAGCGCGGGATCGCGCACGGCGACGGTGCCGAGGATGACGCGCGACAGGCCGCGTGCCAGCCAGCTTTCGATATGCTCCAGCGTGCGGATGCCGCCGCCGAGCTGCACCGGATTCTTCGTGGCCTTGAGGATGGCGTCGACGGCCGCGCCGTTGACGCTTTCCCCCGCGAAGGCGCCGTTGAGGTCGACGACATGCAGCCATTCGAAGCCCTGGTCCTCGAAGGCTTTCGCCTGCGCGGCCGGGTCGGGATTGTAGACGGTGGCCTGGTCCATGTCGCCGAGCTTGAGGCGAACGCACTGGCCGTCTTTCAGGTCGATGGCGGGAAAGAGGATCATGTCAGGGTTTCCAGCGCAGGAAATTGGTGATGAGGGCAAGGCCGAGCGTCTGGCTCTTTTCCGGATGGAACTGCGCGCCGGCCTTGTTGCCGTTGGCGACGAAGGCGGTCATCGGCCCGCCGTAATCGACGGTCGCGACCACGTCTTCCCGGTTTTCCGCGGCAAGGTGGTAGGAATGCACGAAATAGGCGTGCAGCGTTTCCGGGATGCCATCGAAGAGCGGGTGAGGGTGCTTGCGGTCGAGCGTGTTCCAGCCGATCTGCGGGATCTTCAGCTCCGGATCGGAGGGCGTCATCTTCACGACGTCGCCCTTGATCCAGCCGAGACCCTCGGTCACGGTCTTTTCCAGGCCGCGCGAGGACATGAGCTGCATGCCGACGCAGATGCCGAGGAAGGGGCGGGCCCTGTTCTCGACCACGTCGCGCAGCGCCTCCACCATGCCGGGCACGGCATCGAGGCCGCGGCGGCAATCGGCATAGGCGCCGACGCCGGGCAGCACGATGCGGTCGGCGGCGGCGACGCGCTCGGCCTTGTCGGTAAGGTCGATTTCCGCTTCGATGCCGGCTTCGCGCGCCGCCCGCTCGAAGGCCTTGGTGGCCGAGCGCAGGTTGCCCGAGCCGTAGTCGATGATCGCAACGCGCATGTCAGCGTCCTTCCTTGAAACCCACGAGGCCGAGCATGGGAGCGTGCCGGCGCGCGGAGGTTCCGGAGGCCGGCAGGGAAACGCTGTCGCGCGTCTCCGCCTCGCCGGCCGGGGTTTCCACGTAGTAGATTGCCTCCGCCGTTTCCCGGTCGTCGGCGGAGATCGCCGCATCGACTGTCCAGCCGCGCCGCTCGAGGCCGGCGACGACCATGGAGGGGCCTTCGAGCGCGACGAGGAGATTGGTCGCAAGGCAAAGGCCGAGGCCGGCAAGGCCGAAGACCGGATGATCCGCCACGGCCGAGCCGAGTGCCTGCACCGCGAAGGCGAGGGCGGCGGCGAGCCAGGCCCGATGCCAGAGCAGCCAGATCACCGGCAGGAAGAGCGCGAGCCAGGAGAAGCGGTCGCGGATGACGCGGGCCTTTTCATCGCCCTTTCGGGCACCCGGCGGTATCAGAACGAGGAACGTGGCCATGGGAGGCCTCCAACTGTGCCTTTGCTCAGGCCAGCGAACCCTTCGTCGAGGGAACGCGGCCCGCCTGGCGGGGATCGATCTCGGTCGCGGTGCGCAGCACGCGCGCGACGGCCTTGAAGCACGTCTCGGAGATATGATGGTTGTTCGCGCCGTAGATGTTCTGGATATGCAGCGTGATGCCGGCGTGCTGGGCAAGCGCATTGAAGAATTCGCGCACCAGCTCGGTGTCGAAGGTGCCGATCTTCGGGGCGGAGAAATTCACGTTCCACACGAGGAAGGGACGGCCGGAGACGTCCACGGCGGCGCGCGTCATCGTCTCGTCCATGGCAAGGTCGAGCGAGGCGTAGCGCGTGATGCCGCGCCGGTCGCCGAGCGCCTTCGCGATGGCCTGGCCGATGGCGATGCCCGTGTCCTCGACCGTGTGATGGTCGTCGACATGCAGGTCCCCTTCGGTCTTGATCTCCATGTCGATGAGCGAATGGCGCGACAGCTGGTCGAGCATGTGATCGAAGAAGCCCACGCCCGTCGAAATGGTCGACGTGCCGGTGCCGTCGATATCGACGGTGACCGAAACGGAGGTCTCGTTCGTCTTGCGCGAAACGCTGGCTGTGCGGCTCATGGGTTTCTCCGGTGATTTTACCGCCGCTCCTTAACAGGGCTGTCATGAAAATGCCAGTCTTTCACAGGCCTTCGGCGCAGGACGAAAGGTCCTCGTTATCACCCGCCGCTTGCTCCGTTTGCAATTGCCGAGCCGCTGCTTACATAGATGACAACGAAGCCGCCTCGTCGGCGGTGCCCCGCCCGGTATCCGGGCCCGAAAGGTCCATCCATGAGTGAACACGACCCCTACGCTTCCATGCACGCCACGACGATCATCACCGTCCGCAAGGACGGCAAGGTGGTCATGGCGGGCGACGGCCAGGTGAGCCTCGGCCAGACTGTCATGAAGGGCAATGCGCGCAAGGTGCGCCGGCTTGCCAAGGGTGACGTCATTGCCGGTTTCGCCGGCGCGACCGCCGATGCCTTCACGCTGCTCGAACGGCTGGAGGCCAAGCTCGAGCAATATCCCGACCAGCTGATGCGCGCCGCCGTGGAGCTTGCCAAGGATTGGCGCACCGACCGCTACCTGCGCCGTCTCGAAGCCATGATGCTGGTCGCCGACAAGTCCGTTACGCTGGCGCTGACCGGCAATGGCGACGTGCTGGAACCGGAACACGGCACCATGGCGATCGGCTCGGGCGGCAACTATGCCTATGCAGCCGCCCGCGCGCTTATGGATACCGACAAGTCGGCCGAGGAGATCGCGCGCCGCGCCATGCAGATCGCCGGCGATATCTGCGTCTACACCAACCACAATGTCGTGGTGGAAACGCTGGATGCCGACCGCTGACCTCTACGCCTTCCGGCCGGTGACGGCGGCCGACCTGCCGATGCTGGAACGCTGGCTGAACGCGCCGCATGTCCGGCGCTGGTGGGGCGAGCCGGCGAAGGAAGTCGCCGGCATCGCAGAGGATTTCGACGATCCGGCAATGGCGTCCTTCATCGTTCTCCATGCCGGAACGCCCTTCGCCTACCTGCAATCCTACCGGATCGCGGCCGATGATTTCTCCTTCGGCGACCGGCCGGACCGCACTGTCGGCATCGACCAGTTCATCGGCCTTGCCGACATGGTCGGCATCGGCCACGGCCCGGCAATGATCGACGCCTTTGCGGCCAAGGTCTTCGACGAGGGTGTGGAACGGATCGTGCTCGATCCCCACCCGGACAATGCGCATGCCATCCGGGCCTATGAAAAGGCCGGATTCCATGCTTTCGATCAACGCATGACTGAGGACGGCCCGGCGCTGATGATGGCCCGGGACCGTTGCTAGAAACGGAAAAGCCCATGTCCAATTTTTCGCCCCGCGAGATCGTTTCCGAACTCGACCGCTTCATTATCGGCCAGCACGACGCCAAGCGCGCCGTGGCCATCGCGCTTCGCAACCGCTGGCGCCGCCACCAGCTCGAGCCCGATCTGCGCGACGAGGTCATGCCGAAGAACATCCTGATGATCGGCCCGACCGGCGTCGGCAAGACGGAGATTTCCCGTCGCCTCGCAAAACTCGCCGGCGCACCCTTCGTCAAGGTCGAGGCGACCAAGTTCACCGAGGTCGGCTATGTCGGCCGCGACGTCGAGCAGATCGTCCGCGACCTCGTGGAGGTCGGCATCGGCCTGGTGCGTGAGAAGAAGCGCGCCGAGGTGACGGCCAAGGCCCATATGAATGCCGAGGAACGGGTGCTCGACGCCCTTGTCGGCGCGACCGCCTCGCCGGCGACGCGCGACTCGTTCCGTAAAAAGCTGCGCAACAACGAGCTGGACGACAAGGAAATCGAGATCGACATCGCCGATACCGGCGGCATGCCCGGCGGCTTCGAGATCCCCGGCATGCCGGGCGCCAATATCGGCGTGCTGAATCTCTCCGAGATGTTCGGCAAGGCGATGGGCGGGCGCACCAAGAAGGTCAAGACGACGGTCAAGGACTCGTACAAGGTCCTGATCGACGACGAATCCGACAAGCTGCTCGACAACGAGCAGATCCAGCGCGAGGCCATCCGCTCGGCGGAGAACGACGGCATCGTCTTCATCGATGAGATCGACAAGATCGCTGCGCGCGACGGCGGCATGGGCGCGGGCGTCTCCCGCGACGGCGTGCAGCGTGACCTGCTGCCGCTCGTTGAGGGCACGACGGTCGCCACGAAATACGGGCCGGTGAAGACCGACCATATCCTCTTCATCGCATCCGGCGCGTTCCACGTCTCCAAACCCTCGGACCTGCTGCCGGAGCTTCAGGGCCGCCTGCCGATCCGCGTCGAGCTGCGCGCCCTCACCAAGGAGGACTTCCGCCGCATCCTTACGGAAACGGAGGCAAGCCTTATCCGCCAGTACAAGGCGCTGATGCAGACCGAAGACGTCACGCTCGACTTCACCGAGGATGGCATCGATGCGCTGGCGGACGTCGCCGTGCAGCTCAATGCCAGCGTCGAGAATATCGGCGCGCGGCGTCTCCAGACGGTGATGGAGCGGGTGCTCGACGAGATCTCCTTCGAAGCGCCGGACAAGGGCGGCAACAGCCTCGTCATCGACGCCGAATATGTGCGCAAGCATGTCGGCACGCTGGCGGCCAATACGGACCTGTCGCGCTACATCCTGTGACGTTTCGGCACCGGTGATCCATTAGCGGGTCGCCGGTGCCGCATTTTTGAAGGCGGAACCTCTCGACAGAAGGGGCGCTCCCGCCTTACGCCTTTGCCGCGCTTGGCATCATTCCGACATGTTCGTCGTGCATCGGTCGCCGCCATCCGCCGACAGATTTGATCAGACGGGAAACGGAATCGTGCGACAGTTCTTGCCTGTGCTTGCCCTTGCAGCCGCCCTTTTTGTCCAGAGCCAGACGACGGCGCTGGCCATCGACGTGGTGCCGCCCGGCAACCGCAATGCCGAGCAGCCCGCCATTCCGGGCGCCTCCACGCGCCGCACCAAGGCCGGCAAGACCTCCTTCGACGCGAAGTACGAGAAGGTGCGCGACCTCATCGCCAACGACCGCCAGCTCACCGGCAAGATCAAGTCGACCGCCGCGAAATACGGCATCGACCCGATCCACATGGTCGGCGCCATCGTCGGCGAGCACACCTATAATGTCGACGCCTATGACCGGCTGCAGAGCTACTATGTGAAGGCCGCGTCCTATACCGGCAACTTTCGCTTCGCCTATGACGGCGAGACGGTCGGCGACTTCATCGCCCGGCCGGAATTTTCGCAATGCGCGTCGAAGAAGGGCTCCTACGCGCTCTGGACCTGCCGCGAGGGCGTCTGGAACAAGACCTTCAAGGGCCGGACGGTCGGCGGCACATCCTATCCGAACAACCGCTTCAGCGCGGTGTTCTTCCAGCCCTTCTATGCCGGCCAGACCTTCGGCCTCGGCCAGATCAACCCGCTGACGGCCCTTACGCTCACCGACGATGTCGCCCGCATCTCCGGTTACGACCGGCTCGACGAGAACGACGCGGCCGGCGTCTACCAGGCGATCATGGACCCGGACACCTCGCTCGCCTATATGGCCGCCGCGATCCGCCGCTCGATCGACGCCTACAGGAAGACCGCCGGCGTCGACATCTCGAAGAATCCGGGCCTGACGGCGACGCTCTACAATATCGGCAATCCCGATGCCCGCGCCGCGGCCTTCGCCGCGCGCCGCGCGTCCGGCGAGGCGACCTGGCCGGAAGAGAACTATTACGGCTGGCTGATCAACGACAAGCTGGCGGAACTGCGCGGCCTGCTCTAGCTTTCCGCAGGTCCGGCCGGAAGGGCGCTGCGCGCTTTTGCGGGAGCCTGCCCTGATTTCTGCCTCGCTCTCGGCCCACACTTCGGGCAAGCCGATTGAAAGGAAGAAGACGATGGACATGCGTCCCGAGCCGTTCGAACCGCCCGCGCCCGTTCCCCGCACGGTGCCGCCCTCGAAGATCGAGATCATCCGGACCGTCTTCCGCAATCCATTGGAACTGTGGGGCGTGCCCTCCTATACGCTGCCCTGGATCATGACGAGCTTCTTCGGCGAGAAGACGCTGATCGTCAACGATCCCGGCCTTATCAAACATCTCCTCGTCGACAACGCCCAGAACTACAGGATGGCGACCGTCCGCCAGCTCGTGTTGCGCCCGATCCTGCGCGACGGGCTGCTGACGGCCGAGGGCGCGGTCTGGCGCCGCTCGCGCAAGGCCGTCGCGCCGATCTTCACGCCGCGCCATGCCAGGGGCTTTGCCACGCAGATGCTGGCGCAGTCGGAGCTTTACGCGCAGAAATACGAGGGCGCGGAGGGCGCGGCCTTCGATATCGGCAACGACATGACGGAGCTCGCCTTCGCCGTGCTTTCCGACACGCTGTTCTCCGGCGAGATCGTCACCTCCTCGGACAATTTCGCCGACGACGTGGACGACCTCCTGCACTCCATGGGCCGCGTCGACCCGATGGATCTGTTGCGCGCGCCCTCATGGGTGCCGCGGGTGACTCGGATCGGCGGTCTCAAGGTGCTCGGCAAGTTCCGCCGCATCGTGCGCGACACGATGGAGCTGCGCCTGAAGCGCATGGCGGCGGATGGCGAGACAGTGCCGAGCGATTTCCTGACGCTGCTGCTGCGCGCGGCGGGGCCGGAGGGCCTGACCATGGAGGAGGTGGAGGACAATATCCTCACCTTCATCGGCGCCGGCCACGAGACGACGGCCCGGGCGCTCGCCTGGACGCTCTATTGCCTCGCCAATTCCCCGCATGTGCGGGACGCGATGGAGGAGGAGATCGACCGTGTCGTGGCAAGCGGCGCCGATCCCGTCGACTGGCTGGAGCGGATGCCCTGGGCCCGCGCCGCCTTCGAGGAGGCGATGCGGCTCTATCCGCCCGCGCCCTCGATCAACCGCGAGGCGATCGCCGACGACGTGTGGACGAGCCCCTCCGGCGAAACGGTGGAGATCCCCAAGGGCGTCACCATCCTCGTCATGCCCTGGACGCTGCACCGCCACGAGCTGCTGTGGCAGAAGCCGCGCGCCTACATGCCCGAACGCTTCCTGCCGGAGAACCGCGAGGCGATCCACCGCTTCCAGTACCTGCCCTTCGGCGCTGGGCCGCGCATTTGCATCGGCGCGACCTTCGCCATGCAGGAGGCGATCATCGCGCTCGGCGTGCTGATGCACCGCTTCCGCTTCGACATGACGGCGCAGACGAAGCCCTGGCCGGTGCAGCGCCTGACGACGCAGCCGGCTAACGGGCTGGCGTTGAGGGTGACGGCTCGTCGGAGCGCTTCTTCGCCTTCTTGATCGTCTTGATCGAGGCGCAGGTCGCCTCGGGATTCTTGCAGGGCTGGTAGACGACGATCTCGCTGCCGCTGCCGTCGTCCCAGACGGCCTGCACGGCGATGGTCTCGGCCTCGCCGGGCTTGAGGTTCAGGTAGAGCCAGTTTTGGCTGTCGTCCGACGGCAGGTTGAAGGGCAGCTCCGGATCGCATTCCGCCATCGGGAAGGTTTTGTCGAGCGCGTCGGAATTGATCGAGTAGCGCACTTCCTTCAGCCGGCAATGCATGGACTGCAAAGCCGTGAAATAGATGAGCTGCTGGCCGGCGAATTCGCGAAACTGCACCCAGCCCGTCTGCTTGTTGGCGTCCAGCATCGCCTTGTAGATCGCGACATCGGGAATCTGCGCCCGGTACTGGCCTTCGTCCTCCTCCTGCGCGCCCGCCGGCAGGCCGCCGGCAAGAAGAAGGGTGGCGGCGAGAAGAAGGTTCGCCGAAAGCGGCTTCCGGCCCGAAGGGCGATGCGGCGGGGAAAGGGCGATCACGGGCGGCTCCTCGTTCTTCGGCATGGGCGCGACATAACACCATTGCGGCCCTGTTTTGAAAAGGTTTCCGGCCGTTTCCGCAACCATCCTGCATCGGCAAAAATATGATTTTATCCGGAGCGGAATAAATTCTTTATGCTGTTGCCGAATTGACTATGAATGAAAGCTCCTGAAAGTGACACCATTCGGGATACTCCCCCTTCGTCCCGTCATTCGGAGTTTTTCAGATGCCTTTTACCGAAAAAGCCGGTCTTTCGATCGATAGCGCGCTTTATGATTTCCTCGTCGACGAGGCCCTGCCGGGTACGGGCGTGGACGCCGAGCGCTACTTCGCCGACTTCTCCGCCATCGTGCACGACCTCGCGCCGGAAAACCGCGCGCTGCTGAAGACGCGCGACGCGCTGCAGGAAAAGCTCGATGCCTGGTACCGCGAAAACGGCGCGCCGAGCGACATGGCCGCCTACGAGGCCTTCCTGCGCGAGATCGGCTATCTGCTGCCCGAGGGCGGCGCGTTCAAGGTAACGACGGAAAATGTCGATCCGGAGATCGCGAGCCTTGCCGGCCCGCAGCTCGTCGTTCCCGTCATGAACGCACGCTATGCGCTGAACGCCGCCAATGCGCGCTGGGGCTCGCTCTATGACGCGCTCTACGGCACGGACGCGATCCCGGAAACGGACGGCGCGGAAAAGGGCAAGGGCTACAATCCGGTGCGCGGCGCGAAGGTCATCGCCTGGGCGCGCGGCTTCCTCGACGACAGCGCGCCGCTTGCCGGCGCCTCCTGGCGCGATGCGGCGGGCTTTGCGGTCGAGGGCGGCAAGCTCGTCGTCGCGCTGACCGGCGGCGGCAAGACGGGTCTTGCCGACGGGAACAAGTTCGCCGGCTATGTCGGCGATGCCTCCGCCCCGACCCATGTCCTCCTGAGCAACAACGGCCTGCATATCGATATCGGCATCGACGCCTCCACGCCGACCGGCAAGGACGACGCGGCGCATATCGCCGACGTCGTCATCGAATCGGCGCTGACCACGATCATGGACTGCGAGGATTCCATCGCCGCCGTCGATGCCGAGGACAAGGTCGTCGTCTATCGCAACTGGCTGGGCCTGATGAAGGGCGATCTTTCCGAAGAGGTCGTCAAGGGCGGCAAGACCTTCACCCGCCGGCTCAACCCCGACCGCGTCTATACCGCGCCCGACGGCTCGACCCTGACGCTGCCCGGCCGCTCGCTGATGCTGGTGCGCAATGTCGGCCACCTCATGACCAATCCGGCGATCCGCGACCGCGACGGCAACGAGGTGCCGGAAGGCATCATGGACGCCATGGTCACCGCGCTGATCGCGCTCTACGACGTCGGTCCGAACGGCCGCCGTCAGAATTCGCGCGCCGGCTCGATGTATGTCGTCAAGCCGAAGATGCACGGGCCGGAAGAGGTCGCCTTCGCCTCGAAGCTCTTCGCCCGCGTCGAGGCCGCCGTCGGCATGGCCCCGAACACGATGAAGATGGGCATCATGGACGAGGAGCGCCGCACGACGGTCAACCTCAAAGAGGCGATCCGGGCCGCCAAGGACCGCGTCGTCTTCATCAATACCGGCTTCCTCGACCGCACCGGCGACGAGATCCATACCTCGATGGAAGCGGGCCCGATGATCCGCAAGGGCGACATGAAGCAGGCCGCCTGGATCGGCGCCTACGAGAACTGGAACGTCGATATCGGCCTCGAATGCGGCCTGTCCGGCCATGCGCAGATCGGCAAGGGCATGTGGGCCATGCCGGACCTGATGGCGGCGATGCTGGAGCAGAAGATCGCCCACCCGAAGGCCGGCGCCAACACCGCCTGGGTTCCCTCGCCGACGGCCGCGACGCTCCATGCGACGCACTATCACAAGGTCAACGTCGCCGATGTGCAGGCTTCGCTGCATTCGCGTCCGCGTGCAAAGCTTTCCGACATCCTCTCCGTCCCGGTCGCGGTTCGCCCGAACTGGACGCCGGAGGAGATCCAGCGCGAGCTCGACAACAATGCCCAGGGCATCCTCGGCTATGTCGTGCGCTGGATCGACCAGGGCGTCGGCTGCTCCAAGGTGCCGGACATCAACAATGTCGGCCTGATGGAAGACCGCGCCACGCTGCGCATCTCCGCCCAGCACATGGCGAACTGGCTGCATCACGGCGTCGTCACGGAAGCGCAGATCCTCGAGACGATGAAGCGCATGGCCGCGGTCGTCGACGGACAGAATGCCGGCGACCCGCTCTACCGCCCGATGGCCGGCCATTTCGACACCTCGATCGCCTTCAAGGCCGCGCTCGACCTCGTCCTGAAGGGCCGCGAGCAGCCGAACGGCTATACCGAGCCGGTCCTCCATCGCCGCCGGCTGGAGCTGAAGGCTGCGGACGCTTGAAAATGGGACGGCGGGGAAGTTCCCTGCCGCTTCGCCCCTCATCCCGCTGCCGCGACCTTCTCCCCGCAAGCGGGGAGAAGGCGAAGGAGGCAAAGGCTTCCCGTAATGCGGAAAACGGCGCGGCATATCCCTTCTCCCCGTTTACGGGGAGAAGGTGCCGGCAGGCGGATGAGGGGCAACGCCATAAAGAGAAAGGCCGCCGGGATGACCGGCGGCCTTTTGCATGAATGCGGTGTCCTGCGCTTACTGCTGGACGACGACGCGGGCGCTGTGGCCGGGGCGGACGCGCTTGTAGAGGTCGATGATGTCCTGGTTCATCAGGCGGATGCAGCCTGACGAGGCGGCGGTGCCGATGGAGGCCCATTCCGGCGTGCCGTGCAGGCGGAACAGCGTGTCCTGGCCCTTCTCGTTGAAGAGGTAGAGCGCACGGGCGCCGAGCGGGTTCTTCAGGCCCGGACCCATGCCGTCCTTGACGTAGCGGGCGACGTCGGGCTTGCGGTCCGCCATTTCCTTCGGCGGATGCCAGGTCGGCCATTCCTGCTTCCAGGCGACATAGGCCTCGCCCTGCCAGGCAAAGCCCTGCTTGCCGACGCCGATGCCGTAGCGAACGGCCTTGCCGCCCGGCAGCACGTAGTAGAGGAAGCGGTTCGGCGTGTTGACGATGATCGTGCCCGGCTTCTCGCTGGTGGCGTAATCGACGATCTGGCGGTGGAACTTGGTGTTCACCTTGTTGATCGGAATCGCCGGCAGGGCGTAGCCGTTGTCCTCAACAGGGCCATAATCCGATGTGAAGATGGCATTCGTCGCCACCTTTTCGCCCGGCGCGGAGTCGGACGGGGCGGTGGAGCAACCAGCGAGGGTGACGGCCGCTGCCAGGCCGCACAGAAGGAGGGCATTGCGGAAGCGCATGTGATTCTCTTAGGATCAGGAATTAAGAAGTTCCGAGACGCAGAACTTTTATCGACTATGGTTTATTTTCGATTAAACCGGTCAATGCAAGTCTGTGCGGCATGGTGCGGGCTCGCGCGCAAGCAAAAAACCGGAGAAGTGTTTTTTTGCAACAACAATGCCGGTCGACTGCCGCTTTCGCTGGCCCCGGCTCCTTGCCAAGCACGCCTTCACGCGCCGTTCAACGGTCATTCCGCCGGCTGACCCGTCATCGCACAGGAACCGCTGCGTGCGGTTAACAAAGCCTTGCTGCATGATCCGGCGGCGGCCCTCTCTTAACTTTTTCAGGCCGGGCGATTCGCGCTAGACTGCGATTCGCCGAGGAACCCCATGACGATCGTTTCGCTGCACAACGACAATCCGCTGCTCGACGGCCGCCAGTCCGACCGCGCCATGATGGTGCGCCGGGGTGTCCAGCGCATGCTGATGGACATGCGCCATGCGGTCTTGCCCGAGCTGACGCTGGCGAGCGGCCGGCGCGCCGACCTCATCAGCCTGTCCGACAAGGGCGAGATCTGGATCATCGAGATCAAGACGTCGATCGAGGACTTTCGCGTCGACCGCAAATGGCCCGATTACCGCCGCCATTGCGACCGGCTGTTCTTCGCCACCCACAAGGACGTGCCGCTCGATATCTTCCCGGAGGAGTGCGGCCTCATCCTTTCCGACGGCTACGGCGCGCATATGCTGCGCGAGGCGCCGGAGCACAGGCTCTCCGCCCCGACGCGCAAGGCCGTGACCTTCGCCTTCGCCCGCGTTGCTGCGGGCCGGCTGCTTCTTGCGGAATTCTCCATGGATGCCCGGCGGGACGGGCCGGACATCTCGGCCATCGTCTCCGGACGCCGGGACGAGCCGGCCTGATTACTTCGGCGCGCGCTTGGCGAGGATGCGCTGGAGCGTGCGGCGGTGCATGTTGAGGCGGCGTGCCGTTTCGGAGACGTTGCGGTCGCACATCTCGTAGACGCGCTGGATATGCTCCCAGCGCACGCGGTCGGCCGACATCGGGTTTTCCGGCAGTTCCACCTTTTCCCCGGGGCGCTGCGTCAGCGCGGCGAAGATGTCGTCGGCATCGGCGGGCTTGGCGAGATAGTCGACCGCGCCGAGCTTCACCGCGTTCACGGCCGTCGCGATATTGCCGTAGCCGGTCAGCATGATGATGCGGGTATCGTCGCGGCGCTGGCGGATGGCGGCGATGACGTCGAGGCCACTGCCGTCACCGAGGCGCAGGTCGACGACCGCGTATTTCGGCGGGCTCGTCTTGGCCTTGGCGATGCCCTCGGCCACCGATTCGGCGGTATCGACGGCAAAGCCGCGCGTTTCCATGGCGCGGGCGAGCCGGCGCAGGAACGGTGCGTCGTCATCGACCAGGAGGAGCGAGGGATCGGGGCCGATATCGTCGGCTGCGGTCTGCGGTTCGGTGTTTTCTGCCATTTTCGTCTTCCGTGGCCGATTTTCGTCCATTCTTGATCGCGGTCAGCTTATCACCTGTAAGATGGTGCGGGTAAAGTCATTTCGCACCCTTCGCCTCCATCCGCGCCCGCGGCCAATCGACCGAGACGCGCGCGCCCGGCCGGTCGCCCGTGCGGTTGCCGAAGGTGAGCCTCGCGCCCGAGCGCTCCAGCAGCGTCTTGGCAATGAAGAGCCCGAGCCCCAGCCCGCCGGCCCGCTCGTCCTTCTGCCGCTTGGTGACATAGGGGTCGCCGATGCGCTGGAGGATATCCGCCGCATAGCCGTCGCCGTCGTCCTCGATGACGATCGTCACCCGTTCCGTCGTGTGGCTGACGGTGACGGTGACCTCCTCGCGGGCATGGTCGACGGCGTTTTCGAGGAGATTGCCGAGGCCGTAGAGAATGCCGGGATTGCGGTTGCCGACCGGCTCGCTCTCCCGCTCGCCGTTCTCGACGAGATTGAGCCTGATGCCGAATTCGCGGTGCGGCGCCAGCACCTCCTCCATGAGGGAGGAGAGCGGCAGAACGCGCATATGCGCCTCGTCCTCGGTGGAAAGCGTCGTCAGCCGGCGCAGGATGTCGCGGCAGCGCTCGCTCTGGCTGCGCAGGAGCTGCACGTCTTCCCTGAAGCGGTCGTCGGTGCCGAGCTCCCGTTCCATCTCGCGGGCCACCACGCTGATCGTGGCGAGCGGCGTGCCGAGTTCGTGGGCCGCCGCCGCCGCCAATCCGTCGAGCTGGGAAAGGTGCTTTTCGCGCTGGAGGATGAGTTCCGTCGCCGCCAGCGCATCGGAAAGCTCGCCCGCCTCGCGCGATACCCGGTAGGAATAGAAGGCGGCGAAGGCGGTGGTCGAGACGATGGCGAACCAGAAGCCGGCCGTCAGCACCGGCGGCACGACCAGCAGCGTGCCCGGATACCAGGGCAGCGGGAAGGGCGTGAAGGCGAGCGCCGTGATGCCGGCGACGGCAAGCCCCCCGAGCGTCAGGCTGAAGCGCACCGGCTGCAGCGAGGAGGAGATGATGACCGGCACGCAGACGAGCGGCGCGAAGGGGTTGGCAAGGCCGCCGGTGATGAAGAGCAGTGCCGTCAGCTGGCAAAGGTCGAAGGCGAGCAACAGGAAGGCGGACGGCGGCGTCAGGCGATGGGCCGGCGCAAAGCGCACGGCCAGGAAGAAGTTCACTGCCGCCAGCAGAGCGATCAGCACGAGGGCCGGCAACAGTGGCAGCGGGAATTTCAGCCACAGCGCGATGACGACGACGCTGATCGTCTGGCCGGCCACCGCCAGCCAGCGCAGGCGAATGAGCGTTTCGAGGCGAAGCCGCCGGCCGGAGCCCTCGAAATCGATATCCTGATAGCCTGTCATGCTTCGTCTCCTTTGAATATCGTCGCCCTCAAGTGCCGCGCGGCTTGGCGCGCGTCGTCGGCATGGCCTCGGCCGGATCCTCAGGCCAGGGATGTTTCGGATAGCGTCCACGCATGTCCGCCCTGACGTCCCGCCAGGAACCGGCCCAGAAGCCGGGCAGGTCCCGCGTCGTCTGGATCGGGCGGTGTGCGGGCGATTGCAACTCCAGCAGCAGTGGCAGCCGCCCGCCGGCGACGGCCGGGTGCTGCTTCAAGCCGAACAGTTCCTGCACGCGGATCGCCAGCACCGGCTCCGCGCCGTCATAGCGGATCGGATGGCGCTGGCCGGTCGGCGCCTCGAAATGCGTGGGCGCGAGCCGTGCAAGGTCGCGCTGCACCTCATAGGGCACCAGCGCCAGCAGCCCTTCCTGCAGGCTGCCCGAGGATATGTCGTCGATGCCGCGCGTCGTCTCCTGGAAGGGAACGAACCAGTCGTCGAGCCGCGCAAGCAACGCCTCGTCGCTCGTGTCCGGCCAGGGCTCGCCGATGGAACGGTGAAGGAAGCCGATCCGGTCGCGCAATTGCGCCGCCTCGCGGGAAAAGGGCAGGGCCTGCAGGCCGAGCTGGCGCACGCCTTCGGCAAGCGCCTGCGCCGCCTTCGGCCCGCCCGGCCGCGGAAGCGGCGCTTCCTCGAGGATCATCGCGCCGAGCCGCACGACCCGCCGCGCCCGCACCTGCCGGCTCGCCCGGTCGAAGACGCATTGGTCCTCGCGCACAATCTTATCGGCAAGTTCCGCCTCGACGGTGGATCGGTCGATTTCTGCCGCCGCGAGAATGCGCTGCCGGCCTGCCTGCCCGGTAAGATCGGCGACGACGATCATCTCCGCGCCGGCCAGCCGCTCGGTCTCCGGCAGCTCGCCGCCGCGCCCGTTCGCCATGACGAAACGCCCGCGCCCGCCGCGCTGCAGGGCGACGCGATCGGGAAAAGCGTGCAGCAGCAGCGCGCCCGGCGTGCTCGCGGCGGGGGAGGCGGCCTTGCCGAAACCATCCGCCATGCGCTGCGCCAATCGCCTCGCCGCTTCGGCCCGCTCGCCTCGCTCATTGGCGAAGCGGCGCAGGCGTTCTTCTATATCCACTGCCGAACCGCCGAGACCCTGTTCGGTGAGCAGCACGGCGAGCCGCGCGGCTGCCGCCTGCTGGCCATCGCCGGCGGCGTGGAGGATCATCGCGGCCAGCCGCGGCGGCAAGGCCAGTTCGCGAATGCGCTTGCCCGCCGGGGAAAGCGCCCCCGCCTCATCCAGCGCGCCGAGCAGGCGAAGCAGGTTGCGTGCCTCCTCCACCGCCGCTGCCGGCGGCTGGTCGACGAGCCGGAGATCAGCCGGATCGGTCACACCCCAATGGGCAAGATCGAGCATGAAGGAGGAAAGATCGCTGGAAAGGATTTGTGGGGGCGTGAAGGCGGGTAGCGCCGCTAGCTGGCCGGCATGCCAGAGCCGGATCGCGATGCCCGGTTCCGTTCGCCCGGCGCGGCCGGCGCGCTGGTCGGCCGAGGCGCGCGAGACGCGCACGGTCTCCAGCCGCGTGAT
>NZ_AP039671.1:3310000-3446576 GCF_055379515.1 Shinella sp. 1A1
ATCCTAACCAAACTCCGAATACCGAGGAGTACTAGTCGGCAGACACACGGCGGGTGCTAACGTCCGTCGTGAAAAGGGCAACAACCCTGACCTCCAGCTAAGGTCCCCAAGTCATGGCTAAGTGGGAAAGGATGTGAGACTCCCAAAACAACCAGGATGTTGGCTTAGAAGCAGCCATCATTTAAAGAAAGCGTAACAGCTCACTGGTCTAATTAAGGGGTTTTGCGCCGAAAATGTAACGGGGCTAAAGCCATGCACCGAAGCTGAGGATTGGACGCAAGTCCAGTGGTAGCGGAGCGTTCCGTAAGCCTGCGAAGGAGGACCCGTGAGGGCCTCTGGAGGTATCGGAAGTGCGAATGTTGACATGAGTAACGATAAAGGGAGTGAGAGACTCCCTCGCCGAAAGACCAAGGGTTCCTGCTTAAAGTTAATCTGAGCAGGGTTAGCCGGCCCCTAAGACGAGGCGGACACGCGTAGTCGATGGGAACCACGTTAATATTCGTGGGCCTGGTGGTAGTGACGGATTGCGTAACTTGTACATTCTTATTGGATTGGGTGTGCAGGGAAGCGGTTCCAGGAAATAGCTCCACCGTATAGACCGTACCCGAAACCGACACAGGTGGTCAGGTAGAGAATACCAAGGCGCTTGAGAGAACTCTGCTGAAGGAACTCGGCAAATTGCACGCGTAACTTCGGAAGAAGCGTGACCCTTTTGCGGGCAACCGTAGAAGGGTGGCACAGACCAGGGGGTAGCGACTGTTTATCAAAAACACAGGGCTCTGCGAAGTCGCAAGACGACGTATAGGGTCTGACGCCTGCCCGGTGCTGGAAGGTTAAGAGGAGAGGTGCAAGCTTTGAATCGAAGCCCCAGTAAACGGCGGCCGTAACTATAACGGTCCTAAGGTAGCGAAATTCCTTGTCGGGTAAGTTCCGACCTGCACGAATGGCGTAACGACTTCCCCGCTGTCTCCAGCAGAGACTCAGTGAAATTGAATTCCCCGTGAAGATGCGGGGTTCCTGCGGTTAGACGGAAAGACCCCGTGCACCTTTACTATAGCTTTACACTGGCATTCGTGTCGGCATGTGTAGGATAGGTGGTAGGCTTTGAAGCAGGGACGCCAGTTTCTGTGGAGCCATCCTTGAAATACCACCCTTATCGTCATGGATGTCTAACCGCGGTCCGTTATCCGGATCCGGGACCGTGTATGGTGGGTAGTTTGACTGGGGCGGTCGCCTCCGAAAGAGTAACGGAGGCGCGCGATGGTGGGCTCAGACCGGTCGGAAATCGGTCGTCGAGTGCAATGGCATAAGCCCGCCTGACTGCGAGACTGACAAGTCGAGCAGAGACGAAAGTCGGTCATAGTGATCCGGTGGTCCCGCGTGGAAGGGCCATCGCTCAACGGATAAAAGGTACGCCGGGGATAACAGGCTGATGACCCCCAAGAGTCCATATCGACGGGGTTGTTTGGCACCTCGATGTCGGCTCATCGCATCCTGGGGCTGGAGCAGGTCCCAAGGGTTTGGCTGTTCGCCAATTAAAGCGGTACGTGAGCTGGGTTCAGAACGTCGTGAGACAGTTCGGTCCCTATCTGCCGTGGGTGTAGGAATATTGACAGGATCTGTCCCTAGTACGAGAGGACCGGGATGGACATATCTCTGGTGGACCTGTTGTCCTGCCAAGGGCATAGCAGGGTAGCTATATATGGAATGGATAACCGCTGAAGGCATCTAAGCGGGAAACCAACCTGAAAACGAGTATTCCCTTGAGAGCCGTGGAAGACGACCACGTTGATAGGCCGGGTGTGGAAGCGCAGCAATGTGTGAAGCTTACCGGTACTAATAGCTCGATTGGCTTGATCGTTCTCATTGTTCATGCTCATCGGCCCTTTGAAAAAGGGCGATGAAGCCAGACGTGTTCACAGACTAAACAAACGAAGGCTCCGCCTTCTACCAGCTTCTCAAAAGATTGCCCTTAGCCGACCTGGTGGTTATGGCGGGGTGGCTGCACCCGTTCCCATTCCGAACACGGCCGTGAAACGCCCCAGCGCCAATGGTACTTCGTCTTAAGACGCGGGAGAGTAGGTCGCTGCCAGGTCTGCTAAAGGCAATCAAATCTTCTCAAAACAATCCTCGGCCCAAGCCGAAATCGGGCCGCCCTCAAAGCGGCCCTTTTGCATGCAAAAACATAACGCGGGGTGGAGCAGCCCGGTAGCTCGTCAGGCTCATAACCTGAAGGCCGCAGGTTCAAATCCTGCCCCCGCAACCAAATCAAAAGCCCCGATGACAGAAATGTCGCGGGGCTTTTTAGTGTTTGTGCTCCGTCTCAAGCTCGCCGGACGCAATGCGGGCCATCATATCGTTCTGGGCGGAAGCGACAAACTGCTGTTGCATGATGTCGATCACATCCATCGACGCCATGATGTTGGCGACGTCATTATGACGCTATTGATATGAAGCGATCCGGATTGATGATTTGACTGTTATGTGAGTTCCGCGCTTCCCTGTGGGTCACAGGGAGGATGGCGATTTGCGCGCGAGCGCGCGCTCCGCATCGCCCGCAGAACAGAAAGCAAGGCACGACAATGACATTCAAACCCTCCCCCTGGCCGCGCAAGCTGCGTTCGCAGGAGTGGTACGGCGGCACCTCGCGCGACAACATCTATCACCGCGGCTGGTTGAAGAACCAGGGTTACCCGCACGACCTGTTCGACGGGCGCCCGGTGATCGGCATCCTCAACACCTGGTCGGACCTCACTCCCTGCAACGGGCATCTGCGCGAGCTTGCCGAGAAGGTGAAGGCGGGCGTCTGGGAGGCGGGCGGCTTTCCGCTGGAGGTTCCGGTCTTCTCGGCCTCGGAAAACACCTACCGGCCGACGGCCATGATGTACCGCAACCTTGCCGCGCTCGCGGTGGAGGAGACGATGCGTGCCCAGCCGATCGACGGGGCGGTGCTGCTCGTCGGCTGTGACAAGACCACGCCCTCGCTTCTGATGGGTGCGGCCTCCACCGACATCCCTTCCATCGTCGTCACCGGCGGGCCGATGCTGAACGGCTGGTTCCGCGGTGAGCGCGTCGGTTCGGGCACGGCGCTCTGGCAGATGTCGGAGGCCATCAAGGCCGGCACGATGAGCAAGGAGGACTTCCTCGAGGCCGAACAGGCGATGAGCCGCTCGTCGGGCACCTGCAACACGATGGGCACGGCCTCCACCATGGCCTCCATGGCGGAAGCCCTTGGTATGGCGCTTTCCGGCAATGCCGCCATCCCCGCCGTCGACAGCCGCCGCCGCGTGATGGCGCAGCTCACCGGCCGCAGGATCGTGCAGATGGTCAAGGACGACCTGAAGCCGTCGGATATCCTCACCCGCGAAGCCTTCGAGAACGCCA
Source organism: Shinella sp. 1A1 (assembly GCF_055379515.1). Lineage (NCBI taxonomy): Bacteria > Pseudomonadati > Pseudomonadota > Alphaproteobacteria > Hyphomicrobiales > Rhizobiaceae > Shinella > Shinella sp. 1A1. The sequence goes on from NZ_AP039671.1 coordinate 3,313,385, forward strand.
TCCGCACCAACGGCGCCATCGGCGGCTCGACGAATGCCGTCGTGCACCTCCTGGCGCTCGCCGGCCGCGTCGGCATCGATCTGACGCTCGACGACTGGGACCGTCTCGGCCGCGACGTGCCGACCATCGTCAACCTCATGCCGTCGGGCAAGTACCTCATGGAGGAGTTCTTCTATGCGGGCGGCCTGCCGGTGGTACTGAAGCGCCTCGGTGAGGCGGGTCTCCTCCATAAGGAGGCGCTCACCGTTTCCGGCGAGAAGATCTGGGACGAGGTCAAGGACGTCACCAACTGGAACGAGGACGTCATCCTGCCGACGGAGAAGGCGCTGGCGCAAGCCGGCGGTATCGCCGTGCTCAAGGGCAACCTCGCGCCGAAGGGTGCGGTGCTGAAGCCCTCCGCCGCCACTGCCTCGCTGATGGTGCATCGCGGCCGCGCCGTGGTCTTCGAGGATATCGACGACTACAAGCGCAAGATCAACGATCCCGATCTCGACATCGACGAGACCTGCGTGATGGTGCTGAAGAACTGTGGTCCGCGCGGCTATCCGGGCATGGCCGAGGTCGGCAATATGGGCCTGCCGCCCAAGGTGCTGAAGAAGGGCATTACCGACATGGTGCGCATTTCCGACGCCCGCATGTCAGGCACTGCCTATGGCACCGTCGTGCTGCACACCAGCCCGGAGGCCGCCGCCGGTGGGCCGCTCGCCATCGTGCGCGACGGGGATTTCATCGAGCTCGACGTGCCGAACCGGCGGCTGCATCTCGATGTGCCGGAGGGTGAGATCGAGCGCCGCCTTGCCGAATGGAAGAGCCCGGTCGAGCGCCCCGCCAGCGGCTACGGCATGCTCTACCACGACCATGTCACCGGGGCCGATACCGGCGCCGACTTCGATTTCCTGCGCGGCGCCCGCGGCAATGCCGTGCCGAAGGATTCGCACTGACCGGCCGGGCGATCCCGTGGGATCGCCCTTTGCCAATGCGGCGGCCACCTCTACCGGCCGCCGCCCCGTTGCAAGCTTTTCGAAGCCGCGTTTTCCCCGCCTTCCGCCGCCCTCCTATACTCGTCCCGAACCGACAGGACTGGAGCCGGACGAAATGGACGCGACCGAAAACCTCAACCTTCCCTATATCCTGCCCGCGCAGGCGCAGAAGCACGTCACCCATAACGAGGCGATCAAGGCGCTGGATGCGATCCTGCATCTCGCCGTCCTGAGCCGCGCGCTTTCGAGCCCGCCGGCAAGCCCGGCGGGCGGCGAGCGCTATCTCGTGCCGGCGGGCGCGACGGGCGCCTGGACCGGCCAGGCGAAGGCGGTCGCCGCCTGGCAGGACGATGCCTGGACCTTCTATCCGCCGCGCGCCGGCTGGCTTGCCTATGTTCTCGACGAGAATGTCATGCTGGCCTTCAAGGACGGCGAATGGGCGCCCGCCGGCTTCGATATCGTGCTGCCCGACCGGATCGGCATCAACGCGACGGCGGATGCGACGAACCGGCTGGCCGTCGCCGCGCCCGCATCGCTCTTCACCAACGAGGGCGCGGGGCACCAGATCAAGGTCAACAAGGCCAGTGCCGGCGATACGGCCTCGCTGCTCTTCCAGACGGGCTGGTCCGGCCGCGCCGAGATGGGGCTTGCCGGCAGCGATGTCTTCCGCGTCAAGGTGAGCGCGGACGGTGCATCCTTCGTGGATGCCATGGTGGCGGACCCGACGACGGGGCGCGTCCGCTTTCCCGCCGGCGTGGAGGGGCTTCGCCCGCAGCTTTCCGCAAGCCGCACCTATCACGTCGCGGCCGGCGGCAGCGACGGCAATGACGGCTTGTCACCCGGCGCGCCCTTCGCGACCCTGCAGAAGGCGGTGGACGCCGCGCACGGGCTCGATTGCGCCAGCCATGACGTCACCATCCAGCTTGCCGACGGCAGTTACGCCGGGGCGACGGTCGCCCGGCCTCTGCTCGGCGGCGGCACGCTCTTCATCAAGGGCAACGAGACGACGCCGGCCTCCGTGGTCCTCACGGGCGGCCTCGTCTTTTCCAACGGCGCGCAGGTCCGCGTCTCCGGCATCCGCATCGCCATCGCGACGGACCTCGTGCACGGGCTCTCCGTCGGCAACGGCGTCACCCTCCGGCTCGGCAAGATGGAATTCGGTGCGATCGGGGCGAATGCCGATCACATCTTCTCCGACAATCCCTGCCGAATCGTGCTGGAGGAGAACTACACCATCAATGGCGGTGCGCGCCGGCACATGAACATCGGCGCCGGCCTCCTCACCGGCGAGGGGCGCACCTTCACGCTGACCGGCACCCCCGCCTTCACCCAGTTCGTCGCGGCCCGCAATGCCGGCACCGTATCGCTGTCGAGCCCGGTGATCGTCGGCAGCGCCACCGGCAGCCGCTACCTTGCCGAGACCAACGGCGTCGTCAACACCTTCGGCAAGGTGGCAACCTTCCTGCCCGGCTCGGCGGCCGGCACCACCCCCTCCGGCGGCATCTATGCCTGACGGGATCGACGCGGCGGCTCTTGCATCGGGGCCGCCGGTCTGGTTATGACAGGCCATGTCGCTCGAATCCGTCCGCACCTTCTTCGCCCGGAATGCTCCCGATATCGACGTGCTCGTCACCGAGCAGAGCTCGGCGACCGTGCCGCTCGCCGCCGAGGCGCATGGCGTCGAACCCGCGCAGATCGCCAAGACGATCTGCCTGCGCGTCGGCGAGGAGATCGTGCTCATCGTCGCGGCCGGCACGGCGCGGCTGAGCAACCGCAAGTTCAAGGACCGTTTTGCCGCAAAGCCGCGCATGCTCGGGGCGGAAGAGGTGGTGTCGGCGACCTCCCACCCGGTCGGCGGCGTCTGCCCCTTCGGCCTTCCCTCGGCGCTTCCGGTCTATTGCGACGTGTCGCTGCGCGCCTTCGACGAGGTGGTGCCGGCAGCCGGCGCGACCAATGCGGCGGTGCGCATCGCGCCGGACCGCATGGCGGGTCTCGTCGGCGGGCAATGGGTCGATGTCTGCGATTGAGGCGGTGGCGGGCGCCGCCCGCCGTGAAAGAGTTTCGCTAAAATCCGGGGAAATCCCCGGCTGGCGCGGTTGCACGGGAAATCGCAATATAACGAAGCTGTGATCACCGGTGGCCCGTCTCTTGCGGACCGCCGTGCACAGGCGCGGAAGGAGCCGCGAACGGGCTGCTGGAGGAGCATCTGGCCCGGATCTATCGCACGGCGACGCGACCTGCGTCCGCCAGGGGGAGAAAATATGTTTGAAAAGCTTTTCAAGCTGAGTGAGCACGGCACGTCGGTTCGCACCGAAGTGATCGCGGGTCTGACGACCTTCCTCACCATGTCCTATATCATCTTCGTCAATCCGGACATCCTGTCGACGACGGGCATGGACCGGGACGCCGTCTTCGTCGCGACCTGTCTTGCCGCGGCGCTCGGCTCCATGGTCATGGCGCTCGTCGCCAACTGGCCGATCGGCATGGCGCCCGGCATGGGCCTCAACGCCTTCTTCGCCTTCACCGTCGTGGCGGCGCTCGGCTTCACCTGGCAGCAGGCGCTCGGCGCGGTCTTCATCTCCGGCACCATCTTCGTCATCCTCACGGTGACGGGCGTGCGAAGCTGGCTGATCGAGGGCATCCCGCATTCGCTGAGAAGCGCGATTGCTGCCGGTATCGGCCTCTTCCTCGGCATCATCGCCCTGAAGAGCTCCGGCATCGTCGTTGACAACCCGGCGACCCTCGTCGGCCTCGGCGACCTCAAGCAGACCGGCCCGCTTCTGGCGATCCTCGGCTTCTTCGTCATTGCCGTGCTCGATGCGCTGCGCGTTCGTGGCGCCATCCTCATCGGCATCCTCGTCGTGACGGTCCTCTCCTGGATCTTCGGCGTCAGCGAGTTCCGCGGCATCGTCTCGGCCCCGCCGTCGATCCTGCCGACCTTCCTGCAGCTCGACATCGTCGGCGCGCTGCATGGCGGCCTGCTGCATGTCATCCTCGTCTTCGTGCTGGTCGAGGTCTTCGACGCCACGGGCACGCTGATCGGCGTCGCCAAGCGCGCCGGCCTCATCCAGGAAGGCCAGAAGAGCCGCCTCGGCCGCGCGCTTCTCGCGGACAGCACGGCCATCGTCGCCGGCTCGCTGATGGGCACGAGCAGCACCACCGCCTATGTCGAGAGCGCCTCGGGCGTCCAGGCCGGCGGCCGCACGGGCCTCACCGCCTTCGTCGTCGCCATCCTGTTCCTCGCCGCCCTCTTCATCTCGCCGCTCGCTGCCTCCGTGCCGAGCTACGCGACGGCTCCGGCGCTGCTCTACGTCGCCGGCCTGATGATCCGCGAACTGACGGAAGTCGACTGGGAAGAACTGACGGAAGCGGTTCCGGCCGCGCTCACCGCGCTCGCCATGCCCTTCACCTATTCCATCGCCAACGGCCTTGCCTTCGGCTTCGTCAGCTATGTCGTGCTGAAGCTCTTCACCGGTCAGTGGCGCCAGATTCACCCGGCAACCGCCATCGTCGCCATCCTCTTCGTCATCCGCTTCGCCTTCTTCGCGGAATAGGAAGGGACGCATAAGACGGGAAAGGGCCGCGCGACGAGCGCGGCCCTTTTCGTTTGGGATGTAAGGATAGAAAGATCGCCAGGAGCGGCGGATTTCGCCGCACCGTCTTCCGCGCTCTGCACCTGCCCGCCCACCTCCCGTCCGTCATGGTCGGGTTTAACCCGACCACCCACACCCCGCTCGCGGGTGGGTTCTCGGCCCAAGGCCGAGCATGACGTTGATGGGTAAAGGTCTCCGGACACGAAAGGGCCACGCTCGTCGCGCAGCCCGTTCCTTCATGGCTCACAAAATCCGGATACGAAAAAGCCGGCCCGTGGAGGCGGGCCGGCAGATCCGTGAGGCCGGTGGAAGTCTCAGCGGATCAGAAACGCTTCCTCGTAAAAATGCTCCTCGAGGTTGACCCCCTCGCCGCCGCGGTCGACCACGGCGAAGTCGGAGGGCTTGTCGAGCGGGGTCAGGATGCCGTGCCAGATGTTGCGGCCGATATTGACGCCCTGGCCCGGCGAGGTGCGGAAGGCGATCGGCTCGGCCGGGCCGTTCTCCGTCTCCTCCGCGACGACCACCAGGAAGGTGCTGTCGCTAAGCGGAATGAAGGCCTGGCTGCCGAGCGGATGCCGCTCGACCATGTTGAGCTCCAGCGGTAGCGGATAGGGCTCGCCGCGCAGGAGGCTGATCATCGGCCGCGCCTTCTCGCCGGTCGTCTCGATATGCGCAAGGTCGTGGTAGCGCACGCACTTGCCCGCATTGATCGGGAAATTGTGCGCGCCGTCCTGCTCGATGACCTGGCCGAAAGGCGCGAAAGCCTCGCGGGTCAGCGGTTTGATCTCGATGGTCTTCATGGATTTCCTCCCTCGGCCGGAATGGCCGGATACGTTTGCCGGCGACAGGCCGTGCTGGTGAACGTTGCAGCGGGACAGGGTGGGGAGGCTCCCCGTCTCGCCAAGGTCTATCATATTCCGCTCAGGCGGGAAGCAGCGCCTTCAGCCGGAGCAGGGCGATCCGCTCCACCTGGCGGCAGGCGGTGGCGAATTCGGTGTCGCGGTCGTTCGCGATGCGCTTTTCGAAGGCCGCAAGGATGCTCGCCTTCGTGTTGTCGCGCACGGCGATGATGAACGGGAAACCGAATTTCATGACATAGCGCTCGTTGAGTTCGGTGAAGCGTGTCCGCTCCTCGTCCGTCAGCGCATCGAGGCCGGCGGAGGCCTGCTCCTCCGTCGAGCTTGCCGTCAGGCGTCTGGCCTGCGCCAGCTTGCCGGCAAGGTCCGGGTGGGCGACGAGGACGCCGAGCCGCTGCTCGTCGCTCGCCGCGCGGAACTGGAAGGTGAGCGCGGCGGCAAGGCCGACGGCCGTGTCGTTCGCCGGCGAGAGCTCGTCTGCCCACGCCCGGCGGGCCACCCAGTCGGAATGCTCGAAGATGCCGCCGAAGCGCTCGACGAAGGCCTCCTCGCTCATCTGCGACGGCCGCTCGGCGGGCAGGCGCGGCGGATGGGTGTTCGCCCAGTGCTCGGCGATGTCGATGCGCCGGGCGATCCAGACCTTCTCGTGGCTCCTGGCGTAGTCGATGAAGCGGGCGAGCGCCATGACGCGGCCGGGCCGGCCGATCAGGCGGCAGTGCAGGCCGATGCTCATCATCTTCGGACTGCCCGCCGCCCCTTCCGCATAGAGCGCGTCGAACGAATCCTTCAGGTAGCTGAAGAACTGGTCGCCGGAATTGAAGCCCTGCGGGGTGGCGAAACGCATGTCGTTGGCATCGAGCGTATAGGGAATGATCAGCTGCTGCCGGCCGCCATGCTCGTACCAGTAGGGCAGGTCGTCCGAATAGGTGTCGGAGATATAGTCGAAGCCGCCGGCCTCGGTGACGAGGTCGACCGTGTTGACCGAACAGCGGCCCGTATACCAGCCGCGCGGCCGCTCGCCGGTGACGAGCGTGTGCAGGCGGATCGCCTCGGCGATGGCCTCGCGCTCCTCCTCCGGCTTCATGTCCTTGTGCTCGACCCATTTCAGGCCGTGCGAGGCGATTTCCCAGCCGGCCTCGAGCATCGCGGCGACCTGGGCGGGCGAGCGCCGGAGCGCGGTCGCGACGCCATAGACCGTCACGGGAACGCTCTTTTCCGTCAGCAGCCGGTGCAGGCGCCAGAAGCCGGCGCGGGCGCCGTATTCGTAGATCGATTCCATGTTCCAATGGCGCTGGCCGGGCCATTGCGCGGCCCCGACGATCTCGGAGAGGAACGCTTCGGATGCCGCATCGCCATGCAGCACGCAGTTCTCCCCACCCTCTTCGTAGTTCAGCACGAACTGAACGGCGACGCGCGCTTCGCCCGGCCATGCGGCCTTGGGCGGGGTCTCTCCGTATCCGTGCATGTCACGGCAATATCGCATGGAACGCTCCTCCAAACGTTTTCGATGGTGCATGTCTAACCCGAAAATCGCGCGTGCCATTCCCCCGGAAAATTTGAAAGTCTCGAACGATCTTTCTGCTTTTCAGTGGAAACGGGCTGGCGGATAGTGATTGCAGGCGCATTGTGCTCGGGAGGAAAACATGCAGTCTCATTCGCACGGAGCCGGCCGGCTCACGACCCACGTTCTGGATACCGCCCGCGGCAAGCCGGCGGAGGGTCTGCGCATCGATCTCTACCGGGTCGAAGGCGATGTGTTCCACCACCTCAAGACCACCGAGACGAACGATGACGGCCGCTGCGACGCGCCGCTGCTGTCGGGAGAGACGATGAAGGCCGGCACCTACGAGCTGCGCTTCCATGCCGGCGACTATCTCGGCCGCACGGGCGACGGCCCGCTCTTCCTCGACATCATCCCGATCCGCTTCGGCCTTGCCGACGAGGGCGCGCATTACCATGTACCGCTTCTCGTCTCGCCCTTCAGCTATTCCACCTACCGCGGGAGCTAAACCATGGCGGCCGTGACGATCCGCTCGGAACTGCGTTTCATCCTCAATGGCAAGGACGTGTCCCTGCGCGACGTCGCGCCGGACCAGACCCTGCTCGACTGGCTGCGCCTCTCCCGCCTGCTGAAAGGCACGAAGGAAGGCTGCGCCGAGGGCGACTGCGGCGCCTGCACCGTGCTGGTGGGACGCCTGACGCCGGAAGGCGGGCTCGTCTATGAGGGCGTCAATGCCTGCATCCGCTTCCTCGGCTCGCTGGACGGCTGTCATGTCGTGACGGTCGAGCATCTGGCCGCCGCCGACGGACGCCTCCATCCCGTGCAGCAGGCCATGGTGGACTATCACGGCTCGCAATGCGGCTTCTGCACCCCGGGCTTCGTCATGTCGCTCTATGCGCTCTGGATGACGACGCCAAACCCGAGCGACCGTGAGATCGAGACGGCCCTGCAGGGCAATCTCTGTCGCTGCACCGGCTACGAGCCGATCCTGCGTGCCGCCCGCGCTATCTCGACCTATGGCGGCACGGACAAGGATCCGCTGCTGGCCGAGCGCGAGACCATGATCGCCCGCCTCAAGGACCTGCGCGACGGCGCCCGCGTCGAGATCGGCGAGGGCAAGCACCGCTTCGTCGTTCCCGCCGGCCTCGACGACTTTGCCGCCGTGCTGGAAGCCTCGCCGACCGCGACGGTCGTCGCCGGCTCCACCGATGTCGGCCTCTGGGTGACGAAGCACATGCGCGACATCGCGCCTGCGGTCTTCATCGCCGGCCTCGATGAGCTGAAATCCATCACGGTGAAGGACGGCACGGTCTCCATCGGCGCCGGCGTCACCTATAGCGAGGCCGTTTCGGTCCTCGCGCAGCATATTCCGGTCCTCGCGCCCCTGATCCACCGCATCGGCGGCCAGCAGGTGCGCAACATGGGTACGATCGGCGGCAACATCGCCAACGGCTCGCCCATCGGCGATACGCCCCCCGCGCTCATCGCGCTCGGCAGCACGCTGACCTTGCGCAAGGGCGCCGAACGGCGCACCATCTCCCTGCAGGACTTCTTCATCGCCTATGGCAAGCAGGATCGCCAGCCGGGCGAATTCGTCGAGGCCGTGCATGTGCCGGTGCCGGCGGCGTCGGAAAAGGTCGCCATCTACAAGGTGACCAAGCGCCGCGACGAGGACATCACCGCGACGCTCGGCGCCTTCCGTCTGGCGCTTGCCGACGACGGCACGGTGGCGGCGATCACGATCGCCTATGGCGGCATGGCGGCGACGCCGAAGCGCGCCTTCGCCGTCGAGGCCGCACTCCTTGGGAAGCCCTGGACCGAGGCGACCGTGGAAGCGGCCATGGAAAAATACGCGGAAGACTATGCGCCGCTGACCGACATGCGTGCGACCGCCGAATATCGTGCGCTGGCGGCGAGAAACCTGCTTCTGCGGTTCTTCGTGGAAACCACATCCGGCGCGGCGAGCGCGCAGGTGCAACGATACGAGGCAGCGTGAGCCATGAACAAGCATACGACCGACCTCAAGGCCGAGAAGATCACCGGCGGCGTGCATTCCAGCCCCCGCCATGACTCCGCCCACAAGCATGTCGCCGGCACCGCCGTCTATATCGACGACATCACCGAGCCCGCCGGCACGCTGCATGGCGGCCTCGGCCTCTCCACCGTCGCCCACGGCGTGCTGAAATCCGTCGACCTCTCGGCGGTGCGCGCCGCCCCCGGCGTCGTCGCGGTGCTGACGCACGAGGACATTCCCGGCGTCAACGACATCTCGCCCTCGGGCATGCACGACGATCCGGTGCTTGCCGCGGGCAAGGTGGAGTTCCACGGCCAGCCGATCTTCTGCGTCATCGCCGAGACGCGCGAGGAGGCCCGCCGCGCCGCCCGGCTCGCGAAGATCGAATATGAGGAACTGCCGGCCGATATCGACATATGGGATCTCGACCAGTCCACCCACCGCCAGGTCTTTCCGCCGCTGACGCTGAAGCGCGGCGATGCGGCTACCGCGCTCGACGGCGCCCCGCGCCGCGTGAAGGGCCGCATGCGGCTCGGCGGGCAGGACCATTTCTATCTCGAAGGCCAGGTCTCGCTCGCCGTACCGGGTGAGGACGACGAGGTCATGGTCCATTGCTCGACCCAGGGGCCGAGCGAGACGCAGCACATGATCGCCCATGCGCTCGGCGTGCCGAGCCATGCCGTGGCGGTGGAAGTGCGCCGCATGGGCGGCGGCTTCGGCGGCAAGGAAACGCAGGCGAACCAGTGCGCGGCGCTCGCCGCCATCGCCGCCAAGAAGCTGAACCGCGCCGTGAAGGTGCGGCTCGACCGCGACGAGGACATGGTCGCCACCGGCAAGCGGCACGACTTCGCCATCGACTACGATGTCGGCTTCGACGAGGAGGGCCGCATCCTCGCCGTGGACTATACCTTCGCGCTTCGTGCCGGCTTTTCGGCCGACCTCTCCGGCCCGGTGGGCGACCGGGCGCTGTTCCACTGCGACAACGCCTATTTCTTCCCGCATGTCCATGCCAAGACGGCGCTGCTGCATACCAACACGGTCTCGAACACCGCCTTCCGCGGTTTCGGCGGCCCGCAGGGCATGGTGGGTGCCGAGCGCGTCATCGACGAGGTGGCCTTCGCCGTCGGCAAGGACCCGCTCGAGATCCGCAAGCTGAACTTCTACGACGAGATCGGTGTCGAGGGCACGCGCAACCTCACGCCCTATCACCAGAAGGTCGAGGACTGCATCATCCAGCGCATCGTCGCCGAGCTGGAGCAGAGCGCCGACTATGCCGGCCGCCGCAAGGCGATCGCCGAATTCAACGCCGGGAGCCGCATCGTCAAGCGCGGCATCGCGCTGACGCCGGTCAAGTTCGGCATCTCCTTCACCAAGACCGAATCCAACCAGGCCGGCGCGCTGGTGCATGTCTATACGGACGGCTCCGTGCACATGAACCATGGCGGCACGGAAATGGGCCAGGGCCTGCATCTGAAGGTGGCGCAGGTCGTGGCGGAAGAGTTCCAGATCGATCTCGACCGGGTGAAGATCACCGCGACGACCACCGCCAAGGTGCCCAACACCTCGCCGACCGCCGCCTCCTCGGGCGCCGACCTCAACGGCATGGCGGCGCAGAATGCCGCCCGCCAGATCAAGGACCGGCTGATCGATTTTGCCGCGGAAAGCCATCAGGTACCGCGCGACCAGGTCGTCTTCCTGCCCAACCGGGTGCGCATCGGCAATGCCGAGATCGCCTTCAACGATCTCGTCAAGCAGGCCTATATGGCACGCGTCCAGCTCTCGGCGGCCGGCTTCTACAAGACGCCGAAGATCCACTGGGACCGCTCCAAGGGCCGCGGCCACGCCTTCTACTACTACGCCTACGGCGCGGCCTGCTCGGAAGTCTCCATCGATACGCTGACCGGCGAATATGTCGTCGAGCGCACCGATATCCTGCACGATACCGGCCGCTCGCTGAACCGGATCATCGATATCGGCCAGGTCGAGGGCGGCTTCATCCAGGGCATGGGCTGGCTGACGACGGAGGAATTGTGGTGGGACGGCAAGGGGCGGCTGCGCACCCACGCGCCCTCCACCTACAAGATCCCGCTCGCCTCGGACCGTCCGAAGATCTTCAACGTGGCGCTCACCGACTGGTCGGAAGCCTACGAGCCGACGATCCACCGCTCCAAGGCGGTCGGCGAACCGCCGCTGCCGCTGGGTCTTTCCGTGCTGCACGCACTGTCGGATGCTGTAGCGAGCGTGGCGGATCACAAGGTCTGCCCGAAACTCGATGCTCCCGCGACGCCCGAGCGCGTGCTGATGGCCATCGAGCGGCTGAAAGCCGGTAAAAAGGGGTGAAACGATGCCTGTCGCGCGCGAAGATATCAGGGATTTCCTTCGCCGCGAGCGAGCGGTCATCCTTGTCGAGGTGACGGGAGCCGCGGGCTCCACGCCGCGCGACACCGATGCCTGGATGCTCGTCTCCGAGCGGGCGATCTTCGCGACGATCGGCGGCGGGCAGCTCGAATACATGGCCATCGACCAGGCAAGGCGGGCGCTGCGCTCCGGCCTTGCCGCCGAGCCGATGAACGTACCGCTCGGCCCGGAGATCGGCCAGTGCTGCGGCGGCCGGGTCGGCCTTGCCTTCACCGCGGTCGGGCCTTCGCTGGCAAGCGACCTCGTCGCCCGCAGCGAGCGGGAAATGGCGGCGCGCCCGCATGTCTATGTCTTCGGCGCCGGCCATGTCGGCGATGCGCTTGCCATGGCGCTCTCGCTCGCGCCGCTGCGCGTCATCCTGGTGGATACGCGGGAGGACGAGCTGATGGCCTCCACGGTGCCGCGCATCGAGACGTGCCTCACCCCCATGCCCGAGGCCGTGGTGCGCGATGCGCCCGCCGGCAGCAGCTTCGTGATCCTCACCCACGACCATGCGCTCGATTTCCTCATCGCCGCCGAGGCGCTGAGGCGTACGGATGCCGCCTATGTCGGCATGATCGGCTCGAAGACGAAGCGTGCCACCTTCCGCAACTGGCTGTCGCGCGAAAGCGGTTCGCCCGGCCTCTTCGAAAAGCTCGTCTGCCCCATCGGCGGCACCGCCCTCAAGGACAAGCGCCCCGCCGTCATCGCCACGCTTGCCGCCGCCGAGATCATGACGGCCGCGCTGTCATGGACTGCGGAGCAGGTGAAGGCTGCCGAAACGTTCAGTCGATAGTTTCCTCGAGCGCCGCCGGCTCCTCGTCGAGCAGCCTGCCGATCAGCCGCTGACAGCGCTCGGCCATGAAGTCGATCATCAGGCGGACCTTCGGGTCCTGGAAGCGCTTGTGCGGGTAGATCGCGGCGAGCTGCACGGAGGCGGGCGGGCTGTCCTTCAGGATTTCGATGAGCCTTCCGTCCTTCAGGTGGCTGTTCACCTCGAAGCGCGGCTTGTTGATGATGCCGCGGTCCTCCAACGCCCATTGGGTGAGCACGTCGCCGTCGTCGCTGTCATAGGGGCCGGCGACCTCGAACTTGCGCGGGCCTTCGGGCGTCACCAGCGTCCAGAAATATTCCTTCGAGCCGGGATAGCGCAGCAGGAGACAGTCGTGCTTGTCGGCGATCAGCGCGTCCGCACTGGCGGGCATGCCGCGGCGCGCCAGATAGGCGGGCGAGGCGCAGAGCACGCGCTCGCATTTGAGGATGCCGCGCATGCGCAGGTTCGAATCCTCCAGCACGCCGAGCTTGAAGGCGACGTCCACGCCCTCTGCGAGGATGTCGACATTGTGGTCCGACAGGCGCACGCGCACCTCGATATCGGGATACTTGTCGTGGAATTCCGGAATGCCCGAAGCGATGAGCCGGCGGCCGATGCCGAGCGGAGCGGTGATGCGCAGAGACCCCTTGGGGTTGCGCGAAAGGTCCGCGATGGCCGCTTCCGCCTCGTTCACCGCCTCGATGATCTTCACCGCGCCCTCGTAGAAGACGCGGCCGTGCTCGGTCGGCGAGAGCTTGCGCGTGGTGCGGTTGAAGAGGCGCACGCCGAGATGGCGCTCCAGCTCCTTGATGCGATTGCTGGCGACCGCAGGGGTGACGCGCTGGTCGCGCCCTGCCGCGGAAAGCGTACCGAGTTCGACCACGCGAACGAAGACGCGTACATTATCGAGATAGGACATGGCCCTTTCTACCACATCGGCGTATGGAGCAAAGTGGGCTTCATCTTTTAGTTTTTTTTGAAAGTGTTGGTGATTCACCGGGATTTCCGGGAAAATCACTTGATGGCAAACAAGCCCATGGAAAATGGGAGGAGGTCCCTATGTACGAATACGCCATTGCCTGGGACTGGGTCATGTTCGCCGTCCGCTGGCTGCACGTCATCACGGCGATCGCCTGGATCGGCTCGTCATTCTATTTCGTCGCCCTCGACCTGGGCCTGAAGAAGCATCCCGATCTGCCGCCGGGCGCCCATGGCGAGGAATGGCAGGTCCATGGCGGCGGCTTCTACCATATCCAGAAGTATCTCGTCGCGCCGGCCAAGATGCCCGAGCACCTCGTCTGGTTCAAATGGGAAAGCTACGCCACCTGGCTCTCCGGCTTCGGCATGCTCTGTCTCGTCTATTACGCGGGCGCCGACCTCTACCTCATCGATCCGAACGTGCTGAACGTCTCCAAGCCGGTGGCGATCGCCATCTCGCTCGGTTCGCTCGCCTTCGGCTGGATCATGTACGACCTCATCTGCAAGTCGCCCTTCGGCAACGACAACACGCGGCTGATGGTGGCGCTCTATTTCATCCTGGTCGTCGTCGCCTGGGGCTATACGCAGCTCTTCACGGGTAGAGCCGCGTTCCTGCATCTCGGCGCCTTCACGGCGACGATCATGTCGGCGAACGTCTTCTTCATCATCATGCCGAACCAGCGCATCGTCGTCGCCGATCTCATCGCCGGCCGCACGCCCGATCCGAAATACGGCAAGATCGCCAAGCAGCGCTCCACGCACAACAACTACCTGACGCTGCCGGTGCTGTTCCTCATGCTGTCGAACCACTATCCGCTGGCTTTCGGCACGCAGTTCAACTGGATCATCGCCTCGCTCGTCTTCCTGATGGGCGTCACCATCCGCCATTACTTCAACACCCGCCACGCCAATGCCGGCAACCCGACCTGGACCTGGCTCGCCACGGCCCTGCTCTTCGTCGCCATCATGTGGCTCTCCACGGTGCCGAAGATCCTGACGGGCGAGACGGCCGACGCGAAGGTTTCCGCGACGGCGCAACCCTTCATGACGGCGGAAGCCTTCCCGAAGGTGCGCGACACCGTGCTCGGCCGCTGCTCCATGTGCCATGCCAAGGAGCCCGGCTGGGAAGGCCTGATCGCGCCGCCGAAGGGCGTGGTCCTCGAAACGGACCACGATATCGCCAACCACGCGCGCGAGATCTACCTGCAGGCCGGCCGTTCGCATGCCATGCCGCCGGCAAACGTCACGCAGGTCTCCGACGAGGAGCGCAAGCTCTTCGTCGCCTGGTACGAAAGCGCCGTCAGCGGGGAGAAGACGCAATGAGCGATCTCCTGATCCGCGGACGGGTGCTGACCTTCGTCGCCGAGCCGCAGGGCATCGACGACACGGCTGCCTACCGCTATTTCGAGGACGGTGCCGTCCTCGTGCGTGGCGGCAAGGTGGTGGACACGGGCGATCATGCTGTCATCAGCAAACTCGCCGGCGCGGATGTCGAGGTGGCCGACCACCGGCCGAACCTCGTTCTGCCGGGCCTTATCGATACGCATCTGCACTTCCCGCAGACCCAGGCCATCGCTTCCTACGGTGCACAGCTTCTCGAATGGCTGAACACCTACATCTTCGTCGAGGAGCAGAAATTCGCCGACGCCGCCCATGCGGGCGCCGTGGCGGACCGCTTCTTCGACGAGCTTCTGTCGAACGGCACCACCACTGCCGTCGCCTATTGCTCGGTGCATCCCGAGAGCGTCGACGCCTATTTCTCGGCGGCCGAGGCGCGGGGCATGCGCATGGTCGGCGGCAAGGTGATGATGGACCGCAACGCGCCCGACGCGCTGCGCGACACGCCGCAGAAGGGCTATGACGAGACGAAGGCGCTGATCGCGAAATGGCACGGCCGCGGCCGCGCGCATTATGCGATCAGCCCGCGCTTCGCCATCACCTCGACGCCGGAGCAGATGGAGATGAGCCAGGCGCTCGTCGCCGAAAATCCGACCTGCTACGTCCAGACTCACCTTTCCGAAAACCACGACGAGATCGCCTTCGCGACCTCGCTCTATCCGGACGCCAAGGACTATACGGATATCTACGCCCGCTACGGCCTGCTGAACGAGCGCATGCTGCTCGGCCATTGCATCCATCTCAGCGACCGGGAAATCGGCGTGCTCGCCGAGACCGGCAGCGTCGGCGTTTTCTGCCCGACGTCGAACCTCTTTCTGGGGTCCGGCCTCTTCGACCGCGACCGCTTCGACAAGGCCGGCGCGCGCTGGTCGGTAGCGACGGATGTCGGCGCGGGCACCAGCTTCTCCATGCTGGAAACCATGGACGAGGCCTACAAGGTGCTGCACCTTCGCGGCCAGAAGCTGACGCCGTTCAATTCCTTCTACCGCATGACGCTCGGCAATGCCCGCGCGCTCGGGCTGGAGAAGCATATCGGCTCGCTCCATGCCGGGGCGGATGCGGATATCGTCGTGCTCGATTCGAGCGCCAAGACGGCGATGGAATACCGCATGCGCACGGCGAAATCGCTGCTGGAGGAGCTCTTCATCCTCCAGACCATGGGCGACGACCGCTGCGTTGCCGAAGTCTATGTCGCCGGCAAGGCGATGAAGGGCAAGGGCGCAAAGCGCGCGGCGGCCGCAAGCCGTCTGCTCGAAACCGCCTGACGGATCCGGGGCGGATCGCCCCTCATCCGGCCTGCCGGCCACCTTCTCCCCGCAAGCGGGGAGAAGGAAAAGCGTGGCACGGCTTTCCTTCCCTCTGCAGGAATTGCTGGAGGAAAACGGCGCATCATCCCCCTTCTCCCCGCTTGCGGGGAGAAGGTCGCGGCAGCGGGATGAGGGGCCGTGCTGTCCGGTCGACTACGCCAGCCGTCCGCCCATCGCCCGCGTCACGCCCTCCGCCGCCGCGCGAACCACGGGGCCGAAGGCATCCACCTTGCTGTCGGGAAGCCGCACCGCCGGGCCAGACACCGAGATGCCGGCAACCGCCTCGCCATATTCGTCGAAGATCGGCGCCGCCACGCAGCGCATGCCGAGCGTGTGCTCCTCGTCGTCGATCGACCAGCCGCGGGCGCGGATCCTGCCGATATCCTCCAGCAGCGTCGGGATCGTATCGCGGGTCTTGTCGGTGAAATGCTGCAGCGTGCGGCCGGTAAGCAGCGCCTCGATCCGGGCGTTGGGCCAGGTCGAGAGAATCGCCTTGCCGATGCCGGAAGCATGGATCGGCCCGCGCCGGCCGGGGCGGAAGAAGGCGCGCATCGGCGCATGGCTTTCGACTTGCGAGATGAAGACGACGTCGCCGTCGTCCTCGATGGCGATATTGGCGGTCTCGCCGCATCCCTCCATCAATTGCTTGAGGAACGGCCGGCTGATCGTGCCGAGCTTGCGAAAGCGCAGATAGGCGGTGCCGATCTCGAAGGCCTTGACGCCGATCGTCCAGGCGCCGGTCTCCCCGTCATGCGTCACCATGCCGTGCTGGGCGAGCGAGGTGAGCAGCCGGTGCACGGTGGAGGGCGCCATGCCGGAAGCGTCCGCAAGGTCCGTCAGCGCCGCGCCGTCAGCCGCGGCCACCAGATCGAGCAGCTTCAGGCTCCGGTCGAGCACCTGCACCGAGGACGGCGCCGCATTTTCCGCCGGCTTCCGGCCGGGCCGTCCGCGCGTCTTTTCCTGATGCTCTGCCATGATGGTCTTCTCCTGCCTGCCTTGCCATTCCCATAGCCGGCCCGGAGCGATTGTTCCAGTTTCGTTGAAAATGTTTATTTCCGTATAATGGGATTGATTTCCATTTTATGATTGCGCCGAAATACGGATGCGCTACCTTCCTTCTCGAGAGACGGAGGAAAACCCATGGCTAAAATGCGTGCTGTCGATGCGGCGGTGCTGGTTCTGGAGAAGGAAGGCATCGATTGTGCCTTCGGCGTTCCGGGCGCTGCGATCAATCCCTTCTATTCGGCGCTGAAGGCGCGCGGCTCGGTCCGCCATATCCTGGCCCGCCATGTTGAGGGCGCCAGCCACATGGCCGAAGGCTATACCCGTGCCCGTGCCGGCAATATCGGCCTTTGCATCGGCACGTCCGGCCCTGCCGGCACCGACATGATCACCGGCCTCTACTCGGCTTCCGCCGATTCGATCCCGATCCTCTGCATCACCGGCCAGGCGCCGCGCGCCCGCCTCGACAAGGAAGACTTCCAGGCGGTCGACATCGCCAAGATCGCTGCGCCCGTCACCAAATGGGCCGTCACGGTCATGGAGCCGGGCCTCGTGCCTTACGTCTTCCAGAAGGCGTTCCATACGATGCGCTCCGGCCGCCCCGGCCCGGTCCTCATCGACCTGCCGATCGACGTCCAGCTTGCGGAGATCGAGTTCGACATCGACGCATACGAGCCTCTGACACCCTACAAGCCGGCCGCCACCCGCGCCCAGGCCGAGAAGGCGCTCGCCATGCTCAATGAATCCGAGCGCCCGCTGCTCGTCGCCGGCGGCGGCATCATCAATGCGGATGCCTCGGACCTTCTGGTCGAGCTTGCGGAAATCACCGGCGTTCCCGTCATCCCGACTCTGATGGGCTGGGGCGTCATTCCGGACGATCACCCGCTGATGGCCGGCATGTGCGGCCTGCAGACCTCGCACCGCTACGGCAATGCCACGCTGCTTGCCTCGGACTTCGTCTTCGGCATCGGCAACCGCTGGGCAAACCGCCACACCGGCAACATCCCGACCTATACGGAAGGCCGCAAGTTCATCCATGTCGACATCGAGCCGACGCAGATCGGCCGCGTCTTCACGCCGGATTTTGGCATCGTCTCCGATGCCGGCGCGGCCCTTCAGGTCTTCGTCGAGGTCGCCACGGAATGGAAGGCGGCGGGCAAGCTGCGCGACTGGTCCGGCTGGGCCGGCGAATGCCGCGAGCGCAAGCGCACCATGCTGCGCAAGACCCATTTCGACCAGATGCCGCTGAAGCCCCAGCGCGTCTACGAGGAGATGAACAGGGCCTTCGACCGCGACACCTGCTACGTCTCGACCATCGGCCTCAGCCAGATCGCCGGCGCGCAGTTCCTGCATGTCTACAAGCCGCGCAACTGGATCAATTGCGGCCAAGCCGGCCCGCTCGGCTGGACGCTGCCGGCAGCGCTCGGCGTGCGCGCCGCCGATCCGGATCGTCCGATCGTCGCGCTGTCGGGTGACTACGACTTCCAGTTCCTCATCGAGGAGCTTGCGGTCGGCGCCCAGCACAAGCTGCCCTACCTGCATGTGGTCGTGAACAACTCGTATCTCGGCCTCATCCGGCAGGCCCAGCGCGGCTTCAACATGGACTTCGAGGTCTCGCTCGCTTTCGACAACATCAATGCGAATGCCGACTCGGAAGCCGGCTACGGCGTCGATCACGTCGCGGTCGCCGAAGGCCTCGGCTGCAAGGCGATCCGTGTCCGCAGCGCCAACGAGTTCCAGGAAGCCTTCAACACGGCGCAGAAGCTGATGAAGGAGCACCAGGTTCCCGTCGTCATCGAGTTCATCCTCGAGCGCGTCACGAACATCGCCATGGGCGCCGACATCAACGCTGTCGTCGAATTCGAGGAACTGGCAGAACGCGGCGAGGATGCGCCGACGGCAACGCTGGCCGCCCTGCTGGATTGAGTTAGAGGGAGAATACAATGCCGAAATTTGCGGCCAACCTGACCATGCTCTTCAATGAAGTGCCCTTCATGGAGCGCTTCGCCCTGGCCGCCAAGGCCGGCTTCGAGGGGGTCGAGTATCTCTTCCCCTACGATTTCGACAAGGAAGCCCTGCGCGCCGAATTGAAGAAGCACGGCCTCACCCAGGTCCTGCACAACCTGCCGGCCGGCAACTGGGCCGGCGGCGAGCGCGGCATCGCGGTGCTGCCGGATCGCGTCGACGAGTTCCGCCGGGGCGTCGCCTCGGCCATCGACTATGCGACGGCGCTCGGCTGCAAGCAAGTCAACTGCCTGTCGGGCATCGCACCGGCCGGCGTGCCGGACAGCGTGCTGCGCACCACCTTCGTCTCCAACCTCAAGCTGGCGGCGAGCGAGCTCGGCAAGCACGGTATCAAGCTGCTGATCGAGCCGATCAACCATTTCGACATTCCCGGCTTCTATCTCAACACGCCGGATCAGGCGGCCTCGATCATCGCCGAGGTCGGCTCCGACAACCTCTATATCCAGTACGACCTCTACCACCAGCAGCGCACCGAGGGCGAGCTGATCGGTACGTTCAAGAAGCACCAGGCGCAGATCCCCCACGTGCAGCTTGCCGACAATCCGGGCCGCAACGAGCCGGGCACCGGCGAGATCGCCTGGCCCTTCGTATTCAGGACGCTCGATGCGCTCGGTTACGACGGCTGGATCGGCTGCGAATACAAGCCGCGCACCACCACCGGGGAAGGCCTCGGCTGGCTGGCCGAAGTCGGCCGCTGAGCCTCAAACCATTTCAAGACTGGGAGTTAGATCATGGCAAATATCGGTTTCATCGGCCTCGGCATCATGGGCACGCCCATGGCGCGTCACCTTCAGGATGCCGGCCACACCGTCATCACCTCGAAGTTCTCGATCGCGCCGCGGCAGGAGCTTGTCGATAACGGCCTGAAGATCGTCGACAGCCCGAAGGCGCTCGCCGAGACCGTCGATACGATCATCCTCATGCTGCCGGATACGCCGGAAGTCGAGGACGTGCTCTTCGGCGAGAACGGCGTCTCCTACGGCCTTTCGGCCGGCAAGCTCGTCATCGACATGAGCTCGATCTCGCCGATCGCGACGAAGGAATTCGCCAAGAAGATCCGCGCGACCGGCGCCGAATATGTCGACGGCCCGGTCTCGGGCGGCGAGGTCGGCGCCAAGAACGCCTCGCTCTCCATCATGGCCGGCGGCTCGCAGGAAAGCTTCGACAGGGCGCTGCCGCTCTTCCAGCTCATGGGCAAGAACATCACGCTCGTCGGCGATTGCGGCGACGGCCAGGTGACCAAGGTCGCCAACCAGATCATCGTGGCGCTCACCATCGAGGCCGTCGCCGAAGCCCTCGTCTTCGCCTCCAAGGCCGGCGCCGATCCGGCGCGCGTGCGCGCGGCGCTGATGGGCGGCTTTGCCTCCTCGCGCATCCTCGAAGTGCATGGCGAGCGCATGGTCAAGCGCACCTTCGATCCGGGCTTCCGTATCTCGCTGCACCAGAAGGACCTTAACCTTGCCCTTCAGGGGGCCAAGACGCTCGGCGTCGCGCTGCCCAACACGGCATCCACGCAGGAGCTTTTCAATCAGTGCGCGGCCCACGGCGATGCGGGCCTCGATCACTCCGGTCTCGTCACTGCGCTGGAGCGCATGGCGAACCACGCCGTCGCATGACGGCCTGACCGGGCGGGGAGGGGAGCCCCGCCCGGTCACCCCATCCTGAGGAGGAGAGACAGCCCCTCGTCCCGCCGCGCCGTCTTGGAGGAGAGGGCGCTGGCTTGCGGATGAGGGGCTGTGTTTATATGAGCTACCCGCAGACCCGGAGGAACCCCATGCCCATCATCGCCGACCCGCGCGCCTTTCTCGAACATCTCTTTTCCGTCGCGGTCGATGCGGCAGATCCGGAAAAGGTGCTGGCCGCCAACCTGCCGGAAAAGCCGAAGGGCCGCACGGTGGTGATCGGCGCCGGCAAGGGCGCCGCGCAGATGGCCCGCGCCTTCGAGCGCCTGTGGGATGCGCCGCTGACGGGCGTCGTCGTCACGCGCTACGGCTATGCGGTGCCCTGCGAGCGTATCGAGGTGCTGGAAGCGGCCCATCCGGTGCCGGACGACAGCGGCCTTCTCGCCTCCGGCCGGCTGATGGCCGCCGTGCGGGGCCTCACCGAGGACGACCTCGTCGTCGCCCTCGTCTGCGGCGGTGGCTCGGCGCTGCTGCCCGCGCCCGCCGGCGACCTGACGCTCGCCGACGAGATCGCCGTCAACAAGGCGCTGCTCGCCTCCGGCGCGCCGATCAGCGCCATGAATGCCGTGCGCAAGCAGGTCTCGCGCATCAAGGGCGGCCGGCTGGCCGCGCTCGCCCATCCCGCCCTCGTCGTCTCGCTGGTCGTCTCCGACATTCCGGGCGACAATCCCGCCCTCGTCGCCTCCGGCCCGACCATCGCCGACGAGACGACCCGCGCCGATGCGCTCCGCCTCATCGAGCGCTATCGCCTCGACCTGCCGGACGCCGTCATGCGCCATATCGAGGGCGGCACGGACGAGCCGCCATTGCCCTCCGATCCGCGCTATGCCCGCAACGAGGTGAGGCTCGTCGCCTCCGCCGCCGTCTCGCTGGAAGCCGCCGCCGCCGCCGCGAAGGAAGCCGGCATCGAGGCCGTCATCCTTTCCGACGCCATCGAGGGCGAAGCCTGCGAAGTCGGCCGCGTGCATGCCGCCATCGCCGCGGAAGTCGTGCGCCGCGACCGGCCGTTCCACAAACCCGTCGTCGTCCTCTCGGGCGGCGAAACCACCGTGACGATCAGGGGCAAGGGCAAGGGCGGCCGCAACGGCGAGTTCCTGCTCTCCTTCGCCTGCGCCGCCGATGGCCTCGAAGGCCTTTATGCGCTCGCCGCCGATACGGACGGCATCGACGGCTCGGAGGACAATGCCGGCGCCTTCGCCGACGGCACCACGGTCTCGCGCCTCGCCGACAAGGGCAAAGATGCCGCCGAATTCCTGTCGCGCAACGACAGCTGGACCGCCTTCGACGCCCTCGGCGACCTCTTCGTGCCCGGCCCGACCGGCACCAACGTCAACGATTTCCGGGCGATCCTGATTCAGTAGCCCAGGCGGGAAAGCTCCGGCACGCCGGAGCCTTTAACCTCGCTCCACCCGCTGTCGTCATCCTCGGCCTTGTGCCGAGGATCTGCCAACGCATTGAAATATCGAGACGTTGCAGATGCTCGGGACAAGCCCGGGCATGACGGAGGAGAGGTTTGCGGTTCTATTGAACATGCAAAAAAGCCCCGGCGCTGCCGGGGCTTTTCGTTTGTCTCCCAAGGTCTCAGCCTTCGAAGAATTCCTTCATCCGGGCGAAGAAGCCCGCCGATTCCGGATTGTTCTCCTTCGAGGAAATCTCCTCGAATTCCTTGAGCAGCTCGCGCTGGCGCTTGGTGAGCTTCTGCGGCGTTTCGATCTGGATCTGGATGTAGAGATCGCCGACCTGGCTGGAGCGTAGCACCGGCATGCCCTTGCCCTTCAGGCGGAACTGCTTGCCGGCCTGGGTGCCCTCGGGCACCGAGACGCGCGACTTGGTGCCGTCGAGCGTGGCGACGTCGAAGGTGCCGCCGAGAGCCGCCGTCGTCATCGAGATCGGCACGGCGCAGTAGAGGTCCGCCCCGTCGCGCTGGAAGAACTCGTGCGGCTTCACCGACAGGAAGATGTAGAGGTCGCCCGCCGGTCCGCCGCGAACGCCGGCCTCGCCCTCGCCGGAAAGGCGGATGCGCGTGCCGTCCTCGATGCCGGCCGGAATGTTGACCGACAGCGAGCGCTCTTCCGTGATGCGGCCATTGCCGTGGCACTTGGTGCAGGGATCGCTGATCGTCTGGCCGCGGCCGTGGCAGGTCGGGCAGGTGCGCTCGATGGAGAAGAAGCCCTGTGCGGCGCGCACGCGGCCGGAGCCCTGGCAGGTAGCGCAGGTCTTGGGGCTGGTGCCCGGCTTGGCGCCGGAGCCGGTACAGACGTCGCAGGTGATCGATGTCGGCACGCGGATCTGCGCGGTCTTGCCGGCATAGGCCTCTTCGAGGGAGATTTCCATGTTGTAGCGAAGGTCGCCGCCGCGCTCGCGTCCACCGGAGGAACGCCGCTGGCGCCCGCCGCCCATCATCTCGCCGAAGATGTCCTCGAAGATGTCGGAGAAACCGCCGCCGCCGCCGAAACCGCCACCGCCGAAGCCGCCGCCACCCATGCCGCCGTGTTCGAAGGCCGCATGGCCATAGCGGTCGTAGGCCGCCCGCTTCTGCGGGTCCTTGAGCATTTCATAGGCTTCGTTGACGTCCTTGAACTTCTGTTCTGCGGAGGCATCGCCCGGATTCTTGTCGGGGTGGTACTTCATCGCCATCTTGCGGAAGGCGCTCTTCAGCTCCTTCTCGTCGGCGGTCCTGGAGACACCCAGCGTCTCGTAAAAATCAGCTTTTGCCATTCGGGTTCACGTCCGTTTCGCGGGAACGGTCTTGTTATTATGGATGGGGAAGCTTGCCTTGGCCTCACGCATGCGAAAGGCGGAAGCCGGGCGAAGGGAAGGCCATGACGTCATCGCCGCGATAAACGGGAGTGATCATGCTGCCTTGTTTCCCTTCGTGCTGACTTCCGCCTTTTCACTATCCGTTGCACCGGCCGCGTCGGGCGCGGCCGGCATGTCAGGAGGCTCAGGCCGACTTCTTGTCGTCCTTGACTTCCTCGTAGTCGGCATCGACGACATTGTCGCCGGCCTCACCCGAGGAGGAGGCGGTCTCTTCGGCCTGCTGGGCCTCGTAGATCGCCTGACCGAGCTTCATGGAGACTTCCATGAGCGTGTTGGTCTTGGCCTTGATGTCCTCGGCGTCGGGCTCGGAGGCTTCGACCGAGGTCTTGAGGGCGGCGATCGCCTCCTCGATGGCCTTGCGGTCGTCTTCCGTGACCTTGTCGCCGTATTCCTTGAGGGACTTCTCCGACGAATGGATCAGGCTTTCGGCCTGGTTCTTCGCCTCGACGCCCTCGCGGCGCTTCTTGTCGGCCTCGGCATTGGCCTCGGCATCCTTGACCATCTTCTCGATGTCGGCGTCGGAAAGACCGCCGGAAGCCTGGATGCGGATCTGGTGCTCCTTCCCGGTTCCCTTGTCCTTGGCCGAGACCTGCACGATGCCGTTGGCGTCGATGTCGAAGGTGACTTCGATCTGCGGCATGCCGCGCGGTGCCGGCGGAATGCCGACGAGGTCGAACTGGCCGAGCAGCTTGTTGTCCGCGGCCATTTCACGCTCGCCCTGGCTGACGCGGATGGTCACGGCCGACTGGTTGTCCTCGGCGGTCGAGAAGGTCTGGCTCTTCTTCGTCGGGATCGTCGTGTTGCGCTCGATCAGACGGGTGAAGACGCCGCCCAGCGTTTCGATGCCGAGAGACAGCGGGGTCACGTCGAGGAGCAGAACGTCCTTGACGTCGCCCTGCAGAACGCCGGCCTGGATGGCGGCGCCCATGGCGACCACTTCATCCGGGTTCACGCCCTTGTGCGGCTCCTTGCCGAACAGCTGCTTGACGGTTTCCTGCACCTTCGGCATGCGGCTCATGCCGCCGACGAGAACGACTTCGTCGATCTCGGCCGCCGTGACGCCGGCATCCTTGAGGGCTGCCTTGCACGGAGCGACGGTGCGCTGGACGAGGTCGTCGACGAGCGCTTCGAACTTGGCGCGGGTCAGCTTCATCGTCAGGTGCTTCGGGCCGGAAGCGTCCGCCGTGATGAACGGCAGGTTGATTTCGGTCTGCTGCGAGGACGACAGCTCGATCTTGGCCTTTTCGGCAGCTTCCTTGAGGCGCTGCAGGGCGAGCTTGTCGTTCTTCAGGTCGATGCCCTGGTCCTTCTTGAACTCGTCGGCGAGGTAGTTGACCAGACGCATGTCGAAGTCTTCACCGCCGAGGAAGGTGTCGCCGTTCGTCGACTTCACTTCGAAGACGCCGTCGCCGATTTCCAGGACCGAGATGTCGAACGTGCCGCCGCCAAGGTCGTAGACGGCGATGGTCTTGCCGTCCTTCTTGTCGAGGCCGTAGGCGAGCGCGGCAGCCGTCGGCTCGTTGATGATGCGGAGCACTTCAAGACCCGCGATCTTGCCGGCGTCCTTGGTCGCCTGGCGCTGCGCGTCGTTGAAGTAGGCCGGAACCGTGATGACGGCCTGCGTGATGGTCTCGCCGAGGTAGGATTCGGCGGTTTCCTTCATCTTCTGCAGGATCATCGCGGAGATCTGCGAGGGGGAATAGCCCTTGCCGCGGGCGTCGACCCAGGCGTCGCCGTTGTCGCCCTTGACGATCTTGTAGGGAACGAGCGCCTTGTCCTTCTCGACGAGCTTGTCGTCGTAGCGGCGGCCGATGAGGCGCTTGACGGCGAACAGGGTGTTTTCCGGGTTGGTGACCGCCTGGCGCTTGGCCGGCTGGCCGGTCAGCCGCTCACCGTCTTCGGTGAAGGCGACCATGGAAGGCGTCGTGCGCGCGCCTTCGGCATTTTCGATGACTTTCGCGTCCTTGCCATCCATGACGGAGACGCAGGAATTGGTCGTTCCGAGGTCGATACCGATTACTTTAGCCATGTCATTCTCTCCTTGAAGCGAGCTGCCGGAACCCATTCAGGCATTCTTTTGGCAGCCCCTAATGGTATGGTCTTGTCGAAAGCGCCGGTCTGAACCGAAGCTTTGCGGGGTATATAAGGACCCCTCCAGACGACTGCAAGACATGGACGAGGCGCAAAGCGCGCAAAATCAGCGTGTCCGGCAAGGTGAAAGGGTCGCCGCCGGCAATGTGGTGAGCTTGCCGGCGGGCGTCAAGCCGGCAGAACGGTCCGTACCGCGCGGTGCAGGTTTGATGCGGATGTCAGCCGCCCATCAGGATGTCGAGAAGCGTCGTGCGGTGCGTGGCCGGCCGGCCATCGCCGCCGACCTCGGCCGGCGGGATCATCCCGTCGTCGAGCGGCCCGTTATCCAGCGGCACGGTGCCGGTCTGCTCGTTGGCGACGGCCGCGCCGGTGTCCGTGGGCCGTTCGTCGGTGCCGAGCGTGCGCGAGATGATGTCGAAGAGCTGGTCGCCTTCCGGCGCCGGCTCGGTGGCCTGCAGCGGGTCGCCGCCCGCCGTGCCGAAGAGCGGCGAGGGCGAAAGGCCGGCATGGGCCGCCGTCATGAACTGGCTCCAGGCGCGCGCCGGAAGCCCGCCGCCCGTCACCTTCTTCATCGACTTACCGTCATCGTTGCCGAACCAGACACCGGTCGTCAGGTTGCTGGTATAGCCGACGAAGAGCGCGTCGCGGAAGGACTGCGTCGTGCCGGTCTTGCCGGCGGCCGGCCAGCCGGGAATGCGGGCGTTCTTGCCGGTGCCCTGCGAAATCACGCGCATCATCATGCCGTTCATCATGGAAACGATGTTGGGCTCCAGCACGCGGGGCGGATTGTCGTAGGTGTTCTCGTAGAGCACCTTGCCCTCGGCGGTCGAGATGCGGCGGATGATGTGGGGCGTCGCCTTGTAGCCGCCGTTCATGAAGGGCGCATAGGCCGATGTCAGCTCGACGAGCGTCACCTCGGAGGTGCCGAGCGCGATCGAGGCATTGGCCTGCAGGTCCGATTCGATGCCGAGCCGGCGGGCGAGCTTGACCACCTCGTCCGGCCCCACTTCCATGACGAGCTGGGCGGCGATGGTGTTGAGCGATTCGGCGAAGGCCGCGGCCAGCGTCACCTCGCCGCGATATTTCTGGTCGTAGTTCTCCGGCGTCCACTTGCCGATCCTGACGGGCGCGTCGTTGCGCAGCGACAGCGGCGAGCGGCCCGCTTCAAGCGCGGCGGCATAGACGAAGGGCTTGAAGGCCGAGCCGGGCTGGCGCCTGGCCTTGGAGGCGCGGTCGAACTGGCTTTCGGCATAGTCGCGCCCGCCGACCAGCGCGCGGATCGCGCCCGTGCCGTCGATGGAGACGAGGGCGGCCTGCGAGGCATTGGACTTGGCGCCGTCCTTGTCGAGGATCTTCGAGATCGCCTCGTCGGCCTTCTTCTCGAGGTCGAGATCGATGGTCGTGTCGATGACGAGGTCTTCCTTGATGTCGCCGATCATGCCGGGAAGCTGGGCCATGACCATGTCGGCGGCATAGTGCTCGGCGCCGGACCAGTAGCTCTTCGCCCGCGCCGGGCTCTGCGACATCGCGGTCTTGATCTCCGCGTCGGTGATGTAGCCCTCCTCGCGCATCGCGCCGAGGACGACCTGGGCGCGCGCCTCCGCCGCTTCCGGATCGCGCGCCGGCGAAAGGCGGGAGGGCGCCTTCAGGAGGCCCGCCAGCAGCGCGGCCTCGCCGAGATTGACGTCGCGCGCCGACTTGTTGAAGTAGCGCCGCGAGGCCGCTTCCACGCCGTAGGAGTTTGAGCCGAAGAACACGCGGTTGAGATACATCGCAAGGATCTGGTCCTTGGTGTATTTGTGCTCCAGCCAGATCGAGAGCAGCACTTCCTGCACCTTGCGCTCCAGCGTGCGCTCGGGCGAGAGGAACATGTTCTTGGCGAGCTGCTGCGTCAGGGTCGAGCCGCCCTGCACCATGCGGCCGGACGTCACGTTCGTCAGCATCGCGCGGGCAAGGCCGAGCGGGTCGATGCCGAAATGCGAGTAGAAGCGCCGGTCCTCGATGGCGATGACCGCCTGCGGAATGTAGGGCGACATGTTCTCCAGCGACAGCGCCTCGCCGCCGGTCAGGCCCCGGTTGGCGATGATGTCGCCGTTGACCGAGAGGATCTTGACGTTCGGCGGCCGGTCGGGGATCGCCCAGCTCGTGGCGCTCGGCATGCGCGAGCCGTAGTAGAGCACGAGTCCGCCGACGCCGATGGCGCCCCACAGACCGAGCACCAGGCACCAGTAGACGAGCCGTCGGAAGAGGCCGAAGATGCCGAGCGAGGGCTGCCGCCGCCGCTTCTCGCCGCGCCGCGCCCTGGCGGCCTTCGGCGGCTTGCCGCGGCCGTTCCGCCCGCCGCCGGCCACACGATCCTCCGCGCCGAGATGGAGATCATCGTCGTCGTCTCGCCCTGCCGCTCCCCGGAAGGACGGTTCGATGCGCTGGGATTTTCGGTTGCCTGCCATAAGCGGTCGGATGAACCCTCTGATATCGCCGGTCGGTGGACCTTAAATGCGGCGATTTAAGGGGTCGTTAAGAAGCGGTGAACGCGCTGCCGTCAATTCGACGGAATCGGGTCGACGGGATCGGGCGGCCCGAAGGCCGCCCGGAAGGCCGTCTCAATAGTAGGGCGAGAGGCACTCGCGGCGCGGGCCGTAATTGGGCTGGAACGTGTTGTCGTAGGCCCGGTACGAGCGATAGCGCGCATAGCACCAGTCGGTGTGGCGCGGATTGATGCCTTCGTAACGCGGACGCGAATAGCCGTCGTTGGCGATCGCGCCGCCGATGATCGCGCCTGCGCCGAAGGCGGCCAGCGGATACCACCAGCCGTCCGAATGGCGGCGATAGCCCCGGCGCTCATGACGATAGCCGCGGTGGCCGTGATACCAGCCGCCATGTCTCCTGCGATACTGCACCTGCTCGACGTCGCTGCTCTGAGAAACGCCGGCCTTGGGCATCGGAACGGCGAAAGCCTGTGCGGGGACGAACGTCGTGGCGAACATGGCGACGGCCATGGCGGCGGAAAGGCCGGTCTTGATCGTTGTCTTCATGTCGGTCTCCCTTGGTTTTTCATTGCTTCACAATGATCTGGACGGATCAGAGCATGAAACAATTCGACTGAACCGAAGATGAACCGAAACTATTCCTGGTTTCAATCCTCTCCGTTCCTCGCTCGCGCAAGAAAACGTGATCGCTCGAAGACGAGGATGACGACCAGCGCCATGACGAAGGGAACGATGAGGTAGAAGAGGCGGAAGACGGCGAGCGCCGCCAGCACCACGGCTGGATCCATGTCCGGCAGGCCGGCGAGGAAGACGAGCTCGAGCACGCCGATGCCGCCCGGCGCATGGGAGAGGAGCGCGACGGAGAAGGAGGCGAGGAAGATGCCGAGCACGACGAAGAAGCCGGGATTGCCCTCCGCCGGCAGCACGAAATAGATGATCCCCGCCGCGCCGATCAGTTCGATCGGTGCGATGATGAGTTGGCGGAAGACGAGCGAGGGCTTGGGATATTCGAGCTTGAGCCAGCGCGTGTCGATCGGCCGGAAGCCGACGAGGCTGCCCACCACGTAGAGCGCGACCACCGCGAGGATGAAGACCCCCGTCGAGAAGGCCGCCTCGATCGGCAGGAAATCGGCGAAGCGCTCGATGATCTCCGGCTCCAGCACCAGCACGAAGCCGAACAGCATGAAGGTGCCGAGCGCGAAGGTGAAGGAGCAGAAGGCGACGAGAACGCCCACCTCCGATCCGGTGAGCCCCTTCGACGTATAGGCGCGATAGCGCACCAGCGCTCCGGAAAACACCGAGGCGCCGATATTGTGCGACAGCGCATAGGTGGTGAAGGAGGTGAGGGTGATGAACCACAGCGAGATGCGGTGGCCGAGATGCTCCAGCGCCAGGTGGTCGTAGCCGGCGAGCGCCGCATAGGCGACAAGCGTCGCCCCGCAGGCGAGGATCCAGCCGGACACCGGAATGGCGTTGATGCTGGCCATGAACTCGTCGAGCGAAAGGCCGCGCAGGTCCTTATAGAGGACATAGACCGACAGGACGATCGCGAGGGTGCTGACGAGCGGCCAGAAGAATTTCCGCAGTCGCTTCATGCCGCCCCGCCTTCGGCCGTCTTCGACAGGCCGTCGTTCGAGCAGCAGGTTGCCTTCGCAGTCCGTGCTGGCGCCATCCTCACCCTTCCCCATCATGGGCCTGTCATCGCGCGGTGCGACGCGGCCATTCTTGTCGTTGGTCGGTTGGCCAGCATTTCCGGTTCGCCCGGTGAATGCCAGCCAGCCGCGTCATCACTTCTGCGTCAACGCGCCGCCAGCGCGGAGAGGATCCGTACCCAGGAGCGGATACCCTTCTCGAAGGAACGCAGTTCGTATTTCTCGTTCGGCGAATGGATGCGGTCGTCCGACAGCGCAAAGCCGACGAGCAAGGATTCCATGCCGAGCATCTTCTGGAAATCGCCAACGATGGGGATGGACCCGCCCATGCCGATGACGACGGCCGGCTTCGGCCATTCGTCCGACAGCGCGGACTTCGCCTTTTCCAAGAGCGCCGAATCGTAGGGAAGCTGGATGGCCGGCGAGCCGCCATGGGCGTGGAAGGAGACCGAGCAGTCGGCCGGGACCTTCGAGCGGACATAGGCGCGGAAGGCGTCGCGGATCTTCGCGGGATCCTGCTTGCCGACGAGGCGGAAGGAGACCTTCGCCGAGGCTTCCGCCGCGATCACGGTCTTGAAGCCCTCGCCGGTATAGCCGCCGGTGATGCCGTTGACCTCGGCGGTCGGCCGCGCCCAGGTGAGCTCCAGCACGGAGCGGCCCTTCTCGCCGGACGGGATCGACAGGCCGACCTCGCCGAGAAGGCTTTCCGCCGAGCTGCCGAGCTTTTCCCAGGCGGCCTTGATCTGCGTCGGGGTCTCCTCGACGCCCTCGTAGAAGCCGTCGAGCGTCACGCGGCCCGTCTCGTCGTGAAGGCCGGCGAGAATGTCGGAAAGGATGTGGATCGGGTTTGCCGCCGCGCCGCCGAAATAGCCGGAATGCAGGTCCCGGTCGGCCGCCTTGATGACGATCTCCTCGCCGACGAGGCCGCGCAGGCCCGCCGAGATCGCCGGCGTGTCGGCGTCCCACATGCTGGTATCGCACACGAGGGCGAAATCGGCCTTCAGCTCCGCCGCATTGGCTTCGAGGAAGGGCTTCAGCGAGGGCGAGCCGGACTCTTCCTCGCCTTCGAAGAGGATCGTGACGCGGCAGGGCAGCGTGCCGGCCGTTTCCTTGTAGGCGCGGCAGGCTTCGACGAAGGTCAGGAGCTGGCCCTTGTCGTCGGAGGTGCCGCGGCCGGTGATGATGCGGCGGCCGCCTTCGGCATCACGCACCGCCGGCTCGAAGGGATCGTGGTCCCAAAGGTTCAGCGGATCGACCGGCTGGACGTCGTAATGGCCGTAGAACAGCACATGCGGGGCATCGGCACGCGCGCCGTCATGATGGGCGACGACCATCGGATGGCCGGGGGTGTCGCGCACGGTGGCGTCGAAGCCGAGCGAGCGCAGCTCGGTGACCAGCCATTCGGCCGCCTTGCGGCAATCGGCCTTGAAGGCCGGGTCTGTGGAAATGGACTTGATGCGCACCAGCTCGAAAAGCCGTTCGAGGCTGGCGGGAATGCCGGCGCTGGCGCGATCGAGGACGGGCAGAATGTTGGTCATGGTCGAATCCCTTGCGAATTGCGCGGCGACATTAGACCGATCGCCTCGGCGAGGGCAAATCGTATGACGGTCTTGCGACGGTCAGACGCGCGGATCGCGGCCGAGATTGGCGAGCACCATGCGCATATATTCCAGAAGCAGCTCCCGCTCGAAGCGCCGGAAGCCCTGGAACAGCGCCTCCTCGGTGGCGGATGCGGCGGCCATCGCGGTCTCGCGCAGCGCCTTGCCGCGCGTCGTCAGGAAGACGAGCTGCGCCCGCCGGTCCTTCGGGTGCCGGCGGCGCAAGATCAGTCCGTCGCGCTCCATGCGCGAGAGCGTGTTGGCCATCGTCGCCTGTTCGATGTCGAGCCGGTCGAGAAGTTCGCGCTGGGTCAGGCCGTCGCCGCCCCACAGTTCGAGCAGGACCGGGAACTGGCCGGGCGCGAAGCCCGCGCCGTCCGCCCGCGCATGGAGGGCGCGCGAGGCCGCCTTCGCCAGAAGATTGGCGAGGTAGGCTGCCGACTCCTTGCGATCAAAGTCCATGCGGGAAAGCTATGCCGGTTCGCGGCGGAAGACAATGTCGGATCGCCCGCGATCCGCGTGGGCGCGAAGGCGTCTCGTATATCCGTGCGGAGGCCCCGAAATGCGAGAAGCCGCCGGCGACAGGAGGCGTGTCGCGGCGGCTTCTGCGAATTATGGACAAAGGCCCGGAGAGGGGGATGAGGCCTTTGTCCTCGTCTGGCGCGGCGGGGGACAGGCCGTATGCCAGACAACGGCTTTGATCAGGTGCCGATGACCAATATCTGTGGGTCCGAATGTGGCTTTTCAAGGGATTCCTGCCCCGCTGAAAATTACAAATTGGTAACGTTCGCGTGAGGCTTCGCAGGGCCGGGAAACCTCCTCTGCCTGCCGGTATCTCCCCCTTGGGGGAAGGGGTTGGGGAGGGCCTGTATCCGCAATGAGAGATGGACGTGGCAGACGGCCCGCGCTATCCATTCACCCCATGAAAAAAGGTGATCATCTCTTCCTCGTCGACGGCTCCGGCTTCATCTTCCGCGCCTTCCACGCCATCCCGCCGCTCAACCGCAAGTCGGACGGGCTGCCGGTCAATGCCGTCTCGGGTTTCTGCAACATGCTGTGGAAGCTCCTGAAGGATGCGCGCAATACCGACGTAGGCGTGACGCCGACGCATTTCGCCGTCATCTTCGACTATTCCTCGAAGACCTTCCGCAACGAACTCTACGACCAGTACAAGGCGAACCGCACCGCGCCGCCGGAAGACCTGATCCCGCAATTCGGCCTGATCCGCCACGCCACGCGCGCCTTCAACCTGCCCTGCATCGAGAAGGAAGGCTTCGAGGCGGACGACCTGATCGCCACCTATGCCCGCCTCGCCGAGGCCGATGGCGCCGACGTCACCATCGTCTCTTCCGACAAGGACCTCATGCAACTCGTGACGCAGAGCGTCTCGATGTATGACGGCATGAAGGACAAGCAGATCTCCATTCCCGAAGTGATCGAGAAATGGGGCGTGCCGCCGGAGAAGATGATCGACCTGCAATCGCTGACCGGCGATTCGACCGACAACGTGCCGGGCGTGCCCGGCATCGGCCCGAAGACCGCTGCGCAGCTTCTGGAAGAGTATGGCGACCTCGACACGCTGCTCGCCCGCGCCGACGAGATCAAGCAGGTCAAGCGCCGCGAGAACATCATCGCCAACCGCGAGCTCGTGCTGCTCTCGCGCCAGCTCGTCACCCTGAAGACCGACACGCCGCTCGACATGCCGCTGGACGACCTGATCCTGCATCCGCAGGACGGGCCGAAGCTCATCGCCTTCCTGAAGGCCATGGAATTCACCACGCTGACCCGCCGCGTCGCGGAAGCCTGCGACTGCGATGCCGGCGCCATCGAGGCGGCGAGCGTGCCGGTCGAATGGGGCGCCGAGGCGCATGGCCCGGATCTCGACAAGGGCGAGGTCGCCGGTCCCGCGCTCGATCTTGACGGCGACGAGACAGCGGCCGAGGCCGCCGAGACCCTGCTGCCGACCGCAAAGCCCGGCGAAGCCACGCCCGCGGCCCTTGCAAAGTCCCGCGCCGAGCGCTTCTCCGCCGGCCCGATCGACCATTCGACCTATGAGACGGTGCGCGACCTCGACGCGCTCGACCACTGGATCGCGGCAGCGCGCGAGACCGGCCTCGTCGGCTTCGACACCGAGACGACCTCGCTCGACGCCATGCAGGCCGAGCTCTGCGGCTTCTCGCTCGCCATCGCCGACAATTCCAAGGACCCGTCGGGCATAACGATCCGCGCCTGCTACGTGCCGGTCAACCACAAGACCGGCGTCGGGGACCTCCTCGGCGGCGGGCTTGCCGAGGGGCAGATCCCGGTCCGCGCCGCGCTGGAGCGGCTGAAGGCGCTGCTGGAGGATCCGTCCGTCCTCAAGGTCGCGCAGAACCTCAAATACGACTATCTCGTCATGCGCCGGCACGGCATCACCATGCAGGGCTTCGACGATACGATGCTGATGTCCTATGCGCTGGATGCCGGCGCGGGCAACCATGGCATGGATACGCTTTCCGAGCGCTGGCTCGGCCACAAGCCGATCGCCTACAAGGAGGTCGCCGGCTCCGGCAAGGGCGCGCAGACCTTCGACATGGTCGATATCGCTCGCGCCACCGCCTATGCGGCCGAAGATGCCGACGTGACGCTGCGGCTCTGGCATGTCCTGAAGCCGCGCCTTGCGGCCGAGCGCATGACGGCGGTCTACGAGCGGCTGGAACGCCCGCTGGTGCCCGTGCTGGCTCGCATGGAGGAGCGCGGCATCACCATCGACCGGCAGGTGCTCTCGCGCCTTTCCGGCGAGCTGGCGCAGGGCGCGGCCGGCTTCGAGGAAGAGATCTACGAACTTGCCGGCGAACGCTTCAACATCGGCTCGCCCAAGCAGCTCGGCGACATCCTCTTCGGCAAGATGGGTCTTCCGGGCGCATCGAAGACCAAGACCGGCCAGTGGTCGACCTCCGCGCAGGTTCTGGAGGACCTTGCCGCGCAGGGCATCCCGCTGCCGCGCAAGATCGTCGACTGGCGCCAGCTCACCAAGCTGAAATCCACCTATACCGACGCGCTGCCCGGTTTCGTACATCCCGAGACGAAGCGCGTGCACACGTCCTACGCGCTCGCCGCGACGACGACCGGGCGCCTCTCTTCCTCGGACCCGAACCTGCAGAATATCCCGGTGCGTACGGCCGAAGGTCGCAAGATCCGCACGGCCTTCATCTCGACGCCCGGCAACAGGCTGGTCTCGGCCGACTACAGCCAGATCGAACTGCGCGTGCTCGCCCATGTCGCCGAGATTCCGCAGCTCAAGCAGGCTTTCGCCGATGGCATCGACATCCATGCCATGACCGCGTCCGAAATGTTCGGCGTGCCGGTGGAAGGCATGCCGGCGGAAATCCGCCGCCGCGCCAAGGCGATCAATTTCGGCATCATCTACGGCATCTCGGCCTTCGGCCTCGCCAACCAGCTCTCCATCGAGCGCTCGGAGGCGGGCGACTACATCAAGAAGTATTTCGAGCGTTTCCCGGGCATCAAGGACTACATGGACAGTACCAAGGCCTTCGCCCGCGAGAACGGCTATGTCGAGACGATCTTCGGCCGCCGCGCCCATTACCCGGAGATCAAGTCGTCCAACCCGTCGGTGCGCGCCTTCAACGAGCGCGCCGCGATCAACGCGCCGATCCAGGGCTCGGCCGCCGACATCATCCGCCGCGCCATGGTGAAGATGGAGCCCGCGCTCGCCGCTGCCGGCCTGTCCGCCCGCATGCTGCTGCAGGTGCATGACGAACTGATCTTCGAGGTCGAGGACGGGGAGGTCGACAAGACCATTCCCGTCATCGTCGACATCATGGAAAACGCCTCCATGCCGGCGCTGTCGATGAAGGTGCCGCTGAAAGTGGATGCACGTGCCGCGACCAACTGGGACGAGGCGCACTGACGAAGGCCGCGCGGCCCGTCGGGACGATCTGAGCCGGCAAGGTACGCGCTCCCTGTCCGGCACGATACGGCACGGCGTCAATCGCCGATGCCGTGTTCGGCGGCGCCGTAATCCCCCATTTTGGTGAGCGATTGCGGTTTTCGGGCAGCTTTTCGCCTTATGGTTGATAAAGCTTGAATGGCCCCGATTCGTATCGTTGCGAAACACTTGGCCTCTCGCGCAATCGCCCGAAAATCCGGGCCTTCTCATCTTTTCTTCAGAAATGGCGATAGGCACGCGTTCCAGGCTGGAGCAGCGCTGCGAGGCGGTTCACGAAATCTTATCCATGTCCCTTCAGTCGATCTTATCCGGCCGGGCCTAAGTCATTGGGCAGGATGAATGGCGGCCAGATGTTTGGCCGGACGAGCCCGATGGGAGAAAAGCATGAAGCAGAAAATCCGTGAAATCCTCAGCAAGCATGGCGGCCTTCCGGTTCCGGTCGATCAGCTCGCGGACGATGCCGATCTCTACGCGGCGGGCCTTTCCTCCTTCGCTTCCGTTCAGGTGATGCTCGGCATCGAGGACGCCTTCGACATCGAGTTCCCCGACAGCCTGCTCAACCGCAAGTCCTTCCAGAGCATCGCGGCTATCGCCCGGGCGGTGGAAAGCCTTGTCGGCAGCGCGGAGGCGGCCGAATGACCGTCACTGTCGGGAGAGGCTACACGGAGCGCGCCGAGCGCGTCGCCGCCGTGGCTGCCGCGCATGCCGACGACGTGGACGCCAAGGGCCGCTTCCCCCGGGAAGCGGTCGACGCGATGATCGCCGAACGGCTGCTGTCGATCCAGATCCCCGCCGCGCTCGGCGGCGAGGATGCCTCGCTTTCGGAAATCGCCGAGATCTGCTCGCTGGTCGGCCAGAGCTGTGCGGCCGCCGCCATGGTCTTCGCCATGCACCACATCAAGCTGTCGAGCCTCGTCTCGCACGGCGCGGACGATCCCTGGCACGCCGGCTTCATGCGCCGGATCGCCGCCGGGCAACTGCTGCTCGCCTCGGCGACGACCGAGGGCGGCATCGGCGGAAACCTGCGCAACAGCATCTGCGCCATCGAGGTCGAGGGCGACACTTGCCGCCTCACCAAGGATGCGACGGTGATCTCCTACGGCGCCCATGCCGACGCGATCCTCATCACCTCGCGCGCCCATGCCGACGCCGCCTCGACCGACCAGGTCATGACCGTCTTCACCAGGGACCAGTACACGATCGAGCGGACCCATGTCTGGGATACGCTCGGCATGCGCGGCACCTGCTCGGACGGCTGGCTCTTCAAGGGCGAGGCGCCGAAGGCGCAGATCCTGCCGAAGCCTTTCGCCGAGATCGCCGCCCAGTCGATGCTCGCCACCTCGCACCTCTTGTGGAGCGCGGTCTGGTACGGCATCGCCGTCAACGCGGTCGCCCGGGCGCAGGCCTTCGTGCGCGCCGCCGCCCGCAAGAGCCCCGGCGTCACACCGCCCGGCGCGCTGCGCCTCGCGGAAGCCTCCAACCTTCTCCAGCTCGTCAAGGCGAGCACGGTCGCCGGCCTTCGTGAATACGAGGCGGCCAAGGCGGATGCGGACCGGCTCTCCTCCGTCGGCTTCGCGGTGGCGATGAACAACGTCAAGATCGCCGCTTCGGAAACGATCCTTTCGATCGTCAACCAGGCCATGCTGATCTGCGGCATCATGGGCTACAAGAACGGCACGCCCTTCAGCCTCGGCCGGCACCTGCGCGACGCGCATTCCGCCCAGCTCATGATCTCCAACGACCGCATCCTCGGCAACACGTCGAACCTCCTGCTCGTTCACAAGCAGGACACCAGCCTGATCGGGTGACACCATGGATATGCAGACCTCGCTTCTCGACCGGCTCTTCGATACCGGTCTTCTCATCGATACCGGCGTCGAGGGCCTCTACGGCCGCAGCGGCGTCTTCGAGGACGTCATCGCCCGCTTCGAGCGGCTGATCGACGCCTATGGCGGCGCCGACGGCGCGGAAGCCATGCGCTTTCCCCCCGGCATGAGCCGCGCGCATTTCGAAAGCAGCGGCTACATGAAGAGCTTCCCGCAGCTTGCCGGCACGGTGCACAGCTTCTGCGGCAGCGAGCTCGACCATATGAGCCTCCTGCAATGCATGGAGGTCGGCGACGACTGGACGAAGGACCAGAAGGCGACGGACATCGTGCTGACGCCGGCGGCCTGCTACCCGCTCTATCCGACCATCGCCAAGCGCGGCCGCCTGCCGGCGAAGGGCGGGCTCTACGACCTGCAGTCCTACTGCTTCCGGCACGAGCCCTCCAACGATCCCGCCCGCCAACAGCTCTTCCGCATGCGCGAATATGTCTGCATGGGCACCGAGGGTCATGTGACGGATTTCCGCCAGAGCTGGATGGACCGTGGCCTCGAGATGATGGGCCGGCTCGGCCTCGACGTGACGATGGATGTCGCCAATGACCCGTTCTTCGGCCGTGCCGGCCGCATGCTCGCCAACAATCAGCGCGACCAGAACCTGAAGTTCGAACTGCTCATCCCCGTGACTTCGGCCGCCAAGCCGACGGCCTGCATGAGCTTCAACTACCATCAGGACGCCTTCGGCGCGAAATGGGGCCTCCATCTCGAGAACGGCGACGTTGCGCATACCGCCTGCGTCGGTTTCGGCCTGGAGCGCATCGCGCTCGCGCTTTTCGCCCGCCACGGCCTCGACATCGCCGTCTGGCCGGCCGATGTCCGCAAGGTGCTGGGATACCAGGACTGACATGGCCGCCGTCTTCGCCGGGCTCGACCCCGAAACCTACCGGCCGCACGCGCTGCACGACGCGGAGCGCATGTGGCCGGAGACGAATTGCTATGTCGATCTGTGGATCGAGGTGCTGAACGCGCTCGGCGCCCCGCCCGAGGCGATGCTCGGCTTCACGCTGGCGCAGGATTTCGAGGGCGACCAGTTCACCTTCTTCAAGGTGCCGCTGGAAGACCTCGAAACCCTCTACGGCATCCGCAGCACCGAGCTTGCCATCTTCGACCGGGTGGAGGACCACGTCGCGACGCAGATCGCCCGCGGCCGGCTCTGCCTCGTCGAGATGGACAGTTTCTACATGCCGGACACGCGCGGCGTCGCCTATCGGCAGGAGCACGGCAAGACGACCGTCGCGATCAACCGGCTCGACCTTGCGGCGAAGCGGTTGGACTATTTCCACAATGCCGGCTTCTTCCGGCTGGAGGGCGAGGACTTCGACGGCCTATTCCACCGGAATGACGATCCCGCGGACCTGCCCTTCCTGCCTTATACGGAATTCGCGAAATTCCCGGAAAGGCTGCCCGACGAGGCCCATCTTCGCCGCGAGGCGAAGCGCCTGCTCGCCGTCCACTTCGCCCGGCGCCCGGCGGAAAACCCGCTTGCGGCCTTTGCCAGGGTGTTTCCGGCGCAGGTCGAGGCCGTGGCGGACCGTCCCTTCGGCTTCTTCCACAAATATGCCTTCAACACGCTGCGCCAGGTCGGCGCCAATTTCGAGCTTGCCGGCAGCCATCTCGACTGGCTCGCGCCCGACGGCCACCTAAAGGACGCCGCCGATGCCGCGCGCAAGGTCTCGGAGACCGCGAAGACAGTGCAGTTCCAGCTTGCCCGCGCCGTGACGCGCCGTCGGTTCGAACCGCTCGCGACCGCGCTCGACCCGGCCGCCGAAGCCTGGGATGGCCTGATGGCGGCGCTTGCCGCGCGGATCGGCTGATGGAGGACGGCGTGCCCGCGACCGGCAGGATGCTCTCGGACGGCTGGCGCATGCTGCTGACGCCGGCCGGCGCGATCGCCGATCCGGCAGGGCTCGACGGCCTCTCCGGCTTCATCGACGCCCCCGTGCCCGGCACCGTCGCCGGGGCGCTGGAGCGCGCCGGCCGTTTCGACCGGACGGCGCCCGAGCCGCTCGACCATCTCGACGCCTGGTACGTCCTCGACCTTGCCGGCGAGGCGCCGGGCGAGGCTATGCTGCATTTCGACGGGCTCGCGACCGTGACGGAGGTCTGGTGGAACGGCGCGCCGGCGCTCTCCTCCGACAGCATGTTCGTGCGCCACGATCTGCCCGTCACGCTGACGGGCCGCGACCGTCTCGTCCTCTGCTTCCGCGCCCTGAAACCGCATCTGGAAAAGCGCGGCCCCCGCGCCCGCTGGCGTCCGCAGATGATCACGCCGCAGGGCCTTCGGCTCGTCCGCACCACGCTGCTCGGCCGCATGCCCGGCTGGTGCCCGCAGGTCCATGCCGCCGGACCCTGGCGGCCGGTCCGCCTCTTACGGCCCGCGCCCGCACTGCCGGCCGATGTGCGCATCGCCGCCCGTCTGGAGGAGGACGGCACCGGCCGGCTCGATATCCGCCTCCGCCTCGATGGTGCCGCATCGCCGCGCATCGAATGCGCCGGCATGGCCGTTGTCGCCACGCGGGACGGGGAGGGCCGGTTTGCGGCAAGCCTCGCCATCCCCGAGGTCGCGGCATGGTGGCCGCGCACGCATGGCGCGCCCGTGCTGCACGATATCCATCTCGTCGTGGACGGCGCACGCCACAGGCTCGGCCGCACCGGCTTCCGCCGCATCGAGATCGACCGCGGCGCGGACGGCCGGGATTTCGCGCTGCATGTCAACGGCACGAGAATCTTCTGCCGCGGCGCGGTCTGGACCAATGCCGATATCGTCGACCTGCCTGGCAGCCGCGAGCGCTATGCGCCGCTCCTGAAACTGGCGGCGGATGCGAACATGAACATGCTGCGCATCGGCGGTACCATGACCTATGAGGTGCCGGATTTCTTCGCGCTCTGCGACGAGCTGGGGCTGATGGTCTGGCAGGACTTTCAGTTCGCCAATTTCGATTATCCGGCTAACGATCCCGCATTCATCGGGAATGTCCGCAAGGAAATCGCGCAGTTCCTAGAGGCCAATGCCGCCTCCCCGTCGCTCGCCGTCCTGTGCGGCGGCAGCGAGATCGACCAGCAGGCGGCGATGCTCGGCCTGCCGGAAAGCGCCTGGGCCGGGCCGCTCACCCGCGAAATCCTGCCCGAACTCGTCGCCGCGCACCGGCCGGACGTGCCCTATGTCGAGAATTCGCCGGGCGGCGGCGCCATGCCCTTTGCGCCCAATGCCGGCGTGACGCACTATTACGGCGTCGGCGCCTATTGCCGGCCGCTGGAGGATGCGCGGCGCGCCGAGGTGCGCTTCGCCGCCGAAAGCCTCGCCTTCGCCAATGTGCCGGAACGCGAGACGCTCGACGCGCACCTGCCGGTGCCGGCCGTGCACGATCCGCGCTGGAAGGCCCGCGTGCCGCGCGACCGCGGCGCCTCCTGGGATTTCGAGGACGTGCGCGACCACTATCTCGGCCTGCTCTATGGCGAGGACCCGGCGCGCCTGCGCCGCGAGGATCCCGGTCGCTATCTCGACCTTTCCCGCGCCGTCCCCGGCGAGGTGATGGAGGCGACCTTCGCCGAATGGCGCCGGCCGCAATCCACCTGCAACGGCGCGCTGGTCTGGACCTTCCAGGACCTGCTGCCCGGCGCGGGCTGGGGCATCGTCGATGCGACGGGCCTGCCGAAATCCGCATGGCATGCCCTGCGCCGCGCCTTCCGCCCGGTGCAGCTCGTACTTTCCGACGAGGGCACGAACGGGCTCGATGTGCATGTCATCAACGACGGTGCGGAAGAACAGACCTTGACGCTGGAGCTTTCCTGCCTGCGCCAAGGCCGCCAGCCGGTCGTCGGCGGGCGGCGGGAGGTCCGGCTCGCCCCGTATTCGGCTAAGACGCTGCCGGCGACCGACCTCTTCGGCGCGTTCTTCGACACGACCTATGCCTTCCGCTTCGGCCCGCCATCGCACGATGTCACGGTCGGCCGGCTGGTCGACGGCAACGGAACGGTGATCGCGGAAGCGTTCCACTTCCCGCGCGGCCGGGCGAAGGCGCTCTGTTCGGCAATGCTGTCGGCCGAGCTTCGGCAGGACGATGGAGAATGGCTGCTGGAACTTTCCACGGACCGCTTCGTCCAGTCCGTCGCCATCGAGGCCGAAGGCTTCCTGCCCTCGGACAACTGGTTCCACCTCGCGCCGGGCGGCGTGAAGGTGCTGCGCTTTGCGCCCCGCGCCGGCATGGACCCGGCGGCGCGCCCGGCCGGCGAAATCCGCGGCATCGGCGCCGATTCCGTCGTCTCCTTCTAGGAGATCGCGGGCGGACTACAGGAAATCACCGATGATTTCCTGTAAGGGTCATCTCAGAAGAAAACGTGCAGCGGCCACTGGACCGGGCGGCGGGAGGAGGAAAGCCGGCTGCCTTCCAGCGGAAGCCTGTCTTCCGTCGCCGCGCCGCGCGCATCGTCGCGATCCGCCTCTTCGGTCTTCGGCTGGAAGCCGA
Organism: Shinella sp. 1A1; assembly: GCF_055379515.1. Classification (NCBI taxonomy): domain Bacteria; kingdom Pseudomonadati; phylum Pseudomonadota; class Alphaproteobacteria; order Hyphomicrobiales; family Rhizobiaceae; genus Shinella; species Shinella sp. 1A1. Next base: position 3,354,881 of record NZ_AP039671.1, read on the forward strand.
CCGGATAGAGGTTGAAGTAGCCGAGCGTCACGCCACCGAGATACATCATGCCATCGCCTCCGCGTTGTTACGATCCGGTCAACATCATGGCGAAAACGTGGCATGTGTCAATAGTCTATAGAATTAGTGATCTATTCCATGCTTGAAACGCCGGGCAGGGAGGGGCTACGAGACAGGCTCGACCGAACCGAAACCGCCGAAGGCTGGCCGTGTATACGCTGGACCGCACCGAACATTTCGAGCAGGAAATCCGCAAGAGCCGGTTCCTGGCGATCGCCTGCCCGGTGGAAAGCGAGGCGGAGGCGAAGGCGCGGCTCGCCGAGGTCTCCGATCCCGCGGCCAACCACAATTGCTGGGCCTTCCGCATCGGCCAGGTCTATCGCTTCAGCGACGACGGCGAGCCGAGCGGCACGGCGGGAAAGCCGATCCTTCAGGCCATCGACGGCCAGGCGCTCGACCGCACGCTGGTCGTCGTCACGCGCTGGTTCGGCGGCATCCTGCTCGGCAGCGGCGGGCTCATCCGCGCCTATGGCGGCACGGCGGCGATGTGCCTGCGCGCGGCGGAGAAGACCGAATATGTTGAGCGTGTCGCGCTCACCGTCTCGCTCGGCTTTTCCGATCTCGCGCTGGTCAAGGCGCGCCTCGGCGCTTTCGCCGGGCTGGTGATGGACGAAGAGGCGTATCACGATACCGGCGCGCGCCTTGCCTTCCGCGTCCCCGTCGAAAAGGCCGGGGAGATCGGCCGGCTGATCGTCGATCTGACGAGCGGGCGGGCCGAAATCGGCGCCTGAAGCCGGAATTTCCCCTCGGGGCGAAATAAAATCGTCTTTCCTCCGCGCGGCCTGCCGGGAGAACGGTTTGGCGCATTCGCAAGGACTCGCCGAACGCTGTCTTGCAAGCCGGCGGATCGGCGCAAACTTGCCCTTCCGCCCGGTTTTCCCGAGGCGCGCGCGGCTATAGGCAAGGCCGGCATTTCGGTCTATCTACCCGGCCTGACTTATCTTCGCGGGCGCTTGCCCGCGCTCCCGCACGATCGAATAGAGAGGACGAGACCCATGAGCCTGCGCATCAACGACATCGCTCCGGACTTCACGGCTGAAACCACCGTTGGCCCGATCAGCTTCCACGAATGGATCGGCGACGGCTGGGCCGTGCTCTTCTCGCACCCGAAGAACTTCACCCCGGTCTGCACCACCGAGCTCGGTGCCATGGCCGGCATCGAGGGCGAGTTCCGCAAGCGCGGCGTCAAGATCATCGGCATCTCCGTCGATCCGGTCGACAGCCACACCAAATGGAAGGCCGATATCCGCACGGCGACCGGCTTCGACGTCGAATATCCGCTGATCGGCGACAAGGACCTCCAGGTCGCCAAGCTCTATGACATGCTGCCCGCCGCCGCCGGCGACAGCTCGGAAGGCCGCACGCCCGCCGACAACGCCACCGTGCGCTCGGTCTTCGTCATCGGCCCGGACAAGAAGATCAAGCTGATCCTCACCTATCCGATGACGACGGGTCGCAACTTCGCGGAAATCCTGCGCGCCATCGATTCGATCCAGCTCACCAGCAAGCATCAGGTGGCAACGCCGGCCAACTGGCAGCAGGGCGACGACGTGATCATCACCGCCGCCGTTTCCAACGAGGACGCCATCACGCGCTTCGGCGCCTTCGACACGGTCCTGCCCTACCTGCGCAAGACCCGCCAGCCGGCCGCCTGAGCGCCGCGGCATCTTCGGAAAGCAAGGAAGCCGGGGTCGAAAGACCCCGGCTTTTTCATGCCCCGCGCAGGATGAAGCCGGCGAACCGCTTCTGCACGAAGGGCGAGACGACGAAGACGATGGCGAACACCATGATCGGCGCGATGACCGCCGTGCGCTGCCAGGTCGTCCAGCCCCCGGTGAGCGGCAGGACGAGGTAGAGAAGCGCGGTGATCAGCGGATAGACGGGCAGCAGCATGGCGAGCGCGAAGTGGAATTTCGAGAGCTTGCGGGGGGATGCGGTGTGGGGCATGGGAGCAACCTTTATGGAACGGAACGTTTCGTTTATATAGAAACGAAACGTTCCGTTCAAGTGCCGTCCGTGTTACAAGCGGAAAAAAGGAAAAGGCCATGGCAGAGACAGAGACGACGCCCGCCCGCCGCTCCATCGGCGCGACGCGCAATCCGGCAAGCGAGGCGGCGATCCTTGCGGCGGCGGAAGCGGTGCTGGTGGAGAACGGGATCGGCGGCTTCTCCATCGAGGCGGTCGCGCGCCGCGCGCGCGCCGGCAAGCCGACGATCTATCGCTGGTGGCCCTCGCAGGCCGCCCTCCTGCTCGATGTCTATCACAGCCGCAAGCGCGTGAGCTTCGTCTTCCCGGACAAGGGCAATGTGCGCGACGACCTGCGCACCTATCTTTCCAGCCTGCTGGTGACCTGGCGGGAGGGGACGAGCGGCGCGGTCTTCCGCTCCGTGCTGGCGAAGGCGCAGGGCGAGCCGGATGCGCTCGCCGCGCTCTGCGCCTATATGGCCGAGCGCCGCCGCGAGAGCGGCGGCATCGTCGCCAGGGCACAGGCGCGCGGCGAGGTGCGCGCGGATGTCCGGCCGGAGCTGATCACCGAACTGTTGTCGAGCTTCGCCTGGGGGCGGCTCCTGACCGAGCGGCTCGACGTTTCCGACGAGGAGGTGGACGCCGTGGTCGACACGGTGCTGGCCGGCATCCTCGCGAAACCGGCCGGCTGACCGTTCAGTCCGCCGTGCGCACCAGCCGCAGCCTGCCGTCGGCGTCAATCTCGGTGGCGACGCCTTCGTAGCTCGTCAGCAGCGGATGGCTGGTCTCGATCGGGTGATGATGCGTCGCCGTCATCACGACGACCTGCGCGCCCGCACCCTCGCCGGCGAGGATGCCGGCCGGCACGTCCTCGAAGACGAGGCAATCGGACGAGGCGAAGCCGAGCCGCTCGGCCCCGAGGCGGTAGCCGTCCGGCGCCGGCTTGCCCTTGGTGACGTCTTCTGCCGTCACGATGACCTTCGGCAGCGGAATGCCGGCGGCGGCAAGGCGGCGATGGGCAAGCGCGACCGGCGCGGAGGTCACGATGCCCCAGCGGTCGGCGGGCAGGGCGGACAGGAACGCGATGGCGCCGGGAATGGGCAGGATGCCGTCGATATCCTCCAGCTCCGCCTGTTCCACCTCCTTCGCTTCCGCGACCGGGTCGACGCCCGGCAGGCCGAGCCGCGTGATCGTGTCGATGCCGCGCACGCCATGCATGGTCGGCAGGAAGGTCGCGACGTCGAGCCCGTGCTTCAGCGCCCACTGCGTCCAGACGCGCTCGGTCGCCGGAATGGAGTTGATGATCGTGCCGTCCATGTCGAAGAGGAAGGCGGAGAAGCTGCGATCGAAGATGGGGCGTGCGGACAAAGAGAGGACCTGCTGGCTGGGAGGGGAGGATGCGAAGCGCGGCGGGAGTTCTGGATTACCCGCTGCGGGCCGCGCAGGCAACCGTGCTTGACGCGCTTGCGTCGCCGGGCCCGCCGCCCCATCTTTCTGTTGCTCACCCACGAATGTGCCGCGAAGTGATTCCACTCGGGCGAAAAAAATGCTCTAGCTCTCACGCCATGCCGCACAAGGTCTTTCTTTCCCGCCTCAAGCTCACGGATTTCCGCAATTATGCGGCCCTGTCGCTGCCGCTCGACGGCCGGCATGTCGTGCTGACGGGGCAGAACGGCGCCGGCAAGACCAATCTCATGGAGGCCGTCTCGTTCCTGTCGCCCGGCCGGGGCCTGCGCCGCGCCGCCTATGGCGACGTGCCGCGCGCCGGCAGCGAGGCCGGCTTCTCCGTCTTCGCGACGCTGGAGGGCATGCAGGGCGAGGTGGATATCGGCACCGGCACGGAGGGCGGCGAGGACGGCCAGTCGCGAAAGCTCCGGCTCAACGGCACGCCGGCCCGCACCGTCGATGAGCTTCTCGACCACCTGCGCGTCGTCTGGCTGACGCCCTCCATGGACGGGCTCTTCACCGGCCCTTCCGCCGATCGCCGCCGTTTCCTCGACCGGCTGGTCCTGTCGCTCGATCCCGAGCACGGCCGCCGCGCGGCGGATTTCGAGAAGGCGATGCGCGGCCGCAATCGCCTCCTCTCCGATCACCGGCCCGATCCCGCCTGGCTGACGGCGCTGGAGAAGCAGATGGCCGAACTCGGCATTGCCATGGCCCATGCGCGCCACGAGCTCGTCGGCCTCCTCTCCGGCCTTGTCGAGGCGGCGCGCGACGACGGACCGTTCCCCTCCGCCACGATGCGGCTTTCCGGCTTCCTCGACGGGGAATGGCAGCGCCCGGCCTATGAGATCGAGGAGATCTATCTCGGCATGTTGCAGGAGGGCCGCTACCGCGACGCCGCCGCCGGCCGCACGCTGGACGGCCCGCACCGCGCCGATCTCCTCATCCGCCACCGCGAGAAGGACATGGAGGCCGAGCGCTGCTCGACGGGCGAGCAGAAGGCACTGCTCGTCGGCCTCATCCTCGCCCATGCCGGGCTCGTCGCCGGCATGACCGGCCATGCGCCGGTTCTGCTGCTCGACGAGATCGCCGCCCATCTCGACGAGGGCCGCCGCGCCGCGCTGTTCGACCGGGTCGACGCGCTCGGCGGGCAGGCCTTCATGACCGGCACGGACCGGGCGATGTTCGATGCGCTCGGCGAGCGCGCCCAGTTCCTCACTGTCTCGAACGGAGGCATCCTGCCATGACCGATCCGCTGAGCCCCGAAGAGATCGACCGCTACCGCCGTCACATCGTGCTCGCCGAGATCGGCGGCGCCGGCCAGCAGAAGCTGAAGGCGGCCAATGTGCTGGTCGTCGGGGCGGGCGGCCTCGGCGCGCCGGTCATCCAGTATCTCGCCGCCGCCGGCATCGGCCATATCGGCGTCCTCGACGACGACACGGTCTCGCTTTCCAATCTCCAGCGCCAGGTGATTCACGACACCGCCGGTATCGGCACGGCGAAGGTCGCCAGCGCCGAGGCCGCCGTCGCCCGCCTCAACCCGCATGTCCGCTTCACCGGCATCGCCGAACGGCTGACGGCGGAGAGTGCCGCGCGCCTGCTTTCCGGTTACGACCTGCTAGTGGACGGCTCGGACAATTTTGACACGCGCTATGCCTCGGCGGATGCGGCGGAAGCCGCGCGCATCCCGCTGGTGACGGGTGCGGTCGGCCGCTTCGACGGCTCCGTGACGGTGCTGAAGCCCTATGAGGCGGGACCGGACGGCACGCCTCATCCCGGCTACTGCGACCTCTTCCCCGACGCCCCGCCGCCGGGCGTCGTGCCGGCCTGCGCGGAGGCCGGCATCGTCGGCGCGCTGACGGGGGTCATCGGCACGCTGATGGCGATGGAGGTAATCAAGCTGGTGACGGGCGCCGGCGAGCCGCTGGTCGGGCGGCTCTTGCTCTATGATGGATTAGCGGCGCGGTTCGAGACGCTGAAATACAGGCGACGGAAGAGCGGTTCCTGACGAGGCGTTTGCCGCTCACCCCCCTCTGCCCTGCCGGGCATCTCCCCCACAAGGGGGGAGATCGGCAAGACGCAAAAACCTTGCTCATGCAGGAACGTTAAAGATCGGCGAGACGCTGCCCCATCCAATCTCCCCCCTTGTGGGGGAGATGCCCGGCAGGGCAGAGGGGGTATGCCCGCCGCTCCATCTACACCCTGCTCGGCAACACCCGATCCGGCGGCCGGTGCCCGTCGAAGAAGGTGCGGATGTTGATCACGACCTTCTCGCCCATGTCCACGCGCCCCTCGATGGTGGCCGAGCTCATATGCGGCAGCAGCACCACCTTGCCTTCCGACGCCAGCTTCAACAGCTTCGGATTGACCGACGGCTCGTTCTCGAAGACGTCGAGGCCGGCGCCGGCGATCCTGCCTTCCCTGAGGCACTTGATCAGCGCCGTCTCGTCGATGATGCCGCCGCGCGCCGTGTTGACGATGTAGCTCGTCGGCTGCATCAGCTCGAGCCGGCGGGCCGAAAGCAGGTGGTAGGTTGCGGGCGTGGAGGGGCAGTTGACCGAGACGATGTCGACGCGGGCGAGCATCTGGTCGAGGCTGTCCCAGTAGGTCGCTTCCAGCGCGTCTTCCGTGTCCGGGCGCACGCGGTTGCGGTTGTGGTAGTGGATGGAGAGGCCGAAGGCCTTGGCGCGCTTGGCGACGGCAGTGCCGATGCGGCCCATGCCGACGATGCCGAGGCGCTTGCCCCAGATGCGCCGGCCGATCATCCAGGTCGGCGACCAGCCGGACCACTCGCCCTTGCGGTCGGTCAGGATGCGCGCACCCTCGGCAAGCCGGCGCGGCACGGCGAGGATGAGCGCCATGGTCATGTCGGCCGTGTCCTCGGTCAGCACGTTCGGCGTGTTGGTGACGGTTATGCCCTTTCGCGCGGCCGCTTCCACGTCGACATTGTCGACGCCGTTGGAAAAGCACGCGATCAATTTGAGCTGCGGCCCCGCCTGCTCGATCAGCGCGGCGTCGATCCGGTCCGTCAGCGTCGGCACCAGCACGTCGGCGCTCTTCACGGCGGCGACGAGTTCGGGCTGGGTGCGCGGGCTGTCGTCGATGTTGAGCTCGGCGTCGAACAGTTCGCGCATCCGGGTCTCCACCACCTCGGGCAGGCGGCGGGTGATGTAGACCTTCGGTTTTTTCTTCTGCGTCATGGGATGTTCCGGCGTGCTGTTGACGGGTCCTTAACCAAGTTGGGCAAGGATTGCTTCATCAGGGGCATTTTCTACCAGACCCGGTCGCGAAGACAATCCGCTCATGGGGCGGTCCGCGCGATTTGCCACTCCGCTCCGGTTCGGCAGCCCGATGCCTTCCTCAGTTTGTGCGGATCTTGCCATGCGTCACCTCGTGCGTTTCAGCCTCGCCGCCCTTGCGGGCATTCTCGTTTCCGTCGCCGGCGTGGAGTTCGCCCATGCGCAGGCGGCCAAGGGGCCGAGCGGCCTGCCGCTTCCCCGCTTCGTCAGCCTCAAGGCCAGGAGCGTGAACCTGCGCGTCGGCCCGAGCGTCGATTATGCCGTCTCCTGGCGCTACATGAAATCCGGCGTGCCGGTGGAAATCATCCAGGAATACGATAACTGGCGCCGCATCCGCGATGCCGACGGCACGGAGGGCTGGGTCAACCAGGCGCTGCTGTCCGGCGAGCGCACCGCCGTGACCGCGCCGTGGATGCGCGGCAAGGGCGACGAGATCTTCGTCAACATGCGCCGCGAGGCGCTGGCGAACGCCACGGTGGTCGCCAAGATCCAGCCCGGCGTCGTCGTCAAGGTCGGCGAATGCAATGGCGACTGGTGCCGTGCCGAAGTGGACGGCACGGCCGGCTGGGTCTCGCAGAACGAGATCTGGGGCGCCTATCCCGGCGAAGCCTTCAAATAAGGCCGGCCTTTCGGCCTTCCTCCGCCAGCGACAGCAGCGGGCGGGGGCCGACCTGCTGGATGACGAGCCCGGCGGCAAGGCTGCCGAGCCGGCCGCAATCGGCCAGCGATCGCCCGGCCGTATAGCCGTAGAGGAAGCCGGCGGCATAGAGGTCGCCCGCACCGGTCGTGTCGACCACGCTTGGAATGCTGATCGCGTCCACCTTCGTCCGCTCGCCCTTCGTCAGGACGACGGAGCCTTCCTCGCTCATCGTCACCGCGGCAAGCCGGCAATCCTCGGCGATGCGGCGCAGCGCCTCCTCGAAGTCCTCCGTCTCGTAGAGCGCCAGCGCCTCGGCCTTGTTGGCGAAGACGATATCGACGGTGCCGGAGCGCATCAGCTCGAGGAATTCGCCGCGGTAGCGGTGCACGCAGAAACTGTCGGAAAGCGTCATCGAGACTTCGCGGCCGTTCGCATGGGCGATGCGCGCGCATTCGCGGATCGCGTCCTTGGCGCGCGGCGGATCCCACAGATAGCCCTCGAAATAGGTGACCTTGGCGTCCGCGACGACCTGTTCCTCCACGTCCTCGGGGCCGAGCTCCACGCAGGCGCCGAGATAGGTGTTCATCGAGCGTTCGCCGTCCGGCGTCACGAAGATCATCGAGCGGGCGGTCGGCGGCGTGCCGGCGAGCGGCTTCGTCTCGAAGTGGACGCCCTGGGCGCGGATGTCGTGGATGAAGATGTCGCCGAGCTGGTCACCCGCGACCTTGCCGAAATAGGCGGCCCTGCCGCCGAAGCTGGCGACGCCCGAGGCGGTGTTGCCGGCGCTGCCGCCGGAGGCTTCGAGCGCGGGGCCCATGCGCGAATAGAGCAGTTCCGCGCGCTCCGCGTCGATGAGGTTCATCGCGCCCTTGATGATGCCGTTGTCGGTGATGAAGTTCTCGTCGCAGCGCGCGATGATGTCGACGATGGCGTTGCCGACCGTCAGCACGTCGTATTTGGTCATGCAGAAGTCCCGTCTCGGTTTGGTAGGAGCCGGGGGTCGGTCATAACGGATTTTGCGGAAGTTGAAAGAAAAAAGCCGCCGCGCCGTTTCCGGCGGGCGGCTTTGCGGATTTTCCGTCGGGAAAATCAGTCCTTGGCGCGTTCCACGTAGGAACCGTCTTCCGTCGCGATGACGACGCGGGTGCCGGCCGTGATGTGCGGCGGGACCAGCGTGCGAACGCCGTTCGACAGCATCGCCGGCTTGTAGGAAGAGGAGGCCGTCTGGCCCTTCACGACCGGTTCGGTCTCGGTGATTTCGAGCGTGACGTGGCGCGGCAGGTCGATGGCGATCGCGACGCCCTCGTGCACGGAAAGAACGACCGTCATGCCTTCCTGCAGGTAGGCCTTGAGGTCGCCGATGTCTTCCTGCGACATGGTGAGCTGGTCGTAGGTTTCCGGGTTCATGAAGTGGTAGCCGTCGCCGTCTTCATAGAGGTAGTTGTGCTCGCGGTCCTCGACGAAGGCGCGCTCGACCTGCTCGGTCGTGCGGTAGCGCTCGGAAACCTTGGTGCCGTCGGAGATGCGGCGCATGTCGACCTGCGTGACCGGCGTGCCCTTGCCCGGGTGGAAGTTCTGCGCCGTCAGCACGACATAGAGCTTGCCTTCGACCTCGAGGACATTGCCCTTGCGGACGGAAGAGGCGATGATCTTTACCATAAGTCTTCCTTGTAACTGGATGGTTCGCGTCGTAGAGGACCGCCACAAGACGTTTCCGCGAACGCTGAAAATACGTTTTCGGGGCCGCAACTACCCTATATTCCGGCAAAAGACCAGTCTTGCCGCCGGCATCGCCGAAGAAACCTGTCACATGAGCGCCACAAGCCCGAAGCCCTCGCCCTGGTGGACGCCCGACGTCCATGCCGACCGCCGGCCGTTCCTGATGGCGCGAAACCGCATCCAGGCGGCGCTGCGCGGCTGGTTCGCCGCGCGCGACTTCATCGAGGTGGATACGGCGACGCTGCAGGTCTCGCCCGGCAACGAGGCGCATCTGCATGCCTTCGAGACCGCCGCCATCGGCCATGCGGGTACGAAAACGCCGCTCTATCTGCACACCTCGCCGGAATTCGCCTGCAAGAAGCTGCTGGCGGCGGGCGAGCGGCGCATCGCCTGCTTCGCCCATGTCTATCGCAACCGCGAGCGCGGCCCGCTGCACCATCCCGAATTCACCATGCTGGAATGGTATCGCGCCGGCGAGACCTATGACGTGCTGATGGCCGATTGCGGCGAGATGCTGGCGCTCGCCGCCGAAACGGCCGGCGTCTCCCTTCTTTCTTATCGCGGCGCGACCTGCGATCCCGCGCTGCCGCCCGAGCGGCTGACGGTAGCCGATGCCTTCACGCGCCATGCCGGCATCGATCTCCTCGCGACGATCCGCACCGATGGCGCGACCGACCGCGAGGCCCTCGCCGCCGCCATGCGGGCAGCAAGCCTCCGCGTTGCGGATGACGACACCTGGGCCGATCTCTTCAGCCGCGTGCTGGTGGAAAAGGTCGAGCCGGCACTCGGCTTCGGCCGCGCCACCATCCTCTGCGAGTACCCGACGGCGGAAGCCGCGCTGGCACGGCCAACGCCGCACGATCCGCGCGTCGCCGAGCGCTTCGAGCTCTATGCCTGCGGCGTGGAGCTCGCCAATGCCTTCGGCGAGCTGACGGACGCCGCCGAGCAGCGCCGCCGCTTCGAGCTGGAAATGGCGGAAAAGGCCCGCGTCTATGGCGAGACCTATCCGCTCGACGAGGACTTTCTGGCCGCGCTTGCCATGATGCCGGAAGCGAGCGGCATCGCCCTCGGCTTCGACCGCCTCGTCATGCTGGCGACCGGCGCGTCGCGCATCGACCAGGTGCTCTGGGCCCCCGTCGCGGAGACCGCGCCGTGACGGCCGCGCGCAGCCTGACCACGGTTGCCGAGCTTGCCGCCGCCGGCCTCCTGCCGGAGGAGAAGCGGCCCGCCGCGACCGCCGTTGCCGAGCGCTACGCCGTCGCCGTTACGCCCGCGCTCGCCGCGCTGATCGACGCGGACGATCCGCTCGATCCCATCGCCCGCCAGTTCATCCCCGATGCCGCCGAGCTCGTCACCCTGCCGGAAGAGCGGGCCGACCCCATCGGCGACCTCGCGCACAGCCCCGTCGAGGGCATCGTGCACCGCTATCCCGACCGCGTGCTTCTCAAGGCCGTGCATGTCTGCCCGGTCTATTGCCGCTTCTGCTTCCGCCGCGAGATGGTTGGCCCGGAAGGGCTCGGCACCCTGTCGCCCGGGGCGCTCGATACGGCCATCGCCTATATCGCGGAGCGGCCGGAGATATGGGAGGTCATCCTGACGGGCGGCGATCCGCTCGTCCTCTCCCCGCGCCGCCTCCGCGCGATCATGGAGCGGCTTGCGGCAATCGAGCATGTTAAGATCGTCCGCTTCCACAGCCGCGTTCCCGTCGTCGATCCCGAGCGGATCGACGCCGCGCTCATCGAAGCCCTGAAGGCCTCCGGCAAGACGACCTATGTGGCGCTCCACGCCAACCACCCGCGCGAATTCACGGCCGAAGCCCGCGCCGCCATCGCCCGCATCGTCGATGCCGGGATGGTGATGATCAGCCAGACGGTGCTGCTCAAGGGCGTCAACGACGATGCAGAGGTGCTGGCGAGCCTGATGCGCGCCTTCGTCGAGAACCGCGTGAAACCCTATTACCTGCACCACCCCGACCTCGCCCCCGGCACGGCCCATTTCCGCCTGACGCTCGCCGAAGGCCGGGCGCTGGTCGAGAGCCTGCGCGGCCGCGTTTCCGGCCTCTGCCAGCCGGCCTATATCCTGGATATCCCCGGCGGCCACGGCAAGGTGCGGGCGGATTCGCCGGCGGTGGAGGAAGCGGACGACGGCTGCTTTCGCCTGCGCGATTTCCGCGGGCAGACGCATGTCTATCCGCCGGAGGAAGGGCTGGCCTAGCGCCGGCCTTTCGTTCCGCGAGCGGGTGCCTTCCGGGGAGGGAGGGCTGTTGCATATGGGAGGAAGACGCCTCCCCATCCCCCTTCTCCCCGCTGGGGAAGGGAAGAGCAGCAATGCCGAATTCCGTAGGCGATAGCCCTGCCCTGAGGAGAATGGACTGGGCGCGCCTCGCGCTCTCGCCTGAACTACGGCTTCACGTCCGTCTCAAAACTCTTCCCAATCCCCCTCATTGCCCTTCTCCTGCCGCACGCCGAGCGCGCCGGCGAGCTTTTCGCTGAGCGCGAGGGCGGGGGAGGTGACGGGGCGGGATTTCTCCGTCGCAGCCTTGATGTTCCATTGGCCCGGAGACTTGCGGGCGACCTTCTGCTCCGGCGCGGGCGTGGGCGCGGTGGGCGGTGCCGGCGGCGCGGCGGGGACGACGTGGAGATGCGGCGCGTGCATGGTGCGGCCGGCGGCAGCCGAACCGCCGACGTTGAACTGGCCGATAAGCGCGTTCAGCGCCTGCACTTCCGAGGCGAGGCCCTGGGCGGCGGCGGTCGTCTCCTCCACCATGGCGGCGTTCTTCTGCGTACCCTGGTCCATGGCGTTGACAGCCATGTTGATTTCCTGAAGCCCGATCGACTGTTCCCGTGCGGCCTCGACGATCGCCTGGACGTGGCCGTTGATCTCCTGCACCTCGGCGACGATGGTCTGGAGCGAACGCCCCGTATCGCCGACGAGCGAGACGCCGGTGCGCACCTGCGCCTCCGACGTGTTGATCAGCGTCTTGATCTCCTTGGCTGCCTTGGCAGAGCGCTGGGCCAGTTCCCGCACCTCCTGCGCGACGACGGCAAAGCCCTTGCCGGCCTCGCCCGCGCGCGCGGCCTCGACGCCCGCGTTCAAGGCGAGCAGGTTGGTCTGGAAGGCGATCTCGTCGATCACGCCGATGATGCTGGTGATCTCGCTGGAGGATTTTTCGATTTCCTGCATGGCGGCGACGGCGCGGCGCACGATCTCGCCGGACTTTTCCGCCCCCGTGCGGGTGCGGGCGACGAGCGAGCCGGCCTCTTCCGCCCGCCGGGTGGAATCCCTGACGGTCGTGGTGATCTCTTCGAGCGCGGCGGCGGTCTCCTCCACGGAGGCGGCCTGCTGCTCGGTGCGGCGCGACAGGTCTTCCGCCGCAGTGCGGATCTGGCCGGCGCCGGCATCGATGGCGCGCGCATTCTCGCGCGCATCGCGCATCGCCTCGCCAAGGCGGGCGGCGGCGGCGTTGAAGTCGGCGCGCAGGCGCTCGAGGTCGCCGTCGAAGGGTTTTTCGATGCGGCAGGTCATGTCGCCGCCCGCAAGCCTGCCGAGCGCGTCGGCAAGGCTGGTGACGGCTTCCTGCACGCGGCCGCTATCGCGCGTGCGCTCGGCCTCGCGCGCCTGCCGCTCGCCTTCGGCGCGGCGGCGGTCGTCTTCGTCCCGGCGGTCGAGGTGTTGGCGCTCGGCGGCAGCGTCGCGGATGGCCGCAAGGCCGGCCGCCAGCGCGCCGATCTCGTCGCTCCGGTCGGCATGCGGAACGGCAGCCCCCGTATCGCCTGCGGCAAGGCGCTTCGAGGCTTCGGCAAGCTCGTCGAGCGGCCTTGCGACACGGCGGTTGACGAGGACCATGCCGGCAAGGGCGAGGCCCGCGCTGGCGGCGAGCAGGGCCCAGCGGGAGGCGTCGTTGTCGACGATGCCCTGCAATCCGCCCAGGACGACCATGAGGACGAAGAGCGCAGGCACGAGCCTGCCGATCCGGACATTACGCATGACGGTTCCCTGATTTGTCGCGCACGGCTGCGTGCGGGTGCGCGGGAGTCTAGGAGCGGTCCTTTAACGGGGTCTTAATGGGCACGCTGCACGCGCGCCTTGCCGGGGGCTTTTCCACACCCTACATGCGAAGGCCGAACAGGAGTTTTCGATGATCTTCGACGCCGTCCGGCTTTCGCTCGCCAATCTCTTCGCGCCCGAGACGCGCAGCGTCTTTTGGAAGGTCCTCGGGCTCACCGTCCTGGCGCTCGTCGTGATCTGGTTCGGGCTGCGGGAGACCTTCATCGCCTTCGCCTGGCCCTGGCTCGAAGGCGCGATGATGCCGAACCTGCCGGATTGGGCGGGCTGGCTCACCTTCGTCTTCGGCATCGTCGCCAGTCTCGGCCTTGCGCTCGGCCTCGCCTTGCTGCTCGCCCCGGTGACGGCGATCATCGCCGGCTTCTTCCTCGACGATGTCGCCGAGGTCATCGAGACGCGCGACTATCCCGGCGAGGCACGGGGCACGGCGCTGCCGCTCGGCCAGGCCATCATGGGCTCGATCAAGTTCCTCGGCGTGGTCATCCTCGGCAACCTGATCGCCCTCTTCCTCCTCTTCATTCCGGGCGTGAATCTCGTCGCCTTCTTCCTGGTCAACGGCTACCTGCTCGGCCGGGAATTCTTCGAATTCGCCGCCATGCGCTATCGCGCGCCTGCCGAGGCGCGGCTGTTCCGCGCCAAGCATGCCTCCACGGTCCTCCTCGCCGGCTTCGTCATCGCCGCCTTCCTGGCGATCCCCATCGTCAACCTGATGACGCCGCTCTTCGCGGCCGGCCTGATGGTGCACCTCCACAAGGCGCTGAGCCGCAAGGACCGGGACTTCTCACTGCGGCAGGGCTGATGCGTCGTACATTGCCGCATAGTCGGCGCTCGGCGGGATCGGCGTGATCACGTCGATCATCACGCCGTTCGGATCGGCGGTGATGAAATGGCGCTGGCCGAAATCCTCGTTCCTGATGGCAACAAGGATCGGCAGGCCGGCGGCGCGCACCGCGTCATGCACGGCGTCGACATCCTCCACCTCGAAATTGAGGAGAAGACCGGAGACCGTGTTGCCCCGGCCGACCTCCGGAATGGTCTCGTGGTTGCGGTCGAGCACGGCGAGGGTCACCTTCTCGTCCTCGCGGGACTGGAGATGGATGTACCAGTCGCTGGTGAAGAGCGCCTCGAAGCGGAAATGCGCCGTGTAGAAGGCGGCGGTGCCGGCGACGTCATCCGTCATGATCACGGGATAGTAGCTGGTCGTCTTCATCTCTCTACCCTTTCTGCCTGGCGCAATTCCGGACGAAAGCCGCTGCACGCTTTTGCTGGATTTGCCGTTGGAAAAAACATACAATCTGTATGTTTCTATCAATTAACATGCATACAGATTGTATGTAAAGAGGCGACATGGCGCGCAGCAACAAGGAACGCACCGAGGCGACGCGCCTCGCCCTGATCGAGGCCGCCCGGCGGCTCTTCGTGGAGAGGGGCTATGCGGAAACGGCGACGCCCGACATCGTCGCGGAGGCGGGGGTGACGCGCGGCGCGCTCTACCACCATTTCGAGGACAAGAAGGCGCTGTTCCGCGCCGTGCTGGAGCACGAAGCGCAAGCCGTGGCGGCGCGGATCGAGACGGTCTCGCTGCCGACCGGTTCGCCGCGCGAAGCGCTGCTTTTCGGCGCGTCCGCCTATTTCGACGCCATGGCCGAGCCCGGTCGCACGCGCCTCCTGCTGCTCGAAGCACCTGCCGTGCTGGGCTTTTCGGGCGCTGGCGCAATCGACCGGGACAATGCCGAGGATACGCTGAAAGAGGGGCTGTCCGCCCTGCTCGGGCCGGATATCGAAGCCGCAAGGCTTGCGGCGCTGACCGGCCTGCTCTCCGCCGCCTTCGACCGCGCGGCCATCGCCATCGAGGCCGGCGGCGATCGCAAGGTCTACGAGGCGGCGATCGCCGATCTCCTCGACGGGCTCAGGGCGTAGGTCCGAACAGCTGCGGGGGAAGCTCGACCAGCGGTGCAGGGACGTCCGAGGACTTTTCCGGCGACTTGCAGAGATCGGCGATGACGCAGTGCTCGCATTCGGGCCTGCGTGCCTTGCAACAGTACCGCCCGTGCAGGATCAGCCAGTGGTGGGCGTGGTAGAGATATTCGTCCGGGATGATGCGCATCAGCTTGTCCTCCACCTCGTCCGGCGTCTTGCCGGGGGCGAGGCGGATCCGGTTGGCGATGCGGAAGATATGCGTGTCGACCGCCATCGTCGCCTGGCCGAAGGCCATGGAGAGCACGACATTGGCCGTCTTGCGGCCGACGCCGGGCAGCATCACCAGCTCCTCGCGGGTGCGCGGCACCTCGCTGTTGAAGCGGTCGACGAGCATCCGGCTGAGCGCGATGACGTTCTTCGCCTTGTTGCGGTAGAGCCCGATGGTCTTGATGTACTCCCGCACCTTCTCCTCGCCGAGCGCCAGCATCTTCTCCGGCGTGTCGGCGACCTTGAAGAGGGCGCGCGTCGCCTTGTTGACGCCGGCATCGGTCGCCTGCGCGGACAGCGCGACGGCGACGACGAGCGTGAACGGGTTCACATGCTCCAGCTCGCCCTTCGGCTCCGGCCGCTGGATGGAGAAGCGGCGGAAGATCTCCTTCAGCTCGGCCTGCGAATAGAGGCTCTTCACCGGCGCGGACGCCTTGCGGCGCGGCGGCGCCGAGGGCGCTTTCTTCCGGGTCTTCACGCTGTCCATGATGCCTCCGATGCGAGCCCCCGCAAAACCGCTACACAGTCCCGCGCGGCTTGCTTATAATCAAGCGTCATGACCCAAGGCAACGCCGACATCACGATCAACGACCTGCCGGTCTTCTCCGCCGAGCTGCATCCCTATCGCTCGCTGGGGCGGAACGGGCATCGTATCTTCTTCCTCATCGCGGGCGCGCTCAGCGTCGCCCACATGGCCGTCTTCATGATCTCCGGCGCCTGGCCGGTGGTCATGTTCTTCGGGGCGGATTTCCTCATCCTCTTCGGCGCCTTCTGGCTGAACAACCGGGCGGCCAGGGCAAAGGAGATCGTTTCGCTCTCGCGCACCAGCATCTCGATCCGCAAGATCACGCCGTCCGGCACGGAAACGGAATATGCCTTCAATCCGTTCTGGGCGCGCTTCCTCGTCTCGCGCAAGGCGAAGATCGGCATCACCGCCATGCATGTGCGCGGCAACGGCCGGGAGACCGATGTCGGCACCTTCCTGCCGCTCGACGACCGCGAGCGCTTCGCCTCCGCCTTTTCCGGCGCGCTGGCCCGGGTAAAGCGCGGCTACTAAGCTACGTCCCGCAGGAAACGGGTGGCCGGCACGCCGAGGGCGTGCTTTTCTGGCGGCACAGGAGAAAAGCGATGAACATTGCCGCGACTTTGCAAACCGACATCACGCCCGAGGGTGGCGACTACACGACCGTCCGCCGGGTCATCGAGATGATCACCGAGGATTACCGCGAGCAGCCGGGGCTGGAGGACATTGCCGGCCGCCTCGGCCAGTCGCCGACGCAGTTGCAGAAGACCTTCACCCGCTGGGCCGGCCTCTCGCCGAAAGCGTTCCTGCAGGCCGTGACGCTCGACCATGCCAAGCGCCTGCTGCGGCAGGACGAGCTGCCGCTGCTCGAAACCAGCTTCGAGGTCGGCCTTTCCGGTCCCGGCCGGCTGCACGACCTCTTCGTCACGCACGAGGCCATGTCGCCCGGTGAGTGGAAGGCGCGCGGGGCAGGGCTCACCATCCGCTACGGCCTCCATCCCTCGCCCTTCGGCGGGGCGCTGGTGATGATCACCGACCGGGGCCTTGCCGGCCTTGCCTTCACCGACGAGGCCGACGGCATGGATGCCTTCGAGGACATGTCCTCGCGCTGGCCGAACGCACATTATGTCGAGGACCGGGAAGCGACGGCCGCCTATGCCGAGCGCATCTTCGACCCGAAGCGCTGGGACCCGAAGGCGCCGCTGCGCGTGGTGCTGATCGGCTCGGATTTCCAGGTCCGTGTCTGGCAGGCACTGCTGCGCATCCCCATGGGCTGCGCCGTCACCTATTCCTCGATCGCCGAGGGGCTGGGCCAGCCCACCGCCTCGCGCGCCGTCGGCGCCGCCGTCGGCCGCAATCCCATCTCCTTCGTGGTGCCATGCCACCGCGCGCTCGGCAAGAGCGGCGCGCTGACCGGCTACCACTGGGGACTGACGCGCAAGCGCGCCATGCTGGGCTGGGAATCGGGCAAGGCCTGAAATGCAAAAGGCCGGCGAATGCCGGCCTTTTTCTTATGGGAAGGGACAGCGCTCAATGCGCGCCCGACATGTCCCCGAGCACGTCCTTCGACTTCACCGTCGAATCGGCGTTGAGCGTGTAGACCATCGGCACGCCGGTCGCCAGGTTGAGCTTCAGGATTTCTTCCTTCGTCAGCTTGTCGAGCACCATGACCAGCGAGCGCAGCGAGTTGCCGTGGGCGGCGACCAGCACCTTTTCGCCGCGCAGCACGCGGGGCAGGATCTCCGTGAGATAGTACGGCCAGACGCGCGCGCCGGTGTCGCGCAGGCTTTCGCCGCCCGGCGGCGGCACGTCGTAGGAGCGGCGCCAGATATGGACCTGCTCCTCGCCCCACTTGGCGCGGGCATCGTCCTTGTTGAGGCCGGAAAGGTCGCCGTAGTCGCGCTCGTTGAGCGCCTGGTCGCGGATCGTCTCGAGACCCTGCTGGCCGATCTCGTCGAGGATGATCTTCAGCGTCTTCTGGGCGCGGGAAAGGTCGGAGGTGAAGGCGATGTCGAACTTGATGCCCGTGTCGGCGAGCGCCTTGCCGCCGGCCTTGGCCTCCTCGACGCCGAGTTCGGTGAGGTCGGGGTCGCGCCAGCCGGTGAAGAGGTTTTTCAGGTTCCATTCGCTCTGGCCGTGGCGAACGAGGACGAGGGTTCCGCTCATATGGTCTGTCTCCTGAGGCTGACTTTAATTGAGCCCGAGCACGTCGAGCATGGAATAGAGGCCGGGCTTCCTGTCGCGCGCCCAGAGCGCCGCCTTGACGGCGCCGCGCGCGAAGATCGAGCGGTCCGTCGCGCTGTGCGACAGCGTCACCGTCTCGCCTTCGCCGGCGAGCAGCACGGAATGTTCGCCGATGACCGAGCCGCCGCGCAGCGTGGCAAAGCCGATCGTGCCCATGGGCCGCGGGCCGGTATGGCCGTCGCGCACGCGCACGGAATTCTCCGCCAGCGAAATGCCGCGGCCCTTCGCGGCGGCATTGCCGAGCAGCAGTGCGGTGCCGGAGGGAGCATCGACCTTGTGCTTGTGGTGCATTTCCAGCACCTCGATGTCCCAGTCGTCGGGGCCGAGCGCGCGGGCGGCCGTCTCGGTCAGCACGCCGAGCAGGTTGACGCCGAGGCTCATATTGCCGGACTTCACGACGCGGGCATGGCGGGCGGCGGCCTTGATCTTCTCATCGTCGGCGGCCGAGCAGCCGGTGGTGCCGACGACATGCACGATGCGCGCCTGCGCGGCGAGGCCGGCGAATTCGACGGTGGCGGCGGGCGCGGTGAAATCGAGCACGCCCTCGGCCGCCACGAAGGCCTCCAGCGGCTTGTCGGTGACGGGAACGCCGATCGGGCCGAGGCCGGCAAGCTCCCCCGCATCACGGCCGACGAAGGGCGAGCCCTCACGCTCGACGGCGGCGAAGACCTCCGCGCCCTTAATGGCGTGGATGGTGCGGATCAGCGTCTGGCCCATGCGGCCCGCGGCGCCGACGACGACCAGCTTCATTGGGTTGCCGCTCATGTCGTTTCGTCCTTGCTGTCTATTTGCCCGTGAGGCCGGCGGGCGCCTGGAGATTGTTGAGGCGAGCGTAGAGACCGTTCTCGCGCGCTGCAAGGTCCTCGTGCGTGCCTTCCTCGATGACCATGCCGTCCTGCATGGCAATGATCTTGTCGGCACGCACCACCGTCGAGAGGCGATGCGCGATGACGACCACGGTGCGCCCGCTCATCGCCTCGTCCAGCGCCTTCTGCACGGCCTGTTCCGACTCGGTGTCGAGCGCGGAGGTCGCCTCGTCGAGCAGGAGGATCGGCGCGTTGCGCACCAGCGCGCGGGCGATGGAAAGCCGCTGGCGCTGGCCGCCGGAGAGCGTCACGCCGTTCTCGCCGACGGGCGTGTCGTAGCCGAGCGGCTGGGCGAGGATGAAGTCATGCGCATAGGCATGCCGCGCGGCTTCCTCGATCTCGGCATCGCTCGCGTCCGGGCGGCCGTAGCGGATGTTGTCGCGGATCGTGCCCTCGAAGAGATAGGGCTGCTGGGAGACATAGGCGATGGCATTGCGCAGCGACTGCTTGGTCACATGCGCGATGTCCTGCCCGTCGATCAGGATCTCGCCGTCCGCCGGGTCGTAGAAGCGCGGAATGAGGCTGATGATGGTGGACTTGCCCGCCCCGGAGGGGCCGACGAGCGCCGTCGTCCTGCCGCCCTCGGCGGTGAAGCTGACGCCCTTGAGGATCGTCTCGTTCTCCGAATAGCCGAAGCGCACGTCGCGGAAGGTGATGGCCGCATCGGTGATCGCGAGCGGCCGGGCATCGGCACGGTCGGCCTGGCGCGGTTTCAGGTCGAGGATCTCGTAGATCATGCGGGCATTGACCGCCGCGCGTTCCAGCGAGACCTGCAGCCGGGCGAGGCGCTTGGCCGGATCGTAGGCCATCAGCAGCGCCGTCACGAAGGAGAAGAACGCACCCGGCATGATGCCGCCGTAGATCGAGCGGAAGGCGGCATAGGCAAGGACGCCCGCGATGGTGAAGCCGGCGAAGGATTCGGTCATCGGCGCGGTGCGCTCGGTGAGCCGGGCGATGCGGTTCGACCGGTTCTCCGCCCGCTCGATGATGCTTTCGACCTTGTCCTTGAGCTGGTTTTCCATCGTGAAGGCCTTCACGATGGTGATGCCCTGCACCGTTTCCTGCATCGCGCCGAGCACGTGGCTGTTCAACTCGACGGATTCGCGCGTGGCGGCGCGCAGCCGCTTCGAGACGTAGCGCAGGCCGAGAAGGAGCGGCGGGGCGACGACGAAGACGATGAGCGTCAGCAGCCAGTCCTTGGAGATCATCACGCCGATGAGGGCGAGGAGGGTCAGCAGGTCGCGCGCCAGCGACGTCACCGTCATGTTCAGGACGTCGCGGATGCCCGATATGTTCTGGCTGATCTTGGCGGCGAGATAGGCCGAGCGCGACTCGTTGAAATAGCTGACGCTGAGCGCCATCAGGTGGGAGAACAGCCGGCGCTGGTAGCGGGCGACGATGTTGTTGCCGATCTTCGACAGGATGACGGCCTGGAAATAGGTCGCAAAGCCGCGCAGCACGAAGGCGACGAAGATCGAGCCGCAGATGATGAGGACAAGGTCGGCGCGCTTGTTGGCGAAGGCCTCGTTGACGACCGATTCCATGATCCAGGCGGCGAAGGCCGTGGTGCCGGCGATGATGGCCAGGCAAAGGATCGCCAGCAGATAGCCGCGAACATATTCGCGGCCGTTTTCGGCGATGACGCGTTTGAGCACGCTGGCGATGGCGTCGGAGCTGACGGGTGGGTGCTCGGTTCGACTCTTATCGGCCAATAAACTGACTTTCCTGCACGGTCTCGACGGCGGCCGGCGAACCGGCCCGTGGCCGCTCTATAGGGTGTCGGCCCGCTTTTGGCGAGTCCGCGGCGCGGCGCGGGCCCGCCGGAGCGCTCACCTTTTCCAGCGGCGTCCCTCCGTTGCAACACCGAAGCGGTCCGGCATGCGGGCGAAGGCGGCAAGGCCGGCAAGGGCGGCGACGGGGTGGGTGACCACATAGGTGGGGATCGAACCGAGAAGCGCGCTATGCGGCGCCTTGTCCTCGAAGGCGGCCCGGAATTCGGGCCCGCGCAGCGCCGGCAGGATCTTCTGCGAGATGCCGCCGGCCAGGAAAACGCCGCCCTTGGCCATGAAGATCATCGCCATGTCGCCGGCGACGCGCCCGAGATAGGTGGAAAACAGCGAGACGGTCTCGACCGCCGCACGGTCCTCGTGAGCAAGCGCCTTGGCGGTGACGTCGGCGGGTGTCGCAAGCGTTGCGTCGATACCGTCGGTGGCGCAGATAGCATGATAGATGTTCATGATGCCGCGCCCGCACAGGAGCTGTTCGGCGGAAATGCGGCCCTCGATGGGTTCGAGGAACGGCCAGATCTGGTAGTCGCGCTCGCTGCGCGGGCCGACATCGACATGGCCGCCTTCGCCCGGAACCGGAATCCAGCTGTGGCGGGTATGGACGAGGCCGGCAACGCCGAGGCCGGTGCCCGGGCCGAGCACGGCGCGCGAGGCCGAATGCCGCTCCACGCCGGGGCCGATCTTCTCGCGGTCCTCGTCGCCGAGCGAGGCGACGGCAAGCGCCTGCGCCTCGAAATCATTGACCAGCAGCACGTCCTCGAAGCCGAGATTGGCGATCATGTCGCGCGGGCGCACCACCCAGGGGCAATTGGTCAGCGGCACCTCGTCGCCCTCGATAGGCCCGGCAAGCGCCAGGATCGCCGAGCGCGGCTGCACGGAGGTCGTATCGAGGATGCAGCGTTGCAGCGCGTCGTCGATATTGGCGAAATCGGCGGTCTGGACGATGGGGAAATGCTTCGGCTCGGCGAAGGCGTCGACCAGCAGCGCGAAGCGCGCATTGGTGCCGCCGATATCGCCGATCAAGATGGGGAAGGGAAAGTTCGTGTCGTTGTCGCCCGGCCGTGCCATCAAGCTGTCCCGTTCTTTATGGTGGATGGTCCGCTTTCGCTATCTGCGGCGAAGGTTGCCGTCAATCGGCGGCAAAGTCGAGAAGCTGTTCGGCGGTCGCCCGGTTCAGCGCCATCGGAATGTCATAGACGATCGCAAGTCGCATCAGCGCCTTCACGTCGACATCGTGCGGCATCGGCGTCAGCGGGTCGACGAAGAAGATCAGCACGTCCACCTCGCCCGTGGCGATCAGCGCGCCGATCTGCTGGTCGCCGCCGAGCGGACCGCTTTTCAGCCGGGTCACGTCGAGCCCGGGACAGGCGTCCAGCACCCGGCCGCCGGTGGTGCCGGTCGCAACGATCCGTGCCTGCGAGAGCACGTTTTCATGCTCGGCGGCGAAGGCCGCCATGTCGTCCTTCTTCTCGTCATGCGCGATGAGCGCGATGCATTTCCGGCGCGACATGGGCATTCCCCAGCGATTTTAATCGATTTGAACGCCTTATACAAAAGCGGCGGGGCGTTGAAAAGCCCCGCAGCCTCCCTCTGTCTGCCGGCATCTCCACACAAAGGAGGACGAAAACAGGAGGTTTGCTGGGGAGAGGGTAGGGAGGGCCCTTGGCCTACTGGAACGGCCGCGGAATCGGGATCGGCACGATCGCGGGAAGGGCCGTGTCGGAGGCGATCACCGATTCGATGGTCGCGCTGGCACCGCCCCCGGCGCTTGCGGAGAAGGCGAGCGCCGTCGAGGCGCCGCCATTGCCGCGATAGGTCACTTCCTGCTCGGAAGAAGGCGAGGCGCTCGCCAGGACCGTGCCGCAGGCTTTCGGCAGGTCCGACATCTTGACATACCAGGGCTTGACCGGCTTGGCGTCCTTCTTCGGCTTGGGCTTTTCCCAGGGCTCCTTGGTGAACCACCAGGCGAGCGATTGATCGCAGCCGTCGCCGGCCGGCACGCGCGCCTGCGGCTTGCAGCCGGGCGCGCCCTCCGGGCATTTGATGCGGATGTGGAAATGCTCGTCGTGGCCGTAGATCGGCCGCACCTTGCCGAGCAGCGAACGGTCGCCCTGCCAGGTTTCGCAGAGCTTCTTCTTGATCGCCGGGTTGACGAAGACGCGCTCGACCTGCGGGTAGCTCGCCGCCTTCATGACGAGCCGGGCATGGGTCGGCGTCCAGCGGCGCGAATCGACCGTCAGGAACTTGCTCTTGTCGAGCATGGAGGTGAAGGGCAGCTTTTCCCGCTCCTCGGCGGACAGGCGATGGTCCGGCATGGGCGTGAACCAGATATCGGCATCGAGGCCGACCTGGTGCGAGGCGTGACCAGACAGCATCGGCCCGCCGCGCGGCTGCGAAATGTCACCGAGCAGCAGCCCCGGCCAGCCGATTTCGCGGGCGTCCTGCGAAAACTGCTCCAGCAGCGCGATCATGTTCGGATGGCCCCAGCGGCGGTTGCGCGACAGGCGCATCGCCTGCCAGGCCGGGCCGTCCGTCGGGATTGCCACGGCGCCGGCGATGCAGCCCTTCGCATAGGACCCGTAGGGGCTCGTCGCCATCATCGCCGGCAGGCGCTTGGCGCCGAACAGCTCCTTGGCCGGCCGCTCCTCGGCCGCAAGCGGCGAGGCGAGCGCGGTCAGCGCAAGGCCGGCGGCGAGGAAGCAGGTGGGCAGGCGGGAAAGCAGGAAATGGGCTGGCATCGTCCGGTCTCGAAAGTCGCAATGGTTGCGAAAGGTTAAACGACCATCCTTTCGCAGAAGTGAATCCCTTCCCGTGATAGGCATGGCAAAAACCGCCGCTTTCATGGCGGGCCTGTCATTTGCCCGGATTTTGCCTATTCTCTCCCGCATGCTTCGGCAAAGGATACGAAAGGGAATTGGCATGCAGGCAGCCTTCGGGAGAAACGTGTTCACGGTCGCTCTGGCCCTGTCTTTGGGGGCCGCGACCGGCGCCCTCGCGCAAGACGCCAAGGAACCTGTCTGGCACAGCGGTCTTTCCACCATCGGCGAACTGAAGCACCCGAACGGCTTTGCCCATTTCGACTATGTCGATCCCGACGCGCCGAAGGGCGGCGAGCTGAAGCTCTCCGAAACCGGCACTTACGACACGTTCAACCCCATCCTCTCCAAGGGCGAGGCCGCCTCGGGCGTTTCCTCCCTCGTCTTCGACACGCTGCTGAAATCCGCCGAGGACGAGATCACCACCGCCTATGGCCTGCTGGCCGAGGGTGTGTCCTTCCCGGACGACATCTCCTCTGCGACCTTCCGCCTGCGCGCGGAAGCCAAATGGGCGGACGGCCAGCCGGTGACGCCGGAGGACGTGGTCTTCTCCTTTGAAAAGTCGAAGGAGCACAATCCGCTGCTCGCCAATTACTACAAGCACGTCGTCTCGGCGGAGAAGACCGGCGAGCGCGACGTCACTTTCCGCTTCGACGAGAAGAACAACCGCGAGCTTCCCAACATCCTCGGCCAGTTCCAGATCGTGCCGAAGCACTGGTGGGAGGGGACGGACGCCAAGGGCAACAAGCGCGACATAGGCCGCACGACGCTGGAGCCTGTCATGGGTTCCGGCCCCTACAGGATCGCCTCCTTCCAGGCGGGCGGCTCGATCCGTTTCGAGCGGCGCGACGACTATTGGGGCAAGGATCTCAACGTGAATGTCGGCCAGAACAATTTCGGCGCGATCACCTATACGTTCTTCGGCGACAGGAACGTGGAATTCGAGGCCTTCCGCGCCGGCAATGTCGATTTTTACCGCGACAATTCGTCCAGCCACTGGATGACGGCCTATGACTTCCCGGCCGCCAAGGACGGCCGCATCGTGCGCGAGGAGATCGAAAATCCGCTGCGCGCCACCGGCATCATGCAGGCCTTCGTGCCGAACATGCGCCGGGAGAAATTCAGGGACCAGCGGGTGCGCGAGGCGCTGAACTACGCCTATGACTTCGAAAGCCTCAACCGCAACCTCGCCTATGGCCGGCTCAACCGCATCGACAGTTATTTCTGGGGCACCGAACTTGCCTCATCGGGCTTGCCGGAAGGCCGCGAGAAGGAAATCCTGGAGGAACTGAAGGACAAGATCCCGTCCGAAGTCTTCACGACGCCCTATACCAATCCCGTCTCCGGCGATCCGAAGGCGGCGCGTGAGAACCTGCGCAAGGCGCTGATGCTCTTCAAGGAAGCGGGCTACGAACTGAAGAACCGCAAGCTGGTGAATGTGAAGACGGGCGAACCCTTCGGCATCGAGATCCTGCTCTCCAATCCCTCGCAGGAGCGCACGGTCCTGCCCTATGTGAAGAGCCTCACCGATATCGGCGTCGACGCGCGCATCCGCACGGTCGACAGCTCGCAATATACCAACCGCGTCCGCAGCTTCGACTACGACATGCTCTACGGCATCTGGGCGCAGACGCTGGTGCCGGGCAACGAGCAGGTCGACTACTGGGGTTCCTCCTCGGTCGACCAGCAGGGCTCGCGCAACTATGCCGGCATCGCCGATCCCGCCATCGACGAGCTGATCCGCCGGATCATCTTCGCGCCGAACCGCGCCGAGCTCGTCGCCACCGTCAAGGCGATGGACCGCGTGCTGCTCGCCCATCACTATGTCGTGCCGATGTTCTATTCGAAGTCGCAGCAGGTCGCCTACTGGAACCATCTCGCCCGGCCGAAGGAGCTGCCCTATTACGGCCTCGGCTTCCCGGATGTCTGGTGGTCGAAGAACGCAGCCAGGTGAGACGGGGCAAATAAGCCGGGGCTTGCACAGGCGGTCCGGCTGGGCTCCATATAGCGATGACGAATCACCGGCCGCGCGGCGGCGGAAGAACGGAAGGATCGGGCTTGGACGGCTGGACATCGACGCGGCGCAATCGGGCGGGTAATCGCTGATGGGCGCCTATATCCTGCGCCGCATCCTGCTGATGATCCCGACGATCTTCGGCATCATGGCGATCTCGTTCGCGATCGTGCAGTTCGCGCCCGGCGGCCCGGTCGAGCAGGTCATCGCGGACCTGACGAGCCAGAGCGGCGGCGACCGCCTGTCCGGCGGGGGCGGCGACATGCTGCAGGTCGGGCAGGACAGCGCCTATCGCGGCGCGCGCGGCCTCGATCCAGAATTCATCGCCAAGCTGGAAAAGCAGTTCGGCTTCGACAAGCCGCCGCTCGAGCGCTTCTTCACGATGATGTGGGATTACATGCGCTTCGACTTCGGCGAGAGCTTCTTCCGCAACGTCTCCGTCGTCGACCTCATCGCGCAGAAGATGCCGGTCTCCATCTCGCTCGGCGTGTGGATCCTCATCTTCTCCTATGCCATCTCCATCCCGCTCGGCATCCATAAGGCGGTGAAGGACGGCTCGGCCTTCGACGTCTGGACGTCGGGCATCATCATCATCGGCTATGCGGTGCCGAGCTTCCTCTTCGGCATCCTCTTGATCGTCGTCTTCGCCGGCGGCTCGTTCCTCGACTGGTTCCCGCTACGCGGCATCGTCTCGGACAATTTCAGCAGCCTCGCCTGGTGGCAGAAGCCGCTCGACTACATGTGGCACATGACGCTGCCGCTGATCACGCTGCTGCTCTCCGCCTTCGCCACGACGACGCTCCTGACGAAGAACTCCTTCATCGACGAGATCAAGAAGCAATATGTCACGACGGCCCGCGCCAAGGGCCTGACCGAGGGGCAGGTGCTCTACGGCCACGTCTTCCGCAACGCCATGCTGATCATCATCGCCGGCTTCCCCGGCGCCTTCATCTCGGCTTTCTTCACGGGCTCGCTCCTCATCGAATATATCTTCTCGCTCGACGGCCTCGGCCGCCTCGGCTACGATTCCATCGTCCGGCGCGACTATCCCATCGTCTTCGCGACGCTTTTCATCTTCTCGCTGATGGGCCTCGTCGTCTCCCTCGTCTCCGACCTCATCTATACCTGGGTCGATCCGCGCATCGATTTCGAGCGGAGGGACGTCTGATGACCGCCATTACCGATACGACCCCCATCGCCCCGCCGAGGAAGGGCCTGCTCTCGCCGACCAACAAGCGGCGCTGGGAGAACTTCAAGGCGAACCGGCGCGGCTACTGGTCGCTCTGGATCTTCCTCGTCATCTTCGTGCTCAGCCTCTTTGCCGAATGTATCGTCAACGACCGGCCGATCCTCGCCTCCTACAAGGGCGAGCTGCTCTTCCCCGTCGTGATCGATTACCCGGAGGAGAAATTCGGCGGCTTCCTCGCCGAGACGGACTACCGCTCGGATTTCATTACCGAGGAGATCGAGGCGAACGGCTGGATGATCTGGCCGCCGATCCGCTATTCCTACAGCTCGACCAATTCCAACATCCCGCATTCCGCGCCGACCAAGCCCTTCTGGCTGATGTCGAAGGAGGAGCGCTGCTCCGGCTATCCGGACGGCGCGGCGGACGTGAACTGCAACTGGCACAATCTCAACTGGCTCGGCACGGACGACCAGGCGCGCGACGTGCTCGCCCGCGTCATCTACGGCTTCCGCATCTCCGTGCTCTTCGGCCTCGCGCTGACGATCTGCTCGGCCGTGGTCGGCGTCACGGCGGGCGCGATCCAAGGCTATTTCGGTGGCTGGACGGACCTTCTGATGCAGCGCTTCATCGAGATCTGGTCCTCGATGCCGGTGCTCTACATCCTGCTCATCATCGCCGCCATCCTGCCGCCCGGCTTCTGGATCCTGCTCGGCATCATGCTGCTCTTCTCCTGGGTCGGCTTCGTCGGCGTGGTGCGCGCCGAATTCCTGCGCGCCCGCAATTTCGAATATGTCCGGGCCGCCCGGGCGCTCGGCGTCGGCAATGCGACGATCATGTACCGGCACCTCCTGCCGAACGCGATGGTCGCGACGCTCACCTTCCTGCCCTTCATCCTGTCGGGCTCGATCACCACGCTCACCTCGCTCGACTTCCTCGGCTTCGGCATGCCGCCGGGCTCGCCCTCGCTGGGTGAGCTGATCGCGCAGGGCAAGGAGAACCTTCAGGCGCCGTGGCTCGGCCTCACCGCCTTCGTCGTCATGTCCGTCATGCTGTCGCTGCTGATCTTCGTCGGCGAAGCGACGCGCGACGCCTTCGATCCGAGGAAGACCTTCCGGTGAGCGCTCCCGAAACCATCCTTTCCGTCCGCGACCTGTCGGTGGCCTTCCATCAGGGTGGCAACACCTCGCTCGCCGTCGACCGCGTCTCCTTCGAGATCCACCGCGGCGAGGTCGTCGCCCTCGTCGGCGAATCGGGCTCCGGCAAGTCGGTGACGGCGAACTCGGTCCTGAGGCTGCTGCCCTATCCCGCCGCAAGCCATCCGTCCGGTGAGATCGTCTTCAAGGGCAAGGACCTCCTGAAAGCGTCGGATGCGGCGCTGCGCAATGTGCGCGGCAACGACATCACCATGATCTTCCAGGAGCCGATGACCTCACTCAATCCGCTGCATTCCATCGAGCGGCAGATCGGCGAGATCCTGAAACTGCACCAGGATATCGAAGGCCCCGCCGCGCGCGCGAAAATCCTCGAACTCCTCAATCAGGTCGGTATCCGCGAGCCGGAAAAGCGCCTCGCCGCCTATCCGCACGAGCTCTCCGGCGGCCAGCGCCAGCGTGTCATGATAGCCATGGCGCTCGCCAACCGCCCCGAGCTGTTGATCGCCGACGAGCCGACCACCGCGCTCGACGTCACCGTGCAGGCGCAGATCCTCGAACTCCTGAAAAACCTCAAGGAAGAGCACGGCATGTCCATGCTCTTCATCACCCACGACCTCGGCATCGTGCGCAAGTTCGCCGACCGGGTCTGCGTCATGACCAAGGGCAGGATCGTCGAGACCGGCCCGGTCGAGGAGATCTTCTCCAACCCGCAGCACGCCTATACCCGTCACCTGCTCGCCTCCGAGCCGCGGGGCGAGCCGCGTCCGGCCGACGACAGCCAGCCTGTCGTCGTGGAGGCGGAGGACGTCAAGGTCTGGTTCCCGATCAAGGCCGGCTTCATGCGTCGCGTGGTGGACCACGTGAAGGCCGTCGACGGCATCGACCTGAAACTGCGCGCCGGCCACACGCTCGGCGTCGTCGGCGAATCCGGCTCCGGCAAGACGACGCTCGGCCTCGCGCTGACGCGGCTCATCTCGTCCAGGGGCCGCATCGCCTTCGTCGGGCAGGATATCGCCGGCCACACCTTCGCCGAGATGCGGCCGCTGCGCCGGCGCATGCAGATCGTCTTCCAGGACCCCTACGGCTCGCTCTCGCCGCGCATGTCGGTCGCCGATATCGTCGGGGAAGGCCTGACGATCCACGAGCCCTCGCTTTCCGAAGCCGAGCGCGACCATCGCGTCGCCTCTGCACTGGAGGAAACCGGCCTCGATCCCACGACCCGCTGGCGCTACCCGCACGAATTTTCCGGCGGCCAGCGCCAGCGCATCGCGATCGCCCGCGCCATGGTGCTGAAGCCCGAATTCGTCATGCTGGACGAGCCGACCTCCGCGCTCGACATGAGCGTGCAGGCGCAGGTGGTCGAACTTTTGCGCGATCTTCAGGCGAAGCACAATCTCGCCTATCTCTTCATCAGCCACGACCTCAAGGTCGTGCGCGCGCTCGCCAATGACATCATCGTCATGCGCGGCGGGCGCGTGGTGGAAAAGGGCCGGGCGAAGGACATCATCGAGCGGCCGGGCGAGGCCTATACCAGGGCCCTCATGGCCGCCGCCTTCAACCTCGAAGCCGTCCGCAGCGAGACGATAAGCCAGTAGCAGCAGGAAGCAGCATGTCGACGAAAAGCCCGGTCATCATCGATCTGAAATTCGACCAGGAAGAGGTCGCCGCCGCGCTCAAGGGCGCTTTTCCCGAGCGCGAGGTCATCAACCTGCTGCATCCGGCAAACCGCAACCGCGACCTTTCCGGCATCGACTACGCCGTGGTCTGGAGGCCAAGCGCCGATCTCTTCTCCCGCGCGAAGGATCTCAAGGTCGTCTTCTCCGGCGGCGCCGGCGTCGACCATGTGCTGACGCTGCCTGGCCTGCCGGACGTGCCGCTCGTCCGCTTCGTCGACGACACGCTGACGACCCGCATGAGCGAATGGATCGTCATGCAATGCCTCATGCACCTGCGCCAGCACCAGGCCTATGAGGCGCTACGGCAAAAGCGCATCTGGCGCGAGCTTCCCCAGCCCGAGGCGAAGGACATCACCGTCGGCATCATGGGCTTCGGCGTGCTCGGGCAGGATTCGGCGCAAAAGCTGAAGACGCTCGGCTTCAACGTCATCGGCTGGTCGAAGAGCGGCCGCAAGGCCGAGGGCTTCGAGACCTATGACGAGAAGGGCCTCGACGCCTTCCTCGGCAGGACCGATTTCCTCGTCGGCCTGCTGCCGCTGACGCCGGATACGCGCGATATCTACAATACCGGCCTCTTCACCCGCCTCAGCCGCAAGGGCCCGTTCGGCGCCCCGGTCTTCATCAATGGCGGCCGAGGCGGCAGCCAGGTCGAGGCCGACATCGTCGCCTCCGTCAACGACGGCACGCTGCACGGCGCCTCGCTCGACGTCTTCCAGCAGGAGCCGCTGCCGCTCGAAAGCCCGTTCTGGTCGATGGACAGGGTCTTCATGACCCCCCACGCCGCCGCCGCCTCCGACGTCGCCGCCCTTTTCCGCCACGTCGCCCACCAGATCGGGCGGCTGGAAAGCGGCAAGCCGCTGGAGCATCTGGTGGATCGCAGCGCCGGCTATTGAGCGTGCCGTGCCGCTCCTCGGGTCGAGCCCGAGGATGACGGAGGGGGAGCATGTTTCCGCTTCCCTTGAACGCTGCGGCATGCGGGCCGGCTGGTAGATGCGCCATACTCCCCTTCTGTCGTCGTCCTCGGGCTCGACCCGAGGGTTCACCCATCCGCACTGCAGGACAAACGAAAGACCCGGATGCAGGGAACATCCGGGCCTTCGGGGAGGTCAGTGAGGGGTTGCTCAGCGGCAGACCCTGATCTTCCTGACGATCACATTGCCGTAGTAGTCGTAGGTCTTCACCTTCTTGACGAAGCAATAGGGCTCGTAGCCGTAGCTGTAGTAGCCGGCCTGCGAGGGAGCGGCGAAGGAGATGACGGCGATGAGGGCGATGGTGGCGGAAACGATGATCTTGCGCATGGGTCTCTCTCCTGATCGGTGGGGATGAGCCTCTCTCATCCGGTGATCAGAAGGTCTCATATCCCTCCGCCGTCCGCTGTTCCCGCGGGAACAGGCATGCTGTCGCTCACCGGCGCCGCGACCGCATTGACATGGCGGCCCCTCTCCTGCACCCATGCGGACCGATCGATTTCTCATTGATGGCCCGCCATGTCCAAGACCACCCGCGCCACCCAGGCCCTTGCCAAGGCCGGCGTTTCCTTCACCGTCCACACCTACGACTACGATCCCACCGCCGACCGCGTCGGCATCCAGGCCGCCGAGGCGCTGGGGGAGGATCCGTCGCGTGTCCTCAAGACGCTGATGGCGGAGGTGGACGGCAAGCCGGTCTGCGTCATCGTGCCCTCGGATCGCGAGGTCAGCATGAAGAAGCTGGCGAGTGCCTTCAAGGGCAAGTCCGCCAACATGATGAAGCCGGCGGATGCCGAGCGGCTGACCGGCTTCGTCGTCGGCGGCATCAGCCCCTTCGGCCAGAAGAAGCAGGTGCCGACCGCCATAGAGGAGGAGGCGCTGGCGCATGAGGTCGTCTACATGAACGGCGGCCAGCGCGGCCTTCAGGTCCGCCTTGCGCCGCGCGACGTGGTGACGGCGCTGAAGGCGATTGCAGCGCCCGTCGTCGCCTGACCTTCTCATTGCCGCTTTGGCGCACTACGTTTCCCGCATCGATTCCAGAAAGCAGGCTGCCATGACCAATCCTTCCGTCGATCCGCAAAAGCTCGAAAAACTCGCCGAAGTCGCCGTGCGCGTCGGCCTCCAGCTCCGCAAGGGGCAGGACCTCGTGATGACCGCGCCGATCGCTGCGCTGCCGCTCGTCCGCCTTATCACCAAGCATGCCTATATGGCCGGCGCCGGCCTCGTCAGCACCTTCTATGCCGACGAGGAGGCAACGCTCGCCCGCTACCATCACGCCCCGGACGAAAGCTTCGACCACGCGACGGACTGGCTCTACGAGGGCATGGCCAAGGCTTATGCCAACGGCGCGGCGCGCCTTGCGATTGCCGGCGACAACCCGATGCTGCTTTCGGCCGAGGATCCGGCCAAGGTCGCCCGCGCCAACAAGGCCAATTCCACCGCCTACAAGCCGGCGCTGGAGAAGATCGCCAATTTCGACATCAACTGGAACATCGTCTCCTATCCGAACCCGTCCTGGGCGAAGCAGGTCTTCCCGAACGACCCGGAAAACGTGGCGGTCGAGAAACTCGCCAACGCCATCTTCGCCGCCTCGCGCGTCGATGTCGCCGATCCGGTCGCGGCCTGGGCGGCGCACAATGCGAACCTTGCCAAGCGCTCGGCCTGGCTGAACGGCGAGCGCTTCTCGGCCCTGCATTTCAAGGGCCCGGGCACGGACCTGACGGTCGGCCTTGCCGATGGCCACGAATGGCATGGCGGCGCCTCCACGGCGAAGAACGGCATCACCTGCAACCCCAACATCCCGACGGAAGAGGTCTTCACGACGCCCCATGCGCTGCGCGTCGAAGGCCACGTCTCCTCCACCAAGCCGCTCTCCCACCAGGGCACGCTGATCGACGATATCCGGGTGCGCTTCGAAGGCGGCCGCATCGTCGAGGCGAAGGCGTCGAAGGGCGAGGCGGTGCTGAACAAGGTGCTCGATACGGACGAGGGCGCGCGCCGGCTCGGCGAGGTGGCGCTGGTGCCGCATTCCTCGCCGATCTCGGCGAGCGGCATCCTCTTCTACAACACGCTGTTCGACGAGAATGCCTCCTGCCACATCGCGCTCGGCCAGTGCTATTCCAAGTGCTTCCTCGATGGCGCGAGCCTGTCGCCCGATGAGATTCGCGCGCAGGGCGGCAATGAGAGCCTCATCCACATCGACTGGATGATCGGCTCCGACAAGGTGGACATCGACGGCATCCGCGCCAATGGAAGCCGCACCCCGGTCATGCGCGCCGGCGAGTGGGCGTGAGCTCTCGCATCCCTTTCCTCCGGCACGCTCATCCCCGGGTTTGACCCGGGGATGATGGCTGCGGGCGGGACGGGAATCGTCAGCGAGCGGCTGACGATACGGCCTTTCCGCCGGCGGCAGGCTGCGCCACGGTCGCCTGCGCCCGCTGGCTGAGCCACACGCTGCCCAGCACCACGACCATGCCGCCGATCTGCAGCAGGCTGAGATCCTGCCCGAGCAGCGCCCAGCCGAGCACGACAGCGACGAGCGGGCTGAGGAAGCCGAGCGGCGAGATCGTTGCCGGATCGAGCCGCGCAAGACCGCGGAACCAGACGATATAGGTGAGCGCTCCGCCGATCACGCCGAGATAGAGGAAGCCGATGAGGTTTTCCGTTGTCGGCATCGGCAAGGCCGGCTCGAAGGCCAGTGCGACCGGCACCAGCAGCAGGCCGCCGGCGGTGAGCTGCCAGGCGGTGAAGGTGAGCGGCGGCACGGGCGGCTGCCAGTGGCGTGAGAGCACGGTGCCGAAGGCCATGGAGACCGCGCCGGCAAGGCCCGCGGCGATGCCGACCGGGTCGAGCGCCGCGGCCGGCGTCAGCACCAGCAGCGCGACGCCGCCGATGCCGGCAAGGCCGGCAAGAACCGAGAGCGGCCGCACGACCGTACCCATCACCGCACGCGACAGGCCGAGCACGATCAGCGGCTGGATGGCCCCGACCGTCGCTGCGACGCCACCGGGCAGCCGGTAGGCCGAAACGAAGAGCATCGCCCAGAAGAAGGAAAAGTTCAGCGCGCCGAGCAGGAAGGTGCGCGGCCACCAGATGCCGCTGGGCAGCTGGCGAACGAGCACCAGCAGGAGAAGCCCGGCGGGCAGGGCGCGCAGCATGGCGACGGTCAGGGGGTAGCCGGCCGGCAGAAGCTCGGTCGTGACGATATAGGTGCTGCCCCAGACAGCGGGCGCGATGGCGGTGAGGAGAAGGTCGGAAGCGCGGGACATGATTTGTCTCCAATCAAAGAATCTTGAGATCAAGATACATTGATTTATCTTGACGTCAAGAGAATCTCTGCTTTAGTCGAGCTATGGATCACGTCGACAGAATTCTTGAACAGTGGAACCGCGAACGGCCGGACCTTGATGTCGAGCCGATGGGCCTTTTCGGCCGGCTGGCGCGACTGCGCACCCATGTCGCTCGCGAGATCGAAAAGACGCTTCTGGCGCATGGGCTCAATTCGGCGAGCTTTGACGTGCTGGCGACGCTGCGTCGCTCCGGTCCGCCCTACCGGCTTTCGCCCGGCGATCTCATCGCGACCACCATGGTCAGCTCCGGCACGATGACCAACCGGCTCGACCAGCTGGAAAAGGCGGCGCTGATCGAGCGCTCGCACAATCCGGACGACCGGCGCGGCGTCATCATCGCGCTGACGCCGAAGGGTCTTGCGCTGGTGGACGAGGCGGTGACGGCCCATGTCGAAAACGAGCATCGGCTGCTCGAAAGCCTGGACGCGGGCGAGCGGGCGGCGCTCGATAGCCTCCTGCGAAAATTCCTCAAGGATTTCGAATAGTCAGATCCGGTCGACGAGTTTTTCGACCCGTGCGAGATGCGCCTTGCGCTTCGCATCGTCGATGCGGTCCATGTCGTAGAGATTGACCATCTTGAAATCGAGCCCCTTGGCGCAGAAGGCGGCGATGCCGCGCTTCAGCAGGCGCCGTACCGGGTTGCCCATATAGAGGTTGACCACCCACCAGGGCGAGCCCGTCGTGGTGAAGGCCCAGAAGAGATGGATATTGCCGAGCCGCGGCTGGATGCGCCCGCCGTCCGGATCGTTCTCGAAGGCGACGCCCGGTGCGAAGACCCGGTCGAAGAACCCCTTCAGGATGGCCGGGAAATTGAACCACCATTGCGGAAACACCAGAACGAGCCCATCCGCCTGCTTCAGCCGGGAGACGAGGGGCCCGGCCTCGGATGGGTCGTAAGCCGGCTCGAAATAGCGCGAGCGTTCCGAATGGCTGAGTCGCGGGTCGAAGTCCTCGCGGTAGAGATCGAGCAGGTCGACCGTGTGGCCGTTGGCGATCAGCTTCCGGCGCACCGTCTCGGCGACGTTTGCGGCAAAACTTTCCTCCAGCGGATGGGCGAGCACGAGAAGGATGCGCATGGCGGCCTCAGAACAGCGAGCCCTGGCGGGTCGCGGGTTTTTCCGCTTCCGCCTTCGCCGGCTTCTTTCTTGGCGTCCCGCCACCCGATCCGGTGACGGCATCCACCGTGCCGTCGGCGAACTCGATGGCGATGGCGCGGCCGGGGCCAAGCTCGACGGCGCCCTTGACCGGCGCACCGTCCTCGTCGCGCACCAGCGCATAGCCGCGCTTCAGCACATTGCGATAGGAGAGGGATTGCAGCATGCGGTCCTGCGCCAGAAGCAGGGCGCGCCGCCTGGAAAGGTCGCCGGAAAGTGCGCTTTCGGCCCGGAGCGCAAGCCCGCTCAGCCGGTCGCGCGCGCGCGCGGTCTGCGCCGTGATGCGGGCGGGCGTCGCGCGCAGCGATACGTCGAAGGCCGAGAGGCGCGCGCGGAGCTGGTCGAGCCGGCGCTCCACGATGCGCTCGGCCCGGAGCAGGCGGTCGGCGACACGCTGGCGGCGTTCGCCGATGCGGGTCAGCAGCATGTCGGGCCGCAGATGCGCCGCCGTGCGCTCGAAGGCGCGGCGCTTGTTCACCGTGTTCATCTGCAGGCCGCGCCCGAGCCCGGCCGATGCCTCGTCGAAGCGGCGGCGCGGCAGGGCGAGAAGCTGGTCGAGCGAGGGAAGCGCGCGGGCAAGCGCGCGAACACCCTGCCGGCGGTTGTCCATCTGGCGGGCCGTCGCCCCGCGCAGCCGCGCGGCGAGCGAGGCGATCTCCGCATCGAGATCGGCCTTCACCGGCACGGCCATTTCGGCCGCGCCCGTGGGCGTCGGTGCGCGGCGGTCGGCGGCGTGGTCGATCAGCGTCCAGTCCGTCTCGTGGCCGACGGCGGAGATCAGCGGGATCCGCGAGGCGGCTGCGGCACGCACCACGATCTCGTCGTTGAAGCTCCAGAGGTCCTCGAGGCTGCCGCCGCCGCGCGCGACGATCAGCACGTCCGGCCGCCGGATCGGCCCGAGCGGGTCCAGCGTGTTGAAGCCCTCGATGGCCGCCGCGATCTCCTGCCCGGAGCCTTCGCCTTGAACCTTCACCGGCCACACCACGACATGGACCGGGAAACGGTCGGCGATGCGGTGGAGGATATCGCGAATGACCGCGCCGGTGGGCGAGGTCACGACCCCGATGACCTTGGGCAGGAAGGGCAGCGGCTTCTTGCGATCCGTATCGAACAGCCCTTCGGCGGCGAGCTTGCGCCGGCGCTCCTCCAGCAGGGCCATCAGCGCGCCCGCGCCGGCCGGCTCCAGCGTCTCGATGACGATCTGGTATTTCGAGGAGCCCGGGAAAGTGGTGATCTTACCGGTCGCGATCACCTCCATGCCCTCTTCGGGCTTGAAGCGAAGGCGCGAGAAACTGCCCTTCCAGATCACCGCGTCGATGCGCGCCCGGTCGTCCTTCAGCGAGAAATAGGCATGGCCCGAGGAATGCGGGCCGCGATAGCCGGAAATCTCGCCGCGCACGCGCACCTGGTCGAAGGCCTGCTCGACGGTGCGCTTGATGGAGCCGGAAAGCTCCGACACCGAATATTCGGCAAGGTTGCTGGGCGAATCGTTTTCGGAAAAGAAGCTCATGGCGGCAAGTGTAGTGCGTTTTCCCGCCGATGGCACGGCAGGGCGCGCCGGCATCCCCAGCCCTATTCCGGCCGGACCCGATAGAGCTGCAAGGCGGCGTTTTCCGTGTCCGCGACCGGCTCCAGATAGGCCGGCACCCTGCCTTTGAGGAGATCGGCATAGAGGCCGCCGGGCTCCGCTTCGGCGATGTCGCGGGTCTGCGTGTCCTCTCCGCAGAAGGCGAGCAGCGTCACATGCGCGCCGCGCAGGAAGGCCTCCGCCTGGTGCGGATTGGAAAGGCCGATATGCAGTTCCGTCAGCATGCCGCCCTGGTTGCGGTGATAGGGCGCGGAAAGAACGCGGTGGCCGGTATAGCGCAGGATCGGCGAACCGAGATTGGAGGCGCCGGCCACCACGCCGACGGGCTCGGCGGCGAGCGGGGCGATCGACGCTTCGGCGGTGCAGGAGGGGCGCTCGGCGGCGGTGCTGGAGAGCCCGGCGCGCAGCGTGTCCTGCGAGCGGCCCGGCAGCAGCGCGCCGGCCAGCGCCCAGCTTGCGGGCACGGAGGCGAGCGTCATGGCGATGAAGGCGAGCCCGAGCTTGAGGTTCTTCGGCGCGGCGTTGGAGGCCTTCCTGAGATCGGCGATGGCAAGGCCGAGCGGCAGGGCCGAGAGCATGTTGGAGAAGATCGCGCCGCGGATCTGGATCAGCGAGACGGCGAAGGCGACCGCCAGCAGGCCGAGGACGACGAGGTGCCCCTCGGCGGCTTCCCTCCGCCGGATGCGCCAGAGGCAGACCAGCATGGCGAGAAGGCCGGGCGCATAGAAGCTGCCGACCGATCCCGGATCGAGCCTGAACTGCGCGACGGCCGATTGCGCCTCGATGACGCCGGAGAGCCAGAAGGTCTTCAACAGCGGATCGAGCGTGTCGAGCGGGTTGGCAAGGCAGCCGGGCGCGATGATCAGCACCGAGGCCGCAAGGATCGCGCCGGCGCCGGCAAGGGCCGCAAGCCGCCCGCCGAACGACCGGCCGCTGGCGAGCGAGGCCACCAGGAACAGTACGCCGCCACCGAACGTCGCCAGCGCATAGAAGCCGTAGGAAAGGCTGTCGCAGGTCACTTGCGTGTAGCGCGCGGGTGCGACGGTCGCGAAAAAGGCGACGGTGATGGTCAGCGCCAGCGACAGGCCGAAGGCGGCCGCCGCCTCGCGGAAGGCTTCTCCGTGCCACACCCAGCGCAGCGCGACGATAAGGCAGACGGCGCCGATCAGCGGCGTCGTCTCCGCGCCGATGGCGATGGCAAGGCCGGCAAGCAGGCCGGCCACCGCATGGTCGCGCGCCCGCCTGCCGGGATCGAGCAGCATGGCCGCTATGCAGGCGACAAGCGCGAGCTGGACATTGTGATGATCGATGGCGCCCGGCTGGAAGCGGTTGAGCGCGACGACGAACACGGTGGTCAGCACCAGCGTCGCATGCATGGCGGCCTTGCCGCCGAGCCGGTAGCCCGCAAGCCCCATGCCGTACAGCACCGGCACGACGAGGAATGTCGGCCAGACGGCGAGCGCGATGGCCTCGGCCTGCCGCGCATCGGTGAACAGCGAGAAGAAGCTGATGAGATTGGCGATCGGCAGGTCGATGAAGCGCGACCAGTGCATCAGCGTGCCGCCCGCAAGGCCGAGGCGGTATTGCGTCGTGTCGAACCAGCTCTGGCCGGCCAGCAGGTCGCGCACCACGACGAGCCGCATCGTGTCGTCATTGTCGGCGCCGACATAGTCCGTGGCGAAGGGCAGCGAAACGACAAGCACGAGGGCGATCGCCACGAGCGCATAGAGGGCGAGCACCTGCAGCGTCATGCCCTGACGCGGCGCGGATGTGCCCGCTGGTGCGAGCGGGAGAGCCGCAGGCATGGTTTTCGACACGGGAAGCCCTTTCCGACGCCATGGGAAGCCTGCCGAAACCTAGCCTTAACCTTCTCAAGAAATAGTAAAACCTGAGGTCGCATGAGCCGGCCTGCCTCGGGAGATCGCGCCGCCATGACGCATGCCTTGCTGGAAGACCTCGATATCGCCGTGCTGCTGCCCTGCTACAACGAGGCGCAGACGATAGGCGAGGTCGTGACCGGGTTCCGCGCCGCGCTGCCGACGGCCCGCATCTATGTCTACGACAACAATTCCACCGATTCGACGGCGCTGCGCGCCGCGCTGGCCGGCGCGACGGTGGTGCGCGAGCGCCGCCAGGGCAAGGGCAATGTGGTGCGCCGCATGTTCTCCGATATCGATGCGGATATCTATGTCATGGCCGACGGCGACGGCACCTATGCCGCCCCGGATGCGCCGGAGCTGATCCGCACGCTGATCACCGAAGGTGCCGACATGGTCGTCGGCACGCGCCGCGGCGTGCGTGCCGATGCCGGCCGCCAGGGCCACGCCTTCGGCAACCGCATCTTCAACACGCTCTACCGCTCGCTCTTCGGCAACGATTTCTCGGATATCTTCTCGGGCTACCGCGCCTTCTCGCGCCGGTTCGCCAAGAGCTTCCCGGCCGTTTCCGGCGGCTTCGAGATCGAGACGGAAATGTCGGTGCATGCCTCGCGCCTGCGCCTGCCGGTCGCCGAGCTGGAGCTCGACTACGGCCGCCGCCCCGAGGGCTCGCATTCCAAGCTCTCCACCTTCCGCGACGGCGCGAGGATCCTCTGGATGTTCGCCATGCTGATGAAGGAGACACGCCCTTTCACCTTCTTCGGCGCGATCAGCGGCGGCTTCATGGGCCTCAGCCTCGTCTTCATGGCGCCGGTCCTGATGGCCTATTTCCGCACCGGCCTCGTCGACCGCATGCCGACCTGGGTCTTCTCGCTGGTGCTGATGATGATCTCCTTCCTCGTCTTTTCCGCCGGCCTTATCCTCGATTCACTCGCCCGCGCCCGTGCCGAGCAGCTGCGCATCCACTACATGAACCTGCCCGCCGGCCGGCATGTCCGGTCCGCCCGAAATGCTGGAGACAAAGCGGTACGCCATCTCGCTGCCTGAGCCCAATCGTTGAGAACAGCCACATGAACCGGGAAACTACCAACCGCATCCGCTTCGTGATCGAGGACGTGCTGCCGCCGATCCTGCGCGATTCCGCGCTGTTCAGGCAGGCCGCCAGCCTCGTCTGGGGCAAGCACATCACCAAGCTGGCAAGGTTCCGCGAGCGCGCGCCGTTCCTTACCGCCGCGGAGTACGAGGATCTGTATCGCGAGCATCCGCGCGTCCACGCCGGCACGGACAATTCGCAGGCCTGCATCGATCGGATCGTCGCTTCCATCGTCGGCAAGAGCGTCTGCGACGTCGGCTGTGGCACCGGCGCGCTGCTGAGTCACATCAAAGTGGGCAATCCATGCCTGGAGCGGCTGACGGGCGTCGATTTCGTGATAGAGGATGCTGCCGGTATCGATGGCGTCGAATATGTCGCGGCGATGATCGAATCACTGCCCTTTGCGGACGGCGAGTTCGATACGGTCGTCTGCACCCATGTCATCGAGCATGTTCTGGAATACCGCCAGGCGATCGCCGAACTGCGCCGCATCGCGCGCCGCCGGTTGATCATCGTCGTGCCGCGCGAGCGCGAATACCGCTATAGCTTCAATCCGCATTTCAACTTCTTCCCTTACACGCATTCCTTCCTGAGGGCGGTGCATCCGGTCCCAGAGCATCATTTGTGCATCGATATCGGCCGCGACATCCTTTACGTGGAAGACCGGCCGGAGCCGATCGCGTGACGACGGGCGGCCATAGCCCTGCCATTTGGGCCGGCCTCGTCGGCACGCCGCTCATGATCGCGGCAGGACAGGTCCTTTTCAAGCTGACGAGCGGTACGACAGGCGATTTCGGCGTCAAGGGCCTCGCCGCGCTGATGGTCAACCCGCTGTTGCTGGTCGCGCTCGCCATTTACGGTGCCGGCACGATTATCTGGATATTCGTGCTGAAGGCAGTGCCGCTGACGACCGGCTATTCCTTCATGGCGCTGACCTTCTGCTTCGTGCCTGTCCTGGCCAGTATCTTCCTCGGCGAGGCGCTGACGCTGCGCTACGCTCTCGGCGCCGCCCTCATCATCGGCGGCATGGTCGTCATCAACGGTTGATCGCGCCTTCGAAGTGAGCCCGCGTCTCGGCATCGGCCGGGAAGAAGCTCTCCATCAGCACGCCCTGCACCAGCGCATCCTGCGCCGAGCCGAAGGAGGTGAGCGTGGTGATCCAGTTGAAGCGCTTTACGCCGATCTTCATCTCGATTGGCAGGACCGGCAGCCGCTCGCTCTCCGGAAAGGCTTCCAGCGCCGCGCGGATTTCTTCCGTCGTCGCCAGCCGCTCGATGCGTTTTGAAAGCGGGCTGCGCGGCCCCTGCAGCCAGGCCTCGGCGCGGATGCGATGCACCAGGTCGGCCGCCGACTGCGCCCAGTTGACGATGATGGAGCGCAGCGGCGTTGCGCCGAGGTAGGCGTCGAGGAAATTGTCGCCCGGCGAAACCGTAATTCCCGCCATGCCGGCAAGGCCGAGAAAGGCCTGGTTGGCGGTCAGCACATTGTATTCATGGTCGAAGACGACGCCCGGATAGGGATCGTGGCGGGCGAGGATGAGGCCGATCGCCTCCGCCACCGCCGGTGGAAAGGCCGAAAGGTCGGCCGCCGGCGCAGTGATAAAGCGCGGCCGGAAGCCGGCGGCGGAGAAGAGCAGGCCCTGGTCGCGCGCCGGAATGTCGAGCACGGCGGAAAGCCGCAGGATCATGCCCTCCGAGGGGCGCGAGCGGCCGGTCTCCAGGAAGGAGAGATGGCGGGCCGAAATGCCCGCCTCGCTCGCCAGCTCCAATTGGCTGAGGCGCCGATGGCTGCGCCATTCCCTGAGATGTTCGCCGAATTCCATGTCCGCCTCCATGCCTTTCTGCAATAGACAGGAGCGGCGACGGAATTTCCATTACCTCCAAGGTAATTGGTTTGCTTCCCTCGCCGCGACAGGATGGCCCCATCGACAACGAAAGGAGCCCATCATGTTCGCAGCCCTCAACCGCAATCTTCTGAAATCCGTCATGCTCGCCGACGGCGTCTTCTCTCTCGCCGCGGGCATCGCCCTCTTCCTCTTTGCCGGCCCGATCGGCGGCCTCGTCGGCCCGCATGCGACGCCCGCCGTCCTCATCGGCCTTGCCGCCTTCTTCGTCCTCTGGGGTGCCTTCCACCTCGCCGTCGGTCGGCAGGACCGGCCGTCGCCCGCCGCCGTGCGCGTTGCCGTCACGGGAGATGCTCTCTGGGTGATCGGCAGCGTCGCCGTTCTCCTCCTTGCCCGCGGCGGCCTGACGCTGACCGGCATGGGGCTCGTCGCGGTTGCCGCCGTGGCGGTCGCCGACATCCTGCTCCTCAAGCAGATCGGCTTTGCCCGTCAGCGACGGATGGCGGTGGTTTGAAGACCCCTCCTAAGCCCCTCCCCACAAGGGGAGGGGCTTACCGTGCAGTACACTCGGCATTTAATTTCGTGCGATGAGCAAGCCTTTGTCGTTCTCCCCCTTGTGGGGGGATGCCGGCACGCAGAGGGGACGCGCGAAGCACCCGCCAAGCTGTGCCGCGAACGCCCGTTCCCTACCCCGCGGGAGAGATTTCCCTTCCGGAAAAAATGCACTACCGTCGCGCCGAATGAAAAACGGGGAACCCTTCATGCGCGTCATCTTTTCCGAGGACCACAAGCTCAGGAACGCTCGCAGCGAGCTTTACGGCGGCGAACTGGTGCCGCCCTTCGAGGCGCCGTTCCGGGCGGAATGGATTCTGGCCGCGGTCAAGGATGCCGGTTTCACCGACATCGCCGCGCCCGATCAGTACGGTCTGGAAACCGCGCTGAAGGTGCATGACGCCGGCTATCTTTCCTTTCTGGAAACCGCCTGGGACCAGTGGAAGTCCGCCGGCTACAAGGGCGAAGCCATCGCCACGTCCTTCCCCGTACGCCGTACCTCGCCGCGCATTCCGACCCAGATCGACGGCCTGCTCGGCTATTACTGCAACGCCGCCGAGACGGCGATCTCGCCCGGCACCTGGGAAGCGGCGCTCTCCTCCATGCGCACGGCGCTGACCGCGGCCGATATCGTTGCGGACGGCGAAAAGGCCGCCTTCGCGCTCTGCCGCCCGCCGGGCCACCATGCCGGCATCGACAGCTTCGGCGGCTACTGCTTCATCAACAATGCCGCGGTCGCTGCCCAGCGTCTCCTCGACAAGGGCGCGAGGAAGGTCGCGATCCTCGATGTCGACTTCCACCACGGCAACGGCACGCAGGATATCTTCTACGAGCGCGGCGACGTCTATTTCGCCTCGCTGCACGGCGATCCCGCCGAGGCCTTCCCGCATTTCCTCGGCTATGCGGAGGAGACCGGCAAGGGCGCGGGCGCGGGCACGACGCAGAACTATCCCATGGCGCCGGGAACGCCCTATTCCGTCTGGGAGGCGGCGCTTCTCGATGCCCTGAAGCGCATCGCCGCCTTCGGCGCGGAGGCCATCGTCCTCTCGCTCGGCGTCGATACATTCGAAAAGGACCCGATCTCCTTCTTCAAGCTCACCTCGCCGGACTATGTGACGATGGGCCGGGCGGTCGCGGCGAGCGGCGTGCCGGTGCTCGTCGTCATGGAGGGCGGCTACGGCGTGCCGGAGATCGGCCTCAACGTCGCCAATACGCTGAAGGGCGTGGCGGGCTGAGCCCATCAATTTTGCTGAAGCAAGCCGTCATAAATATCAATTTGCCGGATGGCAGGCCCTCCGTTAGAGCAATGTCAGCAAACATGCCCCATGCGCAAGCCCGGGCACAACGGGCCGGGAGGGCCTTTCATGGCGGATCAGCAGGCAATGCCGCGTCCCGGCAATACGGGGCTTCTTTCGGGCGTGCTGCTCTGTCTTGCCTCCATGTCGAGCATCCAGTTCGGCTCGGCGTTTTCCGCGACGGCGATTTCCGCCTACGGGCCGTCCACCACCACCTTCTTCCGCCTCGTCATGGCGGCGCTCGTGCTGGCGCTCGTCGTTCGCCCGCCGGTGCGCTCCTACAGCCGCGAGCAATGGCTGAGCGCGCTGTCGCTCGGCGCCACCATGGCGGCGATGACGCTCTGCTTCTTCGCCGCCATCGACCGCATTCCGCTCGGCCTTGCCGTGGCGATCGAGTTCCTCGGCCCGCTCGCTGTGGCCACCTGGTCGCTCGGCGGCGGCTGGCGGCTGGTCTGGCCGCTCGCGGCCTTTGCCGGCGTCGTGCTTCTGTCCCATGATGGCGCGGGCTGGGTCGGCGATCCCGTCGGCGTGCTCTTCGCCTGCGGCGCGGGCGTCGGCTGGGGCACCTACATCATCCTCATGAAGAAGACGGGCAGGATGTTCCGGGGGCTGGAAGGCCTTTCGATGTCGCTGCTGGTCGCCGCCGTTGTCGCCGCCCCGTTCGGCCTGCCGCGGGCCGCCGAGGCGTTCAACCCCGAAGGCCTCGGCATGATGCTCGGCCTTGCCGTCCTCGTGCCCCTGCTTCCCTATGCGCTGGAGATGATCGCGCTGCGCCGCATGCCGACCTCGGCCTTCGGCATCCTGATGAGCCTCGAGCCGGCGCTCGGGGCGCTTGCCGGCTTCCTCGTCCTCGGCCAGCCGATGACGCCTTTCCAGATGCTCGGAACGGCGCTCGTCGTCGCGGCAAGCGCTGGGGTGACGTCGGGCGGAGACGACGAAAGCTAGAGCAGTCCTGGCCCGTTGCAC
The DNA here is from genome assembly GCF_055379515.1 of Shinella sp. 1A1. NCBI lineage: Bacteria > Pseudomonadati > Pseudomonadota > Alphaproteobacteria > Hyphomicrobiales > Rhizobiaceae > Shinella > Shinella sp. 1A1. The sequence goes on from NZ_AP039671.1 coordinate 3,399,214, forward strand.
TGCGGTTTGCATCCGGAAAGCCGCAAAACGAAAATGCTTCGGGGGAAAGGCCGGGCGGAAGGGTCTCTTTCATGTTCCTGCCGCAATCGCTAGGTTGAAGCAGAATCATCGAAACCTCCGGGGACCCTCAATGTACAAGAAATGCGCGATTGTCGCGGTTGCCGCGGCCTTTCTTTCTGCCTGCACGACGACCGATCCCTATACGGGCGAACAGAAGGTCTCCAACACGGCCGGCGGCGCGGCCATCGGCGCGGGCATGGGCGCGGTCGCCGGCCTCCTCATCGGCAACAATCCCGTCCAGCGCCGCAACGCGGCCCTGATCGGCGCCGGCGTCGGCGCGCTTGCCGGCGGCGCCATCGGCAACTACATGGACAATCAGGAAGCCGAGCTGCGCGCGCAGCTCCAGGGCACCGGCGTCTCGGTGACGCGCAACGGCGACCGCATCATCCTCAACATGCCCTCGAACATCACCTTTGCGACCGATCAGGACCGGGTGATCCCGCCCTTCTACGAGACGCTCGATTCCGTCGCCATCGTGCTGCGCAAGTTCGACAAGACGCTGATCGACGTCGACGGCCATACCGACTCGGTCGGCAATGCCGGCTACAACCAGGATCTTTCCGAGCGCCGCGCCAACTCGGTCGCCAATTACCTCGCCTCGCGCGGCATCGACCCGCGGCGCATGTCGGCGATGGGCTACGGCCTGGAGCGCCCGATCGCCTCCAATGCCTCGGAAGCTGGCCGTGCGCAGAACCGCCGCGTCGAGATCTCCATCTCGCCGCTGCGTCAGGGATAGAGCATTTCCAGCAAAAGTGCGCAGCGGTTTTGCGTCCGGAAATGCGCCGAAACGCTCCGAGCGCCCGCCACATTGCTGCAAATCTTCGAAGGGCCGTTCTACGGCCCTTCTCTGTCAGGGCCCCATTCCAGCCGCTTGTAGTCGAAGCCGTATTTGAGCGTCGGCTTGACGATCTCGAAATAGGGCGAGAGGTCGAAGTCGCGCGGCGTGTATAGCGAATGGTGCCGGATGTGCAGGATTTCCTGCCGCGAATAGGGTGAGGTCGCCGCCGCGTGGCCGGGCGCGCGCGTCACGTCCGGCAGGATCGGGTAGCGGATCGCCTCGAAGGCTTCCGCGATCAGCGTCGAGCAGATCGCCCGCGTCGGATCGCCCGAGCCGAAGGCGATCATGCGGCGCCGCCAGCGCACCGGAATGGGCGGCGTCGGCAGGAAATAGCGCAGCATGTCCGTGATGTTCTTCATGTCGTATTTCAGGCCGAGCCGCGAGATCATGAAGGCGATCAGCGTATCCCGGTCCTCCGGCGTCAGGCCGATGGGGCGGCAGATGCGCGTATTGTAGGTGCGGTACTTGGTGAGCGGCACGGCGACGCACCCCTCGCCGAGATTGACCTCGACGAGCTGCGGCCGCTCGGTGGCCGGCAGGGCCGCCTGGTCCAGCGTCAGCGGCACCGCGTCGCCCACGAAGAGCGCGGCATGGGACCAGGTCGACTGCGTGAGATACTTGATCGCCGCCGAGACCTTCTGGTTGCCCTCCACCAGCAGGATATCGCCGGGGCGCAGCGTACGCGCCAGCGTCTCGGGATCGGAGGGCGTATAGGGCTCGTAGCCGGATGTCTGGCTTTGCAGCCGGTCGGCGACCAGGCGGCCGAGACGGTCGAGCAGCGTGTCGCGGCTTGTGGAAAGCGGCTTCAATGCACCGGTCACGTCTCGTCCCTTACAGTCTCTGCGAAGGCCAATCTAGCCTCATGCATCGCACGCTGTCGAGGTTGACCGGGGCACTCTTTCTCCTATATTTAGAATAGTTCTAAACTGGATGATCGCAGATGTTCTCCCGCCTTCTCAGTTCCGGCAAGCGCAGCCTCGAATCGCTCAGCGAGCAGGAAATCCTCGCCCTCGCCATCTCCTCCGAGGAGGATGACGGCCGCATCTATCTTGCCTATGCGGATGAGCTGCGGGATGCCTATCCCAATTCCGCGCGCATCTTCGAGGAGATGGCGGAGGAAGAGAGCCACCACCGCCAGATGCTGATCGACCGGCATATCGCGCGCTTCGGCGACCGCATTCCGCTGGTCCGCCGCGAATATGTCCGCGATTTCCCGGAGCGAAAGCCCGACTGGCTGATCCGCAACATGCCGCTCGACAGGATTCGCGAGCAGGCCGAGGCCATGGAGGAGGCGGCGCACCGCTTCTACCTGACGGCCGCCGCGCGCACGCAGGACGCCCCGACGCGAAAGCTGCTCGGCGATCTGGCGCTGGCGGAGAAGTCGCACGAATCGCTCGCCCATCGGCTGGGCGAGGAGCACACGCCGCAGGACGTGCGGGCGGAGGAGGACCAGACGGCGCGGCGGCAATTCGTGCTGACCTATGTGCAGCCCGGCCTTGCCGGCCTGATGGACGGCTCCGTCTCGACGCTCGCGCCGATCTTCGCCGCCGCCTTCGCCACGCAGGATACCTGGCAGACCTTCCTCGTCGGCCTTTCGGCCTCCGTCGGCGCGGGCATCTCCATGGGCTTCACGGAAGCCGCCCATGACGACGGCAAGCTCTCCGGCCGTGGCTCGCCGGTGAGGCGCGGCCTCGCCTCGGGCATCATGACGGCGCTCGGCGGCCTCGGCCACGCGCTGCCCTACCTCATCCCGAATTTCATGCTGGCGACGACCATCGCCGTCTTCGTCGTCTTCATCGAGCTCTGGGCCATCGCCTTCATCCAGAACCGCTTCATGGAAACGCCATTCTTCCGCGCCGTGCTGCAGGTCGTGCTCGGCGGCAGCCTCGTGCTGGCGGCGGGGGTGCTGATCGGCAACGCGTGAGGGTTGGGGCGTGGCGATGGCCCCTCATCCCGCTGCCGCGACCTTCTCCCCGCAGGCGGGGAGAAGGAGGTTGTGGCGACGCCTTGCCTCAATGAAGGGAAGCGGTGCGGCAACGTCCCTTCGCCCCGCCTGCGGGGAGAAGGTCGCGGCAGGCGGATGAGGGGCTATCGCCCCACCAACCTTATGCCCGCAGCGTGCCGCCGGTGGTCTTCACCACATTGCCGACGATCTTGGCCGTCACGGCCTCGAAGTCCTCGTCGGTCAGCGTCTTGTCGGTCGGCTGGAAGACGACCTCGATGGCGATGGACTTCTTGCCCTCGCCGACCGATGCGCCCTCGAACACGTCGAAGACGTTGACGGCCGCAATCAGCTTGCGGTCGGCGCCGGTGGCCGCGCGCACGATGGCGCCGGCTTCCACCGTCTTGTCGACCACGAAGGCGAAGTCGCGCTTCACCGCCTGGAAGGGCGAGAGGTCGAGCGCCGGCTTGGTGCGGGTCGCCTTCTTCTTCGGCTCCGGCATGGCATCGACGAAGATCTCGAAGCCGCAGAGCGCGCCGGACACGTCGAGCGCGCCGAGCGCCTTCGGATGGAACTCGCCGAAGTAACCTAGAACGATTTTGGGACCCATCTTGATCGTGCCGGAACGGCCCGGATGGTACCAGGAGGGCGCACCCGGCTCGATCTGCACATTGCCCATCGGCAGGCCGCAGGCCTCGATCACGGCGAGCGCATCGGCCTTGGCGTCATAGACGTCGACCGGCTTGCCGCCGCCCTTGGCCGCGTTCGACCAGAGACGGCCGGAGCCCGAAAGCGAGGCGGTACCACGGCGAACGCCGCCGGCCACGCGGCGCTGTCCCTCGGGGCGGTCGTTCTCATAGGTGCCGGAGACTTCGAAGATCGCGACGTCGCCATAGCCCTTGTCGGCATTGCGCTGGGCGGCCGCCAGGAGGCCCGGCAGCAGCGAGGGGCGCATGTCGGACATGTCGGCCGCGATCGGGTTCGACAGTGCCAGCGAGGCCGCGCCGCCGCCGAACAGTTCGGCATGCGCCTTCGGGATGAAGGACCAGGTGACGGCCTCCATCATGCCGCGCGCGGCAAGCGCGCGCTTGGCAAGGCGCGTGCGGATCTGCAGCGTGGTCAGGATGCGGCCGTTGACGGTGCCGTGGCTTTCCAGCGGCGAGGGCTTGATATTGTCGACGCCGTGAATGCGCATGACCTCTTCCACGAGGTCCGCCTTGCCGTCCACATCGGGACGCCAGGAGGGAACCGCGACGGAAACGCGCTCGCCCGAACCCGTGACGGTGAAGCCGAGGCGGGTCAGGATATTCGTGCTTTCAGCCTCGGAGACGTCGACGCCCGTCAGGCGGCGGACTTCCGAGAACGGGAAGTCGACCACCTTCGCGGAAAAGCCCTTGTAGCCGACGACGTCGGTCTTCGCCGGCGTGCCGCCGCAAAGCTCCAGCACCAGTTCCGTGGCGCGCTCGAGGCCCGCAACCATGTATTCCGGGTCCACGCCGCGCTCGAAGCGATAGCGCGCATCGGTGATGATGCCGTGCGAGCGGCCGGTCTTGGCCACGTTCATCGGATCCCAGAGCGCCGATTCGATCAGCACGTCGACGGTGTTCTCGTCGCAGCCCGAATGTTCGCCGCCCATGATGCCGCCGATGGATTCGACGCCGTTATCGTCGGAGATGACGACATTGGCAGGGTTCAGCGTGTATTCGCGCGTATCGAGCGCCAGCACCTTCTCGCCTTCGGCCGCGCGGCGCACGACGAGGTCGCCCTTCACCTTGGCCGCGTCGAAGACATGCAGCGGACGGCCCTGGTCGAAGGTCATGTAATTGGTGATATCGACGAGCGCGTTGATCGGGCGAAGGCCGATGGCCAGAAGCCGCTGCTGCATCCAGCGCGGGCTCGGGCCGTTCTTCACGCCGCGCACGAGGCGGAGCGCAAAGCCCGGGCACAGATGATCGTCGCCGCCAAGCTCCAGCTTCACCTTGACCGGCGTTTCGCCTTCCACCTTGAAGGAGGGAGCCTTCGGGGCCTTCAGCGTGCCGAGGCCGGAGGCGGCGAGGTCGCGGGCGATGCCGTAGATGCTCGTGCAGTCCGGGCGGTTGGGCGTCAGGTTGATCTCGATGACCGGGTCGTCGATGCCGGCATAGGCGGCGTAGCTCGTGCCCACAGGCGCATCGGCCGGCAGGTCGATGATGCCGTCATGGTTGTCGGAAATCTCGAGTTCCTTCTCCGAGCACATCATGCCGCGGCTCTCGACGCCGCGGATCGTGCCGATGGCGAGCGTCACGTCGATGCCGGGCACGTAGGTGCCGGGTGCGGCAAACGCGCCGACAAGGCCGGCGCGCGCATTCGGCGCGCCGCAGACGACCTGGATCGGGTCGCCCTTGCCGGTATCGACCATCAGCACGCGCAGCTTGTCGGCGTTTGGATGCTGCTCGGCGGAAACCACCTTGGCGATGACGAAGGGCTTGAAGGCGGCCTTGTCGTCGACCTCCTCCACTTCAAGGCCGATCGCCGTCAGCTTCGCGCAGATTTCCTCCAGCGAGGCGTCGGTGTCGAGGTGATCCTTCAGCCAGGAGAGCGTGAATTTCATTGTCTTTCTCCTTGGATGCCGGTTACGCGCTGAGGCCGCCGAACAGGGTCGGCATGTCGAGCGGGCGGAAGCCGTAGTGGCTCAGCCAGCGGACGTCGGCGTTGAAGAAGTCGCGCAGGTCCGGCATGCCGTATTTCAGCATGGCGATGCGGTCGAGGCCCATGCCCCAGGCAAAGCCCTGGTATTCGTCCGGGTCGAGGCCGCCGGCGCGCAGCACGTTCGGGTGGACCATGCCGCAGCCGAGGATTTCCATCCAGTCCGTGCCCTCGCCGAACTTGACGATCGGGCCCGACGAGCGGTCGCACTGGATGTCGACCTCGAAGGACGGCTCGGTGAAGGGGAAGAAGGACGGGCGGAAGCGCATGGTGACGCTGTCGACCTCGAAGAAGGCCTTGCAGAACTCTTCCAGCACCCAGCGCATGTTGGCGACATTCGCGGTCTTGTCGACCACGAGGCCTTCCACCTGGTGGAACATCGGCGAATGGGTCGCGTCGCTGTCCTGCCGGTAGGTCTTGCCGGGAATGATGATGCGGATCGGCGGCTGCTGCGCCTCCATGGTGCGCACCTGCACGGGCGAGGTGTGCGTGCGCAGCACCTTGCGCTCGCCGTTCTCGTCGGCGGGGAAGAAGAACGTGTCGTGCATCTCGCGGGCCGGGTGGCCCTCGGGGAAGTTCAGTGCCGTGAAGTTGTAGTAGTCCGTCTCGACGTCCGGGCCTTCGGCAATCGAGAAGCCCATGTCGCCGAAGATCGCGGTGATCTCGTCGACGATCTGGCTGATCGGATGGATGCGGCCGCGCTCGGCGGGCGAGGAGCGGACCGGCAGGCTGACATCGACCGTCTCGGCCGCAAGGCGGGCCTCGATGGCGGCGTCGCGCAGCGCGCTCTTGCGCTCGCCGATCGCGTCGGTCACGCGTGTCTTCATGGCGTTGATCGCCGCGCCGCGCGTCTGGCGCTCTTCCGGCGACATGGTGCCGAGCGTCTTCAGGAGTTCCGAGACGGAGCCCTTCTTGCCGAGCGCGCCCACGCGCACGGCTTCGATCGCCGCCTCGTCGGAGGCCGCGGCAACGTCGGAAAGGAGCTGCTGTTCCAGTGTGTCGAGTTCAGTCATCTTTACCTGCTTTGCTTGCGTCGGCCGGGCGGGGAGAGAGAAGAACCCCCTGGAGATAGCGGGTTGCGGCGAGGAAGCGTCGCAGATCACTACTCATGTGCACGCGCCCGATCAATCGGGGGAGCCATAAAAACTTGCAGAGGAACCGGAGCATCGTCTTGAGTTCCGTCTCGGCGGCGGAAGGTGCTGTGGCGCGCCAGGCCGCATAGGCCTTTTCAGCGGTTTCCGTGCCGAAGGCCGCGCGGTCGACGAGCTGGAGGAAGAGCAGCCAGAGATCGCGCGCCTGGGCCGTCGCCAGCGGCATGGCGGCTTCCGGCTCCTCCTCGAAATCCATGAAGCCGATGCGGTTCCCGGCAAGGAAGAAGTCGCGCGGATGCGGCCTTCCGTGGCAGAGGCCCTTGCCGTGGAGAGCACCGAGCTCTGCGGCGCAGGCGACGAGCAGGTCGTCATGGGCGGCGGGCTCGGCTTTGCGCAGCGCCGAGAGGCGGGCGGTCACGGTCGGCGCGACGTCGGAAAGCACGAGCGCGCTGCCGGAGGAATAGAGCACCCGTGGCACGGGCACGTCCTTTCCGGCGAAGGTCTCGATGCGGCGAACCTCGCGGTCGATCATGCCCTTGCTGTCGAGATAGGGCGAGGGGCGCAGGAAGGGCTGGCGAAGGAGCGCGGCGAGCGCCCCCTGCGCCTTCGTCCAGGTCGGCGGGCGTTCCGTGCCGTAGCGCTTGATCCAGACGGCGCCGAAGGACATCTCCACACGCTCGACACGGCGCGCGCCGCGGGCAAGGGTCACGAGAAGCGTCTCGATATCCTTGGCGGTCGCATCCGGGATCGTGTCGAGCTGGGTCGGCTTGCCGTCCATGGTTCCTTCCGAAATCAAACAAAAACCCGCACCGGTTCCCCGGCGCGGGTTTCACAACGAAGCGAAGATTTGTTGTGAGCGCCGGTTAGTTGACGGCGGTCTCAAACTCGTTCTTCGTGCCGGCGTCCTTGAGGTATTCCAGAGCCTTCTTGGCGGCTGCGACGAGCGCGCCGAAAGCTGCGGTCTCATGGATCGCCATGTCCGAAAGCACCTTGCGGTCAACTTCGATGCCAGCCTTGTTCAGGCCGTCGATGAAGCGGCCGTAGGTCAGGCCGTGCTCGCGGACGGCAGCGTTGATGCGCTGGATCCAGAGAGCGCGGAAGTTGCGCTTGTTGACCTTGCGGTCGCGGTAGGCGAACTGCTTGGAACGATCAACCGCAGCCTTGGCGGCGCGGATGGTGTTCTTGCGGCGGCCGTAGAAACCCTTGGCTGCCTTCAGCGTCTTCTTGTGCTTGGCGTGGGAAGTAACGCCGCGTTTTACACGTGCCATGTCATGATCTCCTTAACGTATCAAATGCGCGATGAGTCTTAGAGACCGTTCGGCAGGTAGTTCTTGATGACCTTCTTGCCATCGGGCTCGGCCAGCACCATGGTGCCGCGGGCGTCGCGAATGAACTTGTTGGTACGCTTGATCATGCCGTGGCGCTTGCCGGCAGCGGCAGCGACGACCTTGCCGGTCGCGGTGATCTTGAACCGCTTCTTGGCAGACGACTTCGTCTTCATCTTGGGCATTTTGCTACTCCATTCTTCTTGAATTCGAGAGGCACTGACGAAGGCGCCCCTCCAGCGTAAAGAACGGCCACGGCATGCCCTGCCGGACCGTTCGGACGGCGGCTTGTAACCGATGTCCCCGAAAAGCGCAACCGGATTCCTCGGAAAGCGTGGATTCCGGCCGAAATGGAAAAGCCGCCCCGGAGGGCGGCTTGATCCGTTCAGCGCGTGGCGCCGGCGACGGGGCTCACTTGGGAGCGAGCACCATCATCATCTGGCGGCCTTCCAGCTTCGGCTCGGCTTCGACCTTGGCGATGGTCAGGGTGTCTTCCTTGACCTGCAGGAGAAGCTTCATGCCGAGTTCCTGGTGAGCCATCTCGCGGCCACGGAACTTCAGCGTCACCTTGACCTTGTCGCCTTCCTCGAAGAAGCGGTTCATGGCCTTCATCTTCACGTCATAGTCATGCGTGTCGATGTTCGGGCGCATCTTGATTTCCTTGATCTCGACGATCTTCTGCTTCTTGCGCGCTTCGGCCGCCTTCTTCTGGTTGGCGTATTTCAGCTTGCCAAGGTCAAGGATCTTGCAGACAGGCGGTTCGGAGTTCGGTGCGATCTCCACGAGATCGAGGCCGGCTTCTTCGGCCATGCGGAGTGCCTGATCTGTCGGAACGGTGCCGTGGTTGTTGCCTTCGGCATCGATGAGCTGGACGCGGGGAATCCGGATTTCCCTGTTGGAACGCGGGCCGTCTTTGACGGGTGCTTCCGCTTTGAAAGGTCTGCGAATGGTCGTGGTCTCCTCGACTGTTTCGACGGGTATGAATCTGTGCGACGATCGGGCCGTTTCGCCCGAAATGCGGCGTTTGTCGGCAATGTGTTGATCGCGCTTGGGAAGTCAATAGCATGCCGCGCGGAAAAAATCACCACCTGTCCTTGCGAGGACGAATCTGGTCTAGCTCTCGGCAAAAGACCTAGTGGCGAGCAGTTTTCCGCGATCGGGCAGCATGAAAAGGAGATAGGTATGACGATGGCGAACGGCAATGGCGCGGCGGCGGATTTCATCACGGTCGGCGAGGGGGATGACGCGCGGCGCATCGTCGTCGCGCTCCAGTCGCCGGCATCCGGCAACACGCTCGCCCATTTCGTCTGGCTCGGCGGCTACCGCTCCGACATGTCCGGCACCAAGGCGGTGGAGCTCGCCGCGCTCGCCGCCCGCCTCGGCACCGGCTGCGTGCGCTTCGACTATTCCGGCCACGGCGCCTCGGGCGGGGCCTTCACCGACGGCACGATCTCGCGCTGGCTGGAAGAGTCGCTCGCCGTCATCGACCATGCGGTAAAGACGCTCGGCTCACGCCGCCTCGTGCTCGTCGGCTCCTCCATGGGGGGCTGGATCGCGCTGCGCGCCGTCGCCGAGCTTGCTGCGCGCAGGGATATCGAGGTCGCAGGTCTCGTCCTCATCGCTCCGGCGCCGGACTTCACCTCGGAACTCATCGAGCCGAACCTGACGGAGGCCGAGCGCACGGCCCTTGCCGAGCGTGGTCAGTTCGAGGAGCCGACGCCCTACGGCCCCGACCCGAACATCTATACGCTGAAGCTCATCGAGGACGGGCGGCGCAACCGCGTGCTCGACGGCGTCATCGAGACGGGCTGCCCCGTCCACATCCTGCAGGGCATGGCCGACCCGGACGTGCCTCATGCCCATGCCGTGCGCCTGATGGAGCATCTTTCCGGCGACGACGTGGTGCTGACGATGATCCGCGACGGCGACCACCGCCTGTCGCGCCCGCAGGATATCGCCAAGATCCTCGATGCCGCGGAAGTCCTCGCCCGCGGCGACTGAGGGCGAGCATCGGCGATGCGCATTTTAACCATAATACAGCATCGCCAATTCTGATGATTGACGAGATGGCCCTCTCACCGTTAACTCTTTGTTAACGATTAGGGGACGTTTCATGGCACGAATGATTGGTGCGAAGGCTGGGGCTGCAGCGGTTCTCGCTCTCCTCGTTTCTTCTTCCTCGGCTTTCACGGCACCGGCATCGGCGCTCTCCATGAAGACGGGCGGCGTGACCTCGCAGCCCATCGGTCACTACGAATTCTGCCAGACCCACAAGTCCGAATGCGGCCCCGGCGCGCGCACCGCGCCCGCCAAGGTGACGGAATTCGGCTGGTCGGTGATCCGCGAGATCAATGTTCGCGTCAACCGCGACATCACCCCGATGACGGACAAGGAACTCTACGGCAAGGACGAGGTCTGGGCCTATCCGGACAATGCCGGCGACTGCGAGGATTTCGTGCTCCTCAAGCGCAGGATGCTGATGCAGAAGGGCTTTGCCGCCGGCGATCTCCTCATCACCGTCGTGCGCAAGCCGGACGGCGAAGGCCATGCCGTGCTGACGCTGCGCACCGCCCAGGGCGACTACATCCTCGACAACCTCAACAACGAGGTGAAGCTCTGGACGAAGACGCCCTACCGCTATCTCAAGCGCCAGGCCTCCTTCCATGCCGGCCGCTGGGTCTCGATCGAAAACGGCGACGCCGTCATGGTGTCCTCGGTCGGCCAGTAAGCAGGCTGCATCACGGATATGAAAAGGCCGCGGAGCGATCCGCGGCCTTCTTCGTTTTGATCTCTGTTCCGAACTTGGCCACAGCATTGCTCGCCAAATGGGTGTCAGCCCGTTGTTAGGCACTGCTCTTGGCACGGGCCGCTTCGCGACTGCCGATGAACTTCCGTTCCTTGAGAACCTCGTTCACACGCGCCGGATTGACGTCGAAACTGGCGGCAATCCGATTCTGAAACTCGCCAGTCCAGTGACGAAGCCAAATCTGGACGGCATCATCGAACATGAGCGCGTAGCTAGGTACGTTGTCATTGGTCATTGTGACCTCCTGACTTAGAAGGCTGCGCCCTCTTGAAACGGAGACTGGGAAGTGCGATTCTGAAAAAGTAAAAGGTTCAGATATCGGCATTCCCCAGTTACTCCGCCCAGCGGATTCGGGATTGTCCGCTGACACCACGGGTCACAATTCAGGTCGGGTACCAGCCTTCCTGTGTTGTGGCCCTTTTTGTTATCGCCAGCCGCGCCGGTGCTCGGGATGCGGCTGGCTACCGCTCTTCTCGTCATGACGATTCTCCTTACTTTGAAAGCTGCCACAGCTTAAAGGTGTTCGCAAGTGTTCGCTCAAATTATTCGCAAACGAATATTTTTGAGAATACTTTTATGGAGTTGACGCTTCTGATGGGGGCGGTGTATCCAAGAATACCAAAGGAGATTGATATGGCAAAGGTTCGAAGCCCGTCATACCCGGCACTGGGCCTCAAAGAGGCAATCGAGAAGGTAGGGAACATATTCTCTCAAAATTACCAATCGCCGGTACCTCGTGAGGTGGCTGCAACTTTAATGGGATATGGTGGGCTAAATGGAAAGAGCCTAACAGTACTAGCTGCTCTGTCCAAATATGGCTTGCTTGAGGGCCGTGGTGACGAAACTCGGGTTTCTGATCTTGCCGTCCGCATTATTGCGCACGAGGAAGGAATGGCAGAACGTGCTGAGGCAATACGTGAAGCTGCCTCACGACCCGAGCTCTTCCGAGAAATAGATGCGCGATACAATGACGGTAAGGCGAGCGATGCCGCAATTCGGGCGTATCTGATCACGCAAAAATTCATCCCATCCGCAGCTGACGCGGTTGTGCGAACCTATCGTGAAACCAAGAATCTTCTTAAAGTAGAGATGGAGGTGGAGGCGCCGCAATCATCGACGTTTGGTATATTCGTGCCCAATGGTGAGCGGCATGATAGGGATGCGGCTGAGGTGCTAATCCCTGCGTCTGCTCCGGTACATGGTAACGCGAGCCTTGTTGATGACGATGAGCCCTACGAAGTCTCTATTTCTGGCAGCTCCCGCAGTGGTAAGTTAATCACTGGGCGGTTTTCGTTCCGCGATCAAGAGAGTGTCGATGAGTTGATCGGCGTGCTGAGTGCTATGAAGATCCAGCTACCAAATCGCAAAAATACATCCGAATAGCTCAAGGCTTAGTTTGTGATGCGCCGATTCTATCGGCGCATCTTGAAATAGTGCCTTTATTACTCGTCGCTCATCTTGAGCGCCGCGATGAAGGCTTCCTGCGGGATCTCCACCTTGCCGAACTGGCGCATGCGCTTCTTGCCGGCCTTCTGCTTGTCCAGCAGCTTGCGCTTGCGGGTGGCGTCGCCGCCGTAGCACTTGGCGGTCACGTCCTTGCGCAGCGCCGAGATCGTCTCGCGGGCGATCACGTTGCCGCCGATGGCGGCCTGGATCGGGATCTTGAACATGTGCTTCGGGATCAGCTCCTTGAGCTTCTCGCACATGTCGCGGCCACGCTTTTCGGCGGCCATGCGGTGCACCATCATGGAAAGCGCATCGACCGGCTCGCCGTTGACGAGGATCGACATCTTCACCAGATGGCCTTCCTTGTGGTCGGTGATCTGGTAGTCGAAGGAGGCATAGCCCTTGGAGATCGACTTCAGGCGGTCGTAGAAGTCGAAGACGACTTCGTTGAGCGGCAGGTCATAGGTCAGCATGGCGCGCGTGCCGACATAGGTCAGCTCGATCTGGATGCCGCGGCGGTCCTGGCAAAGCTTCAGGATGCCGCCGAGATAGTCGTCCGGCGTCAGGATCGTCGCGCGGATCCACGGCTCGTGGATTTCCGAGATCTTCACGACGTCGGGCATGTCGGCCGGGTTGTGCAGCTCGCGCATCGAGCCGTCAGTCATGTAGAGCTGATAGACGACCGAAGGCGCGGTCGCGATCAGGTCGAGGTCGAATTCGCGCTCCAGGCGCTCCTGGATGATTTCGAGATGCAAGAGGCCGAGGAAGCCGCAGCGGAAGCCGAAGCCGAGCGCTGCCGAGCTTTCCATTTCGAAGGAGAACGAGGCGTCGTTGAGGCGCAGCTTGCCCATCGCCGAGCGCAGGTCCTCGAAATCGGCCGCATCGACCGGGAAGAGGCCGCAGAAGACGACCGGCTGGGCCGGCTTGAAGCCCGGCAGGGCCTTGGCCGTCGGGCGCTTGTCCTCGGTGATGGTGTCGCCGACGCGGGTATCGGCCACTTCCTTGATCGAGGCGGTGATGAAGCCGATCTCGCCCGGGCCGAGCGAATCCATCGCAACCATCTTCGGCGTCAGCACGCCGACGCGCTCGACGGTGTATTTCGCGTCCGTACCCATCATGCGCACGGTCTGGCCCTTGGAAAGCCGGCCCTCGATGACGCGCACGAGAACCATGACGCCGAGATAGGTATCGTACCAGCTGTCGACCAGCAGCGCCTTCAGCGGGGCCTTCTCGCCGCCCTCGCTCTTCGGCGCGGGCAGGCGCTTGACGATGGCTTCCAGCACGTCGGGAATGCCGAGGCCCGTCTTGGCCGAGATGAGCACGGCGTCGGAGGCGTCGATGCCGATCACTTCCTCGATCTGTTCCTTGATGCGGTCGGGTTCGGCCGCCGGCAGGTCGATCTTGTTGAGGACAGTGACGAGCTCGTGGTTGTTGTCGATCGCCTGGTAGACGTTGGCGAGCGTCTGGGCTTCCACGCCCTGGGAAGCGTCGACGACCAGCAGCGAACCCTCGCAAGCCGACAGCGAGCGCGAGACCTCGTAGGCGAAGTCGACATGGCCGGGCGTGTCGATGAGGTTCAGCACATAGGTCTCGCCGTCGTTCGCCTTGTAGTGCAGGCGCACCGTCTGGGCCTTGATGGTGATGCCGCGCTCGCGCTCGATCTCCATGTTGTCGAGGACCTGCTCCGACATCTCGCGGTCGGCAAGGCCGCCGGTCGACTGGATCAGCCGGTCGGCCAGCGTCGACTTGCCGTGGTCGATATGGGCCACGATCGAGAAATTGCGGATATGGTCGAGGGGCGTCGAATTATTGGTGCTCATGCGCGCCATATAGCAGCGAGCAGGATTCCCGCAAAGCGGTAAATGAAGGGTTTCGGCTTGGCAAGCGCCGCTATTCCGGGGCTTTCTCGCCTTCCACAAGCGCGCCGGCATTCGGCACCTGCGCGCTCAGCAGCTCGAAGTTTTCCCGCGCCTCGGGCGGCACCGTCTCGCGCAGCCTCAGCCGCTGGGCGACGAAGGCGGCATAGGCGAGCGCGACGCCCATCGCGGCATAGATGAAGGTCTGCGGGCCGAAGACCGGCGTCAGCGCCGTCACGCCGAGCGGAACGATAGTCGCCGAGGTCGACCAGGCGACGAGCAGCGTCGAGGCGAGCGGCACGAAATCCTCCGGATCCGTGCGGTCGTTGGCATGGGCGTTGGCGATGGAATAGACGCTCTCGACCGCGCCGGCCCAGAGCGCGAAGACGATCATCAGCAGGACGAAGGCGCTGAACGAGACGAAGAGCGCGGCGATGGCCGCCCCGGTGATCAGCAGGCAGGTGACGACCAGCACGACGCGCCGGTCGATCCGGTCGGAAAGCGTGCCGAGCGGATATTGCACGAAGATCAGGCCGAACTGCATGACGAACATCAGGAGCGCCACGTCGGCCTGCCCGACATTGTTGGTGGCGGCATAGATCGGCGTGAAGCCCTGCACGACCATGGAAAGCCCGCCGGAGGCGAGCACGCCGATGAGCGCGACCGGCGAATTGCGCCAGGCCATGGGGAAATCGAGGCTGACGCGGGCGGGCGCCGGCGGCGTCGGCAGCTTGGTGAGGCCGATCGGCAGGAGCGCGACGGTGGACACGAAGATGGTGACGAGCGGGGCGAGGTTGCCGTCGGCCGGCATGCGGCCGAAGATCCAGGCGCCCACGCCGAGCCCCAGCACATAGGTCATGTAGAAGAAGGACATGGCCTTGCCGCGCCAGCGGTTGTCCGCCGCGTGGTTCAGCCAGCTCTGGGCGATGATGAAGTTGCAGTTGCCGGCAATGCCGTAGATGCCGCGCGCCAGCACCCAGACGAGCGGATGCATGCCGAGCGCGACGAGGAAGGCGGCGATGATGACGAGCGCCAGCGAGCAGGAGAAGGCGCGCGCATGGCCGACGCGGCGGATGACCGGCCCGGCGATGACGCAGCCGATCAGCCCGCCGAAGGCGATGGCGGTGACGGCCGCGCCGGGCGTCCACGACGGCGCGCCGGCATGCGACAGCACATAGGGCACATAGGCGAGCATGATGCCGTTGCCGATGGCGACGAAGGTCATGGAAACGACGATGGCGGTGATGGAAAAGAGCGACGATGCCCGCTGTGTGCCGCCCATGATCCGTCCCCTCCGCCTGATCCCGGCGCAACCATAGCGAAACCGCCGATGTCGCATTGTCGCCGGAGCGGCATGGCGGCGAATTATTTTGCGATGGGATGATGCGTGTTGACTCCATTATAAAGGATAATTATTCCACGATAATGGAAAGCGATATCGATCCCCTCGAAAGCGCTATCGGCGACCGGCTGCGGCTGCTCAGAACGGCGCGCAACCAGACCCTCGAGGACCTTGCGGCCGCCTCGGGCGTCAGCCGCGCCATGATCTCGCGCATCGAGCGCGGCGAGGCGAGCCCGACGGCGCAGCTCCTCTCGCGGCTTTGCGCCGCCTTGGACCTCACGCTCTCCGCCTTCTTCGCCTTTTCCGGGACCGAGGGCGATCCGCTGTCGCGGCGCGAGGCGCAGACCGTCTGGCGCGATCCGGAAACCGGCTACCAGCGCCGTGCCGTCTCCCCGCCCGACACCGCCGCGCGCGTCGATGTCGTGGAGGTCGAGTTCCCCGCCGGCGTGCGCATCGCCTATCCGCCGGAAACCGGCCGGGCCGGCATGACGCAGCATGTCTGGCTGTTTTCCGGCACGCTACGCATGACGGTCGGCGGAACCGTGCACGACCTTCGCCCCGGCGACTGCCTCTACATGAGCATCACCGAAGGCCATGTCTTCGAAAATCCCGGTGACACGCCGGCCCGTTATGCCGTGGTGCTGGACCGCGGCCGTTCCTGAGAGGACAGATGCGCGATATCAGGCTGCTCGACGAGAGCGAGACCCGCGCCCGCATGGGCGAACTGGCAGAGGTTCTGGCCGATTGCGTTGCCGGCGGGGCCTCCATCGGCTTCATGGCGCCCTATGGGCCGGCCGATGCGCTGCCCTTCTGGGACGGCGTCGCGGCAGCGGTCGGGGAGGGGGCGACGCTGCTCTTCGCCGCGGAGCGGGAGCGCCGCATCGTCGGCACGGTGCAGGTCGGCATCCGCCAGATGCCGAACCAGCCGCACCGGGCGGACGTGAAGAAGCTGCTCGTCATGGAAAGCGAGCGCGGCCGGGGCCTTGCCCGCGCGCTGATGACGGCCGCCGAAGCGGAGGCGGCCCGGCACGGCAAGACGCTGCTGGTGCTCGACACCGCCACCGGCAGCCCCGCCGAGACGGTCTACGAACGCCTCGGGTGGCAGCGCGCCGGGGTCATCCCCGACTATGCGCTCTATCCGGACGGGCGCTTCTGCGCGACGACGTTTTTTTACAAGAAGATCGGGGCAAAGCGGTGATCACACCGCCTCCCAGCCGTCCTTCTCGCTGGCGCGGTAGATGGCGTCGATGACCTTCTGGTTGTTCACCGAACTTTCCAGCGTCACGATCTCCTCCTTCTCGCCGCGCGCGGCCCGGCTGAAGGCCTCGGCCTCGCGCCGGTACTGGCGGGCGTCCTGGAAGCGGAAAATCTGGCTCTCGCCATGGTTCTGGTTGGTGAGCTCGACCTCCTCCACGCCGTAGCGGTCGGCATTGAAGGGCGACTTCACCTCGATGAAGCCCTTGTCGCCGTGGAAGACCATGATCTGGCGCTGGGCGAGCTGGGTGGAGATGTAGAAGGACAGTTCGAAATCGCCGAAATCGGCGCGCACGCTCGAATAGATGTCGGTGCCGAAATCCGGGTCGCGGTCGGTGCTCGCCTGCACGCGGACCGGCTCCTTGCCCGTGGCGAAGCGGGTGGTGATCGTCGGGTAGACGCCGATATCCGGCAGGCCGCCGCCGCCGAGCTCCGGCACGTTGCGCATGTTGCCCGGATCGCGGTTGAAATAGGTGAAGGCGCCCTGCACATGGCGCAGCCGGCCGATCGCGCCCTCGGCGAGAAGCGCGCGCACCTTGCGCCAGACGGGGCTGTAGGTGACCATGTAGGCTTCCGAGATTAGCACCTTGTTGCGGTCGCGCGCCTTGATCAGCGCGTCGATCTCGCCGGCATTGAGCGCGATCGGCTTTTCGCAGAGCACGTGCTTGCCGGCATCCGCCGCCTTGATCGACCATTCCACATGCTGCGCGGTCGGCAGCGGGATATAGACCGCGTCGATCGTATCGGAGGCGAGCATCTCCTCGTAGGAGCCGAAGGCATGCGGCACGGAGAAGCGGTCGGCCATGGCGCGCGCCTTGGCCTTGTCACGGCTCGCGACGGCGGTGACGACGCAGTTCTCCGCATCCTGGATGGCCGGCACGACGAGTTCGCGGCCGATCTTGGCCGTCGACAGGATTCCGAAACGCAGCATGATGATCTCTCCTCGATTGTGCGGGCCCTGATTGCGCCGGGAAGACTAGTCACGAGGTACGTTCCTCGCAAGCGCAGGACGCCCAAAAATCGACGGCGGGCCACGTGCAAAGCGCCGGGCCGCGCCCTATGTTGGCGAAAAGCCTTTTCAGCACGAACCCCTTGGAGGACCCCATGCAGTTTCGCTCCCTCGGCAGGACCGGCCTTTCCATCGCGCCGCTCGTCTTCGGCGGCAATGTCTTCGGCTGGACGGCCGACGAGAAGACTTCCTTCGATCTCCTCGATGCCTTCACCGGCGCGGGCTTCAACGCCATCGACACGGCGGATGTCTATTCCCGCTGGGTGCCGGGCAATGAGGGGGGCGAGTCCGAGGCGATCATCGGCAAGTGGCTGAAGCGCTCGGGCATCGCCCGCGACAGGGTGGTGATCGTCACCAAGGTCGGCTCCGACATGGGCCAGGGACGGCGGGACCTGCGCAAGTCGTGGATCGTCGAGGCGGTCGAGAAGTCGCTGAAGCGGCTGCAGACCGACCATATCGACCTCTATCTCTCCCACTGGCCGGACGCCGACACCCCTTACGAGGAGACGTTGGAAGCCCATGCGAGCCTCGTGAAGGCCGGCAAGGTGCGCGCCTTCGGCGCGTCGAACCTCGATGCCGGCCAGCTGCAGGCCTCGTTCGAGGCCGCCGACGAGGCGGGCCTGCCGCGCTATGCGGCGCTCCAGCCCGAATACAACCTCTATGACCGCGGCAGCTTCGAGGGGCCGCTCGCCGAGCTTTGCCGCAAGGAGGATATCGGCGTCATCACCTATTACAGCCTCGCCTCCGGCTTCCTCACCGGCAAGTACCGCTCGAAGGCCGATACCGAGGGCAAGGCGCGCGGCGAGGGCGTCGCGCATTATCTCGATGACAAGGGCCAGCGCATCCTTGCGGCGCTCGACAAGGTCGCGGCCGAGACCGGCGCGAAGCCGGCGGAAATCGCGCTCGCCTGGCTGATGGCCAAGCCGGCGGTCACCGCGCCGATCGCCAGCGCGACGAGCCTTGCCCAGCTCGGGAGCCTGACGAAGGCCGCCGATCTTTCGCTGTCGCCCGAGCAGATGGCGGCGCTCGACAAGGCGGGGGCCTGACCATGGCGCTCATCCTCCGCGATGCGGCCGAAGACGACGAGGCGGCCTGGAGAAGGCTCTGGGCCGGCTATCTCGCCTTCTATAGAACCGAGGTACCGGAGGAGGTGACGGCCTTCACCTGGGCGCGCGTGCTCGATCCCGGCTCGCGCGTCTCGATGCGCGTCGCGGAGGAGGACGGCAAGGTGGTCGGCTTTGCCATCCACCACTACCATGATTCCACCTGGGACATCGCGCCGGAGGGCTATCTCGAAGACCTCTTCGTCGACGGCACGGTCCGTGGCAGGGGCGTCGGCCGGGCGCTGATCGACGACCTGATCGCCATTTCCAAGCGGCATGGCTGGCGCGGCATCTACTGGCATACCAGCCACGACAACGACCGGGCGAGGAAACTCTACGACAGCTATGTCGAGACCGACGGGCACATCCGCTACCGTCTTCAGACCTGACCGCGATAGCGGAAGAAATCGACGAAGGCGCGCAGCGCCGGGCGCATCTGCCGGCGCGTCGGATAGTAGATCGAAAAGCCGTCGAAGGCGGGGCACCAGTCCTCCAGCACCGCGACGAGGCGCCCCGCCGCAATGTCCTCGGCAACGCGCTGGTCGAAGACATAGGCAAGGCCCGCGCCGTCCATCGCCGCCGCCCGCATCAACCGCTGGTCCGAGACGATGAGGGGGCCGGTAACGTCGACCGTCACCTGCCGCCCGTCCTTCTCCAGCTCCCAGCGATAGATGCGACCGCTCGAAAAGCGCCGGCGGATGCAGCGGTGCTGCATGAGGTCGCGCGGCTGGAGCGGCTTCGGGTGCGTTTCGAAATAGGCCGGCGCGCCCACCACGAGGCCGCGCCACGGCCCGCTCGCCCGCACGGCGACCATGTCGGCCTCCAGATGCTCGCCGAGCCGGAGGCCGGCATCGAAGCCCTTCTCGACGATATCCTCGAAGCGGTCGTCGGTCCGAAGCTCCAGCTCGATATCGGGATAGGCGAGAAGGAAGGCCCCGAGCCGGGGCATGACGATGTCCTCCGCGGCGATAAGGGGCATGGTGACGCGCAGCGGCCCGGCGGGCCGGCCCTGCCGGTCGGCGAGCGCCTCCATGACATTGCCGATGTCGGACAGGGCCGGCGCCAGCGTATCGAGCAGCATGCGGCCCTCCTCCGTCGGCGAAACGGAGCGGGTGGTGCGGGCGAGGAGCCGCACGCCGAGGCTTGCCTCCAGCGCCGAGATGGCATGGCTGACGGCCGAGGGCGCGATGCCGAGCTCGGCGGCGGCCTTGCGGAAGGAGCGCGTCTCGGCGACGATGGTGAGCACGGCGAGTTGCGAGAGCTGGGTGCGGTTCATTGTTCCAACAGATAGAACAAGCCGTTGGCTTTTGCAGCAATTTTCAGATGAAGCGGCGCGCCGTAGATTGCGTTTCGCCGGATGAGGGCGGGTGAGCCGCTGCCCGGCGCATGGACCGCCTCCCGGTCGCAAGCAAAAGGATCCTGTCATGAAACACAGACAACTCGGCAGCCTCGACGTCTCCGCCCTCGGCCTCGGCTGCATGGGCATGAGCCACGCCTACGGCCCTTCGAGCGACGAGACGGCGGCGATCAGGACGCTGCATCGCGCCGTCGATCTTGGCGTCACCCTCTTCGATACGGCCGAGGTCTATGGCCCCTACCGGAACGAGATCCTCGTCGGCAAGGCGCTGAAGCCGGTGCGCGACAAGGTGGTGATCGCCACGAAATTCGGCTTCCGCATCGACGACACGAAGCCTTCCGCCGAGATGATCACGGGCACCGACAGCCGGCCGGAAAATGTTCGGGCCGTCGCCGAGGCGTCGCTGAAGCGGCTCGGCGTCGAGGTCATCGACCTCTACTACCAGCATCGCGTCGATCCGGCCGTGCCGATCGAGGAGACGGTGGGCGCGATGGCGGAGCTGGTGCGCGCGGGCAAGGTGAAGGCGCTCGGCCTGTCGGAAGCCGGCGCCGAGACGATCCGCCGGGCCCATGCCGTACACCCGATATCCGCCCTGCAGAGCGAATATTCGCTGTGGACCCGCGACCCGGAGGAGAACGGCGTTCTGGAAACCTGCCGGGAACTCGGCATCGGCTTCGTGCCCTTCAGCCCGCTCGGCCGCGGCGTTCTCACCGGCGCGCTGAAGAAGCTCGACGGCCTCTCGGCCGACGATTTCCGCCGCTCGCTGCCGCGTTTCGAGGCGGAAAACTTCGATGCCAACCTGGCGCTGGTGGCGCTCCTGGAGGAGATGGCGAAGGAGAAGGGCGTGGCCCCCGCGCAGCTCGCGCTTGCCTGGGTGCTGGCGCAGGGCGATTTCATCGTGCCGATCCCCGGTGCCAGCAAGGTGCCGCATCTCGAGCAGAACGTCGCCGCCGCCGATGTCGCCCTGACGAAGGAGGAGGCCGCGCGGCTCGGCGAGCTGCTGTCGCCGGCGCGGGTCGCCGGCGGGCGCTATCCGCAGCGCATGGCCTCAATGGCGAACCGGTAGAGGATCAGTCGCGCTTGATCGTGGCAAGGACCTGCCAGAGGTCCGCACCCGTCTCGAAGACGGCGGCATTCGCACGAAAGCCGATCCTGGCGGAGATCATGTCCAGCATGCTCTCTGCCGGGTCATCGGCCCCGGCCGGTGCCTCCGCGATCGTCTGCGCCGCCCGGTCGAGGCGCGCCGTCTCGCCCGCCATGCCCCGGAGGGCCGTGTTCATGATGCCGGCTATCTGCATGGGATGGCCCCGTTGTGATCCACCCTCCCTTTACCGCACGCCCCTTTCGATTGCGTGAACGGCGACGGCTCGGCCCTGTGCATTTTCGGCACAGGGCGGGTTGTCAGTGGCTCGGATGCA
This sequence comes from Shinella sp. 1A1, assembly GCF_055379515.1. Classification (NCBI taxonomy): domain Bacteria; kingdom Pseudomonadati; phylum Pseudomonadota; class Alphaproteobacteria; order Hyphomicrobiales; family Rhizobiaceae; genus Shinella; species Shinella sp. 1A1. The sequence continues at coordinate 3,420,746 of NZ_AP039671.1, forward strand.
GCGCGTCGTTGAGATACATGCAGGTCAGCATGGCGAAGACATAGGCCTGGATGACGGCCATCAGGATTTCCAGCGCCGTCAGCGCCACCGTCATGGCGAAGGGCAGGATGGCGCCCAGCACGCCGAGCGTTCCCAGCCCCGTCATCGAGGCGACGAAGCCGGCAAAGACCTTCAGCGTGATATGGCCGGCGAGCATGACGGCGAAGAGACGGACGGAGTGGCTGACGGGCCGCGAGAAATAGGACATCACCTCGATCGGCACGATGATCGGCGTCAGGACCAGCGGAACGCCGGACGGTACGAAGAGGCGGAGGAACCCCGCGCCATGCCGGAAGAGGCCGTAGAGCGTGACGGTCGTAAAGACCGTGATGGCGAGCGCGAAGGTGACGATGAGTTGGCTCGTCACGGTGAAGGCATAGGGAAACATGCCGATGAGATTCGCGACGAGGATGAACATGAAGAGCGAGAAGACCAGCGGGAAGAAGCGCATGCCCTGCTCGCCCGCATTGGAGCGCAGCGTCCTGGCGATGAAATCGTAGACGAGTTCGGCGCTCATCTGCCAGCGGCCGGGAACCAGGCTGCCCCGCCGGGTCGCCAGCAGCAGGAAGCCCGTCGCCGTCGCCACCGTCAGCACCATATAGGCGGAGGCATTGGTGAAGCTGAGGTCCACCCCGCCGATTTCGAGGGGAATGAGCGGCTTGATCTCGAATTGCTGAATGGGGCCGGCCATGATCTATCCTCGCAAAGACATGAGTGTACACGCGGATCCGCCGGGCCGCGACCCGCAAAGTCGACATGCGGCGCGGGGAGGCGCGAGACGGGTTTTCAGGGAAAAAGGGTGAGCGGGGTTCAACAGGCCATCCTCGTCTCGACTGCGAGAAAAGGGGCCGTCCCCGGAACGAACAAAGGCGCGGGCCGTCCCGCGCCGGATCTGTCTACCCGCTGCGCCTGAAAATGGCAAGGACGGACCCCGGCAGGGCCGGAGGTCCGTCGCGAGGATCGGTTGGTTCAGCCGCCGTCGTAAAGGCGCTGGCCGGTCAGAAGCGAATCGTCCAGCCGGCCCCCCTCGGGGAAGAGGGAGAGCGTTTCCGGCCTGTCGACGCCCGGCACCAGCCGGTGGCAGGGCTCGACGGCGCCGAGCACGGTGGTGACGGGAATGACGCCGGCCCAGATGGGAAGGGCGAAATCCTCCTCGTCGTCACCGACCCCCTTCGCCCGCACCTTGGCGACCGCCTCGTCTATCGGCATGGCGATGATCGTCGTCGCCTTCGCCTCCTGCGGCGTGATGGGACGCAGCAGCGCGCTGCGCTGCGGATAGAACCGGTCGATGACGTCGCGCATCGCCTCGTTCTTCTCCTCCGGGTCTTCCACCAGCCGCGCGGTGCCGAAGCACATGGCGGAGCGGTAGTTGGCCGAATGGTTGAAGCCCGAGCGGGCGAGGACCAGCCCGTCGAGATGCGCGACGGTGAGGCAGGCGGGCGTGCCGGCCTTCAGGTGCCGCAGCATGCGGCTTGCCGAAGAGCCGTGCCAGTAGAGCGTGTCGCCCTTGCGCCAGAAGAGTGTCGGCGTGGCATAGGGCTGGCCGTCGATGACATAGGCGACATGACAGAGCATGGCCGCGTCGAGAACGGCGTGCACGGCCTCGCGGTCATAGCTGGCGCGCTCGTGCATGCGCTTGACGCGGTTGCGCGGGGTGACGGGATAGGGGGCGGTTTCGGTCTCGACGCTCATGCGGCTCTTGCCTTTCAGGGAATGGAAGGCCAGGGTGCATCATGGCATTGGATCGAAAAAGTACCAATTCAAGGCAAAAAATTCAGGCCAATCTTCCGGACTGGTCGTCGCTCGTTCCCGTCCTGCCGGCGGCGGGGCGGCGCACGCCCGCGCTCTACCGCGAGCTGCGCCGGCTGATCGAGGCGGGCGACATTCCGCCCGGCAGCAAGCTGCCGCCGTCTCGCGATCTCGCGCAGCGCCTGAAGACATCGCGCGGCAGCGTCGTCGCGGCCTTCGAGATGCTGATCGCGGAGGGCTATGCCGTCGCTCGCACCGGGGCCGGCACCTTCGTCGCCGACCGCGTGCCCAGCATGAAGCCCGCCATGCTCCCGGAGGCGGAGATCGTCGAACCGAAGATGCCGCTTCCCGGCACGCTGGGCGTCGCCATGGCCGATGCGCGCACGCTGAACATCTTCCGCACCCTGCTTTCGCGCCATCTGGCGCGGCCGGGGCCGGAACATTTCCAATATGGCGATCCGCGCGGCGGGCTTGCGCTGCGCGAGGCGATCGCCGCCTATCTCCGGCAGGCGCGCGGCGTCCGCTGCGAGGCCCGCTCGATCATCGTCACGACGGGCACGCAGCAGGGGCTCGACCTCGTCATTCGCAGCGCCCTTTCCCCGGGCGACCGCGTGATGGTCGAGGATCCCTGCTATCCGAGCGCCCGCGCCGCCTTCGCCGGCAACGGCCTGCATCTGTCGGGCCTTGCCGTCGATGCGGAGGGGGCCGATATCGCCGGCGCGGTGGCCGGCGCCCGCGCGGCCTACGTGACGCCTTCGCACCAGTTTCCGCTCGGCGTGACCATGAGCATGCGTCGCCGCCTCGCCCTCGTCGACTGGGCGCGGGCGACGGGCGGCTGGATCGTCGAGGACGACTACGACAGCGAGTTCCGCTTCGCCGGCCCGCCGCTCGCCGCCATGCAGGGCATGGATGACAGTGGCCGGGTGATCTATCTCGGCACCTTCTCCAAGGTGCTCTTCCCGGGGCTTCGCCTCGGCTATGCCGTCATTCCCGATCCGCTGCTGGAGACCGTAATGGCCCTGCGCAGCCGCAGCGACCGCAGCCCGCCGACGCTCGCCGAGGCGGCGCTGACCGATCTCATCCGCGAAGGCCATTTCGCCGCGCATCTGCGCCGCGCCCGGCGCCGGGCGCAGGCGGCGCGCGATGCGCTGGTCGCGGGGTTGCTCTCGGCGGGAAACCTTTCGGTGGACGTGCCCGATCAGGGCCTCCACCTCGTCGCCGGCCTCCCGGAAGCGCTCGGGGACGTAGCGGCGGTCGAGATCGCCCGGCGCGCCGGGCTCGGCGCCCGCGCCCTTTCCGCCATGGCCGTCACCCGCCCGCCGCGGCAGGGCCTCGTGATCGGCTTTTCGGGCTTTGCGCCGGATGTGCTGGGCGCGGCGGCGCGGCGCTTCGCGGATGCTATGCCACGCGGCGGGCTTCAGTGACCTTGATCGTGGCGACCCAGGCGCGGGCGAGCGCAAGGCCGGTGGCCTCGGCAACCGGGCCGCTTTCGGCGGCGAGCGCGGCGCGTCGCTCCAGCCAGCCGGGCGCAAGGCCGGCAATATGGTCCGGGAAGATCCGCACCCATTCCTCGACCACGTCGCGATTCGCCTCGAAATGGAACTGCGTGCCGTAGCTGGCGCGGCCGAGGCGGAAGGCCTGGTTCTGCGCGGCATCGTTGGTGGCGAGCCGCACCGCGCCCTCCGGCAGGGAGAAGGTGTCGCTGTGCCACTGGAAGATCGGGAAGGCGCCGGCGGCGGCGGACAGCACGGGATCGCCCGCGCCGTCGGGGGTGAGCGCGATGGTGCACCAGCCGAATTCCGGCGCGGTGCCGATATGGTTCGCCGCGCCATAGGCCCGCGCCAGCAGCTGGCTGCCGAGGCAGACGCCGAGCACCGACTTGTCCGCCTCGCCGAAGCGGCGCATCAGGGCGGCAAGCGCCGGGAGATAGGCGTGGCTTTCGTCGTCCAGCGCGTTCTGCGGCCCGCCCATCACGACGATGGCGTCATGGCCGCTTTCGTCCGCCGGCAACGGATCGCCGGCATGGGGCCGGCAGATGTCGAGCTCCGCGCCCGCTTCGTCGAGCGCCGCGCCGATCTGCCCGAGCAGCGTCACCCTGTCGTTCTCCACCACCAGAACCCGCATGCCGAACTCCCTTTCGATGTCGCGCGAGACAATCACGTCGCACCGCTTCGTTCAAGGGGAGAGCAAGACGGTATCACGGATAGATCACGCCCTTGCGCAGGATGACATTGGCATAGAGCCGCGGCTCGCTCGTCTGGACGATGGTGTGGGCGGCGCGCACGCGGTTGTAGAAATCGGCACCGACCAGCGGCACCACGGCGCGGTCCGGCTCGTGCCGCGCGCAGCAGTCGATGATCTCGCGGTGCACGGGCTCCAGCCGGTCGCGCTCCTGGCGATAGGTGGAGCGGAAGATCGCCTCCTCGACGAAACCGTCGACGGGCAGGACCGAAAGCACGGCATCGAGCGCGGGAATCAGCGCCACGCCGTCGAGGCGCACCAGCCGGCGGGCATGCTCGACGCCCGGATAGTTGCCGTCGACGATGGCGATCTCGTCGCCGTGGCCCATGGCGCGCAGCGTGGCGAGCAGGTCGGGGCTCAGGATGGGATCGAGGCCTTTCAGCATCAGGCAAGCTCCTTGAAGAGAACGTTCTGGTCGGGAAGATAGCGGGAGAAGAGCGGCAGGCTGGCCCCTCCGATCGAGCGGGCGCTGCTGCCGACGGCGCCCTCGGCGATCTCGGGCAGGGTGACGCCCTGAAGGTCGAGCCGGTCGATCGCAGCCTTGGTCTCGGCGACGACGCGCTCGCGCACCCATTCGGGAAAGCCGCCGTCGATGATCACCGCCGAGAAGTCGATGACCGAGGCCGATGCGACGACCGCCTGGGCGAGCGCCGCCGCCATGTCGTCGATCCAGATGTCGAGCGGCGCGCCGAAGTCGATCCAGCCGTCCGGCGAATACCAGAGCGGCGTGGGGTCGATGCCGTGCTGGCGCAGCAGGTTTTCGAGGCGGTAGATCGAGGCGATCTTGAGGAGCTGCACCGTCTCGCCGTCGCGGCCCTGCACGGGAAGCGGGCCGATGGCGCCCGCCGTGCCGGTGCGGCCGGTGAAGAGCGCCGAGTTCAGCACCACGCCGCCGCCGATGAAGGAGCCGATGAAGAGATAGAGGAAATCGGGATATTGCGGGCCGCGGCCGAAGACGAGCTCGGCCGCGCAGGCGCTCGTCGCGTCGTTCTGCAGCATGACCGGATAGGGCACGCGCCGGGCGATCTCCGCCCCGAGGTCGACGCCGCGCCACTGGTCCATGTCGGCCTGCGGCGCGCCGACCTCGCTGGCCCAGCTCCACAGCTCGAAGGGCGCGGCGACGCCGAAGCCGGTGATGCGGGCGCGCTCGTCCGGTGTGATTGCGGCCTCCAGCTCGGCAAGCCCCTCCTCGACGAAGGAGAGCAGCGGGCCGGGCATGGGATAGGGGTAGGTGCGGCGCACCTGCCGGCGGATGCCGCCGACGAAATCCATCATCACGAGATCGGCGCTGCGGCGGCCGATCTTCAGCCCGAAGGAATAGACGGCATCCGGGTTGAGCAGCATGGGCACCGAGGGCTGGCCGACCTTGCCGCGCATCGGCGCGCCGCGCACCAGCAGCCCTTCGGCCTCCAGCGCGCGCATGATGACGGTGACGGTCTGGGCGGAAAGGCCGCTGCGCCGGGCGATCTCGGCCTTGGAGAGGCTGCCGTGCCGGCGCACCAGCGACATGACGAGCCGCTCGTTATAGGCGCGCACGCGCACCTGGTTGGCGCCGCCGCTCGGATCGAGGATTTCGGCCGGCGCGGCGGGCGCCGTCGCAGCGTGCTTTCTCATCGTCTCCTCCCGTGCCGGTTGGCGCCATGCGCCGATCCCGGTCCTCTTACCGGCTGACGCTCCGCTCTTCCACCGGAAACGATGCAGCCAGGGCTTCCACCCCTTCTTTGCCCGCAGCATGCCACATCGAATTAATAATTCAATTCGATTTATTTATTGACAGGCATTTCTTTTGGTGGTCTCATCATCATCGGAAGCACGGTTGGCCGGTGGAGGAACCGCCGGCTCCTGCGACCGGATGCCCCCAGGAGAGGGGCGCATCCCGTTTCGTCCTTGGGAGGATTACATGAAGAAGACCATCGTTTCCGCCGCTCTCGGCGCGCTTGCGCTCGGCGTGGCCTTTTCTTCGCCGGCTTCCGCCGCCGATGTCAGCGCCTGCCTGATCACCAAGACCGACACCAATCCCTTCTTCGTCAAGATGAAGGAAGGCGCCGAAGCCAAGGCCAAGGAACTCGGCGTCACGCTGAAGGCCTATGCCGGCAAGATCGACGGCGACTCGGAAAGCCAGGTCGCGGCCATCGAGACCTGCATCGCCGACGGCGCGAAGGGCATCCTGATCACCGCATCCGATACCAAGGGCATCGTTCCCTCCGTGCAGAAGGCGCGTGACGCCGGCATGCTGGTCATCGCCCTCGATACCCCGCTCGAGCCGCTCGACGCTGCCGACATGACCTTCGCCACCGACAACCTGCTCGCCGGCGAGCTGATCGGCAAGTGGGCCGCCGCCACGCTCGGCGATGCCGCCAAGGACGCCAAGGTCGCCTTCCTCGACCTGACGCCCTCCCAGCCGTCGGTCGACGTCCTGCGCGACCAGGGCTTCATGAAGGGCTTCGGCATCGACGTGAAGGACATCAACAAGATCGGCGACGAGGACGATCCGCGCATCGTCGGCCATGACGTGACCAACGGCAACGAGGAAGGCGGCCGCACCGCCATGGAAAACCTCCTGCAGAAGGATCCGACGATCAACGTCGTCCACACGATCAACGAGCCGGCCGCCGCCGGTGCCTATGAGGCGCTGAAGGCCGTCGGCCGCGAGAAGGACGTGCTGATCGTCTCCGTCGACGGCGGTTGCCCGGGCGTGCAGAACGTCGCGGACGGCGTCATCGGCGCGACCTCGCAGCAATATCCGCTGATGATGGCCGCCCTCGGCATCGAGGCGATCAAGAAGTTCGCCGACACGGGCGAGAAGCCGAAGGCCACCGAAGGCAAGGACTTCTTCGACACGGGCGTCGCGCTCGTCACCGACAAGCCGGCAGAGGGCGTCGATTCCATCGACACCAAGGCCGGCAAGGACAAGTGCTGGGGCTAAGCCCTGGCGCCGGCCCGGCATGACCGGGCCGGCCATCCGCCACGGACGGATCGGGTGGTGATTTCCGGGCGAGCGGCCCCGAGCGCACCCTTCTTTTGACAATCGCGAAAAGACGTGGGCACCCTTTCAGGGCGAATGGCGGCAAGGCCGCATTCGCAGGGGAGGACCGCTTCCAGGCGGCAGGTGCGCGCAATGCGTCCGTGCATCATTTCATCCGGCAATGCCGCGACGGTCGGCACACGGAAGGGAGGAACAGGATCATGAGTGAAACGACGGCGGCCTCGCAGGGCGTACAGTCCTCGCAGCCATCACAGGAATTCGAGAAGGTGCTCACCGGCAGTTCGACGCAGGTGGCCTCCTTCGACACGAACGACAAGACGGCCATCCAGAAGTTCCAGCATTTCCTGCACGGCAGTCCATCGGCCGTGCCGCTGATCGTGCTGGTGCTCTCGGTGGCGGTGTTCGGCGCCGTTCTCGGCGGCAAGTTCTTCTCCGCCTTCACGCTGACGCTGATCCTCCAGCAGGTGGCGATCGTCGGCATCGTCGGCGCGGCGCAGACGCTGGTGATCCTGACCGCGGGCATCGACCTTTCGGTCGGTGCGATCATGGTGCTGTCGTCCGTCGTCATGGGCCAGTTCACCTTCCGCTACGGCCTGCCGCCGGTGGTGGCGGTCGCCTGTGGCCTCGCCTGCGGCGCGCTCTGCGGCTATATCAACGGCCTGCTCGTCGCCCGCATGAAGCTGCCGCCCTTCATCGTCACGCTCGGCATGTGGCAGGTCATCCTCGCCTCCAACTTCCTTTATTCGGCCAACGAGACGATCCGCTCGCAGGATATCGCCACGCAGGCCCCGCTGCTGCAATTCTTCGGCAACAACCTCAAGCTCGGCAGCGCCGTCTTCACCTATGGCGTCATCGCCATGGTGCTGCTCGTCGCCGTCCTCTGGTACGTGCTCAACCACACCGCCTGGGGCCGCCATGTCTATGCAGTCGGTGACGATCCCGACGCGGCGGAACTGGCCGGCGTCAACGTCAAGCGCATGCTGGTCTCGGTCTATACGCTGTCCGGCCTCATCTGTGCGCTCGCCGGCTGGGCGCTCATCGGCCGCATCGGCTCGGTCTCCCCGACCGCCGGCCAGTTCGCCAATATCGAATCCATCACCGCCGTGGTGATCGGTGGCCTCTCGCTCTTCGGCGGGCGCGGCTCGATCCTCGGCATGATCTTCGGGGCGCTCATCGTCGGCGTCTTCTCGCTCGGCCTTCGCCTCATCGGCACGGACCCGCAATGGACCTATCTCCTGATCGGCGTCCTCATTATCTCGGCAGTCGCAATCGACCAGTGGATCAGAAAGGTAGCAGGCTGATGGCTCTCGAACCCATTCTCACCGCACGCGGTCTCGTCAAGCGCTACGGCCGCGTCACCGCCCTCGACAATGCCGATTTCGACCTCTATCCCGGCGAGATCCTCGCCGTGATCGGCGACAACGGCGCGGGCAAGTCCTCGATGATCAAGGCCATTTCCGGCGCCATCACGCCGGACGAGGGCGAAATCCGCCTCGAAGGCAAGCCGGTCAGCTTCCGCTCGCCCATCGACGCGCAGAAAGCCGGCATCGAGACCGTCTACCAGAACCTCGCGCTTTCGCCGGCGCTGTCCATCGCCGACAACATGTTCCTCGGTCGCGAGATCAGGAAGCCCGGCGTCATGGGCAGCGTCTTCCGCAAGCTCGACCGGAGCGCGATGGAGAAATTCTCCCGCGACAAGCTTTCCGAACTCGGCCTGATGACGATCCAGAACATCAACCAGGCGGTGGAGACGCTTTCGGGCGGCCAGCGCCAGGGCGTGGCCGTGGCCCGCGCAGCGGCCTTCGGTTCGAAGGTCATCATCCTCGACGAGCCGACGGCAGCGCTCGGCGTCAAGGAGAGCCGGCGCGTGCTGGAGCTCATCCTCGACGTGCGCCGACGCGGCATCCCGATCGTGCTGATCTCGCACAACATGCCGCATGTCTTCGAGGTGGCGGACCGCATCCATATCCACCGCCTCGGCCGCCGATTGACCGTCATCAACCCGAAGGACTACACCATGTCGGATGCCGTCGCCTTCATGACGGGGGCCAAGGTGCCGGAGGCCGTTGCCGCATGATCTCGCCTGCCACGATCGTGGATGCACTCTTGCGGCGCGCGGGAGACGCGCGCCGCTTTCTCGTCGGCCTCGCCGGCCCTCCTGCCGCCGGCAAGTCGACGCTGGCGGAAGCCCTCCGGGAGGGTCTTGTCGCGAAAGGCGAGAGCGCCGAGATCCTGCCGATGGACGGCTTCCACATGGATAACGGCATCCTCGCCGCGCGGGGCCTGCTGCCGCGCAAGGGCGTGCCCGAGAGTTTCGATGCCCGCGGCTTCATCGATATCGTCCACGCCCTGAAACGGGCAGAGGGCGAGGTGCTGGTGCCGGTCTTCGACCGCTCGCGCGAGATCGCCATCAATGCCGCCCGCGCCATCCCGCGGGAAACGCGCTTCATCCTCGCCGAAGGCAACTACCTGCTTTTCAAGGACGCGCCGTGGGACGGGCTGGATGGCGTCTTCGATTTCACCATCTTCGTCGGCCCGCCCTATGCGGTGCTGGAGGAGCGGCTGCGCCAGCGCTGGCTGGGGTATGCGCTGCCCGAGGACCAGATCGGCTGGAAGCTCTACGGCAACGACCTGCCCAACGGAAAGCGCATCCTGGAGAATTCCCGCCCCGCCGATCTCCATATCGACCTTTTTTGAGGAATTGTCGGTCGTCCCTTCGGGTGCTATCGCAACTCCAGAGACTGGAGATACGCCGATGACCACCGAAATCACCATTCGCCGGCCTGACGACTGGCACCTGCACCTGCGCGACGGCGCCATGCTCGAAGGCGTGATCGGCGATACCAGCCGCCACTTCGCCCGCGCCATCATCATGCCGAACCTGGTGCCACCGGTCGTCACCACTGCCGATGCCACCGCCTACCGCGACCGCATCCTCGCCGCCGTGCCGAAGGGCGATCGCTTCGAGCCGCTGATGACGCTCTATCTCACCGAGCACACCAATCCCGACGACGTGGAAGCCGGCTACCGGAGCGGCCTCATCCGCGCGGTGAAGCTGTACCCCGCCGGCGCGACGACCAATTCCCATGGCGGCGTGCGCGACATGGACAAGGCGATGCCGGTGCTGGAGCGCATGGCGAAGATCGGCCTGACGCTCTGCGTGCATGGCGAGGTCACGACACCCGAGGTCGACATCTTCGACCGCGAGGCCGTGTTCATCGAGACGGTGCTGGATCCGCTGCGCAAGCGCCTGCCCGAGCTGCGCGTGACCATGGAGCATGTGACGACGAGGAACGGCGTCGACTATATCAAGGCGGCGAAGGAGAACCTCGCCGGCTCGATCACCACGCACCACCTGATCATCAACCGCAACGCCATCCTCGTCGGCGGCATCAAGCCGCATTACTACTGCCTGCCCGTCGCCAAGCGCGAGGAGCACCGGCTGGCGCTGCGCGCCGCCGCTACGTCCGGCGACAGGCGCTTCTTCCTCGGCACGGACAGCGCGCCGCATGTCGATCCCCTGAAGGAATGCGCCTGCGGCTGCGCCGGCGTCTACACGTCGATCAACACGATGAGCTGCCTTGCCCATGTCTTCGAACAGGACGGCGCGCTCGACAGGCTCGAAGCCTTCGCTTCGCTGAACGGCCCGGCCTGGTACGGCCTGCCGGCGAACGAGGAGACGATCCGCCTCGTCAGGCGCGAGGAGGCCGTGGCCTTCCCGGCCAAGATCGAGACCGGGGCGGGGCCGGTGACGGTGTTCGACCCGATGTTCCCGCTGCATTGGGATGTAGCCTAGCCATCAGATGAAGGGCCGCGGTCCGCGCTGCAGCCCTTCCCAGCCCGCCAGCGCCAGCAGCCCCTCGGGGTCGAGAATTTCGCAGCCCCGATCCTGCCAGCGCATCAGCTTGCGGTCCGCCAGCTTGCGCAACGTCTTGTTCGTATGGACGAGCGACAGGCCGAGCGTATCGGCCACGTGCTGCTGGGTGATCGGGACGACCCGTTTGCCGCCGCTCATGCCGGATAGATGGGCGCGCTGGTGCAGGAAGGAAATGAGATAGGCGGTGCGCTCCAGCGCCGTGCGCCGCCCGACGCTGAGCAGGTGCTCGTCGAGGATGCTTTCCTCCTGCGCCGCGATCCAGGTAAGATCGTAGGCGAGCGAGGCATGGCGCTCGAAAAGCCGTCCCAGCTTGGAGCGCTCGAAGAGACAGAGCGTCACGGATGTCAGCGCCTCGACGGAATGGTCCATCTCCCCCATCAGGCTGCCCTGGAGGCCGATGAGGTCGCCGGGCAGCACATAGTTCATGATCTGCCGCCGCCCGTCCGGCAGCAGCTTGTAGCGGAACGCCCAGCCGGAGAGCACGGTAAAGAGATGGGCGCTGTGCATGCCCTCGACGAGGATCGTCGCGCCGCGCTCGGCGGACAGTTCCCCGCTCTTGAACTGCGAGACGAACTCCAGCTCCTTCGCTGAAAAATCGCGGAAATCCGGAAGACTGCGCAGGGGACACTGCTGGCAGGGCGTGCGCCATCGGGTTTTCTGGTTGGCCGCCGTTCCGCTCGCCATCGTGCCTCCGCTCTCGGGACTGGCCATGCAAACGCGGCACGCGCGCGCTTGTTCCATCGCGCAGGCACTATGTCTTATTTAAATGACACCCTCTGCCCCCCGGCCCACAGTCCGCCCTCCCGAGCCGCTCCCTTCGCGGCTCCACATGGATGACACATGGATAGGAGTGCGGGCGCCATGAAGCCTTCTCTGCCGCACATCTTGATCGCCGAACGCGAATTCCTGATCGCGCTCGATGCGGAGTATCTGATCAAGTCGGCACTCGATTGCCGTATCACGCTGCTCCGGCCGGAGCAGGTCGACCAATGGGATGCGGCGGCGCTGGCGGATGTCGATCTCTGCCTGTTCGATGTGCCGCTCGACGCCTCGCCGGCCGCAAGGCGCATCGAGCGGCTGGTCGAGGCGCGCGTGCCGCTGCTGTTCACCAGCCTCGGCGATCTGCATGCCGGCGGTGTGGAGGGCTTCGAGGTCATTCCCGTCGCCCGCAAGCCCTATGACGGCGAGACGCTGCTTGCGCTCGTCCGGGAACGGCTGCGGCAAACGCCGTAGCCGTTCCGTAAGGCCGATCAGAACTGACGGCCGAGCTTTGCGTCGACGGAATGGCCGTTGGCGCCGCGGATCGCGAAGAAGAACAGGATGAGCGTCCAGAGGATCGATTTCTCGGCGCCCATCACGCCTTCACCCTGCACCACGCCGTGGAAATAGATGGTGACGGCCAGCACGATCGTCGCGGCGAAGGCGGCCGGACGCGTGAAGAGGCCGATCGCGATGAGGATGCCGCCGAAGAACTCGGTCGCCGAAAGCAGCGGCGACCAGAAGGCGCCCGGATAGAAGCCGAGGCTCTCCACCATGCCGCTCGCGCCGAAGGGGTTGAGAATCTTGCCATAGCCGTGGGTGGCGAGAAGCAGGCCGGCGGCCACGCGCAGGATCGTTTCGGCGCCGTCATGCAAGGCGGCATAGAGACCGCCCAGCGCGGGAACGATGAGGCGGGGACGGTTGGTGGCAAGCTCGGTCATGGAGGCTCCTGTCGGAATGTTGCAGTGCGGCATCTCTCGGCGATGAAGCCGGCTGCGGCAAGATGTCCCGCGACAAAACTTGATAAATTAAGGTGACATTTACGTGAGCGGTGGCCACGCGCGGCGTGCCAAGCGCAGCCTCCTGCTATATGCTGCGCGGATCGAAGAGGGAGATCGGCATGTCCGGGCAGAAGCCGCGCGTTTCCATATTGTATTGCACCCAGTGCAACTGGTTGCTCCGCGCCGGCTGGATGGCCCAGGAGCTGCTGTCGACCTTTTCCGATTCGCTCGGCGAAGTGGCGCTCATTCCCGGCACCGGCGGCAATTTCGAGATTCGTGTCGGCGATACGCTCGTCTGGGAGCGCAAGCGCGACGGCGGCTTTCCCGGCCCGAAGGAGCTGAAGCAGCGCGTACGCGACATCATCGAGCCGGAGCGCGATCTCGGGCACACCGACCGCGCCGGCAGCGACCCTCCGTGAAACAAAAACGGCGGGCCGGAGCCCGCCGTTCATCGGTGCCGATCCGGCCCCATGGCTTACCGGTAGGGCGAATAGCACACCCGGTAGATGCCGCCGCCCGCATGGTAGCGATTGCTGCCCGGGTCATAGGTGCGGTAGCGGTTGAGGCACCAGCGCACATGCGCGCTCCGCCCGCCGCCATAATAGCGTGGGCGCTCGTAGCGTGGGCGATAGTAGCGCCGCTCGTAGCCGTAATAGGGCCGGTAGTGGTGACGCCGGTAATAGGGGCGGCGTTCCCAGCCGCAGCCATAGCCGACGCAGAACTGGGCCTCGGTGACGTTGTTCTGCGCCTGTGCATTCATGGCCGGCACGGCGAGCGGAGCGGCCTCGGCCGCCCCCATGGGCGCGATTGCGGAGGCGATGCCCATTGCGCAACCGAAAACGAGATTTCGAATCTTCGACATGTGATCCTCACTGTTTCTGGCGGGATATTTCCCGGTCACGTCCCTGTTTTGTATTACGTTCACGCATTTTGTTTTATTCATGATCGCGGCCCCGCATGAAGGGGATGTATCGCCGGATTTTCGATCCGCAAGAGGCGTGAGGACAGCATGAGCCTGAAATTCGGAACCAGTGGCCTGCGCGGCCTGTCGGTGGATCTGGAAGGGCCGGCGAGCGCGCTCTACGCCACGGCCTTCGCGCGCCATCTCCTGGCGGCGGGCCTTGCCCGGCCGGGCGACGAGATCCTGGTCGGTCGCGACTTTCGCGCCTCCAGCCCCGCCATTTCCGCCATCGCCATCGCCGCGCTGCGCAAGGCGGGCCTTGCCCCGCGCGATTGCGGCGTGCTGCCAACGCCGGCGCTGGCTTTGCTCGGCCTTCAAGGCCGGGCCGCCTGCCTGATGGTGACCGGCTCGCACATTCCCGCCGACCGCAACGGCATCAAGTTCTACCGGCCGGACGGCGAGATCGACAAGGCGGACGAGGCGGCGATCACCGCCGCCGCCGAGGCGATCCGCGCCGAAGGCACGGTCTTCGATGCCGCTGAGGAAAGCGCGGAGGATCGCCACGAGGCCGCCATGGCGCTCTATGGCGAACGCAACCGCAGGCTTCTGCCGGAGGGCAGCCTCTCCGGCCTTCGCGTCGGCGTCTACCAGCATTCCACCGTGGCGCGCGATCTCTTCGTCTCGGTGCTCGCTCATTACGGCGCGGATGTCGTCGCGCTCGGCCGGTCGGAGAGCTTCGTTCCGGTGGATACCGAGGCCGTCTCCGCCGAGACCGTCGCGCTCCTGCAGCAGTGGGCGCTGGAGTATGGCCTGCATGCGATCGTCTCTGCCGACGGCGACGGCGACCGGCCGCTCGTCGCTGACGAGACCGGCGCGCCGATCCGCGGCGACCTCGTCGGCCTCATCGCCAGCCGCTTCCTCGGCGCGAGCGTCGTTGCGACCCCCGTTACCTCCAATTCCGGCATCGAGGCCGCGGTCGGCGGCAGGGTGCTGCGCACGAAAGTCGGCTCGCCCTATGTGATCGCCGCGATGAACGAGGCGGTCGCCGCGGGCGAGACCGCCGTTGCCGGCTTCGAGGCCAATGGCGGAACGCTGACGGCGACGCCCTTCACGGTGAACGGCGAAACGCTCGCGCCGCTGCCGACCCGTGACAGCCTGATGCCGATCCTCGCCGTGCTGGCGCTGAGGGCGGCCGAGGAGCGCCCGCTCTCGCAGATCGCCGTGGGCTTTGCACTGCCGGCCGCCGCGAGCGACCGGCTGGAGAATTTTCCGGTCGAGACGAGCGCCGCGCTGATGGCGGAGCTGCGGTCGGGCGCCGGCCCGCTCGCTGCGTTCCTGGCGCCCATCGGCGTGCCCCGGAAGGTGAGCGACATCGACGGGCTGCGCGTGACGCTGGAGGATGCAAGCGTCATCCATTTCCGCCCCTCCGGCAATGCGCCGGAAATGCGCTGCTACGTGGAGGCCGCCGACGAGACCGCCGCCGTCCGCCTGCTGGAGGCCGGCCTCGCCCGCATCCGCGAATGGGCGATGAGCCGCTGAGCGGCTTTTCGAAGCTTTTCGCCAAGCTGTTGCGAAAACTTCAAAAAGCCTGTTGACACCGGAGGGCGGGCCTTCTACATGGCTCTCCGTCGCCCAGATGGCGGAATTGGTAGACGCGCCAGCTTCAGGTGCTGGTACTCGAAAGGGTGTGGAGGTTCGAGTCCTCTTCTGGGCACCAAATTCCCGTTCCGGATTTTCCGGAATATGTCAAAAAGCCCGGCCTTGCCGGGCTTTTTTGTTGCCCTGCAGCAGGCTCGCACCGCTTCTTTTCCGGCAAAGCAGAATCTTCCCCTCGCGCCCTTGCGTGACGGGCGCGATCGGCACATAAGCCTTGAAAATAATCAACTGCCTTTCTGACATCAGGATCATCGTGGGCCAATCTCAACACGATGCCCGAAAAGCGGGCATTCTGTCTAAATTCCGGCTGTTCAGTCCCATTCTCGCCGGCGCCACGCTCAAGGAACGCCTCATCGGCTGCCTCGGGGCCCTGATCGGTATTTGCCTCACCGGCCTCGTCTGCGGTTATTTCATGGGCAACGATGTCCACCTGCCGCTGATCGTCGCGCCCGTCGGCGCCTCGGCCGTGCTGCTCTTCGCGGTGCCGGCAAGTCCGCTGGCCCAGCCCTGGTCCATCGTCGGCGGCAACACGATTTCCGCTTTCGTCGGCGTGACGGTGCTGACGCTCGTCAAGGATCCGGCCATCGCCATCGGCCTTGCCGTGGCGCTTGCGATCCTCGCCATGTCGCTCACCCGCTCGCTGCATCCACCGGGCGGCGCGGCGGCGCTCACCGCGGTCATCGGCGGTGCGGCGGTCACCCGGGCCGGCTTCTGGTTCCCGCTGGTGCCGGTCGCCCTCAATTCGATGATGCTGGTCGCCCTCGGCATCGTGTTCCATCGCCTTTCAGGACGGCAGTATCCGCACCGCCAGACGGTCGCTCCCGTCAATACGCACAAGACGGCCGACCCGCCGGCCGCCTTCCGCGTCGGCTTCAACACCGAGGATATCGACGCCGCCGTCGCCAACCTCAACGAAACGCTCGACATCAGCCGCGCCGACCTCGACACCCTGCTGCGGCAGGTCGAGCTGCAGGCGCTGCTTCGCCAGCGCGGCGAGCTCACCTGCGCCGACATCATGTCCCGCGACGTGGTGACGGTCGAGGCGGGAGCCACCGCCGACGAGGCGCGCACGCTCCTCCTCGATCACGATATCCGCACGCTGCCGGTGCTCGACGGCGGCCGTCTGGTCGGCACGGTGGGGCTGCGCGAACTCGCCGCAATAGTGCCCTCCGCCCATCTGCCGGTGTCCGAGGCCGCGACGGCAAGTCCCTCGGACCGCGCGATCGGCCTCATCCCGCGCCTCACCGACGGCATGATCCACGCCGTGGTGGTGATCGACGAGGCGCGCCGCGTCGTCGGCATCATCTCCCAGACCGATCTTCTGGCCACGCTCGCAAAGAGCCTTTCCCAGACCGGCTCGCCCGCCCTGATGGGCGGCCACGGACAGGGGATCTGAAAATGCCCGCACGATGTCATCCCGCCGCACGGCAGAGCGGCGGCGCCATTCAGAAAATGTAAGACCGAGAGAGACGAAAGGAGTGTCGCCATGGCGACTGTCGACGAGAAGCTTGAACCCATCCTTGCCCAGGTGCTGCAGCGCAACCCGGCGGAACCGGAATTCCACCAGGCTGTGCGCGAAGTGCTGGAAAGCCTCGGCCAGGTCGTCTCCAAGCACCCCGGCTACCTGACGGACGCGCTGATCGAGCGCATCTGCGAGCCGGAGCGCCAGATCATCTTCCGCGTGCCGTGGATCGACGACAAGGGCCAGGTGCAGATCAACCGCGGCTTCCGCGTGCAGTTCAATTCGGCGCTCGGCCCCTATAAGGGCGGCCTTCGCTTCCACCCCTCCGTCAATCTTGGCATCATCAAGTTCCTCGGCTTCGAGCAGATCTTCAAGAATGCGCTGACGGGCCTGCCGATCGGCGGCGGCAAGGGCGGCTCGGACTTCGACCCCAAGGGCAAGTCCGACCTCGAGATCATGCGCTTCTGCCAGTCCTTCATGACCGAGCTGCACCGCCATCTCGGCGAGCACACGGACGTGCCGGCCGGCGACATCGGCGTCAGCGGCCGCGAGATCGGCTGGATGTTCGGCCAGTACAAGCGCCTCACCAACCGCTTCGAAGCCGGAGTCTTCACCGGCAAGGGCCTCAGCTACGGCGGCTCGCTGGTGCGCAAGGAAGCGACCGGCTACGGCGCGGTCTACTTCACCCAAGCCATGCTCTCCACCAAGGGCACCGACTTCTCCGGCAAGCGCGTCACCGTCTCCGGCTCGGGCAATGTCGCGATCTACGCCATGGAACAGGCCATCGCCTATGGCGCCAAGGTCGTGGCCTGCTCGGACAGCAGCGGCTACATCGTCGACGAGGAGGGCATCGACCTCGATCTCGTCAAGGAGATCAAGGAAGTGCGTCGCGAGCGCATGTCGGAATATGCCCGCGTCAAGAAGGGCTCGCATTTCATCCCGACCGGCAAGGGCTCGATCTGGGACGTGCCCTGCGACGTCGCGCTGCCCTGCGCCACGCAGAACGAGCTGTCCGGCAAGGATGCCCGCACGCTGATCAAGAACGGCGTGATCGCCGTCGCCGAGGGCGCCAACATGCCTTCGACCCCGGACGCCGTGCGTGCCTTCCAGGAGACGGGCGTGCTCTTCGGCCCCGGCAAGGCGGCCAATGCCGGCGGCGTCGCCACCTCGGCGCTGGAAATGCAGCAGAACGCCAGCCGCGACAGCTGGAGCTTCGAGACCGCGCGCGCGCGTCTCGGCCAGATCATGGAAGGCATCCACAACCGTTGCGCGGCGACGGCCGAGGAATACGGCGCCAAGGGCAACTACGTGCTCGGCGCCAACATTGCCGGCTTCACCCGCGTGGCCGAAGCCATGCGCGCCCAGGGCGTCATCTGATCGCCCGGAGCGTTTTCGCGTTTCTCCGAATCGCGAAAACGCTCCGGCTCTTTGTTGTCGCATTTCCGAACGCAAAACCGCTTCGCACTTTTACTGGAAATGCTCTGGCCTTCAGCCTCATGCAGCCGACGGCCCCGGACCCGATCCGGGGCCGTTTTCGTTGGCGGCGACGAAGCCGCGCCCCGCAAGCCCGCCCGCAATGAGCCGGAACGCCGGCCGGGCGTCGGGCGCAAGGTCGGGTATCTCCGCGGCGGCCGGCTGATAGTGCACCTTTTCCAGCACCAGCCAGTCGCGCCGCTCTTCCGGCCGGTCGAAATGGATCGTTTCGCCCTCGCGCAGCCCGAGGAGGGCAAGGCCGTAGAAGGTGGTGACGGGCAGGAAGGCGCTGCCCGGCGCATAGACGCGCGGCAGGCAGAGCGTGCGGCTGTCGGTCAGCCCGCTGGCGCAGCGGAAGGTGATGCGCGCATCGACCGTCGCAAGCCCCGCCGGCAGCGGGGCATCCAGCGGCAGGCGTCCCAGCGAAAGCTTGCGCTTCAGCAGCCTGAACCATTCGTCCGTCAGCGGCGGCCGGTCGTGCAGCAGCTTTTCCAGCACATAGCCGTCCCGCGCCGTGAGCAATCCGGGATCCCGTCCCATCGTCATTCTCCATCCTGCCCGCGTTTGTGCGGGGTGTCCTCTTTCATGGTGGAGACGCCCCCTGGCCGCGCATGCGGCGCAGGGGGTCACGATCCTGCGACGAGACAACCTCCGATGCGCCCGGACTGGGAAAAGGACAGGAACTTCATGGCGAAGGGCCTTACGAGGCGCGGGCCGTGTCCGGCGCGCCGGCATGGACGGCGATGACATTGAGACGGCGCACGCGCCCGTCCCGGGCGGCCCATTCGATGGACTGGCCGGCGGAAAGGCCGAGAAGGGCGGCGCCGACCGGCGTCAGCACGGAAATGCGCTGGCGCGAAATGTCGGCATCCTTCGGGAAGACGAGTTCGGCAGTCTGCGGCGCCTCGTCGTCGATCTGGAATTCGGCGGTCGAGCCGATGCGCATCACGCCCGGCGCCATGCGGGCGTCGTCGACGACCTTCGCCCGGTCGAGCTCGGCGGCAAGCTGCTCGGCGGCGTGCGGATCGCGCTCGGCCAGCATGTCGGCGAGGTTGGAAAGACGCGCGTGCTCGGAACGGGCGATGGTGATGGAGGGCCGGCGGCCCTTGGTCTTGGTGGCGGTCATGGTGGCCTCGCACGGGTCCATGCGGCCCGGAGGGCGCGCAGGAGTGAAGAAAACTGGGAAATGATGTCGCGCTATTTCGGCGCGGTTCTCGAAAATCACGGAACCGCTATCGCCCCACGGCCGGGGCGCGACGCGACCAAGCCGAGGGGCTAGTATCCTGCGAGAGGAAACAACCGTTTCAGAAATCGGGCGAGGTCGTGCGTCGTCATCATGCCCTTATGATGGGGTGAGGGCAGGGGCAAGTCAAGCGTCGCCCCTGCGACGCCCTGCCGGTTTGACAGAAGCCAGCTATGGGCGAAAGATCGCGGCCGATCCCCCCGAAAGAAAGGCAGAGCATGATCGAGGACCTTTTCGTCAGGAACAGAGCGTGGTCCGCCGAGCGCAAGGCGGAGCGGGCCGACTATTTCGACCGCCTCTCCAACCTGCAGCAGCCGGAATATCTCTGGATCGGCTGTTCCGACAGCCGCGTGCCGGCCAATGTGATCGCCGGGCTGGAGCCGGGCGAGGTCTTCGTGCATCGCAATGTCGCCAACCTCATCCACCCCGCCGACCTCAACATGCTGTCGGTAGTCGAATATGCCGTGCACCAGCTCGGCGTGAAGCACATCATCATCTGTGGGCACTATGGCTGCGGCGGCATCCGCGCGGCGGTCAGCGGCGAGCGCTTCGGGCTGATCGACCATTGGCTCCAGCCGGTGCGCGACGTGGCGGACCGGCGCTTCGAATGCCGGGAATGCGGGGGCTGGAGCGATGCCGACCTCGACCGGCTCTGCGAGGCCTCGGTCGCCGCGCAGGTCGAGCGCCTCGCCCGCACGCCGACCCTGCAGGCGGCCTGGCAGGCCGGGCGGGACGTGTCCATCCACGGCTGGGTCTACGGCCTGAAGGACGGGCTGCTTTCCGACCTTCAGTGTACGGTGCGCGGCGGAAAGGGCGGTTAGCCATGTTCCTGTACATCAAGCGCGTCTATGACGAGCCCGGCCCCGACGACGGTGAGCGCATCCTGGTCGACCGGCTCTGGCCGCGCGGCATTTCCAGGGAGAAGGCGGCGTTCGACGAGTGGATGAAGGACGTCGCGCCGACGCCCGCCTTGCGCAAATGGTTCGACCACAGGCCGGAGCGCTGGGCCGAATTCCGAAAGCGCTACCGCGAAGAGCTTGCCGATAATCCGGCGGTGGCGGTCCTGCGCGAACATGTCGCAGCCGGCCCCGTCACGCTGCTCTACGGCTCGCGCAACCGCGAATTCAACCACGCGGCCGTGCTTGCCGACTTCCTGAGGGAAAATCCGTGACGCATGCGTTTGACTGCAAGTTTCTTGCGGTCAAACGGCAATAAAATTCATTTGTCAGGGGTCGGCATCGCCGCCATTTTTCTCCTTCAACATGAGGAGCAGCATCGATGTCCGAGCGAACGGCAGTCGAAGTTCAACCGGAAACCGTTGCCGCGGCGCATGGCGTTGCGAGCGATACAGCCTATGGCGCGATCGCGCCGCCGCTCTATCTTTCCAGCACCTACCAGTTCGCCGATTTCGACACGCCGCGCGCCTATGACTACGGCCGCGTCGGCAACCCGACGCGCGATCTGCTGGCCGAGGCGATCACCAAGCTGGAAGGCGGCGCGGGCGCGGTGCTGACGCCGAGCGGCATGGCCGCCGTCGATCTTCTCATCGGCCGGCTTGCCGTCGGCAGCCTCGTCCTTGCGCCGCACGATTGCTATGGCGGCACGATGCGGCTTTTGAAGGCGCGCGCCGAGCTCGGCCAGATCCGGCTGCGGCTGGTCGACCAGTCGGACATGGAGGCCTTCAAGACGCGGCTCTGGGACCATCCGGCGCTGGTGCTGATCGAGACGCCGAGCAATCCGTTGATGCGCGTCGTGGATATTGCGGCCCTTTCCGCCTTCGCCAAGGCCGCGGGCGCGCGCGTCGCGGTCGACAACACCTTCCTGTCGCCGGCCCTGCAGAAGCCGCTGTCGCTCGGGGCGGATTATGTGCTGCACTCGACGACGAAGTTCCTCAATGGCCATTCCGACGTCATCGCCGGCGCGGTGATCGCTGCGGATGCCGAGGAGGCCCGGGCGCTGCGCCATTGGGCCAATGTCACCGGGGCCATCGCCGCGCCCTTCGATTCCTGGCTGACCCTGCGCGGCCTTCGCACGCTTTTCGCCCGCATGGCGGGGCAGGAGAGAAACGCGATGGCGATCGCGGAACGGCTCGTCGCCCATCCCGCCGTCGCCCGCGTACACTATCCCGGCCTTGCCGATCACCCCGATCACGCGCTTGCCGCAAGACAGCAGCAGGGTTTCGGTGCCATGATGAGCTTCGAGCTTGCCGGCGGCGAGCCGGCGGTGCGGCGCTTCGTGCGGGCGGTCCGGGTCTTCACGCTGGCCGAATCGCTCGGCGGGGTCGAAAGCCTCGTGGCGCATCCGGCGACCATGACCCATGTCGACATGGGTGCCGACGCCCGGGCCCGGGCCGGTATTGGCGACGGGCTGCTCCGGCTTTCCGTCGGGCTCGAACATGTCGATGATCTTCTGGCCGGGCTCGAGGCGGGCCTTTCGGCCTGCTGAGGAGAGGCGCGATGGCCGATGACGATACGCCCGGCAGCTTTGCATCCCCGGCCTGTTTCCTGCACGAGGTCGATCCGGCCTATTCCGGCCTGCCGGGACCGCTCGACCTGCAGGCCTGGACGGACGTCAACCGCTGGCGCAAGGCCGAGCGGGAACGGCTGATCGCCGCGCGCCTCGAGGTGCCCGCCGAGACGCGGGCCGGCTGGACAGAGGCCATCGCCGCCGGGGTGCTCGCGGAAATCGGCGATGTCGAGGGACGCATCGTCAGCGCCTACTGGCCGTTTCGCGGTGAGCCGGACCTTCGCCCCTTCATGGAAGAGATCGCCCGCCGCGGCGGGCGCACCGCCCTGCCGGTTGTAGTCGAAAAGGGCCGGCCGTTGGCGTTCCATCTCTGGCAGGCGGGTGAGGCCTTGGCGCGCGGCGTCTGGAACATTCCGGTCCCGGCGGAGCAGCGGCCCTGCATGCCGGATGTCGTGATCGCCCCCGTGGTCGGCTTTGACCCCGCCTGCTACCGGCTCGGCTATGGCGGCGGCTTCTTCGACCGCACGCTCGCTTCCCTTCCGGCCCGCCCGCGCGTCATCGGCGTCGGCTACGGCGCGGCGAAAGTCCCGACGATCTATCCGCAGATGCACGACATCCCGCTGGACCTGATCGTCACCGAAGCGGGCGCCGTCCGCCCTCAGGCGGACGTTTCCACCGTGCGGGCATTGACGTAGAGCGCCCGCCCGGCGAACCATCCGTTGATCGCCGCGCCGATGCCGAGCAGCACGATGAGCACCGCGCTCCAGCCGAAACTGCCCGTCCAGCCACGGATGAGGCCGACGATCAGCGGGCCGATGGCGGCAAGCAGGTAGCCGACGCACTGCGCCATGCCGGAAAGATGCGCCGCCATGTGCGAATCGCGCGTGCGCAGCACGATCACCGTCATCGCCACTGCGATCAGCCCGCCCTGGCCGATGCCCTGCAGCACGGCCCAGAACCAGACGGTGGAGAGCGGCGCGAAGAGCAGGCCGAGAAGCGCGACGACCGCGAAGCCGCAGAGTGTGACGTTGATCAGCCGCTGGTCCTTGCCGCGCACGGCAAGATGCGGCGCGACGAGGCAGGAGGCCGCCTGCACCATGACGGAGACGGAGACGATGGCCCCGGCGGTCACGCCGTCCAGCCCCCGTTCGCGCAGGATCGGCACCAGCCAGCCGAAGACGCAATAGGCGAGCGCCGATTGCAGGCCCATGAAGAGCGTGACGTGCCAGGCGAGCCGGTCGCGCCACAGGCCCTCCACGCGAAAGCCGGTGCGCTTGACCTGCCGGCGGCTGGCAAGGACCTGCGGCAGCCAGAGCAGCGCCACCAGCAGCGCCGGCAGCGCCCAGATCGCCAGCGCCCCGTCGAGCGAGCCGCCGAGCGCGTGTTCGACGGGCAGTGTCAGGCCGGCAGCGCTTGCCGCGCCCGCGCAGAGCGCCATCGTGTAGCAGCCGGTCATCAGCGCCGCCCGGTCCGGGAAGTCGCGCTTGACGAGGCCGGGCAGCAGCACGTTGCCGACGGCGATGCAGCCGCCGGCCAGCGCCGTGCCGAGAAACAGCAGCGGAATGGAGGAAAGGCCGCGCAGCGCCGTGCCGAGCGCGAGGATGACGACGACGCCGAGCAGGGTACGCTCGGTGCCGTAGCGCTGGGCAAGGCGCGGGGCGAGCGGCGAGAACAGGCCGAGGCAGACCACGGGCAGCGTCGTCAGCAGGCTGGCGCCGGTCGGCGAAAGGCCGAGCACATCGCGGATCTCCGGCAGCAGCGCCGAGGCGCTGGAAAAGACCGGCCGCAGGTTAAAGGCGATCAGCACGAGGCTGGCGCCGAGCAGGACGCGCGCCGCCGAACTTGGCGGGCGGTGCGGCTCGGGTGCGGGCACGCTGTCGGCTTCGGCGTCGATCAGGTCGATGGAGCCGGGATCGTCGGGGAGGGGATGGGTCATGAAAGCAGCAACCGGTCGAGAGATGAAAGGATGGGAGCCATGAAGCGGCGCACGGCGGCATCCGCCGCGTCCGGATTGCCGCTTTCGATGGCGTCGATGATGGCGGCATGCGCCGCCATGTCGGGTTCGGGCAGGTCTTCGCCAAGGCTCGCCTCGATGGTTTCGGCGAGCAGCGTGGAGAAGAAGTCGTACATGCCGATCAGCACCGCATTCTGCGAGGCGGCGATCACGGCCTGGTGGAAGGCAAGGTCGCGGGCGATGAAACCCGCCCTGTCACCGCCGTCGGAATTGCCGCGCGCGGCAAGGAGGGTGCGCAGGTGAGCGACGACGGCCGGCGTGCGGCGAAGCGCGGCAAGCCGCGCCGCTTCCGCATCGAGCGCCAGCCGCGCCTCGAACTGGTCGCGAAGCCCGGCATGGCGCGCCATGGCGAGCGGGCGCGTCGTGTCGGCGGCGGACAGCACATAGGTGCCGGAGCCCTGCCGCGTCTCCAGAATGCCCTGCGAAACGAGGACACGCACCGCCTCGCGCACGGTGCTGCGGCTGACGGAGAGCATCGCCGAAAGCGTCGCCTCGTTCGGCAGCTTGTCGCCGACAGCCCAGCGGCCGTGCAGGATTTCGGCACGGATCGCCTCGGCCGCCGTATCGGCGAGATTGGTCTTGTTGAGGGATTGCATGGATAGTCACCAAGTCATCAGATGACTTGGTGACTATCGCGATTGTGTGGAAAGGTCAAAGCCATTCTGCTGGCTCCGACGTTTCCTTCTCCCTGCGGGGAGAAGGTGAGGAGACAATGCCGGACTCCATAGACGGTAGCTCCGGCCTGGACGGGAGAAGCGGCGCCGAATTTATTTCCGGCCGGCCGCATCGGCCGTTACTGCTTGCGCGGCCAGGTGTCGGCGAGGCGGTAGCCGGCCGGCCACGGATCGTCGGGATCGAGCATCACCTGGCTGGTGCCGGTGATCCAGGCGCGGCCGGAGATTTCCGGCACGATGGCCGGGCGGCCGCCGACGGTGGTCTCGCCGACGATGCGGCAGTCGAAACGCGAATCGATGATCGAATAGCCGGAGAAGGACTGGCCGACCTTGATCTGGCCGCGGGCATGCAGCAGCGCCATACGGGCCGAGCAGCCGGTGCCGGTGGGCGAGCGGTCGAGCTTGGCCGGCTGGATGACCACCGTGTTGCGGCCATGCAGCGCGCCGTCGCGCTCTTCCACCGGCAGCGTGAGCTGGCAGAAGGAGATGTGGTTCCATTCCGGGTTTTCCGGATGGGTGAAGCCGAGCTGCTCGTTGGCGGCCTTGGTGATGCGGATGCCGGTTTCGGCCAGTTCCCGCGCCTCGTCCGGCGTCACGGCGAAACCGAGCGCGCGCGCATCGGCGAAGACGAAGCTGTCGCCGCCATAGGCGGTGTCCACGGTGAGCGTGCCGAGGCCTTCCACTTCCAGCTTCGCATCCAGCTTGTCGGCGAAGGACGGCACGTTCGTGACTGTGATGCGCTCGGCCTTGCCGTTGCGGCAGGCGGCGACGACATTGACGAGCCCGCCCGGCGCTTCCAGCACCATATGGGTCTCCGGCTCGACCATCGGCACGATACCGCTGTCGAGCAGCACGGTGGAAACGCAGATCGAGTTGGAGCCGGACATCGGCGGCGTGTCCTCCGGCTCCATGATGATGAAGCCCATCGTGGCGCGCGGGTCCTTCGGCGGCACGAGGAGGTTGATGTGGCGGAAGACGCCGCCGCGCGGCTCGTTCAGCACGAAGTTGCGCAGGGTCTTGTCCTCGGCGATGAACTTGCGCTGCTCCCACAGCGTCTTGCCGGGCGGCGGGGCGACGCCGCCGACGATGACGTCGCCCACCTCGCCCTCGGCGTGGCAGGAAACGATATGGATGACCTTGCTGCTGCGCATGGCATTCTCTCCGGTTCGCGGTTGTTGCGCGCCGGGAGGGGTGCCTGCGGCGCATTCGCTCCTTCATAGAAAAATTGGATCCAATGTACAATGCGGTTTCTACCGGCTGCGGAACAAAGCCGTTCTGTTGCTCCGTTTC
>NZ_AP039672.1:0-1773658 GCF_055379515.1 Shinella sp. 1A1
CTGTGCTGTCCCACATTCTGGCAGCCGATGACATCGCCACAGGGTGCCTTGTCGAAGTGATGCCCGCCTTTCGACCCGAACGGTTGCCGATCTCCGTCGTCTACGCCTCGCGTCGCAATCTCCCGCTGCGTGTCCGCGCCGTTCTGGATTTCCTGGTCGATACCGTTAGCCGGGATGCATTAATGGGGGAAAATGAAGCAGCGGCTGCGTGATGTGACAGACATCTCGCAAGCCGGCTAGTCGCGACTGAGAGCTGCCGGCGGACGACGTCGGTTCGTATCCGTTCAAGAGCCCAAAATTGCCAGCCTTTCCCGCTCCTCCGCTGTGAGGGTCTCGAGGAGGTGAGCGCCCTCGTCCAGTCCCTCGACGCTCTCGCTGAGAAAAAGCGTCTGGTAAAGTCGGAAAGAATGTCGCAGCTCCCGGCCTCCGGAGTCAAAGACCAAAGCGCTCCATCAGGAAATCGGGACGCGCGCCATGGCTGTCGGCGATGGAAGCGAGGTCGGAGTCCGCCGTATCCGCAAGGATGCCGGTTCTGACAAGGCAGGATGACAGGCCGGCAGCGGCAGCGCCGGCAATGTCGTGCTCCAGACTGTCGCCGATGCAGACGATGCGCTCCGCCGGCACAGCCTTCATCAGCGCCTTCGCTTGCCGGTAGATCGCCGGATACGGCTTGCCGAACCAGCGGACGGGACCGCCCAGCTCCTCGTAGGCAAGCGCGATGCTGCCTGCACCTGGCGCGATACCTCCGCTCTTGGCCAGCTTGTGACGATCAGGATTGGTGCAATAGCAGGGCACCCCGCGCCGTGCGGCCGGTTCGAGAAGCGTGCGGTAGTCCGCAAGCGGTATGCGCTCGGCCTCGCTGCCGGAAATGATCACGACCTCGGCCAGCGCCGCATCCTCGACGCTCTCGAAACCCAGGCGGTCGGCGAGGTTGCGGTCACCGCCGCTGGAAATGGTCAGGCAACGCGTGCGGCCGGAGCGGTTGGCGGTTTCCACGGCGAGAATGTCGTGGGCCACGTCACCGGAGGTCAGGAAGCGGTCGAAGCCGGCACGATCGAAGCCGAGCCTGACCAGTCGCTCCGCATTGTAATCGCCGCTGCGGCCGGAATTTGAAAGGATGACGATCGCCTTTCCCAGCGCCTTCAGATGGAGCAGCGCTTCGTTAGCGCCGGGATAGGCAAGGTCGTCATCCCTGAGCACGCCGAACTGGTCGACGAGAAAACCATCGTAGCGCTCTACCAGCGCAGCAAGGGTCGTGTATGGCGCGATGCTCATGGCCAGCGGGCCTTTCCGGCAAGAACCAGCGAGGCGGTGCCGACGGCGGCCTCTGCCGAGCGCGACGGGAGGAAGGGAACGCCGAGCGCTTTTTCACGCATCCGTGTCCAGGCCGGGTTGGCGGCGCCGCCGCCCACCGTGCGGACGGATCGAACCGGGGGGCCGCCCAGATCGGTGAGACGGTCATAGCCCGATTTCTCGATTGCCGTCATGCCTTCGAGAAGCGCCTGGAAGAACACGAGATCGTCCGCCGGGCGCGGTTCCAGCAGAGGCGGATACGCGGGGTCGTTTGTCGGGAATCGCTCGCCGGGCTTGAGGAGCGGATAATAGAAAAGGCCTGTCGGCTCATCCGGCCGAAGCAGCGGCGTCATTGCCTTCAAACGCGCGCCATCGAAGAAATGGCGGATAACGGCGCCACCCGAATTGGAGGCCCCGCCGGCAAGCCAGAAATCGAGGATGCGGTGCGAATAGATGCCATAGTCGGCCGCGTCGATCGGCCGGGCCGAAGCAACTTTGACGACGAGCGTCGAGCCGAGCGCCGTGACGCCGTCGCCAACGGCCGAGGCTCCCGTCGCCAGGAAGGAAGCGCAGCCGTCGGTCGTGCCGGCATGGTAGCGGCAGCCGGAGGGCAGACCGAGCGCCCGCCCGGCGACGCCGGTATCCGACAAGGGTGCCCCGGCGCGCCGGACAGCGGGCAGAAGGGCAATGTCCATGCCGCAGGCCTCCAGCCAGTCCGGCCAGGTTTCCGCGGCCAGGTCGTAACCGGTCTTCAATGCGTTGTTCTCATCACTCGCCCGCTCCGCAAGGCCGAGCTGCATGAGGATCCAGTCGGCCTGATGCAGGACGGCCTTCACACCGGGCTGGCGTGAGAGATGGATGGCGCGCGCCAGCGCCGATGTCGATCCGCGTGCCGGACTGTCCGGCGGTGCGCGCTGCGCGATGCGCTCGACGACAGCACTGTCGGGACAGGGGTCGTTGTACATCAGGACATCGCCGACCGGCGCACCTGCCGCATCGACTGCAAGCACCGTGCCGGACGTGCCGTCGACTGCAATGCCCTCGACCGAGTCGAAGGAAAGATGTGAGGACAATTCGGCAAGGCATGCCTCGACCCCCCGCCGCCAGACGGCCGGCGAGCGCGCGGTCGCCGCATCCGGAAAGGGAAAGGCGGCCATGCCGAGCGGCGAGCCGCCTGTGGCGAGCGCCGCGGCCCGCACGCCCGATGTGCCGAGATCGATGCCGAGGGCGATGGCGCTCCGTGCCGCGCCGCTCATGCCTGGCGGCTCGCCTTGCGGTCGAGCGCCTGTCGATATTGCTCTGCCTCCCAATGGGTTAGTTCGTGCTCCTGCGCCGGATCGAGATAGGCGACTGCAGCGCCCTCCGGAATGCGGGAAACCACTTCGGCGAGGCAGCGCGCCATGACGCGGCCGCCCTCGGTGAGCTCATTGGCCAGGAGTACGCCCTTCCCCGGCGCCAGCAGCATCTTGGGAACCTGGAGGTTCCGTGACCGGCGGTCCGCCGCATAGGCTTCTGCCGTCTGGCCCTCGGCCAGCACGCCGATTTCCGTGCCGAGAAAAATGACGTGGTCGGGGTAGAGCGAGCCGCGGGTCGCGATGGCGACGCTTATCGGGCTGAGCGCGGTCTTGTGGCTGCCGGCATCCTTCGCGGGGTGAAAACCGCTCCCGCCCGCCAGCATCTGCAATTCCATCGGATCGGCCGCCGTAGCCGGACGCTCCTCCACCGTCAGCGCCGCCGTCACCCGGGCAATGCGTTCGCGCACCTCATTTACCGTCTCACCCGTGACGATGACGCCGTGGTTGAACAGCACCAGCACATCCGGGCGGCTTGCGGCGACACGGTCGATCTCGCGGGCAAGCGGCGTGCCGGGGCGACGGTAGGGAATGGCCGCCCAGGTCAGATCCGGCAGGCGCGCCATTCGTTCTGCAATCACCGCTTCACGGTTCTCCAGCACGGAAAGGGCGATAGCGTTCACACAATGATAGTGCGCGACGACGGCCTGCGGCAGGGCGGCATGAAAACTCGTCTCGATCGACGGACGAAGCCCCGAGGCATTCAGATCTGCGAAGACGAAGTCGGTGGCTTTTTCTGCGCGCGGATCGCCCGCCTTCAGCGCCTCCACAAGTGGAGCGACCTCCACCGGCACCATGATGTCACGCTCGCCGGCATGCGCAAGCCACATACCTGACGCCTTCACCCACATCACGCCATCGCGCTTGAAGGAGGTGTTGCCACCGGCTCCCTGCGTTTTCAGGATGTCGCTGCCGACAGCCTTGGAAAGCGCAAGAAATGCCTCGAAGGCGGCGTTGTCGCCCGACGGAATACCTGAAGCCATGCCGGCCTCCTCCTCTCACCAGCTCGCGCCTGCCCACGGGTTCCCGAATGTGAGCAAACTTTTTCGCAATCGTATTTATTTGATCGAAAATCGTCAACTATGAAGATTCTACGTCAAACACCTTGCCATTCTCCAATCTCTGTGACTATCTTTACTCATCGACGAGGGAGACGTCGGGAGGATCCGTCTTGAACGATACCGAGCGCCACAAGGCCATCATCGATCTGCTGCGCGAGACGCCTTTTGCGTCCGTACGCGATCTGCAGGAGCGCCTTGGCGCCTCTCCCGCCACCATTCGCCGCGACATTGACAAGCTGCATGAACTCGGCCGCGCCCGGAAAGTCTACGGTGGCATTTCCGCCGGTGAGGCCGGTGGCAGCGCCAGGCTCTCGGCCCGCCCCTACGACGAGAACCGCGACATTGCCGTCGAGGCCAAGCGGGCGATTGCAGCGAAAGCCGCCGAACTGGTGCGCGATGGTGACGCCATCATCGTGCATGCCGGCTCGACCTGCTACCAACTCGGCACGCTGCTGGCACGGCGCAACGTGCGGCTGTGGACCAATTCCATGCCGCTTGCCGCCCATCTGAGCGAGCACGGCACCTGTCAGCTGTCGCTCGCCGGCGGCGAACTCTACCGCGAGCCCGGTATCATTCACGATCCGGCGGCCGGCGCGCCGGGCTTCTTCGCGTCGCGCTTCTTTCTGGGCACCCAGGGCATCAGCAGCAAGGGGCTGCTCGAATCCCATCCGCTGCTCGTCAAGGTCATCGGCGAGCTCGCGGCCTGCGCCGACGAGATCGTGCTTCTGGCCGACAGCCGGAAATTCTCCATCCAGCCGCGCAACATCGCCCTGCCGCTCTCGCGTATCGGCACCATCATCACGGATGACGGCCTGACCGATGCCGCCGCCAAGATGCTGGAAGAGGCAGGCGTCACCATCACGATCGCGACCGTGGGAGGGGAAAATTGAGCCCGTCCCCCATCGCCGTCTTCGATCTCGGCAAGACCAATTCGAAACTCTTCGTGCTCTCGGCTGACGGCAAGGTTATCGATGAATCGCGCACCCGCCCCATCTGGAAGCGGTTGGGCGATCTGAGTGTTCTCGACGACGCGGCGCTCTTCGCATGGATGGAGGGTGAGCTCGCCCGCGTGGTATCCAATCATGGCGTCCACCGCATCACCTTCTCGGGCCATGGGTGCACCTTCGCGCTTGTCGCCGGTGACGCCCTTGTTCATCCCGTGCTCGATTACGAGCAGGAACCTCCGTCGAACATTGCCGGCCGCATCGATGCGCTCGTGCCGGATTTCGGCGAAACCTTCTCGCCGCCCTTGCCGCTCGGCTTCAACTATGGCCGCCACCTTCTCTGGCTGAACGAGCGCGATCCCGCGCTCTTCGGGAAGGCCGATACCATTCTGGCCTATCCGCAGTTCTGGAGCTGGAAGTTTTCAGGCTGCACGGTGTCCGAGGTTTCCTATCTCGGCTGCCATTCCCATCTCTGGGCGCCGCTTGCCGATGATTTCAGCAGCCTTGTCGATAGGATGGGCTGGCGCGGCAAGATGCCCGCGTTTGCGCGGGCCGGAAGCCTGATCGGCACGCACCGCGTATCGCTCGACGACGGGCGCAGCGTGGAAATCGCCGTCCATAATGGCGTGCACGACAGCAATGCGGCGCTCTATTTCTATCGCTCGCTGGGCTTTTCCGATTTCACGCTGGTCTCGACCGGAACCTGGGTGATCGTCTTCAACCCTGCAAGCCCGCTCGATCGGCTCGATCCCGCGCGCGACATGCTGGCCAATGTCACGGTCGATCACCAGCCGGTCGCCACCATCCGCTTCATGGGAGGCCGGGAATATGATGTCGCGAGCGGCGGCTGGGCCAGACCGGTTTCGGTGGAGGCCGTGGCCGCGGTGATTGCCAAGGGTGCCTTCGCGCTGCCCTCCTTTGCCGCGGGCGGCCCCATGCAGGGGCATGCCGGACGTTTCAGCGGCCCTGTTGTCGACGGAGAGGAGCGTGCCGCCGCCGCCCTGCTCTATGTCGCGCTGATGACCGATCTGTCGCTCGACCTCATCGGTTCGCAAAATACCATAGTCATCGATGGCGGCCTGGTAAAAACCGGCCTTTATGCCGCCATCCTCGCCGTCTTGAGGCCAGGCCAGACGGTTCATACCAGCGCCAATCCGGAAGGAAGCGCCTTCGGCGCCGCTGCCCTCGTCTTCGACGCTTCGGGCGGCAATCCCTTCGTCAACGACTGCGCGGTGGCCGCGCCCGCTGCCATCGCCGGTATCGAGGCCTACAGGCAGGACTGGCGTCGGCAGGTCGAGGTGATGAGGCAGGGCCAGATCAGGGAGAAGCGTGCATGACCGGACAGGCCACGACTCCCCTTCTTGAAATGCGCGACATCAGCAAGACCTTTGGTGCATCCAGGGCATTGTCGCATGTCAGCCTCACGGTGCATTCCGGCGAAGTCCATGCCCTGATGGGCGAGAACGGCGCCGGCAAGTCGACGCTGATGAAGATCCTGTCCGGCGCTTATACCGCCGATCCCGGCGGCTCCGTGCTGATCGATGGCGAGCCGGTCACGCTCGGCGATCCCTTGAAGGCCAAGGCCCATGGCATTGCCGTCATTTATCAGGAGCTTTCGCTCGCGCCGAACCTCACGGTGGCGCAGAACATGTTCCTCGGCAACGAGCCGTCGCGTTTCGGCCTTGCCGATCACGCCGAGATGCGCCGACGGGCCGAGCCGATCCTCAAGCAGCTTGGCATCGGCTTCGATGCTACTCGCCGGGTTGCCGAACTCTCGCTCGGCGAGCGGCAGATGGTGGAGATCGCGCGCGCATTAACCACCAATGCGCGCATCATCGTCATGGACGAGCCGACGACATCGCTCACCACGCGCGAGACCGATCGGCTGTTCGACGTCATCGCCCGCCTGAAGGCCGACGGCATCGCCGTCATCTATATCAGCCACCGCATGGAGGAGATCTACCAGCTCTCCGACCGTGTCAGCGTGCTGCGCGACGGTGCCTATATCGGCACGCTGGAGCGCGACGGCCTCTCGGCCGGCAAGCTGGTCTCGATGATGGTCGGCCGCGACCTTTCGTCCTTCTACAAAAAGGAGCACCGGCAGGTGGAAGGCGTGCGCGCCGCCGTTCTCTCCGTCACCAATGTCGGTGACGGCCAGCGCGTGCATGATTGCACTTTCGATGTGCGGGCGGGCGAAGTGCTGGGCATTGCCGGCCTTGTCGGCTCGGGCCGCACCGAACTCGCCCGTCTCGTCTACGGTGCCGACCGCCGCACCTCGGGTGAGATCAGGCTGAACGGTGAGACGCTGGCGATTGCCTCGCCGAGGGATGCGCTCGATGCCGGCATCGCCTACTTGA
Source organism: Shinella sp. 1A1 (assembly GCF_055379515.1). Taxonomy (NCBI): domain Bacteria; kingdom Pseudomonadati; phylum Pseudomonadota; class Alphaproteobacteria; order Hyphomicrobiales; family Rhizobiaceae; genus Shinella; species Shinella sp. 1A1. The sequence continues at coordinate 7,008 of NZ_AP039672.1, forward strand.
CCGAGGACCGCAAGGCACTCGGCCTCTTCCTCGACATGTCGATCAGCGACAACATCAATATCGGCGTCATCGTTGAGGATGCCAAGGCGGGCGGCGCTCTGAATTTCGCCAAAGCGAGAGAGCGGGCCATCGGCGCCGTCAAGGCGCTATCGATCCGCACGGCCGGCACGCAGATCAATGTCGGCGCGCTCTCGGGTGGCAACCAGCAGAAGGCGCTGCTGGCCCGCCTGCTGGAAACCAGGCCGAAGGCGATCATTCTCGACGAGCCGACGCGCGGTGTCGATGTCGGCGCGAAATCCGAAATCTACCGCATCATCGACGACCTTGCCCAGAGCGGCATCGCCGTCGTCGTGATCTCCAGCGATCTGCCGGAAATTCTCGGCATTGCCGACCGCGTTCTGGTCATGCGCGAGGGGCGCATCGCCGGCGAGGTGAGCCAGCCGATCGAACAGGAAGCCATCATGGCGCTGGCAACAGGCACTGCCGGCGCGGCGGAGTGACGAAACAGAGAAACGGGACGAAACTATGGCTGCAAGCGAAACCGAACAGGCCCGAATGGACAAGCTGAAGCTGCGCTCGACGCTGACTGCGCTCGGCATGCTGCCCGTGCTCGTGCTGCTCGCAATCGGCTTCCATCTGCTTTCCGGCCGCTTTCTGTCGGTCAACAACCTGTCGATCGTCATGCAGCAAGCCTCGATCAATACGGTGCTGGCTGCGGGCATGACCTTTGTCATCCTGACGGGAGGCATCGACCTGTCGGTCGGCTCAATTCTCGCCGCCTCGGCCATGATCGCCGTCATCGTCTCGCTGGTGCCGGATCTCGGCATGCTCGGCGTTCCTGCCGCCATCCTTGCCGGCCTTGCCTGCGGCTTTCTCAACGGCGCGATCATCGCCTGGCTCAAACTTCCGCCCTTCATCGTCACGCTCGGCTCGCTCACTGCCATCCGCGGCGTTGCCCGCCTGCTCGGCAACGACACGACCGTCTTCAATGCGGATCTGCCGTTCGATTTCATCGGCAACGGTACGCTGTTCGGCATACCGTGGCTCGCCATCATCGCGATCGCGACGATCATCGTCTCCTGGTTCATCCTCAAGCGCACGGTGCTCGGCACCTGGATTTATGCCGTCGGAGGCAATTCCGAGGCCGCGCGTCTCACCGGCATCAAGGTGCCGCTGGTGCTGCTCTTCGTATATTCGATATCGGGCCTGCTTTCCGGTCTCGGCGGCGCCATGTCGGCCGCCCGCCTCTATGCCGCAAATGGCCTGCAGCTCGGGCAGGCCTATGAGCTCGATGCCATCGCGGCCGTTATTCTCGGCGGCACCTCGTTCGTCGGCGGCGTCGGCTCCATCTGGGGCACGCTGATCGGCGCGCTCATCATCGCCGTGCTCTCCAACGGCCTCATTCTCGTGGGGGTCTCGGACATCTGGCAATACATCATCAAGGGCCTCGTCATCATCGTCGCCGTTGGCCTCGATCGGTACAGGCTGAAAGGACTTAGCCGGACATAAAGTCCGGCTGAACGAACCGGTCGTTACCGGAGACAACGGCGCAAAACGCGCCACCAAAGGAGGAAAACATGCGTCTCATCTCGAAGCTCTTCATTGGCACCGCGCTCGCCGCCACGATCGCCATGCCCGCCGCCGCCAAGGACCTCAACAAGATCGGCATCTCGGTCGGCCTGCTCGGCAATCCGTTCTTCGTCGCAACCATCAAGGGTATCGAGGACCGCGCCAAGGAAATCAATCCGAACGTCGAAGTCATCTCCGTCTCGGCAGACTACGACCTGAACAAGCAGGTCTCGCAGGTCGACAGCTTCATCGCCGCCGGCGTCGACATCATCATGCTGAACGCCGTCGATGCCAAGGCCATCGCACCCGCCGTGAAGAAGGCGCAAGCCGCCGGCGTCGTGGTTGCCGCATTCGACGTTTCGGCTCCCGGCGCCGATGTCACCGTCATGACGAACAACGTCAAGGCTGGCGAAGAAGCCTGCAACTACATCGCCGAGAAGCTCGGCAACAAGGGCGACGTCGTCATCATCAACGGCCCGGCCTCCTCCTCGATCCTCGAGCGCGTCCAGGGTTGCAAGGACGCACTCGGCAAGCATGCCGACATCAAGATCCTGTCCGACGACCAGAACGGCCAGGGCTCGCGTGATGGCGGTCTTGCCGTGATGCAGGGCCTGCTGACCCGCTTCGACAAGATCGACGCGGTCTTCGCCATCAACGACCCGACCGCGATCGGTGCGGAACTTGCCGCTAAGCAGCTGAACCGCAGCGAGTTCTTCTTCACGGCCGTTGACGGCGCGCCGGACATCGAAAAGTCGCTGGCCAGCGGCAATTCCATGATCAAGGCCTCGGCCTCGCAGGACCCCTATGTCATGGCCGGCCAGGCCTTGCAGCTTGGCGTCGAGGTGCTGAAGGGCAACAAGCCGGCCGAACCCATCGTGCTGCTCGACCCGAAGCTGATCACGGCTGAAAATGTCAAGGACTACAAGGGCTGGACCGCAGCCCGCTAAATCCTTCTCCCGGACGGCCGGGGCGCCCCGCAAGCGGCGTGCCCGGCCGATCTTCCATTTTTCCTTTCAGAAAGCGGCCGGCTATGTCGAAAATCGGTGTCCATTCCTTCGTCTGGAGCGCGGGCTCGTCCAGGAGCGATCTTGATAAGGCTCTCGAGAGTACCCACAGGCTCGGCTACAAGCTCATCGAATTCTCCTATCTCGATCCCGAGCAGGTCGACGTGAAATGGCTGTCCGGTCGCCTCGAGGAACTCGGCCTCGACGTAGCGATAAGCATGGGCCTTCCGCCGGAGGGCGACATTTCCAGCGAGGATGCATCGGTCGTGGCGAACGGCGTCGATATTCTCGACCGCGCCGTGGCCCTGGTGCGCGACCTGGGCGGCACGAAACTGGCCGGTATCCTTAGCTCCGCCCATGGCAAGCAGGAACACAGCCTGACGCGCAAGGGCTGGGACACCAGCGTCTCCGCCCTGTCGAAGGTGGCCGACCGGGCGAAGGCCGCCGGCGTCACGCTCAATCTCGAGATCGTCAATCGCTTCGAGAGCAACATGCTGAACACCGCGGCACAGGGACTGGCCTATATCCGCGACACCGGAGCATCCAACGTGCTCCTGCATCTCGACACGTTCCACATGAACATCGAGGAGGCCGATGTCGGCCTCGCCATTCGCCACGCGGCTGACAAGATCGGCTATGTCCATATCGGCGAAAGCCATCGCGGCTATCTCGGAACGGGCACGATCGACTTTGCAGCGATTTTCGAAGCGCTTGTTGGGATCGGCTGGGACGACTACGTCACTTTCGAATCGTTCTCGACGACCATCGTCGACAGGGACCTGTCGCTCAAGACGGCGATCTGGCGCAACCTCTGGGACGACAACGTCGCGCTCGCCCGCCACGCGAACCGGTTTATCGAATTGGGCCTGGAGACGGCTCGTCGTAAGAGCGAGCTCGTGTGCCAAGCTCACCTCCCGGTCTAGCGACGCTATTCTATCGAACTGACCGGCGGGTTCCTTTCCATTCAGGAGCGATTGTTCTCGTCAGTTCGGTTTCGAACCTGTAGACCGGGGCGACGGGCCCGAAGATCTCCTCGCCTGCGATGGCGGCGTCGGTGAGCACGTTTTCGATGACGGTCGGTGGATAGAAGTAGCCGTTCCCCGAAAGCGGCTTGCCCCTGTCGTGACGCGGGCGCCGGCGGCCACCGCTTCCGAGACGAGCCTGTCGATCTTGCGCACCGCATTCGTCGTGATCATCGGACCGCATTGCGTGTCGGGATCGTAGCCGGGGCCGACCTTCATCGCGGCCATGCGCGCGGTCAGCCCCGCGACGAAGGCGTCGTGAATGCCTGACTGGACGTAGAAGCGGTTGGCGGCCGTGAAGGCTTCGCCGGCATTGCGCATCTTGGCGACCATGGCGCCGTCGAGCGCGGCTTCGAGATCCGCGTCGTCGAAGACGAGGAAGGGCGCATTGCCGCCGAGTTCCATCGGGCAGCTGACGACCGACTTGGCGGCCTCGGCGAGAAGGGTGCGGCCGACGCCGGTCGAGCCGGTGAAGGAGAGCTTGCGCACGCGCGGGTCGGCAAGTATGGCATTGGTCACGCCACTCGGGTTCGTCGTGGTCAGGACATTGACGACGCTTGGCGGCACGCCCGCTTCCTCACCGAGACAGGCCATCGCATAGGCGGTCAGCGGCGTCTCGGAGGCCGGTTTCAGGATAACCGTGCAGCCGGCGGCGAGCGCCGGGCCGATTGATTTGTCGTGAGGGCTATGATTCAGGCTGGCGTGAAGGAGCCTGACTGATGAGTATTTTTTTTGGCTGACGGACGAGCAAATGGCTTGTCCGTCAGCCTTCGGGCTCAAGTCTGAGAAGACCGATCTCGAACAATTCAAGCTGGCACTGGAAGACTTGAAAACGGCCATGGCCACCATCCATACCGAGGATGAAGCGGACATTCCTGCTGGAAACAGGGTCACCAAGCCACGCGCAATCAATCGTGGCTCCCTTCCGAAGCATCCCCCGTGTCGAGCGGAGAATGCTTCGCGGAAACCCTGATAAACCGGGGCAGGCTGGCTGATCCCTCTCTGTTCCGGTTTCGTCCAATGAAGCGCTCCGCAATCGGTCCGTCACAGACGTTTGTTCTCGTGCATGGTGCCAGGACGCACCAAGAATAGTGCCGACCCGGCGACGCCGCTCGAATAGCGGGTTTAGCCGTGGCCGCCTTTCGTGAGGCGAGTTCTGTTGGACAAGCATACGCGTGCTCGCGCGTCAGGCCTTCGATCCAGACGCTCGGCGCACCGCGAAGATGCGGCCCGGGGCAGTAGGTCGTTTCGGCCTTCACGGGGCAGGCCAAGCGAGAGGAAATAGCACGGACTATTACCTTTCCTTCAGGGCCAGAGCCGCTTCAACGCGGTTACGGACCTTCAGCTTCCTTAGAATATTTGTCACGTGGAATTTCACGGTTTTTTCATGGACTCCAAGGTTGCCGCCGATCCCTCGATTGCTAAGCCCTTGCGCCAAAAGCTCAAGGACGCGTAGCTCTCGCACGGTAAGGCGGGCGAGGGGCGCCGTTTCCGCTTTGCCGCTCAACCGGGTGAGAAGACCGAGGCTGAGGCTCGGCGTTACGAAGGTTTCGCCGGCCGCGACGCTCTTCACGGCGGCTATCAGATCGTTTGCGCTAATCCCCTTCAGAACATAGCCAGACGCACCGGCCTCTATCGCCCGCATCACGTCATGGCCGTCGTCGGAGCCGGTGAGCATCAGGACGCGCGGCGGCCTTTGCGTTGCGGTGATCGCCGCGGCGGCATCGATGCCGTTGCCCGGCATGGATATGTCGAGCAGGATGATATCCGGCTCATGGCGCTCGACCAGTTCGAGCGCCTGGCTGCCGGAATTTCCTTCCGCGACGATTGTGATTGCGGGGTCGAGCGCGAGCGATTGCGTGACGCCTGCTCTGAACAACGGATGATCGTCAACCACGATAATCCTGATCGGCGCATTCATACTTCATCTCCTCCGTTCAGGACTGTGGCCATTTCGATGACTGTGCCTCGTCGGCCATGACGCACGGAGAACGTGCCTCCGAGGCTCTCCACGCGCTCTCGCAGCCCGAACAATCCGAGGCTGCCCTCGGACGTTTCCGGGCGTCCGGCCGTCCCCCCGCCGTCGTCGCTGACGCGCAGGACGAAAACGTCGCCTTCGTGCCGGCATTCGACGGTTTGCCCATGCCCGCCAGCATGGCGATAGGCGTTGTTGAGGCCCTCCTGCACGAAGCGGTAGGCGCACAGGCGCATTGCCTGCGAGGAGCGGGACGGCGGCGTGCCGTCGCAGATCAGGGAGACGGCGGTGCCTGTTCTTCGTTCATGCACGCGCACCACGCTTTCGACGATCTCACGCAGGGACAGCGCCTGGGTCTCCGGCAACACCAATCCCCGCGCGATCGCGCGCATGTCATGCAATGCATCGCCCAGAAGGCCCTCGATCGCCGTCAGTATCGCCGCCCGCCCGTCTTTGTCCGCCGCGCGCCGGACCTGCTCGATCTTGAGTGCGGAAAGACCGATGAGTTGAACCGGGCCGTCGTGCAGTTCGGCGCCCACGTTGCGCAGGTAGCTTTCGTTCATCTCCACCAGCCGGCCCGAGGCCCGCTGGACCTTCATGCGCAACTCGCTGTTCTGGTGGGAGACGCGCTCGATCTCGGCAAGGCGGCTCTCCAGGGCGACCTGCTGCCGTCCAATCAATCTGCTGTTGCTGTAGACGACGCCGGTCAAGGCGAGTGCGATCGACAGGGCCGCCCCGCTGACGACGAGCCATGTCTGCACCCGCAGCTTCAGCAGCTTGGCTTCGAGCGGTTGTGTCAGTTCATGGATTTCAACGACGGCAATGATGCGGCCGGACCCGTGCTCGCGCAGGGGAACGTAGATTTCCAGATATTTCGTCGTCCACGCCCGCGCGACATGTTCGCCGGCGGCAAGATCGGTGTATCGTGCCGAAACCTCGCCGTCGAATGCCATGGCGGCGCCTTCCGGTGGCGGAAATCGCCCGCCGATCAGATCGGATGTGGTCGAATAGGTGACGAGCCCGTCACTCCTCCAGATGTCGACATGGGCGAAGCGGTCGGCGAAGGCGCCTTCCTTCAGCGCCTCGTCCAGGCGCGCGATGGCCTGCGGGCCGAGCACTTCCCGACGCGCCAGTTGCTGGACCAGGGGGGAGAGGAGGCTGTCCAGGAAGAGAGCGGAGCTTGCCGCGGTGCTTTCCACCGTAGCGCGGGTGACGATGCCGGAGATGACGACGCCGGCAAGGAACATCGCCGCCAGCATGATGAGGCCACCCGACAGCGCAAACTGTATCGGCTGGCTCAGGCTCCGGAAGCCGTGTGCCCGATGAAAGCGTGGCGATGTGGCTGCTGCATCGACCATCGGCTTTGAAAATGCTCCTGTGGCCCTCTCGCCAAACGATCACGGATCCGCCTTGTCGGCTAGCGCCGATGGTCCAATCATCCGCTCGGACCAAAGTCGAGCAAGGTCCCCGCCTTGCGATCTGGTCCGGTTGCCCTTTCGGGGAAGCAACTCGTCAGACCATCCGTCATGGCGCGAGAGCCGAGATCAGGCGCATCATTCTTCCGAAATGCGCATCGCCCGCAGAAGGCGGCGCGCGTGGCCGACAAGAAGCGTCAGGAGACGCTACCAAGGGGAGAATGGTCATGGTCAATATCGTCAAGCACGACCTGCAGTTCATCTTGAAACAGATCAAGATCGCCGAAAGGCATGCCGCCGGCGAGGATCTCTACACGCTCGTCGCGGAGGCCGGCGGCGTGGACCCCAATTCTCCCGCCGCCGCGCAGATTCACCTGCTTCCCTATGGCTTGCGGACCGTCGACGGCAGCTACAACAACCTCCTGCCCGGCCGGGAGCACTGGGGCTCGGCGGACCAGCAGTTCCTGTCCCTGACCGATCCTGCGTTCGGCCAGGGGACGGGCACGTTCCCCTACGCATCCAACAACGACTACGGCCAGCCCGGCGATGTGGTCGATGCGGCGCCCCGCCTGATCTCCAATCTCGTCGTCGACCAGACGCTCGACAACCCGGCGGCCATCGTCGCCGCGCTCGAATATGCCGGCGTCGTGGGACAGGCGCAGGTCGACGCTCTGCAGGCCATTCGCGCCGCCCACGCCATCGTGAAGGAACTGCCGGTAAATTCCCAGGCCTATGGGCTGGCCAAGGGCCAACTCGACGCGCTTCTCGCGCAGAACGGCATCGAAATGGACGGCCCGACGGTCTTCCTGCCCAATGTGTCGCCGGATATCGGCGATTCCGCGCCCTTCAGCGCCCTCTTCACCCTGTTCGGACAGTTTTTCGATCATGGCCTCGATCTCGTGGCCAAGGGCGGCAACGGTGTGGTCTACATTCCGCTCTCGCCGGACGATCCGCTCTACAACCCTGCCACTCCGCATACCAACTTCATGGTCTTGACCCGTGCGACCACCGGCGAGGGTGCGCGCAACACCACGACGCCATGGGTGGATCAGAACCAGACCTATGGCTCTCACGCCTCCAAGCAGGTCTTCATGCGCGAATATGAGGAGGGGCCGGACGGAACCCCCGTTGCGACCGGCCGCCTGCTCGAGGGAAACGGGCACGGCCTGGCGACGTGGGCGGATGTGAAGGCGCATGCCGAGGATATGCTCGGTATCAGGCTTACCGATGCGGATATCGGCAATATTCCCTTGATCGCGACCGATGAATACGGCAACTTCATCCCCGGAGCCAACGGCTATCCCCAACTGGTCGTCGGGCTCGGCGCGGACGGCATTTTCGGGACGGGCGACGATGTCCTTGTCGAGGGCGATCCGGACAATCCCATCGATCCGACCGTCCTCGGCGCCTTCCGCACCGGCCATGCGTTCCTCGACGACATCGCCCACAACGCTGTGCCGGTCTTCACGGCCGGCGGCGAGCTTGCCGAGGATGCCGACGGCGTGGCGGGCAATGCCGTCGCGAGCAGCATGGGGCATAATCTCGAATATGACGACGAGCTCCTGGATGCGCATTTCATCACCGGCGACGGGCGCGGAAACGAGAATATCGGCCTTACGACCATCCACCATATCTTCCACGGCGAACACAACCGCATGGTCGAGGAGACAAAGCAGGTCGCGCTCGAGGCTGCGGCGAATGGTGATATCGCCTTCCTCAACGAGTGGCTGCTGGTGGACGCCTCCGCCGTTCCCGCCAATCTCGAGGATCTCGTCTGGGATGGCGAGCGCCTCTTCCAGGCGGCGCGCTTCGTCACCGAAATGGAATACCAGCACCTCGTCTTCGAGGAATTCGCCCGCAAGATGCAGCCGGATGTCGATGCCTTCCTGTTCGAGCCGGATGCCGACATCAATCCCGCGATCTTCTCCGAGTTTGCCAACGTGGTCTATCGCTTCGGCCACTCGATGCTCAACGAGACTGTCGATCGTATTGCTGCCGACGGGTCGACGAACCCCATGTCGCTGTTCGATGCGTTCCTCAATCCCGTCGCCTATGACGAGGGCGGGAGCCTGACCCATGCACAGGCGGCCGGTGCGGTCATTCGCGGCATGAGCGCCCAGGTCGGCAATGAGATCGACGAGTTCGTCACGAATACCCTGCGCAACCAGTTGCTCGGCATCCCGCTCGACCTGGCGACGATCAACATCGCGCGCGGCCGCGATACTGGCATGCCGACCCTTAACGAGGCGCGGGCCCAGTTCCAGGCCATGGCCCAGGGCGACAGCCAGCTGGCCCCCTATGCGAACTGGACTGACTTCGCGCTCAACCTCAAGAACCCGGCCTCCATCGTCAATTTCATCGCGGCCTACGGCACGCATGCGACGATTGCGGGCGAGACGACGGTGGACGGCAAGCGCGCGGCGGCGATGGCGATCGTGTTCGGCACGGCTGAGACGTTCTGGGACGAAAGCCTCGGCGCGAACCGGACCATCCTGCCGCCGGCTGACCGCGCGGCCTTTCTTTCCGGTACGGGCGGCTATGCCGACGGGCTCGGCGGTCTTGCCAATGTCGACCTGTGGGTGGGCGGGCTTGCCGAAAAGAAGATGGATTTCGGCGGCATGCTCGGCTCCACCTTCTCCTTCATCTTCGAACTGCAGATGGAGAACCTGCAGGACGGCGACCGCTTCTACTACCTGTCGCGCGTCCAGGGCCTCAACCTGCTCTCCGAGCTGGAAGGCAATTCGCTCTCCAAGATGGCCCTTCGCACGACCGACCTTGCCGAAACGGGCACCGCGATCCCCGGCGACTTCTTCTCGCGCCCGGACCGCGTTCTCTATCTCGACGCGGCAAGGCAACTGGCCATGACGGGTCAGGGCGACCCCGTCCAGGACAATCCCTATCTGGAGGTCCTGTCTCCTCTGGTCGAGCGTCGCGATGCGGATGGCGACGGCATTGCCGAATATCTGCGTTACAATGGCGGCGAGCACGTTGTCGTCCAGGGAACCGACAATGACGATCACATCATCACCGGCGAGGGTGACGACACGATCTGGGGCGGGGCCGGCAACGACCGTCTCGAAGGCGGCTACGGCGTGGATCATATCCACGGCGGCTCGGGCGACGACATCATCACCAATGCGGGAACCGACATCGGCGCGATGGATTTCCTCCATGGCGAGGAAGGCAATGACGTCATCCATGGCGGCAGCGGGCTTTCGCTGGTCTTCGGCAACGAGGGCAACGACTTCCTGATCGCCGGCCCCGATGGCAAGACCGTCATGGGCGGCGTCGGCGACGACTTCATCCTCGGCGGCGACGGAATGGATTTCCTGCTCGGCGAGGCCGGCGACGACTGGCTGGAGGGCGGCGGCCGCTTCGATACGCTGGCCGGCGAAAATTCCGAGTTGATGTTCAACTCAACCATCGTCGGCAACGACGTGCTGAACGGCCAGAGCGGGGATACGGACTATGACGCCGAGGCCGGCGACGACATCATGTTTCAGGGCGTCGGCATCCAGCGCAGCAACGGCATGTCGGGCTTCGACTGGGCGATCCACAAGGACGATCCGATGGCGGCGAATTCCGATCTCGGCATTCCCATCTTCGCGAACCAGGAAGCCTTCATCCTGCGGGACCGCTTCGATCTGGTGGAGGGGCTTTCCGGCTGGAAATTCGACGACGTGCTGACGGGCCGCGTGGTGCCGGTCAATACAAGGGTGGAGGCGACCGGCACGGCGGCGATCCCCGGTCCGGATGCGCCCCTCTATTCCTATTCGAATGCCCTTCTGGAGCGGAACGTCGCTCTTGTCGACGGGCTGGATATGCTGGTCGCCCATCGCCAGCGTCATGTCGAGGTCGGAAACGACGGCGTTGCGGAGACGATCGTCCTCGAAACGGCGGATGCCTCCGATATCCTGCTCGGCGGTGGCGGCAGCGACCGCATCAAGGGCCTTGCCGGCGACGACGTCATCGACGGCGACAAATGGCTCAACGTGCGTATCCGCATCGTCGCGGACGGTCAGGTCTACACGGCCGATGGGATGACGAAGAAGGTCTATCTCCAGACCGACATGGTGAACGGGGTGCTGCGGGCGGGCGCGACCGCGCAGTTCGGCGCGCGCTCTCTGGACATGCTGATGCTGGCCGGCGTCTTGAATCCGGGCCAATTGTCGATCGTTCGCGAGATCGTCGATGGCAATGCCGCGGGCGATATCGACACGGCCGTCTATACGGGCATCCGTGAGCACTACGCCTTCGGCGTGAACACGGATGGCAGCCTCTATGTCGACCACGCGCCGCCGGCCACGGACGAAACCGACCCGCTCGCCGAAAACATCGAGGGCGTGACCGAGCGGCCCGTTCTCGACGGCCGTGACACGGTGCGCAATATCGAGCGGCTTGAATTCACCGACCTGACGATGAATGTCATTTCCGGCACCGCCGCCGGCGAAACGCTGAACGGTAACGTTGCGGGCACGGGCCTGATCCACGATGTCCTCATGGGTTTCGAAGGCAACGATACGCTCAACGGCCTTTCCGGCAATGACGTGCTGATCGGCGGCGCCGGCAACGACACCTTGCGCGGCGGTGCCGGCGACGACATCTATGTCATGGGCCTTGCCGACGGCACGGACCGCATCGAGGAGACTTCCGGCAACGACCGGATCAGCGTGGCGACGAATGGCGAGGCACTTTCCGCCTTTAACTTCAGCCGGGCTGCCAATGGCGATCTCGTCATCGTGCTCAATGGCCAGACGGTCCGCGTGGCGGGCCAGTTCAACGATCCCGGCAATGCCGTCGAGACGATCACTTTCGACGGCGGCAGCTATCACGGCTATGAGCTTTACGTCGCCGATGACGAGGGTGACGAGGTCATGCGCGGCAGCTACACGCTGCACACGGGGACGGGCACCACGCTGGAGGCCGCGCCGGATGTCGATACCATTCTGGTCGATCTCGGCAGTTCCCAGTCGACGACGCTGCTGGGCAATACCGGCGACGACATGCTGTTCGGCAACAATGGTGCCGATACGCTCAACGGCGGCGCCGGCGCTGATCTTCTGGTCGGCGGCTCGGGGGGCGATACCTACATCGTCGATGACATCGGCGATACGGTGGTCGAGCTGGAGAACGGCGGAACGGACACCGTCCAGACGACGGTCGCAAGCTACATGCTGGATGCGAATGTCGAGAACCTGACCTATACGGGCGGCGGCGCCTTCACGGGGGCCGGCAACGAACTCGACAACGTCATCACCGGCGGCGCCGGCAATGACAGCCTGTACGGCGAGGCTGGCAACGACCGGCTGCTCGGCGGCGACGGGGACGACTTCCTCCATGGTGGCGCCGGCGACGACGTCATCAATGCCGGCAGCGGTAACGATGCGGTCAATGGTGGTGCCGGTAACGATACGATCAATCTCGGCGCCGGCTTCAGCAGGCTGGTCTACGACGGGCTGGATTTCGGCGACGACGTCGTCACGAGCTTCGACGCCAATCCCACCGGCGGCGGCCAGGACAAGATCGACCTGAGCGGCCTCGGCATCACCGACGCGGACTTCGACACGCGCGTCTCCATCACGTCCGACGGCAGCAGGACCCGCATCGATATCGCCGGCGGCGGTTCGATCACGCTCAACGGCGTTCCGGGAACCGGCAACAATATGGTGGACCGCGCGGACTTCATCCTCGCCGGCGAAACGACCATTGCCGGAACCGCCAACGGCGATACCCTCGAGGGCACCGCAGGCGCCGACATCATTCTCGGGGGCGGCGGCGGCGACACGATCAACGGCGGCGCGGGCGACGACGTCATCGATGGCGGGACGGGGGACGACTTCCTCTTCGGCGACAGCGGCGACGACATCATCCACTGGCAGGCGCCGGATGGCGGCTGGGACGTGATCGACGGCGGTTCGGAAGGCATTGCCGGCGATACCTTCGTCATCACCGGCGACGACGCCTACGAAATCTTCCGCTTCTATCCCGCCGAGGACGCCGAGACGGTCATTCCGGGCCTCGTGCTGCGCGGCGGCGGCACCGAGATCGTGGTGACCCGCACGGTCGTCGTGAATGGCGTCGAAGGCGTTCCGCAGGTCATCGCGGAACTGTCCGAGATCGAGGAGATCGTCATCAACGGCAGCCCGGCGGGTGGCGCGGGCACCGCCGGCGGCGACCGCTTCGAACTGATCGGCGATTTCGCCGAGCAGGGCGAGGAGACCAGCCTGCGGCTGAATACGATCACCATCGTCGGCTCGGACGGCGACGACACCGTCGACATATCGCGGCTCGCGTCGGCTCATCGTGTCGTCTTCAAGACCAAGGGCGGCAACGACACGATCATCGGCACGCTGCGGCCGCAGGACGTCGTGCAACTGCCCGACGACACGACCCTGGACGATTACGACATGGTCCGGAACATCAACGGCTCCACCACGCTCGTGGGCGATGGATATTCGCTGACCTTCTTCAGCGGCGGCGGCCTGCCGCAGTTCACCTCCGGCGGCGAAGAGGTCGGGCCGGGCAACGTCGTTCCGCCGGTGGGCGGCAATGAAAATGATGACGACGAGGACGACACCGTTTCCGGCGGTGGCGATGACGACCCGGCCGGCGAGACGGAGAGTGGGGACAATGGCTCTGCAGTCCTGTTCGGCACGGTGAACGGCGAGGCCATCGTCGGCGGTAACGGACGGGAGATGATCTTTGCCGGCGACGGCGCCGACGACGTACTCGGTGGCGGCGGCAGCGACATGATCTACGGGGATGCCGGCAACGACCGTCTCTTCGGCGAAAGCGGCGACGACCTGCTCGACGGGGGCCTCGGTAACGACACGGTTTTCGGCGGCGACGGCAACGATATCTTCGTGGCGTCGGTCGGCGATGGCGACGACGTCTACTACGGCGACCATATGAATGGCGGCGACGGCAACGATACGCTCGACATGTCCGCCATCAATGCGAACATCACGGCCGATCTCGGCACCGGCTTCAATGGCCGTGGCAGCGTGGTCAGCGCCCAGTCCGGCTCCGATACGATCCGGGGCATCGAGAACATCATCACCGGATCGGGCAACGATGTCATAACGGCAAGCGCCGCCGTGAACGTGATCGACGGTGGGGCGGGCAACGACACCTTCCGCTTCCTGTCGGCGGCCGATGCGGATGGCGACACGATCATGGGCTTCCAGCCCGGAGACAGGCTGGACCTCAGCGCAATGGACGCCAACTGGACGGCATCCGGCAACCAGTCCTTCACGCTGGTCTCCGGCGCATTCTCCGGCGCGAGCGGCGAATTGCTCGTCACCCACGAGAACCGGGACGGCATCGACTACACCGTGATCGAGGGCAATACGTCCGGCGGCAACGCGGCGGACTTCAAGTTCTCGGTCAAGGGCTCGCACAACCTGACGGCCGGCGATTTCGACCTCTAGCATGCTTGGGGCCGGAGGCGCCCGGGGTGCCTCCGGCAAGCGAAATTCAGTTCAGCGGGTGATAGTCATGCGTTCCAAAGAGCCGATGTCCGCAACCAGGCGGAAGAATACGGAGAAACTGACCGGCGGCTTTCGCGCCGTGGGCCTCTTCCTCTTCGCCATGTCCGGTGTCATCAACATCCTGGCGCTGACGGGCGCCTTCTACATGCTCCAGATCTACGACCGCGCGCTGACGAGCGCGAGCATCCCGACGCTGCTCGCCATCTCGATCCTGGCGGTCGGTCTCTATTTCTTTCAGGGCCTGTTCGACATCCTGCGTTCGCAGATCCTCGTGCGGATAGGCGCCCGCCTCGACCGGAAGATCGCGCCGCTGGCGCATCGGGTCGCCGTCGACATGCCGCGCTTCGGCTTCTCGACGGCGGAATCGCTCGAGCGCGGGCGCGACGTCGATACGGTTCGCGGTTTTCTCGGAAGCCAGGGGCCGGTCGCCCTGTTTGATCTGCCGTGGATGCCGCTCTTCCTTGCCTTCGTCTATATCCTTCACCCGCTTCTCGGCGCGCTTGCCCTCGGCGGGGCGGTGCTGCTGACGCTCCTGACCATCGTCACGGAACTGATGACGCGGAGACTGGCGAGCGCCACCCACACTGCCGTCGTGACACGCAACGCCATCGCCGATTCCAATGCCCGCAACGCCGATATCCTGAAGGCGATGGGCTTTGCCCGCCGGGCCGTCGAACGGTTCGACCGGGCCAATGAGGATCATCTTCATCTCCAGACGCGCGCTAATGACATCACCGGCACGTTCGGCGCCATTTCGCGCGTCGTGCGGATGATCCTGCAATCGGCGGTGCTGGGGCTGGGCGCTTACCTGACCATCCAGGGCCAGCTGTCCGCCGGGGCCATCATCGCCGCCTCCGTCGCCTCGGCAAGGGCGCTGGCGCCGATCGATCTTGCGATCGGCAACTGGAAGAGCGTCGTCGCCGCGAGGGCGGCTTTCCAGCGGCTGAGGGAGACGGTCGTGGCGCTGCAGTCCGCGAGCGAGCCGATGGACCTGCCGGCGCCGGAGCGCTCGCTGAAGGTCGAAGGTCTCACGGTCGCCGCGCCCGGATCGGGCCGAGTGCTGCTGAGCGACGTCAGTTTCGAGCTCCGGGCCGGGCAGGCCCTCGGCGTCATCGGCTCCAGCGGCGGCGGCAAGACCACCCTGGCGCGCGCCTTGAGCGGGATATGGCCCACGCTGCGCGGCAGCGTGCGACTGGACGACGCCGAGCTGACCCAATGGGAAGACACCCGGCTGGGTTCCTATATCGGCTACCTGCCGCAGGAGGTCTCGCTGCTCGACGCCACCATCGAGGAGAACATATCGCGCCTCGACGGCGATGCGGAGGCCCGGGCCATCGTCAAGGCGGCCGCGGCGGCGGGCGTCCATCCCATGATCGTGCGCCTGCCCGAAGGCTACAAGACGGAACTGGGTCCGCTCGGCGTGTCGCTCTCCGGCGGCCAGCGCCAGCGCATCGGCCTCGCGCGCGCCCTTTACGGCGATCCGTTCCTCGTCGTGCTCGACGAGCCCAATTCCAACCTCGACAGCGAGGGCGAGGCGGCCCTGACCGCCGCCATCGAAGGCGTGAAGGGGCGTGGCGGCATCGTCGTCGTCATCGCGCATCGCCCGAGCGCGCTAGCCGCGGTCGATATGGTGGCGGTGGTGCAGAACGGCAAGATGACGGCCTTCGGGCCGAAGGAGGACGTGCTCGGCGCCGTCATCCAGGCGACCCCGCCCGCACCGGCCGCCGCATCCGCCAGCCACACGAGAATGGAGCGCGCCGGCCTTGCTGCGCGGGTTTCGACATGATCATCGATGTAAAGGCAACGAAACAGACCTCCGTCGAACCCGATCCTTCCGAGCGCTATGTCTTGAAGGGAGCGGATAGGAAATCCAGGACACCCTTCACGCTCGGCCTGATAGTGGCGGGCCTGGTCCTCTATCTCCGCTCCTTCTTCGAGAGCAGCGCCCGGCCGGCAGAGGAGGGAAGAGAGGATCGCGAACGGGCGGAAAAGGAAGGCGAAGCGCCGTCTTCGGATACACTGCAGGATCTGGTCCTGCCGGTCGATCACGAGCTTTCGTCCCCGGACCACTATCCGCAGGAAAGCGACCTGCCGAACGACGAGCGCTTCCTGCAGGGGCTCGCCCGGCCGGAGGGCGTCACGTTCGACATGGAATTTAGGGGATGGGTCGGCGCAAAGACATTTGGCTTCGGTTCTCTTGCGGCCAATGACAACGCATTCCCCGGTTCGCTTTTCCAGGGGCCCGCCACGGGGGGCGAGCCTGCTGGAGGAGGAGGCCAGCCGGGCATTCCCGAACCGAACCCGGAAGGAGCCGGCCAGGAAGAGCCCGGAACTGACGATCCCGGCGAGAACGGGGAGACGGAGCGGGTCAACCGGGCGCCGCGTGTCACGGGGCCCGTCTATCTGCTGGATGTCACGGGATGCGCCTTGCTGGCCATCGCCCTTTCCGACCTGCTGCGCAACGCCCACGATCCGGATGGCGATCCGCTTTCCATACGGAACCTGACAGTGTCGCAGGGGACGTTGGTGGCGGCAAACGGGCATTGGCTGTTTCAGGCCGGGCCGAAACTCGAAGGGCGCGTGACGCTCACCTATGAAATCACGGATGGCGATTTCTTCGTCGAGCAGGTCGCCTATTTCAACGTCGGGCGAAACCGCATCGAAGGATCGGGGGGTGATGACATCATCCTCGGCAGTTCCTGCGGCGACGACATCGCCGGCGGCGATGGGCACGACAATATCGATGCCCGGGGCGGCGACGATGTCATCGCCGGCGGGGCGGGCGACGATCATATCGTGGCGGGCGACGGCGATGATATCGTCTTCGCCGGGCATGGCAATGACATCGTCTTCGGCGGTGCCGGCAACGACACCATTTCCGGCGGGGACGGCGACGACCGGCTTTACGGCGATGCAGGTGACGACACCCTCTTCGGGGATGGGGGAGACGACATGCTGTTCGGCGGCGCCGGCGCCGACATCCTGGACGGCGGGGACGGCGACGATCGTCTCGACGGCGGCGATGGCGACGATCTCCTGATCGACGGTCGCGGCCGTGACGGCAATTTCGGCGGTGCCGGCGACGATCGCATCGTGGCGGCCCTCGACGGGGACGACGATATCCATGACGGCGGCGAAGGGCACGATACGATCGACTATTCCCGCACGGTTTCCGGAGTGACCATCGATCTCGACGGCGGCCGGGCATCCGGCGGCGAAATCGGGGACGATACGATCGCTTCCTTTGAGGCCGCCGTCGGCGGACGCGGGGACGACCACATCACCGCGAGCACGCAGCACGCGAATATCCTGGCGGGCGGTGAGGGAGACGACGTCTTCCGCTTCCTGCCTCCGGCCGCGTCGGCGGCGGGCGGCGAACCCCCTGTCGCGACAAATCACATCATTCTCGATTTCTCCGTCGGTGACAGGATCCACATGTCGAAATATGACATCTTCGAACGCGTCCTCGACAGGCATGAGGACCAGTTCGAGGCGATCTACGGCAATGACTTCGAAGAAGATGATGTCGCCATCCGCTATCGCCACGACCGGATCGACGAACTGAGCCGGACGATCATCGAGGCGGACTTCAATCGGGACGGCATTTGGGAAACGACCGTGACGATCGACGGGGCTCGCATGCTCGTCGTCATCGAGCATGTTTGACGGGAGGCTTCAATGAGCAAGGAAACCAGCAATCCCTTTCGCATCGGTCCCCGGATTCTGGCCGGCACCACCCTCGGCTTCCTGCTGGTTGCCGGTGCGGGAGGCTGGGCTGCGACGATGCAACTGTCCGGCGCGGTCATCGCGCAGGGCCAGATCGCCGTGGACCAGCAGATCAAGGCCATCCAGCATCGCGACGGCGGCATCGTCAGCGAGATCGCCGTGCGCGAGGGCGATCTCGTGAAGGAGGGGCAGGTCCTGCTTCGCCTCGATGACGCACAGACCCGGGCCGAACTGTCCATCGTCAGGGCGCAATTGCTCGAGCTGACCGTCCGCAGGACCCGCCTTCTGGCAGAGCGCGATCTCCTGGCGGAAATCGAGTTTCCCGGCGGTCTCGATCTCGGCCATGCGGAAAGACGCCTGCTTGTCTCCGGCGAGAGGCGGCTGTTCGAGGGCAATCGCCTCAACCGGGAAAGCCGCAAGCAGCAGCTCGAGTTGGGCACTGTCCAAGTCGCGAAGGAGATCGTCGGGCTGGAAGCCCAGCGCAGCTCCAAGTCCGATGAGATCGCCCTGGTGGAGGAGCAGCGAGCAAAGCTCGAAAAGCTTGCCCGCCAGCAACTGATCGAGCGCGCGCCGCTTTATTCGGCGAACCGGGATTTCGCTCGGCTCCAGGGCGAGCAGGGTGAGATCGACGCTGCCATTGCCCGTGCGCGCAGCAAGGTGAACGAGATACGTCTGCAGATCATCGCCATCGACGAGACCGCCCGGACGGAAGCGCAGCGCGAGCTGACGGCTGTCGAGACCAAGCTGTCCGAGCTCCAGGACAGGCAAATGGCGATCTCCGACCGCCTTTCGCGCACCGAAATACGCGCGCCGCTTTCCGGCACGATCAACGAGCTCAACATCCACACGATCGGCGGCGTCATCACGCCCGCCGAAGTTCTGGTGACCATCGTTCCCACGAATGCGCGGCTGAAGGTCGAGGTCATGTTGCAACCAACGGCCATCGATCAGGTCGAGCCCGGCAGTTCGGCACGGCTGCGCCTTACTGCGCTGAACCAGCGCACGACCCCAGAGCTTTTCGGCTTGGTATCCCACGTCTCGCCCGCTACCACGCGCGATGCCGCCAGCGGACAACTCTACTACAAGGGTGATGTTGAGATCAAAGAAGGAGAACTGGCCAAGATTGGCCAGAGCCGGCTCATTCCCGGCATGCCGGTGGAAGTCTATGTCACGACCAGCGAACGAACCGCTCTGTCCTATCTCGTCAAGCCGATTGTCGATCAGTTCAGCAAGGCGTTCCGGGAGCGCTGACCCATCCGATCGCTGGTGGTAAGGCTATTGGCGTTTGCCGCTTCGCGTGTATCCTGCCGAGGGGAAACGGGAACGGATGCCATCTGTCATGGAGGAGCACGAGAGAGGGAACGGCTGGTTTTCGGGCTTGAGCCTGTCGGGCCAGTTTCTGGCGGCGGCGGCCGTGGTTTTGTGCCTGTCGATGGCCGTGCTCGGGACCTGGATCAACCGGCAGGTCACGCGAAGCATCCTCGCGGTATCCGGTTCGGCCGGGGCCGCCTTTCTCGATGCCTTTGTCGAACCACTGATTCAGGATATCGGCCCGGACGGCCGGTTGCCGGCCGGGAGCCACAAGGCGCTTGATGCCCTGCTTTTCGATGATCAGCCCATCCGAAGAAGCATCATTTCCGTCAAAATCTGGCAGCTCGACGGTACGGTGATCTACGTCAACAAGCCGAAGGACCTAATCGGTCAGAAATACACCTCGACGGACGTCACCAAGGCAGCAAGCGGTGAAATCATCGCCGAGTTCGATGACATGACGAGTGGCGAAAGCGCTCACGAGCGACAGCTCGGTCTGCCCACGATCGAAGTCTATGCACCCTTGCATCGCAATACGACCGGAGAGGTAATCGCCGTCGGCGAGATCTACGAGAATGCCGAGATTCTCGCCGCGCAGCTCGAGCTCAGTGTGATGCGGACGTGGATTGTCGTGTGCTTCACCACCCTGGTCATGCTCGCGGTGCTCTATCTCATCGTGCGCCGTGGGAGTCGGCTGATATCGTCCCAGCGGGCAGAGCTCCAGGCACGCTTCCGGGATTCGCAACAGCTGGCGGCAACGAACGAGGATCTTCGCTTGCAGGCCGAGCGTGCCAGACTGGACGCCAATGCGGCCAATGAAGAGCTGATCGGGCGCATAGGCCTCGACCTCCACGATGGTCCGATACAGATTCTGAGCCTGTTGATGCTTCGGCTCGGTAGGCTCCGCAAAGACGGATCGGCAAGGGAAAATGCCGCCAATGCCGCAGTCATCGAGGAACTGACGGCCGGTGTCATCCATGAACTGCGCGTTCTGTCGGCGGGGCTGGTGTTGCCGGAGATCGGTGATCTTGGGGTAGGAGAGGCCATCAGGCTCGCCGCCGAGCGCCATGAGAATTTGACTGGCACCCGGGTCGACGTCGTGTTCGGCGATCTCCCGGAGCATGTCACAGGCGCCTTGAAGATCTGCATCTATCGCATCGTCCAGGAATCGTTGAGTAACGCGTTCAAGCATGCTGGCGGCGCCGGGCAGCGCGTTCGCGCTGAACTGAGAGGCGCAAATATCGGATTGCAGATATCGGATAGCGGTGGTCTTGCATCGGAGTGCAGGTCACCTGCCGGCGACGGGTCCAGGCTTGGCCTCCGCGGCATCCAGAGCCGCGTCGAAACCTTCAGCGGCACGCTCGTCATTCGATCGGACGCCGGCGGTACGGTGGTCGATGTCGAATTGCCCATCAGCAAGCTGGCTCTGATCAAAGCTGGCTTTAGGAACGTTCCCGTGCTGTGAACGGCCTCGGAATACCTTCAATTGAGGAAACCGTTGCCCTTCTGACTGCTCGCCTTTTCGGCGGCGAAACCGCCAAGTTCTTGCGCTGCGAGCACGACCTCTACCCGGTTGCGGGCATGCAACTTCTGCATCAGGAGCGTCATGTAATGTTTCACCGTTTTCTCGCTTATTTGGAGACGGTGGGCAATCTCCTTGTTTGTTCTGCCGAGCAGGAGGAGCCGGACGATCTGATCTTCGCGCACGCTCAACCTGACTGCCTGCGACGGCGGCCGGGGCATCGCCGACGCGCGAAGCGCCGAAATCACCTTACTGGCAAAGCTCGGCGTGATAAACGTCTCGCCAGCGAGCACTGTTTCGATCGCCTGCATCAATTCTTCGTCCGTGCTGCCCTTCAGCACATAGCCGATGGCCCCGGCCTCGAAGGCCTTCACCGCATGATCGATGCCGGCGGAGGCGGTGAAGACGATGACCTTGGTTTGAGGCGCGACTTCGCGGCTATGATGGATCGCCGCAAAGACGTCCCCCGGCATGTTCAGGTCGAGCAGCAGTATATCGGGATGCATTGTTGCCGAGACTTCGACGACATCGGATGCACAACGCCCCGTGCCAATCACCTTGAAGCCCGGCATGTCGGAAAAGATATGTGCCAAGCCGCCTAGCAGCACCGGGTGATCATCGACAAATGCTATGGAGACGACTGCCATACATGAAGCTCCCCTTTTTGCAGGTATAAATTGTACCTTCAGTGCAGATTGACGTAAACCGATAAGTTAACACATGGTAAATTAAAGTCATGGTAGTGGCTCCTACATCCCCGCCTCGTCCGTTCTTCAGGCCGTCCGGAGCGCTGACCCCTCGGGTGATGCTGCTCGTCTCGACAATGTTGCGCTCCAGTTTGCTCGGACGCGGGCTCCGCGCTTCAAAAAACGCGGTACCCGAGGCTCCATCGAGCGTTGCATCGGCCGCCGGCCCGGTTTCATGAATCTCGCGAGAAATAGCGCTCCGCGTAGCTCTCGAACTCTGATCGGTGCTTGTCGACCTCGCCGGCGATGTGAGTCTCCAGCATATATCTTGCGAATGCGTCCGTGCAGATGGATCGCGACTGAACCAACGGCGGAGGTGATCTCGTCATGCATGTTTCTCACTGCCGATAGCTCGTGAGCTTGGAACACGTCATCGCTAGAAGACATTCCCAAATGACTAGCCCGCGTCGGGGACCGGAACCATTGGAAAACCGATCGGCTTCATGCCGCTAACCTCTACAGTTCGGGTTAACGACGCTTTCGACCGGATCGCCACTTGGTGGGGGTAGCCGGTTGGAAGAGGTGACTGCGATGAAATATGAGAACGCCATGTACATTATCTACGATGTTCTAAAGAAAAGCGTTCTTGTGGAATTCAGGGAGGGCGTCGCCCTATCTGGAGGGCCTGTTTTTGACTCAGCGCGACGCCATAGGGGCCGGCGAGAATCTGTGTCGGACGTTGGGGTGGGTGCCAGAGCAACGCAGGACGGAGCCGTCTTCCATGAGCAATATGCGAAATTTGAATCCCTTATAGAATGTGTAAGCCAATCTAGGTAACGCGGGGAAATCGCTCACCAAAATCTACTCGCGACTGTCCACTGGCGTAGCCTGCGCATGACCGATAGGCCGGCTGCCGGCCTGGCGCCCGACACCGGCTTTGGCATGCAGCGAGAGCGCGCCAATCTCGCCGGGGAGATACGATCCGCCGGAATGCGATAACCCAACCGATAATAAGCCATGGCCAGGAACAGCGACGTACTCGACCCGGCGCGGAAGCTCCACCAGAGTGCGTCCTGGCCCAGCATGCCCTGAAAGGCATAGGCGAAGGTGGTGCGCACGTGATGTCCTGAACATCGTGCATGGGTGTCAGGAGCGAGGCGCATTCGTGACGGCGCTCGATCCTCATGTGTCCACCCGAGGGGAGGTGGGGCACATCTTCTGACGGTCCTTGGCATGGTCGCCCAAATGGAGCGCCGCTTCATAAAGGAGGGCAGAGGGAGGGAATCGAGCGAACCAAATCCGCTGGCGCCTACAAAGGCAGTCGCCAGCGTATCGATCGGGCATTGGTTGAAGAACTCAATCGTGAAAATCTGGGCGCCTCGGTGATTGCTGAGAGAGCATCGTGCTCCCGCATGCAGGTCTACCGCGTATCCTGCCCGCTCAACCGAGCAAGTTCGATGATCCAGTCTTTCGTCTGCTCAACGGAGAAGCGTCGCCGCGGGGCGGATTTTGCCACGAGAAACTCACGGTAGCTGCTCGTCCTCTCGTCGATCGGGAGTTTTACCAGGTCGCCCTTCTCCACAGCCTGGCGGACATAGGGGTGCCAGCCCAGTGCGACGCCGTGCCCGAAACGTGCGGCTTCCAGCACCATGGCATAGGTCGTTAGCCTCCGGATGATCGGGCTCCCTCCCGATTCCAGCCACGTATTCCAGTCCATCAGGGGGCTGGTATAGTTTTCGAGCTGCAGCAAGGGCACACGGCTGAGGCAATCGGGTCCCTGAATGGCGTGGGCGGCGACGAAGTCTCTCGACGCGACGGGATAAACCCGTTCTTCCAAAAGTGGATAGCTCTCGACATTCGGCCACGAGCCGGTTCCAAAGCGAATTTCGAGATCGAAATCGTTGTTGCTGAATTCTGGCAGTTCATCAATGCAAACGAGATGTAGGCGGATATCGGGAAAACGTGCATAGAAGGCGCCTAACGCCGGCATCAGCCAAAGCGAGGCGGCCGCGACGTTGACGCGGAGCGAGACGACGCCGTCGTCCTCCCGCGGCAGCGCCTTTGCCGCATGTTCGATACTGCGAAACGCGGTCGCGACTGCATTCTGGAATTGCTGCCCGGCGGCGGTGAGCCGGATTCGCGTTCCCTGCCGTTCGAACAAGTCGGTTCCCAGCGCCTGTTCGAGTTGCTGGATGCGCCGGCTGACCGCCGGCTGGGCGACGAGCAATTCGCGCGCGGCGCGGCTGAAATTGCCGTGCCGGGCAGCCGCTTCGAATGCCACAAGGTTATCAAGTGTCCCGACGGTCTTCCTCAGATCGCTCATGCAAATCCTAAATGGCGCGGAAATCTCGTGTCTTTCGACGCTGCCTCTTATAACCTCATCGTATAAGGACTATCAGACTTTTCGTCGTTCTCCCAATCGGCATTTGACCGCAAGCTCTTGTTCGGCGCGCTGAATACGCCGCACGAGAAAAAAGGGGACGGACATGAACAGACTGAAGATCATGGTGGCTTCCACGCTGCTGACGCTCACCACGCTGCTGGCGCCCGCTGCGAAGGCGCAGGAGGCGGTCGATACGGTCGCGCAGATCAAGGAGGCAGGTGTGCTGAAGGTCGGCATGGCGGACTCCGTGCCTGCACAGCAGAAGAACCCGGTCACCGGTGAGTGGGAAGGATTCAACGTCGATATGGCGAAAAACCTCGCCGAGGTTCTCGAGGTGAAGCTCGAGATTGTCGATACGACCTGGTCGACGATCATCCCCTCGCTGGTCCAGAAGCAGTTCGACATCGCCATGGTGGATATGTTCCGGACTCCGGCGCGTGCCGTCACGGTCGATTTCACCGACAGCTACATGACCACCGGTAATACATGGCTGGTCGGCGCCGATGTGGACGTGACCGACTGGAAGCAGTTGAACGATCCGAAATACTCAGCTGTCAGTATCGCAGGCATGGCCGCGGTTGCGCAGAGCGATCGTCTTCTGCCCGAAGCGCAAAAAAAGGTGATCGTTTCGGACAACGCTGTCGCTGGGCAGCTTGAAGTCGCCGCCGGTCGTGCCAGCGCCCATCTCAGTGATCTCTTGCAGAATGCCCTGTTCATGAAGGCCAACCCGAACGCCAAGGTCAAGGTGCTGGGAGCGGATGCGCCCATCGAGGCGACGGGCTATTCCTACGCGGTACGGCCGGGCGACTATCACTTCCACGCTTTCCTCAACACCTGGATCGCATACACTAACACGACCGGTTTCATCTCACAGACGAAACTGAAGTGGTACGGCATCGAGTAAGCGGTCTCGCACGCGATGTTCGATTTGCTCGCTCCGTACATTCCCGCGCTGACGCAGGGATTTGTCCTGACGTTGTTCTACTTTGTACTCGGAGCCATCGGATCGATGGTTTTGGGGATGCCTGTGGCCTTGGCCCTGGGCAGTTCCTCCGCCATCATCCGCCTTCCGAGCGTCGCCTTTGTGGAATTCTTCCGCAATACACCGCTGCTGGTGCAGTTGTTCTGGCTCCATTTTGCCCTGCCCGCACTAACGGGGTTCAACACCACGGCACAGCAGACCGGAGCAATTGCGCTGGTGATCGTGATGACTGCCTATATGGCAGAAGTCTACCGCGCCGGTTTCAATTCCGTGGCGAGGGGGCAGCATGAGGCGGCGCTGGCGCTCGGCCTCAATCCACTCCAGCGGTGGCGGCTGATCATCATCCCGCAGGCGCTCGCCATGACTATGCCGGCGATCGGCAACACGCTGATCAGCCTCCTCAAGGCGACGGCGATCCTCTCGATCCTGGCCGTGCCAGAATTGATGCGCACGACGTCGCGCATCAGCGACTACACGGCCGATCCTATTCTTTTCTACTCCCTCGCCGCCCTGATCTACATCGGCTCCGGGCTCGCGTTAGCGGGTGGTCTCCACAGGCTGGAAGTGCGGCTCAATCGTTGGAGGCACCGGTAATGTTCGACTATCAAATCGTCGTTTCGGCTTTCCCGGCCCTTCTCCAGGGCCTTGTCACGACGGTGCTCGTCACCATCGCTGCCTTTTTGCTTGCGACGGGCCTGGGTACGCTGCTGGGAGCCGCGACCCTGTCCCCGCGGCGCTCAATGTCGAAGGGCGCGTTGGGGTTTCTGCACGTCGCCCGGGCCACGCCGGAGATGATCGCGATCTTCTGGGCCTACTACTGCCTGCCCATCCTGCTGGGCGCCAACCTCTCCGGTCTGACCTGCGGGGTGCTGGCGCTCGGCCTGATCGGTGGCGGCTATATGGCGGAGATCGTGCGCGGCGGCATCCTCGCCGTCGACCGGGGGCAATGGGAGGCCGCCCGGTCGCTCGCCATCCCGCGACCGGTGATCTGGTTCCGCGTCATCGCGCCCCAGGCCATGCGCAAGATGCTGCCGGCCGTGGTCAACTACTTCACCGATCTTCTCAAGGCGACGACGCTGCTCGCCGGCATCGGGGTTGGGGAGGTTGCCTATGTCGCCTATCTCAGCGGCTCGGCGTCGTTCCGCTATCTCGAGCCGCTGACGGGCGTCGCGATCCTCTTCTTTCTTCTCATCTTCCCGCTCAGCGTGATGGCGCGCCGCCTCAACGCCCGCGGTTCCAGTCATTGAAAAGTTGCCATCATGAACTCAACCGCTACAGCTTACCTGCCGTTCGACGCCGTCTGGAAAATGCGGATTGATCACCCGTACTCCTTGTTCGTCAGGGAGGGCGCGACTCTCTGGTCATGCGGTCAATGCCCGCTAGACAGCCTGGGGAACGTCCTGCATCCCGGCGATCTCCTGCGTCAGGCGGATGCTGTTACAGGCTTTATCCGCCGCTTCCTGGGTGAGATGCATGGCCAAACCTCCGGCATCGGCCGCCTCGTCGTCTACTATGTAAAGACCGCGCCGGGCGATGCTGCGCGCCTGAAGGACTTGTTCCGCCGCGAATTCGGCCAATCTGTTCAGGTCGTGCCGGTGGCCATCCCGCATTTCTACTACGATGGGATGCTGATCGAGGTCGACGTGTTTGCCTCGGATGAGAAGGCGGAAGGCACCTCCTTTGTCGATGGAGAAACTGGGTTGACGCTGGAGGTATCGGATGCAGGTCCGTTCGTTTGGGCGACTGTTTCGTCTCCGCGATCTGTTTTCAAGGACATCGGTTCCCGGTTGAAACGGCTACTCGTCCGCGCAGATCTTTCATGTGAAAACCTGCTTGCGGAGCAGTGGTTTCTTCCGGTCGGCTGCGAACTCCCCGACAGGGTCTTATCTGGGGATGACGATCGCGTGGCACAAAATGCTGTGCGGGTCTCCGATGCTGAGGCAGAGATCGTGGCGGAACTAACATTTGCCAAGGCTGCGGTCGCAGGCGGTTGGCCACAGGTGAATGTCCCCGACACGGATCATTTGTCGATGTCGTTGCGCGCGGCGGGTGGGCATTTCCATCTGACGGCGCTCGACGCCTCGCCCAATCGCGGCCTTGTCGAGCAGACAGCAACCATCATGAAAGCGGTCGAGGCGTTGTTTGCCGAGGCTGGGGTGAGTTTCCGGGACGTACGGAAGGCGACCACCTATTACGTTGCCGGCAGCTCGGCCGACGAACTTCATGACAACATGTCGGTCCGCAACGGCTACTACGCGAAACCAGGTCCGGCGTCGACCGGCCTGCCTGTCGAAGGTTTGGCGGTTTCGGGGGCGCGGATCTCGATCAGCATGCTTGGCGTGATGTCGCATGATCGCTGAACGGATTCACGTGGCGGGAGAGGAGATCGTCGTTCATCGTTTCGGCACCCCCGGCGCCCGGCCGAAAGTCTATCTGCAGGGTGCCCTTCATGCCGATGAAGTCTCGGCGACAATGGCACTCGTCGACCTGGTCGGCCTGCTCGAGAAGGCAGACGCTGCCGGTGAGGTTTGCGGCGAGATCATTGTCGTGCCGCATTGCAATCCTCTTGGGGCAAAGCAGTTCGTCCTCGGGCGCCATCTTGGCCGCTTTTCGCTCGATGGTCGAAATTTCAACCGCGCCTTCCCGCAGGTGGGGGATTGGGTGGTCGAGCAGCTGAAGCGGCTTGGCCCGGACAGGCAGACAATCAAGGAGGCGCTGCGTATCGGCGCGGAAATTCTCGGCAGTCTTACGCGTGTCGGCACGCCCGTCGAACGCCTGCAAGCGGGCTTGATGGAATTGGCCTGGGGATCCGACATGATTGTCGATGTCCACGCCGACATGGAAGCCCTGCTTCATCTCTATACGTCCGAGATTTCCTGGCCGCTATTCCGGCCACTCGCGCAGAGGTTACATGTTCCCGTCGTCATTCTCGCGAATAAGTCGGCGGACCGTCCGTTCGACGAAGTGCATGGTGAGGCGTGGGACACCATCAACGCACATCTCGGCGAAGGCGCTGGCCGGTCCGGATTCCGAACGGCCGCCTGCACGCTAGAGCTACGCGGACTTTCCGATGTCACACCGGAACTTGCGGCTACGGACAGTCGGGCGTTGTGCGATTTCCTCCTTCAGTCGGGCGCATCAATGGGCGCCACCCAAGCTTCCGCGGATGCAACCGCCTTCGTCACTACGTTGGATGCGGTCGAGGCGGCAATAAGCGCGATCACGGGTGTGGTCATTCCCCTGAAGCCACTCGGAGCAAAAGTCGACGTCGGCGACGTGGTTGCAAGGCTCTACGATCCGTTCGAACCTGACCCGGGCCAATGTTGGCAGGATGTTGTCACAGAAATGGAAGGCATCGTATTCGCGCGATGGCATCAGCGAGTGATTCAAGCCGGAATGACCGTCGTAAAGATAGCGGGCTCGGAGAGGAAACGTTCTGCGGAAAGAGTGCTCTTGCGTGATTGAGGATATGCCATTGAACGAAGTGGCCGCTGGTTCGAATCTCTTCAAGAGCCGATTTAGTTAGCCGCCACGTCCAAGAAGCTTCATGATCGAATTCTTGACCTGAAGGGCGGCCCGCGACAGGCCGTCTTCCCGCTCGACCAGTTGGATGCAGCTGTGCGGGAGATCCGGAAGGCCTGATTTTGCCGGGAGGATCGAGAAGGCCGGCGGTACGGTCCCCTCCGCCATCACCGTGATGGCGGTTCCCGAACTGATCGCGCTTTTAATGACCTCGCCAGATGCTGTGGTGAGAACCTCGCGATAGGCGTGGCCGTGTTCCTTCAGTGCGGCAACCGCGGCGGCCCGGAATGCGCATCCTTCGGCATAGAAGGCCATCGGCCACGGCTTCTTCCGATCGACGACGTAGTCGCCGGCGGCGACCCAGACCAGCTTGGGCCGGCTGAGCAGCGTCGAATGGCTTTTCTGGTTCGGCAGCGTGACGATGGCGAGATCCAGCTTACGGGACTCTAGGAGCTTCTGCAGCCGGATGCTCATCTGGCAGATGACGTTCAACTCGATACCGGGAAACGACCTGTCGACAACACGCATCAGGCGGGAGAGGAAGGGTTCGCCGTAGTCCTCCGCGATGCCGAGATTGACCGTTCCGGCCACGTTTCCGCTGCGCATCTTGTCGATCAAGGCGTCGTGATGATCGAGCATGATCTGTGCTTGCGGCAGCAACTCCTTTCCTGCACCGCTAAGCTCGACCAGGTGATAGCTGCGATTGAACAGAGGCCGGCCGAGGATTTCCTCGAGGTTCTTGATCCGCAGCGATACTGTCGCCTGCGAGCAGTTGAGCCGCTCGGCAGCGCGGGAGAAGTTCCGCTCCGTCGCGACCGACACGAAGGATCGCAGCAGACGCATGTCGAGATCGATCACGATTAATATTTCCAATCGTACCTATAGGGACTTCTCATTTTACCAATGAAAAGCCAGCGGTCTAGTCTCCATTCCTACACAGGGCAATTTGGAGGGGATCGCATGAAAGTCGGCTTCATCGGGCTTGGGACAATGGGCGGCAATGCCGCAAAGAACGTTATACGGGCTGGCTTCGAGACCTACGTTTTTGACCTGCGTCCTGAAGCGGCCAGGGACCATCTGGCCATGGGCGCGACGTGGGTGGATAGCCCGCGCGAGATGATCGGTCTTGTGGATTGCGTCGTCTCGATGGTCTTCGGCCCTGCGCATCTCGACGCGGTTCTCAATGGTCCGGAGGGGCTCTTGCGCGGCGACTGCCGGGGCAAGTTCTGGATCGACATGACGACGTCCTCGCCGCGCTTCATGCGCGACCTGATCAAGCCTTTCTTGGCCGCCGGCGGCCGTCCGGTCGATGCGCCTGTCACGGGTTCCGTCGATGCGGCGATCCGCGGCGACATGCCGATGTTCGTCGGCGGCGAGGATGCAGATGTGGAGACCGCACGCCCGGTCATCGAAGCGATGGGCGAATTGAGGAAGGTCGGCCAGTACGGCAACGGCTATGTCGCCAAGCTCGTGAACAATCAGCTCTGGAAGGTCCACGCCGCGGCAATCGGCGAGGCCATGGTCTGCGCGAAGAAGGCCGGTCTGGAGCCGGATGTCTGGTGGGCGGTGATGAAGGGCGGCGCTGCCGACAGCTTTGTCATGCAGCACGACGTCCCCTCGATCTTCGCCGGTCACTACGACCCGTCGTTCCCGCTGAAGCTCTGCCTCAAGGATCTCGGCCTCATCAAGGAGCTGATGGACGAAACCGGCACGCGGTCCGACTTGCTCGATGCCTGCCATGCGCGCTTCCGCGAGGCCGGTGAGCGTTATGGGCCGGATGCCGGCGAGATGACCGTCTGCAAGGTCGTCGAGGACGACGCTGGTGTCGAACTCCGCGTCGATGGCGACTGGATCGCCCCCTGGCTCGTGACCCATCAGGCAGCGGCGGAATAGCGCCGCTTCTCCACGATTTTCGCCTGGCAGGAGACATTCCGCGGCCATTGCCTGCCACCGCGTTTGAACGACCTGTCGGGCGCAAGCCTCGTCGGCCGCTGCATAACAACAATCGACAACGGAGTGAGGAACATGAACAAACATCTCTTCGCCGCAGCTACCGCCTTGCCGCTCGTCCTGCTCGCCCATGGCGCGATGGCGGAATGCGGCGATGTCAGCATCGCCAGCATGAACTGGCAGAGTGCGGAAGTGCTTTCCAATGTGGACAAGATCATTCTCGATGAAGGCTTCGGTTGCAGTTCGGAGATCATCGTCGTCGACGCCGCCTCCGGCATCACGTCGCAGGTCGAGAAGGGCAAGCCCGATATCATCCCGGAAGCCTGGGTCGACCTGTTCCCTGAACTGGTGAAGGCGCCGCTTGCCGATGGCCGCGTCGTGGCGCTGGTCCCGTCGTTGACCGATGGCGGCCAGGCCGGCTGGTTCATTCCGCGCTACATGCTCGACAAGAACCCGAACATCAACAAGATCGAGGAAATTCTCGCGCATCCCGAGGTTTTCCCGTCGCCGGAGGATTCCTCCAGAGGCGCGATCTTCAATGGCCCGACCGGTTGGGGCGGCACGATCGCGACGAACCAGCTCTCGAAGGCTCTTGACGTCAAGGGCAAGGGCTTCGACGTGATCGACACCGGGTCGGCGGCGGCGCTCGATAGCTCCATGGCCAAGGCGTATGAGCGCAAGGAGCCTTGGCTCGGTTTCTACTGGGAGCCGACCTCGCTTCTCGGCATGTACGATATGGTGCAGGTGGATTTCGGCGTGAAGCACGATGCTGACGAGTGGAAACGCTGCACCTCGGTCGACACCTGCGGTGACCCGAAGCCGAACACCTTTCCGAAGGACAACGTGATCACGCTCGGTTCCAAGTCCTTTATCGAACGCACCGACCCGGCGGTGATCGAATATCTGAAGGCGCGTAGCTGGAACAACAAGACCGTCAACGCGCTGATGGCCTGGATGACGGAAAACCAGTCGACCGGCGAAGACGGTGCACGCCATTTCCTCACCGAGCATCCAGAGATCTGGACGAAGTGGGTTTCGCCTGAAGTCGCGGAAAAGGTGAAGTCATCGCTCTGATTGAAGACGGGGAGGAGCGCTGCCTGTGTCGCTCCTTCCTCTGTTCCCCCTGATCTGGAGACCTGCCTTGAGGACGTTTCGTGCTGAAGGATATGACTACATCGTCGTGGGCGCGGGTACTGCGGGCTGCACGCTCGCCAGCCGGCTGAGCGAAGACGGAAACGCCTCTGTCCTGCTGCTCGAGGCTGGCCCTTCTGACCGGAGCTGGATCCTGCGCATGCCCGCCGGCCTTCGCTCCGCCTTCAAGCCGACCAGCACCTATAACTACTGGTTCAAGACGACGTCACAGTGCCATCTCGACAACCGCGAGATCGACCAGCCGCGCGGCCGCGTTCTCGGCGGCTCGTCTTCGATCAACGGCATGACGTTTCTGCGCGGCAATCCGCGCGACTTCGACGACTGGCGCGACGAGGACGGTTGCGACGGCTGGTCATTTGCCGATTGCCTTCCCTACTTCAAGCGCTTCGAACGGCTGGAAGGGGCAGAGGGGCCATTCCGTTCTTCCGAAGGTGTCGTGTCAGTCAAGCGGCAGGACGATCTCGGCGCATTGAACCGGGCTTTCCTGGAGGCGGGCAAGCAGGCCGGCCATGAAGAAGTCGCCGACTTCAACGGCTATCGGCAGGAGGGCGTCGGCCGCTTCGAGATGAGTGTGGGTCGCGGTATTCGTTCCAGCTCCTCGAACGCATTCCTACATTCCCGCCCCGCCCGGAAGAACCTGCACACCCAAGCCGGCTGTCAGGTGCTCAAGGTTTTATTCAAGGGCAATCGCGCAATCGGTGTGAAGGTCCGCCGCGGATCGGAGACGGTCGACGTCTTCGCTGCGCAGGAGGTCATCATGAGCTCGGGCGCCTTCGGCAGCCCGCAAATACTGATGCTATCCGGCATCGGCCCCGCCGACGATCTGCGGCGTTTTGGTATTGCGCCGGTGCTCGACGTCCCGATGCTCGGCCAGAACCTTCAGGACCATTTCGAGACGCATATCCAGGTGGAATGTGAGCTTAAATACAGCCTCAACCAGTATCTCCGGCCCGACAGGATGGTCATGGCCGGTCTCCAGTGGTTCGCCTATAAGGGCGGAGTGGCCGCGGTGAACCAGTGTCACGTCGGTGCCTTCATGCGCAGCGATGAAACGGTCACCCATCCCAATCTTCAGATTCATTTCTTCCCGGTCTTCTTCGGAGAGAACTGGATCCCCGATCCGCGTATCGGCGGTTATCGTCTCGGCGTCGGTCCGATGCGGCCGGAAAGCCGCGGATCGGTGCGGCTGCGTTCGTCCGACCCGCGCGAAGCGCCGCTGATCGACCCGAACTACCTTGCCACGGAGCGGGACAGGCGGGAGACGCTGCAGGGCCTGAAGCTCGGCCGCGAAATTCTGGCCCAGCCGGCCTTTGCGCACTACAGGAAGCGTGAGGACGCTCCCGGGGAGGATTGCAGGACCGATGCGGAACTGGAGGCCTTCATCCGCAGGGACGTGACGAGCTCGTTCCATCCCTGCGGCACGGCCCGCATGGGCCGGGCGGACGATCCTCGCTCCGTCGTCGACCTCAATCTGCGCCTTATCGGCGCCGAGGGCCTGCGCATCGTGGATGCCTCCGTCATCCCCTCGATCCCGAGCGCCAACATCAACGCCACCACCTTCATGATCGCGGAAAAGGCCTCGGACATTGTTCGAGGCAGAGCGCCGCTACCTGCCTTGGAGGTTCCCTACTACAAAGCCACGACCGAGGAGCATCGTGACCATGCAGTCGGATCGTAACGTCAAAACCGGGCATATTCAGCGGATATGCGCCACACCCGAGATCAAGGAGGAGGTGGCCTCCTGGACGAAATGGGAGGCCGCCGCCGGTGAGCCCTTCGAAATTCACTACGGTCGCGCCGTGTCCTTCTGCGTCATGGACGGGCGTGCGGAGATCGCGTTCGCCGACGGCACAAGGCTCGGCATTCAAACGGACGACTTCGTCACCATCGAACCCGATATCAAGGGCGTCTGGACCGTCATCGAGCCGATAACCAACCTTTACAGGTATCACGAGAGCGGATCGGCCGAATGATATCGGCCGCTCATATGCTCGTGAGCTGCCAGCTCCCCCGCTCTCTCCGTTCCCGAGAGTGGAACCTGCCTGCCCGCGAGGGCAGGCCCTTTTATTCTTCTATCTGGCGAACCGCCCAGACCACGGGCGTCAGGAGGAGACACGTTTGACGCTCAAAGCCCAACCGAGGCTCGCATTTCATCGACGGAGGTATGTCGAGGATATGCGTCAACGCTTCTCGATGGGACTGCACGCTGGAAGATGCCGGCGACGAGGGCATGAAGGTGGTACGCCTCGACATGCGCATGGTGAAGGGTCTCTCGACAGCAGATGCGGCCCGGATCGTGGCGGCGCGGGCCGACGAGCCGTTCTCCACGGCGGACGATCTCTGGCGCCGATCCGGTGTGCCGACGGTCGCGCTCGTCAAGCTGGCCGAAGCCGATGCGTTCCGTCCATCTTTGGGCCTCCAGCGCCGGGACGCGCTTTGGGCGATCAAGGCCCTGCGCGACGAGCCGCTGGCGCTCTGGACCGCAGCCGCCGAACGAGAGACAAGGCAGGTCTCCGAGGTGCAGGAACCCGAGGTTTCGCTGCCTGCCATGAGGACAGGTCACGAGGTCGTGGAGGATTACTCCCATACCGGCCTGACGCTGCGCCAGCACCCCGTTTCCTTCTTGCGCGAGGATCTGCGCCGGAAACGGATTGTGACATGCGCCGAAGCTATGGCGCAGCGGGACGGCCAATGGCTGATGAGCGGCGGGCTCGTGCTCGTGCGTCAGCGCCCAGGTTCTGCGAAGGGTGTAATGTTCATGACGCTGGAAGACGAAACGGGGATCATCAACGCCGTGATCTGGCCGAAAGTGTTCGAGCGCCAGCGGCGGCTGGTCCTGTCAGCGTCCATGTTGGCGATCAATGGGAAAATCCAGCGAGAAGGCGACGTCGTGCATCTTGTCGCGCAGCGGCTGTTCGACCTATCGGAGGATCTGGGTCAGCTTGGTGAGCGGGGGGATCCATTTCCGCTTCCGCACGGGCGCGGCGATGAATTTGCGCATGGAAACGGAGCGCCGGATCCCAGGTTCGAGTTGGTTCAAGAACTCGAAACGATCGATTGCCTGAAGCATGCCTCCAGCTCGGAGAGCCTCCAACTCGCGCTGGCTTTGAACTGCGGCGATTCCGACAAGATGCGTGCATCGCCTATCCTCACAATGTATCGGCCCGCTAAGGGCGCGCGCTATCGACTGAAGTGAATATGCGGCCTTCCATGATGCGGAGAGGCTTCCACATGCGCCTCGACCGAAAAAATATCGGATAGCAACTCGCGTGTTAGCACGTCTTCAGGTGTTCCCGATGCGACGATCTTTCCCGCCTCGAGAACGATCACCCGGTCGCAGAACATTGCGGCGTGGTTGAGATCGTGAAGCGCAATTATGCTCGTTATGGGTAGGCCGGAGACGAGCCGCATCAGGCTGATTTGATGATGAACATCGAGATGGTTGGTCGGCTCGTCTAGGATGAGTTCCCTCGGCGATTGGGCTAAAGCGCGGGCGAGATGCGTACGCTGCTTCTCGCCGCCGGAAAGACTTTGCCAACGGTCATTGCGCTTCGCCGTCATGCCGGTCCGTTCGAGGGCTTTCGTGACGGCCGCGTCATCCGCCGGAGACCAGCCGGAAAACATCGAGTGATGCGGAAAGCGCCCGAGCTTGACGACGTCGACGACCTGGAGATTTGCGTTGGTCGTGGCATGCTGCTCGATGAAGGCGACGCGTTGCGCAAGCAGGCGGCGTCCGATCTGGGCGATGTTCTTGCCGTCGAGCGTGATCTGGCCGGACAGCGGCCGCTTGAGGCCGGCGAGCAGGCGGAGCAGAGATGTCTTGCCGGATCCATTTGGCCCCAGCAGGCCGAGCATTTTGCCGGGCTCTGCGGCGAAGGAGATGCCGTCGATGACGGTCTTTGCCCCGATCTTCCAGACCAGGCTGTTGGCTTGGATGCTCATGACGCTCGCTGGAACCGATAGAGGATGACGGAGAAGAACGGCACGCCGACCAGTGCGGTGACGACGCCGATCGGCAGCACCTGCTGCGGAATGAGCGCACGCGACGCGATATCCGCAACCACCATGAAGATCGCGCCGGTCACCGCGCAGACCGGCAGCAGTCGCACATGCAGCGGGCCAACGAAGAAGCGCGCGGCGTGCGGGACGACGAGACCGACGAAACCGATCGTGCCCACCATGCTGACGATAGTGGCAGTCATCATGGCGGTGAGCGCGAAGAGGATGATCCGCGCGCGGCCGACATTGACGCCGAGCGAAGCGGCAGCTTCGTCGCCGAAGGCGAAAGCGTCGAGGACGCGGGCATAGAGAAGGCAGACGACCAGTCCAAAGCCGACGACGACCGAGACCAGTGCGAATTCCGGCCAGCGCACGCCGCCGAAACTGCCGAGCAGCCAGAACATCACGTCGCGGGCCTGCTGTGCATTGCCGGACGTGGTGACGACATAGGAGGTGGCGGCGTTGAACAGCTGCGAGGCCGCGACGCCGGCAAGGATGGTTCGGTCAGCACCGCCGCGCGTGCCGTTCGAAAGCAGGGCCACGAAGAAGAAGGCGGCGAAGGCGCCTGCGAAGGCACCGGCGGACAACGACACCGCTCCGGCGCCGAGGCCGAGAATGACGATGGCGACTGCGCCGGTGGAGGCGCCTGCGGATATGCCGAGCACGTAAGGTTCGGCAAGCGGATTGCGCAGCAGCGACTGCATGATGGCGCCCGACAGAGCCAATCCGGCGCCGCAGAAGACCGCGACCAGCGCGCGGCTCAGCCGATAGTCCCAGATGACCGCCTCATGAATGCGATTGAGCTCGACCGTCGTCCAGCCCAGCTTGTTGGTCAAGGCGGAGAACGTCGTGGAAAGCGGGATCGGCAGATCGCCAATCCCGGTACTGATGCCGACGGCCAGGGCAATGGCGGCAAGCGCGGCCAGCAGCAAGGCAGCCGACAGGATGAGCCGGCTCATGGTGCTCGGCGCCTCGGACTCGCCGACGGCGATGTTCACTGCAGAAGACCGAGCGTCTTGAGCTGCACGGCGACCTCCTCCGCACCATAGATCGTGCGGACCGTCGGGTTCATCGCCTGGCCATCCATGACGACGATGGCCTTGTTCCTGACGGCCGGCATCTGGCTGACGGCCGGATCGGTGGTCAGGAACTTGATCTTGGCTTCGGGCTTGTCGAGCTCCCAGCGGTTGCGGTCGAGGCTGGCCACGACGATCACGTCCGGGTTGGAAGCGATGATACCCTCCCAGCCGAGCGTCGGCCATTCTGCCTCCGTCTTGATGGCGCCTTCACCGCCCAGCACGTCGGCGATAAAGCCTGACGCGCCGTTCTGGCCGCCGAGATAGGCGTCTGCCGAGGGAGACGGGCTGGAGAACCAGAAGACGTAGGAAAGCCTCTTGCCGTCCTTCGAGACGGCGGCGCGCAACGCGGCTTCGCGTTTCTTTAGGTCGGCGATCAGTGCCTCGCCGCGATCGGCGATGTCGAAGATCTGCGAGAGTTCGTCGATCTCCTTGTAGAGCAGGTCCATGCTCCACAAATGGTCACGGCTGCCGTACTGATCCTTCACCTTGTCGGTGCTGAGGCAGGTACTGGGCGAGAGATAGGTGGGAACGCCGACCTTCTCGAAATCCTCGCGCTTTGCGACCTTGCTTGTCGGCCCGAGCAGGCTCGGCAGGGCGGCCGCCACGAAGTCGGGCTCTCGCGCCAAGATGGATTCAAAGGTTGGAAACTCGACGGTCAGCAGCTTGACCTTGGCGTTGGCCTCGACGAGCTGCGGCAAGACCTTGCTCGGCCAGAAGGCGGTACCGGCCATCTTATCTTCGAGCCCCAGCAGCAACATGATTTCAGCGCTGTTCTGGCCGAGCCCGATGGCCCGTTCCGGCGCCTTGGTGAAGGTGACCTTCGCGCCGCAGTTTTCAAGCGTGAGTGGATAGGTCGTGGAGGCGGCTAAAGCCGGGGTCGTCGAGAGGCCAAGTACGGCGCACAGGCCTGCAAATGCCAACAATCGCTTCATTTCCGGTCCGTCTCCTCTTGTCGCGCTCGATCAGACCGTCATGGCCATTCGTCGTATAATCACCGAACCGGATCATAAACAAGAGATTTATTGTCAGCTTTAACCTGCAAGGATCGAGCTTTCGTTTTTTCCGCGGGCGATCGTTCCTGGTGCTCCTGGTCAGGTTCGCGGAGAGCTGCTGATGAGCCAGTCCCAGACCGCCTGGGCTTTCGCTCCCAGTTTCTGACCCTTTCGGGCGACGACGTAGAAGTCGTTTTCCGGCGCGCGGCCGAGAATCTGCATCGAGTAGTTCCAGGGTATGATGATGCCGCACACCCCATGGGGCTCGCGCAGGTTGTAGACGGTAAAGCCGTCCTGATAGGTGATCGTCGTTCCATGCAGGTTGTCGTGGCTGGCGATCTTAGTGAGTTGAGAATGAGGTTTCAGGGGTATTGTAATATAGCAGCTATGCATCCTCCCAGGGGAAGGTATCAAGTCGTTCAACTCCGTTCGCAGTGACCAGCACCTGCGTTTCAAGCTTGATACTCTCCGAGCCACTTTCGGCGATCAGGCTTTCAACGTTAAGAACCATATTCTGCTCAATTAGCCCTTCGAAATCGTCGTCGAAATCAGGGTGAAGTAGGATACCCGGCCATTCGTCCGCCATGCCTGTACCGTGCACGGCAAGCGTATAGCGAAATGGTATGTACTTGTCAGGGATTCGCCAACTTTTCTCATTGAATTCGACAAAGCTCACTCCTGGCTGGATGATCGAAAGATTGTGCTCGATCTGCTCGCGCGCAGCGCCGTAGAGTTGTTGTTGCTTGTCGGTCATAGCCACGTGACCGCAGGTCCACGAGCGGGAGAGGTCCGCGCAATAGCCGTAAGGGCCGATCATATCGGTATCGAACGATATCATCTCGCCACGCTTCACGACGTAGTCTGAACATTCCTGATACCAGGGATTCGTTCGAGCGCCGGCCGTTAGCAACTTTGTCTCGAGCCACTCACCTCCGCTGCGCGCATTCTCAAAGTGGAGCTCTGCCCAGATCTCACGCTCTGTTCGCCCTGGCTCGGATGCTTCATACATGCGCGCCATCCCTGCTTGGCAGACCCGGATGGTCCATCGCATGAGCTCGACCTCGTCCGCACTTTTTATGGATCGCGCCCGCTCCACCAGTTCCTGGCCATCCAATAGGGCAAGGCCGCGTTTCAGCAGTTCGGCAGCCGGCGCTGGTTCAAGCCGATCGACGGCAAGTCGACAGTTTCCCCCATGAGTGGCGAGCACGTCTGCAATCTCATCCGCCCATGCCTTCATTCGGTTTTCGACAAGATTACCGGCGGTGAAGAAAAGAAACGATCGGGACGTCCGCACCTCATCTATGCCCGGCAGACCATCATTGAGATGCTCGCAACCCTCAAACTCGAACATGATAGCTGGCCCATCTGCAAGGATCAGCGCGTACCTTGAGGGATTGTGCATCGTCCAGATGCTCATGTTGGACGAGTCAAATGCGTATC
This sequence comes from Shinella sp. 1A1, assembly GCF_055379515.1. NCBI lineage: Bacteria > Pseudomonadati > Pseudomonadota > Alphaproteobacteria > Hyphomicrobiales > Rhizobiaceae > Shinella > Shinella sp. 1A1. The sequence goes on from NZ_AP039672.1 coordinate 46,227, forward strand.
GGATATTGACGGGGTCGTACAAGAGCAGGGCGCCGCAGTCCCATTCCAGCATTTTTTGTTTCAAGCGCTCCAGGCGGTATCTGCGGGCGCTATCGAGCGTTGTCGCCGGAATACGGCTAATAAATGGACGATCGACCCCGTCCGGGTTGAGATATGTCTTCTTTCGCTCGTCCTTAAAAATTGGTGCGCCCATGCTGTGCGGATCGGTAACGTGTATTTGCATGCCTCGCCTAAGCCTCAATTCGCACGCGGCCGATCGGCTTCGAACAGCAGGCGAGGATGTAGTTGTCCTCGATGTCCTCATCCGTGATGCCGCCATTGTGAACCATATGAACCTGTCCGTCGGTCTTGCGGATCTTGCAGGTGCCGCAGATGCCCATGGAGCACCCCGAAGGGATGAACAATCCGGCGGACTTCGCGGCCGCCAGGATCGTATCCGTCTCGCTGCATTTCGTCGTGACGCCGGAGAATGCGAACTCGATTTCGGCTTGGTTCTGCGCATCGGGAACCACATCCTCGGGCACGTCTTCTGCATTCGCGGGCTCGGCCGAAAAACTCTCCTGATGGTAGCGGCTCATGTCGTAGCCGAGAGCGGCCAAGGCCTCTCGGACGGCCCGCATGAAGGGCTCGGGGCCGCAACAGAAGACCTCGCGGTCGAGATAGTCCTGCGCCATCAGGCCGAGCATGATCTGGTTGAACATGCCCCGATACCCCGTCCAGGGTCGGAAGGGATCGGCCTCCTCTACGACCCATTTGAGGTCGATGCCGACGATGCGCGAGGCCATCAGCTCCATCCGTTCCCGCAGGATGATTTCCGAGGGGCGGCGTGCGCAGTTGATGAAGACGATATCCGGTTCGCGCCCGGAATCGTACATCCATGTCGTCATCGCCACCATCGGCGTGATGCCGGAACCGGCGGAGATGAAGAGATATTTTTCAGCCGGATGATGCGCGATCGAAAACTTGCCGGCCGGGCCGATCGCCCGGATGCGCATGCCCTTGTGCAGATTGTCGAGCATCCAGCGGGTGCCGAGCGAGGCGCGCTGGGCCTTGACGGTGATCGTCAGCGCCGTCGGCCGCGATGGCGAGGATGATATCGTATACGTCCTGTAGAGCGGCCCCCCGGGGACGGGCAGTTCCAGGGTGACGAACTGCCCGGGATCGTGATTGAACAGCGCACCGGAAGGGCTCTGGAAGCTGAAGGTCACGACATCGGGGGCTTCCGGCGTGTGTGTCACGCATTCGAGCATTTCCGCATCGGTCCAGAAGGCGAGGTTCCTGAAGACGCTCATGGCGCTTACTCCGCGGCCTGCCGCATCGGTGCGAGGGACCGTTCGAGCCAGGTGGCATACCAATCGACGAACTGGATGACGCCGCTTTCCTGGTTCGGCGAATAGGGGCCGGGAACATAGCCGGGCGAGAGAATGCCTTGCTGGTTCGTCTCGACGATCTCACGGTCCTCGTCATTGGTGGCGATCCAGACTTCGGTCAGGCGCTTGAGATCATAGTCGACACCCTCGACGGCATCCTTGTGCACGAGCCAGGTGGTGGTGACTTCCGTCTCCATCGAGCTGATCGGCGTCACCCGGAACGTGAGCGAATGATCCGGCAGGAAATGATTCCAGGTGCTCGGATAATGGAATTTCAGAAGCGTTCCCGCATCCGGCAGGCTAACGCGTCCGAGATTGCGGCCGACGGCGGCCTTGCCGTCCATCGTATAACTCAGCGCCTTTTCCTGGAGCGGCATGCGCGCAAAACGATATTGCCCGTCGTCGGAAATGCGAAACCGCGCGGGGGCTCCGGAGGCTTCGCAGCGATCGAAATGCGCCTGCAGTACAGCCGAGACTGATCCGTCAGGCGAAACGCCGGCGACATTGGGATCGAGCGGGAACGAGCGACAGAGCGCTGGGTGATTGCTGCTGCAATGATAGCATTCCCGGTTGTTTTCCCAGACCAGCTTCCAGTTCGCCTTCTCTACGATCGTCGAGGTGTAGGCGACTTTGGCATCGGCAAGGTCATGGATGGCGAGGTAGGGGCGCGCCAGTTCCGCAAACGCGTCGAAATCCGGAGGTGTCTGCGACAGGCAGATATAGATCAGTCCTTCGAGATTGCGCAGGTTCACGGGCTTGAGGCCATGTTTCGAGGCGTCGAAATCCGCGCCCATGTCATTTGCCCAGATCAGCTTGCCGTCGAGTTCGTAGGTCCATTGATGATAGGGACAGACGAGTTTGGCCACCTGTCCCTGCCGCGCCTTGCAGATCAGTGACCCGCGGTGCCGACAGGAATTGTGGAAGGCACGGATTTCACCATCGCGGCCGCGCACGATGATCACCTCGTAGGCACCGACCCGCATGGTGACATAGCTTCCTGTCTTCGCGAGCTGACAGGCCGGAACGGCATAGAGCCACTCCCTGTAGAAGAGGTGCTCGAGGTCGAGATCGTAGATGGCGTGCGAGGTGTAGAAGGGCTGCTCGAGGGCGTGACCTGGAAGGCGGCGGGCCAACAGGTCGTGGATGGAGGACGAGAGGGCTGTCATGGCAAGGATCCACATTCGGCGTGTTCAACTGATGGGAATTGTCCTTGCGCCAAGTCTAATTGACAACGGCACTTTTTTTGATGTGAGATTAGATGAACTAATGCCAATGCCTGATGAGGTTGTCGATGCGCCGCCCATACGATCTTCCCTCCTTAACGTCTCTTGCCTGTTTCGAATCCGCCGCGCGCAAGGCGAGTTTCAAGGAAGCAGCGCAGGAGATGAATGTCACGCCGGCGGCTATCAGCCATCAGATCAAGGCGCTGGAGACGGACCTCGGCTGCAGCCTGTTCGTCCGCCGCAGCCGCGGCGTTGAGCTGACGGAGAAGGGGGCATTCCTGTTCCTCTCGATCCGCCGCGGATTCGAAGCGATATCCGATACCGTCGTGCAGATTCGCGACCGCCGCGACACCGTCGACGTGACGATCCGCACGACGACGGCGGTAAGCTCTTTGTGGCTCACGCCGAAGATCGCTGCCTTCTGGAAAATCTATCCCGCCGTGACTGTTTCACAGATTATCAGTGATATTCCCGACGTGAGTGGGCCGTGCGACCTCAGTATCCACTATGGCGACCCGGATGAAAGCGGCCTTGAGCACCAGATCCTCTTTCAGGACCGTATCGTCGCGCTGGGAACGGCCGCCTTCGCCGAGCAACACCACATCGCCGGCGTGGAAGACCTGCGTAAGGTTCCGCTCATCCATATGAGCAACGAGGAAAACGGATGGACGACCTGGACGGACTGGTTTCAAACGCTGGGCCATGCGGCGCCGAAAGGTCGCGGTTTCTTCGTCAACAACTACGTGATCGCGCTGCAGGCGGCCCAGGACGATATCGGTGCCGTATTGGGGTGGGACGGGCTAGTCAGGAGCGTGATGGCGGCTGGGCGGCTTGTTCCGCTTGTGCCCGAATCCGTTGCCTCGCCGGTGCCCTTCCATCTGAAGATCCACGCGAAGGCGACAGCCAAGTCCCGCCTGTTTACGGATTGGCTGGTCAAGACAATCTAGCGGTGGCTTGAGCGCGACAAAGGCACATTAGAGTGCGACAAAATGTACATCTCAGTCTATATAATAATCTCTATGGGTGATAAAATCGACGTTGATGTACATTTTTCTTGCCCCATGTCGTCTCGTTTGCTAAAGACCTCTCTAACAAAGCCCAATGGGTGGCCGTTTGAGAGTGCAGGATCGTCACGCACGGCGCGAACCCTCTTCCTCGAATTCGGGCAGCGGCGACCGTTAAGCTCCGCTGGAGCCCTGAAATGCGCATTCGAGCATCGGAACAGGCTCAGCGGCGCCCTGTTCTAGCAAAAGCCGCAAAAATCAGAGGGAACAGGAATGAAGAAACTTCTTGCATCGACTTGTCTTCTGGCCGGCATGATCGGTGTCTATTCGTCGGCCAATGCCGCAGAATGCGGTGACGTCACTTTGACGGTGCACAATGTCCAGAGCGCGGAGGTTCTCACCTTCGTCGACAAATTCATCCTGGAAAACGGCTATGGCTGCACCGTCGAAACCGTGCCGGGGGACACTGTGCCGACGACCACCTCCATGGTGGAGAAGGGCGAGCCGGACGTGTCGTCGGAGACTTGGGTCGACCTGCTACCGGAAATCGTTCCGCGCGGTCTTGCCGAGGGCAAGATCGTGTTCGGCGCACCGGCTCTGCCGGACGGCGGCGTGCAGGGATGGTGGATACCCAAGTACCTCGCCGATGCCCATCCCGACATCAAGACCGTGGAAGATGCTCTCAAGCATCCCGAACTCTTCCCCGATCCGGAAGATTCCAGCAAGGGTGTGATCTTCAACGGCGCTCAGGGGTGGGGTGCGACGGTTGTCACGGCGCAGCTCTACAAGGCATACAAGGCTGCCGATAAGGGATTCACCTTGCTGGATCCCGGCTCTGCGGCGGGCCTCGATGGTGCAATCGCCAAGGCCTACGAGCGCAAGGAAGGTTTCATCACCTATTACTGGGCGCCGACGGCCTTGCTCGGTAAATACGAGATGGTCATGCTGCAGGCTACCGTTCAGCATGATGCTGTCGAGTGGAAGCGCTGCATCACGAACCTCGAATGCCCCGATCCCAAGGTCAACGCTTGGCCCGTCGATAAGGTTATGACGGTTCTCACCAAGGCTTTCGCCGATCGCACCAGCCCTGAAGTCATGGCCTATTTCAACACGCGTGGCTGGAGCAACGACACGGTCGGCAAGCTGATGGCGTGGGAGACGGAGAACCAGGCAACCGGCGAGGACGGCGCCAAGCACTTCCTCGAGGAGAACAAGGATCTCTGGAAGAAGTGGGTTCCGGCGGACGTCGCCGAAAAGGTTGAGGCCGCCCTCTGATATCCCTTACGGACGCGCGGGAACCGCGCGTCCGCTCAAGCCATATCTGCATCGACGGGAGGCGCTGCGTTCCGTTCCGTTTCAGCAATCGTTCTCACCCAGTCACCGAGCACATTTGCCGCAGGCGACAACTCCCGCGTCGTATTCCAGGTCAGGTAATAGGCGCCGGGCGAGGGAATGACGAGATCGGTGAAGCGCACGAGATGCCCCGCCTCGATCATTGGCTGCACCATGCGGTGCCAGCCGATGACGATGCCCTGATCGGCCATCGCCGCCTGCAGCGCCACGCTGAACTTTCCGAACCGCCTGATATTCGTTGCATGCTGGCGGATGCCCGCGCGCAGCAGCACCTCGTCCCATCCCATCCAGTCGGGATCGATCCAGTTCACGTCGAGAAGCGGCATGCCGGGCAAAGACCGACTGGTGGCCTCTTCATGCATCGTGGCGAAGCCGGGGCTGCAGACGGGATAGAGGCAGTCCCCGAACAAGAACTCCGCTGTCTCGTCCATCCAGGCGCCGAGACCGTAGCGTATGCGCAATTCCACCTCCGCCCTTCGGAACGTCCTGATATCGTCGGAGATCAGGTGATCTACAGTCACGTCACGGACGTTGCGCCAGAAATCCGGCATGCGGGGAATGAGCCACATCGTTGCGAAGACATCGGAGCAAGCCATGATAACGTTGCGGGACTTGTCGCTGCGGCGGATGGAGCGGATGACGTCGGAAGCGCGCGAAAAACCACTGGCGAGCACCGCATAGAGCTCCTCGCCGGCCGAGGTCAGCGTCACGCCCCTGGCCTTGCGCACGAACAGGGGAACACCAAGATCCTCCTCGATCGCCTTGATCTGCCGGCTGACCGCTCCCGGGGTGACGTTCAGCTCGGCGGAAGCAATCTTGAAACTGGAATGGCGCGCGCAGGCTTCGAACGTCGCGAGCGCCGTGAGGGATGGAAGGTCGTAGAAGCGGCGAACCACTGTCGGCACCTCGAGATTCTGGCTCATACGGGGGGAGGCTTTTCCGGAGGCTAACGTTCGATTGAGAAAAACTCAACCGAAGCCTGAGATTTAAGGGCGTTGCGCCGCAGAACCCCTTGGATAGCAATTGGGTTTCACAACCACGGAGGGATAAGCACATATGGCGCCTGATGTTTCCAATCCATCGACAAATGGGGCTGCCGCCATTCCCGCGCGCATGACGGGCGTGGTCTTGCTGGGACACGGCGGCATTGACCAGCTCGCCTATCGTGACGATCTGCCGGTTCCCCGGCCCGAGCCGGGGGAGGTGCTGATCCGCGTCGCCGCGGCTGGCATCAACAATACGGACGTCAACACGCGCATCGGCTGGTATTCCAAGCAGGTCACGACGGGGACGGAAAGCGGCGGTCTCGGTGGTTTTCAGTCCGCGCAGGATGCCGATGCCTCCTGGTCGGGTGCGCTAATGACGTTTCCGCGTATCCAGGGCGCTGATTGCTGCGGGCATATCGTGGCTGTCGGACAAGGTGTCGATCCCGGTCGCATCGGCGAGCGGGTCATCGTGCGCAACATGTTGCGGACCTATGTGAATTACCGCCCCTTCCAGTGCTGGACTTTCGGCTCGGAATGCGACGGCGGCTTTGCCCAATATGCCAAGGCGCCAGCGCGCGAGACCTATAGGGTGGAGTGCGACTGGAGTGATGCGGAGCTCGCCTCGATGCCCTGCGCCTATTCCACAGCGGAAGGCATGCTGCACCGGGTCAATCTAGGCCGTGGAGAACATGTATTGATTACCGGTGCCTCCGGCGGCGTCGGTTCTGCCGCCATACAACTCGCCAAACGCCGAGGAGCGACGGTGACCGCTGTTGCGGGCCGCGACAAGGCTGACGCGCTGCTTGCGATCGGCGCCGATCGTGTGCTGGCCCGCGGCGAGAGCATCGCCGAAAAGCTCGGCCGCGAGTCTGTCGATGTCGTGCTCGATGTCGCGGCCGGACCAGGCTTCGGCGAACTGCTCGATGTCCTGAGAAAAGGTGGGCGTTATGCGGTTGCGGGCGCCATCGCCGGACCCATCGTCGAACTGGACGTGCGCACGCTATATTTGAAGGATTTGACCTTTTTCGGCTGCACGTTCCAGGACGACGCCGTCTTCGAAAACCTTGTCTCCTATATCGAGCGCGGTGAGATCCGCCCACTCGTCGCCCGCACCTATGCGCTGAAGGACATTGGCGAGGCGCAGAAGGATTTCCTGTCAAAAAGCACCATCGGCAAGCTCGTGCTTGCCATTCCGGAGTGAGGGCCAATCCATGACCGATTTGACGATCGAACGTATTGATGTTTTTCAGGTCGACCTGCCATATGCGGGCGGTGTCTATCGGCTTTCTGGCGGACGGGAATATCGCAGTTTCGATGCGACCTTCGTGCGCATCACGACAAGTAACGGCCTTGAGGGTTGGGGGGAAAGCACTCCCTTCGGCTCCACTTGGATCGCCTCGCACGCCCGCGGCGTGCGCGCCGGCATCGCGGAAATCGCGCCAAGCCTGATCGGGCTCGATCCGCGCCGGGTAGACCGCGTCTACGACGCAATGGATCAGGCACTTGTTGGCCACCTCCATGCCAAGACAGCAATCGACGTCGCCTGCTGGGACGTCTTTGGCAAGTCCGTCGGTATGCCCGTCTGCGACCTGCTCGGCGGCCGCACGGATGTGCGCATGCCGGTGATCTCGTCGATATATATGGGCGAGCCCGACGATATGCGTCGGCGTGTCGCCGAGCATCGGGCAATGGGCTATATCGCCCATTCGGTCAAGATTGGTGACGAGCCGGCGGTCGATGCCGAGCGCATCGCCGCCTCGCTGGCCGACAAGCGACCAGGCGAATTCTTCATCGTCGATGCGAATGGTGGCATGACGGTGGAGACGGCGCTCAGGATGCTACGGCTGCTGCCGACCGGTCTCGATTTCGTGCTGGAGGCGCCGTGCGCCACATGGCGGGAATGCGTGTCGCTGCGCCGGCGCAGCGACGTCCCGATCATCTTCGACGAACTGGCGACGGACGACGCTGCCATCGCCCAGCTCGTCGGTGACGACGCGGCAGAGGGCATCGGGCTGAAAATCTCCAAGAACGGCGGCCTTACGCGCGGCCGGCGCCACCGGGATATCTGCCTTGCCGCCGGCTATACCGTTAGCGTCCAGGAGACCACCGGATCGGACATTGCGTTTGCCGCAATCGTCCATCTCGGCCAGACCGTGCCCGAGAAGAATCTGAGAAGCGTGCTCGAATGTCGGGACATGGTGACGCTCAAGACAGCGGACGGCCCGTTCGACCTACATGACGGACGCGTGGCCGCGCCCTCCTTGCCCGGCCTGGGCGTCACGCCGCGCATGGACGTTCTCGGCGAACCCGTGGCGAGCTACGGATAAGGCATGGGAGACGGCGGCCGCCGACGGCCGCCGTTTCGGGATCGTCAGGCCCAGGTGTCACCGATGGTAAATCCCTCGGTGAACGGATCGTCATGGTCGAGCACGATCGTATTGATGCCGTAGATCCAACTGGTGCCGGCGACGGTCGGTACCACGGCGGCACGCCCGCCGATCGTTACCTCCTCGACAAGCTGTCCGGTATAGATATTGCCGAGCAGGCCCTGGTGGCGGAAGTCCCGGCTGAGCGGAAGCTCGCCCTTGGCATGAAGGACCGCCATCTTCGCGCAGGTGCCAGTGCCGCAGGGGCAACGGTCGAGGGCTCCGGTCCAGGTTGCGGGATTGTCCCACGAGAAGTCGCCCGAGGCCATCGTGACCGCATTCTTCCAGTCGGCATTCGGATCGTCCGTAGGCCCAGACAGCTGGGAAATGGTGATGCCGACGCCGGGATAGTCGGGATGCTCGACGGGGAGCTGCTCGATGGCGGCCTGGCGGATCATCGAGGAGATGCGGGCGATTTCCTTGCCATGCTCGGGAATGAGTTCCAGGCCGGGGAACTGGCGAACATCGGCGATCGCGTAGAACATGCCGCCCCAGCCGACATCGACGCGGATCTTGCCGAGATGGGGTACATCGATGAGCGCATCGAGATGCGCCGCGAAGGCCGGGACGTTCTTGAATTTCACGCTCTTCACCTTGCCGTTCCGGCATTCGGCGGTGATGCGGATAAGACCGGCGGGGGCTTCGAGCGTGAGTTCGGTGACGGGTTCCTTCATCGGCAGCAGGCCCATTTCGAGCAGAACGGTCGCGACCGAGATGGTGTTGCCGCCGGACATGACGGGATATTCGATCTGCTCCATGATGATATAGCCTGCATCGGCTTCCGGATGGCCGGGCGGCACGATGATGTTGCAGCAATGCGCCGGATAGCCACGCGGCTCGCGCAGAAGGAGCTTGCGCAACCCATCATCGTTGGCTTCCATCCACTTCATCTTGTCATAGACGGTCTTGCCTGGAATGTGCGGGATGCCCCCGGTGACGACGCGCATCGGCGTGCCGGCATGGGTGTCGACGGCGTTGATCGTTCGCTTGAATGCCATTTCGGCGTTCCCTTCGGGATGATGTTTCTACGCGGGATCGAAGCCGGCAGCGGCAAAGGCGCGGACCGCCTCGTGGATGCTGGCGGGCACCTTCAGCCGCTTGGTGGAGGAGGGCGGGAATTCCATTTCGCTGACGCCGGGAATGAAGACGTCGAGCCCGGCAAGCCGGCGGCTCTGCTCGTGAGCGCGGGCGATGCGTCCCTCTACGGGGGTGCCCGGCATCATGGCCAGCACCGTCAGGCCGACACCGGGGCGCGTGCTGCCGGAGCGGAAATCCGGTGTGTCGAGTGACCAGGGTCCACCGGAAAGACCTGCGGACATCATTTCAACGAACAGGGCGACGTTTCCGCCCTTTCGCCCGCCGAAGGGGAGCAGGGCTCCGCCAAGAGCCTTTTCCGGATCGTCCGTATCGGCGCCGTGCTCGTCCACGGCCCAGCCCTTGGGGATGGAACGGCCCTCCGCTGCGGCGGCGACGATATTGACGAAGGCCGTGGCGCTGGAGGCCTGGTCGATGACCATGGGCAGCGAATTCTCGCCGAGCGGGAAGCCGAAAGCCATGGGGTTGGTGCTGTAGACGGCTGGGCCGCCGGGTCTCGACACGACCATGGCATTGGCATTGGTCGCGGCAAGCCCGACAAGACCTTCCGCGGCGAGACGACGTACATAGTAGCCAAGTTCGCCGGCCGTATAGCTGTTCGTCTGGGTGAACATCGCGACGCCGAAGCTGCGCGCCGCCCCGACGATATCGTCGAAGGCAAGGTCGAACCCGAGTTGGGCGACGCCGCCGTCCGCATCCGAGACGAGCATAGCGGGAAACGGCCGTGTCAAGGTCGGTGCAGGTTCGCAGTTGATGCGGCCTTCGCGGAAGCTGTTCAGGTAATCCACCAAATGCGGAAAGCCGAGCGTCGCCGGGCCGAAACGGACGGCCGACAGCGTCGCGTCGACGAGGGCCCGGGCGCTCGCCTCGTCGGCCCCGGCGCCGCGGCAGGCCTTCAGCGCCAGTTCCTCCGCTTCCTTCTGCCCAAGTTCGATCTCGTCTGCCATGTCAGATCTCCAATCCGGCCTTGCGGCCCTCGAAAAATGCGTAGGGTGCCTGCCTCGGGGCTGCGCAATCGCCGATCTGGCGTGTCGCGATGCTACGCTCGCGAAGCCCCGGCACCAGCCAGTCCATTGGGGCGTTCGTGGTCGCTGTGACGAGCGTATCGGCTTCGACGAAGCGGTGTTCGCCGGTGTTGTGATCGATGATGGTCGCGCCGTCGCCGTGCCATTCGGTGATACTGGCCTCGACGATCCAGTCGACGCCGAGCTTCCTGAGCGCCTGGCGCATCGGGACGTCCGCCGCGGTCCGTTGCAGTTCCTTGCCGACGAAGGGATCGGGCGTGAGGATCGTCACGCGATGGCCTTCTTCGGCGAGTTTCCAGGTGGTGCCGCCGCCGCGCCAGCCGCCGCCTTCATCGAGAAGCAGGACATGGTTTCCTGGCCGTGCCTGCCGCGCCATGACGGCTTCGACGGTGAAGACATTGCCCTTTTCGATGCCGGGCATGGTCTCGACCGTCGGCAGCGCCTTCTGGAAACCGGTTTCGGGCGAATAGGAGCCGGTCGCAGCAATCACGATGTCGAATTCGGAAGGATCGATCTCATCGGCCTCAAGATAGCTGTTGAGGCGAACCTCAACGCCCAGCTTTTCGAGCTGGCGCTCATACCAGGCGATAAGATCGAGAATCTGCGCCCGGCGCGGCTGCAGGCCGGCCAGGAGGAAGTTTCCGCCGAGGCGTGGGGCAGCTTCCGCAAGCGTCACCCGATGACCCCGCTCGGCGGCGACGCGGGCGGCCTCCAGTCCGGCGGGTCCACCGCCGATCACCAGCACGCGTTTGGGATTGCCGGTCTTGCGAAAGCGGTCGCCGCCCCATTCGGCCTCGCGGCCCACGGAAGGGTTGATCAGGCAACTGATCCAGTAATCGCGGGAGCGGCGCCCCCAGCACATCTGGTTGCAGGAGATGCAGCCGCGGATATCGTCCGGCCGGTCCTCGCGGGCCTTGGTGGCGAGATGCGGGTCGGCGATCTGGCCGCGCACGATCGAGACGAGATCCGCCGCCCCTTCGCCAAGCACCGTTTCGGCATTGTCGGGAGTGCGGATATGGCTTTCGGCGATGACGACGGCATTCTTGACGACACCCTTCAGCGCGGCAGCAAGGTCCGCGCCCAGCTTTTCAGGGTAAAGGAAGGTCGGCATCAGCTTGTAGAAATCGAGATAGCCGCCCGAACCGCAGGTGACGTAGTCGATCAGGCCGAGGTTGTCATGCAGGCTGATGATCTCGGCGAGTTCGTCGCGCTGCAGGGCAACCTTCACATCCGGTTCGTCGGAGACAGCAAGGCCGATGATGAAGTCGGGGCCGCATTCCGCCCGGATGCGCGTCAGGATTTCGCGCGACATGCGCGTACGGTTTTCCAGCGAGCCGCCCCATTCATCCTCGCGCCGGTTGCACCAGGGGGTCCAGAACTGGTCGACCATGCCGAGATAGGCGGCCCAGACCTCGACCCCGTCGAAACCGGCGTCGCGACATCGCCGTGCAGCCGCCACGAAACCGTCGATCGTCTCGTGGATCTCGGCTTGGCTCATCGGGTGGGAGCCGTCGCTGTCGTGATAGCTCGGCCCGCCTGACGGTGACCAGTGCGGGTGGAAGGAGTTGTCGGAATCGCCATGGGCGCCGACATGGTAGAGCTGCTGGATCGCCACCGTGCCGTGCCGCTTGATGGCTTTCACCACTTTGCGGAAATGCGGGACGACAGCATCGTCGGAATGGCGGAAGTTGCCGCGCGTGAGTACCGCGGCGGCATGCACCGGCATCGGTTCGACGACGATCATCGCCGCACCGCCGATCGCGCGCTCCTCGTAATAGGCGGCGTGGCGTTCGGTCGGCAGGCCTTCCACGGCCATGTTGGCGGTATGCGCACCGAAGACGATGCGGTTCTTCAGTGTGTGTGAGCGCAGCTTCAGCGGGGAAAAGAGGCGAGGGAATTTTTTCGACATCGCGCAAGTCCAGGCAGCAAAGTGTTAGGGATGAGAGGATTTCGGCTGGGAGCCGATGGCGATGCTCTTGCGCACATGCCTTACGGCCGACCAGACAGCGCAAAACACAAGGGGAACGGCGACAAGCGTCATGAGCTTCGTCAGATGCGCGTCGAAGCCAAGTCCGACCAGGCTTTCAAGGCAGACCTTGATCAAGCCGATCGTGTAATAGGTGATGGCGATAATCGAGAAGCCTTCGACCGCCTGTTGAATGTGGACCTGAACGCGGGTGCGCTCGTCCATCGATGTCAGCAGCGAGGCATTCTGGTCCTCGAGCTGAACCTGAACGGTCGTCCTCAGCAGATCGCCGGCAAGGCTGACCCGCTCAGCGAGTTCATCGAGCCGCCGCTCCGTTGCTTGGAACGAGCGGATCGCCGGTCTGAACCGCCGGTCGATGAATGTGCCGATGCGCTGACGTTGTTCGACATGCGTTTCGCGTAGTTCCTGCAGCCGGCTTCCAACGATCTCGGCATAGGCCTTGGTTGCGCCGAAACGCTTTCGAGCATCGGCCGAGACGTTCAGAACGTCGGATGAGAGTTTCGTCATGTCGGAAAGCAAGGCCTTGTCGACCTTCGAAGCGCTTTGCATGTGGGTCACAAGACGGTTCAAGCGGTGGTCGAAAGTGCTCAGCTTTTCCACCGTCTGGTGCGCGACGGGCATCGCAAGGAGTGCCATCATTCGATAGGTTTCGATCTCCAGCAGACGTCGGACCATTCTCCCGGTTCGATAGGCATTCAGATTGCGGTTGAAGAGAAAGAACTCGACTGCCCCCGCAGCGCCGATGCGAAAGTTCGAATGAACCTCCGCGTCGCCACCGCCCACGGTCGAGGCGACATAGTCTGACGGCGGCCGTTCGATGTTTCGGCCGTCTTTTTCCTCACGCACCACGACGCGGACGCAGGCTATGATCCGGCCGCCGATCCCGTCGCACAGGGTTAGGAAGGGGCTTGGTACCGGCGCATCAAGTGCTGTGTCCGCTTTCGTGACAAAGGTCAACGTGAGGAACTCTGTATGGATTTCCCATTTCAGCCGGCCGCCATGCAGGCGAGCAATGCCGTGCTTGCCTTCCTGGGTGCTCGTAATCTCCTCCAAATCGCCCGCATTCGCCGGGAAAGACGGAATGCCGTCTTCCCCGACGATGGCGACATGCCATACATCCGAGTCGCCATCGAAGTAGAGTGACGGCCGCGCGTGGAGCTCGTTATGCAGCTCTTCTCGCAATGGATGTTCGGGCTGGGGGCGCATGAGCCGTCTCCACCAATTCTAAGCGGCGCTGGCTGAGGCGCCGGCGGTATGGCTTACGCCATGGGAATTGACCATGGCGCCCGCCAGTTGGCGGAATGTGACAATGCCCACCGGTTTGCCGGATGGATCGACAACAGTGATGTCGCCGTCCGGTGCGCAAGCGAGCAACCGCACCGCTTCCTCAATGGTCACGTCGGCGGCAATCGCCGGGCCGCCTGCGAGCGGCGCCGATGCGAGCGGTTTCATCACGGCATCGACCTGGACGACACGGCCACGGTTCACTTCCTTGACGAAATTGGCGACATAGTCGTCCGCAGGCCGCAGCACGATATCCTGCCGGCTGCCCTGCTGGATGACTTCGCCATCGCGCAGGATGGCGATCTGGTCGCCGAGGCGAAGGGCTTCGTCCAGATCGTGCGTGATGAACACGATGGTCTTCTTGATTTCCTTCTGGAGATCCAGCAGCACGGTCTGCATATCCATGCGGATCAGAGGGTCCAGTGCCGAATAGGCCTCGTCCATCAGGAGGACGGGGGCGTCGTTGGCAAGCGCCCGCGCCAGGCCGACACGTTGCTGCATGCCGCCCGAGAGCTGGTTGGGATATTTCTCCTCGAACCCCTTGAGGCCGACGCGCTCCAGCCAGCGCATGGCGGTGTCGAGGCTCTGCTGGCGGGAGATACCCTGGATCTCGAGGCCGAAGATCGTGTTGTCGAGCACGGTGCGATGGGGCAGTAGCGCGAACTTCTGGAACACCATCGCCGTCTGGTGGCGGCGGAACTCCCGCAGTTCCGCCTCCTGCATCTTCACCACATCGGTACCGTCGACGAGGACCTCGCCGGCCGTCGGGTCGATCAGCCGGTTGATATGGCGGATCAGCGTCGATTTGCCGGAGCCGGAAAGACCCATGATGACCTGAATCGAGCCGGAGGGCATTTCGATGTTGATGTCACGCAGGCCGAGCACATGGCCGTATTTGGCGTTGAGCTCCGCCTTGGTGAGGCCGTTCTTGACGGCCTCGATGTGGCTTGCGGCGTTCGGCCCGAAGATCTTGTAGAGATGGCGGATCTTGATGCCGCCGAAGATGTGATCAGCCATGGACGATCTCCCGGTGCTTCTGAAGGCGCTGGCCGTATGCCTGGCTGACGCGGTCGAACATGATGGCGATGCCGACGATGGCAAGGCCGTTGAAGATGCCGAGTGTGAAATACTGGTTGGCGATGGCCTTCAGCACCGGCTGGCCGAGGCCCTGCACGCCGATCATCGAGGCGATGACGACCATGGCGAGCGCCATCATGATGGTCTGGTTGATGCCGGCCATGATCGTGGGGAGCGCCAGGGGCAGTTGGACCTTGAAGAGCTTCTGCTTGCGGTCGGCGCCGAAGGCGTCGGCCGCCTCCAGCACGTCCTTGTCTACGAGGCGGATGCCGAGGTTGGTCAGGCGGATCATCGGGGGAATGGCGTAGATGACGACGGCGATAAGACCGGGCACGCGACCGATTCCGAGCAGCATGACGACTGGGATGAGATAAACGAAGCTTGGCATGGTCTGCATGACGTCGAGAATCGGATTGACGATGCGTTGCACCCGGTCGGAGCGCGCCATGAGGATGCCGATCGGTAGGCCGATGGCGATCGACAGCACCGTGCAGACGAAGATCATCGCAACGGTCCGCATCGTGTCGGTCCACATGTCGAAATAGCCAATCAGCATGAGTGTGACGAGACAGCTCAGGACGATCTTCAGGCTCCGGCTGGCGAACCAGGCAATGGCAAGGATGATGATGAGGATGATCGGCCAAGGCGTCTGGGTCATGAACCGATCGGCTGCGATCAGGAAGTGCTGCAGAGGAGCGAAGACGCCTTCGATGGCATCGCCATAGGCGCGCGTGAAGGCTCGGAACCCGTCATCGATTAGCTTCTTGAGATCGCGTAGCGACCCGTCGTTCATGTTCGGGAATTTGTAAAACCATTCCATTCGGTTCCCCAATCTTAGAAAGAAGCCGTTCGGTCTTTTTGTTCTTTTTCGGCGGTTGAAAAGCGTCGCATCAGGCGTGCGTGACGCAAGCAGCATCGAGCGCGGCGCTGATTTTCAGCCGCCGCTGACGAAACGGTCTATGCAGGTTACCTGTTTGCCGCTCACGCTGGTGGTCGCGGCGACCTCGAATTTGGCCGCATAGGTAGCGGATAGGTGTCGAGCGGACATGTGGATGCAGGCATTGTCTTCATTATCGCTCCCTCATTTTGCGGCAAGGTGCAACGGGCCGTCGCGCACCCTCGTTCAGTAAGCTTCTCCCATTTCGATCGATCGCTTGAATGCCGCGGCGAGTCCGCTTGAGACCGACCTCGCGAAGCCCGCGCTGAGCATGGCGTCGATGCCCGCTGCGGTCGTACCCCGATAGTCTAAGAAGGCTTGGACTGTCTCTGTCGGCCAAACGTCCCGCTGCTCCAGAAGCCGACCGGCGCCAACGAGCAGCGAGTTGACCGCGCGTTGCGCGATCTGCCTATCAAGGCCTCGGCCGATCGCATCGGCCATCATGGCTTCGGCAAGCAGGGCGGGAAAGGCGGGTCCCGAGCCGGTCAGGCCAGTCAGGTAGTCGATATCGCCTTCCGTGCGAACCTCATCCTGAATGCCGCAGGCGTCGAAGATGGCACAAACGGCAGCCCGATCCTCTTCGTCGGCATCGCCGGTGGCAATCCATGGCGTGTAGGATTTGCGAACCTCGGCAGCGGCGTTCGGCAGAGCGCGCACGACGCGGGAGGTCCGGTGCGCTTTGCAGAGCGCGGTGAGGCGGATGCCGGCCATGACGGAGATGACCAGCTTGCCTTCGGTATCGACATTCAGATGCGGCCAGTCGGCCGGGCGGACGGAGAGAACGATGACGTCCGAGCGGGCGGCGAGCGCCTGATTGTCCGAAGTCCAGAAGGCGCCGGGAAACTTGTCCGACTTAACGCTGCGATAGGAAATCGAGAGGTCTTGGGGCAGGACGACGCCGGCGTCCAGCATGCTTGTGGCGATTGCGCCGCCCAGCCAGCCGGCACCACCGATCACACCAATCCTCAAGCCCCTGTTCGATTTCACTCCGTGTCACTCCGGTTTGTAGCCATGTCGCGCGAAGAACCGGTCAAGCTCCCGTTGCTGAGGAATCTCTCCGGTATAGATCGCGATGTATTCTGGGATACGTTTCATGCGCAGCGCGATGTCTTCACTCGCTTGCATCGAGATGTAGCCGATCTGAACCAGATAGGTGGTGCGCGCGCGAACGTCGGCCGGCCCTTCGCCACAGCCGAACCGCATGAACATGCGTTTCAGGGCATCCATTCTGACCTGGTCTGCGCGATGCACTTCCTCCAGAATATCAGGGGACTGCAAAGCCCAGCTTCGAACCGCGAACTCGAACTGGGAATCGAAGAGTTCCTTGTTAAGCCAGCAGTCGAATACGTTCAGCATCGCTTCGGCGAGGGATTCCGCATAGGCTTCGGACTGTTTGACGATGCCGCCGGTGTTCTTGTCGCGCCACCGAGCGACAAGTCCGCTCAACAACTCCTCCCGATCCTTGAAGAACCAGTAGAAGCTGGTCCGGGAGAGATTAAGCCGCTTGGCGAGCGGCAGGATCTTCACCGAGTCGACGCCCGACTCCAGAAGAGAGGTGTAGGCCGCTTCCAACCAACCCTCCTGTGATCCCCGCCAGCCGCTGTCGCTCGTCGCCTGTTCCATGAATGCCTCCTAGCAAATGATGATGGTCCACGCAAGAAAAATGTACATTTGTGTCAAAGAAGAAGACTTTAATGTGTTCCTCATTGACACTTATGTACATTTAGGTGTAGCGTCCCTCTGTTGTTTCTAATCTGGAGCCCGTCGCATGTCGAACGATCCTCTGCTTCAGCCCTATCAGCTGAAGCACCTTACCCTCAGAAACCGCATCATCGTGACGTCGCACGAGCCGGCCTATCCTGAGGACGGCATGCCGAAGGGTCGATACCGGGCCTATACGGTGGAGCGGGCGCGTGGTGGGGTCGCGCTGACGATGACCGCGGGTTCGGCCGCCGTCTCGAAGGACAGCCCGCCTGTCTTCAACAACCTGCTCGCCTACAAGGACGAGATCGTTCCGTGGATCCGGGAAATGACCGACGCCGTGCACGAAGAGGGCGCGGCGATCATGATCCAGCTCACCCATCTCGGTCGCCGCACGCGCTGGGACAAGGGCGACTGGCTGCCCGTCGTCGCGCCCTCGCATCACCGCGAGGCGGCGCACCGCGCGTTTCCCAAGAAGATGGAAGACTGGGATATCGAGCGCATCATCAAGGATTTCGCCGATGCGGCCGAGCGCATGAAGGCCGGCGGCATGGACGGCGTCGAACTGGAGGCTTATGGCCACCTCATCGACCAGTTCACCTCGCCGCTGACCAACGAGCTCGACGGTCCCTATGGCGGCTCGCTCGACAACCGCCTGCGCTTCTGTCTCGACGTGTTCAAGGCGATGCGCGCGCGGGTGGGCGACGACTTCATCCTTGGCGTGCGCTATACCGCCGATGAGTGTCTTCCCGGCGGGACCGGGCAAAACGAGGGCATCGAGATTTCGAAGCGGCTGCGCGACAGCGGCCTGATCGATTACCTCAACGTCATTCGCGGCCATATCGACACGGATCCCGGCCTGACAGACGTCATCCCGATCCAGGGCATGGCCAACTCTCCGCATCTCGAATTTGCCGGCGAAATCCGCGCGGCGACCAATTTCCCGACCTTCCATGCCGCGAAGATCCCCGATGTCGCCACGGCCCGCCATGCCATCGCCGCCGGCAAGGTCGACATGGTGGGCATGACCCGCGCGCACATGACCGACCCGCATATCGTGCGCAAGATCATAGAAAAGCGCGAGGATGACATTCGTCCCTGCGTCGGCGCGAACTACTGTCTTGATCGCATCTACCAGGGTGGCCTCGCCTTCTGCATCCACAACGCGGCGACCGGCCGCGAGGAGACGATGCCGCACAAGATTCCCAAGGCGGATGTGCGCAAGAAGGTTGTGATCGTCGGCGCCGGCCCGGCCGGGCTCGAGGCGGCGCGTGTCTCGGCCGAGCGCGGCCACGAGGTTGTCGTCTTCGAAGCCGCGAACAATCCCGGCGGCCAGATCCGCCTGACGGCGCAGAGCGAGCGCCGTCGCGAGATGATCAGCATCATCGACTGGCGCATGAGCCAGTGCGAGAAGCTCGGGGTCGCCTTCCGCTTCAACACTTGGGCGGAGGCTGACGCGATCACGGCGGAAAGTCCTGATGTGGTGATCATCGCGACCGGCGGCCTGCCGCATACGGAAGTGTTGACCAAGGGCAACGAACTGGTGGTGTCCTCCTGGGATATCATCTCCGGCGACGTGAAGCCCGGCACCAATGTGCTTGTCTATGACGATGCCGGCGACCATGCCGGCCTCCAGGCGGCCGAGTTCATCGCCAAGGCTGGCGGCAAGGTCGAGATCATGACGCCGGACCGCGCCTTCGCGCCTGAAGTCATGGCGATGAACCTCGTGCCCTACATGCGATCGCTGCAGAAACTCGATACGACCTTCACCGTCACCTACCGGCTGGAAGCGGCCGAGAAGAGCGGCAACCAGCTCATCGCCCATGTCGGCAGTGATTATGGTGGCGTCAGCAAGCAGCGTATGGTTGATCAGATCGTCGTCAACCACGGCACCATCCCGCTGGACGATCTCTATTTCGAGCTAAAGCCCGGTTCAAAGAACGGCGGCGAGGTCTCCTATGAGGAGCTTCTGTCCGGTACGCCCCAGACTGTCGAGCGCAATCCTAAAGGCACCTACCAGCTCTTCCGCATCGGTGATGCGGTCGCGGCCCGCAACACGCATGCCGCGATCTATGACGCGCTGCGCCTCGCCAAGGACCTCTGACGATGGTGCGAAGCGAGGCATTGCAAGGTTTTCTCGACACGGCTTTTGTGGCGTTCGACCAGTGCGCGCAGGATTTGCGCGCACGCGGATCGATCATGCAGATTTTTGCAAACCTGGAAGCGCCGCAGCCGGCGCGATCGGACATTGGCAAGCGCCTTCCGGTTTGCGAACGCTATCTGGATGAGGCTCTTGGAATCACAACAGGGCGGGCCGTCCTCGATGCGCTGATCGAGCGGTTCAAGGTGCTGGAACCCGCGTTGGAATGGAAGTGGCGCCCGACCTATGACGATACCGCGAGTGACAACTTTCTGATGAGCCATGCGAACACGATGATCGTCGGCCCGGGCGGGTACGAAGATCGTCGGGATGTTTGGTTCGGTGCAAGCCTGATGGCGCCGAATGTGCGTTATCCGGATCACGACCATGCGCCCGAAGAGACCTATTTGGTGCTGTCCGACGGTGAATTTCTGCACGGAGATTCCGGCTGGTTTTCGCCCGGTATCGGCGGCTCCTTCTACAATCCACCGGGTATCCGCCACGCCATGCGCGCCGGCGACAGGCCGCTATTCGCATTTTGGGCCTTGCTTCCGGACCAGCCTAAACACTGATGAACAAAGGCCGGGAATGCCCGGCCGCGGGAGGAAATGACATTGAAGATCCTGGTCCCAGTCAAGCGTGTTGTTGACTACAACGTAAAGATCCGTGTGAAGTCTGATGGCTCGGGTGTCGAGCTTGCCAATGTGAAGATGTCGATGAACCCGTTCGACGAGATCTCGGTCGAGGAGGCGCTGCGCCTGAAGGAGGCGGGCAAGGCTGAGGAAGTGGTGGTCGTATCGATCGGCCCGGCGAAGGCTGAAGAGACGCTGCGCACCGCGCTCGCCATGGGCGCCGACCGCGCCGTGCTGGTCGAGACGGACGACGCCGTCGAGCCGCTGGCCGTTGCCAAGATCCTCAAGGGTGTGGCCGAGGCCGAGCAGCCGGGCCTGATCATCGTCGGCAAGCAGGCGATCGACGACGATTCGAACCAGACCGGCCAGATGCTCTCGGCCCTGCTCGGCTGGGCACAGGCCACCTTCGCCTCCAAGGTCGAGATCGGCAACGGTTCGGCGCAGGTGACGCGCGAGGTCGACGGCGGTCTGCAGACAATCGAGGTCAAGCTTCCGGCAGTGGTCACCACCGACCTTCGCCTCAACGAGCCGCGTTATGCCTCGCTGCCGAACATCATGAAGGCGAAGAAGAAGCCGCTCGACAAGAAGTCGCCGGCCGACTTCGGCGTCGATACGAGCCCGCGCCTGAAGGTGCTGAAGACCGAGGAGCCGTCGGGCCGCAAGGCGGGCGTCAAGGTCAAGACGGTCGCCGAGCTGGTCGAAAAGCTCAAGACCGAAGCCGGCGTGCTTTGATCGGCGAGATTTGAGGAGATTACGAACATGGCCATTCTTCTTCTGGCAGACCACGACAACGCTCACCTTTCCGACCAGACCGCCAAGGCGCTGACGGCAGCCTCCAAGCTCGGCTCGGACGTGCATGTGCTCGTCGCCGGCTCGGGCGCCAAGGCTGCGGCCGATGCGGCTGCCAAGCTCTCGGGCGTGACGAAGGTCCTGCTCGCCGACGATGCCAGCCTCGGCAACAATCTCGCCGAACCGCTGGCCGCGCTCATCGTGTCGCTTGCCGGCAACTATGACGCCATCGTCTCGGCTGCCACCTCGGTCGGCAAGAACGTGCTGCCGCGCGTTGCCGCGCTGCTCGATGTCGCGCAGGTCTCGGAAATCATCGAGGTCGTCTCGGCCGACACGTTCAAGCGTCCGATCTATGCGGGCAATGCCATCCAGACGGTGCAGTCCACCGATGCGAAGAAGGTGATCACCGTGCGCACGGCCTCCTTCGCCGCAGCCGGCGAAGGCGGAAGCGCATCCATCGAGACCATCTCGGCTGCAGCGAACCCGGGCCTTTCGACCCACGTCAAGGATGCCCTGTCCTCGTCCGACCGTCCGGAACTGACCTCGGCGAAGATCATCATCTCGGGCGGCCGTGCGCTCGGCTCGTCGGAGAAGTTCCAGGAGGTCATCCTGCCTGTCGCCGACAAGCTCGGCGCCGCCGTCGGCGCGTCCCGCGCGGCCGTCGATGCGGGCTATGCCCCGAACGACTGGCAGGTGGGGCAGACGGGCAAGGTGGTCGCACCGCAGCTCTACATCGCCTGCGGCATCTCGGGCGCCATCCAGCATCTTGCCGGCATGAAGGACAGCAAGGTCATCGTCGCCATCAACAAGGACGAGGAGGCGCCGATCTTCCAGGTCGCAGACTACGGCCTCATCGGCGATCTCTTCGAAATCCTGCCTGAGTTCGAAAAGGCACTCTAGGCCGCTGAAAAACAGAAGGACAAGACCATGGATGTACGCGCCGCCGTTGCCGTTCAGGCCGGAAAACCGCTTGAAATCATGACCGTGCAGCTCGAGGGCCCGCGCGCCGGCGAAGTGCTTATCGAGGTGAAGGCGACGGGCATCTGCCATACCGACGATTTCACGCTGTCGGGCGCCGACCCGGAAGGTCTCTTCCCCGCGATCCTCGGCCATGAGGGTGCGGGTATCGTCGTCGATGTCGGCCCGGGCGTCACCTCGGTCAAGAAGGGCGACCATGTCATTCCGCTCTACACGCCGGAATGCCGCGAGTGCTATTCCTGTCTCTCCCGCAAGACGAACCTGTGCACCGCCATCCGTTCGACGCAGGGCCAGGGCCTGATGCCGGACGGCACGTCCCGCTTCTCCATCGGCAAGGACAAGATCCACCACTATATGGGCTGCTCGACTTTCGCGAACTACACGGTCCTGCCCGAGATCGCCGTCGCCAAGGTCAATCCGGACGCGCCCTTCGACAAGATCTGCTACATCGGCTGCGGCGTGACGACCGGCATCGGCGCCGTCATCAACACGGCCAAGGTGGAGATCGGCTCGACGGCCGTGGTCTTCGGCCTCGGCGGCATCGGCCTCAACGTGCTGCAGGGCCTGCGCCTTGCCGGCGCGGACATGATCATCGGCGTCGACATCAATCCGGACCGCAAGGCATGGGGCGAGAAGTTCGGCATGACGCATTTCGTCAATCCGAAGGAGGTCGCCGAGGACATCGTGCCGTACCTCGTCAACATGACGAAGCGGAACGGCGACCTGATCGGCGGCGCGGACTACACGTTCGACTGCACGGGCAACACGAAGGTGATGCGTCAGGCGCTGGAATCGGCCCATCGCGGCTGGGGCAAGTCGGTCATCATCGGCGTTGCCGGCGCGGGGCAGGAAATCTCGACGCGTCCGTTCCAGCTCGTCACCGGCCGCCAGTGGATGGGTACGGCCTTCGGCGGCGCGCGCGGCCGGACCGACGTTCCCAAAATCGTCGATTGGTACATGGACGGCAAGATCCAGATCGACCCGATGATCACGCACACCATGCCGCTCGAAGACATCAACCACGGCTTCGAGCTCATGCACAAGGGTGAGAGCATCCGCGGCGTCGTGGTATACTGAAGGCGGTCCAAGACCGCCCGCAGCTCACAATCCATGCATTGCACTGCCGCGTCAGCGCTAGCGCGTTATCGGCCGCGCATCCCGCGCCGGCCATGAAGGAGGAGAAACCCATGCCAAGTATTGCGATACATCCATCCGTCGATTCTGGGTTCAAGGCGACGGACGCCGCCTTTTCCGGCGGCACGCTCGTTTGCAATTGCGCGAGCAATCCCGTGAAGGTTCGCATCAAGGGCGACATCGCCCACAACCATGCCTGCGGCTGCACCAAGTGCTGGAAGCCCGACGGCGCGATCTTCTCGGTCGTCGCCGTTGCGCCGACCGACAATGTCGAGATCGTCGAGAACGGCGACAAGCTCGCGGTCGTCGATCCGGCCGCCCTCATCCAGCGCCATGCCTGCAAGGATTGCGGCGTACATCTCTACGGCCCGGTCGAGCGCGATCATCCGTTCAAGGGCCTGTCCTTCGTGCATCCGGAGCGTTTCGAAGAGAGCGGCTGGGCCAAGCCTGGATTTGCGGCCTTCGTCTCCTCGATCATCGAAAGCGGCTACGATCCGGCGAAGATGGACCGCGTGCGTGGGCGCCTGAGGGAACTCGGCCTCGAACCCTATGACTGCCTGAACCCCGCCCTCATGGATTACATCGCCACTTGGACGGCGAAGAAGAGCGGCGCCTTACCGGCATGACGAAAACGGCAGCCGCGGATACGTGGCTGCCGAACTTCTCGAGAATTCCGCGTGGATAGGCACTGATTTTCAATCTCGACCTATTCGCCTCCGTCATTTCTATGGGGCGCCGGTTCGATTCCCATCAAGAGCGTGAATCAAGGCTTCGTGCCAGGTTGCGTGCATGGAGCAATAAGAATTATCGTCGCTCATCCCGCAGGTCTTCCTCAATTCTTGACACATTCTGCATCATCTTCTCGTTGCCGAACGCCAGGCAGTGGAACAGCACCTCGTTGAACATGATCTCCAGCGCGCGTGTCATCACGGCGTCCGCACCGAACAGGTTGATCCCCGGCGGGGTGATGATCGGGATATCGGCGCTGGTCTCCAGGGGGGAGGTGGAGACGCCGAGGACGGCGGCGAGGGTGGCGCCGCGCGTCCTGGCGATCTGGGCGGCGTGCAGCGTCGGCCGCGTCCGGCCGGAATAGGAAATGGCAATCGCCAGATCGCCCGGCTCCATCAGGGATGCGCCGGCGATCTGGTTGTGATGGTCCTCGGAAAACGCGATGCGTATGCCAAGACGCATCAGGCGCTGATGCAGGTCCAGCGCCACGACCGCCGAGGCGCCGACGCCGAAGACCTGCACGCTACGCGCGTCGCGGATGGCGTTGACGAGCCGGTCGAGCTCCGTGGAATGGGACAGGAGATCGGCAAAGCGCAGCGCCCGGACGGACGCGCTGTGAAACACCTTGTAGGCGATTTCCGCAAAACTGTCGGAATGGGCGATGGCGTCCGACACCACATTCGTCGAGACCGGCCCCTGCATGCTGCGGCTTTCCTGAAGCAGCGCGCGGCGCAACTCCTTGAGGCCATTGTATCCCAGGCGCTTGCAGAGCCGGTCGACGGTCGAGCGGCTCGTGCCCGTCCGTTCGGCGATGGCCGAGGAGGGCAGGCCTGCAACATCATATTCGGCAATGCTCAGCAAGAGCTCGACGACGCGCTTTTCAGCGGCCGAAAACTCCATGCGCGAGACGCGGTGGAGCAGAGAATCCCCTGTGGAGGTCATTTGTATCCTCGATTTTGATGCATTATGCTTCATAAATTGCACAAAAAAACATTTTGCGAAACATAAATTGTCATGTAGGCAAAAGACGGAGGACGGCTCGGGAGTGAGGCCGTCAGCAATGGAGGAAATCATGAATTTCATCAGGAAATCCGCATATATTGCCGCATTGTCTGCTGCGACCGTCCTATCGGCATCGTCCATGGCCGCCGCCGTCGAGCTGACCTTCTGGCACCACACCTATCCGCCGGCGCGCGAATTCATCGAGAAGAAGGCCGCCGAATTCACCGCGCAGCATCCCGACATCACGATCAAGCTGCATGACGACCCGCATGGCGACTATGAGGTCAAGCTGCTCGCCGCGATCGCCGCCGGCAATGCGCCGGACATCGTCAACGTTCTCGACTACCTCTTCCCGCAATATGCCGGCCGTGGCATTCTGGCCGAAGTCGACAATGCCGCGTTCGGCGTGAAGGACGCCGCCGAGCTCGAGGCGCTGTATCAGCCCCAGGCTCTCTCCGGCCTGACGATCAACGGCAAGGTCTATGGCGTTCCGGAAGAGTTCAATACGCTGGCGCTCTTCATCAACAAGGCGCATTTCAAGGAGATCGGCCTCGATGCGGAAGACGAGGCGAACTGGCCGAAAAGCTGGAACGACCTGCTGGACGTCTCGGCAAAGCTGACGAAGGAAGACGGCTCGCGCCTCGGCTTCAACTGGGTCTGGAACCTCGATCCCTACTGGTATGCCCAGCAATACTGGCCGATCCTCCAGCAATATGGCTGCGATGTCGTCGATGCGAACGGCAAGGCGACGATCAATTCGGATGCCTGCGTCAAGGCCTTCACCGAAACGTGGCAGGCGCTGATCGACAAGAAGATCGGCGGGCCGACCATGGCGACCGTCAATCCGGTCAACGCGCTGCAGGACTTCAGCGAAGGCCGCCAGTCCATGGCGATCGCCGGCATCTGGGCGCCGCCGCTGTTCTCCGACGAGGTCAAGGAGCAATATGTCGTCGCCCCGCTTCCGCAGCTCGACGCCGCCAATCCGAAGACGCTCCTGAACTCCTATGCGCTGGCCGTCACGGAAGGCTCGAAGCACAAGAAGGAAGCCTTCGAGTTCCTCAACTTCCTGACCTCCGACAGCGCGGGCTACCTTGCCGCCACGGGCTATGTCACGGGGCGCAAGGGCTGGGCCGAGAGCGAGACGGCAAAGAACACCCGCGGCGCGGCGATCTTCGCCGAAGGCCAGAAGCACGGTTCCTTCGTCTGGCGCTCCGAGACCTGGACGCAGGAAGGCAACGCGATCAAGGCCGCCATCGAGCAGTTCGCCCAGGGCGTCCCGGTGAAGGATGCGCTCGACCAGGCCGCCCAGGACATCGACAGCGTCCGGCAGAAGTAGGGCCCGCAGCAATGAAGATCGGACAGAGCCGTTTCCGGCAGAGCAACGTGACCGTCTGGGGCATCGTCTTCGCGCTGCCCGCCCTCGGCTACATCCTGCTGTTCCAGCTCTATCCGATCCTCTTTTCCTTCTACATCAGTCTTCATGACTACGATCTCCTGTCGGACCCGGTCTATGTCGGCTTCAAGCACTTTGCCGCGCTGCCGCATGACCGGGCCTTCATGAGCTCGCTCTGGATCACCATCGCCTATGTCGCCTATACGGTCGTGCCGGTTCTGGGATTGTCGTTCATGATGGCCTGGGCGCTGACGCAGGTGCGGACGTCCCGCGGGCTGTGGCGCACGCTCCTCTTCATCCCCTCGGTCATGCCGATCGTCTCGGTCGCGCTCGTCTGGAAGCTGATCTTCAACTTCAACGGACCGATGAACGACGCGGTCACCAGCCTCGGCGGCAGCCCTATCCCCTGGCTCAACAACAGCAATTACGCGCCGATCGCTCTCGTCATCATGAGCTGGTGGCACGCGGCGAGCTACTACATGATCATCTTCCTTGCCGGCTTCCTGGCGATCCCGCGCGACTATTACGAGGCGGCGTCGATAGACGGTGCGCGCGGCTTCCAGGTCCTGCGCTACATCACGCTTCCGGCGATGAAGCCGACCATCGCGCTGGCGGTCGTGCTGTCCACGGTCAACGGACTGAAGACCTTCGCCTTCCAGCAGATCGTCACCGACGGCGGACCGGCCAATTCCACGCAGATCATGACCCTTTTGATCTACAAGACGTCGTTCAGCTATCTCGATATGGGCCGCGCCAGCGCCTATTCGGTCGTGCTTTTCGGCGGCATCCTCCTCGTCAGCCTCTTGCAGATCTGGCTTCTGAGGGACCGCAATGCCTAGCTCCGCCTTCCAGCGCTACAGCGCCATCGCCATTCTCCTGCTCGGAGCCGTGCTCACGCTCTATCCCGTCGTGTGGATGGTGTCCTCATCCCTCAAGGAAAGCCGGGAAATCTTCAGCACCGCGCTTTTCTCGATCGGATCGGCCGGGTTCAGGAATTATGTCTCGGCCTTCTCGCAGCGTCCGTTCTTCGTCTATCTCCTCAACTCGCTTCTCGCCTCGGGCATTTCCGTGATCCTGACGGTGCTGCTGAGCGCACTTGCGGGCTACAGCTTCGCCAAGTTCCGTCATGGCCTCGCTCCCCTCTTCTGGATGATCGTGCTCGTTTCCGTGATGATCCCGCTCGAAGCGATCGTCATTCCGCTGTTCCTCGAAGTGCACGCCTTCGGCTGGACCAACACCTATGCCGGCCTGATCCTCCCCACGGCCTTCAACGTGGTCGGCATCTTCATCTTCCGCCAGGCGATGGTGTCGATCCCCGACGCCTATATCGAGGCGGCGCGGATCGACGGCGCGAGCGAGCCGCGCATCCTTTTCTCGATCATCCTGCCGATGGTGCTGCCGACGGCCGGCGTCGTCGCGATCCTGACGTTCAACCTGACCTGGAACAGCTATCTCTGGCCGCTGATCGTCGCCTCCGACGATACGTTGCGCACGCTTCCGCTCGGCATGGCCGCGTTCCAGGCCGGCTTCAACACGCAGTACGGCGAGGTCATGGCGGTTTCCGTGTTCGGCGCCTTGCCCACCGCGATCTTCTTCCTCTGCCTCCAGCGGTATTTCGTCGAAGGCGCCGCCGCATCGGGTGTCAAATGAGATATGCGGTCGATCTCGGCGGCACCCATGTGCGTGTGGCGGCCGCGCAGTCCGGCTGCGAATGGCGCCACCAGCACCGCTCGCGCCGCGTGCCCGGAATGACGCCGGCCGACTTCGTCGCCCTGCTGTCCGACCTCATCCGCGAATGGGACAGCGGCCAGCCGCAGTCGATCGGCGTCTCGGTGGCCGCGGTGGTCGATGACGAGGGCTATCTCCTCGCCTCGGAAAATCTCGGCTGGAAGGATGTGCCGCTGCGCCGGATCCTGGCGGATGCCTTCTCCTGTCCCGTTCTCGTGGAGACCGACGTCTTCTGCGGCGCGGCCTATGAAACGCGGCTCGGTGCAGCGGCAGGCGCGACCTCCGCGCTCTATCTCGGCATCGGCACGGGCATCGGGCATGCGCTGATCCTCGATGGCCGCGTGTGGCGCGGCGCGCGCCGCGGCGCGAATGCCTTCGGCCATACGATCGTCGATCCCTCCGGTGCGCGCTGCTATTGCGGCCATCAGGGATGCCTTTGCACCGAGGCTTCCGGCCTCGCGCAGGCGGACAAGTCGGCGAGCGACGTGCCTCTTCAGCGTCTGGCGCTGTCGATCGGCAATGCCGTCACGCTTGTCGAGCCCGAATGCGTCATCCTTTCCGGCGGCGCCCTCAACCAGGCGTGGTTCGATCTCGACCGGCTCGCCGCGCTCATTCCGGCCTTCACCTATCCCGCAGCAAGCCAGCCGCGCCTGATCCGCAGTTATGCGGCAGACCCGAACCTGTGCGGCGCCCTTTTACTATCGATGGAGCAATCATGATCAGAGAAAGCGCAACCTACTGGATCAACAAGGCCTATCGGGAGGGCTGGGCCGTGGGCATGTTCAACGCCCATCACCTGGAGGCCGTTCAGGCGATCTCCAGCGCTGCCGAGAAGGCGAGGGCGCCGCTGATGCTCAGCACAACGATGGGCGGCCTCAAGCATGTCGGCCTCGATTATTTCATGGGCATGGCCAAAGCCGCGCGCGGCCGCACGTCCGTCCCGCTCATCCTCCATCTCGACCATGGCGCCGACTACGAGACGGTGCGGATGTGCATCGAGGCGGGTTTCGATTCCGTCATGATCGACGCGTCGAGCGCATCCTACGACGAGAATGTCGAACTCGTGCGCAAGGTCGTTGCGCTGGCGCGCCGTCACGGCGTCGGCGTCGAGGCGCAGATCGGCGAAACGCTGGCGGAAGAGGGCGACGAGGTCATCGAGCGCAAGACGACGGTCGAGGAGGCGGTGGCCTTCGTGCGCGACACCGGCGTCGACTATCTCGCCGTCTCCATCGGCAATACGCCTGGCGTTCTCGGTGACGGCGCGCCGATCGACGTGCCGCTGGTCGAGCAGCTTTCCGCCGCGCTGAGGATGCCGCTGGTGCTGCATGGGGGAACGAGCGTTCCCGCCGAGACGGTTTCCGCGGTGGTCAAGGCAGGCATCGCCAAGATCAACATCGACGCCGCCGTCAAGGGCGGCTTCCGCGAAGCGCTGATCAAGGCCTACAGCGTTGCCGACCCGGTGGTCGATACGCGCGAGCCGATGGCGGAGTCGCGCAGGCTTGCCGAGATCGCCGTCGACCGCCGCCTGCGGATGTTCGGCGCCAACGGACGCGCGGAGTAAAGAGCCATGCCGACAGCGCCCGCGTCCCAAGTCATCCTGCTCGTGGGCCTGCCCGGCGTCGGAAAGACGACGCTCGCCGATGCGCTGGCCCGGCGCATCGGTGCGGAGATTCTCAGCCGCGACAGAATCCGGGATGCGATCTTCCCGGATGTCTATCTCGACTATTCCCCCGATCAGAACCAGGTCGGGACGGATGCGCTGCTTTCCGTCCTGCAATATATCCTGCACCGTCACGACGGGGCTCGCCTGATCATTGACGGCAAGCCGTTTTCACGCGCGCACGAGGTCCGCAGCATCGTCGCGCTGGCGGAGCGGCACCATGCCCGCGTCCATGTGGTGCATTGCGACGCGCCGCTCGATGTCATCAGCGAACGGTTGAAGAACGGCCTTTCCGATGCCTCGAACCTCAGGGCGCAGCGCACTCCGGAAAAGGCCGCGCGCATCCATGGCGAATTCGAGCCGCTCGATATCCCGCACATCAGGGTCGACATGACGGGCGCGCTCGACGGCATCGTCGAAGAGATCGTCGCCTATATGGCGGAGGGCGGGAACGCCGTGCTCCTCAAGAATGAAAGTGGAACCTGATGGCCAGCGTAACCCTCTCCGACGTCCGCAAGCGGTTCGGCGATCTCGAAACCATCCACGGTGTCTCGATCGATATCGCCGACGGCGAATTCGTGACCCTTGTCGGCCCGTCCGGATGCGGGAAGTCGACGCTGCTTCGGATGATCGCGGGGCTGGAGTCGGTGACGAGCGGCTCGGTCTCGATCGGCGGCAATGTCGTCAACGATGTCGCCCCGCGTGATCGCGACATCGCCATGGTCTTCCAGAGCTACGCGCTCTATCCGCATATGACGGTCGCGGAGAATATGGGTTTCTCGCTGAAGCTGCGCGGATTGCCGAAGGACGAGATCGACAGGGCGGTCCGCTCTGCCGCCGCCATTCTCGGCCTGGAGCCGCTTCTTGCGCGCTATCCGCGCGCGCTTTCCGGCGGCCAGCGCCAGCGCGTGGCCATGGGGCGCGCGATCGTCCGCAAGCCGGCGGTCTTCCTGTTCGACGAACCGCTGTCCAACCTCGATGCCAAGCTGCGCGTGCAGATGCGCCAGGAAATCAAGGATCTGCACCAGAGGCTCGGGACGACGTCCATCTATGTCACGCATGACCAGGTGGAGGCCATGACCATGGCCGACAAGATCGTCGTGCTGCGCAATGGCAGGATCGAGCAGGTCGGCCGCCCGCTCGACCTCTACGACCGGCCCGTCAACCGCTTCGTCGCCGGCTTCATCGGCTCGCCGGCCATGAATTTCATACCTTGCAGGGTGTCGCAGGGATTGTTCGTCGCCGGGGACGGAACCGACCTCGCGCCGGCGACAGGCGCGTTGGGAGCCTCGGGCGATATCGTCTTCGGCATCCGCCCGGAGCATGTGGAAATCGATCCCGCCGGCATCCCGGCCCGTGTCCTTCTCGTCGAGCCGACGGGGTCGGAAACGGTATTGTCGCTGGATATCGCCGGGGAACGCATCCTCGCCAGCATGCGTGAGCGAACGAATGCCGATATCGGATCGACAGTCCACGTCTCCTTCCGAAAGGAGGCGTGGCACGTCTTCGATGCGAACGGGGTGCGGCTTGGATAGGGTGTCGGCTGGCGTTCCCCTATCCTTCGCGCTTCGTCTGCTCGGCGCTGGCCTTCGCCCTTTTGAGATGGCCTTTCATCAGATCGGATGCGAGCAATCGCCCTCCTGGAGCGCGGTGATGATGCGCAGGTGCTCCTGGCACCATTCGCGCACGCGCCGCCCATTGGTAGCCGGCGAATTCCAGCAGGCGACGAAGGCGGTTCACCGCTTCGTCAGCGGCCTCCACGAAGCCTTGGTGTCGAAGTCTTCCTGGATCTGTGCCCAGGCGAGAAGGCCTGCCAGGTCAACGATCAGGTCGATGTCGTCTGTGGCACGCACATCCTCGAGCGTGACCGGATCAGTGATGAATAGCACGGGCGTGCCTCCGCCAAGCGCGAGCGGAGGTCTTCGCCAAGGGCCGAGGCAACGGCTTTCATCATTTCCAGCAGTTGAGCGCGGATCGATGTCATTTGCTCATGATCCTTGACTTGAGGTGGTCGGCCGCGAGACCAACTTCCCCGCTGGTTCCCGAGCCGGATCGCATCGACCAACGCGAGGTACTCATAGAGTACGTCGTCCTTCAGGACTGCGTCCAGCACGGCCGTGACGAGCGGCTCCACCACCTGCTCTATCTCCCTTCCGTTGGCATAGGGCCAAACGTAGTTGTACGTCCCGCCGCTGATCAGGAGTTCCGTGAGCATAGTCATCTCTGAACAACTCTTTCAAACTGTCTTCGGCTTTTGCTGCATCACCATGATGCGTTTAAATGAGCGCTATCACTGCAATGGCTGCCAGAGCGAGGATTTGTGATTAATTCTCGCATCTCTCGACAGATGGCTCATGCCAACAGTAGCGGGCGATCATTGCGCTGAGCCGGTGCTCGATTCGAATCGCTAGTCCGCTGCATAAGAAGTTTTCATCCTATTGGCGTTCACTGTTCGATTATGCCGCAATCCTTTGCGGCCATTGAATGCTGGGACCCGATAGCCCCAAGAAGGGCGAAACGAAAAAGGAGCTTGCATTGTATACAGAGTACAGTATGGTGAGTACATGGATATGAGCCACTCATACAAGCTTTCGGCTGGAATCGCGGACAACCTCGTTGCCGTGCTTGAGAATGCGATTGTCTTCCTAGAACTCGCGCCGAGCGAGCGGCTAACCGAGGAAGATGTGGCGGAGCGCTATGGTGTCAGTCGCTCTCCGGTGCGGGATGCGTTGCGTTCGCTGGAGCGTGACGGTCTCGTGCTGCGCGAGGCGCGCAAGGGTATCTGGGTCACGCCCATGTCGTTGCGGGATTTCGATGAGATCTACCGCTGCCGCACCGCCCTGGAAGCCATTGCGGCCGAGCAGGCGGCGCGCTCTGCCAATGCCGCCCTTAAGGCACAGCTCTGGCAGGTGCTCGACGGGATGAAACAGGCGCGGGAGGCCGGCGATGCCCGGCTCTTCTTCACGCATGACGTGCGCGGTTCCGAACTGATCTACGAGATCGCTGACAACACCACGCTACGCCGGCTGCTCAAGGGGCTGGAAAAGCAGGCATTGCGCTATCGCTATCACCTCTACCAGCGCGACCGGAATGTGGTGGATCTCTCCTTCGACGACACGGCGCGGGTTTTCCAGGCGATCGTGGACGGCGATGCCGAGCGTTCCTACGCACTGGAGCACGATCTGATCGAAAAGATCTGGCGCGAGACGCGAGACGCGATCCGTGCGGAGTTCGGAGAAGGTCGCAAATGATCGGCGTCGAGGCGGCTTTTCCCTATATCGACACCCATACGGCCGGGCATCCGACCCGTGCCGTTTTGGGAGGGATTCCGCCGCTTCGAGGGCGCAGCGTGCTGGAGAAGCGCGAGGACTTCGAGCGCCGCTTCGATCATCTCCGTCCCGCGCTCCTGCATGAGCCCCGCGGCCATGCCGCCATGGTGGGGCTCATTCCGGTTTCCTCCGAAGTGGCGGATTTCGGTGCGATCTTCATCTCGTCCTACGTCTATCTCGGCATGTGCGGCCACGGCACCATCGGTTTTGCCAAGACGTTGGCCTTTACGGGCGCGATTTCTCCGGCCACCGGCGACCGGTTTTCGCTGGAAACGCCGGCCGGTGTGGTCGATGTCCAGCTGGAATGGGACGGGGAGGGGCGTCTCGGCGCGGTCTCTCTGAAGAACGTGCCTGCCTATATGGGCATCGAAGGACTGGAAGTGGAGGTTCCGGGGCTCGGTACGATCCGCACCGACATCCTCTATTCCGGCATGTGGTATGCGATGGTGGCGGCCGACCCGCTGGGGCTGGCGCTCACCCCCGAAAATGCTTCGGCCGGCCTTGCGCTCGGCTGGAGGATCAAGGAAGCCATCGCGAAGGCCACGGACGGACGGCCCGAGATGCGCGGCCTTCCTGCCCCTTCGGTCCTGTTCCATAGTGATCTCGGCAAGGGGGATTCGCGCCAGTTCCTGGTGCTCGCGCCCAACAAGTACGACCGTTCGCCCTGCGGCACCGGCACCTGCGCGCGGATGGCGCAGCTGCTGATCCGCGGCGAATTGTCGGAGACCGATACCTATCGCGCCGAGAATATTTTCGGCGTGCCCTTTGCCGCGGAACTTGCCGAAAAGAGCGAGACCTGCGGTACGACGGGTTATGCCGTCATCGTCCGGGGAGAGGCTCATGTCGCCTCCCAGGGCACACTATACCTCGAAAAGGGTGATCCGCTTTCCGGGGGGTTCCTGAGCCGGTGAAACGCGCCGCGCTCAATCGTTGAAAGAAATCAGGGAGAGTTGAAATGTCATTTTTCGGAAACATCCTCCGGGCCTGCGCCCTGGGGGCGGCGGTAGCTGTTGCCGCGTGGAGCCCGGCGACCGCCCAGGAAAACCCCTCGGCGGTGATCGACGAGATCCGCGCCAGCGGCGAACTGAAGATCCCGGTCATGGTGGGCGAGGAGCCCGGCTACATCAAGGACCCGTCCACCGGCACCTGGAGCGGCTTCTACGTCGACTTCCTGACGGACGTCGCGAACGAACTCGGCGTCAAGGTCACGCCGGTCGAAACCACCTGGGGCAACCTTGCCGCCGACTTCCAGGCCAACAAGATCGATGTCGCCATCGGCGTGAATCCGAACCCCAAGCGCGGCCTCGTGGTCGACTATCTCTGGGAGCCGATCTTCACGGATGCATGGGGCGTCTTCTCGCCGAAGGGCAAGCCGGTCGCCACCTGGGCGGAGCTGAATACGCCTGAAAAGACCGTCGTCGTCCAGAAGGGCTCGACGATGCAAATCGTCGCCGAGGCGCTGCTACCCAAGGCGAAGATTACCGTTGTGGAAGATCGCAACCTCGCCATCATGGAACTGCAGGCCGGCCGCGCGGACGCGATGATCCAGTCGATCTTCGATGTTCTCCAGATATCCAAGCAGGTCAACGGCGAGGTTTCGGTGCCCGAGCCCATGCTGCGCAATCCGGCAACGCTGGCCGTCGCCCGCAAGCCGGGCAATGCGGGCTTCATCAACTTCCTGACCAACTGGATCCAGCAGCAGCGTTCGCTGGGTCTTGCGCAGGGGCGTCTTGCCAAGTCGTGGGAAGACCGGGGCATCGATCTGTCGATCCTGCCCAGCAACTTCAGCTTCTGATCCGCCAAGGGATCTGCCGACGCCTTGTTCGGCAGGTCCTCACACCCCGCGCCCGTGCGGTGCCGGTCGAACCAGCCTGGAGTCACGCATTTGTTCGATATTTCCGTCATTCAGCAGAACTGGCCGTTGTTCTGGAACGGGCTGCTGGTCACGCTGTTCTATTCGGCGATCTCCATCGCCGCAGGTCTCGTGATCGGATTGGTCGTCGGATTGATCCAGCTCACCGGTTCACGCGCCCTTTCCGTGCTCGGGCGCGTCTATGTCGAGATCTTCCGCAATATCCCGCTTCTGGTGATCCTGCTGTGGATCTATTACGCCTTCCCCATTTTCGCGGGCCTTGCCGTGACCAAGTTCTGGGCCGGCTTTGCGGGCCTCAGCCTCTATGCCGGCGCCTTCTATGCCGAGATCCTGCGGGCCGGCGTCCAGTCGATCGACAAGGGCCAGACCGACGCCTCCACTGCGCTCGGCATGACCTACGGCCAGCGCATGCGCCGCGTGATCCTGCCGCAGGCCTTCCGCCGCATGATCCCGCCGCTCGCCGGCCAGTCCATCATCCAGATCAAGAATACAACCCTCATGTCGATGATCACCGTGCCCGACCTGCTCTACCAGGCAAGCTATGTCAGCTCCTTCACCTACCGGCCGATGGAAGTCTACACCATGGTCGGCGTCATGTTCCTCGTCCTGCTGGTGCCGCTGACATTCCTGTCGCGCAAGCTGGAAACCATCTCGGAGCGCGTCAAATGAGCAAGTCCGATCCGCTTCTGAAAATCGAGGGCCTGCGGCTGAAATTCGGCCAACGCGAAGTACTGAAGGGCGTCGACCTTTCGGTCGAGAAGGGCGAGGTCGTGGTGCTGATCGGCGCTTCCGGCTCGGGCAAGACCTCGCTGCTGCGCTGCATCAACCTCCTCAACATGCCGTCCGCAGGCCGCATCACGATCGGCGGCGAGGCGATCTACAATGCAGACCCGGCCGGCCGCGACGGCAATGGCGTGCCGTCCAAGATCGTGAACCGTATCCGCTCGCAGACCGGCATGGTGTTCCAGCAGTTCAACCTCTTCCCGCACATGACGGCTCTTGAGAACGTCATGGAAGGGCCGGTCACGGTGAAGGGCGCGAATGTCGAGGTGACCCGCAAGGAGGCGCTCGACCTGCTCGCGCAGATGGGCCTTCAGGAGCATGTCGGCAAGCATCCGCGCCAGCTTTCTGGCGGTCAGCAGCAGCGTGTCGCCATTGCGCGCGCCTGCGCCATGCAGCCGCAGGTCATGTTGTTCGACGAGCCGACCTCCGCGCTCGATCCCGAACTGGTCGGCGAGGTGATGAAGGCCATGGTCGATCTTGCCCGCACCGGCATGACCATGGTCATTGTGACCCACGAACTCGGCTTCGCCTTCGAGATCGCCGACCGGGTGATCTTCCTCGACCTTGGCACCATCGCAGAGGACGGGCCGCCGAAGGATGTTCTGCTGCGACCGACCCATCCCCGGCTGAAGAGCTTCGTCGGCCGTTTCCACGAGACCGCCGACCTACTGCGCCCCTTCCTCGAAGGCGGCTGATCCGGAACGAACGGCGCATTGCCGAACCCGCATCCAGAGCGCCGGCCCGCTGGGGCCGGACGGTTTCCTGCGTCCCGTCGCGGGCAAGATATGAAGGTAGAAAAGCATGTCCCTCAGCTTCAATCCCGACACAGTCACCATTCCCTCTGGCCACCATATCGGCGGACGCTTCGTCGAGTTGCCCGGTGAGAAGATCGCCGTGCTGCGTCCCTCGGATGAGCAGCCGATGCGTCCCGTCACTGATGGCGGCAAGGATGCGGTCGAGATGGCCGTTGCCGCTGCCAAGTCCGCGCTCGCCGCCTCCGGCTGGGCGCGAATGAACCCACGCGACAGGGCGAAGGTCCTGTTCCGCTTCGCTGGGAAGATCGAGGAAAAGGCCGAGTATCTCGGCCGCCTGGAAGCCATGGGCTCGAGCCGGCTTGTGGCGGGCACGGTCACCGGCGATGCCATCCGCACCGCCGGCGTCGTCCGTTACTTCGCCGAATACTGCGACAAGCTGGAAGGCATCGTCACCGCCACCAAGGCGGAGACGCTCAGCTATACGCGCCGGGAACCCTACGGCATCTGCGGCGCGATCGTGCCGTGGAACTTCCCGATGATCACCGCCGCTTGGAAATTCGCGCCGGCGCTCGCGGCCGGCAACGCGGTCGTGATGAAGACGTCGGAACTGACGCCGCACAGCCTGCTGGCGCTCGCCGAATGCGCTGCGGAAGCCGGACTGCCGGGCGGTCTTCTCAACGTGCTGAACGGCTGGGGGCATACGACGGGTGCGGCCATCGTCGCTCATCCGGACATCGGCATCGTTTCCTTCACGGGCTCCACGAAAACCGGTACGGCGGTCATGACGCTTGCGGCGCAATCCGGCATCAAGCCCGTCGTTTTGGAGCTCGGCGGCAAGAGCCCGCAGATCGTCACCCGCAATCCGGGCGACATGGATGCGGTGGCAACGCGCGTCGCGAACGCCTTCATGGTCAATGCCGGCCAGGTCTGCACGCTCGCCTCGCGGCTGATCGTCGACCGGTTGGTCGCGGACGAACTGGTCGACCGCGTCCTCGAAAGGACGAAGCAGATCAAGGCCGGCCCCACATGGGACGAGGCCACCACCTTCGCCCCTGTGATCTCCGCCCGGCAGTTCGAGCGGATCGACCAACTCGTGCAGGAGACCGTGAAGCAGGGCGCCGAGGTGCTGACCGGCGCGGCGCGGCTCGAAGGTCCCAACCAGGGCAACTTCTATGCCCCGACGGTGCTGGCCAATGTCTCGCGCGCCAATATCGGTTTCACAGAGGAGTATTTCGGCCCGGTCATGTCGGTGACGACCTATGACGAGATCGAGGAGGCCATCGCCGAGGCGCAGCACCCGATCTACGGCCTTGCCGCCTCCGTCCACACGCAGGACCTGAAGCTTGCCATGAAGGTCGCCGACTCCGTCGAGGCCGGCATGGTCTGGGTCAACCAGCACGGGCGCGATCCCGAGTTCACCTATGCCGCCGGCGGCTGGAAGGGCTCGGGCTTCGGCAAGGACATGGGCCGTGCCGGCATCGAGGAATTCACCCGGCAGAAGGCCGTGTGGATCAACTATCTCTGAGGACTTCCCAAATGATCTACGATTACGTCATCGTGGGGGGCGGCTCGGCCGGCGCTACGCTTGCGGGCCGCCTGTCCGAGAACCCCGCCAAGCAGGTGGCGCTGCTGGAAGCAGGTCCCGACACCCCGCCCGACAGCGTTCCGGATGTGATTTCCGACAGCTATCCGGGCCTTTCCTATTTCGATCCGGCCTTCCACTGGACGAAGCTCAGGGTCTATGCCCGCAACCCCCGCTCCAATTCCGAGGTCATACCCCCGACCCGCCTGGAGCAGGCGAGGGTGATGGGTGGCGGATCGTCGATCAACGGCCAGTTCGCCGTGCGCGGGCTTCCCGCCGACTACGATGAATGGGAGGCGATGGGCGCCGCCGGCTGGAACTGGGAGGGAATGCTGCCCTATTTCCGCAAGCTGGAGCGCGATCTCGATTTCGACGGCCCGCTGCACGGCAGGGAAGGTCCGATGCCGATCCGCCGCGTCTTCCCCGAGGACTGGGCGGGCTTTACCAAGTCGGTACTCGCCGTCACCGAGAAGGACGACCCTTACAGCGAGGACTACAACGCCTCCTTCGGCGACGGCTCCTTCCCGCTCCCTTTGGCCAACGAGAACGACCGTCGTGTCTCGACCGCGATCGGTTATCTCACCCGCGAAGTGCGGGCCCGCAAGAACCTGCATATCTTCGCCCACACCCAGGTCGAAGGGCTGGAGATCGAGGGCAGGCGCGTTACCGGCGTCAATGCCCGTACGGCAGACCGGCCGCCGGAACTCTGGCGGGCGCGCGAGGTCATCCTGTCTTCCGGCGCGCTGCACACGCCGCCGATCCTGCTGCGTGCCGGTATCGGCCCGGCCGCGGACCTTCGCGCGCTCGGCATTCCGGTCGTCGCGGACCTGCCGGGTGTCGGCGCCAATCTGATGGATCACCCGCATCTTTCCGTGGGCGCGCATTTCAAGCGTTCCGCGCGGCTCAAGCCCGGCCAGCGCCGCCACATCTTCCTCGGCGTGCGCTATTCCTCCGGCTACGACGGCTGTTCGTCATCCGACATGCTGTTGATGCCGGTCAACCGCGCCGGCTGGCATCCGCTCGGCAAGGCCATGGGCGCGCTGAATGTCTGCGTGAACAAGTCCTATTCCCGCGGAAGCGTCACGTTGAAGACCGCCGACTGGCGTGACGAGCCGGTGGTCAATCTCAACCTCGGTGGCGATGAGCGC
Source organism: Shinella sp. 1A1 (assembly GCF_055379515.1). Lineage (NCBI taxonomy): Bacteria > Pseudomonadati > Pseudomonadota > Alphaproteobacteria > Hyphomicrobiales > Rhizobiaceae > Shinella > Shinella sp. 1A1. Next base: position 85,350 of record NZ_AP039672.1, read on the forward strand.
GACCTGATGCGTCTCGTCGACGGTTTCGAGCGGATATACCGCATCATGGAGGACCCGCGCGTGCAGGCGCATGTGAATACGTGGTTCCTCGCCGGCTATACCGAGGAAGCGCGCTCGCTTTCCGTCCGCAAGCTGTCGAACTACGTCAAGACCGGGACGGCGGCGCTGCTCTTCGATTATGCGCCCTTCTTCCGCGAGACGCTCCTGCGCCACAAGTTCGGCACCACGGAACGGATGCACCAGATGATGCAGAACCGCGACCTGATCGTCGATTGGGCGAAGAAGGCGGTCTGGTCGGGCTGGCATGTCTCCTGCAGTTGCCGGATGGGCGGCGACGACGATCCGATGGCCGTGCTCGATAACGAGTGCCGGGTGCGCGGTGTCGAAGGCCTGCGCGTGGTCGACGCGTCCGCCATGCCCTCCGTCATCGCGGCCAACACCAATATCACCACGATCGCGATGGCCGAGAAGGCCGCCGATCTGATCCTGAATTCCTGAACCAGATACCAAGAGGAGCCCGAAATGCGAGAGAACAAGGTCAAGACCCTTTGGTCCAAAGGCGAATGCGCCGTCACCGGCTGGCTGGCGATCCCCTCCGGCCTTTCCGCCGAGATGATGGCACAGCAGGATTTCGATGCGGTCACGGTCGATATGCAGCATGGTTGCGCGGACTATTCCGACATGCTGTCGATGCTGCAGGCGATTTCCACCACCGACAAGACGCCCTTCGTGCGCGTGCCGTGGAACGATCCGGCGATCATCGGCCGCGTGCTGGATGCCGGTGCCTTCGGCGTGATCGTGCCGATGGTCAACACTGCCGCGGAATGCCGCGCCTTCGTCGAGGCCTGCCGCTACTATCCCGAGGGCGGCCGTTCCGTCGGCCCGATCCGCGCGGGCCTCTACGGCGGTGCGGACTATTTCGCCAATGCCAACAAGACGGTCATCACCATGGCGATGATCGAGCATAAGGACGGCGTCGCCAATCTGGACGAGATCCTCGCCACGCCGGGCCTCGATGCGATCTTCGTCGGCCCGTCGGATCTTGCCGTGTCCATGGGATACACGCCCGGCTTCGATCCGAAGTGGGGCGACGTGAACGAAGCGATCGCGTTGATCGCCGACCGTTGCATCAAGGCCGGCGTCGTTCCGGGCATCCATGTCGGTTCGGTCGAATACGGGCAGAAGATGCGTGACCTCGGTTACAAGTTCATCGCCTATCTCTCGGACTTCCGCATGCTGCAGATCGCCTATTCGCGCGCGCTGCCGTCGTTCCGTGCCGGCAAGCCGGCGCCGGACGCGCCCTGAGGCGGATAGGATCGGAGCGGGAAGATGACACAGCCGCGTCGCAGCGAAAAAGTGATCGTCATCGGTGCGGGCATCATCGGTGTCTGCGCAGCCAACGCGCTTGCTGACGAAGGCTTCGCGGTCGAGGTCGTCGACCCGCTCGACCCCGGCAGTCCCGGACAATGCTCCTATGGCAATGCGGGAGGGCTTTCACCGGGCTCCTGTATTCCCAATGCCATGCCCGGCATCGCAGCCCAGGTGCCCGGCATGCTGCTCGATCCGGAGGGGCCGATCGGGCTGCGTCTCCTCGATCTTCCCCACGCCCTGCCGTGGCTCCTCCGATTCCTCGCCAATTCCCGCCTTTCGCGCGTGAAGCGCATATCGGACGGGATGATCGCGCTGAACCGGCTCACGCTCGCCTGCTATGAGCCGCTGGTGAAGGAGGCGAGCTGCGAGGACCTGATCCTTCACCGCGGCCAGCTTTTCGCCTACGAGAACCCGAAAGGCCCGGAAGGCAGTGCGCTCTCCATCGCCATGCGGCGCGAGCGCGGCGTCAGGGTCGAAGTCCTCGATGCCCGCCAGATGCGGGAGCTGGAGCCGGCCATCTCGCCGGCCTATCGCGCCGGCGTCTTCCTGCCGGAGCAGGGCCAGTGCCCCAATCCGGGCCGGCTCGTTTCCGCCATCGCGCGGCTTGCGTCGGGCAAGGGCGCTGTCTTCACCCGCCAAAGCGCAAGGGCGCTCGTGCTGGAGAGGGGCAGGGTGGCGGGCGTCGCGACCGAGGCCGGCGTGATCACGGCCGACAAGGTGGTGATCGCCGCCGGTGCGTTTTCCGCGCCCTTCGCCCGGCAGGTCGGCGTGCGCGTTCCGCTGATCAGCGAGCGCGGCTATCACATCATGCTGCCCAATGCGGACACGGGCCTGAAGGTCAACGTCAACGCCGCCGAGCGCAAGTTCGTCGCCGCGCCGATGGAGGGGGGACTGCGCCTTTCCGGCACGGTGGAATTCGCCCGGCCGGAGGCTGCGCCGAACTGGCGGCGGGCGGATATCCTGCTCAGCCAGGCACGCCACATGTTCCCCGGAGCCGACCTCGGCGGCATGGAGCGCTGGATGGGCAACCGTCCCGGCACGCCGGACAGCATCCCGGTCATCGAGGTTGCCCCGCGCCACGACAACGTCATCCTCGCTTTCGGCCACGGCCATCAGGGCCTGATGGGCGGATCGGTGACAGGCCGCCTGGTGGCGGAGCTTGCCGCCGGTCGGCCGACCTCCATCGACATATCGCATTTCCGCTCGTCCCGGTTCTGATCGGGCCCGCGCGGCAACACGGCCATGCGCCGGACAAGGAGAAACCGATGTATGAAGAAACAATCGACCTGCTGATCGACGGCGTTTTCCGCAAGGGCAGCGAGGGCAAGGGCCAGCCGCTCGTAAATCCCGCGACCGGCGAGGAGATCGCCACGGTGCCGCATGCCTCGGCCGCCGACCTCGACGCAGCGCTCGCCGCTGCCGATCGCGCATTCGGCCCCTGGAAGGCGCTGCCGGCGGTCAACCGCTACAAGATCATGATGAAGGCCGCCGACCTGATCGACGAGCGGCTGGAGACCATCGCCCGTGTCCTGACCATGGAGAACGGCAAGCCGCTCGCCGAGGCCAGGGGCGAGGTCGCCTTCTCGGCGGAAGCAACGCGCTGGTATGCCGAGGAAGGCAAGCGCGCCTATGGGCGCATCGTGCCAGGCCGCGTTCCGGGCCAGCGCCAGATGGTTTACAAGGAGCCGGTGGGCGTGGTTGCGGCTTTCGCGGCCTGGAACTTCCCGGCCTCCAACGTGATCCGCAAGATATCCGGCGCGCTTGCGGCCGGCTGCTCGATCATCCTCAAGACCGCCGAGGAAACCCCCGGCACGGCCGTGGCCTTCGCCCGCTGCTTCCAGGATGCAGGCTTGCCGAAGGGCGTGCTGAACCTCGTCTTCGGCGTGCCGGACGAAGTCTCGCTCCATCTTCTCGCTTCGCCGATCCCCAGGAAGGTGTCCCTTACCGGCTCCACTGCCGTGGGCAAGCTCCTGCAGAAGCGCGCCGCCGACACGCTGAAGCGCACGACGATGGAACTTGGCGGCCATGCCCCGGTGCTGGTCTTTGCGGATGCCGACGTGGACCACGCGGTGGCGACGCTCGCCGCTGCCAAGTTCCGCAATGCCGGGCAGGTCTGCACCTCGCCCACCCGCTTCTTCGTGCATGAGAGCATCGCCGGTGCCTTTGCCGCCGGCATGGCCGCGAAGGCCGCGGCGCTGAAGCTCGGCAACGGGCTCGATCCCGAAACACAGATGGGACCGATGATCGCCCCGCGCCGCTGCGATGCCATCCAGTCGCTGGTCGACGATGCCGTCGGCAAGGGGGCCGAACTCCTCGCCGGAGGCGAGCGTCTGGACCGGCCGGGCAATTTCTATGCGCCGACCGTGCTTTCCAACGTGCCGGAAAATGCCCGGATCATGTTCGAGGAACCTTTCGGCCCCGTCGCCTCCATCGTGCCGTTCTCGACCTTCGATGAGGTCATCGCCCGGGCGAACGCTCTGCCCTACGGGCTTGCCTCCTTTGTCTTCACGAAGGACGGGGCGACTGCGCGTGATGCGGAAATGGCGCTGGAGGCCGGTCTCGTCGGCGTGAACCACACGATGATCTCGACCCCCGAGACACCGTTCGGCGGCGTCAACGAATCTGGCTTCGGTTCCGAGAGCGGTATCGAGGGGCTGGAAGCCTTCCAGCGCACCAAGTTCGTATCCGAACTGTTCTGAAATATCCCGATGAGACGGTGGGGTATCCTACCGCTTTCCGGCAGGAGGAAAAATGACCGACAGGACCACGCCCAGGATATTGATCGTCGATCTGGTGGGCCTTGCCATCGGTCCGGACGGGCTTCCGGATCATTCCGCCGTCAAGGCGCATGTGGAGGCCCGGGGCGGCGTTTTCCATGAGGGCTCGGCGCGTGCCATGCCGACCCCCGAGCCCGGACGGGCGCACTTCTATTACCAGCCCATGCTCTCCACCGAGGCCGAACTTCTGGCCGAAGCGGGAGACGGTCTCTACGATGCCGTCATCGCCGCGGCGACGTTCCTGCCGAAAGGCACGCGCTTCGATCTCGGCGGCGTCCGGATCGGTACAGGAACCGGCAATATGGGTTCGGCCAGCTGGGGTGGCGGTGATGGCCAGGGCGGCGTTGCGCCGCTGATGAACACGCCCGGCATCAATGCGCGCGCCACCGCACAGATGGTGATGAAGGCGCTCCTCAGAGTGCGCCCCGACCTGCCGGTTGACGAGATGAACGCGCTGGTGGCTGCCGGCCGTTTTGACACCGGGACCGATCTGGTCCGCTTTCCGACCGCCAAGCTGGAAGGCCGGACATTTGCGGTGATCGGCTATGGCAATATCGGCCGGGAAGTGGCAAAGCTCGCCCGGGCTTTCGGAATGACTGTGCGCATCTTCGCCCGCCCGCGCCATAGGATGTGGATCGAGAGCGAGGGCTTTGTCTATGCAGCCAGCCCCCTTGAAGCCGCGGCGGATGCGGACGTCCTTTCCGTCCATGTCGGCCTCGGATCGCTCGGGTCGAAAGGCCATGCTAATGCCGGGCTGATCGGTGCGAAGGTGCTATCGGCGCTCGCCGAGGGGGCTGTGCTCATCAATTACGATCGCGGCGAGCTGGTCGATATTCCGGCTCTGGCCGCCGCCCTTTCCTCGGGGCGCGTCTCGTACGCCGCGATCGATGCCGATCTCTTTTGCGACGCGTCGAGCGGCGCGCTGTCCGGCCCAATGGCTCCCTATCTGTCCCTCTTGTCGGAGCACGGCGCACGGCTGTCGCTGCTGCCCCATGCCGCCGCGGATACGGATCACCCGACCCGTGTGGTGGGGGCGATGCAGGCGGTCAATCAGATCCTCGATGCGATCGAGCGGCGCGTTGTCCGCAATCTCAGGGGCGATCTGCCCGAAGGATACACCGACGCCGGAGCCCGGACACCAGCCGGACTTGGCGGCGTGACCGCAGGCCATCTGGAGGAATTGCGTTGCGACAAGGCCCAAATGGAAGCGCTACACACCGCCGCGCAAGGCGTTCTCTTGGCGTTGGACAGATTGGCGAGTGAAGGTGTACGGACAGCGGGTAGCAATCTGTTGCTCAAGAGCAATATCCTCGCCACGCTGCTGCGAGCGCAATCACTGGAGGGACCGTTCTATGGTTTATCTGAAACAGAGTGAAGGCTGTTAACTACATAAGCTTTTCGGAGACTGCTGTCTTGCCGGAGCCGACTGGGTCGCCGATGCCGACGCGCAGGCGACCGTTCTTCGATGTCATGGAAACTCCCTTGGAATGAAGGCCCGCTCAGAAGAGTCGGACCGGCAGGGTTTCGTGCCGAAGCCTCACGATCTCCGCCTGCATGACGCCGGAACCGAGACCGTCGCGTGTTGAAGCGACCGCCGCCGCTGCAAACGCGACGATCCACGTGTCTAACATCGTCAGAACCGCGACACCACGGCGCTGGCCGACAGCGCCGCAATGGATGGCGACCGAAACGAGGTTCGACGCGACCGCGTACGGATTCATCGATGTCCATATGTTGCGAGCTTTCCAATAAAATCTTGCAGGATCGGGTTTCGGTTCACCGTGTAGACATAGCGCATCTGATGGCGCGACCGATCGACAGCGTAATGCAGGTCGTCGGTCAGGATAGGGGTGGGTATGAGAACGCTTGGCGCCCAGACAGGGTCGAGCACCCAGGCGGTTGCGCCCATGTCCCAGATCTCTTTGGCCCAACCGGTGTGATCATCGCTGTAGCCCTTGAAGCGCATGGCGAGAAAGCGGCCGATCTCGCCATGCGGTTCGACATAGCGCTCGATCTCCGGCACGGTGCTGTGCAGAATCGATGTCACGCCCTCGCAAGGAACAAGGACCAGCGGTACACCGGAATCGAACAGCACCTGCACGCCGCCGATATCCTGTTCGAGATTGAATTCGGCCTGATGCTGCCAGTCAATGGCATGGCCGCCGAGCCAGATGACGACGATCCGGTCGATGATGTCGGGAGCCATGAGCAGGGCGGAGGCGACGTTGCTGATCGCGGCGATGGCGACGACATGCAGCGGGTTCTCGGGTGATGCGCGCCGTGCGCGGGCGATCAGGTCGTCGACGGCGGGGGCGGCGACAGGTCGTTTCTCGCGGCCGACATAGCGGGTGACGCCGCGATGCACGAGGCCTTCATGGGGAATGGAAAGCCGTTCGAGCAACGCGAGGATTTCCTGATAGCTGAGTTCCATGCCTTCTGCCGGATCGCATGTTGTTTCATTGACGAAGGGCGCGGCATAGATCGCCTCGACCGTGACGCGCTCTGGCGACAGCAGTGCATGGACAATGGCGAACTGGTCGTCGATCTCGTTGAACGTGTCCGTATCAATGACGATGCGACGTTTGCCGGAATGAGGCTCAAGCATCGCCAGACGATGGCCTTCGGAGAGGGACATGGGATTTTCCTTTGGTTATTGGGCGCTACGCAGGCGTCCGGCGACGCCGCGCAGGATGCGATCGAGATTTATGGCAAGCAGGCAGAAGACGAGGCCGGCAGTGACGCCGAGGCCCGCATCGGCCTTGCCGAGCGCGATATAGATCTGCTGGCCAAGCTCGGCGGTGCCGACGGTGGCGGCGATCGGCAGCATGGTGATGGCGGCCATGATCACTTGGTTGAGGCCGAGCAGCAGGGCCGGTCGAGCCGTTGGCAATTGCACGAGAAATGTGCTCTGGAGCGGCGTGCAGCCGAGTTGCCGGGCCGTTTCGAGAAGTGTTGGCGAAACATTGCGCAAACCCGTCTCGGTATAGCGAATGGCCGGCACGACAGCGTAAAGCGCAATCGCAATCAGCCCGGCAAACTCGCCGACCTTGAAGAACATCAGGGCCGGAATGAGGAAGACGAATTGCGGCATGGTCTGTAGGGCATCGTTGACGGGGCGTAGCAGGGCCGAGAAGCGGTCGCTACGTGCGGCCAAAACTCCGAGAAGCCCGCCGGCAAGCGCACAGAGCGCCACGGCGACGACGACCAGATAGAGCGACTTTACGAAGGGCACCCAGAGACCCGTTGCCAGCACGAAGGCGAGGCTGAGGCCGGTGAAGAGTGCCAGCCGCAGTCCTGCAGCCCGCCACGCCGCCCAGACTGCCAGCGCAATTGCAGCCGGCCAGGGAAAGGCGACGAGCCCAGTATAGAGAAGCGCGGCGAGGCAGAGGATTGCCGCAGCTGCCGAGGGCCGGCCCTTCGTCATCTGCCGGAGCGCGAGGAGAAGCGCCAGCGCGGCATATGCGGCCGCGACGGCCGGCGTCATGGAAAAGCCCCAGGTGATGGGCAGTACGGCCCCGACCAGGCCGACGCGCAGCGGCAGAACGAGATAGAAGAGAACCGCGTTCTTGATCGCGTCCAGAACGTCGCTGTAACGTGCTACGAAGCCGAGAAGCACCTCGTTGATCAGGCCGAAATCGACGATGCCGCGCGTCTCGTTCCAGCCCTGGAGCAGCTGAGGCGCGGCCAGCCGTGCGACGGCGCCGAGCACGAGCGCCGCGCCGGCGACCGCGAGGACGGCAGGCCAGCTGAGCCCGCCTATCCGGGTGCCGGACGTTGCAGGAGACCGGAAAAGGCCGGCGGTGATGCGGTCGACGATCACCGAGATCAGGACGATGACTAGACCGGCCAGCAGGCTCTTGCCGAGATCGGCCTGTCGCAGGCCGCTGAGCACAGCCCAGCCGATATCGTCGAAGCCGCCGATGATCGAGGCGGTGATGACCATGCTGAGCGCGGCCATCGTCGTCTGGTTGAGACCGAGCGCCAGCATGGGGCGAGCGGAGGGAAGTTCCACCCAGACAAGTCGTTGCCAGGTGGAGCAGCCGCTCATTTCCGCGGCTTCGAGGCGCTCGTGCGGAACTTCGACGAGACCGCTGAGAGTACAGCGCGCCATGGGCGGTATCGCGTAGATCGCGGTGGCGACGAGCCCGGCGATCGGGCCGAAGCCGAACAGTAGGAGCAACGGCAGAAGATAGGCGAAGGCCGGGAAGGTCTGCATGAAATCGAAGGCCAGCTCCAGCCCCTGGCGCAGCCGCGGCAGGAAGAAGGCGCCGAGCCCGAGTAGGAAACCGAGCGAGACCGACAGCGGCACGGCGAGTATCACGAGCGACAGTGTTGCCATGCTCTGCATCCAGAAGCCGGCCAGCACGATATAGACGACCGCGGCAAGGACGAGGGCCGCGAGGCGGATGCCGCCTGCCTTGAAGCCGATCAGTGCCACCGCCAGGGCAACGACCGGCCAGGGCAGGAATTGCAGGATACCGATCAGCGTGGAAAGAAGCGCGCCCGCAAGCTTGCCGATAAGGCTCGTGACCGGCTGGATGGCGGGAACGAGCCAGCCGAGAAAGGCGTTGACGCCAGCCGGCACGGGTATCGTCCAGTCGGCAGGGAAGGCGGCGATAGGCGGCACAGCCTTGGCAGCGGCAAGACTAGCCAGCATCAGTGCAGGCATGGCCGCCATCTTCAGGAGGGCGGATGCGGAGGGACGTGCATTTCCAGGTTTCATGCGGGTATCGCCCGGTCGCTACCGAAAAAGCCGCTCATTTCCGCTGCCGATATCTCGCCGACGCGGTTTCCGTCCGCATCGCAGATGCTAACCGCGGCCGCGCCGCCCAGAAGCGTGGGCAGGATGTCTTCCAGCACATCCTCGGTCGTGAAACGGGGCATTGCCTGTCCGTCGCCGGTTACCGGCCGCATCACATCGACAGCGCGGATCACCCGGAGCAGCGGTACGTCGCGCAGGAATTCGGCGATATAGCCGTTTGCCGGGGCGAGCGCGATTTCGGCAGGCGTGCCGATCTGGACGATCGCGCCATCGCGCATGATGGCAATGCGGTCCGCCAGCCGGAAAGCCTCCTGTACGTCGTGGGTGACGAACACGATGGTCTTGCGCAGGATCTTCTGCAGGCGGATGAACTCGTCCTGCATCTGCCGGCGGATTAGCGGGTCTAGGGCAGAGAAAGGCTCGTCGAGAAACCAGATTTCGGGTTCGGCGGCAAGCGAGCGGGCAATGCCGACACGCTGCTGCTGGCCGCCGGAAAGCTGGGACGGGAACTGGTCTTCGCGTCCCTCGAGACCGACGAGTTCGGTCATTTCGCGAGCCCGCGCCTCGCGGGCAGTCCGGTCGATACCCTGCACCCGCAGCGGAAAAGCGACGTTGTCGAGAACATTCAGATGCGGCAGCAGGCCGAAATTCTGGAAGACCATGCCCATCGCCTTGCGGCGCAATTCAGTCATCCTGCCGCGGCCGACCGCAAGCAGGTTTTCCCCGTCCAGGGTAACGCTGCCGCCGGAAGGTTCGATCAGCCGGGTGAGGCAGCGCAAAAGCGTCGACTTGCCCGAACCGGACAGGCCCATCAATACGAAGATTTCGGCCTCGTGGATATCGAAGCTCGCACCTGCAACGGCGGCGAGCGGTTTGCGGCCATCCCATTCGCGTTGCAGGGCGGCCGGGTCGCCCGTTCGGGCGACGTCGGCCGCTTCCTTTGGCGGGAGACCATAGATTTTCCAGAGGTTCCGGCAGGCGAGTTTTACCGGTCTGCCGCTTGGGGAGAGGGGCGAGGAGATCATGACCATATTCCGGAGATGGCTACTTCTTCGCCGCGTCGATCCAGGGCGACCAGCGGGCGGTGTTGGCGCCGATCCAGGCGCTGACGACCGCGCCGATCTCCTTCTTGTTCTGGTCGATCTCCAGCATCATCTTCTGCTGGTCCTCGGCGCCAAGCTGGTATTGCTTCATGAAGGCATAGGCCGCCGGCCATTTTTCGCCGAAGCCGGCGCGCACCACCTTGATGACCGGCGAAGGCAGGATGCAGCGCCCGCCATCCTTTGGATCGCAGGGCGGCATGTCGAGCCAGTTCAGCTTGACCTTGGCGAGCAGCCAATGCGGTGCCCAGAAGCGCATGAGCAACGGCTTGTCGGCCGCAGCGGCGGCCTGGAGTTCTGCCACCAGCGCGCCTTCGGATCCGGCAGGAACGGCGGTCAGCGGCAGGTTGAAGTCCTCGATTTCATTTGCAGAAGCCGTCCCCCAATCAGCGGGATAATCGACGAGACGGCCGTTCGGCAGGGTTTCGGCCGTGGCCAGCGCCGCCGCGCAGGAAGGTTCCAGCAGTGCCTTCCAGTCCGGCAGGCTGGGGCAGATCGCAAGCGTCGCGTCGGTATAGGCCCAGCCGTCGCGGGCATTGAGGCCGAGATCGCCGACGGGTTCGACCTGTTTGGCCTCCAGCATCTTCGGATAAATCTCGCCGAGATTGTTGGTCCACAGCTCCGGCGTCATGTCGATGGAGCCGTCCTGCATGCCGATCCATTGCGGAAAGCTGCCGGCGGTGACGTATTGCACCTTGTAGCCGAGTTTCTCCAGGAGTTGGCCGGCGACATGGGCCGTGATGTTCTGGCCGGTCCACTCGTTGAGCGCGATGCGGATCGGCGCCTGTGCATCGCCGAGCGGCGCGGCCGTCGCCAGGTTCAGGCTCACGGTAAGGGATGCAAAGCCTGCGGCTGCCGCCAGGCAAATGGATCGAGCGCTGAGCACGTAATTTCCTCCTTCAATGCCTCACTCCTGAAGGCACCTTATTTCAGACCGGCTGGACGGTCTATAAAAAACCGTCCAGCCGGTCGAAATTTTTTCGGAAGAGGGTTTTTCTATGTGGGCTTTTTGCTATGTCTCGTCGTGTGGTTGCGGATGAGGGAGGTCGAGCAGGCGATGAAGGACGGAAAACCGGTGCGGAAAACCCGCAAGAGCGGCGATGAGATCAGGACCGCGATCGTTAACGCAGCGACCCGCATCGTCATGGAGCGCGGCGTCGCTCGCATGACACTGGCTGATGTCGCCACGGAAGCCGGAATCAGCAAGGGCGGCCTACTGCACTATTTCGCCTCCAAGGATGCGCTGATCCGCGCCATGATTACGGCGGGGCTTGATTCCTTCGAGGAAAAGACGATGGCGATGGTGGAGGTTGACCCCAGCCCAGGCTCTTATCTGCGCGCCTATATCACCACGAGCTTTCCCGCCGAAGGGGCCGACGATATCGCGGCCGCGATGATTGCTGGCATTGCGACCGATCGCGATCTTCTCGCTGATTACGCCGTGGAAAACACAAAGTGGTCGAGCCGCTTGAAGAAAGACGGGCTCGATTATTTTTATGCCGAGGTGATCCGTCTTGCCGTGGACGGGCTTTATTTCAACGAAGCGATCGGACTGCCGCAGTTCGCCCCTGAAGACCGGAAGGCCTTTCTACGGCGCCTCATGGAGATGACGTGGGAGCGTAACGGTAACGCCGGCCGCGAGAGCGTTTAGAAAAACAAGGACGCGAGATACGGCTCTTATCCGTTGAGAACTTTGCGACACATCCGCAGCATGGTGAAGCTTGCCCGCGACCGATTTGGTGCCGAGAAGGCGAGTAAACAGAGGAAGAGTTGAGTCCATGAGAGCACTTGTCCAGCGCGTTTCCTCCGCCAGCGTCACCGTTGACGGTGTGGCCGCCGGTAAGATTGGCAACGGACTGCTGGTCTTCGTCTGCGCGATGAAGGGCGACACTGAAAGGGAAAGCGAATGGCTGGCGCGCAAAATCGTTAACCTGCGCATCTTCAGGGACGATGCCGATCGCATGAACCGTTCGCTTGTCGATGTCGATGGTTCCGTCCTCGTCGTCAGTCAGTTCACGCTGGCCGCCGAGACAAAAGGCAACAGGCCCGGCTTTTCTACAGCCGCGCCGCCGGACGAGGGGAAACGCCTTTATGAGGTCTTCTCTGCCAATGTCGCAGCGCTTGGCGTTACGGTTGCGAATGGCATCTTCGGGGCGGATATGCGTGTTGAGCTCGTAAATGACGGTCCCGTGACAATCTGGCTGGATACGGTGTCCGGTTAAGGGCACGGGTTCTACGGTTCGAATCCTTGCACGCCGTCATGACGAGTCTTCGACATCCTGATTGGTGGAGGACGGAATTATGCCGGGCCAATAGAAGGCATTGGTGGTTGGACGTGGACCGAATATCGCTTGGCCGACCCGAACGACATCCGCGCCTTCTTCAATGGCCATCTCGAAATCCCCCGACATGCCCATGGAAAGCTGTGTCAGGCCGGCATGGGCCGTCACGGCGCGATCCCGCAAACCGCGGAGCAGGCGAAAGCAGGTGCGCACCCGCTCATGATCGGCGCTAAAGATCGCCAGCGTCATCAGACCACGCGGCTTGAGCCGGGGGTATTCGGATAAGCGCGCGACGAACGGCATGAGATCGGCGGGATGCAGGCCATATTTGCTTTCCTCGCCGGAGGTGTTCACCTGTACGAACACGTCGAGATCGCGATCTAGGGCATCGAGCCGGCGGTTCAGTTCCTCTGCCAGGCGGAAGCTGTCCAGCGCGTGAAACTCTGTCGCCAGCCGGACTAGATATTTCACCTTGTTGGTCTGGAGATGGCCTATGATGCTCCAGCGGATTGGCAAATCGCTCAAGGTTGCCTGCTTGTCACGAGCCTCCTGGAGCTTGTTTTCCCCAAAATCCGAAATTCCGGTAGCATGGGCGAGCCGCAAGATGTGAGCCGGGACTGTCTTGGTAACAGGAAGAAGGCGCACGTCGTCAGGGGGCCGTCCGCTACAATGGCAGGCAGTTGCGATACGCGCCTGCACGGCTTTCAGGTTCGCCGCGAATGTCGTCGTGGGATCGTTGCCGAAGCGAGCGATGTCCTCTGGCGAAAGCTCGATCTTAGATCGTGTGTTCATGCCGATCTCGCCCCGAATCAATAGGGCAACGGGAAACGCGCGACGAGCTGGCGTACCCGGCCCTTGATGTCCGGCCGGCGCGCATCGAGCGTTCCGCTACGGACAGCTTCGAGAGTGTCGAGCATGAACGCGGCAATCTGGCGATATTCATCGACACCAAAGCCGCGCGATGTCCCGGCGGCGCTGCCGACACGGATGCCGGACGTGACCATCGGCTTTTCCGGGTCGCTCGGTATAGCATTCTTGTTCAGCGTGATGCCGACTGATTCCAGCGCCTTTTCGGCGATATTGCCGGTTACGCCGATGGGACGCAGATCGACCACGGCCAGATGGCAATCCGTGCCGCCGGAGGTGATCTTCAAGCCGCCATCGGCAAGAGCCTGCGCCAACGCCTGACAATTCTCGACCACCGCCCGCGCATAAGTTTGGAACGACGGTTCCAGCGCCTCGCCGAATGCCACGGCCTTCGCGGCGATGACGTGCATGAGCGGACCACCTTGCAGACCGGGAAAGACTGCCGAATTGATCTTCTTCGCGATCTCCGCGTCATTGGTCAGGACGACCCCACCGCGTGGTCCTCGCAAGGTCTTGTGCGTGGTCGAGGTGATGACATCGGCGAAGGGAACGGGCGACGGATAGACGCCACCGGCCACGAGGCCAGCGAAGTGCGCCATATCGACCAGCAGGGTCGCGCCAACGTCATCGGCGATCTGTCGGAAGTGCGCGAAGTCCATGACGCGCGGATAGGCCGAACCGCCGGCAATCATCAGCCTGGGCCGGTGCTGACGGGCAAGCGCGGCCACCTGATCCATGTCGATGAGATGGGTTTCCGGGTCCACGCCATAGCTGACGACGTTGAACCAACGGCCCGACATGTTGACCGCAGCTCCATGAGTGAGATGCCCTCCCGCCTTGAGGTCGAGTCCGAGGATCGTATCGCCAGGGTTGAGCAGCGCGAGGAAAACCGACTGGTTGGCCTGGCTGCCCGAATGCGGCTGCACATTGGCGTAGGTGCTGCCGAACAGCCTGTTCAGCCGCTCAATCGCCAGATCCTCGACGACATCGACATTCGCGCAGCCGCCATAATAGCGGCGATGCGGATAGCCTTCGGCATATTTGTTGGTGAGCACCGATCCTTGCGCATCGAGCACGGCCTGGCTCACGAAATTCTCCGAGGCGATCAGTTCGATGGATTCGCGCTGCCGGATCGTTTCGCTGGCGATTGCGGTGGCAACGGCATTATCGGCGACGGACAACCCGGCTGCGCTCACACCTGCTTTTTTGACATTCTGGACTGCGTGCGGCGCGGCCGATGTTTGCATTGCTGATCTCCTTCAAGGTGCTGATGACTGGTTCGCCGCCGGGCTGCCTCGCGCGGCGGTGTTTCACCAGCACCTATCATGGGCGTGGTCTGCTGTTCCCCTCCGCTTGCCGCGAGTCGATCAGACCATTCGATTTGAGACGGAAACGGCCGATCTATGATTTCGATATCGCCCGGAGCGCGTTTGTCAGCTTCTTGACCGCAACCTCGATCTCGGCCGGCGTATAGGCGGCAAAGCCCATCAGGAAACCGGCCCTGGCTTCGCCGGATGCGTGCAGCGCCGACAGCCCGAGAAGTTCGATCCCGACACGTCGCGCCGCGTCGATGGCTGCGCGCTCGGATAGATCGCCTGTTAGCAAGCAGGGCATTTGTAGCCCGCCGATGGGAACGCGCGGTTCGACAAAATCCGAGAGGTGTTTGTTGACCAGTCCAACGAGCACGTCGAGCCGTTCGGCATAGATGCCGCGCATGGTGCGGACATATGCGCCGAAATGCCCGCCTTCCATAAAGCGGGCCAACGTCAGTTGCGCCATGGGAGCTGTGTGACCGTCCAGAAGCGTGCGCGCCACCGTCATCGGCTTCACCAGTTGCGGCGGCAGCACGACATAGCCGATCCGCAAGCCTGGAAAGAGCGACTTGGTGAAGGTGCCGATATAGATGGTGCGATCATGCGGATCGAGACCCTGCACGCAAGCCGTCGGCTTGCCCGCATAATGAAACTCGCTGTCGTAATCGTCTTCGATAATCCATGCCTGATGCCGGGCGGCCCATTCGATCAGGGCGAGCCGACGATCAAGCGCCAGCGTCGCGCCGGTTGGGAACTGATGCGAAGGCGTGAGGAAGACGGCCTTCGCCTTTCGTGGTTCGGCCCTGATCTGCTCGACCACGATGCCCTGCCGGTCAACGCGGATCGGCACACACTCCAATCCTGCCGCATCGAAGGCTTTGCGCGCGCCGTAATAGGCCGGGTCTTCGATGAAGATCCGATCACCGGGATCGAGCAGCATATTGGCGCAGAGCGACATGGCCTGTTGCGAACTGGTCAGCACCGATACGCGGTCGGCGGTGGCGCGCGCACCGCGCTCAAGGTTCACATAGTCGGCGATGGTGCGGCGCAGCGGCTCGGTTCCCTGCGGATCGCCGTGATGGAGGGCCTGCACGCCGACCTCCTTGCGCACCTGCCGTTCCAGCCTCTCCCAGAGCGGAAGCGGAAATGTCCGGGTTTCCGGCACGCCATGCGCAAAGGGGCGCGGGATCAACATCTCGCGCACCCCGCCGCTGCGGAACATGCCGTTGCCGCGCTTGCTGAGGTTCGGGGCCTGGTTGCGCGCGAGCGCGTCACGCTGGGAAAGACGGCGGCCGGGCGTGAACTCTGTGATCTCGGCTACGAAACTGCCGCTGCCGACACGGCGGTCGATGAACCCCTCAGCATGAAGCTGCGCGTAAGCCGTTTCAATCGTGTCGCGTGACACCCCCAACGATTTTGCGAGCGCACGCGACGCCGGCAGCGGCTTGCCCGGCCCCAGTGCGCCATCGACGATCAGTTGCCGGATCGCCCGCTGAATCCGCGCATGAAGCGGCATCGCCGCATGGGCGGGATGGGCAAGCCATGCCTTCACGGATTCGAGTTGGGAGTGCTTGAACAAATGGTCCGAATCTCTCTGGGAAAATGGATGGGCAAATCAGGCCATTGATCGGCTACTTGTCAAGGCAATTCGTCGCCTCCGCGATCCCAAAGCCTTCAGGAGTTTCGTCACGACCATGCCTTCCAGCTCATCACCCATTCGTCTCAACGATCTGACCTATCCCATCGTGGCGGGATTGATCTCCGTTATCGTCAACTATGGCGGCACCTTCATTCTGGTCTTTCAGGCCGCAAAGGTCGCGGGGCTTAGCCCGGAATTGACGGCCTCCTGGGTGTGGTCGGTTTCGATTGGCGTCGGGTTGACCGGACTGTTCCTGAGCTGGAGGTTTCGCGAGCCAATCATCACCGCCTGGTCCACGCCAGCGGCGGCGTTCCTCGTCACGGCATTGGCAACGACGCCCTATTCGGAGGCGGTCGGCGCTTACATGATCTCGGCGGTGGCCTTCGTCGCGCTTGGACTGTCGGGCTATTTCGAGAAGGTGATCTGGCTGATTCCGCCGGGCATCGCCTCTGGTCTGCTTGCGGGCATTCTGTTGCAATTCGGCATGGGCGCATTCGGTGGCGCAAGCGTCGATCCGCCGCTGGTCGGCCTCCTGATCGTCGCCTATGTCGTGTTGAAGCGCTTCTCCGCCCGCTATGCCGTGGTCGGCATCCTCGCCCTCGGGCTGGTCTTCCTGCTGACACAGGGCCGGGTCGATCTGTCGGGGTTGAAACCGGAGTTTGCTGCGCCCGTCTTCACCATGCCGGAGTTTTCGCTGAATGCACTTCTGTCCGTCGCGCTGCCCCTATTTCTCATCACGTTGACCGGCCAATACATGCCGGGAATGCTGGTGCTGCGGAATGACGGTTTCAAGACGAGTGCTAATCCCATCGTCACCGTGACGGGCCTCGGTTCTCTCATCATGGCCCCGTTCGGCTCCCATGCCTTCAACATCGCGGCCATCACGGCGGCAATCGCCACCGGCAGGGAAGCCCATGAAGACCCGCGCAAGCGCTGGATCGCCGGCATCGCGGCGGGCTGCTTCTATGTGCTGGTCGGGGTGTTCGGCGTCACGCTTGCCGCCGTCTTCATGGCCTTCCCGGCAACCTTCATCACGACGCTTGCCGGTCTGGCGCTGCTCGGCACGATTGGCGGTAGCCTCGCCGGAGCGATGGCCGATCCGACATCGCGTGAAGCGGCGCTCATCACCTTCCTGGCGTCCGCTGCCAACATCAAACTACTCGGCATCGGCGGTGCGTTCTGGGGGCTGATGATCGGCCTTGTCGCTTACATGGTTCTGAATGGCCGTCTGCCGTGCCGTGAACAAGGAAGGCGGCGGGGTTGCGGCTGTGATGCTGGCGTGAGGGAACGCGGTGAGTGACCATCGAAGTTGAAGTGAAGGCCCTTGCGAACGATACTAGACATTATCGGAGATATCTGAGGCTCAGCAATATTAGAGGCATTGCCAAAGCGCAGAAGGACAATCCTCCCAGGTGCTGGTACCCCAGGACTCCAAGTACGCTACCGAGTGCGAAGAAGACAATCGTGGCGAAGTGGAGCTTCAAGCGCAGTACAATTGCTAGCTTCTCAGTGCTCGAGTTGCCTCCTAAGAGCATGGCGATGCCAACGCCGATGTCGGTAGCGATGCCCGAGACGTGGGTTGTTCGCACACGACTACCGGAAATCCGGGTTGACGCCGCATTTTGTAATCCCATGGTTAAGCTTAACAGGCCTACTACTAGCACGCCATGTGGTGGCCGCGTGCTCAGGCTGATGACAAGCCCCACAAAGATAAGAAAAGAGGCCTCGATAATCAGTGTAAGGGCGTAGATGTTGCTGCGCTGCTGTTGTTTGCCAAACTCGATAAGAATCGAGGCAATGAAAGCGCCAAAGATGAACATCGCCACGATTGTCAGAAAGCCGAGCGCCAAGTCGGATTGCGAGACCGCAAAGAGATCGGAGGCCATCGAGACATTGCCGGTCATGTTGGCCGAGAAGTAGCGGTAGCCAAAGTAACCAGCACTGTTCACGCCGCCTGCGACGAACGCCAGAATTGAGGCCAGCATCAGGTCGGTTGCTGGTGTCCTCTTGTCACCTTCTTGGATGAGCATTTCGATTTTACATTGCTATGGATGCGGTGAGGGAACGAGCCCACGCCTCATTCCTGCGGGGCAAGATGCAACGCCAACGCTCGAAAGTCGATGGGGTCAGAGACCCATTTATGTATCCGAGAAGTGTCGGTCGCTCGGGGCTAAGCCGTCCTAAAACCGGAATGATATGTTCAGGCGAAGGCAGGTTGCCTTCGAGTTTTTGGCGGTGCGACTGCTTGGCTGCTGAGGATCCCTGCAACAGGAGCTGCACTCTTGTTGTTCGCGGCGCAGGGTCTGGCAGATGCTGGTCAGGCAGCGAATCTAGACCAAGCGTACTAGTCCGCCACAGGAGTAAAAGGGGCTGATGCGCAAGAGCACCATACGGTGCGAGCACAGGTGAGAGCGAGACCGTCATCGTGTTTGGACTATGCGTGGTTAAACTGAAGATCAGCTTGCAGCCCGTTGTCGGTTTCCCGGTTCCGCAACGAAAAGCCTATGCGATAGACATCGACGATTTCGCGGACGATCGAAAGACCGAAGCCCGAGCCGGGTGATGCCGTGTCGAGACGCCAACCTCGGCGGGTGAGATTGCCGAGTTCCTGCTCCGGCACGCCTGGGCCATCGTCCGAGATTGTGAGATGCAGCCTGGTTTCATCGCGCCACCAGCGGACGTGGATGTCGGCCTTTGCCCATTTGACGGCATTCTCGAGCAGGTTGCCGATGAGTTCGCGAAAGTCGGCTGGGTCCATGGGCACGGTCTCGGTGCTTGGGCCGTTGATCTCGAACCGCAGCCGCTCGCCGGAAGGGGAGCGCTTAAGGATGCGCACGAGCTCGCCGACGATCATGGCGACGTCGGCGTCCGAGCGGCGCAGTTGCGCGCTGGCGGTGATACGGGCGAGCGCCAGCTCGCGTTCCACGTGGTTGCGCATGACGGATGCCAGATGCTCCAGTTCGTCCGCCATGGCGGTATTTCCCTTGTCGCGCAGGGTCACGGCGTCGTTCGAGAGCACAGTCAGCGGCGTGCGCAGGCCGTGGGCGAGGTCGGCCGCGCGCTTCCTCGCCTTGCCCATCATCGCTTCCTGCGTATCCAGAAGCGCATTGACTGCCGCCACGGTGCTCTGGAATTCGCTAGGATAGGGGCCGGTCAACTGGCTGGCACGCCGCTCGCGGATGCGCACGATCCCTTCGTTCAGCGCCGCCAGCGGCCGCAGCCCGAGGGTGAGCTGCAGGATCGACGCGACGACGAGGAAGGTGCCGAGCCCGGCGACGGCCGGCAGAATGTCGCGGATGAAAGCGGTCCTGGCCTCCTCCAGCGTGCGCGCGTCGATGGCGGCCGCGATGCGCAGCGCGCGTGTCCCCTCTGGTGCGGCGACCCGCACGAGCCGTTCGAGGACGATCAGCGAACTTCCGGCTGGGCCGGGCAGCAGGTAGCGATGGACCGCGCCCTCGGCGTGCTGGTCCGCAGGCAAGGCGAGGGCCGTGTCGAACAGCGAGAGCGAACGGATGGTCTGCCCCCGCGCATCGTCGACGATCTGCCAGTAGAGCCCGCCATAGGGCGTGGCGAAGCGCTGGTCGAGCGGACTTTCCGGGCGCTGGAGCGTGCCGTCGGCGGCAAAGGACAGCGCGCCGGCCAGCGTGTTGATATGGCTGGTCAGCTCCGCGTCGATGCGATTGCTGATGTTGCTCGAGAAGAGCGAGACCAGCAAGGTGACGGTCAGCGTCAGCGCGAGGCTCACGGTCAACGCGGAAATCAGCAGGAGGCGGCTGCGAATGGAGGCGGGCCATCTCATGCGGCGGCGATCCGGTAGCCGTAGCCGCGGCGCGTCTCGATGAAGGCCTTTCCCAGCTTACGCCGCAGCCGGCCGATCAGCACCTCCACCGAGTTGCTGTCGCGGTCGAAATCTTGGGCATAGAGCTGCTCGGTTAGTTCCTGCTGGCTGACATGGCGCTCGCGGTTCTGGAACAGATGGTGCAGGCAGCGATATTCGAGCGGCGTCAGGTCGATCGGACGGTCCCGGAGCGTCACGGATTTGCTGCGCGGATCGAGATGCAGGTCGCCGGCGCTGAGCACCGGACTCGGCTCGCCAGCATAGCGGCGCAGGATAGCGCGCAGGCGGGCGAGGACTTCCGCGATCTGGAAGGGCTTGGCGAGGTAGTCGTCCGCCCCGGCGTCGATGCCTTCCACGCGCTCTTCCCAGTTGCCGCGCGCCGTTAGGATGAGGACGGGGAAGCGGCGCCCGTCCTTGCGCCAGCGCTTCAGGATAGTCATGCCGTCCATGGAAGGCAGGCCGAGATCGAGAATGACGGCGGCGAAATCCTCGCTCTCACCGCGATACCAACCGTCTTCGCCGTCGCGGGCATGGTCCACGACATAACCCGCCCGCTCCAGATGGGCGATGAGATCGCGGGCGATCAGCCGGTCGTCTTCGACGAGCAGTATGCGCATCATTCGTTCTCGACTTCGAGGATCGTGCCGCTCGCTGCGTCCATCTCGATTTCGACGAGCTGCCCCTCGGGCGACAGGACTTTGAATTTATAGAGGAAGCGCCCGTGTTTCCGGCGCGGCTCCACGCGCACGATATCGCCCTTGAATCGCTGGCGCACGATCTCGCGCAATTCGGCGAAGGGTTTGATTGTGCCCCTCGAGACCGCCTCCTGGGCAGCGTCGAGGGTGTGCCCGTCCGTATCGTCGCCGTCATCGTCCGCATGGGCGGCCACGCCGGCCGACAGGAGCCCGGCAAGGGAAAGGGCGGCGATGGACATGAGGAGGATACGCATGATCGAAGCGTAGCACGCCGAGGCTGAAATTTTGCTGACATTTCCCGTCAGCCATCGCTCAGCCACGGTTGCCTATGGTGCGTCCAGCGTCGGGGCAGGGTGC
Source organism: Shinella sp. 1A1 (assembly GCF_055379515.1). Lineage (NCBI taxonomy): Bacteria > Pseudomonadati > Pseudomonadota > Alphaproteobacteria > Hyphomicrobiales > Rhizobiaceae > Shinella > Shinella sp. 1A1. Next base: position 106,351 of record NZ_AP039672.1, read on the forward strand.
TCTGGCCGGCCACAAGGAGAAATTCCATGAAGACATTCCTTCTCGCAACCGCCCTTCTGGGCTTGTTCGCCGCCGGTGCGGCCCGCGCCGAAGATGAAGGCAAGGGTTGCAACGTGCCGAAGGACAAGTGGATGACCGAGGACGCCATGAAGGACAAGGCCAAGGCGATGGGCTTCGACGTCCGGCGGATAAAGGTCGAGAACGGCTGCTACGAAGTCTATGCGATCGACGCCAAGGGCGCCAAGGTCGAGACAATCTTCAATCCGCAGACCGGCGAGCCCGTCGGCTCGGAAGGAGCGGAATGATGGCGCCGCTCTCCCGAACCAGTGGGGCGGGGGAAAGCGTCAAGGTGTGGGACCCGCTCGTGCGGGTCTTTCACTGGTCGCTGGTCTGCCTCTTCGTTTTTTCCTTCGTTACCGGCGACGAATGGAAGAAGGCTCATATCCTTTCCGGCTATGCTATCGCCGGGCTGATCGCCTTGCGCCTGGTCTGGGGGCTGCTGGGGCCGCATCACGCCCGCTTCGCCAACTTCCTCTACGCCCCCACGACGATTCTAGCGTTCCTCCGTGACAGCCTCGCCTTCCGCGCCAAACGGTATCTCGGCCACAATCCGGCGGGGGGCGCCATGGTCGTCCTGCTGCTCGCTGCGGTGTCCGGCATCGTGACCACCGGTTATATGATGACCACGGATGCCTATTGGGGGGTCGGCTGGGTGGAGGACGTCCACAAGGTCCTTGTCTATTCGACCGTCGGGCTGGTCGCCCTGCATATCGCTGGCGTTGTTCTAGCCAGCGTCGAGCACCGGGAAAACCTCGTGCGCGCCATGGTGACGGGAAGAAAGCGCCGCGAAGGTTGATGTGCGGTTGTCTATATGGCAAAATTTAGAATAGTTCTAAATGAGTAGCCTGACGTCATCATGCAACCACAGTCGATCTGCTGAAATCGGAGATGCCATGCGCGCCGTCCACAAGGAAAGCCACCTCATCGAACGTATCGGCTGGCTCCGCGCGGCGGTGCTGGGTGCCAATGACGGGCTGATCTCGACGTCGAGCCTCATCGTCGGTGTCGCGGCGGCGACCGCGGCATCGCAGGAAATCCTCGTCGCTGGTGTCGCCGGGCTGGTGGCTGGTGCGATGTCGATGGCGGCGGGGGAATATGTCTCCGTCAGCTCCCAGGCCGACACGGAACAGGCCGACATGGCGCGTGAGCGTCACGAGCTGGCCACCCAGCCGGAGGCGGAGCTGGCAGAACTCGCCGCAATCTACGAGCAGCGCGGTGTCGCGCCGGATCTTGCCCGCTAGGTCGCCGAACAAATGATGGCGAAGGACGCCTTCGAAGCCCATGCACGGGACGAACTTGGCCTGTCGAGCCACGTAATGGCGCGGCCTGTCCAGGCGGCGCTGACGTCGGCGGCGACATTCGCGACGGGCGCGGCCCTGCCGCTGGCGGTCGCCCTGCTGGCGCCGTCGGGAACGGCCGTCTGGGCTGTGTCCGTTGCCTGTCTCGTCGGGCTTGCCGTCCTCGGCGCGATCGGCGCGCGTGCGGGCGGCGCGGGCGTCTGGAAGCCGACCGTCCGGGTCGTCTTCTGGGGTGCAGTCGCCATGGCGTCGACTGCGGCCATCGGCGCGCTTATCGGCCGGGCGATCTGATCATGAAACGTCTGTCGTTCGATACGTCGACGATGATGTCGCTGCTGACGGTGCTGGGCATGATCCTCGCCGCGGCCGGAACCTGGCCGCCGGTCGAGGGGCTTGCCGTTCTGCGCTGGCCCGGGCTGGCGCTCGTCTATGTCGCTGGTGGGGTGCCGGCCACGGGGAGCGCGCTTTTGGCCCTGTGGCGAGAGCATGTCCTGGACATCGATCTCTTGATGGTGGTCGCGGCAGTCGCGGCCGCAGTTGTCGGCTCGCCGTTCGAAGGCGCCGTGCTGCTGACGTTGTTCAGCGTATCGACGACGCTCGAGCATCAGGCGCTCGGACGTGCGCGCCGCGCCGTCGAGGCGCTGATGGCGTTGCGCCCCGAAACGGCGTTCCGCAGGCAGGCCGATGGCTCTGTCCTGGAAGTTCCCGCGGCGGAGCTGGCTGTTGGGGATGTGGTGATCCTGCGACCCGGCGCTCGCGTGCCGGCCGATGGCGTCATCCTGCGGGGGCGCGGCGGCATCGATGAAGCCAATATCACCGGCGAATCCATGCCGGTCTCCAAGGAGGCGGGCCAGCAGGTGTTCGAGGCCACGGTCAATCTGGACGGCATTCTGGAGGTCGCGGTCGCAAGAACGATCGGTGACAGCACGATCGCCCGCATGATCCGGCTGGTCACGGAGGCCCAGGAGGCCAAGGCTCCATCGGAGCGTTTCAGCGCCTGGTTCGGGCAGCGCTATACTGTCGCCGTCCTTCTGGGCGCAGCTCTCGCCTTCGCTGTTTTCTATGGGATCGGGCGCGATTGGGAGCCGGCGCTCTATCGCGCTGCGACCCTGCTGGTCGCGGCCAGCCCCTGCGCGATCGTCATATCGGTGCCCGCGGCGATCCTATCGGCACTCTCGGCGGCCGCGCGGGGCGGCGTGTTGTTCAAGGGCGGCGGCGCGCTTGAAACGCTGGCCGCTGTTGATGTCTTCGCCTTCGACAAGACAGGCACGCTCACCAACGGCCGGGCAGCCGTGACGCGGATCGTCGCGTTGGACGGGGACGAACGCGGCTTCCTGTCGCTGCTGGCCGGGCTTGAAGCCCATTCCGAGCATCACGTCGCCGCGGCGATCCGCCGGGAGGCGGACGCACGGAATATAGAGCCGGCGCGTGTCGTGGATGTCAGCGCTCGTCCGAGCGCCGGGATCGTTGGCACGGATGCGCTTGGCGTGCTCTGGGCTGGAAACCTCCATCTCGCCCGAGACATGGGGGCTTCTGTCGACCGTGTTCAGCTTCGGGAACTCACCGACAGTGCCGAGACCGTCGTCTATCTGGGGCGTAGAGAAAACATCCTCGGCGCCGTCAGCGTGGCGGACGAGGCGCGGGCAAGCTCTGCCCCGGCGCTTGCGGCCCTGCGCGCCGACGGCGTGCGCCGCATCGTCATGATGACCGGTGACCGTCGGCCGGTGGCGTTACGGATCGGCGCGGGGCTCGGCCTCGCTCCCGATGAGATTCATGCCGAAATGCTACCGCAGGACAAAGTGCTCCATGTGGGGGAACTGGCGGGCGGCGGCACCGTGGCCTTCGTCGGCGATGGCGTCAACGACGCGGCCGCTCTTGCCCGCGCCGATGTCGGCATCGCCATGGGGGCGGCCGGCTCGGAGGTCGCCCTTCAGGCGGCCGATGTGGCTCTGCTGTCGGAAGATATGAAGAAATTGGCCGATGCGCACCGGCTGGCGCGCCGGACCGCGGCGGTCATCCGACAGAACCTTGTCGTCGCGATCGGCGCCATGCTTGTGCTGGTGACGGGCGGATTATTCTTCAATCTGCCGTTGCCACTAGCAGTGGTTGGACATGAAGGCGGGACCGTGCTCGTGGTCCTCAACGGCCTGCGCCTGTTGTCGGACCCGATCCGGTGGCCTGTGGGCGCGAGCGGATTCTCCCGTCCTTCAGGGGAGGGGCTGATGGTGGCGCCCACTTCGGCCGCATCGCCCGCCGATGGGCCGGTGTAAGCGCCGGCCGCGCCCAATGGTCAGCAGGACAGGAAGCGATTGCGAGTATTCTCATCGAGAAGCAGCCGCGTGATGCCGCCGAAAGCCCATTCCCGCAGACGGCTATGGCCATAGGCGCCGGTGACGATGATATCTGCATCGCTCGCGTCGATGAATTGTAGGAGGCCGATTGTTTCGTCGGCGCTTTTGATCATCTGCGGCCTCGCTTTCACATTATGCTGGGCGAGATAGGCGACGATCTCGGTGAGACTCTGTATCTCGGCTGGTGTGGGCTCCGGGGAAACAGACACGACGGCAACATCATAGGCGACGGAGAGCAGGGGAAGCGCATCCGCGATTGCGCGGCGGGCTTCACGGGTGTCTTTCCAGCCGACGACGATCTTTCTTGCCGGAAGCGCGTGCTGGCCGCTTCCGATCACCAGCAGGGGACGTCCTGCGCGCAGCACGACGGTTGCCGGGTTCGCCCGGTTTCCGGCCGCCATCAGAACGAGATCGGCGATGCGGGCGGCGGTCACGACCGCCTCGGTCGGCGTCGTCGCTTCCCCGCGCCATTCGGCCTCGATCCGGTTTGCCGCCAGATGAAGGAACGCGGCGCGAATCTCCTCCGCGTGCTTCGTGGGCGTTTCGGTGGCGCAAAGCCCGATGAGCCGTGCACCCGAGCGGGACGCCAGATCGATTGCGGCGCGCATGATCGGCTCAGCGGGCTGGTCGATATCGAGATTGACCAGAATGGATCGATAAGCCATGTGTGCATTCCTCCGTTCAAGGCAAGTGTCGAAGAGCATAATGCCGATCGCGAAGCACATATTGACCTCGGTCAAAATATCGCGTGGCGCATCGCCAATCGATTTTTAGGCCTTCGTGCCGTTGACCGAAATCAAGCCTGAAACAAAGTCCTCCGAATTCTGCCATGATGATTGTTACGGAGGCAGATATGTCGAACACACTCCACACTTTGGCGAAGAATTTCGTGGCCAGGCGGATTGAATCCGTGTCCTGAAGGTCGCCGATCCGGCTTTTGCTGACCTACTGGGGGACTACGACGCGGTGAACGACAACATTCATCTCGCGGTGATGAATGTCGCTCCGGTCGGGCAGGGTCATGAGATGATGCGCCGCAAACAGCGCCTCGCCATCGAAGACCGGATCATGGAAGCGCTTCAAGGCGCCTGACGTTCAGCCGGCAGAGGGCGAGACCGGTCAGCCGCTCCGTCCCGCCTCCAGCAGCGCCTTGCCGTGGATCGCAAGCATGCGCTCCTCATTCGTCGGGATGATCAAGGTCTGGAACGGAGGCAGGAACTTCAGCCGGACGAGGATCGCATCCCGAACCGGCCCCGCGTTTTCCCCGACCCCCCCGGTAAAGACGAAGGCGTCGAGCCCGCCCATGGACACAGCCATCATCGCCGTGAACTGCGCTACCTTCAGGGCAAAATAGTCGAGGGCGAAGCCGGCTCTTGAATCCGTGCTTTCGAGCAAGGTCTTCACGTCGTTGCTGAGGCCGGACAGACCCTTCAGACCGGATCGTTCGTAAAGTGCGTGTTCTACCTCGTCAGCGCTCATGCCGAGCTGACGCAGCATGTAGGTGACTGCGCCGGGATCGATTGCGCCGGTGCGGCTTCCCATCGGTAGACCGTCGAGCGCGGTCATGCCCATCGTCGTGTCGACGCTGATGCCGTCCCTGAGGGCGCACAGACTCGCGCCGTTGCCGAGATGCCCCACCACGACCCGGCCGCGTGCGAGATCGGGATGTTCGCTTGCAAGCACACGGGAAATCCATTCGTAGGACAGCCCATGGAAGCCATAACGGCGGATACCTTGGGCCCGTAGCGGGGCATCGACCGCAAAAACCTGGAAAAGCGGTGCATGGCCCGCATGAAAGGCGGTATCGAAACAAGCGATATCCGGGGCGTCCGAGAGGCGGTCCGAAGCCGCGATGCCCGCAAGGTTGTAGGGCTGGTGCAATGGCGCGAGCGGCGCTAGCGCCGCAAGCCGCCGCAGGATTTGGGGCGTGACGATGACGGGCGCGACGAAATCGGCGCCGCCATGCACGATTCGGTGTACCGTCGCCACCATGCGCCAGGCATCGTCGTACCGGTCGATGAGATCGATCACCGCACCCATGGCGGTCTCGTGGTCGTTGGCGGCAAGCGCCCTGTCGATATGAACGTCGCCCGCCGTAATTGTCGCGCTCAGCCTTGCCTCGGTGCCTATGCCGGTGACCTTGCCCTTGGCAAGCTTGTCGAGCGCATCGTATCCGAAGATCTCGAATTTCAGGCTCGAGGACCCCGTATTGAGAACGAGCAATACATTCATCATTTGATGCGGCCTTTGGCGCGGGCATCCGCGAGCAGGCAGGCAAGGGCGGAGGACAATAGGCGTGTGCGCTGGTCGTCGGCCCGGCTCGTCAGGACGATGGGAACACGGGCGCCCAGCACGATACCGGCCGCCTCCGCCCCGCCGAGGAACGTGAGCTGCTTTGCCAGCATGTTGCCGGCTTCGATATCGGGAACGAGAAGGATGTCGGCATCGCCGGCGACAGCCGACACGATGCCTTTCTCCCGCGCCGCCTGCGGGCTGATCGCATTGTCGAAGGCAAGGGGACCGTCGATCAGGCAGCCGGTTATCTGTCGGCGGTCCGCCATCTTGCAGAGCGCGGCGGCATCCAGGGTCGCTTGCATCTTGGGATTGACTGTTTCCACCGCCGCGAGAATGGCGACCTTCGGTGGTCGCGCCTCGCCGAACACCACGCACCAGAGATCAACGGCGTTCTGGATGATATCTGCCTTCACTGGAAGATCGGGCAGGATATTAACGGCGGCGTCGGTAATCATGAACGGCTTCGGATAGGAAGCGATGCTCATGAGGTAACAATGGGAGATGCGCCGCTCCGTGCGCAGCCCGGCGCCGGCTTTCACGATCTCGCCCAGAAGTTCGTCCGTGTGCAGTGAGCCCTTCATGATGGCGCTCACATTGCCACCCGCGGCCAGTTCCGCCGCCTTGGCCGCGGCCGCATGGCTATGCTCAGTGTTGACGATCTCCCACCCTGCTATATCGACCCCGGCCTCTCTGGCCGCCTCGGCTATCCGCGCCGCAGGCCCAATGAGCACCGGCGCGATCAGGCCTTCCCGCATCGCCTCGAAACCGGCCGCAATCACGTTGGCCTTCACTGGATGCACGATCGCCGTACAGGTGGGCGGCAGCTTGCGGCAAAGGGCCAGAATCGCATCTGTCTGTCCACTCATCGCACGTTCCCCTAGCGCCTTATGTAAAGTTGTGGATGAGCAATCTTCACGATGGTCCGACCCTAGGCAAGAGGCCTTTTCCCTTAAGGCGCCCACTGCTGCACAGCGACGTTTGGTGGAGTTTGCACCGAGTGTTCGAGGCTTTCGATGGGAAAACGTATTGAGATCAACGGTCGCTCGATTTTTCCTATTTCTCAATTCGGCGTAGGAGGAATATATATTTTCATGTCGAAATTGATATTCGTAAATAAAAAAATCATTTTGATGTTCGTCAAATTTCAAGATCTCATTCTGATGAATGTATTATTTATCGTATGTGCTATTTAGCATGCGGTTTATATTCGATTTTCATAGAAATTTAATTTTCAATATGTTTATCGGGCAGAGCGAATGTGCCGCTTTCATGAAAGGCATGATGCCTGCATTCAGGAGTGTCTTTTATGCGATTGGTCGATATTTCCGTTAGCAAGCGTCTTTGGGCAGCCGTCGCGGTTCCGATGTTGGCGGCCGGTTATCTTGCCTATGCCCAGAGTTCCGAGCGTCTCGAAACCTATCGTAACATGGGCGATATCGTCACGGTCAGCCAGGAAATGGTGAAGATCGGCGGTGTCGTTCATAGCCTGCAGGTCGAGCGAGGTTTGACGACCGGGTTTCTTGGATCGAAGGGGGCCACCGGCGGTGCAGAGCTTCGTGTGGCGCGCAACGCCTCCGACGCCGCGATGACCGGATTCGCGCAAAGCATGAATAAACTCGATGCGGCGGTCGACGCCGATCTCTCTTCGGTACAGCGCGGCCTGGAGGAAAAGCTGGCCGCGATCGCCGACCTGCGCCCGTCCGTCGATGCGCTGACGGCGGGGGGGCCGGATGCCTTTGCAACCTATACGGCCGCCATTGATGATATCATCGTACTGACAAATCGCCTGTCCAGGCTCGCTTCTGATGCGGGGATTGCGCAACGCATGTTCGGCTATGTCCATCTGATGCAGGCCAAGGAGGCGGCCGGTCAGGAACGTGCCCTCGGCAACGGTTTCATCGTTTCCGGTCGAGTTGATCCGGTACGGTTTGGCTTATTCGCGGGGCTTGCCGGTCAGCAGGATGCGTTGATCGCATCGGCGCTCTCCGTGCAGGATGATAGTCACCGTGCCCACTACGAGCATATGCTGACTGATGTGTCGCAAACGATGGAGGATTTTCGTGCGCGTATCGTCGCTGGAGGCGTGGACGCGATGCTCGAAGGTTTGGAGAGTCCGCTATGGTTTGCTGCCGCAACGGAGCGTATCGATGCGCTGAAGGTAATCGAGACTGAAAATCTCAAGGATATCGGCGATCTCGCGCTTGCGACTGCCGGGGCGGCTTATCGCAGTTTCCTCACTCTCGTCCTCGTTTGCATCGTTGTCGGCCTTATGGTGATGGGCCTTTCCGGATTAATGGCGATGACGGTCGTACGTCCGATCGGGCGCATGGTCGGAGCCATGGATCGACTGGCTTCCGGCGATCTCGACTTTGATCCGGTCACGACCGGCCGCAAGGATGAAATCGGTGACATGGAGCAGGCCGTAGAGGTTTTCCACGAGGCTGCCGTGCGTAATCGAGAGCTGGAAGCGGCAGAGACAGAGCGGCGCGCACAGGTCGAGCGCGAGCGCACCGAGATGCAGCAGGCCGCGGAAGCCGAAGCCCAGGCTCGTCTCGTCCGTGCAACCTCGATATTCGCCGCCAGCATGCAGCGCCTTGCGGCTGGTGACATGATGTGTGAGTTGCAGCAACCGCTCGACACGCATTTCGAAGCACTGCGGCAGGATTTCAATGCATCCGTCCGACAATTGCGTGAAACCCTTCAAAGTGTTGGTGTCTCGGTTTCGACCGTCACGGGCGGCTCGCGTGAGGTGTCGTCGGCATCCGACGATCTTTCCCGCCGCACCGAGCAGCAGGCCGCGTCGCTGGAGGAAACCGCTGCGGCGCTGGAAGAGATTACCGCCAATGTGGCAGCGACCTCGAAACGCGCAGACGAAGCCCGCGACATCGTACGACATGCGGAGAGCAGGGCCGGGCAGGCAGGCACCGTCGTAGAGAGCGCTGTTCTTGCGATGGAACGAATCGACCGCGCTGCGCGGCAGATCGGCCAGATCATAGGCGTCATCGACGAGATCGCCTTCCAGACTAATCTTCTTGCGCTGAATGCCGGGGTGGAAGCGGCACGCGCGGGGGAGGCGGGCAAGGGCTTTGCCGTCGTCGCGCAGGAGGTTCGTGAGCTTGCCCAGCGGTCCGCCAAGGCTGCGCGGGAAATCAAGGAACTGATCGGCAACTCCGAAGCCGCCGTGGGCGAGGGCGTGCGTTTGGTCAGCGATACCGGCGCGGGGCTCGACGAGATCGCTGAACTTGTCCAGTCGGTTGCGCGGCACATGGAGGCAATCGCGACGGCAGCGCAGGAACAGTCCGCTGGTCTTCTGCAAATCAACACCGCGGTAAATCACATGGATCAGGTCACGCAGCAGAATGCTGCAATGGTTGAGGAGATGAATGCCGCTGGTGCCGCTCTGGCGCAGGAAAGCGCGACACTCGATGGTCTTATCGCCCGGTTCCAATTCGGCCGCCCGGACGGATGGGATAGTGCACAACGAGCCGCCTAGCAAAGAGGTGTGGCGCCATCGTTCGCCGCTGCACCTCAATTCGGCAACGCTTCTTGGATATTCGCGATCGGAGTCGCTCTTCGGCGACCATCATATGCACGGCCTTGAAGGCGTACGCTTGTACACCAAGCTCAAGACCATCACGACCCGCTGGCCGACTGGCATCCGTTCAGGCGCGGGTTTCGTCATGCCGACGATGCGATAGGGCCAGACGTCGGGATATTGCGCCGCCGAGGTCACACTCGGCGGTGTATCTCACGGTACGTTTATCGGTGGTCTTGCAGCAGCAGGCTCCACCCTGAGTGGAGCCGCCACATGTCCGGAGGTTGATGGCGCGGAACTTGTCGATCTCGCAATTTTCCCCGACGAGGGAAACTCCATCTTGCCTGAAATAGACATAGTGCTCACCACTATCCCGCATCTCACCGGAGGAGATTCGAACTGCACCTATGTGTTCCGAACGCACTGTTTAAGTCTGCTTTCTTGACCTCGTTCTCCACAAGTGGACTATCAGTTCAGGGCCCAAAATCGGATATCTAGCGTGCGCAAGCTGAAGTGCACAACGGGCCCATATTGGTACTCAAAGTATCGACCTACTGCTATTCGGGATATTCAGAAAGTTCTGCGGTCATGCACCGCTAGCGCCGCGCGAATAGATGACTATAGTCAAATGGCCGCCTCCGTCAGAGAAGGCCCTTGGCCTTGAGGTCGGCGGCGAAGGTTGCGAGCGGCATGACCAGCGTGAGGGGACTGTTTTTGAGCGGCTCGGCCCCGTAGCTGGCATACCATTTGGCCGCCCGCGCCCCCTTTGCGTCGATGATCAGCAACGCGCCGCCAGCCTCGGTGGCGACCCGCAGGCAGCGCAACGCAACGGCCGCGAGGAGTTGGCCGCCCAAGCCGTGGCCGGCTACCGTCACGTCGGTCGCAATGCGTGCCAGCTTGAAACCGGAAACCTCGTGCTGGGCCAATCCTTTCGTCATCGACGCCGGCACTAGCTCATGGGCTATGGCGGAGGGGGCAACGGTGTAGAAGCCGAGCACGCGATTAGGCGTGGCGACGTCGATTGCGCAGAAAGTCTTTGAGGCATTTTGTTCGTGGCTTTGACGCGCGTAGCGCCGGAAGAACTCGTTCATCGCCGGATCGCCGCAGTCGAAAGACTGACGATCATGCGACTTCGCGATAGCTTCTTCTCTCCATGTGGGCAGTGTCATAGGGTGTCGGGCAACGCCGCGATTGCCGAGCGCAATTTTGCGTTGGGCTTAGGCGGGTTTTCCATCAGCTCAAGCACGCGCGCGTGATCGCGTGACGAGAGCCGAACGACCTCGGCCGCCTCGATCACGGCTTCGGCCTCCCGCAAGGCGGTCTGGGTCACGAAGTTGGTCAGGTCGGTGTTGCGCAATGCGGCCGCGCGTACGAGCTTGGCCTTCGTTTCCGGCGAGACGCGCAGATTCATGCGCTTGTTGTCATCCACGGCAGCTTGGGGCATCTCCGTCTCCCTTGTGCAAGGTACTTGTTCAAGATGTACGCGAACTTGGCTTGACTTTCAAGGTCGTGCGTCTTGATGGTGTACGTAATCCTCCGGTCGCTTGCCGTAGAGGAGGCTTTTAAAGCAGGTCCCAAGTTTAAGACGCGCCAAGCCTGATTAGTTTCCCGGGAAACTCCGCTGGATAGATTATCACGACCCTGCTGTTGCTGTGAGCTTTCAGGTAGCCGTCCAGCCGCCCCCGATCACGAAAGGTCCATCTGGTGGGACCGATGGAGTGACTGTCATTGTGGGGCGTAACCATAAGGCGGCGATAATTCCGCATAGCAGCCATCAAATTCCACCGGACTGTCGTATCGGATTGTAGTACAAGACTGTCGTACAGGGAATATTAGGTGATAAGGATTTAATAATCTTCTCAACGGCTTGAAATAGGGCGGAATCCTTGGCTGGGAATCCTGGCGCCCCAGCCAGCGATCCCTTTTCCAAGTCAGAATCGCGGTTTCCCAGCACTTCCGAGTTAGCACCATTGCTCCGGTTTCTGGCGTGTTAGAATCTAGCAGAATCAAGCATAAACACGGTCACTTGTACCCGCTTTTACAATATAACCAGGGACGCCGTGGCCGAGAGTTGCGGGTAGTTCGCCTGAAAGCTCAAGCAGGGCTGGAAGGTTGACACCGGTGTCGATGCCGCAATTGTGGAACATGTGCACGAGGTCTTCCGTGCAGACATTCCCCGTAGCCCCGGGCGCGTAGGGGCAGCCGCCAATGCCGCCGAGTGCGGAATCGAAGCTGCGCATGCCCGCGTCATAGGCGACAAGCGCATTGGCGAGGCCCATGTCCCGGGTATTGTGGAGGTGGAGTGTCAGCGGCAGATCGGCATGGTGGCGCAAGATCGTGGCCGTGAGTTCGCCGACCTGGCGGGGATTGGCCATGCCGATCGTATCGGCAATGGTGATTCCCTCGATACCCAGATCGCGATAGGTGTCGATGGCCCATAGCACCCGCTCGACGGGCTGGCGGCCCTCGAAGGGGCAGCCGAAGGCCGTGGCGATCGTGCCGTTGATGAAGATGCCGCTTCCAGCGACCACGTTCATGATCTCCCTGAACTGGGCGAGCGACTGGTCGCAGGTCATCCGCATGTTTGCCAGGTTGTGCCGCTCTCCGATCGACATGACGAGATTCACCTCGTCCACCGCGCATTCGAGCGCTCGCTCGGCGCCGCGCACGTTCGGCACGAGCGCCGTATAGAGCACCCCCGGCGTCCGCTCGATGCCACGGAAGACGTCGGCCGCGTCACGCAGGTTTGGAATCGCTTTCGGCGAAACGAAGGATGAAACCTCGATGCGCCGGACGCCGGTCCCCGACAGGCGGTCGGAAAGACGGATCTTCTCCTCTGTCGGGACGAAGCTCGGTTCGTTCTGGAAGCCGTCGCGCAGAACCACTTCGTTGATCGCTACCGTATCTTCGTTCTTCGACATCATGTGGCCCTCCAGGTTTTGCCTTTCGACGCCAACTAGCATGCAGCATCAGAGGCATCAATAAAAATACAAACTGATGCATCAGATAAAATATTATTGTTGAACTCGACGTCCGAAGGTCGTATGAATGTCGTGATGCCTTATCTGATGCATCAAGAAATGCAGCGTGCGGTCGCGACAGCGGCCCGGAGGAACAATGTCTCAGTCCGCAGATCAAATTCACATCGCAGAGCTGGTTGCCCGGGCGCGCAAGGCGCAGGCCATCCTGAACGGTTACACGCAGGAACAGGTCGACCTGATCGCCGGCGCCATCGTCTATCATCTGTCGCGCCCCGAACTGGCCGCGAAAATTGCCGAAATGGCCTATGATGAAACGAAGATGGGCCTTGTCGAAAGCAAGCGCGCGAAGCTCACGCACAAGATGCCGGCGATTTTCCACGATATCCGCACGGAAAAGACCGTTGGTGTCATCGACCGTGACGAGGTGAACGGCATCATCACCATCGCCAAACCCTACGGCGTCATCGCGGCGCTCGTGCCGAGCACCAATTGCGAGGCGACGCCGATCTTCAAATCCGTTCTGGGCATCCGTGCCCGCAATGCCGTGATCTGCGCGCCGCATCCGGCCAGCAAGAAGACCACCATCTTCGTGGTGGATGTCATCCGGCAGGTTCTTGCCGCATGCGGCGCTCCTGAAGATCTGGTCCAGTGCATTGCCGCGCCGTCCAAGGCGCTCGCCGCCGAACTCATGGCCCAGTGCGACGTCACCATGGCGACCGGCTCGGGAGACATGGTGAACGCGGCCTATTCCTCCGGCAAGCCCGCCTATGGCGTCGGCGTCGGCAACGCCGCGGTGATCATCGATGAGACGGTCGATCTCGCTGAGACCGCGGCGAAAATCAGGATCGGCAAGACCGGTGACAATGCCTCCGGCTGCTCGGCCGAAAACTCCATCATCGTCCAGGCCTCGATCCATGACGGATTCCTGCGCGTGCTGGAAAAGGAGGGGGCCTATATCGCAACGGCGGAGGAAAAGGCGAAGCTCCAGGCCGTCCTCTGGGAAAACGGACACGTTTCCCGCAAGGTCGTGGCCCGTCCCGTCGGCGAAATCGCGGCCCTTGCCGGTATCGCCGTGCCGGCGGACCGCAAATTCATCGTGGTCGAGGAGGAGGGTACGGGAGCCGGGCATCCCTTCTCCGGCGAGAAGCTCAGCCTCGTCCTGACCTGCTACAAATACGAGGCCTTCGACGACGCCATCGCACTGGTGAACGCCATCACCGATTATTCCGGCTCGGGTCATTCCTGCGGCATCCATTCCAACGATGCCGGCCGCATCCTGCAGCTTGGCCTTGAGACGAAGACGTCACGGGTCATCGTGCGCCAGCCGCATGGCGTCGCCAATTCGGGAAGCTGGTCCAACGGCCTGGCCAAGACCTTCTCGCTTGGTTGCGGAAGCTGGGGCGGGAACTCGGTTTCCGAAAACGTCACCCAGAAGCACTATTACAACACCACGCGTATCGCCGAGCCGCTCGATCGGTCCGCGCCGGATGACGAGGCGATCTATGGGCCCCTGTTCGGGAAGATCGCCGCCGTGCGCATCGCTGCGGGAGCCTGAACGACGATGAAATTCGCTGTTCGCCCACAGCTTCATGGCTACGACACCTTCGCTGCCTTCGCCGAAGCGCATGCCGTCACCGAACGGGACCTCATCTTCACGCAACGCGTCCTGCACGACGCCTTCATGAAGGGAACGCTGGCGCAGACTCTTTTCTACGACGACTTCTGCGACGGCGAGCCTACGGACATCGCCGTTGACGAGATGCTGCACGCCATCCGCAAACTCGGCTTCGAGCGCCTGATCGCGATCGGCGGCGGCTCGATTCTGGACTGCGCGAAAGTGCTGGCGCTGGATTCGGATGAAAACGTCGCCGGACTGTTTGCCGCCGGCGTGCAGCCGGGGCGCAAGGCAGGCCTTCTCCTCATCCCTACGACCTGCGGCACGGGCTGCGAGGTGACCTGTGTCTCGGTGTTCGATTTTCCGTCGGTCGGCAGCAAGATCGGCAAGGGGTTCGATGCCGGTTTTGCCGATCACGCCGTCCTGATCGACGAGCTCTTGTCAAAGATCCCCTATCACGTCTTCGCAACGTCTTCGGCCGATGCCCTCGTCCACGCCCTGGAAATCTATCTGGCGCCGCGGGCCAATGCCTATACGGACATGTTCTGCATGGCGGCCATCCGCTCCATCCTGCAGGGCTACATGCGCATCGTCGCGCATGGGCGAGAGGTGATCCAACAGGATGCCAAGGCCTATCTGACGGCGAGCAACATGGCCGGCATCGCCCTTGCAAACGTGCTGGCGGGCGGGGTCCATGCGATCGCGATGCATTTCGGCAGTGCGCATCATGTGCCGCACGGCGAGGCGACGAGACTGTTCCTGCCGCCGGTTTTCCGAATCTACTACGAGAAGGCTCCGGACGGAAAGATCGCCGACATCGCCCGCGTGATCGAGGAGGTCGTCGGCGTGGAGGGCGGTGGCAATCCTTTCGATGCGCTCGATGCCCTGCTTGCCAAGGTGGTGCCCACCCGGCGGCTGAGCGAATATGGCATGACGGCAGGCGAAACCGGCCGATACGCGGACAAGGTGATCGAAACCCAGCAGCGATTGCTGGTGAACAACTATGTTCCGCTCTCGGCACAGGATATTGCGAGGGTATATAGCGAACTCATGTAACGAGGCCCACGGTGTCCAGAGGGAGAGCGATGACGCGAAACTTTTCCGACAAGGCGTATGAAGCGCTTCGGGACAGGATCATCAATGGTGGTCTTCGCCCGTCTGCTCCCCTCGATATCCACCGCATTGCGAGCGAGTTCGAGATGAGCATCACGCCCGTGCGCGACGCCATCAAGCGGCTGGAGGCGGACGGGCTGGTGGAGGTCATTCCCCGCTCCGGTACGTTCGTGCGCCATTTCACGATCCAGGACCTGATCCGCGGCTATGAGCTGGTCGAGGCGCTTGACGGCATGGCGGGATATCTTCTGGCCGAACGTGTCGCCGCCGGCGATGTCGACGGGCGGGAGCTGGAAGGGCTGCTGACACCGCTGGTCGACAGGATGGAGGAGAATCTGGAGCGCGATCAGGCGCGGATATGGGCGGAGCTGGATGGGCAGTTTCATCAGATCATCTTCGACATGTCCGAAAATACGCTGATCGCCAGCAGTTACTATTCGGTGCGCGACCAGATGAAATCGGTGCTGTCCTTCATCAGCCCGATCTATGTGGACCGGGCGAATTCCGTTCGGGAGCACCGGTTGATCATCGCGGCCATCGCCGCGGGAGACAGTGAGAAGGCACGCAAGCTTTGCCAGGACCATCGCAACCTCGTGCGGCAGATCCTGAAGAAGCTTCTGCTTCAGATGTAGATACGGTTCGGGAGGAGTTCATGCAGAAGACGTTCCATAAACGGGCGCGGTACACCGTTTCGCGGGTGGCCGCCGCCGCCGTGAGTGCGGTCAACTAGACCGGTTCGTTATCGCGGCAAATCTTCTGACCGGCACTCCCCCACAGCGGGGATGTCCGGGCGGCCAAGCCAAATCGACTTCACGGCAGCGACGCTCGCAATGCGAAGTCGCAGGGACTTCTGTTGCCGTTGCTTGTTGGCCCAGACTGCGGACGTCAGTCCGGAAACATCCATACGGTTCGTGACAAACAGTGGAGGATAGTCATGAAAGTTCGCAACATCATCGCAGCCCTGGTCGTGTCTTTGTGCGCCAGTTCCGCTGCGGCACAGCAATTCCAGATTTCGCACAGCGCCGCTTCCGGCAATCCCAAGGACACCGCGTCACTGAAGTTCGCCGAGATTGTCAAGGAGAAGACGGGTGGCCGGATCACGGTCGATGTGGGCACGAGTTCGCAATTCGGCGACGATGCCGAAAGCGTCACCAATATCAGGCTGGGCACGATCGCCTTTTCGGCGAATGCGCAAGGAGCAACATCCGGCGCGGTGCCGGAGATCGGTCTGCTGGGCCTTCCATTCCTGCGATCTTGTCGCCGACAGGGCCGTCCATCACAGCCTCGGCCTGCTCGAGGTCCTGGAACAGGAACGGCAGGCCCAGCAGCGCGATTTCCGGCACGACGGCCGAGGTCGTGCCCTGCGAGTTCGCCGAAAAGGCGATCGTGCCGAGGCGCATATTGGTGATGGTCTCGGCATCGTCGCCGAACTGGGCGGCGCCGCCCACATCGACCGTAATCCGGCCGCCCGTCTTTTCCTTGACGATCTCGGCGAATTTCAGGGAGGCGACATCCTTGGGATTGCCGGCTCCTGCATTGTGGGAAACCTGGAATGTCTGCGCGTTTGCGCCGCTGACGCAGAATGCGAAGGCAACGGCGGTCAACAGATGGCGAAATTTCATTGTCACTCCTCCCTAAGGCGTGGGTTTTTATCCGCGAATAGGGAAGCCTCCGGTGCTGCATGCCGCTCGCCAGCCTGATGCCGACCTTCGGCAAGCGGATGGTGCGCCCTGCAGCGGAACGTCCTCCTCGCCCGCTTCCCTGAGGCTCGCCTATCTGGACGCGAACGTCATCTAAGTTCTCCTTAACAACTTGTTCGAATAACTTAATTGATGGCCGGTTCTTTCCACGTCAGTAGTGAAGATCGTTGGCGCCGTGATGCGCCGGACGAGACGGGAGGATCCATGACCATCCAGGCCACGACGGCGACGCTGTCGAACATGAGCCTTGCGCGCCGCGCTTGGGAAATCCGCCGCAAGGCCATTCGTATGGGTGAGGTGCAGGGGCAGGGATATGTCGGACAGGCCCTCGGCATCGCCGACGTTCTCTCTGTCTCCTATTTCCACGCGCTGGCATATCGGCCGGGTGAACCCGAATGGGAAGGCCGCGACCGCTTTCTCCTTTCCATCGGCCATTACGCGATTGCGCTTTACTCCGCGCTGATCGAGGCGGGCATCCTGCCCGAGCAGGAGCTCGAGACCTACGGCACCGATGACAGCCGCCTGCCGATGTCCGGTATGGCCGCCTATACGCCCGGCATGGAGATCACCGGCGGCTCGCTCGGCCAGGGCCTCGGCATCGGCGTCGGCATGGCGCTCGGCCTCAAGGCGAAGAAGAACCCGGCCTTCATCTACAATCTGATGTCCGATGGCGAACTCGGCGAGGGCTCGACCTGGGAAGCCGCCATGTCGGCCGCCCATCACAAGCTCGATAACCTGATCTGCATCGTCGATTTCAACGACCAGCAGGCGGACGGCAAGTCGACGGAAATGCTCTGCTCCGAGCCGCTCGGCGACAAGTGGGCATCCTTCGGCTGGCACGTCCAGCGCGTCGACGGCAACGACATCGCCGCACTCGTCGCCGCCTTCGACAATGCCCGCGACCTCAAGGAAGCAAAGCCCCGCGTCATCATCTGCGACACGGTCATGTGCAAGGGCGTGCCCTTCCTCGAAGAGCGCGAGATCACGCATTTCGTGCGGGTCGAAGCGGATGAATGGCAGAAGGCGCTTGCCGTTCTCGACGCGAACCGGCCGGAATGAGGAGCAAGACCATGAGTGCAACGCGCAGCTACGACCCGCATCGCAAATGGGAGCCCCGCACGCCGCCGAAGGCCGGCGAGGGCGGGCGCACCTCGGCGATGATCGCCTCTCTTGCGGCGGAAGGCTATGAGACCGTCTCCGCGCCGTTCGGCCATGCGCTGGTCGAGGAGGCGAGGAAGAACGAGCGTATCGTTGGCCTGACTGCCGATCTTGCGAAATATACCGATTTGCACGTCTTCGCGGAGGCCTTCCCCGAGCGCTTCTATCAGATGGGCATGGCCGAGCAGGTGATGATTTCGGCTGCCGCCGGCATGGCGCGCGAGGGCTTCATCCCGTTCGCCACCACCTACGCCGTCTTCGCCTCGCGCCGCGCCTACGATTTCATCGCCATGGCGATCGCCGAGGAATATCTGCCCGTCAAGATCGTCTGCGCCCTGCCGGGCCTGACCACCGGCTACGGGCCGAGCCATCAGGCGACCGAAGACCTTGCGATCTTCCGCGGCCTGCCGAACCTGACCATTGTCGACCCCTGCGACGCGATCGACGTCATGGAGGCGATCCCGGCGATTACGGCGCATGACGGCCCCGTCTATATGCGCCTGCCGCGCGGCAAGGTGGCCTCCGTCATTCGCAAGCACTGCCCGGACTACCGGTTCGAACTCGGCAAGGCCAAGCTCTTGCGTGAGGGCAAGGACGTGCTCGTCATCGCCTCCGGCTTCATGACGATGCGGGCGCTCGATGCCGCCGTCGAGCTGGAAGCGCAAGGGATTTCCGCGGCTGTGCTCCATTGCCCGACGATCAAGCCGCTCGACACGGAGACGATCCTTGCGGAAGCCGGCAAGGGCGGCCGTCTTGTCGTGACGGCGGAAAACCACACCAAGGTCGGCGGCCTTGGCGAGGCCGTCGCCTCGACACTGCTGACGAGCGGTGTGACGCCGTCCTTCCGCATGATCGGCCTGCCGGATCGCTTCCTCGATGCCGGCGCGCTTCCCACGCTGCATGATCGCTACGGCATTTCGACCGCCGCCATGGTCACGCAGATCCGCGGCTGGCTCTGACATTCATTTCAACGGACAGGCGCTGCGGTAAAGCCGGGCGCAGACATCAAGGAGAAACTTCATGGGTACTGCTCTGCTGCAGGGAAAATTTGCCGTCGTCACCGGCGCCGCTTCCAAGCGCGGCCTCGGAAAGGCCACCGCCAGGCTTTTCGCCGAGCATGGCGCGACCGTCGCCATCCTCGATCTCGATGAAGCCGCCGCGAAGGAGGCCGCCGCCGACCTCGGGTCGCAGCATGTCGGCATGGCCTGCAATGTCATCGATCTCGAAGGCGTGAAGAAGGTCTTCGAAGCGCTGGTGGAAAAGTGGGGCCGGATCGACATCCTCGTCAACAATGCCGGCATCACCCAGCCCTTGAAGATCATGGACATCGCACCGAAGAACTACGATGCGGTTCTCGACGTGAACCTGCGCGGCACGCTTTACTGCAGCCAGGCGGTCATTCCGCATATGCGCTCGCGCAAGGAAGGCAAGATCGTCAACCTGTCGTCGGTTTCGGCGCAGCGCGGCGGCGGCATTTTCGGCGGACCGCACTACTCCGCCGCAAAGGCTGGTGTGCTCGGCCTCACCAAGGCGATGGCCCGCGAACTGGCGCCCGACAATGTCCGCGTCAACGCGATCTGCCCGGGCTTCATCGCGACGGATATCACCGGCGGCCTCCTGACGCCTGAAAAGCTGGAAGAAATCAAGGCCGGCATCCCGATGGGGCGCGCCGGAACGGCGGACGATGTCGCGGGCTGCGCGCTGTTCCTCGCCTCCGATCTCTCGGCCTATGTCACCGGCTCGGAAGTCGACGTGAACGGCGGCTCGCTCATTCACTGAACCTGTTCGGCCGGCGCCGCTTCGGCCCCGGCCGCCTTTTCGGGAGGACCCCATGAAACTGGGTTTGGGAAGTTATGCCTTCCGCTGGTCGATCGGCATCAAGGACCTGCAGCCGGCAAAACCGATGACGGCGATGGAGGTGCTGGAGATCGCTCACGATCACGGCCTGGCGCTGGTGCAATATGCCGACAATCTGCCGCTCGACCGGCTGACGCCGGAAGAGCATGTCGCCCTCAAGGCCCGAGCCGACAGCTACGGCATGGCGCTCGAACTCGGCACGCAATCTTTCGATGCAGAGGAGCTTGCCCGCTACATTCCGATCGGCGAGCGTATCGGCTCGAAAATCCTGCGCGTGGCGCTCGATGCCGAAGATGCGCTGATCCCCGTGCCGGAGCTTGCGGCCCAGATTCGCGAACTCCTGCCCGACGGCAAGCGCGCCGGCCTTCGCTTCGCCATCGAGAACCATTTCAATTATCCGTCCCCGCGCATGGTCGAGCTTCTTGATGCCGTGGCGGACGATGCGCTCGGCGTCTGCCTCGATGTCGCCAATTCCATCTGCGCCGGCGAATGGCCGATGACGACGGTCAGGATGCTGGCGCCATATACGATAAACCTGCACCTGAAGGACTACGAGATCACGCCGGATCCCTATGGCGTCGGCTTCCGGATCCACGGCACGCCCCTGTCCGAGGGCAGGGCCGAAATCGAGGAAATTCTCGCCTTACTTGCCCATTGTCCCGATGACATGAGCGTCATCCTCGAACACTGGCTGCCGCAGACGAGCGATATGGAGGCGACACGGCGCATGGAGCACGTCTGGCTCGGTC
The DNA here is from genome assembly GCF_055379515.1 of Shinella sp. 1A1. Taxonomy (NCBI): domain Bacteria; kingdom Pseudomonadati; phylum Pseudomonadota; class Alphaproteobacteria; order Hyphomicrobiales; family Rhizobiaceae; genus Shinella; species Shinella sp. 1A1. The sequence continues at coordinate 127,063 of NZ_AP039672.1, forward strand.
GTACGGTTGCCGCCGCCAAGCGGCTGGTGCCGGGTAATCACAAGGCCTGAACGGAAAAGACAAGGACAACAGCACGGCCGATATCGGCCGGCGGCGGACGCTCGGCGTCCGACAGGAGGAACCGCCATGACGATAAAGACGAAGAAGCTCATCAATGCGCCCGAGGACATCATTCCCGAATTCATCGAAGGCTTTGTCGAGGTCTGGCCCGACCTGCTGACGGTCGAGGGGCCGACGGGGCGGGCCGTGGTGGCGCGCCAGGGACCACGCGATGGCAAGGTGGGTATCGTCATCGGCGGCGGCTCCGGCCACGAGCCGGCCTTTGCCGGCTATGTTGGGCGCGGCCTCGCCGATGCCGCCGCCGTCGGCAACGTTTTCGCCTCCCCATCTCCGCAGCAGATTCTCGACGCCGGGCGCGCCGCCGATGGTGGGGCAGGGGTCGTGTTTCTCTACGGCAATTACACGGGTGATGTTCTGAACTTCACCATGGCAGCGGAAGAGCTTGCCGCCGAGGGCACTCCCGTGCGCCATGTCGCGGTCACGGACGACATCGCCTCTGCGCCCTATGCGCGGCGGGACGAGCGCCGCGGGGTCGCCGGTGACTTCTTCGTCTTCAAATGCGCAGGCGCGGCCGCCGACCGGGGAGAACCGCTTGAGCGGGTGGAGGCGCTGGCGCGCCTTGCCAACGACAATTGCCGTTCGATGGGCGTGGCGCTCGGGGCCTGCTCGCTGCCACAGACCGGCATACCGAATTTCGAGATCGGACCGGAGGACATGGAAATCGGCATGGGTATCCATGGCGAGCCAGGCATGCGCCGCGCGCCGCTCGCCAGCGCCGACACTGTCGCCGACCTTCTGATGGAGCCGATCCTCGCCGAGCTCGGGCTTGGCGCGGGCGATCGTGTCGCCGTATTGGTCAACGGGCTGGGTGCGACGACGCAGCTCGAACTGGTCCTGCTCTTCCGCCGCGTGCGCCGCTGTCTTGAGGAGAAGGGCGTCGGGATTCATGCCCGTTGGGTCGGGGAATATGCGACCTCACTGGAAATGGCCGGTGCCTCGGTGACGCTGCTCAAGCTCGACGAGACCCTGGTTTCTCTGCTTGATCATCCCTGCCGTACCCCTGCGCTGACCGTCGGCGCCGAGCCGGCTCCCCCGGCCGGTGCGACACGCAGCACGCGGCAGGTTCGAACGAGAAAAGCATCGGCGGTGCAGGACCGTTCCTCTCTCGTAACGACAGGAAGCATCACGCCGAAACGGTTCCGCACCATGATGGTCAATATTGCTAAAGCCATACGGCAAAACCGGGATTGGCTTTCCCAGCTTGATGGCGTCATAGGCGACGGTGACCACGGCATTACCATGGATATCGGCTGGACAGCGGTGATCGCCGACCTATCCAAGCTACCGCACGATGCGACGATATCCGAGACCTGCGACGTGATGGCTCAAGCATTCCTCAGCGCAGTCGGCGCATCGTCGGGGCCGCTCTATGCCAGTGCCTTCAAGAGTGCGGGCGCTGCCGTTTCCGACCGGTTGAATCTTGACGGGCCGGCGATCGCGGCTTGGATCGATGGCATGAGCAACGGCATTCTCGCGCGAGGCGGCGCAAAGCCAGGTGACAAAACCATGCTCGATGCATGGGAGCCGGCAGCCAAGGCCGCAATCCGGGTTGCCGACAACGGGGCAGATGAGAAGACTGTGTTGCAGGTTGCAACAGAGGCCGCCCGCGCTGGTATGGAGCGCACGGCGGAACTCGAAAGTCGAAGAGGGCGGTCAGCGAAGCTGGGCGCGCGTTCACTTGGTCATATCGATCCAGGCGCCGCTTCCGCAGCCATCGTCTTGGCTGCAATGTCGGAGGAAGACGTAACTTTCGATGGGGCCGCTGAAGACATAGCCACCATTCCACCATTCAAACAAGGTTAGTCATCTCGCTGACGTAAGGGGTCTGGTTCTGACAAAACCGGCCATTGCTAAAGCTCTTCAACTGCAAGAGCCAGTTCTCTTTCTGTTCGAAGGTTCTTGCGGAAAAAATCTTGCTCGCCCGTGCTGCCAAGGCAGAGATGCGCCGCCACAAGCGCCAATGGCCGACACAGCGCATTGTCGCACCAAGGCTCCGGCGCATAGACGTCGAGATCTGTCGGCATGACGTCGAAATCCCCGACGCCCGGGCCGCTCTGTCGAATGCTCGAAGGGGGCTTGATGGAGGTTGACCTTGGCGGCGTAGTGATGGGCATCGGCATGGCTCCGCATGAGGAGGGCATGATCGATACCTTCACGCTATGCGGGGATGATTTCCTGTAACGTGAGGAAGCGGCTATCCCATCGCGGCGTAGCGGGCTTCCATGAGGTCCGCTTCGCGTACGAGTTTGCGCACGAGCTCATCGGAGAGCTCGCGGGCGCGTCCGAGGCGGTAGATTTCGTCGCGTTCGGCTCTTACCCCGGCAAGCCGCAGCCGCCTTTCGATCTCTTCGAGATGCTTGACCTGATCGGCCTCGTCGCCGGTCTTGGAGCGCGTGTCGATCCTCTGGCGATAAAGCTCCATGAGGTGGCTCCCGACATCGGCGTAGACATCGGCATCGCCCCGGCCTTCGCCGATTTCATGTTGTAGCCTTTCGATCATCCGGATTGCCGCTTCCGCTGCGGCGATGCGTGCGGCGTCCTCCTCGCGCCGATGGCTGGGCTCGGGTGGCAGCTCCAGGTCGCGAAGCAGGAAGGGTAGGCCGATGCTGGCGGCGGCGAGCGAGGCAATGATCACGCCTGCTGCGAGGAAGATGGCGAGATCGCGCGCCGGGAACGGCGTTCCGTCGTCAAGGGCGAGCGGTAGCGTGAGGATACCGGCCAGCGTGATGGCGCCGCGCACGCCGGCCACCGACATTGCCACCACCAGCCGCCAGTTCGGCCGTGTGATCGCCCGTCCCTGCCTTGCCGCGCGATAGAGGGTGAAGCGTAGCGATATCCAGACCCAGACGAGGCGCAGCAGTGCCAGCGCGACGTTGATTGCGACGACATAGATGGCCAGCCAGATCGGCTCGTGATGGCCGGTATCAGTTACCACCTGCGCCGCCCCTGCGGCGATGCTCGGCAACTGTTCGCCGAGCAGCACGAAGATGATGCCGTTGAGGGCGAACTGCACCGTATCCCACACGGCGGTACGGCGTACACGCGTCACGGCGAGAGTCTGGCCGGTCTGTTCCGCATAGCTCATCGTGATCCCGGCGGCGACGGCTGCGAGGATGCCCGAGCAATGCAGCTCTTCCGCTAGGAGATAGGCGCCGAAGGGGATGAGCAGGCTGATGAGAATCTGCGAGCCCGGCTCCTCGCCGAGCTTGCGCGAGAGGTGATCCTTGGCCTTCATCACGAGCCAGGTCATGCCCGCGCCGATGACGATGCCGCCGAGCGCGAGCCACAGGAAGGTGCCCAGCGCGGCGACCGGCGAAAAGACGCCGGTGAGGACGGCGGCGACGGCAAAACGCATGCAGACGAGGCCCGAGGCGTCGTTCAGCAAGGACTCGCCTTCCAGGATATGCATCAGACGGTTGGGGATCGGCACGCGAGCGGTAATCGCCGAGACGGCGATCGGATCCGTCGGTGAAACGATGGCCGCCAGTGCGAAGGCGACGGGCAGCGGCATCGACGGGATCAGCCAGTGGATGAAGAAGCCGACCCCGATCACGGTGAAGACCACGAGGCCGAGCGAGAGCTCGAGGATCGTTCCCTTGTCGCGAAACAGTCCTTCCTTGGGAATGCGCCAGCCGTCGAGAAAGAGAAGCGGCGGCAGGAAGAGGAGGAAGAAGATATGCGGCTCGAGCTCCACCTTGGACCCCGTGACGCCGGCAATCGCCGCCCCCAGCGCGATCTGCACCAGCGGCAGGGGAACGGCCACCGGTGAGAGGCGCGCGAGCGTCCCGCTCACGACCACCGCCAGCAACAGGATCAGCGCGATACCGATATTCTCCATGCAATCTCCTGCCTGCGGATCAAGGGCTACTTCAGAGGTTTCGCGGCCCCCGAGTCTCCCCAAGTTTGAAAACGGCGGTTTCGGTGGTCAAGCCGGCATCACCGGAAAAGTGCGCTTCCCACTTGCGCGGGCGTATCCATGTTCGTCTTCGGCCGGTTTGCCCCTGCCGATCGCGAGAATGTCCGTATCGACATGGCGACCAGGCGGACGCGGCCTATCTCTTAGACTTGGCCCAGCTTATCTGTGCTTCCGGAGACGAGTTTCCTTCCTCCGATGAGGAGGTTAGCGCGATACATGTCTATTCGGACGACCCGCAGACTGCTGCCGAGCTGGAGCGGTTGGCCGATCAAGAGGTGCGTATCGTCGGCTTCGAAGCTCTTGACTCGCATACTGGACACCATCGAGCACGGCTGGTGGTCCGCGTCAGGTCCGCAGAGCCACTCCAACTCAACAAATGAACGAATTGTCGGGTACAGCCGTGATGCAGTCTTTGCATCAAGCGCCGCGAGCACCGAGATTGCGGTCGGCCTCGACCAATTCCTCGCCTTCATGCCGCAGGCTCATGAAGATGACGATAGCGACGATGGCGGCAAGGAAAATGGCGCTGGTGACGATGGTGCCGAGACCGAAGCCGCCATATTGCGCCGGCTGCGACATCAGATCGCCGAACGAGGCGCCCAGAGGCCGCGTAAGAATATAGACCAGCCAGAAAGCGAGGATCGGGTCGAGGCCGAGGGCGAAATAGCCGAAGCTGAGTGAGAGGATGATCATCCCGAACAGGACACCCGTCGCCAGATAGCCGAGCGCGAATTTCTCGGCCACCAGATCGCCTGCTGCCGTGCCGAGCGCGAAGGTGAACAGGATGGCAAGCCAATAGAAGGCTTCGCGCCGACCAGTGAAGATCGAGTGGATCGAAAGGGTCCCTTCCGCGCGGAACCACAAGAGGAAGGTGAACGCCAGGGCGATGGAAAAGGCGATCGTTGTCGCGAGCAGCGGCACCTGGAAGTTATCGACCAGATTGTCGGTGATCAGGGTGCCGACGATACTGATCAGTACCACGGACAACCAGTAGGCGGCTGGAACATATCTCTTCTGGGCGAACTGCCAGACCAAGGCAACTGCCAGAACGGCCGACATGAGCAGCGATGTCGCCGTGAGGCCCAGCCCCATCTGCACATTGAGGTAATCGGCCGCTGTCTCCCCCATGGTGACGGCCATCAGCTTGATGAGCCAGAAATCCGCGGTGACGCGGGGAACGCGGTTGTAGATGACGGCTGCGGTGGATGCGGTCATGGTGGTTATCCCTGAATGAGCGATGTGGGCAATCGGTCTACGGCGCGGGCCGGGTCGGATTGTCGAGAACCGTCATCAGGGCAGCGAGTGTCTTGGTGACAGTATCGGCCGACGGACTGGATTGTCGCAGCGCTTTCAGCGCCGCGTCTGAAGCAGCATCGATGTTGTTCCAGCTATTCTGGTCCAGTGGGCGGATCGCCGTCTCGGCTTGATCCCAGGCGGTTTCGTAGTCGGTAATGCGCTTTGCCGCCCCAGCAAGATCACCCTTGGCGGCGAAGCCCTGAACATCGGCGACGATCGCCTTGAAGGAGGAGAGGTCGCCAAGGCCGGCCGTATGGGCGGGCGCATTGTTGGCGTAGAGTTCAAAACCGGTGAAGGCTGCGACTGGCGCGGCAATCAGCGCAACGGCGAGAAAAATCTGTCTCATCAGCGGGATCTCCCTGATTCTGGCTGAAAAGGATCGGATTTCGTGAGTACACCGCTTCAATTAGCTGAGAATTAGGGGGCGGTTTTCCTGGAGCTTTGCTGGCAACAGCCGGCTTGCGGCAAAGCTGTGCAGGCGGAGAGGTTTCGTCTACGCTCAAAGCATGCGTGTTCTTGTGATCGAAGATGATGTCATGCTCGGCCGCGCCCTCGTGCAGGCTCTCGACGATGCCGGCATATCGGTGGACTGGGTGCGGGACGGGCCGCTCGGGGCCGAGGCCGCCGCCATCGGCGGACACGGCTTCATCCTGCTGGACCTCGGCCTGCCCGGCCGTTCAGGGTTGGAAATCCTGCGCGGGCTGCGTGCCCAAGGCGACAGGCGGCCCGTTCTGGTGATCACCGCCCGCGACGGCCTCGATGATCGCATTGCCGGGCTCGACCTCGGGGCCGACGATTATCTGGTAAAACCATTCGAGGTGAAGGAGCTGCTGGCGCGCATGCGCGCGGTCGTGCGGCGCCATGGCGGCCAGGCGACGTCCGTGCTCAGCACCAATGAGATCGAGCTCGATCTGTCGAGCCATGAGGTGCGATATCGCGGTGCCAGCGAAGTGTTGCCAGCGCGCGAATTCGCGCTGCTTCAGGCTCTGTTGGAGCGTCCCGGAACCATTCTCTCCCGCAGCCAGCTCGAGGAGCGGCTTTACGGCTGGGGCGAAGAGGTGGAAAGCAACGCCATCGACGTACTCATCCATTATGTGCGGCGCAAATTCGACAAGGATATCATCCGCAACATCAGGGGCGCCGGCTGGATGATCCCAAAATGACCACAGCGCTATCGATCCGACGCACGGCCTTCCTGTGGCTCGCTGGCTTGATGGCCACCATCGGCATCTGCGCGGCGGCGGCCTCGTACCTCCTCGTTCAGAGCGAGGCCGCCGATTTCCTCGACAATCAGCTTCGCCAGATCGCGCTCTATGTCGGGAATGAACGGTCAACGCCGGCGGTGGGCTCAGACAGCACCGCGCAGCACGATCCCGAAGACGATTTCGTCGTTCAGGTCTGGGATGCGTCCGGCACCCCGCTGCGGCAATCGCATCCCGCCGTCGAGATCGCCCGGCAATCGGGGACCGGCTTTGCCGATATCACAACCGATCGGGATCGTTGGCGCGTCTATACCCTGGCTGCGCCGGATCGCACGGTGCAGATTTCCCAGGATATGAGCGTCCGGCAGGAGCTTGCCACCAGTGCGGCGCTGCAGGCGGCGCTTCCTATCATCGTGCTCATCCCCTTGTCCTTGCTGACATTGGGCTGGATCATCGACCGGATCATGGCGCGGCTCAATCGCTTGGCCGGTGAGGTCGCCGCACGGGATACCACGGCGGACGATCCGGTTCCGATCGGTGACGTGCCGACCGAAGTCGTTCCTTTCGTCAGCGCGATCAATCTGCTGCTCGCGCGGCTTCATGGCCTATTGGAGCGCCAGCGGCGGTTCATCTCGGATGCCGCTCATGAACTGCGCACGCCGCTTGCGGCCTTGCAAATCCAGATCGACAATCTGCGCCATGACGACCAGGACGGCCGGTTTTCCGAGCGTCTGGGTGAGCTTGAAGCCGGGATTCGCAGAGCCACCGGCCTGGTAGGCAAGCTCTTGCGGCTGGCGAGCTACGATGCCCGGGAAGCAGCACCCGCGCCGCAGCCGATCGATCTGGTACAGCTGGCGCTCTACACAGTCGCGCGCCTGACTCCCTTTGCAGAAAGCCGAGGCATCGACCTTGGCATCACCCGCCAGGACAAGGCCGTTGCGCAGGGGGCGCTGGCCGATTTCGAGGTCATCCTCGACAACCTGGTGGAAAACGCCGTGCGCTATACCCCGCCCGGCGGCATTGTCGACGTTGCGGTGAGCGTTGTCGGGCGGGAGGCGTATATCGAAGTCAGTGACACCGGTCCCGGCATTGCAGAGGACGACATGCCGCACGTTTTCGAACGGTTTTTCCGGGCGAGACCGCAGGATTGCGAGGGAAGCGGCCTGGGGTTGGCGATCGCGAAGGCGGCGGCCGAAAGGCAGGGCGCGCAGCTTACGCTCGCGATGCGGGAAGACCGAACCGGCCTCCGCGCACGTCTGCGTGTGGCACGATGACGGCAATGACCGAAATGAGGGCGTGTTGCCGCCAGATTACGGCGGATCAAAAGGGCCATTTCCCCAGCTTGGTCAACCAGAAACGGGGAGACAGGAAACCACCTCCGAGCCACCATTCAGTTTCGACCTCATTGCGGATGTTTGTCGGTTCGGTTGCGTTTGCCAAAAGCGGTCGTGCGCAGTTTGACATGACTTTGGTCTAGCTTGGTGGTGACCTGAGTCCCTAAACTTCCTCCAAATTTTGGTAGAGTCCGTCACGATCAGGAGACGGACGACATGAAGCGTTCCCGGTTCACGGAAGAACAGATCATCGGGATTTTGAAAGAGCAGGAGGCGGGTGCGAAGACGGCCGATGTCTGCCGCAAGCACGGCATCTCGGATGCAACCTTCTACAAATACAAGGCGAAGTATGGCGGCATGGACGTTTCCGATGCCCGCAAACTGAGGGCGCTGGAGGACGAGAACGCCAAGCTGAAGAAACTGCTCGCCGAGACCATGCTGGACAATGCGATCCTGAAGGACGTGGCCTCAAAAAAATGGTGACGCCCGATGTGAAGCGGAATGCGGTGGCTCATGTCTGTGCGCAGCATGGGGTGAGCCAACGTCGGGCGTGCGAGATGTTGTCATTTGATCGGTCCACCATGCGATACCGCAGCGTGCGGCCTGACGATGCGGCCATTCGGGAGGCGATGAAGAAGGTTGCGTCGGAGCGCCGCCGCTTCGGTTATCGGCGCATCCACGTCATGCTGGACCGGCAAGGGATCGTCATGAACCTGAAGAAGCTCAGGCGGCTTTACCGGGAGGAGAAGCTGATGGTGCACAAGCGCGGCGGTCGCAAACGGGCCTTAGGGACGAGGCGTCCCCTGGCTTTGCCGTCACGCCCCAACGAGCGCTGGAGCCTGGACTTCGTCAGCGATGCCTTCACGGATGGTCGCCGCTTCCGTGTTCTGGCTGTCGTCGACGACTTCACCCGGGAATGCCTGTGCCTGATCGCAGACACATCCTTGTCGGGCGCTCGGCTTGCTCGCGAGCTGGACAGCCTCATCGCCAGACGGGGAAAGCCGAAGACGATCGTCTCGGACAACGGCACGGAGATGACCAGTATGGCCATCCTCAAATGGTGCCAGGAAACTCGTGTCGAGTGGCATTACATCGCCCCCGGCAAGCCGATGCAGAACGGTTTCGTCGAGAGCTTCAACGGCAGCTTCCGAGACGAATGCCTCAACGAGACCCTGTTCTCGTCGCTCGCCCACGCGCGCGCCGCTATCACCGCATGGAAGGAGGATTACAACAGAAACAGACCGCACTCATCGCTGGGCAACATCACGCCCAGCGAGTTCGCAATGAAAATGGCTATGGAAAAACAGGCCGCATGAGGCCAGATTGAAAACCCAAGACTCTCCCGAAAACTGGAGGGAAGTCGGGGCTCAGGTCACTAACCCCGGGCGAAGCGAGGGTCGCCCGCCACGTCGCAAATGGGGTCGCACCAAAAGATATCGATGAACTCGTCGGAACTAGCGCAAATACCGTTAAGACGCATCTCAAGGCCATCTATGCGAAAACCGGTACGCATCATTACGGCGCGCTTGTGCGCCTGCTTTCCGGTACCTTGATGCTTTCTTCTTAGGTCCCGGAAATGTTTCGCTCCTTGCGGACATCTGGATTGGCTTTGACTCGAATGTCCGCGTTCGGCGAAACAGAAACACCATAGTTTCGACTAGGATAAGGTCGGTTACTGAACGGCAGCTACTTGCCGGGCCGATCTGAAGCCAGAAGGTCTGGATAAGGCCCCATTGTCGTCCGTCGTGTCCCTGACGAACAGTGGGTTTTCGGGTGGCACCCGAAGCCTGCGAAAGGTGACAATGGGGTTCGGCGATCTATGATCGTGGTCTCAGCGCTCGGTCGCCTCAAACTCTTGCCAATGCCGAACCATCCGCGATCATCGAACCATGTAAGGAAAATCAGGGCAATTGTTTCATAGCGGCCCGCAGGATATCGTTGATGCGATCCTGCCATCCAGGTCCCTCCGCCTGAAAATGCGCCAGCACGTCGCTATCGATTTTCAGCGATACAAGTTCCTTGGCGTTCGGAATAGCTGGACGCTCGACTGCCGGGGCCGTCGCTTTCTTCGTAGGCTTGAACAAAGCCTCGGCGGCGTCCTTTGGATTGGCCGGTCTTCGGGAAGTTGATGCCATTATTGATTCCTTTGGTAGCTATGCAGTTGTGCCTCTTTCCCTACGGCATGTCGAGCGACGCTCGTGTCTCCTCGCCAAGCCAAACTATCGACCTTCCGTCACGGGTCGGTATATTTATTGCCGATTCCTTTGACAGGAGGCTTCATGCTGTCTGAACTCCGTTCATCCCGGCTTGCCGTTCTCGTCGACGCGGACAATGCCTCCGCGGATTGCAGATGATCTGTTCGAGGAAATTGCCAAGATCGGCGGGGAGCAGAATTTATGTGTTCGGAAAGCAGGTCGGTGCTGGCCGAGTTCTCCAGTTGTTAGGCGGCCTACGGCAACTCCCATTTGTCCCGATCATCATTCATAGAATACCGTCAACGCCTCATCGCCATCCACAAGACATGGCGCGCGCCACTGTTCCTGTTGCTGGCGCGCACGCTCACCTCGTCCGTGGCAAACCCGACCTCGCGCAATCGACGTGTGAACGCACGATCCGGCGCGGAAGACCAGACTGCCAGCACACCGTTTGGACGCAGTGCAGACTTGGCTGCTCTAAGACCGTCATGGCTATATAGACCGTCGTTGGAAGCGCGCGTCAGCCCATCGGGGCCGTTGTCGACATCAAGCAGGATCGCGTCATACGCGGAGTTTTTCGATCGGATGAGGGCGCCGACGTCACCGAGATGAATATCGACACGCGGATCGTCGAGCGTGCCGTTATGGAGTTCCGCCAAAGGTCCACGTCCCCATTCGACCACAGCTGGGACGAGCTCGGCGACAACGACGTGGGCATCGTGTGGCAGCGCAGCCAAAGCGGCCCGCAACGTAAATCCCATGCCAAGGCCACCAATGAGCATGCTTGGGTTCTTCCGGCCAACGATGCGCTCGCAGCTCAAGGTCGCCAACGCCTCTTCCGAGCCGCTCAACCGGCTGTTCATGAGTTCTGTCGAGCCGAGCATGATGGAGAATTCGCTACCGCGCTGTTTCAGGCGGAGATCACCGGCCTCGCCGGGAATGGTCGCGCGATCAAGTTGGATCCAGGGAAGCATCGGGGTATCTCGTTACATTGTTCGACGGCCTCGTACCATGGCAGCCATCCCGGCGACATCCCATTCTCGATGAATCAAAGGAACCACCACCGATCTATTGCGCAGCTTAGTTACGTGCGCTGCCCATCGCTCCAAAAGGCTTCGCCGCTGCTCAAGATAGTCGGTGCGCCGGTATGCGCGTTCCACCTTGCCGCCCACGGTATGCCCCAACGTCGCCTCCGCAACCTCATAAGGCGTATTCGTCGTCTCGGCGATCCAATCATGCAGGCTGGAACGAAAGCCTACACCTGAAAGACAACGCACCAGAGAGCCCGCCCCGGTCAGATTCCGAGACGGGCACCAGAGCTCAAGGGGAGTTAGCGCAGGCTAAAGCTGCCGAAGCAGGACGGGCCCTTCCAGGACCCTGATGCGCCTTTGCCCTTGACTTTCCCTGTGAAGGTAATGCGCCCGCCCGATGCCTTGAACGCGCCAGACTTGTCGATCTTGCCTTTTGCGGTTGCCGTTCCGCCAGAAGCCATCGGCGTAGTGATCGAGATACTTTTCTCGTCGAGAGATGCCGTAATGGGCGTCGCCCCCTTGCAGAAGGCCTTTGTCCCGCCCTTTGTCACGGACTTGCCGCTGAGTTGAGCCGCGAAGGCCGGACCAGCCGCGATGGAAAGGACTGCGGCAACTGTTGCTGCTTTGAACGAAAAGCTTTTGTACATGTGAGCCCCATTGTTAAACGAGCGCGTTAGTTGTTCGTGAGAAAAAACGTATAACGGGTAATTGGTCGCGTCCATATCTGTTAGAAGACGCTAAATTCTTTCAACCATTAACGTTAAGCCCGCGCCGGTCTGTAACTCAGTACTCGGTTTCAAATTTCAGAAGGAGGCCGCATAGGAATTGTGGGCGTGTTGCTGGTGACTGCAGCGCAATCAAATGCGGGCGGAATCAGACGGAACGACGAACGTGCAGGACGCTCGCCATCGTCTCTGGCGGGACGTACCGTTATGCCGGAGGCGCGCTCTTTAAACGCAAAAACCAACGCTGCCACTGACCTTGCGGATCATTTGCGTCACCTGCGGAAGGGCGCGTACGATCGCGCCCTTGTTCGTGCCAATGAACACTTCCTGTAAAGGAAGGGGCGATTGGGTCTTCAGCACCTGTATCGTCCCGCTCCGAATGAGTTCCTGCATGAGACGTGTCGGCAGGATACTTATCCCCGTGCCTGCTTCCACGAGGTTGAGGATTGTGCCGAGGCTGTTACAGACATTGAGTCGTAGGCCAGCGCCTGACGAGGCCGCAAGGAAGCCTGTGGTAAGCGAATGCAGGTTGGAGGGGGCCGGGGTTGAGAAGATGCGTTGCGCCAGCAGTTCCTCGTCAGAGACGGTTCCTTGCGATAATGCGAGCACTCGGCTTGCAACCCAATCGACGCTTTGGCGCCCCAGAAGCTCCAATGCGACATTGTCATGTGAGGGTGGAGTAGAGAGGACGGCGATGTCGAGAAGGCCCTCGGAGAGCTGATCGGCGAGCCTGTGGCTGGTATCTACCGTGGCTGCGATCCGCGTGCCGGCAAAGCGTTTGTCGAGTTCGTCGAGAAGGGCAGGCAGACAGACGGCGGCAAAGCTGTCGATCACACCAACACGCAACGTCGGCAGGCGGGTATTGCGGGTCTTGATGTTGGATTCGATGTCACGCGCAATCGCGATCATCGACTCCGCATAATGCTTCAGCGCCTCGCCTTCGCTGGTCAGCACGAGCTGGCGCTTTTGCCGCACGAAGAGGGATACGCCGAGCTGTTCTTCCAGTTCGCGGATCCGATAGGACACGGTTGGCTGAGTGACATGCAGCATGTCCGCTGCTGCGTTGAAGCTGCGCAGTTGCGACACCCAGTAGAAGGATTCGAGGGCAGAGAAGCTTAGGGCCATGATGGATGAATAGAAAATTTCTATCGATAGCGCTAATTATCCTGATTAGATTTTGATTTCAACGCCGCTTAGGTTTCCGTCATCCACATCACAAACGCGGTGACAGCCATGTACAAGACCATTTCGCGGGAACATATTCTCGAAGACCTGCCCGAGATAGCCGATATTCGGTCGGATGAACTCCGGGAAAAGGTCATCGATGCGTGGGTCTTCGCACTCGAGCGCTCGTCCTTCGACCGCGTAATCGACATCCAGGGCGAAGGCAGCCCGAATGTCTTCTCGCTGAAGCGCGGCAGGCAGGATGCGCATCTGCGCGGGGTCACGCGCCTTGCGCTTGCCATCTACGAAGAATTCAAGGCGACCTATCCGGAAGCGAAGGTCGACCGCGACATCATCCTCGCTGGTGGCCTCTGCCACGACATCGGCAAGACCTGGGAATTCGACCCCGTCAATCTGAAGCGTTGGAGCGAGCGAGGTGATCGCTACGGCGAGCCGTCCTTCCGTCATTCGGCCTATGGCACCCATGTCTGCCTGTCGGTTGGACTGCCGGAAGAGATCGGTCATATCTGCATGGGCCATTCGCTCGAAGGTGCCCATATCGGCCATAGTACGGAGTGCTACATCATCCGCCAGGCCGACCACGCGTGGTGGCATGTGGCGGCCGCCCTTGATCTGTGCCATCCGGACACGATCGGCTTTGCCGGCCCGAACCTGCGCGTGCGTTCGCTCGGCCAACAGTAGGACGTGCCTCCGCCACACCAAGAAGGAAACCGAGGTTAGAGATGGACTATACGTTCCAGTTCGGCCCCCTGCTGAACTACCTGCCGCAATTCATCAGCGGGCTCTGGCTGACGCTTCTCCTGTCCTTTGTCGGGATTTTCGGCGGGATTGCGCTTGGCGTCGCCAGCGCGGTCCTGTCCACGTCGCCCTGGAAGCCCGGGCGGCTCCTCGTTCGCTTCTATGTCGAGGTGACGCGCAACACGCCGCTCCTGGTGCAGATATTCGTGATATTCTTCGGTCTGCCGAACATCGGTATCCGCCTCTCGCCGCTGACATCGGTCTTCATCGCTCTCGTCTTCAACAATGGCGGTTATGTTGCAGAGATCGTGCGCGGCGGCATCGAGGCCACGCACCGCAGTCAGGTCGAAGCTGCCGAAAGCCTTGGGCTTACCTATTTCCAGACGTTGCGCTTCGTCATCCTGCCGCCGGCGCTCGAAAAGGTGTTTACGCCGATCGTCTCGCAATGCGTGCTGCTCATGCTGTCGACCAGCCTTGTCTCGGCCATCGGGGTCGAGGATATGACCGGCGCTGCGATGATCGCAAGTTCTGAGACATTCCGCACCATGGAGACCTACCTGATCATTGCCGTGGTCTACGTTGTGCTCAATTTCGTTTTCCGCGCCGTGTTGAATCTCGTCGGTCTGATGATTTTCACGCGGTCCCGCCGCCGGCTGCTCGGGAGGGCATGACATGCGCACATTCGGCTCCCCCGAATTCCTCTTCATCGTCTATGCGTTGCGCTGGACTCTCGCTCTGACTGTCATCGCCTTCGTCGGCGGCGGCATCATGGGCATTCTGCTGGCATTGCTGCGTATCGCCCGCAGCAGGGTGCTGCGCGGCCTCACCACGTTTTACATGCAGCTCGTCCAGGGCCTGCCGCTGCTGGTGCTCCTGTTCCTGTGTTACTATGCGCCCTCGCTTCTCGGCGTGGAGATCGCCGCCCTGACCGCCGCGGCTATTGCACTCACCATCAATTCCAGTGCCTTCCTCGGCGCCATCTGGGAAAGCGCGCTGCGAGGCATACCCAAGGCGCAATGGGAGAGCGCCGATGCGTTGGCGCTGACGCCCTACAAGACACTGCGCTTCGTCATCGCGCCGCAGGCAATTCGTCTCGCGATGCCGTCAACGGTCGGCTTTCTTGTCCAGATCATCAAGCAGACGTCGCTCGCCTCGATCATCGGCTTCATCGAGATCACCCGCGCCGGTCAGCTCGTCAGCAATGCCACTTTCGAGCCGCTCAAGGCCTTCCTGAGCGTCGCCGCCCTTTACTTCGCCGTCTGCTTCCCGCTGACGCAACTCAGCCTCTGGCTCGAGCGGCGCACCGCGCGACGGGGTGCCAGAACCTGAACCACACGCGGCACGCAGAAGGTCGCACCACCATCAAACATCAAAACTGAGAGGATACCATGCGCCTGAAATCCCTGCTTTTGCCCCTCGTCGGGCTTCTCGCCATCACTGTCGGCGCCGCGACGGCGTCGGCCTCCTCCCTCGACGATATCATCGCCCGCAAGAAGGTGCTGATCGGCGTCGACCTGTCGGTGCCGCCCTTCGGCATCACCAACGATCAGATGCAGCCGGACGGGCTCGACGTCGATGTCGCCAAGCTGCTCGCCAAGGATCTCGGCGTCGAACTGGAGCTGGTATCCGTCACCGGCCAGAGCCGCATCCCGTCGCTGCAGACCGGCAAGGTCGATTTCGTCGTGGCAAGCTTCGGCATCTATACCGAGCGTGCACTCTCGGTGGCGTTCTCCAACCCTTACGGTGGCCACAAGTCGGTCATCATCGCGCCGAAGGACACGGCCATAAAGGACCTCGCGGACCTCTCAGGCAAGCGAGTCGGTGTGCCGCGCGGCACAGCGCATGAAAAGATTCTCTCCGCCGCGAATATCGATGGCATGGAACTGGTGCGCTTCGACGACGACAGCACCACGCTGAACGCGCTCGTCTCCGGCCAGGTCGATGCGATCGGCACGGTGAACTACATCGCCGCCCAGCTGCAGGAGCGTTACCCGGACAAAGGCTTCGAGGAGAAGACCACTTATCTCACGAGCTTCTATGGCGTGGGTCTGCGCCGCAACGACCCGGACCTTCTGCATTGGCTCAACACCGTGCTGTTCGTCCACAAGCAGAGCGGCGAGCTGGGCGCCATCTACGAAAAGTGGATGAAGACCCCGATGCCGGAACTGCCGGCGTTCTGAGCATCCGAAGCCAAAAGGGGCGCCCCCGCGGCGCCCCGCCCATGAAGAGGTCCTAAATGTCCGTTGTCGTCGCAAAGAACATCCGCAAGAGTTTTGGCGCACTCGAAGTGCTGAAGGGCGTGTCGCTCACGGTTGAAGGGGGCGAAGTCGTGGCCCTGATCGGCCGCAGCGGTTCCGGCAAGAGCACCTTCCTGCGCTGCCTGAACGGTCTTGAAGGCATCGATGCGGGTGAGATCGTGGTGGCGGGCCATCGCATGTCCCGCAAGCCGGCCGAATTGCGGCTGCTTCGGCGCGATGTCGGCATCGTCTTCCAGAGTTACAATCTCTTCCCGCACCTGACTGCCGGTGAGAACATCATGCTTGCGCCCGTCCAGGTGAAGGGCGTGTCGAAGGAAGTCGCCCGCCAGGAGGCGAAGCGCTGCCTGTCGCTCGTCGGGCTCGGCGATCGTTTCGATGCCTACCCGGATATGCTGTCCGGCGGCCAGCAGCAGCGTGTTGCCATCGCCCGGTCGCTTGCCATGCAGCCCAAGGTATTGCTGTTCGACGAGGTGACCTCGGCGCTCGACCCGGAATTGACCGGCGAAGTGCTCGCTGTCATCGAGAATCTTGCCCGTGAAGGCATGACCATGATCCTCGTGACGCACGAAATGGGCTTCGCCCGCCGGGTCGCCAACCGGACGATCTTCATGAAGGACGGTGTGATCCACGAGGAAGGCCCGTCCGCCGAGTTCTTCTCCGCTCCGAAAACGCCGGAATTGCAAGCATTCCTGCGCTCCGAGATCGGCTGAGACATCCAAGATCCTGCCCTCTTGCCATGCGGAAAGTCGCTGGCAGGTACGTCGACGCCTGCGTCAAAAGCGCCTCCTCGCATCCGCGCGGATTGACAGCCCTTTCTGTTATCGATAACATTTCGATCATGGAGGGGTTGTTAGGTGCATTTTGCGCCTCTCGCCTGGCATGAAGGAGGGGGACATGGGGCGACTAGCGTCGTTTCTCTGGAAGTGGATCGACGTCGCCACGGCGGTGTTGATGAGCGCGATGATTGTCATGGTCTTCGCTAACGTCGTGATGCGCTACGGGTTTTCATCCGGCCTACGGGCCGGCATCGAGCTGTCCCGGCTCGGCTTCGTCTGGATCGTCATGCTCGGTGCGGCCGTGGTCTTGCGCAGGGGTGAGCATCTGGCCGTCACGGAGTTCTCCGAGGCTTTCTTCCCGCGGGCGGTTCCGATCTTGTGTCGCCTGGCTTGGGTGGTGGTTCTTGTGTCTGCATCCATGCTCTTCTGGGGCGCGTGGCGACAGACGGTCGCCAACTGGCACAACATTTCCCCACTGACCGGCCTGCCGACGGGCCTCGTCTACCTTTCCGGCGTGGTGTCGGGCGCGCTGATGGCTCTCGTCGCCATCGTTCGCATCTTCGGAAATCCGGCCTACGTGCAGCCGCAGACGGAGAGCCGCCAGTGACACTTGTGCTTTTTCTCGGAGTGCTGATCATCAGCATTCTGCTCGGCCTTCCCGTGGCCTTCGCCCTGCTTCTGTCGGCCATTGCGCTCATGTTGCATCTCGGCCTGTTTAGTGCGGATATCCTGGCGCAATCGCTCATCAACGGTGTCGATAGCTTTCCGCTGCTGGCCGTCCCCTTCTTCCTCGTCGCCGGAGAGGTCATGGCCCATGGCGGCCTGTCGACGCGGATCGTCCGGCTGGCCGCCTCGCTGGTGGGCCACCGCAAGGGTGGGCTCGGCTATGTTGCCATCATTACCTCCGTCCTGCTGGCAGGCCTTTCCGGCTCGGCCGTCGCTGATGCGGCGGCGCTGGTGTCCATTCTCTACCCGATGATGCGCAAGTCGGGTTATCCCGAGGGGGCGTCCATCGGCCTTCTGGCCTCCGGCGGCATAATTGCTCCGGTCATCCCGCCGTCCCTGCCGCTGATCATCATCGGCGTCGCCGGCAACATCTCCATCGCCAAGCTCTTCCTCGGCGGCATCGCGCCGGGCCTGATGATGGGCGTGGCACTGATGCTGGTCTGGTCCCTCATCATGCGCAAGGAGACGGTCGAGACCAGTCCGAAAGCTTCCGGCGCTGAGCGTCTCGCGGCGCTGAAGGACGGTGTCTGGGCTCTGCTTCTGCCATTGATCATCATCGGGGGCATTCGCTTCGGCATCTTTACGCCGACGGAAGCGGCCGTCGTGGCGGCGGTCTACGCCATCGTCATTTCCACGCTGATCTACCGTGAGATGACCGTGAAGCGCTTCTACGACATCCTCGTCGGTGCGGCACGCTCCACGGCGATGGTGATGTTCCTCGTCGGTGCGGCCATGGTCGCCGCCTGGCTGATCACGGTGGCGCAACTGCCGCAGCAGCTCGCCCAGATTCTCGGCCCCCTCGTCGATCACCCGCGCGTCCTGATGGCGGTCATCATGATCATCGTGCTCATGGTCGGCATGGTCATGGATCTTAGCCCGACCATCCTGATCCTCGTTCCGCTCTTCATGCCGATCGTCAAGCAGGCGGGTATCGACCCGGTCTATTTCGGCCTGATGTTCGTCATTAACACGTCGATCGGCCTCCTGACGCCACCGGTCGGCACGGTCCTCAACGTGGTGTGCGGGGTCGGACAGGCCAAGATGAGCACGGCCGTGCGCGGGGCGTTGCCCTTCATCGGCGCCTATGTGCTGCTGCTTGTCCTCTTCGTCGTCTTCCCCGATCTCATCATTGTCCCGATGAAATTCTTTGCAGGCTAACCAGGGAGAACGCCTATGAATGCACTGATCAAGACACTCGGACTGTCGGCTGCGATGACGCTCGGCCTGGCTTGCGCGGCCGCCGCGGAAGCCGAACTGAAGCTCGCTCACGCCGCACCGGAAACCGATCTCCAGCAGACGCTTTCGGTCTTCTTCAAGGAACAGGTCGAGGCGCGCACCAACGGCTCGGTCAAGGTCGCGATCTTCCCGGCAGGGCAGCTCGGCAACGATGCGCAGATGATCGATGGCGCCCGCTCCGGCATCATCGACATCGCCATGTCCGGCCTCAACAACTTCACCGGCCTTGTGCCGAAGGCCGGCGTGTTCGAGTTGCCCTTCATCTTTCCGACGCGCGACGTCGCCTACAAAGTGCTGGATGGCGAGATCGGTCAGGGCATTTCCGCCGAGTTCACCCAACACGGCCTGACGGTGCTGGGCTATCCTGAAAACGGTTACCGCAACGTCACCAACAACCGCGGGCCGATCAAGAAGCCCGAAGACCTCGAAGGTCTGCAGATGCGCGTCAACAATTCCCGCGCGCTGAACGACATGTTCGCGCTGCTCGGCGCCAACCCTCAGCAGATCCCGGTGGCGGAGCTCTACACCGCACTCGAAACCGGCGTCGTCGATGCGCAGGATCATCCGATCGGTATCGTCGTGTCCTTCAAGTTCAACGAGGTGCAGAAGTACCTTTCGCTCACACAGCACGCATATTCGCCCCTGGCCCTCGTCATCAACGACCAGAAGCTGAAGGGTCTCACCGCCGAGGAGCAGAAGGTCGTTGTCGAAGTTGCCAAGGAAGCGATCGACAAGCAGCGCGAACTGAACGTTGCTAAGGAAGAAGAGATGATCGCCTCCCTCGAGAAGGAAGGCATGGAGGTGAACCGCGACGTGGAAGCCGCCGCTTTCCAGGAGAAGGTCCGCCCCGTTTGGGATGGCTTCATCCAGGCCAACGGCGATGAACTCGTCAACAAGATCGTCGAGCTGGGCAAGGGCCAGTAAGTAGCACTGGATATCCGCAGACCCGGAGGCGGAGGAGCTAAGGTTCCTTCGCCTTTTGCGTTCGTGCGACGAGTTCCTTCGGGTAAAGAAAAACGCGACATCCGTGGATGCCGCGTTGCATGTCGTACTCGCCGACTGGCTTAAAGCTTGTATTCGTTGGCGAGCGTCACGTGGTGATGGATGCGGCCCTCGAAGAACTCGGTGAGAACCGCTTCGGTCGCGGCGCGGGCTTCGGAGCGGACAGGGCTCGCTAGGGCTTCCTCCACGGCCTGAAGGCTCGGATAGTTGATGGCGAGGATCATCGGATATTCCGGCGCGCCCTCGTCGCGTGCCTCCGCGAAGGAAATGCGCACATCGGTGGCATGCGGGAACTGGCGCCATTTGGGCAGGATGCGCTCGATGACGGCCTTGCGGAAGGCATCGGTCTGGCCGTCCTTCACCTTGCCCTCGAACAGGGCGAAACGGGTGATCATTCAAAAGTCTCCTTGTTGGGTCCCCGGAAAAATTCCATCAGCGCTGCCTGATCTTCGCCGCCGAGGCCGGCGGCCGTCAGCATGCGGTGAATCTCGGCGCAGGCCGCCGTCAGTGGCATGGCGGTGTTGGTGCGGCGGGCAAGGTCCTGCGCGCCGTTGAGATCCTTCACCATGTTGTCGATGCGGCCGGTGCGCCGGTAATCCTTCGCCACGAAACGCGGCATGTATTCCTGCAGGATGGCGCTGTCGGCGCGCCCGCCCTTGAGCGCCTGCGGGATCTTCGCCGCGTTGACACCGGCATCGAGCGCCAGTTGTGTTGCCTCTGCCACGGCGAGGAAGCCGAGGCCGCAGAGTACCTGGTTGATCAGCTTGGTAGTCTGTCCCGCGCCGACCGGTCCCATATGGGTGTAGTTGCTGGCGACATGGCGCAGCACCGCATGGGCGTCTTCTACGTCCTTCGCCGCGCCGCCGGCCATCAGCGTCAACTGCCCGACCAGGGCCTTCGGCGCGCCGCCGGAAAGCGGGCTGTCCACCCAGCGAAGGCTCTTCGCGGCGGCATCCGCCGCCAGTTCCTTCGTCGCCTCGGGATCGATGGACGACATGTCGATGATCAGCGTGCCCGGCCTTGCGCCGGCCGCCACGCCCGCCTCGCCGAAGACCGCCCGGCGCACGATGGCGGGGGCGTTGAGGCTGAGGATCACATAGTCGCTGGCGGCGGCGGCCTCGGCGGCCGAGGCCGCGGCGAAGGCGCCCTTGTCGACCAGTGCCTGCACCTTGTCGGGGCTCGGATCAAAGACGGTAAGGAGGTTGCCGGTTTCCGCCAGTCGCGTGCCGATCGCGCCTCCCATGGCGCCTGCGCCAATCAGCGCTACTCTGTTGCTCATGTCCGAGGCTCCTCCAGTCTGGCCGCTATGGCGGCGACGATCGCCTCCAGCGGCTTGTCGATATCGACGGTGATGGCGTTCTCGTCCGCCGCCGGGGGCTCCAGCGCGGTGAACTGGCTGTCGATGAGGCTGGTCGGCATGAAATGGCCGGTGCGGGCGGCCATGCGCTCCGTGATCAGCTCCTTCGTGCCGGAAAGGTGGACGAAGGTGACGGGCGCGCCGGCCTCCGCGCGGATGCGGTCGCGGTAGCGGCGCTTCAGCGCCGAGCAGCCGAGAATGAGGGTGCTGTCCGGTTCGGCGAGCCTCTGGCCGATCAGGGTAAGCCAAGTCCAGCGGTCCTCGTCGGCCAAAGGCTCGCCGCGGCTCATCTTTTCGATGTTTTCCGGCGGATGCAGGTCGTCGCCGTCGAGATAGGCGGCGCCGATGCGCGCGGCCAGCGCCGCGCCGACCGCCGACTTGCCGCAGCCGGCGACACCCATGAGGACGATGCGGCTTATGGGAGGGGACTGGGGCATCTCAGAGCGAGGCCGTGATGCCGCCGTCGACATAGAGCGTGTGTCCGTTGACGAAGGAGGAGGCGTCGGATGAGAGGAAGATGCAGGCGCCGACCAGTTCCTCCACCTTGCCCCAGCGGCCGGCCGGGGTGCGCTTCTCCAGCCAGGCTGAGAAGGCCGGGTCGGCGACGAGGGCGGCGTTCAGCGGCGTGTCGAAATAGCCGGGCGCGATGGCGTTGCATTGCAGGCCGTGTTTCGCCCAGTCCGTCGCCATGCCCTTGGTGAGGTTGCCGACGGCGCCCTTGGTGGCGGTGTAGGGCGCGATGCCGGGGCGGGCGAGCGCGGTCTGGACGCTGGCGATATTGATGATCTTGCCCGCGCCGCGCGCGATCATGTGGCGCGCCACGGCCTGTCCGACATTGAAGACGGTCGAGATATTGGTCTTCAACAATCGCTCGAAGGCATCGGCCGGGAAATCCTCCAGCGGCGTGCGATGCTGCATGCCGGCATTGTTGACGAGGATGTCGATCGGGCCGACCTCCGCCTCGAAAGCGTCGACCGCCTTGCGCACCGCCGCGTGGTCGGTGGCGTCGAAGGCGAGCGTGTGTTTCGCGCCGAGTTCCTTCGCGGCGGCAGCGAGCTTGGCTTCGTCGCGGCCGTTGAGGACGATGTCCGCGCCGGCCGCGACAAGGCCTTTTGCCAAGGCGAAGCCGATGCCCTGCGATGAGCCGGTGACGAGGGCGCGTTTGCCCGTGAGGTCGAAAAGCTGGATGCTCATGGCTCTTCCTTAACTGAACGCGATCTGCGTCTTCATCGATTGCCCCTTGTCGGAGGCGATCTCGAAGGCCTTCAAGGCCTCGGCGAGCGGCAGGGTATGGGTGATCAGCGGCTTCACGTCGATCAGCCCGCCCTGCATCAGCTTCACCGCGACGGCGAATTCCTCATGGAAGCGGAAGGAGCCGCGCAGGTCCAGCTCCTTGGCGGTGATCGCCATCATCGGCAGGCTCATCTCGCCGCCGAGGCCGAGCTGGACGATGACGCTGCGCGGACGCAGCGCCTGGATGCCGGCGACGAGGGCCGGCTGCGCGCCGGAGCACTCGTAGAGAACGTCGAAATAGCCCTTGTTCGCGCTGAAGGGAACGAGGCCGTCGCGATCTTCGGAAAGATTGATCGTGCGGTCGGCCCCGACGGTGCGGGCAAAGCCGAGCGCCCGTTCGGAAAGGTCGGCTGCGACGATCTCGGCCGCGCCGGCCCGGCGGGCGGCGAGGATCGACAGGGTGCCGATCGGTCCGCAGCCGGTGACGAGCACGCGCTTGCCCAGCATCTCGCCGGCGCGGCGCGTGGCGTGCAGCGTCACCGACAGCGGTTCGGCCATCGCCGCTTCACCGGCCGAAAGGCCGTCGGCCCTGACGCATTGGCTGGCCTTGGCCACCAGCCGCTCGCGGAACGCGCCCTGGATATGCGGGAAGGGCATGGCCGAGCCGTAGAAGCGCATGTTGAAGCAATGGTTCGCCAGGCCTTTCAGGCAATAGTCGCAGGCGCCGCAGGGCCGCGAGGGCGAGACGGCGACGAGGTCGCCGACGGCAAGGCCTGACACCCCTTCGCCGAGCGCGGCGATGTGGCCGGCGACCTCATGGCCGAGGATCATCGGCTCCTTCAGCCGCACCGTGCCGAAGCCGCCGTGATTGTAATAGTGCAGGTCCGAGCCGCAGATGCCGCCGGCCGCAAGGCGGATCTCCACCTCGCCGGGGCCTGGCGCTTCCACAGCGCTGTCCTCGATGCGCAGGTCCCTGGCTGCGTGGATCACGATCGCCTTCATGGCTTTCTCCTCACAGGACCGGGGTCGGCAGCGGCCGGCCGTCGAAATGGGCCGACAGGTTGTCGAAGACGAGCTGGCCCATGGCCTTGCGGGTCTCCACCGTGCCGGAGGCCATGTGCGGCTGGAGCAGCACGTTGTCGAGCGCCAGGAAGCGCGGATTAAGGTTCGGCTCGCCCTCGAAGACGTCGAGCGCGGCCGAGCCGAGCGCTCTGCTTTCGAGCGCGTCGAGCAGCGCGTTCTCGTCGATGTTCGAGGCGCGGGAGATGTTGATCAGCATGCCTTCCGGCCCCAGCGCCTCGATGACCGTGCGGCCGACGATGTGGCGCGTCTCGGTCGAGGCGGCGAGCGTGACGAAGAGGAAGTCGGAACGTTCGGCAAGCTCGACCGGATCGGCGATGAAAGTCCAGTCCTTGGCGAAGTCCTTCGGGCCGGTGTCGCTATAGGCGATATCCATGTCGAAGCCGGCGAGGCGCTTGGCGACCTCGTAGCCGATGCGGCCGAGGCCGAGCACGCCGGCACGCATGCCGTGCACGCGGCGCTTCAAGGGATAGAGGCCCTTTCTTGCCCAGTCGCCGCTCTTCACCCAGGCCTCGCCGCCGATGACGCCGCGCGCCTCGGCCAGCATCATGGCGATGCCGAGATCGGCGACGTCCTTGGTGAGCACGTCGGGCGTGTTGGTGACGCGGATGCTGCGCTCGCGGGCTGCGGCAATATCCACCGCGTCGAAGCCGACGCCGTAGACCGAGATGACCTCCAGCTTCGGTAGCGCCTCGATCATCGCCCGGTTGGCGCCGAGTTCGCCGCGCGTCGCGATGCCGCGGATGTTGCCGCCGTGCTCGGCCAGGAACGCCGCCTTGTCGGCCGCCTCGAAATAGCGGTGCATCTTGAAATGCGCGTCCAGCCGTTCCTGGTCCCATGCGGGATAGGGGCCAACCTGCAATACTTCGATCTTGCTCACGGTATCTCCTCCGGCAAATAACCTGTTATCGATAACATAGCTTGCTTCGGGAAATTGTCCAGCCCCAATCGCGGTGAAGCAGCATCGGCTAAAACACCGCTTGACAGCAATGTTATCGATACCATATCAATGTTGCATTAGGCCATGATGCTTTGGGAGGAGCGAATGGACGGGGACAAGCTGCTGGAGTTCAGGGCCGTCTCGAAGGAATTCGGCGGCACCAAGGCCTTGATGGGCGTCTCTCTCGACCTTCGCCGCGGCGAGATCCTCGCCCTGCTCGGCGAAAACGGCGCGGGCAAGTCCACGCTCATCAAGACGCTCGCCGGTATCTATCGGCCCGATGGCGGAGAGATTCTGTTCCGCGGCGAGTCCTACCACCATCGTCCGCCCAAGCCCAATACCCGGCAGCCGGTCGCCTTCATCCACCAGGATCTCGGCCTCATCGAATGGATGACGGTGGCGGAGAATGTCGGCCTCGCGCAGGGCTTTTCCATGCGCCGCAGTCTGATCGACTGGAGCGCGACGGCCCGGCGCACCGCCGAGGCGCTGAAACTGGTCGGCTGCGATTTCGATCCCGCCACCCGCGTGCAGAGCCTGACGCGCACAGAAAAGTCGCTGGTCGCCATCGCCCGCGCGCTCGCCGTGGAGGCGGACGTTCTGGTCCTCGACGAGCCGACCGCCAGCCTTCCCGCCGACGAGGTCGAGCGCCTGTTCGATGCCATCCGCCCGCTGAAGGAGCGGGGTGTGGCGATGATCTATGTCTCGCACCGGCTGGACGAGATATTCCGCATCGCCGACCGCGTCGCCGTGCTGCGCGATGGCCATCTCGTCGGTGAGACGGCGGTGAAGGACACCAGTTCGGACGAACTTATCCGCATGATCATCGGCGACAAGGCCGGACAGCTCTTCGCCAAGGCGCATTCGGTTCCCGGCGAAACGCTGGTGTCGGTGCGCGACCTTGCCTGCCGTGGCGCCGGTCCCGTCTCGTTCGAACTGAAGCAGGGCGAGCTTCTCGGCCTCGTCGGCCTGCGCGGCGCGGGGCAGGAGTTGATCGGCCGCGCTCTCTTCGGCGCCGAGCCCGCCACGGGCGAGGTGACGATCCGCGGCGCACATCCCGACCTTGCAAGCCCCGAGACGGCGATCGCCTCCGGCATCGGCCTCATCGCCCGCGACCGCACGGAGGAATCCGTCGCGATGTCGCTCTCGCTGCGCGAGAACACCTTTATCAACCCCGGCGCGTCCGGCCGCGGGCTCGCCGCCTTTTTGTCCCCGGGGAGGGAGGCCGAAATGGCTTTTGCTCTCGGCCAGAAGGTGGGGCTGCGTCCCAACGACCAGTCGCTCGCCATCGAGGCGCTGTCCGGCGGCAACCAGCAGAAGGTGGTGGTCGGCCGCTGGCTGGCGACCGGCCGCAAGCTGCTGATCGCCGAGGATCCGACCGCCGGCGTGGATGTCGGCGCCAAGGCCGATATCTACCGCCTCATCGCCGCGGCGGTGGAGGAGGGGCTCGCGGTTCTCGTGATTTCCACGGATTTCGAGGAGATCGCCCATATCTGCCATCGGGCGCTGGTGTTCTCGCGCGGGCGCATCGTTCGGGAGCTTTCCGGCGCCGACCTCACCACATCCGCCGTCATTTCGGCAGCCTCCGCTTCCGAAGCGGCCTGATTCTGGGAGAAGACGATGCAATCCATACAGTCCAATGCCCTCGAGCCGACGCCGGCGGAACTGAAGGGCCTTTCGGCCGGCGAGCGGCTGAGGCGCCTGCTGCCCGTCTATGGCCTCGTCATCTTGACGGTGCTGCTCATCCTCGTCTTCTCGGTCCTCTTGTCCGATACGTTCCCGACGCTGCTCAACCTGCGCTCGATCATCGCCAACAAGACGATCATCGCCATCCTGTCGCTGGCCGCCATGATCCCCATGGCCTGCGGGCGCATCGACCTGACCATCGGCTACGGCATCGTGCTCTGGCATATCCTCGCCATCAGCCTGCAGACCATGTACGGCTTCCCCTGGCCCATCGCGGTGGCGGTGGTGCTGGTGCTCGGCGCGCTGACGGGCGTGCTGAACGGCCTGCTGGTCGAGGTCGCCAAGATCGACAGCTTCATCGCCACGCTGGGCACGGGCACCGTCATCTATGCCATCGCGCTCTGGCACACCGGCGGGCGGCAGGTTGTCGGCGTCCTGCCGGACGGTTTCCTGGCGCTGAACGGCACCATGGTCTTCGGCCTGCCGATCACTGGCTTCTACGTGCTGGCGCTGGCGCTCGTCATGTGGATCGTGCTCGAATACCTGCCGATCGGCCGCTACGTCTACGCCATCGGCGCCAACCCGAAGGCGGCCGCGCTAAACGGCATTCCGGTCCGCCGCTTCGTCATCGGCGCCTTCATCGCCTCGGGCGTGCTTTCCGCCGTCGCCGGCGTGCTGCTCGCCTCGCGGCTGCGCATCGGCCAGGCGAGCGTCGGCCTCGAATACCTGCTGCCGGCGCTTGTCGGCGCCTTCCTCGGCTCCACCACCATCAAGCCCGGCCGCGTCAATGTCTGGGGCACGATGATCGGCGTGATCATCCTCGCCGTGGGTATTGCCGGCATCCAGCAATTCGGCGGCTCCTTCTTCGTCGAGCCGCTGTTCAACGGCGTCACGCTGCTCGTCGCCATCGGTATCGCCGGCTATGCCCAGCGCCGCCGCGGCGCGGCGGGCGCCATCAAGCCCAGAGGAACACCGGCCAAGCCGTCCTGATCACGCATTCTCACGTCCAAAGGGAGGACACATCCATGAAACGCAGGCATTTCCTCGCAGCCACCGCAGCGACCCTGTTCGCGATAACCCTCGCCGGCCCCGCCTTCGCGGACGCCATGGCCGACGCCAAGGCCGTCGTTGAGAAATACGCCAGCAAGGTCGAGAAATGGGACGGCCCGACGAGCGGCCCGACGGCCGCGGACGGCAAGACCGTCGTGGTCGTCGCCGCCGACATGAAGAACGGCGGCATCCTCGGCGTCGTCAACGGCATTCAGGAAGCGGCGGCGGCCATCGGCTGGACCGTGACCGTGGTCGACGGCGCGGGCTCCATCGAGGGGCGCACGGCGTCCTTCGGGCAGGCGCTGACGCTGAAGCCCGGCGGCATCATCATAGCCGGTTTCGATGCGGTCGAGCAGAAGCCCGCCATGGAAGAGGCCAAGAAAGCCGGCATTCCCATGGTCGCCTGGCATGCCGCGCCGGCCGTCGGCCCGGTCGATGACGTTGGTGTCTTCGCCAATGTGACGACCGACGCGATGGAGGTCTCCAAGGCCGCCGCCGACTATGCTTTCGTCGATGCCGGCGGAAAGCCGGGCGTGGTGATTTTCACCGACTCCACCTATGCCATCGCCATCGCCAAGGCCGACAAGATGAAGGCGGAGATCGAGGCGCTCGGCGGCACGGTGCTGGAATATGTCGATACGCCGATTGCCGAAACCTCGCAGCGCATGCCGCAGCTCACCACCACGCTGCTGCAGAAGTACGGCGAGAAATGGACCCATTCGCTGGCGATCAACGATATCTATTTCGACTTCATGGGGCCGTCGCTTTCGGCGGCCGGCATCGCGGGCGACGGCGCGCCGAAGAGCGTTGCGGCCGGTGACGGCTCGGAAAGCGCCTACCAGCGCATCCGCGCGAAGCAGTACCAGTCGGTGACGGTGGCCGAGCCGCTGAATCTTCAGGGCTGGCAGCTTGTCGACGAGCTGAATCGCGCCTTCTCCGGCGAGGCTTGGTCGGGCTATGTCTCGCCCCTCCATGTCGTGACGGCGGACAATGTCGAGTTCGACGGCGGGCCGAAGAACACCTTCGACCCGGACAACGGTTATCGCGACGAATACAAGAAGATCTGGGGCAAGTAAGCCTTTCTCCCCGGTGCGCCGGGGGCGGTGCCGCACCGTCTCCGGCGCACCAGTATCCCGCGCTGCGATCATCGATGAAAGGAGACGAGCGGAATGTCGTTTTTTGAGGCAGAGGAGCCCGAGTTCTCCCGTTTCGTGCTCGGTAACGCCCCGCTCAAGAAGCTCGCAGGCGGTTTCGATTGGGTGGAGGGACCGGTCTGGTTCGGCGATCACGATTGCCTGCTTTTCTCCGATATCCCTAATAACCGCATCCTGCGCTGGAGCCCGGCGCTAGGCGTCACCGCCTATCGCGAGCCGTCCGGCTTCGCCAACGGTAACACGCGCGACCGCGAAGGCCGGCTCGTCACCTGCGAGCACGGCACGCGCCGCGTCACGCGCACTGAGCACGACGGCTCCATCACCGTGATCGCCGACCGTTTCGACGGCAAGCGGCTGAATTCCCCGAATGACGTGATCGTCGCCTCGGACGGCGCCATCTGGTTCACCGATCCGCATTACGGCATCGCCTCGGACTATGAGGGCACGCGCAGCGAGCAGGAACTGCCCTGCAACGTCTATCGCGTCGATCCGCATGGCGGCACGGTCCGCGCGGTGCTGACCGATTTCAATTGCCCGAACGGCCTTGCCTTCAGCCCAGACGAGCGGCGGCTTTATGTGGCGGATACCGGCCGCATGTTCTCCGACGATCCGCACCACATCCGCGTCTTCGACATCGGAACTGACTGGACGTTGACCGGCGGGGCGGTGTTCCACGCGATCACTCCCGGCTGCGCGGATGGCATGCGTGTCGATGCGGCCGGCAATCTCTGGTCCTCGGCAGGCGATGGCGTGCATTGCATCGCGCCGGACGGCCGGCGGCTCGGAAAAATCTTCGTGCCGGAGACCGTCTCCAACATCTGCTTCGGCGGTCGGCACGGACATCGCCTCTTCATAACTGCGACAACATCCGTCTATGCCGTGTCGCTGGCTATTCGCGGCGGGACGCGGCCGCTGGCAGGGAACATGCCATGACCTTTGGCGAAACGACGACACGTCTGACGAACGACGGCATATCTGCCATGCTGATGGCGGCAATCGGCGCGGCGAAGGCCATGGACCAGCCGCAATACTTCGTCATCGTCGATCCGAGCGGCGTCGCGCTTGCCTCCTTCCGCATGGCCGGATCGCGCTACCTCTCCCTGAAAAGTACTGCGGCCAAGGCCCGCACTGCCGCGTCCATCGGGCACCCGAGCGACAGCATGCCGGCGGCGGTGCGTCCAGCCATTGTCGCAGCGACCGGGGGAGGGACTGCGCGGTGGCGTTCCGATCCGCGTCGGCGGTGTGGTTCTCGGTGGTATCGGCTCCGGCTCGGGCGAGCAGGACGAAGTGGTCGCCCGTGTGGCGCCGGCGGCGATCGGCGCCGATGAGGGATGATTGTCCATGCCGGGACAGGGGATGGCGGATGGCCGACTGCTTGCGGAAGAGTAGGGTGCCGCGCTAAGTTGTGGTAACGATAACGAGGCAGGACATGCGGAGCGATAAAGCCCCCACGATGGCGGACATAGCCCGGAAGACCGGCGTTTCCCCCATGACCGTGTCCCGTGCCTTCAAGTCCGGCAGCCTGATCAGCAAGGATACGCGCGATGCGATCCTGCAGGCCGCCGAAGAGCTTGGCTACGTCTTCGATTCCACCGCCTCGAACCTGCGTTCCCAGAAGACGGATTTCATCGCCGTCACCATCCCCTCCATCAACAATGCAAACTTCGCCGACACGGTACGTGGCCTTTCTGAGACGCTGAGCGTTCAAGGTTTCCAGATCCTGCTCGGCTACACCAATTATGACACGGAAGAAGAGGAGAGGCTGATCGAGCAGTTCCTTC
Source organism: Shinella sp. 1A1 (assembly GCF_055379515.1). Taxonomy (NCBI): domain Bacteria; kingdom Pseudomonadati; phylum Pseudomonadota; class Alphaproteobacteria; order Hyphomicrobiales; family Rhizobiaceae; genus Shinella; species Shinella sp. 1A1. The sequence goes on from NZ_AP039672.1 coordinate 157,081, forward strand.
GCCGCCGTCCGCAGGCCATTGTCGTAACTGGTGGCAAGCATACGCCGCGTGCCCGAAAACTGCTGGAGAACGCCAATGTGCCCGTGGTCGAGACGTGGGATGTGCCGAATAAGCCCATCGGCCATTTCGTCGGCTTCTCCAATGCCGACGCCGTGCGCAGCATGGTCGATCACTTTGTGGCGACAGGCTATGCCCGCATCGCTTTCATCGGTGGCGATGCCAGCCGCGATACGCGCGGCAGCGACCGCCGCCTGGGGTTCATCGCTGCTCTTCGTGATCAAGGACTCGATGCCTCACGGCTGATCGATGCCGGCGCGCCACCGATTTCGATGCGCGAAGGCGCCAACGCCATGGCGCGTCTGCTCACCGAATATCCCGATACCGAGGCGGTAATCTGCGTCTCGGACCTCTCGGCTTTCGGTGCGCTGACGGAATGCCAACGTCGGGGCGTGGCGGTGCCGGAGCGCATGGCCATCGGCGGTTTCGGCGATTACGAAATCGGTGGCATCAGCGTGCCGGCGCTGACGACCATCGACGCGCAGGCGCGCCAGATCGGCGAGCGCACCGGGCGGTTGATCCTCGACCTGCTCGATGACAAGCCGGACGTGCAGCATGTTATGATTGAACCGCAACTTATCGTGCGCGGAAGCAGTCGCTGAAAACTTCCGGTGAGTTGACCATGGGCGTGGTTTGCGGGCAGGCTGAACTGACCGGAAGAGCGGGACGCGACGCTACCAGTTTCGGTAGATTGATGGCTGACCGCCCCAGTTTTGACCGATATGCCTAGCCGTCGATTGCCTTAGAGATTGCCGCCGCGATCTTCGGGCTTCGTAAATAGACGCCTATGCCATGCTGGTTGTCTTCATTGTCGATGACATCGGTAATGTCCATGACTCCCGGGAAGCCAATCGACTGTTGGGTGATTGGTTTGCCCAAGGTGACGAAATCCTGCTCATTTCGACCGTTGATCTATCTGGTGATAGGTGGATTCGGGAAGGTGCGCCCGATTAGTCTCGGCCAACTGCCTCGCGTTGGATGACCGCCGTCGATCCCATACCACCCGATTCAATCAGCGAGTTCCGAGCCGAGATTGAATTCTAATATGCTGCGTGATTGAGCTGATTAAGTTTCGGAACCAAGCGCGGCCAGGCGACTGCGCTTGGTTCCATGTCTTTGGTCGTGGAGAAGCCGCGCTCAGGGAAAGAACGTCTGCATGAGCAGCTCCGCGCACCAACATTATCTCTCGGGCTGGGCGTTTTGTAAAAATAAATATCTATAATTTCTATGGATTATATGGGCTAATTATCCTGCTCATTTGCCAAGAGGATACCATGCCCAAGACCGAAGCCAACCCCATCACACTCGGCACCGCCGCAGTCGACTTCATCCTGCCCGACGCGGACGGTAATCTGTTCACGCTGGCGGATTTCGATGACAGCCCGGCGCTGCTCGTCGTCTTCCTCTCCAACCGCTGCCCCTTCGTAGTGCTGATCCGTGAGACGCTGGCGCAATTCGCTCGCGACCATGCCGGGCTGGGGCTTGCCGTCGTCGCTATCAATAGCAACGACGCGGCGGCGCATCCGGAAGAGACGCTGGAGCGGATTGGTGCGGAGGTGAGAACCTACGGCTACGACTTCCCCTATCTGAAGGATGCCTCCCAGCGCGTCGCCAAGGCCTATGGCGCGGCCTGCACGCCCGATTTCTTCCTTTACGACCGCGACCGCAAGCTCGCCTATCACGGCCAGTTCGACGATGCCCGTCCGGGCAACGGCAAGGACGTGACCGGTGCTGACCTCAGGGCCGCCATCGCGGCGGTGCTGAAGGGCGAGGCCGCCGACGCACGGCAGGTGCCCTCGATCGGTTGCAACATCAAGTGGACAGCCGGCAACGAACCCTCCTGGTTCTCCACCGCCGCCTGAGCTGCGTGGCAACGGCCGGTCACAGGGCCGGCCAGTCCCCCCTTTTTTCGCATCGGAACACCATGGCATCGCTTCGCAAGCAACAGATCGCCGAAGACGGGCGGCATATCGAAACGGACGTGCTGGTGGTCGGCGGCGGGCCTTCCGCCGCCTGGGCGGCGCTTTCGGCCGCCGAGGCCGGGGCACGCGTCGTCCTAGCCGACAAAGGCTATCACGGCACCAGCGGCGCGACCGCGCCTTCCAATACCGGGACATGGTGCGTGCCGCCTGGTGAGGGGCGGGCGGCGTCCGTAGAGCAACGTTTCAAGCGCACGGCCGGCCTTGCCGACCGCCGCTGGATGCTGCGGGCGGCGGACCGGGCCTATGAGAATCTGCTGAAGCTGGTCGAATGGGGCTATCCCTTCCCGAGCGAGGAGGACGGCGGTCTCTACATCGCGAACCTGCGCGGCCCCGACTACATGCGTTTCATGCGCCGGAAGGTGCAGAAAGCTGGCGTCACCATCCTCGACCATCACCCGATCCTCGAACTGCTCGGCGACGACGATCATGTCGGCGGGGCGGCAGGGCTGTCGCGCCGAAGTGGCGCGGGCTTTTCCGTCTCGGCCGGCGCCGTCGTGCTGGCGACGGGCGGCTGCGCCTTCTTCGAGCGCATCCTCGGCGGTACTGGGCTGACGGGCGACGGTTATCTCTTCGCCGCCGAGGCCGGCGCGTCGCTCTCCGGCATGGAGTTCACGGGCAAGTATACGCTCGCCCCGCACGGATCCTCGCTGAACAAGGGTCTCCCGTTCCGCTGGGCGACCTTCTATCGTGCCAACGGCGAAGTCCTGCGCGATGCCCATGGCCAGCCGGTGACGAACGGCATCGGTGGCGGCGAGCGGCTGGTGGCCGAGGCGCTGCTGTCCGGCCCCGTCTATGCCCGGCTCGACCTTGCCGAACCCGCCATGCAGGACTGGTTGCGCCGGGGCCAGCCGAACTGTTTCCAGCCCTATGACCGGATGGGCATCGACCCGTTCAGGGACCCCTTCCGCATCGACCTCAAGTACGAGGGCACCGTGCGCGGCACCGGCGGCATCCGCATCGTCTCCGCCGATTGCGGTACCGGCATTGCCGGCCTCTATGCCGCCGGCGATGCGGCGAGCCGCGAGAACGTCACGGGCGGCATTTCCGGCGGCGGGGCGATCAACGCCTCCTGGGCCATCGCCAGCGGCTGGTGGGCCGGCCACGGTGCGGCAGGGCATGCCCGCCGCCGGCAGAACCGCGACGTCGCCCGTCTGCACCCTCTCGGCAGGACCGGGCTGCATGATGAGGCCGGGGACGACGACATCGATCTCTCGGCCATCGCCCGGGCTGTCCGCGACGAGATCGTGCCGCTCGACAAGAGCTATTGGCGCACGGCCGGTACGCTGGAGGCAAGCGGCCGGGTGCTGGAGGATGTGTGGACGCGCCTCAACCGGGCCACGCCCGCGGTGGGCCTCGCGCGCCTCTATGCCCGCGAAGTGGCCGCCGTCACGGCAAGCGCCCGCTGGACGGTCGCGGCGGCCCTGCTGCGCAGCGAAAGCCGCGGCGTGCACCGCCGGCGTGATTTTCCCGGCGAGGACGCGACTCAGGTGGGCCGCATCATCGTCTCCGGTCTCGATCGGGTGACGGCGGTGCGCGAGGATATCGCGCTCGACACGGCGCGGGAGGGCTAAGCGATGATTGAAGTCATCTCAGCCGACCGCTGCATCCGCTGCGACATCTGTGAGCGCATCTGCCCCGCCTTCGTCTTCGACCGCGATGAGACGGGCCTGCCCGTCATCGCCCGACAGGACGACTGCCAGACGTGCTTTCTGTGCGAGATCTACTGCCCGACCGATGCGCTCTATGTCGCCGAGGCAGCGTACGGGCCGATTGGCATCCAGGAAGCCGAAGTGCTGGAGCGCGGCCTGTTCGGAACCTATGCCCGCGCGCTCGGCTGGAGCCGCGGCCGTGCCGGTGGTGCTCAAAACGATCCGACCCGCCACATCCGCGTGGCGCAGGTTTGAAGGAGATAGACATGGAACGCATCGAAGTCAGCGCGCTGCGCAAGACCTTCACCCTCAAGCAGGGACAGACCGTCACCGTCGACGGCGTCGTCTCCAACCGCATCGCGGTGCTCGACGGTGTCGATCTCACCATCGGCAGGGGCGAGTTCATCACCCTGGTTGGCCCTTCGGGCAGCGGCAAGTCGGTGCTGCTCGACGTGATCGCCGGCCTGACGGAGGCGACTTCGGGCGTCGCCCGCATCGACGGCGTCGAGGTCGCAAAACCGCATGCCCGCACGGCGTATGTCTTCCAACAATATGCTCTGTTCCCCTGGCGCACGGCGCTTCAGAATATCGAGTATGCGCTGGAAGTGCGCGGCATTGCCGCCGCCGAGCGCCGGGAGAAAGCGCGCTACTTTCTGCATCTCTTCGGCCTCAAGGGCTTCGAGGACCGCTTCCCCTCGCAGCTCTCGGGCGGCATGCAGCAGCGCGTGGCGATCGCCCGGGCGCTCTCCACCGATCCGCAGGTTTTGCTGATGGACGAGCCCTTCGCCGCACTCGACGCCCAGACGCGCGACATCCTGCAGAGCGAGCTCCTGCGCATCTGGGAGCAGATCAAGACGACCGTCGTCTTCGTCACCCATGCCATCGATGAGGCGATCTACCTTGCCGACCGCGTGGTGGTGATGACGGCGCGCCCGGCCAGCGTCAAGGAGATCGTCAAGATCGACCTGCCGCGCCCACGCGACCTCGACATCCGCAACAGCGAGGCCTTCAACGCCTATCGCGGTCGCGTCTGGGAAAGCCTGCGCGACGAGGTCGTCAAGGCGCAGCGCGACTGGGCGCTCGCTTCCAGCTACGTCAACTGAGGAGGGCCCGATGAGCCTGATCGCCGACCGCAACCTGCCGCTGCGCAACTCTCTTTCGTCCCGCCGCAAGCGCGCGGCCGAAAGGTCGCCGACCGCCGTCGGACAGATGCTTTCCACCGTCTCGCTCGGCCTGCCGGCTATGATCGCCTTTGCCCTCCTGTGGGAGATCGCACCACGCGCCGGTTGGATCAATGCGCTGTTCTTCCCGCCGCTGAGCCGGGTTCTCGCCGTGCTGTGGGAGATGGTCGTCTCGGGCCAACTCGTCGACCATATCGGTATCAGCCTGCAGCGGGCAGCAATCGGCTTTGCGCTCGCCGTCGTCATCGCCGTGCCGCTCGGTTTCCTGATGGGGCGTTATCCCGTCTTCGAGAAGGCTTCCGACTTCCTCGTCCAGACCCTGCGCAACACCTCGCAATTCGCGCTGCTACCGGTCTTCATCCTGGTGCTCGGTATCGGCGAGGCCTCGAAGATCGCCATCACCTTCTACGCCGCCGTCTTTTTCCTTTTGATCAACACTATTGTCGGCGTGAAGTCGGTCGACCCGCTCCTGATCAAGGCAGCGCGCTCCATGGGCACCTCCGACTGGGATCTCTTCAAGAAAGTCATCTTCCCCTCGGCCATTCCCTCCATCGTCGCCGGCGCGCGGCTCGGCGTGAAGACCTCGCTCTTCTCGGTCATCGCCGCCGAGATGCTCGCCGCCCAATCGGGCATCGGCTACCTCATCCAGAATTCCTCGCTGATGCTGGAAACGGACCGGATGTATGCCGGCATCCTGACGCTGACCATCGTCGGCCTCGTCCTCAACTACCTGCTCGTCGCCGGCGAACGGCGTGCCACCCACTGGCGCGGCAATGCCGAGAGCGGGCCGAACTGATGCCTTCCCTCCATATCCCATCGATCTCGAAAGGATTCTCGCCATGACATCCGCACCGTTCCGCCGGACCCTCCTGAAACTGGCGCTCGCGCTTTCCTTCCTGCCGGTTGGCGGCTTTGCTTCCGCTGTCGCGAGCGAGGCCAAGCCCAAGGTTGTCCGTATCGGCTCCACCGCGCCGGGCCACCTGAAGTTCATCCTCTACCGCAACAGAAAGCTGCTGGAGAACGAGTTCGCCAAGGATGGTATCAAGATCGAGCTGATCACCTTCGACGGTGGCTCGGCGGCCACCGTCGCGCTCGGCTCGGGTGCCATCGACTTTACCTATATCGGCAACAACCCCTCGCTGCGCCTTGCCGCAACGGGCGCGGACGTCAAGCTGATCGGCCTTTCCAGCTGGAATCGCTCGAACGAGACGCAGATCGTCGTCAAGCCGGATTCGCCGATCCGGACGATTGAGGAGCTGAAGGGCAAGAAGGTCGCCTATCTCTCCGGCACCGTGCGCCACTCGACCTTCGCCAAAGCGCTGAAGGCTGCTGGGCTTTCCTTGAAGGATGTCGAGAGCCTGAATCTTGGCATCGAAAGCTCCGGCCCGGCGCTCGTCCGCGGCGACGTCGATGCCGTCGTGGAAAGTACCGGCCCGGTCCAGACGCTGGTCGAGAAGGGCGCGGCACGGGTGATCTTCGATGCCGGCGTGTCGGGCAACCCCGATTGGGCAGTGCCGCACCTCATCAGTGTCAACGGCGATTTCGCCCGCAAGTATCCCGATATCGTGACGCGGCTCCTCGCCGTCGACATCGCCGCCGCCCGCTGGGCCGACGCCAATCCACAGGAGACCATCGCGATCTTCGTCAAGGAGACCGGCAGTAGCGACAAGGCGGTGCGCGCCACCTATCCGAACGGCAAGTTCTTCCAGGCCCCCGAGATCACCGCGGATGCGGTGCGTGCACTCCAAGGTGAGGAAGCCTTCATGGCGGATGCCGGCCTATTGAAGGGCAAGGTCGATTACACGACGTGGATCGACCGCTCCTTCTACGACGCGGCCCTCAAGCAGGTTGCCGCCAGCAACTGATCCCCGTAGTCTCGGGCGTCGGCTTCGCGCCGGCGCCCCCAAGTCCCGTTCCGCGATGTCGTCCATTTCCTCCTCGCCGCTTCCGCTTCACCGCACCCGCATCGTCCCGGCCGTCGTGGCCGTGGCCTTTTTCATGCAGATGCTCGACAGCACGATCATCGCGACTTCGCTGCCGGCGATGGCGAAGGCCTTCGCGACGGATGTCGTGACGCTTAACATCGGCTTCACCGCCTATCTGCTCGCCATGGCCGTCTTCATTCCGCCGGCCGGCTGGCTCGCTGATCGCTTTGGCGCGCGCACGGTCTTTCTTGCCGCCATCGGGCTCTTCACGCTCGCCTCCGTCGCTTGCGGCCTTGCCGGCTCGCTGACCGAATTCACTGCCGCGCGTCTCTTTCAGGGCGCATCCGCGGCGCTGATGACGCCGGTCGGCCGCCAGCTCGTACTGCGCGACGCGCCGAAGGCTGAGCTGGTGCGAGCGATCGCTACGATTACCTGGCCGGCGCTGATCGCGCCCGTCATCGGCCCGCTGATCGGCGCCTGGATCACCACCCATGCTGGCTGGCAATGGAACTTCTTCATCAACCTGCCACTCGGCCTTCTCGGTGTCGTGCTCGTCGCCTTCTTCGTGCCGTCTGCACCGGCCGAGGGCGACCGGCCATTCGACCTTGCCGGATTCGTGCTGACCGGGGCAGGGCTGGCACTGACGCTGGCCGGCCTCGAATTCTCCAGTTCCTCGGCCGGCGGCACCGCCGCGCTCGCCCTTCTGGCGGCGGGCCTCGTCACCGGCGCCTTCGCCGTCCGTCATCTCCGGCGCGTGCCGCATGCCCTGCTCGACCTGGCGGTGCTGAAGGTGCCGACCTTCGCCTTTGCCACGCTCTCGTCCGGTACCGCCGGGCGCCTCGCCGTCAATGCCACGCCCTTCCTGCTGCCCTTGCTGTTCCAGGTCGGCCTCGGCTTCGATGCGGTGGAGACGGGCTCGCTGATCCTCGTCTACTTTCTCGGCAACCTCCTGATGAAGAGTGTGACGACGCCGGCGCTGCGCCTCTTCGGCTTCCGCAGCCTGCTGGTCGTCAACGGCGTCGTCGCGGCGCTGACCATTGGCATCTTCGCCTTCATCGACGGCGAGACGCCGCGGCTTCTCTTCTTCGCGCTGCTGATCACCTGCGGCCTTTCCCGCTCCATGCAGTTCACAGCGCTGACGACCATCGCCTTCGCCGACGTGACAGCCGGGCAGAGGAGCGCGGCGACGACCATCTCCGCCATGCTCCAGCAGCTCTCCCAGCTCCTCGGCATCGCCGTCGCAGCCGCCGTCATCCGCATAGTGTCGGTCTTCGTGCCCGCCGGCCCGGGGGCGATGCTGACGGGTATCCGCGCCGCCTTCCTCGTCGTCGCGTCCATCGGCCTTGCCTCCGCCCTCCGCTTCCTCGCCCTGCCGTCCGGCGCCGGCGCGGAAGTTTCGGGGCACCGGCGCGGAGGATGATTTCAGCCCTTGGGGGCGATCGAGGAATGCACTCGTGGCGACGATCACGGTGGTTGCCACGCGCGGCTGGGGCATCGGGGTTGGATACTTCTCGCACAGCGCCATACGGCGGATGATGTTTAAAAGCCCCATGTGGATCACTTCGTTGCTCCGTCGCTCACCGTGTTGAGGGAAGTTTCACATGGCTCAATTCTCGTCGGAATTTATGCGTGTAGCCGGCTCAGTTCTGTGGGGAAACCAATAGCTCCCGGTCGTTTGCGCGCGGGCAAGTTGGTGCTTTCGCTAGTAGATTGCGTGTGAGCAAATCACGATGCCGGGATGGTTGTTTCGGACCCTTTCAAGACCGTGAGTGACCTGCCGCGCCGCTATGGCCTCCGGTAGCAGCAGTTGTACGAGGATTGCTGAAATGCGCTTCGCAATCGATATTAATGTTGCTTGATAAACCTCCAAGGCTCGCAGTGAGACGGAGCGTTGAAACTGCCCAATTTGCAACCTGCATCCGAGGCATGATCGCAGTTGGAAGTGTGTGGCTGCGAAGAGGTCGCATAGGATCTGTGCGGATATCCTACCATCGGGTGTGGCAACATTTCCTCCCTTGAAGACAAATAATACTGGTCTCAAGGCGGCTTTGGTCGGATCAACCAAGTTGAACAGGCCTTGGGTGGATTCTGCTAATTAATCAAGCTCACGACTAAGCTACGAGAACAGAGCGTGCGGGGCTATTGGTTCAAACCTTAATTGCCCCGTCTGGAGAGTGAAAACGAGGAGCGTACGATAGTCAGATACTGACAGATGGGGTGTCACCATCGAAGTGTGATGCGTAGCGGTGATAACCGTCACGTCGGCGCCCGCGCCTTCGGCGGCAAGAATGCCGGCGGGGGCGTCCTCGAAGACGAGGCATTGCGCCGGGTCGACCCCGAGCCGTTTCGCGCCGAGCAGGTAGCAAGCCGGGTTGGGCTTACCGTTCGCTACATCCTCGCCGCTGATTATGACATCCGGAAACGGAATGCCGGCAGCGGCCATGCGCCTGCGCGCAAGCTCGATCGGCGCAGAGGTGACGATCGCCCAGCGATCGCGCGGCAGAGCGTTTAGGAAATCGATCGCGCCGGGTACCGGTCTTATGCCTTCGACATCCTTCAGTTCTTCGTCCTGTATCGCAATCGCTTCCCGGAGCGGATCAACACCCGGCAGCACAAGCGGCGTGATGACGTCGATCGCCCGCACACCGTGGATTGTTGGGATGAATACGGCGGGGTCGAAGCCGTGACGCGTGCACCAGCGGCCCCAGACGCGCTCCACCACCGCGGTCGAATCGAGAAGCGTGCCGTCCATGTCGAACAGGAAGGCATCGTAGGTGCGCCCGGCGCGGGATAAGGTCTCCATCACCGGTCAGTTGCCGTAGATTTCGAGAAGTGCCGCATAGACGGCGTCGTTGCCGGCGATGACACGATTGCCCTTGTTCAGCCCGTCATCGGCAAGAAAGTCGTTGGTCTTCAGACCAGCAGCTCGAATGACGGCGATGGCGCCGAGGCAATCGTAGGAGTTGATATGCGGCTCGATATAGCCAAGAAGGCGCCCGCTTGCGACGTAGCACAGGGTCAGCGCGCCGGAGCCTTCGCGGTAAAACATGCCGCCGGCATGGAGCAGGCGGCCGAACATCGGCAGGAATTCATCGGGTTTCACGCGCGGCGAATAGCCGACGCCACAGATGCCTTCATGCACCGAGCGGCCGGGATGGCGCTCGACGGGCTTGCCGTTCAGCGTGGCCGGGAAATCGATGCCGCCGGCAAACAGCTCGTTGCGAGCCGGCGCATAGACCATACCGAATTTCAGTTCGTTGTCCTGCACGAAGGCGATCGACACACACCAACTGGAAAGGCCTGAAATGAACGGCTGTGTACCGTCGATCGGATCGACAACCCAGATGCCCTGACCCGGCGCATAGGTGGAGATACCGGTTTCCTCGCCGAAGAAAGCATCCTCGGGGAAACTGGCCGCCAGCCGTTCCTTGATGAGAAGCTCGGTGTTCAGGTCAGCCTCGCTGGCCATGTCCTGGGCACCCTTGCTCTTGATCGTCAGGCTGTCGCGCCGGCGGAAGTAGTCATGGGCGAGGTCGCCGGCATCGCGGATCAGCGTCAGCGCAAAGTCATAGCGCTGCGCGAGCATGGAATTGATCATCGGAACTGTCCTTTCAATCGCGCCAGAGCCAGGCCGCGCCGCGCACACCGCTGGAATCACCGTGCAGCGCCCGCTTGATGGGGGTGTGGAACACCGTTGAGAACGTTCGCTTGGCGAGCGCCGGCGGTAAATCGTCATAAAGTTCATCGACATTCGACATGCCGCCGCCCATGACCAGCACGTCCGGATCGAGCGTGTTGACGACCGTCGCCAGACCACGCGCGACGCGGTCGACATAACGGTCCCAGAGCAGGCCGCAAAGCCGGTTACCAGCCCGCTTCTTCTCGATGATCGCGCGCGCCTTCAATTCCTCGCCGGTGTGGCGGGTATATTCCGCCTCGAAGGCGCGGCCGGATACCCAGGTCTCCATGCAGCCATGGCGGCCGCAATAACACGGACGCCCGGAAATCTCCGTGACGTCGGGAAAGGGCAGGGGATTGTGGCCCCATTCGCCGCCGCTGTTGTTGGGGCCGTGATGCGCCTTTCCGCCGATCGCGATGCCCGCCCCTGCGCCCGAGCCGAGGATTACCGCGAAGACGACGTTGTGGTCCGCCCCCGCGCCGTCTACCGCTTCCGACGCGGCAAAGCAGTCGGCATCGTTTTCGATACGCAGCTCGCGCTGGATAATGTCGTTAAGATTCTTCTCCACCGGCCGGCCGAGCAGCCAGGTGGAACTCGCGCCCTTGCCGAGACGGCTGACGGGTTCGAGCGAGCCGGGAATGCCGATGCCGACCGAGCCGCTGCGCCCCGTCTGTGTTTCCAGCCCGTCGATCATCTCCTTAATCATGCGGATACAGCCGAAATAATCATGACGCGGCGTATCCTGGCGCAGGCGCAAAAGCTCGCGTCCATCCGGCTCCATGGCCACGCCCTCGATCTTTGTTCCACCCCAGTCGATACCGATAAGCACGCAAATCCTCCCGACACCCGAGAAACGGGCGCCCCATTCATTGTCTGTCGATGTTCTTGCCCGCAAGGCGCTCCCGCGCCGTACGGTTAGCTGAAAAGCAGATCCCGATGCCGCGCATATTCGGCCAGGAGCGGCAGGCTGGCCGCCCCCAGCACGCGGGCATCGCTGCCGATTTTCCCCTCCACGATCTCTACCGGCGCTACGCCTTGCACGTCCATGGCGGCGAGTTTTTGGCGCGTGCGCGCCACCACCTTCGCTCGCACGGCCGGCGGAAAGCCGCCATCGATCACCACATTGTGGAAGTCGATGACGGAGATGGCGCTGCCGATCGCCAGCGCGAGACTGTCGGTTGCCTGCTCTACCCAGCGGTCGACGACATCGCCGAGCGCGCTCCAGTCCTTGTTGTTGTGCCAGATGAGGCTCGGATCGCCGCCGCTGTCGCGGATCATCCGCTCCAGGAGGTAGATGGAGGCGCACTGGATCAGCCGTTTCGGTGGCTTGCCCGTCTCAGGCATGGACACCGGCGCCGATCCGATCGCGCCGGCATAACCGCGACGGCCGGGATAGAGGCTGCCGTCGAGCACCACGCCGCCGCCGACCAGCGTGGCGAAGAAGACATAGAGGAAATCCGGATATTTGCCGCCTTCGCCGAAGGCGAGTTCGGCCGCGCAGGCCGCCGTGGCGTCGTTGTAAAAATGGACCGGCCAGTCGCAGAGCTGCGCGACCTCGGCCTTGAGATCGAAGTTGCGCCAAGCATCGACCACATCATGCGGCGCGCCGACTTCCTCTTCCCAGCTCCACATTTCCGACGGCGCGGCGATGCCCACGCCACGCACTCGGCTGAACTGGATGCGCGTCATGTTGTCGGTGATCGTCTCGAGGCTCGTCTGGAAGAATTGCTTCAGCAGCGCCGGCGTCGGATAGGCGAAGGTCGTGCGGATCATCTGACGTGGTGTCCCGACCATGTCCATCAGCGCGAGATCGGCGGAGCGTCGGCCGATCTTGAAGCCGAGAGAGAAGGCGCCTTCCGGATTGAGAGCCATCGGAATGGAAGGCTGGCCCACCTTGCCGCGCTGCGGCTCGCCGCGCACCAGAAGGCCGTCCATTTCGAGCTGCTTCATGATGACGGAACTGGCCTGCGCGGAAAGCCCTGTCATACGTGATATCTCGCCCTTCGACAGCGGACCATGCGTGCGAACGAGCGAAAGCACGAGCCGTTCGTTATAGAGCTTTACTCCGGTCTGGTTCGTGCCCCGGCTGGTATCCAGCCGCTCGCCGACTGCCTTGTCCGTGCTCAACATCTTCCCTGCACCTCCCGTCATGCGCACTGCGCCGACGTGAATTTATATCGCTTTGCCCCGCACACCAACTGGCTGCGCGTCACTCCTCCGATGTGGGCGAAATATGAGGGGTAAAGGCCATATCGTCAATAATAAATCATGCGGAAGTTGTTATTATGCATATCGATTGGCTTTGCCGTGTAAGGATCGGCAGGGAAACTTCGGGTGTGTATCGCTAAATATATGGGCGTATTCAGTAAGATAATGGATTTTTCTGAAATCGCTTCGGCTGATTTTGCACTCGCTTCTGCACTATCGCAATTAATTTAATAAATCATACCGCATTAAATATTGACAAGATTGGTCATCGATGCTTGCATTCTCGTCGCCGGGCGAAAGGGCAGTCCTTTGCCGGCGGGGCGCTAGGGAGAGCGCCTGTCCGCACAACATTCGCGGGGGAGAGGCCCTGCTTCATGGGAGGATGAAATGCACTCGACTTTTGCTCGCGCCGCCTTTGGCGCTCTTCTGGCGTCAGCCGCCTTTGCTGCGCCGGCCCAAGCCCAGGAAAAGATCACCGCCTGTTTGGTTACGAAGACCGAGATCAACCCGTTCTTCGTCAAGATGAAGGAGGGCGCCAGCGCCAAGGCAAAAGAGCTCGGCATCGAGCTTCTGACCTTCGCCGGCAAGCAGGACGGCGATGCCGATACGCAGATCGCCGCCATCGAATCCTGCATCGCCAGCGGAGCGAAGGGTATTCTCCTGACGCCAAACGATTCCAGCGCGCTCGTGCCAATCATCACCAAGGCACGCGAGGCTGGCCTGCTCACCATCGCGCTCGACACACCGCTCGATCCGGCGAATGCGGCTGATGCCACCTTCGCGACGGACAATTTCAAGGCCGGCGAACTTGTCGGAAAATGGGCGGCTGGCAAGCTCGGCGATGCCGCGAAGGATGCGAAAATCGCACTGCTGAACCTCAATGCGCAGGAAATCACTGTCGACTACATGCGCAACCAGGGCTTCCTTTCCGGTTTCGGCATCGACATCAAGAACCCGACCGATATCGGCGATGAGGATGATCCGCGCATCATCGGTAATGCCGTGACCAACGCCAACGAGGAGGGCGGCCGGACGGGCATGGAAAGCCTGCTGCAGATCGATCCAGAGATCAACCTCGTCTACACGATCAACGAGCCGACGGCTGCCGGCGCCTATGAGGCGATCAAGGCCGCAGGCCGCGAGAAGGACGTGATGATTGTCTCCATCGACGGCGGTTGCCCAGGTGTACAGAATATCAAGGAAGGCGTGATTGGCGCCACCTCCATGCAGTTCCCGCTGCTGATGGCCTCCATGGGTATCGAGGCGATCAAGGCCTTTGCCGACAGCGGCAAGAAGCCGGAGCCCACGCCCGGCCTCGACTTCTTCAACACCGGTGTCGAACTGATCACCGATCAGCCTGTCGATGGCCTGCCGTCGATCACTGCCGACGAAGGCCTGAAGAAGTGCTGGGGCTGATGCGGCGCTAGCACCCGCAAGTCTCTGACGACCTTTCGCCTGCCACTCCCGGGGCAAGCCGCGGGGTGGGCGGTCCGCCGCCCGCCCCATTCCCGGCTCACATAGGGATAGGATCCATGACGAACAATCTCGACGCGCTGGCCGACAAGGCCGAAGGCGCCGATGCAGCGGCAGAGCCCGCGGGCGGCTTTGCGCAATTCGATACCGACGCGATCGGTCTGATGCAGAAGCTCCAGCGCTTCCTGCACAGCTATCCCACTTTCGTGCCGCTTATCGTGCTGGCGGTGTCGTTGATCGGTTTCGGTCTTTTTGCCGGCAGCAAATTCTTCACGCCTTACAACATGTCGCTGATCGTCCAGCAGGTCTCGATCATCGGCATTCTCGCCGTCGCCCAGAGCCTGGTCATCCTCACGGCCGGCATCGATCTCTCGGTGGCCGCCATCATGGTGCTGAGCTCGGTCGTGGCTGGTAATTTGGCCGTCAGGCTCGGCTGGCCGCCCATCCCATCGCTCCTTATCTCGTTTCTCGTCGGTACCGGCATCGGCCTAATGAACGGTTTTCTCGTCACCCGAGTGAAGCTGCCGCCGTTTATCGCCACGCTCGGCACCTGGAACGTCTTCTATGCGCTCAATCTCTATCTGTCGGGCGCGCAGTCGATCCGAGGCAGCGAAATCGACCAGACAGCGCCCATACTGAAATTCTTCGGCGAGAACCTGTCGGTCTTCGGAACGAAGATCAGCTATGGCTCGCTCCTGTTCGTCGCCGTCTTCCTCGTGCTCTGGTACGCGCTGACGCGCACCGCCTGGGGCCGACATATCTATGCTGTCGGCGATGACAAGGAGGCGGCGGAACTCGCCGGCATCCGCACCGATCGCGTGCTCATCTCCGTCTACGCGGTCGCCGGCTTCATCTGTGCCCTTGCCGGCTGGTCCGCCATCGGTCGTGTCGGCGCGGTGTCGCCCACCAGCTTCTTCGAGGGCAATCTTCAGTCGATCACCGCAGTCGTGATCGGGGGCATCTCGCTGTTCGGCGGGCGTGGCTCGATCCTTGGACCACTGGTCGGTGCGCTCATCGTCGGCGTCTTCCAATCGGGTCTGCGCATCGCTGGCGTCGATGTCCTCTGGCAGCTCTTCGCCATCGGCTGGCTGATCATCATCGCCGTCGCCGTCGACCAGTGGATCAGAAAGGTTTCCGCATGAAAACCGAAGTCACCCCTGTTCTCAGCGCCCGCGGCCTGATGAAACGCTACGGCCGCGTGGTTGCGATCGACAATGGCGAATTCGACCTGATGCCCGGCGAGATCCTCGCCGTCATCGGCGACAACGGCGCAGGCAAGTCGAGCCTCATCAAGGCGCTGTCAGGTGCCATCCGCCCCGATAGCGGCGAAATCCGTCTCGATGGCGTACCGATCTCGTTCTCCTCGCCCATCGAAGCGCGCAAGGCCGGCATTGAGACGGTCTACCAGACACTCGCGCTTTCACCCGCCCTGTCTATCAGCGACAACATGTTTCTCGGACGGGAAATCTACAGTCCGAACCTTTTCGGCAAGCTGTTCCATCAACTCGACCGGCAGACGATGAACGACATCGCCCGTGCGAAGCTCTCGGAACTCGGTCTCTTGACGATCCAGAACATCCAGCAGCCGGTGGAGACGCTGTCGGGCGGTCAGCGGCAGGGTGTTGCCGTCGCGCGCGCCGCCGCCTTCGGCAGCAAGGTCATCATCATGGACGAGCCGACAGCCGCGCTCGGCGTAAAAGAATCGCGCAAGGTGCTCGATCTCATCCTCAAGGTGCGGGCTCGCGGCGTGCCGATCGTACTCATCAGCCACAACATGCCGCATGTTTTCGAGGTCGCCGACCGCATCCACATCCATCGTCTCGGCCGGCGCGCGGCAGTCATTTCGCCGAAGGACTATTCCATGTCCGATGCTGTCGCGATCATGACCGGTGCCATGGCGCCGACGGTGGCCTGATCTTTGAATCCTCCATCGTGTGCGATCTGGTAAGACAGCCGAAGGATATCCGCGCCATGAAATTCGCCTTCAACACCTTTCCCTACAGCAGTTTCCCGACCTTACTGCCCACCTACACGCTGGACGAGGCGATCCGCTCCATCGCCGAGGCAGGCTATGATGCCGTCGAGATCGGTTGCTGCGCGCCCCATGCCTGGCCGCAGCACCTGGCAAAGGACCGCCGGAAGGAAATCCGCGCGATTGCCGACGCTGAGGGGCTGGATATCTCCGCTCTCCTCCCCGCCATCGGCGGCGGCTTCGGCTGCAATCCTTGCTCCTCGTTGAGGGCGGAGCGCCAGGCGACGGTGTCACACTATATTGACATCATCGATCTGGCCTCCGATCTCGGCGCCGGCATGGTCCTCTACATCGGCGGCTGGCGGGCGCAGGGCATGTCGCCGGAAACCGGCTGGGACTACAGCACCGAGTGCCTGCGCCAGATCGCCATCCACGCGCAGGACAGGGGCATTACCATTGTCATCGAGCCGACCACGTCCGATACCAACCTCATCGACACGCCGGCCGATGCGCGCCGCATGATGGAGGCGGTCCAGACATCGAATGTGAAGCTGATGTTTGACACGTTCCACATGGATTTCGAAGGCGGGAGCTTCGCGGCCTATGTTGCGGAGATGGGCGCTGACCTCGTCAACATCCACGTGGCGGACACCCAGCGAAAGGCCATCGGCGAGGGTACGACGGATTGGCTGCTCTGCATGGAGGCACTCGTGACGGCGAATTACACCGGCCATGTTACCGTCGAGACTGGTTTCGGTCACCGCAGTGCAGAGCCCGGTGAGGTGGCACGAGAAAGCTTGAGGCACTTGCGCCTAAGTAAATTTTCCTGTCTCTCCGAGCGGCGGATGTTCCCTTGATGGAGCTATTGTATTCGTTTCAACGCTTTAGCTGTGGTGAGGCTTCTCGGTCGGAGGCCCGATTGGCTCACTTCGCCAATCGGAACAAATAAAGAGCGTAAGAGCGTATCGGCTTAAACGACGGCCGAAAACCCTGAAGAAGCAACAATTCTGCCGTGGCGAGCCATGCCATCGATTCCGTGCTTGCCGAGCTTCGCGAGCGCATGGTCCGCTTGAAGGTGCGGTCGTGCGCCCCACCTCCTCGCTGCCCTTCGCGGTTCCCGATATCGATCGGGCCTTACCGGGAGGAGGGCTGGCCTTCGGGGCGTTGCATGAGGTTGCCGGCGGGGAGGCGGCACGGTCGACGGAGCGGCTGCGGCGCTGGTTTGCCGCCCAAACGAAAGGAAAGTCTTGTGGCGCATGTCGCGCCCCGACCTGTTCTTCCCGGCGATCACTTAGGCCGGTTTGCACCGATTACGGTTTTTGGTGTGAAAGCGACCGGGAGGGAGAGGTGCCGTCTGCTACGGAGGAGGGGCTATCTTTCGGCGAGCTCCTCCGCCTGTCGATGACCGCCTCGCGCCGCCTTAGTTTGCAGCTGAAAAACCAGCTACATGGTGATCGTGCTGTGGCGCTGGCGGCAGCAGAGAAGAATGCCGCGACGCATCTTGAAATCTCGCTTGATAAATGCGCTTCGTGCCACCGACAACTTCCGCCCGGCAGCAATGATCTACGCAAGACATAGAACGCCACCTCGAGAAGATGCGGGGCGGGCGGCTCTCATGCGGGTGGCAATAGCCACAGGATTGGATCGTGGACCCGATTAACGCATCGGAATCGCACCACCGGATCGGTACGGGGACGTCAAAGCTTGAAGAAGCTGGCCATCAGTTCGAGCTGCTGTTCCAGCATCGGCTTGCCGAGATGGATGCGGCAGCCCGCGTCGCGGGCGGCGGCCAGCAGGGGGGTGATCTCCGGCTCCATGACGACCTCGGCGACGACCATTCCGGGCGCAAGGCCCGCTCCGTCGAGCGGTAGCGGATCGCCGGGCTTCATACCGAGGGAAGTGCCGTTAATCACGATGTCATGGCCCGC
This sequence comes from Shinella sp. 1A1, assembly GCF_055379515.1. Classification (NCBI taxonomy): domain Bacteria; kingdom Pseudomonadati; phylum Pseudomonadota; class Alphaproteobacteria; order Hyphomicrobiales; family Rhizobiaceae; genus Shinella; species Shinella sp. 1A1. The sequence continues at coordinate 175,135 of NZ_AP039672.1, forward strand.
CGGGTCGGCCGTGCCGACGCTGACGGAGACGTCGGGCGCATGGCCGCGAATTCGGTCGCAGAGATCCTGCGCCTTGGCCGACGTGCGGTTCGCCAGCGTCAGGTGGGAAACGCCCGCCTCGATCATGGCGAAGGCGATGGCGCTCGCCGCCCCGCCGGCGCCGACGAGATAGACCCGCCTGCCTTTAACGGAGATACCCTCGGACGCAAGCCCAGCGACGAAGCCCGCCCCGTCCAGCATGTCGCCGACGAGCCGGCCGTCATCCTCGCGACGGATGACGTTGACCGCGCCCATCATCCGGGCGCGCGGGGTGATCTCGTCGCAGATATCCGCCATCGCGCCTTTGTGCGGCACCGTAACGATGCCGCCGTCGAAGCTCTTCAGCGTGCGTAGCGAGGTGGCGAAGGCCGCGAGGTGCTCCGGCGCGACCTGGAACGGCACCATGACCGCATCCCGCTCGCGCCGGATAGCGATGGCATTGATGCCGGGCGGCGCCTTCACATGGCCGATCGGATCGGCAAGGATGCCGAGGACGCGGGTCTTGCCGGTGATGGCGGTGAGGTCGCGGCCCGGCATCTCTTACTTGCCCCAGGTGAGCGCGAGCGGGTTCACTTCGCGCGCCAGCTCCAGCAGCCCTTCGCGCATAGCCGGATGGACCGGCTCCAGTGGATGGCGCACGGCATCCGAGCCGATCACGCCGCCCTCTGCCATGACGATCTTGGCGGCACGAAGACCGCACTGGCGGTTCTCGTAGTTGATAAGCGGCAGGATGCGCTGGTACGCGGCGGCGGCGAGATCGCGCCGGCCGGCAACGTGATGCTCAATCACCGGTCGGATGAGATCGGGCAGCAGCGCGCTCGACATAACGCCCGTCGCACCAGCATCGAGGTCGGCCATCAGCGTGATCGCCTCCTCACCGTCGAACGGCCCCTCGATCACCGCGCCGCCGGCGGCGATCAGTGCGCGCAGCTTGGCAGCGGTGCCTGGCACCTCGATCTTGAAATAGCGCACCAGTGGCAGTTCGCGCGCCAGCCGCACAAGGAAGGGCACGGACAGGTGTACGCCGCTGAGCGGTGCATCCTGCACCATGATCGGAATGCCGGCGGCGTCCTGCACGCGGGCGAAATGATCGAAGATCGCCTGCTCGTCGATGCGCAGCGCGCCCGCGCCATGATAGGGCGGCATCATCATCAGGAGGCTCGCGCCATGCTTTCGCGCGTGGGCGCCACGCTCGGCGGCGATGCGCGTGGAAAAGTGGCTGCACGTCATCATGACCGGCACGCGGCCGGCGACATGGGCAAGACTGTCCTCGGTGAGGATGCGGCGCTCCTCGTCGGTCAGGAGGAACTGTTCGGAATAGTTGGCAAGCAGGCAGATGCCGTCCACGCCCTGGTCGATCATGCAATCGAGCACGCGGCGCTGACCCTCCAGGTCGATATCGCCATTGTCATGGAAGGGCGTCGGTGCAACGGGGAACAATCCGCGATAGGGCATAGCGTCGGCGGTCATGGTCTATCCTGTACTGAAAACTGTCATGGGAGGACCGGCGCGGGTTTTTCCCGCGCCGGCAAATGGCTTATTCTTCCGGAATGGTCTTTGGCAGCGACTGGTGGAAATACTTCTCGTAGATCGCGTTCAGCTTGCCGTTTTCGAGGTTTTTGGCAACCCATTCGTCGACCCAGGCCTTCAGCTCGTCGTCGCCCTTGCGCAGGCCGACGGCCATCGGATAGGCGGCCATGTCGAGCTTGACTTCCAGGTTGAGTGCCGGGTTCTGCTCGGCCACCTCGTTCGCCGTCGAAAGCGCGGCGGCGAGAATGTTCTGCTGGCCGGTCGCGACCGCGGTGTTCGTGGTCGCCTCGTCCTCGTAGCGCACGATATTGGCGTCGACGCCATTGTCCTTGACGATGCGGGTCAGCTCGATGTCAGCGGTAGTGCCGCGCGCCACGGCGAGCGACTTGCCGGCCAGATCGGCCGGCGCCTTGATGGCCGTGTCCTTGGAGGCCGAGACGACGACCGGAATGACGCCGTAGGGCTTGGAATAATCAATGACTTTCTTGCGCTCAGCGGTGATCGAGAACGAGGCGATCACCATGTCTACCTTGCGGCTGATCAGCGAGGGCACCCGGTTGGCACCGGAAACCGGGACGATCTCCAGCGGGACGCCCATGTCTTCGGCGAGCAGCTTGGCCGTCTCGACGTCCGAGCCGGTTTCCTTCGCCTCTGAATCCAGCATGCCGTAGGGCGGGTGGCTGACGTCGATGGCGACGATCACTTTGCCGCGTTCCTTGATGGCGGCGGGCACATCGGCCGCGCCGGCGGCGGTGACGCCGAAGGCAAGGCCGATCACGAGGCTTGCGGCCGTTGCGGCCAGTTTGAGTTTCAACATGGTTTCTCCTCCTTGGGTTGAATGGTTCAAAGCCCGTTGCCGACAAACTGCCGAAGTTCGGCCGTTTGCGGATCGAGCAGCATGTCACCAGGTCCGGCTTCCCAGACACGGCCCTGATGCATGAAGACCACCTGGTCGGCGACCGAGCGCGCGAAGGCCATCTCGTGTGTCACCAGCATCATCGTCATGCCGTTCGAGGCGAGGCGCTCGATGGCCTTCAGCACCTCGCCGGTCAGTTCGGGGTCGAGTGCCGAGGTGACCTCATCGAAGAGCATCAGGCGCGGATGCATGGCGAGCGAGCGGGCGATGGCCACGCGCTGTTGCTGGCCGCCGGAAAGCTCCTCGGGGTAGGACGAGATCTTGTCGGACAAGCCGACCTGCGCCAGCACCTCCTTGGCAAGCTCCCGCGCCTCGGCCGGGGCGATGCCCTTGACCTTGCGCGGGGCGAGCGTGACGTTCTGCTCGACCGTCAGATGCGGGAAGAGGTTGTAGCTCTGGAAGACGATGCCGACGTCTTGGCGCAGTGTGCGCAGGTCGACCTTCGCCGCGGCGAGGTCATGGCCGCAAACCTGCAGCTCGCCGGCCTGGAAGCGTTCTAGTCCGTTGACGCAGCGCAGCGCCGTGCTCTTGCCGGAACCGGAGCGTCCGATCAGCGCGACGACCTGGCCGGGCGCCACTTCGAGATCGATGCCCTTCAGCACTTCGATCTGGCCATAGCTCTTGCGCAGGTTATGGAAACGAACCATCGGTTGGGTTACGCCTGACATAATGGATTGTCCTTCGTGTGATTGAGCCGATGATGGAGTCTGGGCCCGGCGGTTCAATTGCGGTGAAGCTTTCGTTCGAAGCGGCGCGCGATGACCGACATCGGGAAGCAGATGGCGAAGTAGATCAGCGCGGCGATGGTGAAGACGGTGAAGGGCTTGAAGGTCGAGTTATTGATGACCTTGGCCGAATAGGTGAGGTCGAAGAAGTTGATGACGACCGCGTAGGACGTGTTCTTGACGATCTGCACCAGGAAGCCGACCGTCGGCGGGATAGCGATGCGCAAGGCCTGTGGCAGGATGACATAGATGAAGCGCTGCGGCTTGGTCAGCGCCAGACATTCGGCCGCCTCCCACTGGGTCTTCGGCACGGCCTGGATGCAGCCCTTCCAGATCTCGCCGAGATAAGCGCCGGAATAGAGCGTCATGGCAAGGCCGGCGGCCGCCAGCGCGGGCACCTCGAAGCCACCGATACTGATGCCGAAATAGACGACGAACATGATAACCGGCAGCGGCACGCCCTGGATGAATTGGACGAGGCCCGAGGAGACGATGCGCAGCCACCTGGCTTTGGCCGAGCGGGCGAGCGCCAGCGGCAGGCCGAGGATCGTGCCGCCGACGAAGCCGAGCAGCGACAGGACGATGGTCCAGCCCGCGCCTTGGAAGATATAGGCGATCTGTTGGATGGTGAGTCCCAGCATGGTTCTACCTCAGAGGGGCGTGCGTAGCCGGCGGCGGCGGGGGAAGGAAACTTCCGCGATGCCCATCAGGACCACGCGCAGCAGCGAGGCGAGGCCGAGATAGAAGACGGCGATGACGAGGTAAACCTCAAACCCGCGGAAGGTGAAGGACTGAATCATGTAGGCGACGCCCGTCAGTTCCTCAGCGGAAATCTGCGACATGATGGAAGTGGCCAGCATCATCAGCACGAACTGGCTGACGAGGGCGGGATAGACCCGCTCCACCGCCTGCGGCACCTCGACATAGACGAGAGACTGGAACGGGCTCAGCGAAAGACAGGATGCCGCCTCGAGCTGACCGCGCGGAATGGTCTGGAAGCCAGCGCGCATGATCTCGGCGGTATAGGCCCCGACATTGATGACGAGCGCGATCACCGCTGCGGCGAAGGGGCCGACATGGACCTGTAGCGAGGCAAGGCCGAAGAATAGCCAGAACACCTGAATGATCAGCGGCGTGTTGCGGATGGCCTCGACATAGACCGTGGCGATGCGCTGCGCCCACGGCCCGCCGCGAAGGCGCGCGACGGCGACGAGGGTGCCGAGAAGAAAGCCCGGCAGGATCGAGGCGACCGTCATGCCGATGGTCAGCCAGACCCCATTGATGAGGTCCGGCAGGTAATCGTTCAGGAACGAGAAATCGAATTCATACATGGCGGCACGCGATTCCGGACTTCACGACGGAAGGCAGTGCAGCCCCCGCATTTCGAGCGGGCATCGGGCGACATCGCAAGATCGCAACAGGCATCTGTCTGGGCCTCCTCCCCATGCCAATTTTCCCTCGACTGGCAGTTGACTTTCCGGCCTCTACCATGAATGATCTATGCACGCAATATTCATTTTAGGATTTCTCTCATGACGACGGATACGATCTCCCCGGTGATCAGGCTCAACCCGGCCGATAATGTGGGCGTGGCGCGTACGGCGATACCCAGCGGCACGGCGATTGCCGAGGGTGGGGAAATCGTCATCGCGCATACGGACATCCCGAGCGGCCACAAGGTCGCGCTACGCACCATCGCGCCGGGTGAAGCCGTCCTGAAATACGGCCAGATCATTGGCGTTTCGACCGGAACCATCGCGCCGGGCGACCATGTGCATCTGCACAACCTCGCTATGCAGGAAAGCCACGCGACCCATCATTTCGCCGAGGACGCCCGCGAAACGCCTCTTCTTCCTGAAGGCGAGCGTCGCGGCTTTGAAGGCTATGTGCGGCCCGATGGGCAGGTCGGTACACGCAATTTCATCGGCATTGTCACCTCTGTGAACTGTTCTGCCACGGTGGCGCGTGCCATCGCCGACCATTTCAATCGCGGCGGCGGGCTCGACGGCTACGACAACGTGGACGGGGTGGTCGCGCTGACGCACGGCACGGGCTGTGCCATCAACATGAAGACGGAGGGCTACCTCTATCTCCAGCGCGTGCTTTCCGGCTATGCGCGCAACCCCAATTTCGCCGGCATCCTCTTCATCGGCCTCGGCTGCGAAACGAACCAGATTGACCCGATCGTCCAGAAATTCGGGCTGACGGAAGGCCCGCTCCTTCGCACCATGACGATCCAGAACCTCGGCGGCACGCGCAAGACCATCGAGGTGGCGAGCGACATCATCCGCGAGATGTTACCGGAAGTGAACGCCGCCAGGCGCACGACCGTGCCGCTCACCGGCCTCAAGGTCGCGCTGCAGTGCGGCGGCTCAGATGGCTATTCCGGCATTTCCGCCAACCCGGCGCTCGGCTATGCGGCTGACCTCATCGTCCAGCACGGCGGCACTGCCGTCCTCAGTGAGACACCGGAAATCTATGGCGCCGAACATCTTCTGACGCGCCGGGCCGTCAGCGCCGAAGTGGCGCAGAAGCTGATGGACCGCATCGAGTGGTGGCGCCACTATACCGAGCGTAACGGTGCCGAGCTCAACAACAATCCCTCCCATGGCAACAAGCTTGGCGGGCTGACAACCATTCTCGAGAAATCGCTGGGCGCGGTCGCCAAGGGCGGTTCGATGCCGCTGGAGGCGGTCTACGAATATGGCGAGATCATCGACCGCACCGGCTTCGTCTTCATGGACACGCCCGGCTACGACCCCGTCGCCGTAACGGGACAGGTGGCGGGCGGCTGCAACGTCATCGTCTTCACCACCGGCCGTGGCTCGGTCTCCGGCTTCAAGCCCGCCCCTTGCATCAAGGTCGCCACCAATACCGAGATGTACGAGCACATGAGTGACGACATGGACATCAACTGCGGTGACATCGTCAACGGAACGGATAGCATCGAGGCGGCCGGCCGACGTATCTTCGAGAAGATTCTGGCTGTCGCTTCGGGCGAGCACACGCTAAGCGAGGATTTCGGATTCGGAGACAACGAGTTTGTGCCATGGCAGATCGGAGCCGTAACCTGACAGCATCCGCGACCGAGCCCGCCGCTCCGGCGGGCTCGACCACCTATGCGACGATCGCGGCGCAGATCCGCAAAAGCATCGAGGCCCGCGCCCTGTCGGAAGGGACGGTGCTGTTGGAAGGGCCGCTTGCTGCAATGTTCGGTTCCAGCCGCTCGCCGGTCAAGCGTGCGCTCGCCTCGCTGGAAGAGGAGGGCCTCGTCAGTCGCTTCGACGGGCGCGGGCTCCTCGTCGGCAAGGGCGAGGCGCCGCGCAGGCTGAAGATTACTCCGAAGATGTTGATGCTCGACGACGAGGATGGTTTGAACGCCAAAATCTTCGCCTGGCAGCCCTTCTACTACGAATTCGAGCGCGAGATCATTCTGCGCTCGGTCTTCGGCAGGGCGCGCGTCAACGAACTGGCGCTGGCACGCCACCTCGATGTCGGCCGCACTGTCGCCCACGATCTTCTGACCCATGCCCGTGAGGTTGGCATCCTGCAGAAGGACGACGGGTCGCGCTGGTGGATCGTGCCGCTCGACGAGGTGCGTTTCGAGAATCTCTACCAGTTGCGAATCCTTCTCGAACCGGTCGCCCTCACCGGCGCGATGGAGCACATACCCCCTGCCAAGCTCGACGCGGTCGAAGTGCGGCTTCACCGTGTGCAGCGCGAATTTCCCGCCGTTCCCGGCGCCGACTTCGACCGACTGGAGGCCGATCTCCACATCGACTGCATCAGCTATAGCCCCAATCCCGAGATTGTCGAAGCCTTGAAGCGCAGCCGCTGTATCCTGGTGGCGGGCAAGCATATCCAACTCGCACTCGAGAACGGCAACGGCGTCGATCCCTTCATGGAAGAGCATCTGGAGATCGTACAGGCCTTGCGTGACAAGGATGGGGAGGTCCTTCGCAGCCGCCTCATCCGCCATCTTGCGCTCTCGGCGGAAAAAGCCGCCCTCCGGCTTCAGTCCTTCCGCAGTTCCCAGGTCATGGCCGATTTGCCTTACGTCTTCGACTAGAGACCGCGCCGCCGGGATATGGACGTTGAGCTCGTCAGCGACCGGTTGCAGGCGTCGGAATGAAGAGGAAGGGCACGAAGCCGATGTCGTTCATGATCATCCCGACTGCAAGCCGGGTGAACCTCTATGATAGGGTGGAGGTGATCCCGCTCGACAAGATCACCGGTTTCTTCGACCGGCACCTTGCCGCACAGTGGACATGGCGAAGGGCTTCGGCACGTCGGAAAAGATCATCGGTAACGGGCTGGGACCCGGGTGGCGAGGCGCCCATGGCCCATGCCTTGTAGCGCCGCGCCCGACGAAGGGGTGAGAACCGTTTTCGACAGGAAGCAGACGACGAGGAGCCGCGCGTCGGCGCCACCGGCCCCCGAACCCGCTTAGCGGACCGTCACCGTCACGCAGCCGGACAGGGTTTGCCCCCTCACCTTGGGCGTCGTGTTGCGGGTGGAGAACCGGTCTTTGCCCTTGAAGCCGGCCCTGGGAGTGTCATCGGCGAGGGGTCACTCACCGCCGCCACGCCCGGCGGAAGTGAGACCGAGCGGTGACCCGCTTTGGGGAACTCACGCTATGGCCGGCTCGCCGTGCGATTTCGGCCAATGACACATCCCGGCGCAATACTGCAGCGTGAATCCCGGAATTCAGCTTTGCTCCTTCGCCTTGTGCTATCGAGGGCGGTTTCCTATGGTGGCCGCGTTCGAGGCGACAAACGATCGGGAGGATCGCAGGTGCCGACTGAAGCCGCGCGTGCATCGCGCGACACGTCCGCCGATCCGGAATTCGGCCCCTGGCTGGCGCAAGCCTCCATTCTCATCGTCGATGACGAACCGGGGATGCGCAACTTCCTCATGCGCACGCTCGGTCCGCGCTGCAAGCGGCTGGAGCTGGCGGCCGATACGAACGAGGCTTCGCAGAAGCTTGATCAGCATCATTTCGACATCGTCATCCTCGACAACATCATGCCCAGGAAGAACGGGGTAGAATGGCTTGCCGAGCAGCGGGCGATCGGCTTCTTCGCCGATGCCATTCTGATGACCGCCTATGCCGATCTCGAAACCGCGATCCAGGCGCTGCGTGCCGGAGCCGTCGATTTCATCCTCAAGCCCTTTCGATCGAACCAACTGCTCAATGCGGTTGCCCGCTGTCTTGATCGGATCCGGCTGCAGCGCGAGAACTACGTGCTGCGCTACGAGCTGAAGGCGGCGTCCGACCACATGCTGCTGCGCGACCGGCTGATCGGCGAATCCGCCGCGATCGCCGGGGTGCGCGAAACGATTGCCCGCGTTGCACCGCTGCCGACCTCCGTGCTGCTGACAGGCCAGTCCGGCACGGGCAAGGAGGTGGCGGCTCGTTCGCTGCACGCATTGTCCGATCGGGCGGGCAAACCCTTCGTTCCGGTCAATTGCGGCGCGATCCCCGCGGATATGATCGAAAGCGAGCTGTTCGGTCACCTGAAGGGCGCCTTCACGGGTGCCGACCGAGGGCGGGAGGGCCTATTTCAGCATGCGCAGGGCGGTACGCTGTTCCTCGACGAGATCAGCGAGATGCCGCCCGCCACGCAAGCCAAACTGCTGCGCGTGCTGGAGGATCGCAGGGTGCGGCCGGTCGGTTCCGAACGTGAGGTTCCGGTCGATCTGCGCTTCGTCTTCGCCACCAATGCGGAACTGGAGAAGGAGGTGCAGGCTGGTCGTTTTCGCGCCGATCTCTTCTTCCGCATCAACGTTATGCATATTCATCTGCCGCCTTTGAAGGAACGGGATGGCGACGCGGTGGAGCTTGCGACCCTCTTCATGAAGAAGCTTTCCGCGCAGCTCGCCATGCCGGTAGTGCCAATCGACAATGCGGCGCGGCGGGTGCTTGCATCCTATGCCTGGCCAGGCAATGTGCGCGAACTGCGCAACCTCGTCGAGCGGGCCTTAATCCTCGGCCGCTTTCCCGAAAGCTTCGGATATGGAGCTGCTGCCGCTGGCGAGGGCGGGTCGCTGGCGGACGTGGAGCGCCGGCACATCCTTGCGGTTCTCGCTGCCTGTAACGGCCAGCGCGAAGAGGCGGCGCGCCAGCTTGGCGTCTCCCGCAAGACCATCGACCGGAAGCTGGCTGCCTGGGATGGCTGACCGCGGGCACGGGATTCGCGCGGTGCGCTCCGTGCGCTACAGGTTGCTCGCCATCGCGCTGCTACCCATGCTGGTTATCCTGCCGCTGCTGCTTGGCGTCACCGTCTATCGCTGGAACGAGAAGTTCGATGCAGCGCTGATCTCCAAGGTCAATGGTGACCTCACCATCGCACACCAGTACCTTGCCCATATTCTCGACAATACCGGCGAGCACATCACTGCGCTCGGCGGTTCGGTGCGTTTCCGGGATGTCGTCGGTGACAAATCCCGGCTGACGGCTCTTCTCGATGAGGCGACGTCGCGGCTGGATCTCGATTTTCTCTATCTGATCGATCCGGAGGGACGGCTCGTCACATCCGTGACGGCGCAGACCGCCAGCGTCCTTCGCACCGACTGGCCCGTCATCCGCGATGCGCTCTCGGGCAAGCCGTCGACGGGCATCGCCATTTTCGACAATACCGATCTCGAAAAGCTCTCTCCGGGCCTTGCCGCCCGCGCGCGCCTGCCGCTCGTTCCGACGCCGAATGCGATGCCGACGGAACGGCTGGAGGAGACGCGTGGCATGGTAGTGCAGAGCGCCAGCCCGGTGACCCTCGCCGAGGGACGCAGGGCCGTGCTTGTCGGCGGCATGCTGCTCAACCAGAACCTCAATTTCATCGATACGATCAATGATCTCGTCTATCGCGAGGCGAGTTTGCCGGAGGGCAGCCAGGGAACGGCGACGCTGTTCCTCGATGACGTGCGCATCAGCACCAATGTACGCCTCTTCGAAGGCCGCCGCGCGCTCGGCACGCGTGTTTCCGCGGCGGTGCGTTCGGCCGTGCTCGGCGAGGGGCGTACATGGCTCGACAGCGCCTTCGTCGTCAACGACTGGTATATCTCCGCCTACGAGCCGATCACCGACAGTCGCGGGAAGCGCGTCGGCATGCTCTATGTCGGATTTCTGGAAACGCCTTTCACCGCTGCGAAGCGCCAGACGCTACTCACCATCGTTCTCGCCTTCCTGGCGATTACGGCGGCGAGCGTGCCGATCTTCCTGCGCTGGGCGCGCGGTATCTTCGAGCCGCTCGAGCGGGTCGACGCGACCATCGCCAAGGTCGAGAGCGGGAATCTCGGCGCACGTACCGGCGCAGTCGACAGCCGGGACGAGATCGGCCGGGTTGCCGTGCATCTCGATGATCTGCTCGACCAGTTGGAACGCAGCGACCGGCAATTGAGGCGTTGGAACGAGGAGCTGAACGCCCGCGTCGACGAGCGCACGCGTGAACTCAAGCTTGCCAACCGGCAACTCGAGGCGACCACCAAGCAGCTCATCATGTCGGAAAAGCTTGCCGCCATCGGTGAGATCACGGCTGGCGTGGCGCATGAGATCAACAATCCCATCGCTGTCATGCAGGGCAATCTGGAGGTCATCCGGTCCGTGGTGGGAGAACAGGCCGAGCAGGCGAAGGTGGAGTTCCAGCTTCTCGATGATCAGATCCAGCGCATCAGCTTGATCGTCACCAAACTCCTGCAATTCGCCAAACCGGAGGAATTCGCGGGTTTCGTCGACCGCCATGCACCCGATATGGTGATCGCCGATTGCCTGCCGCTCGTCCAGCATCTGCTCGCCAAGGCGGCAATCGAGGTGCGGCTGGAGAATACGGCGGAGCGGCTGGTGCTGATGAACCGCACGGAGCTGCAGCAGGTCGTCGTCAATCTGGTAGTGAACGCCATTCATGCCATGCCCGACGGCGGCAGGCTCGGTATCGAGACGCGCGACAGCACGCGCCGGGGGCGGCCCGGCGTGGAGATCGTCGTCAGCGACAGCGGCGTTGGCATGGATCCGGAGGTGGCGGCGAGGGTGTTCGATCCATTCTTCACCACCAAGCGGCAGGAGGGCACGGGCCTCGGCCTTTCCATCAGTCAGACGCTGGTGACGCGGCAGGGCGGAGCCATCTCGCTCGCCAGCCGGCCGGGCGAGGGCGCGACCTTCATCGTCTGGCTGCCGGAGGCGGAATGAGCGGACAATTTGTCTGCCGGCCGGACAAATTGTCCGGTTTCTCCGTCGGCGCTTCGCTAAATCCCTGATTTGAAAAGTCATACTCTTTGGCATGCGCCTTGCAGGGTTCGTTGCGGGAGGCCCGGCCTGTCGTCTGCATGGAGGATGCGGGCGTTTTGCCGGGTGCGGGGGAAATCGTTCCTCTCCCTGTCGCGACATCTGCGCATCGGGACGATGCGTTGCGGAGGAGAAACATGACTGTATCGACCGAAACCTATGCCGGCGGTTATTCCGGCAGCATCCTTGACCGGGAGCGCATCGTCGCCCGGCCCGGTTTCAATCGCTGGCTCGTTCCGCCGGCTGCGCTCGCCATCCATCTGTGCATCGGCATGGCCTATGGCTTCAGCGTGTTCTGGCTGCCGCTGTCCAAGGCGATTCCGGGCGCTGCCGATGGGACCTGCGCGGATATCAATCTCCTGTCCGCGCTCGTCACCACGAGCTGCAACTGGCGGGTTGCCGATCTCGGCTGGATCTACACGCTGTTCTTTGTGCTCCTTGGCTGTTCGGCCGCCATCTGGGGCGGATGGCTGGAGCGCGTCGGCCCGCGCAAGGCGGGTTTCGTCTCGGCCTGCTGCTGGTGCGGCGGCATTGCTGTCGCAGCCGTCGGCGTCATGACGCACCAGCTCTGGCTGATGTGGCTCGGCGCCGGCGTCATCGGCGGTATCGGCCTCGGGCTTGGCTATATCTCGCCGGTCTCCACTCTGATCAAGTGGTTCCCGGACCGGCGCGGCATGGCGACCGGCATGGCGATCATGGGCTTTGGCGGCGGAGCGATGATCGGCGCGCCGCTCGCCAATCTCCTGATGAACGTCTTCAAGAGCGATATGTCCGCCGGCGTCTGGCAGACCTTCCTCGTCATGGCGGCGATTTATTTTTGCTTCATGATGGGGGGCGCCTTCGGCTACCGCATCCCGCCGGCCGGCTGGCGGCCCGAGGGCTGGACGCCGCCGGCGGCCAAGTCGACCATGGTCACCGCCCGCCATGTCCATCTGCGCGACGCGCACAAGACCGCGCAGTTCTGGCTGATCTGGCTCGTCCTCTGCCTCAACGTCTCCGCCGGTATCGGTGTGATCGGCATGGCTTCGCCGATGCTGCAGGAAATCTTCGGCGGTCGCCTCATCGGCCAGCCGGAACTCAGCTTCGGCCAGCTCGACACGGACCAGAAGGCGGCCATTGCCGCCATCGCGGCGGGCTTTACCGGCCTTCTGTCGCTCTTCAACATCGGCGGGCGCTTCTTCTGGGCCTCGCTGTCCGACCAGATCGGCCGCAAGAACACCTATTACACCTTCTTCATCCTCGGTATCGTTCTTTATGCCCTGGCGCCGACGCTGGCGGATATGGGCAGCAAGGCGTTCTTCGTGCTGGCCCTTGGCATCATCCTGTCGATGTATGGTGGTGGTTTCTCTACCGTTCCCGCCTATCTCGCCGACATATTCGGCACGCAGTTCGTGGGAGCCATCCACGGCCGCCTGCTGACGGCCTGGGCGACGGCCGGCATCGTAGGTCCGGTCGTCGTCAACTATATCCGCGAGGCGCAGATCTCCGCCGGTGTGGAGCCGGGCCCGGCGCTTTATACCGGAACGATGTATATCCTGGCGGGCATGCTGGCACTCGGTTTCATCGCCAATCTTCTGGTACGCCCGCTCGCCGACAAGTGGTTCATGTCTGACGAGGAGGTCGCTTCGCTACAAGCCAAATCCGCGGCGGCAAGTGTCGGTCCGAGCGGTTCGTTCGGCATCGGCACGGGCGGCCTCGATGCCAAGGCGGTGCTTGCCTGGGCTGCCGTCGGCATTCCGCTGCTCTGGGGTATCTGGGTAACGCTGAAAAACACGGCGGCACTGTTCTAGAGTTCCAGTAAAACCGCTGCGCACTTTTGCTGAAAGTGCTCTGAGGATACTGGCTACAGTCCCGGCCATTGGCCGGGGCTGATGGAGGATCGATCTGGCAGGAATTTGCCAGATCCCGGCTTGGTTCGGCAATAAAATGCCGTTCGGACCGGAAGGGCCCGACCGAAGCCGGACCTGCCTTGGAATGACGTCGCGGAAGGGCTGCGCGTGCAGTTGCGGAATCGGGCGGAGTTCGCTCTCCTCCTCGTTCAGGGTGGAGCGGGCGCGGAAGAGCCTCGCAATCTTGCCGGCGAAGAACAGGTCTGGGAGCAACACGCCGACGAGAACGCCCTTTGCAAGGTCGTGTATACCGACCACAGTGGCCATCGTCGCCGGCGTCACGATCGGCGCAGGTTCAGGATCGAGCACCAGGAAAACGTGCCGATCGATATGTTGTCTGGCCGATCGGCGGCCAGAAGAGCCACTCGGAGTTTTACCAGATCCGGGAAACGAAGCCGTTATAGAAAATGTTGCGCGCGGCTCAACACCGTTCCGCCTTTCCACATGCATCGGGGCGCATTCATGCGCTTGGCGGAATTTCTTCCTGTCCCTTCTCCGCTGCCCGCCGCGCCCGGATGGCCGCGGCGATGAAGACGCGCGAGAGCCCATGGTAAAGCGGTTCGCGCGAGAGGATGCGCGACGTCAGGTAGCCGAGCATCGCAACGGCCATGATGGGGATCACGGCCTCGTGGTCGCCGGTCATTTCGAGGATGATGACGAAGGCGGTCATCGGCGCCTGTACGACGCCGGCGAAGTATCCCGCCATGCCGAGCACCGCCGAAAGGGCGATGCTCGTGCCGAGGAGCGAGCCAAGCGTGCTGCCGAGGCCGGCCCCGACCGAAAGCGATGGTGCGAAGATGCCGCCGGGTATGCCTGAAAGCATGGAGAGGAAGCCGGCTGCGAACTTTTCAAGGAAGAAAAGCAGCGGCAGGGCTTCGCCCTGCACGGCGCCCTTGGCCTGCTCGTAGCCTGTGCCGAAGGTCTTGCCGCCGGAGATGACGCCGATGGCGGCGATGGCAAGGCCACAGCAGAGCGCCAGCAGCACCATGCGCTTCATCGGCGCCGGCTGCGCCCAGCGGCGGATGCGCTGGCCGAAATGCAGCGCCATGCCGCTGAAGGCGGCGCCGAGCGCACCGCCGCCGATGCCGCAGGCCAGAACGAGCCCCCAGTCCCGCATGCTTAGCGGTGCGACGGAGGTGGAGCCGAAATAATGATAGCTGCCGGAAAGGCCGAGCGCGGCGAGGCCTGAGAGGATGACGGCGGCGAGAACGATGCCATTGGTGCGGGCCTCGTAGGTGCGGCCCATCTCCTCGATGGCGAAGACGATGCCGGCGAGCGGCGTGTTGAAGGCGGCGGCGATGCCGGCGGCCGAACCCGCGAGGATCAGGCCGCGCGCCTGCGCCATGCCGCCGAAGCGGGCGACTGCCAACATGATCGACGCGCCGACCTGCACGGTCGGGCCCTCGCGGCCGATGGAGGCGCCGGAGAAGAGGCCGAGCACGGTCAGGAGGATCTTGCCGAAAGCGATACGCAGCGAGAGCAGCCTGCCGCGATCCTCGTCATCTTTGAGATGCCGCGCGGCGATCGCCTGCGGAATGCCGCTGCCCTGTGCGTTCGGGAAGAAACGGATCGCAAGATAGGCGGAGAGGGCGAAGCCCGCCGGCGTCAGAAGCAGCGGCAGGAGAAAGCTCCATTCCGTCGCTGTCGTCAGGCGGCTGAACCCATGCTGCGCCAGGTCGGCCAGCTTGGCGAAGCCGACGCTGATCACCCCGGTCGCCAGCGCCCCGCACCAGAAGACGAGCCGCGGGCGCCAGAGGGAGAAAGAACCCCAGAAAACGCGGGATCGGCGGAGCAGCTTGGATTTTCTGTAGAAGTTGGGCATTCTCGACTTCAGGGATCGTGGTTGGAAGAACCGGACGGGCAGCCGATTTCATGCAAATCCCAGTACCCTGTCCAGTCCTTCATGCCGTTCTCGCCAATTTCCTGCGCCGCAAATGCCTTCCCTTGTCGCCTCGCCGGGGCTGGTTGAGCATATCTGGTCCCGTTGAGGGCCCTGCGATTGGAAAATCCGGCCCGGTTTGCTCGAAGGGATTCGTTCATGCCGGCACCCTTGAAAGAACCTGAAGGTCGCTGCCGGTTGGGCTCTGGAATACACGCAAGCCGAATTCCGGAAGGATCGCGAACAGGTGGTCGAAGATGTCCGACTGGGTGCCTTCGTATCTGGCCCAGGCCGTGGTGTTGGCGAAGCAATAGATTTCCAGTGGCAGGCCTTCGGGCTGGGGCGGGAGCTGACGCACCATGATCGTCATGCCCTGATGGACGCCGGGATGATTGCGCAGATAATCCTCCACATAGGCGCGGAAGGTGCCGACATTGGTGGCGCGGCGCGTATTGGCGGGAATGCGGGCACGCTCGCCGAGCCTGCCGTTCCATTCGGACAGCTCCTCCTGCTTGTGCTTGAGATAGGTTTCCAGCCGGTCGAGCCTGGAAAGCCTTTCCTCCTCCTCGGTGTCGAGGAAGCGGATGCTCGTCTGGTCCAGATGGAGCGCGCGCTTGATGCGCCGGCCGCCCGCTTCCTGCATGCCGCGCCAGTTCTTCACCGGCTCGGTCACGAGCTTGCGGATGGGGATCGTGGTCACGGTCTTGTCGAAGTTCTGCACCTTGACGGTGTGAAGGGCGATCTCGACGATGTCGCCGTCGGCATTCTGGCCGGGCATCTCGATCCAGTCGCCGACACGCACCATGTCCGTGGAGGATATCTGGATGCCGGCTACCAGCGACAGCAGCGTGTCCTGGAAGACCAGGATGAGGACGGCGGCCATCGCGCCGAGGCCGGACAACAGGATCAGCGGCGAGCGATCTATCAGCGTGGCGATCATCAGGAGCGCGGCGATGACGTAGACCGCGATCTTGACGACCTGGATATAGCCCTTGATCGGCTTCAGCCGCGCGTCGGGACGGCGGTGATAGGTGGTGTCGACGATGTTGAGGGCCGCGCTGATGGCCATGGCGACCGTCAGGATCATGAAGGCGCTGGAGACGTTACGCACCACGACGACGACGAAGGCCGGCAGATTGGGCACGAGCGCGATGCCCGCCGAGACGACGAGCGCTGGCATGACGTTGGCAAGCCTCTCGATCAGGCCATGCCGGCGTAGTTCCGGGTCGCGGCCATAGGCGGTGAAGGCAAGCACGCGGTTGAGCGTACGCACCAGCAGTGCCTTCACCACATAATTGGCGAACAGCGCGGCAAAGCCGAGAGCGAGAAGCGCTATCCCGGTCGTGAGGATCGGGTGGATATCGGCAAAGTTTGAAATCATCGTCACTCCTGAACGTCTGTGCGGCGCCCCTTGCGGAGCCTGCCGCTGAAAGGAATTGTACCGGCTGCGCAACGCTTCGGCGTCTTCTTCGACCGGCCAAAAAGGGGCTTCAGGCGGCCTTCAATGCGACACCGGGCGTGGCGTCTTTGCCTTCCGGGCGAATATTCCCGAAAGGTGTGAAGGTCGGCGCGATGCAGAATAGGGATGAGTTTTTCCCTGCAGATGAAAGAAACAATCCGAAAAAATCTGCGGATTCTGGCCGATACCAATTGAAAATCCATGTCGCGAAACACTGGAAGAGTGATACTTTAAAGACAAAGAGAGCGATTGATCCGTTCGATGCTTTGATAGCGTTCTGTCCAATCTCTATCATCGGCGTTTCCTTTCGCTTTTTGTCCATAGGCATATTCGGACACATTCCTCCGGTCGGGATCAATACGTTCTTATTCCACGAATT
This sequence comes from Shinella sp. 1A1, assembly GCF_055379515.1. Taxonomy (NCBI): domain Bacteria; kingdom Pseudomonadati; phylum Pseudomonadota; class Alphaproteobacteria; order Hyphomicrobiales; family Rhizobiaceae; genus Shinella; species Shinella sp. 1A1. The sequence continues at coordinate 192,229 of NZ_AP039672.1, forward strand.
GCCGGACAGGGCAAATCTGTGATGAAAAACAGTGCGGGCGGCCTGCATCGCTCCGGGGCGACTGGCCGCGCTGCTCGGGTGGCGGACGCGGCGTGCTACGCACCCGACAGGAAACCAGGCACCCAGCGCCGTGATTGTTCCGGTCATCGATCGGTATGCAGGCGTTATAAAACCGCAACCTTAGGGGCGGCCGCGTCAGGGCTGCGTACCAGCTTCTTGTTTACGCTCCGCAAAACAGTTGGCCGGACGGCCCCGCGATGTTGCGCCGGACGTTGAACGGGCGTCTAAGGAAACAGGCAGTCGCCTTGCGTTTGGCGATGACGAGCACTCCGCGCCCGTCATCCCGGGCGTCGGACCCGGCGAACAATCATCGCATCCAGCGACAGCAGCCCCGGGCCCCGTGCGGCGATGAACAGCAGGCAGACGGCCCAGGTGCCATGCGTCGGCCATGCGTCGGGATAGACGAAGATCTCGATCACCAGCGTCATGCCCAGAAGCGCCAGCGCCGACAGCCGGCTTGCAAGGCCGATGACCAGCAGGACCGGGAAGACATGTTCGGCAAGGGCCGCAAGATGGGCGGCGAGCCACGGATCGATGAGGGGCAGCTTGTACTCGTTCTCAAAGAGATAGAGCGCATTATCGGAGAGCATCCAGCCGTTCACCTTCGTCTGGCCGGATTGCCAGAAGACGGCGGCGATCGAGAGCCGGGCAACCAGTGCGATGAGATCGTTCGGGATGCGGTCGAGTGCAGCAATGACCTGTCCGCCGAGACCTTGCGGCGCGGAAGTTACAGGGCCAGACATCGTGTCGGTCTTCATGGAACGTCCTCCTTGAATGTCGTGAATGCGCCGGAACGGAGCAGGATGGCGAGCGCTTCGGCGAGATCGAAGCCGTTATCGTCCAAAGCCGCGGCCGCTTGCGCGAGGTTCGCTTCTGCGGCGAGGCGGCGGAAGAACCGCGCGCCGGCCGGCGGCAGGGGAATAACTTCGACGGCAAGGCGCGGGCGAACGATGAGCGCATGCTCTCCTTGCCAGGGGTCTATCGGGCCGAGCGGCTTCTCGCCGGCATTCATCGCCCAGATCGTCACCATGGGATGGGGTGAGGAGAGGATGGACAGCGCGGGGTGCGGTACGAGAACGAGGCTGTCGAGCCGGGCCGGATCGATCGCCGCCAGCGCCGCCGGATCGAGCGGTCGCGCGTTGGCCGCGTGATAGGCACGTCCGCGCGCCACTTCGAGACGCATCACATCGGGCAGATAGGCCAGCGGCCGTGCAGGCTCGAAAGCCGCTGCGAAGTCCGGAAAATCGTCGCCATAGGCGAGTAGCACCGGCGAGTGTGGCGGATGGTCTTTTATGAAGTCCGCTGCCATGGCCCGGAAGAAATCCGCCCCGACGATGCTTTCCGCCGCGGGAAAGCGCGAGGCCAGGGCACCCGCGAGGCTTGCCTTGACATTGTTGCGATAGACGTCGTAGCGGCGCTGCGGCACGGCTTCGTTCCATGCCACTAGGCCGTCGGGCGGCGAGCTTGCTCCGAAAAGTCCGGCCGCAAAGGCGTTCTGGGTGATCTCTGACATGGTCAGGCCGCTCTCTGCCGTGCGGCATTGTCGAGCATGCGCTGCGCCGAGACCACTTCTTCGCGCAGCACCGGCCAGGCCGGCACGTCGTTGTCCCATTCGATGAGGCTTGCCACCGGCCCGATACGGCGAAGAACGGTCTGGTAAAGCGCCCAGACGGGGTCCTTCACCGGCGTGTCATGGCTGTCTATGAGCAAGGGCGCACCGAGATCGTCCACCGTTTCGGAATGGCCGCTGAGGTGGATTTCCCGCACGGCTTCGAGCGGGAAGCGTGCGACATAGGCGTCGGGATCGAGATTATGGTTCGTTGCGGCGACGAAGACGTTGTTGACGTCGAGCAGGAGGCCACAGCCGGTGCGCCGGACGATCTCGGCCAGGAAGGCGGTTTCTTCGATCGTACTTTCGGTAAAGAGCAGGTAAGTCGCGGGGTTTTCGAGCAGCATCTGCCGGCCCAGCGCCGACTGTACCTCGTCGATGTGATCGGCGACGCGGGCGAGCGTTTCCCCCGTATAGGGCAGGGGCAGGAGGTCGTTGAGAAAGACGCTGTCATGGGTCGACCAGGCGAGATGCTCGGAGAAGCTCTCCGGCTGGTAGCGGTCGCAGAGCGCCTTCAGCCGGGCGAGATGATCGCGGTCGAGCGGCTGCATGGAGCCGATGGAAAGGCCGACGCCGTGAATGGAGATGGCATGGTCCTCGCGCAGCTTGCCGAGCTGCACATGCGGCGGGCCGCCCGCGCCCATGTAGTTTTCCGCATGGACCTCGAAGAAGCCGATGGGCTGCGGCGCGGCGAGGATATCGGCGAAATGCTCGGGCTTGAAGCCGACGCCGGCACGGCGCGGAAGCGTGGAAGGGATCATGGCGGGACCTTTCTGAAGAGAGGTGACGGCGCCGGGCCGGCGCCGTCCGCTGCAGGGCTCGCGTCAGGCCGGGGCCGGGCCCTGTTCCAGCATGCCGTGCCCGTCGGGGGTCTTCATCGACATGCAGGTGCCCTTCGGAACCAGCTTGAAGGCGTTCTTCTGATAGTCGATCTTCGAGGTGCCGGCGCAGGTCGTGCCCGGGCCTGCGGCGCAGTCGTTCTGGCCCTTCATCGCGATGCCGTAGCACTTCTCCTTGGCGTCATCGGCGGCGGCGGGCGTGGCAATGGCGGCAAGCGCGGAAGCGAGCGAACCGGCAAGGGCGAGGGTGGCGATCGTGGTCTTCATTCTCTGTCTCCGTTTTGGGGCCAGCCGCAATTGGCTGTGCAGGATCGGCTACGGAGGGAGGGAGATGGCTCGTTACAGCGGGGCCTATCGATTTTTCACGAAAGCCTTGACGATGGATCGATCTGTTTAAGAAAAAATCCTTTTGTATCAGCTGTTTGGGCGTTCCGTGCATTTCTCGCTGCACGCGCGGTAACAAATTCGTGTCTCCCGGCGTAGGGTAGGCAGCAGTGAAACAGTCGGCGCGCGAAGAGGAATGGGCAGCATGGCTGCGCCTTGCCATGAAGGGCGAGACGCAGGCCTATAGCCGTTTCCTCGTGGCGGTAACGCCGTATCTGCGCGCCATGGCGCGGCGGCGTTGCGACCAGTACGGCGCACCGGCGAGCGAGGCGGAGGATGTCGTGCAGGAGGTGCTGCTCGCCATCCACCTCAAGCGCGGCACATGGGACCCCGCCCGACCGCTCGGCCCCTGGTTGACGACCATCGTGCGCAACAAGCTGGTCGACAGCCTGCGGCGCCGTGGTCGACACGGCAATGTGCCGCTGGAGGATGTTGCGGATTTTCTGGAAGCGGAGGACGAGACGCACGAGGCTGCCGACCGGCTCGATGCGAAGACCATGCTCGACCGGCTGAGGGATCCGCAGCGCGACATCGTGCGCTCGATTTCCCTGGAAGGTGCGAGCGTCAGGGAGACGGCGGAGAGGTTGAAGATGACGGAGGTCGCGGTGCGCGTATCCCTCCACCGGGCGCTGAAATCGCTGGCGGCCCTTTATCGGAGCGAATGACATATGAAGACCGACGACCTGATCACCCTGATGACGCAAGATGCATCTGTCGACCTGCGCTACGGTCGGGCGCTTGCACTTACGCTCGGGACGGGCACTGTCTTTTCCGCGGTGCTGCTGATCGTCACGATCGGCCTGCGGCACGACATGGCGAGTGTCTTCGAGACGGTGCGTGTCTTCTTCAAGATCAGCGTTACCTTGGTGCTCGCCGTCCTTGCAGCCCGGCTTGCCATGCGCATCGGCCGGCCGGGGGCGGAGACGCGTTTCCCCGCTCTCCTGCTCGGCGTGCCCCTTGCCATGGTCGCTGTCGCCGTCATCATCGAACTCACCACGCTGCCGGTTGATGCTTGGCGGACGAGTCTCGTCGGACGCAACGCGCTGTTCTGTCTGTTCTTCGTGCCGGTCCTGTCGCTTGCGCCCTTGGCGGGCCTGTTCTGGGCGCTGAAAAAAGGCGCACCCGAAAATCCGATGGCGGCCGGTGCCGCTGCCGGCCTTGCGGCAAGCGCAATTGCCGCAGCAATTTACGCCTGGCATTGCCCTGACGACAGCCCACTCTTTCTCGCCACCTGGTACACGATCGCCATCGCCGGCGTGACCGTCGCAGGCGCACTGCTTGGCCGGCGATTGTTGCGCTGGTAAATCGCGAACCGAGCTGGCGTGTGATCAGCGAAAGGCTGTGACATCACAGGTATAGCAGGCTTTCTGCAATCGTAGTGTTAGACAGATTTCTGCCGGTGTCTTCATCGTGCAGGACTGGCAGGACGACACGGTCTTCAAGGACCTGCGCATCCAGGCGCGCGCCGCGGCGTGTATCTCCGTCGCGCTCCTCAAGGGCGAACCGCTTCCGAAAGACCTGATGAACACGAGCTTCGACAATGGCGGCAATGTCATCCCCGGCGCCTCGCTGCCGGTGCCCTCGGCTAGAACCCTTCAAGCGCTGCGGTGCCGCGCCATCAGCTTTGCCTGCAGCACGACGACGACGAGCAGGAAGGCGCCCCGGATGACGGATTGCCAGTAGGCGGAGAGCGAGATCCAGCCGAGGCCGTTTTCGAAGTTGAGGATGTTGAAGACCATGGCGAGGAGCAGGGCGCCGGCGAGCGTCGCGCCGACGGAGCCCGAGCCGCCGGTGAGCAGCGTGCCGCCCACCACGACGGAGGCGATGGCGAAGAGCTCCCAGCCCACGCCCTCCGTCGGCTGGCCCGCGCCGAACTGCGCGGCGAGGATGACGCCGGCAAGGCCGGCGAGCGTGCCGGAGGCGAGATAGACGGCGGCCAGCGTGCGCTCGACCTTGAGGCCCATCAGGCCGGCCGTCGCCTCGCCGTCGCCGATGGCGAGGATATGGCGGCCGACCGGCAGCTTCTCCAGCACCAGCCAGCCGAGGACATAGGCGGCGATGCCGATCCAGGCGGGGATGGGAAAGCCCAGGAAATCGTCCTGGCCGATGGTGGTGAAGCCGCTGTCGTAGGAGACGGAGACCGACTGGTTGTCGGCAAGCAGCAGCCCTGTGCCATAGGCCGCCAGCATGGTCGCGAGCGTGGCGATGAAGGGCTGGATGCGCATCTTCGTGATGATGAAGCCGTTCAGCGCGCCGACGGCGAGGCCCGCCGCCATGCCGCCGAGGAGGCCGGCCGCCCAGTGATAGGGCGACAGAAGGGCCGCCACCACGCTTGCCATCGCCGCCGTGCCGCCGACCGAAAGATCGATACCGCCGGTGATGATGACGAAGGCCATGCCGAGCGCGATCAGCGCGAACATGGAATTGTAGCGCAGGAAGCTGAGGATATTGAACGATGACAGGAAGTTGTCGTAGCGCAGCGCGCCGAACAGGATGAGGCCGGCGAGCGCGAGAATGACGCCGGCGCGGGCGAGATCGCCCGAGGACTTGATGGCGAAAGGGCGGAGGAGGGCGTGCATGATGGGTCTCCTCAATGCCTGTCGGCGCGCTGCTGGATGAAGACGGCGAGCACGATGAGCCCCGCCTTGACGATGAGGGCGGCGGCATCCGGCACGCCATTGGCGAGCAGCGTGTAGCGCACGAGCTGGATGACGAAGGCGCCGATGACGGTGCCGACGATGTTGGCCCGCCCGCCCGTCAGGAGCGTACCGCCGACGGCGACGGCCGCGATGGCGTCGAGCTCCATGCCGAGGCCGACGAGATTGGCGTCGCTCGCCGAATTGCGCGCGACAACGACGAGGCCGGCAAGCCCGGCCAGCGCCCCGCTGATCATGTAGACCAGCAGTTTGACGCGCTTGACCGGAATGCCCGTCAGCCGCGCCGCCTTCTCGTTGCCGCCGACGGCAATGATCTGGCGGCCGATGACGGTATAGCGGATCATGGCGGAGGCGAGCGCGACGATGACGATCATCAGCACGACCTGCGCCGGAATGCCGGCGACGCGGCCCATGGCGATGAACTGGAATCCTTCGTTCCTGAAGACCTGCAGATTGCCGTTGGTCATGACCTGCGCGATGCCGCGGCCGGCGATGAACAGCACCAGCGTCGCGATGATCGGCTGGATCGAGAAACGGGTCACGAGCAGCCCGTTGAACAGGCCGAACAGGCCGGCCACCGCGACCGGGATGACGAAGGCGAGCGCCACGGCGAAGGCCATGTTCTCCACCTGCCAGAACTGGCCCATGAAGATCATCGGCGCCAGCGCCCCCGATATCGCCATCAGCGAGCCGACCGAAAGGTCGATGCCGCCGGTGGCGATGACCAGCGTCATGCCGGTGGCGACGATGACGATGGTGGCGACCTGCGTGAGGTTCACGTTCAGCGTCTGCCAGGACAGGAAGTTCGGTGTCACCGCGATGTTGAAGACGATGAGCGCCAGGAAGGCGACGAAGGTGCCGTAGCGGCTCGCCAGCGAAAACAGCCGGCCGCCCGATGAGAGCGTGCCCGACGGCTGCGGGGCGGGGGTCTCGATCGTCGTCATGTCATTTCACCTGACGCGTCCACCTGATGGGCCATGGCCGAAAGCAGCGCCGCCTCGCTCAGTTCCCTGCGCGGCAGGGTCGTGACCGATGTGCCGTCACTGAGCACGGTGACGCGGTCGGCGGCGGCGAGAAGCTCCTCCAGCTCGGAGGAGATCATCAGCACGCTGAGGCCCTCGTCGGCGAGGCTGCGCAGGAGCTTGAGGATTTCCGACTTCGCGCCGATATCGATGCCGCGGGTCGGCTCGTCGATGATGAGGACACGCGGATCGGTGGCCAGCCACCGGGCAAGCAGCACCTTCTGCTGGTTGCCGCCGGAGAGTTCCTTGATCGGCTGATCGGGCGAGGCGCATTTGACGCCGAGCGCCCGGATGTAGCGGGTGACGATCTCGTTCTGCCGCGCGCGGTCGACGATGCCGGCCTTCTTCAGCTTCGGCAGCAGCGCCAGCGTCATGTTCTCGCGGATGCTCATGTCGGGCACGATGCCGTCGATCTTGCGGTCCTCGGAAACGAGGCCGATGCCATCGGCGATCGCATCCGCCGGCTCGCGATAGGCGCGCTCCCGTCCGTCCATGCGGATGGTGCCACGCTGCATCCTGTCCGCGCCGAAGACGAGGCGGGCGGTCTCCGTGCGGCCGGAGCCGAGCAGGCCCGCAAGGCCCGAGATCTCGCCCTCGCGGACGTCGAGGCTCACGTCGCGCACGCGCACGCCCGCGCCGGCATGCTCGACGGAAAGGCGGACGGGCCGGTCGGGCACGTCTCCGTCCGGCGCCATCGCCTGGAAGGCGGCGAGCTCCTTGCCGAGCATGTGGCGCACCAGCGCCATCTTCGGCATGTCGGCCATCGGGCTTTTCGCCACCGTCTGGCCGTCCCGCATGATCGTCACGCGGTCGCAGATCGCGTAGAGTTCGTCCAGCCGGTGGCCGATGAAGATGACGGCCACGCCGGAGCGCTTCAGCGTGCGGATCGTCTCGAAGAGCACCGCGACCTCCCGCTCGTCGAGCGAGGAGGTCGGCTCGTCCATGATGACGAGGCGGGCGTTCTGCGTGACCGCGCGGGCGATCGCCACCATCTGCCGGGTCGCGGCATCGAAATGCGCGACGGGACGGTCGACGTCGATGGAAAGATTGAAGGTCTTCAGCACCGCCTCCGCGCCGCGCCGCATGGCGGCGTGGTCGATCAGGCCGAAGCGCCTGGGTTCGCGGGAGAGGTAGATGTTCTCCGCCACCGAGCGCTGCGGGGCGAGGTTGATTTCCTGGTAGATCGTTGCGATGCCGGCGGACTGGGCCTGCGCGGGCATGGAGAAGTCGACCTCCCCGCCGTCGAAGGTGATGCTGCCTTCGTCGCGGCGATAGACGCCGGTGAGGATCTTGATCAGCGTGGATTTTCCCGCGCCGTTCTGGCCGACCAGCGCCATGACCTCCGCCGGCTCGACGTCGAGCGAGGCGGATTTCAGCGCGGCAACGCCAGCGAACGCCTTGGAAATGCCCTGCATGGACAGAAGCATCGGTTCCTCCTCTATCCCACCCATGACGAACCTACACCCGAACCGGCGGAAGATCGCTCGAAAACGGCCGAGACGGTGGTGCCGCCCCGGCCGCATATGGCTTGGGAGTTTCGATCAGTAGGCGCCGTCGAGTTCCGCGGCCGCGTTGGACGCGTCGTAGAACTTGTCGTCGTTGACGAGGATCGGGTCGATGGCCTCGCCCTTGGCGTAGCGCTGCATCGTCTCGAACGCCTTCGGCCCGAAGCGCGGGTTGCACTCGACGACGGCCGCGATCTTGCCGTCGACCACCGCCTGCACGGCTTCCTTGCCGCCATCGATGGAGAGCACCAGCACATCCTTGCCCGGCACCTTGCCGGCCGCTTCCAGCGCCGCGATGGCGCCCATCGCCATCTCGTCGTTGTGAGCGTAGATGATGTCGGCATCCGGATGCGCCTGAAGCAGCGCCTCTGCCACCTGGCGGCCCTTGTCGCGGGCGAAGTCGCCGGTCTGCGAGGCGACGATCTCGAAGCCGCCGGCCGCCTGGATGGCTTCGTCGAAGCCTTTCTTGCGGTCGTTGGCCGGCGACGAGCCTGTCGTGCCTTCCAGCTCGATGATCTTCGACTTGCCATTGGCGTTCTTGGCGAGCCATTCGGCGATGCGCTTGCCTTCCTCGACGAAGTTCGAGCCGATGAAGGTCAGGTAGTCCTCGCCGGCCTTGGCGAGCGAGGGATCGACCGAGCGGTCGAGCAGGATGACCGGGATGCCGGCCTTCTTGGCGGCCATGACGGCCGGGATCAGCGGCTTTTCCTCGCGCGGGGCGAGGAAGATGACGTCGACGCCCTGGGCGATCATCGAGTTGACGTCGGCGACCTGCTTGGCGGCCGAGCCGGCGGCGTCGGTATAGACGAGCTGGTAGCCGAGCTTCTCGGCCTCGGCCTTCATGCTGTTCGTCTGGGCGATGCGCCAGGGATTGTTGGATTCGGTCTGCGCGAAGCCCACCTTGTAGGTGTCCTTCTGTGCGAGCTTCGGCACTTCGGCGATTGCGATGCCGGCGACGGCAAGCGCGCCGATGGCCGTTGCCGCAAGCATGAAGGTGCGACGGGACATGGATGTCATGAGCGGTTTCTCCTCCCAGGTTCTGGCCGGTGCTCCTCTACCGGACGTGAGCAAATTCCTGCTTCACATGTGCAAATCTTGCGCTAATAATATTAGCAGTCAAGAGCCAAAATTATGAGCACTTGCAAAAAGTCCGTGTGCAGTGCAAAGCACGTCGAGGGCAGGGAGCGACGCATGGCAAGAGGAAACGGGCGCAATTCGGACAGGCAGGGCAGCGGACGCCCGACCATGACGGATATCGCGCGCATTGCCGGCGTTTCGCAGTCCAGCGTTTCGCTCGTGCTCAATGAGATGTCGGGTTCGCGCATCTCGCCCGAAACGCAGCAGAAGGTGCGCGAGGCTGCTCATAAAATAGGTTATAAATTACCCGCAACGCGCGGTCCTGTCGCCGCCGCGCCCGCCGTCGAGAAGGATACCATAGCCTTCATCGTCGATGAAATCTCCACCAGCCCCCATCCCGTCGTCAGCCTCGACGGCATCCGTGACCATGCCTTCGAGCAGGGGCTGCTCGTTTCCGCCCATGCCACGCGCTCCAATCCGGATCTGGAAGCGGCCGTGCTGCGCTCGGTGCTGCGCGACCCGTCGATCGCCGGCGTCATCTATGCGACGATCTTCACGCGCAAGGTCTCGGTGCCCAAGGCGCTGAAATCCATCCCGACCGTCCTCCTCAACTGCTACTGCGAGCCGCGCCAGCATGTGGCAATCGTGCCGGGCGAGGTGGCGGGCGGTTTTGCCGCGACGGCGCATCTGACGTCGCTCGGCCACAAGCGCATCGGCTTCATCAATGGCGAGCCGTGGATGGATGCGGCGATGGATCGCCTCAAGGGCTACAAGCAGGCGCTCGCCACCGCCGACATCGCCTTCGACGAGAGCCTCGTGCGCGACGGCGACTGGCTGCCGCTGCGCGGCTACGAGGCGGGCCTCGATCTTCTTTCGCTGGATAATCCCCCGACGGCGATCTTCTGCGGCAACGACCTGATGGCCATCGGCGTCATGGAGGCGGCGCAGGAAAAGGGGCTGCGCGTGCCGCACGACCTTTCCGTCATGGGCTACGACGACCAGGAACTTGCCCGCTACACCCACCCGCCGCTCTCGACGCTGGTGCTGCCGAACTACGAGATGGGCCAGAAGGCGGCCGAAATCCTCATCGACATGGCGATCCACGGCAAGCAGATGCGTCCCATGACCATCAAGGTCGACGGACCGCTGGTGGTGCGCGAAACCACGGGCGCCACCCGCAAAAGCTAGCCGCCTTACTCGAACAGGTCCGGATTGTCGGCCTCGATCTGCGGCAGGTCGGCAAGGATGCCGTTCAGGTGGCTGCGCATGGCGGCCTCCGCCGCGTCGGCGTTGCGCGTGTCGATGGCGTCGATGATCGCCTCGTGCTCGGCGATCAGCCGGGTCATGGAATCGGGATGGCGGAGCTGGAGATTACAGACCCGGTCCATATGCGCCTTGATGTCCGATATGGCGCTCCAGGCGAGGCCGCAGCCCGCCCCCTCGGCAATCGCGATGTGGAATTGCTCGTCCTCGCGGCGGAAGGCATTGTGGTCGTGCGCCTCCATCGCCGCCTTCTGGCGGGAAAGGATCGTGTCGATCCTGCGCCGTGTCCAGCTGTCGAAAGTCTCGCTGGCGCGGCGGGCGACGGCGGTCTCCAGCGCTTCCCGCACGAAGCGCGCCTCCATCATCTGGCGCGCCGAGATGCGCACCACGACCGTGCCCCGGTTGGGGCGGATATCCACCAGCTTCGATTTCCCGAGCGCGATCAGCGCCTCGCGCACCGGCTGGCGCGAGACGCCCATGCGGGTTGCGATCTCCTGTTCGGAAAGCCGCATGCCGGGGGCGAGCTCCAGGCGGATGATCGATTCCCGCAGGTCGCGCTCGACCTGCGCCGCCGCGGTTTCGCCGGTGTCGATCTTGAGGGATTCAAGGTTCATCTCTTTTGCCGCCGTCATGCGTTGACATCCATTTGAAGCCACCATACAGTACCATACAATTCATGCGCAACAGAAATCCGGCGGCCTGACAGCCGGATCAACAGGGAGGGGCCGGCAACCATTGGCCGGCCGGAAGACGATATTGCTGTCCAATTTCATTGCACCCGATTCTCGTGACCCGCGGCTGAATATTAAATCCCGCTACCGGATGCTTGTCGATGGCAAGTCCGTCGATGCGGCATCCGGCAGGACGATCGACCGCGTGAGCCCCGGCCACGCGGGCGCAGTCGTCGGCACTTGGCCGGAGGCTTCGGCGGATGACGTGCGCCTCGCGATCGCGGCGGCCCGCCGGGCCTTCGATACCGGCCCGTGGCCGCGCATGTCGGGCGCCGAGCGCTCGCGCCTGATGTTCAAGGTGGCGGACCTTATCCTTGCGCATCAGGAGGAACTGGCGCTTGCCGAAAGCCTGGAGGTCGGCAAGCCGATCGCCCAGGCGCGCGGCGAGATCGGCTTCTGCGCGGACCTCTGGTCCTATGCGGCCGGGCAGGCGCGGGCGCTCGAAGGGCAGAGCCACAACAATATCGGCGATGACCGTCTCGGCCTTGTACTGCGCGAGCCGGTCGGCGTCGTCGGCATCATCACGCCCTGGAACTTCCCCTTCATCATCGCCTCCGAGCGCGTGCCGTGGGCCATCGGCGCCGGCTGCACGGTCGTGCTGAAGCCGTCGGAATTCACGTCCGGCACCTCGATCCGCATGGCGGAGCTGGCCCGGGAAGCCGGCATTCCCGACGGCGTCTTCAACGTCGTCACCGGCTATGGCGATCCGGCGGGACAGGTGCTGGCGGAAGACCCCGGCGTCGACATGGTCGCCTTCACCGGCTCCGTGCGCGTCGGCACCAGGCTCGGCGAGATCGCGGCGCGCAGCGTCAAGCGCGTTGGGCTGGAGCTCGGCGGCAAGGGTCCGCAGATCGTCTTTGCCGATGCGGATCTGGACGCTGCGGCCGACGGCATCGCCTATGGCGTCTATCACAATGCCGGCCAGTGCTGCATTTCCGGCAGCCGCCTGCTGGTCGAGGAAAGCATCCGCGACGCGCTGATGGAGCGACTGCTCGACATTTCCCGCAAGGTGACGTTCGGCGATCCGCTCAACGAGCGCACCAGGATCGGCGCGATGATCTCGGAGGCGCATGCGCAGAAGGTGCATTCCTATGTGGAGGCAGGCGTTGCCGCCGGCGCGGAACTGCTGCTCGGCGGCGAGAGGGTCGGCAGGGAGGCCGGGCTTTACTATGCGCCGACGGTCTTTGCCGGCGTCACGCCCGACATGTCGATTGCCCGCGAGGAGATCTTCGGGCCGGTGCTCTCGACGCTGACCTTCAGGACGGCGGACGAGGCGGTCGCGATGGCCAACGCCACGGAATTCGGCCTGTCGGCCTCCGTCTGGTCGACCAATCTCGAAAACGCCCTGCAGAGCATCCGCCGCATCCGCGCCGGCCGCTGCTGGATCAACAGCGTCATCGACGGCACGCCGGAACTGCCGATCGGCGGCTACAAGAAGAGCGGCCTCGGCCGCGAGCTCGGCCGCTACGGCTTCGACGAATATTCCCAGTTCAAGGGCGTGCACGTCACGCTCGGGCGCCCGGCGCCCTGGTTCTTATAATCCGCCGCATCCGTGGCGAGAGGAGGAAAATCTCGGCTGGCGTGATCTTTGGTCGGAGCCCGCCAGCCGAGACTTGGGTCTTTTGGACCCGCATTGCACATCCAAAGGGAGGATACGCAAATGAGATTGACCAGGTTGAAAGCCGCAGGCCTGGCCGCGGCTGCTGCCACCATGATGGCGACCACGGCGCTTGCCGCGGACGTCAAGGCCACGATGATCATCTACCTCGATCCGAGTGTCCAGTTCTTTAATCCCGTGGTGAAGGGTGCGCAAGACGCAGCCGCCCAGTTCGGCGTCGATCTCGACGTGCAATATGCCAACAACGATCCGGTGCGCCAGAACGACCTGATCGAGAGCGCGACGGCGAGCGGCGTCGACGGCATCGCCGTCGCGATCTCCTCGTCGGATGCCTTCGACGAGAGCATCTGCGCGGCGGTCAAGGCCGGCATCATCGTCATCGGCTTCAACAACGACGACCTCGACGGCGCCAAGGGCAATTGCCGCCAGGCCTATGTCGGCATGGACGAGTTCGCCTCGGGCTACGAGCTCGGCAACCGGATGATCAAGGAATTCGGCCTGAAGTCCGGCGACGTCGTCTTCAACCCGCGCGAAATTCCCGAGGCGAGCTTCGCCGTCGCCCGCGGCGGCGGCATCGAGAAGGCGATGACGGAGGCCGGCATCAAGGTGGAGACGGTGCGCGCGGGCCTCGATCCGGCCGAAGCCCAGAACATCATCGCCCAGTTCCTCATCGCCAATCCGAACGTCAAGGCGCTGTTCGGCACGGGGTCGGTCACCTCGACGGTCGGCGCGGGCGCCATCAAGGATGCCGGCGTCGATATCCCCTTCGGCGGCTTCGACCTTGCGGTCGAGATCGTCAACGCGGTGGAGTCCGGCGCGATGTTCGCGACCATGGACCAGCAGCCCTATCTCCAGGGCTACTACCCGATCGCGCAGATCGCGCTTGCCAAGAAGTACGGGCTGACCCCGACGGATGTCGATACGGGGCAGGGCGCCTTCCTCGACAAGTCGCGCATCAGCTCGGTCAAGCCGCTGATCGGCAGCTACCGCTAACCGGATGTCGCGGGAGCCTGCCGGCATGAGCCGGCGGGTTCCCCGTTCCTCAACGATCGAGTGCCAGACCGTGACACCCATCCTTGCCGACAGTGCCGCGCCCCGTTCGCGCACGCAAAGACAATCCCTTCTGAAGCAGATCATGGCGATGCCCGCCGGCGCGATCTTCCTCGTCTTCATGGCGTTGCAGATCGTCTGCATCGCCGGCGCGCTGATCTATCCGAACGAGTTCCGCTATCTCTCGCCGCAGAATCTGACGATCCTGATGAAGGCGATCCCCGTGCTCGGGTGCCTGGCGCTCGGCGCCGGCGTGCTGATGATCGCGGGCGAATTCGACCTTTCCATCGGCTCCGTCTACACCTTCACCGCCGTCCTGATGGCGAGCCTCGTCGGGGCCGGCGTCAGCGCCTTCGTCGCCGCCCCTCTCGGCATCGTCGTCGGCCTCATGATCGGGCTTTTGAACGGCCATATCACGCTGCGCTTCGGTTTGCCGTCCTTCATCGTGACGCTCGGCGGCCTCCTGTTCTGGCGCGGCGCGGTGTTGCTCTACAACGGCGCGGTGCAGGTGCGCTTCGATCCTGAGCCGATCTTCACCAGCCTGTTTTCCGGTACGCTCCTCGGCATCAACGCGGCCTTCATCTGGATCGTGCTCTTCGTCGTCGGCTTCCATTTCCTGCTCCACCGCCACCGCTTCGGCAACCATGTCTTCGCGACGGGCGGCAATCGCGGCGCGGCCGAGGCCATCGGCATCAATACCAACCGCGTCAAGCTGATCGCCTTCGCCATTGCCGGCGGCATGGCTGCGATGGCGGGCATCCTGGCGACGGCCCGCGTCGGAAGCGTGCAGCCGGGTCAGGGCGCCGGCCTCGAACTCCAGGCAATCGCCGCCTGCGTCATCGGCGGCCTGTCCCTGCGCGGCGGGCGCGGCTCGATCGTCGGCATCTTTCTCGGCGTGCTGCTGATCCACACCATCACCGACGTGCTTCTGCTGCTGCGCGCACCCGGTTTCTACCTCGACATGTTCATCGCGACGCTGATCGTGCTGGCCGCCATCTTCAACCATCTCATCGAGCGGCGAGGCGTTGCGTGATGTCCCATCTTCTCGAACTGCACAACATCTCGAAAAGCTTCGGCGCGCTGACGGCGCTGCGCGATCTCAGCTTCCATATATGCGAGGGGGAGGTGGTGGGCCTCCTCGGCGACAACGGCGCCGGCAAGTCGACGACGGTCAATCTCATCTCCGGCATTCACAAGCCGACGGATGGCTATCTCAGCGTGGACGGCAGGAAGACGCTCTTCACCTGCCGGTCGGATTCGGCAGATGCCGGCATCGAGACGATCTACCAGCACACCGCGCTGGTCGACAGCCTCTCCATCACCCGCAACATCTTCATGGGCCGCGAGCTGACGGACCGCTTCGGCTTCCTCCGGCAGGCCGAGATGCGCGCCATCGCCATGGAGGTTCTGCAGAACGCCGTGCACATTTCCGGTATCGACTCCCCCGATACGCTGGTCGGCAATCTTTCCGGTGGCCAGAAACAGGCCGTCGCCATCGCCCGCGCGGTCTATTTCAAGAAGCGCGTGCTGCTGCTCGACGAGCCGACCTCGGCGCTCTCCGTGCGCGAGACGGAGGCGCTGCTGAACCAGGTGCTGAAGCTGAAGGCGGAGAACGTTTCCAGCGTGCTGGTGACGCACAATATCTACCATGCCTACCAGGTCTGCGACCGTTTCGTGATCATGAGCCACGGCACCAAGGTCTTCGACGTCGCCAAGGCCGACACGACCATCAGCCAGCTCACCGACTACGTCGTGCTCACCTGATCCCCAATTTTGAAAGGCAGATGCCGTGACACTTTCCGTATCCGTACGCCAGGCCGTAGGGCCCGAGGACGCCGCAAGGCGCAACACACAGGGGCTGCGCGACGGCTTCGTCATAGAGGGCCTGTTCCGGCCCGGCGAGGTCAACCTCACCTACAGCCATCTCGACCGCATGATCGTCGGCGGCGTGGTCCCGACCGACAAGAGGCTCGAAATCGGCCATGTCGCCGAAACCGGCACGGACAGCTTCCTCGAGCGCCGCGAGGCCGCCGTCATCAATATCGGCGGCGCCGGCACGGTGAGCGTCGGCGGCAGGGACCATGCGCTCGGCTTCCAGGAGGCGATCTATATCGGCATGGGCGAGGGCGCGCTCGGCTTTGCCAGCGACGATCCGGCGGCGCCCGCGCTGTTCTACATCCTCAGCGCGCCGGCCCACCGGACCTGTCCGACGGTGCACATCACCCGCGAGATGGCAAGGAAGGTGCATCTCGGCTCGGCGGAGGAATCCAACCATCGCACCATCAACCAGTATGTCCATCCCGATGTCTGCGAGAGCTGCCAGCTTCTGGTCGGCCTCACCATGTTCGAGCCGGGCTCGGTCTGGAACACCATGCCGGCGCATGTGCATGACCGGCGCATGGAGGTCTATCTCTATTTCGGCATGGAGGCGGCGACGCGCATCTTCCACTTCATGGGCGAACCGGGCGAGACGCGGCATGTCGTCTTGAAGAACCACGAGGCGGTGCTGTCGCCGGGCTGGTCGATCCATTCCGGCGCTGGCACCGGGCGCTACGCCTTCATCTGGGCCATGGCCGGCGACAACATGAGCTTCACCGACATGGACAAGGTTCCGATGGACGCGCTGCGATGAGCCTTTTCGACCTTTCCGGCCGCTGGGCCATCGTCACGGGGGCCAATACCGGCATCGGCCGCGCCATCGCCGTCGGGCTCGCGGCGGCCGGTGCGGATATCGTCGGCGTCGGGCGCTCCGCCATGACGGACACCGAGGCGGAGGTGAGGGCGGCCGGCCGGCAGTTCAGGAGCGTGACTGTGGACCTTTCCAGACCGGGCAGCGCCGCTACCGTCATTTCCGACGCCTTGGCTGCCGGCGCGACGCCGGACATCCTCGTCAACAATGCCGGCATCATCCGCCGCGCGGATTCGCTCGATTTCACGGAGGAGGATTGGGATGCCGTGCTCGATACCAACCTGAAATCGGTCTTCTTCCTCTGCCAGGCCTTCGCCAGAGCTGCTATCACGGCGGGGCGGCCGGCGAAGATCGTCAATATCGCCTCGCTGCTGTCCTTCCAGGGCGGCATCCGGGTGCCGTCCTACGCGGCGGCCAAGAGCGGCCTTGCCGGCATAACCCGGCTTCTGGCAAACGAATGGGCGGCGCGCGGCATCAATGTGAATGCCATCGCCCCCGGCTATGTCGAGACGAACAACACGACGGCCCTGCGTGCCGATGCCGAGCGCAATGCCGATATCCTGAAGAGAATTCCCGCCGGCCGGTGGGCGCGGCCCGAAGACATGGCCGGCGCGGCGGTTTTCCTCGCAAGCCCGGCCTCCGATTACGTTCACGGCGCCATCCTGCCCGTCGATGGCGGCTGGCTTGCCCGATGAGAGGACTCATGCAGCCCTATACGCTACCCGAAGATACCGTCTGGACCGAAGTCGCCCCCGGCAACCGCCGCGCCGTGCTGAGCCACCGCCCGGAACTGATGCTCGTCGCATTCCGCTTCGAGGAGGGGGCTATCGGCGCCCTGCATTCGCATCCGCATACGCAGGTGAGCTATGTCGCCGAAGGCCACTTCGACGTGACCGTCGACGGCGTCACCACGCGGCTCGGCCCCGCAAGCAGCTTCATCGTCGCGCCGAACCTCGTGCATGGGGTTGTGGCGCTGACAGATGGCCTGCTGATCGACACCTTCACGCCATGCAGGCGTGATTTTCTCGCTGACCAAAATTGAGTGAGGCTGGTCCCCTTGCTTGGAGAAGGATAAGCGCGCTTCACCTAAACTTCAAAAGCCGGACAGTCGTCTGCGGCAAGGGTGCTGGTACCCCGACAAGGGTACCTTCACGCGCGCCTTGGATTTCTCGCTGTCCGGCGCGCGGTCGGAAGGGGCGGGTTGGATAAATTCAGGCCGGGGGGTGCCCCAGCGTAACATACGTCCCCGAGCCGTGACGTCTTTCGACCAGTCCGGCAAAGACCAGCATGCCGATGGCCTCGCGTATCGTTGCGCGGGAGACCGCATAACGGCCGCTGAGATCGAGTTCGTTGGGCAGCTTCTCGCCGGGCAGCCGGTGGCCGGTGAGGATTTCGGCGCGCAGCCGTGCCGCGACCTGGATATTCAGGGGCTGGCGTTCCAGGGGGGCGAGCCGATCGGCCGATGCGGCGAGGTCCGAGGGGTTGCGTTTCATGCCGCGCCGTTCTGCCCGACAGGATCGGCCGGCGTGAGCCGGACGGCATATCGGCGCGCCAGGACCGCGCCGACAAGTATCTGGATCTGGTTGTAAAGCATGATCGGGAGCACGATCATGCCGAAGCCGGACGTGCCTGCGAAGAGCACCTGGGCCAGCGGCAGGCCCGAGGCCAGACTTTTCTTGGAGCCGCAGAAAACGGCCGCGATCTCGTCCTCACGGGAGAAGCCGAGCAGGCGGGAGCCACAGGTCGTGAAGGCGACCACCGCGGCGAGCAGGATGGTGCACAGGACCACGGCCAGGCACAAACCGGCGGCCGGCAGAACCTGCCAAAGCCCTGCGGTCACGGATTTGGAGAACGCCGAATAGATGATGAGCACGATGACCGACTGATCGTAGTTCTCCAGCCAGTGTTTGCGGCTGGCGAGCAGAGGGCCGAGCCAGCGATGCGAAAGCTGTCCGAGACCAAAGGGCAGGAGCAATTCGAGAACGACGTCATGCAGCGCCTGGCCCAGGTCGATCGAGCCGGAAGAGCGCATGAAGATGGTCATGAGGAGCGGTGTGAGCAGCAATCCGAATACGTTGGAGCCGGCCGAGTTGCACACGGCGGCCGGCACATTGCCCTTCGCCATGGCCGTGTAGGCAATCGAAGAGGAAATCGCGGAAGGGAGCACGCCGACATAGATGAACCCGAGGAGAAGGTCCGGCGGGAATATGCCTTGCGGGAGGAGACGCAGCGGCTGGACGATGAGGGGAAAGATCAGGAACGTCGTGGCGAAGATGAAGGCGTGGAGCTGCCATTGCTTGAGGCCCGTCAGGATCGCCCTATGCGACAATGCGGCGCCATGGCCGAAGAAAAGCAGGGCGACGCCGATCGTTCCGAGCAGATCGACATTGTCAGCCCAGCGACCCGTCGCCGGGAAAATTGTCGCGACGATCACCGCAGCGATCATCAGGATGAGGAAGGGGTCCATGCGCATTTGCGATCCATAACTTTCCGAGACGTGTCTCATTCGACTTGTTGTCCTGGATTTCGTGTATTGATCTTGGGAAATGGTCTACAAATTGGTCCGGAAAGGATCGGCACGATGGCAGAGCGCAAGTCCGTCCATGAGGTTGAGCAGGAGCTGCGCGCCTTGCTGGAGCGTCACAATCTCGGCCCGCAGGACCGGCTTCCATCGGAGCGCGCCCTTGCGGACCTGTTCGGCTGTAGCCGGGAGACGGTTCGAAAGGCCCTGCGCCGGTTCGAGCGCGATGGCGTTCTCTGGCGCCATCAGGGACAGGGGACGTTTGTCGGCGGCGCGCCCGCAACCGTCGAACGCTCCCTGGATCGGGTGATCGATACCGTATCGAGTATGGATCTGATGGAGGCGCGGCTTGTTTACGAGCCGGCACTGGCGGCGGCAGCGGCACGGTCGGCGACGCCCGAAGACCTTGTCGTGCTGCGGCGTCTGGCGGCCGCGACTGGCGCGGCTCGCGACTGGCGGGAATACGAGACGCTCGACGATGCCTTTCACAAGGCCGTGGCGCGCGCCAGCGGCAACGCGCTTCTTGCGGCGATGCTGACGTCTCTGGCTTCCGTTCGCGGGCGCGCCGCATGGCAACGGCGCCACGATGCGATTTTCCGGGAGGCCCGCAAACGCGAATATGCGACCGCCCAGAGCGCGATGCACATGTCTGTCGTCACGGCGATCGAAGCGGGCGACAGCGTTCAGGCTCATGCGAGCATGAAGCTCCATCTGGAAGCCATCCGCCGGCTTCTGATCCTTTGCGAGCAGCCCGGCCGGGTCGTCCACCAAGACACCGCACCCTGAATTCGGCAGAGCCTGCGTCGTCGTCGCCCCTCGGATCGACCATCCGCTGCGTGGTCATTGCCAAGGGAATTGTCAAATCTCGGAAAAGGTGGCACGCCGAGACCGGCCCTTGAACTGAACATCTGGAAGAAGACGAGTCGTATATGTCCCAACGCTTCAGCGTCCTGGTACTGGGAGCCACGGGCTTTATCGGTTCCGTCATCGCTGGCAGGCTTCGCGAAGAAGGGCATGCCGTCACAGGGCTTGGCCGGCATCCCGATCGTGCGAGAAACCAGCATCCCGATATCCGGTGGTTGAAGGCTGACCTCAACGATCTCGGCCGGGCCGGGGATTGGGCGCCGCTCCTCCGGGATCAGGATATCGTTGTCAATTGCGCCGGGGCCCTGCAGGACGGCCTCCATGACGATCTCGCCGCCGCGCAGGAGCGAGCCATGCTGGCGCTGTACGAGGCCGCCAAGCAGGCGGGCCTCCGCCTCGTCATTCAGATTTCCGCCAACACGATGGATGCCGGCGCCGAGACGGCCTTCCTCAGCACCAAGCGCGCGGCCGACCGTGCGCTCGCTTCCAGCGGCGTGCCACATATCATCCTGCGCCCAGCCGTCGTCATCGGCCGCAATGCATTCGGCGGCACAGCGCTGTTGCGTTCGCTCTCCGCGCTGCCGGGACCGATCCCCCTTGCCTATGCCGATAGTCCCGTAGCCACCGTTTCGGTGGAGGACGTCGCAACCTGTGTCGCCAGAGCCGTTACCGGCATGATCTCCGCCGATGGCGATTACGATCTCGCGGCAGCGGAAGACATGAGCTTCCGCGATCTGGTGACGCTGCATCGTGCGTGGCTGGGGCTTCCGCCGGCCCGTATCCTGGCGCTTCCCGGCTTTCTTGTCGGACCGGTCAGCGCGCTTGCCGATCTGGCGGGCAAGCTCGGCTGGCGGTCTGCGATGCGGTCGACCGCGATAGCCGTGATGGCTGGCGGCGTATCGTCGGGGCGTCAGGGTGCCGTGCCGGCCGGCGTGACTTTCATGAAGGCATCGCAGGCCCTCGCGCGCCATCCTGCGGGTGTGCAGGACCTTTGGTTCGCGCGGCTCTACCTGTTCAAGCCGCTGATCGTGGTGGTATTGTCGATCTTCTGGATGCTGTCCGGGCTGATCCCGCTTTTCGACCCCGCAAGCGCGGCCTCTTTCTTGCGGCCATTCATGCCCGTCGCTGCCGTCTGGTTCATGACTTTCGCCACGTGCGCCGTCGATATCGCGCTGGGGCTTGCCGTTCTCTATCGACCATGGACGCGCCGCGCCCTGCTCGGCATGCTTATCGTCTCTGCGGCCTATCTTGCCGGTGGAACGATCCTCACGCCGGGCCTCTGGCTCGACCCGCTCGGCCCGTTCGTGAAGGTTCTTCCCTCCATGGTCCTTGCGGGTATCGCCATCGCGATATTGGAGGAGCGCTGATGCCGGAATGGGTGGATATCCTGCGGCTGCTGCATGTCGTCGGCGCGACCGTTCTGTTCGGCACGGGCGCGGGCATCGCCTTCTTCATGGTCATGGCTCATCGGACCCGTAATTCCTCCCTCATCGCGCATGTCGCGGGAACGGTCGTCGTCGCCGATACGCTTTTCACCGCCACAGCCGTCGTCCTCCAGCCGGTCACGGGATACTTGCTCGCCCGAGAGATCGGATGGTCGCTCACCGAAGGCTGGATCGCCCTGTCGCTTCTTCTCTATGTTCTGACCGGCCTGTTCTGGCTGCCGGTTGTGGCCATTCAAATCAGGCTCAGAAACCTCGCCCACGTTGCCGCGATCAACAACGAGGTACTTCCGCCAGCCTACTTCCGTCTCTATCGCATCTGGTTTCTGTGCGGTTTTCCGGCGTTCTTCGCGGTTATCGGCATTCTCTGGCTCATGCTCGTGAAACCGTCTTTTGCGTTCTTCTGACGTGTCTCGAGCGTCCGTTGTTGAAACCGAACGACGGAATGGCCTGACGGGAGCGACGGATGATCAGCCGGCCATATCCTTGTCGACGCGGGAGCTGTCAAAGCAGCGTTGATGGGCGATGGCAGCAACGCCGATGGCGCATTCGTAGGGTTCGAGACTGAACAGGCGAACCTCCGGCGCCGGCAGGCCGGGAACGATGCCGGCGGCGACATCCCGGCGGAGGCCCTCGATGATGAGGGAGAGTACCGGGCCCAGCGCGCCGCCGAGGAAGACCGTCGAAGGATTGAAGATATTGGCCAGGCTGACGATAGCCAGCGAAAGCCATCCCGCAAGATCGGCCACGGACGCAATCGCCGTGGGATCGCCGGAATTGAAACGGTCGGCCACTTCCGCCGAAAGCGCCTCGAATTGCGCCTCTTCGAGACTGTCTGTCCCCAGATAGGACCGCGCCAGCGCGTCGAGCCCGACATGGCTTTCAAGGCAACCGCGGTGTCCGCAGCTGCAAACGGCGCCATCGCGGGCGATACGCATGTGGCCGAGCTCGCCAGTGGCGCCGCTCGCGCCGCGCAGGAGCCGGCCGTTCATCACCGCCGCCCCGCCGCATCCCCGGCCGATCACGAGAAAGACGGAGCAGCCGGTCTGGAGTTCCGGCATGGTGTAGACGGAACCGAACGCCGCGGCGCCGGCGTCGTTTTCCACGAAACAGGGCCGGCCGACGGCGGCTTGCAGGGGTGTCAGGAGATCGACTTCCTTCCAGCCAAGGATCGGCAGATTGATGACAAAACCTTCCAGATTGACCACGCCGGGTACCGTGACGCCGACGCTCTGAACGCGGCCGGCATAACGAAGATCGCGCTCCAGCATGGCCACATGCGCGGCGATCGCGTCGACGACCTCTTCCGGCGTGATCGTGCGGCTGACATGCACATCGGACGTGGCGACGCTGTTTGCCGTCAGGTCGATAAGGGCATAGCGCAGAATGCCGACGCCGATCTCGACGCCGAGGAAATAGATCGCACTCGGGTTGAGCGCGAGTGCCACGCCCGGCCGCCCGGCATCGCGTGCTGCCCCCGGCGTCTTTTCTTCAGGCTGCACCTCGCGCACCAGTCCGCGCAGAGCGAGACCGTTGACGAGGCGCGTCACCGAGGCCGGTGTCACCTCGAGATGACGGGCGATATCGGCCCGGCTCGCCGACCCGCCCAGCCGCAGGAAACGAAGGATCTGCCGCTCGTTGATTTCCTTGGCAAGGGTCTGGTCTGCCATGTCGAAATCCCCCGCCTTTCCGCATGCGATGTCTGGAGTCATTGCGTTTATTACTTTTATAAAAAAATGTCATTTTGTTTCGGGCAAATTCACGGCCCACGATTTGCCGTCCACGAGAAAAATTCACGAAAATCGGGCCTTGAGTCCATTATGTCAGCCTTATTGACGCAATTCGCCCGCGGGAGCGCAAAAACATTCCTCGTTGACAAAGGTAAATGCGTTCTATTTCTTACTTTAAGAAAGATATTTATCCAGGCTCAGGGAGGAGGTTGGATGAGCAAGCTTGCCAGTCTCGAAAACATTGTCATGGAATTTGGCGCCATCCGCGCGCTCGACGGCGTGTCGATCGATATCAACCGTGGCGAAGTGCTCGGCTTGATGGGTGACAACGGCGCGGGCAAGTCGACGCTGGTGAAAACCATCGCCGGAAACTTCCAGCCGACCTCCGGCCGCTACGTCTTCGAGGACCAGGATGTCAGTTTCTCCGGCCCGGCCGATGCCCGCCGGCACGGCATCGAGGTCGTCTACCAGGATCTCGCGCTCTGCAACAACCTGACGGCCGCAGCCAATGTCTTCCTCGGCCGCGAGCCGATGCGGCAGGTCGGACCGTTCCGGGTGCTCGACAAGAGGCTGATGAACACGCGGTCCGCCGAAATCTTCCGCGAGCTGAAATCCGAGACGCGGCCGGCCGATCTCGTCGATCGCATGTCCGGCGGCCAGCGGCAGGCCGTGGCGATCGCCCGCACGCGCCTTTCCAACTCCAAGCTGGTGCTGATGGACGAGCCGACCGCGGCCATCAGCGTGCGGCAGGTGGCCGAGGTGCTGGCGCTGATCCGGCGGATGAAGGAGCAGGGCCTCTCGGTTATCCTTATCAGCCACCGCATGCCCGATGTCTTCGACGTCTGCGATCGTGTCGTGGTCATGCGGCGCGGCCGCAAGGTCGCCGACAAGCCGATAAACCAGTCCAGCCCGGAGGAGGTCACCGGCCTCATCACCGGCGCCATCCACGCCGCCTGAGAGGGGAGGAAACCATGTCCCAGCAAGACGTCCCCGACATGAACATCGACCTCCTGAAGCGCCATGACCGATCGCTTCTGCGCCGGCTGATGCTCACGCAGGAAATGTGGATCGCGATTGCCATTGTCGTACTTGGCCTTGCCGTCTCGATGATCTCCGGCAAGTTCGCCACGTCCGGCAACCTCTTGAACGTGCTGCAGAATGCCTGCTTCATCGGCCTGATGGCGCTCGGCATGACACCGGTGCTGATCAGCGGCGGGATCGACATTTCCGTCGGCTCGATCCTCGGGCTCAGCGGCGTGACGCTCGGCGTCCTGCTGAATGCCGGCGCGCCCTTGCCGGTCGGCATCGCCGGGACGCTTGCCGTCGGCCTCGTCTTCGGCGGGCTCAACGGCGCCGTCATCACGTTCGCCAAGCTGCCACCGTTTATCGTGACACTGGCGACCCTGTCGATCGGGCGCAGCCTTGCGCTCGTCATCAGCGACAATCAGGTGTTTTACGAGTTCGGCACGGCGACGGAATCGATCCTGGCGCTCGGCGGCGGCTACACGCTCGGCGTTCCCAATGTCGTCTATGCGCTCGTGGTCTTCGTCATCGTGCTGCATTGCCTTCTGACCATGACGCGCTGGGGCCGCTACATCTTCGCTATCGGCGGCAACGAGAGCGCTGCGCGTCTCGCGGGCATCTCGGTCGATGCCATCAAGGTCTCGGCCTATGCCTTCAGTGGCCTGATGGCCGCCGTCAGCGCGATCTTCCTCGTCGGCTGGCTCGGCGCCGTCACGAACGCCATCGGCACGGGCTACGAATTGCAGACCATCGCCTCGACGGTCATCGGCGGCGCGTCCCTGACCGGTGGTTTCGGCACGGCGCTTGGTGCCGCGATCGGCTCGATCCTGATCGAGGTGATCCGCAACGCGCTGCTGATAGCCGGCGTCAATCCGTTCTGGCAGGGCACGTTCGTCGGCGGCTTCATCCTCGCCGCGGTGCTCCTCGAACGCATCCGGTCGCTGCGCCGCTGACGGCCGCGCCCGCATAAGGTCAGGGCGCGGGGGAGGAGTGCCGCTGCGCCGTGAAACGAAACGTCTTTAACAGCGAACCAAGGAGGAGATACCATGTCGCTGTCAGGAAGCCTGAAATTTACCCTGTCGTCCGCGGCGATCGCGCTTTGCGCCTTTGCCTCGACGGCCAATGCCGCGGACCGGGAATTCGCGCTGGTCTTCAAGGTGCTCAACAACGCCTTCAGCCCGCCGATCGACGCCGGCTGCAAGGACGCTGCCAAAAAGCTCGGCGACGTCACCTGCACCTATATCGGCCCGACGGAATATGACGAAGCCAAGCAGGTCCAGCTTGCGCAGGACATGATCACCCGCGGCGTCGACGGGCTCGGCATTTCCGCCGGCAACCCGAAGGCGATGGCGCGCATCCTCAAGATGGCGAACGACAAGGGCATCCCGGTCGTCACCTTCGACACCGACGTGCTGCCCGAAGACGCAGGGCTGCGCGCCACCTATATCGGCACGGACAACTACTCTTTCGGCGTGGAGCTCGCCAAGAAGGTGCTGGAGAACAAGAAGGAAGGCGGCACGGTCTGCATCCAGTCCGGCGCGCCGGCCTCTGAAAACCTGAAAGCCCGTGTCCAGGGCATCCGCGACACGCTCGCCGGTGCCTCGAAGGACCAGCCGGTCGAAACACTCACCGGCCAGAACGGCTGGACCGAGCCGGCCGGATGCCCGGTCTACAACAATGACGACATCGCGCTCGCCGCCCAGCAGGTTCGCGACGTCATGACCAACCATCCGGACCTCTCCGCTTTCGTCGCCGTCGGCGGCTGGGCGCAGTATGCGCCGCAGGCCTATAAGCAGGCGATGGAGCCGCTGAAGGAACGCCTCGACAAGAAGGATCTCGTCGTGGTCTTCGGCGACAATTTCGGCCCGCAGCTTCCGCTGCTCGCCGAGGGCCTCAGCCACTACAATATCGGCCAGCGTCCCTATGACATGGGCTACGAGACGATCATGGCCCTCGACAAGCTGACCAAGGGCGAAAAGCTCGAGCCGTTCATCCAGACCGGCACCGAGACCTGCACCCCGGCCGATGCGCTGACCACCTGCGGCAAGGTGGCCGCCAAGTAACACGTCGCCAGAGGGGTGGGCCGGCGGAAAACGTCGGCCCATCCCATTCCAGACAGGACAGGGATATGAGAACGCTGAAACTGGGTATGGTCGGCGGTGGGAATGGTGCGTTCTTCGGCGCCGCACACCGTGCCGCCGCCGCGATGACGGGACGCTTTTCGATGGTCGCGGGCGCCCTTTCGAGCGATCCGGTTCGCGCGCGGGAAAGCGGGCACGATCTCGGTCTCGCCCCGGAACGCTGCTATGACGATTTCGAGACGATGGCGAAGCGCGAAGCGACCGACGGCGGCATCGATCTCGTCGCCGTGGTGACGCCGAACCACCTGCATGCGCCCGCCTGCCGCGCCTTCCTCGATGCCGGCATCAACATTCTCTGCGACAAGCCGCTGACCGCCACGCTGGATGAGGCGCTCGCACTCCGGACGGCGGCGGCGAACAGCGCCTCTCTTTTCGGTGTCGCCTACACCAATGCCGGCTTCGACATGGTGCGTGAAGCGCGCGCCATGGTGGCGGCCGGGGAAATCGGCACGGTGCGCATGGTCCGCGTCGTCTTTCCGCAGGAATGGCTGGCCACGGCTACCGAGGCGACCGGCAACAAGCAGGCCGAATGGCGCACCGATCCGGCAAGAAGCGGCGCCGGCAGTCTCGGCGACATCGGCACCCACGCCTTCCATCTTGCGGAATTTGTCACGGGCCTTTCGGTGACAGCCCTTTCGGCCGAAGTCGATACCTTCGTTGCCGGCCGCCGCGTCGATGACAACGTCACGGCAAAACTGCGCTTTGACGGCGGCGCCAAGGGACTGCTCTGGGCAAGCCAGGTGGCGATCGGCGAGACCAATGGGCTCAGGATCGATGTGCATGGCGACAAGGGCTCGCTCGGCTGGACGGTCGAGGCGGCGAACCGGTTGTCATTCGCGCCGCTCGGCGGCCGGCGCATGGTGATCGACCGGGCCTCGCACGGAACGGCCTTCAAGGGAACGATGCCGCCCGGACATCCCCAGGGGTTCATCGAGGCGCTGGCGCGGCTCTATCTCGACATGGCCGACCAGATCGACGCGCGTCGCGACGGCCGCGCTCCGGCGGCGGACGCCCTGCTGCTGCCCGGCATTCGCGATGGCGTGCGCGGCTTGCGTTTTGTCGATGCCGCCCTTCGCTCGGGCGCTGAAGACGGCCGCTGGACAGACATCTGAAGGGAACCGTTCATGACCACACCTTTCCGTATCTTCATCATGGCACATCCGCGCCTCGTGGAAGATGTCTTCACGGACGCCCATCTTGCGCGGCTCCGTGCGCTTGGCGACGTCGTCATCCACGAGGGCGATGTGCTGACGGATGAGGATTTCGAACGACACGTTGCGCCGGCCGATATCGCGATGGGCATTTTCGACATGCCGGCCGAGCGGCTGGCGCGGTGCCGAAACCTCAAGGCCTTTGTCAACAGCGAGGGAAATTTCCTGCCCAATATCGACTACCGCCATTGCTTCGAGCATGGCATCCGCGTGCTGTCGGCGAGCCATGTCTTTGCCGAACCGGTCGCCGAAATCGGGCTGGCCATGGCGATCGACCTCGGCCGCGGCATTACCGAGGCCGACCGGCTGATGCGAGAGGGCAGGGAAGAGTACGGATTTGCGGCCAACCGCACGGCGCTGCCTTTGATGCGTGCCCGGGTCGGGCTGATCGGCTTCGGCGATCTTGCCCGCGCGCTGCTGCCCTTGCTGAAACCGTTCACCTCGACCATCGACGTCTACGATCCGTGGGTGCCGGCCCTCCTGATCGAGCAGGCCGGATGCCGGCCGGTGGCGCTGGAGACCGTGCTTGCCGAGAGCGATTTCGTCTTCGTGCTCGCTGGCGTGACGTCCGACAATGCCGGTTTCCTCGACAAGCATGCGTTCGAAACGATGAAAGAGGGGGCGTGCCTGCTGCTTCTGAGCCGCGCAGCGGTCGTCAATTTTCCGGACATGCTGGAGGCGGCCGCTTCCGGCCGGATCCGGGTCGCGACCGACGTCTTTCCCGTCGAACCGGTCGCGGCCGACGATCCGGTGCGCGGGACGCCGAACATCATCCTTTCGCCCCATCAGGCCGGCGCCATGGAATCGACGCTGAACGCCATGGGCGCGTCGATCACCGCCGATATTGAACTGATCGCCCGCGGTCTTCCGCCCGCCGTCTGCAAGGTGGCGCAGCCGGAGACCGCCATGCGCTTCCGCAGCATGCCTGTGTCGAAGAGCTGAAGAATACCGGACCGGCCTTGAAAGCGCCGTCCACCATGGAAAGGACAATGAGATGAATGAGGGCAAGCCGCTGCTGAAGGTCGGGATTCTCGGTTGCGGGCCGATCTCGCAGGCCGGTCATTTCGAAAGCGCCGTGAAAGCGCGCAATGCCGAGCTTTACGCCATCTGCGACGTCGCGGACGACCTGCGCGCCCGCATGGCCACGACCCATGCGCCGAAAAAGGCTTTCTCCGACTACGATGCGATGCTGGCCGATCCGGATGTCGATGCCGTCATCATCGCGACGGCGGACGCCTTCCACGTCGCCGCAGCAGCCCGCGCGCTCGAGGCCGGCAAGCATGTGCTCTGCGAAAAGCCGCTCGGCATGACCGTCGAGGAGGTCGAAGGCCTGCGGCCCGTCGTCGAGAAGAGTGGCAAGGTTTTCCAGGTCGGACATATGAAGCGCTACGACGCCGGCCTCCAGAGCGCCAAGAGCTTCATCGACACGGAAATGGGCGAGATGCTCGCGCTGAAGGCCTGGTATTGCGATTCCACCCATCGCTATGCCGTCACTGACGCGGTGCAGCCCTACATGATCCGCAGCGCCAACGCGAAGAAGCCGTCGCGAAATCCGAAGGCCGACCTCGAGCAGTATTTCATGCTCGCCCATGGCAGCCACCTGCTGGATACCGCCCGCTATTTTGCCGGTCCCATCCTCGCCGTCGATGCGCGGCTGCGCCAGCGGTTCGGCGCATATTCCTGGTTCATCGATGTCGAGTTCGAAAACGGCACCATGGGCCATCTGGATCTGACGGTTGCCGTGCGCATGGACTGGCACGAAGGCTTCCAGATCTACGGCGAGTACGGCAGCATTCTCGGCAAGACCTACAATCCCTGGCTGTTCAAGAGCAGCGAGGTGGACATCTTCAGCGAAAAGACCGGGGCGACCAGCCGCGTTCTGGGTGCGGACGGCCACTTCTACCGGCGCCAGCTGGAGGGCTTTGCGGATACGATTCTCGATGGCGGGCCGCTGACCGGCGCGGGCATCGAGGACGGCATCGCCTCGGTGCGCGGCATGGCGGCGGTGATGCAGTCGGTTCGCGCAAAGGCGCCGGTCAAGCTCGCCGACGCGCATGGGAGCGTATGATGCGCGCCGGTATCTTCGCCAAGACCTTCGCAGGCACGACGCCGGATGTCGTGCTCGCCGCCGCGCGCGATGCCGGCTACGCATCGGTGCAGTACAATTTCGCCTGCTCAGGCCTTGGGGCCTTGCCGCAGGCGATCCCGGACGCTGCCGTCGCGGCGATCCGTGAGGCATCGGAACGAACCGGTGTCGCCATCGCGGCGATCTCCGCAACCTACAACATGATCCACCCGGATATCGCCGTGCGGGAAGCCGGCCGGCGCAGCTTTGCGGCGATTGCCGCAGCGGCGCATGCGGCCGGTTCGACCCTTCTGACCGTCTGCACGGGAAGCCGGGATGCCGCCGACCAGTGGCGCGACCATCCAGACAACCAGGGGGCCGAGGCCTGGCAGGACATGATCGCCGAGTTCGGCCATCTGCTCGCCATCGCGGAACGGCACGATATCTTCATCGGCGTCGAGCCGGAGCTCGCCAATGTCATCAACTCCGCCGCGAAGGCGCGGCGGCTGATCGAAACGATGGAGAGCGAGCGCATCCGCATCGTGCTGGATCCGGCCAATCTCTTCGAGAACGAGGACGCCGAAGCGCGCGGCCGCATCATCGACGCGGCTATCGACCTGCTGAAAGACCGGATCGCCATCGCGCACGCCAAGGATCGCAACGCCGACAGCTCCTTCGCCACCGCGGGCAGGGGCGTCATCGATTATCCGCGCTACGTGGCCTCGCTGAAGCGGGCAGGCTTCGACGGCGACATGATCACTCACGGGCTTGCGGCGGCAGAAGCGCCGGGCGTCGCCGCCTTCCTTGCGCCCCTCATCGCCCCGGAGGGCCGCAACGCATGAAGCCGATCCGCCATCCCGTCGAAGGCGCGAGCCTCGCGGTCTACGAGGAAGGCGAGGGCCTACCCTTCGTCTTCCAGCATGGCCTTTGCGGGGATCAGGCCCAGCCGGGCCAGGTCTTTCCGGCCGCTGCCGGCTTCAGGCGCATCACCGTCGAATGCCGCGGCCACGGTGCCTCGGATGCGGGTCCCAAGGCGGCCTTTTCGATCGCCACCTTCGCCGACGACATTGCCGGCTATCTTGCGGCGCAAGGTGCCGGACGAGCCGTGGTGGGTGGAATCTCGATGGGGGCGGCGATCGCGCTGCGGCTTGCCGTCCGCCGGCCCGAACGGGTTCGGGCGCTTGTGATCGCGCGGCCCGCCTGGATTTGTGCCGCCAATCCGGAAAACATGGCGCCGAACCGCATTGCCGGTGAACTTCTCGACCGCTATCGGCCGCAGGAGGCGCGCAGGCAGTATGAGGCCTTGCCCTTGGCGAAAGAGCTGGAACGGGATGCGCCGGACAATCTTGCCTCGATCCGCGGCTTCTTCACGCGCGAACCGATCGACGTTACCGCAGCGCTGCTCCGGGCAATCTCGATGGACGGCCCCGACGTCACCGAGGTGGAGGTCTCTGCTATTGCCGTGCCGACGCTCGTGATCGGCCACGGGCGCGACCTCGTTCATCCGCTTGGTCATGCCCGGTCGCTTGCCGGGATGATCCCGGGCGCGCGGCTGGTGGAGATCACGCCGAAGGCGGACGATGCCGACGCCTATCGCGCCGATTTCCGCGCGGCCCTGTCGGCTTTCCTCAAGGAGCTCTGAGATGCGGTCGCCTTTCGATTGGCTCGAAACCTTGCCCGGGCACCGGCTGATGGCTGAGACGAGTGCCATGAGGTCGCTCGCCTGCGATGGGAGTGGCTGGATCCATCCGCAACCGGCGGGACGATACGAGGTCGCGCATGACTGACGATTTCGCCATCGGCCTCGATCTCGGCGGCACGCAGGTCCGCGCCGCGCTGGTTCGCGCAGGAAAGGTTCTGGTGCGCATGGCGGCGCGCACGGATATCAGCGGTCCGGAAGAGGTGATGCGGCAATTCAAGGCGCTGGTCGCGGAGGTGTCGCGGGCGGCGGGCAGCGCCCCAGTCCGGGCGGTCGGCATGTGCGCCCCCGGGCCGCTCGATACCGTGAGCGGCGTTATCGACCATATTCCGACCCTTCCCGGCTGGGAGCAGTTCCCTCTGCGCGACCGCCTGTCGGAGCTTTTCGGCCTTCCCGCCATCGTCGAGAACGATGGCATCGCGGCCGCCTTCGGCGAATGGCAATACGGGGCTGCGCGCGGGCTGGACCACATGGTCTATGTCACGGTCAGCACGGGCATCGGCGGCGGTGTCGTTGTCGACGGCCGGCTGATGCACGGGGCGCGGGGCATGGGCGGCCATGTCGGGCATTTCACGCTGGTTGCGGAAGGGCCCGTCTGCTCGTGCGGGCGTGTCGGTTGCTTCGAAGCGGTTGCCGCCGGTACGGCCTTCGGCAAGCGGGTCCGCGCGGCGGCAAGCGGAAACCCCGCCTCCTACCTTGGCAGGATGGCCGAGCACGAGACGCTCGAAGGCCGCCACGCGGTGGAGGGTGCGCGGGCAGGCGATGCCGCCTGCCTCGCCCTCGTCGCTGAAGAGGCTGATTGGCTCGGCTCAGGCTTTGCCAGCCTGCTGCATCTCTACAGCCCGCAGATGATCGTCATGGGCGGTGGCGTGTCGGCCGCTTTCGATTTGCTCGAACCAGGCATTCGTGCGCGCATCCGCCGCGATGCCATGGCTCCGTTTCGGGAAGTGCCGGTCGTACCTGCAAGCCTTGGCGACGATGCCGGCCTCGTCGGGGTGGCCGATCTCGCCATTATCCGGCAGCGCGCATCGAATACATTACGTCGGCCGGCATGTTCGGAATTCAGCGATATGCCTTGAAGATTAATCTCTCAAGTGCTTGCCGTTTGAGCGCGCCAGCTCGACCGAACACGCGTTTCCTGCCAGCAGGCGCGGTTCGGTCGAGAGGCGGTCCGGGCCTCGGCTGATGAACTATCGCCTACTGCTTGAGCGTCGGGGTAACGCCCCATGTGTCGGAAAGCATATACCCGCTTTGCCACGGATCTTCGGCATCGACCATGTAGGTGTGCTGTCCCGTGATCCAGGCACGCCCGGTGATCTGCGGGGTGATGGTGACGCGGTCGCCGGTCGTGTTCACCTCGAGAATTTTCCCGATGAAGCGCGACCCGATGATCGATGAGTGGATGAGCGTATCTCCGGCTCCCATCAGGCCGCGGGCGTGCAGGACCGCCATGCGGGCAGAGGTTCCCGTTCCCGTCGGCGAGCGATCCGAACGGCCCGGCGCGACGATGCAGGTGTTTCGCGTGACCTTTCCGCTTCCCTCGAACGGCATGGCGAATTGAACGATGGAAACGCCGCGAACATTCGGAAAATCGGGATGGACGACATCGAACTGCTCGCGCGCGGCCTTGCGGATTTTCTCCCCGAGAACGGCAAGGTCCCGGGCTTCGTCCGGTTTGACTTCGAAGCCGAGCGCCTTGGCATCGACGATACCGAAGAACATCCCGCCATAGGCAATGTCCAGCGAGATCGTGCCATACCCTTCGACCTCGAGCGCTCCGTCGAGGACCGCTGCGAAGGCAGGCGCATTGCGGAAGGTGATGGAGCGGCATTTGCCGCCCTCGCATTCTGCGGCGACTTCGATGATGCCGCCCGGCATGTCGAGCTTGAAACGTGTCACCGGCTCAACCATCGGCACCATGCCGGTCTCCAGAAGCACGGTCGCGATGCAGATCGTGTTCGAGCCCGACATGGGCACATATTCCGTCGGCTCCATGATGATGGCGCCGGCCACGCATTCCGGATTGACTGCGGGCACGAGAAGATTGACGTGGCGCGCGACAGATCCACGGGGCTCGCAGATCAAAAGCTGCCGGATATGATCGTGATCACGCTCCATGGTGACCATCTTTTCCATCATCGTCTGACCCGCCGGAGGCAGCACGCCCCCGACGATGACGTCGCCGATTTCCCCCTCGGCATGGCAGCCCACAACGTTGATTGAAAGACGAGACCGCATCTCGATTTCTCCGGATAGTTCGAATGACGATGCGCGCCGAAACGCGTGATCAAAGGTTTTTGTTTGTCCCGTTGTCGCTGTTGGCGGGAGCGGCATACGGCTTGCCCGCGACGACCCAGTCGCTCGGCGGTATCTCGGTGAAGATCACGGTCGTGGCATCGGGTTTGATCCCTGCCTTTTCCTCGAGCGCCTGTGTGATCGCAGTCGCGATTTCCATTTTGGTCTCGTGACTTCGTCCGGGGAACAGCTCGATTCTGACGATTGGCATCTGTGGTCCTTTGCGCTTCGTTGAGGCCAGACGACGTGACAAGATGCCAATATTTCTGAAAATACAACAAGTATTTTCACGCCTTGCCGGCCGGGGAGGCACCTCGGCAGAGCCGGGCGCGACAGCGGGTCTGAACTCCCAGGGAAGCCCTTGGCGTCTTTCGCGTGTGCTGGAGGTGGCCGGGTAAGATCGTAGCTACGACATCCATACCCTGGTCAGGCATACTGTGCCGCCCCGCGACGTCTCTCTGGTTGCAATAAGAGATTGACTGCCGGTATGGGTTGATTGCTACAGATTGTGCGCTGAGCAAGCGCATATTCGGGCCTGTGAGGAAGGCCACTTCAACCGCAAAACAACGGTTCTAGATTTATGGGCACGTTTCCGACGTCTTCGACGTGCCCATAACAATAGGGGGGAGTCCTACGCGGCCCTCCGAAATTTCGGGCCGTGACATCCTGTCTATCGCTCAATGCTTAGCGCATCGAGCGCACAGCAAGCGAGAAAAGGTCGAACTTGGCGACGGGCGTCTGCTTGAAGCCATCGCTAAGAGCATCGTTCTCGGCCTGCGTGGACCTCTTCTTGAACCAGTAGCTGGATGGGTTGAAGAGTTTCATGACGTACTATCCTTGCTCGTTTGTTGGCTGTGGATAGCCTACTTCTTAGGCGGCGTGCTGTGCAAAATCAGGTCGACTGCTATGCAGCCGCCCCTTGGCCGGCCGTGGCGATCCGCATTGTTTTCACCTCAAGATGGGCAAAAGACGGAAATTCCTTGTGTCATTACGGCCGGAGGGAAAAACGCGATTGCGTCGCCAGGAGGAACATTTTATACAATATGCGATAGCGTAACGGCCTAAAGGACATCAGTTATGAAAATCATCGGCATCGACGTGTATTCCTACACGGTAGGCTATGCCCACGGAACCTATATCATGTCGGGCGACCGCGTTGCGCAGACAGAAGACGGTACCGTCGTCCGCATCCGGACGGACGAGGGGATCGAAGGATGGGGCGAGATCACGACCCTCGGAAAGGTTTATCTGCCGACCTTTCCCGAAGGGATCCGCACGGCCCTGAAAGACCTCGGAGAGGCATTGATCGGGCAAGACCCGACGAATATCGCGAAGATTAACCGCGTGATGAACGCCACCCTGATGGGCCAGGAATTCGCGAAAAGCCCGATCGACATCGCTTGCTGGGATATCAAGGGCAAGGCCCTGAACCTCCCCGTGTCGAGCCTGATCGGCGGCGTCATCAACGAACGCTTCCCGATATACGAAGCCGTGCCGCTGACCGCACCGGAGGAGATGGGCGCCTTCATCCGGTCGCGACGGGCGGCAGGGATCAACCGCTTCCAGCTGAAGGTCGGCAACAATCCGTTCGACGACATCGCCCGCGTTCGGGCCAGTGTGGAAGCCGGCGATGCGAACACGGTCATCGTTGCCGATTCGAATGGCGGCTGGTCGCTTGCCGCCGCCAAGCTCGCCGTTCAAGGAATGGCCGGCCTTCCCGTGTTCGTCGAGCAGCCGTGCCGTTCGACCGCCGACTGCATTCTGGCGCATCGCGGCTCGTCCCTGCCGCTCGTGCTCGACGAATCCATCGTCAATCATGACGAAGTGTTCCGCGCCAAGTATGAAGCCAATGCCGTTTCCATCAATCTCAAATTCGGCAAGCTCGGTGGCCTGACGAATGTCGTGAAGGCGCGCGATCTTCTGCAGGATCTCAACATGGCCGTCTCGGTCGAGGATATGTGGGGTGGCGATATCATCACGGCTGCGACCAGCCATGTCGCAGCCACCACCCGCCCTGAATCGCTCCTGATGACCCCGTTCTTCAACGATTGGACCGACGGTCACCTTGCGAATTACACGCCCCGCTCTTCCGGCGGCTACGGGTCTGCCCCAACGGCGCCCGGTCTAGGCATCGAGGTCGATTCCCAGCGGCTCGGCACCCCGATCTTCAGTGTTGGATCGCGCTAAGCGCCTGCGGCCCCGCTCATTGCGGCGGGGTCGCTATTCCGCCTTCCTTTCTTGCGGAGAAGCGTTGCTTAAACGCAGCCGTCACTCCGCCGCGCGGCCGGCATCGGCGTCGCGATCTTTCAGAAGGTCGAACAGCACGAGACGGATGTGGTCGATGTGTTCCCGCATGAGTTGGGCGCCCTCCTCGAACTTCCGCTGCCGGCACAGCTTTAGGATCTTGGTATGCTCTTCGACCGCACGGTTGCGGTCAGCGGTGATGTTGGTGAGCTGGATCCGCGTATGGCGGTCGCATTCGGCCAGGAGATTCTGAACGGTGGCCTGAACGCGAGGGCTGCGCGCACGCTTGTAGATCGTCATGTGGAACTCCGTGTTGATGTCGTTCCACATATCGACGTCCAGGGCATCCATCGAGGCGGAGTATTTCTCCAGATTGCTCTCGAGCAGTTCGAAATCGCCCGGCGTCAAGCGGGGCGCGGAGCGGAGAAAAAGAAAAGGTTCGAGCAGCACGCGCATGTTGAAGAGTTCCTCGATCTCCTCGACCGAGAGCTCGACGACGACGGCGCCCCTGTGAGGAAGAATATTGAGGATTCCCTCGCTCTCCAGGCAAAGCAGGGCTTCGCGGATCGGAATGCGGCTCATGCCGAACTCCTCGGCCAGGGCATCCTGGCGCAGCCGCATTCCGGGAGGGTAGGCGCCGCCGAGAATTCGTTCCCGGATCTCCGAAGCGGCCGCCTCAGCCATGGTCTTGTGCATTAATCCCTTGCCGACCGTCGTCATGCGCGTCCGTTGCCTCGTTGAAGTTCGATGCGATTTATCCATCCTGTCGATTTTATACAATATGGCGTGCCCTGTTTGCAATATCCGCAACACGCGGGAAATCCAGCGATATTTCGTCCGGTCAATCATGTGCTGGGGCGGGGCGGGAATGCGAAAGCGCAGGAAAGCGGATTGACAGCATATTTTATCCAATATACGAATTTGGCCATGCGGAAGCAAGGCCGCTTGTCTGACGGTTCCGCCGGCGGCCGCGGAGGCCGATATGCGGCCGGTCCCAATCCCAAACATCCGAGAGAAGGCGATCATTATGCGTGAGTACCTCCACTTCATCGGTGGCAACCATGTACCCTCTCGTGGCGGCGCGTTCATCGAGCGTGAGAATCCCGCCACGCGAAAGGGCGCCGCAAGATGGCCGGCCGGGACGAGCGAAGACGTCGATGCCGCCGTCGCGGCGGCTGTGGCGGCCTTCAACGACGGGCGCTGGTCCGGCCTTCCGGCCTCGGCGCGATCGGATGTTCTGCGGGCGGTGTCGGCCCATCTCAAGAACAATGTCGAGGCGCTCGCCCTGATCGAAAGCGAGGAAACCGGCAAGACGCTCGCGCAGGCATCGGAAGAAATCCCGTGGGCGGGAGACATCTGGGACTATGCCGCAGGACAGGCCCGGGCCATTCATGGAGATCTGCATTCCAATCTCGGCGCCGACAAGCTCGCGCTGGTGCTGAAGGAGCCTGCGGGGCCCGTGGCGCTGATCACGCCCTGGAACTATCCTCTGGTTGTCCTCAGTCAGAAGCTTCCCTTCGCTCTCGCAGCCGGATGCACGGTCGTCGTCAAGCCCAGCGAGATGACGTCGGGCACAACGCTGGAGCTGGCGCGGATCCTCAAGGAGGCAGGGCTGCCGGACGGCGTGTTCAACGTCGTGACCGGCGCAGGCGATCCGGTGGGCCAGCGCCTTGCCGAGCATCCCGATATCCGTGTCGTCTCCTTTACCGGGTCGACCGGCACCGGCAAGAAGATCGCCCAGGCGGCGGCCGGCAACATGAAGAAGGTCATCGTCGAACTGGGTGGAAAGAATCCCTTCATCGTCTTTGACGATGCCAATCTCGATGCGGCGGTCGACAACGCCATCAAGGGCTTCGTCTACAATTCCGGCGCCGAGTGCTGCAGCGGCAGCCGTGTCTATGTGCAGGAGGGCGTTTTCCAGGCCTTCGTCGATATGCTGCGTGAAAAGCTGGCCACCGTGAAGGTTGGCGACCCGCTTTCGGCCGGAACGACCATGGGCTCCCTCATCAGCGAAGGGCATTTCGAGAAGGTCGCGGGTTTCATCAAACAAGCCCGGTCCGAAGGCAACATCCTCTTCGGCGGCAACTCCCTCTCCGATCTGCCCGGCTATTTTATCGAGCCCACCGTGGTGGCCGAGCTTCCCGCATCGTCCGCAGTCATTCGCGACGAGATCTTCGGCCCGGTCATGGCGCTGATCCCCTTCAAGACCACCCAGGAGGTTATCGCGGCCGCAAATGCCACCGACTACGGGCTGGCATCCAGCGTCTGGACATCGAACCTGGACACGGCGACGGAAGTCGGGCGCGCCATTCAGTCGGGCATCGTCTGGGTCAACACGTTCCTCGACGTCGCCTCCGAAATCCCGATCGGGGGCGTCAAGCAAAGCGGCTACGGCCGCGAGAATGGACGCTATGCGATCGACGAGTTCACGGTACTCAAGACCATGGTGATTCAGAACTCCAGGACCGTCGGCCGGTATCTGCCGGTCTGATCGGCGATGCGGCGGGAGGCGGCGATGGCACAGACTCTGGAATACGACTACATCATCGTGGGCGCGGGCTCTGCGGGTTGCGCGCTCGCCTTCCGCCTTTCCGAGAATCCGTCCGTTACGGTCCTGCTCGTCGAAGCCGGACCGAAGACCAATTCCGTCTATATCCGGATGCCGGCCGCATTGGCCTATCCGCTTTCGGACGAGCGCATCATCTGGAGTTACGATACCGGTCCCGAGCCCCATCTGGAGCAGCGGTCGCTTCACCATGTCCGCGGCCGGTTGATGGGGGGCTCCTCGTCGATCAACGGAATGGTCTTCGTTCGAGGCAACCGTCGGGATTTCGACGGCTGGGCCGAACAGGACGGGCTAACCGACTGGTCGTACGAAAAGTGCCTGCCCTATTTCAAGAAGCTGGAGAGCTTCGACCAGGGGCCCAATGCTTTCCGGGGCGGCGACGGCCCCATCCGGGTCACGACTTGCAAGGCGAAGGGTCCGATCTTCCAATCGTTTCTCGAGGCGAACCAGCAGGCCGGCCTTGCGCTCAATCCGGACTATAATGCTGGCTCCCAGGAGGGGGTTCACGTCTATCAGGCCAATATCGATCGCGGCATTCGGGCAAGCTGCGATTGGGCTTATCTGAGAATGGCGCGGGGCCGCAGCAATCTCCACGTCATGCCGGGCGCCTGTGTCCAGCGCATCCTGCTCGATAATAATGTAGCCCGCGGCGTCCGCCTGCTCAGGAATGGTGCCGAAGTCGATATTTATGCGGGGCGGGAAACGATCGTCTCCTGCGGCACTTACGAATCCCCGCGGCTTCTGATGCTGTCGGGGATCGGCGACAGGGACGATCTCGCCGAGGCCGGCGTCGAAAGCCGGCACCACCTTCCGGGCGTCGGGCGTAACCTGCAGGATCATCCCTGCGTGCCGGTTGGTTATCATGCCAAGGTGAAAGGCGTGTCTCCGGTCGGCAACTTCAATATTGCGCAAAAGGCGGCGATCGGCGCGCAATGGCTGTTCCTGCGGAGCGGATTGGGGGCGACGAACTTCTGGGAGGTTGGCTCCTTCTACAAGAGCCATGAGGGTGCGGATTACTGCGACATCCAGCACGAATTCATCCCGATGATCGGCGACTTCACGCATGGCTCTACCAATGTCAGCGACGGCTTTCTTTACCAGACGGCGCTGATGCGGCCCCGCAGTCGCGGCCGGGTCAAGCTGGTATCGCGCAATCCGGCGGACCGGCCTTCGATTGTGCATAACTATCTGGAGCATCCGGAAGATGTCTCGGACCTGATCGGTGGGGTTCGTGGAACTTTGAACATGGTCCGCCAGAGAGCCTGGGACAGTATTCGAGGCTCCGCCACCGATCCCGACCTCGAGGGGTTGTCGAACGCCCAGATGGCCGGCTGGCTGCGTGAGAATGTCAGCACCCAGTATCATCCTTGCGGCACTTGCAAGATGGGTAACGACGATATGGCCGTCGTTGACCAGTCGGGGCGTGTTCACGGTATCGACAGGCTGCGCGTGGTGGACGCTTCCATCATCCCCCGGGTGACAAGCGGCAACTTGAACGCGCCGACGATCATGGTCGCGGAAAAGATTGCGGCATCGTTAGCCTCGTGACGTCGCCGCGAGCTGTTCGTCATCGCGCGCCCGCAATCCAGCGGTCGTTTTTGCTTGCGCCTGCATCATGTACATTGTATAAAATATTCGCGTTCTAGGTTTTGTCGATTACGTCGCGAATTTTGGAGGACATGGCCGAACAGGGCCGGTCGCAGAAACGCATCAAAAATAAATGGGGTGAACAATGAAAAGCTTGTCGGAATTGAAAATGGGTCGCAGGCAGTTTCTTGCGACGTCTGCCGGAGGTGTCGCGGCTCTCGCTGCACCGGCGCTGATGCGCTCGGCCTATGCGGCCGACGAAATCACGATCTTCACATGGGAAACATACCACGAGGACCCCTGGCTCACGGAATGGACCGACAAGACCGGCATCAAGGTCAATGTCGTCAGAACCGGGGGCGTGGACGAAATGTTTGCCCAGGCGAGCTCCGGTGCCGTGCAGGCGGACGTCTTCTACATCGATTCCGGCTCCATTCTGCGTTACAAGCAGGCGAACCTGATCGTCCCGATCGACGCTGCGCAGCTTCCCGAAGCATCCAATATCTCCGCGGGCCTGAAATATCAGGAGCGCAACAGCATCGAGGGAGCCCTCTATGGTGTCCCGTACAATTGGGGCACGCAGCCCCTCATGTACGATGAGGACGTCGTGAAATCCGGCATCGATAGCTGGGATGTGCTCTGGGACGAGCAGTTCGCCGGCAAGGTCAACCTCTTCGACGACGCCTACATCACCTTCCCGATGATCGCGTTGAAGGCCGGCGCCAAGGATCCCTACAATCTCACCGACGACGAATTCGAGGCATGCCGGCAGGCCCTGGTAGCTCTGCGGCCGCAGGTTCGCACCATTGCTCGCGGCTTCAACGATGCCGAAGCCCTTTATGCGGCCGGTGACGCCTCGCTCGGCTATTGCCAGAATATTTCGATCGTCTTCAACCTTCAGGCGAAGGGCCGGAAATTCAACTATTCCTTCCCCAAGGAGGGGACGCCGACCTGGATCGACAATGCCGTCGTTTCCGAGAAGGGCAATCGGCCGGCCGTCTACCGGTTCCTCAACGACAACCTGACCATTCCGTGGCAGTCGCGTTTCATCGCCTCTTCGCTCAACAACGGCATTCTTACGGAAGAGGGCGCCAACAAGGGAGGCGTTGCGCAGGATGTCCTGAAGAAGACCAACATCATCGACCAGAGCCAGCCCGGCTTCTGGGAGAAGATGTCGGTGTTCATGTTCCCCGAGAATATCGATCGGCGCGTCCAGATGTGGAACGATTTCAAGGCTGGAACGCTCTAAGCAAGGGTATCAATATGACCTCCTCCAACGATCCGATCATCCGGTTCAAGAACGTCGTCAAGCGTTATCCCGGCGCGCCCACGCCGGCGCTCGACGTCGCTGAATTCACCATCAATCGCGGCGAGTTCTTTTCCATTCTCGGACCGAGCGGGTCTGGCAAAACGACCGCCCTGCGCCTGATCGCTGGTTTTGAACAGGCGGATGGTGGGCAAATCTTCGTTGGAGATCAGGATGTGACCGATGTCCCGCCGTATCGGCGGGACATCAATACCGTGTTCCAATCCTACGCCCTGTTCCCGCATATGTCGCTGCGCGACAACGTCACTTATCCGCTGAGAATGGCGGGTGTGGATAAAGCCAGCATCCGCAAGCGCGTGGACGAGGCGCTCGAAATGGTCGCCATGGAAAAGATGGCCGACCGTTTCCCGCATCAGGTGAGCGGTGGGCAGAGGCAGCGCGTGGCGCTGGCGCGTGCATTCGTAGGCCGGCCGAAGGTGCTGCTCCTTGATGAGCCGCTGTCGGCGCTCGATCTCAACCTGCGCCAGCAGATGCAGCACGTTCTGGTCGATCTGCAGCGAAAGATCGGCATTACCTTCGTTTACGTGACCCATGACCAGGGCGAAGCCCTCTCGATGTCGAACAGGGTCGCCATCGTCAGCGGCGGAAAGATCCAGCAGCTGGATACGCCGAACGCCATCTATTACGAGCCGAACAGCCGCTTTGTTGCACAGTTCATCGGTAAGTCGAATCTCGTCCAGGCGCATGTGGCCGGCGCCGCATCTGCCGATGTGGATCCCGTCGCGACCGTCTGCGGCGAGCGGTTCGCGTTGCCCGCTGCGAAGCAGTCGGGACCGATCAATCTGGCGGTCCGTTTCGAGTCCCTTGCGGTCACGAAGCCGGATGAACCGGCCCCGCATCAGGTGCGTCTTATGGGCAAGGTCTCGGACGTCCTCTTCCTCGGGCACACCTGCGAGGTCAAGGTGAAATGCCAGGATCAGGAGTTCATCGCCTTCGCGCCCGCCCGGCGCGATGCAATCCTCTCGCATGGGCAGGACGTCTGCGTTTCGTTCAATCCGAACGACTGTGCGGTGTTCAATGACTGATATCGCGACATCGTTCGAAACGACACAGTTGACGAAAGCAGGGTCCGGCCGGTCCTTTTCCAAATTGCTGCCGCAGATACCTCTTTATGCTTGGCTGGCGATCCTTGTGATCCTTCCGAACGTGCTGCTGATCGGAACGAGCTTCCTCAAAGCCGCCAATGGCGGGATCGTTTTCGATCCGACGCTCGAAAATTTCACGCGCGCCTTTCAATCCTCCGGGGTCTGGTTCCTTCTGGTGCGCACGCTGGCGACGGCCGCTGCTTCCACGCTGATCGCTTCGGCAATTGCCTACCCGATGGCCTACTATGCGGCCCGCGTCCTTCGCAAAGGACAGTTCCTCGCGGTTCTGCTGGTCATCATCCCGTTGTGGATCAGCCTTCTCATGCGTGTATTCGCCTGGCGCGTGATCCTCGGTGAAAAGGGCGTGCTGAACTCGTTTCTCATTTCTACGGGAATGATTTCGGAGCCGAGTTCGGCTTTCCTTTACAACCCCTTCGCCGTGTTCCTGACCTTTGTCTACGTGTCGATCCCGTTCATCTTCATTGCGGTCTATTCCGCGATCGAACGTATTCCCCATAGCCTTGTCGAAGCCGCCAACGATTGTGGCGCCAACGGGTTTCGCGCGTTTTCGACCGTCATCTGGCCTCTCTCCAAGCCGGGCATGGCGATCGGTCTCGCCCTGTCTTTCCTGATGGCCGTGGGCGACTACATCACGCCGTCCATGGTCGGCGGGTTGAACGGCACCATGCTGGGGATGGTCATTGCCTCTCAGTTCGGTATCGCCGGCAATTGGCCTTATGGTGCGGCGCTGGCGCTCATCCTGCTTCTGGCCGTCACTGTGATCCTGCTGATTTTGTTCAAGGTCATGCAGGTGCCGGGCATTCTCGTGGGGGAGGGCGGAAATTCGTCGCCGGTAAGGCGGCAACCAAAAACGGGACGTGAGCGGCTTTGCAGGATCGGCGGGTTCGCCCTCTTCCTGCTCCCCTACCTGTTCCTGTACGCCCCGTTGATCATCATCGCGATCTTCTCCTTCAACGCGGCCAAGGTTCAGGTCTTCCCTGTCACAGGCTTTACTTTGCAGTGGTATCAGGAAGTTCTCAACAACGCCGCTCTTCTGGCTGCGCTGAACCGTTCGCTTTATGTCGGTCTCTGCGTATTGCTGATCTCCATTGTGGCAGGGACCGGCTTTGCGATCCTGTTCGCTTACGGAAAGATCGCAGGCGCCCGCTGGATGGAGCGGATTCTGACCCTTCCGGTTGCCATTCCCGGCGTCGTGCTCGGGATCACCCTGGTGCTGGCTTTCCAGTTGCTGGCAATCCCCGTCGGTATTCCGCGCGTCGTGCTCGGTCATGCGACCTTCGTCATGCCCGTCGTCATGCTGACCGTGCTGGGTCGCTTGCGCCGGCTCGATCCCGCGCTGGTGGAAGCCTCCCTCGATCTTGGGGGCACATACGGCCGAACGATCTGGAACATCATCCTGCCGCTGGTGCGCGGCGCAATCATCGGCGGTGCACTACTCGGCTTTACTTTGTCCGTCGACGA
The DNA here is from genome assembly GCF_055379515.1 of Shinella sp. 1A1. Classification (NCBI taxonomy): domain Bacteria; kingdom Pseudomonadati; phylum Pseudomonadota; class Alphaproteobacteria; order Hyphomicrobiales; family Rhizobiaceae; genus Shinella; species Shinella sp. 1A1. Next base: position 236,015 of record NZ_AP039672.1, read on the forward strand.
GGTCGTGGTGTCGCTCTTCCTCACCGGGACCCAGCCCACGCTACCTGTCTGGGTTTGGAACCAGATGCGCTTTGGATTTACGCCGTCGGTGAACGCGATCTTCGTCTGCATCGGTGTGTTCTCCGTCGGATTGACACTGATTGCGCGGCATTTCCTGGAGCCGAAGGGCGTCGAAGCCCGCTGACCTTCGAACAAAAGTTGAATCACTGAAAGGAATTCAGATGACTGCCACCGTTCCTGATTTTGGGGCAATCGCCAAGTCGCTCGCGTTTGAAACCAAGGCGTTCATCAACGGCGAGTTTGTTTCCGCAGCGAGCGGAAAAACGTTCGAGACCATCAACCCGGCGACGGGCAAGGCCATCACGGCTATCGCCGAGGGTGACAAGGAGGATGCAAACCGGGCAATCCGGGCGGCCCGCAACGCTTTTGAAAGCGGGTCGTGGAGCGGGATGGCGCCGCGCGACCGGAAGGCCGCCTTGTTGAGGCTTGCGGCTCTGGTCGAGAAGCACCAGGCCGAACTGGCCGTGCTGGAATCCCTCGACACCGGCAAGCCCGTGCTCGACGCCTATAATGCGGACATTCCGGATGCGATCGCCACGCTGCAATGGCATGCCGAAGCGATCGACAAGATCTACGATACGATCTCGCCGACGTCGTCGGATATCGTATCAATGGTGGTGCGCGAGCCGATCGGCGTCGTCGGCGCCGTTATTCCCTGGAATTTTCCGCTCGCGATCACGGCGATGAAGATCGGCCCGGTGCTGGCCGGCGGCAACTCCATCGTCATCAAGCCGGCCGAGCAGACGCCGCTCACCGCCCTCAAGCTCGCGCGCCTCGCGGCCGAAGCAGGAATTCCCGAAGGCGTCATCAACGTCGTTCCCGGCTTCGGCGAAACCGCCGGGCAGGCGATCGGCCGCCATGCCGACGTCGATTGCCTGAGCTTCACCGGTTCGACGGAAGTCGGTGGCTACTTCCTGAAATATGCGGCGGAATCCAACCTCAAGCGGGTGATCCTCGAGCTTGGCGGCAAGAGCCCCGCCATCGTCATGGACGACGTCGACGACCTCGATCCGATCGTCGAGCAGATCGCCATGGGTATCCTGTTCTCGCAGGGCGAGAATTGCAGCGCCGGCTCGCGTCTTCTGGTGCACGAGGCGATGAAGGACAGGCTGCTTGAAGCCGTCATCGCGCACTTCAAGACCTGGAAGGTGGGCGACCCCTTCGCGGCCGACACGAAGATGGGCGCACTGATCGAGGAAAAGCACCTCGACCGCGTGCTCGGCTATATCGATGCGGGCCGCAGGGAAGGCGCGTCCGTCGTGCTGGGCGGCAACCAGGTCCTCAAGGAAACGGGCGGCTACTTCGTCGAGCCGACGATCTTCGACAATGTCCGCAACGACATGAAGATCGCTCAGGAGGAAATCTTCGGGCCGGTTCTCTCCACCATCACCTTCAAGGATGTGGACGAGGCGGTGAAGATCGCCAACGACACGAAATACGGTCTGGCGGCGTCGCTCTATACGAACGACCTTCACATCGCCCACAAGGTCTCCCGCAAGATCCGGGCGGGCACGGTTTCCGTCAACTGCTTCTCGGAAGGCGACCAGGCCGTTCCGTTCGGCGGCTTCAAGCAGTCCGGCTTCGGCGGCCGTGAGAAGTCCCTGCTCGCGCATGATCAATACAGCCAGGTCAAGACGATCTGGATGCAGCTCAGGTAAGCCCGATGTCCAAAACATATGACTATATCGTCGTCGGTGCCGGGTCAGCGGGCTGCGTGGTTGCAAACCGCCTGACCGAGGACGGCAATCGCTCCGTCCTCCTTCTCGAGGCAGGCCCACGCGACGGCTCGATCATCATGAGGATGCCGGCGGCCCTTGGCCTGCCGCTCGAGAGCACCAAGTACAATTGGGGCTACAAATCCGAACCGGAGCCCGGTCTCAACGGCCAGGTGAGCGACCAGCACCGCGGACGCGTGCTGGGTGGATCCTCCTCGATCAACGGCATGGTATTCGTTCGAGGCAACCCTCTGGATTACGAGGGCTGGGCAGCCAGGGGCCTGCCGGGATGGTCGTACGCGCATGTCCTGCCGTATTTCAGGAAAATGGAGACCTATGAAAAGGGCCCGAACGAATATCGGGGAGGCAGCGGGCCGCTGCACGTCCACCAGTGCAAGGCAGAGAATCCGCTTTATCAGGCGTTTCTCGGTGCCGGCCAGGATTTCGGGCTCGGCCTCAATCCCGACCAGAATGCCGGCAAGCAGGAAGGGGTGAACGTCGCCCAGGCGACCACCCGCAACGGTTCGCGCGAAAGCACCGCGGTCGCCTATCTGCGCCCCGCGGAAAAGCGTCGCAACCTGACGGTCGTTATCGGAGCGACCGTCACCAAACTCGTCATGGAAGGCACGACCGTGACCGGTGTGCAGTTCGAAACCGCCGGTGGGCTTCAGACCGCATATGCCGATAAGGAGGTCGTGCTGAGTGCCGGTGCCTTCGACACGCCGAAGATCCTGATGCTCTCCGGTATCGGCGATGCCGATGACCTGAAGGCGCATGGCATCGATACGGTCGTGCATCTGCGCGGCGTCGGCAAGGACCTCCAGGACCATGTGGCGGTCGCGATCCAGTATACCACGACCAAGGCGGTCTCTCCGACCAAGCGGCTTTCCAAACTGGGAAGGCCATTCGTCGGCGCGCAATGGCTTTTGACGAAAGGCGGCCTCGGGGCAAGCAACTACTTCGAGGTCGGGGCGTTCTTCCGCGGCAACGACAGCGTGGCCTATCCGAACATCCAGCACGAGTTCTTTCCCATGATCGGCGAGTTCTATCGCGGCGAGGCACGGGTGCTGGACGGTTTCCAGTATTTCACCAGCGTCATGAGGCCGAAGAGCCGCGGCAAGGTCTCCTTGCGTTCAGCGAACCCCAAGGATACGCCGAAGATCGAGATCGGCTTCCTGACGCAGGATGCCGACCTGAAGGAAATGATCGAAGGTGTCCGCAAGACGCGCGAGATCATCCGGCAGAAGTCGTGGGATCCGCTGCGCGGAAGAGAAGTCACGCCCAGCTCCGAGATTTCCTCGGACAAGGACCTCGCAGCGTGGATCCGCCAGAATGCCGGGACCGGATACCACGCGGTCGCGACGTGCCGGATGGGTGTGGACGAAGATGCCGTGACGGACGAGAACGGTCTGGTTCGCGGCGTCTCGAAGCTGCGCATCGCGGATGCGTCGCTGATGCCGGCGCTGACGACAGGCAATACGAACGCGCCCACGATCATGATCGGTGAAAAAATCGCGGACGCGATATTGGGCCGGCAGCTGCCAGCCTCCGAGGCGCCGATCCTGCGATGACATGCGATGAGGCGGAGCATTCCTCCGCCTCATCCTGCGACGATGAGAACCCTGTTTCGAAGGGTTCGGGAAATTCCCATCGACCCGATGCGCCTCAGAGGGCCTTCTCAAGCTCCGGGAGGATTTCGAAGAGGTCACCGACGAGGCCGTAGTCTGCGACCTGGAAGATCGGCGCCTCCTCGTCCTTGTTGATCGCGACGATGACCTTGCTGTCCTTCATGCCGGCAAGATGCTGGATCGCACCGGAGATGCCGCAGGCGATGTAGAGCTGCGGGGCAACCACCTTGCCCGTCTGCCCGACCTGCCAGTCGTTCGGCGCATAGCCGGCATCGACGGCCGCGCGGGACGCGCCGACGGCGGCACCCAGCTTGTCGGCAACCGGAAGGATCACTTCCTGGAATTTTTCAGACGAGCCGAGCGCACGGCCGCCCGAGATGATGATCTTCGCCGATGTCAGTTCCGGGCGGTCGGATGAGGACAGGGCATCCTTGACGTGGGTGGACAGGCCCGGGTTCGCTGCAGCGGAGATGGCCTCGATGGCTGCGCTTCCGCCTTCACCTGCTGCGGCGAAGGAAGCCGTGCGAACGGTGATCACCTTCTTCGCATCGGTGGACTGAACCGTCTGGATGGCATTGCCGGCATAGATCGGACGCTTGAACGTGTCGGCCGAGACGACCTCGACGATCTCCGAGACCTGCGCGACATCGAGCAGGGCGGCAACGCGCGGCAGCACGTTCTTGCCGACCGAGGTCGCAGCCGAAACGATGGCGTCATAGTTGCCGGCCAGCGACACGATGAGCGCGGCCAGCGGTTCGGCAAGATTGTTGCCGAGGCTGGCATCGTCGGCGAGCAACACCTTCGTCACGCCCGAGAGCCTGGCGGCCGCATCGGCCGCAGCCTTGGCATTGCTGCCGGCGACGAGCACATGCACGTCCGAGCCGATCTTGCTCGCTGCCGTCAGCGCCTTGGCGGTCTGGTCGGAAAGGTGAGCGTTGTCGTGGTCTGCCAGAAGAAGAATGGCCATTATCGTAATCTCCTCAAATCTCGCCGATCAAAGCACGCCGGCTTCGGTCTTGAGCTTTTCGACCAGCTCGGCGACCGACTTGACCTTGACGCCCGCCTTGCGGCCGGACGGCTCCTCGGTCTTCAGCACCTTCAGGCGCGGGCTCGTATCGACGCCGAAATCGGCCGGTGCCTTCTTGTCGAGCGGCTTCTTCTTCGCCTTCATGATGTTCGGCAGCGAGGCATAACGCGGCTCGTTGAGGCGAAGGTCGGTCGTGACGACCGCCGGAAGCTTGACCTCGATGGTCTGCAGACCGCCGTCGACTTCGCGGGTGACCTGCGCCGAGCCGGAACCGATCTCCACCTTGGAGGCGAAGGTGGCCTGCGCCCAGCCGAGGAGGGCCGAGAGCATCTGGCCGGTCTGGTTCGAATCGTCGTCGATCGCCTGCTTGCCGACGATGATCAGGCCGGGCTGTTCGGCCTCGGCAACACCCTTGAGGATCTTGGCGACCGCCAGCGGCTCGACGGCGTCGTCCGTCTCGACCAGCACGGCGCGGTCGGCGCCCATGGCGAGCGCGGTGCGCAGCGTCTCTTCGGCCTTGGCAGGGCCGATCGACACCACCACCACTTCCTCGGCCTTGCCCGCCTCCTTCAGACGCAGCGCCTCCTCGACCGAAATCTCGTCGAACGGGTTCATCGACATCTTCACATTGGCAAGCTCGACACCCGAGCCATCAGACTTCACACGGATCTTTACGTTGTAGTCAACAACACGCTTGATGGGTACGAGAAGTTTCATGGGCGGTTCCTGTATTTGTTTTCTTTCAGAAGCGACGGCAACGTTTGCGAAGAGAGATCAGATCAGCGTGCTCATCGCGAGTGCCGCTAGGGCGGCCAGCCCAGCCAGGCCGAACAGGCTTCTCATCGAGAAAAATCCCAACGCAACGCTCATGCCCGGAGTGAGAGGCTGGCTGCCGTGAGACGTCGATTGCATCTTCTTCTCCCCATCAGGATTGCTGGCTGAACTTCAGTCGGCCGATACGAAAACAGGCCCGCGTTCGATCACCGGATCGAGAATTCCACTCGACAATTCATCGGCGATCTCGAACATTCCGGCGGGGTTCTGATGAGGGGCCGGGTAGTTGAGTTCGCTCTTGAGTTCCGGCGAATTCAGATATGCGGCGGCTATGATGAGCGACAGTGTATAGAACGCGTCGAATCTCGTGCGGTTGAGCTCCTCCAGATACTGCCACATGGAGCCGGGAGGGACATTTCCGAGCTCGGCAAGGAGCGCTTCCAGCATTTCAAATTTTGCATCGAGAATAGTTGTGGCCCGCGTTGCCAGATCGATGAAACCGGTGACGGAACTCCCGCTCCGGTAGGAGCCTTTCGCAGGAATCAGCGTATCGGCGACCAGCCGCAGGACGCCGGCCTCCTGTTCCGTGAATGCCCGTCTTGGGCGACGCTTCATATGCGAAACACTCAGTCGCATGGCTGCGGGCTTTTCAGTTTGCACAGACATCGGCATATCCTTCGCTCTTGACGACGTTCACGAGGTTTTCCGCGATTTTCAGCGCCAGCGCGCAGATGGTGCTGGTCGGATTGGCCGATCCGCTCGTCACGAAAATGCTGCCGTCGGCGATCAGCAGGTTGCGCACGTCATGGGCGCGACCGTCAGGGTCGACGACCGAGGACTTGGGGTCCGCTCCCATGCGGGCGGTGCCCAGAAGATGACCGGGCTCGCCCGGCATTTCCGCGATCGCGATGACCTTCTTCGCGCCCGCGGCCTTGTGTGCCTCGACCATACGGTCGAGCGTGAAATCCCGGATGCGAAGGGTATTTTCGCTGAAGCGATATTCGATCTTCGGCGCAGGAATGCCGTCTCCGTCCGTCAGATGGGGATCGATGGTGACCCTGTTCGTTTCCTCGGGAAGGTCCTCGATATTCGCAGCCCACAGGATCGTGTTGCATGCGTCTCGGATGACCTGATGGAAGCTCTCGCCCCAGAGCTGATCGAACGGCAGGGAGCGATGGGGATCGATCCCATTCAGGATGATCCCCGGTGCCGTTGACGCATGCATTTTCGAGCCTCTGACGAAGCCGCGGGACTTGTCGGTCTCGTAGAATTCCATCGAACTGATCACGGCGCCCAAGGGCCCCCGCCAGGTTTCGAGATCTTCGTCATAGTATCCCATCGCGCAGCAATTGGGATGCAGCATGAGGTTCTTGCCGACGAGGCCCGAGGAATTCGCAAGGCCCGAGGGATGCTTCTCCGATCTGGAAAGCAGCAGCAGCCGGGCTGTTCCGATGCCATTCGCGCACATGACGACATACTTTGCCCGCGTGTGCTGGCGGCCGTCCTTGCCGATCCAGTTCACGCCGGTTACGGCGCCGTCGCCATCGGTCGTGATCTCATACACCCGCGCGCCCGTGATCAGCTTGGCGCCTGCTGCGATGGCCGCAGGCCAATAGGCAAGATCGAACGATGCCTTCGCCCCTTCCGGACACCCTTGCACGCATGTCCCCCATCGCGCGCAGGCGGCAAGCGAACCATGCTTCTGCGTTGGAATGGCGTTCGCGCCGGGCCACCAATGCCAGCCGAGCTCGTTCAAGGCTTCGGCCGTCTTCAGGCCCGTCTTGCCGAGCGGGTGAGGAGGGAGGGGAGGGGCCAGCCCGTCGGGATAGGCGGTGTCACCCTCAAGTCCCGAAACGCCGATGAAATTGTCGACGCGATCGTAATATGGCGCCAGGTCCTGATACGTGATCGGCCAATCGTCCGATACCCCGTCAAGCGTGCGGACCCGGAAATCCGAAGCGGTGAGCCGGGGCCAAAGGGCACCGAAGTGGATCGTCGATCCACCGACGGCGCTGTACATGGATGGTGGAAGATCGGTCTCGGAAAGCTCCATCGGATAGTCCGCCGGATTCTTTCGCAGATTGGGTTCCGTCTGCCAGTGGGCGCGCGCGACGACTTCCCACATGTCGAAATTCGCAGGGTAATCGGACGGGCTGGTCCAGTCGCCCTGCTCGAGACACGCGACCTTGAGGCCGGCGGAAGCCACCGTGTGGGAAACGATGGCGCCCGAGGGGCCGGCGCCGACCACCAGGACATCGTACTCTTCTGCGGAAGGGCTCGGCGTGGGCTTCATGTCATCTCCATCGGATGGGAACAGTTGACGTTCCGGCATTATTGGATATTTTATACGAAAGGCAAGGGGTTTTTCGCGCTGGCGGCGCAAGCGCACCTGGAATGTGAGCTGCGCATCTTGGTCCCGTGGCCCGTTGCGAAAAATTGTATAAAGTATATAATAGACTTCGACAATTGAATTCCATCGGAGAAATGTGATGCAGAATCCTGAGATTAGCTATGAAGTGCCGCGTTCTTACGGGCACTGGATCGGCGGCAAGGAGGTTCATTCCATCACGTTCATCGAAAGGGTGAACCCGGAAACGGGCAGGGTCGTCGCGCAGTTCGCCGAGGGAACGGACCGGGATGCGGAAAATGCGATCGAAAACGCCAAAGCCGCCTTCGAAAGCGGTGAATGGTCGCGTAAGCCGGGAGCCGAACGGGCGAAGATTCTCGGCAAATGGGCCGCGCTTGTGGAGCAGGCGGCAGAGCGGCTCATCGCCATCGAGATCGAGGAGGCCGGCAAGATCTATCGCGTCGCGAAAGGCGATGTGGAAGGGACGGTCGAGCTTATTTCCTACGCCGCCGCAATGGCGCAGAATATAGCCGGTCAGGCCTTCATGGATGTCGGGGACGGTCTCAACGCATTCGTCGTCAAGGAACCCATCGGCGTCGTCGGCGCGATCGTTCCGTGGAACTTTCCGACGATCATCTTCGCCCAGAAAGTACCGCTCGCGCTGGCGGCCGGCTGTTCGGTCGTCGTGAAGCCGTCCGAATTCACCTCCGGCACGGCACTGGAACTGGCGCGTCTCGCCCAGGCCGCCGGCATTCCTGACGGGGTCTTGAACGTGGTGACGGGATATGGCGACCCGGTGGGACGCGCGATTTCCGAAAGCCCGGATATCGAGCTTGTTTCCTTCACCGGCTCCACGCGAACGGGCAGGGAAATCCTCAAGGGCCAGCATGTGAATTTCAAGCGTATTTCCCTTGAACTCGGTGGAAAATCCGCCGCGGTCGTCTTCGCCGATGCAGACCTGGACGCAGCCGCCGACGGCGTCCTGTTTTCCATCTTCATGCATCAGGGGCAGGTATGCTGTGCCGGTTCGCGCCTCCTCGTGGAAGAAGCGATTGCCGACGCCTTTGTCGAAAAGCTCGCGGCGCGCGCCCGTAAGCTGAATCTCGGAAACCTCAGCGATCGGGAAACGGATATCGGGCCGCTGATTTCGCCCGCGCACCTCAAGCTTGTCCACGGCCATGTGGAGGGAGCGAGGCAAGAAGGAGCGACGGTCGTATGTGGCGGCGAGGTCGTGGGGCAGGCGGCGTTTCCGGGCGCCCCGGCACAGACATATCTTCCCACCATCCTCGACGGCGTGACGTCCGGCATGTCGATTTTCAGGGACGAGGTCTTCGGTCCCGTCCTGACGGTCACGCGCTTCGATACGGTCGAGGATGCAATCCGCCTGGCCAACCAGTCCGATTACGGATTGGCCGGAAGCGTCTGGACCCGGGATATCCAGACGGCGTTTCAGGTCGCTCAACGTGTCCGCACCGGCACGATCGAAATCAACACGAGCCTGGAAGGCAAGCCGCAGCTGCCGTTCGGCGGCTACAAGGCCAGCGGCCTTGGCCGGGAGAAGGGGCAGGCCGGCCTCGATGAATTCATGGAAGTCAAGACGATCGGGATCAGGGTTTCGCCCAAGGAAGCGTTCTTCCCGCGGTCTCGATAGGGCGCCGTATCGGTCGACCGGAAATGCCCGGAGGAAAGCCGAAAGCGTGAGCACGGCTTTTCGTGAAGCGTAGTAACCAAACCAGAGGAGATGGAGAATGGACCTGAAACAAACATTGATCATGCCGCGACGCTCAATGCTGAAACTGTCGGGCGCCGCGCTTGCGACGCTCGCGGCGCCCAGCATCATCCGATCGGCCCGCGCCGCGGACAAGCTGACCGTTTTCTCCTGGGAAACCTATCATCTCGATCCGTGGATCAAGGAATGGACCGAAAAGACCGGCATCGAGGTCAATGTCGTGCTCACCGGCTCGGCTGACGAGATGTACGCCCAGATGGCGGCCGGCTCGATCGAGCCCGACGTCATCATCGTCGATTCCGGAAACCTGAAGCGCCATGTCGACAGCAACTTCATCGCTCCGCTCGACGTGTCGAAAATCCCGAATGCGTCCTACGTTGCGAAGGGCTTCAATTTCGAGAAGCGCAACGCCATCGACGGGAAGATCTACGGCATTCCGTACAACTGGGGCGTTCAGCCGCTGATGTTCGCCCGCAGCGTCGGCGAAGAGGGAATGGACACCTGGAACGCGCTTTGGGACAAGCGCTTCGCAGGCAAGGTCAATCTCTTCGACGACGGCTATGCGACGATCCCGATGATCGCCATGAAGGCGGGCGCAAAGGACCCCTATAACCTGACCGAGGACGAATTCGCAGCCGTCGTCGAAGCGCTCAAGGAACTGCGGCCGCAAGTCGGGTCGATCTCCCGTGGTCCCAGTGACCAGACCGCCATCTTCGCCGCCGGCGACGCTCTGGTCGGCTATTGCATGGTGGTCAACTCGGTCTTCACGCTCAATGCCGATGGCCAGAACAAGTTCGGCTATTCCTTCCCCAAGGAAGGTACTCTGGGCTGGATCGACAATGCGGCCGTGACGCCGCGCGGCGAACGTGATGCCTCGTATCAGTTTATCAGCGACATTCTCGCGCCGGACTGGCAGGCGCGGTTCGTCGCATCTGCCCAGACCAACGGCGTCCTGAGCACGGCCGATGCACGCAAGGCCGGACTGAGCGACGAGGTCCTGCACAAGACGACCATTCTGGATCAGGATACGCCCGGCTTCTGGGAAAAGCTCTCGGTCTTTAGCCCGCCGGAAGATATCGAGCGGCGCGTCCAGATCTGGAACGACTTCAAGGCCGGGACCCTTTGATCCCTCCGGTATCGACGCAAAAGGCTCCGGCATCCGCCGGAGCCTTTTGTGTTTGAACGAGAGGCGACAAGCGTTCCCTATAGGTCGCTCGAACCCTACGTGTCCTGGAGACGCGCAGCATGTCGGAAGCCTGCGCATCAGATGCGAGCGACAAACAAAACCGGCGGCCTTGACGGCCGCCGGTTGCTTGATGGGTATTCCCGCCAATTGGAAAGGGGTGGCTGAAACCTACCCTTTCGCGCCGAAAGTCGGGGGTGAGGACGGCACCCGGCCCGGCCACATGTCGCCGACCTTGAAGCCGTGCCGCAGGGGATCACGTTCGGAAATGTGGATGACCGATTCAGCGATCACATGAGCGGTGCCCACCAGTTCGGGAACGATCCCCGGCTTGCCGTTGACCTCGATTTCACGAACGGGCCTTGCGATATAAACCTCGTCGATGATGCTTTCCTGCCGGAAATCTTCGCCGACCCTGAGCTTGCCCTTGGCATGCAGGGCGGCAATCTGCGCCGAGGTGCCGGTGCCGCAGGGGCAGCGATCGATAAGTGCGTTCGCGCCCGTGGCGAAGGTCGGCGCACCGGGAAGCATCGGCATGACGACGGCGGAGCGGCCATGATTTTCCGGCGAATGCGGTTCGTCGTAGATCATCACCGCATCGACCACGCTCATGCCGGTGCTGGCCGGATTGTCCACCTTGATCGCCGTAACGGCGGCCGCGCGGATTCGCTCGCCGATCTCGCAAATGTCCGCCGCGTTCTCGGGCACCAGTTTCAGACCGAGCTGTTTTGCCGACACGATGAGGTAGAACATTCCGCCATAGGCCACGTCGACGGTGAGGTTTCCGATACCGGGGACATGGAGTTCCATGTCGAGATGCGTCGCATAGGACGGGACGTTCTCCACGGACACCGATTCGACGAGGCCGTCACGGCAGGCCGCCTTGGCGATCACGAGCCCGGCCGGCGTATCGACGCGCACGATCGTAACGGGATTGTCATTGTCGATCGGCACGACGCCCGCATGCAGGATCGCCGCCGTGAAGCAGAGAATATTGCCGCCCGACATGACGGGATAGATCGGTCGCTGGTTGATGATCACGAGGCCGACATCGGCATCGGGATTGCAGGGCGGCAGCACCAGGTCGGCATTGACGGCGGGAAAGCCACGTGGCTCCTGCAGCAACGAGGTTCGCAGCCAGTCATGGTTCTGTTCGATGTACTTCTTCTTCTCGAGCATCGTGCTTCCGACGATGCCCAGGTCTTCCAATCCGCCGATGACCGTCCTGCACGGTGCGCCGGACGAATGCGCGTCAACAACCTTGAGCTTCATGGCATTTCTCCTAGCGGGCGGTTTTCGGCGTGTTGAGAAGTGCGGGATCCATGGATTTGACGATCGCCTGGATCCGCTCGGTTTTTTCCTGTGACAGGCTGTTGTAAGGCGCGCGGATCGGGCCGACATCGAAGCCCAGCGCAGCCACGGCCGCCTTGACGCCGCCGTTGTAGTGGCCGCTGATGACCTCGGAGATCAGGGGATTGATTTTCCGCCAGGTCGTCATGACATCCTCGTATTGCCCGTCATTGGAGGCATTCAGCATCTTAACGAATGCGGGAGTGAGGAAGTTGGCAGCGCCGTTGATGACGCCGGCGCATCCCTGCAGGAATGCGGGAAACGCCAGGACGTCCTCGCCGGCGAAGAGCTGCACGCCCGTGCCGCTGTTGATGAGGCTGTCGAGCAAGGCGAAGTCGCCGCTCGAATCCTTCATGAACTTGATGCTGGGAATTTCCCCGACGAGCGTCCGGACGCGATCCGCATCGTACCTGATGCCCATTGCCGGCGGGAAATTATAGATGCAGATCGGCAGGTCGCTCGCCGCGGCGACATCATGGAAGTAGCGGCGAACACCGTCAAAATCGATGGATTCGTAATAGGGCGTCGCCAGCATGATCGCATCCGCGCCGACCTTTACCGCATGTTTCGCATGGGCGACCGCCTCGCGTGTGGAATTCGCACCGACCTGGGCCATGACGGACGTTCGCTTGCCCGCCTGCTCGACGACGATCTCGACGACCCTGCGCCGTTCGTCGGGTGACATCGCCGCGAATTCCCCCGTGCCTCCACAGGGAACGATGCCGCCCAGTCCGCTTGTGATGCCGCTTTCGACAATCGCGCGGAGCTCGCTTTCGTTGACGGATTCACCATCGGAAGAAAAGGGTGTGATGATCGCGGAGATAATACCGTTCGGCTGCATTGTGGCGTCAATCCTCTGAAAAACCAGTGTTTAATTGTATAAAATATGCGAAAAGGATTGGCAACGCTTTTCTTGCAAAAAGGTGGTGATGCGGTTCGGGATGCGAGGATGCTCCGTGCCTCGTGAACTTTCCAAAGCGGGAGGCGAGGGGGCGTTCCGGGCGACAATCACGGCGAAAAGTTCTTGAAAACCGTGTAGGGAGTGCTGCTCTCAATACAGAATTCGTATAAAATCGCCGGCGCAGAATAAGGATTGCAATGTGTCAAATGCTCGAAAAAGCCTGAGTCATAAAACCATGGCGATGGCGGCCGCGGAAGTGATACGCGACAGGATTCTCGCAGGACGGTTTCAGCCGGGAGCTCAACTCAAGCAGGATATACTCGCAGCCGAATGCGGTATGAGCCGTATCCCGATCCGCGAGGCGCTCGTACAGCTCGAAAGCGAAGGGCTGGTGAAAATCCTTCCCCACAAGGGTGCCATCGTCGTCGAGTTGTCCGCAAAGGAGATCGAAGAACTCTTCAACATGCGGACACTGTTGGAGCCGTTCCTGCTGAAGCGGTCGGCGCCGCTGCTGAAGCCCGCCGACTTCAAAAGCCTGAGGAAGATCCTCGCTCGTTACACGGACTCGATCACCAATCAGGACAGCGAAAGCTGGAACGAGCTGAACACGGAATTCCATATGGTCCTCTACCGTCACGCCGACAGCCCGCGAATGATGGCGACGGTTCAGACCCTGTTGCAGGAATGTGACCGTCACACGCGATTCCAGCTGTCCAATATCAAGGGCGACCCGGAGCGGGCCGTCAGGGAACACAACGAGCTTCTCCGGCTTTGCGAGGAGCGCAAGTTCGATGAGGCGGCCGCCCTGATGTGGGAACACATCGACCATGTCCGTGTCGTGCTTGTCGACCTGCTGGAGAAACACCAGGCCGCCGAGGCTTCGGGGCAGTCCGCCGCATAAGTCTTCCGCTTCTACCTGATGCGGCTGAGGAAGGATTGCGCCCTGGCGGTCTTCGTATTGGAGAAGAGTTCTTCCGGGCTGCCCTGTTCCACGACGACACCACCGTCCATGAAGACGACCAGATCGCCCACGTCGCGCGCGAAGCCCAGTTCGTGGGTGACGACGATCATCGTCATCCCCTCGTCTGCCAGCGCGCGCATGACGAGGAGGACTTCCCCTACGAGTTCCGGATCGAGCGCGCTCGTCGGCTCGTCGAAAAGCATGAGCTTGGGCCGCATCGCCAGTGCGCGGGCAATCGCGACACGCTGCTGCTGGCCACCGGAAAGCGTCCTGGGATAGGCCGAGGCTTTCTCGGCCAGTCCGACCTTGCCCAGGAGTTCCATCGCCTCGCTGGTCGCCTGCGACCTGGCGATCTTCCGCACCCCTATGGGCGCCTCGATGATGTTTTCCAGAACGGTCATATGCGGAAACAGATTGAAGTTCTGGAACACCATTCCGATATCGGCACGCTGCCGCGCGACCTCGCTTTGCTTCATCTCATAGAGTTTGCCCGCATGGCGTCGATAAGCTTTCAAGGTCGGTACCGCCTGTCCGTTTGGGCGGGGCTGAACGAAGCTCGTCTTATTGCAAAGGCATTGGGGACGACACCAATCTCCAGCGCCGGCCATTCGCATCCTTTACCCGATAAAGGCAATATTGTATATTATATCCATTGCGGGGAGAAGTGGATTTTCGCGAGTGGATACTGGGTATAGCGCTCTTGCTAATTTGGCGAGAGGCCGTGGCGTTGAACTTGTCTATGAATGCCTCAAGCACGACATAATCGACGTCGCGCTAGGCCCGGGCGCGCCGATTGACGAGGAAAATCTGGCTCGTCGGTTTTCCTTGTCCCGGACGCCGATTAGAGCGGCACTTGTGCGATTGGCCTGCGAAGGCTTGGTAGATATTCAGCCTCATCGTGCGCCCACGGTTGCGGCAATCGACATGTCCACGATTCCCCAATATTACGAAGCCTTCATACTGATGCTTCGCGTCACCGCCCGATGCGCCGCGGAAAATTACTTGCCGCACGATATTTCCATTTTGGAGATCAGTGCCGATGCGCTTCGAAATGCGCTCGCAACAGGCAACACTACCCAGGTGATTGGTGCAAATGCCGCGTTTCACGAAAAGATCGCGGCTGTTGGCCGAAATCCTCACTTTTCATGGCTTCTCTCTCGCCTTCTCACCAAGCAGCAACGGTTATGGCACTGGCATCGCCCCAATTCGAGGACTGCTGAATTGCCCATCGTCCTTGATGACCACTCCGCTATCATTACGGCTCTCGTCGAGAGGAATGTCGAAGAAGCCGATCGCTTGAGCAGGGCTCGCGCGGAGCAAATTGCCGCGCGTATGTCGAGGGTGTTTGAGCAATTGTCGAACTCTGAAATCGAACTCCCTTGATTGAATATTTGCCCCCGCAAGGATGGCTGCACGCAAGGGCAAGGAGATCATCGCGGGCTGCGGCGGCGGCGCTGAACGGTTCGCCGGACTTCGTGATGTCGGCCGTCGTCGAATATCGGGCACGCGGTGAACGCGTCGAAGGGTTTTGACGCGATCCCCGGCCTTGAGGTTCGTGAGCCGGAGGGGGGCTTCTACCTCTTCCCGAATGCGCACTTTTGGACTATCGCGGTCCTTCGTTCCCGGCGCAGGCCCGGCATAGCCTTTTCTATGCCGGGCCTGCGAGCGCGGTGCAGGATTTATCGAGGTTCGTCGCTGTGTCTCGAAGGTGATTTGAGGATCTGACCTTTAGAGCGACGGATTCCTCTATTCGCTTGCGTAGCTTCCATCCGCCTTGTGCGTTTCGTTGCCGGAAAGAGGCGGCGTGAAGACGCAGACGAGCAGCAGGTCGCCTTTCGTGGCGCGCAGGATGTGCGGATCGTTTTCGTTGAGCGAATAGATCGTGCCCGGCTTGATCGGGAACACTTCCCCGGTCACCTTATGCTCGACTTCGCCCTCACCCGAAATGCAGTAGTTGCTTTCGAAGTGGTTCTTGTAATGAAGATGTAGTTCGGCGCCTTCGAGGACACGGGTTTCATGCACCGAGTGGCCCATGCCGTGCTCGCGCACGATCATGCGCTTGCTCTGCCAGCCCGGCCCGGAGACATCCCGTGCGGATCCTGCCATTTCCTGTGAGGTGACGACGATCATTTCAAACTCCTGGTTTTTTCAAAGGGGGTTTTGGATGGCTTTCGCAAGGACCGGTTCAAGCATCCCGGCGATGGCCAGGAGCTTGTCGTCGCCGCCGCGGGCGCCCGTCAGCATCATGCCGATGGGCAGGCCGCCGGCGGGCAGCGTGACGCTCGGCAGGTCGAGCCGGTTTGCGAATTCGGTGAGGGAAAAGGAACGGCTGTTCATCGCGAGATAGCGAGACTGCTCGTCAAGGTCGCTGGCGCGTGGCGGCATCATCGGCACCGTCGGCAGCACGAACGCGTCGAACCCCTCGATTTCCCGGTCGAACTGTTTCCGGCATGCGTCCAGCTCGACGAGCGCCCGGCGATATTCGCCTTCGGGCGCCTCCGCCCCCTGCCTGAGACGCGTCGCGATCAACGGGTCGTAGAGATGTTCCGCAGCCTTCAGGAGCGCCTCGTGGTACCTGTAGGCCTCGTAGCCGATGATCCGCCCCTCGACGGTGATCCGCGTCGCCGACTGCAGGCTCGGGAGTGGGATTTCCGTGATCTCCACGCCTTCATCCGCCAGGGCGTTCATGCAGCGCGTGAAGGTGTCGCGGACGTCCGCGTCGATGACGGCTTCCTTGTAGCAGGCCGAGATGGCCAGGCGAAACGGCGTGGGCTCCGGCTCGGAGATTTCCCCATGCGCGAGGAGCGCATCGACGATCCGGCACAGGTCCGCCGAGCGGGTTATGAGGCCGGGCACATCGAAGGACGTCGACAGCCATTTCATGCCGTCGCTCGAATAGCGGCCACGGCTGGGCTTGAAGCCCACGACGCCGCAGAACGCCGCGGGGATACGGGCAGAGCCGCTGGTGTCCGAGCATACCGCGATATCGCAATATCCCCGCGCAACGGCGACCGCCCCTCCGGAACTGGACCCTCCCGCCACCCGCTCTCCCGTCGCATCGAGCGGCGTGCGGGGCGTGCCGAAGGCCAAGTTCAGGCCAAGGGCGCCATAGGCGAATTCCGTCATGTTGGTCTGCGCGACAAGGGTCGCGCCGTAGGTGCGCAGTCGGGCGACCATGGGCGCCGTTTGCGTTGCCGCCGGTGAGCTCGCCAATGCTCTCGACGCGCAGCTGGTGGGCCACCCCTCGACATCGAAACAGGCCTTCGCCGTCATCGTCAGGCCCGCAAGCGGCGGCAGCGAGGCTCCTTCCTGCCGAAGGCGTTCCCAATCGGTCAGCTCTTCGCCCGCGTCGGCGAAGCGTTCCGCAAGAAAAATCGCCTGGTCCTGCCAGGAGCGGGCCTGATAATCTGCGATGGCAGCCGCAAATTTGGCGTGCGGGGAACGAGGGTCGGTCGGCGCGTTCGGCATGTCGGTCACGTTTCTCATTCTACATCAGCGTCATCAGCATCGCCTCGGCATCGGCGAGATAGATCTCGAGGCGGTCGGCGGCGGTCTCGTATCGGCCCTCGGCCAGAAGTCCGTGGATTTCGGTTTCCCTCATCAGCCACGGTTCCTGGAATGCGCGCTCCTGCGCCCCGGTCACGAAGACGAGGCGCAACTGGGTGACGAGGAGCGAAAACATCTGGTCGAAGATCGGGCTGCCATGAAGGGCGACGATCTCCTGATGGAAGCGCAGGCTCGTCGTTGCCCCGACCTGCCAGTCGGCCCGCTCGATGGCCCCCGTGCCTTCACGCGTGAGGTCCCCGAGCCGTTGCAGCCAGTCGGCCGGCACGGACTGCCGGCCGCGCAGCGCGCTCAGTTCGACGACGCGGCGCACGATGAAGATGTCCTTCAGCTCCGCCGCGGAAAGGCGCTTGACCCGAACGCTCTTGTTGCGCTCCTGCGACAGCAGCCCCTGCTGGCGGAGCAATTGCAGGGATTCCCGCAGCGTGTTGCGGGATACGTTATAGACGTCGATCAGCTCGGCCTCGATCAGGGCGGCGCCGCTCAGGATCCGTCCGCAAAGAATGCTGTTGCGGATTTCATTCGCAACCCGGATGAAAGCTGGTTCGTTTGGAGCGGTTTCGGTCATGTCGGATCTCAGTTTGTCAGGTTCTTCAAGAAGGTCCTGAGCTGAGGATACAGGCCCGCCTTGATGTTCGCGGGCGTATCGTCGCAGATCACCTTGCCCTGCTCCATAAACAAAATGCGATCGGACACATCGAAGGCGAAATTCATCTCGTGCGTGACGATCACCATCGTGACGCCATCGCCTGCCAGGGAACGGATGACGCCCAGGACCTCGTCCACGGTCTCCGGGTCGAGCGCGGAGGTAGGCTCGTCGAACAGGATGATGCTCGGCGACATCATCAGGGCGCGCGCGATGGCGACGCGCTGCTGCTGGCCGCCCGAAAGCTGGTGGGGATATTTGCGGGCATGCGCGGCCATGCCGACTTTCGCCAGATAGTGGAAGGCTTCTGCCTCAAGGTCCGCGCGCGTGCCGAGACCATGGTAGAGCGGGGCGAGCAGGACATTGTCGAGGATGGTGCGGTGGTTGAACAGGTTGAAGCTCTGGAAGACCATGCCGACATCGCGGATCAGCCGGAAATCCTCCTTGAACAGGTGGGCACCCGACGCGGACGCCCCGGCGGAGATGAAGGGTTCGCCATGCAGGCGCACCGAGCCGCTATCCATATGCTCCAGTCCGTTCAAGGTCCGGATGAAGGTGGTCTTGCCGGAACCGGAGCGACCGATGATCGAGATCACCTCGCCCGGCTGAACCGTCAGGTCGACGCCCTTGAGAACCTGCAGGTCGCCGAAGGCCTTGTGGACGCCCTTCGCCTCCAGCGCCGGAATGTCCGCCGGCTGGCGCCTGGAGGCCGGCCGGGCGGTGAAGCGCGCGATCTTCGCCGCGACTTCCCCTTCCGAGAGCGGCTGGGCCTTCTGTCCCAGCCGGTTCACGTCAGCCGATCGCTCGAGAAAGGTGATGCTGCGATCGAAGATCGTGACGATGAGGATGTAATAGAAGGCGACGGCCGTGAGCGTCTCGAGGATCAGGAAGTTCTGGGTGTAGAGCCGCTGGCCGACAAGCAGGATTTCCGCAAGCGAGATGACCGAGACGAGCGAGGTCAGCTTCACGATCGTCACGAGCTCGTTCGCAAGGGCGGGAAGAGCGACGCGGATCGCCTGCGGAATGACGATCAGGCGCTGTATCCCGAAAAAGGAGAGCCCGAGCGCGCGGCCGGCCTCGACCTGGCCTTTCGGTATGGCGATGAGCCCGCCTCGATGGATCTCGGCCATATAGGCCGCCTCGCTGACGACGAGGGCGATGAAACCGGCCGTGAAGGCATTCGACAGGACCGACCGGAGCGCGGGGAAGACCTGCGGCATGCTGTAGATGAAGATGAGCAGGACCAGCAGGGGCAGGCTTCTGAAGAACCAGATATAGGTTTGCGTCGCGCGGGCCAGCACCTTCCACCGGGATCTCTTGGCAAGAGCGAGGGCGAAGCCGACGACGGCCGCGACGAGCCAGCTCGCCAGACTCAGTTGCACGACCGTCCAGGACGCCAGCCAGAAATCGGTATCGGCCAGAAGGCCAACGGTATAGTGCCAGTCGAAACCCATGGGAAACTGCTCGAAAATGAGAGGGGGACGCCGGCCTCGCGGGCCGGCGTTTCGATACGCCTGGAAGACGGATTTACTGCGCGGTGGACGTGACGCTCTCGATGTCCGCGTCGCTCACCGTCGGCATGCCATATGCGTCGGCGAGAGCGGTATAGCTGCCGTCCTGGCGCATCTTCGAGAAGGCTTCGCTGACGGCGCCGTAGAGGTCCTTGTTCTGCGGGCTGACGGCGACACCGATCAGCACCGGATAGATGAGATCCTTCGACGTCACCTCATAGTCGTTCGGGAACTTCTTCAGGAGTTCGGCCGCCACGACATTGTCCATGAACTCGACATCGATGGAACGGGAACGGAGCGCCTGCGTGACCTGGGCGTCCGTATCGAATTCGCGGGTCTCGATGGCGCCGAGGCCGTTCGCCGCGCAGTGCTCGTCCGAGAATTTCTTGAGTTTGGGCAGCCAGGACGCGCCCTGCATCGAGCCGACGACCTTGCCGCACAATTCGGCTTCCCCGGTGGGACGGAACGTCGCGTCCTTCAGCACCAGCAGCGAAGAGCCGGCCTTGAGATAGGGAATGAAGTTCAGGATCTTCTGCCGCTCCGGCGTGACGTAGAGGGCGGAGGCCACGACGTCGAAATGGTTGGCCCGGATACCCGTGATCAGGCTTGCGAAACGGGTGTCGATGAACTCGGAGCTCAGCTCCAGGCGCTTGGAAAGCGCCTGCATGAACTCGACGTCGAAGCCCGCCGGCACGCCGTCCTTCAGATAGGCGAAGGGCGGATAGGTCAGGTCCGAACCGACGGAAAGCGTTCCCTCCTTGATCGTCGGAAGCGGTGCGGCCTGCGCGGGCTGCATCGTGGCGGACGCCAGCAGCAGGGACGCGGCCACGGTGCCGGCAGCGCATAGTCCGGAGAGAATTCGCGATGAATCGAGCATATCAACCTCCCATATTGCTCAACAAGATTGTTGAACAGTTTTGTTCATCAATTTGTGAGAGTCAAGAGGGGATTTGCCGAGCCAAGGCTGTCCCCGGTCCTCCTTCCTTTCGTGAGGTATGGGTCCGGGGGTAGCTACAGCGGATGTGCGTGCACGCGCTGGCGCAGTCCTCTGCGAGGACCGCACTGCAGCGGCCCGCAATGAGTGCGGTCCGCCTATAGTGTTTGAAATATATTTCAGATGATGAATTATATTGACATGCGTTTCATCTTCGCCTCTATTGCCCTTCATCGGACTTCGAGGAGGAAGTTCGGTTTCAACGCGATCTGCGGCGTCTTCGGGACGCCCTCGGGCTTTTGGGAGGGGCTTCGGCCTCGAGGAGGAAACTTGCGCAAATTTATCGGCTCGACCGCCATGGCGGTCCTTGCGGCAACGCTTTTTGCCGGCACGGCATCTGCGGAGACGGACAACCCGTTCCGCTGCAAGCCGGGCGAGAAATACGTCATGAACGTCATGGTTTCGGGCGTCGAATACTGGTTCCCGGTCTATGAAATGTTCAAGCAGGCGGGCCAGCAGCTCGGCTGCGAGACGGAATATACCGGCACGCCGGAATATGACGTCAACAAGCAGATCGCCACCTTCGACCAGGCGCTGGCGCAGAACCCGGCTGGCATTCTCGTGCACCCGATGAACTCCGATCCGTTCATCGAACCGATCAATCGCGCCATCGATCAGGGCACGGCCGTCGTGACCTTCGCCGCAGACTCGCCGCTCTCCAAGCGCGTCTCGTTCATCACCTCGGACAATACTCGCGAAGGCACCTACGCGGCCGATGCGATCGCCGAGAAGATGGGCGGCAAGGGCGAATATGCGGTGCTCGAGAACCCGGGCCAGGACAACCACGACAAGCGCATCGCCGCCTTCATCGCCCGCATGGAAGAGAAGTGGCCCGACATGAAGCTGGTCGGCCGCGCGGCCTCCAACCAGGATCCGACCAAGGCCTATCAGGGCCTGTCGAGCCTCATCCAGGCCAACCCGAACCTCGGCGCGGTCTTCATGCCGGAAGCCAACTCGGCGATCGGTGCGGCGCAGGCCAACAAGGAAGCCGGCGGCAAGGTCCTCGTCATGTGCGCCGACGTCAACGCCAATATTCTCGACATGATCAAGGCCGGCGAAGTCTTTGGCTCGATCAACCCGAACCAGGGCATGCAGGGTTACATGGGCTTCATGCTGCTGTGGCTTGCCAAGCACCCGGAATTGATCGACCCGATGAACGATGCCAAGCGCTCGGGCTTCAACCCGATGAGCATCCCGGTCGTCGACAACGGCCTGTCGATCGTTACGGCCGAAAATGCCGACGATTTCTACTGGGACAAGTACCTGAAGCGCCGTGGCACCAAGGGTATCGAGGAGTAATCTCCCAAGAGACGCCATCCGCGCCGTGGGGCGCGGATGGGCTTCGGGGAGAGGGAGGAAGACGATGGCGGAGCCGGTGCTCACCATTCATGGCGTGACCAAGCATTTCGGGGCGGTGAAGGCTTTGACGGATGTCGGCTTCACGCTCGAACGCGGCGAGGTCCATGCGCTCTGCGGCGAGAACGGTGCCGGCAAGTCGACGCTGATGAACATCATCGCCGGCGTCTTGCAGCCGACCGCGGGCGAAATCCGCGTCGACGGCCAGCCGGTGCGTATCGCGTCCCCCGCCGCCGCGCAGTCGCTCGGCATCGGCCTGGTACATCAGGAAATCGCGCTCTGCCCGGATGCGACGGTTGCCGAAAACATGTTCATGGCGGCCACGAACCGCCGCCGCTCGCCACTCATGAATTACCGCGCGCTGGAGCGCGATGCGCAGGCCGTGATGAACCGTCTCGCCGCCATCGACGTTCGCCGCAAGGTCGCCGATCTGCCGATTTCCAGCCAGCAGCTCGTCGAGATCGCCAAGGCGCTGACGCTCGACTGCCGTGTGCTGATCCTCGACGAGCCGACCGCGGCGCTGACCGAAACCGAGGCGCAGCAGCTCTTCTCGATCATCCGCGATCTCAAGGCGAATGGCATATCGATCATCTATATCAGCCACCGCATGGCCGAGATTTTCAGCCTTTGCGACCGCGTGACCGTTTTCCGCGACGGCCGCTATGTCTGCACGGACCGTATTTCGGACGTGACTCCCGACGACGTGGTGCGCCGCATGGTGGGCCGCGAGATCACTCAGCTTTATCCCGACAAGCTGCGGCCGGACGAGAAGACGGCCGAAACGATTCTCGAGGTGGACGGCATCGGCGACGGCTCCCGCTTCCAGAATGTCAGCTTCAATTTACGCAAGGGCGAGATCCTCGGCATAGGCGGCCTGATCGGCTCCGGTCGAACGGAGATCGCCGAGAGTATCTGCGGTCTGCGGTCCCGTGCCGAAGGCATGGTGCGGCTGCATGGCGCCGTACAGAAGATCGCCACCTATTCCGATGCGGTGAAGGCGGGCATCGTCTACCTGTCAGAAGACCGGAAGGGTTCCGGCGTCTTCCTCGATATGTCCATCGCGCAGAACATTTCCGTGCTGGACCTGAAATCGCTGACCAATGCCGCCGGCCTGCTCGATGGCCGTGCCGAAGCGGCTCTGGCCGAGGATTTCGCAAGGCGGCTCGCCGTTCGCATGGGCGGTATCGAGGCGCCCGTCAAATCGCTGTCCGGCGGCAACCAGCAGAAGGTGGCGATCGCCAAGCAACTGGCCGTGAAGCCGAAGGTCATCCTGATGGACGAGCCGACGCGCGGCATCGATGTCGGCGCCAAGACCGAAATCCATCGCCTGCTGCGCGAGCTTGCGGGCACGGGCATCGGCATTGTCGTCATCTCCTCGGAAATGCCGGAACTGCTCGGTCTTTGCGATCGCGTGCTGGTCGTCCGGGAGGGGCGCATCGCAGGCGAACTGGGAGCTGACGAGATGTCGGAGGAGGCCGTGATCCGTCTTGCCTCGGGGCTCGGCGCGGCGCGGGTGGCAGATCATGCCGCGTGAGAAGAAACTGGGAGAGCGGGAAATGGCAATCGACACGATGGCGGGTGCAGCGCCGAAAACATCGTCCTTCAGGCGCATCGGTTCGATGCGCGAGGCCGGGCTGATCGCGATCATCCTGACGCTCGGCGTGACCATGAGCTTCGCCTCGCCGCATTTCCTGACGCTCGGCAATTTTCGCGCCATGCTGATGAGCTTCTCGGTCGAAGGCATCGTCGTCGTCGGCATGACGATCCTGCTCATCGTCGGCGGCATCGACCTGGCCGTCGGATCCGTCGTCTGCTTTGCGATGGTGCTGTCGGGTTCGCTCTTCCTTGCCGGACTCGACCCGTGGACCGCCTCGCTGATCGGCATTGCCGCCTCGAGCGCCATCGGCGGCGCCATGGGCTTCTTCGTCACGGTCGTCGGGCTCAACCACTTCATCACGTCGCTCGCGGCCATGGTGATCGTGCGCGGTCTCTGCCTCATCATCACCAAGGGCACGCCGCTGTCGCTCTTCACGCTGCCGGCAGCCTTCAAGGAAGTCGGGCAGGGCACCTTCTACGGCGTGCCCTATGTCATCCTGATCTTCGTCGCCATCGTCATCCTGTTCGATTTCCTGCTGCGCCGGGCGACCGCGTTCCGCAAGGTGTTCTACACCGGCAGCAACGAGAAGGCCGCGCTCTATTCCGGCATCAAGACCAATCAGGTGAAGTTCTGGGTGACGGTGCTGTGCTCGACCCTCGCAGGCGTGGCCGGCGTGATCTACATGTCCCGCTTCGGCGCCGCCACACCCACCTTCGGCGCGGGCATGGAGCTGAACATCATCGCAGCCGCCGTCATCGGCGGGGCCTCGCTCAGCGGCGGCTCGGGCACGGTCCTCGGAGCCATCCTCGGCATGGCCCTGCTCTCGCTCGTCACCTCGTCGCTCATCCTGCTCAACGTATCGGTCTATTGGCAGGACATGATCAAGGGCTGCATTCTGCTCGCCGCAGTCTCCATCGATCATTTCATGCACAAGCGGAAGGCCAGCTGATATGTCGATCGCCAAACTGAAACCCAAGACGACCGCCCCGCGCGAGGAAATCGTCATCGCCCGCCAGATGCATCAGGCGCTCGTCCTGCACTTCCTGGAAGGCTTGACGCAAGCGCAGATCGCCGATCAGCTCGGCATCTCGCATGCCACCGTCAACCGCCTCATCAAGCGCGGCCGCCAGCTCGGCCTCGTCGAGATCAAGATCAAGTCGCCGGTCGAGCCGCTGGTGGACATGGAGGAGCGGCTTCTGGCGCTCGGCGGCATCAGCCGCGCCGTGGTGGTGCCGACCGTTTCGGACAATCCGCAGACCGCGCTGCTCGCGGTGGGAGAGGCGGCGGCGCGGCTGCTTCTGGAGGAGATCGCCGATGGCGATACGATCTGCATCACCGGCGGCAAGGGTGTCGGCGCCGTCGTCGCCGGACTGCAGGCCGCGCGCCGTTACGATGTCGAGGTCATCCCGGCGACCGGCTGCGTGCAGGGAAAACACTATACCGACGTCAACCACGTCTCGACGCTGATGGCCGACCGGTTGGGCGGCCGCTCCTGGCAGATCCACGCGCCGCTCTTTGCCGACGACGCCGCGCAGCGCGCGATGCTGATCAACATGCGCTCCGTCGCCGATGTCTTTCAGCGGGCGCGCGAGGCCAAGGTGGCGTTGGTCGGCATCGGCTCGATCCTCAGCCAGGATTCGACCTATTACGACCTGCATCCCTCCTCCAGCGAGGACCGCAATGCCATCGAACAGTCCGGTGCGAGCGCAGAGCTGCTCGCCCATCTGCTCGACGGCGAGGGGCGGGTTTGCGACTACGCCCTCAACCGCGCGCTCGTTTCACTGACGCTGACGGAATTCGCCTCGATCCCGACGAAGATCGGGGTGGCGAGCGGCCTCAACAAGGCCGGCTCCATCCTCTCCGTACTGCGCGGCGGCCATCTCGACACGCTCGTCACGGACGAAGCGACCGGCGCGCGCATTCTCGACCTCGCATCCGAAGAAGGACTTTCCGCATGAGCGGCGAACAGTTGAACCGTGAAATCGGACGCTCCGGCGTCAGGGCCTCGGCCGTCGGCCTCGGCACCTGGGCCATTGGCGGATGGATGTGGGGCGGCACGGACGAGGCCGAATCCATCGCCGCGATCCAGGCCTCGCTCGATGCCGGCGTGACGCTGATCGATACAGCCCCGGCCTACGGTCTCGGCCGCTCGGAAGAGATCGTCGGCAAGGCCATCGCCGGCCACCGGGACAAGGCCGTCATCGCCACGAAATGCGGCCTCGTCTGGCATACGGGGAAGGGCAGGCATTTCTTCGATCAGGACGGCAGGCCGGTTCATCGTTATCTCGGCCGCGACGGGATAATCCATGAGGTCGAGGAAAGCCTGCGCCGGCTCGGCACCGACTATATCGACCTTTACATCACCCATTGGCAGGATCCGACGACGCCCGTCGAGGAGACTGTCTCGGCGCTGGAAGATTTGAAGAAAGCCGGAAAGATCCGGGCAATCGGCGCCAGCAACGTCAACCGGCCGGAACTGGAAAAATACATTGAGACCGGGTCGCTCGATGCGATCCAGGAGCGGTTCAGCATGATCGATCGCGAGATCGAGGCGGACCTGCTGCCGCTCACCCTTCAAAACGACGTGGCGACGCTCAGCTATTCCTCGCTGGCGCTCGGCCTGCTCTCGGGCACGATCGGCCCGGACCGGGTCTTTGCCGGCGACGACCAGCGCAAGGACAATCCGCGTTTCTCCGTTGCGAACAGGCAGAAGGCCAGGGATTTCTCCGATGCTATCCGCCCGGTCGCGGAACGGCACGGCGCCAGCATCGCGCAGGTGGTGATCGCCTGGACGCTGGCGCAGCCCGGCGTGACCTTTGCGCTCTGCGGCGCCCGAAACCCGACGCAGGCGCTCGACAATGCACGGGCCGGAACGCTCCGGCTCGATCAGGACGATCTTGCGGCCATCGACGCCGGTATAGCGGCAAAACTGGCCGATATGGACGGATAACGGACTGCCATCATGAACCGGACAGAGACATTGAACGGGCTCCGCCGGAGCCCGAAGGTGGACGTGTGCGTCCTCGGCGGCGGCATCAACGGGCTCAGCGTCTTCCGCGAGCTGGCGCTGCAGGGCGTCAACGTGCTGCTCGTCGAAAAGGCGGATTATTGCTCCGGCGCGAGTGCGGCGCTCTCGCGCATGGTTCATGGCGGCCTGCGTTATCTCGAGAACGGCGAGTTCAGCCTGGTCAAGGAATCGCTCGTCGAGCGCGACCGGCTGCTGCGCAACGCCCCGCATTATGTTGCGCCCTTGCCGACCACGGTGCCGATCTTCGACACCTTTTCCGGCCTTGCCAATGGCGTGGTGCGCTTCCTCGGCCTTACCCGCCGCCCCAGTCGCCGCGGCGCCATCGCCATCAAGGCGGGGCTCGGCATCTACGACTTTCTGACGCGCAGGCGCGCCCTGATGCCGAAACACGAATTCCGCAGCCGCAGGGCGACGCTCTCGAAATGGCCGGCGCTCAATTCGTCGATCCGCAATTCCGCGACCTATTACGACGCCTGGGTCAGCCATCCCGAGCGCATCGGCATCGAGCTTCTGCGCGACGGCCTGTCCACCGGCGCGAATGCCGGAGCGCTGAACTATGCGACGATCGAGGAAGCCGGCGCCGGTCGCTTCGTCCTGCGCGACGGTCTGTCCGGCGAGGCGCTGCCCCTCGAGCCGCGACTGATCGTCAATGCGACGGGCGGCTGGATCGACATCGCGAATGCCACGCTGTTTTCAGGCGAGGCACGGCCGGCGCCGCTGATGGGCGGCACCAAGGGCTCGCATCTCATCATCGACAACCCGTCACTCCGCGACATGCTCGACGGCCACATGATCTATTACGAGAACGAGGATGGGCGCATCTGCATCCTGTTTCCCTATCTCGGCAAGGTGCTGGTCGGTTCAACGGATATCCGCGTCGACGATCCCGGCACGGTGCGCTGCGAGGCGGACGAGCGCGACTACATCCTGCAATCGCTCGCCTTCGTGCTGCCGGGCGTCACGATCCGGCCGGAGGAGATCGTCTTCCAGTTTGCCGGCGTGCGTCCGCTGCCAGCGAGCAAGGACAGTTTTACCGGCCGCATCCCGCGCGACCATTTCTGCACCGTGCTGGATGGCCAGAATGGCGGGCCGCCGGTGCTCTGCATGATCGGCGGGAAGTGGACGACCTTTCGCTCCTTCGGGGAGCTCGCCGCCGACATGGCGCTCAAACATCTGGGCGTGACGCGCCGTATCGATACCGCTGAACGGGCGATCGGCGGCGGCCGCGTCTTCCCCAAAGATCCCGGGACCTGGATCCGCGACCTCGCCGCGTCGACCGGTCTTTCCGTCGCGCGTGTCACGGTTCTCTTCGGTCGCTACGGTACGGAGGCCGAGAACGTCGCCCGTTTCATCGCGGCGAAACCGGATCACGCGCTGCCGCATGCTCTCTACAGCGCACGGGAGCTGCAATATCTCATCCGTGCCGAGGCGGTCGAGCATCTGGACGATCTGCTGCTGCGCCGCACGACGCTGGCGGTCTCGGGCGATCTTTCGCTCGCCATGGCGGAGGCCGTGCTTGAGTTGCTCGCCGCCGAAAAGGGCTGGTCCGCGCAACGGACGGCCGAAGAGCGCGGCCGTTTTCTGGATTTCATGCGTGAACGCCACGGCGTTACCGAACAAACCCTTTCCGTACGGAATGAACACAGGAGTGAATTATGCGAGACAACCGCAAAGTCCGGATGAACCGGCTGTTCGGCAAAGGCCGTTGCCTGGACGTGGCGATCGACCATGGCGTGTGCAACGAGCCGTCCTTCCTCGACGGGCTGGAGGATGTTCCGGCCGTGGTGAAGGCGCTGGTCGATGCCGGGCCGGATGCGATCCAGATGAATTACGGCCAGGCCGACCTGCTGCAGGACATTCCCGGCAGGGACAAGCCGGCGCTGGTCATGCGCATCGACATGGGCAACCCCTATAACCGCATCCGCCATCGCGACATGTGGGCGGTGCTGCAAAACGAGGCCGAGCCGCTGATCGGTGCGTTGCAGATGGATGCGGCCTGCGTGGTCGTCAACCTCTTCATGCTGCCGGATGAACCGGATCTTTTCCGCCAATGCGTGCAGAACATCGCGCGCGTCCGGGCCGATTGCGAGAAATATGGCATGCCGCTGATGATCGAGCCGCTCGTCATGCAGCCCGTCACCGAGCGCGGCGGCTACATGGTCGACGGCGATGCCGACAAGATCGTCACGCTGACGCGGCTTGCCCGCGAGATGGGCGCCGATATCGTCAAGGCCGATCCGACGACCAACGCGGAGGATTTCCATCGCGTCGTCGAGGCGGCGCGCTGCCCGGTTCTGGTGCGCGGCGGCGGCAAGGAAGATCTTTCCGCGGTCTTTGCGAAATCTGCCGCCTTGATGCGGCAGGGCGCAATGGGCATGGTCTATGGCCGCAACATCTACCAGCACGCCAATCCGAGCGCCGTGGTGCGCGGGCTGATGGCGATCATCCATGCGGATGCGGGCGGCGAGGAGGCCTTCGCACTTTACCAGCAGGGATGAGACGCCGGGTGGTCGCGGGAAATACGCGAGGCGATTTCCCGCGATCGCGCGACTAAAGTGAACCTGGGAGGGGTTCTGCATGCAAAAATATCTTCTGGGGCTCGATGCGGGCAACACGGTCATCAAGGCCGTCATCTTCGACCTCGAAGGGCGTGAACTCGCCCATGCCGGGGAGGAGGGGCACAGCCGCATGCCGTGCCCCGGCCATGTCGAACGCGATCTCGACGAACTCTGGGCCAACGCCAGACGCGTCATCCGTACCTGCCTCGACAAGGCGGGAATAGCGGCCGGCGACATCGCCGCGATCGGCTGCGCGGGCCATGGCAACGGGCTCTATGCGCTCGATCGCGACGGCGCGCCGCTGATCGGCATCCAGTCGATCGATACGCGCGCGACCGGCCTGGTTGAGGAATGGCTGGCCGAAGGCGTGGGCGACCGCACCTATCCGATCGCCCGGCAGCGCCCCTGGCCGGCCCAGACGCCGACGCTGCTCGCCTGGCTGAAGCGTTTCAGGCCCGATGTGTTCAGGCAAATCGGCACGGTGTTCTACTCCAAGGATTTCGTGGTGAACCGCCTGACGGGCCAGCGTGTCAGCGAGGTCTCGGACATGTCCGGCGCCGGGCTGCTCGATCTGGCGGCGCGCCGCTATGACAGGACGCTGATGGAGGCTTATGGCCTCGGCGATTGCATGGACCTTCTGCCGCCGCTCATCGAGAGCGCCGACATTGCGGGCCGCGTGACGGAGGCCGTTGCGGTCGAAACCGGGCTTGCCGCGGGCACGCCCGTCATTGGCGGGCTCTTCGATGTCGTCGCCTCGGCGCTCGGCTCCGGCGTTTCGCGCACGGGCAGCGCCTCGATCATCGCCGGCACCTGGAGCATCAACCAGGTGATCGTCGATGGCCCGGATTTGAAGGGTCCGGTTTTCATGTCCTCCACCTTCGACCGCACGCGCTACATGGCGATGGAAAACAGCGCGACCTCGGCGGCCAATCTCGAATGGCTGGTGCGGGAGTTCTTCGACGGCGATCACCATGCCGCCGTCTCGCCCTTCGATGCCTGCTGCGCGCTTGCGGCGGCCGTGGAGCCTGCGGCGGACGATCCGCTCTACCACCCCTATCTCTACGGCGCCCAGCAGGACGGGCACGCGCGGGCGGGTTTCTACGGCGTGGCCGGCTGGCACACCAGGGGCCATCTGATCCGCGCCCTGCTGGAGGGCGTCGCCTTCGGCCACCGCCAGCATGTCGAGACGATCCGAAAGGCGGGCGCGACGTTCGAAGAGGCGGTCTTGTCGGGCGGCGGTTCGCGCAGCAAGCTTTGGCCGCAGATTTTTGCGGATGTGCTCGGCGTACCGGTCTCGGTTGCCACCTCGCGGGAGACGGGCGCCCTTGGTGCGGCGATCGCGGCCGGCACGGGCGTCGGCCTCTTTGACGATTTCGCGGCGGGGGCCGAGGCCATGGTGCGGACAGAGCGGCACTACAGGCCGAATGTCGACCTTGCCGCGCACTATGCGAGGCGCTACGCGCTTTACACGGATATCGCCGAGGCGATGACGCCGCTCTGGCGGCGGCTGGCGGCTTCGGAAAAAATGGCAACGGGAGTTGCGGCGTGAACCATTCTGTCAATGAAACGCCGGTCGATGAGGGCAGCTACGATTTCATCGTGGTCGGTGCCGGTTCGGCCGGCTGCGTTCTGGCGAACCGGCTCTCCGCCGACCCCGGGAACCGCGTCCTGCTGCTCGAGGCGGGCGGGTCGGACCGCTACCACTGGGTTCATGTGCCGATCGGCTATCTCTACTGCATGGGCAATCCGCGCACGGACTGGATGATGAAGACGGCGGCGGAGGCCGGGCTCAACGGCCGCGCGCTCAACTATCCGCGCGGCAAGGTGCTGGGCGGCTGCTCCTCGATCAACGGCATGATCTACATGCGCGGGCAGGCGGCGGACTATGACGGCTGGCGGCAGGCGGGCAATGCCGGCTGGGGCTGGGATGATGTGCTGCCCTATTTCCTGAAGTCGGAGGACAATTATCGCGGCTCGTCCGCCGTCCACGGCGCGGGCGGCGAGTGGCGCGTCGAGCGTCAGCGCCTTTCCTGGCCCATCCTCGACGCCTTCCGCGACGCTGCCGAGGAACTCGGCATCCCGAAGACCGACGATTTCAACGGCGGGGACAACGAGGGCTCAGGCTATTTCGAGGTCAACCAGCGCGGCGGTCTGCGGTGGAACACGACCAAGGCGTTCCTGCGCCCGGCGATGAAGCGCCCGAACCTGCGCGTGCTCACAGGCGCGGAGACGCAACGCCTGGAATTCGACGGCAAACGGGCGACCGGCGTGCGCTTCCGGCTGAACGGCCGGCCCGCCGTCGCGCGCGCCTCCCGAGAGGTCATACTGTCGGCGGGCGCGATCAATTCGCCAAAGCTCCTCGAACTGTCGGGCATCGGCCGGCCGGACCTGCTCTCCGCGCTCGGCATTCCGCTGCGCCATGCGCTTGCCGGCGTCGGCGAGAACCTGCAGGACCATCTCCAGATCCGCACGGTGTTCCGTATCGAAGGCGCAAGGACGCTGAACCAACTCTATCACAACCTCCTGAGCCGCGCGGGCATGGGTCTGGAATATGCGTTCCGCCGCTCCGGCCCGCTCTCCATGGCGCCGAGCCAGCTCGGCATCTTCGCGCGAAGCGACCCGGCAGTCGCCACGGCGGACCTCGAGTATCATGTCCAGCCGCTCAGCACCGACCGGCTCGGCGAGCCGCTGCATCGCTATCCGGCCGTGACGGTCTCCGTCTGCAATCTCCGGCCGGAAAGCCGCGGCACGGTGCATGTGACGGCGGACGATGCGGCGCTCGCCCCGGAAATCCGGCCGAATTACCTGTCGACGCCGGGCGACCGTCTGCTGGCGGCCAGATCCATCCGCCATGCGCGAAGCCTCATGGAAACCCGGGCGATCACTCGCTTCCGGCCGCAGGAAATGCTGCCGGGTAAGGAATACCAGAGCGACGACGAGCTCATCCGGCGCGCCGGCGACATCGCGACGACCATCTTCCATCCCGTCGGCACCTGCCGGATGGGCGACGATCCGATGGCGGTGGTGGATGCCAGGCTGCGGGTGCACGGTCTCGACGGGCTGCGCGTCGTCGACGCCTCCATCATGCCGACCATCGTTTCGGGCAACACCAACTCGCCGGTGATCATGATTGCGGAAAAGGCGGCGGAGATGGTGCTGAGCACGCAATAGATGGACGATGTTTCTTCCGCCGGGCTGTTCAAGCTTCGCGCTGTGCCAATGGTCAACGTGCCATCGCAGAGTGCTGCCAGGGATCAACTCGGCATGGGGGTGGGAGACACCATGCGCTTCAATCCTCGTGCTTTAGCGATCGTGTTCTTCCTTGCGCCAGGCAAGCACCTCGCCGGGGGTGGCTTTGCCGCCGCGCGGGCCGTGGATCGTAACGGAGCGGGAAGCGGCCGCGATGGAAAAGTCCAGCGCTTCGGCGAAGGACCGGCCCTCTCCCAGGCACCAGGTCAATGCACCGCCGAAGGTGTCTCCGGCGCCGGTCACGTCGACCACGTTCACGGGATAGCCGGCGGCCTGCAGCCGCGTCTCGCCGTCGAATGCCTCGGCGCCGTCCGCGGCCATCGTGCGCACCACCCAGCCGATTTCGTGGTCGCGAATCCACCCGCCGATGCGGGCCATGTCGTCGTGGCCGAAGGCGGCGCGGAAGCCGACCTGGTTGAAGATGACGACGGCGGCACCGGTGAGGTAGGGCATGTCTTCCGGCGTGCAGCCGCCGACATCGAGGTCGAAGATGGCGCGGCGGCCGTGGCGCCTCAGGTCGGACAGAAGGTCCGCCTGCCTGAGCACGCCGTTCCTCATCCGGCTGTGCAGCCGGCGCACGCGGTAGAGCGTCGTATAGAGAAGGCCCGGCCGGCGCAGCGCCGCCAGGGTCGCCGGCGCCAGCCACATCGGCTGCTCGCCCATCTCGACCGTCAGCACGACATGCTCGCCGTCGATCAGGAAGATCAGGTTGCGTGATTCCGCGATGGCGGGATCGACCAGCATGTGCTCGATACCGACGCCATTCTGCCGGAGGTCGTCCGTGAGCCGCCCCGACAGCGGGCTGTCGTTCAGCAGGGAAATGAACTGTGTTTCACCGCCGAGTACGGCATGCACGACGGCGGCATTGGCGATGGAGCCCCCGATCTCGGCCGGCAGTTCCTGCACCATGCCCTTGTCGGCGCGGCCGGGCCAGCGGTCGGCGGTGTAATATTCGTCGAGCGCCACGTCTCCGATGAAGAAGGCGGTCATGCTGAGGGCTCGTCATTCATCTGGATCCGGCGCGGTCCGCCCTTGACCGGAACCCACGGGCTTTCCCCGAGGCCGCAGATTGCCATCCAGTAATAGGGCGTGGCGCGCGTAGCGCCCCGGCAGGCATCGTGCCAGACGTTCCGGTGCATCACCACCACCTGTCCGGGCGCGATGACGAAGGCCTCGATTTCGTCGCGATGCGGTGCATCGTCCTCGGAGGCGGGAGCCACGGCAAGCACGATCGGTTCGGCCGCGCAGAAAAGCGCCTCCTCGGTCTGCGGGTGCCGTTCCATGGCGGTGCACGGCCATGGCGCGCTGCCGCCGCGCGTCATGCCGAGATGGCCCGAACCATCGATCAGCGGGATGCGGGTAAAGCCGTCGTTCCAGCCGTCGCCCTTCGTCCAGGTGACGTTGGGATCGGTATCGCCCGCAAGATCGTAGACCCTGCCGTAGCGGGCGAAATTTTTGGCCGTCACGGGCCGTGCGACAACGGGGGTCATGCAGCGCTCCTTGCGAGGCGAACGGCGCGCATCAGGCGGGCGACGTGGGACGCATCCACGCGGCCCGTATCCTTGTGGTCGTGCTTGAACCAGCTTCCGACGATCGCGCCATCGGCATGCGCGAGCTGTTCGACCGCGTTCGTTTCGGTAAGACCGGCGCCGATGAGAAGTGGGACGGTCCCGCCGGCCGCGGCGCGGAAACGGGCGACCTTGTCCATGTCGGTCGGCTGGCCGGTGGCATCCGATGTCACCACCAGGCCGTCGCAGCGCTGAGCGCCGAGGCGCACGTCCTCTTCCTCCGGCCGGCCGGAAAGAACCGGCTGGTACTTGAACCGCACCCCGCCGAGCAAAAGCGCGGAAACGCTCGCCCGCCGGGCGGCGAAATCGGCGGAGAAGGCGGCGTCGTCTTGCGGTGACAGGTGACCGGCGACGGAATCGACCTGAATGAAGGAAACGGGATATTGCCTGGCCAGCGCAAACGCGCGTGTGTCATCACGCAGGACGTTGACGCCGATCTTCGCGCCGAGGCCGAGGCCGCTCAGCCGGTCGAGCACACGCTCGACATCGTCGGCATCGCCGAAATAGTTTTCCACCACCAGCCCGTCGACACCTTCGCCGGCCATGATGCGGGCCTCTTCCTCGGCCTGGGCGAGTTTTGCGGCGGGGTCTTCACCGGCAAGATGCAGCATGCCGAGGATGGGCTTCACGGTGGCGAAGGTCTCGCTGAGACGGCTCATGTCATTTCTCCTGCGTCGCGCCGCCCTCAGGCCGGCGCGGTATCGCGCCCCCAGCGCGTTGCGAATTTCATCTGGACGGCCGGCGAGTAGACGATCGACGTGCGCTCGACCAAACGGTCGTTGGCGTCCAGTACGTCTCCGCTGGCGCAAAGGTAGCCCGGCACCTGGGGCGCTGCCGGGCCGAAGACCTCCCGCAGGCGATCGGACGGCGGCACGACGGTGAGCAGCAGTTCCGAGCGCAGGGGATGGCGGTCATAGTCGCGGCGCAACACCTCGTAGAGCGATTGCGCGGCGAAATCATAGGTCTCGATGCCCGGATAGAGGGCAAGATCGAGCCGGGACGTATCGACGTTCAGCCAGCTGACCGTCTCGTCATTGGCGAGCCCGCGGGCGCGCACGAGGATGAGCTCGCCGTCTTCCACCCGATGGTCGAGCACGCGGGTCACCGGGCGCTGGCCCTGCCGGCGGGCAAGCTCGGTAAAGCTGCCGAAGTTCCAGATATTGTGGCTGATCGGCCTGTGCGAGACGATCGTACCCCGCCCGCGCACCTGCTGGACCAGGCCTTCCGACACCAGAAGCGCCATGGCGTTTCGAACCGTCGTGCGGGCGATGCCGAACTGGTCGCGCATCTGGTTTTCCGAGGGAATGGCTTCGCCTTCGGAAAAGTCTCCGCTGAGGATCGCGGCGCGCAGCGCCCGGTAGAGCTGGCGGTAAAGCTGTTCGCTCGAATAGGGATCGAGACGAAAGCGCGACAGCCGGTCATCCGGGTTTTCGCCCGCAACGTTGGCATCTGGCGTGGAAGGGTGGGTCAAGGCAGGCTCCGGTGCAGTTCCGTTACTTGGTGGCTCCGTTTATCTTGAACTCTTCGACGCCCGCTTCTTTCAAGCCGTAGCGGTCGAGGATCTGTGCATAAGTGCCGTCTGCCTTGAGCGCATCGAGCGTGGCGTGCACGGCGTCGCGCAGCTCGCCATTGGCCTTGGCGAAGGCGATGCCGTAGTGGTTGACGTCGCCGACCTCGCCGATCTGGTAGAACTTGCCCGGCTCCTGCTTCATCAGGTCGAGCAGGCCTTCGAGGCCGATGACGGAGGCCTGGGCGCGACCCTGGCGGATCTGCATGATGTGCTCGGCCTGGGTCGGGATCTGGATGACGGTGATCAGCTTGTCGGCCGGGCAGATCGACTTGCCGAGCTCTTCGGCCCAGGTGACCCAGCTCGTTCCGGTCGCGACGGCGACCGTCTTGCCGCAGAGGTCGGCCTCGGTCTTGATCTCGTCCTGATGGTCGATGCTCGAGTAGAAGACGTTGCCGGTCTTGAAGTAGTCGATGAAATCAAGCTGCGTCTGGCGCTCGACCTTGTCGGAGAAAGCCGTGATGATCATGTCGGAGCGACCGGTGACGACCTGCGGGATCAACTGCGGAAACTCGACGTTCTGGAATTCCGCCGTCAGGCCGAGGCGCTCGGCGATCGCCTTGGCAAGGTCGATGTCGAAGCCCTTCAGCTCCGTCGAGCCGGCGTCGTTGTATTCCATCGGCGGGTAGGCAAGGCTGATCGTGAAGTTCAGCTTGCCGGCGGTGCGCACGGCCTCCGGCAGGGCGGCGGCAAGCTTTTCGTCGCCGGCCGCCTGTGCGGCGCCGGCAAGGCTGATGAAGGTGGCGGAAGCGAGCCCCAGAACCATCGGCAGTATCGTCTTCATGTCCGTTCTCCCATTGTTGGACTGATTTCTTTTCGAGCATTCCCGGGCGGGAACGCTTTTTTCAGGCGAGCACGCGGCTCAGGAACGAGCGCACGCGCGGATCCGCGGGGTTGCTGAGGACATCGCCGGGCGCGCCCATCTCGCGGATCTCGCCGTCGATCATGACTACGACGCGGTCGGCCACTTCGCGGGCAAAGCCGATCTCGTGGGTGACGACGATCATGGTGGTTCCGCCGCGGGCGAGCGTGCGCATCACCTCCAGCACCTCGCCGACGAGTTCCGGATCGAGCGCGCTGGTCGGCTCATCGAACAGCATGACGCGCGGCTCCATGGCCAGCGCCCGGGCGATCGCCACGCGCTGCTTCTGGCCGCCGGAAAGCTGCGAGGGGTAGCTTGCGGCCTTGCCGGCCATGCCGACCTGCTCCAGCAGTTCCATGGCGCGCGCCTCCGCCTCGGCGCGCTTGAGGCCGCGCACCACCATGGGGCCCTCGATGACATTGCCGAGCACGGTGCGGTGGGCAAAGAGGTTGAAGTGCTGGAAAACCATGCCGAGCTGGCTCTGCTGGGCGCGCAGGTGCTTGACCGGCAGCTCCTGCAGGGCGTCGCGGGAAAGCGCGTAGCCCATGATGGCGCCATCGACCCAGACATAGCCTCCGTTCGGCGTCTCCAGGTGATTGATGCAGCGCAGGAAAGTGCTCTTGCCGCTGCCGGAGGGGCCGAGGATGCAGAGCACTTCGCCATGGGCGACATCCAGGTCGAGCCCCTTCAGGACCTCGTGGCTGCCGAAACTCTTGCGGATACCGACCGCCTTGACTGCGAGGCTCATGCTTCCTCCGGGGTGGCCGGACGGCGCGCCCAGCCCTTGAACCACGCCCGCTCGTCGCTCGTGGCGGAG
The DNA here is from genome assembly GCF_055379515.1 of Shinella sp. 1A1. Classification (NCBI taxonomy): domain Bacteria; kingdom Pseudomonadati; phylum Pseudomonadota; class Alphaproteobacteria; order Hyphomicrobiales; family Rhizobiaceae; genus Shinella; species Shinella sp. 1A1. The sequence continues at coordinate 273,007 of NZ_AP039672.1, forward strand.
GCGTCGCGGCCGAAATGGCGTTCGAGGTAATACTGGCCGATGGAAAGCACCGTCGTGCCGGCGAGATACCAGACGGCGCAGACGAACAGCAGTTCGATGACGGCGCCGTTGATGAAGTAGATGCGCTGCGCCGCGTTCAGCATTTCGCCCATGGCGATCGTGGCGGCGAGCGAGGAGAATTTCAGCATGCCGATGGCGCTGTTGCCGAGCACCGGCAGGATCAGCCGCAGCGTTTGCGGCAGGACGATGCGGCGCATGGTCTGGCCGGGCGTCATGCCGAGCGTATGCGCTGCCTCCTTCTGGCCCTTGTCGACGGCGCCGATGCCGCCGCGCACGACCTCGGTGAGATAGGAGCCCTCGTTGACGCCAAGCCCGAGCACGGCGGCGACGAAGGGCGTCACGACATCGACCATGCGTGCATCTACGAGGCCCGGAATATAGAGCCGCGGAAAGACCAGCGCGATGTTGAACCAGATGAGCAGCTGGAGAAGCACCGGCGTGCCGCGGAATATCCAGACATAGAGCCAGGCGGCGAAGCGCAGGATCGGGTTTTCGGAAAGCCGCATGATGCCGAAGGCAAAACCGAGCGCGACGCCGAGCGCCAGCGCGCAGGCCGAGATCAGCAGCGTCCAGCCGAAACCGGTGACGATGACCCCCGCCGTCAGGAATTGCCCGACGACGGTCCACTGGATTTGCCCGATGGCGAAGGCCCGCCCGATCACGGCGAGAAGAAGAAGGACGATGCCGCCGCTGATCCAGCGGCCGGGATGTCGCAGGCGGCGCACGGCCACGTCCGGACCGGGAAGGTCGGCGGGCGCAAGCGTTGCGGTTGATTTCGGGGCGGACTGTTGCATGGCATCCAATTGTAGGGTTAGGCCTACAACTTACTAGGCAGCATTCATCCGGGAGTCAATACGCGTTCTGCGACACCTGAAGACCCGCCGAGATTGCCGCGAAGGAATGTCAGTGCGGTTTGCGCACGCTCCTGGCGATGGCTGCCGCCAGGGTCTCGGCGGCCCGCGAGGGCTTGTTGCGCGGATAGGCGATGTGGAACATGTCCTCGAAGGTCATGCGCTCGGGTGCGAGGATCCGCAAACGGCCGTTGCGCACCCATTCCTCGGCGTAATGATCGGGCAGGAAGCCGATATAGGCGCCTGAAAGCAGCAGAAGCAGCGTGCCTTCCATATGCGGCGTCGCCGCCGCCCAGTTGAAATTCACGCCGCAGATCGTCTCGTTCAGCATGTAGGTGCGGCCGGCGAAGGACTGGGCTTCCAGAAGCGCGTCGGTGAGGTCGGCATCGGGGCGGTCGAAGAGAGGGTGGCCGTCGGCGCAGTAGAGTTTCTGCATTTCCGAAAAGACCGGCTGGCTGCGGACGTTCGGCATGACGCTGCCGACCGATGGCATGAGGACGATCTGGTAGGAACCGTTCAGCAGCCCCTGATGCAGGACCTGCGGCGCCGCAACGTCGATCTCCAGATGCACGCGCGGCGCTTCCGCGTGAAAGGCGGCAAGGGCACCGGGAAGATTGAGGTCGCGGTTGCTGATCATCGCATCGACCGTGCCGAAGCTGAGATTGCCGGAAAGCTCGCCCTGCGCCTCGCCGATGCGGCTCTGGAATTTCTCCAGCGAGCCGAAGAGCTCGAGTGCCGCGTCATAGACGAGCCGCCCTTCCTCCGTCAGCTGGAAACCACCGCGCCCGCGGGTGCACAGGCGCAGGCCGATGCGCTCCTCCAGGTGCCGCATGTGGGTGGAGATGGTCGCCTGCGTCATGCCGAGCGCCGATTGCGCAGCGGAAAAGCCGCCATGCTGCACCACCGAGGCGAAGACGCGCAGCAGCCGAAGCTCGGCATCGCCAAGCGACAGATTGAGGACGCGGTGCCGGACCTTGTTGATCATTCATTGATTAATGCACAAGTGAACATCCAATCATAGATACTTTTAAACGTTTCGGCCTTTGGCACACTCCTTCGCACCTTTGGAGGAGGGCACATGACCAGCAATTCGTATGAGACCGGGCGCCTGAACCTGCCGTTCGTCGGCATCTGCACCTTCGGCAAGTATCCCTACCAGCCGGATTGGGACGCCATCGACGCGGATGTCGCGATCCTCGGTGCGCCCTTCGACTGCGGCACGCAGTGGCGCGCCGGCACCCGCTTCGGGCCCCGTTCCATCCGCGAGGCCTCGACCCTCTTCTCCTTCGGCCATGGCGGCGCCTACGACCATGAGGACGACGTCACCTACCTGCCGAGCGGCGAAGTCTCCATCGTCGATATCGGCGACGCCGACATCGTGCATACCGACACGATGAAGAGCCATGCCAATATCGAATTCGGCGTGCGCAAGATCCTGGAAGCCGGTGCGCTGCCGGTGGTGCTGGGCGGCGACCACTCGATCAACATTCCCTGCATCAACGCCTTTGCCGAGGACTGCGAGAAGAACGGCCCGATCCACATCGTGCAGATTGACGCCCATCTGGATTTCGTCGACGAGCGCCATGGCGTCCGCTACGGTCACGGCAACCCGATGCGCCGCGCGGCGGAAAAGCCCTATGTCAGCGGCCTGTCGCAACTCGGCATCCGCAACGTCTCCTCCACGGCCAAGGAAGGCTATGAGGATGCGCGAAACATGGGTTCCGACATCCTGTCGGTCCGGCAGATCCGGGCGCTCGGCACGGACGCGGTGGTGGACCGTATTCCGGCAGGCGCGCGCTACTATGTGACGATCGATATCGACGGCTTCGATCCGTCGATCGCGCCGGGCACGGGCACGCCGTCGCATGGCGGCTTCATCTATTACGAGGTGCTGGAAATCCTGGCGGCGCTGGCCAAGCGCGGCGATATCGTCGGCATCGACCTGGTCGAGGTCGCGCCCGACTACGACCACACCGGAGGCACCGCCATTCTGGCCGCACAGGTTCTCATGAACCTCATCGGCCGCATCATGCACGCCAAAAAACGCTGATCGAACAGGCCCGGGAGGACCGGCGCGCCCATGGCGGCCGGCCGGGGAGGAGGAAAGCATGGACTCGCTCGTCCGCAATTATCTGGATCAATACGGCGTCAGCGACGCGACGCGCCGGTTTCTCGCCAAGCCGCAGAAGATGTTCATCGACGGCGCCTGGGTCGATAGCGCAAACGGCGCGACCTTCGACATCTTCGAGCCGTCGACGGGCGGTCTCGTCACCCGCGCGCCCTCGGGCACGGCGGATGATCTGGACAGGGCCGTCCGGGCCGCGCGCCGCCAGTTCGACGGCGGTGAATGGCGCCGCCTGAAGCCGCTGGAGCGGGAGCGGCTGCTGCATCGCCTTGCCGACCTCATCGAGACCCATGGCGACGAACTTGCCGAGATCGAAGCCATCGACATGGGCAAGTCCGTGACCTTCGCCCGGGAGATCGACATCCAGGGAACGGTCGATACGTTCCGCTATTTCGCCGGCTGGCCCTCCAAGCTGCATGGACGTACCGTCGAGCCGTCCATTCCCGGCAACTACCTTGCCTATACCCGCAAGGAACCGCTGGGCGTGGTCGCGGCCATCGTGCCGTGGAACTTTCCGCTGCAGACCATGGCGTGGAAGGTCGCGGCTGCACTGGCCGCCGGCTGCACGGTCATCGTCAAGCCGGCGGAGCTGACCTCGCTGTCCACCCTGCGCTTTGCGGAACTGGTCGAGGAGGCCGGCTTCCCCGATGGTGTCGTCAATATCGTCACGGGCAAGGGCAGCGTCATCGGCGCGGCCATGTCGGCCCATCCCGGCATCAACAAGGTGACCTTCACCGGCTCGACGCCCGTCGGGCAGGAAGTCGGCCGCACGGCGGTCGGCAATCTCAAGCATGTCACGCTGGAGCTTGGCGGCAAGTCGCCGGTGCTGGTGCTCGACGACGCGGATCTGGCGAGCGCCGCCCGCGCGGTGGCGAACGGCGTATTCTTCAACTCCGGCCAGGTCTGCGATGCCGGCACCCGCGTCTATGTCCAGCGCTCGGTGCACGACGCCTTCCTCGACGAGCTGATCGCGGTCACGCGCACGCTGAAACTCGCGCCGGGCCTCGACCGGGATTGCTATATCGGCCCGATGGTCTCGGCCCAGCAGAAGAGGGTCGTCGCAGGCTATATCGAGGCCGGTCGGCGCGAGGGCGCGAAGCTCGTCCATGGCGGCGCAACTCCGGAAGGTCCGGGTCATTTCATCGAGCCTGCGATCTTCGCCCATTGCACGCCGGACATGAGCATCGTGCGTGAGGAGATCTTCGGGCCGGTGCTGGTGACGAGCCCGTTCGATACGCTGGAGGAAGCGGTTTCGCTGGCGAACGACACGCCCTTCGGGCTCGCCGCCGCGATCTATTCGAACGATCTCGCCCGCGTGCACACGCTCATCCCGCAACTGCATGCCGGTTCGGTCTATGTCAACGCGCATAGCACGATCGATCCTTCCATGCCGTTCGGCGGCTTCAAGGATTCCGGCTTCGGCAAGGATCTTGGGCCGGAACAGCTCGACTATCTCATGGAGACGAAGGCGGTGTGGATCACGCTGCCATAGATCCAGCCGGCCGCCGCCCATGGGCGGCCGCCTCACGACCATCGGCGGCCGATGGAGCCGCCTTTCATCGCGGAAAGACGCCCAAGGCGCGACGCGAAAGGGGAACCGAACATGGAAAACGATATCGCCTGGCAGAACGAGCTGGCGCGCCGCGCCCGCATCTACGAGGACATCGAGGCGGGCCATCGCTTCGAGGGCACGATGACCGTCATCGACTATGCCTGCATGATGGCGCTGACGCTCGTGCTGGTCGTCGCCTTCTGGGTCTGGGGAGGCTGACATGACCGATCACGTCAGCCAGGGCGGCTTTGCCGTCGCCGAAACCGAACGGGCGGAAGCCGAGCGCAACCGTGCCGCCGCCGAGCGGGGCGATGCGCCGCTGCTTCCCTCCGAACGTCTATGGGGCTTCTGGGAGTTCACCTACGCCAATTCGGCGCTTGCCATCGCCACCTGGGCCTTCCTGATCGGCGGGTCGGTCGGTCTCTTCGTCGGCCCCAAGGAGGGCATCGCCGCCATCATCATGGGCAATATCGTCGGCGTCATGCTGACGGCCCTTTCCACCACGCCGCTTTCCGGCCGCTACGGCATCGAGCAGTTCATCGCCCTGCGAAGCCAGTTCGGCTATAATGGCAGCCGCATCGTCTACGTGCTCGCCGTGGTCATTCTCACCATGGGCTGGCTTGCCGTGCTTGCGATGATGTTCGGCCGGTCGATCGACGGGCTGACGGCGCTGAGCGCCGGCGAGGCGGCCAATCCCACCGGCATCAAGATGATCGTCGCCGCTGTCGGCGCCATTCTCGTCACCTGGTTCATCGTCGCCAAGGGGCCGACCTCGATCAAGTTCTTCAACATGGTCGTCTCGCCCGCGCTGGTGATCCTGATGATCGTGATGCTGTACCTTATCCTCCAGCATCGCTCCTTCTCCGAATTGCTGGCGATGCCCGCGCTCGCCCCGCCCTTCGAGGACAACACGCTCAACTTCATCATCGCCGTCGAGGTCAACCTCGCCGCGGGCTTCTCCTGGTGGCCCTATATCGGCAACCTGGCCCGTCTGACGAAGAACGAACGCACGGCCTTCTGGCCCAACGTCGTCGGCATCTTCGGCGCGGCGGCTCTCGGCGAGATCGTCGGCCTGCTTGCCGCCGTCGCGCTCGGCGACAGCGACCCGACGATCTGGATGACCAAGATCGCAGGTCCCGTCATCGGTATCATCGCGCTGCTCTTCGTCGCCTTCGCCAACATGACCTCGATGGCCAATATCCTCTACACCTCCATCGTCGGCCTGCGGCAGGTGGGCACGGCGTCGATCCGCGCCATCTCCTGGGGGGCGATCCTCTTCCTGTTCTGCATCATCCCGCTCGGCCTCGTGGTCTTCTATCCGCAGATGTACGACGGCTTCTTCATCTTCCTCGTCTGGACCTCGGCGCTGAATTCCGCGCTCGCCGGCATCGGCATCGCCGACTACTTCTTCCTGCGCCGCCAGAAGCTCGACATGCGCAGCCTGCATGGCCCGCAGGAAAACGGTCCCTATCGGTTCTGGGGTGGCTTCAACCCGATCGGCCTCTTCGCGCTTGCCATCGGCTTCGGCGTCTACGTGCTCGTCTTCAATCCGCAGACGCTCGCGAGCCTGCCGGCCTTCAAATACCTCACCGCCTCCGTGCCCTCCTGCCTTGCGGCCGGCACGGTTCACTATGTCCTGACCCGGCTCTTCGCCCGCGGGCGCGGCTGGGGCCTCTACCCGTAACCTCTGGATGACCGCCATGACCGAGACCTACGACTACATCATCATCGGTGCCGGATCGGCCGGCTGTGTGCTTGCCAACCGTCTTTCGGAGGACCCGGCCACCAGGGTTCTGGTTCTCGAATATGGCGGCAGCGACAAGTCGATCTTCATCCAGATGCCGACGGCGCTGTCCATTCCGATGAACGGCACGAAGTACAACTGGAAATACATGACCCTGCCGGAACCGGGCCTCGACGGCCGGCAGGTGCATTGCCCGCGTGGAAAAGTCATCGGCGGCTCTTCCTCGATCAACGGGCTCGTCTACATGCGCGGCAATGCGCGTGACTTCGACGAGTGGGAGGAACTGGGGGCGCGCGGCTGGCGCTATACCAATTGCCTGCCCTATTTCCAGCGGGCCGAAAGCTGGCAGGACGGCAGCGATGCCTATCGCGGCGCCGACGGCCCGCTCGCCACCAATGCCGGCAACAAGATGAAGAACCCGCTCTACAAGGCTTTCGTCGATGCCGGACACGAGGCGGGATACATCACCACGGACGATCCGAACGGCCATATGCAGGAGGGCTTCGGCCCCATGCACATGACCGTCAAGGACGGCGTGCGCTGGTCGACGGCCAACGCCTACCTGAAACCGGCGATGAGCCGGCCGAACCTCAGGGTCGTCACCCACGCCATGACGCGGCGCGTGCTGCTGGAAGGCAAGCGCGCCGTCGGTGTCGAATACGAACTGGCCGGCGGCGAGCGCATCGTGGCGAAGGCCAGCCGCGAGGTTCTGATCTCCTCCGGCCCGATCGGCTCGCCGCACCTCCTGCAGCGCTCCGGCATCGGCCCCGCCGCCGTGCTGCGGAAGGCGGGCGTCGCGGTGTTGCATGATCTGCCGGGCGTCGGCGAGAACCTGCAGGATCATTCCGAGGTCTATATCCAGTATGCCTGCAAGGAGCCGATCACGCTGAACGGCAAGATGGGTCTGCTGAGCCGCGCCATGATCGGCGCGGAGTGGCTGCTGTTCAAGAAAGGCCTTTCGGTCTCCAACCATTTCGAGAGCGGCGGCTTCATCCGTTCCGATGCGTCGCTGCAATGGCCGGATATCCAGTTCCACTTCCTGCCAGCCGCCATGCGTTACGACGGCAAGAAACCGCTCGACGGACACGGCTTCATGGTGCTGACCGGCCCGAACAAGCCGAAGAGCCGCGGCCATGTGCGCCTGCGCTCGCCGGAGGCGCACGAGCAGCCGGATATCCTCTTCAACTATCTCGACCGCGAGGAGGACCGCGAAGGCTTCCGCCGCTGCCTGCGGCTTACCCGCGAGATCATCGCCCAGCCGGCCTTCGACCGGTTCCGCGGCGAGGAGATCGCGCCGGGCAAGGATGTGCGCAGCAATGACGAGATCGACGCCTGGGTGCGCGAGACCATGGAGAGTACCTATCATCCCTGCGGCTCCTGCCGCATGGGCGAGGACGCCATGGCGGTCGTCGACAGCGACCTCAAGGTGCGCGGCCTCGAAGGGCTGCGGGTGATCGACAGCTCCGTCTTCCCGGCCGAGCCGAATGCCAACCTCAACGCGCCGACCATCATGCTTGCCGAACGCGCGTCCGATATCGTGCGCGGCAAGCCGCTGCTCGCCGCCTCGAATGCGGAGGTCGGTGTTGCGCCCGGTGTTGGCACGACCCAGCGCAGCGGCTCGCCGGTGCGTACCCTGCAGCATTGAGAGGATCAACGATGCCGCGGGTGATAGGACATGCAGTTGCCCGGCGGGAACGGGAAGACCCGGAGGAACGGCACGATTGGGCGCTCTTCATAGAGGCCCTGTTTCGTGGCCTGCAGGCCCGCTTCGCCATCTGGTCCTCGCGGATTCACGGAGGGGTCATTATCGGGAAAGAGCCTCTGCGAGGCGCCCGAGATAGGGCTTCATCCGTTCGGCGGGCACGCCGGCATAGCCGAGGATGAGCGCGCCAGGCTTTGGGATCGCGACGGTGTAATCGGAGAGCGGGTAGCATTGCAGGCCCGCTTCGAGAACATCGCGGCGAACGGCGCTGTCCTGCCGTTCGCTCGAAAGCCAGGCAAGCGCGTTGAGACCGCTTTCGGAACAGTCGATGCGGGCGAGCCCGGCGAGCGTGGCTCGACCCGCCTCCAGGAAGGCTTCGCGGCGCTCCGAATAAAGGCTGCGCATGCGGCGTAGATGGCTGGCGAAGTGCCCGCCGCCGATGAATTCTGCGAGCACGAGCTGGGTTTCCACCGGCACGCTTCGATTGATCAGGCCCGAAAGGTTGCGGAAGGTATCGACAAGCCGCGGCGGCAGCACGAGATAGCCTACGCGCACCCCGGGATAAAGTGCCTTGCTGAAGCTTCCGGCGTAGATGACGCGGTCATGGCCGTCGATGGAGCGCATCGAGGGTAGCGGGGCACCGTCGTAGCGGAACTCGCTGTCATAGTCGTCCTCGATAATCCAGGCATCGTTCATCCGTGCCCATTCGAGAAGCGCGAGCCGGCGCGGAAGCGAAAGCGTCACGCCGAGCGGATGGTGCCGCGAGGGCATGACGAAGGCGATCCGTGCATCCGGATAGCGCATCGCCGCACCGGCGACGTCCATGCCTTCGCTGTCGACATCGGCAAGGCACATCCGGAAGCCAAGCGTATGGAAGAGGTTGTAGGCGGTGACGGGGCCGGGATCCTCGAACCAGATGCCGTCACCCGGATCGGCCAGCGCGAGCACCGCGAGCGTGAAGGCCGCATGCCCGCCGGGTGTGATGACAATCTGCTCGGGATCGCAAGGGTCGTGCCGATGCACGGCGAGATATTCGGCGATCCGCTGGCGCAGAATGAGTTCGCCGCCAAGATCGCCATAGCCAAGCGCGGCCACCCTGCCGCCGCGCGTCACCGAATTCCAGCATTTGCGCCACAGCGCAAAGGGAAAGCGATCGATAGCCGGTCGGTTGGGAAGGAAGGGCATCGCCTCGAACTGGCCGATATCGGCCGACATCTGCCGGGAGAGAGTGCCGATCCGCGACAGCCGGAGCGGCAGCGTATCGGGTGCATTGGCCACGGGTTTGCGCCTGTACGGTCTTGCCGCCGGTGTCGGCAGGGCGGCAGAGACGAAGGTGCCGGCTCCCTGGCGCGCCTCGAGATATCCCTCGGCCTTCAGGTTCTCCAGCACGCGCACCAGCGTCTGGCGTGACAGGCCGAGCTCCTCGCAGAGAATGCGGCTTGCCGGCAGGCGCGTGCCCGCACGCAGATATCCCTTGAGGATCGCCTGGCGCAACTGGTCCTGCACCTGCCGGAATTTCGGCACAGCCGCCGCCGCATCCAGGCGAAGGAAAGGCAAGATCGGGCCTTCGAACTGCTTGGCCATGGCGACCTCGTAAATTGGTACAATCAAAAGCACAATAATGGACATTTTATTGTTGTCCAATTGTTACATGCTCCATCTACACGAAACGCACCGATGCAGCCCCCGGGACGCAGACAGAGTGCGGGGGAACCGGAATACGCGGTGGCACCTGCGGCCTATTGCCAGGGCCGGCCAGTAGCCAGCGACCACCAATTGTCGAAGATGCCAAACAGGAGGAATTCATGAAGAAGCGCCTATCCCACACCGTCCGCTCGACGTTCGTCTCCACGCTCGCCATCGCTGCCGCGCTACCGGGCCTTGCCCGCGCCGAAGCGCCCCAGGAACTCATCGATGCAGCCAAGAAAGAGGGCATGCTGACGGTCATCGCGCTGCCGCACGACTGGTGCAACTACGGCGAAGTCATCGAAGGCTTCAAGGCGAAGTATGCCGGCATCACCGTCAATGAGCTGAATCCCGACGCCGGCACGGCTGACGAGCTGGAAGCGATCCGTTCCAACAAGGGCAATACGGGCTCGCAGGCTCCTGACGTCGTGGACCTTGGCCTCGCCTTTGCGCCGGCTGCCACGAAGGAAGGTCTGCTGCAGCCCTACAAGGTGGCGACCTGGGACGAAATTCCCGACAACATCAAGGATGCGGACGGCAACTGGTACGGCGATTATTACGGTGTCATGGCCTTCGGCATCAACAAGGACCTGATCCAGACCTCGCCGGCCGACTGGTCCGATCTTACCAAGGCTGAATATTCCGGTTCGGTCGCGCTAACCGGCGATCCGCGTTCCTCCGCACAGGCGATCCTCGCCCTGATGTCGGCCGGTATCTCGCGCGGCGCAGAACCAGGTGCGGAATCCGGCAAGAAGGGGCTGGAACTCTTCGCCGAACTGAACAAGGCCGGCAATTTCGTGCCCGTCCTCGGCAAGGCCGGAACCATCGCGCAGGGTCAGACGCCGATCATCGCGGCCTGGGACTACAACCTGCTCGCCTGGCGCGATGCGCTGAACGGCAACCCGCCGATGGATGTGATCGTGCCGAAGACGGGCGTGGTCGCCGGCGTCTACGTGCAGGCCATCTCGGCCTATGCGCCGCACCCGAACGCGGCCAAGCTCTGGATGGAGTATCTTTATTCCGACGAGGGGCAGATCGGCTGGCTGAAGGGCTACTGCCATCCCGCCCGCTTCAACGCCATGCTGAAGGCCGGGAAGTTCCCCCAGGACCTGCTCGACAAGCTGCCGCCGGCCGAAGCCTACGAAAAGGCGGTCTTCCCGAGCGTCGAGGCGCTTGACGCCAACAAGGGCGCGATCGTCGAAGGCTGGGACAAGGTCGTCGGCGCCAACGTGAAGTAACAGACCCGGCCGGAGGCCCAGCTTTCTACCCGGCGTCCGGCCAAACTCCCCTTAGGAAACAATCCGATGACGACAAGCGCCGCGCTGCTGCCGGCGGCCTTGCGGCCGCGGCGGCTTCTCAACTGGGTCGGGGTCGCCCCCTTCTTTCTTTTTGCCACGCTGTTCCTGATCCTGCCGACGCTCAACATCGTCGTCGGTGCCTTCCGCAACGCGCAGGGTGAGGTGACCCTTGAAAATCTCGGCAAGCTGCTCTCGCCCTCGATCAGCGCGGCCTTTTGGATTTCCATCGAGCTCAGCCTGCTGACGGCGGTGCTCGGCTGCCTCTTCGGCTTCCTCATCGCCGCCGCCATCACGCTCGGCGGCCTGCCGCGCTGGCTGCGCAACGGCATCGTCACCTTCTCCGGTGTCGCTTCCAATTTCGCCGGCGTGCCACTCGCCTTCGCGTTCATCGCCACGCTCGGCCGGCTCGGTTTCGTGACGATGCTGCTGCGCAACTGGTTCGGCATCAATCTCTATGGCTCCGGGTTCAACATCGTCTCGTTCCTCGGGCTGGCGCTCACCTATCTTTATTTCCAGATCCCGCTGATGGTCTTGATCATCGCTCCCGCGCTCGAAGGCTTGCGCCGCGAATGGCGCGAGGCGGCCGAAAGCCTCGGTGCCTCCGGTGCGCAATATTGGCGGATGGTGGCCCTGCCGGTCCTGTGGCCGTCGCTGCTGGGTACGCTGGCGCTGCTCTTCGCCAATGCCTTCGGCGCCGTCGCCACGGCCATCGCGCTCACCGGCTCCTCACTCTCCATCGCACCCATCGTGCTCTTTGCGCAGATCCGCGGCGACGTGCTGAACGATCCGCATCTCGGCTATGCCATCGCCTTCGGCATGATCCTGCTGACCGCGATTGCCAACGGCATCTACATCCTGCTGCGCATGCGCGCCGAACGGTGGGTCAAATGACGGGAAAACGCTTCTGGTCTCTTGTCGCCGTCGCGCTGGGCGGTCTCTATTTCCTGCTGCCGCTCGCCGGCATGGTCGATTTCTCGATGCGCATGAAACGCGGCGAATACAGCTTCGAAGCCTATCGCATCGTGCTGGCCGATCCGCAGTTCCAGCAGACCTTCCTCTATTCGGTCGAGCTGGCGCTGCTCACCATCGTCCTCGGTATTCTCCTTGTCGTACCGACCGCCTTCTTCGTACGGCTGAAACTTCCGGGCCTGCGGCCCGTCATTGAGTTCATCACGCTGCTGCCGCTGGTCATTCCGCCCATCGTCATCGTCTTCGGCTATATTCGTATCTACAACACGTCCTCCATCCTGCCGTTGACGGGAACCTGGTGGGGCACCAACCTCCTCCTGCTCTTCGGCTATGCGACGCTTGCACTGCCCTACATGTACCGTTCGGTCGATACGGGCCTGCGCACCATCGATATCGCCAGCCTTACCGAGGCGGCGCAGTCGCTGGGGGCCGGCTGGGCGCGAATCCTTGCGGTCGTCATCCTGCCGAATGTCTTCGTCTCGGTCCTGTCTGGGGCGTTCCTGACCTTTGCGATCGTTATCGGCGAATATGTCTTTGCCGCCCTGCTGAACGTCAATTCCTTCGGGCCCTACATGGTCTGGATGGGCAGCAACCGCGCCTATGAGCCTTCTGCGCTCGCCGTTGTCGCCTTTGCCATCACCTGGGCCTGCATGGGGCTGATCCAGCTCTTCACCCGTTTTTCGAAATTCTCCACCGCGAGGCGCTGACCATGGCTTTTCTCGACATCCAGCATCTGGAAAAAACCTTCGGCTCGCTCCGCGTCGTCAAGGATTTCAATCTCGGCATCGAAAAAGGCGAGTTCGTTTCCTTCCTCGGCCCGTCCGGTTGCGGGAAGACCACGGTGCTGCGCATGGTCGCCGGTTTCGAGACGCAGACATCCGGCACGATCCGCATCGACGGGCGGGATGTGACGGACCTTCCTGCCAACCGGCGCAAGATCGGCATGGTCTTCCAGGCCTATGCGCTTTTTCCGAACCTGACGGTGGCCGACAATATCGGCTTCGGCCTCAAGATTGCCGGGGAGGGGAAGGCGCAGATTGCCCGCCGCGTTTCGGAAATGCTGGAACTGATCGGCCTGCCGCAACTGGGCGAGCGCTATCCCTTCCAGCTTTCCGGCGGCCAGCAGCAGCGCGTGGCGCTTGCCCGCGCGCTTGCCCCGCGCCCGCAGGTTCTGCTGCTCGATGAACCGCTTTCGGCGCTCGATGCAAAAATCCGCATCAGCCTGCGCGAGGAAATCCGCCGCATCCAGCAGGAGCTTGGCATTACCACCATCTTCGTCACGCACGATCAGGAGGAAGCCCTCTCCATCTCGGACCGCATTGTCGTCATGCATCAGGGTATCGCCGACCAGGTCGGCACGCCTTTCGAGATCTACAATCGCCCGGCGACGCGTTTCGTGGCGGAATTCGTCGGCACGCTCAATCTTGTCGATGCCGATGTGGTCGAGGCGGAGAGCGGCAGGGTGCGCTTCGGCGAAGTGCCCGTCGCGCTGAATCGTCCCCTGTCTGCGCGCGCCGGTGAGCGCATCAGTCTGGCGCTTCGGCCGGAAATCGTGGCGCTCGGGCGCGCCGAGGGGCATGACGTCGTGCTTTCCGGGCGCATCGCCGAAGTGCATTTCCTCGGGTCGGTGATCCGTATCCGCGTGGCGGTGGGCGGCCAGATTCTCTCCCTCGATACATTTAACCAGCCCGACCGGCCACCCCCGGCGGTGGGCGCGCCTGTCGAGGTCAGTGTATCCGGGCGCGATCTGCTGGTGCTCGCCGCCTGAACGCGGAGCACGGTCATTCTCAAGGAGGAGCCGACATCGTGACGGAAATGCCATGGGGCCGGGAAGCGTCTCAGGATTGGCGTGAAAGAGTGGCCGCGTTGCCTGCAGCAAGCCGCCTCCGGCTTGCCGCTCGGGCACGCAGCGCACCGCTCTTCGCCCACGCTTATGCCTTCCATCTCAACATGCGCTTCGGCGGCATGACGCCGCTGCAGCTCGTGGATTTTGCCGAAGCGCAATGCCTTGCCGGTCTCAAGCTGCATGTCGACGACGGAGAACAGGCCAGCCTCAGCCGGATGAGCGACGATGCGCTCACTGCCTTCGCCGCGCAACTGAAGGCGCGGGGATTGGAACTTCATATCGAAACCAGCACGACGCATGCGAGCGGTCTTGCAGACGCCGTGCGTATCGGGCTGGCCACGGGGGCGACCTCCCTGCGGTGCTATCCGCGCTACGAGGGGCGGGTATCGCAAATCATCGCCTGGACGATCGCCGATCTGCGCCGCCTTGCCGACTTCGATCCCGGGGGCCGGTTGCGCTTGACGCTCGAACAGCATGAGGACCTGAAATCGGAAGAGCTCGTTCATATCGTGAATGCCGTCGCCAATCCGCGCCTCGGCCTGCTTTTCGACTTCGGCAACATGATCAACGCCTATGAACTGCCGATGCCGGCGCTCGCGATCCAGGCGCCATATGTCACCGAGGTCCATGTCAAGGACTGCCTCGTACAGCCTGATAATGGTGGCTGGGCGCACCTTGCCTGCCTCTCGGGCGAGGGCCATCTGCCGATGCAGGCGATGTTCGTGGACCTGTTTCTGCTGGGGCAAGACCGGCCCCAGGTCCTGGCCTTCGGCCTGGAGGAAGAGGAAGGTTATTTCGCACCGGCTTTACGCCGGCCCTCGGACGGACCGGATCCCTTCATTCCCGCCCGTACGGCAAGCTTTACCGATATCGGTCCGGGCAATATCGAGGTGCGCCTGAGCCGGGAGGCGGCTGCCGCCCGACGGCAGGTGGAAACGATCCGCACCATGCTCGAAGACATCGCCCATGAAGCTGAAAGGACCGAAGGATGAGCGCCCATACCACTTGCCCGCCGGAATTCCTGGCCTTGGCGCACGCCATGGCCGATGCCGCCGCCGAAGCGATCCGGCCGTGGTTTCGCAAACGGATCGCCATCGATGCCAAGGCCGACGCCAGTCCCGTCACGATCGCCGACCGCAACGCGGAAACGGTCATGCGCGGGATGATCGAAGCTGCATTCCCCGAGCATGGCATCAGGGGTGAGGAATTCGGTGTCTGCCGTAGCGATGCGGACTGGATCTGGGTTCTGGATCCGATCGACGGCACGAAATCCTTCCTTTCGGGATCATTCGCCTTTGGCACCCAGATCGCGCTTCTTCATCGTGGCACGCCCGTTCTCGGCCTGATCAACCAGCCGATCACCGGCGAGCGCTGGCTCGGCACAGACGCGGCGGCGACCCTTAACGGCGAGCCGATCCGCACCAGCGACAAAACCGGGCTCGCTGAGGCCATTCTCTATACATCCGCCCCGGAGCAGTTCGACCGCGTGGGCCACGACCGTTTCTCGGCGCTTGCGGCGAAGGTCAGCTTCAGCCGGTTCTCGCACGATTGCTACGCCGCCGGCATGCTCGCGCTCGGCGGCATCGACCTGCTCGTTGAAAGCAACGTCTTCGACTACGACATCCTGCCCCAGATGCCCATCGTGGAGGCGGCTGGCGGCATCGTGACCGACTGGGAGGGGCGGCCGCTTGTCGATGCCCGTCGATACGAGGCTGTGCTGATAGCGGCCAATCAGGAGATTCACCGTAGGGCCTTGGACATATTGAACCAATAATACGGCGGACGGTAAATCCATGGCCTGATCATGCATCAGCTCGGGAATGAAAGCCTGAATTGAATTTACTTCGGCATCAGGCCGTTCACGCTTCAAGGATGAGGCCGGCGGCGATGATTGCCAGCACAAGCGCCGCGATAGCCGTGTAGGCGTAGTCTCTTTCTCGCAAAAAGATGGCCAGCAGCAATGCCACGCGCGCGACCGGCAGCGAGATGAACATCACGATGCCCGCTCTCATCGCGTCATGTCCGCTCAGCGGGAGGGCCGGCCAGCGTGGCACCGGTTCGAAAAGAGTCAGGAGAAGGCCGAAGGCGACCAGCGCGGTGGCGAGCCAGGTTCCATACCGGAGAAGTCCGGCAATGATCTGGTCCCGCCGCTCGAAATCGTCTGTCCCGGGCTTCATGCGAATCCTCCGGCAAGGTTGAGATCGAAGGCGCTCAGCACCATCAAAACCGCCAGCAGCGAAAGCACGATCACGAAGAAGACGCGCAGCCTGTCGGCCGGAAGCCACATCAGCAGGCGCGCGCCCAGAAGCGCGCCGCCGACCGAGCCGATCGCGATGGGGCCGGCAATGCCGATGTCGATATCGCCTCTGACGAAATAAGCGCCGGCACTGGCGGCTGCGGTGACGCCGATCATGAAATTCGAGGTCGCGGACGAGACTTTGATGGGAAGCCGCAAGGCGGTGTCCATGGCCGGGATTTTCAGGACGCCGGAGCCGATCCCCAGCAATGCGGAGATGAGGCCTGCGCCATACATCAGCGCCATGCCGAGCGGGACGCGGCCAACCTGGTACGATACGATCTGCCCCGACGCCGGATCGGGAAAGCTGGAATGCAAGCGTAGGACCGAACCCCAACCCTTCGCGTTCGGGGCGGCCGTATCAATCGCCTCGTGCCGTCGCGCAAGCATCTGCTTGGCAGAAATTGCCAGAATGGCCGCAAAGAGACCGTAGAGGGCTCGCGTCGAGACGATCCCGACGAGGAGCACGCCGGTCAGGGCCCCGAGCGTGGTGGCCGTCTCCAGCACGATGGCAAGGCGGATATTGGTCAGGCGTCCTTCCAGAAACGGGGCCGCACTGCCGCATGAGCATGCGATAACCGAAACGATGCTCGCGCCAATCGCGACATGAATGTCCACGCCGAACAGCAAGGTGAGGATCGGCACGATGAAAATGCCGCTGGCCATGCCCAGCACGCCGCCGAGAGCACTGGCGCCGAACGCGGCCACGAATAGCCACAGGGTTTCCATTGCCCCGATTCCCGTTACGAACGGCTGCGCGGGCGCCGTTCCAGGCGCGTGACAAAGCTGATCAGGTCGCCGCGATAGTAGAGCCTTTCATAATCGACGGGGCGATGCCCTTCGGTGTAGGACGTCCGCTCGATCAGGAAAATCGCGCTGCCGGGCTCGATGCAGAGGGCCTGTGCTACGTCAGGCGCGGCGGTCGTGGCTTCCAGCCGGTACTCCGCTTCGACGAGCGGCAGGTCATACCTGTCTTCGAGCAGCGAAAAGATAGGCTCGGCATCCAAATCATGCGTGACGATCTTCTTCCCGATCTCGTGCGGCAAGTAGGTTTCATCAAATGACATGGCGACGCCATCGGCCATCCGGACGCGCTGAATCCGCATGACGAGGCTCCCGGGCGGCACGGCCAGTTGCCTGCCGGCGACCTCATCGGCAGGCACGCTTTGCTTGTCCAGCAGCCGGGTGGTCGCAGTGCGGCCAAGCGCCCGCATGTCCTCGACGAAGCCTGTCAGCTGGGTCAGTTCCTGGGTCACCTTCGGCGGCGCGATGAAGGTGCCTTTGCCGCGACGGATTTCGACCCGCCCTCGCGACACAAGGTTTGCGATCGCTTTGCGAACCGTCGTGCGGCTGACGCCGAAGCGTTCAATCAGACGATCTTCCGGTGGAAGTTGGTTACCCGGACGAAGCACGCCGGCGGATATATCGGATATCAGCGCCGCTTCAACTTTTGCGTAGAGGGGGCTGTGGTCATCGTCAATGTTCATGACGGTCGTAATGACATAATGACGTCACTATGTCGATGCCTTCCCGTTACGCCACATTTGAAATGGGATGCCGATCGCGAGCGGTCCCGCGTAACCGGAGCGAACGTGGTGAAGGCACCGTTTGTTGTCGGGAGCCGGGCGCTACGGGAAACGGTTCCGCCTTGCAGGCCTTTGCAAGGATTCTTACCCGACGCAGCTTGACTGCAAACATCTTTGCCAACACAATCGGCACTGCAAACAACTTTGTCGGGCGCAATGAACATTCTTGATCGCATAAAGGCCAAGTCGAAGAAGCTGACAGACGCGGATCAGAAGCTGGTCGCGACCATGCTGACGAACCGCGCGGAGGCAGCCTTCCTGTCGGGGCCGCAAATCGCCCAGCGTGCAGGCGTTCATGAAGCGACGGCGACAAGGCTGGCGCAGAAGCTCGGCTACAAGGGTTTCCCCGACCTGCGGGCAGAGCTTCAGCGCGAGGTGCTGCTGGATCAGGACGCGGCGAACCGCATGCGCCGCTCGGTCGCCAAGGTCGAGCACGGCGACTACCTGACGGATCTCATCGATGCCGAGATCGCCGCGCTGGAAACGCTCGCCCGCGCCGTGCCGCAGGCCGATATCGACCGCGCGGCCGACATGATCTTCGAGGCGCGTCGGGTCTTCGTCTTCGGGCAGGGCCATGCGCAGTCCGTCGCCGGCTTCCTGCAGCGCCGGCTCGACCGTTTCGGCATGACGACCATCGCGCTCACCGGCCGCGGCCGCGACATTGCCGAGCGTCTTGTCGGTATGGACGGCAACGACATCGTCATCTCGCTCGCCTTCCGCAAGCAGCCGCAAAGCTATGCGCCGCTGGCGCGCCATGCCGCCCGCGTCGGCGCGCGCACCATCCTGATCTCGGACCTCGCCGGCCCGCTGATGGAGCCGCCGGCCGATCTCATGCTGGCCGCCCCGCGTGGCCGCTCGGGAAGCGAATTCCAGACCCCGACCATCCCCTTCGCCATCGTCAACGGCATCGTGCTGACGATCGCGGGGCGGCATGAGCGGGAGATCATTGGAAGACTGGAAAAACTGTCGGGGCTTTTCAACGACTTCGACTGAACGAAACCTGGAGGAGGAAACCATGCTGAAACGACTGTGTTCGACCGCCCTTGCGGCCTTTCTCGTTCTGCCGGCCGCCGCGATGGCCGACGATCTCGACGGGCTGACGCCGGAGCAATTGCTGCCGCTCGCCCAGAAGGAGGGCAGCGTCACCGTGTTCTCGCTGTCGAGCCGCATCGCCAAGATCGAAGCGGCCTTCGAGGCGGCCTATCCGGGCATCGACCTCATCGGCCTCGACATGAGCTCGACAAAGCAGATCGCCCGCGTGGAGGCCGAGCAGCAGGCCGGCGTGCATGCCGTCGACGTGCTCTACATCGCCGATTCCCCGGTGGTCTTCACGAAGCTCCTGGAGGAGAAGCGCATCGTGAACTACGTGCCGCCGCGCGTCGCGGGCGTGCTGGAGGATCGCTACAAGGCGCCGCTCCTCACGCAGCGCCTGTCGACCAAGGTGCTGATGTACAACGAGAAGGCCTTCCCGGATGGTTCGCCCGTCACCAATCTCTGGCAGCTCACCAAGCCGGAATGGCAGGGCCGGGTGCTGATGGTCGATCCGAGCCAGCGCGGCGAACTGCTCGATCTGCTCACCGAAATCTCGCTCCATCCCGACGAGATGGCGGCCGCCTACAAGGCCGAGTTCGGCAAGGACATCGAAGTCGAGGACGGGCTTGAAGGCGCCGGTGAGCAGTTCATCAAGGCGCTCATCGAAAACGACCTGATCATGCTGCCCAACAGCGATGTGCTCAACAAGTCGGTCGGCGACGTCAACGCCAAGAACCCGCCCGTCGGCTTCGGCACCTATTCCGACCGCCGCGACAACGAGAAGGAAGGCTGGGCCCTGCAGGTCGCCAACAATGTCGAACCTGCCAACGGCATCCTCTTCCCGGCGATCCTGACCATTGCCGACAAGGCGCCGCATCCGGCGGCCGCGCGCCTGCTCATCGACTTCATGTTCGGTGACGACACGCCGACCGGCGGTCCGGGCTTCGAGCCCTTCAACGTGCCGGGCGACTATGCGGTGCGTCCGTCCATCGCCGATCATCCCGATTCCGTGAAGCTGGGCGAGTTGAAGGCCTGGACGATCGATCCGGCAAAGACGGCGGCCGCGCGCGGGCGCATATCCGACCTCATCATCACGCTCCAGTAACGAACCCGCAGGCCGGCGTGCCGTGCGGTTCCTTGCGGGAGCCGCGCAGGCATCAACAAAGGCGCGCCGGTCCGCGCGGAGGGTTTTCATGACATCGACTTCGCTTTCCGTGCCATCGGGCAGCCGGCTGCTCCGATCGGGCTTCCTGTTGCCGGCCGCGCTGGTGCTCATCGTCGCCGTGCTGGTGGTCGCGCCGCTCTTGCGCATTCTCCTGTCGACACTGACGCCGGAGGGGCTTGCCGCCTGGACGGCGGTGCTCGCCAGCCCGCTTTCGACCAATCTGTGGTGGCGGCCGCTGCTGAACACCATGCTGCTCGGCTTCAGCGTCGCCAGCGGCTGCCTGCTGATCGGCGGTTTCCTCGCGTGGCTCGTCGTGCTCACCGATGTGCCCGGCCGGCGCTTCCTCGGCATGATGGCCTCGCTGCCCTACATGATCCCGAGCTTTGCCGCCGCGCTCGCCTGGGGCACGCTGTTCCGCAATTCGCGCCTCGGCGGTTCGGCCGGCTTCTTCGAGACGAACGGCCTTGCCATTCCAGACTGGCTGGCCTGGGGCCTCATCCCCACGGCCATCGTGCTGATCGCTCACTATTATTCGCTCGCCTACACCATCATCGCCGCCGCGCTCGGGTCCGTCGGGGCCGATCTCGTGGAGGCCGGGCAGATGGCGGGTGCAAGAAGGCCGCGCATCTTCTTCGGCATCATCCTGCCCGTCGTCACGCCGGCGCTGATCGCCGCGGCCTCGCTCACCTTCGCCGGTGCCGTCGCCAATTTCGCGGCGCCCGCGCTGCTCGGCCTGCCGGTGCGCATGCAGACGCTCTCCACCCGCCTCTTCGGCATGATCGAGACGGGGCAGAACGAACGCGGCTTCGTGCTCGCGCTGCTGCTCATCGCCGTTTCCGCGCTGTTCCTCTTCCTGTCCGACCGTCTGGTGTCGGGTCGCAAGGCCTTCATCACCGTCACGGGCAAGGGCGGGCGCACGAAGCGCTTTCCGCTCGGCGCCTGGCGCTGGCCACTCTTTGCCGTCGCGCTGCTGATCGGCCTCCTGACCACCGTCACACCGGTACTGGTGCTGGCCGCATCCAGCCTCGCGCCGCAGAGCGGAGCGTTGTTCTCCAACTGGACGCTGCATTTCTGGATCGGCGAGGGGGGCGGCGAGATCGCGCAGGGCCAGGCGGGCATCTTCCGCAATCCGGTGCTGATCGACGCGCTCTGGAACACCATCCGCCTCGGCCTCGTCGTCGCTTTCACCACCATGCTGCTCGGGCTGGCGCTCGCCTATACGATCGTGCAGCGCAAGGGTACTCTCCTCGCGACGCTGCTCAGCCAGCTCGCCTTCCTGCCCCTGCTGGTGCCGAGCATCGCCTTCGCCGCGGCCTATATCGCGCTGTTCGGTGCGCCCATCGGCCCGTTCCCCTCGCTCTACGGCACCTTCGCGCTGCTCGTCGTCGCGGCTTCCGCGCATAACCTGCCTTTCGCGGTGCAGTCCGGCCGCTCGGTGCTCGGCCAGATCTCGGCGGATATCGAGGAGAGTGCGCGGCTGACCGGCGCGGGCCTCATCCGCCGGCTCTTCGCCATCATCTTCCCGCTGGCGATCCGCGGTCTCTTCGCCGGGGCGATCCTCGTCTTCGTGAAGATGGTGCGTGACCTCTCGCTGGTCGTGCTTCTCTTCACCGCCACCTCGCCGGTGCTCAGCATGGTCGCCTACCGCTACGCGTCGGAAGGCTTCATGCAGTTCGCCAATGCCATAACCCTCGTCATCCTCGTCGTCTGCCTTGCGGCCTCGTTCCTGGCCCATGCCCTGCAGAACCGCGTCCAGAAATGGAAAGAGCAATGAACGCCATCGCCACCGGCGCCGCGGACGCCATACAAATCCGCAATCTCGTCAAACGTTTCGGCGCCTTCACCGCCGTCAAGGACGTCGATATCTCCGTGCCCGCCGGCTCCTTCCTGGTGCTGGTCGGCCCCTCCGGCTGCGGCAAGTCCACGCTGCTGCGCATGCTGGCCGGCCTCGAAAGCCCTAGCGAGGGGGAGATAGCCTTCGTCGGCAAGACGGTCTCCAGCGGGGCAGGCGGCGTCATCGCCGATGCCGGACGCCGCAATGCCGGCCTCGTCTTCCAGAGCTATGCGCTCTGGCCGCACATGACCGTCGCCGGCAATATCGCCTGGCCGCTGAAGGTTGCCGGCTGGCCGCGGGAAAAGCGTGAGAAGCGGGTGAAGGAAGTCCTTGCCCTTCTCGGCATCGATGCGCTCGGCGAGCGCTACCCGGCGGAAATCTCCGGCGGCCAGCAGCAGCGCGTGGCGATTGCCCGCACCATCGCGCCGGAACCGAGCATCCTGCTTTTCGACGAGCCGCTTTCCAACCTCGATGCGAAACTGCGCATCGAGATGCGCAGCGAGCTGATGCGCATCCACCGGGCGACCGGCGCAACGTCGGTCTACGTCACCCACGACCAGGTCGAGGCCATGACCATGGCGACCCATGTCGCGGTGCTCAACAACGGCCGCGTCGAACAGTTCGGCAAACCGATCGATCTGCTGCGCAATCCGCAGACGACCTTCGTCGCGACCTTCCTCGGCACGCCGCCGGCAAACCTCCTGCCGGTGCGCCGGTCGGGCGAAAGCCTCGTCTTCGGCGAGACGGCGCTGGCTCCGGCCGCGCTGGCCGGCGGCCGGGACGAGGTGCAGCTTCTCTACCGCGCCGAGGAGGTCGGCGTCGGCGCCGTGGCCGGCGCACCGACGCTCACCGCGCGGTTTGCCGAAGCCGCGCCGATCGCCGGGCGGACCATGGTCACGGCGATGGTGGGGGATCTGCGCATCACCGGCATGGCCGACGGCTATTTCAGCGCGACGCCGGGCGAGCCCGTTGCGCTTTCGTTCATTCGCACACCCGATGCGGTCTTCGCGACCACTGGAGAAAGGATACATCAATGAGGCTGATCCTCATGCGCCACGGCGAAACGGAGTGGAACGCCGAACAGAGGCTGCAGGGACAGGACAATTCGCTGCTCTCCGAGCGCGGCGTCGCCCAGGTCAAGCGCTTCCGCGCCTATGCGAAGGCTCTGCAGCCGGCGCGCATCATCGCCTCCGATCTCGGCCGCACCCGGCAGACGGTCGCGCTGATCGGCCATCCCGACGCCCCCTCGGACGAGCGGTTCCGCGAGCTGGACATGGGCGAATGGACCGGCCGCTGCAAGCCCGACCTCATCGCCGAGCGGCCCGACGACTACGCGGCCTGGCGGGCCGGGCGCTTCACGCCGGAAAGGGGCGAGACCTGGGGCGTGTTTCGCAGCCGCGTTGCCGAGGGGGTGCGCGACTGGATGGCCCGCACGGAGGGCGATCTTCTCGTCGTCGCGCATGGCGGCGTCATCCGTGCGGCCTGCCATGAATTCCTCGACCTGCCGCCGTCCCGTGTCGTGCCGGTAACGCCTGGAACGGCGACCATCCTCAACTTCCCGGGGCGGGACAGATCGGCTGCGCAGCTCGAAGGCTACAATATCGGGTCTGTTGCTCCCGATGTTTCGGTCGCCGACTGATCGCCGAGGCGGATCGTTGCCTTCGGCTTCGTCCGCCTCCACCTTTCCGCGTCTACGGGACCGTGCGGCCCTGTCATTCGAAACTGCCGGGGAAGTCCGGATCGGCAGGCCGGACTTCCCGTCTTCTTCTCAATGTCCGGTCGATGCTGAGAATGCGGCATGCTCCTTGTCGTGCAGGGCGAAGCGGTCGAGCATGTGCGCGCTCGCCTCGTTGACGCCGGACACGGAGACATCGATGCCCTGCCGGCGGTACCTGAGGACGATCTTGTCGAGAGCGCCAACGGCGGTAATGTCCCACAGATGCGCTTGCGACACGTCGATCGTGACCTTGCTTACCGGCTCGGTGAAATCGAAGGCGGCGATGAACCCTTCCGCGGAAGCGAAGAAGATCTGACCGTCGACGTGATAGGTGCGCTCGCTCTTCTCCTCGTTCAGGGTGGAGCGAACGTGGAAGAGCCTCGCAACCTTGCCGGCGAAGAACACGCCCGAGAGCAACACGCCGACGAGAACGCCCTTTGCGAGATCGTGTGTGCCGACCACGGTTGCCACCGTCGCCAGCATCACGATGGAAGACGACGGCGGATTTCGGCGCAGGTCCAGGATCGAGCGCCAGGAAAACGTGCCGATCGATACCATGATCATGACGGCGACCAGCGCCGCCATCGGGATGATGCGTACGAGATCGTCCAGCACGAGGATGAGGAACAGGAGAAACGAACCGGCCACGAAGGTGGAGAGCCGTCCGCGACCGCCGGAGGTGACGTTGATCATCGACTGGCCGATCATGGCGCAGCCGCCCATGCCGCCGATGAGGCTGGAGGCGATGTTGCTTGCGCCCTGCCCGATGCATTCCTGGCTCTTCGAGCTTGGCGTGTCCGTCATGTCGTCGACGATCTGGGCTGTCAGCAGCGATTCCAACAGGCCGACCGCGGCGAGCGCCACCGAGTACGGGAAGATGATCTGCAGCGTCTCGAAGGTCAGCGGGACCTTTGGCAGCGCGAAGATCGGCAGAGCGGACGGCAGTTCGCCGAGATCGCCGACGGTGCGCAGATCCAGGCCGCCCCACCAGGCGATGCCGGTCAGGACGAGAATGGCGACCAGCGGCGAGGGGATGGCCTTGGTGACATAGGGAAAGAGGTAGATGATCGCGAGGCCTGCGGCGATCATGGCATAGGTCAGCCCCGGCACGCCGATGAGTTCCGGCAACTGCGCCATGAAGATCAGGATCGCCAGCGCGTTGACGAAGCCGGTGATGACCGAGCGCGAGACGAAGCGCATCACGCGGCCGAGCTTCAGGAGGCCGGCACCGATCTGGATGAGGCCCATCAGCAGCGTGGCGGCGAAGAGGTATTCCAGGCCGTGCTCCTTGACGAGCGTGACCATCAGAACGGCCGTTGCCGCCGTTGCGGCCGAGATCATGCCCGGACGGCCGCCGGTGAAGGCGGAGACGCAGGCGATGGCGAAGGAGGCGAAAAGCCCGACCTTTGGATCGACGCCGGCAATGACCGAGAAGCCGATGGCCTCCGGAATGAGGGCAAGCGCGACGACGATGCCGGAGAGAATGTCGGCGCGAACGTTCGAGAACCACTCGCGCTTGTAGGCTGTCAGATTGAACATGGGAAAGTCCGCAAGAGTAGTGCATCCAGACCGGACGATGTCCGGCACGTGAACTGGTTTGATGCTTTTGCGTTGTCTGGCGGATCGGCGGCCAGAAGAGCCACCCGGAATTTCACCGGGTCCGGGGTGAATGAAGCCGTTATAGAAAATGTTGCGCGCGGGTCAACGGCGATTTCGGACAAGATGCGGCGGGATGGCCGGAGGAAAGACGATGAAACGAAAGGCAGCCTCTCGTGCGGCGCGCTTTCGGGCATCGCGCAGCGCAATCCGGCAAGTCGGGTCCCAGCGGCCGTTGCATCCGTTCTGCAGGCATTCTCCTCTACCGGCGAACATCCCTTGAACCG
Organism: Shinella sp. 1A1; assembly: GCF_055379515.1. Lineage (NCBI taxonomy): Bacteria > Pseudomonadati > Pseudomonadota > Alphaproteobacteria > Hyphomicrobiales > Rhizobiaceae > Shinella > Shinella sp. 1A1. The sequence continues at coordinate 298,353 of NZ_AP039672.1, forward strand.
CCCATGATGCCGGCCGTGGCCTGTCAGTGGCGGCCGGTTACGGCTGTCTGAATCAGGAAAGCATCTTACCGTCGATGAGATCGATCTCTTTTCGGTTGACAGAGGAAAAGGGCATGCTATCCGTTAATGAGATCGATCTCATTTTCACGGAGGAGAGAAAAATGAGCCGCATCCGCCGCATGATGATTGCTGCAACCGTTTCCATGCTCGCCATCGGCGCGCATGCTGCAAATGCCGAGGACAAGCTGAAGGTCGCCTTCATTCCCGGTATCGCTTCCGACCCGTTCTTCCTGGCGATGGAGAAGGGCGCGCGGGCGGCGGCCGACAAGCTCGGCGTCGAGCTCGTCTGGCAGGGCAGCGCCTCGGAATATTCGCCGCAGTCGCAGATGCCGTTCGTCGATGCCGCTCTCGCGGACGATATCGATGCGCTCATCCTCGTGCCGACCGACCCGGACTCGCTCCAGCCGGCCGTCGTGCGGGCGGAAGCCGCGGGCATTCCGGTCATCACCGTCGACACGACCGTCACCGACCAGGCCTACCTGACCTCTCACATCACCGGCGACAATGTCGACGGAGGACGGCAGGCGGCCAGGACGCTGGCCGGGCAGATCGGCGGCGAGGGCAAGGTCTTCATCATGTCCGGCTCGCCGGGCGCGACGACCAACACCTTGCGCGAACAGGGCTTCCGCGAGGAGCTGGCGGCGAACTTCCCGAAGATCGAGATCGTCGGCCGCGAATATGCCAACAGCCAGCCGGCCACCGCGACATCCGCGGTCAACACGGTGCTTCTGAACCATCCCGATCTTGCCGGCATCTTCGCGATCGACGGCACGAGCGGCACGGGCACGATCGCCGCTTTGCGCAACAGCAATGCGGTCGGCAAGGTCAAGCTCGTCGGTTACGACGCCTACAAGGCGCAGGTCGATGCGCTGCAGGAAGGCGTCTTCACTGCGCTGGTCGCCCAGCAGCCGGCCAAGGAGGCGGAACTGGCCCTCGAATATGCCAAGGCGAAGGTCACGGGCGAGGGCGCCGACAAGATCGAGAAATCCGTGGTCATTCCGAACGTGGTCATGACCAGGGAGAATTTCGCGGAGACGGGCTCCTCCATGTATTCGGAGTGAGCCGGCGGCTCTCCTGTTTCCCGCGCGGAGATCTACGACAATGGAAATGCAAGGCAAGTTGGCCCGCCTGAAGGCGTCCGGCCTCAGGCAGGATGTCGTCCTGTTGCTGCTGTTCTGCGTGATGGTGCTGGCGTTCTCGCTCGCCAATCCCCGGTTCTTCTCGGTCCGGGCCATGGCGAACATCCTGCAGGACTTCTCGCCCGTCGTCCTGATGGCGATCGGCCAGACCTTCGTCATCGCCTCCAGGGGCATCGATCTCTCCGTGGGCTCCGTTCTCGGGCTGGCGGGCGTCTCCATGGCGCTCGTCATCCGCGCGGCGAACGCGGCGGGCATCGATCCGTGGCTGGCGATTACACTCGGCCTTCTGGCGGCGGTCGGCGTCGGCGTCGTGGTCGGCCTGATCAACGGGTTTCTGATCACCTATTGCCGGCTCGTGCCCTTCGTCGCAACGCTGGCGACCATGGGCGCGGCCGCCGGCATGAGCCTCGTGCTGACCGGTGGTACGCAGATCGCCGGCGCGCCGAAGGAGGTCATCCTGCTCGGCAACGCCACCTATTTCGGCGCGCTGACCGTGCCCGTCATCGCCGTGTTCGTCATCATCGCCGTCTCCTGGGCCTTCATGTCCCGGGCGCGGTTCGGCCGCTGGACCTATGCGATCGGCTCCAATCCCTTCGCGGCGCGCGGTGCCGGCATCAATGTCGAGCGGCATCTCATCAAGCTCTACCTGCTGTCCGGCGTTCTTGCGGCCCTTGCCGGCGCATTCGTCTATTTCCGGCTCGGCTCCGGCTCGCCGCTCTCCGGACGCGGCGGCGAACTGAACGCCATCGCCGCGACGGTCATCGGCGGCGTCAGCCTGCTCGGCGGCACGGGCAAGCTGTCGGGCGTCGTGGTCGGCGCGCTCATCACGACGGCTGTGCTGAGCGGCCTCATCCTGATCGGTGTCCAGCCCAACTGGCAGCAGATCGTCGTGGCCGCGCTCATCGCGCTTGCCGTCGGCATCCAGGGACTTGGCGCAAAGGGAGGCCGCTGATGGAAAACGCTTCCGTTCTTTACGAGGTCCGTGGCGTGGGCAAGCGCTATGGCGGTGTCGTGGCGCTCGACAATGTCGACTTTGCCCTGCGCGCCGGAGAAGTGGTCGGCCTCGTCGGCGACAATGGCGCGGGCAAGTCGACGCTGGTCAAGGTGCTCTCCGGGGCGCACGAGCCGGACAGCGGCGAGATCTATCTCGACGGCGTGCGCCGGGTCTGGAAGTCGCCGCATGACGCGCTGGAGGCGGGTGTGGAGACGCTCTACCAGGATTCGGGCGTCGCGCCGGACCTCACGGTGGCGGCCAATGTCTTCCTCGGCCGCGAGATCGTGCGCAAGGGCCTTCTCGGCAAGCTCGGCTTCCTCGACGAGAAGGCCATGCGGCGCGAGGCTCATGCCGGGCTCGAGCAGGTCGGCATCGCCGTGCCGGCCAGCGATCGCCCGGTGGCGCGCCTTTCGGGCGGCCAGCGCCAGGCCGTCGCCATCGGCCGGGCCGTGGCCTGGGCGAACAAGGTCATCCTTCTCGACGAGCCCACCAACCATCTCGGCGCGCGCCAGGCGGGGGAGGTGCTGGAGATCATCCGCAATGCCCGCGCCAAGGGCTTCGGCGTCATCTTCATCTCCCACACGCTGCCGCACGTTCTGGAGGTGACGGACCGCATCGTCGTCCTGCGCCTCGGCCGGGTGGTCGCGGACGCGCCGTCCTCGGCATTCACGCCCGACAGCCTCTTGAAGGCGATCACCGGCCTCGGTCAACCTGAAGGAAAATAGCCCCATGCTGCTGCAAGTCGCGCTCGACAAGCCCGAGCATCTCGCAATCCTGCCCGCTCTTACGGGCCTTGCCGATATCATCGAAGTGGGAACCCCGCTTCTCAAGCGCTTCGGCGTCGCCGCCATCACGACGGTGCGCGAGATCTGCCCCGATGTGCCCGTCCTCGCCGATACGAAGACGGTCGACGGCGGCGCGCTCGAAGCCAACATGGTGTTCGGCGCGGGGGCCTCCTTCATGACCGTCCTGTCCTGCGCCTCCAGGGCGACGCACGAGACGGTCGGCAAATGCGCCGTCGCCTTCGGCGCCTCGGTCATCGTCGACACGATCACGGAATCCGGCAAGCCGATCCTGCTGCCGCAGGATTTCGCGCTGCCGGAGGGCTTTGCCTATGTGGCGGTGCATTCACCGACGGATGCGCGCCTCGCCGGCGACAATTCGACCGGCCACATCGACGCCGTCGCCGCCATGCACGCGCGCGGCTTCCGCGTGTCGCTCGCCGGTGGCATCGGCCCGGCGACGCTGGATTCGGTCATCGCCGTCAAACCCGAGATTCTCGTCGTCGGCAGCGCCATCACGGAATCGGAAACCCCAGGAAAGGTAGCATCATGGATCAAGGAACGGCTCCCGGAACAAGGCCTTGGCTGGCCGTGGGACAAGAAATAGGCGAACTGCTGGAGCGCATCGATCCGCAGGCCTTCGCCGCCGTCGCGGAGGCCTTCCGCGATGGCGACCGCCGGTGGTTCTTCTCCGGGCAGGGACGCTCGGGGCTGGCGGCCCAGATGTCGGCGATGCGCTTCATGCATCTCGGCAGGTCCGTGCATTTCGTCGGCGAGGTGACGGCGCCGTCCGTCCGCAAGGGCGATGGCCTTTTGATCATCTCCGGTTCCGGCGAGACGCCCGTCAGCCTCAGCTACGCGAAGATCGCCAGGGCCGAGGGCGCGAAGGTGATCACGCTGACGCACAAGCCGAAGGGCACGCTTGCCGGCATCGCCGACATCGTGCTGCCGGTTCCGGTGGTCGAGACGAAGCAGTTCGGCGGCAGCCTCTTCGAGCAGACGTGCCTGCTTCTCCTCGATGCGGTCGTGCTGCAGCTTGCCTCCGACATCGCCGATGCCCATGGCACGATGGCCTATCGGCACACCAACCTGCAGTGAGCCGCTGATGCATGGTGTCGTAACCATCGGCGATTGCATCGTCGACGAAATCAGGGCCGAGGGGAAAGACCCCGAGCGGTTCGCCGGCGGGGCAGGGCTCAACCTTGCCGCCGGCATCGCCCGGCTCGGCCTGCCTTCGACACTCGTCACGCGCGTCGGCCAGGACCGGGACGGATACTATCTCCTGCGCTATGCGCGCGAGCGCGGTATCCGGGTCGTCAACACGCCGACGGTGGACCCGACGGGCGTCGTCAGCTCGACGCGACTGAACGGCGAGCCGAGCTATGCCTTCGCACCGGCCATGTACCGCCGCCGGATCGCGTTCGGGCCGGAGGCACTGCATGTGCTGTCGAATGCCGCCGCCGCGGTCGTCAACTCGTATCCGCTGGACAATCCCGCGCATGCCGACGATCTGGCGCGGGCTTTTTCCGCCGCGCCCGGCTTGCGGATCGTCGATCCCAATCCCCGTCCGCGCCTGATCTCCTCCCTCCCGGCCTACCGGCAGGGATTCGAGAAGGTCCTGCCCGTCGCGAGCCTCGTGAAGCTCAGCGACGAGGATGTCCAGCTCCTCTACGGAACGGACTGGCGATCGGTGGCGGAACATCTGTTCGGCATGGGGGTCGAAACCGCCCTGTTTTCCCATGGAGCGGGCGGAGCGACCCTGATCGATCGATCCGGCCTTCAGGTCGCGGTTCCGATTGCCGGCAGACCGGAGCCGATCGTCGATACGATGGGGGCCGGCGACGCGACGCTGGCAAGCCTCGTCGCCTCCTTGCTGCGCGGCGGGCGGCCCGGCACTGCGGATATCTGGCGACAGTATCTGATGGAAGCGATGGCGGTCGCCGCCGCGACCTGCCGCCGGGCAGGTGCCGAGCTCGTCCTGCCGTAGCGCCGCGCCTCGGGCTACCCGGTTTCCATCCCGGGAGGAACCCAATATGGGATATCGACATGCGGTCGGAAAATCGGAACGGAACATGACGCAGGCACCGAATGACAAGGCAGCGAGATTAATCGACGTGGCGCGGCGCGCCGAGGTGTCGCGCGCCACCGCCGCGCGCGCGCTCGGTGGTTACGGCCTCGTCACGGAGGCAACGCGCGAACGCGTCCTGGCGGCGGCGGCGGAGCTGAACTACCGGGTGAACGAACTGGCCCGGTCGATGCGCTCCGGCCGGTCGCTGACGATCGGCGTCGTGGTCGCCGACATCTCCAACTCGTTCTTCAACAGCGCCATCCGCGCCATCATCGAAACCGCCTCGAGGGCCGGTTACCAGATCCTCGTTCTCAATACGGACGACGATATCGAGAAGGAGCGTAACGCCGTCAGGGTTCTCATCGAGAAGCGGGTCGACGGCCTTATCGTCGTGCCTGCTTCGCAGCATGAAATCGAGCATTTGCTCGTCCAGAGCGAGCCGGAAGTACCGGTCGTGCTGTTGGACCGGCGCGTCGATTCCGATGAAATCGATTTTGTCACGACGGATGATCGCGTCGCAGCCGGGGCGGCGATCCGCCATTTCGCCGCCGCGGGCCATGTGCGGATCGGCTTGCTGGTGGCGACTGCCAGCGTCGAAGGACATTGCCTGGCCATGCCCGCGCAGGTGGTGAGCACGGTTCGGGATCGTGTCGAAGGGGCAACTGCGGCGCTGGCCGAATTGGGGCTTGCGGTCAATCCGGAATGGACGCGCTACTGCCACAGCAGCGTGGAGACGGCCCGTGCGGCGATGGCGGAGATTCTTGCAAGCCCCGAGCCGCCGACCGCTATCCTCGCCACGAACGAGGAAATGGCGCTGGGCGCGTTGGCCGCAGCCCAGGAATTTGCGGTCGGAATTGGCGAGGCGCTCTCGATCATCGCTTTTGACGAAGCGCCATGGACCGGAGTGTTCCGGCCGCCGCTGTCCGTGATAAGGCGTCCTGTCGCCAAACTCGGTGCGGCAGCAGCGGAGCTCCTGCTCAAGAAGATCGAGGATAGCTCGTATCGCAGCTCCCAGGTGCTCCAGGCGGAGCTGATCGCACGGCGATCCGTAGAAGCGCCCGCGCTATAGCCGCTTCTGAGCTTGATGGTCGAGCCACACCTGTTCCAACGCCTACAAGGCAAGAAAACCGTCGACCCAACCGAATGGGTCGACGCAGGAGCTTAATCTCATTCGATGACGGTGATCTTCGAGCCGTTGAGGAACTTCGCCGGCTCGAAACCGCGGGCAATGGCCATCGGCACCATCAGCAGTTGGATGGGCAGGATCTCCAGGACAGGCAGAAGCCCTTCCGCCACGGCGGGCAGAGACAGGACCGCTTCGCTTCCCGAAAGCGCGGCCGCCGTGCTTGCGGGCGCGACGACGAGGCTGCGGCCGCCGAAGCGGGCAATGTCGGCGACGGTCTTCAGGTTGAGGTCGAGCGTGGCGCCGGGGCCGCCGAGGAACAGCATGCTGCGGAAACCGTCGCGCACCAGTTCCAGCGGACCGTGGCGGAACTGGCCGCCGGACAGGGCCTGTGTCGGCGCCTTTGCAGCCTCGGCCGTGACCAGCGCGCCCATCATGGCGCTGGCGTAGTTCGCGCCGCGACCGATAAAGGTCAGAGGCAAGTCATGGCCGAGGAAGGCCAGCATCTCGTCCAGCCTCGCGGGCACCCTCGCCAGAACCTCGTCCGTGGCGTCGGCGAGCGTTGCGATATCCGCGGCGACCGTGTCGCCCCCGTCGATCAGCATGCGCTCGAAGATATAGAGGGCGGCAAGGCCGGCGGTATAAGTCTTGGTCGAAACGGTCTGTTCCGGGCCAACCTCCGTCGCCAGCGCTAGCGACGCCCAGCGCGCCAGGGTGTTGTCGCGGGGGTTGGTGATCGCCACGCGGACGCTGACGCCGGCATCCAGTTCCGTCATGCGGCACAGTTCGACGCTCTCGCCTGACTGCGAGATGGCGACGACCATGGCGCCGGGGCGCAGCAGCGTCGGCGCCTGCTGGATGAGTTCGGACGTATCCCAGAGCGAGACCGGGACGGGAAGCGACCGGCTCAGCCGCAGCCAGGTGCCGTAGGCGCTGAAGAGGGATCCGCCCATGCCGGTGAGAATGATGTGCCGGACGTCTCCCTTGTCGATCGCGGCGCGGATCGCCCGGATGTCGGCGGCGAGGCCGGGCGTGACGAGCCGGCCCAGCTTGCGGATTGCTGCCGGCTGTTCGGCGATTTCGTCGAGATAGGACTGGGACACGGAAACTCCATCAAGGCTTGGGGGTGGGAAAGATTTGCGCCGCAGCGCCGATGATGCCGGCATCGTTGCCGAGCGAGGCGAGCGAGAAGCGGACCGGCGCGAGATAAAGGTCGAGGCCCGAGAGCCGGGCCTCGCGCTCGAGCGGCCCCAGCAGCAGGTCGCCGGCGGCGCTCAGCCCGCCGCCGAGCAGGATGACGTCGGGAGCGAAGATCTGCGCCCAGGTCGCAGCCCCACGCCCGAGCCAGCGCCCGACATCGGCGAGCATCGCCACTGCAACGGGGTCACCTTCAAGGCCCATCACCACGACATCCGACGCGTCGGGCTCCCGCCCGAGGCTGCGCGCCCTTGCCGCGAGCGGACTCTCCGGCATTTCGGCGCAATAGCGTTGTACGATTCCGTTCAGGGCGTCTGCGGAGGCGAGCGATTCCAGGCAGCCGACGCATCCCTGCCGGCAGGGCCGGCCGTCGCTTCCGTGAATGATGAGCTGCCCGGCATTCCCGAGGCCGCCGCCCGAGGTGATGAAGGGTTTTCCGTCGACGGTGAGCGCAACGCCGATACCGGTTCCCGCCGCGATCAGCAGCGAGCGCCGGGCATCCCTGTCCCTGCCGAACATGGCTTCCGCCAGGCCGGCCGCGGTCCCGTCGTTTTCCATCCGGGCCGGAAGGCCGAACAGGTTGCCGATGCGCTCGGCCAGCGGGAAATCGTCGAGGGCAGGGATGTTGCCGAGATCACCGGAAAGATTGTCCGGATGGATGCGCCCCGGAAAGCCGATGCCGATGCCCAGTGGGTTCGCCTGCGGATGGGCCGACAGGATATCGCCGATCGCATCCGCATATTGCCGGACGATGGCATCTGCGCCATCGGCCTCGCTGACGACGATGCGACGCCGCTCGGCGATCTCGCCTCTGGTCGAGACGAGGCCGATCTTCGTGCTGCCGCCGCCGATGTCGATGCCGATTGCGAAATCCTGTTGCGACACGGGCGGGCTCCTAAAGGCGGTAGCGGTTGACGTTGAGCATGAAGCCGCCGCCCTTGTAGACGGACTTCACATATTCCACGGCCTGATCGGTGTCGGTCACGGTGACGCGCCAGACGCTGAGCACTGGCGCGCCGGGCTCGATCTTCAGGTAGCCGGCCTCCTCGGCGGTCGCTGCCGTGGGCTCGAACAGCGCATCCGTCCAGGTGGGCACGATGCCCCAGGTCGCGGTCATTTCCGCATAGAGCGAGCCGCTCTCGAACATGTCCCGTGTCGCGGAGGGGTAGAGTGCCGTGGGAAGATAGGCATCCTCCAGCGCCACGGGGTCGCCGTCGATGCTGCGAACGCGGCGCAGGAAGATGAAGTCGGTGCCGCTTTCGCCCTCGCTCTGGAGGTGCTTGCGGAAAGCGGGCGAAAGTTGCCGGCGCTCCTCGTAGGCGACGACGGTCGAGCCGGGCTCGGCACCGAGTTTGCGCACTTCCGTCGTGAAGCTGTGGAAGCCGGAGACGCCCTTCATGCGCGACGCGGTGCTGAAATAGCCGCGGCCGTGCTCGCTGTAGATGACGCCGCGAGCTTCCAGCTGCTTGAGGGCCTGGCGGATCGTGACGCGCGAGACGCCGAATTCGCGTGACAGCTCGCCTTCGGACGGAAGGGCGAAATGCGCGCCGTTGCGTGCCTTCACCTCGCTGTCCAGGATTTCGGCCACCTGCACATACATGGGAACGGCGCCGCTCTTGCGGATCGGCTTCTTCTTCAGCCATGTCTCGGTCATCGGTCTTCCTTTCTCGTAAGGGCGATCAAACCGTCAGTCTCTAACATGTCGAGACAAGTCGGCAAGCGCGCCCCGCTGAGCATCCCCTTCAAGCCGTCAGCGCCGCGTCATGGTTGCGGCGATCTTTTCCGCCGCCATGATGATCGGCGCGTTGATATTGGCCGAGGGCACGCGCGGAAGAATGGAGCCATCGACGATGCGCAGCTTCTCGAGCCCATGCACGTGGCCGGCCGAATCGGTGACGGCCAGATCGTCCGTACCCATCCGGCAGGTGCTCGTCGGGTGGTGCTCGGTATTGGCGACGGTGCGCAGCCACGCTTCGATCTCGGCGCCCGTGGCCTTCATGTCGGGTGTGTCGACCGGCTGGCCGCGATAGCGACCCCAGGCCGGCTGGTGGGTCATTTCCAATGTCTTGCGAATGCCGTCCACCATTTCCAGCGTGTCGCGCCGGTCGGTGAGATAGTTGAAACGGATGGAGGGCTTTACCGTGGGGTCGGCGGATTTGAGCGCGATGCGGCCGCGGCTGTAGGGGCGCATCTGGCTGACGAAATACTGGAATCCGTCGGAGATCGTCACCTTGCCGGACTGGAAGTCGGCGAGGAACGGCAGGAATTCATGCTGCATGTTGAAATAGGGAAGGGCCTCGTCGCTCTTGAAGAAGGCGCCGACCTCGAAGAAGTTCGTCGCGCCGAGGCCGCGCTTGAAGAGCAGCCATTCGATGCCGAGCTTCAGGCGTCCGACCATGCTCAGTTGCCGGCGGATGGAGACACCGCCCGGTGCGGTGAAGCGCAGCGGGGCGACGACGTGGTCCTGCAAATCCGCGCCGACGCCCGGCAGATTGGCAGCGCTGGCGATGCCGTGCTCCGCCAGCGCCGCACGGTCGCCGATGCCCGAGAGCATCAGCAGATGCGGCGAGCCGACCGTGCCGGCCGAAAGGATGGTCTCGCGCGCAGCGCGGATCGCCCTGCGTTCGCCCTGCCGGACGATTGCCACCCCGGTTGCCGTCCGTCCTTCAAGGAGAATTTTTTCGACAAGGCAGCCGGTCATGACGGTGAGGTTGGGACGGTTTCCGGCGGGCTTCAGATAGGCGAGGCTGGTGCTGCAGCGCACCCCGTCGCGGATCGTCGCCTGTGTGATATGGACGCCGTCCTGCGCGCCGCTGTTGTAGTCCCCCGCATCCCGCAGGCCGAATTCCTGTCCGGCCTTCAGGAAGGTCCGGTAGAGCGGGTGGTCGGCCTTGCTGCGCACGACGCTGATGGGACCGGAGCCGCCACGCATCGGGTCGCGCCCCCCCTCGAAACCTTCCAGCTTCCTGAAGAAGGGCAGGCAATCCTCGAAATCCCAGCCTTCGACGCCGAGATCGCGCCAGCCGTCGTAATCCTGCTTCGCCCCGCGCACGAAAACCATGCCGTTGATCGAGGAGCTGCCGCCGAGGCCGCGGCCGCGTGCCTGACCGATGCTGCGGCCGTGCAGTTCCGTCTCCGGTTCGCTCTCGAATTTCCAGTTGTAACGGTCACTTTCGATCGGAAAGGTGAGCGCCGCCGGCATCTGGATGAAGATGCTGCGATCGCTCGGGCCGGCCTCGATGAGGCAGACCGAGACGGCAGGATCCGCGCTCAGCCGGTTCGCCAGCACGCAGCCGGCGGAGCCGGCGCCGACGATGACATAGTCGAATTCCTGGATTGTGCTGCGCATGTCTGTCTCCGATGCAACCGGTCTGCGGCCCTGTGCATCCTCGCCTGTTCGGCCTGCCTCGTGAGAGGTTTTGCGAGGGGGATGGACAGTGGTTCGTCTCTGTGTTAGCAAACTGTCTAACATGTAGTAACAAGTTGTCAAGCGGTCAACTTATCTACATGTCGTCAAAACAACGGGAGCGAGACTATGAAACGAAGGGGATTCATCACGTTGGCGGCGGCGCTCGCCGCCTCCGCACTGTCCTCCAGCGCCTTCGCCATCGACTGGAAGCAGCAGTCCGGCCAGCAGATCACGGTACTGCTCAGCGAGCATCCCTGGACGGCCGAACTGCGCAAGCATATCGGGGAGTTCGAGGCCGAGACCGGCATCAAGGTGAAGATCGACGCCTTTGCCGAAGACCTTTATTCCGACCGTATGAACCTTGCGGTGCGTTCGGCCGATTCCGTCGCCGACGTCTACATGATCCAGATGGACTCGGCGCTTTATACCCAATGGGAAGCTGGGGTCGTCGAACCGTTGACGCCCTATCTCGACGATCCCGCCAAGACCGAGGCGGATTACGATCTCGCCGACTATCCGGAAGGCTTCCGCGCGGGTGCGTCCTTCCCGGTTGGCAAGCCGGATCCGCAGCTCTATGCGATCCCGATCTCCTTCGAGGCCTATACGCTCTTCTATAACAAGGACCTGGTCGAAAAGTATCTCGGCGGCAAGGTGCCGGCCACGATGGACGATCTGATCGCCGCGGCAAGCGAGATCAGCGCCAAGGGTGAGGGCAAGGTCTTCGGCGCATCCATGCGCGGCAAGCGTTCGGCCGAGCTCGTCGATACGATGACGGGCATCGTGCTCGACGCCTGGGGCAGCCAGCCGGCCGATCTTCCCTACAACATCTGGTTCGACGGTGACTGGTCGAAGCCGCGCTTCGACGATCCGCGCATCGCCAAGGGCCTCTCCTATTATGCCGGGCTGCTGAAGGCCGGTCCCCCGAGCGCGCTTTCCTATGGCTGGGAAGATGCGAGCCGCTTCTTCTCCCAGGGCAATGCCGCCTTCTTCGTCGACGCCTCGGTCTTCGGTCCGGGCTTCGAGGATGCCAAGACCTCGGCGATCGCGGGCAAGGTCGGCTATGCGCCGCTGCCGGCCTCCACGGGCGATATCGGCTATAGCGGCCACTGGTCCTGGGGCGTTTCGATCGCGAAGAACTCGCCGAAGAAGGATGCCGCCTGGCTCTTCGTTCAATGGGCGACGAACAGGAAGATGACGGCGGCGCTCGGCGTTGCAACGGGCGGTGCGCCGCGCGACTCGTCCTGGGCCGATGCCGACTACGTCAAGGCGCTCGACGCCGGCTATGTCGCCGCCGTCAAGGAGCAGATGCAGCATACCCGGCCCACCTCGGTCTTCCGCCAGGGCTGGAACGATGTCGTCCTGCTGATCGTCGATGCGATCCACCAGATCTACCAGGGCACGGCCCCGGAAGATGCCGTGGCGGAACTTCAGACGAACGTTCAGGACACGCTCGAATAGACCGGACCCGTGGGGCCGGCGAACCGGCCCCACGCTTTTCAAAGCAGGATCGTATCGACCATGCGCCGAGACAAACATATCCGTTGGCTGATCGCGCCGGCCCTCGTGCTGCTGGCCGCGGGAACGCTCTACCCCGTCATCTATGCCGGCTACCTCTCGCTCCTTCAGTGGAACTGGGGGTCGGAGGCGAAGTTCGTCGGAATGCGCAACTTCGTGCGGATCCTGTCGGGGACCGGCTTTCCGAAGGCGTTGTTCAACACCTTCTATTTCGCGGTCTTCGCCGTCGTCATCGAGACATGTCTCGGCCTCGGCCTGGCGCTTGCGATCAATCGCATCCGCATCGGCGCGGGCCTGATCCGCACGCTGATGATCCTGCCGCTGATGGTTTCGGGCATCGCCGTGTCACTGATCTGGAAGGTCATGCTCGACCCGACGCTCGGCATCGTCAACTATCTCCTGTCGCTTGTCGGCATATCCGGCCCTGCCTGGCTCGGAACCGTGCCGACCGCCATGCCGTCCATCATCATGATCGATACCTGGTGGCAGACGGCCTTCACCTTCATCATCCTCTCATCCGCGCTGAAGAGCCTGCCGGCCGAGCCTTTCGAGGCGGCGAGGCTGGAAGGCGCGACGCCTTTCCAGACCTTCCGCTACGTCACGCTGCCGATGCTGAAGCCGGTGTTGATCACCGTCATCATCTTCCGCACCATCGATACGCTGAAAGTCTTCGACATCATTTTCGGTACCACCGGGGGCGGGCCGCTGAGGGCCACGGAAAGCGTGCAGACCCTCGCCTACCAGACGGCTTTCAAGTCCTACAAGTTCGGCGAGTCCGCGGCCATCGCCGTCGTCTTCTCGCTCATCATCTTGACGCTTTGCATCATCTACCTGGTGATCGACACCGACGATGGAGAAAAGGCATGACCGCCTCCGCTTCCGCCCGCCGCGCGTTCTGGCCCTATGCGGTCGCTGTCCTCGCCGTCGTCGTCTCGCTGTTCCCGATCTTCTGGATCCTGACCATCGCGCTGAAGACCCAGGTCGACGCCTTCGCCATGCCGCCGGTCTGGTTCTTCTCGCCGGTCTGGGAGAATTTCGGCAAGGCCTGGTCCTCGACTGGCTTTTCCGGCGCCTTCTTCAACAGCCTCATCGTCTGCGCCATCGGCAATGTGCTGGCGCTCGCCGCGGGCATTCCCGCCGCCTATTACCTCAACCGGAAACATGTGCCGGGGCGGCGCACGATCCTGATCTGGCTGCTGATCTCCTACATGCTGCCGGAGTTCCTGTTCATCGTGCCGATGTACGTGCTCTTCCAGTCCATCGGGCTCTACGACACGGTGATAGGCCTTGCGCTGATCTATCAGGTCTTCACGCTGCCCTTCACGATCTGGCTGCTGCGCGCCTTCTTCGCCGATATCCCCGAAGCCCTTGCCGAGGCGGCCCGGCTGGAAGGGGCGAGCACCTTCCGTATCGTCTGGACGATCTATGTGCCGATCGCCGCCCCCGGCATTGCCGCAACCGTCATCCTCAATTCCATCAAGATGTGGAACGAGCTGACCATCGCTCTCGCATTGACCTTCGAGAAGGCGCAGACCGTGACGCTCGCCGTCGCCGGCTTCCGCGGCTACGCCTCCATCGATTGGGGCGCGATGTCGGCCGCCTCCATCATCATCATCCTGCCCATGGCCCTGTTCGCCATTCTGGCGCAACGGCGCATCGTGCAGGGCCTCAGCCTCGGCGCGGTCAAGTAAGCCGCATCGGATCAATCAAGGAAAAAAGCCATGTCCGCCGTTTCCCTTCAGGGCGTCGATATCTCCTACGGTTCCGTCGATGTCGTCCGCAATCTCGATCTGGATATCAAGGCCGGCGAGTTCGTCGTCTTCGTCGGCCCGTCCGGCTGCGGCAAGTCGACGACGCTGCGCCTGATCGCCGGGCTCGAGGAGGGCCGCGCTGGCCATGTCTCCATCGGCGGCCGTGTCGTGAACGATGTCGATCCGGCCAGGCGCGATGTCGCCATGGTGTTCCAGAACTATGCGCTCTTCCCGCACATGTCGGTGGCCGACAACATCTCCTTCGGCATGCGGCTGCGCGGCGAGGCGAAGGGGAAGATCGCCACGAGCGTTGCGGACGTCGCGCGCATGGTCGGCCTGCAGGATCACCTTCACAAGCGGCCGGGCGCGCTCTCCGGCGGCCAGCGGCAGCGCGTGGCGCTTGCCCGCGCCATCGTGCGCAAGCCTGCCGTCTTCCTGTTCGACGAGCCGCTCTCCAATCTCGACGCCGAATTCCGTGCCGCCATGCGCTATGAGCTGAGCAAGCTCCACCGCGAGCTCGGTTCGACCATGATCTACGTCACACACGACCAGGTCGAGGCGATGACGATGGGCGACCGGATCGCCGTGCTGGCGCCCCTGAAGCAGGCCGGCCGCTCCAATCTCATGCAGTTCGGCACGCCGGAAGAAGTCTATCACCGTCCCGCCAATCTCTTCGTCGCCAAATTCATCGGCTCGCCGCCGATGAATTTCTTCGAGGCTCGGGCAGAAGGCGGCAGCATCCGCATCGGCGCCCTGAACCTGCCGGGCGCGGGCCATCTTCCGACCGCGCTCACCGTCGGCATCCGGCCCGAGCATGTCCGCCTCGGGGCAGGGGACGGGCCGTCGATCGCCGGCACCATCGAGGGCGTGGAGAACCTCGGCCATGAAAAGCTCTGGTTCATCGCCACCGCCGAAGGGCGCATCGTTGCCCGCACGTCGGATAGCGCAGGCCATGGCGTCGGGGAGAATGTCGCCGTGCATCTCGTGGCGGACAGGTTGCACGTCTTCGACCGCACGACCGGGGACAGAGTGGAGGTCTAGGACGAGCGGCGCGCCGTCCGCGGTGGTCAATCGTATGCCGGCGGTGACCGCGGCAAACCTTGCCAACTTGTACTGGCGGGAAATATACCTGCAAAGGCAGAATGTCTCTGTGGCCGTTGTGCAGGGAGGGTGCGGTGGTCCATTTCAACCGATGGGGAGGCATGCCTGCCGTTCAGGCCGGCCATCGGCCCCGTTTCGAGCGAATGAAGGCGGTTGCCCTGCGTTTTCATCCGGTAGCCCATGACATGGTTTCGCAGCCCGACTGTCCTTTCGATTGAGACCAGAGGAGTTGGAAATCATGATGCAATCCCGAGGCGTACTTGGGCCGGCTGCCAGAATATGGCTGTTCGTGCTCGGCGCCGTTCTCATTCTTTGCGGCCTGTTTTTCGCCATCGGCGGCGCGAAGCTCGCCATGCTCGGCGGTAGCTGGTACTTCCTGATTGCCGGCATCGCCATCGTTCTCTCCGGGCTGCTGGTCGTTTTGCGAAAGCCCGCGGGCGCGCTGCTTTTCGGCCTTGTCACCCTGCTCACGGCCGTCTGGGCGGTGTGGGAAGTCGGTCTCGAATTCTGGCCGCTGAATTCGCGGCTGCTTGCCTTCGGCGTCGGCGCGACGGTCGTGGCGCTCTCCTACCCGTTGCTGGGCCGGGCTTCGGGGCGTTCCCCGGCCACCGTGCCTTCCTTCGTCGTCGCCATCCTGCTCGCCTGCGCGTCCGCCGCAGGTTTTGCAGGCATGTTCGTGTCGCATCCGAGCGTCGCGTTCTCCGGCACGCCCGACGCGCTCGTCAAGGTCGACCCGGCCAATGAGCAGAAGAACTGGGAGGCCTACGGCAACACATCCGGCGGCAGCCGCTTCGTCGCCCTCGACCAGATCACGCGCGACAATATCGGCAAGCTCCAGGTCGCCTGGACCTATCGCACCGGCGACACGCCGATCAGCCCCGGCGGCAACGGCGCGGAAGACCAGCAGACGCCGCTGCAGGTGGGCGATCGCGTTTTCCTGTGCACGCCGCATAACAACGTCATCGCCATCGATGCCGATACCGGCAAGGAAATCTGGAAGAACGAGATCAATGCCCAGTCCTCCGTCTGGATGCGTTGCCGCGGCCTTGCCTATTTCGACGCCACAAGGCCGCTCGTCCAGCCGACGGCGGCAGGCTCCACGCCGGTGACGCCGGTCAGCGTCGCCGAAGGCGCGCTGTGCCAGCGCCGCATCCTGATGAACACGATCACGGCCGAGCTGATCGCGCTCGACGCCGACACCGGCGCATTCTGCCCGGACTTCGGCAACAATGGCCGCGTCGATCTGAAGGTCGGGCTCGGCGAGGCTGCCGATCCGAGCTACGTTCTCACCTCGGCGCCGACGCTGGCCGGAACGACGGTCGTGGTCGGTGGCCGTATCGCCGACAACGTTCAGGTCGACATGCCCGGCGGCGTCATGCGCGGTTTCGATGTCGTGACCGGCGAGTTGCGCTGGGCGTTCGACCCGGGCAATCCCGAGATCACCACGCTGCCGCCCGCGGGCCAGACCTATACGCGCTCGACGCCGAATGTCTGGGCCTCGATGTCCTACGATCCGGCGTCGAATACCGTCTTCATGCCGGTCGGCAGCCCCTCGGTCGATCTCTACGGCGCGACACGCACGGCGCTGGACCACAAATACGGTGCTTCCATGCTGGCGCTCGACGCCACGACCGGGCGCGAGAAGTGGGTCTACCAGACGGTCCATAACGACCTCTGGGACTTCGACGTGCCGATGCAGCCCTCCTTCATCGACTTCCCGAAGGTGGACGGCACGACGGTCCCGGCGCTGGTGTTCGGCACCAAGGCCGGGCAGATCTACGTGCTCGACCGCGCCACCGGCATGCCCTTGACCCAGGTGGATGACGTTCCGGTGAAGGCCGGCTCGATCCCGAACGAACCCTATTCTCCGACGCAGAAGCTCTCGGTCGGCATGCCGCAGATCGGCGCCGAGACGCTGACCGAAAGCGACATGTGGGGTGCGACGCCCTTCGACCAGCTTCTATGCCGCATCGGCTTCAAGGGCATGCGCTATGATGGCGTCTATACCGTGCCCGGCACGGATCTGGCGCTGAACTTCCCGGGCTCGCTGGGCGGCATGAACTGGGGCGGCATTTCCACCGATCCTGTGACGAACACCATCTTCGTCAACGACATGCGCCTTGGTCTCTGGATCCAGATGGTCGAGGCCGCACCCACCGAAGCCGTCAGCAGCGGCGGCGAGGCGGTCAATACCGGCATGGGCGTCGTGCCGATGAAGGGCACGCCCTACGCCGTCAACAAGAACCGCTTCCTTTCCGTCCTTGGCATCCCCTGCCAGAAGCCGCCCTTCGGCTCGATGACGGCGATCGACATGAAGACGCAGAAGATCAAGTGGCAGGTTCCGGTCGGCACGGTGGAGGATACCGGCCCGCTCGGTATCAAGATGGGCCTGCCCATCCCGGTCGGCATGCCGACGCTGGGCGGCACGCTGGCGACGCAGGGCGGCCTGTTCTTCATCGCGGGCACGCAGGATTACTACCTGCGCGCCTTCGACAGCGCCACCGGCAAGGAGGTCTGGAAGGCGCGCCTGCCCGTCGGCAGCCAGGGTGGTCCGATGAGCTACAAGTCGCCGAAGACCGGCAAGCAATATATCGTCATCTCCGCCGGCGGTGCCCGCCAGTCGCCGGATCGCGGCGATTACGTGATCGCTTACGCGCTGCCGGATTGATCGGCTTGGAGATCGCCCCGGCCTTGAAAAGGGCCGGGGTATCGCTTCCTCGCCGTGGGGATGCAGAAGGTTGAGGATCAGCCGCAACCGATCGTGCTTCTAGACGATCTCGACATTCACCTTCGAAGCGCGAATGAGATCGAGTTTGTCGGGCGGTATGTCGCCGGTCAGGATCACCAGGTCGAAATCCGTGATCTCAGCCACATAGTTCAGCGCGCTGAAGGTGAACTTCGTGGCGTCGGCGAGGAGGATGCGCTTGCGTGCCACCTGCATCATCGCCTGCTTCGCGCGCACCACGATCTCGTCGGGCGTATAGAGCGAAAGCCCCTGGATCGTCGTGGTCGACAGGATCGCCACATCGACGTGGTAGGAGCGGATCGCCTTTTCGCAATTGGCTCCGAAATAGCCGTGATAGCCCGGATGATAGCGCCCGCCTGTCGAGATCAGGTCGATTTCGGGGGCGTGGCGGAGCTTTTCCAGGATCGGCGCCGCATTGGTCACCACGGTCAGCGGGGCGACATCCAGCAGGAATTCGCTGAGATAGTAGGTGGTGGTGCTGTCGTCGATCATCACGGCATTGCCGGGCTCCAGCCGGGCGACCGCCGCGCGCGCCAGCCGCTTCTTGTCCTCCACGTTCTTGCGCCCGCGATAATTGTAGCTGCTTTCGAACAGAAGCGACTTTTCCGCTGAGACCGAGCCCCGCAGGCGCCGCACGAGCCCTTCCTTTTCGAGCACGGAAAGGTCGCGGTGGATGGTCATCAGGCTGACGCCGAGGGACTCGGCGAGGTCCCGGATCTGGGTCGACGAGCCGCTCATCAGCGTCTGGATGATTTTCGTGCGTCTCCTCTCGGCCTTGGAAGAGGCGGCCTCGGGATCGGAATTGTTATGATCGTCCATGTCGTCCCGCTCTGAATTTAACATTTTTCCTTTATTGGGGAATTCATGCGGCGTGTCCATCGAATTCTTGCGCAAACGCGAGATCTGGAAAAATGACGAATTATCAGCGCTTTTAGCGGGTTTTCTCAGATCGGAAGCGTGGTTTTTGAGGATGCGTGCGTTTAGCATTTTTTGGCGATGCAACATAAATTCCGATATAAATAACATAATCCTTGATATTTATAAAATCGATTGCTAGGAATCGATCATTCGACGGTGGGAGGTCACCGACAGGCAAGACGGCGTTTCCGGCGGGAGCTTCAGGCTCCGGGCCAGCGATGGCGCGCGTCTGTAAAAACGTCGCCGGACGGGCGGCAGAACAGAGGATGACATGGCAGATCTGGACGACATCAAGGACGGCAAGGACTGGGGACGGGATCGTCCGGCGGACACCTCGCGCTTCTTCCTCAAGGGCAATGCGCATCACGACTGGGGCATGAAGGCGCGGCTTTCGCAGGTCTTCCGTCCCGATACCGGCCGCACCGTGATGCTGGCCTTCGACCACGGTTACTTCCAGGGGCCGACCACCGGCCTCGAAAGGCTCGACCTGACCATCGCGCCGCTCGCCGCCCATGCCGATGTGCTGATGTGCACCCGCGGCGGCCTGCGCAGCTCGATCCCGCCGGAATCGCTCAAGCCCGTCGTGCTGCGCTGCTCGGCCGGCAACTCGATCCTGACGGAGCTTTCCAACGAGCTCGTGAGCGTGGAGATCGACGACGCCATCCGCCTCGGCGCGGCCGCCATGGCGGCGCAGGTCTATATCGGCGCGGAATACGAGCACAAGTCGATCGCCAATGTGGTGAAGCTGATCGATACCGGCACGCGGTACGGCATTCCCACCATGGCCGTCACCGGCGTCGGCAAGGCCATGGCCCGCGATGCCCGCTACTTCGGCCTCGCCACCCGCATCGCGGCGGAAATCGGCGCGCAGTTCGTCAAGTCCTACTATGTCGACGAAGGCTTCGAGCGCATCACCCTCGGCTGCCCGGTTCCGATCGTCATTGCCGGCGGCAAGAAGCTGCCGGAGCGGGAAGCGCTGGAAATGGCCTATCGCGCCATCGACCAGGGCGCGGCCGGCGTCGACATGGGGCGCAACGTCTTCCAGTCGACCGATCCGGTGGCGATGCTCGCCGCGCTCGCCGCCGTCGTGCACGAGGGCCGGACCGGCGCGCAGGGCTACGAGCTCTTCCAGGACCTGCACGGCAAGACGGCGGCCTGAGGGCTGCCATCGGCGAGGGGGGCCGGGTCTTGCGGCCCGGCTGCATAACAAGGATCATCGCATGGAAAACCTCTGGAACGAGGCTGAAGCGGATAAGGCCATCACCGGCCTCGACCTGCGCGCCTACTCGTCGCGGCTCATCGGCCGCGACCCGGCCATGGTGCTGCATGGCGGCGGCAACACGTCCTACAAGGGGGCTCTCACCGACCGTTTCGGAAACGAGCGGCAGGTGATCTGGGTCAAGGCCAGCGGTTTCGATCTGGGCACGATGGGCATAGAGGGCTTCACCGCGCTCGATCTTCCCGCATTGCTGGCTCTCGCCGAACTCGAAACCCTGTCGGACGGCGATATGGTGGCCGAGGTCAAGCGCGCCCGCCTCGATCCGCAGGCCGCGGCCGCCTCCATCGAGGCGATCGTCCATGCGCTGTTTCCCGCCGCCTATGTCGACCATTCCCATGCCGACGGCGTGCTGACCGTCTCCAACAGCGCGAACGGGACAGCGCTGCTGCGCGAGATTTACGGCCCGCGCGTCATGATCCTGCCCTATGTGAAGCCCGGCTTCGATCTCGCCCGCCAGATGCGCGCGGCGCTCCTTTCGCCGGAATTCGCAGAGGCCGAGGCGATCATCCTCGAGCATCACGGCGTCTTCACCTGGGGCGATACGGCCCGGGAAAGCTATGACCGCATGGTGGCGATCTGCGCCCGCGCCGAGGATTGGCTTTCCGCCCGCATTCCGCCCCTGCCGGCTACCCCGGATGCCGCGACCGATCCCGTCGATATCGCCCGCCTTCGCGGAACCGTCAGCCGCATCGCCGGCCGCGCCATGATCTCGCGCCCCGTGCCCGGCGTGCCGGCTTCGGAGATCGCGGAGATCGCCCGGCTTTCGCGCCACGGCACGCTGACGCCCGAACATGTCATTCACAACAAGCCCTTTCCCGCCGTCATCGGCGAGGCGCCGGAAAAAGCGCTTAAAGACTTCGCCGCCGAATACCGCGCCTATGTCGAGCGCGGCGGCGACAAGGACCTGATACCGCTGCCGCCGCATCCCCATTGGGCCCTGCTTTCCGACGGCGCGGTGCGCAGCTTCGGACCGACGCTGGCGCGCGCGCGCGTCTCGGCGGACGTGGCCGCGGCCAATCTGCGTGCCCTTCGGCTGGCGGCTCGTCTCGGCGGCTGGCAGGGGCTCGACGAGGCCGACCTGCGCGCGCTGGAATATTGGGAGCTGGAACAGGCCAAGCTGCGCGCGCAGGGAGCGCCGCCGCCGCTGGCCGGCCGGGTCGCCGTTGTCGGCGGCTGCGCCACCGGCATCGGCCGCGCCGCGGCCGAGGCGTTGCGTGATCGCGGCGCGGTGGTCGTGGGGCTCGACATCAATCCTGCGGTCAAGGACCATATGGATCGCCCGGGCTATGAAGGCATCGTCGTCGAACTGACCGATGAAGCGAAGGTCAGCGCGGCGCTACGGCAGGTCGTGAACGACTATGGCGGCCTCGACATCCTGGTCTCCAATGTCGGCATCTTCCGCGCCGGCGCGAATATCGAGGTGCTGGACGATGCGGCATGGGACGCATCGCTCGCGGTCAATCTGACCTCGCATCGCAAGCTTCTGAAGCAGGCCGTTCCGTTCCTGCGCCACGGCGTCGATCCGAGCGTGGTCTTCATCGGCTCCCGCAACGTGCTGGCGCCCGGCGCTGGCGCGGCCGCCTATTCCGTCTCGAAGGCGGGGCTGACGCAATTGATGCGCGTCGCCGCCCTCGAACTGGCGCCGGAGGGTATCCGGGTCAACGCGATCCATCCCGACGGCGTCTTCGACACCGACCTGTGGACGCCCGAGGCGCTGGCGACGTCGGCGCGGCGCTACGGCCTGACGGTCGAGCAATACAAGGCGCGTAACCTCATGCGGACCGAGGTCACGTCGAAGGACGTGGCACGCGCGGTGGTCGCGCTGGCGGACAGCACCTTTTCCCGGACGACGGGCGCACAGATTCCGGTGGATGGCGGCAATGACCGGGTCATCTGAACCGGAGGAATACCAGGCGGCTGGATCGTAAAAGGCCAGCTTCCGAAGAGCGACAGCAGGAAGAACCGGTTGTAAAGCAAGCACCAGCACAAGAGGAGGATAGGATGCGAGGCTTTTTGAAGGGACTGACCGCGGTATCGGCACTGTGCCTGATGGCAGGGGCCGTGTCCGCCAAGGACTACAAGGTTGCCGTCATCCGGTGGGAACCGAACGACATCTATTTCAACGGCGTCGCGCTCGGCCAGCAGCAGGAGGCAAAGCGCATCCAGACCGCGACCGGCGACACGATCACGTTCAATGTCTTCGGCGCGAACGATGCCGGCCAGCAGCTCAAGGCGCTTCAGGCGCAGTTCGACAGCGGCGTGGACGGCGTGCTCCTGACGCCCTGGCGCGGTGAGGCCATGCGCAGCATCGTCAAGCAGCTGCAGGAGGCCAACATTCCGGTCGTCACGACCAATGCCTGGGTCCCGGGCGTCAAGCAGACCTTCGTCGCCTTCGACAACGAGACGGCCGGCCGCCTCGGCGGCGAGGCGCTGGTCAAGCGCCTCGACACGCTTCGCGGGGAGGGCTGGGCCGAAAAGGGCGGCGTCTTCATCGAGCTGCGCTGCATCATCACCGCTTCCTTCGACATCGCGCGCCACACCGGCTACCGGTCGGTGCTCGATCCGATCGCCGCCAAATATCCCGGCGTCAAGATCGTCGAGCAGGAAGCAGGCTGCGACGGCGGCAAGGCGCGCAAGGTGGTCGATGACGTGATCTCGCGCGAAGGCGCGGACAAGATCCTGGGCATCGCCAGCATCGACGGCACGATGGGCATCGGCGGCGCGGTTCCGGCCTTCAAGGCGCAGGACCTGCTCTTCCCGATCGACGATCCCAAGCACATCCCGGTCGCGACCATCGACGGCACGGTGCCGGAGTTCCAGTCCATGGCCCGCGGGGAGATCGACCATATCTCCGTGCAGCCGGCGACGGGCGAGGGCATCATCTCCATGCGGATGCTCCATACGCTGATGTCCGGCAACGCCTTGCCGGAAGAAGGCAAGGTGCTGCTCGACGGGGAAGGTCCCGTCTGGGCGCCGGTGAAGGTGCTGACGCCCGACGCGATCGAGGGTTCCTGGTACCAGACGCAGGCCTATAGCGTGCCGGGCGATGCGAACTACGACGACCCGCACAACTGGGCGAACGAAATGACCGTCGAGCAGACGGGCAAGATGCCCGACTTCGGCAAGTAACCGGGCCTCGGCTGCGGGCGTTCAGGCGCTCGCAGCCATTCCCGCAACAGGAGTTCACATGATACTGGACCCTTCGCTGAGCTTCGCGGTGCAAGGCGTGACCCGCCGGTTTCCCGGCGTTCTGGCCGTCGATTCCGTCGATCTGGGCGTCCGCAAGGGCGAGATACACGGTCTGATCGGCAAGAACGGCGCGGGGAAGTCGGTGCTCGTCTCCATGGTGGCGGGATTGCTCGCACCGAGCCAGGGACAGATCGTTACCGAACACGGCGCGCTGACGCCGACGCATTCCGGCCCGGCGCGCGCCAAGAAGCTTGGTATCGCGCTCGTCACCCAGGAGCCGGCTTTCGCCGCCGACCTTTCCGTGGCGGACAACCTCTTCATGGGGCGCCATCCGGGCGGCCGCCTGAATTTTCTTGCTCCCGCCGTGACGCGCCGGCAATCGGCGGAGGTGATACGCGAGCTCGGCCTTCGCGCCCGCCCCGAGGATCGCATGGGGGACCTGCCGCTGGAGACCCAGCAGCTTCTCGCATTCGGCCGCGCGGTCTTCATCGAGAAGGCGCGCACGATCCTTCTGGACGAGATCACCGCATCGCTGACGAGCGAGCGCAAGGAAAGCCTGCTCGGCCTCCTGCGCCGATTGATCGTCGACCAGCCGGACCTGTCCTTCACCCTGATCTCGCACCACGTCAGCGAGGTGATGGGCTTTACCGACCGCGTTTCCGTGATGCGCGACGGCGAGCGCGTTGCGACGCTGGAGACGGCGGCGACGACCGGCAGAGAACTGGCCGACTGGATTGTCGGCGACGTCGCGCGAACCGAGATCAACTATACCGATCAGCCCGAATTCACCGCCCCTCCCGTGCTCACCGTGCGGGGGCTGAAGGCCGGCCGCTCCCTCGCGCATCTCGACCTTGCGCTTCATCGCGGCGAGGTGCTGGGCTTTGCCGGCCTTGAAGGCTCCGGCAAGGACGCGGCCATCGAGGCGCTTTACGGGCTCGTTCCGAACCATGGCGGCTCCATCGAGATGGACGGCGTCGAGGTGCATCTGAAAAGCCCCAAGGCGGCCCAGACGGCGGGTATCTCCTTCCTGCCCAAGCATCGCGAGGAGCAGGCGGTGATCCAGAACCGCTCCGTGCTGGAAAACGCGATCATCGCCGGCCTTCCGGTGCTGACGAACCGGCTCGGTTTCGTGCGGCGCGGCGAATGCGAGGCCGTCGCCCGGTCCATCGTGACGCGCCTCAAGGTCAAGACGCCCGGCCTCGACGTGCCGATAGACGGCCTGTCGGGCGGCAACAAGCAGAAGATCCTGCTTGGCCGTCTCTCGCTGACGGCGCCGCGGCTGGTGCTTTTGAACGAGCCGACGCGCGGCGTCGACATATCGGCCAAGCCGGACATTCTGAAGATGATCCGCGAGGACCTGTCGCGCGATGCGGGCGTCATCATGATCTCGGAGAGCGAGGAAGAGCTGGCCGAGATCTGCGACAGGATCCTGATCTTCTATCAGGGACGTGCGGTCCGGGAATTGAAGCGCGGCATGCCGGGCTTCGATGTCGAGACGATCTACAAGGCGATACAGGGCGTAGAGGTGCGGGTATGACTTCGGTGAACAAATTTGTTTTTCTCATTCTGGAAAAGCACCTGATCTGGGCCCTGCTCGCGCTGTTGTGCCTTGCGGGCCTGGCGGTGCCGGGCTTCCTTTCGGCGCGCAACATCCTGAACGTGATGTGGGCGGCAGCCCCGCTCGGCTGCATGGTGCTCGGCCTGTTCTTCGTGCTGCTGACCGCCAATGTCGACCTGTCGCTGGAATCGACCTTCGCCCTCGCGCCAGCGCTGGCCGTCGTGTTCTTCTTCCAGGGGATGGGGCTCGACAGCTATCCGATCGTCGCCGTGCTCTGCACGCTGCTGTTCGGCGCCATCGCGGGGCTGGTGAACGGCCTGTTCTCCGTCAAGCTGAGGGTCAGCTCCTTCCTCGTCAGCCTCGGAACGATGCTGCTGATGCGCGGCATCGTGGTCTACCTGATCCCGGAAGGCGTCTATTATCTGCCCGAGGGCTATGTCTATCTCGGCTCGGCCAAGCTCTTCGGCATCCTGCCGGTGGCTGTGCTGGTGTGGATCGCGATCTTCATCCTGGCGTGGCTGATGATCGACCGTCATCGGCTCGGCAAGGATATCCTCGCGCTCGGCAACAACGAGCATGCCGCCTTCGTGGCGGGCGTGAACATCGAGCGGACCAAGATCGTCTGCTTCGTCATCGCCGGCTTCCTGGCGTCGCTCGGCGGGCTTCTCGAGGTCGGCCGCCTGGAATCCGTCGTGGCCGACATGGGGCAGGGCGATATCATGATGGTCTTCGCCGGCACCATTCTCGGCGGCACGGCCCTGACCGGCGGCAAGGGCAATGTCGGCGGCGTCTTCGCGGCGGTGCTGGTGATCTCGATCATCGAGAACCTCATGAACCTCCATGGCGTGCCGCCTTCGATCCGGCAGGTCGTCTTCGGCGGCGTTCTTCTGGTGGCGATCTATCTCGCCAGCCTGCAGGAGCGGCTGCGCCACGCACGGCTGGAGTCCTGAAATGCCGGCCTATCTTCTGGGGCTGGACAGCGGCCTGACCGTCACCAAGGCCGTCGTCTTCCGGGACGACGGCAAGGTCGTGGCCCTTGCCCGCCGCGAGATCGCGCAGATCAAGGCCGTGCCCCGGCACGTCGAGCGCGACATGACGGCGCATTGGCAAGCCTCCGCCGCAGCAATCCGCGAGGCGCTGGAACAGGCGAGCGCCAGTGTCGGCGCGCCGGTCCGCCCGGCTGCCGTGTCCGTGGCGGGCCATGGCGACGGCCTCTATCTGATCGACGGCGCTGGTGCGCCGCTCGGCCTTGCCGCCACCTCGCTCGACAGCCGCGCCCAGCCGTTGCTGTGCCACTGGGACGAGACGGGCATATCGGAAAAGGCGCTGGAGCTGACGGGGCAGCGCCCCTTCGCGTCCTCCCCGGCGCCGCTGCTCGCCCATATGAAGGCGCACGAGCCGGAACGCTTCCAGCGGATCGCCGCCGTCCTCTCCTGCAAGGACTGGCTCCGCTTCTGCCTGACGGGCAGGGTGGCGACCGATTTCACCGAGGCAAGCGTCGCCTTCACCGACATAGGAACGCAACGCTATAGCGAGGAGGCGCTCGCCCTCTTCGGCCTTACCGCCGTCGCGAATGCCCTTCCGGACGTGCTGATGCCCTGCGAGGTCGCGGGATATGTCACCGAGGAGGCTGCCCGCGCCACGGGGCTTGCGGCCGGCACGCCGGTTGCCACCGGATTGCATGACGTAACGGCCTGCGCCGTCGGGGCCGGGGTGACGAAAGCCGGCACGATCGCGGTCATCGCCGGCACCTATTCGATCAATGAAATGCTGGTCGACGTGCCGGGAACGTCGGTGGGCTGGAATGCGCGCAATGGATTGTACCCCGGCCAGTGGATGAACATGTCGGTTTCCCCCGCCTCCAGCGCCAATCTCGACTGGTTCCTTGGAACGGCCGCGCGGGACGCGCTGGCGGGCGGTGACCCCTTCGCCCTGCTTCAGGCCGAGCTGGACGCCGTCTCGGACGATCCCTCCGACATCGTCTACCTTCCCTATCTCTACGGGTCTCCCCATGCTGAGGATGTGCCGGCGGCCTTTCTCGGGCTGCGCGGCTGGCACGGGCGGGGTCATATGCTGCGCGCCGTTGCGGAGGGCATCGTCTTCAACCACCGCCACCATGTCGATCTCATCGACCCGGACGGAAGCGTCGGCAAGGTGCGGCTGACGGGCGGAAGCAGCCGCAATCCCTTCTTCGGCCAGCTCTTCGCCGATGCGCTGAACCGCCGCGTCGAAGTGCCGGAAATGCCGGAGGCCGGGGCGCTTGGTGCGGCCATCGCGGCCGGAATTGCCGTGAACGTCTACGGCGACTGGGAGGAGGCGACCGCGCGGACCGCGCCGGACCTGCGCATCTACCAGCCGGGCCGGGCCGTACCCCGCCTTCAGGCCGGCTATGGCCGCTATCGCGAGGCCATCGACACGGTCATGCACCGCCACAAGGAGAAGACCGCCCCATGAGCGCAGGCGACACCACGCGCGAAGCCCGGCTGGAGGCCCTGCGCCGCATCGGCCATGTCCCCGTCCTGATCGTCGGCGGCGGGATCAACGGCATGGGAACGTTCCGCGACCTCAGTCTCCAGGGCGTCGGCTGCCTGCTCGTCGAGCAGGGCGATTTCTGCGCCGGCGCCAGTAGGGCCCCCTCACGCATGATCCACGGTGGGCTCAAATACCTGGAGACGGGCGAATTCCGGCTGGTCAGGGAATCCGCCGAGGAACGCAATCGGCTGCTGCGCAATGCCGCGCACTATGTCCGGCCGCTCGAAATGATCATCCCGATCCATTCCTGGTTCGGCGGCATCGTTCCGGCGTTGCGGAAGTTCCTGCGCATGCCGGCGAAGATCACGGAGCGTGGCGCGCTGGTGATCAAGCTGGGCCTCTGGCTCTACGATCTCTACGGCGCGCTGAACCGGACCATGCCGCGCCACCGCATGATCGCGCGGCAGGACATATTGCGCGAAATCCCCGATCTGGCCCCGGACCTGAAGATCGCCGCCTCCTACTACGACGCCTGGATCACGTCGCCCGAACGGCTCGTCGTGGAGCTCGCCCTCGACGGCATGGCCGCCAATCCGGGCAACATGGCGCTGAACCATCTGCGTTTCAGCGGGATCGCCGGCAACCGCGTCGAGCTTCAGGATGCCGACACGGGCGAGGCGTTTTCGCTGACATGCGACGTGCTGGTCAATGCCGCGGGCGCCTGGATCGACCGGGTGAATACCAGCGCGGCCCCCGGGCGCCGGATGATCGGCGGCACCAAGGGCAGCCACCTCCTGCTCGACCTTCCGGCCCTCGCCGAAACCCTGCACGGCCGCATGATCTATTTCGAGGCCGAGGGCGGGCGCATCTGCATCCTGTCGAACTTCATGGGACATGTGCTGCTAGGCTCCACCGATATCCCTGTCGACGATCCCGACGGCGTGGCCTGCGACGACGAGGAGGTGGACTATCTCCTCGGTGCGTTCCGGCGGCTCTTCCCGCAGGTTCCGGTCGATCGTTCGAGCATCTTCTTCAGCTATGCGGGCGTTCGCCCCCTGCCGGCGAACGATGCAAGCGACCCCGGCGCCATCAGCCGCGATCACTCGATGCCGGAACTTCCCCCCGAAGGCGAGCGCCGTTTCCCGATCGTCTCGCTTGTCGGCGGCAAATGGACCACCTTCCGGGCCTTTTCGGCCGAGGCGACCGATAGGATACTCGCCCACCTGGGCAAGCGCCGCTCATCCTCGACGACGGATCTGCCCATCGGCGGCGGAGCGGGCCTTTCCCAGGCCTCTGCCCCGACGGAGCGCCTGTTGTCCGCCATCACGGATGAGCACGGGCTTTCGCGCCAAAGGGCCCGCCAGCTTGTCGCCCGCTACGGCTCGCGCGCGAAAGCGGTTGCGCCGGCGCTCGCGAAGGGCGAAACCTTCTTGGCCTCCTTGCCGGAATTTTCTCGGGAGGAGATCGCGATCATCTGCGATACGGAACTGGTCCTGCACGCCGAAGATTTTCTCTTCGGGCGCAGCTCGGTGTTCCTGGAGCGGCCGCTGGGCCACGATGCGCTGGAGGAACTGGTCGGCGTCATCGGACTGTTTCGTCGCTGGGATGACGCGCGGCGGGCGGCGGAATTGGAACGGTTGGTATATCGTTACCGCAAGCTGCATCGGATCGACGTATCCGGGCTGACAGGATCGCGGCCTCGATTTATCTGAGGTCGCGGAAGGAGCGCGGAGGGCCCTGCCAATGGACGACGCCATCGCCACTTTCATTCTGGACCAGATGGCGGACGCCCTGATCTTTGCGACGGTCGATGGAAAGATAGCTGGGTGGAACGGCGCATCGACTGCGCTTTTCGGTTTCGAAAAGGGCGAGGCCATCGGTGAATCGCTCGATCTCATCATTCCACCGCATCTGCGGAACGCGCACTGGGCCGGCTTCGATTCCGCCGTCAAGGCGGGGCAATTGAAGCTGAATGGCCGGCC
The DNA here is from genome assembly GCF_055379515.1 of Shinella sp. 1A1. Lineage (NCBI taxonomy): Bacteria > Pseudomonadati > Pseudomonadota > Alphaproteobacteria > Hyphomicrobiales > Rhizobiaceae > Shinella > Shinella sp. 1A1. The sequence continues at coordinate 327,636 of NZ_AP039672.1, forward strand.
GACACTGACCAGGGCAACACACAAGACGGGGCGCAGGCTTTACGTCGAGATGAGTTTCGCACTCGTCCGGTCCTCCGATTGCGTCGTCGGTTCTGTTGCTGTGGCGCGAGATGCGACCGAGAGAGTTGAGCGAGAGCGGGCAAAAGCGGCCCGATAGCCGCTGCAGTCGCTGTCAGGCCGGATTTCCATGCGAATACGATGTCGTGGGGTGCCGGAAAGCATGCTGCCGTCGGGACACAAGAAGAACTTGTCTAAGGGTGCCAATTTCTTCGTTTAAGCCGATGGCCTGTGCAGGCATCTTCTGACTTGCCTCATGGGAATCGTGTGATGACGAAAGCACTTGTCACGGGGGCGACGCGTGCTCCCGGACGCGCGATCGCCACTTCGCTTGCAAAAGTAGGCTGGGAAGTGCACGCGCTCGGTCGTGATCGCGTCGCGCTTGACGAGATGCGCGGCGAACACGGGATCGTGCCGCTGGCCATGGATCTGACGGATCGCGAATACGTCCGCTCCGTTGCGGAAGGCCTCGAAACCGATGTCCTCGTCCATGCCGCCCTCCGCTGGCCCGAAGAGAACCGTTTTCTCGGTCTTGCGGAAGCGGACATCGACATGGCTCTTGAAGTCAATCTGTCCGCCATGCTGCATGTCACGCGCGCCGTCCTGCCCTCGATGATCGAGCGAGGCCGCGGTGCGTTCGTGATGCTCTCCCTGGATGGCAGCAACGCGAATGGTGCGATCGAACGGACCGTCGCGGGGGCGATCGACGGGTTCTCGCGCGCGCTTGCTGATGAGACCCGGGGCAGCGGCGTATCCGTTCATCGCCTTTCTTTGGGAGAGCCGCCGTTCCAGCATTTGGGGCCGCAGGTCCTTTCGCTGCTGTCAACAGGCGGCTTTCAATCTCAATTCATCGAACGACAGGAATACGGACATGGAACGTAATGGAGGGCAGCTGCTCGTCGAGTGCCTCCTGGCGCTAGGCGCGACGAAGAGCTTCGGGGTGCCGGGGGAAAGCTATCTCGCGGTGCTCGATGCGCTGCACGACACGGGCGGACGCCTCGACTACGTTCTGTGCCGCAATGAGGGCGGAGCGGCATTCATGGCGGCGGCCTACGGCAAGCTGACCGGCCATCCGGGTATCTGCTTCGTGACCCGTGGTCCGGGCGCCACCAATGCCTCGATCGGCGTGCATACGGCGATGCAGGATTCCGCGCCCATGATCCTTTTCGTGGGCCAGGTCGGGACCGACATGAAGGGCCGGGAAGCCTTCCAGGAAGTGGACTACAAGGCCGTCTTCGGCACCATGGCGAAATGGGCGGTCGAGATCGACCAGGTCGAGCGCATCCCGGAAATCCTTTCTCGTGCCTGGACGCTTGCCGTCTCGGGTCGTCCCGGCCCGATCGTCATCGCCCTGCCAGAGGATATGCTGACTTCGCTCACCGCGGCCGCGCCGCTGTCCGGTCCCGTGGAGATCGCCGAACCCGCGCCGTCGGCCGTGGGCATGCAACGCGTGCGGGAGATGCTGGAAGGCGCTAGGCGCCCCGTCATTCTCTATGGCGGCTGCAACTGGGCCGAGGGCTCCATGGCCGCCGTCCAGCGGTTCGCCGAGGCATCCGACATTCCGGTCGTTTCCGTCTTCCGCTATCAGGATCAGTATGACAACACCTCGCCGACCTTCTGCGGCGAGGCCGGGGTCGGGATGGTCGCTTCCGTCAAGGAACTGCTGCGCGAGGCCGATGTCATCCTCGCCATCAACAACCGTTTCGGGGAGAATTCCACGGACGGCTACACGCTGTTCGACGTTCCGCAGCCCCGCCAGCAGATCATCCACGTCCACGGCTCGGACCTTGAAATCGGCAAGGTCTATCGGCCGGCGCTCGGCATTCACGCCGGTCCGAACGCCTTCGCGCATGCGCTCGGCGCGCTGGAGCCCGTCAAGGGCGGATGGGCGGAATGGCGGGCCAAGGGGCGTGCCGCCTATGAGAAGGGCTTCGATCTCCCCGACCTGCCGTCGCCCGTCGACATGGGCAAGGTCACGGCGCTGCTGAACGACGTCCTGCCGGAGGACGTGATCCTGACCAACGGCGCGGGCAACTTCACGGTCTGGCCCAACAAGTTCTTCAGGTTCGGGCCGAAGGCGCGGCTTCTCGCTCCGCAATCGGGCGCGATGGGCTATGGCGTGCCGGCGGCCGTGGCCGCAAAGGTCGCCCATCCCGAGCGCACGGTCGTCTGTTTTGCCGGCGACGGCGATTTCCAGATGAACTGCCAGGAACTGGCGACCGCCCTTCAGCATGGGGCGCAGCCGATCATCCTGCTGCTCAACAACGGCATCTACGGCACGATCCGCGCCCATCAGGAGCGGCATTATCCCGAGCGCGTTTCCGGCACCACGATGGTCAATCCCGATTTCGTCGCGCTGGCGAAAGCCTATGGCTTCCATGCCGAGCGGGTGGAATCGACGGCGGACTTCGCCGCCGCTTTCGAGCGCGCTCGCGCATCGAAGACCGGCGCTCTCCTCGACCTCGCTATTTCACCTGAGGCGTTGACCCCTCGCCAGACGCTGAGCCAAATGCGCAAGGCAGCACTTTCTGCAAAGGAAACCGCATGACACAGCGTCACGACATTCGCCTCGGTGCCGATATCGGCGGGACCTTTACCGACATCGCGCTCGATGTGCGGGGCAAGCTCTTCTCCACGAAGGTGCTGACCAATTACGCGGCCCCCGAGCAGGCGATCCTCGACGGCATCGAGATCGTGGTGCGGGATGCGGGGATCGCGCCGAAGGATATCGACATCGTCATCCACGGCACGACGCTCGCCACGAACGCGCTTATCGAACGCCGTGGCGCCAAAACCGCGCTGGTGACGACGGAAGGCTTCCGCGACGTCATCGAGATGCGCACGGAAAACCGTTTCGAGCAATACGATCTCAGCCTAGTCCTGCCGAAGCCGCTGATCCCGCGCGAGGATCGCTTCCCGGTCAAGGGCCGCATCGATGCACAGGGCAGGGAGCTTCAGCCGCTCGACGAGGCGGCGCTGGAGGCTCTGGCGAACGTCATCGCGGAACGCGGCTTCGGAGCCGTCGCCATCGGCTTCATCCATTCCTACATGAATCCGCGGCACGAGGAGCGCGCCCGCGAAATCCTGTCTAAGAAGCTCTCGATCCCGATCTCGATCTCGTCGGAAGTCTCGCCGCAGATGCGCGAGTTCGAGCGCTTCAACACGGTTTGCGCCAATGCCTATGTGCGCCCGCAGATGGCCGATTACCTCTCGCGCCTGCAGGTGCGGCTGAAGGAGATGGGGGCGGAATGCCCGGTCTTCATGATTCATTCCGGCGGCGGCCTCATCTCGGTGGAGACGGCCTCGGAGTTTCCGGTGCGGCTCGTCGAATCCGGCCCGGCGGGCGGGGCGATCTTCGCCGCCGATATCGCCCGCCGCTTCAGCCTCGAGCGCGTCGTCTCCTACGACATGGGCGGCACGACGGCGAAGATCTGCCTCATCGAGGACTATCAGCCGCATACGGCGCGCACTTTCGAGGTCGCGCGCACCTATCGCTTCTGCAAAGGGTCGGGCATGCCGATCTCCATTCCGGTGATCGAGATGATCGAGATCGGCGCCGGCGGCGGTTCCATCGCCTGGGTCGATGCCATGGGCCGCATCCAGGCCGGCCCTGAATCCGCAGCTTCGGAACCGGGCCCGGCCTGCTACCAGCGCGGCGGCGAACGCCCGGCGATCACCGATGCGGACCTCGTGCTCGGCAAGCTCGACCCCGACAATTTCGCCGGCGGCAAGATCAGGCTTTCGGTCGACAATGCCAGCGCGGCGATTGCTCGCGATGTCGGCGACAGGCTGAAGCTGGCGACCGAAGCCGCCGCCTTCGGCATCGTCGAGGTGGTGGACGAGAACATGGCCAATGCGGCGCGCGTCCATGCGGTCGAGAACGGCAAGAACATCTCGGAAAACATCATGATCGCCTTCGGCGGCGCAGCTCCCCTGCATGCCGCCCGGCTCTGCGAGAAGCTCGGCGTCGACCAGTGCCTCATCCCGCAGGGGGCGGGCGTGGGCTCGGCCATCGGCTTCCTCAAGGCGCCGTTCGGTTATGAAGCGCTGGCCTCCAAGATCATGCGCCTGTCGAAATTCGATGCCGGCGCGGTAAACACCATGCTCGACGACCTGAAGGCGACCGCCGAAGGCTTCGTGCGCGCCGGAACGGATGGCGCGATCGTGCGCGAGATCACCGCCTTCATGCGTTATGCCGGCCAAGGCTGGGAGATTCCCGTGGCGCTGCCCGATCGTGCCTTCACGGCGGCGGATACCGCAATGATCGAGGCTGCCTTCAAGGAGCGCTATGCCCAGTTCTTCGGCCGTGCGGTCGAAGGCCCGGAAATCGAATTCGTCACCTGGTCGGTAAAGGCGCAGGACGTTCGCCCCGAAGGCGAGCGCTTCACCCTTGAAACGGACGGTGTCGTCGCATCCGTGCCCGTGACGAGGGCGGTCTTCGATCCCGCGTCGGGCAAGGCGCTGGAGACGGCGATCGTGCCGCGCGATACGCTGTCGCCGGGCGCGCGGGTGACCGGCCCCGCCGTCATCGTCGAGCGGGAAACCTCCACCATCGTCACGTCGCCGTTCGATGCCGTCATCCAGATCGACGGCACCATTCTTCTCGTGCGCAAGGGTCACTGATCATGAGCGATATCAATGAAATTCGCATGCAGGTCATGTGGAACCGCCTGATCTCGGTGGTCGAGGAACAGGCGCTGACGCTGCTGCGCACCGCGTTTTCCACTTCCGTCCGCGAGGCGGGCGACCTTTCGGCCGGCGTCTACAACGCCAAGGGCGAGATGCTTGCCCAGGCCGTCACCGGCACGCCCGGCCACGTCAACACCATGGCCGAGGCGGTGCTGCATTTCATCGCCGAAATTCCGCGCGAGGAAATGTATCCGGGCGATACCTATGTGACCAACGACCCCTGGAAGGGCACCGGCCACCTGCACGACATCACCATGGTCTCGCCCTCCTTCAAGGGCGAGGAGCTGATCGGCTTCTTCGCCTGCACGGCGCATGTGGTGGATGTCGGCGGTCGCGGCTTCGGGGCGGACGGCAAGTCGGTCTATGAGGAAGGCATCCAGATCCCGATCATGAAATTCGCCGAGCGCGGCGTGGTGAACAAGGATCTCCTGAAGATACTGCGCCTCAATGTGCGCGAGCCGAACCAGGTGATCGGCGACTTCTATTCGCTCGCCGCCTGCAACGATGTCGGCCACAAGCGGCTGATCGAGATGCTGGTCGAGGTCGGCTACGACAACCTCGACACGCTCGGCGACTTCATCCTGTCGCGCACGCATGCGGCGACGATGGAGCGTATCGCCGGCCTGCCGAAGGGCGCGTGGACGAATGACATGCTGACGGACGGCTATGACGTGCCGATCAGGCTCGCGGCCGAAGTCTCGATCACCGACACGGGCGTCAATGTCGATTTCTCCGGCACGGACGCGATGAGCCGCTGGGGCATCAACGTGCCGCTGATCTACACCAAGGCCTATGCCTGCTACGCGCTGAAATGCGTGGTCGCCCCCGACATCCCGAACAACGCGGCGTCCCTTGCCGCCTTCAACGTGTCGTCGCCGACCAATATCCTGAATGCCGAGCGGCCGGCCCCGGTTTCGGTGCGCCACGTCATCGGCCATATGGTGCCGGATCTCGTTCTCGGCGCGCTCGCCAAGGCGCTGCCCGGCCAGATTCTCGCCGAAGGCGCGGCCGCCCTGTGGAACATCCATATTTCGGCCCGGCCGGTTGCGGGCTCCGCCGGCCGCCGTGCCGAGGTGCTGATGTTCAACTCGGGCGGCATGGGCGCGCGCCCGGGCATCGACGGCCTATCTTCGACCGCCTTCCCTTCCGGCGTCCATACGATGCCGATCGAGGCGACCGAGCATACCGGCCCCATCGTCGTCTGGCGCAAGGAGTTGCGCCCCGATTCCGGCGGTGCCGGCAAATATCGCGGCGGCCTCGGCCAGATCATCGAGATCGCGCCGGCGGAAGGCCATGAGTTCGACTTTTCGGCGATGTTCGACCGCATCGCGACCCCGCCGCGCGGCCGCGATGGCGGCGAAGACGGAGCGCCCGGTTCGGCCAGGCTCGATGACGGCACGAAGCTGCGGCCGAAGGGCTGGCAGCATGTGCCGGCAGGCCGCAAGCTGGTGCTGGAACTGCCCGGCGGCGGCGGCTTTGGAAACCCCGCCGAGCGCTCGGCCGAGGCAACGGCCGAAGACCTTTCCAAGGGCTATGTGACGGAGAAGAAGCAATGAGCCATATCGCCAGCCGGCTTTCCGCCGTCAAACCCTCCGCCTCCATGGCCGTTTCGCAGGCCGCCAAGGATCTGGCGGCCACCGGTGTCGACGTGATCGACCTCGGTCTCGGCGAGCCGGATTTTCCGGCCCCCGCCCACATCACCGAGGCCGCCTTCGCGGCGGCGCGCACGGAGCGCATGCTCTACACCGCCTCGCTCGGCACGGTGGAGCTTCGCAAGGCGATCGTCGCCAAGTTCAAACGCGAGAACGGCCTCGACTACGCCATCGACGAGATCGCGGTCGCCAACGGCGCCAAGCAGATCATCTTCAATGCGCTGATGGCGACGGTGGAGGAGGGGGACGAAGCGATCCTGCCCGCGCCGTACTTCGTCTCCTATCCGGAAATGGTGAAGCTTTTCGGCGGCGTGCCGGTCACCCCGGCCTGCCCGGCCGAAAACGGCTTTCGCCTGACGCCGGAGGTGCTGGAGGCGGCGCTGACGGACAAGACCCGCTGGCTGTTCCTCAACATGCCGGGCAATCCTTCGGGCGCAGTCTATACCGAGGCGCAGTTGAAGGCGCTCGGCGCGGTGCTGGCGAACTATCCGAAAGTGATGGTGCTTTCGGACGAGATCTACGAGCACATCCTCTTCGACGGGCGCAGCTTCGTCTCCTTCGGTGCGGCCTGCCCGGAATTGCGCGACCGTTCGCTGATCGTCAACGGCATGTCCAAGGCCTATGCCATGACCGGCTGGCGCGTCGGCTATGCCGCAGGTCCGAGGGACCTGATCAAGGCGATGGCGACGATCCAGAGCCAGTCCTGCACCTCCGTCTCGGCTCCGGCGCAGATCGCGGCGAGGGCGGCGCTGGAGGGGCCGCAGGACTGTGTCGCCGAGTTCCGCACCGCCTTCGAGCGCCGCCGCAACCTCGTTGTCGAGGGCATCGCGAAGATCAACGCGCTGAGCCTCGACCCGCCGGAGGGCGCCTTCTACGCCTATATCGGCTGCGCCGCGCTGATCGGCGCGAAGACGCCGGCCGGAAAGACGCTGGACGACGATGTCGCCGTCGCGAAGTATCTTCTCGACGAGGGCCATGTGGCGGCCGTTCCCGGCACGGCCTATGGCCTGTCGCCGTTCTTCCGCATCTCCACCGCGACCTCCGACGGGGTCCTGGCCGAGGCAGTGAAGCGTATCGGCGAAGCCGTTTCCAAACTCGAATTCTGATTGGAAGGAAGAATGTCCAAACCCTACAAGACCATCCTGATCACGGGGGCGGCCGGCCGTCTCGGTACGGAACTGCGCCGCGGCCTCGCGCCGCTGGCCGACCGGCTGCGGCTCGCGGATGTCGCGGAAATCAAGGATATTCAGCCGAACGAAGAGGCGATGGTCTTCGACCTCGCCGACGAGGCCGCCGTGATGAAGGCGGTCGATGGCGTCGACGCCGTCGTGCATTTCGGCGGCGTGCCGCTGGAACGCCCTTGGGAAGATATTCTCGACGCCAATATCCGTGGCAGTTACCACATTTACGAGGCTGCCCGGAAGCACGGCGTCAAGCGCGTCGTCTACGCTTCTTCGGTCCATGCGATCGGCTATCACACGCTTGAAGGCCATATCGATACGGATGCGCCGGTGCGGCCCGATAGCCTCTACGGTGTTTCCAAATGCTTCGTCGAGGCGCTCAGCCGCTTCTACTGGGACAAGTTCGGGCTGGAGAGCGTGTGCCTGCGCATCTTCTCCTCCTTCCCGGAGCCGGCGGATCGCCGCATGCTCTGGTCCTGGCTGTCCTTCGAGGATTGCATCCGCCTCGTCACCGCCAGCCTGACTGCGCCGCGCGTCGGCCACACGATCAGCTTCGGCCTCTCCGACAATGCCGTCAAGCCGGTCGACAATTCGAGGGCCGGCCATCTCGGTTACGTGCCGCAGGACAATACCGAGCGCTTCCGCGCCAAGGTCGAGGCGGAAAAGCCGCCGGTCGATCCCAAGGCACCGTCCACCCTTTATCTCGGTGGTTGGTTCGTCGATATCGGCCACCCCAATGATGAGGCATCGAAATGAAAGACCAGTATGACGTCGTCATCGTCGGCGGCGCGGTGATCGGCTCCGCCGTCGCCTATTATCTCGCGGCCAATCCCGATTTCGACGGGTCGGTGCTCGTCATCGAACGCGATCCGACCTATCTGCAGGCGGCGACCTCGCTGTCGTCCTCCTCGATCCGCACGCAGTTTTCCAATCCGATCAACGTGAAGATCAGCCAGTACGGCTCGCAGGTCATCCGCAATTTCGGTGAGATGATGCAGGTCGAGGGCGACAGGCCGGATCTCGGCTTCCATTCGGGCGGCTATCTCTTCCTGGCCAATACCCCGGAGCAGGCGCAGGTTCTCAGGGAGAACCACGAGGCGCAGGTTTCCTGCGGCGCCGATGTCGTGCTCTGGAACCGCGACGAACTGGCAGACGCCTTCCCGCATCTCAATGTCGCGGATATCGAACTGGCCTCCTATGGCCGTTCCGGCGAGGGCTGGTTCAACAATACCGGCCTGATGTACGGCTTCAAGAACAAGGCCCGCTCGCTCGGCGTCGATTATGTCACGGACGAAGCCGTGGCCATCGGCCGTGACGGCGACCGGGTGACGTCGGTGACGTTGAAGTCGGGCGCGGTCGTCAAGGCCGGTACGGTCGTCAACGCCTCCGGTCCCCGCGCGGCGCTCACCGCCCGCATGGCTGGCCTCGATATTCCGGTCGAGCCACGCAAGCGGACCCTGTTCGTGTTCGATTGCGCCAGCACGCCCGAGGGGACCGCACGCGTCAACCAGGGGCGGCTGCCGCTGATGATCGATCCCTCCGGCGTCTTCTGCCGGCCGGAAGGCCGTTTCTTCCTGACGGGCTGCGCGCCCGTCGAGGACCCGGCGGCCGACTGGGACGATTTCGAGCCGCGCTACGAAGAGTTCGAGGAAATCATCTGGCCGGCGCTCGCCGAACGCTCGCCCGCCTTCGAGGCGATCAAGGTGGTGAACCAGTGGGCGGGTCATTACGACTTCAACACGCTGGACCACAATCTGGTCGTCGGCCGCCATCCCACGGTGCGCAATTTCGTCTTCGCCAACGGGTTTTCCGGCCACGGCCTGCAGCAGGGACCGGCAACGGGGCGGGGTGTTTCCGAGCTGATCGTCTATGGCGAGTATCGCACACTGGACCTGACGGAAGTCGGCTATGAGCGGATCGTGGAGAACCGCCCCTTCCTCGAAAAAGCTGTGATATAACGACCGCCGGCTCCGCCCGCACGGCGGGGCCGGTCGTCATTGAAAATCGCCTGCCGGAGGGTGACTTGGCTGGACAACATACGCGGCTTCCCCCTCTCAATGCGTTGCGCGCCTTCTGGGCCGTCATGCGCCAGGGGACGTTTCGCAGCGCGGCGGACGAGCTTCTCGTCACGCCGCAGGCCATCAGCCAGCAGATCAAGCTGCTTGAGGATACCCTGCACGTTCCGTTGTTCGAGCGGAAGGCGCGGGTCATCGAGCCGACCGAGCATGCGATCATCCTCTCGCATTTCATTCAGGCGGGTTTCGACGAATTTACCGAAGGCATCCGCCGGGTCACCAATTCGACTTATCGCAACCGCATCAACATCAATGTCAGTCCGTATTTCGCCACCCGTTACCTGATGGAGCGGCTCGAGCGCTTTCGTCAGCTCATGCCCGGCGCCGATATCCGCCTGACGACGATGGTGAATGTCCGCGACTTCGCGGCGGACGAGGTGGACGTCTCCATCCAGTGGGGCTTCGGCAACTGGAAGGAATATGATGTCCGGTTGCTGATGCACGATCCGAAGATCATCTGCTGTTCGCCGGAACTGGCGAGGCAGATCTCTTCGCCCGCCGATCTCGGCCGCATGACGCTGCTCCATCCCGTCATGGCGCGGGACCTCTGGCGCAAGGTGCTGGCGCATCTCGGCCTGCCGTCGATGGAGATGGCCGGCGAGATCGAGTTCCAGGATGCCGCGACGATGCGCAGGGGCAGCATTTCCGGCATCGGCGTCGGCCTCGTTTCAAAGCTCGATGCGCTCGCCGATATCGAGGCGGGCACGCTGGTCGCGCCGCTCGGCATCGATATCCTCGAGACGATGGACAAGAAGGACGTCCCCGGCTTCTACCTCGTCGTTCCGAAAGCCCATAAGCGCGTAAAGATCATCTCTGTCTTTTGCGACTGGATTTCTGCCGAACAATGGTGAAGCTTCAAGAAGGGGCGCGAGAGAACCCCTTCGTGCAACCGGCTCAGAGGGCCTTCTCAAGCTCCGGGAGGATTTCGAAGAGATCGCCGACGAGGCCGTAGTCTGCGACCTGGAAGATCGGCGCCTCCTCGTCCTTGTTGATGGCGACGATGACCTTGCTGTCCTTCATGCCGGCAAGGTGCTGGATGGCGCCCGAGATGCCGCAGGCGATGTAGAGCTGCGGGGCAACCACCTTGCCCGTCTGCCCGACCTGCCAGTCGTTCGGCGCATAGCCGGCATCGACGGCCGCGCGCGACGCACCGACGGCGGCACCCAGCTTGTCGGCGACCGGAAGGATCACTTCCTGGAATTTTTCAGACGAGCCGAGCGCACGGCCGCCCGAGATGATGATCTTGGCAGACGTCAGCTCCGGACGGTCGGACGAGGACAGGGCATCCTTGACGTGGGTGGACAGGCCCGGGTTCGCGGCAGCCGGGATGGTCTCGACCGTGGCGCTACCGCCTTCACCGGCTGCGGCGAAGGACGCGGTGCGAACGGTGATCACCTTCTTCGCATCGGTGGACTGAACCGTCTGGATGGCATTGCCCGCATAGATCGGACGCTTGAACGTGTCGGCCGAGACGACCTCGACGATCTCCGAGACCTGCGCGACGTCGAGCAGGGCGGCAACGCGCGGCAGCACGTTCTTGCCGACCGAGGTCGCGGCCGAAACGATGGCGTCATAGTTGCCGGCCAGCGACACGATGAGCGCGGCCAGCGGTTCGGCAAGATTGTTGCCGAGGCTGGCATCGTCGGCGAGCAACACCTTCGTCACGCCCGAGAGCCTGGCGGCCGCATCGGCCGCAGCCTTGGCATTGCTGCCGGCGACGAGCACATGCACGTCCGAGCCGATCTTGCTCGCTGCCGTCAGCGCCTTGGCGGTCTGGTCGGAAAGGTGAGCGTTGTCGTGGTCTGCCAGAAGAAGAATGGCCATTATCGTAATCTCCTCAAATCTCGCCGATCAAAGCACGCCGGCTTCGGTCTTGAGCTTTTCGACCAGCTCGGCGACCGACTTGACCTTGACGCCCGCCTTGCGGCCGGACGGCTCCTCGGTCTTCAGCACCTTCAGGCGCGGGCTCGTATCGACGCCGAAATCGGCCGGTGCCTTCTTGTCGAGCGGCTTCTTCTTCGCCTTCATGATGTTCGGCAGCGAGGCATAACGCGGCTCGTTGAGGCGAAGGTCGGTCGTGACGACCGCCGGAAGCTTGACCTCGATGGTCTGCAGACCGCCGTCGACTTCGCGGGTGACCTGCGCCGAGCCGGAACCGATCTCCACCTTGGAGGCGAAGGTGGCCTGCGCCCAGCCGAGGAGGGCCGAGAGCATCTGGCCGGTCTGGTTCGAGTCGTCGTCGATCGCCTGCTTGCCGACGATAATGAGGCCCGGCTGTTCGGCCTCGGCCACACCCTTGAGGATCTTGGCAACCGCCAGCGGCTCGACGGCGTCTTCCGTCTCGACCAGCACGGCGCGGTCGGCGCCCATGGCGAGCGCGGTGCGCAGCGTCTCTTCGGCCTTCGCGGGACCGATCGACACGACGACCACTTCCTCGGCCTTGCCGGCTTCCTTCAGCCGCAGGGCCTCCTCGACCGAGATCTCGTCGAACGGGTTCATCGACATCTTCACATTGGCAAGCTCGACACCCGAGCCATCCGACTTCACACGGATCTTTACGTTGTAGTCAACAACACGCTTGATGGGCACGAGAAGTTTCATGGGCGGGATCCTCAGGCGAGCGTATAGGCGGTCTTGACGGTGGTGTAGAACTCGGCGGCATAGCGGCCCTGCTCGCGCGGGCCGTAGGACGAGCCCTTGCGGCCGCCGAAGGGCACGTGGAAATCGACGCCGGCCGTCGGCAAGTTGACCATGACCATGCCGGCTTCCGAGTTGCGCTTGAAATGGGTCGCATGCTTGAGGCTTGTCGTGGCGATGCCGGACGAAAGTCCGAAGCTGGTATCGTTGGCGACGGCCAGCGCCTCGTCGTAATCCTTCACGCGGATGACGGCAGCGACCGGGCCGAAGATTTCCTCGCGCGCGATGCGCATATCGTTGGTTGTCTCAGTGAAGAGGGCGGGCGAAAGATAGAAGCCGGGCGTTTCCCGCTCCAGCCTTTCGCCGCCGAATGCCAGCCTTGCGCCTTCCGAGCGGCCGATGTCGATATAATCGGCATCCTGCTTCAACTGGCTTTCGTCGACGACGGGGCCGATATGGGTGCCGGCCCTGAGGGCGTCATCGATGACAAGGCCCCTCAGGCGGTCCGTCAATGCGGCGACGAAACGGTCGTGAATGCCCTCGGTGACGATCAGGCGCGAGGACGCGGTGCAGCGCTGGCCGGTCGAGAAGAAGGACGAATTGGCGGCCGCCTCGACGGCGACGGCAAGATCGGCATCGTCGAGCACGACGAAGGGGTTCTTGCCGCCCATTTCGAGTTGGAACTTGCGATTGTGCTCGACCGAGGCGAGCGCGACCCGCTTGCCCGTGCCGACGGAACCGGTGAAGGTCAGCGCGTTGACGTCGGGACTGTCGAGCAGCGTCTGGCCGACGACGCTGCCGCGGCCCATGACGAGATTGACGACGCCGGCCGGTGTGCCGGCACGGTGCAGGATATCGACGAGCGCCCAGGCGGAGCCCGGCACGAGATCGGCGGGCTTCAGGACGACCGTGTTGCCGTAGGCGAGCGCGGGCGCGATCTTCCAGGCGGGAATGGCGATCGGAAAATTCCAGGGCGTGATGATGCCGACGACGCCGACGGCCTCGCGGGTGATCTCGACGCCGATATTCGGACGCACCGAGGGCAGCACCTCACCGGAAAGGCGCAGGGTTTCGCCGGCGAAGAAATCGAAGATCTGGCCGGCGCGGGTGACTTCGCCGATGGCTTCCGGCAGCGTCTTGCCCTCTTCGCGGGCAAGCAGGCGGCCGAGCTCTTCCTTGCGGGCGAGGATTTCGTCGCTGGCCTTCTTCAGGATTGCATGGCGTTCCAGGATGCCGGAGCGGGACCAGGCAGGCAGCGCGGCCCTGGCGGCGGCGATGGCGGCCTTCGTGTCCTCGGCGCTGGCGCGGGCATAGTTGCCGACGACGTCGTTTGTGTCGGAAGGATTGATGTTCGCCGAAGCGTCGCCGGAGACCCATTCGCCGGCAATCAGGTTCTTGTGCAGCATTGTCTTTTCCGTTCAGTGCAGGCCGAGATAGGCCTTGCGGACATCTTCGTTGTCGAGAAGGGCGGCGCTTTCGCCGGAAAGGTGGATGCGGCCGTTCACCATGACGTAGGCGCGCTGGGAAAGTTTCAGCGCGTGGTTGGCGTTCTGCTCCACGAGGAAGATCGTCTTGCCCATGGCGGCGATCTCGCTCAGCACCTCGAAGACACGCTTGACGACGAGCGGGGCGAGGCCGAGCGAGGGTTCATCGAAGAGGATCAGTTCCGGACGGGCCATCATGGCGCGGGCGATGGCGAGCATCTGCTGTTCGCCGCCGGACATGGTGCCGGCCGTCTGGTTGCGGCGCTCCTTGAGGCGCGGGAAGAGATCGAACATCGTCGCCCGGTCCTCGTCGAAATGCGCCATGCCGATGGGCGTCGTGCCCATCATCATGTTCTCCTCGACGCTCATATCCTGGTAAATTTGCCGGCCTTCCGGCACCAGCGCGATGCCGCGGCGGGAAATCCGGTTGGTCGGCACGCGGGAAATGTCCTCGCCCTTGTGCAGGATATGCCCCGAGGACGCGCGTGGCGCACCGAAGATCGAGGAGAGAAGCGTCGTCTTGCCGGCGCCGTTGGCGCCGATCAGGCTGACGATCTCGCCCTTGAAGATGTGGACGTTCACATCCTTCAGCGCCTCGACCGGGCCGTAATGCGCGCGCACGCCGGAAAATTCGAGCAGGGGTGCCTCGCTCATGCTTCTACGTCCTCTTCGCTGACGCCGAGATAGGCGGCGATGACGGCGGGGTCGTTCGCCACATGCTCGGGCGTGCCGTCGGAAATCACCTCGCCGTGGTCGAGCACGACGATGTGCTGGGAAATGCGCATCACGAGGCCCATGTCGTGCTCGATGACGAGCACCGTCTGGCCGTGTTCGCGGCACAGCCGCTGGATGACCTCGGAGAGCTCGCGCGTTTCGGACGGGTTGAGGCCGGCGGCCGGTTCGTCGAGGCAGATGAGTTGCGGACCCGTGCACATGGCGCGGGCGATCTCGAGGCGGCGCTGGCGGCCGTAGGGCAACTCGCCGGCAAGACGGTTGGCGTCGTCGGTGAGGTTCATCTCGCCGAGCCAGTGATAGGCCCGGTCCACGGCCTCGCGCTCGGCCCGGCGGAAGGCCGGCGTGCGGAAGATGCCGGAGAGAAGGTTGTTGGCCGTGACCAGATGCTGGGCGACCAGCAGGTTCTCGACGACGGACATTTCCTTGAAGAGGCGGATGTTCTGGAAGGTGCGGGCGATGCCGGCGCGGGTGACGAGATGCGAGCCGCCGGTGATGGGCCGCGTCATCAGCGCGCCGATATCCTCGGCGCCGTCACGGCCGTTCAGCACGATCTCGCCTTCGCTGGCGCGGTAGAAGCCGGTGATGCAGTTGAACATCGTCGTCTTGCCGGCGCCGTTTGGGCCGATGAGGGCCGTCACCGCGCCGCGCTCCACGGCGAAGCTGACATTGCGGTTGGCGACGATGCCGCCGAAGCGCATGGTAACGTTGCGAACGTCGAGGAGAGGCGTGTTCATCGGGCAGCCTCCGGCTTTGCCGCAAGAGGAATGTCCCGCTCCGCGGCCGTGCTGGGGAAGAAGGCCGGGCGCTTGATGTGCACGAGACCGCGCGGCTTCCAGATCATCATGACCACCATCAGGACGCCGAAGATCAGCACGCGGTATTCGGCAAAGTCGCGCAGCAGTTCGGGCAGGATCGTCAGCACAAGGGCGGCGGCGATGACGCCGACCGTGGAGCCGAGCCCGCCGAGCACGACGATGGCAAGGATGAGCGCGGATTCGAAGAAGGTGAAGGAGGTCGGGTTCACGAAGCCCTGGTGGACGGCGAAGAACACGCCGGCGAGACCACCGGTCGAAGCGCCGAGCATGAAGGCCGTGAGCTTGGTGAAGACATGGTTCACGCCGAGCGAGCGGCAGGCGATCTCGTCTTCGCGCAGTGCTTCCCACATGCGGCCGAGCGGCATGACGCGCAGGCGTTCGACGGCATAGACGACGAGGCAGACGACGAGGAACAGCACGAAGTAGATGAACCAGAACTTGTAGTCGGCGCTGTAGGTGATGCCGAAATAATCGTGCAGCGGCACGCCGCCCTGCTTGGCCGTGCGGGTGAATTCGAGGCCGAGGAGCGTCGGCGGCGGTACGGGCGCGCCGTTCGGGCCGCCGGTGAAGTCCAGCCAGTTGTTGAGTACGAGACGGATGATCTCGCCGAAGCCGAGGGTGACGATGGCGAGATAGTCGCCATGCATCTTCAGGACCGGGAAGGCGAGCACCATGCCGCAGAACCCGGCGAGGAACGGCGCGATGACGAGCGCGCTCCAGAAGCCGAGGCCGAGATATTGCGCGCCGAGCGCCAGAAGATAGGCCCCGACCGCATAGAAGGCGACGAAGCCGAGATCGAGCAGGCCGGCAAGGCCGACGACGATGTTGAGCCCGAGGCCGAGCAGGCAGTAGATCAACGCGAGGATCGCGATGCCGAGGAAATACTTGTCGGCAAAGAAGGGAAGGGCGAGCCCGGCAAGGAAGATCAGCCCGAGGATGAGGACGGGCGACTTCTCCTTGCCCGTCATGACCGTGACGCCGCTGCCGCTGCTGGCGGCCCTGCCGGCGAGCTTCCGGCCCAGGGCCGTCATGCCGACCAGCGACAGCGCGATGCGGCCCGCGGTGACGATGGCGGCCAGCAGCACGGCGCGTGTCAGCTCGTTGCGGAAGGAAAAGCCTTCCAGCACCAAGCCGGAGATCGGGCCGAAGAGGATGAGCGAGACGGTGAAGGTGAGGAGCGCCTGTTTGGCGAGGGTGAGGAAGCGGTTCTGTTCCATGGTCCTGCCCCTCACACTTTCTGGATTTCCGGCCGGCCGAGCAGGCCGTAGGGGCGGAAGAACAGGAGAACGATGAGCAGTGCGAAGGCGAAGACGTCCTTGTAGTCGGTGCTGACATAGCCGGCGAACAGCGCCTCCGTCAGGCCGAGCAGCACGCCGCCGAGCACGGCGCCTGGCAGCGAGCCGATGCCGCCGAGGACGGCCGCGGTGAAGGCCTTGATGCCCATGACGAAGCCGATGAAGAAGTTGAAGGAGCCGTAGTTGAAGGTGACGAGCGTGCCGCCCACGGCGGCCGTCGCGGCGCCGATGACGAAGACGGTCGAGATGATGCGGTCGGTGTTGACGCCGAGCACGGCGGAGATGCGGATGTTCTGCTGCGTGGCGCGGCATTCGCGGCCGATGCGCGTATAGGTGATCACATAGGTGAGGATGCCCATGGCGATCAGCGCGGCGAGCAGGATCACCGTCTGCATGTAGGTGATCTGCGCGAAATGGGTGTCGTCGCCGAAGCGGAAGGCGCCGCTGATGAGCGTCGGCACGCCCTGATCGCGCGCGCCTTGCGAGATCTGCACGTAGCTCTGCAGCATCAGCGAGATGCCGATGGCGGAAATCAGGGGAGCGAGCTTGGTGGAGCCGCGCAGGGGACGGTAGGCGACGCGCTCGATGGCCCAGCCGTAGACGGCGGTGATGGCGCAGGTGATCACCAGCACCGAGATCAGCGCGAAGGGTACGGACTGGATGCCGAAGAAGGTGAGCACGGCAAGGGTGATCGCGGCGATATAGGCCGAGACCATGTAGACGTCGCCATGGGCGAAGTTGATCATGCGGATGACGCCATAGACCATGGTGTATCCGACGGCGATCAGCCCGTAGATCGTGCCGAGCGTGACGCCGTTGAACAGTTGCTGGATGAGGATATAGACATCCATACGTGAACCCCCTGAATTTCGGGCACGGTGAGGCCGGCCGGATGATGTTCCGGCCGGCGATGCCGCCTTACTTGACGAGGACCGGATTTCCCTGGTCGTCGAAATCGTAGAAGACGAACTGGAAGTCCTTGATGTCGCCCTTCTCGTCCCAGGTGATCTTGCCGATGGCGGAATCGACCGTGTTGCTGCGCAGCCAGTCCGTCTGGGCCTTGATGTCCGCGCCGGCCTTGAGCGCGCCGACGACGGCCTGCGCATTCGCATAGCCGTAGAGCGTGTAGTTGGCCGGGGCGACGCCGGCTGCCTTCAGCGCATCCTGAACGCCCTTGGTGGACGGGTCGGCGAGCGGATCGGGCGTTGCCGAATAATAGACGTCCTTCAGGTTGGCCGGGCCGCCGGCAGCCGCGATCAGTTCCTTCTGCGCGAAGGAGTCGCCGCTGATGAAGACGACGTCGAGGCCCTGTTCGCGGATCTGGCGGATCAGCGGGCCGCCTTCGGGAATGAGGCCACCGAAATAGACGGCGTTCGCGCCCGTGCTCTTGATCTTGGTGACGAGCGCGTTGAAGTCTCGTTCGCCGCGCGTCAGCCCCTCATAGAGAACCGGCTCGATGCCGCGCGCCTGAATGGTCTTCTTGACGGCGTCCACGAGGCCCTGGCCATAGGTGTCCTTGTCATGGATCAGGGCGATCTTGTCGCGCTTCAGCGTGTCGAGGATGAAGTCGCCGGCGACGACCGCCTGCTGGTCGTCACGGCCGCAGCCGCGGAACACGGTTTCGAGGCCGCGCTCGGTCACCGTCGGATTGGTGGATGCCGGCGCCATTTCGAGGATGCCGGCGTCGTTGTAGATCTCGGAGGCGGGGATCGTGCTCGAGGAGCAGAAGTGGCCGATCACGGCCTGCACCTTGTCCTGGTCGACGAAGCGGTTGGCGACGGCAACGGCCTGCTTCGGCTCGCAGGCGTCGTCGCCCTTGACCAGCTCGATCTGCTTGCCGTCGATGCCGCCGGCGGCGTTCACTTCGTTCACATAGGCGGAGACGCCTGCGAAGACCTGCTCGCCGAACGTGGCGTTCGCGCCGGTATAGGGACCGGCGACGCCGATCTTGACCGTGTCGGCGAAGGCCGGGGCGAGAAACAGGGTGGAGGCGATGGCAGTCGCCGCCAGGATTTTCGAAATCTGGATCATGGGCTTCCCTCTGGTTAAGCCGTTAAACTCTTCAGTGGGATACGGTTCGCTCCGCATCTGTTGTTGTCACAGGGGCGAGCGCAGGCGTTTTCTTCTGCGCTCGTCCTTGCAGTTTTTTGGCCACTGAAAAGAGTATAGGGGCTGCCCACGCGCCGGAGTGCGTAAGAAATTCCGTCGATCGACAAGCTATCCTTGATGCGTCGATGGCGTCTTCATGAGCCGAAGAGCGATACGAGGCTGTGGTTGGTCTCGTAGTCCGTCATGTCGATGCGCAGAGCCGAGACCGAGGGCGCCTTCAGCGCCAGCGCTTCGGCATCGCTGCCGACCTCGTATTCCGCCATGTCATGCACGGAATGGATCCAGTAATAGGGGAACTTCCGGCCATCCAGCCGCTGTTCGACCTGGTAGCCGTGGGCGCGCTTGCCCTGCGAGACGACGCGTACCGCCTGGAGCTCCTCGTCGCGGCAGTTCGGGAAGTTGATGTTGTAGAAGACGCCTTCCTTGCGCGGCAGGGAGAGCAGCTTGCGGATGATGGCCGGGGCGTTCTTGCGGCTGATGTCCCAGTTGAAGATGCGCTCGCCATCGACGAAGTCGTAATGCTGCGAGAGCGCGATGGAGGGCACGCCGAACAGCGTGCCTTCGATCGTGCCGCCGATCGTGCCGGAATAGATGATGTCGTCGGCGATGTTGGCGCCGGAATTGACGCCGGAGAGAATGAGATCCGGCGGTTCGGGCAGAAGGTCGCGCACGCCGACGATCACGCAGTCGGCGGGCGTTCCGGTGACGGAATAGCGTTTGTCGCCGTATTTGCGCACGCGTAGCGGCTCGAGCTGGGTCAGCGAATGGGCAAGGCCGCTGCGGTCCGTTTCCGGCGCCACGGACCAGACGTCGTCGGACAGCGTGTGGGCGATCTCCTCGAGCACGCGGAAACCGTCGGCGTGGATACTGTCGTCGTTGGTAAGCAGAATTCTCATGTCATGTCTCGCAAATGAGGTTTTGGATGTTGAAGGGGCGGGCGTCAGCGGGCTTTCGGCCGGCCGACGAGGGCGAGGATGGCGTGCATGACGAGCGTCGCGGCGAGCACCGTCGCCATGATGCAGACGGAGAAGGCCGCCGCCTGCGTGCTCTTGCCGCCCTGGTCGAGCCGCATCACCGTCACCGCCGCGACCGTCATGGACGGCGTGACGAGGAAAATGACGGCCGAGAGCGTGACCATCGCCCGCATGAACAGGAAGAAGAACACCGAAACGAGCGTCGGCGTCATCACCGGCATGACGGCATCGCGCAGTGCATGGAGATTGCTGCCGCCCATGCAGGTGACGGTTTCCTCGATGCTCTTCGGTACGGAGCGGATGCCCGTCACCATCGTGAGGAAGCCCTGGGAGTGGTAGTGGTAGAAATTGCAGATCGCGATGAGGAAGGCCGAGCCGTAGAGCGCGCCGAGCACCGAGCCCGATACGTTGAAGGACAGGACATAGGACAGGCCCAATACCAGTCCGGGTACGCCGACCGGTACGATCGCCAGGAAGTAGACCACGCGCGCCGCGACCGGCCCCAGCCGGCGCTGGGCGAGCGCCAGCAGGAAGAGCGAAAGTGTCCCGATGGCTGCGGTCTCAAGGGAGATGAGCAGCGTCGACCAGAGAGAATCGTAGCCGCCCGCCATGGAGATGTCGTAGTTCGCCAGTGTGAAGTCGAGCCGATAGGGCCAGAGCTTCACGAAGCTGGCGTAGACGACGGTGGCGACCACCGCAAGGACCACGAGGCCGATCGCATGGACGACGAGGCCGAGCGGCAAGTCGCGCAACGGCACGTAATCCTGTGCAACAGGCACCGCGCTTTCCGACGAGCCGCCGAACTGGCGCTGATTGGCGACCCGCTGGATGTAGATGGCAAGCAGCGTCGGCAGCAGCAGCATGATGCCGACGACGGCGCCCATGTTGAAGTTCATCTGGCCGACGACCTGGGTGTAGATTTCCATGGCCAGCACCTGGAACGAGCCGCCGATGACGGCGGCATTGCCGAAGTCCGTGACGGAGACCGTGAAGACGACGAAGGCGGCGCTGATCAGGCCGAACTTGGCCGAAGGGAAGGTGATGTCGACGAAGCGCCGCCAGCGTGACGCG
The DNA here is from genome assembly GCF_055379515.1 of Shinella sp. 1A1. Taxonomy (NCBI): domain Bacteria; kingdom Pseudomonadati; phylum Pseudomonadota; class Alphaproteobacteria; order Hyphomicrobiales; family Rhizobiaceae; genus Shinella; species Shinella sp. 1A1. The sequence continues at coordinate 348,410 of NZ_AP039672.1, forward strand.
CCAAGCAGGAGGGCCGCGTCATAGGGACGGGCGTCGGACCGGCGCAGCGAGGTCTCGAGGATCATCACTGCCTGCGGCAGGGCATACATGCAGTTGGCGATCAGCAGACCCCAGAAGCCGTAGATCTGAATGTCGAGATGCAGATACTTGTTGATGAGCCCGTTGCGGCCGAAGAGGAAGATCAGGCCGAGCGCCTGCACCAGCGAGGGAGCGAGCAGCGGCAGGATCAGGATGATGCGGATCAGCCGCTTGCCGGGGATCTTCGTGCGCTGGAGCATGAAGGCGATGGCGAAGCCGAGCACCACGCAGACGAGCGTGGTGACGCCGCCGATCAGCAGGCTGTTGCCGATCACGCGGGGGATATGGGCGAGCTGGAAGACGCCAGCATAATTGCCCAACCCGAGCGAGCCGTCGCCTTCGGTGAGGCTGCGCCCGACGATCTGCGACAGCGGATAGAGAAAGAAGAGAGCGAGTGCGGCGAGCGGCACCACCAGGCAAGCAAGGAAGAACAGGCGGTCCGGATTGGCGTGCCGTCTGGACCGCGCCCTGGGCAGGAAGGGGAGAGCCGTCATGGTGCCACCCAGTGGCCGCGGCCGTCGTGAAGGGAAAGGGAGACCCGTTCGCCCGGCACGAACCGCTGGCCGAGGCGCAGGTCGCTGGTGATCGCCCGGCCCCGCCAGTCGAGCCGCACGTGGCTCACATTCCCGAGGAAGGTCACATCCTCGACGATGGCCTCACCCGCGGGGTCGGCGGTCAGCACAAGTTCCTCGGGGCGCACCACGAGAAGCGACCCGCCGGTGACGCCGTCCTGTTGCACGGCGGAGAGCCTTTCACTGAACAGTGTGCCGGCTTCCTCGGTATTGAAGAAATTGCTGGTGCCGATGAAGCTCGCAACGAATTTCGTGCGCGGGCGGAAATAGAGATCGTGCGGCGTGCCGACCTGCTCGATGCGGCCGTGGTTCATGCACACCACCTTGTCGGCCATGCTGAGCGCTTCTTCCTGATCGTGCGTGACCATGATCGTCGGAATTTTCAACCGCCGCTGCAGATCGCGGATTTCGCCGCGGATATCGAGGCGCACGCGGGCGTCGAGCGCCGATAGCGGTTCGTCCAGCAGCAGAAGCGATGGCGCGACGGCCAGCGCTCGGGCGATCGCGACGCGCTGCTGCTGGCCGCCGGAAAGTTCGTGCGGATAGCGGCCGATCAGGTCGGGAAAGCGGATAAGGTCGAGCAGGGCGCGTACCTGCCTTTCTATCTCGGCCTTCGGCACGCCGCGGATCTTCAGGCCGTAGCCAATGTTCTCGCCGACCGTCATGTTGGGGAACAGCGAATAGGACTGGAAGACGATCCCGAAATTGCGGTTGCGCACGTCGATCGTGTTGAGGTCGCGGCCATCGAAGCGGATCTCTCCGTCGGCATAGCTTTCAAGCCCTGCGACGATGCGCAGGAGGGTCGTCTTGCCGCAACCGCTCGGGCCGAGCAGACAGACGAACTCGTCGCTGCCCGCATGCACATTGATGTCGTCGAGCGCAAGAAAGGAACCATATTTCTTGTGCAGGTGGCTGATATCCAGCATGAGGTATCTCCGCGGAAGGGAGGCGCCCGCCTGAGCGGGCACCGGGCGAGGACGACTAACGGCCGGTTGTTTCCGACCAGCGAGCCAGAATCTGCTCGCGATCGCGCGCCATCGCGGCGAAATCCATCTTCGAGAGCCTGCTGGAAATGTCTGCGGGAAAGCCGGCTTCTTTCGCCGCTTCCGACTGTGCCGTGCCGGGAATGGTGGTGACGGGCTTCAGGGAGGCGTAGATGCCGAGCGGGCTCGGCGTCAGCATCCAGTCTAGGAATTTCTTGCCGTCTTCGGAGTTCTTCGCGCCCTTGAGGAGGCCGATGCCGGAAATCTCGAAGCCGACCCAATCGCTCGGAAGCACGGTTTCGACAGGATAGCCTTCATTGACCGCCTGGATCGCCGGCACTTCATAACTGACGCCGATGGCGAACTCGCCGGCTTGCGCCATGCGGCAGGGGCGCGAACCGGAACTGGTGAACTGTGCGATGTTCTTCGTCAGGCGGCCAATCAGATCCCAACCCTTTTCCTCGCCGAGACCGTAGATGAGCGCCGTGATGTTGACGAAACCGACGCCTGAGGAGACCGGGTCCGGCATCACCACCTCGCCCTTGTACTTCGGGTCGGCAAGTTCTTCCCAGGATTTGGGAACGGGCAGGCCGAGGGTCGCCAGCCGATCGGTATTGGCGCAGAATACCTCGACATAGCCTGCCAGCGAGAACCAGCGGTTTTCCGGATCGCGGAACTGGGCCGGCACCTTGTCGACATCCTTGGCCGCATAGGGTTCGAACATGGCCTCGATGGTCGGGTTCATGATGTTGGTGACGGGCAGACTGAGCACGACGTCGGCTTGAGGATTGCCCGCTTCGGCAATGAGACGGGCTGTCAGATTACCCGTCGACAGGCGCAGCACGTTGATCTTGACATCCGGGAGCTCCTCCTTCGCTTTCTCGACGAAAAGGTTGATCTCCTCTTCCTCGAGTGCCGAGTAGACCGTGATCTCGCCGGCCGTGGCCTGCTGGAGGAAGGCCGCACCTGCGAAGAGTGCGGTAGCGGCGATTGTCTTTGTACGCTTCCAGTATGTCATGTCATTCCCCTTCTTGTGATGGATCATGTGTTCTCGGCGCGTCGGGAGGGTTGCGTTCACGCCGCGCATTCCGCCGCATGGCATTCGGCGATGATGGCGAGCGCTTCGCGGTGGCGGTCCGGATCGCCGGCGCCGAGAAGGTTTCCGGCGCTTTCCAATGTCAGCGGCAGGCCCTGCCAGTCCGTGACTATGCCGCCGGCGCCTTCGACAATGGGGCGGAAGGGAGCGAAATCGTGGACCTTCTGGCCACCGTCGAGTGCGAGGTCGGTGCGCCCTTCGGCAAGGATCCCGTAGTTGAGGCAGGATCCGCCGTAGACGCGGGCGCCGGTCGCCTCGCGCAGGGCGTCAAGCACCGGCCGTCCGTTCGGTGGCAGATAATCCTGATTGCTGTTCGTCAGGATGGCCGAGGAGAGGGCGCTGCAGGAGCGTACTTTCACCGGTCGTCCATTCTTCACCGTCTGGCGACCAACCGCTCCGATCCATCGCGCGCCGATGGCGGGAATGTCGATGACGCCAAGGGACGGCACCCCGTCGATGGCGAGGGCAATGAGCGTCCCGTAGACCGGCATGCCGGCGATAAGCTGGGCGGTGCCGTCCACCGGGTCGAGCACCCAGATGTGGCTTGCGCCCCCATTCTCGGTCCCATCCTCCTCGCCGATGATGCCGTGAGCCGGAAAGCGATCGGCGATGAGGGTGCGCATCCGCCGTTCGATCTCAAGATCGATCTGGGTCACGAGGCTGCGGTCGGGCTTTACCTCTACCGCCAGCGTGGAATCGATTGCCTTGACGAGGATGCCATGGGCGACATCCGCCAGTTCCACGGCCAGTTCCAGATGGCCGTCCAAAACATGATTATCCCGTCCCATTTAATCTCCACGGACCGGCAAGGGGCGTGAGCGGCAGCGCACGCCTCCAGGAAGGTTGAAATGTCTTCGGAGAGCTCTGTTTGTCGTGCAGCCGGTTCCGCAGCGGATCGGCCGTTGGAGTGATGTCGTATCGCGATTTCGCAGATGTGGCAATATGTGGGCGTGTGTGAAATTGTGGTTTTATGGATTTTTTTGGACTTGAGGCAAAATGTGGGTTTCTGTATTGGTGCTGAGAAGCGGAGTTTCTGAGCATGTGGCAGGAAGAACGGCAGCAGAAAATTCGGACACTTCTGGCCGCCTATGGTCAGGTTTCCGCCGATCGCGTCGCCGAGGAATGCGGTGTGTCGCGTGAGACCATCCGGCGTGATTTCGTGGAGATGGAGGCGGCGGGCGAGTTGAAGCGGCTGCGTGGCGGCGCCGTGCCGGTTACACCCGAGGATCCTGCTTTCGACGTGCGCATCACGCAGCGGCTCAAGGAAAAAAGAGCGATCTGCGTTCGGGCACTCTCCCTCCTGCACGACGGGCAGACGATCTTCATGGATGGCGGTTCGACACTCTCCATCATGGCCGAGGAGATTGCCGGGCGATCGGGGCTGAGAGACCTGACGATCATCACCAACTCGCTCGAGATCGCCATGACGCTCGCCGAAAAGCCGGGTGAGCCGTCCCGGGGGTTCAGGGTCGTCCTTTTGGGCGGGGACGTGAAACACAATCCGATCGAGACATACGGGCCTGCGACCATCAACGAGATACAGCGCTTCCGTGCAGACGTCTCGATCATATCGCCCTGGGGGATTGATTTGCGGGGCGGGGCCATGGACCACTATGCGCACAGCGCCGAGGTGGCCCGGGCCATGACGGACAACGCCGCCACCCGGATCATCCTGGCTGATCACTCCAAGGTGGGTGTTGCCGCAAGGGTGGCCTTTTGCGCGATCGAAGACATCGACTATCTGGTGGTCGATCCGAAGGCGCGGACAATTCCGGCCTTCGGTGCGTTTGCCGGTGCGGTGCCCGGCCTGATCGTCGCTGAGTGACGCCCGTTGCGCGAGCGTTCCCCGGCTGAACCAGAAGAGGTTTAGCCCTTCGTTTTCATGTCCGCCGGCTCCGCCAGCAAGGCGCGGTAGCGATTGAGGCTTTCCTCCAGATGCGCGGCAAGGGCCTGTTTCGCAGCCCTGGCATCGCCTTGCGTGATCGCCGCGAGAATGGCGGCGTGATCCTTGTTGATCTTCTTCAAATAGGCATTGTAGGAGCGGCCGGACTGGCTGTGCTTCAGCACGAGATCGAAATTGATCTCGCCCATGACGGCTTCCAGGAAGCGCGGAAAATGCGGGTTGCGCGTCGCCCTGGCGATGGCGAGATGGAATTCGAAATCGGCGCGTGCCTCGATCTCGGCATTGTCGGTGTCGAGGTTCTCGATATGGTCGAAGGCGCGGGCGATCTCGGCGAGCGCTTCGGGCGTGCGCCGCTGGGCGGCAAGCGCCACCGACTGCATCTCGACGCCAAGCCGCAATTCCAGGATCTGCATGGCCGAACGGATATCGTCGATCCGGCTGATTTCGAAATTCAGCGTTCTCGCGTCCTTTTCCGTCACATAGACGCCGGCGCCCTGACGGGCGGTGACACGGCCCGCGACCTTCAGCGAGGTCAGGGCTTCGCGGATGACGGTGCGGGAAACGCCGAATTCCTCGCAGAGCTGGGCGCTGGACGGGATTTTTTCGCCTGGCGCATAGAGGCCGGAATCGATGCGTTCGACAAGTTTGGCGACGACGATTTCAGCGAGATTGCCGCGCTGCGTGATGACCGACATATCGATACAGCCTCTGGGTTATTCCTGGCATTTATCATACATCATACGTGGTATCTCTGCGGGAAGGAAGGCCAGGATTCCGTTGCAGAATGGCGCGGATGGCTTGAAGCGGGTGGGGAAGCCTGCGGCCGTCTATCGCCTTGGCCTGCGACCGGCAGGAATAGCCCGTCGCCATCACCATATCCGCAGCCCCGGTGGCGGCAAGCGCGGGTTGCCAGCTCATGCCATAGAGCGTCTCCGATATTCCACGGTTGCGCACCTCATGGCCGAATGTGCCCGCCATGCCGCAACAGCCTGTTTCGCCGACCAGCAGGTCCACGCCCAGTTTTTTAAATACGGCCTGCCACTGCCCGATGGCGGCCGGCGCGTTGGTGCGCTCCGTGCAATGGGCCATGAGCCGGTAGCTGCCTTGCTCATGAAGGGTGGAGGAGGGGAGCCGGTCGAGCACGGTGGCCAGCCATTCCTGCGGCAAGAGAATGCGCGCCCGCAGGCCGGTGCCGGCATATTCGCTTCGAAAGGCAAGTGTCATGGACGGATCGATGCCGACGAGGGTTGCGCCGGCTTGCGCAAGCCGGTCCAACGCGGCGGCGGTGCGGCGTGCAGCCCTTTCGAAGGCATCCAGATAACCATGGACGTGCAACGCCTTGCCGTTGACCAGCGGCGGCGCGATGAACGGGGAAAAGCCGAGCAGCCGCGCCACTTCGATGGCGTCGAGAAGCACCTGCGGATCGAAGTGCTCGGTAAAGGCGTCCGGCACGAAAACGATGGTGTTCGCCAGAGCCGCTGCGTCGAGACGGGCCAGTTCTGCCGGTGTGGCGACGGGCATGTTCTGCCGGGCAAGCGCCCGCCGCGCCGATAGCGGTGGGAGAACGGGCAGCGCCGTAAGGCCCGCGCGACGCATGGCGGCCTGCCCAGGCGACGAGTTGATGACGGCATTATAGAGCGGCCGCATTCGCGCCATCACCGGCAAGGTGGTTTCGATGGCCGCGACGAGCGGATCTTTCAAAGGACGAAGATAGCGCTGGTAGTAGAGCGCGAGGAATTTGGCGCGAAATGCCGGCACGCTGACCTTGACGGGACATTGCCCGGCACAGGCCTTGCAGGCAAGGCACGTATCCATTGCCGCGCGCACCTCATGGGAGAAATCGTTGCGATTGGCGGGATTGAGGCTGTTCCAGAGGCGGCCGGCGAAGCCGAACGGGTGTCGCCGCGTGGCTTCGCGGCGCGGATCGACGCCTTTTTCCGCAAGCTGCCGCAGCCACTCGCGCATCAGCGAGGCGCGGCCCTTCGGCGAGAAGCGCCGGTCGCGCGTCGCCTTGTAGGAAGGACACATCAGCGTGTCCGCATCGAAATCGAAGCAGGCGCCGTTGCCGTTGCAATAGGCGGCGTTACCGAAGGCGGCGCGAATCTCGTCGCCTATGCCGCGGTCTATCGTGCCCCGCAGCGGAATCTCGTCGATTTTCGGCAGCGCCCTGCCTGCCGCCGCGACGATCTTGCCGGGGTTGAGCTGGCCGAGCGGGTCGAAGGCCGCCTTGATCTCCTGCAGGCGCGGATAGAGCGGCCCGAAAAACTCGGGCACATACTCCGAGCGCACACCTTTGCCATGTTCGCCCCAGAGGACGCCGCCATATTTGCGTGTCAAGGCCACGACGGCATCGCTGATCCGACGAATGAGCGCAGCGTACTCGGGGCGGATGAGGTCGAGCGCCGGGCGCACGTGGAGTACCCCGGCATCGACATGGCCGAACATGCCGTAGGTGAGGTTCTCTCCGTCGAGTAGCGCCCGGAATTCCCGGATATAGGCGGCAAGGTTTTCCGGCGGGACCGCGGTATCTTCCACGAAAGGAACCGGCCGTACCGGACCTTCGACATTGCCGAGCAGGCCGACTGCCCGCTTGCGCATCGCCCAGACGGCCTCGATCTCGGCCTTGCCATGGGTCGTCGTAAAACCCTTGCGCCCGGGAAAGGGATTGGCTTTCAGCGCCGCGGTCACGGCCGAGAGTTTCTCAGCCAGCTCCTGTGGGGTATCCGCGAGAATCTCGGCGATATTGATGCCGTTTGCGGCGCCATCCGTATCGTCGGGGAAGAAGGTCGCAATGCGGGGCCAGATGATGTCGCCCTTGGCCAGCCGCAGCACCGTCTCGTCGATCGTTTCAACCGAGGCGACGTTGAGCGTGACGAGATTGCGTGCATCCTCGAGCGCCGCATTGAAATTGTCATAGCGGATGTTGACAAGCGCCGCGTGCGCCGGAAGCGGCAGCAGATTGAGTTCAGCCTCGGCAATCATCGCCAGCGTGCCTTCGGAGCCGCACAACACCGCGTTGAGATCGAATCCGCCGTCTTTCCGGACCAGATGGGCGAGGTCGTAGCCTGTCATGAAGCGGTTGAGTTTCGGAAAGATGCGCTCGATATCGTCGCGGTCGTCGGCGGCGATGCGGGCAAGCGTCCGATGAATGTCGCCGATGCGGTCGCGCCGCATCTGCAGTGCCCGCAATTCCTCCCGGCATACCGGCCGGGAGGAAAAATCGGTGCCGTCCGTCAGGATGACACGCAGCCCCAGAACATGATTGCTTGTCTTGCCGTAGAGGCAAGAGCCCTGGCCGCACGCATCCGTCGAAACCATGCCGCCGATCGTCGCCCGGTTCGAGGTGGAGAGTTCGGGAGCAAAGAACAGTCCATGCGGTGCGAGCGCCTTGTTGAGCTGGTCCTTGACGACGCCGGCCTCCACCCGCGCGACCCGGCGCACCGGATCGATCTCGAGGATGCGGTTCATGTGGCGCGAGCAATCGACGACGATGCCCGTTGTCAGCGACTGGCCGTTGGTGCCGGTACCGCCGCCGCGCGGGGTGATCGCAACGCTCGAAAATTCCGGGCGGGCAAGCGCCCTGGCAATGCGCTTCAGGTCGTCGACGTCCTTCGGAAAGAGGATCGCGGCTGGTTCGACCTGGTAGATGGAATTGTCGGTGGCGAAAACGGTCCTGTCCGCCGCCCCCTGTCCGATATCGCCCTTGAAGCCCGAGCCGGCGAGGTGCTGCACGAAGCCCTCGCTGAGGGAGGGCGCGCGCTGTGCGGAGGTCAGACGGGGAATCATGGGGAGTCCAAAAAACGAGCTTGCGCTTCCTAAAACTTATCATATAAGTGATAGCACACCAATGTAGCGGCGCAACCCGAAATCACGAGGTCGTAAGCATGAAGAACCAGTCCGTTGTCATCGTCGGCGGCGCCTCGGGCCTTGGGCTCACTACCGCCAAGCTGATGGTCGCGCAGGGCGCTGCGAAGATTGGCCTGATCGATCGCAACGAAGCGCTGCTTGCTTCGTCCGCCGCGGCGCTGGAGGCGCTCGGCGCTGAAGTGGCCACGGCTGTTGCCGACATCTCCCGTGCCGAGACGGCCCATGGCGGCTTCGAGTCGGTCGCGGCCAGGCTCGGCCGCGTTCATGCGCTGGTCAACAGCGCGGCCATCTATCCGCGCAAGCCTATCCTCGAAATCACCGACGAGGACTGGGATCTTGAAAACGCCATCAACGTCAAGGGCACCTATCACATGATGGTTGCCGCGGTGCGTCATATGCGCCAGTTCGTCAATGCGCCCGAGGTGACCGGCCGCATCGTCAACGTCACGTCGGTCGATGCCTTCAAGGCGCATCCGCAGAATGCCCACTATGCCGCAACGAAAGCTGCCGTGGTAAGCCTGACGAAGTCCTTCGCGCAGGAATGCGCCAGCGACCAGATCCTTGTGAACTCGGTCGCGCCAGCCGGCTTTGCCACCGACCGCGCAAAGGAACTCGGATTCCTGCCGGAACTCGCCAAGGCCAGCGCGCTCGGCCGTGCAGCCGAGCCGGTCGAGATGGCCGAATGGATCGTCATGATGGCGTCGAGCCGGAACACTTACGCGACCGGCGAAAACGTTGTCATCAGCGGGGGCTACATCTATGTCTGACGCCTACCGCACTGCCGTCGTCACCGGCGCCACCAGCGGTATCGGCAAGGCGATCGTGCCGATGCTGCGCGCTCGCGGCCTCACGGTCTATGCCGTCGGCCGCAACGAGGCGCAGCTCGCCGAACTTGCCGATGCGACCGGCGCGCTTCCGTTGCAAGCCGATGTCCGCGATACCGCGCGGATCGCGGCGGCCCTCGAGGGCGTCGAGGTCGATGTGCTCGTCAATAATGCCGGTATCCTTTCGACGCGCGCCGCCTTCCAGGACATCGATCCGGCCGAGATCGACGCGATGATCGACGTCAATCTCAAGGCGCCGTTGCACCTGACGCGCACCGTGCTTCCGGGCATGGTGGCGCGCAAGCGCGGTCACCTCATCTATATCGGCTCCAGCGGCGGGCAGGCGCCCTATCCGAACATGGGTGCTTACGGTGCTTCGAAGGCTGGGCTCAGCCTCTTCTGCGACAACCTGCGCTGCGATTTGCTTGGGACGTCCGTGCGGGTCAGCGAGATCGTGCCCGGTCGCGTGCAGACGGACCTCTATCGCACGTCCATCGCCGACAACCAGGCGCAGGCCGTGCTTTATGACGGCTACCGGCCGATCCAGCCGGAGCATATCGCCCGCATCGTCAACGATGTCATCGCACTGCCCGTCTATGTGGATGTGGCGCGCGTCGAGGTGTTTCCGACCGATCAGGCGACCGGCGGGGGAACGATGGTGAAGTTCGACGCGCAGTGACATCCGTCGGGAGGAGAGGCCATGGTCGACAAGACTTGCGAGGAAAGGCTCCGGCCGGACCTCGTTCGCAACTATCGTCCCGTCGCGATCCGTTCCGTGGTCGCGGCGCATGCGATGCTTCCGAAGGCACGCCCGGACGCCAATGCCGAACCTCCAGCACCTGTCTCGGGCTTTGCCCTTCCGGCCGGTTTCCACGATCCCCTTGAGGATTGAGATTTGACGCCGACGGCAGGACGTTCTCGTCCTTGCGCGGCAGATTCCCGCTTCGGATTGTAAAAGAAAATCGCATAGTCGATGCCGCGAGGCGGTCATTGCCGCCATCACTTCACCGGAGCATGGCGCGCAGCGGGAATATAGCAAGATACGCCTGGTGCCGTTCATCCGGCACGCCCTCCGACGCCGTGCCGGATGAAAAATCAGCGGCAGGCCGACATTTCAGCGAACTCCATCGCCGGTTTTCTCATTACTCTTTCAGGCACTCGTTCTGAAGAAGCACAGGAGAAGGCTGATTTGCCGATCGTTGCGACCGCCGCATGGTCGATCCCGAAGAAACTGGCTCACCTGTTTGCCCGGGAGGGAAGCGGTCTCACCAGATATGCATCCATGTTCGACGGTGTGGAGATCAACTCGACTTTCTACCATCGGCACAAGACATCGACCTTCGCGCGGTGGGCCGAATCCGTGCCGGACCGCTTCCGGTTCTCGTTGAAGATTCCCAGAGAGATCAGCCATAGCCGCGCGATGAGGGAGATCGTCGGGCCATTCGATGCTTTCCTCGAAGATATCGCCCCGCTCGGTGAAAAACGCGGTCCCCTGCTGTGCCAGCTTCCGCCCTCGCTGACGTTCGATGCCGACAAGTTCGAGATAGCATTCAGGGCAATGCGAGATGCCGATACGGGGCCGATCGTCATCGAGGTGCGCCACGGGAGCTGGGCGTGCGACGAGGCATTGGATCTGCTTGAGAGATACGCGATCGAGCGGGTTCTCGCCGATCCGGCGCTGGTGTGGCCGGCAGAGGGTTTCGCCGACCCGCCGCGATATGTTCGCCTCCACGGCAAGCCGAAGGTTTATTATTCGAGCTATACGGAGGAAGAGATAAGGTCGTTCCGGACCCTTGCGGCGCCCGATGGCTGGTGCGTCTTCGACAATACCGCTTCCGGAGCCGCGATCGAAAATGCACTGACGATGCTCGGGCGGCCCCTGCGGCCTGCGGAGACGAGAGTCCTCCTCTGAATATGCGTCTGCCCTCTCAGCGGCGCATTTTAGCCGGGACCTCCTCGTCGGGTACGGGAGTGATGTCAGGCGCTTCTTCAGGGACGACATCCGGGCCCGGTTCTTCGATCGGACGCTCGGGAATATCGGGCAAGGAATCCGGCGTTTCTTCCGGTGGAACCTCCACCGGCTTCTTCGGGTCTTTGGGATCGATGAGCATGGCGGCCTCCGGTTCATGTCGCAAAACCCGCCTTTCCCGACATTGTTCCGGTTGAACATGGCAGCTTCAGCCTTGCGCGATCATTGAAACCCTGCGGTCCCGCCCTAATCTTCAGACGTGTCAAACGCTAAAGGAGCTGTTCATGGGCATTTTCAGCCGCATTAAGGAAAAACTTTTCGGTGGTTCGGCGGAGCAGCCGGAGCGGACCGTGACGGCGGGCGCCGGCAGCCCTGCAAGCGCCGATATGGCTGGGACGGCAGGCGCCAATTCGAAGCTTGGCGACGAAGTCACTGCAACGCTCTCGGGTGCGCATTCCGAATCCGGCGTCTCGAAGCAGGCCGGGTCGGTTGACGTCGCAGCCGTCATGGATGCGGCGGTGAAGAAGAACGGACAGAAACTCGACTGGCGTCGCTCGATCGTCGATATGATGAAGGCGCTCGATCTGGATTCAAGCCTGTCGGCACGCAAGGAACTTGCAGACGAATTGGGCTACACGGGAGACAAGAACGATTCGGCGACCATGAATGTCTGGCTTCACAAGGCGCTCATGAAGGCGCTGGCCGACAATGGAGGAAAGGTGCCGGCTGAATTGCTTGATTGAGCAAGTAGCCGCCGATCCTCTACCTCTGTCATCGTCAGGGCCAGCGCCCTGGCGATGAATTGGCGCTGGGAACGGAACATAGGACCCATGCGATCAGCGGCATCACGATGCCGAAGCCGATTTTGTCGGGTGCCGCGGCGCCTCGGTGTTGATGCGGGTCCTGTTTTCCGTTAGCGGCAAAACCTCCGGTTTGGGACGGCTTTCGGCCGAGAATTTGTGCGGCCGCGGCGGTTTCCGGTCGGATGCCGCAATGGGTGTTCCGTTGGGAACGCTGCCCGGGTGAGGGTCCTCGACCTCGGTGGCGGATGCTTGCGATGCCGTGTTCTTCGGATCAACCATGGATGCATCTCCTCTTTTCGAGGTAAATGCGCGCGCGGCTCCCGAGGTTCCGGGAAGGGGTATTTCGGCGGCGCAGGGATGCGCCGGAGTGGAGCCTTCACGCCCAATGCCGGATCCGGCCATTGTCCGTTGGTTTCGGTCCGGACCTATCGAATGTCAGGACGTTCACTTCTGTCCGGCGCGTCGAGCGCATCGATCTTGCGCAACTGCGGGAACATCCATGCCCATAGCATCGAGACGGCCAGGGTGCCGACGCCGCCGATGACGACGGCCGGTACGACGCCGATGAAATGCGTCATGACGCCTGCGCGGAATTCGCCGAGTTCGTTCGATGCCCCGATGAAGACGGAGTTGACGGCGTTGACGCGACCGCGCACCTCGTCGGGCGTCCAGAGCGCCATCAGGGTCTCGCGCACATAGACCGAGATCATGTCGCCGGCGCCCATGAAGGCGAGCGCCACGATCGAGAGCCAGGGCGTTTGCGACAGGCCGAAAACCATCGTGGCAAGGCCGAACACGGCGACGCCGACGAACATCTTGATCCCGGAACCGTGCCGGATCGGAAACGTCGCCAGGAAGATCGCCATGGCGATTGCGCCGACGCCGGGAGCGGCGCGCAGGAGGCCGAGGCCCAGCGGCCCGAGAACCAGGATGTCGGATGCGAAGATCGGCATCAGCGCGACGGCGCCGCCGAGCAGCACCGCGAAGAGATCGAGCGAGATCGCGCCGAGCACGACCTTCTCGAAGCGAATGAACTTGAAGCCGGCAAGGATATAGGTCCAGCTTGTCGGCTCGCCCACCTTGCGCTGGGCGGGCTTGGGAATGAGGAAGACCAGCACGGTGGCCGCGGCCATGAAGGCGAGGGCGACCGAATAGGCGACCGTGGGATCGAGCCCATAGAGCAGGCCGCCCGTCATGGGGCCGACGATCGAGGCCGTCTGCCAGGATGAGGCATTCCACGCGAAGGAGTTGGCGAGGTCCTTTTCCGGCACGAGATTGGGCGAAAGCGACTGCACTGCCGGTCCCATGAAGGCGCGCTCAATGCCGAAGATCACGAGAATGACGAAGACCGGGACGGGCGCGAAAGTGCCGGTAACGGTGAGCAGCAGCAGCGCGGCGGCGCAGAAGGCGCTGATGGCAAGGCAGATCGAGACGATGGAGCGCCTGCTGTAGCGATCGGTCACGGAACCGGTGACAAGGATGAGCAGCAGCGAAGGCAGGAACTGCACCAGCCCGATCATGCCGAGCAGGAAGGCGCTTCTGGTGACTTCATACATCTGCCAGCCTACGGCGACCGAGATGATCTGGATCGCAAAGGCGGCGAGAAAACGGGCGAAGAAGAACTGGGCGTAGGAACGATGCCGGAAGGCGGCAAAGCGGTCGCCCGCCGATGTGATTTGCATGAAAGGCTCTTGTGGGAAGAAGCAGTGGCCCGCTGATCGTAGAGCACGCGCCCGACTGTCGGTCGTGGGATAAGAAGCCGGGAAACGAATATTTGTCAACGGGAAACAGCCGCGCCGGGGAGGCCGGGCTTGATCGGCGCGCCGCTGCCGATCACAGGTCTCGTGCTGTCCGAGCCACCGTTGGCGCGGTATGCCGGATCACGCCCCCGGCGCCGGCGGCGTGCCGGTGCCGTGGACGAAGATGCGGATGCAGCGGCGCATGTAGTCCTTGCGCGCGTTAAGGCCCGGCCATTCGGCGCCCGTGCCGGTTTTCGTCACGACGGCGCCGAAGATCATGTCCATGAGGATGGTCGCGGCGCTCACCGTGTCGTCCGTGAAAAGCCGCCCGGCCTGCTTCTCGCCCTCCATCCACTCGGCCAGCAGCGCATGCGCCCGCCGGCCGCCGAGCCGCATCATCATCTCGCCGACTTCCGGATAGCGTGCCGCTTCCACGACGGTGAGGTTGAGTAATGCTTCCCGCGCCCTATCCTCCTCCTCGCCGATATCGACCTGGAAGATCCGTTCGAGCGCGTCGGAAAGGCCGAGGTGCCGGTAGTCGCCGGGAAGCGCCAGCATGCTGGTGCGGTGCTGCTCGATGATCGCGCCCAGGAGGTCGGTCTTGGAGGGGAAGAGTTCGTAGAGCGTGCGCTTGGAGACGCGGCAATGGGTGGCGACCTCGCTCATCGTCGTCTTGCCGTAGCCCTGCGCCAGAAAGAGCCGGCGCGTCGCCTCGATGATACGCGCGCGCTGCTCGGCGGGCGTCGCGAGCCGCGGGCGGCCGCGCGTCCTGCGCTTGGCGGGAAGGGACGGGGCCGGCGTTTCGGGCATGGGGTTTCCGTGGAGCATTGACAATGTCGATATCGGGATATTAATGGTACCAATGAGTTTTGTAAATATGGCAAGCGGGCAGGATGATCTGCCGCTACCGGAAAAGGGTGCATGATGCGCGAGAGAATCCTGCGGATCGGCCTTGTGGCCGCCGGCCTCCTCCTTCTGGCCGCCTGCTCGGACCAGAGCAGCGGGAACGCCCCGCCCGGCGGCGGCGCCGTGCCCGCCGCGGAGGTAGGCTTCGTGGTGCTGAAGGCGCAGTCCGTGCCGCGCCATGCCCAGCTCTCCGGCCGCGTCGTCGCGCATGCCACGGCGGAAATCCGCCCGCAGATCGACGGCATCATCCAGAGCATCGATTTCCGCGAGGGCCGCAAGGTCGATGCCGGCGACGTGCTCTTCAAGGTGCGCGACGCGAAATTCAGCGCCGCCTATGCGGCGGCGGCCGCGTCCCTGTCGCGCGCCGAGGCGAGCCAGCAATCCGCGCAGGCCGCCTTCGACCGGAATGCGCGGCTGCAGTCGCAGAGCGCGGTGAGCCAGCAGGCGCTCGACGAGGCGACCGCGGCGCTGCTTCAGGCGAAGGCCGACGTGGAGGCGGCGAAGGCCAGCCTGGAGACCGCGCGCATCGACCTCGACAACACGACGATCAAGGCGCCGATCGCCGGCATCATCGGCATGGCGGGCGTCAGCGTCGGCTCGCTCGTCACCCAGAACCAGACGGATGCGCTGGCGACGATCCGCCAGATCGATCCCGTCAATGTCGACCTCGTCGACACCAGCGCCAATCTCCTGAAAATCCGCCAGGATGTCGAGGCCGGACGCCTCGGCCGCGACGGCGAGGGCGCGCCGAGCGTGCGGCTGACGCTGGAGAACGGCGCGGACTACGATGAGACCGGCACGATCTCGCTGGCGACGGTGAATGTCAGCGAAAGCACCGGCACCTTCACCCTGCGCGCCAGCTTCCCCAATCCCCGGCGCGTGCTGCTGCCGGGCATGTTCGTGCGCGCCTCCGTCGATCTCGGCAGCATGCCGAACGCCTTCCTGGTGCCCCAGCGCGCCGTGCAGCGCAGCGGTACGGGCGAGCCCGTCGCCTATGTCGTCTCCGCCGACGGCAAGGCGGAGCAGCGCACGCTGACCACCCTTGGCACGTCCGGCAACGACTGGATCGTGACGGAAGGGCTGAAGGACGGCGAGCGGCTGATCGTCGACGGCTTCCAGAAGATCTCCGCGGGCGCTGCCGTGACGCCGGTGGAGGCGGTCATCGACGAGGACGGCGTGGTGAAGCAGTCGCTCGCCGGCCCGGCCACGACGGGCGATGCGTCGGGAGCTTCGAAATGACGGAAGGTCTGCGGCGCAATGCCCTGGCGAGCTTCTTCATCGCTCGCCCCGTCTTCGCCATCGTGCTCGCCATCGCCACGCTTCTGTCGGGTGTGATGGGCATCTATTCGCTCTCGATCTCGCAATATCCCGATGTCGCGCCCGTCACCGTGCGCATCGGCGCGTCCTATTCCGGCGCCACCGCTGAAGCGGTGGAAAACTCGGTCACCACGAAGATCGAAAGCGCGATGACCGGCCTCGACGGCCTGCTCTACATGGAATCCTCCTCGAACACCGGCTCGGCCTCCATTTCGCTCACCTTCGCCAGCGGCACGGATGCGGAGCTGGCGCAGGTCGAGGTGCAAAACAAGCTGGCCCGCGTCGAATCCCAGCTTCCCGAGGCCGTGCAGGATGCCGGCGTCAGCGTGTCCCGCTCGCCTTCCGGCATCCTGATGATCGGCAACATCATCTCGCGGGACGGCCGCTACACCTCCTCTGAGCTCTCCGACATCATGTCGAGCAGCATCGAGGAGCGCATCGAGCGGCTCGACGGCGTCGGCTCGGTGCAGTCCTTCGGCAGCGGCTATGCCATGCGCGTCTGGCTCGACCCGGACCAGATGCAGAAATACCAACTCGTCCCCTCGGACGTCACCACGGCCATCAAGGCGCAGAACGCGCAGGTTGCCGCCGGCTCCATCGGCGCGACGCCCGTGGTGCGCGGCCAGCAGCTGAAGGCGAGCATCGTCGCGCAGACGCAGATGACCTCCGCCGAGGAGTTCCGCAAGATCATCCTCAAGACGGCGAAGGACGGCTCCGTCGTGCGCCTCGGCGACGTGGCGCGCGTCGAGATCGGGCTGGAAAGCTACGGCCAGAGCTCGACCTTCAACGGCATGCCGGCCGCCGGCTTCGGCGTGCAGCTCGCCAGCGGCGCGAATGCCATCACCACGGCCGCGGCCGTGCATACGGAACTCGACGGTCTCGCGGGCTCGCTGCCCGAGGGCGTCGAGATCGCCTATTCCTACGAGACGACGCCCTTCGTGGAACTCTCCATCGAGAAGGTGGTCGAGACGCTGATCGAGGCCATCGTGCTCGTCTTCCTCGTGCTTCTGCTCTTCCTTCAGAACCTCCGCGCGACGCTCATTCCGATGATCGCGGTGCCCGTCGTGCTGCTCGGCACCTTCGGGGTGCTCGCGGCCTTCGGCTATTCCATCAACATGCTGACCATGTTCGCCATGGTGCTCGCCATCGGCCTTCTCGTCGACGATGCGATCGTCGTGGTGGAGAATGTCGAGCGCGTCATGTCGGAGGAGGGGCTTTCCGCCCGCGAGGCGACGGAAAAGTCGATGGGCGAGATCACCGGCGCGCTGATCGGCGTCGCGCTGGTGCTCACCGCCGTCTTCATTCCCATGGCTTTCTTCTCGGGCTCGGTCGGCGTCATCTACCGGCAGTTCTCCATCACCATCGCCAGCGCCATGCTGCTCTCCGTCCTCGTCGCGATCGTCCTGACGCCGGCGCTCTGCGCCATGCTGCTGAAACCCACCCATGGCGGCCTGGCGGCGCGCATCTTCGGCGGCTTCAACCGGGGCGTCGAAAAGACGACGCGCGGCTATGTGCGGGCAGTGGGCGGCATCGTCGCAAGGCCGCTGCGCATGCTCGTGGTGTTCGCCGCGCTGCTGGCCGGCGCCGGCTGGGTCTATACGCAGCTTCCCTCCTCCTTCCTGCCGGAGGAGGATCAGGGCGTGCTGATGACGCAGATCACCCTGCCGGCCGGCGCCAATGCCGCCCGCACGCAGGCCGTCATCGACATGGTCGAGGACTATTTCCTCAATGACGAGAAGGACGCGGTGCAGAGTGTCTTCATGACGCTCGGCTTCGGCTTCGGCGGCAGCGGCGAGAACGCGGCGATGGCCTTCGTGCGCCTCAAGGATTTCGATGCGCGCAAGGATGCCTCGCTCTCCGCCTCCGCCATATCGCAGCGCGCCTCGGCGCATTTCCGCAAGATCCGCGATGCGGAGGTCTTCGTGCTCGCCCCGCCGGCCATTCAGGGGCTGGGGCAGAGCAACGGCTTCTCCATGTATCTGGAGGATACCGGCAACCGGGGACGCGACGCGCTGACGGCGGCCAGCAACCGGCTTGCCGACCTTGCGCAGGCGGACGACACGGTCGGTAATGTGCGCGGCAATACCCGCACGCTGGAAAGCCAGCTCAAGATCGAGGTCGACCAGGAGAAGGCCGGCGCGCTGGGCATCGACCTCAGCGGCATCAACGGGCTGATCTCCACGGCCTTTGCCGGCAGCAATGTCAACGACTTCGTCTATAACGGCGAGATCAAGCCGGTCTATGTGCAGGCCGACGCGCCTTTCCGCATGCAGCCGGAGGATGTCGAGCGCTGGTATGCCCGCAACGGCGACGGCGAGATGGTGCCGTTCTCGGCCTTCGCCACGACCAAGTGGATCCAGGGTTCGCCCTCGCTCTCCCGCTTCAACGGGACGCCCGCCATTTCCATGAACGGCGCGGCGCAGGCCGGCGCCAGCTCCGGCGATGCGATGGACCGCATGGAGGCGCTCGTCTCCGGCCTCGACGGCGGCTACAGCGCGGCCTGGTCCGGCCTTTCCTACCAGGAGCGGCTCGCCGGATCGCAGGAGGCGATGCTCTATGCCGTCTCGCTGCTCGTCGTGTTCCTCTGCCTCGCCGCGCTCTACGAAAGCTGGTCCATCCCGCTCTCCGTCCTGCTCGCCGTGCCGGTCGGCGTGCTCGGCGCGCTGGTGGCGGCCTGGGCCTTCGGCCAGTCGAACGACGTCTATTTCAAGGTGGGCCTGCTGACGACCATCGGCCTCACGGCCAAGAACGCCATCCTCATCGTCGAATTCGCCAAGGACCTGCGCGATGAGGGCCGAAGCGCCGTCGACGCCGTGCTGGAGGCCGCGCGCATGCGCCTCCGGCCGATCGTCATGACGTCGCTCGCCTTCATCCTCGGCGTCCTGCCGCTCGCCTTCGCGACGGGAGCAAGCTCGGCGGCGCAGAACGCCATCGGCATCGGCGTGATGGGCGGCATGATCGCCGCGACCGTGCTCGGCATCTTCTTCGTGCCGCTGCTCTTCGTGGTCATCGCGGGCCGGCGAAAAGCCTAGCGGTGGCGCCATAGGGCGCCACCCGCAGAGAAAATCTTGCCTTTCGGACCAGACGGTGCCGTTCCGGTTGACCACCGGAACGGCGATAGCCTTGCCGTATTCGGTTCACGAGCAGTCGTAGCCATCCCTTCGGGAATTCGGCAAGGCGACGCCGGGAAAGGTGCGCGGCCGGGCGATCGCCTGTTCAGTGCATTTTTTTTGTCTTTATAGCGCATTTAATTCCGTTTGCCTTCCTGTTTCCCGCTGTCCAGACTCCCCGAAAGCAACGCATGGCGGAGGTGAGACGATCCGCCGGAGGAAAGGTGGAGGCGATGTCCGAGACGATCACGAACGAAGTCGAGCACCGGCCGGGCCTTGCGGCCCGCTGGCTGTTCTCCACCAATCACAAGGACATCGGCACGCTCTACCTCGTCCTTTCCATGCTGTCGGGCATTCTCGGCACCGGCCTTTCCGTGGCGCTGCGCATGGAGTTGCAGGAGCCGGGTCTGCAGTTCTTCTCCGATCCCGGCGTCTTCAACGTCGTCGTCAGCGCGCACGGGCTGGTGATGATCTTCTTCGTCATCATGCCGGCGCTGATCGGCGGCTTCGGCAACTGGTTCATCCCGATCATGATCGGCGCGCCGGACATGGCCTTTCCGCGCATGAACAACGTCTCGCTCTGGCTGCTCGTCGCCTCGCTCGTCCTGTTCGTGCTGTCGCTGTTCGTGCCGGGAGCGACCGGGGTGAACGGCCATGGCGGCGGCTGGACGCTCTATCCGCCCTATTCGACCGAGGGCCAGCCGGGGCCGGCGGTCGATTTCGTCATCCTGTCGATTCATCTGTCCGGCGCCTCGTCGATCCTCGGGGCGATCAACTTCATCACCACGATCCTCAACATGCGCGCGCCGGGCATGACTTTGCACAAGATGCCGCTCTTCGCCTGGGCGATGCTCGTCACCGCCTTCATGCTGCTCTTCTCGCTGCCGGTGCTGGCCGGCGCCGTCACCATGCT
The DNA here is from genome assembly GCF_055379515.1 of Shinella sp. 1A1. Lineage (NCBI taxonomy): Bacteria > Pseudomonadati > Pseudomonadota > Alphaproteobacteria > Hyphomicrobiales > Rhizobiaceae > Shinella > Shinella sp. 1A1. The sequence continues at coordinate 368,490 of NZ_AP039672.1, forward strand.
GCTCACCGACCGCAATTTCGGCACGACCTTCTTCCAGCCGGCGAGCGGCGGCGATCCGATCCTCTACCAGCACCTGTTCTGGTTCTTCGGCCATCCCGAGGTCTACATCATGATCCTGCCGGCCTTCGGCATCGTCAGCCATGTGATCTCGACCTTCTCCAGAAAGCCCATCTTCGGTTATCTCGGCATGGCCTATGCCATGGTGGCGATCAGCGCCATCGGCTTCGTCGTCTGGGCGCATCACATGTTCACGGTCGGGCTGTCGCTGGTTTCGCAGCGCTACTTCGCCTTCGCCTCGATGGTCATCGCCGTGCCGACGGGTATCAAGGTCTTCTCGTGGCTGGCGACCATGTGGGGCGGGTCGATCCGCTTCGCCACGCCCATGCTCTGGGCCATGGGCTTCGTCCTGCTCTTCACCATCGGCGGCGTCACCGGCGTGGTGCTCGCCAATCCCGGTGTCGATCGGGCCTTGCACGATACCTATTACGTCATCGCGCATTTCCATTACGTGCTGTCGCTCGGCGCGGCCTTCGCCATCTTCGCCGCCTGGTACTACTGGTTCCCGAAGATGAGCGGCTACCGGATGAGCGAAACGCTGGGAAGGCTGCATTTCTGGCTGACCTTCGTGGGCGTCAACCTCGTCTTCTTCCCACAGCATTTCCTCGGGCTTGCCGGCATGCCGCGCCGCTATGCCGACTATCCCGACGCCTTCGCCGGCTGGAACTTCGTCTCCTCGGTCGGCTCCTACATCTCCGCCGCCGGCCTTGTCGTCTTCTTCATCGCCGTGGCGGAAGCCTTTGCGAGAAAGCGCGTCGCCGGCGACAATCCCTGGGGCGAAGGGGCGACGACGCTCGAATGGACGCTCTCCTCGCCGCCGCCCTTCCACCAGTTTACCGCGCTGCCGCTGATCGAATAGGGCGCCTAGGCGGGGCTACGCTTCACCGCCGTCGGCACGATGCCGAAGCGGCGGCGGAAGGCGGTGGCGAAGTTGGCGGCGCTGGTATAGCCGGCGATGCCGCTCGCCTCCTGCACGCTGGCCTCGCCGGTGGCGAGCGCGGCATAGGCACGCTCCAGCCGGACGTTGCGCACATGGTCGAAGACGCTGCGGCCCTCGGCGGCGCGAAACAGGCGCTGCAGGCCGCTGGCGCTGATGCCGGCCTCGCGCGCGATGGTCTCCACGCTGAGCGGTTCGGCGGCGCGCGCGGCGATGAAATCCTTGGCGCGCTGGAGGCAGGTCATGTCGTGCCGGGTCAGCAGGCCGCCGCCCGCCTCGCGCCGGTCCGCCCGCAGCGCCGCCGCCATGGTCTCGGCCACCAGCTCGACGGCGCGGCCTTCGAGATAGAGGTCGCGCAGCTCGGGAATGAGCGGGCAGGGGCTGAAGATCTGCCGCACCAGCTCCACCATGCGCGGCGTCAGCGTCCAGCGGTATTCCGCAAGATGGTCGCGCAAGAGCCGCGTGCCGCCCTTGGTATCGGCGACGGCTTCGAGCACGTCGCGATGCAGCCATTCCGGGGTGGCCGACACCACGAGATGGCGCAGGTGCTGGCGTCCGCGCGAGGCGCGCGCGAAGCTCTCCGGGCAGGCATTCATGATCGCGACCCCGCGTGCCGCACCCCGGTTCGCCTGGAAGGCGAAATGGCGGTCACCGATGGAAAGATCGACGCTGCCTTCGAGGAAGAAGATGCAGGAAAGCTCCTCGGGAAGCTGCGATGTGGCCGTGAAGGGCCGCTCCTCGATGGCGTCGCTGGCATGCAGCACGAGGCCCCGCCGCAGCTCGCGATGCAGGAACGCACCCTTCATCAAGGTGTCGTCCGGCGTCAGCCGGTCGTCCGGGCTGTCGAAGGCGATGCCGGCATGGCGCATGAAATCGCGCACGCGCAGGCGTCCGTCATTCGTCTTCAGTCCGGCTCCGCCTTCGGCTGCCATGTCCGATCCTTCGATATCCGCCGTCCCGCGCTTCGCAGAGTGACCCGCAGGCCTTAGCGAACCGTCACGCCCCATGACGATTTACCGGTGCGCAAAGGCTTTTGCGTGTCGCGCAAAGGAACCGACATTGTCGGCCGTGCGATTGTTGCCCTAAGGAATACCTTAACTTGATTTAAGTGGTCAAGTTTAAGGCAAGGTATAGCTGTCAGGGCGGCGATGATGAATTCGGCATACGGAACGGAAATGGATGCGGCGGGAATGGCATGGCGGGCGGCCGGGCGAAAGCGCTTCTGGCTCGCCTCGACCGTGCTGCTTGCCGTGACCGCGGCGGGCGGCCATGCGCTGGCGCAGGATGCCGGCGCGACCACGCTGGAGACCGTCACCGTCGACGGCGGCAAGGAGACCGGCCGCGGCCCGGACAAGGGCATCGTCGCCAAGACCAGCCGCAGCGCCTCGAAGACCACGACCTCGCTGCGCGAGACGCCGCAGGCCGTGAGCGTGGTGACGCGCGATGAAATCGACGCACGCGGCGCCAATTCCGTGCGCGAGGCGCTTCGTTACACGCCGGGCGTTCTCGCGGAGGCCAATGGCGACGACGTTCGCGGCGGCTGGATGTGGATCCGCGGCTACAACGCCTATTCCAGGCTCTGGCTCGACGGCCTCGCCCAGGCGGGCGATCCCGACGGCTACGCCTCCTGGCCGATCAATTCCTACGCGCTGGAGCGCGTCGAGGTGATCAAGGGGCCGGCCTCGGTGCTCTACGGGCAGACCGTGCCCGGCGGGCTGGTCAACCAGGTCAGCAAGCGGCCGCAGACCACCGCCCATAACGAGGTCGAGGTGACGACATCCTCGCTCGGCGGCATCCAGACCTCGGCCGATTTCACGGGACCGCTCGGCAGCGACGGCGACTGGTCGTACCGTCTCGTCGGGCAGGGGCGGGATCTCGGCAGCCAGATCGACAAGGAGCGCAACCGGCAGCTCATGCTGTCGCCGAGCCTCACCTGGTCGCCCGACGAGGATACCTCGCTCACCCTCTACGGCCTCTACCAGAAGGTGAACCCGAAGAATTTCAGCGGGCGCTTCTATCCGGCATTCGGCACGCTGATCCCCAATCCCGCCGGGCAGATACCGACCGACACCCATATGGGCGACTATCTCTCCAATGCGAACGAGTTCGACGCTAATCTCTATACGGCCGGCTACGAATTCTCGCATAATTTCAACGAGAGCCTGACGTTCCGGCAGAACCTGAGATACAGCTATGCCGATCAGAACATGTTCCTTGCGGTCGTCAACCCGGCCTTCACATGGCCGTCGAACCCGCCCTCGGGCACCACGCTCGGACGTGTCGTCTCGGCATCCGACGACACGCTGTCGTCCATCGACATCGACAACAAGCTCGAGGCGCGCTTCGAGACCGGCGCGCTCGACCATACGATGCTGTTCGGCCTCGAATATTTCCACATCCGGTCCGACCGGCATTTCGGCTCGGCGGCCATCGCCGGGCAGGATTACCTCCATCCGGTCTATGGCGGCACCTATCCCTACCCGGCATGGACGACCTCCAGGCTCTCAACGCAGAACCAGGTCGGTGTCTATGCCCAGGACCAGATCCGCTACGACAACTGGCTGGCGACGCTCGGCCTTCGCTACGACCACTCGGAAATCACGACGACCGACCGCCTGAAGAACGTGACCTACGAGAACAAGGACGGCGCGCTTTCGGGCCGCGCGGGCCTTGCCTATCTCTTCGACAACGGCCTGACGCCCTATGCGAGCTTCTCCACGGCGTTCCTGCCGACCATCGGCGCGGACGTGAACGGCGATCCCTACGAGGCGCAGCAGTCGCGGCAGTTCGAGGTGGGCGTCAAGTACGAGCCGGAAGGCGGGCGGGGCATGATCGGCGTCTCGCTCTACGACCTGAAGCTCGACAATGCGCTGACGCCCGTCTACAGCGGCACGGGCGCGACGCTCGGCAATATCCAGACCGGCGAGCAGCGCATCCGCGGCGTCGAGATCGAAGGCAAGTACGAGCTGACGCCGGAACTGGACCTGATCGCCTCCTACGCCTATTCCGACTCCAGGGTGCTCGCGACGAATATCGCGACTCAGGTGGGCAAGGACATGCTCCGCGTGCCGACGCATCAGGGCGCTCTCTGGGTGCAGTACCGGCCGGAATGGGCCGAGGGCCTTGCGCTGAATGCGGGCGTGCGCGCCATGTCGTCCTACCATACCGACACGACCTATCTCGACTCGCTCGAAATCCCCGGCCTTGCGCTGGTGGATATCGGCGCACAATACGATCTCGGCGCCCTGAACAAGGATTTTGCCGGAACGACCTTCCGCGTCAACGTCTCCAACCTGTTCAACAGAACCCATATCGTCCAGTGCACCAATGCCACGGGCGGAAGCTGCAACTACGGGCCGGGCCGGACCATCACGGCGAGCCTGAAATTCGAATGGTGACGCGATTGGCGACAGCGCGACCGAACGCGGCGGGAAAGGCTGGCGGCACGCCGCCGGCCTTCCGTCTCCTGTACTGGATGCTGGCGGCGGCGGCCGTCCTCATGGCCCTCGCGTTTCCGGCCGAGGGGCGTGCGGAAATCGTGCTGTCGGATGCTGCCGGCCGTGAGGTGCGCCTTGCCGCGCCCGCGCGCCGCATCGTCACGAACGAAAGCCTCATCCTCATCTCGCTCGCCCTCGTCGATGCCGATCCCGTATCGCGCCTTGCCGGCTGGGCGGCACCCCAGCGCATCGACCGCGGCATGTACGACGCCTATCGCCGCCGCTTCCCGGCCATCGACGCCATTCCGGCGGTCGGAAGCGTGCTGCCGGGCAAGACCTCGACGGAGGCGATCCTCTCCGTCAAGCCGGACCTCTTCGTCGTCTCGATCTGGGAAACCGGCTGGACGGAGATCGTGGCCACGCTGGAGGCGGCGGGCGTACCCGTCATCTTCCTCGACGGGCCGGTGAACGACGGCAAGGGCCCGGCGGAAACGACGGCCTTTTCCGTCGCGCTGCTGGCGAAGGCCGTGGGGCAGGAGGCGAAGGGCGAGGCCTTCGGCGATTTCCTGCGCGCCCGCTACAAGCGCATCACGGATCGCACGGCGGCGCTGGAGCCGGTCTCGGTGCTCGTCGACGCCCATGCCGGCGCGACCTGCTGCTCGACGCCGGGCAAGGGTAACCGCATGACGGAATATCTGCGGCTCGCCGGCGGAAGGAGCATCGGCGCCGACGTGCCGGGCTATGACGGGCAGCTCAGCCCCGAATATGTCATCGGCACGGACCCGACGGTCTATATCGCGACCGGCGGCCCGCATCTTGCCGCCCAAGGCGGTCTCGTCCTCGGCGGCGGTATTTCCGAGGCGGCCGCACAGGCGTCCTTCGCCGATATCCTCGGCAAGGGCATGCGCGAGGCGCTGACGGCCGTGCATGAGGGCAGGGCCCATGCCGTCTCGCACCAGCTTTCCATCTCGGTGCTCAACATCCTCATCTTCGAGTGCTTCGCCAAATGGATGCATCCCGACCGCTTCGCGGATGTCGATCCCGCCGGGACGCTCGCCGAGATCAATGCCCGTTTCCTGGCGGTGCCGCTCGAAGGCACGTTCTGGATCGACCACAAGCCGCAGTAAGGACGAGAACATGCAAGCCAGGCAATATACCGCACAGGCCCGGATCGCGCTCAGCAATCCCGGCCCCGTCATCGCGGACTTCTGCGAGCACATGGTCGAGCACAATGCGGTGGTGAGCGAGGGCCCGGAGGGCCCGGAACTGAGGCTCGGCGCCATTCGCGCCCGCTTCTCGCGCGACGGCGATGCAACGCTGGTCGATGTCGCCGCGCCCGATCTCGAAGGGCTCTATCTCGCGCGCATGTCCGTCGCCTCGCATATCCTGGAATTTGCCGGCGACGATCCGCCGGTCATCGCCTGGACGGGCGACGGCGGCGAGATCGCTCGCCCGCCGAACTTCCAGATCCTTAAGGTCACAGGCTGTCGCACGCTCACCCCGCATATGCGCCGGCTGACGCTGGCCGGCGAGAACGTCGCGCGTTTCGCCGGCCTCGACGCGCTGCATCTCAACCTCATGATCCAGCGCCTGGAGGCGGCAAGGCCGCAATGGCCGCAGGTCGGCGCCAACGGGATGATCGAATGGGAGGAGCCGGACCTGCGCCCGCTGATGCGCAAATACACGGTCCGCTCGCTCGACCTTGCCGCCGGCACGCTCGATATCGATTTCGTGCTGCACGAGGATGCCGGGCCGGGCTCGGATTTCGCCGCGCGGGCGGCGGTCGGCGACCGGGTCGGCGTGGTCGGCCCCGGCGGCGGCGGCCTCGCTGCGGCGGACTGGTATCTCTTCGCCGGGGACGAGACGGCCCTGCCGGCCATCGCCCGCATGCTGGAAGCCCTGCCGGCGGAAGCACGCGGCCATGCATTCCTGGAGGTCGCCGACGCGGCCGAGGTCCAGCCGCTTGCCGCCCCGTCCGGCATCGCGGTCACGTGGCTGATGCGCGATGGCAAGGCAGCCGGCACCACGACCCTGCTCATCGACGCGGTCCGAGCCACTGCCTTTCCGGCCGAAGGCGAAAGGGTCTATCTCTGGGCCGGCTGCGAATTCGAGGCTTTCCGCGCGATCCGCGCCTTCGCCCGCCAGGAAAAGACGCTCACCGGTGACGAGCACCTCGTCGTCTCCTACTGGCGCCGCGGAACGGTCGAGGGCGCCTAGGCTGTGCGCCGCTCGCTGCTGCAAGGATGCCGGTCGATCAAGGCTCGGAAGTTGCTTTCCGTGCCTTTTCAATCTGCCTTGCCAGAATACACATCAATTCGAACATGATGGTCGCGCCGGCGATGGAGGTCATGCCGGCAAGGTCGAACGGCGGTGAAACCTCCACGACATCGGCGCCGACGAGGTTGAGGCCATCGAGCCGCCGGACCATCTGCTGCGCTTCCCGCGTCGTGAAGCCACCGATTTCCGGTGTGCCGGTCCCGGGAGCCATCGACGGATCGATCGCGTCGATGTCGAATGTCACATAGGTCGGGTTCTGGCCGACTATCTCGCGCGCTTCGGCCATGACGTCCTCGACCCCGCGGCCGACGAATTCTTCCATATAGATAATGCGAATTCCCTGGGCGATGGCCCAGTCATGCTCGTCCGGGGCATAAACCGATCCGCGAATTCCGATCTGGACGATGCGGCGCGGATCGAGAAGTCCCTCCTCGATCGCACGTCGGAAAGGGGTGCCATGCGTGTAGGGATTGTTTCCGAAATAGGTGTCGTTCGTATCGGAATGAGCGTCGAACTGGATCAGCCCGACCTGCTTCTGCCTTGCGACTGCGCGCAGGATGGGCAGGGTGGTCAAATGATCGCCGCCGACGCACAGGGGAAGCGCCCCGGCGCCGACGATTTCGGCAACGCCTTCCTCGATCAGCCGGAGGGCGTCCAGCAGATCGATCGGGTTGACCGCAAGGTCACCGATATCGGCGATGTTGGCGACGCGAAATGGTTCCGTCTTGAAGACGTGGTGGGTGCTGCGCATCAGGCTGGATTGGTTGCGGACCTCCCGAGGGCCATGGCGCGCGCCGGCCCGGTTGGTCGTTCCACCATCCCAGGGAATGCCGGCCAGAGCAATGTCGAGGCCCTTCGCAGAGGGAACTGCAGGCAGCCGCATGAATGTCGCGTGACCGGCAAACCGGGGTACCTTTGCGGCATCTACTGGTTGATGGAACGTCTCGCTCATTCAGGCTTCCTCCCCGAGATCAAGAAAAACCCGCACGACGGGACCTGCCCGTCATGGGGAATCGATATCAGGCTACCTTTGAGACCGTACCAGTCAATCACCGAAATAGGCCCGCCTGATTCCGTAACGGTGGCCGTCTGAGCCGCTCGGTGTCAGCCCGTGATGGTCGTAGACGAAACCGTATTTGCGCGCGATTTCCTCGCGCGGCTGCAGGAAGATGCGGCTGCAATGCCTCTTGCTTGCAGATGAACTCATATGGCGCCGGTGTCCGGAGTTGCAGGCGCCAGCAATGTCGCGGGACGTCGGCGTCTATTTCGAATGGCGGGCTGGTGTTTCCGGAATGACATACTGCTGTTACCCTCGATCCGAGCGGCGGCTCGCCGGGTAATGGAAACAGAGGACGAGGCAATGACAGCAGCAAGGTTCGTGTCGGTCTTCCTCGCTCTGATCCTTATGGCGGCCCCTGCCGGGGCCCAGGTCGTCGACTTCCTCGGCATACCGGGGCCGATCGATCTCGACAGGACGTCATACGAGCTGGCATGGAGTTCCCGGCCATCGGAAAATTACAGCAAACAGGAATATGTCCCGGCGGGCCAATCCGTCGAACAATACCACCAGATGCTTCTGGTTGAACATGTGACAGGTGACGTCAAGGTCATCGATGTCGTCAAAAGCCAGATCGAGATGCTGCGAGAGCGGAAGAATACCGACCCTCTCGCCAATTTCGAAATTCTGCAAAAAAATGCTCTCGGCGAAGTGGCGCTCGACTTCCTGGTCAGCACCAGGGATCCGAAGGGCGAGTATATTGTCGAATGGAACCTGTACCGCTATGTGCCGACAAAGTCCGGCGTCCTGCTGTTCGCCGTGAGCCACCGGGCTTACGGAAATGACAATACAAAAGTGTTTCTCGGCGGCCTGAAGCAGTTGCGGGCCGGGCAGACACGGGCGTTGCTGGAAGCATCCCTGCCGGAACCGAAGAATTAGCCTTTCGACGCTCCGGGCCGCGGATGTCCCCGCCGACCACCTGTGCGGCTGCGTCCGATCAAATGCTCGCCCGCATCGACGGTTTCTCCGGCGGCCCCTGGAGCGGCGTCATTCCCCGTGTGGTGGCATTGTGTCTTTCGCCTGTCCGCTCCTGAAAACCGGCGGCGATGTTCCCTCCCAGCTCTTTGCGAGCGGTCCGGCGGCGAGCGCGAGGAGATCGATGGCGCGCGCCGCGAGATGGTCGACGACCTCCGCGAGGGATTGCGGCAGGTGGTAGAAGGCGGGAACGGGCGGCATGACGATCGCGCCCATCTCGGTGACGGCGCACATGTTGCGCAGGTGGCCGAGATGAAGCGGCGTCTCGCGCGCGAGCAGGATCAGGCGGCGACGTTCCTTCAACTGCACGTCGGCCGCGCGCGTGAGCAGGGTGTCGGTGCGGCCGGTGGCGACGGCCGAAAGCGTCTGCATGGAGCAGGGCGCGATCACCATGCCGCCGACCGGAAAGGAACCGCTGGCGATCGATGCGCCGATATCGCCATTCGGGTGATGGCAGTGGACGAGGGGCAGGAGGCTTTCCATCGCATCCGGCCCGCATTCCAGATCGAGCGTGCGCCGCGCCGCGTCGGAGACGACGAGATGGATCTCGACATTCTGCAGGGCCGAAAGCCGCTCGACGATCCGCACGCCGAGCGCTGCGCCCGAAGCGCCGGAAATGCCGACCACGACGCGCTCGTTTCTCATGCGCTCGCTCCATCGAGACCGAGGGAGGCCCAGAGGCCGTCGATCCGCGCGGTGACGTCCGGGGCCATGGCGAGCACCCGGCCCCATTCGCGGTCGGTCTCCGCGCCGATCTTTGTCGTGGCGTCCAGTCCGAGCTTGCTGCCGAGGCCGCTTTGCGGCGAGGCGAAGTCGAGATAGTCGATGGGTGTGTTCTCCACGACCATCAGGTCGCGGCCGGCGTCGAAGCGGGTGGACAGCGCCCAGATCACGTCCGGCCAGGATCTCACGTCGATATCGTCGTCCACGACGACGATCAGCTTGGTGTAGCTGAATTGCGGCAGCATGGACCAGAGGCCCATCATCACCCGCCGCGCCTGGCCGGGGTAGCGCTTGTCGATGGAAACCACCATGGCGCGATACGAGCAGGCTTCGGGCGGCAGCCACAGGTCGCGGATTTCCGGGAACTGACGCTTTACCAGTGGCACGAAGAGCGCGTTCATCGCCTCGCCGAGCCGGGAAGGTTCGTCCGGCGGCCGGCCGGTATAGGTGGAAAGATAGAGCGGGTTGCGGCGCATCGTGATCGCCGAGAGCGTCATCACCGGAAAGGGCTCGACGGCATTGTAGTAGCCCGTATGGTCGCCATAGGGGCCTTCGTCGGCCGCCTCGGTGGCCGAGACGGTGCCTTCGAGCACGATCTCCGCACTGGCCGGCACGGGCAACGGAACGGTCACGCCGCCCGCCGTCTCCTGCCTGCGGCCGCCGAGCACGCCGGCGAAGGAGAGTTCGCTCATGCCGTCCGGCAGAGGCATGACGGCCGAGAGAATGGTGGCCGGGTCCGCGCCGATCGCCACCGCTACCGGCATGTCGCGGTCGCACTCCTTCCAGAGCCGGTGATGCCGCGCCCCGCCGCGATGCGCCAGCCAGCGCATGATCAGCCGGTTCCGTCCGAGTTTCTGCATGCGATAGATGCCGACATTCACGTCCGCCGGATCGTCCGGCGCGCAGGTGATGACGAGCGGCCAGGTGATGAGAGGCGCGGGCTCGCCCGGCCAGCAGGTCTGGATCGGCAGCCGTCCGAGATCGACATCGCCGTTCCGCCAGACGATCTCCTGGCAGGGCGGATGCCGCGTCTCGCGCGGGTTCATCGAAAGGGCCGCCTTCAGGTGCGGCAGCTTTTCCCAGGCATCGCGCAGCGAGCGGGGTGGCCTCGGATCGCGCAGATCCGCGAGGAAGGCCGCAAGGCGCGGCAGGCCGCCCGTCTCCAGCCCGAAGCCCCATTCGATGCGCTCGCGCGTACCGAAGAGATTGGCAAGGAGGGGGATGGGCTGGATATTTCCCGCGGCATCGACCGGCTGTTCGAAGAGGAGCGCGGGTCCTTCCTCGGCCAATATGCGGCGGTGGATCTCCGTGATCTCGTGGACCAGCGAGACCGGCTCGCGGATGCGTACCAGCTGCGCGCGCCGCTCGAGCAGGGCGACGAAATCCTGAAGGCCGTCGAAACGGCGAGGAATGGGGGCATCGGCTTTCATGGGATGCGATTGCCGGGAAAAAACGGTCCGGTCTTTGTGCTGGCGCAAATTCGCGCCGGGCAAGGCTTCCTAGGTTCCGGCCGTTCGTTTTTTCGCAAGGGCCGCTTTCATGACGTCGCTACCGCCGCTTCTCGCAAGACAGGTCGATCTTATGCCGGTCTGGCTGGTGGAGCGGGTGGCGCGCGGGCTCTTTTCGAGCGTGCTGAAGGCGCATCCCGAACTCTTCGAGCGGCTCGGCGACTATTGCGGGACCCGCTATGGCTTTTCCCCGACCGACCTGCCGTTGCATTTCATCGTCGTGCCGGCGACGCGCACGCTGGCGGTTTCGCGCGGTGCGCCGCCCCTCGCCGATGCGCGTATCGAAGGGCCGCTGGTGCTGCTGCTCGGCCTGCTCGAAGGGCGCTGCGATGCCGACGCCCTGTTTTTCTCGCGCGATCTTGCCGTCACCGGCGACATGGAGGCGATGCTGGCGCTGCGCAACGCGCTCGATGACAGCGCCATCGATCTGCCCGACGAACTCGGCGCACTGGCGGGGCCGCTCTCGCCGCTGGTCATCGGCGCGGCGCGCTTTATCCGCAGCCGGGCGCTCGAAGGAAAGGATGCGACATGGAACTGATCTGCCCGGCCGGCACGCCCGCCGCCTTTCGCGAGGCGGTGGAGGCGGGGGCCGATGCCGTCTATTGCGGCTTCCGCGACGAGACCAATGCCCGCAATTTCCCCGGTCTCAATTTCAGCCGTGAGGAGATGCGCCAGTCGATCGCGCTCGCGCGTTCGAGGCGTGTCTCGACCTTCGTGGCGCTCAATACCTTCATGCGCGCCGGCGATGAGGCGCTGTGGTATCGCGCGGCAGACGACGCAGTGGTAGCGGGTGCGGATGCGCTGATCCTCGCCGATTTCGGCCTGATGGCCTATGTGGCGGAGAAATATCCCGAGCAGCGGCTGCACGTCTCCGTGCAAGCCTCCGCCTCCAATTCGGATGCCATCCGCTTCCTCGTCGAGGCTTTCGGCGCGAAGCGCGTGGTGCTGCCGCGCGTGCTCACCGTGCAGGATATCGCCCGGCTGACACGCGGAATTGACTGCGAGGTGGAGGTCTTCGCCTTCGGTGGGCTTTGCGTGATGGCGGAAGGGCGCTGTTCGCTTTCCTCCTATGCCACCGGCAAATCGCCGAACATGAACGGGGTCTGCTCGCCGGCAAGCCACGTGCGCTACCGGCAGGACGGCGCGGACCTCGTCTCGGAACTCGGCGACTATACGATCAATCGTTTCGGCCCCGGCGAAGCCTCCGGCTATCCGACGCTCTGCAAGGGCCGTTTCGAGATCGGCGACGTCGAGGGCTACGCCTTCGAGGACCCGGTCTCGCTCGACGTGATCGATGAAATCGACGCGCTGCGGAGGGCGGGCGTTACCGCGCTCAAGATCGAGGGCCGCCAGCGTGGCAAGGCCTATGTGGCGGAGGTCGTCTCCTCCATGAAGCGTGCGCTCCAGGCCGAGCCGGCAGAGCGGGCCGCGCTCGTCGCCCGGCTGCGAATGATGAGCGAGGGGCAGCGGACGACCACGGGCGCCTATGACAAGCGCTGGCGATAGGAGAAGGCACATGACGACGACAGCCAAGCCGGCGCTGAGCCTCGGGCCGGTCTATTTCCTCTGGGACGGGCCGAAGTGGCGGGATTTCTATTTCCGCATCGCCGACGAGGCGCCGGTGGAGCATGTGACGCTGGGCGAGACGGTCTGTTCCAAGCGTCAGCATTTCAGCGAGCCGCATGTCGCCGAGGTGGTCGAGCGGCTGGAGGCTGCCGGAAAAAGGGTGACGCTCTCGACGCTCGCCATGGTGACGCTGGAGCGGGAGAGCCGGCACGTGCGCGATCTGATCCGCGACAGCGTCCATCCGGTGGAGGCGAACGACCTTTCGGCGATCGGCCTCCTCAAGGGACGGCCACATTCGATCGGGCCGCTGGTCAACGTCTACAACGCGGCGACAGCGCGGGTGCTCGCCGCGCGCGGGGCCGAGAACATCTGCCTGCCGCCGGAACTGCCGGCAAGCTCCATCCTGCGGATTTTGGAGGACATGCCGGGCTTCTCCTTCGAGATATTCGCCTTCGGCCGCATGCCGCTTGCGATTTCCGCGCGCTGCGCCCATGCCCGCTCCAAGGGGCTGACGAAGGACAATTGCCAGTTCATCTGCGGCGAGGAGCCGGATGGCCTTCCGCTGCGCACCCTCGACCGGCAGTCCTTCCTGGTGCTGAACGGTGTGCAGACCCTTTCGAACAGTTGCGCGATGCTGGGCGACGATCTGGCGCCGCTGGTGGAGGCCGGCCTGTCGCGCATCAGGCTCTCGCCGCAGGATTGCGACATGGTGCGGGTGGCGGAAGTGTTCCGCGCCATGCTTGATGGCGAGATGGCGGGCGAGGAAGCGATTGCTCACCTGCAGCAGGTCTATCCCGGCATTCCCTTTTCGAATGGCTTCCTGCACGCGCGGGAAGGAGCGGCCTGGGTTGCGCGGGGGCGCGCGGCATCGCTCGGACATGTGTAACGGAGCGCGGTTGAAAATCGGACGGGCATGCGATCCAAGAAGATCGACTGCGGCGCGGATTTCCTTCCTGGGCAGGTTATCGAGAATGCCGCCGCGCAAGTTCGTGAGGGATTGAGCTAGGCTCGTTCCGTCCGTTGCTCGCCGGTCTCAACGCCGTTGACAGCATCGGCGCTTCCCCTTGAAGGGCGGTCCGGGTAGTAGACAAGGCGCAACCTCTTGTCGAACCTTGGTGGGCGGCGCCCGGCCTGTGCTCGACAGCGCCGGAATCGTAAATTATCTATAAAAAATGACCGTAAGCGCCGAAGACACCATCGCCAACCGTATCAGCCGCGTTCTCGCAGAACGTATCATCACCGGCGCACTGGAGCCGGGAAGCAAGCTCAGGCAGGACCATATCGCCGAGGAATTCGGCACCAGCCATGTGCCGGTGCGGGAGGCGTTCCGGCGGCTCGAGGCGCAGGGACTGGCCGTGAGCGAGGCGCGCCGGGGCGTTCGGGTGGCGTCGTTCTCGCTTGCCGAGGTGCAGGAGGTCGCCCTGATGCGCTCCGTGCTGGAAGGGCTGGCCCTGCGCATGGCGGCGCCGCATCTCACGCCGTTCCTGCTGGATCGGGCGGAAGCGGTCGCGCAGGCCTGCGATGCCGCCACGGGCATCGAGGAATGGGACGAGGCCAACCGCGCCTTCCACAAGCTGCTGCTTTCCCCCTGCAACATGCCGCGGCTGCTGGCCGAGATCGACAACCTGCATGCGGCGGGCTCGCGTTTCCTGTTCGCAACGAGCCGCGCCGGCTGGACGCCGCGGGTCGATACGGACCACCGCGCCATCCTCGATCACCTCCGGCAGGGCAAGATCGACCAGGCCGTCATCGCGCTCGAACGGCATGTGAAAAGAATCGGCGAAAAACCGGTTCGTTATGCCTCCGGCAAGACGGGCGCCGCATTCGCGCTCGAAGGCTGATTCAATCGCCGCTTTCCGGCCTGGTGCCGGCTGAGACTGCCGCGGGCTGACGCCCGGCGGGACGATGAAGCATGCCGTTCTCCTCGCTTTTCCGGGTTTTCGATCCTTGTCTAAAAAGGGGTTGCCATCGCTTGCCCGTTTCTGATTATAGATAAAATCATGATTCTATCTATTTAGATGCGAGGAAAGCTCTTGATGATGCGGAAATTCGAACATCCGAAGGAATTTGCAGGAGCGCATCAGTCTCCCGATGCGTGCTGCGCCGTCGAGGAAGCGGAATTTATCTATAATCTTCCCTTCAGCGATCTTCTCTTTCGTGCCCAGCAGGTTCACCGCGAGCACTTCGATCCCAATGCGATCCAGATGAGCCGCCTTCTGTCCATCAAGACCGGTGGCTGCGCCGAGGATTGCGGCTATTGCAGCCAGTCGGCCCATTCTGCGACCGGGCTCAGGGCTTCGAAACTGATGGAGGTCGAACGCGTGCTGGCCGAGGCGCAAAAGGCCCGTGATGGCGGCGCGACCCGCTATTGCATGGGGGCGGCCTGGCGCAGCCCGAAGGACCGCGACATGGAGACGATCGTGCGCATGGTCGAGGGGGTGAGGGCGCTCGGCATGGAAACCTGCATGACGCTCGGCATGCTGACGCCCACGCAATCGGCAAGGCTCGCCGAAGCCGGCCTCGACTATTACAACCACAATATCGATACGTCCGAACGCTACTATTCCGAGATCATCACCACCCGCAGCTTCGCGGACAGGCTGGAGACACTGGCGAATGTCCGCGAGGCCGGAATCAAGGTCTGCGTGGGCGGCATCCTTGGCATGGGCGAGACGGCAAGTGACCGTATCGCCATGCTGGTGACGCTGGCCAATCTGCCGGCGCCGCCGGAGAGCGTACCGATCAACATGCTGATCCCGATTCCCGGAACGAAGCTGGCGAATACCGCTCCCGTCGATCCCATCGAATTCGTGCGCACCGTCGCGCTGGCGCGGATCCTGATGCCGGCTTCCCATGTGCGCCTGTCCGCCGGCCGCACCGACATGAGTGACGAGACGCAGGCCCTCTGTTTCCTGGCGGGGGCCAATTCCATCTTCGTGGGCGAGACGCTGCTGACGGCGGAAAATCCCGGCGAGGATCATGACGCGGCGCTCTTCCGCCGGCTCGGCCTGAAGCCGATGGAGCGGGAGCTTGCCCCTTGAGCGCGCCGGCCTTCGCCCGCCACGAAGCCACGCTCGCCGGCCTGCGGCGCAAGGGCCGCCTGCGCGCGCTGCTGCCCCGGCAAGGCGTGGACTTCGCCTCCAACGACTATCTCGGCCTTGCCGATGCGCCGCGCCTGAAGGCGGCGATATCGGCCGCGATGGAAAGGGGCGTACCGGTGGGGGCGGGCGGCTCGCGGCTGCTGCGCGGCAATCATCCCGAGCACGAGGCGCTAGAAAGGGAGGCCGCGTCCTTTTTCGGAGCCGGCAAGGCGCTCTATTTCGGCAGCGGCTATGCCGCGAACACCGCGCTTTTCTCAACTCTGCCGCAGCGCGGAGACCTGATCGTCCATGACGCGCTGATCCATGCGAGCGTGCATGAGGGCATCGCGGCAGGCAGGGCCGGGGCGGTCGCCGTGCGGCACAACGATGTCGAGGCTTTCGACCGGGCGATTTCGGACTGGCGAAGGGCCGGCGGAAGGGGGCAGCCGTGGATCGCTGTCGAAAGTCTCTATTCCATGGACGGGGACCGGGCGGCGCTAGGCGCGCTTGCGGAAGTCGCCGAGCGGCACGAGGGGTTCCTCGTCGTCGATGAGGCGCATGCGACGGGCGTCCTCGGTCCCGGCGGTCGCGGCCTTGCCGCCGGCCGCGCCAATGTCCTGACGCTGCATACCTGCGGCAAGGCGCTGGGCCTCTCCGGTGCGTTGCTCGGATTGCCGGCCGTGCTTGCCGACTATCTGGTCAACCGGGCGCGCAACTTCATCTATTCGACCGCGCCCTCTCCCCTCGTCGCCGCCGGCGTGCGCGAGGCGTTGCGGATGCTGGCCGACGAGCCGGAGCGTTGCGCCCGGCTGGCGAGCCTGACGGAGCTTGCCGGCGAGTGCCTGCGCTCCCGGCTCGGCATGGATGCCAGCGGCTCGCAGATCCTCCCCGTCAGGATCGGCGACAATGCCCGCGCGCTGAGGATCGCTGAACGCATGCGCGAGGACGGCTTCGACATTCGGGCGATCCGGCCGCCGACGGTGCCGGAGGGTACGGCGCGGCTTCGGATCTCCATCACGCTGAATGCCGATGAGGGACAGATATCGGACATGTTCGAACGGCTCGCCGAAGTCATGGCGAGGGAAATGTGATGGTCGCGCGCTTCGTCATATCCGGCACCGATACCGGCATCGGCAAGACCGTCTTTTGCGCGGCGCTGGCCGTCGCCCTGAACGGGTGCTACTGGAAGCCGGTGCAATCCGGCCTCGACGGCGAGACGGACAGCGAGACGATTGCCCGGCTCGGCGTGCCGCGCGACCGGATCCTGCCGGAGGCCTACCGTCTTTCGGCGCCTGCCTCGCCGCACCTCTCGGCCCGGCTGGACGGCGTGTCGATCGCGCCGTCGCGGCTCGTGCCGCCGCAAACGGACGGTCCGCTGGTGATCGAAGGCGCGGGCGGCCTGCTGGTGCCGCTTTCCGGACATCTGCTCTTCGCCGATATTTTCGCGCAATGGCAGCTTCCCGTCATCCTGTGCGCCCGCACGTCCCTCGGCACGATCAATCATACGCTCCTTTCGCTCGAAGCGATGCGGAGCCGCGGCATCCCGGTCTTCGGCGTGGCCTTCATCGGCGAGGAAAATCCCGAGACGCAGCGCATCATCGTCGAGTTCGGCGGCGTCCGGTCGCTCGGCCGGCTTCCGGTGCTCGTGCGCGTCACGGCCGAAGCGCTCCGCCGGGCCTTTCTGGACAATTTCGATCCGATGGATTTCCAGGGAGAACCCGCATGAACCGCTCGCCCGTCTGGCATCCCTTCACCCAGCATGCGCTCGAGCCGCCGATGACGCGCGTCGTCTCGACCGAAGGCGCCTATCTGATCGATGAAGACGGCAACCGGATCCTCGATCTCATCTCGTCCTGGTGGGTCGTTACCCACGGCCATCGGCATCCCCGGATCGTCGAGGCGATCCGCGAGGCGGCGCAATCCCTCGACCAGATCATCTTCGCCGAGTTCTCGCACATGCCTGCCGAGCGGCTGGCGGCGGAACTGATCGAGATTGCGCCTCCCGGCCTGCGGCATGTGTTCTATTCCGACAGCGGCTCGACCTCGGTCGAGGTGGCGCTGAAGATGGCGCTCGGCTCTTTCCACAATACCGGGCAGGCGCGCGACCGCATCGTCGTGATGGAGCATGGCTATCACGGCGATACGATCGGCACCATGGCGGCCGGTGAGCGTGGCGTCTTCAACGCCGCCTATGCGCCGCTGCTTTTCGAGGTCGACCGGCTGCCTTTTCCCGAAGCGGGCCGGCAGCAGCGGACGCTCGACATGTTCGAGGCGGTCTGCCGCACCGGCCGCGTGGCGGCCTTGCTGATCGAGCCGCTGGTGCTCGGGGCGGGCGGCATGAAAATCTACGCCGCCGAGGTGCTTGCCGGGCTGGCGGAGATCGCCCGGCGCTACGGGTGCCTGTTCATCGCCGATGAGGTGATGACGGGCTGGGGGCGGACGGGAACGCTGTTCGCCTGTGAGCAGGCCGGCATCCGCCCGGATATCCTCTGCACGTCCAAGGGCTTGACGGGCGGGGCGCTGCCGCTCGCGGCGACGATTTGCAACGAAGCGGTCTTCGAGGCGCATTTTTCGGCCGACCGGCGCAAGACGTTTTTCCACTCCAGCTCCTACACCGCAAATCCCATCGCCTGTGCGGCTGCGGTTGCCAATCTGGAGATCTGGCGCAGTGAGGCCGTGCAAGAGCGGATCTCCCGACTGGCGGGACTGCACCGGCGACGCCTCGCGCGGTTCGAAGCGGACGGGCGTTTTACCGGCGTCCGGCAGATCGGGACGATCGCGGCCCTCGACCTTGCCGTGCCGGAAGGCGGTTATCTCGCCGATGCCGGGCCGAGGATGCGCAGGCTGTTTCGCGAGCGCGGGCTGCTTGTCCGCCCGCTCGGCAACGTGATCTATCTCATGCCGCCCTATTGCGTGACCGAAGGCGAGCTCGACCGCGCCTACGACGCCATCGACGAGGTGGCCTCCGTCGTTCTCGGAAAGCCGCGATGAGGCCCGGCCTATCTTCGCGCATGATCGGGTTCGGGCATGCGGTGCCGGCCCGCTGTGTCGGCAATGCGGAGATCGAAAGCCGGCTCGACCTCGAAGCGGGCTGGATAGAGCGCCGGACGGGCATTCGCACGCGCCATTGGGCGGGGGACGGCGAGACGCTGAGCGGGCTCGCGGAGGCGGCCGCGCGGATGGCACTGGACGACGCGGGGGGCGCGCCGGAGGATATCGCGCTGGTCCTGCTTGCGACGTCCACGCCCGATCACCTGCTGCCGCCGTCCGCACCGCTCATCGCACACCGGCTGGGTCTTCGCGGCGCCGGCGCCATCGATCTTGCGGGCGCCTGTTCGGGCTTCCTCTATGCGCTGGCGCTGGCCGACGGGTTCGTGCGCGCGCAGGGGCGCAAGGTGCTCGTGGTCGCGGCCAATATTCTGAGCCGGCGCATCAACACGTGCGAGCGGGCAAGCGCGGTCCTCTTCGCCGACGCCGCCGGCGCGGTGGTGCTCGCACCGTGCGACGATCCGAAACGCGGCGTCGTTTCGGCTGAACTTGTATCGGATGGAAGCGGATACGACCTCATCCACATCCCCGCCGGCGGCGGCAATCGTCCCTTCGCGCCGGATATCCCGGCCGAGGCGTTCCTGATGACGATGCACGACGGCCGGGAAGTGTTTACCCGCGCCGTCGCGCTGATGACCGGCACCTCGCGGCGCGCATTGGCGCGGGCGGGGATAGACGCGGCGGCTGTGAGCCGCTTCGTTCCGCATCAGGCCAATGCGCGGATGTTCGATGCGGTGGCGGCCAATCTCGGCATCGCACCGGAAAAGACCGTGCGGACCATCGGCGACTTCGGCAATTCCTCTGCCGCCACCATCCCGCTCTCGCTCTCCATCGCACACCGTCAAAAGGCGTTCTCGGAGGGAGAGGCGCTGCTTTTGACGGCCGCGGGTGCCGGGTTGGCCGGCGGAGCGGCGGTTGTCGTCATGTAGGCGTTTGCTGCCCGTAACAGGCGCCGTTGAGGAGGAAGGAATCTTGCGGCTGGCAACGAACTATGCCGCCTGGAGCTTTGATCGTAGGGTATCTGCGGCAAACCGCGCGCGGTGAAGAAAACAGCCGATGCGAAACTTAATCCGCTGTCATGTCGGATTCTCCCTGCCTCGCTCGTCTTAACTGCATCGGGCAGCGGCAAGCACGCCGCCACGACAGAACGAACCGATGAAACCGAACCACAGGAGAACACCATGCCCAGCACGATCCGTCTGCACCGCGTCATCGCCACCAAGCCCGGGAAGCTCTATCGCGCGTTCCTCGAGCCGGACGCGGTTGCAAGCTGGCTTCCGCCATACGGGTTTCTCTGCACCGTCCACGAGCTGGATGCGAAAGTCGGCGGCCGTCACAGGATGTCGTTCCGGAATTTCACGACGGGCGAAAGCCACGCCTTCGGCGGCACCTATCTGGAACTCGTCCCCGGGGAGCGTCTCGTCTATACCGACGGCTTCGACGATCCCAACCTTCCGGGCGAGATGAAGGTGACGGTGAGCCTGAAGGCCGTATCGGTCGGCACGGAAGTGAACATCGAGCAGCAGGGTGTGCCGGATATCATCCCCGCCGAAGCCTGCTATCTCGGCTGGCAGGATTCGCTGGACAAGCTTGCGAAACTCGTCGTGCCGGAGATCGAACAGTAGGCACGGGGTAAATGGCCGGAGAGCATGACGGGGCGGCCAGTCGCGGGCCGCGCTCGCCATCTGGCCGATATCGCTCCGTATCCTTTCACCCGGCGTGCGGCGCAAGCAAGGGCGGGAGCGCCGCCAGAAGGGTATCGATGGTGACGCGCAGGCTGTACGGCATGTAACGCGTGCGCGGCCAGACCGCATGCAGGGGCGTCCGCTCGGTCGAGGCCTTCTCCAGCACGCTGACGAGCGTGCCGTCCGCCAGAGCGTTCCGGACGCACCAGAGCGGCAGATAGGCGATGCCCGCGCCCCGCCTGGCAGCCATCGCGATGGCATCGACATCATCGAAGGCAACGGCATATTTCGGCCGCTCCCGGGAAATCTTGCCTTCTTCGGCAAGCGGCCAAGCGGCCATGCTGTTGCCGCGGCGATAGAGGATGTGTCGGTGGCTGGAAAGATCCGCCACCGTGCGCGGCGTTCCGTGCGTAGCAAGATAGGCCGGGGCGGCGCAGACGATCATTGCCTGCATTCCCAGAAGGCGCGCGGCAAGGGTATCGGTATCCGGCAACTCCCCGCTGCGAATGGCAAGGTCGATGCCGTCTTCGATGAAATCGACCGTGCGGTCGGTGAAGTTGCCTTCGACCTGCAGCAGCGGGTGACGCTCGGCCAGGTCGATCAAAAGCGGTGCTATGTAATGGCGCCCGAAGACGACCGGCGCGCTGATGCGCAGACGCCCCATGGGTTCGCGGACCCCGGCTTCCACCAGGTGCTGCGCCGTTTCGAGCGCCTGCAAGGCTCCGGCGCAGCGCTCGTAGAACATTTGTCCTTCATCGGTCAGCCGCAGGCTCCGGGTACTGCGCACGAAGAGGCGTGCGCCCAGCCGTGCCTCAAGCCGCGCCACGGCCTTGCTGACCGCCGAGCGCGTCAGGCCCAGCCGGATGGCGGCCTGCGCGAAACTGCCGGCATCGACGGCGGCGACATAAGCGCTGATCCCGGCCAAGCGGTCATGGCTGATTGGTTCCATTTTTTCACCATTCCGAGGAAAATTAGGAGCGCTGCGTTTTTTCCTAGAACCATTATGTCGATGCTTCGTCAACTCGTATGGAGAAGAACATGTCGAAATCCATGAAGCGCTGGCAGGCATCGGCATTCGGTCGCCAGAATTTGCAGTTTGTCGAAACGGCCGTGCCCGCGCCCGGCCATGGCGAAGTGCTGGTGCGTGTCGAAGCCGTTGCGCTGAATTACCGTGAATTGCTCGTGCTGTGGGACGGCATGGGCATGAACCCGCCGTTGCCGCTGGTACCCGGCTCGGACATGCGGGGCACGATTGCCATGGTCGGCGCCGGCGTTAGCGGCTTCAAGGCGGGAGATGCCGTGGTCAGCACGTTCTTCAGCCGCTGGCAGGATGGTGTGCAGCCCGCGGACAGCATTCCGCACGGGGCTCCCGGCCCCGGCATGCTGTCGGAATATGTCGTGCTTCCGGTCGATTCCCTCGTCATCGCGCCGCGCAGCCTCGATGCCGTCAAGGCAAGCACGCTGACCTGCTCGGGCCTGACGGCCTGGTTCGCCTTGAATGAGGCGGGCAGGACCCGCGCGGGAGATGTCGTCGTGGTCATCGGTACAGGCGGCGTTGCCCTCTTCGCCACCCAGATCGCCGCGGCGCAGGGCGCACGCGTGGTCGTCGTTTCCGGCAGCGATGAGAAACTGGAGCGAACGAAGGCGCTCGGCGCCGCCGCCGGCATCAACCGCCTGCGGCACCCGCAATGGGCAGGGGTGCTGCGAGACCTTACAGACGGACGGGGTGCCGATCATGTCCTCGAACTGGCTGGCGGCGATAATTTCGGTCATTCGCTCGCCGCGCTGACCAAGGGCGGCCGCGTTTCGGTGATCGGCAATCTGGCCGGCGACGAACTGCGCAGCTCCGTCTATCCGTTGCTGCATGGTGCGGCCAACGTACAGGGCATAGGCGTTGGCCACCGCCGGGCCCTCGCCGATCTGGTGCGGGCCGTCGACTGGTTGAAGATCGAGCCGGTCGTTGAAAAGGTCTACGATTTTGAGGACCTGAACGCTGCCCTTGACCATCTGGAGCGGGGAGCCTTTGGCAAAATCGTTGTCCGTATACCGTAGGAATAACGAGCGGCCGGCCGTTCGAAATCACGGTGGCGGCGCGAAACCGCTGGCCTTCCTCGCCAATGTCATACCAGATGTCGGGATTGATCTTCCTCGTGATGAAACTGTTTCGTCGGCAGGGTCGGTCGTTCGGCGGCGACGGTGAACGAAAGGGGCCTTGGTTTTCCGAGCAGGAAACCCTGGGCCTCGTCGCAGCCCTCTGCCTTGAGGATCGATAGCTGGGTCGACGTTTCGACGCCTTCGGCAAGAACCGGGATATTCAGGCTTTTGCCGAGGGCGAGAACCGCGCGCACGATGGCTTTGGCCTGTGCGTCCTCTTCCACCTCTTCCATGAAGGAGCGATCCAGCTTGATCTTGTCGAAAGGAAAGGAACGAAGTGTGTCGAAGGAGGAATAGCCGACCCCGAAATCGTCTATGGCGATGGTTATGCCCAGGGTGCGGATCTGGCGGAGCATGTGAAGCGCCCTCGGCTTGTCCGCGATGATCGTGGATTCAGTGATTTCCAGTTCAAGGCGCGTCGGGGCGAGACCGGTCTCCATCAGGACATCGAGGAGAAGCGGGGCAAGGTCGACATGCGTGAATTGAACCGGGGAGATATTGACCGAGATCCTGTGGGAATTATTCCAGGTCGCCGCCTCCCGGCAGGCGGTTCGCAGAACCCATTCCCCGATCGGAATGATGAGGCCGTTCTCTTCCGCGATCGGGATGAATTCGGCGGGCGGCACCAAGCCCCGCTGCGGATGATGCCAGCGCAACAGCGCCTCATAGCCGCGGATGGCGCCTGTCGCCACCGAGGTTTGCACCTGATAGTGCACCCGAAGCTGATCCCTGTCGATCGCATGGCGAAGATCCTGCGCGAGGACATGCCGGTCATGTACGAGTTCGTCCATCCGCTTCTCGAAAAAGCAAACGTTCTGGCCGATATTTCCTTTTGCCCGATACATCGCCAGATCGGCATTGCTCATCAGTCTCTCGCGGGTCGTGCCATCCTGCGGATAGATGGACACGCCGACGCTTGCGCCGGTCACCGTCTCGAAATTCTCGATCCGGATCGGCAGGAACATGAGCGTTTCCAGCCGCGAGACGAAATCGAGGAGATGCTTTTCGTCGTCATAGTTGACGACGGCGGCGAATTCATCGCCCCCTAATCGCGCGACGAAAGCGTTGTCGTCTACAAGGCTGGCAAGGCGCTGGCCGATGGTCTGAAGCGCGAGGTCGCCGGCGTGATGCCCGCGCAGGTCGTTGATTTCCTTGAATCGGTCGAGATCTATCGCGAGGATCGCTATATTTCGTCCCAGCGTTTCGGCGGTTGCGATTTCCCGGTCAAGGCTCTCTGCAAAGCTGACGCGATTCGGCAGGCCCGTCAGGGCGTCGGTCATCGCCATTCGCTGGAAGCGGCTGATGGTCTCGCGCGAGACCCGCGCCTCGATGAGCTGCATCGCCAGTCCCGTGCTGACTGTCAGCATGGCGACCGCGGCGATGACGAATCCCATCGTCGCGAATGTCTCCTGGGCGAGATGGGATGCCGCGTGGCCAGGAGCAACCGATAGGGCTTCCATGCCGGTGAAGTGCAGGCTGACGATGGCGGTGGCGAACAGAAGCTTGCCGATACTCGAAGAAGCTCGACGGGGCTTGCGCAGGACGAGACTGAAGGCCGAGATCGAAAAGAGGAGGGAAAATCCGATCGAGAGCGCTACCAGGGTCGGGTTCCACGATACGGCCCCGTCGATGTGGTATGCCAGCATGCCGGTGTAATGCATCGCAGAAATGGTCCAGCCGGCGAGGAACCCTCCGATCTCGGGCGCCGTGGAAAGGCGGCTCAACCCGATCCACACGGATGCGCTGGCTCCCGTGATCGCGATTGCGAGCGACAGCATCGTGAGGCCCGCATGCAGGCTGACCGGCGCGCCGGGATGGAAGCCCATCATGGCGGTGTAGTGCGTGCACCAGATCACCGTGCCTGCTCCGACGGCCGTCACGAATGTCCAGCGAAGCCGTAAGGTGCCCTGTTTGATCTGCGCCTGTTGAAGCAGGTTCATGGCGATCCAGCTGCCGGTGATGCAGACGATGGCCGCCAGGATCGTCAGAACGGGATTATGGTCGGTCAAAAGCACCGGGAGGGCTCCTTCGATATTCATGCGCTGCTCTTCGCGTTAGTCACAGAGGCATTTAATCCGAGGATTCATTGATAAAATTTATAAATTACCCATGGTTAGATGCAAAAATCGCGGAAATTTGCTGAATTAAAGCATTTCTCGTTAATTACACTATACAATTCATCGGAGTAATCGATATCAATCATCGATTGATCGCAGCGGTGCATCGGTCGAAAGCGTCTCGAGCTTCAGGGTGAAGGCCGTGGATACCACAGGCGCGGGGGGGGGGCGTTTCTTGGCTTCTTCAAGAGCGGCATCGATCGGCAAATGGATGTAAGGTGCGCCTTGCAGCAAGCCGCCGCCGCGATCCCGTCGATAGCGGAAGTCGAGGCATTTCACGGTTTTGACCCAACAGCTCGAATGCGTACGAGCCGCTTGAAGAGCAAGGCAAGTCTGTTTCGTCTCGCGCCATCTCATGCCAGCATGCAAGAGGCAGCCGGGTTTCTGTGCTGGCGCCGGAAGAGGGGTAGGCAGGAGCTCCGATGAACCGGTTCCGACTTGCCTCCGGTCGTTTGCGATTTCCCCTAGCGCGGCTCGCAAGCCTTGCTCGCTTCTTCTGGCGACGAGCGCACCCTGTTCAGGGTGCAGTCCAATCTGCTCGCAGCAGACTCATCATGGCGGTGTCCCAGCGTTGGCCATCGACGAGCGCGGACGCTCTGCGTACCCCTTCCAGAATAAAGCCCGATTGCTCGTAGGTTCGTATCGCCGGCGCATTCCAGGTGTAAACGTTCAGTTCGAGCCGTTCGATTGCGTCGAACCGGAACGCCCTTTTGATCGCCAGCGCGATCAGCGGCAAGGAGAAGCGCCGTCCTCTCATTTCGGGCGCGATGGCGACGCGGCTGAGCAGCGCATTTCCATTGCGCCAATCGAAGGCGAGCTGGACGTGGCCGACGGGCGTTCCTTCGCTTTCCGCCATCCAGCAGAGCCGGGTTGGCGGGATGGAACTGCCTTCCGCCAGCATGCGCTCCAGCTGATCGGGCGACAAGGGAAAATCCAGGAACGGGCCGCCCCACTGCGCAAGGGCAGCGCGGGTGGGAAACCAGTCGAGGAGAAGCGTGAAATGCTCGTGCGAGAAGGGGGCTAGCGTCAACATGGGATATCCGGGAGATGGCGGACGGAGGTGTCGGGCCGCGCTGGACGGCATTGCCTGCTATGTCAGATCTACACCGTCGTCTTCACGGAAGAACTTCAATTCTTCCCGCAGGAAAGCAACGAGCTGGCGCGTTCTTTCTGAAATCACGTCTGATTTTGCATAGAGCAGGCGAAGGCGGTAGCCCGGGACTTCGAACTGCGGGAGCAGCCGTTTTAACTGGCCGGCGGCCAGGGCCTCCGCGCAGGCGGGGACCTGCAGGACCCCGATCCCCGCTCCCGAAAGCAGCAGGGCGTGTAGCGGTCGCCAGTTGCTTACCGTCCAGACGGTGTTGATTTCCGCTTGAAATATCTCGCCGGCGCGTCGCAGCGGCAGCAGATTGTCACCGAAGATGCCAGAGACGCGCAGGAACGGGTGAGCGGAAATTTCGTTTGGCGCGGCCGGCAGGCCGCATTGGGCGATGTAGTCGGGAGAGGCGACGAGCGCGCGCCGGACGAAGCCGATCTCCTCGTCAACGCAGTTCGTCTCCTTCTGGTCGCCGAGCCGCAACGAGATATCGACGCCCTCGGATACCGGGCTGACGAGCCGGTCATTGAGCGTGAGGTCGATGTTGAGATGCGGGTGAAGTTTCCGGAAGCGCATCAGGATGGCGGGAAGAACCATCTCTCCGAGCCCGTGCGGTGCGGCGATGCGGATCGTGCCCTGCAGCGCGGCCTTGTTCCTGGATGTGACGCTTTCCGCGAAGTCCGCCGCTTCGAGCGTCTTCTTTGCGCGTTCGTAGAACATCAGGCCGACATCGGTCGGTCGCAGTGATCGTGTGCTGCGGTGGAGAAGGCGCTCGCCGAGATGTTCTTCCAGGCGGCTGATCCTCTCGCTCACGGCGGGCTGGCCCATGCCGAGGTCCATGGCGGCTTTCGAGAGGCTGCCTCTCTCCATCACTCTCACGAGCACGCGCATTCCCGCCAGAAGGTCCATGCTTCCACCTTTCCACGCGGACTTTCACCGGCAAGCCACCCTCCGCGACGGGTATTCGACGTCTGGCCGGTCGAGCGCCATTTTTATCGAATATGCCGATGCAAACAAGCCGGCTATCGGAGGAGGAAGCTGCAATGCCGCTTCAATCGGCGAGATTCTCTGAAATTCCATCAGTTTTTCCGATGGCCCATTCATCCAATCAGTGCGCAAAGACGCGTAACCGATCTTTTCTTTTACGCGGCAATAGACGTGGCGGCGGGATTGCGAATGACGCAGCGCGATCAATTGATGGTGATCGGACGCTGCAAGCGCCGGATTGGTGCGGGGCGTGCGCAGTCAGTCGACCTGCCTGTTTTCCGGTGCTTTCAGCGGGCATATGGACAATAGGCGTCATGATGCGGGATCCCTGATATCGGAAAAGCTGATTTCTATCTTTAGATCTTCCCGCCTACCGCGGGCAAACCGGTGTGAGTTAAGAGGTTTGGAAAGCGCGAGGGATTGTAAAGATCACCGATATTGCGCGGTTCCACTCTTGATGCGCCAGGGAATATATGTCGCCTATTCGACTATACATGCTGCAGTCCGGGACGCAGGTCTGTCGTCTTCATGACATCAAGATGAACCAGGGAAACGGCGAGCTGTATGAGATCCCGGTTCCGTGGTTTCTTTTGACCCATCCGGCCGGCAACGTCGTGATCGACGGGGGACTGGCTGCCGAGGGCCTTGCCGATCCCCGTGCCTATTGGGGAGCGTCCATCGACACGTTCCGCATCGTAATGTCCCCGCAGGAGGGCTGTCTCGCCCAGCTTTCTGCCTTGGGATACGGTGCCGGGGACATCGACTATGTCATCCTTTCCCATATGCATTCGGACCATACCGGCGCCGTGGGGCGTTTTCCCAACGCCACGCATATCGTCCAGCGCGCCGAATACAATTACGCCTTCGCGCCGGACTGGTTCGCCGCCGCAGCCTATGTGCGCCGCGACTTCGACCGCCCCGATCTGCATTGGCATTTCCTTGATGGAGAGGCCTCCGATGGCTTCGACCTGCTCGGCGACGGGACGTTGCAGACGTTTTTCACGCCGGGCCATAGCGTTGGGCATCAATCCGTTTTGATCCGCCTGCCCAATACCGGACATGTCCTGCTTGCCGGCGATGCCGCCTATACGATGGACCATTGGGATGAAAAGGCGCTTCCCGGCTTTCTGGCGTCGACGGTGGATACGGTGCGGTCTGTCCGCAAGCTGCATGTCATCGCGGACCGAACCGATGCCGTCGTCGTCACCGGCCACGATCCGCAGGCCTGGCCGCGCTTCAGACATGCTCCGGATTTCTACGACTGAACTCCCAATCCCCGTCCTCCCAGGACAACCCTCCAGCCGATAATCGAAGAAAGGCTCGAAATCATGAAAAGACATATGCGACATGCCGTTTTTGCCGTTGCTCTTCTGGCCGGCATTCCCTCCGCTTTTGCGGCCGAACGCGATCTGAAGGCCGAGGAAGCCAATCGCGCGCTCGTCGTGGAATTCTATGACCGGTTCTTCAATGCACATGAGACCGAAGCTGCCGCTGCCGTCGTCGCCGACGACTACAAGCAGCACAATCCGAACGTGCCCGACGGCAAGCAAGTCTTCGTCGGCTACTTTACCGGGTTCTTCAAGGAGAACCCGGGCTACCGCGTGAAGATTGTCCGCAGCGCCACCGATGGCGACCTCGTCTATCTCCACATCCATGCGCAGCGCAGCCCCGAGGAGCGCGGCTCGGCTGTCGTCGATATCTTCCGCGTGAAGGACGGCAGGATCGTCGAGCATTGGGACGTCATTCAGGCCGTTCCCGAAAAGGCGGCCAACGAGAATACGATGTTCTGAGACGCCGGCCTCCCTTAGTCCTTCCGGCAGTCTGGAACCCGGCCTCCTGATCCTTGATGAGATCGGGAGGCCGTTTTTCGTCGGGCCACTTATACCGGTCGCGCCGTTTATATATCGAATTATTCAATAATTATGATCTGTCAAGGAGCACTACCCCCGATCTCTCGACCCCTATAAAACTAGGGGTGAGGCAAGGAATCTCGCCTCTTTCCTGGGGTCGACGGGATCGGAAGCGATGCAGCTTCCATTTCATGGGGCGATTGGCGCGGCGACAACCGCGGGATCAGCGAACCTATTGTTCGATTAGATCGATGAAATTTCTGTTTGTAGAGGCTTTTTCTGTTCGCTCGGAGGGGGGCTGCCCGGGTGGGGCGCGGGCAGGGAATCGGCAAATCAGGGAAGTGCAAATTGACGAAAAGGCAAACCGAAACAGGCCGGCGCCCCGCTATTCGCCCGCTTTTTCGCAAGCTCCTCAATGGCTACGGTGCCGTCTTTCTTGCCGTCGTGCAGATACTGGCATGTTGTTCGGCAGCGAATGCCGAGGTCACCCGAACCTGGACCATCAACGGATCCTCGGGAACGACCGCCGTTCTCGGGGTGAGGGTGCAGCAATCCGGTGTTCTGGACGGAAATGCCTATCGAAACTCCACCTTCGCTACTGGAAACCACTGGGATACGCGTTTCGGCGCGGTATCCGGCGGGCCCTCGCTCGGCATGGTCACCAGCCAGGATCCGAATGCCGTCCGTTCCGTCACGGTGACCTTCAGCAAGCCGGTCGACAATCCGATCCTGCATGTGGACGAGCTGGGCGGCTACGCTTTCACCAATCCCGACCCGCCAACCAGCAATTCCTCCGTGTGGCAGCTCGTCGGTGCGAACACGCAAGGGGGCTCGGTGGAGCTGGTCCGGCTCTCGGGCAACCCGGCCCTCACCGTCAATTCGGCCGCCAATGCCTTTGGCAGGGCGCCCGGGGTCAGGAACGTCGCCCAGACGGAATATTGCCGCACCGATGGCCTGGGATCGGCCTGCGGATCGATCCAGTTCGTCGGCCGCGGCATTACCAGCCTGACATTCCGGGTTACCTTCGAAGGCAAGACCTATCAGAACGATGCGCGCGACTTCGTCCAGATGCGATGGAGCTTCGCCGGCTCCGATATCGAGATCCGCAAGGAGAGCATCGGCGCGACCGGGACCTATGCCTTCGCTGCCGATCAGGGCATCGGGGCCTTCAATCTCGATACGAGCCAGAACAATCCGGCAAATTCGGCGCAATATCCGCTGCAGGACAATTCGCAACCTATCACGATTACCGAGACCCTGCCGCCCGGTACGCGGCTGGAAACCCGCTGCGTCGATCAATACGGCAACATTGTTCCATCGGCGCAGAACGACGGCACGCTGACCATCGCCGCATCGGATTACGGGGCGAACCAAAAGCTGGTCTGCACGTTCACCAACACCAGGCAGCCGTCGGTTCAGGTCGGGAAGATATCCGAAGGCGGCACCGGCACGTTCAATTTCACCGGCGACAATGGCATCGCTGCGCATGCGGTTACGACCGCAGCCGAGGGCGTTGAGGCCGATGGTCCGGTGCAGCTTCTTTCGGAACCCGGCGCAGTCACTACTCTCACCGAGGTCGACCCCGGTGATTTCGCTCTGTCCGATGTCTATTGCGATGGGCTGGGCCAAGGCGGGCGCTATACGGTGGCGGGGCGATCGGTCCGGTTCGACGAAGCCGCAACCGCCGCCGGCGCGGCAATCAAGTGCATCTTCACCAATATCCGCAAGCTGCCGCAGATCGAGGTTCGCAAGACGGTCGATCAGGAGAGGATTTCCGCTCCGGCAACGCTTTCCTACACCATCACCCTGCGCAATACCGGAGAAGGGCCTGCGAGCAACGTCATCCTCGCGGACATAATGCCGGATGGGAGCGAGGGCGCGGTATCCGGCCCGACGGGCGATGCCAACGGCAACGGCTTGCTCGATGTCGGCGAAATCTGGAGCTACGAGGCCTCCTACGCCGCGAGTCAGGACGATATCGACGCGGGTAACGCCCTCGTCAACCGGGTGGAGGTGAAATCGAGCGAAATCGCCGGCCCGCTCACTGCAGAGGCGAAAACCGATATAGCGCGCTCATCTGCCATTTCCGTCACCAAGAGGGTGGACAAGGCCGAGACGAGCGCTGTCGATGACGTTCTTTCCTACTCGATCAGGGTGGAGAATACCGGCAATGTCAGCCAGACCAATCTCGTGCTCGCGGATGTCATGCCCGACGGCACCTCCGGCTCGCTGACCTTTGCGGGCGGGGACGAGAACGAAAACGGCAAGCTCGATATCGATGAAGTCTGGCTCTATACGGCCACCTATACCGTAAACCGGGCGGACCTGGAGGCAGGCTCGGATCTGATCAACACCGTCAAGGTGAGCAGCGATCAGATCGGGGAGCCGATCGAGGCCCATGCGACGACGGAAATCCATCAGGACCGCTCGCTGACGCTGAGCAAGGTGGTGGACAAGCGCACGACCGGGGCGGCCGGCGAGGTGCTGACATACACGATCACAGCGCGCAATACCGGCAATGTCGCTCTCGCCGATGTGCAGGTCACCGATACGCTGCCGGGGGGAGCCGCCGCCGACCTGACCGGCCCTGCCGGTGACGACAACGGCAACGATCTTCTCGATGTCGATGAACAATGGGTCTGGACGACCACCTATACCGTCACCCAGAGCGACATCGATGCGGGGAACGATCTCGTCAACACCGCCGGGGCGACGGCCACCGGCATTCCCGCGCCTGTCGCCGACGACGCGACGACCGGCGTCTCGACGAAACCCGGCATCCAGATAGAAAAGGACGTCGATCGGGATTCGATAAGCCGGCCCGGATCGCTCGACTACACGATCACCGTCACCAATACCGGCAACGTATCCCTCGACGATGTCGTGGTGACCGACACGTTCCCGGATGGAACCTCTGCTGGCCTGACCGCCCCCTCCGGCGACGACAACAATAACGGCCAGCTCGATGTCGGGGAGATCTGGGTCTACAGGACCACCTTTGCGGTGACGCAATCCCATATCGATGCCGGTACGTCCATCGACAACACGGCAGCCGTAACGGCAACGGATCCGTCGGGACAGATCGTCGGCGATACGGATGTGGCACGCACCGCGATCAACCGGATGCCGCGTCTCAACGTGGCCAAGGATGTCGACAAGACACGCATCACCGCACCCGGTACGCTCACCTATACCGTCCGCGCGACCAATACCGGCAACGTGGCGCTCGAAGATGTGTCGCTGGACGACGTGCTGTCGAATGGCGGCGCCGTTGTGATCGGAGCGCCGGTCGAAACCGGTGGTGACGGGAGCGCCGTCGTCATGGAGGCCGGCGCCACCTGGACTTGGCGCGTGACTTATGAGGCGACGCAAGCCGACATCGAAAATGGCGCGATACTGACCAATGTCGCCACCGTTTCGGGCCGCCTCCCTGGCGCCGATCCGGCAGAGCCGAGAGTGCAGGCGAGCGACGACGCCGGGACGGCCATCGAACAGCAACCTTCCTTGACCATCGAAAAGTCGGTCGACAAGGCGACGACGCGCCGGGCAGGGGATGTCCTGACCTACACGATCCGCGTCGAGAACAACGGCAATGTCGCCCTGCGGGACATCGCCGTCAGCGATACATTGCCGGATGGCCGTGCCGCCGAACTGACGGGCCCGGCGGGTGACGGCGCCGCTACGGGCGTCCTCGACGCCGGCAAGGTCTGGACCTGGACGACGACCTACACCGTCACGCAAACCGCCCTCGATGAAGGAGCGCCGCTCGTCAACTCGGCGGCGGTGACGAGCGACCGGGCCGCGCCGAAAACGGATACCGCTTCGACATCGGTGGTGCAGGACGCCGACCTTGCGATCTCGAAAATGCAGACCTCGGGGCCCAATCCAGCGTCGCGCCAGGGGCAGGTGCTCGGATATACGATCACCGTCCGCAATACCGGCAATGTCAGCCTGACGGGCGTTCGCCTGAGCGATATTCTTCCGGACGGAACTGCGGCGGTCCTGAACGGTCCGGATGGCGACGTCAACGGCAATAGCATCCTCGACGTCGGCGAGACGTGGAGCTGGACGGCGTCCTATTCGGCGTCGCAGGCCGACATCGATACCGGCAGGCAGCTCCTCAACAGGGCGCGCGTCTCCACCGATCAGATCACTGCTCCGCGCGAGAGCAGCGCCAGTACACCGGTCGCAGGGCATCCCGAACTTCAGCTGTCGAAGAGAGCCGGCGACATCGTCGATGCGAACGACAGCGGCCGGGTCGATGCGGGCGATACCATAACCTATACCTTCACCGTGACGAACAGCGGGACGGTAAGCGTCCGCAATCTCCTCGTCGACGATGCGAGGCTCGGCCTTCGCGGCGCTCCGGTCACGCCTTCGGCCCTCGCACCGGGCGAAACGGGAACGGCATCCGGCGTCTATACGCTGACCCAGGCCGACATCGACGCCGGCCTCGTCAACAACACGGCGGTCGCGCGGGGCGAGGACGCGGCGGGCGCTGACATTTCCGGCTCCGATACCGTTTCGACCCGCATCGATGCGCCGGCAAGCCTATCCCTCACCAAGACGGCCGGAACGATCGAGGATGCCAATGCCAACGGCATGACCGATGCCGGCGATACCATCACCTACCGCTTCTCGGTCGAGAACACGGGATCCGTGAGCCTGCGCAACGTCATCGTCAATGATGACAGGCTGGGGCTTTTCAATCTGCCCGTGACGCCATCCAGTCTGGCGCCCGGCGACACCGGTAGCGCTGAAGCCACCTACGAACTCGTCCAGGCCGATATCGACGCCGGTACCGTAGAGAACACCGCCGAGGCAATCGGCCTGTCTCCGCGGGGCATCCAGGCAAGCGATCGCGACGGGGTGGTAACGCCCGTGGCATCGCCGGCGGCCCTCAGCCTCGCCAAGGTGGCCGGCGCGATCGAGGATGCCAATGGCAACGGCATGACCGATGCCGGCGACACCATCACCTATTCTTTCGAGGTCGAGAATACGGGCGGAGTCACATTGACAGACGTGACGGTGAGCGATCCCAAGCTCGGGGTCACGGGCTTGGCGGTACGTCCCCCGACGCTCGCGCCCGGCCAGAAAGGCAAGGCAACGGCCACCTACACGCTCGTTCAAGGCGATCTCGACGCCGGACAGGTCGAAAACAGCGCATCGGCGAATGGCCGGACACCATCGGGCGTGACCGTAAACGGTGACGACACCATAACGACGCCGGTCGAGGGAACGCCGGGCATCACCGTAAGAAAACGGGTGGATTCGACGCGGATTTCGGCGCCCGGCGCGCTGACCTACACGGTGGTCGCCACCAATACCGGCAGCGTACCGCTCTCCAATGTTGAACTCCGGGACACGCTCTCCAACAATGGCGCGGTCGATATCGGCGCGCCGGTCGAAGCCGGCGGCGACGGCACGACCATCGTCATGGAAGTGGGCGCCGCCTGGACCTGGGAAGTCGTCTATCAGGCCACGCAGGCCGATATCGATGCCGGACAGGCGCTGGTCAACACGGTTGTCGTCAGCGCGCAGGCGCCGAGCCACGCGTCCGTGTCGGCCAGTGGCGATGCCCGGACGCTTGTCGAGCGCAGTCCCTCGCTTTCGGTGAGCAAGACCGTTGACAAGACCCTGGTCCACGAGGCCGGCGAGGTCCTTTCCTACACAATCACCGTGACGAATACGGGTAATGTCAGCCAGAGCGATGTGGCCTTGAGCGATATCATGCCGGATGGCGGCGCAGGGGCGCTCACCGGCCCGAGCGGCGACGACGGGAACGGTATGCTCGATGTCGGCGAGGTCTGGACCTATACGGCCAGCTACACGGTCCGGCAGGCTGATATGGAGAGCGGTTCCGACCTCGCCAACAGGGTCATGGTCAGCAGTGGTCAGGTCGGTACTGCCGTCGAGGCGGATGCTACGACGGAGGTTTCGCAGAACCGCTCGCTGTCGATCGACAAGGTGGTCGACAAGCGTACGACAGACACCGAAGGGGACGTGCTCAACTATACGATCACGGCGCGCAACACGGGGAACGTGGCGCTGGCCCATGTGTCGATCACGGATACCCTGCCGGATGGTACGACCGCCGCAGGCCTTGCCGGCCCATCGGGCGATACCAATGGCAACGGCCTGCTCGACGTCGACGAGACATGGATCTGGACGACGAGCTACCGGGTCACGCAGGCCGATATCGACGCGGGCAACGATCTCGTCAACAAGGTCTCCGCTTCTGCCGATGGCATCGGCGTCCCGGTCGCCGACGATGCGACGACGGGAATTTCGACCCGGCCCGGAATCCACATCGAGAAGGATGTGGACCGGGATTCGATCAGCCGCCCGGGTCCGCTCAACTATACGATCACCGTCACCAATACCGGCAACGTCACGCTCGACAATGTGGCGCTCACCGACACCTTGCCGGATGGCAGCGCGGGCAGCCTCGTCGGCCCGGACGGCGACGACGGGAACGGTGCGCTCGATCCGGGTGAGGTCTGGACCTACGCCATCACCTATGCGGTCGTGCAGGACAATATCGACAGGGGCAGCGATCTGGTCAATTCCGTGATCGTCACGGCCAGCGATCCTTCGGGCAATCGCACGGATTCCGACAGCGCTGTCACCACCGTCAACCGGATGGCGCGGATCGACGTCACCAAGACGGTCGACAAGAGCCGCGTGTCGGCGCCCGGCACGCTGGCCTATACCGTGCGGGCCACCAATACCGGTAATGTAACCCTCGAGAACGTCACGCTGAACGACGTGCTGTCGAATGGCGGCACGCCTGCGGTCGGTACGCCGGTGGAAACCGGTGGCGACGGCACGACCGTTGCCATGGAGGTCGGGGCCACATGGACCTGGGACGTGACCTACGACGTGACGCAGGCCGACGTCGATGCCGGCGTCCCGCTCGTCAACACGGCGACGGTCTCGGCGGAAGGGCCGGACGGGACCCCGGCGCAGGCGCAAGATACCGTTCGGACGACGATGGAGCAGCAGCCTTCGCTTTCCATCGACAAGACGGTGGACAAGGCGACGGCT
Source organism: Shinella sp. 1A1 (assembly GCF_055379515.1). Taxonomy (NCBI): domain Bacteria; kingdom Pseudomonadati; phylum Pseudomonadota; class Alphaproteobacteria; order Hyphomicrobiales; family Rhizobiaceae; genus Shinella; species Shinella sp. 1A1. The sequence continues at coordinate 404,091 of NZ_AP039672.1, forward strand.
CGTCGTGCGGGGGACGTGCTCAATTACACGATCAGGGTCGAAAACACCGGCAATGTGGCGCTTACGGGTATCGTTCTGACCGACACGCCGCCGGATGGCGGTCCTGCCGGCTTGACGGGACCAGATGGCGATGGCGCTGCCACTGGCGTTCTCGGCGTCGGCAAGGTCTGGACCTGGACGGCCACCTATACGGTTACGCAGGCCGATATCGATGCCGGTGCCACCCTCGTCAACACGGCCGCCGTGACGAGCGATCAGGCCGGGCCCGCGACCGATACGGCGTCGACCCTTGTCGCGAGGGATCCCGATCTGGTCATTTCGAAGACGCAGACATCGGGCCCAGAGCCGGCATCGCGCGAGGGCGAAAGTCTCGGCTACACGATCACCGTCCGCAACACCGGTAATGTAACGCAAACCGGCATCGACCTTGCCGATGTGCTGCCCGATGGAAGCGCCGCGGTTCTGACCGGGCCTGCCGGCGACGACGGGAATGGCCTGCTCGATGTCGGCGAGACCTGGAGCTGGACGACCGACTACACGGTATCGCAATCCGACATCGATGCCGGCCGGCCCCTGGTCAACACCGCACAGGTCAAGACCGATCAGGTCACGACGCCGCGAAAGGACACGGCCGTTACGGATGTGGCCGTCGCGAACGGCATGACGCTGACGAAAACGGCAGGCTCGATCGTCGATGCCAACGGCAATGGCCGCACGGATGCCGGCGATACGATCACCTACACTTTCTCGGTCGAGAACACCGGGACGGTGACGCTGAGCAGCGTGAAGGTCACGGATACCAAGCTTGGCCTGACCGGTCTTGCCGTGACGCCGGCAACGCTGGCGCCGGGCGAGACCGGCACGGCCTCCGCGACTTACACGCTGAAGCAGGCCGACATGGATGCCGGCAAGGTGGACAATACAGCAACGGCCAGCGCCACCGTGCCGGGCCAGTTCGTGATCACGGACCGCGATACTGTCTCCACTCCTCTTGCGGGCGAACCGGCCATAGCGCTCACGAAATCGGCCGGCGCCGTTCGGGATACCAATGGGAACGGCCTCACCGATGTCGGCGATACCATCACCTACACATTCACCGTCGAAAACACCGGAACGGTGTCCCTGGCCGATATCGCCGTCGATGATCCCAAGCTGGTGATCATGGGCATGACCGTGTCGCCTGCCAACCTTGCTCCCGGCGAGATGGGGACGGCAACGGCGGACTACCGTCTGACCCAGGCCGATATCGATGCCGGTCAGGTCGTCAATACGGCGACGGCCCGGGGTTACGATCCGCAAGGCGTCGAAGTCACTAAAAACGCATCGGCGATCGTCGCGATAGACCGTGCGAGTGGCCTGGCGCTGACGAAGACGGCTGGAGCCGTCTCGGATGCGAACGGCACCGGCCGTGTCGATGCGGGCGATACGATCACCTACACCTTCTCGGTTGAGAACATCGGCACGGTCACGCTCACCAATGTGACGATCGCCGATCCGAAAATCGGCGCGAGAGCGCTTCAGGTTGATCCGCCGAACCTGCGCCCCGGCCGGACCGGCACGGCCACGGCGACCTATACGCTGACGCAGGCCGACATCGATGCCGGCAAGGTGGAAAATACGGCAACCGCTGCCGGGGAGTATCCCGGCGGCAGGGTGACCGCCGACGACACGGTGATCACCCCGGTTGCGGGAACGCCTGCTCTCACGGTCGTCAAGACGGCCGGCACGCCCTCCGGCCAGACGGTCGGCTCGATCATTGTCTACAGCTTCGAGGTGACCAATACGGGATCGGTGTCGCTCACCGGGGTTACCGTCAGCGACCCGATGCTCGGCAGCACTCCGCTGGCGGTAGCGCCTGCCGATCTCGGGCCGGGAGAAAAGGGCACGGCAACCGCGACCTACACGCTCACCCAGGAAGACCTCAACCGTGGCGAGATCGTCAATACGGCGAGGTCGGCGGGCATGCCGGTGACAGGTGGCGATCGCGTGGAGAGCGGGGACAGTACGGTCACCACGCCGCTTTCGCCGCGCGCGGCACTGAACGTGATCAAGACCGCCGGCCAGCCATCCGGCAATGTTGTCGGCTCGACTATCGACTACAGTTTCACCGTCACCAATACCGGCGATGTCGATATCGAGAACATCACTCTGGCCGACAGGCTGGACGGCGTTGCCGTAACGGGTGGCCCCATCGCTTTGCTGAAGCCGAACCAGAGCGACAGCACCACCTTCTCGGCGCGCTACACGATCTCACAGGCCGATATCGATGCCGGCGAAGTGGTCAATGCGGCCAGGGTGACGGGCACGCCGGCAAGCGGGGGCGGTCCGGTCGAAAGCGACGACAGCACCGTCACCACGCCGATCAAGCAGAGTCCGCGGATCGAGCTCGCCAAGGGCGGACAGATCGCCGATGTCGACGGCAACGGGGTCATCGAGGCGGGCGACACCATCGTCTACAGCTTTGCGGTGAGCAACACCGGCAATGTAGCGGTTTTCGACGTCCAGCCGGTCGACCAGGGACCGAGCTTCAATGGTGTACGCGGCACGAACCGGCTCGGAGCCTTCAATCCGGGGCGGGCGACGATCGCGCCGGGCCGGACGCAGGTCTTCACCTCCACCTATACGTTGAGCCAGGCGGATATCGATAATGCCGCCGGGCTTGCGGGAGGGGTGAGCAACACGGCGACGGCCCGGGGCTACTACAACGACGGGACGCCGACCCGTGCGCAGGTGGAAACGGACCCGTCCTCGGCGACGCTCGATCTGCCGGCGGCGGCGCCGTCCGATATCGAGATCACCAAGCAGGCGGGATTGCGCCAGATCCGGCGCGGCGAAGAGGCGCCGTTCACGATCAAGGTCATCAACAAGGCCGGCCGGGCCGTGGCCGGCTTCGATGTGGTAGACCGCCTGCCGCCGGGCTTCCGCTTCGTGAAGGGTTCGGCCACCGTAGACGGCGCGGCGGCCACGCCGCAGGTGAACGGGGCCAAAGTGGTTTTCGCCAACCTGACGCTGCCTGCGCATGGCGAGATGATCATCCGCCTGCGCATGCTGGCGCTCGGCACGGCCGGGCCGGGACGGCACATCAACCGGGCCGGTGTCACCGACCTTGCCGGCAACCGGCTTGCGCCGGAAGCGACGGCGGCTGTGGAGATCGTGGCCGAACCTGTCTTCGACTGCGGCGACATCGTCGGCAAGGTCTTCGACGACAGGAACGGCAACGGCTATCAGGACAAGGGGGAACCGGGACTGCCCGGTGTCCGGGTGGCGACCGTCAACGGTTTGCTCGTAACGACCGACCAGCATGGCCGCTTCCATGTCGCATGCGCGATGCTGCCCGATGCGCGGATCGGCTCGAACTTCATCATGAAGCTCGATGAGCGGACCCTTCCGACCGGCTATCGCGTCACGACGGAGAATCCGCGCGTGGTGCGGCTGACGGCCGGCAAGATGACGACGCTCAATTTCGGCGCCGCGCTTGGCCGCGTCGTAAGGCTCGATCTGGCCGACGAGGCTTTCCTTCCCGGCCAGGCCCGGCTGAAGCCGGAATGGGACGGCGGCATCGACCGGTTGCTCGGCGTGCTGCGCGAACAGCGATCCACCCTGCACATCCATTACCTGACCGACGATCCCGCGCTTGGAGCAAAGCGCCTGGAGGCCGTCCGCGATGTCATCGACGGGAGGTGGAAGACGTCCGGTGCCGGATACCGACTTAGCATCGAAATGCGCATGGAGACCCGCCGATGAGGAGGCACGCCCAGATCTTGCGGGACACGATCCGCGGGACCGCTCGCGGTCGTCGTGGCCTGCTGCAGGCCGGTTACGCCGGCCTTTTGCTCGCGGTCGCCACCCTGCCGGCGAATGCCGGGCCGGCCGATCACGGAGGCGGCAGCGTCAAGGGCGCGCGGGTCGTCCCGAGCGCCAGGCAGGAAACGGGCACGACAGGGGGCAATCTGCCCTTCTCGATCAGCGTTGACGGCCTGTCCGTCACCGGTGCCCGGCCGGATCCCGCCGATAGCGGGCTGGATGAACAGCGCCAGACCGATATCGGCCTCGGCGCCGTCGACATTCAGGTGAAGTACGATGGTCTGGAAGTACGGCCCACGCTCAATCTGATGACCGATCCGGTGCGTCATACCTATCGGCCTGGCGACCCGGTCGAGTTTCTGGCGACCTCGAATTACCCGGCCTTCATCGTGCGATCCGAAATCCGCGTGTATGAGATGGCGGACCATCCCTCGCCCGACCCTGTCGCGATCATCCCTGTCCCGATCAATGGCAGGGCGACCTGGCGGATGCCGGCAGATCGTGAGGCGAGCTCCCGGTTCGTCTATTTGCTCCGTGTCTACGATAGCCGGAATCGCTACGATGAGACGGCGCCACGCGCCCTTGCGCGTACCGGCCACGAACCGTCGCCGGCGCCCGATGCGGTGGCGCCGGGCATGGGGGAAGACAATACGGCTTTCCGCAACATCCCCGTCCAGGGCGGCGCGGTGACGGTCTATGGCCGCAATGTTCCGGCCGGATACCAGGTGCGGGCACTCCATGACACGATCCCGGTCGACAACGAACGGGCATTCGTGGCGCAGCGCATCCTGCCCCCGGGCCAACAGGATGTGGATGTCGCCGTTCTTGGCACAGGCCGAAAGAGCGCGCTCGAATTTACCCGGCGGATCAACATTCCGCAAAACGACTGGTTCTATGTCGCGCTTGCCGATTTGACGGTGGGCCGACGCAGCGGCGACGCCGGCATCGAGACGGTGCGGCCGGGAGAATACGACAAGATCTATACCAACGGACGCCTGGCCTTCTATCTCAAGGGCAAGGTTCGCGGCGAATATCTGCTGACGGCTGCCGGCGACACCGGCGAGGGCCCGATCGGGAACATGTTCAGGGGTATGGATGCCAAGGATCCGCGCCAGTTGCTGCGCCGGATCGATCCCGATCAGTTCTACCCGGTCTATGGCGACGATTCGACGGCGGTGGACGATGCGCCGACCAACGGCAAGTTCTATGTTCGGCTCGAGCGCGGCGACAGCCATGTCATGTGGGGCAATTACAAGACAGTTATCCGCGGCACGGAATTCATGCATTCCGAGCGGGCGCTCTATGGAGCGAATGCCGTCTACCGCTCCGAAGACACGACCAGTTTTGGCGAGCGCAAGACCGACATTTCCCTCTATGCGGCCCAGCCCGACACGCTGCCGCAGCGCGATGAATTCCTCGGCACGGGCGGCTCGGCCTATTTCATGCGGCGACAGGATATTACCGTCGGCTCGGAGACGATCCAGGTCGAGATCCGGGATGCGACCACGGGCGCGGTGCTGGAGCGGCGCGCATTGCGCTACGGTGAGGACTATACCTTCGATTACCTTCAGGGCGTGCTTATTCTGAAGCGTCCGGTTTCTGCGTCGTCGATCGAGACCGGCGCGGTTCGCGAGGGCGCGCTCGGCGGCAACAAGGCGTTCGTGATTGCTCAGTATGAATATACGCCGGCTATCGGCTCGGTCGACGGCTATGTCTATGGCGGCCGCGCCCAGCAGTGGCTGAACGAGAACATTCATGTGGGCGTGACCGGCATGAATGAAACGACCGGCGTCGCCGACCAGCAGGCGCTGGGCGCCGACTTTCAGCTCCGGAAATCGGACAGGACCTATCTCTCCGGCGAGATCGCCTATTCGACGGGGCCGGGTTTCGGCACGTCGCAGTCCTATGACGGCGGCATTACGATAGGCGATCTTCCCTCAAGCGGCGAATATGACAGGAACGCGCTGGCCTGGCGCCTGAACGGTCAGGCCGATCTGGCCGAACTCACATCGAATGGCGTTACCGGCACAGCGGGATTCTACTATCAGGAAAAGCAGGCGGGGTTCTCGACGCTTGCCGAGCAAGTCTTCGCCGATCAGCGTATCTGGGGAACGAAGCTCGATATCGACCTGACCGGAACCATCGGCCTCAATCTGGTCTATGACGACTTCTCCGAAGGCGCTTCCGAAAGCAGTCTCGCCGGCCCGCTGGTCGGCGGGCGGACCAAGCGGAAAGGCACGGCCGAGCTCACCGATGAACTCGCCGACGGCTGGACGCTCGGCCTGGGCGTTTCCTATCTTGATACCCGCAACCCCATGGCGGTCGCTTCGGGCAAGTCGGGATATGACGGCGCGCGGCTCGACGCTGGCCTGCGCCTGACCTATGAGCCCGACGACGACCACAAATATTACGTTTTCGGTCAGGCGACGCTCGACGTGTCCGGCGATATCCATCGTGCCGATCGTGGGGGCGTGGGAACGGTTTATCGGCTTGACGACCAATGGAGCCTCGAGGGCGAGGTCTCCTACGGCACGCTTGGCATCGGCGCCCTGGCCGGCGTCGCCTACGAGCCGGACAAGGATACGACCTATACCTTCGGTTACCGGCTCGATCCCGACCGGGCCTATGACGTCGATCGCAGCGACACCCTCGTTGGCACGGACAGCGGGACATTCGTTCTCAGTGCACAGAAGCGCTACGATCCCTATTGGACGGCTTATGCCGAAAACAACTGGGACCTGTTTGGCAAGCGGACATCGCTGACGAAGACCTATGGCGTGGTCTACACGCCGGACGATCTGTGGACCTTCGATACCGGCTTCGAGGCGGGCGAGATTCGCGACGACACGATCGATCCGTCGACAGGGTTGCAGCGCTCGGATTTCGAGCGCAACGCCGTCTCCTTCGGGGTCGGCTACAAGGAGGCGGATATCTTTGCTGCCAATGTCAAGGCAGAGGCCCGCTTCGAGCGTTCCGACGACGACACCCGCGATCTCGATACCTATCTCGTGAAGGGCGGGCTCTCCTACAAGTCCGATCCGGACTGGCGCGTCCTGCTCGGCTTCGATTCCGTCTTCTCCGATGGCGGCGCGGAAAGCGCGTTCCGCAACGGCAGCTATCTGGAAGGATCCGTCGGATTTGCATACCGCCCGGTCGACAACGACCGGCTGAATGCGCTGTTCAAATACGTCTTCCTTTATGATGAGCCGGGCGCAAACCAGGTGAGCGCGGTGACCGGCGACGAATTCGGGCCGGCGCAGAAGAGCCACATCCTGTCGGCGGATTTCACCTACGACCTGACGCCCTGGCTTTCGGTTGGGGCCAAATACGGCTTTCGCCATGGCGAGGTTCGCCAGCGCCTTGAGGCTGATCGCCAGCGATATGGCGATTGGCAGACGTCGAGCGCGCATCTCGGCATCGTTCGTGCGGACCTGCACGTCGTCCACGGATGGGACGCCCTGCTCGAAGGCCGCGCGCTCTACATGCCGCAGGCGAAGACGACGGAATATGGTGCGTTAGCGGCCGTCTACCGGCATGTCGGTGATAATTTCAAGATCGGCGTCGGCTACAATTTCGGCTCGTTCTCGGACGATCTGCGTGATCTGACGCTCAACGACAGGGGTGTTTTCATGAATGTCGTCGGGAAGTTCTGATGCGGACGCGGGGCCCCGGAATGGGGTTGCGGCGGTGCGCAGTGGCAGGGTGCGACAAGCCCATTTTATATTCGATCATGCTGGATCGCTGATATAGGATGAGTTCCACACAGCACTTGAGGGGATGTGTTTGAACCGTAGCAAGATCGTTTTCCTGGCCTGTATCTTGTCGGTGCTTGCCATCGCAGCAACGAGTTCCGGTTTTCTGTGGGCCAGTTGGGCATTGGCAAGAAATGACGAGGTGGATCGCCTCGAATTGCTTGGTCAACGTATCATCGCGCGCAGCACTCGTGCCTACGACAGTGCTGTCGACACTTTGAAAAAGCTCGAAACCAGTGATGTTGCAAGGTGTTCCGATGCCCATATCCAGGCGATGCGAAAGGCTCAGGCAGATAGCCTCTACGTTGCCGGGATGGGCGTTTTCGATGGCAATTTCCTGCAATGTTCGGCCTGGGGACGGCCCGACATCCGGATCCCCAAGGTCCCGCCTGACTTCGTCACCGAGGATGGCGTCAGCGTCACGCTCAATCTTCATCCTCAGATGTCGGGAAGTGCTTCCAGAATAAATCTGACCCGCGGCGACTATTTCGTGCTGGTCAATCCCGAGGTGCTCCTCGACAGCCTCACGGAGCCGGGCAATCGTATCGCGGTGGCGACCGAGAGCGGTTCGGTTCTGGCAACTCATAACGATCCTGATCCGCAACTGCTGCGATCGTTGATCGACGATCCCCGTGACGGAGTGGACAGCCGGTATGTCTATGCCGCGGTGCGCGAAGAAGGCCTTCTCGCGGTTGCCATGAGATCACGCGCATATCTTTATGCGCCGTTTAAAAAATACATGCTCTTCCTCCTGCCCATCTTCCTTGCGGTCGCTTCGCTGCTCGTTGGCGGGATCGTCTGGGCCACAATTCGCCGATTGTCCCCCCTTGGCGAGTTGAGGGCCGCCGTGAGAAGACGGGACTTCATCGCCCACTATCAGCCGATCGTCGACTTGCGGACGGGCAGGTGTGTCGGCGGGGAGGCTCTCGTGCGCTGGCCGCGCGAAGACGGCAAGCTGACGCCGCCCGGAGATTTCATTCCGCTGGCCGAGCAGAGCGGCCTCGTGATGCCGATAACGGATCAGGTGATCGATTGCGTCATTCGTGACCTTCGCCCGCTTCTCGAGACCGATCCGCTCTGCCACATCACGATCAATCTCGCGGCGGAGGATGTCAGAACCGGGCGCGCTCTGGATGTGATCCAGGAAAAGCTGGCTCCGACCGGCATCCAGAGCAGGCAGATATGGCTGGAAATGACGGAAAGCGGGTTCGTCGAGATCGACGCGGCCAGAGTGACCCTTCAGCGGGCGCACCAATTGGGCCATCGCGTCGCCATCGATGATTTCGGCACGGGATATTCCAGCTTGCGGAGCCTGCAGGACCTCCCGCTGGATGCCTTGAAGATCGACAAATCCTTTGTCGACACGATCGGCTGCGAAACCGCGCGCAGTTCCATCACCGCGGTCATCATCGAAATGACGCGCAAGCTTGGGCTTGCCTGTATTGCAGAAGGCGTCGAGACGCAGGCGCAATGCGGCTATCTCGCCGCCCATGGCGTCGATTACGGGCAGGGATGGCTTTTTTCCAAGCCGCTGTCCGCAGAGGATTTCATCGCCTTTCATCGTCGGGAAGGCGAGACACCCGCGCTGCCGGCGTAATTCCGCGGAGGGACGAGAGGCGCGGCCTCGCCAGGGGCGCAGAAGGAGCCCGATCTTGCCGGGCCTCGCGGGAAAGGCAGATCGGACTCCGTTCCGGCCAGGGGAGGTTCCCCCTACATGCATGAAGTTATTCATGATTCGGCATTCGCGGTAGATATCCGGGACCCATTACAGCTATCGGAAACTTCCATGATTGCTCGTCCCGGACGACGCCGGAGACGAAGCCGTGCCCGCGGCGGGCTTTTTTAGTGGCCGCGAGCCCGTCGTGCCGTGTCTTCACGCTTTTGCGAGACGGTGCCGAACCGGCTTGACGGAACGATCCATCGGATTAGTAAGGCTGGCATAGGATAACATCCCGCCATCGCCCAAGCGGCCATTCCATCCGAAAGTTCCCCATGACGGAAAGAACATCTCATCGCGGCCTCGTCGTCGTTGCGATCATGGCCAGCATGGCGATGATCGCCATCGAGGCGACGATCGTTTCGACGGCAATGCCGCAGATCGCCGCGCAACTCGGCCAGATCAATCTCTATTCCTGGGTCTTCTCGGCATTTCTCCTGACGCAGACGGCGACGACCGTGGTGTTCGGAAAGCTCGCGGACATCTATGGCCGCAAGCCCATGATCCTCATCGGTATCGCGATATTCCTGCTGGCCTCGGTGCTTGCGGGCTTTGCCTGGTCGATGCCGTCGATGATCGCCTTCCGGCTGCTGCAGGGCGCCGGCGCCGGCGCCATTCAGCCCGTCGCCATGACTGTGGTCGCCGATCTGTTTCCGGGCAACCAGCGTGGCAAGGTTCAAGGTTACCTCGCCAGCGTATGGGCGCTGTCGGCCGTTGTCGGTCCCCTTCTCGGCAGCCTCATCATTCATAACCTTCCCTGGGCGTGGGTGTTCTGGATCAACGTGCCCGTGGGACTTTTCGCTGCGTCGACATTCTTCCTGTTCCTGCGGGAGGAGAAGCGAACCCGTGTTGTATCGATCGACGTGCTGGGCGCGAGCCTCTTTGCCGTTTCCATCTCGGCGCTGATGATTGCCCTGACCGAGATGGAAAGTGCGATCTCGGGGCAGGCCATCGGGGCGCTCGCCATATTCGCGGCCGCTCTCGGCGCCTTCATCTGGCAGGAGCGGCGCGCGGAAGCGCCGATGATCGCGCCGGATCTCTGGCTGAAGCGTCCGATCGCATTCGCCAATCTCACCGTCTTCTTCGCAAGCATGGCGATCATGGGACTGACGACCTTCCTGCCGATGTATGTCCAGACGGTGCTCAACCGCTCGCCTCTCGTTGCGGGCTTCGCACTGACCATGCTGCTTCTCGGCTGGCCTTGCGGCGCGACGATCGCCTCGCGCCAGTTCACACGCTTCGGTCTGCGGCCCCTCATGGTCGCGGGCAGCCTGCTGATCCCGCTCGGCACATTCCTTTTCATCCTGCTTCGGCCCACGAGTTCGGCTGTACTCGCCGGCGCCGGTTCGCTGATCATGGGGTTCGGGATGGGGCTGCTCAATATCAGCGCCCTGATCCTCACGCAGGAAAGCGTGGGCGCGAACGAGCGCGGCAGCGCCACCGCATCGAACGTGTTCTCGCGCAATCTCGGCAGCACGCTTGGCGCCGCGGTGCTCGGCGCGGTGTTGACCTACGGTCTCGCGCATGTCGCCAATGGCCAGGCGATCACGCCGGAACAGATTCGGGCGCTGCTGAATGGCACCGGCGCGGCAATCAGCGGCGTCGAAGAGGTCCGGCACGCCCTCCAGCACGCGCTGCATGCGACGTTCATCGCCATGCTGCTGATCGCCGTCCTGATCATACCTGCGTGCCTGGCGGTGCCGTCAACGCAGCTCCACGGGCCGGCTCCGCAGGAGGCGTAGCGCCAGGCGCATGGGCGCTGCCGAAGTCTTCCAATGGAGACGAAGGGCTTCCGTGCGCCCCGATCAGGCGAGGGTGCCGAGGGGAATGATTTCCTTCGCGCCGTTTTCCCAGGGATGGCCTTCCCAGTCGCCGAGCCATCGTTCGGCGCGCAGGCCGGTTTCGGCCAGAAGCGCCTCCAGTTCGGCCTTGTCCGGAAAGGCGATGCGGGAGGCTGCCGAGAGGCGCCGGCCGGTGGCGCGGATTTCGTAATGGGTCCCGTAGGTGACGACGCCGGTGGCGGCGTCGAAGGCGACGTCGTTCCAGGCGGCGACCTCGCCGAAGCGGGGATGGACGAGGGAGCGCATCGACTCGTCCGGCCCCCATTCCTCCCATTCCCGGCAGGCGGGATTGCGGCTGTCGAAGACGAAGTGCCCGCCGGGCGCAAGATGCGCCGCGATGGTGGCAAGCACCGCCCGGCGATCCTCCCGCGTCAGGAAGACCTGAAAGGCATGCCCCGTGAGCATGACGAGTTCGAAGCGGCGGCCGAGCCGCACGGACCGTGCGTCGCCCTCCACGAAATCGACGCCGCCGGCGCCCGGCTTCGCCCGTGCGATATCGAGCATGGCCGGGGCGGGATCCACGCCGACGACCGTCCGTCCCTCGCAGAGCGCGACGGCCAGCTCACCCGTGCCGCAGCCCAGATCGAGCACGCTGCCGGCGTCCCGCGCGAGCGCCGTGCAGAAGGCAAGGTCCGGCGAGCGTTCCCAGCCGTTTTCGAGATCGTAGAAATCGGCAAGGGCAGGGTCGTGGTAGAGGCGATCGTCGTCCATGCTTCCTCCAAACAAAAAGCCGCGCGTTTCCGCGCGGCTCCTGAATAGTCGGCTCAGCCGGCGGTTACTTCCCGTCGCCGGCGGCGTCGAGGACCTTTTCGCAGTGGGTCGGGCCGCCCTTCGGATCGACGCGGTCGCCGACGGCGCGGATGCTGGTGATCCGGTAGGCCTCGTTGACGGTGAGTTCCACCGTGCAGGACTTGCCCTTGGCAAAGCCGCCGCGCCACTTGTAGAGGGTCGTGCCGCCGGTGCCGGCCGTGTCCGAGATCGGCGGGCCATAGGCCGCGAAGAAGCTGCCGGCGGTCTTGCCGTTCCAGCGCGCCTGCAGCGGATTGGTCGGGACACTGACGGTGGTGCATGCGGTGAGGGCAAGCGCAACGCCTGCCAGAATTGCAACGCGGGAGTTCATATGTGCCATTTCCTTGGACGTCTTGCGGCCGCTTTCCGGCGATTCGGAACCGGATCCTCGATTTCGCCATAGCGCAGCACGCGCAAAAGGGGAATCGCCGCCACGCGAACTTTGCAGCCATCCCCGTCGAACGGTCGCGGGACGTGCCGATTTGCAACAGTTCGTTCAGAGGCGGGCCCGGCAGTCGGCCGCCGCCGATGGTCAGCCCTTCCTGAGATGAGCCATGGCGGGATCTGCAACCACAACGATCGGGCTTCCGTCACGCACGTTCTCTGCGAGGTGGATGACGTCCTGATTGATCATACGGATGCAGCCGGATGATACGGCGCGGCCGATGGTCTGGAATTCCGGATTTCCGTGGATGCGATAGATCGTGTCCCGGTTGCCCTCGTGAATGTAAAGCGCGCGCGCTCCGAGAGGGTTTCTCAATCCCGGGGCCATGCCGCCATTCGCGATGCTGATCGGCTCAAGCTCCGGCTGGCGGGCCACCATCTCATCGGGAGGATTCCAGCGCGGCCATTCCCGCTTGTAGGCGATATGGCGGCCACGACCGGCCCAGGAAAAGCCGTCCCTGCCCACGCCAACCCCGTATCGTGTCGCTCGCCCGTTGGGCAGGACATGATAAAGGTACCGATTGGGCGTATCGACGATCACGGTCCCGATGCTTTCATCGGTCGGGTATTCCACTTCGGTTCGCCACCATTTCCGGTCGACCTTTGAAACATCGACTGCCGGAATCGGAAACTTCTCATCCGGCATGGCAAAATACATGGGAGGTGTCGCCAGACGTGGCGTTTCCACCTGTGCGATTTCAGGCACCTGTCTCGCGGACGTGCAACCGGCCAGGGCGAACATGCCGGCTCCGGCGAGAAACGTGCGTCGTGCGATCAGGCCGGACGGTCGGCTCTGCGAATTCAAATCTATGTCCTCGTGCTGCTCATTCTGTATCCGCAGAACGCGGGAGCTACCTTAAGCACAGCTTAAGAGGAGGCCGCTCGGGCGACCCGCGCCCGAAGGCCTGCAAGCCGGCCGTGGGGCGCGGTCGTCCGCGGGCTATCCTCTTGCCTTGGCGATGGCGTCCTTCAGCCCTTTTTCATCGAGGACGCCCGGAAAGAGCGCTGAGCCGATGACGAAGGCGGGCGTGCCGGCGAAGTTGAAGGCGAGCGCCTGACTGTAGTTGCGATTGAGCAGCCCGGAGATCTTGGCATCGTGCTTGTTCACGGATGCGGCGACCTCCTTCATCGACAGGCCGGCGCCCGTCAGGCGCTTTTCGACTTCCTCGTGGGTCAGCTTCCCTTTGGTTTTCATCAAGGCTTCCATCGCGACTTCGTACTTGCCGATCTGCGCGGCTCCAAGCACTGCCTGAGCAGCGAAGATGGAGACATCGCCGAAGATCGGCCAGTCCTTCAGGACGAGCCGCACATTGCCGTCGGCTTTCACGACCTTCTCCACCATCGGATGCGCCTTCTTGCAGTAGGGGCACTGGTAATCGAAGAATTCGACGATGGTGACGTTTCCCCTGGGATTGCCGAGGACGGGGGCGTCCTTGTCGAAAAAGACCTCGTCCTTCGTCAGTTGCTGGGCAAAGGAGGGCTTCAATCCGGTTGCGGCCGCTGCCGCGGTGGCAAGCGTCGTCGTCAAAATGGTTCTGCGGGTCAGCATCGGGTATCTCCTTGTTCTAATCGAGGGCACCGGAAGAGGGGGAACGGGGCTTTCATTCTGTCGATGCCGTGGCGGAGGATGAAAGAGCGGCAAGTCTTTCGGAGAGCGCCTCGCGGGAAATCTCTCCGAGGTGGGATGCGGCAAGTGTGCCGTCCGGATTGATGAACAGGGTGGCAGGCAGGCCCACCGCGCCATAGTGGCGCGAGAGATTGGCAAAGGGATCGAGAACGACCGTTTGAAGGTCGATGCCGGCCTGACGCAGATAGGCAGCGATAGCATCCCTGCCTTCACCCTGGTTGGCGAACAGGAAATCGACATGTGGATTGCTCCCGGCCATGTCGGCCATCATCGGCATTTCCCGCCGGCAGGGCGGACACCAGCTCGCCCAGAGATTGAGGACGGCGGGACGACCCCGGCGCTCGGCGACGGATAAGGTTCCGCCTCCATCGAGCACCACATAGGAGGCTGCCGGTGCGCGGGGCGAAGCGTTTCCGTTGATCAGGCTGCCAAGAGCGATCCAGACGAAGAGACCGGCGACAAGCGGCAGGATCGCCCAGGAAGTTATACGCGGCGCCCTTCGCCACAGCAGCACGGTGGCGAGAAGAACACCGATGAGGCCGCCATGCCAGGAAAAGCCACCCTGCCAGATGGCGAGGACGCGCCACGGCTCCTGCCAGAAACTCGCCGCGTGGCCGAGGACATGCATTACCCGCGCGCCCAGAATTCCAAGGAGCGCCGCCGCTGTCGTCCAGGTGCCGAGCCTGTTGTCTATGCGGGCGGCGAGAAGCGAGCCGGCAAGCATGAAGACGACCATTCCGCCGATCGCCGAGAAGCGATCGGCGGAGAACGCGAAGGGACCTATTGCGAGGGCGTTCATCGCACGGTGCCTTTCGCAGTCCTGGCGGCATCCGCGAGCGAGGCCGCTGTAATCTCTCCGACAAGCCGGGTACCGGGTATCTCCTGCCTTTCGCGGTCGAAGAGGATCATCGTTGGCGGGCCGACGACCGCAAGCGAGCGCATGAGCGCGCCGGTGTCGGCGTCAAGGGTACTGACGTCGAGCCTTGCGAGACGAATCCCGTCGAGGGCTGTCGCTACATCCGGTTCGGGCAGCACCGAGCGTTCGATCGCGCGGCAGGTCACGCACCAGTCCGCCGTGACATAGAGAAGGGCCGGCCGGTGTTCGGAGGCGGCGGCGCCAAGCAGGCCGGACAGCGCGTCGATGGAGCCGATCTTCGTGAAGTCCGTCTTTTCGATAGCGGCCGTCCGCGCGCCGCCGGCCGCACCCTTGAGCGGGCCGAGCGGGGTCAGCGGATCGGTCGCGCCGAGGCCGAACCCTGCCATGAGAAGACTGCCCCACAGGAGGAAGACAAGGCTGGCCGAACGCAGGAGAACGCCATGTCCGCCCGAAGTCTGCAACCCTGCGAATGCACCCGCCTGGACGCCGAAAGTCAGCGCCAGCACGGCCCAGGGCAGGAGGATGAAACGCTCGGGAACGAGCGGGGTCGCAAGCCATATCGCCGTTGCGAGGAACAGAAAGCCGAAGGCGTACCGTACGTTTTCCATCCAGGCGCCGACGCGTGGCAGCACCTTGCCGCCGAGCGTCGCCATGGCGATGAGCGGGAGGCCCTTGCCGAGGCCAAGCGCGAAGAGCGCGAGAGCGCCGATGACGACGTCTCCGGTCCGGGCGATATAGAGAAGGGCGCCCGCAAGCGGTGCGGTTACGCAGGGGCCGATGAGAAACGCGGAGGAAAAGCCGAGCATAGCGGCGCCGGCGGCAGAGCCGCCCTTCCATTTGCCGCCGCTCAATCGATTGCCGATTCCTGCCGGAAGCCGGATATGAAACAGGCCGAAGCTGGAGAGCGCCAGCAGGATGAAGAGGGCGGCGACCGTGCCGACTGCGGCCGGCGATTGCAGCACCATCTGCAGGTTCCGGCCCGACCACGCGGCGGCGACGCCGACAAGTCCGAAGGCGGTAGCGAGCGCCAGCACATAGGATGACGCCAGCACGAAGCCGCGCCCTGCGGTCAGTTCCTCCCTCTCGCGCGATAGCATGGCGGCGACAATCGGATACATCGGAAAGACGCAGGGTGTGAATGCCAGCAGCAGGCCGAAGCCGAGAAAGCCGGCAAGCAGCAGGAAAGGTCCGCCGCCGGTCAGAAGCCGGTCGACCGCCGTCTCTCCGCCATTGTCGATGATGGAAAATCCGGTGTTCGCCTTCTGCGCCGGGTTCGCGTCCTCGGCCGGTGCAAGCGAAAAACCGCCGTCGGCCGGCATCCCGATCGTCATCGCCGCGACATCGATCATGCGTGTCGTCGGCGGATAGCACAGTCCGCCGTCCTGGCAGCCCTGATAGGTGACGCGAACGGTCGAAGGGGCGTCGAGGATCGATGCAGAAGCCGTTCGATAATAGACTTCGGTCGC
Organism: Shinella sp. 1A1; assembly: GCF_055379515.1. NCBI lineage: Bacteria > Pseudomonadati > Pseudomonadota > Alphaproteobacteria > Hyphomicrobiales > Rhizobiaceae > Shinella > Shinella sp. 1A1. The sequence goes on from NZ_AP039672.1 coordinate 420,408, forward strand.
GCCGAAATCCGGATCGTCCTTGACCTTGCCGGGTTCGGTGCGGAGCGTCAGCGGCCGGTTGTCATCGTCTTTCGCGGAAAGGTACTCCCGGTACAGATAGTAGCCGTCGGCGATTTTCCAGGTGATCGTGAGAGGGCCTGCCTCTTCCCTTGCAATCGAGGGTACGAAGGCGTCTTCCATCGGCAATGGCGCTTCAAAAGCCCATGCCGGCAGAATTGCCGCAATCAAGACCCAAACCGCTGCCAGGAGGCTTGCTTTCCGCATCGTTCTCGCGTCCTCGTCATTTGTCCCGGGCGGAGCGATCCGGTCGCCAGCTTAAGGCAGGCTTAAGGTTCCCGGTTCAGGCGGAGGAAGGCAGCAACGCACGGAGGCTTGATGCGTATCCTGGTGGTCGAAGACGATGCGGTCCTGCTCGATGGCCTGAAGGTCGGCCTCGGCCTTTCCGGCTTCACCGTCGACACTGTGGCAACGCTTGCCGATGCGACGGAGGCCCTTGCGGCGGACCGCTTCGATGCCGTCTTGCTCGATCGCATGCTGCCCGACGGTTCCGGCCTTGAAGTGCTGGCGTGCCTGCGGGAAAGGGGTGACCGGACGCCCGTCCTGCTCCTGACGGCGAAGGACGAAACGGCCGATCGCATCGACGGTCTGGATGCCGGCGCCGACGACTATCTCGGCAAGCCGTTCGACCTCGACGAGGTTGCCGCCCGGCTGCGCGCCATCACGCGCCGGTCGGAAGGTCGCGCACGGCCCGAATTGCGTTGCGGCACTATCGTTCTCGATCCGGCAGGGATGGCGGCCCGAAAGGCAGGTGAGCCCGTCCCGCTGTCGCGGCGCGAATTCTCCATCCTGCGCGCACTGATGGAGAGTCCGGGCATGATCCATTCGAAGCAGGCGCTGGAGCAACGCCTCTACGGCTGGCAGGAGGATGTGGAGAGCAATACGGTCGAGGTACATGTGCACAAGCTGCGCGCCAAGCTCGGCGCCGCCTCCATCGAGACCATCCGCGGTGTCGGCTATCGCATGGGCAAGCCCGAATGAGTTCCATCCGCCTCCGCCTCATCGTCATCCTTCTCGCCACGACCGGCGCCGTCTGGTGTTGTGCGGTGTTCTGGACCTATCTCAGCACGCAGCATCAGGTGGAACGCGTGCTCGACGCCAGGCTCACCGAGGCGGCGCGGATGGTCAGTTCGCTGATCACCGATCACCATATCGATGTCGCTGCCGCCGTGGAGGCCGCCACCGCTGGCGATGTGCCGCCGGAATTCACGGTTGCGGAGGGGGATTACAACAGGCAGCTTTCCTGCCAGATCTGGTCGCTGCAGGGGCAGCTTGTCAGCCGTTCCGCCAGCGCGCCGGCGACCTCGCTGGCGGACCACGACAAGGGTTTTCGGGAGACGACCATAAAGGGCGAACGCTGGCGGGTCTATGCGGTGATCAATCCGACGCTCGGCGTGCGCGTCCTCGTCGGCGACAGCCTCGAAATGCGCGATCGGCTGGTGGGAGATGTCGTCAAGGGGCAACTGGTTCCGGCACTCGCCATCCTGCCGGTCCTTGCAGCCTTGCTGTGGCTCAGCGTCGACCGGGGGCTCGCGCCTCTCAACAGGATCGCGAGCGCGCTCTCCGGCCGTTCCGCCGACGAGCTTCATCCGGTCGGGGAGGACGGCGCGCCGCGCGAGATCCGCCCGCTGCTGAGATCGCTCAACTCGCTTTTCGGCAGGGTCACGCAAGCGCGGGAGCGCGAAAGGACTTTCATCGCCTATGCCGCGCATGAATTGAAGACACCGCTCGCCGGTCTCAAGACCCAGGCCCAGGTCGCGCTCAGGAGCGATGATGCTGCCGTCCGTGAAACCGCGCTCGGGCATATTTCGACGAGCGTGGATCGCACCGGGCGCCTCGTCCGCCAGCTCATCGACATGGCGGCTGTCGATTCTGCAGAGGCCGATCGCGCGCGGGAAGCCATCGATATCGCGGCGGCCATGCGTGAGGTTTCTGCCGATCTGGAAAACCTCGGTATCGCGCGGAACGTATCGGTCGACATCCACGCCGGCGTGACGGTTGGCCGGGCCAGTCTCAACCGCATGCTCCTGCATCTCGCGGTGAGAAACATCCTTGAAAATGCAATCCAGCATGCCCCGGCGGGCTCGCACGTCGATCTCATCGTCGAGCGCGACGGGACGAAGCTGCGGATCGAGGTCATCGACCAGGGGGCGGGTATGACGCCGGCTCAATCGAGGCATCTCGTCGGGCGTTTCAACAGGGGCAGTCGTGGAGGCGAGGGAACCGGTCTCGGCCTTTCGATCGTTGAAATGGCAATCCAGAAGCTCGGCGGCGATCTTGCTTTCGACCAGCGTGCGAACGGCTTCGCCGTGCGGGTTTCCGTTCCCGCGGGCTGGCTGGCGGAACAGGCCCGGTGAAGCCATGGATCCCGGGATGGTGCGTGCTGCTCCAACCCGGGACCCATTATGCGGGCCTCAGTCGAGATTCACCCAGACCGATTTCGTCTGCGTGTACTGCGTCAGGGCTTCCAGGCATTTGTCGCGGCCGTTGCCGGTCTGCTTGTAGCCGCCCCAGATCGAAGTCATGTCGCCGTGGTCGAAGCAGTTGACCCAGACGACGCCGGCCTCGATGTCGCGGGCGAAGCGGTGCGCCTTGGAAATGTCGCGGGTCCAGACGGACGCGGCGAGGCCATAGATGGAATCGTTGGCGATCTCGATGGCGTCGTCGATGCCCTCCACCGGGATGATCGCGGCGACCGGGCCGAAGATCTCCTCGCGGGCGATGCGCATGCCGTTGTCGACGCCTGTAAACAGGGTCGGCTCGACGAAGGCGCCTTTCGGGGATGAGGTGAGCGTGCCGCCGCCGAAGCGCAGCGCCGCCCCTTCCTTGCGGCCGATGTCGATGTAGCTCAACACGCGCTGCTGGTGCGAGGCGGTGACGAGCGGGCCGATGGTCGTCGAGGGATCGAGCGGATCGCCGAGCACGAAGTTTTCCCGCGTGCGGGCGGTGAAGCGCTCGACGAAGTCGTCGTGGATGCGCTTTTCAACGAGGATGCGCGAGCCCGCATTGCAGACCTCGCCCTGGTTGCCGTAGATGCCGTTGACGGCATAGGTGACGGCGGTATCGAGATCGTCGTAGTCGCCGAGGACGATCTGCGGGGTCTTCCCGCCGCATTCCGTCGAGACGCGCTTCATGTTCGACTGGCCGGCATAGATCATCAGCAGCTTGCCCACTTCGGTGGAGCCGGTGAAGCCGATCTTGTCGACGTCGTTGTGCAGCGCCAGTGCCTTGCCGGCCTCCTCTCCGAGACCGTGCACCACGTTGAAGACGCCCGCCGGGCCGCCCGCTTCGATGAAGAGTTCGGCGAGCAGGTTGGCCGAGAGCGGCGATTGCTCGGCCGGCTTCAAGACGACGGAATTGCCCGTCGCCAGCGCCGGGCCCAGTTTCCAGGCGGCCATCATCAGGGGATAGTTCCACGGCACGATGAGGCCGACGACGCCGAGCGGCTGGCGCAGGATGTAGTGCAGGGCATTGGCGGCCGTCGCCGTCACCGCGCCCTCGATCTTGTCGATCGTCTCGGCGAAGAATTTCAGCGACGTGGCAGCGCCGGGAATGTCGATGTTCATCATGTCCATGACCGGCTTGCCCATGTCGAGGCTGTCGAGCACGGCGAATTCCTCCGCATGCGCCTCGATGAGGGCGGAGAATTTCTCCAGCACGGCCATGCGGGCGCGCGGGTCCATGCGCGACCAGGCGCCGGAGCGGTAGGTCTTGCGGGCGGCGGCGACGGCGCGGTCGATCTCTGCCGCCCCGCCGCGCGCCACCTCGGCGATGGTCGCCCCGGTCGCGGGATTGATCGTCGGATAGGTCCGGCCATCGGCGGAGGCGACATAGGCCCCGTCGATGAAGTGCTGCGTGCGGAATTTCAGGCCGCTTGCCTTGCTGCGCCAGAAATCGAGCGTGTAGGTCGAGGCATCCATGCTTGTTCTCCCTTCCATGGATCAGGATTGGTCGCGGTCGCGCAGGAGCGTGACCGAGAGGACGATGAGGACGAAGGACACGGCGACGATCACCGTGCCGATGGCGTTGATTTCCGGCGTGATGCCGCGCCTAAGCGTCGAATAGATGTAGATCGGCAGCGTCACCTCGCGGCCGGTCAGGAAATAGGTGACGGGGATTTCGTCGAAGGACAGCGTGAAGCAGAGCAGCGCCGAGCCGAGGATGGCGCTGCGGATGCCCGGCAGCGTGACATTGCGGAAGGTCTCGAAGGGTGTCGCGCCGAGATCGGCGGAGGCTTCGAACTGGCGGCGGTTGATCTTGGCGAGCCGCGCCATGACCTGCGAAACGACGACGCCGAGCAGCGCCGTCGCATGGCCGATCACCACCGCCGTCAGGCTCTGCGGTATGCCGATCTGCTTGTAGAAGTTCAGCATGGCGATACCGGTGACGATGCCGGGCAGGCTGAGGGGCAGGAGGATGACGTTCTGGAACAGCCGCTTGCCGGGAAAGTCGTAGCGGTCGAGCGCGAGCGCCGCAGTCACGCCGATGACGACGGAAAGCGCCGTCGCGAAGAGCGCCACCCACAGGCTGTTGGCGAGCGCCCGCAGCATCTGGCCGTTGGCGAGGAAGGCCTCGTACCAGTGCAGCGTGAAGCCGGCGAGGGGGAAGGACGTCACCTTGCTGTCGTTGAAGGAGAACATCACGAGGATGACGATCGGCAGGTAGAGGAAGGCGAGCACGCCGAGGCTGACGCCCACCATGCCCTTCTGCCACCATCTCAAGCGCAGCATGGCGGCCTCCTAGGAAAGATCGACCCGGCCGGCCCGGTCGAGGCGGCTGGAGAGTTGCAGGAGGATCAGCACCAGCGCGAGCACGAGCGTCGCGAGCGCCGATCCGAGCGGCCAGTTGAGTGCGGCGCCGAACTGCGTCTGAAGGAGGTTCGCCACCATCGTCCCGTCCGGCCCGCCGACGAGCACGGGCGCGACGAAATCGCCGAAGGACAGGCAGAAGGTCATGGTCGCGCCGGCGACGACCCCGCCGAGCGACAGCGGGAAGATCACCTTCCAGAAGGTCATGAACGGGCCGACGCCGAGGTCTTCCGAGGCCTCGATCAGGCGGCGCGGAATGTTGTCGAGCACCGCGAAGAGCGGCATGACCATGAAGGGCACGAAGATATAGACCAGCGTCACCACCATGGCGGTCTGGTTGTAGAGGAAGATGTCGAGCGGCGCCGAGACGATGCCGGTGGAGACCAGCAGTGAATTCAGTGCGCCGTCCGTGCCGAGGATGATCTTCCACGTATAGGCGCGCAGCAGGTAGGACACCCAGAGCGGCACGATCACCGACATGTAGAGAAGGTTGCGCAGCGCGCGCGAGCGGACGGTGAAGACGAGGAAATAGGCGAGCGGATAGCCGAGCAGCAGCGAGCAGAGCGTGACGGAAGCGGCAATCTTCAGCGTGCGCAGGATGACGGTCGTATATTGCGGGTCGGCGGCGATCTGCGCGTAGTTGCCGAACTGGAAATCCGGATAGAACAGCGGGAACTGCCGCGACCAGAAGCCCACCGAGATCATGATCGCATAGGGCACGACCATCAGCAGCAGCACCCAGAAGAGCGGCAGCGAGAACAGGGCGGCAAAGCCGGGGAAGGTGCGGCGGGTGAGGTTCATTGCCCGCCCTCCGCTTCGAAGACCAGCACGTCGGCGGGGTCGATACCGATCGTCACGCGGTCGCCGGGCGCAAGCTCCGCCGGGACGGCCGTGCGCGGAAGCTCCGCGAAGATCGGCCTTGCGGCCCCTTCGGGCATGAGCTCGACCCGCAGCCGGTCGCCGTGGAACAGGCGTTCCATGACGGTGCAGGCGAGCGTATTTTCCGCCCCGACCGCCGTGACATGCAGGTGCTCGGCGCGAAGGCCGAGGCTGGCATGGCGGCCGGCGGCAAGGCTGGCGGCCTCGCCGCGCCGGCTGTGCAGCACCTGGCCGCCCGCAAGCCGGAAAGCGCCGCCGCCAAGGGTCTCGGCATCCGCCAGGTTCGCCCCGCCGATGAAATCCGCGACATAGGGGCTGGCGGGACGGTCGTAGAGGTCCGTCGGCGAGCCGACCTGCGCGATGCGGCCCTCTCTCATGACGACGATGCGGTCGGAGAGCGCCAGCGCCTCGTTCTGGTCGTGCGTGACCATGAGGAAGGTGATGCCGAGCTCGCGGTGCAGGCGCTTCAGCTCCACCTGCATGCCCTCGCGCAGCTTCACGTCGAGCGCCGAAAGCGGCTCGTCGAGCAGCAGCACGCGCGGGCGGCGCACGATGGCGCGCGCCATCGCCACGCGCTGGCGCTGGCCGCCCGAGAGGGCGCCGGGCCGCATGCCGGCCTTGCCCTCCAGCCCGACCATGGCGAGGGCGTCGGCGACGCGCCTGTCCCGCTCGGCCTTCGCCACGCGGCCGGATTTCACCGAAAGGCCGTAGCCGATATTCTCCGCCACGCTCATATGCGGAAACAGCGCATAGTCCTGGAAGACCGTGTTGACCGGCCGGCGATAGGGCGGGCTGTCCGTCACGTCTTGTCCGGCAATGGCGATGCGGCCCGCGCTCGCCTGCTCGAAGCCGCCGATCAGCCTGAGCGTCGTCGTCTTGCCGCAGCCCGAAGGGCCGAGCAGGGTCACGAACTCGCCCTCGGCAATCGCAAGGTCGGTCTCCTGGAGGGCAAGGAATGCGCCATATCGTTTCGCAACGCCGTCGAGCGTTACAATCGGGTTGGAGGTCATCGGATCCTCGTGTCTGTTGAAATGTCTCGCGTGGGTGTGGGGAAGCGCCGCCTTGCGGGGCGCTTCCCGCCGGCAGCCTTACGGCGCGGCCTTCACGGCGTTCCAGGTTTCCAGATACTTGTCGAGGCGGACGGGCTGCTGCCACATGACGAGGCTCTTGACGAACTCGACATTGTCGACCTGGCGCTCCTTCTTCATCTGGTCATCCATGCAGCCCTGCACGGCCTTCGGATTGACCGGGAAATAGCCGGTGGACTGGGCGACGCCGCACTGGCCCTCGGGCGACTGCATGAAGCTCATGAACTTGTAGGCGCATTCCTCGTTCGGGGAGTCCTTCACCAGCATCATGGAATCCATCCAGCCCTCGGCCTTTTCCTTCGGCGTGAACTCGACGACCTCGAAGCCCTTCTTGAGGTTGTTGACGTCCTTGCTGGTCAGGCCCGTCCAGGCGTTGGAGACATAGACCTCCTGGTTGGCCATCAGTTCGGTCAGTTCGCCCGCCGAGGCCCAGTATTTGCGGATCAGCGCCTTCTGCTCGATGAGCTTGGCCTTCACGGCTTCCAGCTGCTCGTCGGTGAGGTCGAAGATGTTGTCGTAGCCGAGATAGCGCGCCGTCCAGTAGAGCGCCGACTTGTCGTCCCAGAGCGAGACCTTGCCCTTGAGCGCGGGATCGAACAGGACGGAGATGGAATCCGGCTTGGTGGCCAGCTTGTCGGGACGGTAGATCAGCGAGACGGAACCCCAGATCAGCGGTACGGCCCAGGTCTCGCCATCGGCCACCACGTCGCTCTGCTTGGAGAATTCCGGATAGATGCCGTCGAAGCCTTCCACCTTGGCCGTATCGATCGGTGCGACGAAGCCGGCCTGCCGCATCATCGGCACGGTATCGAGCGAGGGGCTGATGATGTCGTAGACGCCGCCGCCGGCGGCGAGCTTGGCGGCGAAGTCGTCGTTCGAGCCGACATAGGAGGCCGTCACCTTGCAGTCCGAAGCGGCTTCGAACTTGGAGATGAAGCCGTCAACCGCGTAACCCTCCCAGGTCAGGTAGTTGAGTTCGCCGGCCTTCGCGGCCAGCGTCTGGGGGATGAGGCTTGCGGCGGCAAGGGCGAGAATTGCGGATCTGCGCAGTAGAGACATGTTTGTTCCCCTTCATGTCTTTGGTTGGTCATTTCGCCCGCTTTGTCTTTCGGACGAGGGTGGCGATATCGATTCCGAGCGCCTTGGCGGCGCCTCTCTTGCTTCCATGCTCTGCGATGGATTTTTCCAGGACCCAGCTTTCGAAGGCCTGCATCAGGTCCCGGAAGCTCTGCGGCGATGTCTCCCCATCGCCGACCGGGCGGGCAGGGGCAGACCGTGACGCAGCCCCCTCGGCGACGATGAAGTGCTCGGCGAGCGCCATGTCCTCGGCGCTCGCCGCCGCGCGCTCGAGGATGTTCGTCAGCTCCCGCACGTTGCCGGGAAAGGCATAGGCGGAAAGCCGCTTGGTGAAGGCCGCGGAAAGCTGCAGCGTCGGCGTGCGGCCGGCATTGAGCCGCCGCAGGACGTTCTCGGTCAGCGCGGCGACCAGTTCCGGCTGGTCCCGCAGCGCCGGCAGCTCCAGCGTCACGACGGCGATGCGGTAATAGAGGTCGCGGCGGAAGGCGCCGCTCCCGATCAGGTCCGGCAGGTCGGCATTGGTGGCGGTGACGAGGCTGATGCGCGCCTTGCGCCGCTGCATCGAGCCGAGGCGGCTGAAAGTCTGGCTTTCGAGGAAGGCGACGAGCTTCATCTGCGAGACGGGCGAAAGGTCCGTCACCTGGTCGAGGAAGAGCGTGCCGCCGTCGGCTGCCTCCACGAAGCCGAGCTTGCCGCGCGTCGAGGTGTCGAGCGCCGAGCCCGGCTCGATGCCGAACATCTCCGCGTCGAACTGCGCGTCGCTCAGCATGCCGCAATTGACGTGGACGAAGGGCGGCGCATCGGAGGCGCCGGCCTTGCCGATGAAGCGGGCAAGCTCTGTCTTGCCCGTGCCGGTCTCGCCGGTCAGGAGCACGGCGCTGCCGCGCTCGATGGCGGTCGCGGCCCGGCGCGCAATGGTGCCGAGGCGCGGCGTGAGCACGGGGCCACCGCCGCCGGCGGCCGGCAGTGGCTCGGCCTCGAAGCGGAAATGATCGCTGCGCTCGTAGCCGCGGCTGTGCCGCCCGGTCTCGCGCATCGTCAGCAGCGCGCCATAGGCGCCGCCGTCGGGCGTGCGCAGGATGCCGATGGAGGCGGTGACGTTGCGCTGCGAATTGAGCGTGCCGGAAACCTCGGTGCGCTTGAGCTGCCGCAGGGCGCTCGCGAGCTTCTGGACGAGGGGGCCGGCCGTCTTGGCATGTTTCGCCAGATCCGAGCCGACGAGGTCGCCGCGCGCGAGGTTCAGCAGCAGTTCGAGCTTGCCGTTGACCAGCTTGATGGTGCCGTCGGTCTCCAGCAGCGCCACGCCGTCGGGGAAGGCTTCGAGGAAGGCGCCGAACTGCGGCTCGTCGATGAAGGAGGGACGCAGGCGCCGCTGGCCGGATGTGGTGAGGTCGTTGGCGTAGAATTTCACGATGCGGCCTCCTGCAGAAGGCCGCGCGCCCTGCGGCGGCTCTTGCGCCGGGCGGTCAGCACGTAGCGGCGCATCTCGCCCTCGATGCGCGCGGCGCGGAAGCGCCAGACGTCACGGCTGGCATCGGCGGCGATGACGGCAAGGTCGCATTCGCCGTCGCTTTCCTCGCCGGCAAGGGCCGCCTGACGGAGCTTGTCGAGCGCATTGCGCGTTTCGACGAATTGCTGCAACGGCCGGCCGAGCACCTGCTCGGCGGTGCGTCCCCAGACGCTCTCCGCCGCCGGGTTGGTCGCCAGCAGAAGACCGTCCTCGGAGATGACGAGGATCGGGTCCGGCGCGGCGCTCAGGATGTCCTGCATCGTGTCCGCCCGGTCGGCGAGCTGCTGCTCGCGCTGGCGGTGCGCCCCGATATCGCGGGTCGTGCCCCAGAGCCGCACGAGGAAACCGTCCTTGATCGCGGCGCGGAAATCGTTCTCGACCAGCATCTCGCTGTCGTCGTGCCGGCGGTCGACGGCGGCGGCGCGGTCGAGGCGGTAGCCGGAGCGCACGAGGTCGCGCACCATGCGGCGGTTGATCTCGGTCGCCGGGAAATAGCGCGAGACCGGCTGGATATTGAAATCGAGCCCTTCGGGCACCCGGTAGAGCCGGGCCATCGCCTCGTTGCAGGCGCGCCAGCGGCTCTGGTTGGAGAAGATGCGCTCGACGATCTCGTCCTCGGCGAGCGCCGTGTCGACCGGCTCGAGGAATTCGATGCACCAGCACGCTTCCGTCGCTGCGCCGATCATCTGCGAGAGGATTTCCACCCGCTCGGCGAGCTCCGGCCCGATGCCGAGCACGCTTTCCGGCAAGGGCTGCTTGATGACGGCAAGCCCGCGGCCCGGATCGGAGACCACGGTGGCGATCATGGGGATTTCGCTATATTGCGGCGAATTCACCCAGACGGCGAGCCCGGACACGAACGGCTGGCCGTCGCGGGCGACGCCGCGCAGCATCTGCGCCGAGGTGCTGCTGTAGATGCGCTCCAGCGGCACGCTTTCCCCCTGCTGTATCGCGATGGCGAGCTCGCGTGCCTCCATCGCGTTGACGGCGCAGATGCGGCCGTCATGGTCGATCCAGTCGACCAGCAGGGCGTCGAGATTGGCGGTGCCCGGTACGTGTACTTTCATTCCCCATTCCGATCCGAATGGCGATCCCCTTCATGGGGATCTGCACCAGAAGACATGCGCAATCCCGCCACAATCGCAGGCGGAAGCAAGCCCTATTCGGAAGGAAGGCATGAAAACGCGCCGGAACGCCGCCCGGAATGCGCAGAATCGCATCACGTGCTGCGATGATGCGCAACAAAACGATCCAGGAGAGCCGCCGCGTCGGTTTTTAATCGATCGAGCACGCACGAAGGGCGACGGGCGTCCTTCGTGCCGCCGATGATTTTTCGATGGTTGGCAGTCCGCCTAGGTCCGGGCCAGCAGCGTGAACAGCACGTCGAGGAGGACGTACATCGAGGCGCGGCCGGTCGGCACGATGAGGGGGTGGCTGGCGGCGCGGTAGGCGTTGAGGTTGATGTTCTCGTCGGCGAGCGAGGCGACGACGGAGCCGCCGGGCGCTATGGAAAGGATCCGCGCGCCGGCCTTCTTGGCGATCTCCATATTGGCGATGAGATAACTCGTGCGGCCCGAGAAGGAGAGCACGAAGAGCACGTCCTGCGATGTAAGGCGCGGGGCGGATACCATCTGGAGCGTCGGGTCGGCATAGGCGACGCTCGCCATGCCGAGCGAGGCGAGCCGGTGCTGCGCCTCGCTGGCGAGAAAGCCGGACCCGCCATAGCCGTAGACATCGATGCGCCGCGCGGCGGCGAGCATGTCGACCGCGCGGCGCAAGCCGTCGAGATCGAGGTCGAGCCGGGCTTCCCGCAGGGATTCGACCGCGCGGTTGAAGATGTCGTCGACGAGACCGGTGAACGGGTCGTCGCCGTTTTCCGCCGGGCTCGCCGGCGCCTGGCGCACGGCCAGCTGCTGGGCGAGCTTCAGGCGGAAATCCGGAAAGCCGTCGCAATCGAGCCGCCGGCAGAAGCGGATGACCGAAGGCTCGCTGACCTTGGCGATCCGCGCCGCATCGGTGATCGACCATGTGATGGCCGTGCTCGGCGTATCGAGGATCGCCTCGGCGATCCTGCGTTCGGCGGGCGTGAATTGCGACAGGGATTGCCTGATCAGATCGAGCATGGACCCCTTCGTTCCGGCATCGGCTTCTCTCGCGCCAAGGTTACAACGTGCCGTCGGCAATCAGCCTCGACAGGCAGGACGATTGATAGTCAAAACCGGACTGCGCCACAACGAGCCTTTTGACGGAACCGAGCGTGTCTTCCCGCGGCTCGACGATGCGGCCTTCCGCGTCGCGGGCATGGACCTCGCCGCCTGCCGCCTGGACGAGCTGGATGCCGGCCGCGATGTCCCAGGCGCTGAACTTGGATTCGTAGGCGATGGCGACGCGGCCGACGGCGACATAGGCAAGGTGCAGGGCGCAGGAGCCGAGGCGGCGCACGGCCCGGAACGAATTGACGAGGTCGGCATGGGCCTCCTGCGCCGCGCGGGAGGGGCGCTCGCCCTCGTAGGGCGCGTTGGTCAGCACCTCGACCTCTCGGTCGCTGCGCCCGCGCAGGAAATGCGGGACGGCGGCCCCGTTGAGGGTCAGCCGGCCCCGATCCGCCAGGAACATTTCGTCGCGCACCGGATCGTAGACGACGCCGCAGACCGGCTCGCCCCTGTGATAGGCGGCGATCGAGACACAGAAGAAGGGCAGGCCCGAGGCGAAATTGCTGGTGCCGTCGATCGGGTCGATGATCCAGGTCGTGTCGCCTTCGCCCTGCCAGCCGCCTTCCTCGCCGAGGATGCGGGAGGCGGGGATGCGCGACCAGATCGCGTCGCAGGCGGCGCGCTCGGCGGCCTTGTCGGAGGCCGTCACGATATCGAAGAAACCGGCCTTCTGCTGGGTCGCGAGGCTTTCCGGGCTGGCATCGACGAAGCCCCGGTGCGCCACCGCGCCGGCGGCGCGCGCGGCCTCGCAGGCGACGGTCGCGATGAGGTCCTTGATGTCGTTGGTCACGGGGTTGGAGAGGGTCATGCTGCTTTTCCCAATGCGGCTGCTTCATTTTCCGGCAGGATCCAGACCGGCCGGCTGTCGATGGAGAGTTTCAGGGTCTGGCCGACCTCGGCGACACCGGACTTGTAATAGTCCGTGTCGAGGAAGACGCATTCCTGGCCTTCGAGATCGGTGAGATATTCGACATAGGCGCCCTGGAAGACGACGCGGCGCACCTTCGCCTCCATCGTGCCTTCGGCATCGACGCGGATATGCTCCGGCCGCACCACGCAGCGCACCGCCTCGCCAACCTTGAAGGCGCGGTTGCCGCGGGCGAGCGTGAAGGCGACCGTCGAGGCGATGCGCACGCGCACCGTCGCTTCATCGACCGCCTCGACCTTGCCGTGAAGAATGTTCGCCTTGCCCATGAACTCGGCGACGAAGCCGGTGCCGGGGCGCGAATAGACGTTGAGCGGCGAGTCGTCCTGTTCGATCACGCCGTTGCGCATGACGACCACGCGGTCGGAGATCGCCATGGCCTCGCTCTGGTCGTGGGTGACGTAGAGGCTGGTGATGCCGAGGCGGAGCTGGATCGCGCGCAGCTCGTCGCGCATGCGCTCGCGAAGCTGGGCATCGAGGTTGGAGAGCGGCTCGTCGAAGAGCAGCACCTTCGGCTGGGTGACGACGGCGCGGGCGAGCGCCACGCGCTGCTGCTGGCCGCCGGAAAGCCGCGAGGGCGAGCGGTCGGCATATTGGGCGAGCGCCATGGTATCGAGCATGCTGTCGACGCGCTCCTTCATCTCGGCCTTCGGCAGGCTGAGCAGGCGCACGCCGTATTCGACGTTCTCGCGCACCGTCATGTGCGGGAAGAGGGCGTAGCTCTGGAAGACCATGCCGACATTGCGGGCATTGACGGGCACGTTGGTGACGTCGCGGCCGCCGATGGTGATCGTGCCGTCGGACGGCGTCTCGAATCCGGCGAGCATGCGCAGCGTCGTCGTCTTGCCGCAGCCGGAGGGGCCGAGCAGGGTGACGAGCGTGCCTTCCTCGATGGTGAGGTTCAGCTTGTCGACGGCGGTGGCGCCGGCGGCACCGGGAAAGCGCTTGGTGATGTTGGAGAAGACGACTTTCGACATGGGGCTTACCTCTTCGATGCCGAATTGAGAACGAGCTGCATGACCGCCAGGATGGCGAGCACGACGAAGACGAGGATGCTGCAATAGGCCGCCGCGACGCCGAGCTTCAGCGTCTCCACCTGCGAGAGGATGGTGACGGTGATCAGCGTCCAGTTGGCCGAGACGAGGAAGATCACCGCCGACAGCGTCGTCAGCGAACGGGTGAGGGCGTAGGAGAGCGAGGTGAACAGCGCGGGTTTCAGCAGCGGCAGCGTGACCTGGAAGAAGGTGCGCGTGTTCGAGGCGCCGAGGATGGTCGAGGCCTCCTCGATCGACTTGTCGATCTGGCGCAGCTGGTTGGAACCCGCCTCGATGCCGACCTGCAGGTTCTTCACCACCATCGCCGCGACGACGATGAAGGCGGTGCCGGTCAGAAGCAGCGGCGCGGCGTTGAACGTGCTGACATAGCCGATGCCGAGGATGGTGCCGGGCGCGGCGAAGGAGAACAGTGTCGCCCAGCGCAAGAGGAAGCTGCCCGGAAACGCCTTGCGGATCAGGAGATAGGCGATCAGCATGCCGGCGACGGCGGTGACCGGGGTTGCGATGCCGGCGAGCAGCAGCGAGTTGGTGAGCGTCTGGAAGCCGGCGGTGAAGACGGTGGCGTAGTGGTCCAGCGTCAGCGTGTTGTTGACGCCGGGCAGCTTGGTGAAGGAGACGTAGACCACCGTCAGGTAGAAGAGCAGGATGGCGAAGACGATGGCATAGCAGCCGAGCGCCAGCGGCACGACCACGCCGCCGGAGATGCGGATCGTCTGGGCGGAGGGCTTGCCGGTGACGGTCACATAGCTGCGCTTGCTCACCCAGTAGCGATGGATGAGGAAGGCGGTCATGGACGGTACCAGCATGAGGCTTGCGAGCAGCGCGCCGGCCTGCAGGTTGAAATAGCCGACCATCTGCGAATAGGCCTCGACGGCGAGCGTGTTGTAGTTGCCGCCGATCAGCATCGGATTGCCGAAATCCTCGACCGACTTGACGAAGACGAGCAGCGTCGAGGAAAGGATCGCCGGGGTGACGAGCGGTAGCGTGACGCGCGAAAAGGTCGTCCAGCGCGAAGCGCCGAGCGAGGCGGAAGCATCCTCCAGCGCCGTGTCGATGGATTGCAGCATGCCGCGGATATTGAGATAGGCGATGGGCGTGAAGGCCAGCGACTGGATCAGCACCAGGCTATGGAAGCCGTAGACATTGGCGTTGCGGATGCCGAGCAGCTCGCGGGTGATGAGGCCGGAGCGGCCGAACAGGATGACCACGGCCAGCGCCATGACGAAGGGCGGCGAGATGATCGGCAGCAGCGCCACGCCATGCACGAAGGTTTTCCCCGGCATGGTGGTACGGGTCGCCGTGAAGGCGAGCAGGAAGCCGGCAGCGGTGGCGATGATCGCCGAGGTGGCGCCGAGCATCAGCGTGTTGGCGAAGGAGGTCCAGACGAAGGACTGGGACAGCGTGTCGACGAGCACGCCGAGATCGAACCCGCGGTCGGTGACGACGGCCTGCTTCATGACGACGAAGATCGGCAGGGCGGCGAAGACCAGCACGGAGAGCGTGACGAGGGCGAAGATGCCGAACAGCCACGGATCGACGACGATCTTGCGCAGGAATGCCGGCGACGTCCCGGCCCTTGCGGACGGGGCCGCTTGCGAAACGAGGGTCATTGGGGGCTCCTTGGGCAATTCCAGCAACGGCCTTCCGCTCGGAATCGCATGAGACAAAGGGGCGGAGCATTCCCGAGCCGGAGAAAGCCGGGAATGCTCCTGCCTGCTGTTGGGACCTGCCGCCTTACTTGGCGTCGGCCTTGTGGCGCACGTCGTTCTCGTAGCGCTCCAGCAGGCGTGCGCGGTTCTCGCCGGCCCAGGTGAAGTCGTAGTCGATCATCTTCACGTTGGAGAGGTCGATCTTCGCTTCGGGGTTCTTGTAGCCCGGCACGATCGGGCCGCGGAAAGTGGCGCCCATGGCGGCCTGGCCCTTTTCGGTCAGGATCCAGTCGAGGAAGGCGGCAGCGCCTTTGGCCTGTTCTTCCGGCGCATTGGCGATGGCGGCGGCGGCGTTCACCTCGAAGCCGGTGCCTTCCTCGGGGAAGGAGTAGCCGACCGGATAGCCCTGCGCGAGCGCTGCTTCGATGTCCTGCGTATAGGCCATGGCGAGCGCGATCTCGTTGTTGGCGACCATGCGCGAGGGGGCGACGCCCGAACGGGTATATTGCACCACGTTCTTGTCGATCTCCTTCATCAGATCGAAAGCCGGCTCCTCGCCGTCGAGCTGGACCATGGAGGCGAGCGCGACATAGGCCGTGCCTGAGGATGCCGGGTGGGCGAGGGCGACGCTGTCCTTGAAGACCGGATCGGCGAAGGACTTCCAGCTCGTCGGCGGCTTGGCGCCGATCTCGTCGAGAACCTGCTGGCTGTAGGCGAAGACGATGGGCGACAGCGAGATCGGCGTCCAGCGGCCTTCCTTGTCGGTGTAGCGAGGATCGACCTTGTCGATGCCGGCGGCCTTGTGCGGGGCGAGCAGGTCTTCGGACGCGGCCTGGATGAAGTTGTCGGCAGCGCCCGCGAGCCAGAGGCCCGCCTGCGGATTGGCCTTCTCCGCCCGGATGCGGGCGAGGATCTCGCCGGCGCCGATGCGCACGAACTGCGCCTCGATGCCGGTATCGTCCTTGAAGGCCTTCAGGACGGCGCCGCAATCGTCTTCCGACATCGGGCAATAGACGGTCATTCCCGCTGCCGCGGCGCCACCGGCCGTGAAGACATGCGAGCACAGGACTGCGAGCGCTGAAGCCAGCGCGAAACGGCGTTTCATTTTCGATTTCCTCCAGATGTGCGCCACGGCCCCTGCAAAAGCCATGGGGGCTTTCAGGTCTCACTCGCCGTGCGTGATCCTGGGTATAGTGAAGAAATCTACATTTGTCAAAAGAAATGTAGATAAGCTACATTCCTTTTTCATCCTGTAACCCGGCCCGGAGATTCACAGCTTGTCATTCACCGGCGACGACGAGCCCCGGCACGGCGGCGGCGAGGGCCTCGAAGCCGGGCTTCTGGCGGGCCTTCGCATCCGTGATGAGATGGGCCATCTCGCCCGTCTCGCAGAACACCGAGCGGCTGACGACGCCCACCTTGGAATGGTCGGCAAGGATGATCGTCCGGCCGGAATTGCGCACCATGGCGCGGGCGATCTCGGCGCCGTGCAGGAAGTAGTTCATCGCGCCCATCGTGGCGTCGACACCCCAGGGGGCGAGCAGGGCGACATCGGCGCGGTAACGCTGGATGTCGTTGATCGTCGCCTCGCCATAGGTCTCCATCGGGTCCTGCTTCACGTTGCCGGCAAGCAATATGACTCGGGTGCCGCGCGAAAGGTCGCCGGGCCGCTCCGTGAGCTGGCTGGCGACGTCGACCGAGTTGGTGAGGATGGTGAGATTGGTGAGCCCCGTGGGGCCGGCCAGCGCCTCGGCCATGGTGGAAGTGGTGGCGCCCGCATCCATGAAGATCGTCTGGCCGCTTTCGAGATAGCCGAGCGCCGTGGCGCAGATCGCGCGCTTCTCCTGCCGGCGCAGGGTGATGCGCACGCCGAAGGTCGTGTCCTCGCGCGCCACCATGGGAACCGCCCCGCCGCGCACGCGCTTCAGTTCGCCCGCGATCTCCATGTCCATGAGGTCGCGGCGGATCGTTTCGCGCGAGACGCCGAAATCCTCGACGATGCGGTCGATCGACACCTGGCCGTAGGCGGCGAGCAGCGAACGGATTTTCTGTTGACGCTCTTCCTGCCACATGCCGGAGCCCTCCCTTGCTGCACATATTGATAGGCGATGCCCATCTTTGCCACAAGCGCCATATCGCTTGCCGCATAAAAACTCACTTTGCCAACTAAAACACATATTGCCACATTGGCGATTTGAATGTAGGAAGATCGCAGAGGCCGGAATGGCCCGCCCCATATCCATCAATCGGTCGGAACCCCTTGGCCCGGCACGTCGACCCGCGTCCCAGGCGGGAACGATGGCGGCTGTCCGACAAACGGGAAAGTGTCGAAAGAGAATGACCAGCGCCGCCCTCATCGAAGAACAGCATGTGGCCTTCGCCGTGGAGCTGGCCGACGTCGCCCGCACTGTTCTGAGGGAAAACGGCATGGCGCGCGTCGACGTCTCGGTGAAGGCGGACCGCAGCCTCGTCACCGCCATGGACATCCTCATCGAGGATCGCCTTCGCGAGATGATCTCCGCCCGCTACCCCGCCCACGGCATCATCGGCGAGGAGCGCGACTGGGTGCGTCCCGGCAGCGATTACGTGTGGGTGCTCGATCCCATCGACGGCACGACCGCCTTCATCGCGGGCCTTCCCTATTACGGCACGCTGATCGCGCTTGCCGTCGGGGGCGTGCCGCGGCTCGGCATCATCGACATTCCGGCCATCGATTCCCGCTGGGTCGGTGCCGAGGGCCGGCAGACGACGCGCAACGGCAGTCCCATCCGCGTGCGGTCCTGCCCGGAGATCGGCCAGGCGATCATGACCAACAGCAACCAGGATTATTTCGCCCCCGCCGAGCGCCCCGCGCTCGACCGGCTGCGCGCGGTGACCGGCGCGCGCGCCTATGGCGGGGCAAGCCTCAATTACGGCCTTCTGGCCGACGGTCGCACGGACCTTGCCATCGATGGCGGCCAGAAGGTCTTCGACTTCGCGCCCTTCCGGCCGATCGTGGAGGGCGCGGGCGGCATCGTCACCGACTGGGCGGGCGCTCCGCTGACGCTCGAAAGCTCCGGCCAGCTGCTTGGGGCAGGGGACGCCGGGGTGCACCGCCAGGCGCTCGAACTCATCACGGACCTGAAGGCGGCTCCGGCCGCCCTTTCCGGCGCATAGTCTCAAAGACCAAAGAGGGGAAACCATGGGCATAGCGATTTCAAATCTCTCGGTGAAATACGGCGCCGAGACCGTCATTTCCGGCCTTTCCCTCGATATTCCCGAGGGCTGCTTCTTTACGCTGCTGGGCCCGTCCGGCTGTGGCAAGACCACGCTGCTGCGCACCATTGCCGGTTTCGCGCCGGCAAGCGGCGGCCAGATCCGCTTCGGTGGCCGCGACGTCACCGAGCTGCCGCCGCACAAGCGCGCCATCGGCATGGTGTTCCAGGATTACGCCCTCTTCCCCGACA
This sequence comes from Shinella sp. 1A1, assembly GCF_055379515.1. Lineage (NCBI taxonomy): Bacteria > Pseudomonadati > Pseudomonadota > Alphaproteobacteria > Hyphomicrobiales > Rhizobiaceae > Shinella > Shinella sp. 1A1. The sequence goes on from NZ_AP039672.1 coordinate 439,115, forward strand.
AGACGGTCGCCGACAATGTCGCCTACGGTCTTCGCGCCCGCGGCGAAAAGGGCCCCGGCGTCGAGCAGAAGGTGAAGGCCGCGCTGGAGCGCGTCGGCCTCGGCCATGTGCTGTCGCGCCATCCGGCCGCCCTTTCCGGCGGCCAGCGCCAGCGCGTGGCGCTGGCCCGCGCCCTCGTCATCAAGCCGGCCGTGCTGCTGATGGACGAGCCGCTCTCCAACCTCGATGCCAAGCTGCGCGTGCAGATCCGCGAGACGATCATCGAGCTGCAGCGCGAGGCCAACATCACCACCGTCTTCGTGACGCACGACCAGGAGGAAGCCCTGTCCATGTCCGATCTCATCGGCGTGATGAACAAGGGCAAGGTCGAGCAGCTCGGCTCCCCGCAGCAGATCTATGCGACGCCGCGCACCGGCTATGTCGCCGATTTCGTCGGCGCGGCCAACCGCACCGAAGTCCCGGTCCGTCCCACTGCCTCCGGCCTTGTCGAGGTCGAAGTCGCCGGTACCCGCCTCGTGGCGACCGACGCGCTGGAAGGGCCGGCGGACAAGGGCCTGCTCGTCCTGCGGCCGGAAGACCTCGCGATTTCCGCGGCGCCCGTTGCCGGCCGGCAGTCGCTGCCCGCGACCGTCCGCGGCCGGCAATATCTCGGATCGCGCACCAGCTACAGCGTCGAATGCGCCGGCGGCCTCGTGCTCAATGCCGAGATGCACGGCGCGGGGCACGATGCCTTCCAGCCGGGTGCGTCCATCCACCTGGGCTTCGATCCCGCAGCCGCACGGGTGATCCGCGCATGAACCACTCGGCTTTCCGCACCCCCTGGCCCTGGCTTTCGGCCCTCGCGCTCGCCCTTCTCGGCGTCTTCGTGCTCTATCCGCTCCTCTATATCTTCACCGCGAGCTTCCTCGGCGAGGGCCGCTCGGGCTGGCTGCAGCTTCTGGAGGACCGGCAGAACCTTTCGGCCATCGGCAACACGCTGCTGCTCGCCACCGTCGTCACGCTGTTCTCGACGCTGATCGGCGTGCCGCTCGCCTATGTCTCGGCGCGCTATCGCTTCCGCGGCAAGCTGTTCATCACGCTGCTGCCGCTCATCACGCTCGTCATCCCGGAAGTGGTGACGGCGCAGACCTGGCTGATGATCCTCGGCAACAACGGTGTCATCACCCGGTTCCTGAAGGGCTACGGCATCTTCATCCCGAGCTTCTACGGCTGGTTCGGCCTCATCACCTCGATGAGCTTCATCTATTACACCTATGTCTATATCGGCACGGTGGCGGCCATCGGGAAGTTCGACGCGCAACTGGAGGAGGCCGCCCAGAGCCTCGGCACCGCGCCGGCCCGCTCGCGCATCCATGTCATGCTGCCGGTCATCCGGCCGGCGATCCTCGCCTCCGCGCTGCTCGTCTTCACCATGGTCATCGGCAATTTCGCCATCTCCACCATCCTGGGGCACAACGTGCGGCTGCTGTCGGTGGCGATCTACCAGGCGGCCGTGGCGGAGGGCGCAAGCAACCTCACCATGCAGAGCACGCTCGCCAGCACCTCCGTGCTGATCGTCATGGCCGTGCTGTTCCTCAACCGCCGCGTCATCGCGAGGGGCCGCTACGAGATCGTCCAGGGGAGAGGGGCCAGGCCGCAGCCGCTGAGGGGGGCGCAGGGCGTCCTCGTCAGCGGCGCGGCGGGCATCGTCGTCGCGATCTCGCTGCTGCCGCTCGTGACCATCGCGGTCGGCGCCTTCACGGTCTCGCGCGGACCCGTCATGCGCTGGGGCGAATGGACGCTCGACAACATGGCGCGCGTCTTCATCACGGCGCCCGGCCCGCTGGTCAACTCGATCCTCTATGCCGGCATCGCGACCGTCATCTCCGTCGCCTTCTCGACGCTGGTCAGCTATCTCGTCGTCAAGAAGCCGAACCTGATGACGCCGCTGATCGACTATGTCTCGGCCATTCCGCTGGCGCTGTCGGGCACGGTACTCGGCGTCGGCCTGCTCGCCTCGTTCAACGGCGGCTTCCTGGCGCTGACGGGCACGTCGACGATCATCGTGCTCGCCTACGTCATCCGCCGCATGCCCTTCGGCATGCGCAACGGCCAGGCGATCCTGCACAATATCCCCAACTCCATCGAGGAGGCATCGATCAGCCTCGGCTCGCCGCCGTTTCGCACCTTCCTGCGCGTCGTGCTGCCGATGATGCTGCCGGCCGTCGCCTCGGCCGCGATCCTGACATGGACGACGACGGTCTCGGAGCTTTCCGCCTCCCTGCTCGTCTATTCCGGCGGCCGCGAGACGCTGCCGATCCAGATCTTCCGGCTCATCGATTCCGGCCTCATGGCCTATGCCTCGGCCTATGGCCTGGTGCTCGTCGCCGTGATCCTCGTGCCGGTCGTCGTCGCCACCACCCTGTTCAAGGTCGACCTGTTCGCCTCGAAATGAAGCCCAGAACCAGAAGAAAGAGAGGAACTGCCATGAAGAAACTTGCCGCAACCACGCTCCTGCTCGCCGGCCTCGCCGCGGGCGCCGAAGCTGCCGACCCGGTGATCTACACCACCAATCCGGTGCCAGCCGTCGAAGCCGCGCAGGCCGTCATCAAGGACAAGGCCGGCCTGACGACGGGCATCATCACCGGCGGCAGCGGCGTGTTGCTGCGCCGCATCGAGGCGGAAAAGGCCGCCCCGCAGGGCGATGTCTTCTGGTCGTCCTCGGCCAACACGATGGGCGCCTTCAAGGACGTGCTGGAGCCCTATTCCTCGCCGGAGCTTTCCGTCGTTCCCGCGGACCTGCGCGTTGCCGACGACTATTTCCAGCCCGCGAACCTCCATGTCGTGACCGTGATGGTCAATACCGACCAGCTCGACGGCTCGCCCGCGCCCGCCGACTGGAAGGACCTTGCCGATCCCGCATGGAAGGGTCGTATCATCCTGCCCGATCCGGCAAACAGCTCGACGGGCTACACGATCGTCTGGGGTCTTTCCAAGCTCCTCGACGCGGAGACCTACAAGGCGCTCGTCGCAAACCTCGTCGTCTCCTCGTCGTCCTCGGCCGTGCCCAAGGGCGTCGCGATGGGCGAATATGCCGCCGGCATCACCTTCGAGACGAACAGCTACAGCTATGTGGATGGCGGCCAGACGGAGATCAGCATCGTCTATCCGTCGTCCGGCACCTTCACGACCCCGGAATATTCCGCTCTCGTCAAGGGCGCGCCGGCCGGCGACGATGCCAGGAAGGCCATCGACGCGCTGCTGTCCAAGGACGCGCAGATCGAGCTGCTGAAGGTCGCCTTCCGCCGCCCGAGCCGCACCGACATCAAGGTCTCCGACTACGTCAAGCTGCCGGAGCTTTCCTCGATCAAGGTCTTCAAGATCGATGAGGACGAGGCGGCGAAGAGCCGCGACGCCTTCCTCGCCGAATGGGTGGCCCTGCCGAAAGCCGGTTCGAGCGAATAACGGCCTCCGCGCAGGCAAGCCGGCGGAGGTCCGCACTTCAAGGCGTCGGCTTTCCTGCGATCCGGGGCGGCGTGCCGGCAATTCTCCTGCCGCACGCCGCTTCGGTCTGTCGAACGCTACGCCGGCGGCGCCGCCAGCTTGCGGGCGATGTCGAAGAAGGCGTTCACCAGCTTGCCGTTGGCGCGCTCGCGCAGGCAGATGAGCGCTTCGTCCATCCGCATCTCGGGTGCATCGATCTCGATCGGGATGAGGCGGTTGTCCTGTCCGAATTCCGCCGAGGAGACGAAGCCGACGCCGCCGCCGGCCGCTACGATCTCCCGCACGGCCTCGCGCCCTTCCGCCTCGATGAGCGGGACGAGCGGCACGCCGCATTGCGCCGCCATCATCTCCAGCTTCTGGCGGGTCTTCGAGCCCCGCTCGCGCATGACGAGGGGATGCTTTGCAAGCTCGGAGAACGAGAGCCGCCTTGCGTCGCCCAGCGGATAGTCGCGGCTGGTGAAGGCGATGATCGGCGTCGAGTTCAGCTTCAGGATATCGAAGTCGCTGGATTGCGGCACCTCGCCGAGCACGCCGATATCGGCCTCGTAGGCATGCAGGCTGGTGATCACCGTTTCCGTATTGCCGGCGTCGATCGAGACCTGCACGGAAGGATAGGCGCGGCGGAAGGCGGCGAGGATGTGCAGGAGGTGGTGGGCGGCGTCGGCGACGATGCGCAGCTTTCCCGCGCGCAGGGCCCGCGATTCCGACAGCAGGTCGAGCGCCTGCTGCTCGACGTCGAACATGCGGCGGGTGACCTCGAGAAGATGATGGCCCGCCTGGGTCAGTGTCACCTGCTTCTTGTTGCGGTTGAAGAGCAGGACGTCGTATTCCTCCTCCAGCTTGCGCACTTGGTCCGACACCGCGGGCTGGGTGAGGAACAGCGCCTCGGCGGCCCGCGAAAAGCCGCCATGGATCGCCACATTGTGAAAGGCGCGCAGTTGCACATAGCGCATGAGAACCGGCTTTCGATAAATTGAAGCTATGCGTTCATTAAGACGAACGATTTTACTTATGTAAAGTGGCGGAGTCTATTTGAACCGTCCAGGCTTCCCCTATGATCATAAATCCAATCGATAGATTGATACAAAAGAACGATTTTACATATATATCTTTCCGTCCCATTGTCGTCCCCGGATATGCCAAACGTGAGGACGGACCATGCCAACCACCGCTTCCGACAGGGCCAGCGCCCCCCTTGAGACGCCGCGACTCGGCGAGCCCTATCTTCTGACGCCCGGCCCGCTGACGACGGCCTATTCGGTCAAGGAGGCCATGCTCAGGGACTGGGGTTCCTGGGACGGCGACTTCCGCGCCATGACGGCGGAGCTGCGCCGCGAGCTGCTCGCCATCGCCGGCGACACGGCAGGCGAATTCGACTGCGTGCCCATGCAGGGCAGCGGCTCCTTCTCGGTGGAGGCCATGCTCGGCAGCTTCGTGCCGAAGGACGGCAAGGTGCTGGTGCTGAGCAACGGCGCCTATGGCAAGCGCATCGCCCAGACGCTTTCCTATCTCGGCCGCGCCCATGTGGTGATCGACAAGGGCGACTACATGCCGCCGCGCGGCACCGAGGTCGCTGCCGCGCTGGAGGCCGATCCGGCGATCAGCCATGTCGTCGTCGTCCATTGCGAGACCAGCTCGGGCATCCTCAACCCGCTGAAGGAGATCTCCGACACCGTCTATGCGCATGGCCGCAAGCTGCTGGTCGATTCCATGAGCGCCTTCGGCGCGGTACCGGCCGGCGTCAACGATTTCCGCTATGAGACGATCGTCTCCTCCGCCAACAAGTGCATCGAAGGCGTGCCCGGCTTCGGTTTCATCATCGCCCGCAAGAGCGAGCTGGAGGCCGCCAAGGGCCGCAGCCATTCGCTCAGCCTCGATGTCCATGCCCAGTGGGAACACATGAACAAGACCGGCCAGTGGCGCTTCACGCCGCCGACCCATGTCGTCGCCGCCTTCCTGGAGGCGCTGCGCATGCATCGCGCGGAAGGGGGCGTAACGGCCCGCGGCGCGCGCTATGCCCACAACCGTGACGTCATGGTGGCGGGCATGCGTGAACTCGGTTTCGAGACGCTGCTCGCCGACCGATGGCTCTCGCCGATCATCGTCACCTTCTTCAGCCCGGCCCATCCGGCCTTCGCCTTCGATCGCTTCTACGATCTCATGAAGGACAAGGGCTTCATCATCTATCCCGGCAAGCTGACGGTGGTGGACAGCTTCCGCGTCGGCTGCATCGGCCGCATGGACGAGCATGTCATGCGCCGTGTGGTGGAGGCCGCCCGCTCCTCGCTGGCCGAAATGGGTGTCGACAGCGCCGCCCCGCCGGCTATCGCCCTTGAAGAACGCAGCCGTCTCGCGGCCTGAAAGAGAATGGAAACCTCGATGAACCAGATGTCCAAGATCACCGTCACCGCCAATCGCCGCACCTATCCCTGGCCGAACGTCCCGGCCATCGCCATCTGCCTCGACGGCTGCGAGCCGGCCTATCTCGACGAGGCCATCAAGGCCGGCCTGATGCCGACGCTCGAGCGCATCCGCAAGACCGGCACGGAGCGCACCGCGCTCAGCGTCATCCCGAGCTTCACCAACCCGAACAACCTATCCATCGCCACCGGTCGCCCGCCGGCGATCCACGGCATCTGCGGCAACTATCTCTATGAGCCGGCGACCGGCAAGGAAGTGATGATGAACGACCCGCGCTTCCTGCGCGCGCCGACCATCTTCAAGGCCTTCTACGATGCCGGCGCCAAGGTGGCGGTCGTGACGGCAAAGGACAAGCTGCGCGCCCTTCTCGGCCACGGCCTGAAATTCGACGACGGTCGCGCGGTCTGCTTCTCCTCGGAAAAGTCCGACAAGTCGACCAAGGCGGAGCACGGTATCGAGAACGCCTCGGCCTGGCTCGGCCGGCCGGTTCCGGAAGTCTATTCGGCCGACCTCTCCGAATTCGTCTTCGCCGCGGGCGTGAAGCTCCTCAAGGAATTCCGCCCCGACGTCATGTACCTGACGACGACGGACTACGTGCAGCACAAATATGCGCCGGGCGTGCCGGAGGCCAATTCCTTCTACGAGATGTTCGACAGATACCTGACGGAACTCGACGCCCTCGGCGCGGCGATCATCGTCACCGCCGACCATGGCATGAAGCCGAAGCACAAGGCGGATGGTTCGCCGGACGTCATCTATGTGCAGGACCTGCTCGACGAATGGCTCGGCAAGGACGCCGCCCGCGTCATCCTGCCGATCACCGACCCCTATGTCGTCCATCACGGCGCGCTCGGCTCCTTCGCCACGGCCTACCTGCCCGAGATGGCGGACAAGGAGGAGATCATCGAGCGGCTGAAGGCGGTGGAGGGCATCGACGTCGTGCTCTCGCGTCCGGAAGCCTGCATCCGCTTCGAGCTGCCGGACGACCGCATCGGCGACATCGTCCTCGTTTCCTCGCAGAACAAGACGCTCGGCACCAGCGAGCACCGGCACGACCTTGCCGCGCTGAACGAGCCGCTGCGCTCGCATGGCGGACTCACCGAGCAGGCGGTGCCCTTCATCGCCAACCGCGTCCTGCCGGAACTCGCGTCAGCGGGCACGCTGCGCAATTTCGACGCCTTCTACTACGCACTCGTCGCGGCCGCCCAGCCGGCGCACTAGGGCATCCTGCGGCCGGGCGAAGCCGTCCGGCCGCATCAGGGAACATAGAGCGTTGCCGCAAGAGGAGAAGCGGACGCGCTGCGAGGAGAAAGTCATGACGAAAGTGGAAACGACGTTCGCGATCCGCCATGAGCCCATGCGGATCGCCGGCAAGGCGGTCGATACCGAAGGGCGGATCGAGGTGCGCTATCCCTGGAACGACGCCGTCATCGGCACGGTTCCGGCGGGCCATGCCGAGCATGCGAGAAAGGCCTTCGAGATCGCCGCGGCCTACCAGCCGAAGCTGACGCGCTACGAGCGCCAGCGCATCCTCCTCAAGGCGGCCGAGCTTCTGGTCGCCCGCAAGGAGGAGGTCTCCGACCTCATCACGCTGGAGCTCGGCATTTCCAAGCAGGATTCGCTTTATGAGGTGGGCCGCGCCTTCGACGTGCTGACGCTCTCGGGCCAGATGTGCATCCATGACGACGGGGAGATCTTCTCCTGCGACCTCACCCCGCACGGCAAGGCGCGCAAGATCTTCACCACCCGCGAGCCGCTGACCGCCATCTCGGCGATCACGCCCTTCAATCATCCGCTCAACATGGTGGCGCACAAGGTCGCCCCGGCGATCGCGACCAACAATTGCGTCGTCCTCAAGCCGACCGAGCTGACGCCGATGACGGCGCTCGTCTTCGCCGACATCCTCTACGAGGCCGGCCTGCCGCCGGAAATGCTCTCCGTCGTCACCGGCTGGCCCGGTGACATCGGCATGGAGATGATCACCAATCCGAACTTCGACCTCATCACCTTCACCGGCTCCGTGCCGGTCGGAAAGCTGATCGCCGCCCATGCCCAATACAAGCGCCAGGTGCTGGAACTCGGCGGCAACGACCCGCTGATCATCCTCAACGACCTTTCGGACGACGACCTCGCCCGGGCGGCGGACCTGGCGGTGGCGGGCGCGACGAAGAATTCCGGCCAGCGCTGCACGGCCGTCAAGCGCATCCTCTGCCAGGAACGCGTCGCCGACCGCTTCGTGCCGCTGGTGCTGGAGCGGGCGAAGAAGCTGCGGTTCGGTGATCCGATGGATCGTACGACGGATCTCGGCACGGTCGTTCACGCCAGGGCGGCGGAGGTCTTCGAGCGCCGCGTGCACAAGGCGGCGGAGGAGGGGGCCGAGGTGCTCTACGATCCCGGCCGCAGGGGGGCGCTCTTGCCGCCGATCGTCGTCGACCGGGTTTCCCATGCGAGCGAGCTCGTCATGGAAGAGACCTTCGCGCCGATCATCCCGATCGTGCGCGCGCCCGACGACGACGACGCGCTGATCGCGCTCTCCAATTCCACCGCCTTCGGCCTTTCCTCCGGCGTCTGCACCAACGATTTCCGCCGCATGCAGAAATACATCGCGGGCCTCAAGGTCGGGACGGTGAACATCTGGGAAGTGCCGGGTTACCGAATCGAGATGAGCCCCTTCGGTGGCATCAAGGATTCGGGCAACGGCTACAAGGAAGGCGTCATCGAGGCGATGAAGAGCTTCACGAACGTGAAGACCTTCTCCCTCCCGTGGTGATCCGGGCCAGCCCCTGCGGGATCACCTTTCGCTGGGAGCCGTTTCGCGCGGCTCCCTTTTTTGCGTTTGCGGCAGGATTCTTTCCATCGTTTTTATTTTCCGAACGATAAGAATAATAAATTTTACTTACCGAAAACCCCTGCCAGAATGCCTCGTGAAGCCGATTGTAAACAAGGGTGACGACAGATCACCCGCCGCGCTTCCCGGGTTTTTCCAGGTCTCCAGAGAGGATTTCCATCATGAACAGACGCATGCTTTTTATGCTTGCCGGCGCCATGTCCGCCGTGCTTCCGACCATTGCATTCGCCGAGACCGAACTGACGGTCTATACCGCCGTGGAGGCCGTCGACCTCGACCGCTACAAGGAGACCTTCGAGAAGGCCCATCCCGACATCAAGATCAACTGGGTGCGCGATTCCACCGGCGTCATGACGGCCAAGCTGCTCGCCGAGAAGGATAACCCGCAGGCCGACGTCGTCTGGGGCGTCGCCGCGACCTCGCTGCTCCTCCTCAAGACAGAGGGCATGCTGGAGCCCTACCAGCCGAAGGACGTCGAGGCGCTCGACAAGAAATTCGTCGACAAGGACACGCCGCCGAGCTGGGTCGGCATGGACGCCTATGTCGCCGCGCTCTGCTACAACACGGTGGAGGGCGAGAAGCTCGGTTTGACACCGCCGACGAGCTGGGAAGACCTCACCAAGCCGGAATACAAGGGCCATATCGTGATGCCGAACCCGGCCTCCTCGGGCACCGGTTTCCTCGACGTCTCCGGCTGGATGCAGATGTGGGGCGAGGAGAAGGCGTGGGGCTTCATGGACAAGCTGCACGAGAACATCTCCGCCTACACCCATTCCGGCTCCAAGCCCTGCAAGATGGCGGGCGCCGGCGAGGCGGTGATCGGCGTTTCCTTCGAATTCCCCGGCGCCAAGGCCAAGAGCGCCGGCGCGCCCATCGACATCATCTTCCCCTCCGAGGGCTCGGGCTGGGAGGCCGAGGCGACGGCCATCATCGCCGGCACGCCGAATCTCGAAGCCGCCAAGACGCTGGTCGACTGGTCGGTCACCAAGGAAGCCAACGAGATGTACAATGTCGGCTATGCCGTGGTCGCCTATCCGGGCGTCGCAAAGCAGGTCGAGCACCTGCCGGCGGACATCTCCTCCAAGATGATCGACAACGACTTCGAATGGGCCGCCAACAATCGCAACGCGATCCTGAAGGAATGGCAGAAGCGCTACGACGCCAAGTCGGAGCCGAAGAGCTGACACCGCTCGGCCGGGCGGGGCGCCGTCGCGCTCCGCCCATCCCGTTCTCCTGAAATCCCTGAAGCCAGCGGAGCTTGCCGATGAGACATGCCCTGTCGATCGAACCGACGCCCATCAGCCCGTCCCGGGTTGCCGAACGTGCGGCGGACCAGCCGGCCCCTTATCTGGAGATAACGGATCTGTGGAAGGCCTATGGCGATTTCGTCGCGCTGCGCGATATCTCGCTGAGCATCGCGAAGGGCGAATTCATCTGTTTCCTCGGTCCCTCCGGCTGCGGCAAGACGACCCTGCTCAGGGCCATCGCCGGCCTCGACCTTCAGACCAAGGGCACCATCCTCCAGGACGGTCGCGATATCTCCACCCTGCCGGCCTCCAGCCGTGACTACGGCATCGTCTTCCAGTCCTATGCGCTCTTCCCGAACCTGACCATCGAGCAGAATATCGCCTTCGGCCTCGAGAACACCGGCCGCCCCAAGGCGGAGGTCGCTGCGCGGGTCGCCGAGCTTCTGGAGACAGTCGGCCTGTCGGCGCATGGCAAGAAGTATCCCGCCCAGCTTTCCGGCGGCCAGCAGCAGCGCATCGCGCTTGCCCGCGCCATCGCCATTTCGCCGGGTCTCCTCCTGCTCGACGAGCCGCTTTCGGCGCTCGACGCCAAGGTGCGCGTGCATCTTCGCCATGAGATCAAGGCGCTGCAGCGCAAGCTCGGCGTTACCACCATCATGGTGACGCACGACCAGGAGGAAGCGCTCGCCATGGCCGACCGCATCGTGGTGATGAACCACGGCGTCATCGAGCAGGTCGGCTCGCCCACCGAGATCTACCGCCATCCCGAAACCCTCTTCGTCGCCGACTTCATCGGCGAGACCAACCAGTTCCCGGCGAAGGTCGCCGCGGATGGCGAGGTCGAGATCGGCCACTCCGCCTTCCGCTGCCCGACGGGCGATTTTGCCCCCGGCGCGACCGCGACCGCCGTCGTGCGACCCGTCGACATCATTCCGCACGGCGCCGACGCGCATGCGGCCAACGCCGTCGACCGGCCCTCGACGCCGCAGAACCTGATCGACGCCGAAGTCCGGGAAATGGAGTTCCTCGGCATGTTCTGGCGCACACGGCTGACCGCACCGCGGCTCGGCGAGCGTACGCTCGTCGCCGACTTCTCGGTCAATGCCGTGCGGCGTCTCAGCATCGAGACGGGCGGCGTCATCCAGGTGGAGATCCCGCGCGAGCGCCTGCTGCTCTATCCGAGGAGCGCATGACGATGAGCCTCGCCCTCGAAACGCCCCATCTGCCGCTCGCCGGCAAGCGGCTGCGGCAGCAATCCTCCCGCGATGACCGTATCAAGCTCGGCTTCATGGCCGTCATCGGCCTCTACCTGATCGTCGCGCTCGGCGCGCCGCTTTTCGTCATGCTGTCGAAGTCGCTGTCGACCTATCGCTTCGACCTTGCGGCCTTCGAGTTCCAGGTCAGCGACGAGACGGGCGCCAACTGGGGGCCGGTCGTCAGCGCCGCGCAGTTGAACGAGACGCTCGGCGCGGTGCCGGAAAGCGAGCTTTCCAGCAATTCCGACGGGCGGCTGGCGGCGACGAAGTTCTTCCCCGAATTCAAGTTCCGCAGCCCCGTGCACTACCGCATCCGCGGCACGACCGCCGATGCGGCCTTCCTCGTCGGCTCGACGCTGGAAAAGGGCACCGAATGGCGCGACTACGATTCCGGCACCTTCCGCCGCGTCGTGCTGCGCCCGGCACGCGGCCTCGGCCTCGATAACTTCGTGGCCTATTTCTCCACGCCGGCGCTCGCCCAGTCGATCTACAATTCGGTGCTGATGGCGGCCATCAGCACGGTCTTCACCGTCGCCATCGCCTTCGCGCTCGCCTATGGACTGACGCGGAGCTGCATGCCGCTGAAGGGGCTCTTCCGCGGCGTCCTGACGATCCCGATCCTCGTGCCCTCGTTGCTGCCGGGCATCGCGCTCGTCTATCTCTTCGGCAACCAGGGTGTCTTCAAGGACTGGCTGATGGGCTATTCCATCTACGGTCCGATCGGCATCGTCATCGGCTCGGTCTTCTTCACCCTGCCGCATGCCTTCCTGATCATCCTGACGGCGCTTTCCGTCGCCGATGCGCGCCACTACGAGGCCGCCGCCTCGCTGAAGGCCAGCAAGTGGCGCACCTTCACCACCGTCACGGTGCCCGGTGCGCGCTTCGGTCTCGTCTCGGCCGCCTTCGTCGTCTTCACGCTGGTCATCACCGATTTCGGCCTGCCCAAGGTGATCGGCGGGCAATATGGCATGCTCGCCGTCGACATCTACAAGCAGGTGATCGGCCAGCAGAATTTCGAGATGGGCGCGGTCGTCTCCGTCATCCTGCTCGTGCCGGCCATCCTCGCCTTCGCCGTCGACCGGCGCATGCAGAAGCGGCAGGTGGCGCTGCTGTCGGCCCGCGCCGTGCCCTATGCGCCGAAGCCGAATGCCCGCACGGACGCGATCTGCTTTGCCTTCGCCTGCCTCGTCAGCCTCTTCATCCTCGGCATGATCGCCATGTGCCAGATCGCCGCCCTGGTGAAATTCTGGCCCTACGACCTGACGCTGACGACGAAGAACTTCGCCTTCGACCTGATGGACGGCGGCGGCTGGGAAGCCTATGGCAATTCGATCAAGCTGGCCTTGCTGACGGCGCTGTTCGGCTCGCTCGTCGTCTTCGCCGGCGCCTATATGGTGGAGAAGGCGGACGGCTTCCGCCTCGGCCGCGGCCTCTTCCATTTCCTGGCGATGATGCCCATGGCGGTGCCGGGCATGGTGCTCGGCCTTGCCTATATCTTCTTCTTCAACAATCCGGCCAATCCGCTCCATCCCATCTACGGCACGATGGCGATCCTTGTCGTCTCCACGGTGACGCATTTCTACACCGTCGCGCATCTGACGGCGCTGACGGCCCTCAAGCAGATGGATCCGGAATTCGAATCCGTCGCCGCCTCGCTGAAGCAGCCCTTCCACCGGCTGTTCTTCCGGGTCACGGTACCGGTCTGCCTGCCGGCGATCCTCAACATCGCGATCTATCTCTTCGTCAATGCGATGACGACGGTCTCGGCGGTGGTCTTCCTCTATTCCACCAACACCAAGCTCGCCTCGGTCGCCGTGCTCAACATGGACGATGCCGGCGACATCGCCCCGGCAGCCGCCATGGGCATGATGATCTTCTACACCAATGTCGCCGCCAAGCTCATCCACGCGCTGGTCGCCCGCGGCCTGCTGGCGCGGACCCAGGCATGGCGCTGACGCCGGCGTCGAAGGTCGCATGAAAAAGGCCCCTCTCCATCGCGGATGAGGGGCCTTTCCTTTGGGGGACCTGTTTCAGGCGACGTGCCGTTCCTCGTCGCGGCGGCTCTCGGGAAGGGACCGCCGCTCCACTTCGGCAAGGCGCGTTCCCTGCGGCGTGCAGCCGTAGCGCTCGCGATAGGTGCGGGAGAAGTGCGAGGCGGTGGAGAAGCCGCAGGCCATGGCGATCTCGATGACGGGCAGCGACGAGGTGGCGAGCAGCAGATGCGCCCGCTCCAGCCGCAGGTCGAGGTAGTAGCGCGCCGGGGTGCGGCCCATCTCGCGGCGGAAGAGGCGCTCCATCTGGCGGCGCGAAAGCCCGCTTGCCGGCGGCATGTCGGCGAGCCGCAGCGGTTCGGAAAGGTTGGCCTCCATCTGCTGGATGATGCGGATCAGCAGGGCGTTGTCGATGCCGAGGCGGGCCTGCAGCGGCAGGCGCTGGCGTTCGCCGGCTTCCCGCAACTGGCCGCAGAGCGCCACCTCGCAGATGCGGTTGGCGACGTCCTTGCCGAGGTCCTGCTCGATGATCTCAAGAAACATGTCGAAGGACGCATTGCCGCCGGCGCAGGTATGGAGATCGGCGTCGATCTCGAATGTCGTCTGGCGGGCCTTTGCGGCGGGGAAGCGCTCGGAGAAATCCGGGAAATGCGCCCAGTGCACGGCGCAGCGCCGCTCGTCGAGAAGCCCGGCGCGGGCGAGCGGATAGAGCCCGCCGGCAAGGCCGGCCAGCGGAATCCGGCTGCGCCGGCAAAGTCGCAGCCACGCCTCCAGCGGCCGGTCGGGCGTGGGGATCGCGCTGCCGCCGCAGACGACGGCGAAGCGCGGCGCCATGCCCGGCCGGCAGAGCCATTCGCGCGCCTCGGCGAGGGAAAAGTCGGCGGCGACGCGCATGCCGCAGGAAGAGCTTGCCGGCCGGCCATGCACCGTCACGACCTGCCAGTCGTAGACCGGGCGGCCGGCGACCTCGTTGGCGATGCGCAGGGCGTCGAGCGCTCCCGAGAAGGCATGCAGCGCGAAGCCGTCGACGAGGCAGAAGATGAAACGGCTGCCGTCCATGCGTGCCTGTTGCATTGTCTCCTCCCGGTCGTGAAAAACGATTTAGGGCAGAATGGAAAGAATTATTACATAATGCAACATAAAAAGACATTTCAGCTATGTGTTTTTGGCGAAACATAGCCTCGATTGTCACAATTCATCGCCCGAATGAGCCGGGTTTGCGCGGTCGATGTCACGCCCGGCTTGTCAAAGCGACAAAAATGATCGCAGATATCGTCATGTCCGGTTCCCAGAACACACGCGCCCTCGCTCCCCGCCGCCATGGCGAAATCCTGCGCCGCCTTGCGGCGGACGGCACGGTGAGCATCACCGAGCTTGCCGATTTCTTCGACGTGTCGCGGCAGACGATCCGCCGCGACCTGAAGCTTCTCGCCGAGCGCGGCCAGCTCGACCTCGTGCATGGCGGGGCGACGCTGTTCGAGGCGACCGAAGCGGCCTTCACCGAGCGGCGCGAGGAAAATGCCGACGCCAAGGCGGCGATAGGCCGCGCCGCCGCCGGCCTGGTGCGCGACGGCATGGTCGTCTTCCTCGATTCCGGCACGACGACGCTCGCGGTGGCGCAAGCCCTTTCCGAGCGGAAAAACCTCACGATCTGCACCACTTCGCTATCCGTCGCGCTTCTGATGTGCCGCCAGCCGCAGGTGCGGGTGCACATGCTCGGCGGTGAGATCGACCCGGACGAGGAGGCCTCGGTCGGCATCGACGCGCTGGAGGCGATCGCGCATTTCCGGGTCGATGTCGCCTTCCTCGGCGGCGGCGGCCTGTCACCGGACGGCGAGGTGACGGACTTCACCCGCAGCGGCGCGGAGCAGCGCTCGCGCATGGCCGAAACGGCGAACCGGGCCTATTTCGTGCTCGACAGCTCGAAATTCGGCCGGTTGACGCCGTTGCGCATTCCGCGCTTCGAGGCGGCAGCCGGCGTGATCGTCGACCGCCGCCCGCCGGAGGCCATCGCCGAGGCGCTGGAGCGGAGGGGGCCGGCCCTGATCGTTTCCATGTGACTAAATGTAATATTTTGTAACTTTCTGTCTTGTTCTTTGGCGATGTTTTGGTACCGTGCGGCCTTCCATGGTTTCGGGAGGTCGTTTCATGGCGCAGGAATTTCCAACACAGGCGCAGGTCGTCATCATCGGCGGCGGCATCATCGGCTGCTCGGTGGCCTATCACCTGACGAAGCTCGGCTGGCGGGATGTCGTCCTGCTGGAGCAGGGCCAGCTCAGCGGCGGCACCACCTGGCATGCGGCCGGCCTCGTCGGCCAGTTGCGCAGCCATGCCAACATGACGAGCCTCATCAAATATTCCACGCAGCTCTACAGTGAGCTGGAGGCGGAGACGGGGCTTGCCACCGGCTGGAAGAATTGCGGCTCGCTTTCCGTCGCCCGCAGTGCCGACCGGATGACCGTGCTGAAGCGCACCGCCGCCTCCGCCCGCGCGCAGGGCGTGGAGATCGAGGTGATCTCGCCGAAGGAGGCGCAGGACCTCTGGCCGGTCATGGCGATCGACGATCTTGCCGGCGCCGTCTGGCTGCCCGGCGACGGCAAGGCCAATCCGACCGACCTCACGCAGTCGCTCGCCAAGGGCGCGCGCAGCCGCGGCGCCCGCATCATCGAGCGCGTGCGCGTCACCGGCATTTCCACCGCGAACGGCGCGGTCACGGGAGTCGAGACGGATCGCGGGGCGATTGCCGCCGAGATCGTCGTCAACTGCGCCGGGCAATGGGCGCGCAAGGTGGGGCTGATGTGCGGTGTTCCGGTGCCGCTCCATTCGGCCGAGCACATGTATATCGTCACCGGCCGCATCGAGGGCGTGCATCCGGACCTTCCGGTGATGCGCGATCCCGACGGCTATATCTATTTCAAGGAGGAGGTCGGCGGCCTCGTCATGGGCGGCTTCGAGCCGGAAGCCAAGCCCTGGGGCATGGCGGGCATTCCCGACGACTTCGAATTCGCGCTCCTGCCGGACGACTGGGACCAGTTCGAGATTCTCATGCAGAGCGCCTTGCAGCGCGTGCCGCAGCTTGCGACCTCGGAGGTCAAGAAATTCTACAACGGCCCGGAAAGCTTCACGCCGGACAACAATTTCATCCTCGGCGAGGCGCCGGAGCTGAAGAACTTCTATGTCGGCGCCGGCTTCAATTCCATGGGCATCGCGAGCGCCGGCGGGGCAGGGCGGGCGTTGGCAGAATGGATCGTCAACGGCGCGCCGACCATGGACCTCTGGCCGGTCGACATCCGCCGCTTCGCGAACTTCAACAACAATCCGCGCTGGCTGCATGATCGCGTCAAGGAAACGCTCGGCCTGCACTATGCCATGCCCTGGCCGAACCGCGAACTGGACACGGCGCGTCCCTTCCGCCGCTCGCCGCTCTATGACCGGCTGGCCGCCAGGGGCGCCTGCTTCGGCTCGAAGATGGGCTGGGAGCGCGCCAACTGGTTCGCCGCCGAGGGCGAAGCGCCGGTGACGGACTATGCCTTCGGCCGGCAGAACTGGCATGAGGCGGTGCGGCGCGAGATGAAGGCGACGCGTGAGGCCGCCGGCCTCTTCGACCAGACTTCCTTCGCCAAGCTGCTCGTGCAGGGCCGCGACGCCGCGACGGCGCTCAACCGCATCTGCGCCGCTGAGATCGATGTCGAGATCGGCCGCTCCGTCTATACAGGCATGTTGAACGAACGCGGCGGCTATGAAAGCGACCTGACGGTGATGCGCCTTGCCGCCGACCGCTTCCTCATCGTCACCGGCTCGGCGCAGGCCGTGCACGATGCCGACTGGATCCGCCGGAACATCCCGGCCGACGCCCATGTCACGCTCACCGACGTCACCTCGGCCTATGCGGTGCTGGCGCTGATGGGGCCGAAGTCGCGCGACATCCTCGGCTGGCTCACCTCCGCCGATCTTTCCGGTGAGGGTTTCCCCTTCGCCACCATCCGCGAGATCGATATCGGCTATGCCACGGCCTATGCCAACCGCATGACCTATGTCGGCGAGCTCGGCTGGGAGCTGATCGTGCCGACGGAATTCGCGGTCGGTGTCTACGAGGCGCTGCAGGAAGCCGGCCGGGACCTCGGACTCGTCGATTGCGGCTACTATGCGCTGGAGGCGCTGCGCCTGGAGAAAGGCTACCGCGCCTGGAGCCGCGAGTTGACACCGGATATCGACCCCTGTCAGGCTGGCCTTGCCTTCGCGGTCGCGCTGGACAAGCCCGGCGGCTTCATCGGCCGCGATGCCGTCGCCGCCGCAAAGGCGAGGGGAACGCCCTCGCGCCGCATCGTGCAGTTCACGGTGGACGATGCCGGGCCGATGCTATGGGGTGGCGAGCTGATCCTGCGCGACGGCAGGCCCGTCGGGGAGGTCCGCTCGGCGGCCTACGGGCATACGCTCGGCCGCTCGGTCGCGCTTGCCCTCATCGAGCATGCCGAT
Organism: Shinella sp. 1A1; assembly: GCF_055379515.1. Lineage (NCBI taxonomy): Bacteria > Pseudomonadati > Pseudomonadota > Alphaproteobacteria > Hyphomicrobiales > Rhizobiaceae > Shinella > Shinella sp. 1A1. The sequence continues at coordinate 456,837 of NZ_AP039672.1, forward strand.
GGCGTGGATAGGGCATTCCTGGAGGGTGGCCGGTTCGAGGTCGAGCTTGCCGGTGAGCGCTTCGCCGTCACCGCCCATCTGGCGGCCGCCTACGATCCGAAGGGTCTGCGGGTCAAGGCATAGGCTTCGGGCGGGGTGCGCGCCACCCCGCCTTTCCTTCAGGCGAACCGCACATTGCTTTCCTGCGCCCGCAGGCGCGGATCGTGTGAGCGGATCTCGACGGGCCTTCCGTCCAGGATCTCGAAACATCGCGCCAGCGTATCACCGCTGAGGCGCTGCATCGCCTCAGCGGTGAAGAACGCCAGATGCGGAAGGAGGATCGCGTCCGGGCGACCGAAGAGCGGGCTCAGCGTATGCCCTGTCTTCGCCAGCGGCTCCTCCTCGTAGACGTCCAGCCCGACGCCGCCGAGACGGCCGGCCAGCATGGCCTCGACCAGTGCCGTCTCGTCGACCAGGGCCCCGCGCGAGACGTTGACCAGCACTGCCGACGGCTTCATGCAGGCAAGCGCCGCGCGGTCGATCATATGGCGCGTCGACGGGCTGAGCGCCATGTGCAGCGAGACGAAATCGCATTGCCGCAGCATGGCATGCAGGTCGTCCGCCTTCTCCACGCCATGGCCGGCCATGACGGACGCCTCGACATGCGGATCGAAGCCGAGGACCCGTGCCCGGAAGCCGGCAGATGCCATGCGCGCCATGCTGCGGCCGATCTTGCCCATGCCGATCAGCCCCACCGTCGCGCCCGCGATATCGCGGCCGAGCCAGCGGGGTTCCGGCCAGAGCCAGCCGTCGCGCTCCATCGCCCGGCCGATCTCGGGCAGGCGCCTGGCAAGGGCGATCATCAGGGCGAAGGCCGCCTCGGCCACGGTCTCCTGCGCATAATCCGGCACGTTGACGACGGGAATGCCCCGCGCCATGGCCGCCGGTATGTCGATGGCGTCGATGCCGACGCCATATTTGACGATGCCCTTCAGCCGCCGCGCCGCGGCGATGACGGGCGCGGTGATCGGCGTATAGCACATCAGGAGGAGATCGGCCTCCGCCACCTCCCGCATCAGTTCCTCCTGCGGGATGTCGGCCGGCAGGGTGACGAGGTCGACGCCCCGTGCCCGCAGGCCGGCGTCGATGTCGGGGCATTCGAGTTCCCGGTCCGTACGGACGGCTTTCATAGGGTATTCTCCCGTGCTTCGTTGCATTCCGTCCTCCTCATCCCGCGTGGATTGCCGCTTCGACGATGGTGAGCGCCCGGTCGAGATCCTCGCGCCCGATCACCATGGGCGGGGAGAGCGTCATGACGTTGCCCTGGCTGATCTTCAGGCTCAGCCCCGCCTCCAGGCAGCGGTAATAGGCCCGTTCGGCGAGCCCGTTGTCCGGCGTGAAATCCGCGCGGTCGGATACGAGCTCGACGCCGAAGAGCAGGCCGCGCCCGCGCACGTCGCCGATGGCGGGGCAGCGCTCCGCGAAGGTGCGAAGCCGCTCCATCGCATAGGCGCCGAGTTCGGCGGCCCGCTCGGCAAGCCCTTCCTCGCGGATGATGGAGATCGTCGTGAGCGCCGCGCGGGTCGTCACCGGGTTCTTTTCATGGGTGTAGTGGCCGATGGCATAGTCACCCGCCACGTCGAGGTCCCGCCGGGCGACGATGCCGGCAATCGGCAGCACGCCGCCGCCGAGCGCCTTGCCGAGCACGAGGATGTCGGGCACGACCTCGTCATGCTCGCAGGCGAAGAAACGGCCGGTCTTGCCGAGGCCCGTCGGAATCTCGTCGAAGATCAGCAAGGTCCCGTGCCGGTCGCAGGCCTCGCGCACCGCCTTCCAGAAGCCCGGCGCCGGCGGATTGGGCGTCGCGCGCATCGGCTCGGCGACCAGCGCGGCGAAATCGCCCTCACGGCCAAGCACATAGGAGATCATGCTGGCGCAGGCCTTGGCGGAGCGTTCGAGATCGTCCTGGCCGTAGGCGCAGCGGCGGCTTGCCCAGGGCGCGACATGCTCGGCCCCCGGCAGGAGCGGCCCGGCGATGCCCGAGCGGAAGGTCGCCTCGCCGCCGACGCTCGACGCACCGAAGCCCGCGCCGTGGAAGGCGTCCCAGAAGGAAAGGGTCTTGAAGCGCCCGGTCGCGGCGCGGGCGAGCCGCAGCGCGACCTCGATCGCATCGGAGCCGCCCGTCGTGAACAGCACCTTGCCGAGATCGCCGGGCGCCAGCCGGCCAAGCGTTTCCGCCAGCTCGACCGCCGGCTCGCAGGTGAAGCGGCGCGGTGCGAAGCTGAGTGTGTCGATCTGCTCCTTGATCGCCTGCCTCAGCCGCGGATGGCCGTAGCCGATATGGTGCACGCTGTTGCCATGGAAATCCATGTAGCGCCGGCCGGCGGTGTCTTCGATCCAGATGCCTTCCGCCTTTGCGATGGCGCTGAGGCAGGGGCTGGAAAGGCTCTGGTGCAGGAAGGCGGCGGCGTCGCGCGAGACGAGGTCCTGCGTCCGCCCGTCCCCGAGGCGCGCATTCCAGGCCCCGCGTGCGGCGGATGTATTGGCCTCGCCTTCCGTGTGAACCAGCGTGGATGCCGTAGTCTTCATCGCTATCTCCGATCCGTCTGCCTGCGACAGGAGAGCTATCGCATCGTTCGGTTTGCAGATAAAATCGATATTCTCGACAGCAATGAAGAATTCATCGATACTGCGGCCTCCACGAAAGGCCTTCATCCGCCATGCGCTATGTCCAGCTTCGGGCTTTCCACCATGTCGCCCTTGCCGGGAGCTTTTCCCAGGCGGCGCGCGACCTCTCCCTCACCCAGCCCGCCATTTCCGACCAGGTGCGCTGGCTCGAGGAGGAATACGACGTTCCGCTTTTCGTGCGCAAACGCCGGCAGCTCACGCTGACCCCGGCGGGCACGCGGCTGCTGGCGGCGACGCGCCGCCTGTTCGACGCGGAAGGCGAGGCGCTCGACGTGTTGCAGGAGGAACGCTCGCTGCGCGCGGGCGTGCTGCGCATCGCCGCCGATTCGGTAGATCACATATTGGATGTGCTCACGGTCTACCGGCAGCGGTTTCCCGGCATCCAGATCAGGATCGTCGGCGGCAATTCCAGCAGCATCGTCGAGGACCTGCTCGCTTATGACGTGGACATCGGTGTCCTCGGGGAACTTACCGACGAGCGGCCCTTCGAGGTTCTGTCGCTCAATGTCTCGCCGGTCGTGCTGTTCGTCGCGCGGTCCCATCCGCTGGCGGGGCATGCGAGCCTGTCGCTGCAGGCGTTGAGTGTGTGGCCGCTGGTCATGCGGGAAGAGGGGTCGCGGACCCGGCTGATGGTGGAAAAGCTCGCCGCAGCGGAAGGCATCGCCCTTCGCTGCGCCATAGAGGCCGAGGGGCGCGAAGCCGTCCGGCGTATCGTCGCCGCCGGCGTCGGTGTCGGCATGGTCTCGCAAGCCGAGTTCGACAACGATCCGAGGCTGGTCAAGATCGCGCTCGAAGGCCAGCCGCTGACGATGCACGAGAAGCTGATCTGCCTGAAGGACCGCCGCAACGGCAAGGCGATCCAGGCCTTCTTCGCGACGGCCCGGAGACTGGCACAGGAATAGGTCCTGGTTTCAAGCAGTTGTAGTGGTGACGTCGATGAGCCAATCGCGAAAGGCCGCTACTTTCGGCAGCTTCGCCTTGCGCTGCGAAACGAGCAGCCAATAGGAACCGGCGGCCGGAAGCCGGGCGCGAAACGGCTCCACCAGCAGCCCGCTGGCCAGTTCCCGCTCCACCAGCGCGGCGCGGCCAAGCAGGACACCCTTGCCCTCGACGGCCGCGCGGATCGCCATGATCGACTGGTCGAAGAACGAACCCGACGAGGTGTCGACGCCTCTGACCCCGGCATGCGCAAGCCAGGTGTCCCATTCCTCGGCATAACCGGGAACATGCAGCAGGTCACGGCCCCTGAGGTCCTCGGGAACGGCCAGCGCCTCGGCATAGGCCGGGCTGCAGACGGGGAAGGCCTCGTCCGCAAGCAACCGGGTGGCTTCGCATTTCGGCCATTGGCCCGCGCCGAAGGCAATCGTCGCATCGACCTTGTCCTCGCCCTGGTCGAGCGCCGTCAGCCTGAGGTCTATGTCGGGATGCCTTGCGCGGAAGAGGTCGAGGCGGGGCGCGATCCACTGGCTGGCGAAGGATGTCGGCACGTGCACGACCAGCAGGTCGCGCGCGTTCCGTCCGGCGAACCTGCTGGTCGCCTCGTCGATCATGTCGAAGGCCTGGCCCAGATCCTCGGCATATCGCCGGCCCCGGTCGGTGAGCCGCACGCCATTGGCGTGGCGCTCGAAGAGGGGCTTGCCGAGCCTCAGTTCAAGCGCCCGAATGTGCTGCGAGACGGCCGAGGGCGTGACATTCAATGCCGCGGCGGCGGCGGCGAAACTGCCGAGACGGGCGGCGGCCTCGAACGCGCGAAGCCAGTTCAGCGAGGGGCGCAGGGGAGACATGACACCATTAGAAATACTTAAGCTTTCCCCAAGGTAATCGCGTTTGCGCGCGCAGGCAACAATGTCTCCAATGGCTTCAATCCGGCCTTTGGAGAAATCGCCATGAACGTTCACTGTCTGAATACGTATCGACCGGGCCACGGCCTTCCGGGCTCGTTCTATACCGATCCGGAGATATTCGCCGAGGAGCAGCGCCGCATTTTCCGCAACAGCTGGTTCTTTGCCGGTCACTCCATCGAGGTTGCCGGGCGGGGCGATTACCTGACGCTGGACGTTGGAGGTGTGCCGGTCGTCGTCGTCCGCGATCAGGACGGCGGGCTGCACGCCCACCACAATATCTGCCGTCACCGCGGCTCCCTCGTCTGCACGAAGGAAAAGGGCAGAGCTGCCCGCCTGGTTTGTCCCTATCATGCCTGGACTTACGGGCACGATGGCCGGCTGATCGGCGCGCCGATGATGGGAGAAGGGTTCGACAAGGAAGCGCATGGCCTGAAGCCGGCGCATGTGGGGGAATTCGACGGGCTGATCTTCGTCAACCTGTACGAGACGCCGTCCCCGTTTCATGAACTGCGCGACCATCTTTCGCCGGTTCTCGCATCCCAGGGCATGACGCGGGCGAAGGTCGCCCTGATCCGCGACTACGATCTGGATGTGAACTGGAAGATCGTCGTGGAGAACAACCGCGAATGTTACCATTGCGAGGGCAACCATCACGGCTATGTCTCCGTGCAGTATGATACGGAGAACGACAATCCCGCTCTGAAGGGGGAGATCGCCGAGCGCCTGGGCGAGTGTCGCCGGCGCTGGGAAAGGGCCGGCCTCGACGTCGCGCGCGTCAACACCTCGTCCAACAACACGGCGGAATGGTTCCGCGCCAACCGGACCCCGGTCCGCAAGGGCATGGTGACGGAAAGCCCGGACGGCCAGCTCGTCTGCAAGGTGTTGATGGCCGGTTTCACCGACCCCGACATGGGAACGGCCCGCGCCAACACCAACATCAATTTCTGGTGCCATGCCAATTCCGACTATGCGCATACCGTGCGCATCACGCCGGTATCGCCAACCCGGACCATCGTGCGGGCATATTGGCTGGTGGATGAAAACGCCGTGGAAGGGCGCGATTACGATCCCGAGGCGATTGCCGCCTTCCATCATCAGGTCATGTCCGAGGACTGGGATATCTGCCGCCGCCAGTGGCGCGGCGTCACCTCGCCCAGCTTCGAGCCGGGCCCCTATGCGCCGGACAAGGAGGCGAATGTCGACCGCTATGTGCGCTGGTATGTCGGGCGGATGAGCGCCTGACGCTCCCGCCCGCGCTCTCGATCATCGACAACAAGGTGGCGGCTTGCCCGCTGCCGGGAATTCAACGGGACCACGCGCAGTGCGGGTCGGCTTCGGAAAGACGGATATGTCAAAGCTTCCATCTCACGCCCGTATCGTCATCGTCGGCGGCGGCGCCATCGGCACCAGCATCGCCTATCACCTCGCCAAGGCGGGCGAGAAGGACGTCCTGCTCCTGGAAAAGCGTGCGCTGACGGCGGGCTCCACCTGGCATGCCGCCGGTCTCATGGGGCAGTTGCGCAGCAAGGTGAACCTGACGCGGCTGATGCAATACAGCGCCGACCTGTGCGCCAGGATCGGTGCGGAGACCGGGCAGGATGTCGGCTGGAAGAATGTCGGCAGCCTTCGGCTTGCCGCATCCGATGCCCGCTGGGAGGAGTTGAAGCGGGCGCATACGGCCGCAAGAAGTTATGGTTTCGACATGGAGCTCGTCGGTCCGGACGAGGTCAAGCGCCTCTTTCCCCTGGTCGATACGAAAGGCTTGCGCGGCGCGACCTGGATCGCCTCCGATGGCCATGTGGATCCCTATTCGCTGACCCATGCCTATGCGAAGGGAGCCCGGGCAGGCGGCTTGCGCATCGTCGAGGGCGTCGCCGTCACCGGCTTCACGATCCGGGACCGGCGTATCACGGCGGTAAAAACGGCCGAAGGCGATGTCGGCTGCGAGATCGTCGTCAACGCCGCCGGGCTCTGGGCGCGGCAGCTCGGCGAACTGGCGGGCATCGATCTGCCGGTCACCGTGGTCGAGCATGAATATTTCGTGACCGAGAAGTCGCCGAAGGTGCCGGATGACCTGCCGACCTTGCGGGACCCGGACGCCAATTTCTACGTCAAGCCGGAGCCGGGCGCGATGGCGATCGGCGGCTGGGAGAAACAGACGCGGGCCGCCTACGGGCTCGGCAAGCTGCCGCTGGATTTCGGCCAGGAACTGTTTGCGGACGATCTGGAGCGCATCGCCGAGGTGATCGAAGGCGCTTCGAACCGTATCCCGCTGCTCGGCGAGCTTGGTGTGCGCTCCGTGGTCAATGGCCCCATCCCCATTTCGGCGGATGGCGAACCGGTCATGGGCCTTGCCGGCGGCTTCGAGAACTTCTTTGTGGCCTGCGGCTTTACATCCGGGATTGCCGCCTCGGGCGGAGCCGGCCGCGCCATGGCGAACTGGATTCTGGAGGGCGATCCGGGCATGGATCTGTGGGCCTTCGACCTGCGTCGCTTCGGCCACCCGCATGGCGGGCTCGCCTATCTGCGCGACAGCGCCATCGAGGCCTATTCCAAATATTATGCGATTGCGTGGCCGGAGGAGGAGCGCTCGGCCTGCCGGCCATTGCGGCGTTCGCCCCTCTATCAGGCACTGACAGCCGAAGGCGCCGTCAATGGCGCCAAGTTCGGCTGGGAGCGGCCCAACTATTTCCTGGCGCCCGGCGAGAACAGGCCGCCGCTGGAGACTTTCGAGCGGGCGCCCCACGCCGAGGTGATCGGCCGGGAGCACCGGGCGGTCCGCGAGCGCGTCGCGCTGATCGATCAGTCATCCTTCTCCAAGTTCGAGATTTCGGGGCCGGGAGCCCTTGCTTTCCTGCAATGGCTGGCGGCCGCGAATGTCGATCGTCGCGAGGACGCCGTCGTCTATACGCAGATGCTCAACACGCGTGGCGGCATCGAAGCCGACCTGACCATCATGCGGCGGGGGGAAAGCCGCTTCCATGTCGTCACGGGCTCCGCCTTCGGCACGCGTGACGGAGACTGGATCCGCCGCCACATGCCCCGCGACGGATCCGTGACCATGCAGGACGTGACGGGCGCCTATGGGGTCATCAATCTCTGCGGGCCGCTGGCGCGCGATGTCCTAGCCGCCGTCACCGAGCACGATGTATCGGATGCTGCCTTTGCCTACATGACATGCCGTGAGATCCGGATCGGATGGGCGCCGGTCTTCGCTGCCCGCGTGACCTATGTCGGCGAGCTTGGCTGGGAACTGCATGTGCCGAGCGAGTATCTTGCCTATGTCTATGAGGTCCTGCGCGAAGCGGGAACGCCGCTGGGTATCGCCAATGTGGGGTACAAGGCGATTTCCAGCCTGCGCATGGAGAAACGCTACCTTTACTGGGGCGCCGACATCACGCCCGACGACACGCCGCTGGAGGCCGGGTTGGGCTTTGCGCTATCGATGAAGAAGGGGGATTTCCAGGGCCGCGATGCCATCGCGGCGCAGAAGGAGCGTGGTCTCGCGCGAAAGCTCGCCTGTTTCAGGCTCGACGATCCCCTGCCGGTCTATGGCGGCGAGGCGATGCTGGCGAACGGCCGTATCCTGGGAATGACCACCAGCGGCGACTTCGGCCACACCATCGGCGCCCCGCTCGTCTTCGGCTATCTCAAGGGGGAGGATATGGCATTGCGGGAGATCGAGGTCGAGGCGTTCGGTCGCCGCAGCAGGGCAACGGCGGTGGACCGTTGCGCCTACGATCCCGAAGGCAAGCGCATTCGGCTTTAAGGGCCTTCGCGGGGTATCCTGTCTAAACCGGTTCGGTCCGGCCGTGCCGTTCGCAGACATTGCCCGGCCTATGCGAACGCCCAGTCTCTCGCCTGGCGGCGGCTGTTCCAGTAGGTAGCGAAGCGGCCTCCGGCGGCGATCAGGTCGTCGCGGCTGCCTGCCTCGACGATGCGGCCGTGTTCCACGAAGAGGATGTGGTCGGCCTTCGCGATGGTCTCGATGCGATGTGCGACGACGAGGGCGGTGTGGTGGCCGAAGCGGGTGAGGGCGGTGGCGACGGCGACTTCGTTCAGCGTGTCGAGGCCGCTCGTCGCCTCGTCGAGCAGCAGGATCGGCGCGTTCTTGAGCAGCGCACGGGCGATGCTGACGCGCTGGCGCTCGCCGCCGGAAAGGTTATTGCCGCCTTCGCCGACCGGCGCGTCCCAGCCGCCAAGACGCTCGACGATCTCGTCGACGCAGGCTGCCGCTGCCGCCGCGCGCAGCGCCGCTTCATCGGCCTCGGGGCGGGCGAGGCGGATGTTTTCGGCAATGCCGCCCTCAAAGAGCTGCACATTCTGGAAGACGACGGAGAGCTGGTCCATCAGGGTCGCGGGCTCATAGGCGCGCACGTCGTGGCCTGCGACGCGGATTTCTCCGGCGGAAACGTCGTGCAGGCGGGCGATCAACGTGAGGATCGTGCTCTTGCCGGAGCCGGACGGGCCGACCAGCGCGGTCATCCTGCCGGCCGGGACCGTGAAGGTAACCCCGTCGAGGATCGGCGTGCCGTCGATGTTGAAATGCACGTCGCGGAATTCGATGTCCGGGGTGCCGGGCGTGCTGTCCTGCGCGGGGACCGGCTGGGCCGGAACGTGGAGCACGGCGAGGGTTCGCCCGGCGGCGGCATGCGTGGATTCGAGCGCGGGAAAAAGCTCCGAGAGGGTATTCAGCGGCTCAAGAAAGCGGAGGACCACGACGATCAGCGCCACCGTGCGGGCGGCATCGACGGCGCCGTCCATATAGAGGAACGCCAGGACGGCCACCATCGCGATGAGCGTCGCCTGCATGGCGAGCGAGAAGAGGAGCATGCCGGGCAGGGCGAACCACAGGACGCGCAGTCCTTTGGATTTCTGCGCGTCGATGGCTGCTCCGAGTGGCGTTCCCTCCATGCCGGTGCGGCCGGCGGCGCGCAGCACGATCTGGGCGCGGGCGAATTCCTCCGTGCGCTCGGCGGCCTCGCTGGAGGCGGCGGCGAAATCGGCCTCGGCGCGGCGCATCAGCCGCCCGCCGAGAAGGAGGGCGCCGAGCAGCAGCGGTGCCGCGGCAAGCGCCGCAAGGCCGAGCGGCCAGGCGACGAAGAAAAGGCCGATGGCGATGGCGAAGGGCAGGGTGGCGGCGATGGAGGCCTGTGTCGCCAGGTTGACCGAGCTTGCGAAGAGCTCCGGCACGGCGCCGGCGAGCGCGCGTTTGGCCTGCGATCGCTGCGTGGCGCCGAACCAGCCGATCGGCACGGCGAGGAGATGATCGACGAGACGGGCGTTCATCGACGTCATCATGGCAAAGCCGAGATCGAAGGTGCGGATCACCAGAAAGCGCTCGAGCGCCCAGCCGGCCGCGACGCTTGCGGCAAGCAGGCCGAGCCAGGCAAGCGCATCCTGCGGAACCGGCGAGAACAGCGCGCCGAGCAGCGGCACGAGCGCGAGGGCGGATGTCGCGCGCAATGCGGCCGCGACGACGACGAGAACGGCAAAGGGCGCGAGGCGCGGGCGGGTTTGCGGCGGCAGAAGGGCAGAGATGATCACGAGGCTTTCCTTTCGCCGGCCTGCCAGAGGTCGCGGTAGAGGCCGGGCTCGGCGATCAGCGCCGCATGGCGGCCCTGCTGCACGATGCGGCCGCGATCCATGACGACGATACGGTCGGCATGCACCACGGTGTGCAGCCGGTGTGCGACGACGAGGACCGTGCGCCTGCCGATGAGCGAGCCCAGCGCCTGCTGCACCAGATGTTCGGATTCCGGATCGGCGAAGGCGGTGGCCTCGTCGAGCACGAGGACCGGCGGATCGGCGATCAGCGCGCGGGCGATGGAAAGGCGCTGCGCCTCGCCGCCAGAGAGCTGGATATCCTCGCTGAGAATGCTGTCATAGCCTTTCGGCGCCTCCGCGATGCGCTCGTGGATATGGGCGGCGCGGGCGGCCGTCTCGATTTCGCCCTGGCTTGCCTCGGGGCGGGCGAGCGCGATGTTGTCCCGGAGCGTTCCCCTGATCAGGCGTACATCCTGGAAGACGAAGCCGACGGTGCGTTGGAGAACCTGCGGGTTGACGTCGCGAATGTCGATTTCCGTCTCGCCCGCGATCAGCCGGATCGCGCCGCCCGTCACATCGTGGAAACGGCCCGGCAGGCCGGCAAGGGTGGACTTGCCCGCGCCGCTCGGACCCACCAGCGCCGTCAACGTGCCGGGCGCGAGCACGAGGTCGATGCCTTCGAGCACCGGCTTGCGCGGCCGGTAGCTGAAGCTGACATTCTTGAAGCGCAGGCCGAGGGGACCCGGCGAGAGGGCGCGCAGCGAGCGGCTTCTGTCGAGTTCCGGCTCCTCCAGCAGCGTGCCGATGCGGCTTGCCGCCTGCTTCGCCTCGCGCATCGGCACGAAGCCGTACATGACGGCGGTGATCTGCGTGCCGAAGGCGGTGCCGAGGAAGAGGAAGGGCAGGAGATCGGCGGGCGCCATGGCGCCGGAGAGGATGCGCCAGCAGCCGGCCGCCGTGATGAGCAGTAGGAAGGCCGGCGGCTGGATCGCAAGCTGCGAGGCGACCTTGCGGCCGGCCATCGGGCGCTGCCAGCCGTTGAGAAAGGCCGCCTGGCCGTTCAGCACCGTGCGCAACGCCCTGCCGTCGCCGCCGAAGACGCGCACGACGGGCAAGGCTTCGATGAAGGCGCTGGCCGCGGCATTGGCGCGCCTGGTCCAGTCGGCATGTTCCACCAGCTTGTCGGCGACGCCGCGCATCATGTGGGCGAAGAGGGCGACGAAGGCGATGAGCGGCAGGAAGAGCAGGCCGGCGAGCGCCGCATCCACGGTGAAGAGATAGACGATGACCGCGAGCGGCGTGACGATGCCGGCAACGACGTCGGGCACGGCATGGGTGACCATGTAATGCAACCGCCCGGCATCCTCCTGCACCGCCTGGTGCACGCTGGCGGCATTGCGGTCGGTGAACCAGCCGAGAGGCAGGCGGGCGAGCTTGGCGACGATCGAGCGGCGCAGCTCATGGCCGAAGCGGGCATCCACGGCATGTAGCCAGAACATCAGCACGGTCGAGAGCAGGGCGGCACCGCCGAAAAGGCCGAGCGCCCACAGGATCAGCGGCGTCAGCGTTTCCCGGCCGGCATCGCCCGCCAGCAGCCGGCGGCCGAGCTCCGCCAGCAGCACCAGCGGGGCGAGCTGCATCAGCGAGATGACGGCCTGCAGGGCACCGGCGGCGCGCAGCTTCCAGCGCAGCGAGGCGAGCAGTTCCTGTCCGCGCTGCGAGCGCCAGCGCGGCGCGGCCTTCCGAGGGGGCGCGGCGGGCGGTGGCGGAGCGGGTGCCGCCGCCTCTTCGCCCGCTTCCTTGCGCAGGCGCATCGCCTTGCCGCGGATCCAGTAGGCGGCGTGCTTGATGTCGGCGAGCGGGAAGCCGTGCACGCGGTTGAGGTTCGCGCGCAGCTCCTTGATCGCGGCGTTTTCCGCGGCAATCCAGGCATACCAGTTCGACCAGTCGCGGGCGGGCACGGCGGCGGCGAGCGCGCCGGTGCCTTCGCCGGTCCAGATCACCTCGGCGCCCGGATGGAAGGTGACGGGAATGTCCCTGTCGGCCGGCAGATGGGCCTGCAGGATGACGACGACGGCGGCGTCCGGCGGCAGCACGGCGAGAATGCCGTTGATGGCGGGAATGGCCGCGGGATCGCCCATCAGCAGGTAGCCTTCCGGGTCTTCCGGCGGCTCGAACTTGTGGAACATGTAGTAGGACGCGTTGATCGTGTCGCCGGGCCTTGCCGCCGCCGCCCAGGCGGAGGCCGGCCCCATCGGCTCGTGCAGCACGAAATCGAAGCTGACCTCGCCACGCGCCGGGTCCGGGTCGACCAGCGTATAGCCACGCTGATGCACCTTGGCCGGATCGTCGGGATCGGGCGCCCAGAGGCGGACATAGCTTGCCGTCGGCGTCTCGCGCCCGTCGATCATGGTCGGGGCGGAAAAGCGGATGCGGCGGAAGCCGGGCGTGAGGTTCGTGGCCGAAACCACCGTCATAACGTGATCGGTGGCTCCAAGAGCCTTCATCATCGTCCGCTGGAAACGCGCACCCATCAGCGGCCCCGCAAGAGAACGGAAAGATGCGGCCCGGCCGGCAAGACCGGGCTGCGCGAGAATGCTGCGGCGCTGCCTACCACTTGATCGTCGCCCCCAGGCCGATGACGCGGCCGCGGCCGATATAGGCGGCCGTCGTTCCCGGCGCGTAGGTGAAGGCGTAGGAGAGCGGGCGCTCGTCGAGCAGGTTTCGTCCGAAGGCGTAGACCTTCAGATTGTCCTTCTCCCAGCCGAGTTCCGCATTGACGATGTGGTAGGCCGCCATCTTCGCGCTGTTCTGGATGTCCGAATAGCGGGTGCCGACATACTGGTAGTTGGCGCCGACGAAGAATTCGCCGGCAAAGCCGAGCGCATCGGCCTCCGTGCGGTAGGTGACGCCGAGATTGGCGGAGAAGCCGGGCACCTGCGGCACCTTGTTGCCCTCCAACGCCCCCGCGAGCGCCGATTGCGGCGTGACGTCGACGAGGCGGGAATTGATGAGCGCGCCGCCCACCGTGAAATCCAGCCCGTCGGCGACCGTGGTGGTCACGTTCGCTTCCACGCCGTAGCTCTGGAAGGCCTGGTTCGTCATGAAGGGCAGCAAGGTTCCCGGATCGAAGCCCGTGAGCTGGCCGTCCTTCACATCGTTGTAGAAGATCGCGCCGCTGACGCGGATGGCATCGGTCAGTTCGGCCTTGGTGCCGATCTCGTAGGTCCATGACGTTGCCGGCAGGAAGGGGGTCGAGGGCAGGCCGAAGCCGGCATAGGCCGTCGTCTTCTCGAAGCCGCCGGAAGAATAGCCGCGCGCCACGGAGGCATAGCTCATGGCGCGGTCGTTCCATTTGTAGGAGAGCGCCATGCGGCCGGTCAGGTAGGTGTCGCTGAATGAATTGTCCTGCGCGAAGGCCGGGATGGTGCCGGGAAAGCCGTTGGAGACATAGTTGGCGTCGAGCGTCTGCCTGTCGTGGGCAAGGCGCAGGCCGCCCGAAAGGGTGAAGCGCTCGTCGAGCGGCACCGCCGCGTCGGCGAAGGCCGCGATCGTCTCGCTGTCGATGGCGTTGTCGAAGGTGCCGTTCAGCGTCGGCGAGTAGCTGCCGACATCCTGCACGCGATGGGTCGTGAAGTCCGATTTGAAATAGTTCGCGCCGACGACCCATTGCACGGCCGCGTCTTCATGCGAGTTGAGGCGGACCTCCTGGTTGAAGATGCGCTCGTGGTCGTCGAAGACCACCTTCTGCGCGTTGGGGTCGTTGAAGAAGGACGGCGGCAGGCCGGTGGCGTTGGAGAAGATGAAGGCGTCGGTGAAGTCGCCGGTATTGTGCAGCTTGATGTCCTGGTAGCTCGTCGTCGCGGTCAGGATGAAGGGCTCGAATTCCTTGGTGAGCTTGATCGAACCGTGCGCGATCTGCTGGCGGTTGACCGGCGTGGTGTCCGCGCCGCTGATCGGGAAGTCGGGCGATTCCAGCAGGAGGAAGGCGGAGTTGTGCCGGGTGTCCTTGGAAAAGCCGCCGGTGATGTCGATGGTGAACGAATCGTCCGGCGTGATGCGCAGCGTGCCGCGCGCCGCGCCGAGCTTCGCGCCGCCCTCGTCCTTGCCGGTGATCGGGTTCGGAATGTCGCCATCGAACTTCTGGAAACGCAGCGTCGCGCGGCCGGCAACGAGGTCGTCGATCAGCCAGCCGCCCGTCGTGCCCTCGATGAAGGCATGGCCATCGGAACCGATCTCGGTGCTGACGATGGTCTCCTTCGTCCCGTCGGCGGGCTTGCTCACCACATTGATCGCGCCGGCGAAGGCGTTGCGGCCGAAGGTCGTGCCCTGCGGGCCGCGCAGCACCTCGACCTGCTCGACATCGAGGAAGGGCGCGCCGATCGCCGAGAGCGTCGTCGGGACGCCATCGACGGAAAGGCCGATCACGCTGTCGAGCGAGTTCATCGCCGAGCCGAGCGTCGAGAGACCGCGCATGGTCATGTAGCTTTCGCCGAAGCGGCCGAAATCCATGAAATTCGTGCCCGGCGTTTGGCGGGCGACGTCGCCGACCGGATCGAGCGAAGAGGGTTTCACGTTTTCCGGGCCGAGGATCGTCGTTGCGACGGGCAGGGAGGCGTCGTCCTGCGGGCGCTTGGTGCCCGTGACGACGACCGCTTCGAGCGTCGTCGTTCCCTCAGCCTCCTGGGCGGCGGCCGGTTCGCCCGCCGCCACCGCGATGCCAAGAGCCGCAAGCGCCGTGGTGGAGATCAGCCGTGCGCGCGAGATGGTGTTCATATGCCTTGCCCCCTGGTCATGATGAGCGTCACAAATAGCGGGTCAGGTATTCTTGAGGATATAACTCGACTTTCGCGCGACGCAGGCAAACATTCGCGAAACGCAATAGTTCGCGGCGCCGTCAGCCGGGCCGTATTCCCGTGGACTGGCGGCGTTCCGAGCGCGGCGGGTGGCCGTAATGCCTGCGATAGGCGGCGCTGAAGGCGGAGGGGCGGGAAAAGCCGACGCGGCGTCCGGCCTCGGCCACCGAAAGCCGGTATTCCTGCAGCAGGATCTTCGCCATCATCAGCCGCTGCTCGCGCACATGGGCGAAGATGGTCCGGCCGAACACTGCCTTGAAATTGGCCTGCAGGGTGGTGACGTTGATGCCGACGCGCCGGGCGAGTTCCAGCGTGGTCGGTGTGTTGACGAGGTCGCCGTCGAGGATTTCGCGGGCATGGACCACCCGGTCGTATTCGCGCCTGCCGAGAAGCGCGACGAGGCGCCGCTCGTCCTTCAGCGCCTGCGCAACCTCGATCACATAGGCCAGCGCATTGCTTTCGAGGAACAGCCTGCCGAGCTGGCCGCCATAGGGATGTTCGAGGCAGAGCCGCGCGATCTCGCCGATACGCGGCGAATGGGTGATGGTCGCCGTGCGGAAACCGCCCGTCGTGAGTTCGCGCAATGCGCTCACGCCGTCGTCGTCGATGTCTTCCGCGAAGCGTTCGAAGAAGGCGGGCTGGAGCACGAAGCCGGCGGTGCGGAAGTTGCGCCCGCGCTCCAGCGGCGTCGTGTAGCGGATGGGACGGTCGAAACCCATGAGATTGACCTGGTGCGGGAGGCGGACGAAGCTGCCGTGGCCCTCGACCTCGGTCCGCACGGGCTGGCCGGAAAGCATGATGCCGCAGACGAGGGCCGGCGCCATCTCGACGGCGAAGCCCTGGTCGCAGATATAGGTCACGTCGCCGGCGCTGAGCATCAGGCCCGGCTGTACTTCATGCGCCAAAAGGCGTCCCGTATAGATGGGGGTGTCCAGAACCTGTGGCGCCATTTCGACAGGCTCCACTCCGAGCGCAAATTCGGCGCCGAGCCGAACGAGGTCGTTCGGCGTCATGCCACCCGGCGGGATCAGGTTTTCCAGCGTCATGCGAATAGGGTCCGCCTTGCGTTGAGGTCGGAGCATATTAACTTGAGTAATTAAGTCAAATTTATAATCGAACGGCAGAGGTGGCCGCGCAGGCTGAATGTGAGCCCATTCCGATGATACCGGTCAGGTCGCCGCCAGCCGGTCGACGATCATGTCGGCGATGGGGATTGCCGAGGTGGCGGCCGGGGAAGGGGCGTTGCAGACATGCAGCATCCGGTCCGTTCCGGCGAAGAGAAAGTCGTGGATGAGGGCGCCGTCGCGACGTACCGCCTGGGCGCGGATACCCGCTTCGTGCGGCAGAAGGTCGGAGAGCGTGAGGCCCGGGCAATATTTCCGGCACTCTTCCAGATAGCCGGGCTTCCACAGCGAGTTCTTCAGCTCGGTCATCGCGGAGGCGCGGTTGGCGACGACGGTCTTCCAGAAGCCGGGGAAGAGGGCATAGTCGGCCATGTCCGCAAGATTGAGCGAGAGCTTCGGATAGCCTTCGCGGGCAAAGCCGATCACCGCATTGGGGCCGACCGTGACGCTGCCGTCGATCATGCGCGTCAGGTGGACGCCGAGGAAGGGCAGGGCGGGATCGGGGACCGGGTAGATGAGGTGGCGGACGATATCGTTCTTTTCGGCCGGAAGGCGATAATATTCGCCGCGGAACGGCACGATGCGATGTTCGATGGAAAGGCCTGCAAGGACGGCGAGCCGGTCCGACTGGAGGCCGGCGCAGGCGACGAGCTTCCTCGCCTGCCAGCTTTCGCCCTCCGCGGCGATCTCGACCGCGTCGACCGCTTCGGAAATGCCGATGACCCGCGTCGAGAGCCTGACCTCGCCGCCGAGCGCGGCGATGCGCCGTCCCATGGCAAAGCAGATCTCGGCATAGCTGACGATGCCGGTGGAGGGCACGAACAGCGCGCCGCGACCGCTGATGTTCGGCTCGCGCTCCTTCAGCTCGCCTTCACTGATACGATGCACCTCGATGGTGTTTTCCTTCGAGCGCGCATGCAGCGCTTCCATGCGCTCCACCTCGAGATCGGAGGTGGCGACGAGCAGCTTGCCGCAGACATCGAAGCGGATGCCGTTTTCCGCGCAGAAGGCCTTCGTCGCCTCCGCGCCCTTGCGGCAGAGCTCGGCCTTCAGGCTGCCCGGCGGATAATAGATGCCCGCATGGATGACGCCGCTGTTGTGCCCTGTCTGGTGCAGGCCGAGCGCCGCCTCCTTTTCCAGAAGCAGGAGGCTGCTGCCCGGCCGCCGCTCCAGAAGCCGCATCGCCGTCGCCAGCCCGACGATCCCGCCGCCCACGACGCAATAATCGAAAACCATGTCCCCTCCCTCGATGGCTTCCTGCCGCCTATCAGGATTCGGCGCGCAATCGAAGATGCGACACCTGCGCGGATGACGGAAGCCGCGCGGATGGCTATAGCGCGCATGGACATAATTTCGCGCCGCCTCGGCCGTAGTGCGGCGCGTGTTCCCGCCGGAAGATGGTTTCCGGCGGAGAAAATTTCGGGAGAAGGCGCGATGCGGCTCTGGTTCATTCTCGTTCTGCTGGCGCTGGCATCCCCCGCCGTCGCCAAGGATCTGCGCGAGCCGCGGCTGACGATCGCGAAGGGCGGTTCGGGCCACCCGCAGGTCGCCCTGACATTCGACGCCTGCAGCGGCGGCGTCGACGAGCGCATCCTGAAAACGCTTGTCGACCACCGCATCCCGGCCACGCTTTTCGTGACGCGGCGCTGGCTCGTCCGCAACGGCCCGACCGTCAAGCTGCTGGCCGCCCATCCGGACCTCTTCGAAATCGAGAACCACGGCAGCAACCACGTTCCGGCGGTGGTGGGCGACAAGCCGGTCTTCGGCATCAAGCCCGCGGGAACCCTCGCGAATGTCAGGGCGGAGGTCGAGGGCGGCGCCAGCGCCATCACGGCGGACTTCGGCGTGCAGGCCGGCTGGTATCGGGACGCGACCGCGCGCTACAGCTCCGATGCGCTGGACCTGATCAAATCCATGGGCTTTCGCATCGGCGGCTACTCGCTGAGCGGCGATTACGGCGCCACGGTGCCGGCCGCCAAGGCGGAGAGGATCATCGGCAACGCGCGGGATGGCGATGTCATCATCGCGCATATCAACCAGCCGGGCCGGGCCTCGGGGGCGGGTGTCGCCAGGGGTGTCCTGGCGCTCAAGGCGAAGGGCTATGCCTTCCGCCGCCTCGACGAGGTCGATACGAAAGAGGACGACCGCCGCTGACACGACGCCGGTGCTTGTCGCCGTTCGGAAGATGGGACATCCGCCTGTCTCGATGATAGGTTGGGGATCGGCAGGCGGGTCGGGCGCGGTGGAACGCGTCCGGGGTCGCTAGCATACAACAGGGAGGCGAGCATGACCGATGCAAGGATGATGGCGCAGATGACCGGCAAGGAGGGCTTTATCGCGGCCCTCGACCAGAGCGGCGGCTCGACGCCCGGCGCCTTGCGGCTCTACGGCATCGCCGATTCCGACTATGACGGCGAGGAGGCGATGTTCCGCCTCATGCACGAGATGCGCGTGCGCATCATGACGGCGCCCGCCTTTTCGGGGGACAAGGTGATCGGCGCCATCCTCTTCGAGAAGACCATGGACGGGGAGGCCGGAGGCAAGCCGGTTCCCGCCTATCTCTGGCAGGATCGCGGCGTCGTGCCCTTCCTCAAGGTCGACAAGGGCCTTGCCGCCGAGGAGAACGGCGTCCAGGTGCTGAAGCCGATGCCCGAGCTCGACGCGTTGCTCGCCCGCGCGGTGAAGAAGGGCATCTTCGGCACCAAGATGCGCTCGGTGATCGGCCATGCCGACAAGGCCGGTATCGCGGCCGTCGTCCGGCAGCAGTTCGAAATCGGCCGGCAGATCCTTCGCCACGGCCTCGTGCCGATCATCGAGCCGGAGGTTTCGATCAAGAGCCCGAGCAAGGAGGAGGCCGAGGCCATCCTGCGCGACGAGATCGCAAGGGAACTCGATGCCCTGCCTGCGGGCGAACGGGTGATGCTCAAGCTGACCCTGCCGAGTGTCGCCGGCCTCTACGAGCCGCTGGCCGCCCACAATTCGGTCGTCCGCGTCGTCGCGCTTTCCGGCGGCTACAGCCGCGCGGTCGCCTGCGAGAAGCTCAGCCGCAACCGCAACATGATCGCCAGCTTCTCCCGGGCCCTGACGGAAGACCTGCGGGTGACGATGAGCGATGCGGAATTCAACGCCAGCCTTGCCGGGACGATCGACGAGATCTACGCCGCGAGCGTCGTGAAGGTTTGAGCGCGGCCTGGTCGGGAGCGGGTATCGCGTGCCTGCTCCCGGCGGTCATTGGCGTTGAAGCATTATCTGGCTGGTGACGACGGTCTTTCCCGAGGCGGGGTCGCGGTCGGAGGTGGTGAGCTTCAACCCCCGCGCGCCGGTCTGCGCGACGGTGAGGCTGGCGCGGCGGTCGCCGTTTATCGGCTTTGCCCACTGGATGGTGAGGGCGAGGCTGTTGCCCTTTCGCCGGCCGGAAAGCGAGGCGGGGCCGGAGCCCGCGCCGATATAGGAGCCGCGATAGGTTCCGCCCGAGGCCTTGAGGTCGACACCTACCGCGCGCGATACGACGAGCAGGCCACGGCAGCGCCCCTTGAGCGAGAGGGAACTCGGCGACGTGGTGGAGGTGAAGGTGCAGCTTATATTGATCGGCTGCCGGTTGGTGCGGAGCCTCACCTGCCCCTTGCCGACATACTGACCTTCCAGCCCACCGAGGAACTGCGCCTCGCTGGCCTGGGTCGGCGTGAAAAGTAGCGCCGCGGCGCAGCAGATGAGACATCCCGCATTGACGTGACGCATCGCCTTTCTCCGAACCGGTTTCAAGGCAATACAACCATTGAACCTGCACGAAGTTCCCTCCGGCGGAGGGTGCCGTGTCCGCTCGGCATCGAGTGCCGCCGCTGCATCCCGATATATCAGGGCATCGGTTGAATTTCAGGGATGAACTTCAGGATTTATTACGATTCTTCCCCTTACCATAGATTGCATATGCAGTCTGAGACCTGTCCATGTTGAGAGTCGTTTCCTGCCTGGCCTATGAGCACGACTACACCTTCGTCGTCGCGGCAGCCGTCATTTGCATCATCGCCTCCGTAATGACCGTGCGATTGTTCGACCGCGCCGGCCGCCTGCCCGCCGGGCGGCGGCTCTGGTGGATCGTTCTTTCCGGCATTGCCGGCGGTGCGGCGATCTGGACGACGCATTTCATCGCCATGCTGGGCTTCCAGATTCCCATGGCGCATACATTCGATCCCCTGATGACGGTCGGATCCCTGCTGATCGCCATCGCCTTCACCGCCGGCGGCTTCTGCCTGACGGTCGAACCGCCCCGCTGGCTGCCCGCCGAGGCCGGCGGCATCGTCGCGGGCATCGGCATCCTTGCCATGCATTTCACCGGGATGGCGGGGCTGGAAGGTTCCGCCCGTATCGTGTGGGACGGCGGGCTTGTCGCGGCCTCGGCTTTCTTTGCCCTCGGCTTCGGAACCCTGACGGCCCATCTCCTGGCGCGGAAACGTTCGCGTGCGAGCCGCGTGACGGCAGTGTTCACGCTGGTGCTTGCGATCTGCGCCATGCATTTCACGGGCATGGGTGCGGCGACGATCGTACCCGATCCGCTTGCCCCCTCCGCGTCGCATACCATTTCCAATGAGCTTCTAGCCGTGCTCGTCCTTTTGACGATGGCGATGGTCGCGGGGCTGATTTTCTATGTCATGGACACGCGTTATCAGCGCGACCTCATCGAAAACTTCCGCCATGCGGCCCGGCACGACCCGTTGACGGGCCTGCCGAACCGCGCCTACCTGTCGGAACATCTGCCCCTCGTCGTGAAACGGATCGCTGAGCAGGGCGGGCAGGCTGCCGTCGTCGTCATCGATCTCGACCGCTTCAAGGAAATCAACGACGTCCACGGCCATCATGCGGGGGATTACCTGTTGCAGACGCTCGCCCGACGCTTCGCATTGCGGATGGGCAATGGTGAATTCGTCGCGCGCGTCGGCGGAGACGAGTTCATCGCGGTCAAGCATCCCGTCCAGGGCCGGAGCGACATCGACGCGTTCGTCCAGCGCCTCGTCGATTGCGTCCTCCAACCCGTCATACGCGGTGCGGACGCCCTGTCCGTCGGGGTGAGCGTGGGGATCAGCCTCTGCCCGGCCGATGCGGCGAGCGAGGAAGACCTGATCTGCCGGGCGGATCACGCGATGTATCGTGCCAAGCGCGCGGCGGGAAATGCGGTCCGCTATTACGAACCGTCGATGGACGAGGGCCGTCGCGCGCGCAGCGCGCTTGCCATGGAGCTGCGCCACGCCGTCGAGCGGGAAGAACTGGAGCTTCATTACCAGCCCCAGCTGGACCTGCGCACCGGCGCAGTGACAGGCTATGAGGCCTTGCTGCGCTGGCGGCACCGCGAACGGGGCCTGGTATCGCCATCCGAATTCATTCCGATCGCCGAGGAGACGGGGCTGATCGTGCCGATTGGCGAATGGGTCCTGCGGACAGCCTGTGCGGACGCGGCTGGCTGGAACGTCACCCACCGGGTGGCCGTCAATATAGCGGCCGCCCAGCTCGCGCAGACGGATATCGCCGGGGACATTCACGAAATCCTGCTGTCCTGCGGGCTTTCCGCCGCTCGTCTCGAACTGGAGATCACCGAAGCGAGCCTTATCGAGGACCAGGCGCGCACGCTCCACGTCATTCGACGGCTGAAGGCGCTCGGCGTCACTATCGCCATGGACGACTTCGGAACCGGTTATTCGTCGCTGTCGACATTGCAGGTTTTCCCCTTCGACAAGGTCAAGATGGACCGCTCCTTCATCGAGAACGTGACGACCAACGCCGTCTCCGCGGCCATCGTCAAGGCGACGATCCTGCTTGCCGACAGTCTCGGCATGTCGGTGGTGGCGGAAGGCGTCGAGCGGCAGGAACAGGCGGATTTCCTGCGGGCGGAAGGATGCCGCGAGGCGCAGGGTTTCCTTTACGGCCGGCCCCGCCCGATGTCGGAGCACCGCCTCCTGCTCTGCGGATGACGGCGTCTTGCGAGGGACGCCGCGGATGGGAGCCCTTGCAGCAGCAGGGCTCCCGGTCGCGGTTCACGAGAGGCGCAGCAGGGTCTTGATCGCGCGCCGTTCGTCCATGGCGCGGTAGCCTTCGGCGACGTCCTGCAGAGGTAATTCCAGGTCGAAAACCTTGCCGGGATTGATCTTGCGGGTCATGACCAGGTCGATCAGGTCCGGCAGGAAGCGGCGCACGGGGGCCGGGCCGCCGAGCAGGTTCTTCTGGGCGAAGAACAGTTGCTGGCCGTCGATCTCCACGCCATGCGGCACACCGACGAAGCCGACCGAGCCGCCGGGGCGGGCGGAGGCGATTGCCTGCGACATCGATTCCTGCGTGCCGACGCATTCCAGCACCGATTCCGCGCCGACACCGTCCGTCAGGTCCCTGATGCGGGCGACGCCCTCGTCGCCGCGCTCGGATACGATGTGCGTCGCGCCGAACTCGAGGGCGAGGTCCTGCCGGCTCTTGTGGCGGCTCATCGCGATGATCTTTTCGGCGCCCATTTGCCTTGCGGCCAGAACGCCCATCAGGCCGACCGCGCCGTCGCCGACGACGACGACCGTGCCGCCCGGCCGCACGCGCGCGGCATCCGCCGCGTACCAGCCTGTGCCGAGCACGTCGGAGACCGCAAGCAGGCTCGGGATCAGGTCTTCGTCCGGCATATAGGGCGTCGCGACGAGGGTTCCGTCGGCAAGCGGCACGCGCAGCAGCGGCGCCTGTGCCCGCGTCATGAATTCACGGTTCTCGCAGGAGGACGGGAAGCCGAAGCGGCAATGCGGGCAGGTATTGTCCGAGCAGCAGAAAGAGCCGACGACGAACTGGCCGGGCTTGACGGTCTTCACCGCGCTGCCGACTTCGACCACCACGCCGCAATATTCATGGCCCATATGCATGGGGCCGTTCAGCGGCTGGAGGCCGCGATAGGGCCATAGGTCCGAGCCGCAGATGCAGGTGGCGGCAAGTTTCAGGATGGCGTCGGTGGGCTGGAGGATTTCCGGCTCCGCCACCTCTTCGCAGCGGATGTCGCCGGGGCTGTAAAGCACTGTTCCAAGCATGGGGTATTCCTTTCGCGTCGCGCCTGTCTCAGGCGCCGTATTCGGTGTCCGTGACATGTTCCAGCCAGTCGACGACCTTGCCGTCCTTGACCTCCTGGAGCGCGATATGGGTCATGGCGACATCCGGCGCCGCGCCGTGCCAGTGCCGTTCGCCGGGGGCGAACCAGACCACGTCGCCGGGCCGGATCTCCTCCACCGGGCCGCCTTCGCGCTGCACCCGGCCGAGGCCGGAAACGACGAGCAAGGTCTGACCGAGCGGATGGGTGTGCCACGCCGTCCTTGCCCCCGGCTCGAACGTCACCTGCGCGCCCTGCACCCGTTCGGCGTCGAAGGGATTGAAGAGCGGGTCGATGCGGACCGTGCCGGTGAACCATGCTTCCGGCCCCTTGGCGGATGAGCGCGATCCTGCGCGTGAGATATCCATGGTCATTCTCCTGTCTGTTATCGGATGACGTCGATCTGAAGCGGGAATTTTCCCCGCGCCAGCAAGGGTTCGAAGCTGCCGTCGATACGGCCGAGCCGGATCAGGCCGCGCGACCATTGGTATTCGCCGTAGAAGAGGGCGAGGTTGCCCCAGGGGGCATAGTAGCAGACGTCGCCGGGGCGCTCGCCGGAAAAGCGGCCGCCGCCCGCTTCGGTGAGCTTGCGCGGCAGGTAGGCGATCTTCTCGTTATGGGCATAATCGTCGATCTGGAGATCATGGAGCGGGAGCATGGATGCGAAGTCGCGGACGGAGGAATTGTCCTCCAGCGCGGCGGTCATCGTCCGGCCGGCAAAGGCGATGCGAATCTTCATGGATGCGGTTTTTCCTGCATGAATGCGGATCGGGCGGCTTGTGATGCATCTTAGGTAGCAGCAGGCGATTGGGTTGATTAGCCGTTTTATTTCGTTTGAACTTATCGATGGAGACTATAAATGAGGTGGTGAGGCTCGAAATCAGGGCCGGATGTGCGGGGACTTTCAACGAATTTCTGCGGTTCCGCATGGTGGCGGAGGCGGATCCGGGGCTGTTCAACCACGAGGCCAGCCCTAACTTAACGCAGACGCCCATAATCCGGCTGATGGATGGCGAATGAGCCGGTGGTCGCTTTGAGTGGGACGATCCGGGTCGGGATTTTTTCTTGGGGCTGTCGGAACGTGGCGACCTTGTTCGTCCTCTGACCGAGTGGATCCGGCAATGGGGGAAGGCTTCAACCCGTGCCGGAGGCCGCTGGCAACGAACCGAGCGAAAGGAACCGACAATGCCAAAGAACGCTGTTTGCATCTGGTACGACAAGGACGCGGAAGACGCCGCACGCTTCTATGCGCAGGTCTTTCCCGACAGTGCGGTCACCGGTGTCTACCGTGCGCCGGGTGACTATCCCTCCGGCAAGGAGGGCGATGTGCTGATGGTCGAATTCACGGTTGCCGGCATCCCCTGCCTCGGGCTCAACGGCGGGCCGATCTTCAAGCATTCGGAGGCATTTTCCTTCCAGATTTCCACTGAAGACCAGGAAGAGACGGACCGCTACTGGAATGCCATCGTCGGCAATGGCGGGCAGGAAAGCGAATGCGGCTGGTGCAAGGACAGGTGGGGTATCTCCTGGCAGATCACACCGCGTGTCCTGATGGAGGCGATGGCGGCGGGGGGCGGCGAGGCGAAGCGCGCCTTCAGTGCCATGATGACGATGAAGAAGATCGACGTCGCCGCGATTGCAGCCGCCCGGCGCGGCTGAAGGCCCGCCCCGCGGTAGCGCTTCAGACGACGCTGCGCAGCCACTCGGCAAACAGCGCGATCACGCGTTTGCGGGGATGGTCAGGCCGGTGCAGGAGATAGTAACCGAGACCCGGCAGCGAGAGTTCGTGCGCCTTCACCAGCTCGCCCGCCTCGAGCTCCGGCGCGAGGACGACATCGCTGCAGATCGCTACGCCCTGACCGGCCAGCACCGCGGCGATGGCGTGTGCCTCCTCGCGGAAGCTGAGCCGGCAGGTCTCCGCGTCATGCGGCAGCCCCGGTTCCAGCGCGCGCGCCTTGCTCCACCAGTGGCGCCAGGTCGGAGTCTCGGGATCGATTTTCATCCAGTCATAGTGGATGCGCGGCAGGCGATAGATGTCGCGCGGCGTCGCGAGCGGTTTTCCAGCGGCAAGCAGATGGGGCCGGCAGACCGGAAAATAGGTGTCGCGAAACAGCTCCTGCCCGGCGCAACCATCCGGCATGCTCCGCGAATAGCGGATCGCGACGTCCGCCTCGCCGCTTTCGAGGCTCAGGGTTCGGTCCGTACCGATGATTTCGAGCGCGATCTCGGGCTGGGCCTCCTGCCACAGGGGAAGACGCGGTACGAGCCACCGGCTTGCGAAGGCATTCGGCGTGGTGACGCGCAGGACCTGGTGCGGCATCTCGCAGAGCGCCGCAAACGCCGCGGTGAAGGAGTCGAAGCCGCCGCGTAGCACGGGAAACAGCATGTTCCCTGCTTCGGTCAGGCGAAGGGGACGCGGCCGTCGGAAAAAAAGCGGCTGGGCGCAGATATCCTCCAGCAGACGGATCTGATGGCTGATGGCGGTGGGCGTGACGCCGAGTTCGACCGCCGCCAGCCGGAAGCTCAGGTGCCGGGCGGCGCTTTCGAAGGCTCGCAATGCGTTGAGGGGCGGCAGTTTCCTCATGGCGCGATCATAGATGAATTCATTTCATCCATCACCTGATTTCTTTGATTTTGCTAATGTTCGCCTCCCGTGAGAGCGTCCATCGAGCCAAGGATGGGAGAGCCGAGATGAAAGCCGACGCCCTGGAGCCTGCCGCAACTGTGGAAATGAGCCTGCGAGAGGAAACCCGGCTGCGCCGCGCACTTCGCGGCGAGCTGGTTCTCCGGGTAGATCCTGTCTACGAACGCGCACGGCAAGTCTGGAACGGTCTTGTCGACAAGCGGCCGGCTGCCATTGCCTATTGCGCCTGCACGGAGGACGTGGTCGCGGCGCTTGCCGCGGCACGGGAGGGTGGCCTGTCGATTTCCGTGCGCAGCGGCGGACACAATGTTGCGGGAAAGTCGGTCTGCGAGGGTGGGCTCGTCATCGACCTTTCGCGGATGAAGAACAGGCTGGTGGAGGATAGCCGCCTCTTTGCTTCGGCCGAAGCGGGACTGACGCTCGCCGAATTCGATAGGGCCACGCAAGCCTGCGGCCTCGCGACGACCATGGGTGTCAACGGCGATACCGGCATTGCGGGCCTCACATTGGGCGGTGGCTTCGGCAAGCTCGGCCGGCGCTTCGGACTCGCCTGCGACAATCTCCTTTCGGCGCAGGTCGTGACAGCCGACGGCAGGGTGCTCCATGCGAGCGCCGACGAGAATCCCGATCTCTTCTGGGGGCTGCGGGGCGGTGGCGGCAATTTCGGGATCGTCACCCGCTTCGACTATCGCCTTCATGCCATCGGCACCACGGTCCTTGCCGGCAGTGTCGTCTTCCCGGAGGCAAGGGCGCGGGAAGCCTTGAAAATCTATGACGAATTCGCCCGGAATGCGCCGGACGAACTCAGCCTCGATGCCGCGCTGTTCACGTCGGCGGGCGAACGGCTGTTCTCGATCTCCGTCTTCCATTCCGGCGTCCCGGCACAGGCGGCGAGAGACATCGCACCGCTTTTCGCCTATGCGCAGGGAAAATCCGTCAGCGCGCATGTCGAGCCGACGCCCTATCTCGCCGTGCAGTCGGCAGGCGACGCGGTGTTTCCGCGTGGCCGCCGCTATTCGTGGAAGGCCCAGTTCATGCGCGAGCTTACCGCGGACATGATCGACGCGCTCCTCGATGCCTACAGGAAGGCGCCGGGCGACAATGCTCTCCTTGTCCTGCAGCAGGTAGGAGGCGCAATCTCCCGCGTTCCCGTTGCCGCGACCGCCTATGCCGGCCGGGATGCCGAGTTCGACTGCTTCCCCATCGCGATATGGGACGACCCGGCTGCGGATGGCGAAAACCTCGCCTGGGTGCGCGACGTATGGACCGCCGTTCGTCCATTCTCGACGGGTGCGGTTTACGTCAACAACCTCGGAGACGAAGGACCGGAACGCGTCAAGGCTGCCTATGGGCCCAACTACCGGAGGCTCGTCGAACTGAAGGACAAGTACGACCCTTCGAACCTGTTCTCGCTGAACCAGAACATCGCGCCCACCATGGCCGACCGACCGGAATGACCTTCGGCGCCGAACGACCGGATAACCCGCAGGCTAGCTCTCCAGGCCCAGCGGATCGGAGGCGCGCGGCCAGATGTCGAGCCGGGCCTTGCGGTAAGGCGTGGTCGCCGGGTCCGTCGGGTAGGAGGTCGGCGCGGCAATATAGACGATCTCGGAAGAGACCGGCTGGAAGCCGGCGTGGAAATGGTTGGTCGACTTTACCAGCAGGAAGGCCTTGCTGGTGAAATCCACGCCCTGGTTGGAGAAGATGTCGGGCTCGTAGGTCTGGGTGCGACTGGTGATCAGCACGATGTCGATGGTCGTGCCGACCGGGCGCACCACCGCCGTGCTGCCGAGCGTCGCGCGGCTGTTGCGGAAGCTCTGCCAGCCCGCCTCGAAGACGCCCTCCACCGTGACGCGAAGGTCGAGCGGCTCGCCGCCCTCCGGCCCCGACTTGCCGCCGAAGCGCAGCGCCAGTTCTGCCCCTTGCCCAGCCGCGTGGCAGAAGGAAACGGCGATCGGGTCCCAGATCGTCGCCACCGCGACATTCTCGAAGCCGCGCTCGATCATCCGGCGCAGGATGAAGGTCGCGTCACCCGCCACCCCGCCGCCGGGATTGTCCCAGACATCGGCGATGACGACGGGGCGGTCCGGCTGGGCGGTACGAACCGCGAGCGCGCGGTCGAGGCCGGCCTCCGTGTCCAGCATCGGCATGGCCGTCTCCCGGCGCAGGCGGTAGAGGTCATGGCCGAGCCTTTCCGCCAGCGCATCGCCCTTCACCTTGTCATCGTCAGTGACGACGACGATGCGCGTGCCCATTTCCGGCACGTCGCCCGCCATGAAGCCGTGGATGACGGAAATCGACAACACGCCATCCTTGCCCTCCATGGCCTTCAGGCGATCGACGAAGGAGCGCATCGGCTCGCGGCTCGTCGGATAGATGGTGATCATGCGGCAGTCGAAGGTGGAGATGACGGGCCTGATCTCGCCCTTCAGGGTGCGCAGCGCAAGTTCCACGACATGCTCGCCGCGCTCCTCGAAATCCGTGTGCGGAAATTCGAGGAAGGCCGCCATGATGTCGAGATTGGCGACACGCTTTGCGGTCAGGTGGCTGTGCGGGTCGAATTCCACGGCGATCAGCACGTCCGGCCCGACAAGCGCGCGGATGCGCGACAGGAAGTCTCCTTCCGGATCGTCATAACCCTGCGCCACCATCGCGCCGTGCAGGCCGAGCACGACGGCATCGACCGGCAGCGCGGCTTCGAGCTCGCCGACGATCCGGTCGCGCAGCGTCTCGTAGGTCTGGCGCTGGATGAGACCGGCGGGCTCGGCCCAGCAGGACGTGCCCTCTATGACGGTGAAACCCTCCGCCCGCCCGCGCCGGCGCAGGATCGGCACGACGGAAGAGCAGAGCGTCGGCGTATCCGGATGCTCGCCCGGGCCGGCATAGAAGGCGGCCTTGAAGGCATTCATGTCCGTCGGCACGGGGGAGAAGGTGTTGGTCTCGGTGGCAAGCGAGGCCGTGAAGATGCGCATGGTGACAGGTCCCGATGAATGGCCGGCCTCCGCCAGCTTCTTCTTGTTATTTATTTTCACTCATGCGACTCTTTGCAAGAGATTTCTGTAAGAATGGATGGCGAAAATGCCGAGATAGGAAATTAAATTTCACACATAGCGTCGTATTGATGCGGTTTCTGCCTGTGCTATGACCGTTTGGCACGTGAAATTCATTTTCAGGAAGGCGAGGGCGGCCTTGCCGGCGGAGCGCGGATGGACCTCTTTCATGCATTGACGGACGAGGAGGGCGGCCTTTCGGGGCTGGACCGCACGCTTGCGGATTTCGTGCTGGAGAATGTCGATTTCGTCATGCATGCCTCCATCGGCGAGCTTGCCGGGCGGGCCGGCGTCTCGCCGCCGACCGTGACGCGGTTCTGCCGGCGGCTCGGATGCAAGGGCTTTCCGGATTTCAAGGTGCAGCTCGCGCGGTTGGCCTCCGTCGGCCTGCGTTATGTCCGGCCGGAAGTCCTGACCGAAACGCCGCAGGAGGTCGCCGACGACGTGCTGGCGAATGCGCAGGCCGCGCTTTACCAGTTGCACCGCCAGATCGACCTTGCCGCGCTCGAAAAGGCGGCGGGCCTGTTGCGCGGCGCGGATTTCATCCTCGCCTTCGGGGCGAGCGGCAATTCGTCGATGGTGGTCAACGAGCTGCACAACCGGCTGTTCCGGCTCGGCTGCCGCATCTGCGCCTCGAACGACCACAACATGAACGCGATGCTTTCCGCCGCCGCCCGGCCGGGCACGGTGGTCTTCGCCTCGTCCTTCACGGGGCGCGATACGGCCCTCGTCCACTGCCTCGACCTGGCGAGGCAGCGCGGCATTCCTACCGTCGTCGTCACCCAGAGCCGTTCGCCGGTCGCCGAAGCGGCGGACGTGGTGATCGCGGTCGACCTGCCGGAAGGGACCAACGTCTTCCGGCCGACCTCGACGCGCTATGCCTATCTCGCCGTCGTCGACATGCTGGCGAACCTCGTCGCTTATGCCGACAGGCCGAAGGCGCTGAAGACCCTGCGCGCCATCAAGGAAGACCTCGTCAGCCACCGCGATGGCGACGACCGCCAGCCGCTCGGCGATTAGAGCAATTCCAGCAAAAGTGTGAAGCGTTTTTGCGATTCGAAGAAAAGCGGAAATGCTCTAAAATCTCAGCGGTGCGAGGCCCAGGGCACGAGCCGCCGCTCGATCTGGCGCGCGATGGCTTCCAGCAGGATCGCCACCAGCGCGATGACGACGATGCCGGCTATCACGACGTCGGTGACGAGGAACTGCGCGGCCGACTGGATCATGAAGCCGATGCCGCTCGTCGCCGCCACGAGTTCGGCCGCCACCAGCGTCGTCCAGCCCGCGCCGAGCGCGATGCGGATGCCGGTGAGGATCGACGGGACCGCGCTCGGCAGCACCACGTCGGACAAAACCTGCCGCCGGCTCGCGCCGAGGGAACGGGCGGCGTTGACATGGTCCTTCGAGACGCCGCGCACGCCGGCTGATGTCGACAGGATGATCGAGGGCAGCATGGAAAGCGCGATGACGGTGATCTTCGAGGCCTCGCCGATGCCGACCCAGATGATGATGAGCGGCAGATAGGCCAGCGGCGGCAGCGGGCGCAAAAACTCCACCACCGGGTCGAGGATGCCGCGGCCGATCCGGCTCGTGCCGATGGCAAGGCCGGCAGGAATGCCGATCGCGATGGAGGCGGCGAGCGCGCCGAAGATGCGGGTGAGGCTGGCGCCGAGATGCTCGGCGAGGGTCGCATCGACGAAACCGGTGACGACGAGATTGTAGATCGCGACCACCACCTGCCGGGGCGAGGGCAGGAAGACCGGCGAGACCAGCGCATAGGCGGCGGCCAGCGCCCAGAGCGCGACGAGCACGGCGACGGTGATCGCGGAGATGACCGCGACGGGCAGCGGCCGCCGCTCGGCGCGCTCGCAGGGCGGGTCCTTCGCCGGAACCTCGGGCAGGGACGTGACGTCGGTGGAGAGGGTCATGCGGCAAGCTCCTCGTCTGCGCCGGAATGGATGAGACCAGTGAGGCCGGCATGCATGCGTTTGAAGAGGGGCGATGCCTTTACGGCGGATACCGAGGCGCCGTTCAGCACCTCCGCATTGAAGCCCGCCTCGATCTCGGCCGTCAGGCGTCCCGGATTGGGCGAGAGCACGACGATGCGCGTGCCGAGCAGCAGGGCCTCCTCGATGCTGTGCGTGATGAGGATGGCGCCCGCGCCGCTTTCGGCCTTTATGCGCAGGAGGAATTCCTGCATGCGCGTTCGGGTCAGCGCGTCCAGCGCGCCGAGCGGTTCGTCGAGCAGGAGGAAGCGCGGCTCCGCCGCCAGCGCCCGCGCGATGCCGACGCGCTGGCGCATGCCGCCGGAAAGCTCCCAGATGCGCCGTTCGCCGGCCTCCGCAAGCCCGACGCGGGCAAGAAGCGCATCGGCCCGCGCCCGGCGCTCGGCAAGCGGAATGCCCCTCAGCTTGAGCGGGAAGGCAATGTTGTCGCGCGCGTCGAGCCAGGGATAGAGCGCATCGTCCTGGAAGACGACTGCGCGGTCGGCGCCGGGGCCGCGCACCGGCTCGCCGTCGAGCGCGATGGTGCCGGTGCTCGGCGCGATGAAGCCGGCCGCAAGGTTGAGCAGGCTCGTCTTGCCCGAGCCGGAGCGCCCGATGATGGCGACCAGCTCGTCCGAAGCGACCTGCAGGTTGATGCCGTCGAGGACCAGCTTTGCGCCCGCGCCGCCCCGGCCCGGCCTTGCCGGGTAGCGCAGCGCGACGTTGCGGAATGTCAGGATGCTCATGGGCCCTCCAAGATTAATGCCGTGGTGGCAGTCGATGGCCCGGCAGCGCCTTCGCGCCACCGGGCCCGTCCGCCGCAAAGGTTCAGGCGTCAGTAGGCGAGCTTCGTCGCGTCCGTCACCCAGCGGGTGGAGACGTACGGCGAGTAGTCGGAAAGGGCCGCGGGGATCTTGCCCTGTTCCAGCAGGAAGGCCGAGGTGTCGGCGACCGCCTTCACCGTGCCGCCGCCGAGCAGCTTTTCGCCGGCCTGTTCCTCGAGCGTCGGGAAGATGTAACCCTTGAGCAGCGCCGGCACCTCGTCCTGCTTGGCGCCGGTGAGGCGAGCGATCTTCCCGGCTTCCGGCGAGGTGGCGTTCCAGGCATCGGGATCGGCGCGATAGGCGGCGGTCGCATCGCCCGTCACCTTGACGAAGGCAGTCACGACGTCCGGGTGTTCCTCGGCGAATTTCTTGCTGACGATCCAGGCGTCGAAGGTCGGCCCGCCCCAGTCCGCGACGTCGGCAGAGGTCGCGAGGACCTTGCCGCCCTTCTTCAGCTGGGCTAGCACCGGATCCCAGACATAGGCGCCGTCGATGTCGCCGCGTTCCCAGGCCGCCGCGATTTCCGGCGGGCGCAGGTTGAGAATCTCGACCGATTTCGGATCGACGTTCCAGTGCTTCAGCGCGGTCAGCAGGCTGTAATGGGCGGTCGAGACGAAGGGCGTCGCGATCTTCTTGCCGGCAAGATCCTCCGGCTTGTCGATGGATTTCACCGCGAGCGCTTCCGCCTCGCTGATGAGGCCGACGACGAAGATCGTCTCGATGGGCAGCTCACGGCTGGCGGCGGCGGCAAGCGGCGAGGAGCCGACATAGCCGATATCGAGCGAGCCGGAGGCGATGGCGGCGATCACGTCCGCGCCGCCGTCGAATTTCTGCCAGTTGATCTTCGCGCCGGTCGCCTTCTCATAGGTGCCGTCGGCCTGCGGAACGCGGGACGGCTCGACGATCGGCTGGTAGCCGATGTTGAGCGTCACGTCCGCGGCATGCGCCGCGCCGAGGGAAGCCGCCATGGCAAGGGCGGCGGTCGCGGCGAGCAGGGCTCTGCGGGTAATGGTCATGGTCCTCTCCTCAAGTTGCCGTCGCCCGAAATCTCTGCGGGCCGGTTTCTCAAAGCTATATAATCAATAAATTTAGTAGAGAAATTTTCGCCTCAATTTACCGGGCGCGCGGCAATTGCTTTTGCGCTTCTGGCGGAAGGATCGAAATGACGACTCCCCGGGCTGCTCTATGCGTGCCGGTGAGATCGGCCGGATCTCCATCACGATATGTTTCAGCGGGGAACGACCGCTCGCCGTTTCGGTTGACTCCGCGCAAGCGAATGAACGCCTGCATTTGAAACCCAGGAGAAGCATTATGCCGAACCAAGGCGGAACCCATGAACAGCATGTGAAGGCTGGCCAGCAGAGCCACAAGAACGAGGATCGCAAGGTCGAGGCCTCCGGCAAGCACGACCAGAACGACGGTCAGCGCGGCGGCAAGGGCAACTTCGCGGAAGACCGCGAACGGTCCTCGGAAGCCGGCCGCAAGGGCGGCAAGCACTAACCTTTCAACTCCAGAGGGTCCGCCGCCGCAAGGTGGCGGGCCTTTTGACGCCTATGTGCCAAACCCGGTGCGAATCGATGCGAAAAGCGGCGCTACGCCGCAGATGAAAGCCATTTGCCGCCGGAAGGCATCGAAAATGATGCCTATTGGGCACGTTCAAGGCCAAAACGGCCGGAAAACGGCGGTCTGGGGGCTGAAATTCCTTGGTATTTGCCGCTCTGATAAATTATACCGTTTTTATATGTTTTTCGCACTTCGGTGCCTAGAATGAGCCGGAATCACCCGTCATGGGTGAGCCGATCGATCTTCCCGAAGACGACGGATGAAATCGCCGGGCGCCAGCGTGCGTCCACGCTGCCGCACATGCCGATGGAAAGCAGGCCGAAATGCTGACGAAAAAGGGAAAATACGGGTTGAAGGCGCTGGTCGACCTGGCGCGCCTCGCCCCGGGCGAAACGGCTTTCGTCAGCGAGATCGCGCTGCGCAACAACATTCCGAAGAAGTTTCTCGACACCATCCTTCTCGAACTGCGCAATGCCGGCATGCTGCGTTCGAAGAAGGGGCCGGGCGGCGGCTATTCCCTTTCCCATCCTGCCTCGGAAATCCGCATCGGCCACGCCATCCGCGTCCTCGACGGGCCGCTGGCGCCGATCCGCTGCGCAAGCCGCACGGCCTATGAGGCCTGCGAGGACTGCGCCGATCCGGAAGGCTGTCAGGTCCGCCGCGCCATGACCGAGGTGCGCGACGCCATCGCTTCCATCCTCGATACGATGACGCTCGAACAGTTCGTCGCCGTGCCGGGTGCGGCCGCGATGATTGAAGAAGAGGAACTGGAAAAGCGGGTCGGCTGATCCGCTGCCCTACGGATCCAGTTCGGGATAGTGGCGGAAGAGGTCGCTTTCGTTGGGCGCAAGGCGCCTGTCGCTGGCAAGATAGGCCGCGATCCTCGGCAATTTCTCCACCCTTTTGCAGACCGCGTCGATCTTGCCGTATTTCGGTCCGAGCCGCTTCATGAGGTTCGGAAAGGCATAGGTCAGGCCGCTCATCGCCTGGAAAAGCGAAAGATCCGCATAGGTGAGATGGTTGCCGACCAGATGCGCCGGCCCTTCGGTGTTGCGCGCGAGGATCGTCTCGAACCAGTCGAGGAATTTGGGAACGCGCTCCTTGCGGAATTCCTCCGCCCGCCGAAGCGATTCCGGCTTCTGTTCCTCGTAATATCGTCCCGCGCCGATGGGGTGGTGCACGTCATGCCCCTCGAGCACGAAATCGGCGATGGTGAGCTGGATCTGATGCGTCCAGAGCCGAAGGCGTTCGTCCTTCGGCGCGAGGTCCAGCCTGTCCCCGAGATAGAGAAGGATCGCCGCCACCTGTCCGACGACCAGCGAACCGTCTTTCAGGAAGGGCGGGGCGAAGGACGGCGTCGCAAGCGTCCTGCCGACCTCCGCGATCACATGGTCGCCTTCCTCCCGCGCCACGTCGCGGTAGGGCGCCCCGGCCGCTTCCAGCGCCAGGCGGACATATTCGCCGCGGCCCTGGATGCCGGTCCAGTAGTAGAGTTCGTAGGTCATGGCGCAGAAATGCGGCAGCGAGCTTTCGGTTCCACCTTGTCGCCTCAGACCTCGACCGGCCG
The DNA here is from genome assembly GCF_055379515.1 of Shinella sp. 1A1. Taxonomy (NCBI): domain Bacteria; kingdom Pseudomonadati; phylum Pseudomonadota; class Alphaproteobacteria; order Hyphomicrobiales; family Rhizobiaceae; genus Shinella; species Shinella sp. 1A1. Next base: position 491,610 of record NZ_AP039672.1, read on the forward strand.
TGCCGTCTGCTCGGTCACGCCGAAGACGCGGCGGTAGCGGGCGATTTCCGCCGGATCGCCGGTCGCCTTGACCGGATTGTCGGAGAGCTTGACCGCGGGGCGGCCGTTGGCGCTCGTCACCTTGCAGACCAGCGAGATCGGATCGAGCCCGTGGCCGCCATCGGGATCGCAACCGCGGAAGTCGTTGGTGAGATTGGTGCCCCAGCCGAAGCTCATGCGCACGCGGCCGTGGAAGTGCCGGTAGGTTTCCTCGATGGTGTCGACATCCATGCCGTCGGAGAAGATCAGCAGCTTTTCGCGCGGATCGCGTCCCTTGGCGCGCCACCAGTCGATGATCTGCTCGCCGCCCTCGATCGGCGGCGCGCTGTCCGGGCGGAAGCCCGTCCAGTCCGCCACCCAGTCCGGCGCATTGGCGAGGAAGGCGGTGGTGCCGAAGGCGTCGGGCAGGGCGATGAGGAGGTTGCCGTTATAATGCTGTTGCCACTCCTCCAGCACCCGGTATGGCGCGTGGGCGAGCGCGTCGTCGCCTTCGGCGAGCGCGGCGGCGACCATCGGCAGCTCATGCGCATTGGTGCCGATGGCCTCGAGATCGGCATCCATGGCGAGGAGTACGTTCGACGTGCCGATGAAGCGGTCGCCGAGCCCTTCCTTGAGGGCGTCCACGCACCAGCGCTGCCACAGGAAGCCGTGCCGGCGGCGAGTGCCGAAGTCGGAGATGACGAGGTCCGGCAACTGGCGCAGCCGTTCCACCTTTTCCCATAGCCGCGCCTTGGCGCGGGCATAGAGCACGTCGAGCGCGAAGCGGCCGCGATCGCGCATCGCCGCGCGCGACTTCAACTCGTTGATGATGGCAAGGGCGGGGATTTCCCACATGGTCGTGTGCGTCCACGGCCCGTCGAAATGCAGCTCGTACTGGCCGTCGACCTTGCGCAGCTCGTATTCCGGCAGTTGGAAGGTCGAGAGCCAGGCGATGAAATCCGGCCCGAACATGCGCGCCTTGCCGTAGAAGCTGTTGCCGGCGAGCCAGATCAGCTCCTTCTTGGTGAAGCGTATGCCGCGGGCATGGTCGAGCTGGGCGCGAAGCTCGCCTTCGTCGATGATGTCGGCAAGCCGCACGCTCGTCGTGCGGTTGATCAGCGAGAAGGTGGCATTCACGTCCGGATGGAGCTGCCGGATCATCTGGAGCATCAGCAGCTTGTAAAAGTCCGTATCGAGCAGGCTGCGGACGATCGGGTCGAGGCGGAAATTGTGATCGTAGGTGCGGGTCGCGATATCGTTGACGGCCATGCCGGCTCCTGGCGATGGGACTGGGCTTGCCGGCTGGGAGGGACCGGCGGGTTCGCGCCAACCTCGTTGATCGACGCCCCGATTGCAAGCCGCAGGCCGCTTCATCCGCCGGATGTGCAAAGGAAAACGGCCCGGAGATATCTCCGGGCCGTTCGTATCGAGTGCCGGTCAGGCCGCGTCCGGCCGGTGCACCGTCTTCACTTCGAGGAAGTCCTCAAGGCCGAACATGCCGCCTTCGCGGCCGTTGCCGGACTGCTTGAAGCCGCCGAACGGGCTGCCGTAGCGGTGCGGGCCGCCATTGATGTGCACCATGCCGGCGCGAAGGCGGGCGGCGACGCGCTCGGCGCGGTCCGGATTGCCCGTCTGCACATAGGCGGCAAGGCCATAGGCGGTGTCGTTGGCGATCGCGATGGCTTCCTCTTCCGTGTCGAAGGGAATGATCGCGAGAACCGGGCCGAACACTTCTTCACGCGCGATGCGCATGTTGTTGTTGACGTCCGCGAAGATCGTCGGCTTGACGAAATAGCCGGTCTCGAAGCCATCGGGCTTGCCCGGGCCGCCGACGAGAAGCCGCGCGCCTTCGGCAACGCCCGCCTCGATCAGCGCCTGCACGCGGCCGAACTGGATGTGCGAGACGAGCGGGCCGATATGGCCGCCTTCCTCTTCCGGGTTGCCGACGGTCGCTTCCTTGCCGGTGCGCTCGGCGATCTCGACCACCTTGTCATAGACCGAGCGCTCGACGAGCATGCGGGTCGGCGCGTCGCAGGACTGGCCGGAATTGTTGAAGCATTCCAGCACGCTGCCAGCGACGCGGTCTTCCAGGTCGGCGTCGGCGAAGACGATGTTCGGCGACTTGCCGCCGAGTTCCAGCGTCACGCGCTTGACCGTGTCTGCCGCATCCTTGCTGACGGCGATGCCGGCGCGGGTGGAGCCGGTAAACGACATCATGTCGACGTCCTTGTGCTTGGAAAGCGCCGCGCCGCATTCGATGCCGTCGCCGTTGACGAGGTTGAACGTGCCCGCGGGGAAGCCCGCCTCATGCACCATCTCGGCATAGAGCATGGCGTTGAGCGGCGTGAATTCGGAGGGCTTCAGCACGCAGGTTGAGCCCGTCGCCAGCGCCGGAACCACCTTCAGCGCGATCTGGTTGATCGGCCAGTTCCAGGGCGTGATGAGACCGCAGACGCCGATGGGCTCGCGGCGCACGACGTCGCCGTTCGGCAGCACTTCGCGGCTCTTGAGGCGCTTCAGCGCATCGATGAAGCCCTGGAGGTGGCCGACGCCGACATCCGCCTGCTGCTCGGTGCTCATGCTGATCGGCGCGCCGAGTTCGAGCGTGATGGTGCGGGCCATCTCGTCATAGCGGCGCTTGTAGATCTCCAGTAGCTTTTCGAGCAGAGCGAGGCGCTCGTCCACGCTGGTCTGGCTGTAGGTCGCAAAAGCCTTCCTGGCAGCGGCGACGGCGCGGTCGATATCGGCGGCGGTGCCCATGGTGATGACCGCGACCGGCTTTTCCGTCGCCGGGTTGATGACCTGGAGGTCATTGGGCTTCAGCGGATCGACCCACTGGCCGTCGATGTAGAATTTGCGCTTGTCGAGCATGCTTTTCTCCCGTCACTTCTGTTTTTCGTCGAGCCAGCCCCTTATGAGCTGGCGATAGCGTTCCCCGCCGAAGCTTGGAAAATGGCCGCCATGCACCAGCCGCACCGGCAGGGTCAGGAGCCGTTCCATCGAGGCGATATAGTCCGTCAGGTCGGAATGGTAGGTGTCCTCGATCAGCGGGCCATCGTAGACGATGTCGCCCGAGAAGAGAATTTCGGTTGCCTTCTCGTAGAGTGCAATACCCCCTGGGGAGTGGCCCGGCGTGTGGATGACCTCGAACTGGCGGTCGCCGAGATCGATCATGTCGCCGTCCTCGAGGATGCGCGTCGCGGGCGCCTTCTTCACGGCGTAGCATTTCGAGCAATAGGGCTCTGGCGGCAGCGCGTCGAAGATCTCGTCGGTGACGTAAGGGTCGGCCAGCGTGTTCTCCCGCGTCGGATTGGCGAGAAGGTCGGCCTCTGCCGAGTGCACCGCGCGGCACTCGAATTCGTGGTGGCAGCCGATATGGTCGAAATGCGTATGGCTGGCCACCGCGATCAGGTCGCGCTCCGTGACGAGCGGCACCCATTCCCTGAGCGAGACGACGCCCATGCCGCTATCGACCAGCATGTCGCGGTCGCGCCCGCGGATGTGCCAGACATTGCAGCGATAGAATTCCTGGATATAGGGCTCACAGATATAGGTCACGTCGTCATCGAGGCGACGAACGCTGTACCAATCCTCCGGCCGGATGCGCCGCATCGATCCTAAACTCCCGCCCCGTCCTGAAGCACGACGATGCTATCCGCCTTCAGCCGTAGGTCAAGCTCGGCGCCGACTTCCGGCGTCTCGGTCTGCGGCAGATGGGCGGTGAGCGTCGCGCCATTGGCCGCGACATGGCAGCGATGATGCGTGCCGAAGAAGGCACTGCCGGTGATGCGGCCGTGGCCGAGCGAGAGGGTGGGCACATCGGCATTGGCCGAGCGGAAGTGCTCCGGGCGAATGCAGAGCGTGACATCGCTTCCGGTAGTCGGGAAGCCGGAAACGAAGGTGGAGGCCGGCAGCACGGCACGGCCAAGCGTGGTCTCCAACTCGGCTTCGCCGGCGGCGGTGCGTACGACCTTCGCCGGCAGGAAATTGGCCTCGCCCATGAAGCCGGCGGAAAACAGTGAGCGCGGGCGCATGTAGATGGAGGCTGGCGTGCCGACATCCTCGATGCGGCCCTTGTTCATCACGACGATGCGGTCGGCGATCGCCATCGCCTCCTCCTGGTCGTGGGTGACGTGAACGAAGGTCGTGCCGACGCGCTTCTGGATCGCCTTCAATTCGTCCTGCATCTGCCGGCGCAGCTTCAGGTCCAGCGCGCCGAGCGGCTCGTCGAGCAGCAGCACGTCGGGATCGACCGCCAGAGCGCGGGCGAGCGCCACGCGCTGGCGCTGGCCGCCCGAAAGCTCATGCGGCTTCTTGGCCGAGGATGCCCTCAGGCCGACGAGATCGAGATAGGAGAAGGCCTTTTCGTAGCGCTCCGCCTTGCCCATGCCGCGCATGCGCAGGCCGAAGCCGACATTGTCGCGCAGGCACATATGCGGGAAGAGCGCATAGTCCTGGAACATGGTGGTGGTCGGCCGCTTGGCTGGCGAGACATATGTCATCTCGCGCCCGCCGATGGAGATCGTGCCGGACGTCGGCTCGATGAAGCCGCCGAGGATGGAGAGCAGCGTGGTCTTGCCGCAGCCCGACGGGCCGAGCAGCACGATGAACTCGCCGGCCGCGATATCGAGCGAGACGTCGTCGAGCGCCCGGAACGCGCCGAAGTCCTTGGTGGCGTTCTTGATGGAAACGTCGGCGGTCATGAGGATTTCCCGGTTTTTCTGAAGACCGTCAGTTCCATGAGGATGAGGAACACGACGGAGATGAGGAAGACGACGCTGCCAATGGCGTTGGTCTTGGGGTCGAGGCCGGAGCGCAGCATGCTCCAGATCTCGACCGGCAGCGTCACGTCGAAGCGCGACAGCAGGAAGGCGACGATGAATTCGTCCCAGCTGAAGGTGACGGAGAGGAAGAAGGCGGCAAGGATCGACGGCAGCAGCATGGGCGCGGTGACGAGCAGCATGACCTGCCAGTCCTTCGCCCCGAGGTCGCGCGCCGCCCGCTCGATATTCACCTGATGCCCGCCCATCGAGGCATAGATGATGGCGAAGCAGAGCGGCAGGTTGATCACCACATGGCCGATGCCGACCGTCACGAGCGAAAGCCGCATGCCCGTCACGTTCAGCATGGAGAGGAGGCCAAGGCCGATGATCAGCGTGCTGACCGTCATCGGCGCGACGATGAGGCCGCGCAGAAGCGCGGATGCCGGCAGCGTATAGCGCGCGAAGGCATAGGCGGCGAGGAAGCCGAGGATGCAGGCGACGGCCGAGGAGATCACCGCCACCAGCAGCGAATTGCCGAGCGCGGCCATCAGCTTGCCGTCGGAGAAGACCGCCTCGTACCAGCGCAGCGTCAGCCCGTTCAGCGGCGGCACGGGCAAGGTGCCGTCCTGGAAGGAGAAGAGCACCAGCACAACGACGGGCAGGAAGATGAAGAGATAGATGAGGCCGGCATAGAGCGCGGCGAGCGTAGTGGAAAGGTGCCGCATGGATCAGGTCCTTTCCATCTTCAGCCAGCGCGCGCAGGCGATATAGGCGAGCGTGATGACTACCATCAGCACCAGCGAAAGCGCCGCGGCCATCGGGAAGTCCGCTCGTCGCCCGAGCTGCAGCATGATGACCTGCGGCAGCACCAGCTCGTTGTTGCCGCCGAGGATCTGCGGCGTGATGTAGTCGCCGATGCACAGCACGAAGGTCAGGAACGCGCCGACCATGATGCCCGGCAGCGTCAGCGGCAGCACGACATGCCAGAAGGTCTGGAAGGCGTTCGCCCCGAGGTCCGCCGCCGCGCGGCGGTAGTTCGGCGAAAGCTGGATGAGGTTGGCGTAGATCGTCAGCGTCAGCAGCATGACGAAGAAATGCACGAAGCCGATCACGGTACCGGTGCGGTTGGCCGAAAGCTCCAGCGGTTCGGCGATGATGCCGATTGAGAGCAGCGCCTGGTTGACGACACCGCCCTTGGAGAGCACCAGCAGCCAGGAATAGGAGCGCACCACATAGGAGGTCCAGAAGGGCAGGATCGCCATGACGAGGGCGAAGCGCTGCCATTTCTTCGGCACCCGCTCGGCGATGATCCAGGCAAGCGGATAGGCGAGCAGCACCGAGATGACGGTGACGGTCGCGGTGATCTCCAGCGAGACAACCAGCCCCTTGAAGAAATGCGCCTTCCCGAAGAAGGCGACGTAATTGTCGAGCGTCCAGGTCGCGACGATCTCGCGCCCCTGCCGCGTCCAGAAGCTGATCGCCACCATGTAGGCGAAGGGCACGAGGAAGAACAGTGCGGTCCAGAGCAGCCCCGGCAGGGCAAAGGCCCATGCCTTGCGGCGCTCCGCGCGTTCGAGGGCTGTGGCGGTCATGGGGTGGTTCTCCGTTCCCGCTTCGTGGGCGTGCCGTGCGGCTTCGCCCCTCATCCGCCTGCCGGCACCTTCTCCCCGCAGGCGGGGAGAAGGCATATGCCGTGCTGTATCCCACCCTTTGACAGTTCGCAGGGCAAGTCCCCTCTCCCCGCTTGCGGGGAGAGGGTTAGGGTGAGGGGCGGCCTTATGAAACAATACGCGGGCGTGGCGTCACGCCACAAACCTTACTGCTGCAGCATTTCCGTCCAGACATCCTGCATCGCCGCATCCATGTCGGCATCCGCCACCGGATAGAGCTGCGAATTCTTCAGGTATTCCGGCTGCTTGTCCCAGCGCAGCGCCGTCTTCTGCTGGTCGGTCAGGTGCTCGCCGGCCTTGGCATTGGAAGGCATCGCCCAGTAGCACGAGGACGTGGCAAGCCGTGCCTGCCCTTCGGGGCTCACGATATACTGCACGAATTTCAGCGCCAGATCCTGCTTTTCGGAGTTCTTGAACACGCCGATCGACTGCGCCCAGCGCAGCGCACCCTGCTTGGGGATCGTCCAGTCGAGGTTCGGCTTTTCCGCCGAGAGCCCGGCCGTCAGCCATTCGCCGCCACCGACGACGATATCGACTTCGCCGGTCGCCAGCGCCGTCTGCGAGGCGACGACGTCGCTCACCTGACGGGAGACCTTCTTCATCTCGAAGAGCTTTTCCTTGATCGCCGGCAGGTCGTCCTGCTTGAGGTCCGCCGTCTTCTTGCCGATGGCGACGCCCGTCAGGCCGACCATGGGCAGATAGTAGTCATAGAGCGCGATGCGGCCCTTGTACTTGTCCGACCACATGACCGAGAGATCTTCCATATCGGCCGGGTCGACCTTCGTCTTGTCGTAGGAAATCGTGTTGTAACCGAACTTCTCCGTGACGGCGTAGACCTTGCCGTCGCGGGTCGTCGTCGCGTCCATGCGAACCTCGGGGAAGAGGTCGCCGAGCGGCAGCTTGTCGGCCGGCATTTCGCCGAGAATGTCCATGTCGATGGCGCGCGGCACGTCGACGGCGTCGATGACCAGCACGTCCCAGTCGCCCGGGCGGGATTGTTCGATGATCGAGATCGCCGCGCCCGTGCCCTCGTATTCCTTGAGGTTCACCTTGACGTTGTTGGCCTTCTCGAAGGGCTCGACCAGCGCCGGGTCCGTATGGTCGCACCAGACGAGGGCGTTCAGCTCGTCCTGCGCCATCGCGCCGGCGGGCGAAAGTGCAATGGTGGCGGCGGTGGCAAGAAGCATGCGGCGGGCAAGGCCGCCGGAAACGGTTTTCGTCATCGTCTTTCCCTCTGGCTGAAGGCGCGTGGCCTTGCGGATGGCGCTCGTCATGGCGCCTTGAGAAAAAGATTGAACGAGTTCATTTTTTAAGTCAATCTCATTTTTGAAGAGATTCAGCGGAGGGGCCGATGGCCGGATTGCGGGCAAAACAGAAGGCGGACAAGACGCGCCGCATCCTCGATGCCGCGGCCACGCTGTTTCGCCGCGAGGGCTATGACAATGCCCGCATCGAGGTCATCGCGGAGATGGCCGAGGTCTCCGTCGGCACGCTCTACAACTACTACCAGAACAAGGGCGACATCCTCGTCGCCACCGTCGCGATGGAAGTGAGCGAGGTACTGGAAGGCGGCGCGCGCATCGTCGCGAGCCCCCCGCTCAACGTCGCCGAGGCGCTGCGCACGCTGATCGCGCAATATTACGACCACTCCCTCGTCTATCTCTCCAAGGAGATGTGGCGCACGGCGATGGCGATCTCCATCCAGCAACCCGAAACCCCGCTTTCCCGCCGCTATACCGAGCTCGACGGCCAGCTTTCCGCCCAGGTCGTGCGGCTCGTCGAGACGCTGCAGGCGCGCGGCGTCGTCCATGCGGCCGTCGACGCCAAGGCCATGGGCGAGGTCTTCTTCAACAACCTCAACATGATGTTCATCGAGTTCTGCAAGGTCGATACCATGCCGCTCGAAGAGCTGAAGGCGCGTGTCGAAGCCCAGCACGCGCCCATCGCCGCCCTCATCAGCACCGTCAAGATCGTCTGACCTCGGAAAAAGCATGACCGACACGCAAGCCGCCGTCCTCTCCGCCGCCGACGCCCTCGTCGCCGCCTTCGCCCGCCACGACCGCGACGCCTATTTCGCCGCCTTCGCCCCGCAGGCGACCTTCCTCTTCTACAATCTCGACCGCCCCTTGGACGGCCGTGCCGCTTACGAGGCCGAATGGGCGCTCTGGGAGGAACGCGACGGCTTCCGCATCCACGCCTGCCGCTCCACCGACCGCCGCGTCCAACTCCTTGGCGACGTCGCCATCTTCACCCACGCCGTCGAAACCGAGCTTTCGGTGGGCGGCGAAAGGCTGACCAACAACGAACGCGAAACCATCGTCTTTTTCCGCGATCCCACCGGCCACTGGCTCGCCGTACACGAACACCTTTCGGCGGCGGCCTGAGTACATACACAAGTGTGTACGTCGCGCGGCTTTTGTGCTATTCCTCTGTCGAAGGAGCAAGCGATGCACAGAACCCGCGTTTTCAGGAACGGCAATTCCCAGGCGGTCCGCATCCCATCGGACCTCGCCTATGAGAATACCGAAGTCGAGATGGAGATCGAGCGCGTCGGCGACGAACTGCGTATCCGCCCGGCACGGCGTTCGCTCGCCGGTGTTCTCGACCGTTTCGCGCGCTTCTCGCCGGATTTCATGGCCGAAGGACGCGGCGACCAGGAGCAGGCTGAGCGGGATACGCTCTGATGCCGCGCTACATGCTGGACACCAACATGTGTATCTATCTCATGAAGAACCAGCCGGAGCAGGTGGCGCGCCGCTTCGCGGCATGCCAGGTCGGCGATGTCGCAATGTCCGCCATCACCTATGCCGAGCTGCAATACGGCGTAGCCGCCTCCAGCGATCCAGCGCGGGAAGGGCGGAATCTGAGCGATCTGGTCGAGCTCATTCCCGTCCTGCCGTTCGACCGATTGGCGGGAGACGCCTACGGGCCGGTGCGCATGGCGACGCGCGAGAGGAAGTCCGATCATCTCGACAAGCTCATCGCCGCCCACGCCATCGCCGCCGATGTCGTGCTTGTCACCAACAACCTTCGCGACTTCGCGGCCTATCCCGGCCTCCGCCTCGAGAATTGGCTCGACGGCTAGGCGCTAGCAGCACGCCTCTTCGCTGTTCCCGCTCGCCAGCTGCTCCAGGATCGGGCAGTCCGGCCGGTCGTCGCCGTGGCAGTGGGCGGAGAGGTGTTCCAGCGTGTGGACCATCTCCTGCAGCAGCTGCATCTTGGCCCGCATCTCGTCGATATGCTCGCTGGCGATGCGCTTGACGTCGGAGGAGGCGCGGGCGCGGTCCTGCCAGAGGGTGAGGAGATCGCGGATCTGGGCGATGGAGAAGCCGAGGTCGCGCGCGCGGCGGATGAAGGAGAGCGTGGAGAGGTCCTTGGGGCCGTAGACACGGTAGCCGGAACCCGTGCGGCCGGCCGCGCGGATGAGGCCGATCTGCTCGTAATGCCGGATCATCTTGGCGGTGACGCCCGTCGCCTCCGCTGCTTCGCCGATATTCATGCCGCACCTCCCTTGAAGCGCTTCAGCCGCAGCGCGTTCGTAACCACGAAGACGCTGGAGAGCGCCATGGCGCCTGCCGCCAGTGCCGGCGAAAGCTGGATGCCGAAGGCCGGGTAGAACAGGCCGGCGGCGAGCGGAATGAGCGCGACATTGTAGCCGAAGGCCCAGAAGAGGTTCTGGCGGATGTTGCGCATGGTCGCCCGCGACAGGGCGATGCCGGTCGCAACCCCTCGCATGTCGCCGGCCATCAGCACCACGTCGGCGCTCTCGATGGCGACGTCCGTACCGGTGCCGATGGCAATGCCCGTATCGGCGGCGGCCAGCGCCGGCGCATCGTTGATGCCGTCGCCGACGAAGGCGACCTTCTTTGCGCCATTGGCCGAAAGCTCGCGCACCGCCGCGACCTTTCCGTCCGGCAGCACCTCCGCCATCACCCTGGTAATGCCAAGCTTTGCCGCGACGGCCTCGGCGGTACGGCGGTTGTCGCCGGTGATCATCGCCACTTCGATGCCGAGTGCCTTCAGGGCCGCGACCGCCGCCTTCGTCGTGGGCTTTACCGGGTCGGTGACGGCGAAGAGCGCGGCGAGCTTGCCGTCGATGGCGGCATAGAGCGGCGAGGCGCCCTCGGCGGCCAGTCGCTCGGCATCCCCTGCAAAGGGAGCGACATCGAGGCCGCGCGCCTGCATGAAGCCGACCGAGCCGGCCTCCACCCTGCGGCCGGAGACGTCTGCGGAAATTCCCTGTCCCGAGGTCGTCACGAAGCCGGATGCCGCCGGAAGGTCGATGCCCTCCGCCACGGCCGCCTCATGGATGGCGATCGCGATCGGATGCTCCGAATGCACCTCGGCGGCGGCGACCAGCGTGAGGACGTCCGCCCGCGAAAAGCCTTCTGCCGGCACGATTTCCGTCAGTGTCGGGTGGCCGAGCGTCAGCGTGCCGGTCTTGTCGACGGCGACGATCTCGGTGCCTTCAAGCGTCTGGAGCGCGGTGCCTTGGCGGAAGAGCACGCCAAGCTCGGCGGCCCGTCCCGTGCCTGTAATGATGGAGGTCGGCGTTGCAAGACCCATGGCGCAGGGGCAGGCGATGATGAGCACGGCGACGGCATTGACCAGCGCATGGGCGAGCGCCGGGCTCGGCCCGAGCGCCAGCCAGAGGCCGAAGGTGACAAGTGCGACGGCGATGACCGCCGGCACGAACCATTGCGTCACGCGGTCGACCAGCGCCTGGATCGGCAACTTCGCCGCCTGCGCATCCTCCACCATGCGGATGATCTGCGAAAGCACGGTGTCGGCGCCGACGCGGGTCGCGCGGAAGGTGAGGGAGCCGGTCGTGTTCACCGTGCCGCCCGTCACCATGTCGCCCGCCGTGCGCGCCACCGGCATCGGCTCGCCGGTGATCATGGATTCGTCGACATACGAGCTGCCGTCCGTCACCTCGCCGTCGACCGGCACCTTTTCGCCCGGCCGCACCAGCACGATATCGCCGGGCACGACGCTTTCCAGCGGCACGTCCTCGGCCTTGCCGTCGCGCAGCACGCGGGCGGATTTGGCGCGCAGGCCGGCAAGATGCCGGATCGCCTCGCCGGTGCGCCCCTTGGCGCGCGCCTCCAGATAACGTCCGGCAAGGATGAGCGTCACGATGACCGCGGCCGCCTCGAAATAGACATTGGCCGCGCCGCCCGGCAGCAGGCCCGGCGCGAAGGTCGCGACGGTGGAAAAGCTCCAGGCGGCGAAGGTGCCGATGACGACGAGAGAATTCATGTCCGGCGCAAGGCGCAACAAACTCGGAATGCCCTTGTGGAAGAAGCGCAGCCCCGGGCCGAGAAGCACCAGCGTCGCCAGCACGAACTGGATCACCCGGCTCGTCTGCATGCCGAGCGTTTCATGGATGTAATGGCCGAAGGAGGGGAAGGCATGCGCGCCCATCTCCATGACGAAGAGCGGCGCCGTGAGCACGGCGGCGATCAGAAGATCGCGCCGCAGTGTCTTCGCCTCGGCGGCGCGCCGATCCTCTTCTGGCGCGGCTGCTGTTTCGCGAATGGCCTTGTAGCCGCTGCGCTCGATGGCAGCGGCCAGCTCTTCGAAGGATGTGGCCCCCTTGGGGAAGCGCACGCGGGCACGCTCCTGCGCAAGGTTCGCGGTAGCCTCCAGCACGCCGGGCACGGCCTTGAGCGCCTTCTCGACGCGGCCGATGCAGGAGGCGCAGGTCATGCCTTCGACGGGAAACTCCAGCACCTCCTCCGCAACGCCATAACCCGCCTTGCGCACGGCATCGGTGACGGCCGCGATATCGGGCGTGCCGGCAAAGGTCACCTCGGCCTTTTCCGTCGCGAGATTGACGGCGGCGCCGGCAACGCCCGGCACCTTCTCTATGGCCTTCTCCACCCGGCGCACGCAGGAGGCGCAAGTCATGTCGGAGATTGAAAGCTTGATGGTCTGCCGGTCGTTCGCGGTGAGCATGGTGCACCTTTCATCCTAAGTCGGATAGATCGTGCACCTTCCCATCGTGTCAAGGTCAAGTGCCAACTTGACGCATCAGGCGTCAACCGGCGAATAGCCCTCCGCCGCGATGACGGAAGCGACGGCGGCGCGGTCGCCGGCATTCTCGACGGAGACGCGCTTTGCGGCAAAATCGATATCGACCCTGGCGGCAGGGTAGGCGGCAAGCACCGCGCCGGTGATCGTCCTCGCGCAGTGCCCGCAGGTCATGTCTTCAACGGTGAAGGTGAGGGTCTTGTCGTCGCTCATGGGCAATCTCCTGATGTTTGCGCCATGCTGAACCCTTCCCCCGTGGGAAGGTCAAGGCCGATGTACTCACAACGCCGCTTAACCGAAATTGGAGAGGCGTTCCCTTAGTCGCGAAATGGTCTCGACATCCGCATTGGCGAAGGCGAAGCGCAGGTAGCCTTCCTGCCTCTCGCCGAAATAGCTGCCCGGAAGGCAGAGAATGCCCGCCTCCTTGGCGAGCCTTTCCGCGACGCGCGCGGAGGGCGTGCCCTCGAACGGATGGCCGATGAAGGCGAAATAAGCACCGACCGCGCCGACGCGCCAGGCCGGAACGCCCGCCATGGTCGTCCGTAGCGCCTCGACGCGCCGGGCGATCTCGCGGCGGTTCTCCTCGCGCCAGTCGGCCAGCAGCGGCAGGGCGGTGGCGACGGCGGCCTGGGCGGAGCGGGGCGGGCAGATCTGGAGATTGTCCATGATCTTCGCCACCTGTTCCACCACGGCGGGGCCGGCAGTGATGGCGCCGAGGCGGTGGCCGGGAATGCAGAAGGATTTCGAGAAGCTGTAGAGGCCGATCAGCGTCTCCTCCCAGCCCTTGCGGGCGAAGAGATCGTGCGGCCGGCCGGCGCCGACCGGTAGGAAATCGCGATAGGTCTCGTCGAGGATGAGCCAGATGCCGCGCGCCATGCAGAGGTCGTAGATCGCCGCGATCAGTTCCGGCGGATAGACCGCGCCCGTCGGGTTGTTCGGCGAGACGAGCGCGATGGCCCTGACATCCGGCGTGATGGCGGCGGCAAGCGTCTCGACGTCGGGCAGGAAACCGTTCGCCGGGTCGCACGGCGCAAAACGCGTCCTCACGCCGAGCATGGCGAGCGTGGTCTCCTGGTTGAAGTAATAGGGATCGGTCATCAGCACGGCGTCGCCCGCCCCGGCAATCGCCATGGCGGCGCAGATGAAGGCCTGGTTGCAGCCGGCGGTGACATGGACGTTGCCGGCGGCAAGAGTGGTGCCGTAGGTCTCGGACAGATGCGCGGCATAGGCCTTGCGCAGGCTCTCCTCGCCCTCGATGGGGCCGTAGCCGGTATAGGCGCGCGAGGCGGCATTCTCGCCGAGGAGGCGCAGCATCTCGGGATGCGGCGGATAGCCGGGCACGGCCTGCGACAGGTCGATCATCGGCCCGCTGCGGCCGTCATAGGCGGCGGCCCAGGCGAAGACCGAGGGGATCGGCGGGGCGGAAAGGTTTGCGACGAGCGGATTGAAACGGGGCATGGTCTTCTCTGACGTTCAGGCGCGGGTCTTGCGCGGTTGGCTGGAAGCGGGCCGGCGCGGGGCCGGGGCCGAAAGGGGGCGATGAGCATCGGCCGCACGGCCGCCGCGCCCGCGCATCGGCATGCGGGCGGAGGCCTGTGGCTCGGGAAGGGTCTCCTCGAGCGTGGCGAACAGCCAGTCGATGAAGACCTTGACGATGGGCGTCTGGCGCGCCGCCTGCCGGCAGGCGACGTAGAAGGCATGGTTCGCCGGCACGGTGAGGCCAAAGGGCACGACGAGATCGCCGCGGGCGATCAGGCTGCTGGCGGTGATCGTGTCGCCGAGCGCGATGCCCTGGCCATGCAGCGCCGCCTCGGTGGAAAGGCGCGCATCGCTCATGAAATGCTGCGGGCCGCGCGGCATGTCGATAGCGTCCGCCGCCGCCAGCCAGGTGTTCCATTCGCGCCCGTCGTCGCCGTGGAACAGCGTATGGTCGGCAAGGTCGCGCACCGAGCGCAGCGGCCGGCTGTTGAGCAGCGTGGGGCTGGCAACGGGGAAGAGCTGCAGGTTCGACCAAAGCCGCGTCCAGCAGTCCGTCCAGTTGCCGTCGCCGTAGAGCACGCAGACATCCGTGTCGAGCGAGCGCAGGTGCTCGGGATCATTGGAGGCGACCAGCTTGAGGCGTACGCCGGGATAATGCTCGGTGAAGGAGGGAAGGCGCGGGAGCAGCCAGAGCGAGAGGAGGGCGGGCACGCAGGCGATGGAAATGTCGCCGCGCGTTTCCGGCTGCTTCATCAGTGCGGTCGCCGCCGCGATCTCGCCGAAGGCGTTGGTGACGGCCGGCAGCAGCAGCGCGCCCTGCGGCGTCAGCTTCAGCCGCTTGCCGCCGCGCTCGAACAGCGCCGTTCCGAGCGCTTCCTCCAGCGCGCGGATCTGATGGCTGATCGCGCCATGCGTGACGCTCAGCTCGCGCGCCGCGGCGGAGACGGAACCCCGGCGGACGGTGGCCTCGAAGGCGCGCAGGGGATTGAGCGGCGGCAGGCGCGAGGCCATGAAAGCTTGAAACCTGTTTCGTGAGTTTTTCTCACGGCAAACGCTATAACAATGCCAATTGCTTTTCCAGGCGTTTTATTACGATACTGGCAAAAACGAGGGCGAAGCCCTGGGGAACGATCGGGAGGCTCCGGCCGGATTGGGAATGCGCGGCGACGCTCCGCGCCGGCCGCATGCAGGTTTCTTCACGAAAATCCGACCCTGACGGCTTTCGGCCCTTCCGTGGCGCCGACGGCCTGACATAGAATGACGACAACGGGAACACTCCCGGCCGGATCGACCGGCCGGCCTATAAGGAGAAAGACGACCATGCGTGACATCCTCAAGACCAATGTCAGCCGCCGCGCCGTACTGGGTGCGGGCGTTGCCGGCGCCTCGCTGCTCGCCATGCCGGCAGTCCTTCGCGCGCAGGACAAGTCGCTGAAGGTCGGCGTCTACGGCGGCTACTTCAAGGATTCCTTCGACAAGAACATCTTCGCGGACTTCACCAAGGAAACGGGCATCGCCGTGGAATCGGTCGCCGAGCCGACCGGCGAGGCCTGGCTCGTCCAGCTCGAGCAGGCCGCCCGCGCCGGTCAGGCCCCCGCCGACGTCTCGATGATGTCGCAGGTCGCCATGCTCAAGGGCCAGTCGACCGAGCTCTGGTCGCCGCTCGACATGGCGAAGATCCCGAACGGATCGAACCTCATCGACCATTTCGTCAACAAGTATCCGGACGGCCGCGTCGCCGGCATCGGGGCGGTCGCCTGGTATATCACGCTCGTCACCAACACCAACGTCTACCCGGAAGCGCCGACCTCCTGGGCCGCGCTCTGGGATCCGGCGAATGCCGACAAGCTCGGTCTTCTCGCGCTCGTCTCCAACTCCTTCCTGCTGGAAGTGACGGCCAAGACCCATTTCGGCGGCACGAACGCGCTCGACACCGAGGAGGGCCAGATCAAGGCCTTCGAGAAGCTCGCCGAGGTGAAGCCGAACGTCCGTCTCTGGTACCGCGACGAGGCGCAGTTCGAGCAGTCGCTGAAATCGGGCGAAATTCCGATGGGCCAGTATTACCATGACGTGACGGGCCTTGCCGCCAAGGACGGCCAGCCGGTCCGCTCCACCTTCCCGAAGGAAGGCGGCATCATGGATTCGGGCTGCTGGGCGCTGTCGCGCGCCTCGCAGAAGACCGAGGAAGCCCACACCTTCATCAACTATATGTGCCAGCCGCAGATCCAGGCGATCCTGTCGCGCAAGGTCGGTACCGCGCCGACCGTCAAGCGTGACCTGCTCGACCTTTCGGCCGAGGAATTCGCCGCCGTGTCGTCCGATATCGAGCCGATCATCCCGCGCTACGATCTCTACACGACCAAGGCCGACTGGCTGAACCAGAAGTGGACGGAGATGATCGCCGGCTGATAAAAGCCTGCGATCGAAGAATGCCCGCCCGGCCGCCCGCATGCGATATGCCGGCGGCCGGGCGTCATCACAACGAACGCGCCGAGCGGAGAACCAATGTCCGGGCTGACCCTTCAGAACGTCACCAAGCAATTCGGCACGTTTACGGCCGTCAAGAACGTGCAGCTCACCGTGCCGCACGGCACCTTCGTCTGCCTTCTCGGCCCGTCCGGCTGCGGCAAGACCACGCTGATGCGCATGGTCGCCGGCCTCGACCTGCCGACGAGCGGCGAGATCCGGCTCGACGGCGCGGAGATCACCCATGTCCCGACGCACAAGCGCGACCTCGGCATGGTCTTCCAGTCGCTGGCGCTCTTCCCGCACCTGACGGTCGGCGAGAACATCGCCTATTCGCTGCGCATCCGCGGCGTCGGCAAGGAGGAACAGAAGAAGCGTGTCGACGAGCTTCTGTCGATGATCCACCTCACGGGCTACGCCGACCGCCCCGTCGCGAAGCTCTCCGGCGGCCAGCGCCAGCGCGTCGCCATCGCCCGCGCGCTCGCCATCTCACCGAAGCTCTTCCTGCTCGACGAACCGCTCTCCGCGCTCGACGCCAAGCTGCGGGAGGCCATGCAGGTGGAACTGCGCCAGCTCCAGCAGCGCCTCGGCATCACCACCATCGTCGTCACCCACGACCAGCGCGAGGCCATGACCATGGCCGACACCGTGGTGGTGATGAACGGCGGCGAGATCCGCCAGGCCGCCCCGCCGGTCGAGATCTACCGCCGCCCGGCCGATACCTTCGTCGCCGATTTCATCGGCATGACGAACCTCATCGATTTTTCCGCGGATGCCTCCGGCGCCTCGGTTCTCGGCAGCCCGGTCGCCGGCCTTGCCCTCCCGGCCGGCCTTTCTTCCGGCATCCTTTCGGTTAGGCCCGAGGACGTGCGCCTGACTGCTCCCGGCAACGGTGCGATCACCGGCAAGGTCACCTTCATTCGCGATCTCGGCGGCACGATCGAGACTTTCGTGGAGGCCGGCGGCAAGCAGATCGTCGCCGTCTCCATGCCGAATGCCCGGCCTGAGGTCGCCATCGGGCAGGAGGTCGGCATCGGGCTCGACCCAGCCGATTGCGTGGTGCTGAAGTCATGAGACGCGAGCCCCCGCAGAAACTCTCGGACTATGCGCCGCTGGTCTTTCCGGCGGGCATGCTGATCGTCTTCTTCGTCGTGCCTTTCGCGACGATGATCGCGGTCTCCTTCTTCAAGCGCGATCCGGCCGGCTTCTATTCGGCTGATTTCGTCTTCGACAATTACGCCCGCTTCCTCAGCCTGTTCTTCGGCAAGGTGCTCGGCTTCTCGCTGTTCCTGGCGATCGCCGTCGCCATCTGCTGCGTCGTGCTCGCGGTGCCCTTCACCTATCTCCTCTCGCGCGCCGGGCGGCGCGCGCAGGTGCTCTGGCTGGTGGCGCTGCTCTCGGTGCTGTCGCTGTCGGAGGTCATTATCGGCTTTGCCTGGTCGACGCTCTTCTCGCGCACCGCCGGCATCACCAACATCCTCGTCGCGCTCGGCATCCTGAAGGAGGCGGTGGCGCTGAACCCGAGCTTCGGCGCGGTGCTGACCGCCATGGTCTACCAGGCGCTGCCCTATACGGTGCTGGTGCTCTATCCCGCCCTCGTGCGGCTTGATCCGACGCTGACGGAGGCGGCGCGCACGCTCGGTGCCTCGCCGGTCAAGGCTTTCTTCACCGTCGTCGTGCCGGCGCTGCGCAACACCATCGTCGCGACCTTGATCATGGTCTTCATCTTCGCGCTCGGCTCTTACCTGCTGCCGCAGATTCTCGGCCGGCCGCAGCACTGGACGCTCTCGGTGCTCATCACCGACCAGGCGATCTACCAGTCGAACATGCCCTTCGCCGCCGCCATGGCCGTTTTCCTCGTGCTCGTCACGCTCGGCCTCGTCGCGCTTACCGTCTATGCCGGCCGCAAGGGGGAAGCCGCATGAACACGCTGCTGCAACGGCTCTATTTCGGCCTGATCGGCCTGTTCCTTTCGTTGCCGATCATCGTCGTCGCCGGCGTCTCGGTGAACGAGAAGCAGACGCTCGCCTTCCCGCCGCAGGGCTTTTCGCTCGGCTGGTACGGCGAGATCTTCGCCAATGTCGAATGGCGCAACGCCCTTTTCGCCTCCATCACGCTCGCCGCGCTTTCGGCGGCCGTGGCGCTGATGATCGCGCTGCCGCTCGCCTGGTTCCTGTGGCGGCGCGATGCGCCCTGGGCGAATATCTTCCAGCTTCTCGGCATCGCGCCCTTCACGCTGCCGCCGGTCATCACCGCGCTCGGCCTCCTCACCTTCTGGGCGACGACGGGCTTCTACGGCCAGCCGGCGACCGCCGTCATCAGCCATTCCATCTTCTTCGTGACGCTGCCGCTGGTGACGCTCTCGCTCGGCTTCTCCTCCATCGACCGCTCGCTGGTGGAAGCGGCCGCGACGATGGGGGCGGACGACCGCACGATCTTCCGCACGGTGGTCCTGCCGCTGATCCTGCCCTATCTCATCTCCGGCTATGCCTTCGCCTTCGTCCTGTCGCTCAACGAGTATATCGTGGCCTACATGACGATCGGCTTCACGATGGAGACGCTGCCGATCAAGATCTTCAACGCGCTGCGCTATGGCTACACGCCGACGATGGCCTCGGTCACGATCCTCTTCGTGGCGATCGCCGCCGCCATTTTCGGTCTCGTCGCGCGCTTCGGCGATCTGCCCAAGCTGCTCGGCGCCATGTCGTCGCGGGATTAGGACGAAACCCATGCGGATTGCCGCCCTCCAGATGCATGCCATCGCCGGCGATGACGAAGCCAACATCCAGCGCATCGCGGCCGCGGCCGCCGATGCGGCCTCCGCCGGCGCCAAGCTATTGATCGTGCCGGAGCTTGCCGTCACCGGCTACGGCGCGGGCGATGCGGCCTTCGCGCGGCTCGCTTCGCCGGCGACGGGCGATGTCGCGGCGCAGCTGAGCGCCATCGCGCAGGAGAACAGGCTTGCCATCGTGGCGGGCTTCGCCGAGCGGGAAGGCTCGCATGTCTATAACAGCGCGCTCTTCACCGACGGCATCGGCACCAATGCCGTCTACCGCAAGTCCCATCTTTACGGCGATTACGAGCGGCATGCCTTCCGCCCCGGCGTGCCGGCCTCCGTCATGGTGGAGCTCGGCGGCGTCCGGCTCGGCATGCTGATCTGCTACGACGTGGAATTCCCCGAGAACGTCCGCCGCCTGGCGCTTGCCGGCGCCGAGCTCGTCATCGTGCCGACCGCCCTGCCGAAGGGCGCTGCCGGCACCTTCATTGCGGGCCACATGATCCAGGTCCGCGCCTTCGAGAACCAGGTCTTCGTCGCCTATATCAACCATTGCGGCGCCGACGACCGCTTCAGCTA
The DNA here is from genome assembly GCF_055379515.1 of Shinella sp. 1A1. Classification (NCBI taxonomy): domain Bacteria; kingdom Pseudomonadati; phylum Pseudomonadota; class Alphaproteobacteria; order Hyphomicrobiales; family Rhizobiaceae; genus Shinella; species Shinella sp. 1A1. The sequence continues at coordinate 511,394 of NZ_AP039672.1, forward strand.
TGCCGGCCTCTCGCGCATCGCCGCCCCGGACGGCATGCTGCTCGCCGAAGCTCCGGCCGAAGGCGAGACCCTGCTCTTCGCGGAAATCCGCCCGGAGGACTACGCGGTGTCGCGGGCGGAAAACACCTATCTGGTCGATCTCGGCCGGACGGGATGATAAGCCGCCCCGCCCGGGCCCGGTTCGGTCAGGCCTGGTAGGTGATGCGCCCGTCGCACATGGTGGTGACCGGGCGGATGGCGGCGAGGTCCGCGAAATCGGCGGCCTCCACATCGGCCGAAAGCACCACGATGTCGGCGAGATAGCCGGGCTTCAGTACGCCCTTGCGATCCTCCATGAACTCCACCCAGGCGCTGGTCCGCGTATAGGCGGCGAGCGTCTCGTGCAGCGAAAGCCGCTGATCCTGCATGCCCTCCTTCCAGATGGTGCGCGTCATGGCGCACTGGATGCAGTGCATCGGATCGAGTGGCGAGACCGGCCAGTCGGTGGCGAAGACGATGGGCGCGCCGGCATCGGTGAGCGTGCGCCAGGCGAAAGCATGGGGCCAGCGTTCCTCGCCGATATAGGACAGGTAAGGCTCCAGCGGCAGGCCGGCGCTGCCCGGCGGGTGCGTCGGCTGCATGGAGGCGATGGTGCCGAGTTCCTTGAAGCGCGGAACGTCGTCCGGATGCACGACCTCGATATGCTCGATGCGGTTGCGGCTGTCGCGCCTGCCATTGGCCTCGATGGCGGCCTCGTAGCCGTTCAGCACCATGCGCACCGCGCCGTCGCCGATAGCGTGGACGGCGACCGGCAGGCCGAGCCTGTCGGCGGCGATGGCGATCTCGTCGAAATGCGCCTGCGAGAACAGCGGCTCGCCCTTCCAGCCGGGCTGGTGGCTGTAGTCGTCGACGAAGACGGCGGTGCCCGATTCCGTCACGCCGTCCATGAAGAGCTTGACGAAATCCGAGCGCAGGCGGTCCGTATTGAAGCGCTCGCGCCACGCGGCCGCCTTGGCTTCGAGGTCCGAGAGCGGCATGAAGTTCTTCATGTGGAAGGGCATGCGCACCCGCACGGGTAGGCCCGCCGTCTTCTCGATCTCGTCCAGCATTTCGAGCTGGTAGAGGCTGCCGTCCATGTTCTGCAGCGAGGTAATGCCGAGCGAGGCGACATAGGCGAGACCTTCCCTGATGATCTCGATGTCGGCCGCCCGTTCCTCCGCCGTTACATGGTCGGGATCGCCGCCGGTACCGACGCCGAGCATCTCGCGCGCGCCGGTTTCGCCGAGCGCGGAGACCGGGCGGATGGCGTTGCTTTCGCGCAGCTCGCCATTGGCAAGCCCGTCCTTGCCCATGACGATCTCGTTGCCGATGCCGACGTCGCGCCCTTCGAGGATGCCGCCCATCTTCAGCGCCAGCGTGTTCGCCCAGGCGGTGTGATGGTCCGGCGCGAAGATCAGCACGGCCCGGTCCGGCAGGATGCGGTCGAGATGGTGGCGCGTCACGCGCTCGTCGTTGGACAGGATCGTGTAGTCGGCATGCTGGGCGATCAGCAGGTCGCGCTGCGGATAGTCCGCCGCATAGGCCTTCAGCGCCTTGTCGAGGGCGTCGAAGCCCTTGACGCCCATCAGCGACAGTTCGCGCAGCTCGGCCGAGCCGCCGAAAATGTGCATATGCGCTTCGTTGAAGCCCGGCAGAACGGTCGCGCCCTTGGCGTCGATCACATGGGTATCGGGGCCGGAATAGGCGTCGATCTCGGCCTCGGACCCAACGGCCAGGATGCGGTTTCCCGAGACGGCGACAGCAGCGGCGCGCGGGTTCGCCTCGTCCATCGTCAGCACCCGCGCATTGCGGATAATGAAGCTTGCTTCGGTCTGCATGTGCGTTCCTCAGACAGCCCGGCGGCAGAGCGCGCGGAAGAAGGTGAAGATGTCCTGGTTCTCCTCGTCGCCGAGCGGTTCCGGCTGGGAGGAGAGCTTGACGATGACGGTTTCCGTGCTGGGATCGACATAGAGCCACTGGCCATGGATGCCGATGGCGCAGAAGGCCCCGTCCGCCTCGCCGGACTGGTACCACTGGCTGCGGTAGCGCCCGTTCGGCAGGTCGACATTGCGGCCCTGCTGCCAGGCCTCCCGGTCGCCGTTTTCCTGCATGTCGCGGATCCATCCTTCCGGAACGACCTGCCGGCCGTTGCGGACACCGTGATTGCGCAGGAGCTCGCCGAGACGCGCGAGGTCGCGCGCCGTCATGGAAACGCCGCCGGCCGTGCGCGGCGTGCCGATGGCGTCCACCGTGATATCGGCATTGCCCCTGGCGCCCATCGGCTTCCACAGGAGGTCGGACGTGAGGTCGGCGAAGCGGGCGCCCGTCGCGCGCTCGATGACGACGCCGAGCAGGTCGGCGTTCGGGGAGGCATAGTAGAAGGGGCCGCTATGCGGCCGCTCGGCCTTCTGCAGCGTCAGCAGGAAGGAGGCGAGCGTTTCCGGCTCGGCGTCCTTCATCGGCGGATTCCACAGCATGGCGCGGCGGTAGCGCGCAAAGGCGCCGTAGGGATCGAGATAGGCCTCTTCGAAATCGAGGCTGACGCGCATGTCGAGCACGTCGCGATAGGTGCAGTCGCCGTAGACGCTGCCCTTGGCTTCCGGCAGATAGTCCGTCACCGGCCGGTCGGGATCGATGAGGCCCTGCGCTTCCAGGATGCCCGAGAGGACGGCGGTCAGCGATTTGGAAATGGAGAAGACGAGATGCGGCGCGTTGGGATCGGCATGCGGCGCGTAATATTCCGCGACGATCTCGCCCCGGCGCATCATGACGAAGGCGTCGGTCTGCGCGAATTCGAGGAAGGCGCGCGCCGTCGAGGCCCCGGCAAGGCCGGTCTCCATCGCCGCATCGAGGAAGAAACCGCTGGCAAGCGGCACTTCGGCCGCCGCATTCTCCGCGGCGATCACCGCGGTCGGCACGAAGTCGCGCACGTTCTGGAAGGTCCAGCGGCTGTAGGGGGCGGTGCGCCAGTTGGCGAGGGTCACATCGGCGCGGGCAAAGCCGTGCCTGTCCTTGAAGGTCCTGATCATGAAAAATTCAGCCGAAGCGCGGGAAGGCCGAAGCCTTCCCGCCCGGGGCTGTCCTCGTATATTGCGCGGCTTTGCCGCTTACTTCTGCAGTTCGGTCCAGATCTTCGTGTAAAGCTGCTGCGTCTCCGGCTCGCAGGTCGCGAGGAATTCGCCGGCCTTCTCGAATTCAGGCGGCACGACCAGTTCGGGCGCCGATTGCATTTCCGCCGGCAGGAACTTTTCCGAGCCCTTAATGCCGTTGGCATATTTGGCGAAGGCCGAGATCAGCGCCGCGTTCTCCGGCTCCATGATGAAGTTCATGAAGAGTTTGGCGTTTTCGGTGTTCTTCGCGTCCTTCAGCAGCGCGACGCTGTCCATGAAATAGGGGAAGCCTTCCTTCGGATAGCCGAACTTGATGTCCGGGTTCTTCAGGCGCGAGCGCATGATGGCGCCGTTCCAGTAATAGACCCCGGCATAGTCGCCGGCCGGTAGCTTCTCCGTCACGCTGTAGTCCATGGCGAGCCACTTGGCCTTCGCCTCGACCAGCTTGTCGCGGACCTTGCGCAGGACCTCCTTGTCCATGGTGCACCAGTCGCCGCCGAAATACTTGATCGTGGCGAAGAGCACGTCGTTCATTTCCGGCGCGACATTGAGCTTGCCGACCAGTTCCGGCGGCGGATCGAGGAAGATCGCCGAGGTGTTGATGTCGCCCTTGTAGACGGAGGTGTTGACGCCGATGCCCGTCAGGCCCCACTGCCACGGAACGGTGTAATGGCGGCCCGGATCCCACGGAACGTCGACCCAGCGCTCGTCGACATTCTTGAAGTTCTCCATCTGGTCCGGGCGGGCTTCCTGCAGGAGGCCTTCCTTCACCCAGATCTGCACGTAGTTGGCCGAGGGTACGACGAGGTCGAAGCCATGGCCGCCGGCGCGGACCTTGGCGAGCGCCGTGTCGTTGGAATCGTAGTCGGTGACCGTGACCTTCACGTCGTACTTGGCTTCGAACTTCTTGACGAGTTCCGGGTTGGTGTAATCACCCCAGTTGTAGATGTTGAGCTCGCCGGCAGCCGAGGCGGCGTTCGCAAGGGCAAGCAGGCCGACTGCCGCCATCGCCGTCGTCGTCATCCATTTCGTTTTCATTTCCGTTCCTCTCTGTGGTTTGTCCGATGCTTATTGCTTTTTTCTGTTGATGAAGAAGAAGACCACGACCAGCGCCGTGGAGAGCGCAAGGAAGACCGTGGCGATCGCGTTGATCTCGGGCGAGGTCTCGCGCCGGAGCTGGCCAAGCATGTAGGTCGGCAATGTGTCCTGGCCACCGGACTTGACGAATTCGGTGATGACGACGTCGTCGAGCGAGATGACGAAGGCCAGCATGAAGCCCGCGATGATCGCCGGCCGCAGCAGCGGCAGGGTGACGTAGCGGAACGTCTTCCACGGCGTCGCGTAGAGATCGGCCGCCGCCCGCTCCAGCGTCAGGTCCATGCTTTCGAGGCGGGCGCGGATCGGCAGATAGGCGAAGGGAATGCAGAAGGCGGTGTGAGCCGCGATCAGGTAACCGAGGCCGGAATAGCCGGTCCACACCTTGATGCGCGAGAAGACGATCAGCAGCGCGACCGCCGTGACGATCTCCGGCACCATGAGCGGCTGGTTGATGAGCGCATATTTGAAGGTGAGGCCGCGATAGGGCTGCGTTCGCGTCGTCGCGAGCGCGGCCATGGTCGCGGCGACCGTCGCAAGGAGCGCGGCCCACACGGCGATGACCATCGAGCGGATGGCAGCGTCCTGCACGGCGGCGTTCCGCCATGCCGCCACGAACCAGCGCGTCGAAAACCCGTCCCAGCGGGAAAGCGATTCCGCCCCGTTGAAGGAGTAGATGACCAGCGCGGCGATCGGCAGGTAGAGCGCGAAGAAGGTGAAGAGGGTGATGAGCCCGAAGCCGGGCTGGGCACGGACGTCGAAACGCGATCTAAGCATGACCGGCTCCTCCGCGCGAGGCGTTGCGGACATAGACGATGAGCGCCACCATCACGAGAGCCATCAGCGTGATGGACATCGCCGCGCCGAGCGGCCAGTTGCGGCCCGAGCCGAACTGCATCTCGATCAGGTTGCCCAGCATCATGTTCTTGCCGCCGCCCAGCACGCGCGGAATGACGTATGCGCCGAGCGAGGGGATGAAGACGAGGATCGAGCCGGCGATGAGGCCGGGCTTGACCAGCGGAATGACGATCCGGCGGAGCACCTGGAAGCGCGTGGCATAGAGATCGTATCCGGCTTCCACCAGCCGGAAATCGAGCTTCTCGATCGACGCATAGAGCGGCAGCACCATCAGTGGCAGGTAGACATAGGTCATGCCGAGGAGGTTGGCCGTGTCCGTGTACATGATCTGCAATGGCTGCTTGATGATGCCGAGCCAGATGAGGGCGTTGTTCAGGAGCCCCTCGTTGCGGATGACCTGCTGCATCGCGAAGGTGCGGATCAGGAGGTTCGTCCAGAACGGAATGGTGACGAGGAAGACCCAGATCTCGCGGGTATGCGGCGGCCGCGTCGCGATGAAATAGGCCGTCGGGAAGCCGAGGACCAGCGTCAGGATGGTCGTGAAGAAGGAGAGTTGCAGCGAGCGCCAGATGATGGAGAGATGCGCATCGGCAAGCCCGAGCGTGTCGTCGAAGATGTCGCGCTCGAAGAAGACCGAGGTCCAGCCGTCCAGCGAGAATTCGCCGAACCGGACGTCGCCATAGTCGCCCTTGGCCATGAAGGAATAGAGCAGCATGACCAAGAGCGGCCCGACGGCCGCGACGAAGATGATGATGAGGGCCGGCGCGCTGAGCAGCCAGCGGGAGCGGATGTCCTTTTTCCTGGCCGCGACGGCGGCTTCCTGTGCGCCGTTCATCGTCAGTCCCTCAGGATCTGGGCGACGTCGTCGCTGAAGCCGATGCCGATCGGGTCGCCCTTGGAGAAACCGCAATGGCCGCTGCGGGCATTCTGCTGGCGCACCATGAAGCTCTTGCCGTCGTCGAGGTGGACGTGAAGATGCGTGTCCGTGCCGAGATAGACGATCTCGTGGACGATGCCGCGTAGCAGCACGGCGGGCGAGGGGGCGCCGGCCTGCGCGTGTTCCGGGCGGACGACGATGGTGACCTTGCCCGCCGGCGTTAGGCTGGCCGGGAAGGTGGCGGAGATTTCCGCGCCGGAGGAGAGGCGCACGCGCGCCTTGCTGTCGGCGACGAAGACAACGTCGGCCTCGAGGAAATTCGTCTCGCCGATGAAGTCGGCCACGAAGCGCTCGGCCGGACGGTCGTAGATCTCCCAGGGCGAGCCGACCTGCCGCACCGTACCCGTCGACATGACGGCGATGCGGTCGGACATGGTGAGGGCTTCCTCCTGGTCGTGCGTGACGAAGACGAAGGTGATTCCCGTTTCGAGCTGCAGGCGCTTCAGTTCCATCTGCATGGACTTGCGCAGCTTGAGGTCGAGGGCCGAAAGCGGCTCGTCGAGGAGCAGCACCTTGGGCCTTGGTGCAAGCGCGCGGGCGAGGGCCACGCGCTGCTGCTGGCCGCCGGAAAGCTGCGTCACCGGATTGTCGCCGCGCCCTTCGAGATGCACGAGCTTCAGCATGTCGGCGACGACGCCGTTGATCTCCGCCTTCGGCTTGCCGAGCATCTTGAGGCCGAAGCCGATGTTCTCGGCGACGGTCAGGTGCGGGAAGAGGGCGTAGTTCTGGAAGACGGTGTTGACCGGGCGCTGGTTCGGCAGGAGCCGTGAAATGTCCGTGCCGTCGAGCAGGACCTGTCCCTCGGTGGGCAGCTCGAAGCCGGCGATCATCCGAAGGAGCGTGGTCTTGCCGCAGCCCGAAGGCCCCAGAAGGGTGAAGAACTCGTTCGGGCGGATATCCAGCGTCACGTCATTGACTGCCTGGAAGCTGCCGAACCACTTCTTGATGCCATGCATGCCGATGGCACCGCCATGGGCGGCGGTCGTTCGGGTCTCAGTCATCGGTTCCCCGTTTTTCGACCGGCGCCCGAGCTTCCTCTGCCCAAACCGCCGGCTGTTTCTGTCCGACCGCTGATCACGGCTCTTATGTGATAGGCTTGACTTGCTTATGATCACAACAAATCATAATTTGATCAAATCTGTAAAGGGCGATTTTGGGCTTTGCAGATTTATCCGCCCTGCGTGCAAAAGCCCGGAAATTCAGCCCTGAGACGATGACCGCCGGGAGAGCGGCGTCGTGCGGAGGGAGGGTTTCAGCATGCTGGTTGCACGCGGCCGGGAGGTGTCCGAATCCGCCAAGCAATGGGTGTATCGCGTCCTGCGGCGCGGCATCATGACGGGCCAGTTCGAGCCCGGCGATCCCGTGACGATCAACGGCCTGGCGGAGGCGCTGGGCGTCAGCGCCATGCCGGTGCGCGAAGCGCTCCACCGCCTCGTGGCGGACGGGGCGCTGGAACTGCTCGACAATCGCCGCGTCCGCGTCCCCGATCTCGACCGCCAGAGCTTCGAGGAGGTGCTGGAAGCCCGCCTCGCGCTGGAAACGCGGGCCGCCGAGCGGGCCATGCCCTTCGTCGACGAGGCGCGGCTTTCGCGCCTGCGGGCTTTGGACCGGCTTGCCGACGAGGCGCTGGCCGCCGCCGATTTCGGGCGGCTGGTGGAGGCCAATTTCGACTTTCACCGCTGTCTCTACGAGGCGCGGCCGGGCACCGTCATGCTGCCGCTCATCGAATCCCTCTGGCTGCGTCTCGGCCCCTTCATGCGCCGGGCCGGCGAGACCCTGTCGGAAACCTATCAGGTCGACCGGCATGCCGAGGCGCTCGCCGCCATCGTCAACCGCGACGCCGCCGCGCTCAAGGCGGCGATCGCCGCCGATATCCGCGACGGCGCGGGCCATCTCGGCCGGGGGCATTTCGAGCGGGTCGCCGCGCGCGGCAGGAGCGCTTAGGCCGGCAACCGTCCGCGCCCGGGGTGAATTGCAAAGAATTTTTATGGATTTTGCAGACTGGAGCAGCGCCTTCCTTACGCGCGGTGACGGTCGCGCGCATCATTCCGGCAGATCCCGTCCCGCAAAGGAGGCCTGCCATGCCGTCGCTCGATCATCCCGTCGATACGCTCATCCTTCCCGGCCTCAACGGCTCGCCGGAGGGGCACTGGCAGCGCCACTGGGCGCGCGACAATCCGGAGAGCCGCGTCGTCGAGCAGTATGACTGGGCCTGCCCGGATCGCGGGCGCTGGCTGGAGGAACTGGCCCGGCAGGTCGAGATGATTGGCCGGGACGTCTGGCTCGTCGGGCACAGCCTCGGCTGCGTGCTGGCGGCGCATTTCGCCGAAAGCCCGCTCGCCGCGCGCATCCGCGGCGCGCTGCTCGTCGCGCCCTGCGACCTCGACGCCACCGAGACGCTCCATCCCTGTATCGTCCGCTTCGGTACGATGCCGCTCCGCCGCCTGCCGTTCCCGACGCTCGTGGTCGGCAGCCTCAACGACCCCTATATGCCGCTCGACCGGCTGCGTCGGACCGCCCGGGCCTGGGGCAGCGACCTGATCGATATCGGCGCGGCCGGCCATATCAATGTCGCGAGCGGCTTCGGCCGCTGGGCCGCCGGCCACGACTTCCTCGAACTGCTGAAGGAGCGGTCCGCCCTTGCTCCCGTCGGAGATAATCGGCTTTTCACCCGCGCCGTCGCCGGCGCAGGACTCGCGCTGAACTGAGAGGCTTCTTCAGGGGCGGCGTTGCGAGGCAGCGCCGCCCCTGACGATGTCAGATTCGCGCGATGTGAACCGTGCGCGGGAGGGAGGAAAGGACTTCCGGCCCGTTCTCGCGCAGGATCACGATGTCCTCCAGGCGGATGCCGAAACGGCCGGGCAGATAGATGCCGGGCTCGATGGAGAAGACCATGCCTTCCTCCAGCACCGTTTCGGAGGTCGCGGTGATGTAGGGCGGTTCATGGCCGTCGATGCCCATGCCGTGGCCCGTGCGGTGCACGAAATAGTCACCATAGCCCGCATCGGCGATGACCTTGCGGGCCGCGGCATCCACCTCGCGCGCCACGACGCCCGGACGGGCGGCCTTGAGCGCGGCCTGCACGGCCTTCTCGACGATGGTGTGGATCTCGCCATAGCCTTCCGGCGGCATGCCGACGACGGCCATGCGGGTGATATCGGAGGGGAAGCCTTGCTTGCGCCCGCCGATGTCGATCACCACCGCATCGCCCTCCCGGATGACCCGGTCGCTGGCCGAATGGTGCGGGAAGGCGCCGTTGCCGCCTGCGCCGACGATCCAGAATTGCGGCGAAGCGCCTTCCGAGGAAAAGTGCGCGCGGATTTCGGCGGCAAGCTCCTTCTCGGTCATGTCCGGCCTGATCGCCGCGAAGGCCGCTTCCATGGCGCGGTCGGCGATGCCGGCATTCATCTTCAGCTTGGCATATTCGCTGCCCTCCTTGCGCATGCGAAGGCCGCCGAGCGTTGCCGGCGTGAAGTCGCGGCGCGTGTCGGCGGGTAGCGCGTCGAGGAGCAGCAGGGCGAAGTCCGCCCGCATCGTCTCGTCCAGCGCGACGAGGCCCGGCGCTTCAGCGCCGATGGCCGACAACGCCGCGCGCAGGGCCGAGTCCGGGCCTTCCTCATCCGCCCAGTTGTGGAAGGCGATGTCGGTGAATTCGCGGGTGCCCTCGGCATTCAGCGCCGGCATCAGGAAGGCCTCCTTCTGCGGGCCGATGAGCAGCAGGCAGGGGCGCTCGTCGGGATGCGGATGAAAGCCCAGCATCCAGTCCATGTGGGAGCCGGGCGCGACGGCGACGAGGCCGGTACCGGTCTCGGCCATGCGCTGGCGCAGGGCCTTGAGGCGGGCGGCGGTCTGTTCGTTCATGGTCTTTTCCTCGTTCAGGTGGCGGGAATGACGATACGGCTGCCAAGGGCGTTTCGCGCGAGCCCGGCGGCTCGGCACACCAACCGTATTGCACTCGTAAAGCGCGGCATACTCCGCCCGCGGCAAGGCTGCAATGGAGAGGCGGGAAGCCTCGAAGGCCGACCCGCAACAATTTGTTCTTGCAAGGCGGGTCGAGAGAATTTCCTCTCTGTCATCGAGGGCGATTCGTCACCACTATCGCGAACGACATGTCGAAGCAGGAGAGAGAGATGCTGACCGCGACCCCAACCCGGCGTACCTTCTTGCAAGCCGCGGCGGCGCTGCTGGCCTCCACGGCCCTGCCGACGCTTGCTTTCGCTCAGGATGCGCCGTCCGGCGGCAGGCTGATCGTGGCGGCCGATTCCGAGCCGAAGAACCTCAATCCCGCCATCGTCGCCTCCAACGGCGTGTTCTTCGTCGCGAGCAAGGTGGTGGAGCCGCTGGCAGAAGCGTCCTTCGACGGCAAGGACGGGCTCGCGCCGCGCCTTGCCACCGCCTGGGAGGGCTCGGAGGACGGGCTTTCGGTCACGTTCCGCCTGCGCGAGGGCGTGACCTGGCACGACGGCAAGCCCTTCACCTCCGCCGACGTCGCCTTCTCGGCGCTCAACGTCTGGAAAGCCTTGCAGAATCTCGGCCGTATCGTCTTCGCCAATCTGGAGGCCGTCGAGACGCCGGACGAGGCGACCGCGATCTTCCGCTTCTCCAGGCCGACACCGCTCCAGCTCATCCGCAACGCGCTACCCGTCGTCAGCAGCGTCATTCCGAAGCATCTCTACGAGGGCACGGACATCGCCGCCAACCCGGCGAATATCCAGCTCGTCGGCACCGGCCCGTTCCGCTTTGCCGAATACAAGCCCGGCGAATATTACCGCCTGACCCGCAACGAGGCCTATTGGGACAAGGGCCAGCCGAAGCTCGACGAGATCATCTTCCGCGTGCTGCCGGACCGCGCCGGCGCGGGCGCGGCGCTGGAGGCCGAGGAGATCCAGCTCGCGGCCTTCTCCGCCGTGCCGCTCACCGATCTCGACCGCATCTCCAAGGTGCCCGGCATCGAGGTCATTACCAAGGGCTACGAGGCGCTGACCTACCAGCTCGTCGTGGAGATCAACCACCGCCGCAAGGAGCTGGCCGACCTCAAGGTGCGCCAGGCCATCGCCCATGCCATCGACAAAAAATTCGTGGTCGACACGATCTTCCTCGGCTATGCCGCCGCCTCCACCGGCCCCGTGCCGAAGAACGCGCCGGAATTCTACGATGCCGACGTGCCGGCCTACGATTTCGATGTCGCCAGGGCCAATGCGCTGCTCGACGAGGCCGGCTATGCGAAAGGCGCCGACGGCAAGCGCTTCTCGCTGAAGCTGCGCCCCGCGCCCTATTTCAATGAGACGCGCCAGTTCGGCGATTACCTGCGCCAGGCGCTCGCCGAGATCGGCATCGACGCGGAACTGGTCAATGCCGATGCCGCCGCGCACCAGCAGGCGGTGTATACCGACCACGATTTCGACCTCGCCGTCGCCCCTCCGGTCTTCCGCGGCGATCCGGCGATCTCGACCACCATCCTCGTGCAATCCGGCATTCCCGCCGGCGTCGGCTTCTCCAACCAGGGCGGCTATGCCAATGCGGAGCTCGACGCCGTCATCGCCAAGGCGGCGGAGACCATCGACACTGCTGCGCGCACTGAACTCTACCGGCAGTTCCAGAAGCTGGTCGTCTCCGACCTGCCGCTGATCAACGTTGCCGAATGGGGCTTCATCACGGTCGCGCGCGACACGGTGCTGAACGTCGCCAGCAATCCGCGCTGGGCGGTCTCCAACTGGGCAGATACCGCGCTCCAGTCGTGATAGGGTCGGCCGAAAACATCGCAAGGTCTGGCGCAGCGTGAACCGAGCCCTTCGATTGCTGAGACGCCGCGCGGTCGGCAGCATTCCCGTGCTGCTGATCGTCGTCGTCCTGACATTCCTGCTGCTGGAGGCGGCGGCGGGCGATGCCGTGGACGCCTATCTCCTCTCCATCGGCGGCGGGGATGCGGCCATCGCGCAGTCGCTCCGGGCCTCCTACGGCCTCGACCAGTCTATGGCGGCGCGGCTCTGGCTGTACCTCTCCTCGCTCGCAAGGCTCGATCTCGGCTGGTCCGTCGCCTTCGACCGGCCGGTGCGCGACCTCATCCTCGAGCGCCTGCCCAACACGCTGCTTCTGATGGGCAGCGCCACGGCGCTGTCCTTCGCCATCGGCTCGGCGCTCGGCATCGTAGCCGGCGCGAGGCCGGGCAGCGGCCGCGACCGGGTGCTCTCGACCCTTTCGCTCGTCCTTTACGCCATCCCCAGCTTCTGGCTCGGTCTCGTGCTCAGCATCGTCTTCGCCGTGCAACTGCGCTGGCTGCCGACATCGGGCATCGAGACCATTGCCTCCGGGCGCACGGGCCTTTCCCGCGCCGCCGACATTGCCGCCCATCTGGCGCTGCCGGTCGCGACGCTCACGCTGGTCTACATGGCGCTCTTCCTGCGCGTCATGCGGGCGGGGATGGCGGAGGTCTGGGGGCTGGATTTCGTGCTCTTCGCGCAATCGAAGGGCCTGTCGCGGGCGCGGATCGTGCTCCGGCATGTGGCGCGCAATGCACTGCTGCCGCTCGTCACCATGCTCGGCCTGCAATCGGCCGCGATGCTCGGCGGCAGCGTCGTCATCGAGAGCATCTTCGCCATTCCCGGCTTCGGGCGGCTCGCGCAGGAGGCGGTGAGCGGGCGCGATACGGCGCTCCTCACCGGCATCATCGTTACCAGCGCGGTGCTGGTCATCCTCGTCAATCTTGTCATCGACATCGTCTATGCCGCGCTCGACCCGCGCGTCGGGGCCTCGGAGCGCAGCGCATGAGGTTGTTGCGGAAGCTCCTGCGCACGCCGGAGGGCGCCATCGGGCTCGGCCTTCTCGCCGCGCTCGCCCTCGTCGCGCTGTTCGCGCCGGTGCTTGCCCCCGGCGATCCGCTGCGCATCGCCGGCCGCGCGCTGACCGCGCCCTTCACCGATCCCGCCTTTCCGCTCGGCACGGACCGGCTGGGGCGCGACGTGCTGGCGGGGATCGTGCATGGCGCGCGCACTTCGCTCCTCGTCGGGCTCGCGGCGGCGTGTGCCGCCCTTGCCATCGGTCTTTGCGTCGGCCTTGCCGCGGGCTTTGCCGGCGGCATCGTCGACGAGGCGCTGATGCGCGTGGTCGACGCCTTCCAGATCGTGCCGAGCTTCCTTCTGGCGCTCGCCTTCGTCAGCGTGATCGGCGCGTCCGTGCCGGTCGTGGTGCTCGCCATCGCGCTCGGCGCCTGGGCCGATCCGGCGCGGCTGACGCGGGCGCAGGTGCTGTCCGTGCGCGAGCGCGACTATGTCGCCTCGGCGCGCGTCGTCGGCATGCATCCGGTGGAGATCGCCTTCCGGGAAATCCTGCCGAACGTCCTGCCGCCCGTGCTGGCGCTTGCGGCCATCATCGTCGCCGCCGCGATCCTGACGGAAGCCGCGCTCTCCTTCCTCGGCCTCGGCGACCCGAACATCGTCACCTGGGGATCGATGATCGCCGAGGGGCGCAACGTCCTGCGCTCCTCGCCCTTCCTCTCCATCTTCCCCGGCCTCGCGCTGGTCGTGACGGTCGTCGGCGTCTATCTCCTCAGCGAAGGGCTCGGCAAGGCGCTCTCCAGCCGGGGAGGGGTGGCATGACGGCGCTGTGCGAGATACGGCAACTCGCCGTCACCTATCGCGGCGAGACCGCGCCCGCCCTGCAGGGCATCGACCTCGATATCCTCGGCGGTGCGCGGCTGGCGATCATCGGCGAAAGCGGATCGGGCAAGAGCACCTTCGCGCGGGCGCTGGCCGGCCTGCTGCCGGATGGGGCAGCTGTTGCCGGGAGCCTCCGCTGGTCGACGGGCCAGCCGCGCGCCGGCCGCGATATCGGCTTCGTCTTCCAGGACCCGTCCGCCAGCCTCAACCCGGTGCTGACCATCGGCGAACAGGTCGCCGAAGGCGCGCGCCGGCATCTCGGCCTTTCGCGCCGGCAAGGAGAGGCCCGCGCGCTGGAAATGCTGGAGCGGGTGCATATCCCCGATCCCGCAAAGGCGCTGCACGCCTTCCCGCACCAGCTTTCCGGCGGCCAGCGCCAGCGCGTGGCGATCGCCGCGGCGCTTGCGGCAAGGCCGGGCCTCCTGATCGCCGACGAGCCGACCAGCGCGCTCGACATGGTCGTGCAGGCGGAGATCGTCGCGCTGCTCGACGAACTCGTGCGCCAGGGCGGCATGACGCTGGTCTTCGTCACCCATGATATCGCGCTCGCCTCCGGCTTCGCCGACCGCGTGGCGATCTTCCGCGACGGCATGCTGGTCGAGACGGGCGCGACGGGCACGGTTCTCGCGAAGCCGCAAGCCGCCTACACCGCCGCCCTGATCGCCAGCCACCGCGATCTCGCAACACCGCCGCTGATCCACGAGGCGGGCCGATGACCTTGCTCGACGTGAAGAACCTCGACAAGCGCTACGCTTCCGGCGGCCGGGTCGTGACGGCGCTCGACGGCGTCTCGCTGACCCTTTCGGCCGGTGAGACGCTCGGCCTTGCCGGCGCATCGGGAAGCGGGAAATCGACGCTGGCGCGCGTCCTCACGCGCCTCGTTCCGGCCGATGGCGGCACGGTCCGTTTCGGCGGCGAGGACTGGCTGGCACTGCCCGGCGGCGAACTGCGCCGGCGGCGGGCGCGGATGCAGATGGTCTTCCAGGACGTGCTCGGCGCCTTCAATCCGCGTGCCACGGTGGGTTCGGTGATCGAGGACCCGCTGCGCATCCACGATATCGTGCCGAAGGCCGGGCGGGGGCGGGAAGTGGCGGCGCTGCTCGACCGCGTCGGCCTGCCGGCCGCCTATGCCGCCCGCTCGATCCGCGACGTCTCTGGCGGCCAGCGCCAGCGCATCGCCATCGCCCGGGCCATCGCCTCGCGGCCGACCATGATCGTGCTCGACGAGGCGGTCTCGGCCCTCGACGTCTCGCTGCGCGAAAAGGTGCTCGAACTCCTCGTCGCCCTGCAGGAAGAGCGCGGCATCGCCTATCTCTTCGTCTCGCATGACCTTGCGGTGCTCGCCGCCGTTTCCCATCGCATCGCCATCATGGATGCCGGCCAGATCGTGGAGAGCGGCCCGGCGGCCGAGGTGATCGGCAATCCACAATCGCCCGCCGCCCGCGCACTCATCGGCGCCGTGCCGCGCCTCATTACGCAGGAAGACCGAAATGCCGTTTGACCGCTGGAATGCCCTGAACGACGCCCCCGTCTTCCCGCCCGAACGCTTCGGCCTCGTCGCCGACCGGCTGGGCCGGATCCTGAAGACGCGGAACGATATCCTCCTCTTCCAGACCGAGGCCGTGGTGGCGCTGGAGGCGGTGACGGCAAGCCTTGCCCGGCCGGGCCTGAAGGCGATCAATATCGTCACCAGCCCCTTCGGTGCATGGTTCGGCGGCTGGCTGCGGCGGGGCGGCGCGGAGGTCGTGACGCTTATGGCCGAGCCCGCCCGGCCCATCGATGCGGAAACCGTGACAGCGGCCTTCAAGGCCCATCCGGATACGAAGGTCGTCATCTTCTGCCATGCGGAATCGGCCAATGGCGTGCTCAACCCGCTGGAGGAGATCGTCGCGGCCGCCCGCGTCCGCGGCATCGTGACGGTGGTGGATGCCGTCGCCTCGGTCGGCGGCCATGCGCTGGACGTCGATGCGCTCGGCGTCGATATCGCGGTGATCGGTCCGCAGAAATCGCTGGCCGGGCCGGCGGGCGTCTCGGCGGTTTCGGTCAGCCCCGTCGCGTGGCGGCTGGTGATGGCCGAAGGCGCCCCAAGCGAATCGTCGCTGTCGCTGCTCGACCGCAAGGCCTGGCTCGATGCCGGACGCGGTGCGCTGCCCGGCACCTCTGCCTCGCTGGAATTCTTCGCGCTGGAGGCGGCGCTCGACCGTTTCGAGGCGGAAGGCCCCGATGCCGTCCTCGCCCGCCATGCCCGGGCGGCGAAGGCGGCACGCGACGGTCTGGTCGCGCTCGGCGCGGCGCCCTCGGCCCCGGCCGGCCGCGCCTCCCATCTTGTCACGACGGCAAGGTTGCCCGATGGCGTCAATATGGACGCTTTCCTCGCCGCCGCGGCACATCTCGAAACGGACATGTCGCCGGGCGTCGGCCCGGGCGCGGAAAATCTCGTGCGGCTCAATCATACCGGCCAGCGCGCCCGCTTCGAGGCCGTGCTCGGCAATGTCGCAGCCTATGGGATCGCCCTCCGCAATCTCGGTCTTCCGGCGGATATCGCGGCGGCAGCGGCGGCCGTCGCCGCGTATTATGCCGGCTGAGAAAAGCGGTAGTGCAGGCGCACGCAGCCCCGGTCCAGCGCCTGTACGCCGATCAGCTCGGGGCTGGCGCGAAAGCCGGTCGGCGGAAAGAGCGGCCGCCCGCCGCCGAGCATTTCCGGGATGACATAGATCTCGATCTCGTCCAGTGCGCCCCGTTCCAGAAAGGCCATCTGCAACTGCCCGCCGCCGAGCATCCAGACATCGCCATCGTCGAGCGCGCGCAGCTCGGCAATCAGTGCGTCGATGTCGCTGCGGATTTCCAGAGGACCTTTCGGATTGTCGATGGGCGTGGATGTGACGACGAAGGTCCGCTGGTCTCCATAGGCCCAGGGGGAGGGGTCCCTTGCGATGAAATCGTAGGTACCGCGCCCCATCACGACCGTGCGGATGCGCTTGATGAAGGTGCGGTAGTCGTGTTCGCCGAGGTCCATGCCGTCATATTCAAACAGCCAGTCGAGACTGTCGTCAGCCGTGGCGATCATGCCGTCGAGGCTTGCGGCGATGTATCCGAGAATACGGGCCATTGGAAATCCTCTTGATTAATAAATGAACGAACATTTATATATAGCCATGGCAAGACACAAGACAATCCCCGACGAAGCGGTGCTCGACACGATTCTCGAAACCTTGCGGGAGACGGGACCGGCCGGCCTCACCTTCGCCCGTGCGGCGAAGGCGTGCGGCCTTTCGCCGGCAACGCTCGTGCAGCGCTACGGCGACCGCGAAGCCTTGCTTGAGGCGACGCTATTGCGCGCCTGGGACCGGCTGGACGAGGAAACCGAAGCGGCGGACAGGGAGACGCCGCCGACGCCCGCGGGTGCGGTCGCCTTCCTCATGCGCCTGATGCCTGCCGCGAGCGCGGAAGAAGCGGCCACCGACGGGCTGCTCCTGTTGCGGGAAGATGTCCGCAATCCCGTGCTTCGCAGCCGCGGCGCGGTTTGGGGGCACCGGATCGCGGCCGCTCTTGGCCGCCGCCTTTCAGTCGAGGTGGAGGAAGGCAAACGTCTCGGCTGGCAGATGGCGAGCGTCTGGCAGGGCGCGCATATCTGGTGGGCTTTCACGCGCGAACGGCCGGCGGAAGAGGCGATCCGCGGCGCGCTCGAAGCGTGGATGGAGCGGGCACTCGACGGCGGCGGCGGGACGGCTTCCTGACGGCAGGCTAGGCGGGCGCCGCCATAGCCGTTAGAAAGCTTCCTCATGGCAGAGGAGGGATGGATGTCGTTTTTCGAGGCGGAAGAGGCAGTGTTTTCGAGTTTCGTGCTGGGCAATGCCCCGCTGAAGAAGCTCGCCGGAGGGTTCGACTGGACGGAGGGTCCCGTCTGGTTCGGCGATCACGATTGCCTGCTGTTCTCGGACATTCCCAACAACCGCATGCTGCGCTGGAGTCCGGCGCTCGGCATCACGACGTTCCGCGAGCCGTCGAATTTCTCCAACGGCAACACGCGTGATCGGGAAGGCCGGCTCGTGACCTGCGAGCACGGCACCCGCCGCGTGACCCGCACCGAGCACGACGGCGCCATCACCGTGATCGCCGACAGCTATGAGGGCAAGCCCTTAAATTCGCCGAACGATGTGGTCGTGACCTCGGATGGGGCGATCTGGTTCACCGATCCGCATTACGGCATCGTTTCGGATTACGAGGGCACGCGCAGCGAGCAGGAGCTTGCCTGCCACGTCTACCGTGTCGATCCGCATTCCGGCCATGTCCGGGCGATGCTTACGGATTTCAACTGCCCGAACGGCCTTGCCTTCAGCCCGGATGAAAGGCGCCTCTATGTCGCCGATACCGGGCGTATTCACACGGACGATCCGCGCCATATCCGCGCCTTCGATGTCGCCGGCAACTGGAGCCTGACGGGCGGCGATGTCTTCCACACTATCTCGCCCGGCTGCGCGGATGGCATGCGCGTGGACGAGAACGGCAATCTCTGGTCCTCGGCCGGCGACGGCGTGCACTGCATCGCGCCGGACGGCCAGCGCCTCGGCAGGATCCTCGTGCCGGAGACCGTGTCCAACATCTGCTTCGGCGGGCGGGGCGGCCACCGCCTCTTCATCACCGCGACTACCTCGCTCTATGCCGTGTCGCTGGCCGTGCGGGGCGCCCGCCGGCCCTGATCCTTCCACAAAGCGAAGGCAGGGAATGGAGAGGGCCCGGGAAATCTGCTATGGCTCTTGCGAGGGCCTTGCCGGTGACGATATTCTCCGGCGAAACGGTTTGGGAGGACTGGATGGCGGTTGAGGTTCGGACGTCGAAGGAGATGAATGCCGCGTCGGCCCCTAAGGCGTTGCGCGTCGGCTTCATCCTGTCTAAGAGCTTCACGCTCTCTGCCTTTGCCTTGTTCGTCGATACGCTGCGGCTTGCCAGCGACAGCGAGGACCGCTCCCGCCGTGTCAACTGCGACTGGGAAGTGCTCAGCAGCACGCGCAATTTCATTTCCTCCTCGAGCGGCATCCAGGTCGCGCCGACTGCGCCCTTCGCCGACCCGTCCTGTTTTGACTACATCGCCGTCGTCGGCGGCCTCCTCAGCGTTGAGGAGCCGATCGACAGCTATGCGACGACCTATCTGCGCAAGGCGGTCAATGCCGGCG
Organism: Shinella sp. 1A1; assembly: GCF_055379515.1. Taxonomy (NCBI): domain Bacteria; kingdom Pseudomonadati; phylum Pseudomonadota; class Alphaproteobacteria; order Hyphomicrobiales; family Rhizobiaceae; genus Shinella; species Shinella sp. 1A1. The sequence goes on from NZ_AP039672.1 coordinate 530,241, forward strand.
TCGGCCTGATCGGCCTCTGTACGGGCAGCTTCATCCTTGCCGAGGCGGGCCTGCTCAAGGGGCATACGGCCTGTGTGAGCTGGCTCCACCACCGCGATTTCCGCGCCCGCTATCCCGATATCGATGCGACGTCGGAGCAGATCTTCCGCTTCGACGGCAAGGTGGCGACCTGCGCCGGCGGCAGCAGCGTCGCGGATCTTGCGGCAACGCTTGTGCGCCATCATGTCGGCGAGGCGGCCGAGCGCAATGCGCTGGAGATCCTGCAGATCCGCCACCGGCGCGACGCCACGGACATCCAGCCGCGCAATCCGCTGGGCCTGGAGGCCCGCGACCGGCGCGTGCATCTCGCCATCATGATGATGGAGCAGCACACCGAGGACCTCCTGTCCATCGACAGCATCGCCACGATGACGAATGTCTCGCGCCGCCAGCTCGAGCGGCTGTTCGAGAGCGACATGGGCGCCTCGCCGAGCGCGATCTACATGAAGATCCGCATGGCGGCCGCCTTCACCATGGTGGTGCGCACCAACAAGCCGCTGATCGAGATCGCGCTGGAGACCGGTTTCGAGAGCCTGTCGCACTTCACCCGGCGCTTCCGCGCCGCCTTCGGCGACACGCCGTCGCAGATCCGCCGCGACGGGCGGCGTCAGGCGGGCTGAGCGCAATTCTCCTTGCGGCTGGGAACCAAGCCGCGCGCCATTCGTTCGGTCTGGATTGCTGACAAGGAGACCGCAATGGCAAGCAACGACGTCCAATCCCAGATTTCCGCCCTGCGTGACGAGATCGCCCAGCTTCAGAAGGATCTCGGCGAGCGGAGTGCCGAGGCCTATGAAACCGTGCGCGAGCGCGCCGGCAGCGCCATGGAGGCGGCCCGTCCCGCCGTCCGCTCCGCGACGAAATACGTGCGCAACGAGGGCGCGGCCGTCGCGCAGACCGCGCGGGAGCATCCCGCCGCCCTTTCCACGCTCGTGCTGGGCGCGGGGCTGGCCGGCATCGTGCTCGGCTATCTGCTCGGGTCTCTCGAAAGCGAACCGCCGCGCCGCCAGCGCTGGTTCTGAACGTATAAGAAAGCCCGGCATTGCCGGGCTTTTTTCATGGCATCGGGAAAGATCGCCTACCGGTGGCGCAGGCCGCAGAGATAGCCGATGAGGGCAGCGCCGGCGAGGGCGGCGATCGGATTGGCCTGAATGGTCTGGCGCAGGTCCTCGCGCAGCGATTCCGCCTTGGCGACCGCAAGCTGCCCCGTGCCTTCGGCGATCAGGCCCGCGGATTCCTTCAGCCGGCTGATCTCCGCCTTCAGCGCCTCGATCTGCTCGCTGACCGCGGCCTCCGCGGCGGCGGTCTTCGCTTCCTCCGAAATGGTGTCGCGACCTTCAACGACGCCGAGCGTGCGCTTGCCGGTGCTCTTTTCGTCAGCCATGGGCATGTCTCCTGCATTGGTGGGAATGGCGGGAGGAGAAACTTCCGCCGTGCCAGTTGGTTCCCGCCGATGATTCAATCTGTGATCTCGCCGACCGGCAAGACCGATTGACTCTTTTGGAAATTGAGAACAAATAGAGAACAATTATCCGTCAGCAGGAGCCGAAAAGCCATGTCCGCCTCCGTCCATGCCGTTGTCGCAGACCTGCGCGACCGCATCCGGCAGTTCGACGGCCGTGCCTTGCGCGACCGGGTGGTTCTGCCGTTCGGCGTGCCGGAGATCGACGACCGGCTGCCCGGCGGCGGATTGGCGCTCGCCAGCCTGCACGAGGTCTGTGGCGGCGGCAACGACGCCGTGGAAGGGGCGGCCGCCATGCTCTTTGCCGCCGGTATCGCCGCGCGCACCAAGGGGCAGGTGCTCTGGTGCCTGACGCGGCCGGATCTCTTCGCCCCGGCGCTGGCGCAGGCGGGGCTTGCCCCCGGCCGCGTCCTCTATGTGGAGGCCGGCGACGAGAAGAGCCTGCTCCTCTGTTTCGAGGAGGGGCTGCGCCATGGCGGGCTCGGCGCGGTGGTGGCGGAAGTCGCGCGCCTGTCGATGACCGCCTCGCGCCGCCTGCAGCTTGCCGCGGAAGCCGGCGGCACGCTCGGCATCGCCCTGCGCCGCTTCCGGCAGGGAGGGGGCACCGATGCCTTCGCGCTGCCTTCCGCCGCCGTGACGCGCTGGCGGGTTTCCATGCGGCCGTCCGTGCCGCTTGCCGTGCCCGGCATCGGCCGGGCCCGATGGCTGCTGGAGCTGACCCGTTGCCGGGCCGGCGAGGCGGCTAAGTTCGAAGTGGAGGCATCCGATGCCGAGGGTCGTATCGCTTTTTCTTCCCGGCTGGCCGATCGATCGCCTGAGACGGGCGCTTGGCGCCTCGGCGCCTCCGCCTGACCGGCGGCTCGTTCTCGTCGGGCGGGATGGCCCGCGCCGCATCGTGACGGCGGTGAGCCGCCCGGCGGAAGAGGCGGGCCTGCGCGTCGGCATGCCGCTGACCAAGGCGCATGCCCTGCTGCCCGACATCCTGACCATGCCGGCCGATCCCGCGGCCGATGCCGCGGCGCTCGCCCGCCTTTCCCTCTGGGCCTTGCAGCACTACGCGCCCATCGTCGCGCCGGACCCGCCGGATGGCCTCGTCATCGACACGACCGGCGCCGACCACCTGCATGGCGGCGAGGAGCGCATGCTGACGGGCATCGTCAACCGCCTTGCCGCCTCCGGCATCGCCGCCCGCGCCGCGGTGGCCGACAGTTGGGGCGCGGCCTATGCCGTGGCGCGCTTTTTGGCCGATCCGGTTCGCGTCGTGCCACCCGGCGCGGCGAGTAAGGCCGTGTCGCCGCTGCCGCTACAGGGCCTGCGTATTCCGCCGGAAACGGTGACGGGCCTGCATGTCCTCGGTTTTGCCGGCATCGGCGATGTGCTGGCCGTGCCGCGCGCGCCGCTCGTCCTGCGTTTCGGGGTGCTCCTCGGCCGCCGGCTCGACCAGCTGCAGGGCATCGTCTCTGAGCCTGTCGATCCGCTGCGCTACCCGGAACTCGTGACCGTCCGCAAGGTCTTCGGCGAGCCGATCGGCGCGCCGGAGACCATCGCGCGCTATACGGCCGCCCTCGTGCAGGATCTCTGCCTTGCGCTGGAAAAGCGCGGGCTCGGCGCGCGGCGGCTTGATCTCGTCCTCCATCGCGTCGATGCCTCTCTGCAGGCGATCCGCGTCGGCACGGCCCGGGCGGTGCGGGAGGAGAAGCGGCTCGTCCGGCTCCTCTGCGACCGGATCGAGACGATCGATCCGGGCTTCGGCATCGAGATCATGGACCTGACCGCCACGCTCGCCGAACCGCTCGTCCTGCAACAGGCCGTTTCCTCTCTGGTCGAGGAGGAGAGGGCGGACCTTGCCGGGCTCGTCGACGTGATCGCCAACCGCATCGGCGCGCGCCGCCTCTACCGCATCGCGCCGGTCGAAAGCGACGTGCCGGAACGCTCCGTCCAGCGCATCGCCCCGCTTGCTCCCGATGACGGGGCCACATGGCAGGGGGACTGGCCGCGCCCCGCCCGTCTTCTGGCACGGCCGGAGCCTGTCGAGGTCGTGGCGCTCCTGCCCGACCACCCGCCCGCCTTCTTCACCTGGCGCGGCATGCGCCGGCGCGTGAAGCGCGCCGACGGGCCGGAGCGCATCTTCGGCGAATGGTGGAAGCGCGACGCCGAGCTTGCCGCCGTGCGCGATTATTTCCAGGTGGAGGATGAGGCCGGCGAGCGCTTCTGGCTCTTCCGCTCGGGCGACGAGGCCGAGGCTGCGAATGGCGCAGGCTGCTGGTTCCTGCACGGGATCTTCGCATGAAACCGCGCTATGCCGAGCTTCAGGTCACCTCCCATTTCTCGTTCCTGCGCGGGGCGAGCAGCGCGGCCGAACTCTTCGCGCAGGCAAGCGCCCTCGGCATCGATGCCCTCGCCGTGGTGGACCGCAACAGCCTTGCCGGCGTCGTGCAGGCACACAGGGCGGCGAAGGAAACGGGCATGCGCCTCGTCGTCGGCTGCCGGCTGGACCTTGCCGACGGCATGTCCTTGCTGGTCTATCCCACCGACCGCGATGCCTATGCCCGTCTCTGCCGCCTGCTCACCCTCGGCAAGAAGCGGGCGGCCAAGGGCAAGTGCCATATCGACTGGGCCGATGTCGTGGAATGGAACGAAGGGCTTCTTGCCGTGCTGGTGCCGGACGAGGCGGACGAGACCGCTGCCTTCCAGCTTCGCCGTCTTGCCGAGATCTTCCGCGACCGATGTTATCTCGCCCTGACGCTGCGCCGCCGACCGAACGACCAGCTCCGCCTCTTCGAATTGTCCAACCTCGCCGCGCGGTACCGCGTGCCCACCGTCGTCACCAACGACGTGCTCTATCACGAGCCCGGCCGCCGCATGCTGCAGGACATCATGACCTGCATCCGCCACAACGTCGTCATCGACAATGCCGGCTTCCTGCGCGAGCGCCATGCCGACCGCTACCTGAAGCCGCCGCAGGAAATGCACCGCCTCTTCGTCCGCTACCCGGAGGCGCTTCGGCGCTCGCTGGAGATCGTGGAACGCTGTCGCTTCTCGCTGGACGAGTTGAAATACCAATATCCCGACGAGAAGGAATATGCGGATCTCACGCCGCAGGAGGCGCTGGAAAAATATACATTGGAAGGTGCGAATTCCTTTTATAACAATGAGATACCGGAAATAGTTCGTAAAAAGCTTCTGAAGGAGCTCGGCTTGATCCAGAAGATGAACTATGCGCCCTATTTCCTTACGGTGAATGCCATTGTCCGGCATGCCCGCTCGATCGGCATCCTCTGCCAGGGGCGCGGCTCGGCTGCCAACAGCGCCGTCTGCTTCGTTCTCGGCATCACCTCCATCGAGCCGACGGTGAACGGCTTGCTCTTCGAGCGGTTCGTTTCCGAGCAGCGCGGCGAGCCGCCCGACATCGACGTGGATTTCGAGCACGAGCGCCGGGAGGAGGTGATCCAGTGGATCTACGAGACCTATGGAAAGGACCGTTCCGCCCTCTGCGCTACCGTCATCCGCTACCGCTCGCGGGCGGCCATGCGCGATGTGGGGCGGGCGCTGGGCCTGCCCGAGGATGTGCTGAAGTCGCTGTCCTCGCAGGTCTGGGGCTGGTCCAACGACATTCCGCAAACCCATGCGGGTTCGGCCGGCCTCAATGTGGACGACCGCCGCATGAAGCTGCTGTTCGAACTCGCCCGGCAACTGATCGACCGGCCCCGCCATCTCTCGCAGCATCCGGGCGGCTTCGTCCTGACGCGCGACCGGCTGGACGACCTCGTGCCCATCGAACCGGCGGCGATGGACGACCGGCAGGTGATCGAATGGGACAAGGACGATATCGAATATTTGAATTTCATGAAGGTCGACGTGCTGGCGCTCGGCATGCTCACCTGCATGCGCCGCGCCTTCGACTTCCTGAAGGAGCACAAGGGCGAGGCCCATGACCTCAAGACCATCCCGCAAGAGGATGCGGCGACCTATGAGATGATCTCGAAGGCCGACACGATCGGCACTTTCCAGATCGAAAGCCGGGCGCAGATGTCCATGCTGCCGCGCCTCCGGCCGAAGGAGTTCTACGACATCGTCATTCAGGTGGCCATCGTGCGGCCGGGGCCGATCCAGGGCGACATGGTGCATCCCTATCTGCGCCGGCGGCAGGGGCTGGAAGAGGTCGAATATCCCCAGCCCGCTTTCGAAAAGGTCCTGAAGCGAACGCTCGGCGTGCCCCTTTTTCAGGAGCAGGCCATGCAGGTCGCCATCGAATGCGCCGGCTTCGAGCCCGGCCGTGCCGACCAGTTGCGCCGGGCGATGGCCACGTTCAAGCAGACGGGCGGCGTGGATAAATTCCGCGAGGAACTGATCTCGGGCATGGTCAGGAACGATTACACGCGCGAATTCGCCGAGCGCATGTGCCGCCAGCTCGAAGGCTTCGGTTCCTATGGCTTCCCGGAAAGCCATGCCTACAGCTTCGCCATCGTCGCCTATGCCTCCGCCTGGGTGAAGTGCCATCACCCGGATGTCTTCTGCGCGGCGCTGCTCAATTCCCAGCCGATGGGGTTCTACGCGCCCGCGCAGATCGTGCGCGATGCGCGCGACCATGGGGTGGAGGTACGGCCGGTCTGCATCAATGAAAGCCGGTGGGACTGCACGCTGGAGCCGACGGAGGAGGCGGGCCGCTTTGCCGTGCGTCTCGGGCTGCGGATGGTGAAGGGGCTGAAGAACAAGGAGGCGGGCGACCTGATCAACGGCCGGCAGGACGAGCCCTTCGCCTCGGTCGACGATTTCTGGCGCCGCGCGGGGCTTGCCACCGATGTGCTGGTCCGACTTGCCGAGGCGGATGCCTTCCGGCCGTCACTCGGCCTTTCGCGCCGCGAAGCGCTCTGGGCGATCCGCAGCCTCAGGGACGAGCCGCTGCCGCTCTTCACCGCGGCGGCCGAGCGCGAGGCGGCACTCGTTGCCGAGATCGAGGAACCGGCCGTGGCGCTCCGCCCGATGGCGGCGGGGGGAGAAGTCGTGCAGGACTACGGCCATGTCGGCCTGACGCTCCGCGCCCATCCGGTGAGCTTCCTGCGCGAAAGCCTCTCGCGCCGCCGTTTCCTCACCTGCGCGCAGGCGGTGAATCTCAAGGACCGCCAGAAGGTCGAGACCGCCGGCATCGTGCTGGTGCGGCAGCGGCCGGGCTCGGCCAAGGGCGTCATCTTCGTGACCATCGAGGACGAGACGGGCATCGCCAACCTCGTCGTCTGGCGCAAGATTTTCCTCGCCTACAGGCCCATCGTGATGGGCGCGCCGATGATCGGCGTCAGGGGCTATGTCCAGCGGGAGGGCGAAGTGGTGCACATCGTCGCGCAGCAGCTCATCGACCTGTCCGCCGACTTTTCCACCGTTGGCCGCCGCGGCATCGACCAGAAGGTGGAGGAGGCAGATCGGCGGGAAACGATCCGCGTCAAATCCCGCGACTTCCATTGATCGGTTAAAGCATCACATGAAGTCGCGCGGGATCGCCGTCCCGAATGTCTTCTCGAAAATCTGCGCCTCGCCCTCGAAGGCGCGGACATGGGCCGAGATCACCCAGTCGCGCGCGGTGCAGGCGATGGTGGCGGTCGAGACGGTGCGCACGAACCAGCCGGGACGCTGCATGTCGCAGGTCCAGACCGCGGTCCCGGTCATCGAGAGCGGATCGTTCCCGGCAATCGACCAAAGCTCGTCGCGCACCTGGCGCGTCGCCAGTCCCGTGCCGGGATGCTCGTAGAGGCCGGTATCCTCGTAGATCGAATATTCCGTGAGACCGTTCGTCAGGTCCCGCTCGACGCCCCGCGCGGTCTCCGGCGGGGAGAGTTCGATATAGGCCGGCAGGGGATTAGGATTTTCCGGCTCGGGAAGGGAAACGGCCCGGTGCTCGCCAAGCTTCGGCAGGGCAAGGCCGAGCGAGGCGAGGTCGAGCGTCACGCCGGCATCGACCGGCGGCGGCAAGACCATCGGCCAGTAGGAGGTCGAGAGCGACAGGCGGATGCGGTGCCCCGCGCGGAAGCGGTAGCCCATCGCGTCGAGCACGAGGCGGATGCGCACCTTCCTGCCCTTGGGCATGGCATAGGGTTCCGCATTGCCGTTGCGGTGGGCGAGGTTGATGACGCCGAAGGTGACACGCGTCGCCGTCCCGTCCGGGTGGATATCGACGAGGCGGGCGCAGAGATTGGCGACCTCGACCTGCGTCGCCACCTCCAGCTCCAGCACCGGCTGGCCGAGGAAATCCTGTGCCTCGGCAAGCGGCGCTGTCTCGACGACGAGGGAGCCCGCATCGTCGAGGCGCTGGTCGAGCGCCATTTCGGCATCGGGCTTCAGCGTGAACCACTCGCCGGCCATGATGCCGGTGTCGAGCGGCGATTTCAGGAAGCGGTCGTCGGCCGGGGTGTCGGCAACCGGCTGGCCGGGCATGAGCGCGCCGTGTGAGCCGACATGGAATTCAGCCATGTCCGGCGCCTCCCAGCGATCCTTGGCGATCCAGAAGCCGGGATCGAAGTCGCGGCGCAGCGCCGGGCGGGGAGCGTCCTGGATATAGGCGCGCACCTGCGGGATGTCTTCCGCGCCGTTCTGCTCGCCGCGCAGCCAGCGATTCCACCACGCGATGGCCTCGGCGTGGAAATCCATGCGGGGCTTCGGCCAGGCGAAGTGCGGATATTTGTGGACCCACGGGCCGATCAGCGCCTTGGCCTTCCCGCCGATCCCCTCGACCGCCTTCAGCGGCGTGCTGCGGTAGCCGTCCGCCCAGCCGGCGATGACGAGGGCGGGAACGGGAAAGCCGGCGAAGTCCTCGCAGATGGAGCCGTGCTCCCAGAAGGCGTCGCGGCGCTGGTGCTGCAGCCATTCCTCCAGGAAGAAGGGCTCGTTCTCCAGCCGCTCCATCCACATGTCCCGCCAGCGCGCGCCGACGATCTCGGGATCGGGCGAGCGCGACTGGTAGGCCAGCATGGTCGCGGCCCAGGAAAGCTGGGCAGAAAGATGCGTGCCGTTCTTGTAATGGATGTCGTCGTTGTAGCGGTCGACGGTGGAGGCGATGGAGATGACCGCCTTCAATGCCGGCGGCTTCAAGGCCGCGACCTGCAGGCAGTTGAAGCCGCCCCAGGAGATGCCCATCATGCCGACGGAACCGTTCGACCAGGGCTGCGCGGCGATCCAGGCGATCAGCTCGCAGGCATTGGCAAGCTCCAGCGGCGTATATTCGCCGTCGATGACGCCATCGGATTCGCCCGAGCCGCGGATATCGACGCGCACCCCGGCAATGCCGGCCGCGGCGAAGACGGGATAGGTCGATTCGTCGCGCGGGCTGGTTCCGTCGCCCTTGCGATAGGGCAGGAACTCGAAGACGGCGGGAACGGGATTGGCCTGCGCGCCCTCCGGCATCCAGATGCGCGCGGCGAGCCGCGTGCCGTCGGCGAGCGTGATCCATTCGTTTTCGATGGTGGTGAAGGCGCGAGGCGTCATGAGAAATCCTTTTCCGCCGGTCTTTATGACGGTCGTATGACGGCCGGGCAATAGGGCGGTTCTGGCCGTCCACGGTGCTTTCGCCCTGCCGCCCGGCGGCTTGCCCCCCTTCGAAATCTCGCCTACGAAGGCGGAAAGGGCAGGGAGGGGCGCCATGCAGGATCAGCAAGCAGCTTTTGCGGACGAAGGACGGCTGGACGATCCGCGGCGCGCCTACAAGGTCCTGATCGCCGACCTGATCGGCCTGCGCTTCGATGCGGAAGGCAAGCCCGATCCGGGCGAGGTCCGCGCGCATATCGAGGCGAAGGGCGGCGCGTTCCACGAAGCCGCCTACCAGCGTGAGGAATTGCCACCCGGCATCCACTTCTTCTACCAGCCCGACCTCAGCGGCGAGGCCGAGATCATCGCCCAGACCGCGGACGGCCGCTATGACGCGCTGATCGCGGCGGCGACCTTCATTCCGCGGCAGGCAGTCTTTGCGCTCGGCGGCGTGCGCATCGGCGCGGGCACGGGCAATATGGGCTCTGCCTCCTGGGGCGGCGGCAACGGCGAGGGCGGCATGGCCGCCCTGATGAACACGCCCGGCATCAACAGCCGCGCCACGGCGCAGATGGTGATGAAGGCGATCCTCAAGGTGACGCCGGACCTGCCGGTGGAGCTGCTGCACCAGCGCGTTGCCGCCGGCGATTTCGATACCGGCCGCGACCTCAAGTCCTATCCCACCGCCAAGCTGGAGGGACAGCGGATGGCGGTGCTCGGCTACGGTAATATCGGCCGCGAGGTGGCGAAGCTCGCCCGCGCCTTCGGCATGCATGTGGTCGTCCATGCCCGCGCCCGGCACCGGCAATGGATCGAGGCGGAGGGCTTCGATTATGCCGAGACGCCCGTTGCGGCGGCGAAGGGCGCGGACGTGCTCTCCGTCCATGTCGGCCTCGGCCGGCTCGACGAGGAAACGCGCCTTTACGCCAATGCCGGCATGATCGGCGAGACCGTGCTCTCGGCGATGAACCGCGGCGCCGTGCTCGTCAACTACGACCGCGGTGAGGTGGTGGATACGGCGGCACTCGACCGGGCGCTGGCCGCAGGGCAGATACGCTACGCCGCCGTAGATGCGGACCTCTTCCGGAATGCGATGAGCGGCGCGCTCGGCGGGCCGATGCTGCCCTATCTGAAGCTTGCCGAGCGTCATCCCGGCAAGCTGGAACTCCTGCCGCATGCCGCGGCCGATACCGACCATCCCTCCCGCGTCGCCGGCGCCTGCCAGGCGGTCGACCAGATTATCGATGCCATCCGCTACCGGCGGATATGCAATCTCAAGGGCGACCTGCCGGATGGCTATGTCGATGCCGGAGCGAAGGTGCCGCAGGGCATAGGCCGGGTCACGGCGGCGACGCTGACCGCCGCGGCGAGCGACCCGCGCTTTGTCGAACTGCACGATGTCTCCCGCGAAATCACCGATACGCTGGAGGCTATCGTGGAAGCGGTGGCTGAAGGCATGACGCACCAGCCGGCCAAGGGTGACGTTGCCGCGCTCGCCCAGCTCCTTCTGCGCCAGCGCCGGCTGCTCGAAGGCCTGGGGCTGGACGGTCCGGCGGAGGCCTGAAAACGGGAACTTTTCTGCTCCACGGCCAGTTTCCTCCCCGACCGAACGATCAGGGAGTGCAAGCCATGACCCACCAGCAGGATGAGCGCGGCGATCCGCTGACCCGCACCCACGACCCCGAGCGCAAGGAATATGCCGCGCGGGAGGTCCGGCAGGGCGGCCCCGGCTGGCCCGTGCTGAAGGTGCTCGGCGTCAGCCTCGTGCTCGTTTTCCTCGTCTGGGGCGCGGTCGAGTTCTGGGGCCAGAAGACCGATCCCGCCGCGCCGAACGACGCGTCGCAAACCTCCTCGACGACCGATGGCAACCAGACGCCGGCCGGCGGAACGACGGACAACAGCACCGGCAACGGCCAGACCGTGCCGACGGACCGTGACCCCACCCCGCAATCCGGTACCGGCGGCGACAGCCAGAGCGTGACGCCGGACGGTACGGCCAACTGACGGCAATGCTACCCGATTTCGCCTTGCTTCAACCGGATAGGGTTGGGCGAGGCGCGTGCGCGAGGCGATCTGATCCATATGAACCGAAGAGGTGTTGTTGAGGTCGCCAATGCACCATGCCTATTGCCGTTCATCCCTCTTCGTCCCCGCGATGACTCCCCGTCACACCCACGTCATTCCGGCCGCTTAAAACGAGCCGCGGATAGTTGCGGAAAGCGATGTGTCTGCCTTCGAAGGCAAGTCGGATGCGGTCGTATGGGCGCGGAATGACGGCCTTTCGATCCGGGGGGCGATGGCCATACTGCTTCCACAGCAGTGCGGCACCCGTCGCCATGCGACGCTATTGTGCCGATCGGATCATGTCCTTCGTTGTCTCCCGGACACATTATTGCTGGGAATCGAATGCCCATTCTGCAACGATCATCGGGGCAGGACTCAAACTTTGGACCGGTGCGCGCCAGTGCGAACAGGGAGACGGTTACTCCACGGTGCTTCGAGTCCCGGCTCCTCGGCGGCATTCCGAATGTCTTGCGCCACCGACTGACGGCACGCCGGCGCATTGAATGCGTGGCGGCATGATGCTGCCACGGATGACCTTTCAGATTCGGAACCGTCTCCGGGCGGCACCGAAGGATCATTACAGGAACGAGCTCTTGCGTTACGCCCTCTACTTCACGCCCCCTGCAAGCGACCCGCTCACCCTCGCCGCCCAGCGCTGGCTCGGGCGCAATGCCTTTACCGGCTCGGCGCTCGATCAGCCGGCGGCGGCAGGTTTCGATGCGGCTTCTCTAGCGGGCTTGACCGCCGATCCGCGGCGCTACGGCTTCCACGCGACGCTGAAGGCGCCCTTCACGCTGGCCGAGGGCCGCAGCGAGGCCGAGCTCGTGGCCGAGATCGGCCGTTTCGTTTCCGAAGCCGACCCCTTCGATATTCCCGAAGTCGTCGTCGGCCGGCTCGGCTCCTTCTTCGCGCTGGTGCCCGGCGATCATTGCGATGAGCTGCAAGCTTTTGCCGGCGAGGTGGTGCGACGCTTCGAGCGGTTCCGTGCGCCGCTCACCTCCGCCGACATCGCCCGCCGCAAGCCCGACGAGCTGAATGCCGCCGAGCGCCAGAACCTCGTCCAGTGGGGCTATCCCTACGTCTTCGACGAGTTCCGTTTCCACATGACGCTGACGGGGCGTGTTCCTGCCGAGCGCCGGGAGGCCGTCGCAAGCGTGCTGCTCGATCATTTCGCCGAATTCCACGGCCGTCCGTTGCCGGTCACCGGCCTCGCGCTCTTCCGGGAGGCCGCGCGCGGCGCCGATTTCACCGTCCATTCGCTCTTCCCGCTCGGTGGAGCCGTCAGCAGAAAGACCGCATGACATGACCCGCGAAACCGTTCTTTCCAATGCCCGCATCGTGCTGGAGGACCGGATCCTCGACGGCACGCTGGTGCTGCGGGACGGCCTCGTCGCCGACATTTCCGAAGGTCCCACCACCGCCGGCGAGGACATGGAAGGCGACTACCTTCTTCCCGGCCTCGTCGAGCTCCATACCGACCACCTCGAAGCCCATTACTCGCCGCGTCCCGGCGTGCGCTGGGAGAAGACGGCCGCGATCCAGTCGCATGACGCACAGGTCGTCACCTCCGGCATCACCACGGTCTTCGACTGTCTGCGCATGGGATCGGACGGGGAGAGCGGCTTCGAGAAGGGTGAGATGCGTGCCATGGCCGATGCGATCGCCGGGGCGCAGAACGAGGACCGCCTGCGCGCCGAGCACCTGATCCACCTGCGCTGCGAGGTCTCGACCGACAATGTGCTCGATCATTACGAGGAGTTCGAGGACGACCCGCTCGTGCGCCTCGTCTCGCTGATGGATCACGCGCCCGGCCAGCGGCAATTCCAGACGCTGGACCAATACATCCTCTACCACAAGAAGAAGCGCGGCCTCACGGACGAGGAATTCGACGCCTTCTGCAAGCGCCAGCAGGGCCTTTCCGCCCGCTATGCCAAGCCGCATCGCGACGCCATCGCCGCTTCCTGCGCCGCGCGCGGCATCTCCATCGCCAGCCATGACGACGCGACGCTGGACCATGTCGAGGAGGCCATCGGCTACGGCATCCGCCTTGCCGAATTCCCGACCAGCATCGCGGCGGCGAAGGCCTCGCACGGGGCGGGCATGAGCGTCCTGATGGGCGCGCCCAACGTCGTGCGCGGCAGGTCGCATTCCGGCAATATCGCCGCCCGAGACCTTGCCGGCCTCGGCGTGCTCGACGTGCTCTCGTCGGATTACGTGCCGTTCAGCTTGATGCACGCGCCCTTCATCCTCGCCGACGAGGGCATGGACCTGTCGAAGGCGATCGCCATGGTCTCGACGACGCCGGCCCGCACCGTCGGCCTCGACGACCGCGGGGCCATCGCGAAAGGCCTTCGCGCCGACATCGTGCGCGTCTGCCGGCCGTCCGGCGTTCCCGTCGTCCGCTCGGTATGGCGCCAGGGCAGGCGGGTGGCATGAGCGTGACGGCTGCAGCCGGCACCATGGTCGTCGTCGTCGGTCCGAGCGGGGCCGGCAAGGACAGTGTCATGGCCTATGCCGCACGCCATTTCTCCGGTGAGACCCGCCTCGGTTTCGTGCGGCGGGCGATCACCCGCCCGGCGGATGCCGGCGGCGAGGCGCATCAGGCCATCGACGCCGACAGTTTCCGTCGCCTTGAGGCCGAGGGCGGCTTCGCGGTCTCGTGGGATGCGCATGGCCTCTCCTACGGCATTCCCGGCGAAACGCATGCGCGGCTTGCAAGCGGCGTGACGCTGGTCGCCAATGGCAGCCGCTCCGCGCTGCCGGCTTTTGCCGATGCCTATCCGCGCCTGAAGGTCGTGCTGATCACGGCGCGGCCGGACGTTCTTGCCGCAAGGCTCGCCGCCCGCGGGCGGGAGAGCGCCGAAGCGGTCGCCAGGCGGCTGGAACGGGCCGCGCCGGAGATCGTGGTGGCGGCCGATACGGTCGTGATCGACAATAGCGGGCCGTTGGCGGCAGCGGGGGAGGCCTTCGTCTCCTTCATCGCGTCGGTGCTCGACGGCCGCGACTAGGTCAATCGCTTTTCAGCGTCTTGTAGGCGGCGAGCGCCCGCTGGCGCGCGCTTGCATGGTCGACGATGGGCTTCGGATAGGTCCTTCCGAGTTCCACGCCCGCCTCGGCGAGCGCGCTTTCCGGCGCGTCGAAGGGCTTGTGGATCCAGGCGGAGGCCAGTTCCCGCAGCTCCGGCACGAAGGTGCGGACATAGGTGCCGTCCGGATCGAATTTCTCGCCCTGCAGGATCGGGTTGAAGATGCGGAAGAAGGGCGAGGCATCCGCGCCGGAGCCCGCCACCCATTGCCAGTTCGCCGGGTTCGATGCGGCATCGGCATCCACCAGCGTGTCGCGGAACCATTTCTCGCCGCGCCGCCAGTCGATCATGAGATGCTTGATGAGGAAGGAGGCGGTGATCATGCGCACGCGGTTGTGCATCCAGCCGTGCCGCCAGAGCTGCCGCATGCCGGCGTCGACGATGGGATAGCCCGTCATGCCCTTCGTCCAGAGATCGAAGTCCCTGTCGCTCCCCTCCCACGGAAAATCGTCGAAGCGGTCGTTCCAGTTCCTTTCCGCAAGGGCCGGGAAATGGAAATGCAGGTGATGGCAGAATTCCCGCCAGGCGAGCTCCTTGCGGAAATGGATCACATCCTCCCGCGGCGCTCCGAGGCCGCGTGTCGCGTGCCAGATGCGGGCAGGGGAGATCTCGCCCGATGCGAGATGCGGCGACAGCAGGGATGTCGCGTCGATGGCGGGACGGTCGCGGTCGGTCTTGTAGTCCTCGATCGGGCCGTCGACGAAGGTGTCGAGCCGCTCGCGCGCCGCCTTCTCGCCGGGCGTCCAGACCTCCCCGAAGGCGGCGGCCCAGTCCGGCTTTGCGGGCAGTAGCGCCCAGTCGTCCAGGGCTTCGGATTGCGGGAGCCGCTTCGGAGCGTGGAGCCTTTCCGGTGCGTCGACGGGCTCGTGCGGCTCGCCCTCGCGCTCCAGCGCCTTCCAGAAGGGGGTGTAGACGCGGTACGGCTTCTTCTCGCCCGTCATGAGGCGCGTCGGATCGTGCAGCAACTGGCCCGCAAAGCTCCTGACGGCAAGGCCGCGC
Organism: Shinella sp. 1A1; assembly: GCF_055379515.1. NCBI lineage: Bacteria > Pseudomonadati > Pseudomonadota > Alphaproteobacteria > Hyphomicrobiales > Rhizobiaceae > Shinella > Shinella sp. 1A1. The sequence continues at coordinate 545,399 of NZ_AP039672.1, forward strand.
GCCTTCAGGACCGCCTTGATGGGCGTATCCACGGTGATGCCCGCCGGATCGTGCCGGCGGTTCCAGTGGACGGTGTCCGCCCCCGTCTCTTCGATGACGTGGTCGAGCACCGCATGTGCATCGCCGCTGCGGAGGACAAGCGGCGTGCCGAGTCCCTCCAGCGTCGCGGCAAGGGAGGCCAGCGCATGGTGAAGCCACCAGGCCTGTGCCGCACCGAGCGGCCCCGTCCCAAGTTCCGCAGGCTCGCGGATATAGAGCGCGATCACGGGGCGGCCCGTTTCGGCTGCGGCCGAGAGGGCGGCATTGTCATCGGTGCGCAGGTCCTTGCGGAACCAGACGATGACGGGCGCGTCGTCCTTTCCCGTCATGCCCTCAGCCCTTCTTCGGAAGGGGACGGGTGAGAATGAAGAGCGCGCTTGCCGAGAGGATGAGCCCGACACTGACCGCGAGCACGGGCGAGGGGTCCGTGCGATACCAGAAGAAGCCGTAGCTTGCGACGATGAGACAGATGGCAATGGCCTTGGCGCGGCCCGCGATCGCACCCTCCCGCCGCCAGTTCGTCAAAGGCGGGCCGAGCGTGGGGTGGTCGAGCAGCCATTGCTCGAGGCGCGGCGAGGAGCGCGAGAAGCACCAGACGGCGACCAGCAGGAAGGGCGTCGTCGGCAACAGCGGCAGAAAGGCGCCGACAATGCCGAGCGCCGTCATCAGCAGGCCGGCGGCCATATAGAGCGAGCGCACGGGCACCTCGTGAAAGAACGTCTTGCCGCTCAGATAGAGTGCTTTGCGCCCGCCTCCAAGAGGCCAAGTGCCGCAGCCGGGTTCAGATCGGCTTGCTGTTCGCCGCCGTCTTGAGCGCCTTTGCCTTTGCCGGCTTGGCGGGGACCGGCTTTTCTGCGGTGGAATCCGCCTTCTTCTTCGGCTTGGCGGTCTCGGTTTTCTTTGCCTTCGCCGAGATTTCGATCAGCGGTTTCTTCGTGGTCGGGGGCCTTGCCTCCGGTGCCAGGCGTTCGAATTCCTCGCGTTCACGCACGGCTTGCGCCCAGTGCTCCCCGTCATGTCCATGCGACCGGCCGGTCTCTTCCCAGATGGAGTAGGCCCTTTTGCTGATCCATTCCCTTCGCGCATCCGTCATCGCTGATCCCCTTCAAGAGTGAACTGACGCCGTGCCGGCAGGCAGGAGCCCGGCACGGTACTCGCCGGGCGGCCGGGATGGTACGGCAGGCCCGGATATTCGGCGCGCCATGTCTCCGGGCGAAGAGCTCGTGCGGAGCAGGTCTGCCTCATGCGATTCGCAAAAACAGGATGCGCCCAAAGAGGCGTGCCTTCAAGCCGAAGGCCGCGCCGCGGGCCGGCCATTGTGTCGCAGAGAGAAAAATCATCCAACCGACGCAGAAAAACGGCACAATTTTGGAAAACTTTCACGCTTTCGGGTGGACAGCGTCAATCCCGCCAACGTATTGTCCGCATGAAGGAATCTTCAAGACGGACGGCGATATCGAGAGGCAAGGCGTTTGGCAGCAACAGGGCAACAGCATCGACCATTTCGTCGGGCTTTCCGCCTTCTCTGCACCGCGCTAACCTGTCTTCTGCTGCTGGTGTCCGCCCTTTCGATTCCGCCTGCCGCCAGCGCCGCCTCGATACTGTTTCGCACCGGCACGCTGAAGACTGTGGGCCAGTCATCCGTTCCTGTCGAGAAAGACTGCCGCAAGCGTGCGGTCGCAGGCAAGGTCGCGTCGTTCGACGGCGTCGGCCTCGACCATGCCTGCATTCCCGCGGAAACGGCGCACCGGTTTGCAGGCTCTCGCGCCGTGCTAGCCGTGCTTGCGCCGTTCCGGCCGCGCAATGGCGGTCTTGAAGCGCGAGGGGCTCGTGCCCCTCCGACGGAATTCGCCTGACGGCCGCCAGATCGACCCTCGATCGCGCGGTCTTCCGATGCGGCCGGTCCGCGGCCGAGAGAAGCTCTGACGTTCGAAAGCGATCGATCAAACGATGACAGGTGAAACCATACTGGTCCTGCTGGTCTGCCTTCCCTTCCTGGGAAGCCTTGCCGCGACCATTCTGCTGCGGACGGATTCCCGCGTGCTGGCGGCCCGCATGTCGGGTGCCGTGACCCTTGCGGGCTTTGTCATGACCGCGATGCTCTACCCCGCGGTGCGCAACGGCGGAAAGGTGCGGCTCGACCTCGAATGGCTTCCCCAGCTCGGCCTGAACGTCACCCTGCGCATGGACGGTTTCGCCTGGCTTTTCGCCATGCTCATCACCGGCATCGGCTGCCTCGTCGTGCTCTATGCGCGCTACTACATGTCGGAAGAGGACCCCGTTCCGCGCTTCTTCTCCTTCCTCCTCGCCTTCATGGGCTCGATGCTCGGCATCGTCGTGTCGGGCAATATCATCCTGCTCTCGGTGTTCTGGGAACTGACGAGCATCTTCTCCTTCCTCCTGATCAGCTACTGGCACCACAACGCCGCAGCCCGCGACGGCGCGCGCATGGCGCTGACGATCACCGGCATCGGCGGCTTCTGCCTGCTCGCCGGGCTGCTGGTGCTCGGCCATATCGTCGGCAGCTACGATCTCGACGCGGTGCTGGCGGCGGGCGACAAGATCAAGGCGCACCCGCTCTACCTCACCGCGCTGCTGTTGATCCTGATCGGCGCGCTGACCAAGAGCGCGCAGGTGCCGTTCCATTTCTGGCTGCCGAACGCCATGGCCGCGCCGACGCCGGTCTCGGCCTATCTTCACTCGGCAACCATGGTGAAGGCGGGCGTCTTCCTGCTGGTGCGGCTGTGGCCCGCGCTTTCCGGCACCTATGAATGGTTCATGCTGGTCGGCATCGCCGGCATCAGCACGCTGCTTCTCGGCGCCTATTTCGCGATGTTCCAGCAGGACCTCAAGGGCCTGCTCGCCTATTCGACGATCAGCCATCTCGGCCTCATCACCACGCTGCTCAGCCTCGGCAGCCCGGTCGCGGCCGTCGCGGCGATCTTCCACATGATGAACCATGCCACCTTCAAGGCCTCGCTCTTCATGGCCGCGGGCATCATCGACCACGAGACCGGCACGCGCGACATGCGGCGATTGAGCGGCCTCTTCAGATACCTGCCGATCACCGGGACGCTCGCCATGGTGGCGAGCGCGGCGATGGCGGGCGTGCCGCTGCTCAACGGCTTCCTTTCGAAGGAGATGTTCTTCGCCGAGGCGGTGGAGACCCATGCCGATTCCGTGCTCGACCGCATCCTGCCCTATGTCGCCACGCTCGCCGGCGCCTTCTCCGTCGCCTATTCGATCCGCTTCATCCACATGGTCTTCTTCGGCCCCGCGCCGACGGACCTGCCGAAGCCGAAGCCACACGAGCCGCCGCACTGGATGCGCTTCCCCATCGAGTTCCTCGTGCTCGCCTGCCTCGTCGTCGGCATCATCCCGAGCCTGTCGATCGGGCCTTTCCTGCATTCCGCGGTGGTGTCCGTCCTCGGCGATCGCACGCCGGAATACAGCCTCGCCATCTGGCACGGCATCAACACGCCGCTCATCATGAGCCTGATCGCGCTGGTCGGCGGCGCGGCGCTCTATGCGGTGCTGAAGGATTATCTCGCCAGATGCGACGACGGCCCGCCGCTCTTCAGGCACCTCGGCGGCCAGCGCATCTTCGAGCGCGTGCTGGTCACGGTCTCGTGGAAATGGGCACGCTACCTCGAAAGTCATCTGGGTACGCGCAACCTCCAGCCGCAGCTTCGCCTCGTCGCAGCCGCCGGGCTGCTCGCCGGTGTCGTTCCGCTCTACCTGGCGGGCTTTTCGCCCAAGGCCCCGGTCTTCGGCGATGCCGACCCCATCTTCGCGGCGGTCTGGTGCATCGGCGCCTTCTGCGCGCTCGGCGCGGCCTATCAGGCGAAGCATCATCGCCTCGCGGCGCTCGTTCTTCTCGGCGGGGCGGGCATCACCACCTGCATCACCTTCGTGTGGCTTTCGGCGCCCGACCTTGCCATCACCCAACTTGTCGTGGAGATCGTCACGACGGTCCTCCTGCTGCTCGGCCTGCGCTGGCTGCCCAAGCGCTGGGAAAAGATCGACAATGCCGTCTCGCTCGCCGCGCGCAGCCGCCGCTTCCGCGATTTCGTGCTCGCCATTTCCTGCGGCTTCGGCATGTTCCTCTTCTCCTATGCCATCATGAAGCAGCCGGTTCCCGACGCGATCGCCAGCTATTTCCTCGAAAAGGCCTATACGGAAGGCGGCGGGCGCAATGTCGTCAACGTCATCCTCGTCGACTTCCGCGGCTTCGACACGATGGGTGAGATTGCAGTGCTGGCCATCGTGGCGCTGACGGTCTTCGCGCTACTGCGCCGCTTCCGTCCCGCACCCGACAGCGTGGAAAAGCCGGAACAGCAGCGCATCCAGGCTGCCTTCGACGCCGAACGCCCCGAGCGCTCGGCCGGCGACACGGTACGCGACTACCTGCTGGTGCCTTCGGTGATCATGCAGTGGATGTTCCCGGTCGTCATCACCTTCGCGATCTACCTCTTCCTGCGCGGGCATGACCTGCCGGGCGGCGGCTTCGCGGGCGGCGTGACGATGGCCATCGCCTTCCTGCTGCAATACCTCGCCGGCGGCGTGCGCTGGGCGGAGGACCGGCTGCGCATCCTGCCGCTGCGCTGGATGGGCTTCGGCCTGGTGATCGCCGCCGCGACCGGGCTCGGCTCCTGGCTCTTCGGCTATCCGTTCCTGACCACCCATTCGCAATACATGGAGGTGCCGTTCATCGGCAAGGTGCCGGCCGCCAGCGCCCTGCTGTTCGATCTCGGCGTCTTCTCCCTCGTCGTCGGCGCGACGGTGCTGATCCTCATCGCGCTCGCCCACCAGTCCATACGAACGCATCGGGTCCGCAGTCTCGAAGCCCCCAAGGCGGAGGACGCCTGATGGAACTCATCCTTTCCCTCGGTATCGGCATCATGACGGGCTCGGGCGTCTGGCTCATCCTGCGCCCGCGCACCTATCAGGTCATCATCGGCCTCTCGCTGCTGTCCTATGCGGTCAATCTCTTCATCTTCGGCGTCGGCGGCGTGAAGTCCAATGCGGCGCCGCTGCTGGAGGAGGGCGTGCCGATCTCGACGATGACGGACCCCGTGCCGCATGCGCTCGTTTTGACCGCCATCGTCATCGGCTTCGCCACCACCGCGCTCTTCCTCGTCGTGCTGCTCGCGGCCCGGGGCCTCACCGGCACGGACCATGTCGACGGCAGGGAGCAGCCGAAATGAGCGGCTGGCAGCAACACCTCATCATCGCGCCGATCCTCATCCCGCTCGTCGCGGGCGCGCTCCTGCTCTTCTTCGACGAGCGCGAGCGTGTCGTGAAGGCGATGATCAGCGTCGTCTCGTGCCTTGCGCTCGCCGCCGTCGCCTTCAGCCTCTTCCGGCTTGCGGGCAATGGCAGCGGCGCGGACAGTTTCGAGGGCGTCTATCTCCTCGGCAACTGGCCGGCGCCCTTCGGCATCGTGCTCGTCGCCGACCGGCTTTCCGCCCTGATGCTCGTCCTGGCCTCGATTCTGGCGATCCCGACGCTTGTCTATGCGCTTGCGCGCTGGCATACGGCGGGCGCGCATTTCCACTCGCTGTTCCAGTTCCTGCTGATGGGGCTGAACGGCGCATTCCTGACGGGCGACCTCTTCAACCTCTTCGTCTTCTTCGAGGTGATGCTCGCCGCGTCCTACGGCCTCCTGATGCACGGCTCCGGCTCCATGCGCGTCAAGGCCGGCATGCACTATATCGCCGTCAATCTCGCCGCCGCGCTCTGCTTCCTCATCGGCGTCAGCGCCATCTACGGCTCGGCGGGAACGCTCAACATGGCGGACCTTGCCGTGCGCATCGGCGAGATCGAGGGCGAGCGGCGCATGCTGCTGGAGGCGGGCGCCGCCATCCTCGGCGTCGTCTTCCTCATCAAGGCCGGCATGTGGCCGCTGAACTTCTGGTTGCCGGGAGCCTACAGCGCCGCCACGGCCCCGGTCGCCGGCATCTTCGCCATCATGAGCAAGGTCGGCATCTATGTCATCCTGCGCCTGTCGCTGCTCGTCTTCGGGCAGGGGGCGTCCGCCGGGCTCGGCCTCAATGTACTGCTCTATGGCGGCATGGCGACCATCGCCTTCGGCACCATCGGCGTGCTCGCCTCGCAGGCGCTCGGGCGACTGGCGAGCTATTCCGTGCTCGTCTCCTCCGGCACGCTGCTGGCGGTGCTCGGCCTCAACAACGGCGTGGTGACGGCCGGCGCGCTGTTCTACATGGTCAGCTCGACGCTGACGATCGGCGCCTTCTTCCTGCTCATCGAGCTCGTCGAGCGCGGCCAGGACGCGGGCGCCTCGGTTCTCGCCGTCACCATGGAAGCCTATGGCGATGCGGACGAGGAGGATCAGGAGGTCGAGGTCGGCGTCACCATGCCGGGGACCATCGCGGTGCTCGGCATCTGCTTTGCCGCCTGCGGCATCCTCCTGTCCGGCCTGCCGCCGCTGTCCGGCTTCGTGGCGAAGTTCGCCATGCTGACCGGTATGATCGGCACCAATGTCGCGGGGGAGGGGCCGATCCCCGCCTCGGTGTGGTGGATCGTCGGCCTGCTGATCCTTTCCGGCCTTGCCGCGCTGATCTCCATGACCCGCGCCGGCATCCGCACCTTCTGGGCATCGATGGAAGGCACCGTGCCGCGCGTGCTCGTCATGGAGATGGCGCCGGTCATGCTGCTGATCGCGCTCACATTGGCGCTCACCGTCAAGGCCGGCCCGGCCATGAGCTACATGGAGGAGACCGTCCGCAACCTGCAGCAGCCCGCCACCTATATCGACGCGGTGATCAATGCCCGCCGCGCCGGGATTGCCGAACCGGGCGGGCCGGACGGCGGGGGAGGGATCTGACATGCTGCCCTATCCGCTCCTTTCCGCCTCGCTCGTCGTTATGTGGCTGGCCCTCAACGGCTTCACGCTCGGCCACCTCATCCTCGGCTGCATCGTCTCGGTCTTCGCCTCCTGGGGCATGGCGGCGCTGCGTCCGGTCAAGCCGCGCCTGCCGAAATGGTACCTGCTGCCCAAGCTGATCGGCATCGTGCTCTACGACATCGTGCGCTCGAACATCGCCGTCGCCTCGATCCTCGTCAGCGGCAGGAAGCCGCATCACAAGGCCGGCTTCATCACCGTTCCGCTCGAGCTGGAAAACCCGACGGCGCTGGCCGTGCTCGCCGTGGTGGTGACGAGCACGCCGGGCACGGCCTGGCTCGAATACAATTCGCTGAACCGGACGGTGCTGATCCATGTGCTCGACCTCGTCGACGAGGCGGAATGGCAGGCCCTGATCAAGGGCCGCTACGAGGCCTTGCTGCTGGAGATTTTCGCATGAGCCAAACGATCCTCGCCTGGTCCGTCACCTTCGCGCAGATCTGCCTGGCGCTCGCCATGGCGCTGGCGGCGCTGCGCATGTCCCGCGGCCCGCGCGCGCAGGACCGCGTACTCGCGCTCGACACGCTCTATGTCAATTCCATGCTGCTCCTGATGGTGTTCGGCATGCGCACCGGCAAGGTCATCTATTTCGAGGCCTCGCTGGTCATCGGCATGCTCGGCTTCGTCGCGACGGTCGCGCTCGCCAAGTTCCTGATGCGTGGGGAGGTGATCGAATGAGCGCCATCGAGCATGCGGGCGACCTGCCGGACTGGGCGGCGCTCCTCGTTTCCCTCTTCCTCGTCATCGGCTCGGGGCTGACGCTGATCGGCACGATCGGCTTCCTGCGCCTCAAGACGTTCTACGAGCGCATCCATGCGCCGACCCTCGGCACGAGCTGGGGCACGGGCGGCATCGTCATGGCCTCGATGATCTTCTTCACGGTGCTCGCGACACGACCCGTCGTGCACGAGATCCTCATCGGCATCTTCGTCACGGTCACGACGCCGGTCACGCTGATGCTGCTCGCCCGTGCGGCGCTCCACCGCGACCGGGCGGAAGGCAATCCGGACGTGCCCCCCGAGGCGCCGGGCGAGCCGGAGGCGGCCGAAGGACAGCCCGCCACCGGGGAGTGACCCAAGCCGCATCCCATATCGTCGTGCAGGCCGGAGAAATTTTTCCGGCCGGCGCAAACGCCCGTAGCGACCGGACGCGGGGGGGCTTTCGGCCCTCCGGAGCAATGGCGGAAGGTGCCTCGGCGCGGGAATGCAAACAGATTCTGCCGCTCTCCAAAGACATTGTTAACCTTCATTTCCTAACCATCTACGCATCCCCATCGGCAATGATCGTCGAGATTTCAGGTTCATGCGTATTTCCAGAACAAACTTCTATCCCGTCCTCGAGACCGAAGGGGAAAACGACGATGCGTCGTCGCATTATCCATATGAAAACAACGCCGTGACCGAGACGCCTCCGGAAGAGGAGGCGTGGCATGGCGAAAGCGAGCCGGTCGCCAACGACGACCACTACCGGCCGCGCTTCCGCTCGCCGGCCCTGCGCAGCTACGATCCCGGCCAATATGCCGACGGGACATGGGAGAGCCACTTCTATCTGGCGCCGAATGTCCGCTTCACGCGCACGCCCGACAAGGTCGCCGTCCGGATCGAGGAGGCGGCCGCCGAGGAGGTCACCAAAGCCGAGCCGATCATCGAAGAGCCCGTCCAGCCGGCTCCCACAGAAATGCAAGCAGAGACGTCCCAGGTGCAGCAGTCCCCAGTTCCCCAGTTCCCGGTTTCTCAGTCCCAGAACCCGCAGCCCGAAGCCGCTCCGGCTCCGCAGACCCAGCCGCAGCTGACGCAGGCCGAGCTCCTGCTGCGCCTGCGCGAAGCGCTGGAAGAACGCCGCCGCCGCTTCGAGGAGCAGCAGGCCCCGGCAACCGCCGCCGCGGCCGATCCCGTTCCGCAGTTTGTCCAGGCCGTCATCGCGGCCCGCCAGAATGCCGTTCCGGCCGATGCCGCCGTCGTCTACAAGCCCGCCGTGCCGGCACAGGCCCCCGCATTCACGTCCGCCCGGCCGGCCGCGAAGGCGAGCGTGCAGGAGGCGATCAGCCGTTTCGCCCATCTTTCCGACCATGCCTTCTGGGAAACCATGGTTCCCGAGGAGAGCGTTTCCATCGCCCCGGCGCGTCCGGCGGTGTCCGTCGTGCGCATGACGTTGCCGACGCCGGCGCCTGTCGCCACGATGCCGGCCCGCCCGGTCGAAACGCCGCGTGAGGAGCCGGTCTCCGTCGCCTCCCTCTACCGCGTCGTCGATTGCCGGCCGGCCGTGACGCGTCAGATGGCCGTCGAGACCGTTGCCGTTCCCGAAATCAAGGCCGAGCCGGTGGTCGCCGAAGCCGCGCCGGTCATCGAGACGGTGGAAGCCGTTCCGGCCCTCGTCGAGGCAAGGCCGGCCCCCGTGGCCGTTACGCCCGCCGCGGTCGTCGAACCCGTTCGCGAAACGCCCTCGTCGGTGCTTTCGCGCGCCCGGCCGTTCCAGGTCACGCTCGCGACGCCGACCGCCGATACCTATGAATACCCGCCGCGCGACCTCCTGCAGGAACCGCCGCGTACCGTCGGCTTCGTGCTGACGCAGGAGCAACTGGAGCAGAATGCCGGCCTTCTCGAAAGCGTGTTGGAAGACTTCGGCGTGCGCGGCGAGATCATCCATGTCCGCCCCGGCCCGGTCGTCACGCTCTACGAATTCGAGCCGGCCCCGGGCGTCAAGTCCTCGCGCGTCATCGGCCTTGCCGACGACATCGCCCGTTCCATGTCGGCGCTCTCGGCCCGTGTCGCCGTGGTGCCCGGCCGCAACGTCATCGGCATCGAATTGCCGAACGCCACGCGCGAGACCGTCTATTTCCGCGAAATGATCGATTCCGCGGACTTCGCCAAGACCGGCTTCAAGCTGCCGATCTGCCTCGGCAAGACCATCGGCGGCGAACCCGTCATCGCCGAGCTTGCGAAGATGCCGCACCTGCTCGTCGCCGGCACCACCGGCTCGGGCAAGTCGGTCGCCATCAACACGATGATCCTCTCGCTGCTCTACCGGTTCCGCCCGGAAGAATGCCGCCTGATCATGGTCGACCCGAAGATGCTGGAACTGTCGATCTATGACGGCATCCCGCACCTCCTGACCCCCGTCGTCACCGATCCCAAGAAGGCCGTCATGGCGCTGAAATGGGCGGTGCGCGAGATGGAGGACCGTTATCGCAAGATGTCGCGCCTCGGCGTGCGCAATATCGACGGCTACAACAACCGCGTCGCCGCCGCCCGCGACAAGGGTGAGACGATCACGATCAGCGTCCAGACCGGCTTCGACAAGGGAACCGGCGAGGCGATCAACGAGGATCAGGAACTCTCGCTCGAGCCGATGCCCTATATCGTCGTCATCGTCGACGAGATGGCCGACCTGATGATGGTCGCCGGCAAGGAGATCGAAGGCGCGATCCAGCGGCTCGCCCAGATGGCGCGCGCCGCCGGCATCCACCTGATCATGGCGACGCAGCGCCCCTCGGTCGACGTCATTACCGGTACGATCAAGGCGAACTTCCCGACGCGCATTTCCTTCCAGGTGACCTCGAAGATCGACAGCCGCACCATCCTCGGCGAGCAGGGGGCCGAACAGCTCCTCGGCCAGGGCGACATGCTGCACATGGCCGGCGGCGGGCGCATTTCCCGCGTCCACGGTCCCTTCGTCTCCGACGAGGAGGTCGAGAAGGTCGTGCTGCACCTGAAGGCCCAGGGCCGTCCGGAATATCTGGAGACGGTGACGGCGGATGAAGAGGAAGAAGAGGACGAGAAGCCGGCTGCCGGCGGCGCCGTCTTCGACAAGGGCGACATCGCGGCCGAGGACGGCGACGACCTCTACGAGAAGGCCGTCAAGGTCGTCATGCGCGACCGCAAGTGCTCGACCTCCTACATCCAGCGCCGTCTTGCCGTCGGCTACAACCGTGCCGCGTCCCTCGTCGAGCGCATGGAGAAGGAAGGCCTCGTCGGCCCCGCCAACCATGTCGGAAAGCGCGAGATCGTCACCGGCGAGCGCAACGGCTTCCAGCAGCCGGAAAGCGGCGACGACGAATAACTTTCCGCCACGTGGCGATTGCCCGGCTGCCGGGCAATTGTCCTACTTATTTGAAATGGATGGATTTTCCGGGTCCGGTCCGCTTACGCGGGCCGGATTTTTACCGTGTCCACGGGAAATCTTATTCCGCCATCGCATTTAATCGATTTGGCCCATGACGGGGTTCGCGGGGCCTGTTGCATATGGCGGACGATCTGTGAATAGTGCCGCCCGACCGACGAAATCTGCATCCAAGGAGGACAGGAATGGCATTGATCACCATGCGGCAACTGCTCGATCACGCAGCGGAGAACGACTACGCACTGCCCGCATTCAACGTCAACAACCTGGAATATATCCAGGCGGTCATGCGCGCGGCGGATGCTACGGACTCCCCGGTGATCCTGCAGGCGAGCCGCGGTGCGCGCGCCTATGCGGGCGATGCCTTCCTGCGTCACCTCATCCTCGGCGCCGCCGAGGAATATCCGCATATCCCGGTATGTCTGCATCTCGACCACGGCGACCAGCCGTCGACCTGCATCTCGGCCATCACCAACGGCTTCACCTCCGTCATGATGGACGGCTCGCTGCTCGCCGACGGCAAGACCGTCGCCAGCTACGAATACAATATCGACGTGACGGCGGAAGTGGTGAAGATCGCCCATGCGGCCGGCGTCTCGGTCGAGGGCGAGCTTGGATGTCTCGGCAACCTTGAAACGGGCGCCGGCGACAAGGAGGACGGCCACGGCTTCGAGGGCAAGCTGTCCCGCGAGGAGCTGCTGACCGACCCGGACCAGGCGCTCGACTTCGTTTCCAGGACCGGCGTCGACGCGCTCGCCGTCGCCATCGGCACCAGCCACGGCGCCTACAAGTTCACCCGCGCGCCGGACGGCGACATCCTCTCCATCGAGACGATCGCGAAGATTCATGCGAAGCTGCCGAACACGCATCTCGTCATGCACGGCTCGTCCTCGGTTCCGCAGGACCTGCAGGACCTTTTCACCGCCTATGGCGGCGAGATGAAGCAGACCTGGGGCGTTCCCGTCGCCGAAATCCAGAAGGCGATCCCGCTCGGCGTGCGCAAGGTCAATATCGATACGGACCTGCGCCTCGCCATGACCGGCACGATCCGCAAGAACTTCAAGGAAAAGCCCGACAATTTCGACCCGCGCACCTATCTGAAGCCGGCGACCGCCCGCATGACGGACGTCTGCAAGGAGCGCTTCGAGGCCTTCCGCACCGCCGGCAAGGCTTCCAGCATTCGCGTCAAGCGCCTTCCTGACATGGCGAAGTTCTACGCCGCGAAATAAGCCGCCTTCGGCCTGTCTTTCCACCCTCCCGGTTGCGGCCGGGAGGGTTTTTTCTTTGCACGGCAAACCCGCAGGAATCCATTGCGAGCCACAGTGCCTGCCCGTAAAAGGTTGCGGACCGCAAGCGCGAGCGAGGACGATATGAGCGTGGAACAGGCCCTGACGATCGCAGACCTCAAGGAACGGGCGCGCCGCCGCGTGCCGAAGATGTTCTTCGACTATGCCGATTCCGGAGCCTGGACGGAGGGTACCTACCGCGCCAACGAGGACGACTTCCACAAGGTGAAGCTGCGCCAGCGCGTGCTGGTCGACATGAGCGACCGCTCGCTGGCAAGCGAGATGATCGGCGAGAAGGTCTCCATGCCCGTCGCCCTCGCGCCGACCGGCCTTACCGGCATGCAGCATGCCGACGGCGAGATGCTCGCCGCCCAGGCTGCCGAGGAATTCGGCGTTCCCTTCACGCTCTCCACCATGAGCATCTGCTCGATCGAGGACGTGCGCTCCGTCACCACGAAGCCCTTCTGGTTCCAGCTCTACGTGATGCAGGACAAGGATTTCGTCCATAATCTCATCGACCGTGCGAAGGCGGCGGGCTGCTCGGCCCTCGTGCTGACGCTCGACCTCCAGATTCTCGGCCAGCGCCACAAGGATGTACGCAACGGCCTTTCCGCCCCGCCGCGTTTCACGCCGAAGCATCTCTGGCAGATGGCGACGCGGCCCTTCTGGTGCCTCGACATGCTCGGCACGAAGCGCCGCACCTTCGGCAACATCCTCGGTCACGCCAAGGGCGTCACGGACCTTTCCTCGCTTTCCTCCTGGACCACGGAACAGTTCGATCCGCAGCTCTCGTGGAAGGACATCGAATGGATCCGCGAACGCTGGGGCGGCAAGCTCATCCTCAAGGGCATCCTTGACGAGGAGGACGCCCGCATGTCGCTCGGCAGCGGCGCGGATGCGATCATCGTCTCCAACCATGGCGGCCGCCAGCTCGACGGCGCGGCTTCCTCGATCAGCATGCTGCCGCGCATCGTCGATGCCGTCGGCGACAGGATGGAAGTCCATCTCGACGGCGGCATCCGCTCAGGCCAGGATGTCCTCAAGGCCGTTTGCTACGGCGCCAGGGGCACCTATATCGGCCGCCCCTTCCTCTACGGCCTCGGCGCCGGCGGCAAGGCCGGCGTGCGTCGGGCGCTGGAGATCATCCACAAGGAACTCGACGTCACGATGGCCCTGTGCGGCGAACGCGATATCAGGAACCTCTCGCGGGAGAACCTGCTCAGGGACGTGTAAGGAGCCTCACACCTCCTCGAAGCCCTGCAGCACGTTCACCGCGTTCACGCCCAGCGCCTCCACCGCATAGCCGCCTTCCATCACGAAAAGCGTCGGCAGGCCGAAATCGGCGATGCGGCGGCCGATGGTGGAAAAGTGTTCGCTCTCCAGCCTGAACTGCGAGATCGGGTCATCCTTGAACGTATCGACGCCGAGCGAGATGACGAGGGCGATCGGGGCGTAGGTGCGGATCCTTGCATGCGCGTCCTCGAAGGCGGCCAGCCATTCCGGCCAGGCCGTACCGGCGGGCAGGGGATAGTTGAGGTTATGGCCTTCGCCCTTTCCGGCGCCGCGCTCGCGGGCGTAGCCGAGGTGGAAGGGGAATTCGAAATCCGGATCGCCGTGCAGGCTCGCGAGCAGCACGTCGTCGCGGTCGTAGAAGATTTCCTGCGTGCCGTTGCCGTGATGGTAATCGACATCGAAGATCGCGACGCGGGCATGGCCGTTGTCGAGGAAGCGCTGGGCGGCGATGGCGGCGTTGTTGAGGTAGCAGTAGCCGCCGAAGAAATCCCGGCCCGCATGATGGCCGGGCGGACGGCAGAGCGAAAAGGCGGTCCGCTCGCCGGCAAGCACGGCATCGGCCCCGGCGAGCGCCGTATCGGCGGCGCGCTTTGCCGCCTGCCAGGTCGTCTCGGTGATCGAGCCGGCCATGTCGAAGGAATAGTAGGAAAGCCGGGCATCGAGGCCCGACGGTGGAGCGTCGGTCATCGGCATGGACCGATGACGCCAGCTATAGGGCCAGACCTCGCCGTCGCGGCCCGCCGCCCGCCATTCGGCAAAGACGTTCTGCAGGAAATCGAGATAGTCCGGTGTATGGATGCGCTCGATGGCCGCCCGGTCGTAGGCGGCTGGCTCCAGAACCGGGCCGAGCCCGACTTCCCTGACGCGCCGAAGCACGATTTCGGCGCGCTCCGGCTTTTCGAAGGTTTCCACGATGCGGCCGAAGGATACCTCCATGCCGCTGTGATGCAGGTGATGGTCGGCGGTGTAGAAGGTTTTCATGGTCAGACGACCTCGCCGTAGAGCGTGCGTTCGAGCGCGGTGATTTCCGCCGCGAAGCGGCGGTATTCGGCGCGCTTGAGGGCGAGGAAGACGTGGTGCAGCCGCTCGCCGAGCGCTTCCTTGAGGAAGGCCGAGCGGGTGGCTGTCTCGATGGCGCTGCGCCAGTCGGGCGGCAGCTCGTCGCCTCCCGCTTCTGCATAGGCGGTGGTTTCGGGGCCGGGATCGGCCTTTGCGAGAATGCCACGGCGCATGCCGGCGAGCACCGTCGCGCCGACGAGATAGGGATTGGAGTCGATGCCCGCGGCGCGCTGTTCGAGATGACGGCCGGCGGGCGCGCCTGCGGGAATGCGGACGGCGACGCTGCGGTTGTTGGTGCCCCAGGTCGGCGTCGTCGGCGCATAGCTCTGGGCGGAGAAACGTCGCCAGGAGTTGAGATGCGGCGCGAAGACGAGCATGGATTCCTGCATCGTCTCCAGAAGCCCCGCGACGGCCTGCTTCAGGAGGGGTGAAAGCGCCTCGTTCCGGTCGGCGAAGAGGTTGTTACTGCCCGCATCCGCAAGGCTCGCATGGACGTGCATGCCGGAGCCGGCGCGGCCGGAAAAGGGCTTGGCCATGAAACAGGCCATCATGCCATGGCGCACGGCAAGGCCGCGCAGGAGACGCTTCAGCATGGCGAGGTCATCGGCGGCGCGCAGCGCGCTGCCATGGCGCAGCGTCAGCTCGAACTGGCCCTGCGCATATTCCGAGATCATGGTCTCGACGGGCAGACCCTGCGCTTCCGCGCCGCGATAGACCGCATCGATGAAGGGTTCCAGACGGTCGAGCTCGGTGACGCCGTAGACCTGGATGCCCTCCGGCCGCTCCCCGGAAAGCGGCAGGCGGAGCGGCTGAAAATCGCCGCCGGCCGTCCGCTCACGGTCGAGCAGGTAGAATTCCAGCTCATAGGCGAGGACCGGATGGAAGCCGTCCGCTTCGAGCAGCTTCACCTGGCGGGCGAGCGCATGGCGCGGGTCGGCCGCCATCGGGGTGCCGTCCAGCTCGAAGAGGGCGAGGCGTACTTCCCCGCGCGGCGGGGAGGTCCAGGGCAGGGGCACGAGCGAGCCCGCGACTGGCCAGGCACGCCGGTCCGCATCGCCGTCCGACCAGACGAGGCCGGTTTCCTCCACATCCTCGCCCGTGACGTCGAGGCCGAGAATCGAGCCGGGCAGGTGCCGGCCGGAACGGAAGATCGGCAGCAGCTCGTGCCGCCTTATGATCTTGCCGCGGGCAATGCCGTTGAGGTCGATCAGCACTAGATCGAAGGCGGTGATTTCCGGGTGCGCGGCAAGGAAGGCCTCGGCTTCGGCGATATCCGCGGCTTCCGGCGGGCGGGCGGCAAGGTCGCGGCTCACGCGGCGGCCCTCCGCTCGGCAAGGCGGCCGAGAACGATCGCGAAGGCCTCGACCAGACCGTCCGCCTGCTGTTCCGAAAGGGCGGGGCTGACGAGCACCATGTTGTGGAACGGCGTCAGCAGGTAACCGAGATTGAGCATCGAAAGATGCAGCGCGGCCTCGATCGTGTCGGAAGCGGCGGCGCGGGCCTCGGCAGCGTTGCGCACCGGTACGGGCGAGAACACGACCTCCAGCCGCGCACCGACGCGCGAAACCGTCCAGCCGAGGCCGGCATCGGCGATCGCGGCCTTGAAGCCGGCCTCGATGCGGTCGGCGCGGGCCTGCATGATGCGGTAGGCATCTTCCGTCATGACATGTTCGAGGCAGGCGCGCAGGCAGGCGAGTTGCAGGGCGCTGCCGGAAAGCGTGGTGCCGATGCCGGAATGGCCGTGGCCGCTCTGCTCGCGGCGGATGACGTGCAGCCTGTCGGAGATCGCCTCGGTCATGCCCCAGACGCTGACGGGAACGCCGCCGCCGATGGGCTTGCCCATGACCATCAGGTCGGGTTCGAGGCCATGCACGCGGCTATAGCCGCCAAGCCCGGTGGAGATGGTGTGCGTCTCGTCGATGAGGAGCAGCGTTCCGGCCTCGCGCGTAAGGCGGCGCAGGGCATCGTGAAAACCGGGGGCAGGGGGGATCATGCCGCAATTCGTCATGACCGGCTCGGCGAGGACACAGGCGATGTCATGCCCGGCAAGCGCCTTTTCGAGCGCCGCCTCGTCGTTGAAGGGAATGGAGACGGTGAGTTCGCCGAGATCGCGGACCTGGCCGAGGAGGTTGCGGCGCGAAACGGTCCGGCCGTCGACGAGGTCGACCAGCGTCTCGTCCACGGCGCCGTGATAGCAGCCGTCGAAGACCAGCAGCTTCGCCCGGCCGGTCACGGCGCGCGCGACACGGATCGCAAAGCGGTTGGCGTCGCTGGCGGTGGCGCCGAGCTGCCAGCGCGGCAGGCCGAAACGCTCCACCAGCAGCCGGCCGACGATCCCGGCGTCCGAGGAGGGCAGCATGGTCGTCAGACCCCGCGTTCCGGCATTCTTCAGCGCTTCCAGCACCGGGGCGGGGCCGTGGCCGAACATGGCGCCGGTATCGCCGAGGCAGACGTCGACGATGCGGTTGCCGTCGATATCCACGAGTTCGGCGCCGCTTGCGCGGTCGACGATAACGGGGAAGGGGGCCGGCCAGTCGAGCATCCAGTGCTGCGGCACGCCGTCGAAGAAGCCCGATGCCGCCTCGTCATGCGCCGCGGCCGAGCGCGGCCGCCTTGCGCGAAAGACCTCTTCCTCCGCCTCGATGAGCGCGCGGGCGCGCGCCTCCAGGTTCGCCCTCTCCATCCCGTTCTCCCGCAGGTATTGCTGAAATGTGATCACATATTGGTTGATGTGATTCCAAGTGTCAAACGGCAAGATGGTTACAGCGAACCGACGATGCGCAGCCAATCGTGCACCGAGGCGGCCGCCTGCTTGTCCAGCGAACCGCGGGCAAGGGGGCTCTTGCCGTCCATCTCCCGCACCTCGCTCGGGCTCATGCCGAACTGGTTGCGGAAGGCGCGGGAAAAGGCGGAGATATCGGCAAAGCCGCAGGCATAGGCGACCTCGCCGACGGTGCGCTTGCCGTCATTGGCCAGCATGTCGAAGGCGGCGCGCAGGCGGCGGGCGCGGATATAGTCCGTGACGCCGCCGATCGGCGCGAACAGCCGGTAGAGCGACGCCCGCGAGAGCGCGAACGCCCGGCAAAGGTGATCGGGGCCGAGGTCGGCGAGAGCGATATTCTGCTCGATATAGCGGCGGATTTCCATGATGACCGCGCCGCGCACGGTGGGCGACGGCTGGCTGCGCGCCGCGATCTGCGGCCCGACCAGATTGGCGACGAGGTTCGCCGTCGCCGTGACGAACGCCGGCGCTTCCGCCTCGTCGATGTCCGGCAGGCTCTCGAAGAGAGTGCGCAGATGGCTTGCGATCAGGCGTGCCGTGCTGGTCGTGCCCTTCAGCAGAAGGCCGTGCAACGCATCGTTCTGCGCTTCCCTTGCGAACAGCAGGTGGCGCGGCAGGGCGAGGGTGAGGTTGCGGCAATGCCGCGTGACGGAATGCATCGGCCGCGAGAGGTCGAGGATGGATATGTCGCCGGCCTCGACCGGCACGGTTTCGCCGTTCGTCGTGCGCAGGTCACCCCCGTCGAGCGTCAGTTGCACGTGGATGAGGTCGAGGCCGCTGCGCGCGATGCGGGCGGGATCACGCGAGAACGTATAGGTCGTGCCCCGCAAGTCTGCGGCGAACAGTAGGGCAGGGCCCAGGAAGTAGGTCGAAAGGCTCGCCCGGAAATCGGCGAGCCGCTCCGGCGTCTCCACTGTCGTACGGAACACCGGGGCGAGCGTTTCGGCGAAAAGATGGCTCTTGCGGCGGCAGTCCGCACCGGCTTCCGCGACCACGGAGTAGGAGGGCAGTTTGTCGGCAGGGCTCATTGCGCCTCACGATTCATGGACGTCGTTGCCTGATCAAGCGAATGCGATGGAGGAAGGTTCCCTGGATGATCCCATGCCGGTCCGCAGAGTTGGCACGGTGTCTCATTCTTTTGGCCCCCCGTCTCATAATGCTTAGCGCGGCTGGTATGACAATTGACAGTCCGTGTCCGCTGAAACCCCATGGAACATAATGGGTCAATTCGAGGCCCCGGTGGCGCGACAAGAACGAGAATGGGCGCACCGTTCCGGAACGGGATTATTGAGGTGGACCAGATTTCCTTCGACGACGGCGCCGTGGCCTTCCGGGTGCCGCCCCACGAATTCCTGCGTGCGCCGGCCTTCGCCGCGGCGAGGGACCGGCTGATCGCCGGCAAGCTGGCCGTCTACGAGGGCAACCATCTCTTCAACCGGCTCATCCTGGAGGAAGGGCGGTTCCTCTGTTATCTCGCCGCCCTTTCCCTTCATGCTGCGCAGGATATGGAACGGCCGTCCACCTGGCTCACACTCGGCCGTCTCCAGCGCGAGGTGACGGAGCTGGGCGTCGCCAGCCGCAACCGCGTCGAGGCGCAGGTTTCCTGCCTGCGCAAATACGGCTTCCTCACACAACAACCGCATGCCTCGGACCGGAGGGTTCGCCTGCTCATACCGGGCACGGCGCTCACGGAGCGCGATACGGCCATTCTCGGCCATCTGGTCGAAGGGCTCCGCATGCTCGGCCTGTCGCCGACGGAAGGGTGCGAGAGCCCGCTTTCAGGCGAGCTGCATCGTGCCATGCGGCGGGCGACCTTGCCGCATCTGTCCGGTCTCAGCCGTCTCATCCGCCGCCACCTGCCGCTTGCGCCCTTCTTCGAGCACGACTGCGGCTACATGATCCTCCTGCTTCTGCTGCGCGGCGCGCGGCATAGTGCCGATGGCACGCTTCCGACGGGGTATCAGCGGCTTGCGACGCAGACCGGCGTCTCGCGAACGCATGTCCGCCGGGTCGTGGAGGCGGCGCGCAATGCCGGCCTCCTGACAACCGCTGCCCGGGGCGGTCACGATATCAGGCTCACTCCGTCGATGTGGCAGGCCGCCGACCGCTGGTTCGCCGACAATTTCGCCCTGACCGATCTTCTCCTGCGCGAAGCGCTCGCCTAGAGCAATTCCAGCAAAAGTGCACAGTGGTTTTGCGTCCGGAATTGCGTAGAAACAAAAGGATAGAGCGTTTTCGCGATTCGGAGAAAAGCGGAAATGCTCTAGTTCTCGCTCAGGCGGCCGATCCCGCTGCGGCAAGGAGAATCGCAAGGCCGATATGGGTGAGGTGATGCAGGCTCTGGTCCGCGCCGAAAAGCCACCAGAAACCGGCCTGCCGCGGCGTCACCTGCAGGCGCCGCGCGGCGAGGCTCTTCAGCCGGTCGATGGCGCCATGAATGAGCGCATCGGCAATTCCGAGCCAGGCGAGGGGCGGGGAGACCATGAGGAAGAGCAGCGCCGTCATCGCGCCATGGACACCGGCATGGGCCGCAAGCGGCGTCAGCCAGCCGTTCGGCCGCTCCTTGCCCGCCGCCATCCAGTCCGTCTGAAGCAGGAAATCCGCCAGATAGTGTTTGGCCAGGAATGCCGCCAGCGCAGCGGCGATCCACAGGGTCGAAATCTGGTCCGGTATCTCGATCATGGCACGCCCGCACCCGATGGCTGGGCAATCCGGCAGGAGCATTCCGTTCCCGCCGGATTGCACAGATGTTTCGGCAAGCCTTAGCGGCTGCCCGCCTCGACGATGCCTTTGGTCAGGCTGCCCGTCGCCGGATAGAGCGGAATGAGGCAGGCCTGGAGCGCATGATAGATGTCACCCTTGCCGGCGAACAGGGTGTAGCTCGGCACGAGATCCTCCGTAAGCTCCTCATGCCAGCCGCCGCGATCCTGATCGAGGAAATGGCGGGCGATCCCGTCCCAGATCTTGCGATACCAGGTCTCGTGGAAGTCGCTCGGCAGATGTTCGCAGAGGAAGGCGGCCGCGCCGACGCCCTCGGCCATCGGCCACCACAGCTTGTTGCGCTTGGCCGGCTCGTCGTTCCAGTCGAGCGTATAGAAGAAACCGCTCTTTTCCTTATCCCAGCCGAGCGCGACCGACTGGGCGAAGAGCGCCTTGGCCGCATCCGGCATCCAGGCGTGCCTGCGGCCGCCGAGGGCGTGGAGCTGGAGCACGAGGCGGGCCCATTCCAGCCAGTGGCCGGGCGTGGTGCCGGAGGGGCGAAACATCTCGTTGCCGCGGTAATCCTTGTCCAGCACCCAGTTCTCGTCGAAATGCTCGGGCACGCGGAAACCGTTCTCCCCGGCGCGGCGGCGGATGACGAGATCGGCGATGCTTTCGGCCTTGTCGAGATAGCTCTTCTGGCCGGTCGCCTCGTAGGCGGCCATCAGGGCTTCGGTGAGATGCATGTTGGAATTCTGGCCGCGATAGCCGGGAACGGGCGTCCAGTCCGCCTCGAATTCCTCCGCGATCGCGCCGTGGCTGTTCTCCCAGAAGCGCTTTTCCAGCACCTCGGTGACATCCGCGATCATGCGGTCGGCGTCGGGATGGCCCGCGACCTTCGCGCTGGACGCGGCCAGCAGTACGAAGGCATGGCCATAGCCCTGCTTGGTGGCATCGAGCAGCCCGGCATTGTCGAGCGACCAGTGATAGCCGCCGCGCTCGTGGTCGCGATGTTTCTCCCAGAGATATTTCATGCCGTGGTCGACGATGTCGTCCGAACCGGGACGGCCGAGCAGGCTGCCGATGGCGAAGCAATGCACCATGCGCGCGGTGGAATGGATGCCGCGCACCGGATTGCCGGCATTGATCGGCCGGCCCTCGACGTCGAGCTCATGGAAGCCGCCGAGCGGATTGAAGGCGCGGTTCTGGAAGAAATCGAACAGGCGGTTCGCTTCCCGCCAGAGCCATTGCCGGTGATAGTCGCGTTCGCGCCAAGCCGTGCCGAGATGTCCCGTTGCGCCCATGATGCGTTCTCCTTTTTGATCGGTCCGCATTGTCGTGTTCGATGCCGGGCGCTTGCCGGAGCGCGGAAGAAACGACCGTGGCGTGGTTGATCACGCACGGCCCGCAACGCTCGCAATGACGGCTGGCCTCGACAGGTGGGAGGCGTTTTATGGCCCAGAAAAACCCCGGCCGCAACCCGCGAGGCGGTCATGTTGTCCGCCCGGCGGCCTCTCGGAGAAAAGATGAAACGCCCGTTTACAATTGCGGCAAAATTGAGAAAAAATACCCTACCAATCTTATAGGGATACTCTATATTGGAACCCGGAAACGGACAGGATGACAATGTCCGCACCCGGAGGAGACCGCAACGCGGCCTCCCAAGCAAGGGATGATGGCGATGAGCAATGTAAACCTCGGCGGCCGTTCCGCTTCCGGCTCTCTCGGTCCTGCCGGCACTCGGCGGTCCCGTCGCGCCGAACGGCAGATTCTCGTCAACAACATCGTCGTAGCCGGCGCCTTCCTCTTCGTCAGCGCCGTGGTCTTCGGCCTCCTGGGCTGACGCCTTCAAGTTCCATAATGTTGATTATGCGATCGGCGGATGGTTTCGCCCTCGACGTCGGACGCTTCGCTGTGGCCCCCTGGCCCCTCGAAGATCAGCCGATCTTCTCGACGATCGGCGGGATCTGGATGACGGCGGGATCGGTCGTGCCGGCGTCGATGATGCCGAAGACGGCTTCGAGCATTTTCGGCACGTCCTGCCGGACCATCTCGATATGGTCGCCGAGCATGGCGACGAAGGGATCCCAGTCGAAGCAGCCGAGATGCGGCACGCCGTCGGCATAGCGGCCGGACCGGCGGATCCAGCGCATGACGCCTTCCAGCGAGATCGTCGAATTGACGAACATGCCACGCGGCAGCACGCTGGCGTTTTCAGCCATCTGCCGCATCGCCTTCTCCGCCTTGTCGGGCGCATAGCCGCAGGTCATGATGAGGCTTTCGTCGACCGTCACGCCTGCCTGCGCATGGGCATCGCGGAAACCGCGGACGCGCTCGATCGTATTATGGTCCGTGCCGCGCCCGCCGACGAAGAGAAGCGGCGCCTTCTCGCCATATTCCCTTTCGCAATTCGCAAGCACGCGGCGCGTCAGTTCCAGCGCCCCGCCATAATTGTCGGAGATGACGGAAGGCGCGCGCGAGCCCGGCAGGTCGAGATTGACGGTGCGCACACCGGAGGCGGCGCAGAGGTCGACGATGCGGTCGGGATCCGTCGCGCCGGTCGCGATCAGGCAATCCACCTGGTAGGAGAGCATGGCGCGCGCCGCCTCGACCTCGAGCGCCGGATCGCGCCTTGTGCAGGTGACGATCGGGAAAAGCCCCCTCTCCCGCGCCAGCGCCTCGAACTGCTCGACGATGGAGCCGAAATAGCGGTTGTCGTATTTGGGCACGATCATACCGATGATCTTGGAGCGTTCCCGGCGCAGCACGCTCGCCTGCATGTTGAGCGCATAGCCCTGCTCCTCGGCGAGCTTGGTGATCTTCTCGGCGAGTTTCGCGCTGATGCGCCGCTTCTTCCAGTTACCGTTCAAGACGGCGCTGACGGCACTTGCGGAGGTCCCCGCCAGTTCCGCGAGATCGTAGATCGTGGTCCTTTTCGGCGGGCTCGTCCGAGTCACATTTCATCTCCGTTTCGCGGGCCACCTTGACACCAATGGGGATTGGTGGCAATTCTTGCTTCATCGATTGAGCAAAGCTGCTCCATCGATGAAGTTGCCTGAACAGCAAGGCTGACCCAAGGGAGGAGTCAGACGGAGCATCGACCAGCCGGACGCTGCGGCATCGCCGCAGCGAACGATGACTTGCGCGCTTATGGTGCGTGGGGCGGTCGGGCGCTGTCGCCCTTGGCGGCTTGAGGTCGCCGGCGCATACGACTGCGAAAAATCAACCGTGGAGGAACCCAATGAAGACGCTTACCTATCTGCTCGCCTCGACCGGCCTTGCCCTGTCGCTCGGCAGCGCCGCCCTTGCCCAGGCAAACGCCACCGTCGCCTTCCTGATGCCCGACCAGGCCTCGACCCGCTATGAACAGCATGACTATCCGGGCTTCAAGGCGGAGATGGAGAAGCTGTGCGCGAGCTGCACGGTGATCTACCAGAACGCCAATGCCGACGTCGCGCTCCAGCAGCAGCAGTTCAACTCGGTCATCGCCCAGGGCGCCAAGGTCATCGTTCTCGACCCGGTCGATTCCGCCGCTGCCGCCGCCCTCGTCGAGATCGCCCAGTCGCAGGACGTCAAGGTCATCGCCTATGACCGTCCGATCCCGGACAAGCCGGCCGACTACTATGTTTCCTTCGACAACCAGGGCATCGGCAAGGCCATCGCCCAGTCGCTGGTCGACCACCTGAAGGCCAAGGGCGTTCCGGACGGCGCCGGCGTGCTCGAAATCAACGGCTCGCCGACGGACGCGGCCGCCGGCCTCATCCGCGACGGCATCCATGAGGCGCTCTCCGCCTCGCCCTACAAGACGCTTGCCGAATTCGACACGCCGGAATGGGCGCCGCCGAAGGCGCAGGAATGGGCAGCCGGCCAGATCACCCGCTTCGGCGATGAGATCAAGGGCATCGTCGCGGCAAACGACGGTACGGGCGGCGGCGCCATCGCGGCGCTGAAGGCCGCCGGCGTCAAGGAAATGCCGCCGGTGACGGGCAACGACGCGACGATCGCCGCGCTCCAGCTCATCATCTCGGGCGACCAGTACAACACGATCTCCAAGCCATCGGAGATCGTCGCTGCCGCCGCGGCCAACGTCGCCGTCAAGCTCCTCAAGGGCGAGATGCCGGAAGCCACCCACAAGCTCTACGAAACGCCTTCGCAGCTCTTCGTTCCGGCCGTGGTGACGGCCGAGAACATCAAGGCCGAGATCTTCGACAAGGGGATCAACAAGCCGGACGAAGTCTGCACCGGCGAATATGTTGAAGGTTGCCGCAAACTCGGCATCATCAACTAACGGCATTGATCGTGCCCGGCCGCCTTGCCGGCCGGGCACGTCGACGGTCAAGAGATCAAAGGTTCCTGCGGCCATGACAGCCACGCTACAAGATGCTCCCGCCAAGGGAGAGCCGGTGCTTCGCCTTCGCGGCGTTTCCAAGAATTTCGGGGCCGTGTCCGCACTCACGGATATCGAGCTCGACGTGCAGGCCGGCGAAGTCGTCGCACTCGTCGGCGACAACGGCGCCGGCAAGTCGACGCTGGTCAAGGTGCTCGCCGGCGTGCACCAGCCCTCCTCCGGCACGGTCGAGTTCTGCGGCCAGCAGGTGACGCTCGACAGTCCCGCCAAGGCCCTCGACATGGGAATCGCCACCGTGTTCCAGGATCTTGCCCTCTGCGAGAACCTCGACGTCGTCGCGAACCTTTTCCTCGGCCACGAGATGTCGCCCTGGGCGCTCGACGAAGTGGCAATGGAAGTTCGCGCCTGGACGCTGCTGCGCGAGCTTGCCGCACGCATCCCATCCGTCCGCGAGCCCATCGCCTCGCTTTCCGGCGGCCAGCGGCAGACCGTAGCCATCGCCCGCTCGCTGCTGCTCAATCCCAAGCTCATCATGCTCGACGAGCCGACGGCCGCCCTCGGTGTGGCGCAGACGGCCGAGGTGCTGAACCTCATCGAGCGCGTGCGCGACCGCGGCCTTGGCGTCATCATCATCAGCCACAACATGGAGGACGTGCGCGCCGTCGCCGACCGCATCGTCGTGCTGCGCCTCGGGCGCAACAACGGGGTCTTTACGCCCGATTCCTCCAATCAGGAACTCGTTTCCGCCATCACCGGCGCGACCGACAATTCCGTTTCGCGCCGCGCCGATCGCAAGGCCGGACACGTCCAGGAAACCCATGGGGGCGCCGCATGAGCCAGAACCCTTCCAATGCCCAGCCGCTGCTCGACCGCAGTGACGAGCGCGTGCGCCACGACGACAGTCTCGCCGCCATGGCGAAAGGCTTCATCGACCGGGTCCGTTCCGGCGACCTCGGCATGCTGCCGGTCGCCGTCGGCCTCGTGGTCATCTCCGCCGTCTTCTCGGCGCTCAACCCGATCTTCCTTGCGCCGAACAATCTGGTGAACCTGCTGTTCGACTGCGCCACGGTCGGCGTCATCTCGCTCGGCATCGTCTGCGTCTTGGTGCTCGGCGAGATCGACCTTTCGGTCGGCTCGATGAGCGGGCTTGCCTCCGCCATGGTCGGCGTCCTCTGGGTCAACCAGGGCTGGCCCATCGTCGGGGCGATCCTCGCGGCCCTCGTCGTCGGCGCGGGCGTCGGCCTTCTCTATGCGACGCTCTACAACCGCCTCGGCATGCCGAGCTTCGTCGCCACGCTCGCCGGCCTTCTCGCGCTGCTCGGCATGCAGCTCTACATCCTCGGCCCGACCGGCTCGATCAACCTGCCCTATGCCTCCTCGCTGGTGCGCTTCGGCCAGATCCTGATCATGCCCGACTGGCTGTCCTACACGCTGGCGCTCGCGCCCGGCCTCGTCATGATCGCCCGGGGCCTTCGGACCCGCACCCAGCGTCTGGCCGCGAACCTTTCCGCCCAGCCGATGCGCGCCCTGATCCTCAAGGCCGTCCTGCTGACGGTCCTTCTGGAAGCAGCCGTCTTCTACCTTAACCTCGGCCGCGGCATTCCGTGGATGTTCGCCCTCTTCGTCGCGCTCGCCATCGTCCTCAACTATGCACTGACACGCACCAAATGGGGCCGCTCCATGTTCGCCGTCGGCGGCAACAAGGAAGCCGCGCGCCGCTCGGGCATCAATGTGCGCCGCATCTACATGAGCGCCTTCGTGCTCTGCTCGACGTTGGCGGCGCTGGGCGGCATCCTTTCTGCCTCGCGCCTCGCCTCCTCCAGCCAGCAGGCCGGTACCGGCGACGTCAACCTCAACGCCATCGCAGCGGCGGTCATCGGCGGCACCAGCCTCTTCGGCGGCCGCGGCAGCGCCTATTCGGCCCTTCTCGGCATCATCGTCATCCAGGCGATCTCGAACGGCCTGACGCTGCTCAACCTTTCGTCCTCGCTGCGCTACATGATCACGGGCGGGGTCCTGGCCATCGCGGTCATCGTCGACTCGCTCGCCCGTCGCTCCCGCGTCAGCCACGGCCGCGCATAACATTATCGGAATGGAGTTTTCAGAAATGGCTGACCTCATGAAGGGCAAGATCGCCGCCATCACGGGTGCCGCTTCCGGCATCGGCCTCGAATGCGCCCGCACCCTGATCGCCGAAGGCGCGAAGGTGGTGCTCGTCGACCGCGCGCAAGACAAGCTGGAACAACTCTGCAGGGAGCTCGGCCCGAACGCCCTGCCCCTCGTCGTCGACCTCTTGAAGCCGTCCGACGTCTCCGGGATGCTTCCGCGCATCCTGGACATCGCGGGAGGCCTCGACGTCTTCCACGCCAATGCCGGCGCCTATATCGGCGGCCCGGTGGCCGAGGGCGACCCGGATGCCTGGGATCGCATGCTGAACCTCAACATCAACGCCGCCTTCCGCTCGGTCCACGCGGTGCTGCCCTACATGATCGAAAAGAAGACGGGCGACATCCTCTTCACCTCATCGATCGCCGGCGTCGTGCCCGTCGTCTGGGAGCCGATCTATACGGCCTCGAAATTCGCCGTGCAGGCCTTCGTGCATTCGACCCGCCGGCAGGTGGCGCAGCATGGCGTGCGCGTCGGCGCGGTCCTGCCCGGCCCTGTGGTCACGGCCCTTCTCGACGACTGGCCGAAGGAGAAGATGGACGAGGCGCTCGCCAACGGCAGCCTGATGCAGCCGAAGGAAGTGGCCGACGCCGTGCTCTTCATGCTGACGCGCCCGCGCAACGTCACGATCCGCGACCTCGTGATCCTGCCGAACAGCGTGGACCTTTGACGAAAACGGCGGGCGGCACGAGGCCGCTCGCCGGACATATTCCCGAATGCAGGCGGTAGACCCCATGAGCAACACTTCCCTCGCACGCCCCGCAGGCGGCGCACGCTACCTCGTCGGCGTCGATGTCGGAACGGGCAGCGCCAGGGCCGGCCTCTTCGACCTTTCCGGCCGCATGCTGGCCTCCGGCAAGCGCGACATCTCGCTCTTCCGGGAGCCGGGCGCGATGGTCGAGCAGTCGAGCACCGAGATCTGGGCCGCCGTCTGCGCATCGGTGCGCGAGGCGGTTGTCAAGGCCGGCGTTTCGCCGGAAGACTGCGCCGGCATCGGCTTCGATGCGACATGCTCGCTGGTCGTTCTCGGCAAGGACGGCACGCCCCTGCCCGTCGGCCCGTCGGAGGATCCGGAACGCGACATCATCGTGTGGATGGACCACCGCGCGGTCGAGCAGGTCGAGCGCATCAATGCGACGGGTCACGCGGTTCTGCGCTATGTCGGCGGGCGCATCTCGCCCGAGATGGAGACGCCGAAGCTGCTCTGGCTCAAGGAAAACCGCCCCCACGTCTTCGATGCGGCCTGGCAGTTCTTCGACCTTGCGGATTTCCTGACCTGGCGCGCGACGGGCGATCTTGCCCGTTCCACCTGCACGGTCACCTGCAAATGGACGTATCTGGCGCATGAGAAGCGCTGGGACCCGAGCTATTTCCACGCCATCGGCCTCGGCGTGCTCGCCGAGGAGGATTTCGCCCGTATCGGCCGGACCGTCGTCGAGCCCGGCACGCCGGTCGGCGCGGGGCTCACCGAACGCGCGGCGGCGGAACTCGGCCTTGCCGCCGGCACGCCGGTCGGCGCGGGCATGATCGATGCCCATGCGGGCGGCATCGGCACGGTGGGCGTCGACGGCCCGCCGGAAAACAGCCTCGGCTATGTCTTCGGCACTTCCTCCTGCACCATGACCTCCACCCACGAGCCGGTCTTCGTGCCGGGCGTCTGGGGGCCCTATTTCTCGGCCATGGTGCCGGGCATGTGGCTCAACGAGGGCGGACAGTCCGCGGCGGGCGCTGCCATCGAGCAGCTTCTGTCCTTCCACCCGGCGGCGGGCGAAGCGTCTGCGCTCGCCAAGACACGTGGCCTCTCCCTGCCTGTCCTGCTGGCGGAGCTTGCCGCCGAGAAGGCGGAAACGCTTTCCGGCGTCGCCGGTCTGGCGGATGGGCTGCATGTGGTTCCGGAATTCCTCGGCAATCGCGCGCCCTTCGCCGATCCCCATGCCCGCGCCGCCATCGTCGGCCTCGGGATGGAGCGCGGTATCGACAATCTCGTCGCGCTCTATGTCGCCGGTCTCTGCGGCATCGGCTACGGCTTGCGCCAGATCATCGACGCCCAGGCCGCGGCCGGAGCGCCGGTCGAGAAGATCGTCATCAGCGGGGGCGCGGGCCAGCTCGATCTCGTGCGCCAGCTTCTGGCCGATGCGACCGGCAAGCCGCTGCTCGCCACGCGGTCGGAGGAGCCCGTGCTGCTCGGCGCGGCCATTCTCGGCAGCGTCGCCGGCGCGGCATTCCCCGACGTGCGCTCGGCGATGGCGGCCCTTTCGGCCACCGACCGCAGCTACCTGCCGGCGACAGGAGAAACCGAGGCCCTTCACGCCAAGCGCTACGATGCCTTCAAGCGCCTGCAGGCATTGGCACGCGAAATCCGCTGATCAGGCGAGCCGCCTGCCCCTTCGTCGAAGAGATGCGGTAGGCTTCTTCCGTCAATAGTGAAAACGCTGGATGAGGTCGGAATAATACCAGTTCAACACCGGCGAAAAATATTGCATAAGGGAAGCCCGTCACGACAGGTGCCCTCATGAGCGATCAGGCGACCCTTCAATTTCTGGCCGGGCTCGTTTCCCTTGCGAGCGGCGAGCCGCTCTATCGCCAGCTCGGGCGTGCGCTGAAGACCGCCATCGATGAATCCGTGCTGAAGCGCGGCGCGGTGATCCCCAGCGAGCGGGACCTCAGCACCGGCCTCGGCCTTTCGCGCGTCACGGTGCGCAAGGCCATCGACAACCTCGTTTCCGACGGCCTGCTCGACCGTCGGCAAGGGGCGAAGACCGTCGTTTCCTCCCGCCTCGAAAAGTCGCTCGCGACGATGACGAGCTTTTCGGAGGACATGCGCTCGCGCGGGCTGGAACCCGGCTGCGTCTGGATTTCCCGGGAGATCAGCCGCCCCTCGCCCGCCGAGATGATGGCGCTCGGCATTCCCGGCCATGAGAAGGTCGTGCGGCTCAGGCGCCTGCGCACGGCCGATACCATGCCGATCGCCATCGAGACCGCGACGCTGCCCGCCCGCTTCGTTCCCGACCCGGACGCCATCGGCGCCTCGCTCTACGAATATCTCGCCGCCCATGGCGCCATGCCCGTGCGCGCCATGCAGCGCATGCAGGCAAAGCCGGCGACGGAGGAGGAACGCCGGCTGCTCGTAACGCCCGAAGGCACCAGCCTTCTGACCATGGAACGCCGCTGCTTCCTCGCCGACGACCAGATCGTCGAGTTCACCCAGACGAAGTATCGCGGCGACGTCTACGACTTCGTCATCGAACTGACGCGATAATACCAGTTTAATTCCTGTTGCATTCCGGTTTCATCCTGCTACCGTCGACCCGTCCTGATCGCAAGGACAGGGCGAACGTGCGGCGAAGCCGGGAGGATGCGGGTGCCATTCGATTTCAGTCAGCTCGAAAACGGCCTGATCGTCTCCTGCCAGCCGGTCAAGGGCGGCGCCATGGACAATGCGGCCATGGTGGTGGGCTTCGCGCTCGCCGCGCTTGATGGCGGCGCCATCGCATTGCGCATCGAATCCGCCAACTATGTGCGGGCCGTCCGCGCCGCGACGGACCGGCCGATCATCGGCCTCGTCAAGCGTGACCTCGACGATTCGCCCGTCCGAATCACCCCCTTCATCGAGGATGTCGAGGCGCTGGCTTCTGCCGGCGCGGATATCATCGCCTATGACGCCACCGACCGGGTGCGCCCCGTCTCCACCCGCGCGCTGATTGAGCGCATCCACGCGGCCGGCAAGGTCGCCATGGCCGACTGCTCCATCCTTGCCGATGCCGAGCGGGCGCTTTCCGAGGGCGCGGAGATCGTCGGCTCGACGCTTGCCGGCTATACTGGCCTGGTCGAACCCACGGAGCCGGACTTCGCATTGATGCGCGGCATGCGGGCGCTGACGCCCTATGTCATCGCCGAAGGCTGCGTGCGCACGACCGACCATGCGGTGAAGGCCCATGCGGCCGGTGCCTATGCCGTGGTCGTCGGCTCGGCCATCACCCGGCCGGAACATGTCACCTCCTGGTTCCGCAGCGCGCTCGACGATGCGCAGGCGAGCGGGGCCTGAACCATGGCCGCGCCGGACGCCATCCTCGCAATCGATGTCGGCGGCACGAAGATGCTGGCGGCGCTGGTGCGCGGCACAAGCGTTCTCGACACCCTGCGCCTGCCGACGCCGGCCGATGGCGATCCGGTCCACTGGTTCGCCGCGCTCTTTGCCGCGATCGAAGGCTGGCGGGGCCGTTATGATGCGGTCGGCGTTGCCGTCACCGGCATTGTCGACGATGGCCACTGGTCGGCGCTGAACCGCAAGACGCTTAATATTCCCGACGGATTTCCTCTGGTCGCGACCATCGCCCGCTTCACGGATGCGCCGGTCTTCGCCGCCAACGATGCGCAGGCCGCTGCCTGGGGCGAATATGCCTTCGGCGCTGGCGGGCGTGAGGACATGGTGTTCCTCACCATCTCCACCGGCATCGGCGGCGGCATCGTCACCGGCGGGCGGCTTCTCGGCGGGCTCGGCGGCCATTTCGGCCAGTTCCGCGACCTCGACCATCCGGGCGAGACGCTGGAGGATCGCGTCTCCGGCCGCTGGATCGCCGCGCAGGCGGCCACGCACGCGCCGGATGCCACGGCCCGCGAGGTCTTCGCCGCCGCGCATGCGGGAGAAGGCTGGGCGAAGGGCATCGTCGAGGCCTCGGCCCGGCAGGCGGCCAATCTCTGCCGCAACGTGCAGCTCGCGCTCGATCCACGCCGCATCGTCATCGGCGGCAGCATCGGGCTTGCGGAAGGCTATCTTTCGGCGATGGAGCGGGCGCTCGACAGCGTGCCGTCGCGCCTCAAGCCTTCGCTTCATACCGCCGCTCTTGCGGAAAATGCGGGAGTCATCGGCATCGCAGACCTGGCGCAACGTCGCCCGGCAACCATGAGGGAGAACGGACAATGATCTATGCGAAGATGAAACAGGCACTTTATGCCGCCTGCGCGCTCGGCCTGCTGGCAGGCCCCGCTATGGCCGAGGTCACGGTGCTCGGCTGGCCGGGCGGCCCGGAGGAAGTGGCGCTGCGCGCCGCCGCCGATGCCTACAACGCCAAGTCCGACACGGCGGATGCCGACAAGGTCGAGCTGCTGTTCTTCAACCGCGACGGCTTCTGGGACAAGCTGCAGGCCGACCTTGCCGCCGGCTCGAAGGCCTTCGACGTCAACCTGCTCGCGACCTATTCCATCGGCCGCTATGCGCCCTTCATGGAGCCGATCCAGCTTTCCGACGACGCGAAAGCCGTCTATGGCGACGCGGTTCTCGCCACCATGCAGTACCAGAACCAGCAGTACGGCGTCCCGACCGACCTTTCCGCGCATTTCATGTACTACCGCACGGACCTCATCGACGCGCTGATGAAGGACGATGCGGCCAGGGCGAAATACGGCGAGATCTCCGAAAAACTGCTCGGCAAGAAGCTCGAGCCGAAGATGCCGGACGAATGGACCTGGGACGACTATGCCGCGACTGCGCTCTATTTCACCCAGGCGGTCAATCCGGATAGCCCGACGCGCTACGGCACCGTGCTCCAGCTGAAGAACCTCCTCTTCAACATCATGGTCTGGCAGTCCGTGCCGCGCGCCTATGGCGGCGACTGGATGGACGAGAGCGGCAAGATCACGGTCAATTCCGACGCCTACCGCAAGGGCCTCGAAATCTACAAGCTGCTCTACGACAACGGCGCGACGCCGCGCGATTCGCTCTCCTACGAATTCGCGGAAGCCAATGCCGCCTTCGCCTCCGGCCAGGTGGCGGCGATGCTGCAATGGAACGCCGCGGCAAGCGACCTCACCAGCAAGGAGAAGTCGCCGACCGTCGCGGAAGTCACCGACACCGTCGCCCCGCCGTCCGGCCCGGCCGGCCGCTTCACCCATATCCACGGCCTCGGCTTCGGCCTCAACAAGAATGCCGAGCACAAGGACGGTGCAGTGAAGTTCCTGAAGTGGCTCTCCTCCAAGGAAGCCGCGCTGGTCTACGCCCGGAACAACGGCGCACCGGCCCTGACGCCCGAAGTGGTGGCCGAGGTCGCCAAGGAGCGGCCCGACCTCGTCAAGCTCGGCGAATTCGCCGGCAAGTACGGTTACGTCATGACCGGCGGCACCTCTGCCAAGGCGCTCTCGGTCTATGAGCTCCAGGCCAAGGAGTTCACCGGCTACTGGTCCGGCCAGCAGTCGCTCGACGATGCCCTTGCCAATACCGAGAAGGGCATGGGGGAATTGCTGAAGCAGTAGGCCACAGATTGGCCCCTCACCCTAACCCTCTCCCCGCAAGCGGGGAGAGGGGACGTGGCCCACGAACCGTTATTGCTTGGGCAAACCGGCGCGGCATATCCCTTCTCTCCGCCTGCGGGGAGAAGGTGGCCGGCAGGCAGAGGGGGTCTTGGCCCGACTATCGCGAAGAGGACACGATGGCGACGACGAGAAGACAGATCGAGGCTCCTGCCTTCCGGATGCTGGCGACGCCGCTCGTCGCCTTTCTCCTCCTGTTCCTCGGCTTCCCGGCCGTCGTCAACCTGATCTATTCCGTCTCCGACGTCACCTTCGAGACGCTGCGCCAGCCGACGCTTTCCGGCTTCGGCAATTTCGTCGCGGTCGCCACGGACGGGGCCTTCTGGCGGGCGACGTGGTTCTCCCTGCGCTTCGGCCTGCTCACCGCTTTGCTGGAATGCGCGCTCGGCCTGTTCCTCGCCATCTTCCTTTCCCCGCTCATCGAGAAGCGAAGCTGGCTGCTGGCGATCCTGATGATGCCGCTGATGGTGGCCCCTGCCCTCGTCGGCCTCATGTACCGGCTCGTGCTGCACGAATTCGTCGGCCCGGTGCCCTATTATCTCTGGGCCTATTTCGGGGCCAGCATCTCCTTCCTCGGCGTCGATTCGGCATTCTGGACGCTCGTCGCCATCGAGACGCTGCAATGGACGCCCTTCGCGCTCCTGCTCTTCTACATGGCCTATCAGGCGATCCCCGTGGAGGTGACCGAGGCGGCGACGCTCGACGGCGCCAGCCCCTTCCAGCGCCTGCGCGATATCGAACTGCCGCTGATGATGCCGACCATCGCCGTTGCGCTCCTCATCCGCTTCATCGACGGCTTCCGCGTCTTCGACAACGTCTATGTGCTGACCGGCAGCGGACCGGGCGGAGCGACCGCCTCGCTGTCGATCTATATCTACGAGGCCTTCTTCAAGCAGGGCGCGATCGGCAAGGCGGTCGCCGCTTCGGTGATCCTCTTCGCCGCGTCCTTCGTGGTGCTCTACGGCCTCAATGCCTATGCCGCCCGCCGCAAAGGAAAAGGCCGATGATCCGAGCGCTCCGCTGGGCGGTGTTCGCCCTTGCCGCCTTCGCCCTCAATTTCCCGATCCTCGTGACGCTCGTCACCTCGTTCAAGAGCGCGCGGGAGCTTTCCGCCAATCCCGGCCTCTGGATCAAGGCGCCGACGCTGGAGAACTATGCAACGGTCTTCACCGTCAGCGACCGGCTCAACATCTTCCTCTATCTCTTCAACAGCCTCGCCGTCTCGCTGATCGGGACCGGGCTTGCGGTCGTGCTGGCGCTGCCGGCCGCCTATGCCATCGCCCGCGGCAAGCTCGGCGAGCGCACGCTCCTGCCGCTGATCGTCAACCTGCGCGCCGTGCCGCTGATCATCTTCGCCATTCCGCTCTACATGATGTTCCAGTGGCTGGCGCTGCTCGATACGCTCATCGGCCTCGGCCTCATCCTCACCATCGTCAACCTGCCGCTGGTGCTGGTCATCCTCGTCAACGCCATCAACGACGTGCCGGAGGAGCTGGACGAGGCGGCGCTGGTGGACGGGGCAAGCCGCTTCCAGATCCTCGTGACGATTCTCGCGCCCGTCTGCCGCCCGGCCATCGTGACGAGTCTCATCTTCGGCTTCATCACCGCCTGGAACGAATTCCTCTTCGGCCTGATGCTGACGACCTCCAAGGCCGTGCCGATCACCGTCGGCGCCTCCTTCTTCTTCGCCGCGAGCGGCGGCGGGGTGCAATGGGGCGTCGCCTCCGCGGTGATGATCGTCGGCGCCCTGCCCCCGCTCCTGCTCGGCCTCGTCATGTACCGCCAGATCAGCGGCTCGATGACGGCGGGCGCGGTAAAGGGATAGGCCGGTTGTCCACAGCGGACGGCCAACTGTAATACGCACGTCATGTAGGCTTCTTATGCGCAAGGGGTAACGCACCGCTCAAGAGAGGCCCTCCCATGCGTAAACTCCTCCTCGCTCTCGCATCGGCAACGATGCTCGCAGGCGCCGCGAATGCCGCGACCGTCTACCCGCTCGACCGCGCGACCATCCTCGCCGGCTCCCCCTTCGACTTCAAGGTCGAGTTCGATGCCGTCGTGAAGCCGGAAGACGTCAAGATCACCGTCAACGGCCAGGACTACGAAACCGTCTTCGGCAAGAAGGCCGAATTCGTTGCTGAAGAGAAGGACAAGGACGACAAGGTCCTCGGCTCCGCGCTCATCCTGCGCGACCTTTCCGTCGCGGCGGCCGGCGCCTACAAGGTGGAAGTTTCCGCCGGCGACGAGACCAAATCGGTGAACTGGGACGTCTACGAGACCGCCGCCCAGCCGAAGGCGAAGAACATCATCTTCCTCGTCGCCGACGGCCTTTCCGTCGCCCACCGCACGGGCGCGCGAATCATGTCCAAGGGCATGACCGAGGGCAAGGCGAACGGCCGCCTCGCCATGGACGACATCCCGCCGGTCGCCTTCATCGGCACCTCCTCGACCCATTCGATCGCCACCGACAGCGCCAACACCATGTCGGCCTACATGACCGGCCACAAGGCGCGCGTCAACGCGCTCGGCGTCTATGCCGACCGCACGCCCGCAAGCCTCGACGATCCGAAGGTCGAGACCATTGCCGAAGCCCTGCGCCGCACCACGAAGAAGTCCATCGGCATCGTCTCGACGGCCGAGCTGGAGGATGCGACGCCGGCAGCAGTGGTCGCCCATACCCGCAAGCGCGCCGACAAGGCGGAGATCGTCGGCATGATGCTTGACGTCCAGCCGGACGTCATCCTCGGCGGCGGCTCGGCCTACTTCCTTTCCAAGGACGTGCCGGGCTCCAAGCGCAAGGACGACAAGGATTACATCGCCGAGTTCAAGAATGCCGGCTATGCGCTGGCGACCGACAAGACCGAGCTTGCCGCTGCCGCCGGCTCGAACCAGGACAGGCTGCTCGGCCTCTTCCACACCAGCAACATGGACGTGACGCTCGACCGTGAATTCCTCAAGAAGGGCACCGTCGACAAGTTCCCGAACCAGCCGGGCCTCGTCGACATGACCCGGGCCGCGCTCGACAAGCTCTCGAAGAACCCGGAAGGCTTCTTCCTGATGGTGGAAGGCGCCTCGGTCGACAAGATGAGCCATCCGCTCGACTGGGATCGCGCTCTCGTCGAGACCATCGAGTTCGACAAGGCCGTGGCGGTCGCCCGGGAATTCGCCGACAAGAATCCCGATACCCTGATCGTCGTCACCGGCGACCATACGCATGGCGTCGCCATCATCGGCACGGTCGACGACGACAAGCCCGGTACGGAAATGCGCGAGAAGGTCGGCACCTACGACAATGCCGGCTTCCCGAACTACGAGGACAAGGACGGCGACGGCTATCCGGACCGCGTCGACGTCTCGCGCCGCCTGTTCATGGCTGCCAACAACGGCCCGGACCACTACGAGACCTTCCGTCCGAAGCTCGATGGCCCCTTCGTTCCGGCGATCCAGAACGAGAACAAGGAATATGTCGCCAACGAGGCCTACAAGGATGTGCCCGGCGCGGTCTTCGTTCAGGGCAATATCCCGAAGGACGAGGACACCGGCGTCCACGCCGTCGACGATATCGTGCTCCAGGCCGCCGGCCCGGGTGCCGAAGGGTTCCGTGGCTACATGGAACAGAGCGATGTCTACCGCGTGCTGGCCGACGCCTTCGCGCTCGGCGTGGCAAAGAAGTAGTCAGGCCGTATCGGGGGAAAATTCCCCGTCCCGTTGCCACCCCTTTCCGCAAGGAGCGGGGTGGCGGCAAAGCGGTTTCACCCCTTCCTTCTCCCCGCCCGCGGGGAGAAGGTCCCGGCAGGCGGACGAGGGGCCGACCATGGAGACGACCATGCGACAGATGTTCAAGCGGCGGCAGGTTCTGGGAGCGCTTGCGGCCTTTTCCGCCCTTCCCCTCGCCCGTCCGGCGCGCGCGGCGGAAAAGCTTGGCTTCGGCGAGCTCTACAAGAGCTTCGGCGTGCTCGGCCTCGAATTCTCCGACAAGGTGAAGCGACTGAACGGCTCGGACGTCACCGTGAAGGGCTTCATGGCGCCGCCGCTGAAGGCGGAAGCGAACTTCTTCGTCCTCACCGAAATTCCGATGTCGCTCTGCCCCTTCTGCTCTTCCGATGCGGACTGGCCGGACAACATCCTTGTCGTCTATCTCGCGCGCAGGCAGACCTTCGTGCAGTACAATGCCCCGATCGAGGCCCATGGCGTGCTGGAATACGGCGCCTGGATTGACCCGGAAACCGGCTTCGTCAGCCAGCTTCGCCTGCGCGAAGCCGCCTTCGACACGGTCTGACCCATGCTTTCGCTCGATATTGCCGATCTCACCATGCGCTTTTCCGGCCTCGAAGCGCCGGTCCTCGCCATCGGCCGCCTCCACGTTCCAGCCGGCGGGCAGCTTGCGGTCACCGGGGCGTCCGGCTCGGGCAAG
This sequence comes from Shinella sp. 1A1, assembly GCF_055379515.1. Lineage (NCBI taxonomy): Bacteria > Pseudomonadati > Pseudomonadota > Alphaproteobacteria > Hyphomicrobiales > Rhizobiaceae > Shinella > Shinella sp. 1A1. The sequence goes on from NZ_AP039672.1 coordinate 582,836, forward strand.
AGCACGCTGGTGAATGCGATCACCGGCCTCGAGCGCGTGACCGGCGGAACGGTCTCCTGGGGCGGAACGGACATCACGCGTCTTCCGACGGGCCGGCGCGATGCGTTCCGCGCGGCGCATATCGGACTCGTCATGCAGGATTTCCATCTCTTTCCCGGCCTTTCGGCGCTGGAGAACGTCGTGCTGCCGATCCGCCTTTCGCGGCGGCTGGAGCCGACCGAGCGCGAACGGGCGCTCCGGCTCCTCGACACGGTCGGTATCGCGCGTCCGCAGCAGGCCATAGAGACCCTGTCGCGCGGCGAGATGCAGCGCGTCGCCGTGGCGCGGGCGCTCTTGGCAAGACCCGGCGTCATCGTCGCCGACGAACCGACCGCCAGTCTCGACGGGCGCACGGGTGAGGCCGTCGCGGACCTCCTCGTCGAGCTTGCCGGGGCGGAAGGGGCGACGCTGATCGCCGTCACCCACGATCCTGCTCTGACGGAGCGGCTTGACCGGCGCATCGGCCTTGCGGGCGGCCGGATCGTCGAGGACAGCGCGAAGGCGCTTGCAGCATGATCCGTTTCATCCTCGCCGACCTTCGCCGCTTCAAGGCGGGCGCGCTCGCCGTCGTGGTGCTGATCGCGCTTTCCGTCGCGCTCAGCGTCACCGTCACGCTGCAGGAGCGCGCCGTGCGGCTCGGCAGCGCGCGGGCGGCGGAAAAGTTCGACCTTCTCGTCGGGGCGGCCGGCAGCGAGACCCAGCTTGCCCTTTCGGCCGTCTTCCTCCAGCCCTCGCCCCTGCCGCTGATGTCGGGCGGCGTGCTCGCCAAGCTATCAGACGATCCGCGCGTCGATTTTGCCGCGCCGGTCGGCTTCGGCGATTCGGCGGATGGCTATCCGGTCGTCGGCACGACGACGATGCTCGTCTCCGCTCTTTCGCCCGCGCTTGCCGAGGGCGCACTTTTCACCCGCCTCGGCGAGGCCGTGGTCGGTGCGGACGTGCCCAAGCGGCTTGGCGCGGAGATCAAGCCGATGCACGGCGCCGCCGACGAAGGCGGCCATACCCATACGGAAATCGCCTATACCGTGACCGGCCGGATGGCGCCGACGGGCACCGCCTGGGACCGGGCGATCCTCGTGCCGATCCGTGCGGTCTGGCAGTTGCATGGCATGGAGGAAAAGGCCGGCCATGAGGATCACGATCACGAGGGAGATGCCCACGAGGATCATGATCACGACCACGAAGCTCATGTCGATGCGAATGCGGGCCTTGATGAGCATTTCGATGCCGCAACACCGGGAATTCCAGCCGTTCTCGTCAAGCCGAAAACGGTCGCCGACGCCTATCGCCTGCGGCAGGAATATCGCGGCGAGACGACGCTCGCCGTCTTTCCGGCCGAAGTGCTGACGCGGCTTTATGCGACGCTCGGCGATGCACGCAGCCTCCTCCTCGCCATCGCCATCGGCACGCAGGTGATCGTCATCGCGGCAATCCTGCTCGTCACTGTCATGCATGTCGGGGCGCGCCAGCGGCAGATCGGGGCGCTGCGGGCCTTCGGCGCGCCGCGGCGTTCGGTTCTGGCCATCGTCTGGGGCGAGCTGTTCGTGCTCTTCCTTGCCGGCTTCGCGCTCGGCATTGCCGTCGGCTATGCCGCCGCCGAGGCGATCTCCGCCTCGCTGGCCGCGACGACCGCCGTTCGCATGCCCGTGGAGTTCGCGCGCGAGGACGTTCCCCTCGCCCTCTGGTTCCTGTTCCTGGCGGTGCTGGTCTCGCTCGTGCCGGCCGTTTCCGCCCTCCGCCTCAGCCCGGCGCGGGCCCTCAGGGCCTGATTGCCATGCAAAGGAAGCACAGCACGAGAATTTGATATCGTTTCGTGCCTGCCTGCCTCAAAATTCCGCTTTTCTTTTAGCAAAAGCGCGCGTAAGGGCGCGAATAAGACGACGATGACGACGGCGGCTGCCAACGGCCCCGCCGGACGATCCGAGCGGTCCCGCGCCGGTAAGGGCGCGCCACTGCCGAACGTCACCTCGCCGGACATGGCACAAGCAGGATTTCGAATATGAACGACGCAGGCACCCATTTGCGCGGCCTTAGCCAGGGCGTGATGGACACGACCGAGAGCGGCCCGATGCCGCAGATCCTGTGCGGCCCCGATTCGCCGCGCGCCGGCCAGCCGGAAGAGCGGCTTTCCCGCGTCTTCGAGGGACTTGCCGAAACCTTTGGGGACGCGCCGGCCGTGCTCGATTCCGGCCGCGTCTGGACCTATCGCGAGATGGACGCCGCCGCGAACCGCTTCGCGCGCCTGCTCGCCGGGCGCGGCGTCAAGCCCGGCGACCGGGTGGCCCTGCTGCTCGACCGCTCCGCCGAGACCTATATCGCCATCCTCGCCGTCATGAAGGCGGGCGCGGCCTTCGTGCCGCTCGCCCCGGCCTTCCCCGAGGAGCGCATGTCGCTCATCGTCGAGGATGCGGGCGTCAGCCTCGTCGTCACCATTGCCGGCTATGCCGCGCGCGCCGCCGGGCTTTCCGTCCCCCATGTGGTGATCGCGGCCGATTGCCCGGAGGCCGCCCGGCACCCGGATACGCCGCTCGAAGTCGGCTTCTCCGAAGACGAAATCTGCTACATCCTCTATACGTCCGGCACGACCGGCCGACCGAAGGGCGTGGCGGTGCGCCACCAGAGCATCTGCAACTTCGTCCGCGTCGCGGCCGATGCCTATGGCTACCGCCCGGGCGACCGCGTCTACCAGGGCATGACCATCGCCTTCGACTTCTCCACCGAGGAGATCTGGGTGCCGTTCGCCGCCGGCGCGACCGTCGTCCCCGCGCCGGGCCGCATGACGCTGGTCGGCGAGGAACTTGCGGATTTCCTGCGCGCCAACGACATCACCTGCATGGCCTGCTCGCCGACGCTGCTTTCCTCCATCGAAAGCGACGTGCCGAGCCTGCGCGCCATCCTCGTCGGCGGCGAGGCCTGCCCGCACAACCTCGTCACGCGCTGGTCGAAGCCGGGCCGGCAGATCCTCAACACCTACGGCCCGACCGAGGCGACCGTGACGGCGACCATGGGCTATCTCACGCCCGAACGCCCCGTGACGATCGGCGCGCCGCTGCCGACCTATTCCATCGTCATCCTCGATGCCGAGGCGCCGCAACTGACAGCGCCGGGCGAGCTCGGCGAAATCGGCATCGCCGGCATCGGCGTCGCGGTCGGATATCTCAACCGGCCGGACCTTACGGCGCAGAAGTTCATCCCTGATTTCATCGGCCTGCCGAACAATCCCTCGCAGCGCATCTACCGCACCGGCGACCTCGGCCGCATCAATGCGGATGGCGAGATCGAATATCACGGCCGCATCGACACGCAGGTGAAGATCCGCGGCTACCGCATCGAGCTGGGCGAGATCGAGGCCGTACTGCTCGACCAACCCGGCATCGCGCAGGCGGCCGTCACCACCTGGGAGATCGAACCCGGCCGCGTCGAGCTGGTCGGCTACTATGCGCTGAAATCCGGCACGGACACGCTTGCCCGCGCGGACCTCGGCAGGGAACTGCGCCGCCGCCTGCCCGACTACATGGTGCCCTCCTTCCTGGAGGAGCTTCCGGCCCTGCCGATGACCGTGTCCGACAAGGTCGATACGCGCAAGCTGCCGAAGCCCATGAGCCTTCGCCTCGGGACCGAGCGCAAGGAAATCTTGCCGTCCACCGACGACGAGCGCTTCCTCACGGAAGCGCTGCGCGACGTGCTGAAGATGGACGACATCTACGCCGAGGATCATTTCTTCGACGATCTCGGTGCCAACTCGCTGCTGATGGCCCGCTTCTGCGCGAAGCTGCGCACGCGCAAGGAGTGGGCGACCACCTCGATGCGCGACATCTACATGCATCCGACGGTGGCCGGCCTCGCACGGCACCTGCGCGGCCCCGAGGAAGAGGTCGCGGCCGTCGAGGAGCCGTGCCTAACCCACCGCGCTTCGAACCTTGCCTACTGGACGAGCGGCGCGGCACAGCTCGCCTTCTACGGCCTCTACAGCTATTTCGGCCTGTGGATGCTGAACTACGGCCTCAACTGGGTCTACGACATGCTCGACGATCCGGTTCGGCTCTATCTGCGCTGCGCCATCCTGTCGGCCGCCGTGTTCTTCGGTATGTCCGGCTTTGCCGTCGCCATGAAGTGGCTGCTGGTCGGTCGTTGGAAGGCCGAAAGCTTCCCGATCTGGGGGCTTCGCTACTATCGCTTCTGGGTGGTCAAGACGCTGATCCGCACCGCGCCGGTCGTCCTCTTCCGCGGCAGTCCGCTCTATAGCCTCTATCTGCGCCTGCTCGGCGCGCGGCTCGGGCGCAGCACCACCATCGAATGTCGCACGATCCCCGTCTGCACCGATCTCATCTCTATCGGCGAGAGTTCGATCCTGCGCAAGGAATCGATGATTCTCGGCTACCGGGCGCAGGCCGGCTACATCCATACGGGGCCCATCTCCATCGGCCGCGACGCCTTCGTCGGCGTCGGCTGCGCGATCGACATCGACACGTCCATCGGCGACCGCGCCCAGCTCGGCCATGCCTCCTCGCTCCAGCGCGGGCAGCATGTTCCCGATGACGCGCACTGGCACGGCTCGCCCGCCGTCCCGACAAATGCGGATTATTGCAAGGTGCCGGTCGTCACGCTCTCCAAGACGCGGCGCATCCTCTACGAGGCCGTGCAGCTCGTCACGCTCTTTGCCGTCGTCACGCCATTCCCGCTGTGGTTCCACAGCTACTGGCAGAATGTCAGCGACGACTACCAGGAATCGATCGGCATCGTCGCCATCGGCACGACGGTCACGCTCATCGCCCTTATTGCAGCCCTCGCTTTCGTCGCCCTGGTGCTGCCGCGGCTGTTCAGCCTCGTTTTGAAGCCCGGCCGCACCTATCGGATGTACGGCTTCCATTTCTGGCTCCAGTCCATCGTCGAGGCCGGCACCAATGCACGCCTGCTCAACCTGATCTTCGGCGACAGCTCCGCCGTCGTCCACTATATCCGGGCGCTCGGCTGGAACCTCAACAAGGTGGTGCAGACCGGCTCGAATTTCGGCAGCAACCAGCAGCAGGACAATCCGCTGTTCTGCGAGATCGGGACCGGCACCATGGTCTCCGACGGCCTCTACATGATCAACGTGCACAAGTCGGCCTCCGCCTTCCGGCTGGAGCACACGAAGGTCGGCGAGCGCAACTATTTCGGCAACAACATCTTCTATCCGCCCGACGGGCGGACAGGGGAGAACGTCCTTCTCGGCACCAAGGTGATGGTGCCCATCGACGGGCCGCTGCGCGAGAATGTCGGCCTTCTCGGCTCCCCGCCGTTCGAGATCCCGCGCATGGTCAAGCGCGACAAGGAGCTGATCCAGGGCGTCAGCGACGAGGACCGCCGCGCCCGCCTGCCGCACAAGAACCGGCACAACCTCGTAACCGCGCTGATGTTCATCGCCGTGCAGTGGACGATGCTGTTCGTGACGCTGGCGATCTGGGACCGGGCGCTCAACTACTATACGGAATGGGCACAGGTGGCGCTTTTCGTCGCCGTCGTCCTGACGGCGGCCGTCACCATTCCCTTCTATATCCTGATGGAATGGGCGAGCCTTCGCTTCCGCAGGCTCCGGCCGCAGATGACCACCATCTACGACGTCGACTTCTGGCGCCACGAGCGACACTGGAAGCTGTCGGATTCGCCCATCGTGCGGCTCTTCGCCGGCACGCCGTTCCGCCCGATGATCCTGCGGGCGTTGGGCGTCAAGGTCGGCAGGCGCGTCTATGACGGCGGCGCCAACCTGACGGAACGCTCGCTGGTGGAGATCGGCGACGACGCCACGCTCAACGAAGGCTGCGTCATCCAGGCCCATTCGCTGGAGGAAGGCGCCTTCAAGTCGGATTATATCCGCATCGGCAACGGCTGCACGCTCAGCCCCTCCGCCTTCGTGCATTACGGCGTGACGATGGGCGAAGGCTCGATCGCCGATGTCGACTGCTTCGTGATGAAGGGCGAAATCCTCGAACCGCACTCGATCTGGCGCGGCAACCCGGCCAAGCTCCACGCCTTCGCCAGACCGGTCCCGGCCGAATGAGCGACAGCGCGGCCGAGACCGCGCTGCTGGCGCAGATGGAGCGGCTGGCCCCGCCGGCGGTGCGGCTCGGCTGCCGGCTTATCCGGGCGGGCGACGAGGCCCTGCTCCTGCCGGAGGAAGCCACCGTCCTTCCAGCGCGCCGGCTTGTCGCCCGGCGTGCAAGCGGTGCGGCCCGCGCGCTTGCGAGGGGTCTGCTGGCGGCGGAAGGCATGACTTCCGTTGCGATCGGACGCGGTCCTGCGGGTGACCCGCTCTGGCCGGCGGGCTTCGCCGGCTCGCTCGCCCATGACGACGAGATGGCCGTCGCGGCCGTCGCCCGCAAGGCCGATATTGCCTTGCTCGGCATCGATGTCGAGCCGGCCGAGCCGCTGCCGGACGAGATCGCCGCGCTGGCGGTAACGCCCGGCGATGTCCTCGAAGGCGTCGATCCCCGCCTTGCAGCACGCCTTCTCTTCAGCGCGAAGGAGGCGGTCTATAAGGCCACCTATCCGCTGGACGAGGAAATCCTCGGTTATGAGCACATCGGCGTCGATCTTGCGCGCCGCGAGGCCATGACAGCGCGCGGCCGCAGGATGCGGCTCTCCTTCTGCCTCCTGCCCCGCCTCGTCGTCCTTGCCGTCGCGGAGGATCAGCCGGCCAGCAGGTGATAGGCGACGTAGAGCACGATGAGGCCGACGGCCACGGCGCCGAGGATGAGCCCGAGGCGCTTTTCCACGAAGGCCTGGATCGGTTCGCCGTAGCGGCGCAGCAGGAAGGCGAGGAGATAGAAGCGAAAACCGCGCGCGACGATCGCCGACAGCACGAAATGCCAGAGCTTGATATGCGCGACGCCTGCAAGGATCGTCACGATCTTGATCGGCGGCAGGTGCGCAAGGCCCGACGTGACGAGGAGAAGGTTGAGCTGCCCCTCGGTGACATGGGATTTCAGCTGCTCGAAGGCCTCCAGCTTGCCGTAGAATTCGAGCACGGGCTTGGCGACCGCCTCATAGGCATAATAGCCGAGCATCCAGCCGGCAATGCCGCCGGCCACCGATGCCGCCGTGGCGACGAAGGCATAGCGGTAGGCCCGCTCCGGCCGGGCGAGTGCCATGGGCAGGAAAAGGACATCCGCCGGCACCAGGAAGACCGAGCTTTCGACGAAGGCGATAAGCGCAAGCCAGGCTTCCGCGGCCTTGCGTCCGGCAAGCGAGAGGGTCCAGGCGTAGAGTTTTCGTAACATGGGATTTCGTGTCTGCCGAACGGGATGGGGAATGGCCGGGATGCAGCCTCCGGCTTGGTACATGCTTCGCCCCGTGAACTCAACCCGCGCCCCTGCCCGCATCGCCGCCGCAGGCATTGCAAATCATCGCCCGAGCGCCGAGAAGAACGATAGGCATAAAGGGAGAGGACATGGATAGCGAAGAATTCCGCCAATGGTCGCGAACCGCCGCCGACTGGGGCGCCGACTACCGTGCAGGGCTGCGCGACCGGCCCGTGCGGGCGCAGACGAGGCCCGGCGACATCATCCGGCAGATTTCCGATGCCGCCCCGGAAACCGGCGAGACGATGGAGACCATCTTCGCCGATTTCGAGCGCATCATCCCCGATGGCATCACCCATTGGCAGCATCCGCGCTTCTTCGCCTATTTCCCGGCCAATGCCGCGCCGGTCTCGGTGATCGCCGATTACCTCGTCACCGCCGTCGCCGCGCAGTGCATGCTCTGGCAGACTTCGCCGGCGGCGACGGAGCTGGAAACGCGCGTCGTCGACTGGCTGCGCAAGGCGCTCGGCCTGCCGGACGGCTTTTCCGGCGTCATTCAGGATTCCGCCTCCACCGCGACGCTCGCCGCCGTGCTGGTGATGCGGGAAAAGGCGCTCGGCTGGAAGGGCAACAGCGAGGGGCTGGCGGCGCACGGTGCCGTTCGCGTCTATGCCTCCGGGCAGGTGCATACCTCCATCGACCGGGCGATCTGGATTGCCGGCATCGGGGAAGCGAACCTCGTGCGCATTCCCACCAAGGGAGCGCTGAACGGCATGGACCCGCAAGCGCTGGACGCCGCGATCAGGGTGGACCTTGCGGCCGGCCACATTCCCGCCGGCGTCATCGCCTGTACCGGGGGCACCTCCATCGGCGCCTGCGATCCCATCGCCGAGGTGGCGGCGGTGGTGAAGGCGCATGGCCTCTACCTCCATGTCGATGCCGCTTGGGCGGGCTCGGCCATGATCTGCCCGGAATTCCGCAGCCTCTGGGAGGGTATAGAGGCTGCCGATTCCATTGTCTTCAACCCGCATAAATGGCTCGGCGCCAATTTCGACTGCTCGGTGCAGTTCATCCGCAGCCCCGAGGATCAGGTGCGCACCCTGGCCATCCAGCCGGAATATCTGAAAACCCACGGCCACGACGGCATCGTCAACTATTCCGAATGGTCCGTGCCGCTCGGCCGCCGCTTTCGCGCGCTGAAGCTCTGGTTCCTGATGCGCTATCACGGGCTGGAAGGGCTGCGCGCGATGATCCGCAACCATGTCGAATGGTCGGCGGAGCTCGCGGCGCGGCTTGCCGCCGAGGCCGATTTCGAGATCGTCAGCCAGCCGGTCCTGTCGCTCTTCTCCTTCCGCCACAAGGGCGCGGGAGATGCCGACCGGCACAACATCGCCCTCGTCAACGCCATCAACGACGACGGCCGCATCTATCTCACGCAGACCCGCGTCGACGGGCGCATCGCCATCCGCTTTCAGGCGGGCCAGTTCGAGATGACGCGCGATGACGCCGATACGGCCTTCAAGGTGATAACCGAGGTCGCACGCGCATTGCCGTAGGCGATAGCGTCAGGCGCGCTTCGTCCGTCCCCTCGGCTTCGTCGCCAGCACGTTGCGGATCGCGAAGCTCGAATGGATCCGCGAGACGCCGGGCATCGCCGAGAGGATTTCCTTGTGGATGCGCTCGAATTCGCCGGCATTGGCGACCTCGACGCGCAGCAGGTAATCCGAGCCGCCCGTCATCAGGAAGCATTCGCGGATTTCCGGGTGTTTTCGCACGGCCGCCTCGAAACGGTCGAGGTGGTCCTCCGTCTGGCGTTCCAGCGTGATGTTGATGATGACCGCGATGGTCGATTCCGCATTCGAGGCATCCACCAGCGCGGTATAGCCGCGGATGACGCCCGCCTGTTCCATCAGCTTGATGCGCCTGAGACAGGCCGAGGGAGACAGGCCCACCTCGGCCGCCAGCCGCGCATTGCTCATGCGTGCATCAAGGCGCAGAAGGCGCAGGATGTTGCGGTCTATGGCGTCGAGAGCGGTCATTGCATATCATTCCAAACTGTCGTCGTTTCTTTCAAAAATCATAGCCGCACACAACAATCAAGCGCTGTTTCGTCGGCAATTTCACGATCGTTTCACTAGGCTGCGCGTAATGCGGGAGGCTGGACATGGACGGCGTGACGAGAACAGACAGGCAGAGCGAAGCGGCCGGCGCAGGTGGCGCATCGGGCTACCTGACCATCGATCTGGCGGCCCTTGCCCGCAACTATGAACGGCTCTGTGCCGAGGTCGCGCCGGCACGTGCCGCCGCCGTCGTCAAGGCCGATGCCTATGGGCTCGGCGCCGCCCGGGTCGCCGAAAGGCTCTATGCCCATGGCTGCCGCGATTTCTTCGTCGCGCAATTCGTCGAGGCCCTTGCCCTCCGCCCGCAGCTTCCCGCCGATGCGACGGTCTTCGTGCTGAACGGCCTCCAGCCCGGCAATGAATTCCCCGCCGCGCGGGACGGCATCGTGCCGGTCATCAACTCGCTGGAGCAGTGGCGGCAATGGGCGGATGCCGCCCGGATGCTCGCCCGCAGGCTGCCGGCGGTCCTGCAATTCGACACCGGCATGTCGCGTCTCGGTGTGCCGCCGGAAGAGCGGGCCGCGCTTGCCGAACTGGTGAAGTCTGAAGGCGGAATCGACACCCTCTTCGTCATGAGCCACCTTGCCTCCGCCGACGATGCGGACAGCGACCAGAACGGCGACCAGCTTGCCGAGATGGAGCGCGTTGCGGCGGGCTTCCCACAATTTCCCGTCTGCTTTGCCAATTCCGGCGGCGTCTTCCTCGGCAAGACCTATCACGGCGTTCTCGCCCGTCCCGGCATCGCGCTTTACGGCGGTGCGCCGACGGCAGGACGCGCCAATCCGATGGAGCCCGTCGTGCGTCTCGACATCGCCGTGGTGCAGACGCGCACCGTGCCCGCCGGCACGCGCGTCGGCTACAGCGGCACGCATGTCACGACTGGCCCCACCCGCCTTGCCACCATCGCGGCCGGCTATGCCGACGGCGTGCTGCGCAGCCTTTCGGACCGCGGCGCCGTCTTCTGCGATGGCGTGCGCCTGCCCATCGTCGGCCGCGTCTCGATGGACAGCATCACCATCGACGTCTCCGCCCTGCCGGAGGGCCGCCTCAAGCTCGGCAGCCTCGTGGAAGTGCTGGGCCCGCACCAGACGCTGGAGGACGTGGCGCGCGATGCCGGCACCATTGCCTACGAGATCCTGACCAGTCTCGGCCACCGATACGAGCGGCAATACCGCTAGGGCAGGTTCGTGGAAAACATCCGCCGTTCCCGCGACTGCCTTGAAAACAAAAGACAAAGCCTTTTCTTTCCAATGAGGATACCATGAAAGTCATCGTTCTCGGCGCCGGCATCGTCGGCGTCACGTCGGCCTACCAGCTTGCCAAGGCGGGGCATGAGGTCACGGTCGTCGACCGCCAGCCCGGCCCGGCGCTGGAGACCAGTTTCGCCAATGCCGGCGAGGTCTCCTTCGGCTATTGCTCGCCCTGGGCCGCGCCCGGCATTCCGATGAAGGCGCTGAAATGGCTGTTCATGGAACACGCACCGCTGATTCTTCGCCCGAAGGTCGATGGCGCCATGCTGTCCTGGATGGTGAAGATGCTCCGCAACTGCACCTCCGGCCGCTACGCCATCAACAAGAGCCGCATGCTGCGCCTTGCCGACTACAGCCGCATCTCCATCGCCGCGCTGCGCGAGGAAACGGGCATCGCCTATGACGAGCGCATGCAGGGCACCTTGCAGCTCTTCCGTACCCAGGCGCAGCTCGACGCCTCGGCCAAGGACGTCAAGGCGCTCGCCGCCGACGGCATTCCCTATGAAGTGCTCGATCCCGAGGGCTGCATCCGCGTCGAGCCGGCGCTGAGGCACGTGCGCGAGAAGATCGTGGGCGGCCTGCTGACACCCAAGGACGAGACCGGCGACTGCTTCAAGTTCTCCAATGCGCTGGCCGCGAAGGCCGAGGCGCTCGGCGTGCGCTTCAACTATGGCAGCATCATCCGCGGGCTCGATGTGGAGGGCGGCCGTGTGCGCGGCGTCATCACCGCGCATGGCAGGCTGGAGGCCGACGCCGTCGTCGTGGCGCTCGGCAGCTTCTCGCCGCTCCTCGTCAAGCCGCACGACATCCACCTGCCGGTCTATCCGGTCAAGGGCTACTCGCTGACGATCCCGATCGTCGATGCCTCGCGCGCGCCGGAATCGACCGTCATGGACGAGACCTTCAAGATCGCCATCACCCGCCTCGGCGACCGCATCCGCGTCGGCGGCATGGCGGAAATCTCCGGCTACACCAACGATCTCGGCGAGCCGCGTCGCCTCACGCTGCAGCACTCCGTCACCGATCTCTTCCCCGGCGGCGACATTTCCAAGGCCAGCTTCTGGTCCGGCCTGCGCCCGATGACGCCGGACGGAACGCCGGTCATCGGTCCGACGAAGATCGCCGGCCTCTTCCTCAATACCGGCCACGGCACGCTCGGCTGGACGATGAGCTCCGGCTCCGCCCGCGTCATCGCCGACCTCGTCTCGGGCAAGAAGCCGGACATCGACGCGACGGACCTCGCGATCGCCCGCTACGCCTGAAATGAAAAAGCGGCCTTTCGGCCGCTCCATGTGAAAAGGGCGGGAACCGGAGTTCCCGCCCTTTCTGTTTGTAGGCTTACTGGGCGATCGGGGCGTAGGCGCCGTTGCTCCAGCGGTTGATGTCGTAGCTGGCGTTCTTCAGGTCGCCTTTCTCGTCGAAGGTGACGGTGCCGACGACGGTGTCGATCGACTGGCCGTTCTTCAGCGCCTCGGCAACCTTCGTCGGATCGTCAGAACCGGCGCGCTCGATGCCCTGCGCAAAGGCCTGGATGACGGCGTAGGAGAAGAGCGTGAAGCCTTCCGGCTTGAAGCCGCCGGACTTGATCTTCTCGACGGCTTCCTTCGCCTCGGGCTTGGCCTGCGGATCGGACGGGAAGACGAAGAGCGTGCCTTCGCCGGCCGGGCCTGCGACCTGCCAGAATTCCGGCGAAGCGATGGAATCGGGCATGATGAGCTGGAACTTGTAGTTCTGCTCGGCCGCTTGGCGCAGCATGAGGCCGGCTTCCGGGTGATAGCCGCCGAAATAGACGACATCGACCTTGGCGTCCTTCAGCTTCGTCACCAGCGCATTGTAGTCCTTCTCGCCCGGATTGATGCCTTCGGCGAGAACTTCCTTGAGGCCCTTCTCGTTCATGGTGGCGCGCACGGCGTCGGCGACGCCCTGGCCGTAGGCCGTCTTGTCATGCAGGACAGCGACATTCTTGCCGGCATATTGCTGGGCGATCCACGGGCCGATGAAGGCGCCCTGAGCATCGTCGCGGGTGTAGAGACGCATGATGTTGGCCCAGCCCTTGGCGGCGGCATCGTCCGTCATGACCGGGTTGGAGGAAGCGGGGCTCATCATCAGCGTGCCGTTTTCGGCATAGACGGCGGAGGCCGGAATGCTCGAGCCCGAGCAGGCGTGGCCGTCGACGAAGCCGATGCCGGCGGCCGTGATGCGGTTGGCCACGGAGACCGCCTGTTTCGGGTCGCACTGGTCGTCCTCGAACTGCAGCTTGATCTGGCGTCCGAGCACGCCGCCCTTGCCGTTGATGGCGTCGGCAGCAGCCTGCGCGCCCTGCTTGAACTGGTCGCCGATCGTGGCGAGCGGCCCGGTCATGGGACCGGCCACGGCGATGGTCAGGTCATCCGCCCGCGCGGCCGTTGCCATGACGAGGCCGAGGGCCGTGCCGAGGATCAGAATGCTTTTCATATAGTTCAACTCCCCTTTGCGCCCGCACCATTGCGGGTCGTTCTTGTTCGAAACCGGGTTCTCCTCAGCCCCCGCCGGCCCTGCTCGAAAGCAGCGGCTGGCGTTCCATCCATTCCCATAGATAAGCGGCAAGTCCCCGGTCCACGTGGATGCGCAATGTCTGCATATCCCCGTGGAAATAGACACTGCATGTCAGGCCGCAAAACTGCAAGGCCGCACAGGGGGCGCCATTATCGGGATCGACAGCCGTCGCGCGGGCGATGAGGTCACGGACACCCTGCCCGCGCGCTTCGAGGACGCGCAGCGCCGAGCCGACCGCCGTCACGGCATAGCCCTCATCGTGCCATCCGGCCGGGCATTCGGAGGCCGGAACGCCCACGGCGAGCAGTCGGTCGCGGGCAACGCGCACCGCATACCGCCCGCCGGAGGCAAGCCCGAAGGCGCCGATGTCGGTGCCAAGGCCGTGCCGGGCGAGAAAGCGCTCGATATTGCCGCTGACGAGATGCTGCGGCAGGCCGGTGACGGCGCGGATGCGGAGCGACGGCGCGGCGAGCAGCGCTTCCGCCCAGTCGGGTTCCGGCCGCCATTTGCGGGAATTGTCAAGCATGGAGGCGGCCTCCTTCCGGATCGAAGGCGCAGGGCGCGACGATGCGGGCGTGCCGCACCTCCTTCAGATGCTGCAATTCGATGACGTCGCCCATGCGCGAAAGGCCGCGCTCGATGAGGCCGAGCGCGATCGGCCGCTGGAGCGCGGGGCTGAAATAGCTCGACGTGACATAGCCCGTGCTGCGCAGGCTGCTCGACGCCCGCTCGATACCGTGCGCGCCGGTCGGCAGTGCACCTTTTCCGTCTACTGCCTCGAGCCCGACGAACTGCCGGCGATCGGCCCGCGCGGCATCCTCGGTGATCAGCGAACGGCGGCCGATGAACTCGACCTTCTTTCTTTCCAGCGGCGCGGCAAGGCCGAAATCCATCGGCCGGCTCGTTCCGTCCGTGTCCTTGCCGATGACGACATAGCCCTTTTCCGCGCGCAGGATCATGAGCGCTTCGAGGCCGAGCAGCGTCGCGCCGTAAGCCTCGCCCTCGCGCCGCAGCCGCGACCAGAGCGCGGCGGCATGGTCGGCCGGAACGGAGATCTCGTAGGACCGTTCGCCGGTGAAACTGACGCGGGCGATCCGCACCGGAACACCATCGAAGGCGCCGGAGACGACACCCATATGCGGCAGGGCCGCATCGTCGAGCGCCGCGTCCAGGCCGAGCGCGGCGATCAGCGCCGGCGCCTCGCGGCCGGATACCGTCAGCGTCGCCATTTCCGCCGTCGCATTGTGGATGAAGATGCGGCTGCGGTCGAAACGGTCCTGCCGCCATTCCTCCAGAAGGGCATGCACGCCAGCGACATGGGAGGAGGAGCAGGAGACGACGAAGCGGTTCTCGTCGAGGCGCACCAGCACGCCGTCGTCATAGATATTGCCGGCCTCGCTGAGGATGAAGCCGTAGCGGCAACGGCCGGGCGAAAGCGTCGAGACGGTGTTGTAATAGATGAAGTCGAGGAATGTCGCGGCATCCGGACCGAGGACCTCGATCTTGCCAAGGGGCGAGCCGTCGAAGAGCGCAATGCCATTGCGTGCAGCCATGGCCTCGGCCTGGATGCGGACTTCTGCGGGGCCTTCGCCATAATAGGCCGGCCGCAGCCAGCCGCCATATTCGCGGAAGACGGCGCCATCCGCCCGGTGCTCCCTTTCGAGCGGCAGGCGGCGCAGCGGGTTCATGAGCGTGCCGGACCGGGCGCCCGCGAAGGAGGCGAGCGGAACCGGGGTGAAGGGCGGGCGATAGGTCGTCGTGCCGACTTCGGGAATACGGCGGCCGGTGATCTCGGCCATCAGCGCGAGGCCGTTGACATTCGAGGTCTTGCCCTGGTCGGTCGCCATGCCGAGCGTGGTATAGCGTTTCAGGTGCTCGACGGAGACGAAGTTTTCCCGGACGGCCAATTCCACGTCCTTGGCGGTGACGTCGTTCTGGAGGTCGATCCAGACCCGCTCCTTGGCACCCGGCTTCGGCCATGCGGCGACGATGCCGAAATCGCAGGCCGCCCCCTTCGCAAGCTCTGCCGGAAGACCGAAATCGCCAGCCGCGGCCCCGACCACCTCGACGCCCTCCACCGGCCGGCCGGGCACGAAGGCGAGAATGTCGTCGCGCCAGTCGAGCTTGCCCTGAGCCTGGCAATAGAGATGCACCGTCGGTGTGAAACCGCCGGAAACGAGTACCGCATCCGCCTCCAGTAGGCTGCCGTCGGAAAGCCGGACGGCGCTGACGGTGCCGCGACCGCTCGCCGAGACGACGGTGAGCCCCTTCAGCACCCGCAGCCCAGCGGACGTCGGGGCATCGGGGCGATAGTCGACGACGGTGACCTCGGCGCCGGCGTCCGCCAGCGCTTCCGCTACCTCATAGGCAAGGCCGTTATTGGTGGCGACGACGATCTTCCGCCCGGCGACGACGCCGAAGCGGCGGAGATAGACGAGCGCGGCCTCCGCCGACATGATGCCCGGCAGATCATTGTTGCCGAAGGGCAGCGGCCGTTCGATGGCGCCGGTGGCGAGCACGATGGACCCGGCGCGGACCCGCCAGAGCCGGTCCGGCGCACCATCCGCGCCCTTCTGGCTGAGGCCGACGAGACGGTGGTCGTAGATGCCGAAAGCCGTGGTGCCCGTTAGCACCAGCGCGCCTGCCTCCACGAGTTCCGCCGCGACATCCGCAGCCCATTCCACTCCCGGCTTGCCCTCGATGGTCGCCGCGCGATGAAGAAGGCTGCCCCCCACCTGTCGCCCGTCGTCGCAAAGCACGACCCGCCGGCCGGCCCGCAGAGCCTTGCGCGCCGCGAGCAAGCCCGAGGCCCCGGCGCCGACGACCAGCACGTCGCAATGATGGTTGACCTGTTCGGCGAAGGACGGCTCGCGCAAGCCGGCGTCCAGCGTCCCGAGGCCGGCCATCTGCCGGATACGCGGCTCGAACAGGTGCCAGTCGGGGAACATGAAGGTCTTGTAGTAGAAGGCTGCCGGGATGAAGCGCGAGAAGGCATCGAGGAAGGCGTGGCGATCCTTCTCGGCGCTCGGATCGGCATTGACGCTGCGCACGGCAAGGCCATCGGCAGCCGGAACCTGCGTCGCCCGCGTGTTCGGCATGGCACCGGCGATATCGACCAGCGCGTTCGGCTCCTCGACGCCGGCGCCCCAGAGACCGCGCGGGCGGTGATACTTGAAGCTGCGGCCGAGGACGGAAACGCCGCCCGCCAGCAGCGCGGAGGCGACGGTATCGCCCGCAAAACCCTCCACCATCTTGCCGTCGAAGGTGAAACGCAACGGCCGCGTCCTGTCGATGGCCGTCCCGCCTTCAGTGCGCCAAGCCGTCATCGCCGCCTCCTTCCGTCAGCGCGAAGGACCGTGCAATGCCGTGGTGCACCGTGTCGCGTTCCATGCGGAACACTTCGCCGCAGGTCATGTGCATCCAGATCTCGTTTGCCGCGCCGCGCAGGTTGTTCCGCTCGTAGAGATAGGCGGTCCATTCACCGTCCGTGACGGTGCGGAAGCCTTCCGGGCGGTGGTTGCCGGCGTCGCCGCCGAAGTGGAATTCCGTCTCGGAACGCGGCCCGCAGAAGGGGCATGGGAAAAGCTGCATCCGGTCCTCCTAATGCGCGATGCCGGAGCCGGCAGCCTCATCGATCAGCCGTCCGCAGGCGAAGCGGTCGAGATCGAAGGGGCGGCTGACGTCGTGGTGTTTGCCGGTGGCGAGGAGATGCGCGAGCAGCGTGCCGCCCGCGGGGATCGCCTTGAAGCCGCCCGTCCCCCAGCCGCAATTAAGGAAGAGGCCGGGCAGCGGGCTTTCGCCGAGGATCGGCGAGGAGTCCGGCGTGACGTCGACGATGCCGGCCCATTGCCGCATCAACCGCAATTGCCGGAAGCTCGGGAACATTTCCAGCAGCCCCGAGATCACCGTTTCCAGCATCGGCAGGTTGCCGCGCTGGCCGTAGGAGGGAACGCGGTCGAGCCCGCCGCCGATGACGAGTTCGCCCTTGTCCGACTGGCTGGCATAGGTGCCGGTGGCCGGCGACAGGACGACCGTGTCGAGCGCCGGCTTGATCGGCTCGGAAACGCAGGCCTGCAAGGCATAGGAGGTGATCGGCAGGCGGAAGCCGGCCTTGGCCGCAAGGTGGGACGTATGGCCGGCGACGACCATGCCGACCCGCTCGGCGCGGATCTCGCCGCGGCTCGTCTTCACGCCGCGGCATCGCCCTCCCTCGATGAGGAACTCCTCGACCTCGCAGGACTGGATGATATCGACGCCCAGCCGGTCGGCGGCGCGCGCATAGCCCCAGGCGACCGCATCGTGCCGCGCCGTGCCGGCCCTGCCCTGCCAGACGCCGCCGAAGACCGGGTAGCGCGCATCGGGCGACATGTCGAGCAGCGGCAGCACGCGGCGCACGTCCTCGATGCCGAAGAGCTCGGCATCCGTGCCGTTGATCTGCATGGCATTGACGGTGCGCGCCGCCATCTCCATCTCCGCCTCGCTGTGGGCGAGCGTGATGATGCCGCGCTGGGAAAGCATGATATTGTAGTTGAGGTCGCGGCCGAGCCCTTCATAGAGCTTCAGGGCCATTTCATAGAGCGCCGTGCTCTCGGGGAAGAAGTAGTTGGAGCGCACGACCGTCGTGTTGCGCCCCGTATTGCCGCCGCCGAGCCAGCCCTTCTCGATGATCGCGACATTGCGGATATTGTGGACCTTGGCGAGATAATAGGCCGTCGCCAGCCCATGCCCGCCGCCGCCGATGATGAGGATGTCGTAGCGCGGCTTCGACTGCGGCGAGCGCCACGCCTGCTGCCAGCCTTTCTGGCCGGCAAGCCCTTCCTTGAAGAGCGAGAGTGCCGAGTAATGCCGCGTCATCGCACTCCATCCTTTGCAGGATGGAGCCGCTTCGCCGAGAAAGCGACGGTCGGATTTTTCCTCATGAATCCCCCTCCCGACAGGCCCGCGCCTGTCGTTGGATGAATTTCTTATCCTCTCTGTACATAAATGTCCATTGGGGCTCGGAAAACATCCGCGCTCCTTCCACGCGAGTGCAAAGGGCTGGGGAAATCGTCTGTACAGAGGTGAACGGAAATCAGCCGTCGGGCAGCAGCCGGCGCATCACGGCAGTGAAATCCTCCACCTCGCCTTCCGTGGCCGGGCGGCCGGTGAAGGTCAGGAGATAGGAGCGGAGGTGGCTGAGGCGCTCGTCGCGACTATCGCCGATGCCGAGCGTGAAATGGCCGACCTGCGTGAAATAGAGGACGCGCGCCCGGGTGAAGGCCTCTTCCTCCGGATAGTCGTAGCGCAGGAACATCCGCTTTATGGCGTCGATCCGCTGATCGTCCGCCTGCTCGACGACCGCGCGCACCGTGGCGTCGATGCGCCCCCAGGCGCGAACGGCGGCATCCAGCGGAGGATCGAAAAGCGCGGGATCGACCCAGCACTCGAAGATATGGCAGACGCCTTCATTGGCTGATGCAGCCGGGCGCAGGGCGCGCTCGATGATCGGGCCGGTATTCTTGCGCAGCCAATGGTCCAGCAGTGCGCGCTGCAGCGCCTGCAGATCCGTGAAGAACCAGTAGAAGCTGGAGCGCGACACGCCGAGCTTCTTCGCCAGGACCTGGATCTTGACGTGCCCGATGCTCTCTTCGACCAGTGCCTCGACGCCAGCCTCGATCCAGGCTTCGCGCGTCATGCGTCCGGCGGCCTGCTTCGTCCCCGAGGGTTTTCCTGCGCTCACCTCGTCCCCTCTGCTTCGTTCCACGGCGCCATCTTGCGCAAAGCCCGGCCGATGGCAAGGCGGGCGGACGTCAACAGCAAATAGCGGGATCGCTTGCGTTCCGTGACTCAGCCGGTGCGCCGGAAGCCTTCGCTGGCGGCAAGCAGGCCGCGCGTATAGTCCTGCGTCACCCTGCGGGCCGCAAGGTCGGCGGCGGTCAGCTCTTCCACGGCACGGCCGTTCCGCATCACCATCAGCCGGTCGCACATATGGGTGACGACGGCGAGGTCGTGGCTGACCATGACGAAGGTGAGCTTGCGGGCAGCGCGGAGCTGTTCGAGCAGGTTCAGCACCTCGGCCTGCACCGAGGCGTCGAGCGCCGAGGTCGGCTCGTCGAGCAGCAGGATCGAGGGTTCGAGGATCAGCGCGCGGGCGATCGCCACGCGCTGGCGCTGGCCGCCGGAAAGCTGGTGCGAATAGCGGAAGCGGAAGGCGGAGCCGAGGCCCACCTCGTCGAGTGCCCGAACGATGCGGTTTTCGGTATCGGTGAAACCGTGGATGGCGAGCGGTTCGAGGAGCAGGCGGTCGACGGTCTGGCGCGGATGCAGCGAACCGTAGGGATCCTGAAAGACCATCTGGACCTTGCGATAGAAGGCCTTATCGCGCTTGTTGCCGAGCGGCGCGCCATCCACGGTGATCGTGCCTTGGGAGACCGGCGCAAGGCCGGCCACGGCGCGCAGCAGCGTCGACTTGCCGGAGCCGGATTCGCCGACGAGCCCGTAGGACTCACCCGGCGCGACCGAGAGGCTGACATCGTCGAGCGCCACGAAGTCGTCGTAGACGACGCCGAGGCCGTTTATGGCAAGGGCCGGCGTCATGTCCGCCACTCCGGTTTGCGATCGAGTACCGGCAGCGGGTGCCGGTCGGCGCCGATCTGCGGCATGCAATTCAAGAGACCGCGCGTATAGGGGTGCTGCGCCTCCGAGAGCTTCTCGGCCGGCAGCTCCTCGACGATGCGGCCGGCATACATGACGATGACGCGGTCGCAGAAGGACGATACGAGCCGCAGGTCATGCGAGATGAAGATCAGCCCCATGCCGCGCTCGGCAACCAGCCGGTTGAGGATGGCGAGCACGTCGAGCTGCACCGTCACGTCCAGCGCCGAGGTCGGCTCGTCGGCGATCAGCAGTTCCGGGCCGGCGACGAGCATCATAGCGATCATCGCGCGCTGGCCCATGCCGCCGGAGACCTCGTGCGGATAGAGGTCGAAGACGCGCTCTGGATCGCGGATCTGCACGGCGGCAAGCATGTCGAGCGCGCGCCTTTTCGCCTCCGCCCGGCCGACCGGCTCGTGCGCGCGCAGCGTCTCGACGATCTGGCGGCCGATGGTCATGACCGGGTTCAGCGAATATTTCGGGTCCTGCAGGATCATGGCGATGCGCTTGCCGCGCAGCGCCCGCCGCTCGGCCTTCGAGGCCTTGAGGAGATCGATGCCGTTGAATTCGAGGCGTTTTGCGTCGATGACGCCGTGCTCGGCGGTCAGGCCCATGATGGCGCGGCCGGTCTGCGACTTGCCGGAACCGCTCTCGCCGACGATGCCCAGCCGCTCGCGGCCGAGCGTGAAGGAGACGCCGCGCACCGCCTCGATGACGCCGGTGCGCGTCGGGAAAGAGACGTGAAGGTCCTCGACGGTCAGAAGCGCGCTCACTGGCCGCTCCCCCGCGGGTCGAGCGCATCGCGCAGGCCGTCGCCGAGCAGGTTGAAGCCGAGGCTGACGATGAGGATGGCGAAGCCCGGCATGGCGGCGACCCACCACTGGTCGAGGATGAAGCGGCGGCCGGAGGCGATCATCGCGCCCCATTCGGGCAGCGGCGGCTGTGCGCCGAGGCCGAGGAAGCCGAGGCCGGCGGCGGTGAGGATGATGCCTGCCATGTCGAGCGTCACGCGCACGATGAGCGAGGAGATGCAGAGCGGCATGATATGGCGCAGCACGATGCGCCAGGGGGAAGCGCCCATGAGCTGCACGGCGAGGATGTAATCCGAGTTGCGCACCGTCAGCGTCTCGGCCCGCGCGATGCGCGCATAGGGCGGCCAGGAGGTGATGGCGATGGCGATGATGGCGTTGCCGATGCCGGGCCCGAGCGCCGCCACGAAGGCGAGTGCCAGGACGAGCTTCGGGAAGGCGAGGAAGATATCGGTGATGCGCATCAGCACCGCATCAACCCAGCCGCCCGCATAGCCGGCGACCGTGCCGACCAGAAGCCCGAGCGGCGCGGCGATGACCGCCACCAGCAGCACGACCTGCAAGGTGAGGCGCGAACCGTAAATGAGGCGCGAGAGGATGTCGCGGCCCTGATCATCCGTTCCGAGCCAGTGGCCCGGCCCCGGCGTCAGCAGGCGCGCATTGGCGAGATCGCCGACATAGGGCGAATGGGGCGCGATGAGCGGCGCGAAGACCGCGAGGAAGACGAGGCCGAGGATGATCAGCAGGCCGAGCACGGCAAGCCGATTGGCGGTGAAGCGCCGCCAGGCGACATAGGCGCGGCCGAGCCTTGCCTGAAGGCGCGATTGCGGCCGGTCGGTCAGGAGCCATTCGCGGCGGGTCATGGCGGCCTCGCTCATCGGGTCCTCGTTCGGGGGTCGAGCATGCGGTAGAGCACGTCGGAGAGAAGGTTGATGGCGATGAAGACGGAACCGATGACGATGGTGCCGCCGAGCACCGCGTTCATGTCGGCGTTTTGCAGCGAATTGGTGATGTAGAGGCCGAGGCCCGGCCAGGCGAAGACCGTCTCCGTCAGCACCGAGCCTTCGAGAAGGCCGGCATAGGAAAGCGCGATGACGGTGACGAGCGGCACGGCCGCGTTGCGCAGCGCATGGCCCCAGATGATGCGGCTTTCCGATAGGCCCTTCGCCCGGGCGGCAACGATATATTCCTGCCCCAGCTCGTTCAGCATGAAGGAGCGCGTCATGCGGCTGATATAGGCCATGGAGAAATAGCCGAGCAGCGAGGCCGGCAGGATGATGTGCGAGACGATGTCGCGGAAGGCGGCCCAGTCGCGGTTGAGGATCGCGTCGATCAGGAAGAAGCCGGTGACGGGCGTGAACGTATATTCGAACACGACGTCGATGCGGCCGGGGCCGGAAACCCAGCCGAGGCGGGCATAGAAGACGAGGAGCGCGAGAAGCCCGAGCCAGAAGATCGGCACGGAATAGCCGATGAGGCCGACGATGCGCACCACCTGGTCGGCGATGCTGCCGCGCCGGACGGCGGCCAGCACGCCGAGCGGAATGCCGATGACCGCGCCGATGACGGTGCCGACGGAGGCAAGCTCCATCGTCGCCGGGAAGACGCGGCGGATGTCCGTCATCACGGGATTGGTGGTCAGCACGGAGGTGCCGAAGTCGCCCTGGAAGACGCCTTTGATATAGAGCCAGAACTGCTGGTAATAGGGCAGGTCCAGCCCCATCTCCTGCCGCACGCGCTCGACCACGCGGGCCGGCGCGCGGTCGCCGACGATCGCCAGCACCGGATCGATCGGCACGACGCGGCCGATGAAGAAGGTGACGGCGAGCAGGCCGAGATAGGTCGTGGCGACGACCAAGAGGAAGCCGGCAATCGATTTGAGCCTCGCATAGGCGCGCCGTTTGGCGCGCCCTGCCGGCTTTACCGTGTCAGACATGCTCAAGGAAATCGTCCTTTTGGCCTATTCCTTGCTGACGGGGGCCAGCGGGTTGGAGTCGAAGCTCGGGCCGAGCGTGTAGCCCTTGACCTTGCCGCGAACGCCGGCGACCTCGATCTGCTGGAAGATCATCACGAAGGGGCTGGTGTCCAGCGCCTCCTGCTGGAGCTTCTTGTACATCTCGGCGCGCTTGTCGGAATCGCGCTCCAGAAGGGCGGCCTTGCTCTGCTCCGTCAGCTCCGGAATGTCCCAGGCATTGCGCCAGGCGAGCGTCTTGACGGAGGCGTCGTCGCCATTGTCCGGGTTCGAGGTGAAGGCTTCCGCGTTGGAATTCGGATCCCAATAGTCCATGCCCCACTGACCGATATACATGTCGTGATTGCGGGCGCGGTACTTGGTCAGGGTCTGCTTGCCGTCGCCGGGAATGATCTCGACCTTGACGCCGGCCTGGCCGGCGGTCTGCTGGAAGGACTCGGCAATGCCCGTCACCGGCTGCGTGTTGCGCACGTCGAAGGTGACGGAGAAGCCGTCCTTCAGGCCGGCCTTCTCGAGCAGTTCCTTGGCCTTCGCGACATCGAGCTTGTAGGGGCTCGCATCGAGCGCGCCGAGCACGCCCTTGGCCTGGTAGGTCTGGCGGATCTCGCCGATGCCCTTGATGAGCGTCGCGCCGATCGCGTCGTAGTCGACGAGATACTTGAGGGCCTCGCGCACCTCGGGCTTCGCCAGCTTCTCGTTCTTCTGGTTGAGGCTGATGTAATAGACCGTGCCCTTGGGGGCACTGGCTGTCGTCAGGTCCGCATTCTTGGAAACGGCGTCGAGGTCGCCCGGCTCCAGGTTGCGGGCGACGTCGACGTCGCCGGCTTCCAGCATCAGGCGCTGGGTCGCGCTTTCCTTGACATGGCGGTAGATGACGCGGGTGAGCGCGGGCTTTTCGCCATAGTAGTTGTCGTTGCGCTCCAGCACGACGATCTCGTTGGCGCGCCAGTCGCGGATCTTGAAGGGACCGGAGCCGGCATAGTTGGTCTTCATCCAAGCATAGCCGAAATCGGTATCATACTTGTAGTCGTCGCTCGGCTTGGTGGATTCGGCGTGCTCCATCACCAGTTTCTTGTCGAGCACGGCGCCGACGGTCGCGGTGAGGCAGTTCAGCACGAAGCTCGGCGCATAGGGCTTGTCGACGGTGAAGACGAAGGTGCCCTCGTCCACGGCCTTCGCCTTTTCCGCGACGTTGTCGCCGGTCAGGCCGAACTGGGTGAGGATGAAGGCGGGGCTCTTGTCGAGCTTGACGACGCGCTCGAAGGACCAGGCGACGTCCTCTGCGGTGAGCGGATTGCCGGAGGCGAACTTGATGCCCGGCTTCAGCTTGAACGTATAGGTGAGGCCGTCGTCGGAGACGGTCCAGCTTTCGGCGACGCCGCCCTTCACCTTGGTCGTGTCGGCAATGTCGAGGCGCACGAGCATGTCATAGGCATTGCCGATGAACTCGGCCGGCGTCAGCTCGAAGGATTCGGCCGGATCGAGCGTGATCGTGTCGTCGATGGCCCAGGCCTGGACGAGCGTATCGGCCGGCGTCTCGGCAAAGGCGGGCGCCGTGCCGCCGGTGGCCAGCAGCAGCGTGAAGGCCGCGCCGGCGAGCAGCGGGCGAATACGCGAATTGATCTTTTCCCTGTTCATTTCGGTTCCCCATTTTGATTGTGCTTGAAGGCCCCGGCACGGGATCGATGCGCCGATGCCATTTCCGCAATACAATCATAATACTGATGGGGAAAACAATCCCCCTTCGGCGACTGTCCCGGTTCGCTTCGCGCGGCAACCGAAAGCCGGCCGAAAGCATCCCGCGCGCAG
The DNA here is from genome assembly GCF_055379515.1 of Shinella sp. 1A1. Taxonomy (NCBI): domain Bacteria; kingdom Pseudomonadati; phylum Pseudomonadota; class Alphaproteobacteria; order Hyphomicrobiales; family Rhizobiaceae; genus Shinella; species Shinella sp. 1A1. The sequence goes on from NZ_AP039672.1 coordinate 607,283, forward strand.
GCCGCAGAAACCGGACATCGTGTCCGCGGCCATGCCGGCCACGGCGGAAGGGTCAGGTCGCCGGAAGGTAGGGCATCACTTCGAGCGCGCCGCGATAGATCATGTCGAGCGCGACATAGAGGATGATCGCAAGGCCGATATAGGCGATCCAGCGATGCTTGTTGAGCAGGCGGGCGATGAAGTTGGCCGCGATGCCCATCAGCGCGATGGAGAGCGCAAGGCCGACGACGAGGACGCCCGGATGCTCGCGTGCCGCGCCGGCGACGGCAAGGACGTTGTCGAGCGACATGGAGACGTCGGCGACGACGATCTGCGTCGCGGCCTGGAAGAAGGTTTTTCGCGGGGCGCCCTCGGACGTGGCGCCGTCCTCGCCTTCCTCGTGCCCGCCGCGCAGTTCGCGCCACATCTTCCAGCAGACCCAGAGCAGGAGCAGGCCGCCGGCGAGCAGCAGCCCGATGATCGCCAGCAAATGCACGGCGACCGTGGCGAAGATGATGCGGAGGACCGTCGCTGCAAGAATGCCGACGAGAATCGCCTTCTTGCGCTGGGTGGGCTCCAGGCCGGCCGCAGCCAGGCCGATGACCACCGCATTGTCGCCCGCCAGCACGAGATCGATCGCAATGACCTGCAAGAGCGCCGTGAGGCCGGCCGCCGTCAGAATTTCCATGCTTTGCCACCTTCGGATCTGCACGTTGGGTGGAGGCCATCCCCCTGCCCGCCGATATCGATCAGTACCCTTTCGGATTTGCGCTTTGCAAGACCGGCGAAAGAAGATCAGGCCACGACGCGGGCGCAGCCGCGGATTTCGCCGGGCGAGCGCGATGTTTCCCCTCTTCCATCAGCTTGTTGTTCCTGACTGCCGGCCTAACGGGCAATCCTGATGGCGTCGGTTTCCGGTGATCCGGTCACGATCTCCCAGTCGTGTGAGAAAGTGAGGCGACGGAAATCGTCCTTCCGGAAGTGCCGGCGGAATATCCGCAGGAGGCTGGCGGCGAGGCCCTCGCCGGCCGGCATGCCGCAGATATCCAGCAGCGCGTCGAGGGTCGCGCGCTCGTCCTCCGGCATCTCCAGGCGCCAGGCGGCGTTGTGGCGGGCGATATAGATCGCCTCGACCAGCCGCATGGCGGGGATGGCCGCGAACCGCGCGCCCTGCTCCGGGGAAAGTGCAACGCCCGCTCCTTCACGCGCGATGTCCGCCAGCGTCATGCGCTTTATGGCGGCCCGGGCTTCCGGCGTCCATTCCTTCGCGAAGAAGCGGTGATGGACGATCTCGCGCAGGTGCCGGATGGCGAAGGCGCCGAAATCGCCGGCATCCAGCAGGTCGCCGACATCGAGGCCGCTTTGTTCCGCCTCCCGGCGATAGGCCGAGAGGATTGCCGGATCGAGGGCAAGGCCCGTAACGCGTATGGTTTCGAGCTCGGCTCCGTCGTCGTGAAGCGTCAGCAGGCGGTAGCCGCCGGGATAGCCGGCGGTGGAAGGCACGGCGACATTGACGATGCCATCCTGCCGCGAAACGTTGTCGATATGCAGATGCCCGCTGAAATGCAGCCGGAGGCCCGCTTTCGCGAGCAGCGCGGCGGTGTCTTTCGAGGGCGTGCGGCGCACGAAGATCGTCCGCCCGAACAGCCGCTGCTCATCTTCCAGGGTCGCGTCGAACGGGTCGACGGCGGGATAATGGGCAAAGGAAATCAGCCGCTTGCCCAGCCGCTCGGCCCGCCGGGAGACATCGGCGATCCAGGCCAACAGATAGGGCCGGTGCGCCACCAGCGCGTTGTAGCCGGCATCCGTGCTGTCATCGAAGGCCTCCTCCGCAAGGTCGAAATCGCCGTCGCGCGGCACGAAGACATTGCCGTCGATGGAAAGCAGCCAGACGCCCTCGACCGGTTCGACCAGATAGGACGCATCGATGAAACGGTGCTCGTGGCGGCTGTCCGGCGAGGACAGGGTGTATTGCCTGTCCGCAAGATCGTCGGACGCGCCGAATGGCGTTTCCCAGTGGAGTTCCGTCCCGTCGCGGAAGAAGCCGAGCCCGCGCGGCAGGCTCTCCGCATAGGAGCGGCAGCGCATGGCGGGATTGAACAGCACGCCTTCGCCATCCGGCCGCGACCCGGAGACCAGGAAGGAGCCGCCGTCATCGAGCAGGAAGCTCCGGTCGAGGCTACGGCCGGAATAGCCGTAGACGTCATGGTTGCCGACGGTGGAGAAGAACCGCATGCCGAAACGGTCGGCATAGGACTGCATCAGCGCAAGCGAGGCCGCGACGCTTTCGTCCTGCCCGTCGTCGGAATAGTCGCCGACGACGATGACATGGCGAATGCCGCGCGCGGCGATGTCGTCGAGCACCGCGCGAAAGCCCGCCTCGCTTTCGTTGAAGAGGCGCGTCGACTGGACCGTGTCGGCGAGCGTGCGCAGTTCCATCCCGCCGGGCAGGCGGTCGGCCGCGATGCGGCCCCCGCGATAGTTGCCGCGCACATTGTGCAGATGCGGATCCGCGATGATGGCGAACCGTTGATGCATTATCGTTCCTCTCCGGGCCGGGTAGGCAGTTTTCAGCCTAGTTGCGCCAGCTTCGCGAGCGCGGCGCGCGCGCCCGGCCCTGCGGCGACGACGGGGGACCCCTTCGTCAGCCGCTCGCCTTCCGTCGGGAAGGGGTGATACCAGCCGCCTGCCTCCTTGACGAGGCAATAGCCGGCAAGGCAATCCCAGGCATGCATGTAGGGCTCGTAATAGCCGACGAGCCGGCCGGCGGCGACATAGGCCAGCATCAGCGCGCCGGAACCGTTTCGAATGAAGTTGCCGCCCGCCTGCAGCAGGCGGCTGACGATGTCGGCGACGACCTCGGGCGTGACATGGCTGTTGGCGCCGATGCCGGTCAGGGCGTTCTCGATGGTACGGGAAGGATCGAGCGTCAGGACCTTGCCGTTGAGCTTCGCCCCCCTACCGGCGGCGGCGGCATAGAGCTCGCCATGGCAAGGCGCGCCGATGACGCCGACGACCGGCACGCCCTCGTGCAGCACGGCGACCGAGACGCACCAGTTCGGCATGCCATTGACGAAAGGCGCCGTGCCGTCGATGGGGTCGACGACCCATGTATAGCCCGACGTGCCCGCCGTCAGGCCGAACTCCTCCCCGAGGAAGCCATCTTCCGGGAACAAGGCCTCGACCCGGTCGCGGATCAGTTTCTCCACGTTGCGGTCGGCGATGGAGACCACGTCCTGAAGGTCGCGCTTGGTCTCGATGACAAGGGAATCGCGCCGGTTGAAGTAGTCGAGCGCCATCGCCCCGCCCTCCTGCGCGAGAAGCTTGGCGAGGGCGAAGCGTTTGTCGAGGGCCGTCTCTTGCGACGTCATGCGTTTATTCCTTGCAATGGTGTCAGGTATTGATGAGGGCGATGCCGCGGTTCTTGAACTGCAGCGTGGCATCCGCCGCGGCGGGCAGGATGCGGTCGACGGCGTGGTCAACGATGAAGAGCGTGCCGACATCGGTCTCGACTTCGTATTCGACATGGTCGCCGAGATAGGCCGAATGCAGGATGCGGCCGGAAAGCCCCTCCCCGCGCCCTTCGGTGAGCGTCACCGAGCCCGGCCGCACGGCAAGGTTCGCCGCGCCGGGCTTTGCCCGCCCGGCCGGCACGCGATGCTCGAACCCGCCGACGCGGACCTTCGCCTCATCGTTCTCGATGCCGATCACCTCGCAGGCGATCACATTGGCCTCGCCCATGAAATCGGCGATGAAGGAGGAGGCGGGCGCCTCGTAAAGTTCACGCGGGGCGCCTGACTGGGCGATCTCGCCGTCCTTCATGACGATGATGCGGTCGGAGACGGCGAGCGCCTCGTCCTGGTCGTGCGTGACATAGACGGCGGTGAAGCCGAGGCGCTGCTGGAGCTCGCGGATATCCGTGCGCACCTTGCGGCGCAGGCGCGCATCGAGGTTCGACAGGGGCTCGTCGAGCAGCAGCACCTGCGGCTCCAGCACCAGCGCGCGGGCGACGGCGACGCGCTGCTGCTGGCCGCCGGAAAGCTCGGCCGGCAGGCGGTGGCCCATGCCGGCGAGGCCTACGAGCGCCAGCCCCTCCTCCGCCCTTTCCCGCGCTTCTCTGCGCGAGAGGCCGGAGGATTCGAGGCCATAGGCGACATTGTCGAGCGAGCTCATGTGCGGGAAGAGCGCATAGGACTGGAAAACCATCGAGACGTCGCGCTCGTTGGCCGGCAGCATGGTGACGTCCTTGCCACCGATGAGGATGCGCCCGGCGGTCGGGTGCTCCAGGCCGGCGAGCATCCTGAGCGTCGTCGTCTTGCCGCAGCCGGAGGGGCCGAGCAGGGTGACGAGCGTGCCGGGCTCGATGGTGAGCGACAGGTCCGGGATCGCGGTGAAGGCGCCGAAGGTCTTCTTCACATTCTCGAAGGTGACGGAACCGGCTTTGGGATTGATCATGCGATTTTCTCCTGACGGGAGGAAGAGGACGGGGTGAGGCCGGCGACGCGGTTCTCGCGCCTGAGCCGCCGTTCACCGACGAGAAGCTGGAAGACGGCGATGACCGCGATCATCACGACGATCAGCATGGAGGAATAGGCGATCGCCACGCCGTATTCGCCGTTCTCGACGAGGCCGACGATGTAGGACGTCGCCATGTTGTATTCGGCGCTGACGAGGAAGATGACTGCGCTGATGGAGGTGATGGCGCGCACGAAGGAATAGACGAGCGCAGCGGTGATGGCCGGGCGCAGCAGCGGCAGGATGACCTTGCGGATCGTGCGGAAGCTGCCGGCGCGCAGCGTCAGCGAGGCCTCGTCGAGGCTCTTGTCGAGCTGGCTCATCGCCGCGATGCCGCCGCGCACGCCGACCGGCATGTTGCGGAAGACGAAGCAGGCGATGAGGATCAGCGCCGAGCCCGTCATTTCCAGCGGCGGCAGGTTGAAGGCCATGATGTAGCTGACGCCGATGACCGTGCCGGGAATGGCGAAGCTCATCATCAGCGCGAATTCGAAGACGTTCCGCCCGGCGAACTTCTGGCGCACGATGATATAGGCCGTCAGCAGGCCGACCGCGGCGGTGAGCGGGGCGGAAAGAAGCGCGATCTCCATGGTCGTCCAGAACGAGTTCCAGGCGACGCCCGTCCAGGCGATGCCGCCGTCGAAGGTAATCGAGAAGGCCTTGATGTAGTGGTCGAGCGTCAGCGAATTGTCGAGGCCCCAGGTCTTCACGAAACCGCCGACGAGGATCATGCCGTAGATGACCAGCGTAAACAGGCCCCACGGAATGACCACCGAATGGACGGCGATGGAAAGCCCCTTCGGCAGGGCGATATGCGCCCCGCTGTCGCCCTTGCCGGTGACGGTGGCGAAATTCTTGCCGGAGAGCCAGACGCGCTGGGCCAGGAAGGCCGAGAGCGTGAAGAAGAGCAGCACCATGGCGAGCACGGCGGCGCGGGACGGATCGTTCTGCGAGCCGACGACGGCAAAGAAGATTTCCGTCGAGAGCACGCCATGGCTGCCGCCGAGCACCAGCGGGTTGCCGAAGTCGGCCATGCTCTCGATGAAGCCGATGAGGAAGGCATTGGCGAGGCCCGGCTTCATCAGCGGCAGCGAGACGCGGTAGAAGGTGCGCCAGCGGTTGGCGCGCAACGTGGTCGATGCCTCCTCCATCGACGGGCTGACGCCCTCGACGACACCGATCAGGACGAGGAAGGAGATCGGCGTGAAGGAAAGGACCTGCGCGATCCAGATGCCGGTGAGCCCGTAGAGCCAGCGGCCGGGCTCGATGCCGAGGAGGCTCGAAAGCCCCTGCGTGACCACGCCGGCGCGGCCGAAGAGCAGCGTCAGCGCAAGGCCGATGACGAAGGGCGGCGTGATGATCGGCAGGATCGTCAGCAGGCGCAGGCCCTTCTTGAAGGGAAACTGCGTGCGGGTGGCGACCAGCGCGAAGGCTAGGCCGAGCAGCGTGGAGCCGAGGCCCGTCATGATGGCGAGCCAGAGCGTGCGCCAGGCGACGCCGCATCGGCCCGCGCCGATGACGCAATTGAGGCTCCAGATGCTCGGATCCTGCAGGTTGCGGATGAAATTGTCGGGATTGAACGAGCCGTCGAAATCCTGCACCGAGCCGATGAACATGCTGCCGATCGGATAGAAGACGAAGACCGCGACCAGGAAGACGAGCAGCGAGATCGAGCTGACGACGAAGGCATCGCCCTTCATGACGCCCCGCTCGGCAAGGCCGAAGGAGAACATCAGGACGAAGGTGATGGCGGAGAGCACCGCGCCCGCCCCCATCGAGGACTGGCCGTCGGCAAGCGGGCCGAACAGGCTTTCGCTGATCGCCCATGTCCAGCCGGAAAAGCCGATGGCCAGCCCCTGGAGCGCGAGGAACAGGACGCCGATCGCCCCCACCCAGGCCAGCACGGCGCCGCGGCGCATCGGGTCCGCCATGCCGCGCGCCGCACCGGCGATGAGAAGGAGCAGCACGACGGCCGCGAGCCACAGGCGGCCATGCGCCGCGATCTGGACGAGACCGGGTGCGGCCTCGGTGGAAAGCGGGAAACCGGCCAGCCAGCCGAACCCGAAGAAGCCGTTCTCGATGCGATACCAGGGCAGAAGGGTCAATGCGACCGCGCCCAGGATCAGGACGATGTCCAGCCTGCGATTGCCATTCGTCATGGCCGACCTCGCTGTCTTTGATTATGGGAAGACGGCGCCCGGAGGAGACGGGCGCCGCCACTCAGGACATCAGTTGGCGGCAGCGCCGACTTCGCGGTCCCAACGTTCCAGCAGTTCCTTGCGCTTTGCCGGGTCGCCGTAAGTCTTGAAGTCGTAGTTGATCAGCTTGATGTCCTCGAACTTCGGCGCTTCCTTCGGAATCTCCGCATTCTTGTTGGAGGGAAGCTGGAAGGACTTGGCATCCTTCATGCGCGACTGGACTTCCGGGGTCAGCGCCCAGTCGTACCAGATCTTCGCATTGTCGAGGTTGCGCGCGCCCTTGATGATCGACATGGAGCCGATCTCGTAGCCGGTGCCTTCGCAGGGCGTGACCGAGGTGACCGGGAAGCCTTCGGCAATCTGTGCCACGGCGTCGTGCACGAAGACGATGCCGAGCGCCGTTTCGCCGCGCGCCGCCGCCTTGACCGGCGCGGAGCCGGACTTGGTGTATTGCGAAATGTTCTCGTTCAGCTTCTTCAGGTAGTCGAAGGCCTGGTCCTCGCCCATGATCTGCACGAGCGAGGCGAGAGCCGTATAGGCCGTGCCCGAGGAGTTCGGGTTGGCGATCTGGATCTCGCCCTTCAGTTCGGGCGCCAGGAGGTCGGCCCAGCACTTCGGCTCCTTGAAGCCCTTCGACTTGAAGATGTCGTTGTTGTAGCCCCAGCCGAGCGCGCCGGCATAGACGCCGACCGTACGGTAGCCCGAGCTTTCCGCCTGGCTCTTGGCCCAGTCGTTGAGCTCGTCGAGCTTGGGCGACTTGTATTCCAGCGTCAGGCCTTCGGAGGCCGCCTGCAGGTGCGGGTCGCCCGTGCCGGCCCACCAGATGTCGGTCTTCGGGTTGCGGGCTTCCGCGCGGACCTTCGCATAGGTCTCGCCGGAGGACAGGCGAACCATGTTCACCTTGATGTCGCTGTGCGCCTTCTCGAAATCGCCCTTCATCTGCTCGCAGATGACGACGTCGGCCGAGCAGATGAGGTTGAGCTCGCCGGCGGCCTTTGCCGGCAGGGCGGCAAGGGCCGTTCCGGCGAAGAGCATGAGGGAAAGGGTCTTCATTTTCATTGGGCATCCTCCTGTTGCCTGGTCATGAATTCGGCTGCGAACGGCGCACGAGGGGGCCATCGGCCTGCCCGCGAGGGCGGCGCGTCCGCGGTTTTCTTAAGTCTTTCGTGAAAGCTCGCTCAGTTCGTCGCGGCGATCTCCGCGTCGAACCTTTCGAGCAGCCGACTTCGCTCTTCCGGCGAGCCGAAGGTCGCGAAGTCGTAATCCACCATCTTGATCATCGAGATATCGGGCGCTGCCAGCGGCAGGGTCGATTTCGCATTGGACGGCACCTGGTTCTGGCCGGATGCCGCGCCGGTGCCCTGCCCTTCCGGGCTGAGCGCAAAGTCGACGAAGCGCTTCGCCTCATCCGGGTGCCGCGCGCCCTTGACGATGCTGACCGCGCCGATCTCGTAGCCGGTGCCCTCGCAGGGCGCGACGATCACCAGCGGATAGCCCGCCTGTTTCTGGGTGACGGCGTCATGCATGAAGGAGATGCCGATCAACGTCTCGCCGCGCGCCGCCGCCTTGACCGGCGCGGAGCCGGCGCTCGTATAGCGCCCGATATTGCGGTTGAGCGCCGCCATGAAGCGGAAGGCCTCGTCCTCACCGAAGAGTTGCACGAGCGTTGCAAGCGTCGTGAAGGCCGTGCCGGAGGAGTTCGGATTGCCGCTTTCGATGCGCCCGCGATAGGAAATGTCGGCAAGGTCCTTCCAGCAGGCCGGCGCGGGCAGTTTCAGCTGGCGCAGGAGGTCGGCATTGTAGGCAAAGCCGAGCGCTCCGGCATAGATGCCCGCCGAGCGCCCGCCCGACATGGCGAAGAAATTCTGCGCCCAGGGCAGCATGTCGCGTTCATGCGCCGGGCGATAGGGTTCGAGAAGGTCTTCCGACCCGCCCTGGAGATGCGTGTCACCCGTGCCGCCCCACCAGACGTCGACCGTCGGGGCGGCCTTCTCGGCGCGGATCTGGTTGAGGATGTCGCCGGTGCTCTTGCGGGTCATCGAGATTTCGAGGCCGGACTTCGCCTCGTACGCCTTCTTCATCGCCGCGCACCAGTCCTCGTCGACACCGCACAGAACGGTGAGCGCCGGGGCTGTCATGCCGGTCGTGACGCTGCATAGCCACAGGGCCACGCCCGCGCCGAAAGCGGTGATGCCTTTCACGATTTCCTCCCATTTGGAACGTCGCCGTCCCAATCTCCGCAGTCAGGATGTCACATTCCCCGCCTGCCGCAATCGAAGAATGGTTACCGTTCTTACAGCCCGGGGCGGCCGCCACATGGCAAAAATTACAAAGATTACAAATGTGATAAATCCGCATAACACGAGCTGCTTTGAACATTCGACAAGCGCCGCCTATGATGCGGGCGGGAGGACGTGCAGTGCTGATCGAGCGGATTCGGATTCTGATCGTCGAGGACGATCCGGACATGGCGGAGCTTGTTTCCGACCTCGTGGAGGCGGAAGGCTGGACGCCGCTTATCGCCCCGTCGGCCGAAGAGGCCGCGGCCGTGCTCGCGCATGAGACCGTGCATCTCGTGCTCGTCGACCATAACCTTCCCGGCACCTCCGGGCGCACCTTCGCCCAGCGCCTGCGTGCGCAGACCAATATCGGCATCGTCATGGTGACGGCCGCCGGCAGCGCGGCGGATCGCGTGCTGGGGCTGGAAACGGCGGCGGACGACTATGTCGTCAAGCCCTTCGAACCGATCGAGCTCACCGCCCGCATCAAGGCGGTGCTGCGCCGCACGATACCGTCGCTGAAGCCGGAGCGCGACGGCGAGCGCGAGCCGGAGCCCGCTTCGCTCAAGCTCGGCGATTGGTCGGTGGACCTGAAGAATCGCCGCGCCGTCTGCCTCTCCGATCCGGGCAAATCGCTTACCAGCGCCGAATTCACCCTTCTCGAAATCCTTGCCGAGACGCCGAACATGCCGGTCAGCCGCGCGCATATCCTTGACCGGCTCGGCGCGGAGAGTGACCGCTATATCGACCGCAATGTCGATGTCCTCGTGCTTCGGCTGCGGCGCAAGATCGAGCGCAACCCGGACCTGCCGCGCCATATCAAGACGCGGCGCGGCAAGGGATACGTTCTCGACACGGACGACGGCGAGCCCGCCCCGTGATCAGCCGCCCCTTCCTTTCGTCGATCGCCTTCCGCCTGCCGTTTGCGATCGTCTTCATCTGCGTGCTGGTCTTCAGCCTCGCGACCGTCGCCGTCTACGGCCTGCAGCGGGCGCGGGAAGAGATGGCCGCCTACGGGCTTCAGGCCTTTTCCAGCCTCGCCAAGGCCTCTCTCGTCTCCCGCCAGGTCTCGGACCTCGTGTCGAGCGCCCCGTTCTTGATGAATGCGACGTCGCCCTACCGCGTCTCCAGCGAAAGCCGCTCGGTGGTCGGGCAGGTCGACGTGCTGCTGCGCGCCATGCAGCCGGAAAGCGGCGAGAAGGCGGTCAAGGGCTTTGCCAGCGCGCGGATCGTCGAACTGCTGGAGACCATCCGCAACCAGACGACGACGCTTGCCGCCGATGCCGATTCCGCCCAGCAGCACAAGGCGGAAGCCGCCGCGGCGCTAGGCGAGATCGCGACCGGGCGCGGCATCGCCGATGCGGATTTCCGCCGCCGGCTGAATGGCATCGTGCAGTCGGCTTCCAATTCCGACAGCCTCTTCCAGCTCGGCGAGCTGCGCCGCCGCTATGTGGCGGAAACCACGCCGCGCCTCGAGCGGGCGGCGCCGGATGTCCGCGTTTCCGCCGCCGAGCTCGCCCCCTATGAGCGGGTCTTCGAGGCGCAGACCCAGTACTTGCTCGAAATGTTCTCGATCCGCGCAGCCGTCGCGCGGCTGCATGTCGTCTCGCGCGACCTGTCGCATGCCACGGAAACGCAGAGCGAAGCCGTCGCCCGTGGCCTTAACGACGACCTGCTCACCACTTCCGACGTGCTGAGCCGGCTGCTCGTCATCGTCGCCTTCGCCGCGCTCCTGGTGCTTGCCATGGCGGTCCTTTCCATCCGCTCGGTCATGCGCGTCTCGCGCGGCATTGTCTCGCTTTCGAGCGGCATGAACGCGCTCGCGGAAGGCCGCAAGGATGTCGAGGCGCCGAGCTACGAGGGATCGGAAACGGAGCTTGTGCGGCTCCTGGAGGCCTTCCGCGCCTTCCGCGAGAGCGTAGAGCGCGTCTCGCGTCTCCGGCGCACCGCCGAGGCGGCCGCCCGGACCATCCGCTCGACCTTCCGCAACATGAATGAAGGGATCGCGCTGTTCGATCCACGCGGCCGGCCGATCACCATGAACCGGCGCGTCATCGAGCTCGTCGGCTGGTCCGGTTCGGCGCGAAAGCTGCTGGCGCGGAAATTCGTGGAACCCATTCCCGAGATAGAGCCCGCTCTCCTGCCCGCGGACGAAGACCGGGGCGCGCTGGAGGACCGCGCCGTCCTGCGCCACCGCTCGAAGGCCGGGCGCGTCACGGAGGTCTCGCTCTCCCGCCAGCCGGACGGCGGCATCGTGCTGCTTGCCCGCGACGTCACGGACATGGACCGGCAGGAGGCGGAGGCGGCCAAGGCGCATCGCCTCGACGGCATCATGCGCATGACCCATCAGGTGAGCCACGAGGTCGGCAACATGATCGGCATCATTACGGGAAGCCTCGGCCTGCTGGAGCGGGAGACCGGCTTCAACGACCGGCAGAAGCGGCATCTCTCCCGCATCCGCAAGGCCGCCGACCGGGGGCGTTCGCTCGCCGGCAGCATGCTTTCCATCGGCAGCCAGCAGCCGATCCATCCGGGCGCGGTGGAGATCGGCGCGCTGCTGCGCGGCATGGCGGACGTGCTGGAGATCGCCATAGGCGAGAAATGCCGCCTCGCCTTTGACATCGCGGAGGGCCTTCCGGCCGTGCTGCTCGATCCGGCCCTCTTCGAGCAATCCGTGCTCAATCTCTGCCTCAACGCCGCCGCGGCGATGCCCGAAGGCGGAACGATCCTCGTGCGTTCCTTCCGCAGCGAGACGGGCGTCGTCGTGGCGGTGAGCGACGAGGGTGTCGGCATGTCGCCGGAGGCGGCGGACAAGGCGTTCGAGCCCTATTTCACCACCCGCAACGAACAGGGCGGCGCCGGCCTCGGCCTTGCCGTGGTCTACGGCTTCGTGCGGCAGAGCGGCGGCGACGCGCGCATTCATTCCATCCCCGGCAAGGGCACGACCGTCGAACTGTGGTTCCCGGCCCGCGCCGGGGAAAGACCCATCATAACACCGCCATTTCCGTAGCGTAGGGCACGGAAAATGACATCAATCATTTGCATCGAAGACTGAAAGGACAGACCATGGATGTGATCTTTACCCCGGAACTGACGATTTGCGGCATCGAGGAGCTGCCGGCGCAGCGCGAGCGCAAGGTGACCCATGTCCTGTCCCTGCTCGACCCGGAGCTTCCCGAGATCGAGACCTTCGCGACCTATGGCCAGCACCACCGCACGACGCTGCGCTTCCACGACATCATCGTCGCCGCGCCGGACCGGGTGATGCCGCGTCCCGACCATGTCGAGGCCATCCTGAAATTCGGCTCGGACTTCCAGGCCCAGCAGAACGCGCAGGCGTCGAGCCACCTGCTTGTGCATTGCCATATGGGCGTTTCCCGCTCGACCGCCGCCATGCTGACCCTGATGGCGCAGGCCAACCCGGATGAAACGGCCGAGAACCTCTTCACCCGCCTCGTCACGATCCGGCCGCAGGCCTGGCCGAACTCGCAGATGATCGGCTTTGCCGACGAGCAACTCGGCCGCAAGGGCGAGCTGATGGCCGCGCTCGGCCGCCACTACGGCCGGCAGATCCGCAATCAGCCGCAATATGGCGAGTGGATGAAGACCCTCGGCCGCCATGCCGAACTGCAGATGGCCATCCTCGACTGAAGGATCAGAATTCCGGCGGCGTAAAGCCGCCGGAGCTTCAGCGGGGAACGAACTCGACCAGCATGGACTTGAGCTCGATCTCGCGGACGCGCCGGGCGGCCTCGTCCGGGCTGACCCAGGCGAGGATGCGCTCACCCTTTTCCTTGAACTTTTCCGCGACGCCCGTGACCTGGATCTGGAAGACGTCGACGACGCAGGGCGCGACATCGCCGTCGTCGAGCAGCTTCAGATAGGTATAGCTGCCGACCGGCTTCTTGCGGACGGTTCCCTTGACGCCGGCCTCCTGCAACGCCTCGATGGCCGCCGCTTCATAGGGTTTCCTGCCCTTCATCGGCCAGCCCTTGGGGATGATCCACCGCCCGCTGTCGCGCGACGTCACGACAAGGATCTCGATCCCCTCGCCCGTCGACGCGGGGCGAAAGCAAAGGGCGGCATATTGCTGGCGGAAGGCACCCGAGAACAGCTTCTCGGGCGAAGCCGCGAGCTTCTGCAGGAGCGTCTTCGGCTTGCGCTCCCCCGCCCTCTTGTCCTTCTTGCCTGTCTTCACGGTCTCTATCGCCGACGCTTTTAATCCGTCTCTGAATGATGGAGTTCGCCGCCCGTGTCAAAGCGGAAGTCGGGCTTCCGGCCGATCCGGCTTGAAATGGGCGGAGCAACGGCTACGCTGCCCCGCACCCGCATTCAACTTCGGACCCGGCCCGCCATGACATCTGCAAATGCCCGTATTCTCAATGCCGTAGACCAGTCTTTTGAGAGTGAGGTCCAGTTTCTGGAAAAGCTGGTCGCCTTCCGTTCCCTCCGCAACGAGGAGGCTGAGGCGCAGGATTTCATTCAAGCGGAGTTGCGGCAGCGAGGCTTTGCGGTGGAGCGCCTGCGCACCGATGCCTCGAAGATCGGGCAGCACCCGGCCTTCTCGCCGGCCACCGTCGACTATGCGGAAAGCTGGAATGTCGTCGGCCTGAAGCCGGCAGGCGGCGCGGGCGGCCGCTCGCTCGCCTTCAATTCCCATGTCGACATCGTTCCGGCGGGGAGCAGCCACCGCTGGGCCTCCGCCCCCTTCCAGCCGGTCCGCAAAGGCGACTGGCTTTACGGGCGCGGCGCCGGCGACATGAAGGCCGGCCTCGTCGCCTCCATCTTCGCGCTCGACGCCATCGCGGCGGCCGGCCTTTCCCTGCGGGGCGATGTCCAGGTCCAGTCCGTCGTGGAGGAGGAGATCACCGGCAATGGCGCCGCGACGCTCTTCGAACGCGGCTTCGTCGCCGATGCGATCATCAGCCCCGAACCGACGGACGAGCAGCTCGTGCGCGCCAATGCCGGCGTCATCAAGTTCCGGCTGGAAACCAAGGGTCGCCCCGCCCATCCCCGCGAGCCGGAATCCGGCCAGAGCGCCATCGATCTCATGATCCGCCTGATCGGCCATCTCCGGGCGCTGGAGCGCAAGTGGATCGATGAACGGCAGGACAGGCGCTGGTTCCGCGATCTCGCCAACCCCGTGGCATTGACCATCGGCACGATCAGCGGCGGCGACTGGATCGCCTCCATTCCCAGCGATTGCGTCGCGGAGGGCCGCATTGGCTTCTATCCGGGCGAAGATCCGCAGGTGCGCGCCGCGGAATTCGAAGCCTTCCTCGCGCGCATCCAGACGGAAGATCCGGCCTTTGCAGGCGAGCGTCTGGTCGACCTCACCTGGGTCGGCGTGATGCATGCCGGCTACGAGCTTGCGGAAGGAACGCCGGCCGAAGCCAGCCTTCGCGCCGCCCACGCCCTGACGCATGCGGGAAGCGACCTCTCCTCCTATGTCATGGCCTGCTATCTCGACGCCGCCGTCTTCTCCGTGCACGGCAACATCCCAGCGCTCGTCTATGGCCCGGTGGCCGAAAACATCCACGGCATCGACGAGCGCGTCAGCCTTTCCTCGCTGAAGCGCGTCACCAAGACGCTCGCCCTCTTCGCGGCGGACTGGTGCGGCATAGTGGAAAGCTGAACCATTGAAATTGTCATGCATTTGCGCCAGAAAAATGCATGACAAAATGGCAACCCGATCCCGCCCTCCTGCGACGTCCCGTCTACATTTCCCTCGCCGACCAGTTCACGGCCGCGATCAAGAGCGGCCGGCTTGCTGCGGGCGGCAAACTTCCGGCCCATCGCGACCTTGCCTATGACCTGAAGGTGTCCATCCAGACGGTCAGCAAGGCCTATGACATCCTGGCCCGCCGGGGCCTCGTGTCCGGCGAGGTGGGGCGCGGAACCTATGTGAAGCCGGGCGGCCCGGCGCTGCAGTCGCCCTATATCGCCGAGCGGCTGGCGAATGTCATCGACCTCTCCATCGTGACGCCCGTCTGCACCACCATGCAGCTCGACCGGATGAAGGCGGCGCTGCACCGGCTCGGCGACACGATCCCGCCGGCCGCCGTGCTGTCCTTCCGGCCCAATACCATCTTCGCCCGGCACAACGAGGCGGCCGTCTCCTGGCTTTCCGGCCTCGGCGTGGAGGCGGCGCCGCAGAACGTGCTGCTGACGAACGGCGCATCCTCCGCCTTCACCGTCGCGCTCATGTCGGCGGCCGGCCCGGGCGCGATCCTCGCGGCGGAAGAGATCTGCTACCACGTCATCCGCCCCCTCGCCGACTATCTCGGCATCAGGGTGCGGGCAATTGCCGCCGACGCGGATGGAATGCTGCCGGAGGCGCTGGAGGAGGCCAGCCTTCGCGAGGAGGTGCGGGTGCTGACGCTCCAGCCGAACCTTGCCAATCCCACCTCGGTCCTGATGCCCGAAGACCGGCGGCGGGCGATAGCCGAGGTCGCGCGCAAACATGACATGACGATCATCGAGACCGATGTCTTCGGACCGCTCCTGTCCGATCGGCCGCAGCCGCTCGCGGTCCTTGCGCCGGAACGCACGATCTACATCACCGGATTCACCAAGGTCGCAGTGCCAGGTCTGAGGATCGGCTATATGGCCGCGCCCGACCATTTCGCCGCGACGATCGCCAACCGGCAGCTGATGGCGAACTGGATGGCGACGCCCATCATGGCCGAGATCGCCACGCTATGGCTTGGCGACGGCACCATGGAAGCCCTGGTCGGCTGGCAGCGCGAGATGCTGCGCGCCCGCCATCGCATCGTGGCGGAATCCCTAGGCGAGGCGTCCTGCCGCGCGCATCCCGAAGGCCTGCACGTCTGGCTGCCCCTTCCGCCCGATCACGACGAGCTCGCCTTCGTCTCCCAGGCGCGTGCTCGGGGCGTCGCCGTCGCCCCGAGCACGCCCTTCAGCCTCTCCGGCCTTCCCGCCGGCGCCGTCCGGCTTTCGGTCGGCGCGACGGAAGCGGAGGAGTTGCGCGCGGGCCTCGATATCCTCGCCTCGCTCCTGCGCGCGGCGCCCGATCGGAGCATTCTCTCGATCTGATAAATTGACACGTGTCTTTTTCGAAGATTGACGCGGTTCTTTCTGCGCGGCTCAATACAGGTCGAGAACTGCGGAGCGCGCATGATCGAGGAAATTCAGCCACGGCAGGCACTGGACGATCGCCCTGCGCCCAGGCGCATCGGCCTGATCGCACTCGCGACCGACCACACCGTCGAGGCGGATTTCCGGCGTCTCGTCGCGAGCGATGCCGTCGCGGTCCATGTGGCCCGCGTCCACTACGCCAATCCGACCACGCCGGAAAACCTGCGCGCGATGCATCCGCACCTTGCCGCCGCCGCCGGGCTCATCCTGCCGGGCGAGGCGCTCGACGCCATCGTCTACGGCTGCACTTCCGCCTCGGTCGTCATCGGCGAGGATGCGGTGGCCGCGGCCCTCGAAGCGGGCAGGCCGGGAACGCCGGTCATCACGCCCGCAGGCGCGGCCGTCCGGGCGCTTCGCGCCCTGCGGGCACGGCGCATCGCTATCCTGACGCCTTATGTCCGGCGGACGGCGGAGCCGATGCAGGCATTCTTCGCCGCAAAGGGCTTTGACGTCGACCGCCTCGTCTGCCTCGGCATGGAGGACGACCGGGAGATGGCGCGCCTGCCGCTCGAGGAGATCGTGCGGCTGGCCGTCGAGACGGTCACGCCCGGCGCCGAGGCGCTGTTCCTCGCCTGCACGGCTCTCCGTGCCGCGCAATGCGCGCCCGAGATCGAGCGGCGAACCGGCCTGCCGGTCGTCACCAGCAACCTTGCGGCTGCCTGGGCCTGCCTCCGCCAATGCGGGATAGCGCCCGACCCGGCGGCGGCCTGCCGCCTGCTCAACCTTACCGATACCCGATAACCGCCACCCGACAGGATGCGTCCATCATGATCGAACTTCCCTTCGCGCTTTCCGAATACAAGGCCCGCCTCCAGGCCATCCGTGCGGAGATGGCGCGCCGCAATCTCGACCTGCTGGTCGTCAACGACGTCGCCAACCAGCACTACATCACCGGCTATGACGGCTGGTCCTTCTACACGCCGCAGGTCGTGCTCGTTCCCCTCGCGGACGAGGAGCCCGTCTGGATCGGCCGCGCCATGGATGCGGCCGGCGGCCTTCTGACCGCATGGATGAAGCCGGAAAACGTCGTCGGCTTCCCGGAGGACCATGTCCAGCGCGCCGACCGCCACCCGATGGACTGGATCGCCGGCTGGATCACTCGCAAGGGCTGGGATCGCGGCAATATCGGCATCGAGTTGGAGGCCTATTACTACTCGCCGAAGGCGCATGCGCGCCTTACCGCCGGCCTGCCCAATGCGGCCTTCCACGACGCGGACCTCTTGGTGAACTGGATCCGCAGCGTCAAGTCCGCCGCCGAGATCGATTATCTGCGCAAGGCCTCGCGCCTTGCCGAAGCCGCCGTGACCGCCGCCTATGACGTCATTGCGCCCGGCGTGCGCGAATGCGATGCCATCGCGCGGATCCAGGCCGCGCAAGTTGCCGGCTCACCCGACTTCGCCGGGGACATCACCGCCCTTCCCCCGACCATCCTTGCCGGCGAGAACGCATCTGCCCCCCATGTCATGTGGAGCGACCGGCGCTTCGGCGAGAACGAGACGGTCGCGCTGGAGCTTGCCGGCGTCGTCCGCCGCTATACGGCCGGCCTCGCCCGCACCATGCAACTCGGCCGGATGCCGGCCAAGGTCGGCGACACCGGCAAGGCGGTGCTCGAAGGCATGGACGCCGTGCTCGCCGCCATCAAGCCGGGCATCACGGCTGAGGAGGTCGAGGCCGCCTGGCGGCAGGTCATCCAGCGCTACGGCCTGAAGAAGGAATCGCGCATCGGCTATTCCATCGGCGTCGCCTATCCGCCGGACTGGGGCGAGCACACGATCAGCCTGCGCCCGGGCGACAGGACCATCCTCAAGCCCGGCAACGTGCTGCACTCCATTCTCGGCATGTGGATGGACGGCTGGGGGATCGAGGTCAGCGAGACGATCCTCGTGACCGAACGCGGCTGCGAGACGCTGACCAACTTCCCGCGGGATATCCATGTCAAGGCCTGACCCCGACACCGCCGTGATGGAGCCGTCGCTGGAACGCGGGATGATCGACATCCGGCGCCACCTCCATCGCAATCCGGAACTGTCGAACGAGGAGCGCGAGACGCAGGCCTATCTGAAACAGGCGCTCGAGGCAGCGGGGCTGGAGAATGTCCGGCCCGTCGCGGGCTTCGGCCTTGCCGTGGATATCGCCGGAACGGCCGGGCCTTCGAACCGCAAGGTGGTGATCCGGGCCGATATCGATGCGCTGCCGATCACCGAGGCATCGGGCGTGCCCTTCGCCTCCGGGCGACCGGGCGTGATGCATGCCTGCGGGCACGACGCGCATGCCGCGATGGGCTACGCCGCCGCGGTCCTGCTCGACCGGCAGAGGTCGTCGTTCAGCGGCACGGTGCGCCTGATCTTCCAGCCCGCCGAGGAAGCCGAGCCGCTCGGCGGCCGGCGGGTGATCGAGGAGGGCCTTCTCGATGACGTGGACGCCGCAATCGGCATCCACGTCGATCCCTATACGCCCGCCGGGCAGATTGCCGTCGGCGCCGGTCCCTATACGCTCGCCTGCGATATCTTCGACGTCGTCGTCACCGGCAATTCCGCCCATGCCGCCAAGCCCTCCGACGGGGTGGATGCGATCGCGGTCGCCTGTTCCATGGTGACGGAATTGCAGAAGATCGTCTCGCGCGAGATCGATCCCTACGACCCGCTGGTGGTTTCCGTCACCGGCATCGAGGGCGGCGGCGCGTATAACGTGATCGCCCCCGAGGTGCGCCTGAAGGGCACGATCCGCAGCGGCCACGAGGAGACACGGCAGAAGGCCTGGCGCCGGTTGCGGCAGATCCTCGAAGGCCTTGCCACCACTCATGATGCAAGCGTCGCGGTGACGATCCAGCGCGGCGAGCCGCCGGTCGTCAACGCGCCCGAAATGGTCGCCATCGTCCAGCAGGCGGGAGCCGAGGTTATTGGGCGGGACAACGTGCTCAACGCGCCCGGCTGGACCGCGGCGGACGACTTCGCTTTCTACAGCGAGAAATGCCCGTCGGTCTATTTCCGCCTCGGCATCCGCAACGAGGCGATGGAGGCAATCTATCCGCTGCATCACCCGAAGTTCCGCGTGGATGAAACCGCCCTTCCCAAGGGTGCGATGACCCTGTCTGCGGCTGCGCTCAGGTTCCTCCGGCAACTGGAATAGCCTCGCGCGCAGGATGACTTGCAGCGGCAGATGAAATAATGCTCGGCACCATGTGAAAGCTGCGCCGGAAATCCGGCGCAGCCACGCAATTTCGTTGCGAAAGGTGCTGAAGATGAGCGAGAAGCCGACACGCGGTTCCGCCGAGCTCGACCGGCTGGACCTGAAGATCCTCGACATCCTGCAGCGGGACAACAAGACGCCGCAGCGAACCATCGCGGAGATGATCCACCTCTCCGCGCCGGCCGTCCAGCGCCGCATCCGGCGCATGGAGGAGATCGGGGTCATCAGGGCCAATGTCGCGCTCGTCGATCCGGCGAGGGTCGACCGGTCGATCACGCTTTTCGTCGAAGTGGAGATGGAAAGCGAGCGCGCAGAGCTTTACGACGCCGCCAAACGCTCCTTCGCCGCCGCGCCGGAGGTGCAGCAATGCTATTATGTGACGGGAGAGGCGGATTTCATCCTGATCGTTATCGTGCGCGCCATGTCGGATTACGAGGCGCTGACGCGAAGGCTCTTTTTCGGCAACAACAATGTGAAACGCTTCCGGACGTTCGTTTCCATGGAGCGCGTCAAGGTGGGATTGAGCATTCCGCTGGAGTGACGTTCCTGCGCCGCGCGGAACAAAAGTCAGCCTGCCCCGGCCTGAACGAAACAGAAATGCATCGAAGGCCGCAAAACACAGCGCCTTTCTCTCCTCCGTTGAAATATCCTTCATCCGATATCTGCCCGAGGAGACACCGATGCCCACCCTGCCTTATCTGACGAACACCCTGCCCGCTTATCGACAGCCGCTGGACGCACGGGACGCCGAAACGCTGGGCATCGCGGCGGCCGGGCGGGTGACGCAGGTCCTCGCCCTTCGCGAGAACAACGATGCGACGCCGCTCCACGCGCTGCCCGGCCTTGCCGCCGAACTCGGCCTCGGGGCCCTATATGTCAAGGACGAGGGCTTTCGCCTCGGCCTCGGCTCCTTCAAGGCACTGGGCGGCGCCTATGCGCTGATGATCCTGGTGAAGGAAGAGGCCGAGCGCCACCTTGGCCGCCCCGTCCCCATTGCCGAACTCATGTCGGACGAGGTCCGCGCCATCGCCGCGACCATGACCTTTGCCTGCGCGACCGATGGCAATCACGGCCGGTCGGTTGCGCAGGGCGCGGCGCTGATGGGCGCCCGCGCGGTGATCTTCGTCCATTCCGGCGTCAGCGATGCCCGCATCGAGGCCATCGCCCGCTTCGGTGCGAAAATGGTGCGCGTCGATGGGAATTACGACGTCTCCGTCGCCGAAGCCGCGCGCGTGGCAACCGAAGAGGGCTGGACGATCCTCTCCGACACCTCATGGCCCGGCTATGAATACGTTCCCGGCCTCGTGTCGCAGGGCTATACCGCACTGGTTCGCGAAGCCCTCGCCTCGCTTGCCGAACCCCCGACCCATGTCTTTCTCCAGGCCGGCGTCGGCGGCTTTGCCGCTGCGATCAGCGGGCATATGGCGATGGCGCTCGGCGATAATCGTCCGCATGTCACGGTGGTCGATCCGGCGCGCGCCGCCAGCATTTATGAGAGCGCCCGCGCGGGCCATGTGGTCAAGGTGGAAGAGGGAGAACCGACCATCATGGCGATGCTGGAATGCTATGAGCCGTCGCTGGTCGCCTTCCGTGTCCTCGAGCGGGTCGCGGATGGCTTCATGGCGGTCGAGGAGGATGCCGCGCCGGAGGCAATGCGCCGCCTCGCCAATCCCGTCGGCGAGGACCCCGCCATCGTTGCCGGCGAAAGCGGAAGCGCCGGGCTGGCGGGTCTTCTGACGGCGCTTCGCGATCCCGCGCTTGCCGCCCGGATCGGTCTCGACAGCAAGGCGCGCGTGCTCGTCGTCAACACGGAAGGCGCGACCGACCCAGCCCTCTACGAGAGGATCGTCGGCCGCAGCCCCGAAGCCGTCCGCAACGGAGGCGCTGCATGATCCCCGCCATCGACGCCGCCCGTCTGATTGCCCGCCTGAAGGCGCTTGGCGATACGGGGCGGGACGAGGCCGGCCGGCTCTGCCGCCTTGCCGCGACCGATGCCGACCGGGCGGGACGGGATCTTCTGTGCGCGTGGCTCGGGGAAGCCGGCCTCCGCATCGAAATCGACCGCATCGGCAACATCCATGGCCTATGGGAGCCGGAGGGCGCCTCCGGCGACCCGGTCGTCATGGGCTCCCATATCGATACGGTGATCGACGCGGGTATCTATGACGGCTGCTACGGCGTCCTGTCGGGCCTTGCCGTGATCGAGGCGATGCAGCAGGCAGGTTTTCGCCCCTCGCGGCCTCTTGCCGTCGTCGCCTATACCAACGAGGAAGGCGTGCGCTATGCGCCCGACATGATGGGCAGCCTGGTCGCGGCCGGAGGGCTCGGTGCGGACGAGGCGCTCGCCACCATCGGCAGCGACGGCACGACGCTCGGGATGGAGCTGGCGCGCATCGGCTATGCCGGGACGCGGGAACCGGGCTTCCTCAGGCCGCATGCCTATATCGAACTCCATATCGAACAGGGACCGATCCTCGAGGCGGAAGGAACTCCGATCGGGGCGGTCGAGAACCTGCAGGGCATTTCCTGGCAGAGGATCACCATCGGCGGCATGGCCAACCACGCCGGCACGACGCCCATGGCGATGCGCCGCGACGCCGGCGTTGCCGCCGGCCGCACGCTCGCCTTCCTCGACCGGCTTGCCCGCGAAACGCCGGGTGCGGTCGCGACGGTCGGTACGATCCGCTTCGAGCCCAATGCGATCAACGTCATTCCCTCGGCGGCGATCTTCACGGTCGATCTGCGCAATCCCGATGAAGAAAGGCTCAAGGGACAGGAAACCGCGCTCGATACTTTCCTGAAGAAACTGCAGGGCGAAGGCTTCGAGATATCGACGGAGCGTCTGGCGCGCTTCCAGCCCGTTGCCTTCGCGCCGGAAATCGTGACGGCTATCGAGGCTTCGGCGGCGGAACGCCAGCTGAGCTGCCGGCGCATGACATCGGGCGCGGGGCATGATGCGCAGATGATCGCCCGCATCGCGCCTTCGGCGATGATTTTCGTGCCGTCGAAGGGCGGCATCAGCCACAATCCGGCCGAACATACCGACGAGGCCGATCTCGTCGCCGGCGCCAACGTGCTCCTCGACGTCGCTACGAAGCTCAGCCGGTGACGGGCCGCTGCCCGGCTAGTCCACCACCGCGCTGTGATCGAGCGCCGGGGCCGCTTGCGGCTTCTTGAGCAGCAGGACGAGCGGCATGACGGCAAGCGAGAGCAGCATCAGCAGCTTGAAATCGTCCATATAGGCGATGATCGTCGCCTGCAGGGTGATGGTGCTGTCGAGCGCGGCGCGCCCGGCCTCCGTCAGCGGGTTGAGATGCTGCTGCACGGCCGGATTGTTGAAGGCGTGGTTGAACGGCGTCACGTAGGCGGCGATGCTTTCGTGATTGCTCTGCACGTTCTCGGTGATCAGCGCCGTCACCAGCGAGATGCCGACGGACGAGCCGATGTTTCGCGAAAGGTTGTAGAGGCCCGTGCCGTCTCCGCGCATCTCCGGCGGCAGGGTCGAGAAGGCCATGGTCGTCAACGGCACGAAGAGGAAGCCGAGGCCGGCGCCCTGCACGAAGCCGACGGAAACGATGGTCCATTGCGAGACGTCCGGCGTCCAGGCGGTCATGTCGTACATCGCCCAGGCCGTCAGCCCTAGGCCGGCGGAAAGCAGGATTCGCGTATCCACCTTGCCGATCAGTCGCCCGATCAGGAACATGCACAGCATGGTGCCGAGGCCGCGCGGCCCCATGACGATGCCGGCGGTGATGACGGGATAGCCCATCAGCGTCTGGAGATAGGGCGTCATCAGCGCGAGCGACGCCAGATAGGTGATGCCGATCACGAAGATGAAGATCATGCTGACGGCGAAGTTCTGGTCGAGGAAGAGCCGCGGATTGACGAAGGATTTCTCGGACGTCAGCGTATGCACGACGAGAAGATAGAAGGCCGCCGCGCAGATGATGGCCTCGACGAGGATTTCGCCGGACGAGAACCAGTCGAGCTGCTCGCCACGGTCGAGGAAGAGCTGTAGCGCGCCGATGAAGAGGCTCATCATGCCGAAGCCGAACCAGTCGAGCTTGGCAAGCGCGTCCCGCAGGGTCTCGTTCACGAAGACGACGATGCCGGCAAAGGCGAGCGCGCCGATCGGCACATTGATGTAGAACACCCAGCGCCAGCTGATATTGTCGGTGAGCCAGCCGCCGATGACCGGCCCGAGCACTGGCCCGACCATCACCGAGACGCCGAAGAGCGCCATGGCCGAGCCGCGTTCCTCGACCGTGTAGATATCGAGCAGGATGCCCTGCGACAGCGGCACCAGCGCCGCGCCGAACAGGCCCTGCAACAGGCGGAAGGCGACGATCTGGTTGAGCGACTGCGCAAGGCCGCACAGGACCGAGGCGAAGACGAAGCCGGCAATGGCCGTCAGCAGCACCCGCTTGCGGCCGAACTTGGCCGCAAGGAAACCCGAGGGCGGCGTCATGATGGCGGCCGCCACGATATAGGAGGTCAGCACCCAGTTGATCTGGTCGACCGACGCCGACACGCTGCCCTGGATGAAGGGCAGCGCGACATTGGCGATGGTCGTGTCCAGCGCCTGCATGATGACGGCAAGGATGACGCAGGCCGTGATCGCGCCGCGATTGGCCACGATGACGGTCGGTGCGTCCGTGGAACTAGCCATGTTTCTTGCCGCTGATGCTGTCCAGCATGCCCTGGATGGAATCCGGCAGGCCGCGGGCATGGCCGGTGTCGATATCGACGACGGTGCTCATGCCCACGCGCAGCGGCGGCTTGCCTTCGGCATCCTCGATGCTCACGCGCATGGGAATGCGCTGCACGACCTTGACCCAGTTGCCGGAGGTGTTCTGCGCCGGCAGGAGCGAGAAGGACGAGCCGGAGGCCGGGCTGATGCTCTCGACCTTGCCCTTCCAGGAAACGCCCGGATAGGTATCGACATAGATCGTGGCCTCCTGGCCGGGCTTCACATAGGTCAGCTCGGTCTCCTTGGGATTGGCCGCGATCCACAGGCGGTCGGTCGAGACCAGCGAGAACGCCTGCTGCGATGCCTGAAGGTAGGAGCCGACCTGAAGCGCGTTGACATTGGTGACGACGCCGTCGAAGGGCGCGCGCACGACGGTATGGTCGAGTTCGCGCTGGGCGTTGTCCACGCTGGATTTCGCCTGGAGATAGAGCGGGTATTCCTCGGCCGGCCGGTCGGCGTCGCCGCCGAGCTGGGCGAGCGTGACGGCGGCCTCGGCCTTGCTCACGGAAACCTTCTGGCGCGCGGTATCGAGGTTGTGCTTGGCTTCGTCATAGGCCGAGCGGCTGGCGCTTCCGCCGTTCAGCAGGCTCTGCTGGCGGTCGAACTGCGCCTGGAAATAGGGCAGGTCCGCTTCCGCCTGCGTGATCTCCGCCAGCGACTGGCGATAGCTCGCCTTGAGGTTCTCGATCTGGTTCCGCTGGACACCGAGCTGCGCCTTGGCACCTTCGAGCGTGATGCGGAAGGCATCGGGCCGCAGGGTGAAGAGCGGCTGGCCGGCCTTCACGGCCTCGTTCTCATGTACGTCGATGCGCTCGACGATGCCCGAGACGTCGGTCGCGATGCCCACCATGTCGGCCTGGATATAGGCATTGTCGGTCGCCATGACCTGCCCGCCGGTGACGTAATAATAGCCGCCCACCACGAGGGCGACCGGGAGCAGGGCGAAGAGGATCGGCCGGGTGAGCGAGCGCCGGCGGCGCGGCAGCTCGGGTGCGGGCACTGTCTCGGCAGTCGCGCCGGAAACGGGGGACGGCGCTTCGGCGACCGTACCCTGTGCCTCCAGGGTCTCGCCTCTGTCGGCGGCATTTTCGGCATCGGCGTCGGTGATGACGCGGAAGGTGGGCTTGTCAGTCATGCTCTTGCTCTTTTTCGCCAGTCGGCGCCTCGCAGGCCAGGACGAGGTTCGCCTTTATTTCGGAAAGCACAGTGAATGTTTCTTCGAGCCGCTCCGGCGCGATGCCGAGCAGCGCCTCGGCGCGCGTCGCATCGGCCAGTTCGTGGATTTCGGCCAGCAGCGGACGCACCTCGTCGCGCAGGTAGAGGAGCCAGATGCGCCGGTCGGAGGGATGGCGCCGGCGCTCGATCAATCCGCGCTCGGCAAGCTTGTCGAGAACGCGCACCAGCGCGATCGGCTCGATTTCCAGAAGCTCGGCCAATCCGCCCTGATGAATGCCTTCGTTCTTCGACAGATAGGCGAGCGTGCGCCACTGCGAACGGGTCAGGCCGAGGCTTTGCGCCCGCTGTTCGAATCGCTTGCGCACGAGGCGCGCGATGTCGGCCAGCAGAGCGAGAGAGTGGGCACTCATAGAGGAAGCTACTATTAGGGGGCTAATGATAGAGATGCATACCATGCGGATAGGGCGAAGACAACGCCTCCCTGCGGGATTTCGCCGGTCCTCACCAAAGAATGATCGCCGCTGCCCGCGCCGGGGCGTCATTCAGCAATTCAATGAAAGGCATCGGGAGATTTAATTTCGGAAACCGGATGCGCGCGCCTATAAACAGGCGGCCGGATATCGAACCGGCCTCCCCTTCCGTCCCGTCGCCACCCGCAGGGACGTCGTCACGCCGAACACATCGATACGGACATGCCGTACCCGCCCTCCGCGCCGGTGGGCGCTTGGCCGCAGTGCAGGAAGCCGAACATGCCGCGATCCGAGACCACCGCTCTTGCCGAGGATGCCACCAGCGCGGCGCTGGAATTGCCGATGCCCCGTGCCGTGCCCGCCGGCCTCCTCGGGCGGGTCGCCTCTTCGCTCATCCTTTATCCCCGCTATCGGCTGCTGTGGGTTTCCAACCTCTTCTTCTTTGCCGGCGTTTGGACGCAGACCCTCGTGCTCGGCTGGCTGGTCTTCGAGATGACGGGCTCGGAATTCTCCGTCGCCATCTTCACCGCGGCGCGGCTTTCGCCGCTGATGCTCGGGCCCCTCGCCGGCGTGATCTCCGACCGCTTCAACCGGCCGCGGCTGCTGCTCGTTGCGTCGGGCTGGGCGTTCTGCGTCCTGACCGTCGTCGCCCTTCTCGTGGCGCTGGACAGCATATCCTTCCTGGGTCTCGTGGCGGCTGGGTTCTGCATCGGCCTTGCGCAATCCCCCTCGCAGCCGGCACGCTTCACGCTCGTCAGCGAGCTTGTCGGGCGAAGGAGCCTCAGCAATGCCAATGCGCTCAACTCCATCGTCCTGAGCATGACGCAGGTGATCGGCCCGGCGCTCGGCGGCGCGATGATCGCCGCCTTCGGGGCGGCTGCGGCGCTGGCGATCTCGGCGCTCTGGTATCTCGTTGCCTTCCTCGCGCTCTGGCCGCTCCGGCAGGTGAAGAACAGCCATGAGGCCATCGGTCCCCAGAAACTCCGGATTCTGCTTTCGGCCGGTTTCAGCACGGTCCTCTCGAACCGCCTTCTCGGTTCCGTGCTGCTCGTCACCTTTGCCGCCAATATCCTGCTCTGGCCGATCTATCAGGGTTTCATGCCCGTCATCGCCAAGGAGCATCTGGGGCTTTCGCCGAGCGGCCTCGGCTGGCTGCTGGCCTGCGCCGGGATGGGTGGCCTCGCCGGTTCGGTGATCGTCGCGGCGCTCGGCGACTTCCGCTTCAAGGGCGGCCTCTTCGTGCTGGGCACGGCGCTCTGGGGCGCGCTCTGGGCAGTCTTCGCCCTCTGTTCCTCCGTGCCCCTTTCCTTCGCCCTGATGGTTCTCATCGGCCTTGCCGCGGCGCCCTTCGGCATCCTGCAGACGACGCTGATGCTGATGATGACGGAGCCGCATGTGCAGGGCCGCGTCATGGGCATCCAGGAATTGACCATTGGCGTCATGCCGCTTGCCAGCATCATGCTCGGCGCGGCGGCCGAGGTCATCGGCATCACCCATGTGGCATTGATCAGCGGAACGCTGCTCGCGACCTTCCTCGCCCTCCTGGCGCTTCGCGTTCCCGCACTGTTGCGCTACAGCGGGCACGGGGATTGATCGCCGGACCAGAAGGAACAGGCCATGACGAAGACGCTCACGACGATTGCCGTATTCTGCGGATCGAACACCGGCGAAGGCAATGCCTATGTGGACGGCGCAAGGGCGCTCGGCGCGGCGCTCGCGGAAGCCGGCATCGCCCTCGTCTATGGCGGCACGACCAAGGGGCTGATGACCGTCGTGGCGGACGCCGTCCTTGCCGGCGGCGGCACGGTCCATGGCGTCATCACCGAAAGCCTCCATGCACGCGGGCACTCCCATCCCGGCCTCACCCGCCACGAGATCGTGCCGACCCTCGGCATCCGCAAGGCGCGCATGATCGAGCTGGCCGACGCCTTTGTCGCGCTGCCGGGCGGGATCGGAACGGTCGAGGAGCTGATGGTCGTCTGGTCCATGAACCAGCTCGGCGAAATGGACAAGCCCGCCGGCCTGCTGAACGTGGCGGACTTCTTCTCGCCCTTCCTCGCCTTTCTCGACAGGATGGTCGAGACGAAGTTCCTGCCTCCCGCGCATCGCGCAAGCATCGCCGTCGACAGCGATCCGGCAAGCCTCATCGAAAAGCTGCGCGCGCATGAACGGACGAACGCGCCCAAGTGGCTCTGACGGTCCTCGCCAACCCTTCGGAAGATCGATAGCCTGGAACCGCAGGGCGGCACGCCCGTTCTCACAAGCGCGACAAGGCCGAAGGGAGATCACATGACGACGCTATCGGGACAATGCCTCTGCGGGCAGGTGCGGCTTTCCGTGCGGGGAGAACCGCTGCGTGTCGGTATCTGCCACTGCACAGACTGCCGGCAGGAAAGCGGATCCGCCTTCACCTTCTACGGTATCTGGCCGGCCGGTCAGTTCGAGTATTCCGGCGACGTCGCGGACTTCCAGGGCCGCTGCTATTGCCCGCATTGCGGCGGCCGGCTGTTTTCGCTCGACGAGCGGGAGGCCGAAGTCAAGCTCGGCACCCTGCCCGAGGCACCGACGCCTTTCACGCCGAGCTACGAGCTCTGGGTCAAGCGCCGCGAGCCCTGGCTCCGGTCCATCGAGGGCGCCGCGCAATACGAGGAAGACCGGACCTGAGTCTTGCCCACGCCCCGGCGGAAATTCGTCCGTCGGGGCGCAGGAAATTTCGAGAACCTATTCGTCGCTGTCGCGCACCTTGGACGCCTCTTCCTTATCGGTCCGGCCCGCTGGAATGGAGGTGGTCGTTACGGAGACGGGATCGGAGCCCGGGAACGTCTCCTTCAGGCCCTCGTCGAGATCGTTTTTCGTACGGCGCTTGCGCTGCTCCTGCTTGAGGGATTCGACTGCGGGGGAAGAATGATGGCTGTTCAAGACCTGTCTCCTTCTGTTCGCCATGGAACAGACGAGAGGCCGGTTTTGTTCCCGCCCGCGCGGGCGCCGGGCGGCTAGACCCTGCCCGCCCGGATCATCGAGAAGTAGTCGTCTCCGCCGACCTGCCCGCCCTTGAGCGCCAGTTGCAGCCCGTCGCTCGCGCCGCCGTGCACGGTGCAGAGAGGCGATCCCGGCGTCTGGGGCAGCGGCATCTTCAGGGTCAGCGCGGAAATGCCCATTTCTCCGAGGGCATGGCTGGACGTATCGCCGCCCGCCACGACAGCACGGGTCAGCCCCGCCCGGGCGACGAGCTCCGACTGGATGCGCCCGAGCGCCCGGCCAAGCCGGTGGCGGTCGCCGGAACCTAGTTCCCCGCCCCGATCCGCCGCCGGGCCGAGCGCGGTATAGAGCACGACGCTGCGCCCGGTCTCAAGGACACGCAGCCCTGCCTCGACCGCTTCGGCGATGGCCGTCTCCGCGGCAGCGCCGGACAGCGCCAGCGGATCGATGGCAATGCCCTCGAAACCGTTCGCAAGGGCATGGCGGATCTGGCGTTCGGTGGTGGGCGAGACGCTGCCGGAGACCACCGCGATCCGGTCGACGGGCTCGGCCGCCGGAAAGTCCGGCTTTTCGCCGA
Organism: Shinella sp. 1A1; assembly: GCF_055379515.1. NCBI lineage: Bacteria > Pseudomonadati > Pseudomonadota > Alphaproteobacteria > Hyphomicrobiales > Rhizobiaceae > Shinella > Shinella sp. 1A1. The sequence goes on from NZ_AP039672.1 coordinate 636,553, forward strand.
CCAGCCCTACCTCGTGCCATGCGGAAATAAGGGCGTATTCCACGCCCGAGGAGCCGCAGACGAACCGGTTTCCGGCGCGCAGCCGCTCCCACAGCATCTTGCCGGCCGCCGCCTGCGTCGCATGGTCCAGCACGTCGAGAAGGAGGATATCGGCCGCCTCGAGCGCGGGATCGGCAAGGAGGGCCACATTGTCGATATGCGCGGTCGTCAGCGCGGTCTGGCGGGCGAGATGGAGAAGCAGGTTGGCCTCGTCCATGGGCGTGACGGGATGGCGGGACATGACCGGATGGCGATCGATGCGATAGTTGCGGCCCTGATAGGCGGCGAAGAGCTCGCCGAAGGCCGTGTAACGCCGGATCTGCGGCGCGCCGACGATGAGCGGCACGGTCGTCGTCTCGAAAACCTGCCGGCCGATCTCGATCGCCCGACCGATATTGCCGACATGCGGCGCCGAATCGAAGGTCGAGCAGACCTTGTAGTGGCAGAGCTCGGCATCAAGCGTCTTCAGCCAGTCGAAGGCCTCGCGCAGATGGATATCCATCCAGTCCGGCGTTTCGCTGCGGCTCGTGCCGGCAAGGCCGAAGGCGCGGGCGCCAGCAAAGCGGGACAGGAGCGTCGCATCCGGCACCCTGAGGAACAGCACGGTGTCGACCCCGTTGGAGGCAAGCGCCTCCATGACGTCGGTCGAGCCGGTAAAATCGTCGCCGTAATAGCTGATCAATGGCCGCGCCATGGTTCAGGCCCCCTTGCCGCCGGAAAATTTCTCGATGGATCGGGCAAGCTCTGGATGCTCGCGGGCATAGGCCTCCAGCGGGATGCCGGCGACCGCGGCCTCCCACGCCTGCCTCACCGCCTTCACCCCGGCGCCCGGCCCGCCCGGATGGCTGACGATGCCACCGCCGCACAGATAGAGCAGGTCCGTCGAGCCGCCCGTCGCGGCAATCGTATCCGGCGCCTGCCCGCCCCACTGGCCGGAGCCGATGACCGGCAGGGCGACGTCCTTCTCGGAAAACAGCGGGGCCGTCACCGCCTTGTAGGAGCGCACGAAGCTCTCGTCCGGCTCCCAATATTTCACGCGGATGCCATTGATCTGGAACTGGTCGACGCCGAGCAGGCGCCAGAACTGCTGCCAGACGGAGAACTCGAAGCCGAGCCCGGCATGACGCGTGAGAATGTCCCAGCCGTTGCGGTGCGCGTGCAGCACCAGCCCCGAACGCTTGCGCAGGAAGGCAAGGCCGCCGAAGCCGACGGAGTTGATGTTGACCACCGCGCAATTGCCGCCGGCCTGCAGCACCATGTCGTGGTTGCGCATCATCTCGTCCGGGTCGGCATGGCTGATGCCGAAAGCATACATGACCTTCTTACCGGTCTTCTGTTCGTGATCGAGGATCTTCGGCATGATCGCGGCGACGCGTTCCTCAAGCGGCGAATAGGCCGGGCTCATCAGCTTCTCGTCGTCCTTGATGAAGTCGACGCCTGCCTCGATGAGCTCGCCCACCATCTCCGCCGTCTCGTGCGGGCGAAGGCCCAGCGCCGGCTTGACGATGGAGCCGATGATCGGCCGGTCCTTCACGCCCGTCAGTGCGAAGCTGCCCGGAATGCCGAATTGCGGGCCGGGATGGGCGGCGGCGAATTCCCGCGGCAGCTTCATGTCGACGATGCGGATGCCCGTCATGCCCTTGATCGAGAAGACGCCGCCGATCGCGATGGTCATCAGGGCGGCAAGGTCGGTCCCGACGGCATCCATCGGGAAATCGACATCGACATCGGCGCGGTTGAAAGGCCCGGCGCCGCCGCCCTCGTCGGGGAAGGACGCACGGTCGGCCGGCGGCAAAAGGCGGATGGCGACGACACGGGCCGCCACCCGTGCCTTCAACTCCTCCGTCTCGCCCGGCAGGGCCACGAAGGTGCCGGTCGACTGGTCGCTGGCGATTTTCGTCGCCATGGCCTCCACCGAGCCGGGCGTCTCTATCCGATAGGTCAGGCGGATCACGTCTTCTCCTCCGCGGCGCACGGCGGGCCGCTTGTGAAACCTCTTCAGCTGGTATAATGAGTATTTATGTTATTGCAAGTCGACATTGCGAAGGCTGTTGCAGCAGCGGGACTTGGTGCATATTCCAACCTGTCGAAACCAGGTGACTCATGAACGTCGTTTCCGAACCGATCGTCCGCAAGAAACTCTCCGACGAAGTCTTCGCGCGGCTCAAGCACATGATCGAGACCGGCGAACTCAAGGCCGGTGACGAGATGCCCTCCGAGCGGGAGCTCATGGAGCGCTACGGCGTCGGTCGTCCCGCCATCCGCGAAGCCATGCAGGCGCTCGCCGGCAAGGGCCTTGTCGAGATCTCGCAGGGCGAGCGCGCCAAGGTGCTGCGCATCACCGCCGAGACGATCATCCGCCAGGTGGACCTGCCGGCGAAGATGATGCTCTCCGGCTCCTCCGACACGCTGGAGCACCTGAAAAGCGCCCGTATCTTCTTTGAGCGCGGCATGATCCGCGAGGCGGCGACCCGGGCGACGGCGGAACAGATCGCCGAGCTTCGCGCCCTTCTCGAAAAACAGAAACAGAGCCTCGGCGACGCGGATGCCTTCATCGACGCGGACATGGAGTTCCACCAGTGCATCGCCCGGATTTCCGGCAATCCGATCTTCGTGGCCGTCAGCGGCGCGATGCTCGGGTGGCTGAAATCCTACCATACGGAAATGCTCATCTGGACGGGCCGAGAGAATTTCACGCTCGCCGAGCACGAGGAAATCATCCGCGCCATCGAGAACGGCAATGCGGACCTTGCCGAAAAGGCGATGATCAAGCACCTCGAACGCTCCCGCGCCCTCTATGCCCTTAGAGCCCCGAACTAGAGCAGCACCTCGATACAGGCATAGGGCGGCAGCGTGATCTGTCCGCCCGCCGGCAATTCCGCTCCGTTGGCCGCAATCAGCGCAACCCGGCGCGGCGTTGCGCCAAGGGTGACGGCCTGCGTCTCGGGCGTGATGTTGGCGAGGAGGATGCGCTCCTTCGTAGCGAGCCCCAGCACCGCATCGGGCCGCGACGTCTCCACGGCAACGACCGCCTGCCCGGCAAGGGCGCCGAGCCGCGACAGGACATGCGCAAGCGGCCGCATTTCGCCTTTCGCGGTCGCCTCCCTCTCGCCCGCGACAAGCCCGAACGGCCCGGCCAGCGTGGAGAGCGTCAGCATTTCGAGGCCGGCGGACGCCACGGTCGCGGCATAGGCCAGCGTCCAGGCGGCGCCAAAGGCGCCATTGTGCCGGGGATCGACATTGGCCATGGGGATGCGCGATCCGGACGGGTTGTCCTTCGTTGCGCTGCCATAGGGGTTCTGGCGCATGGCGATGGTCGAGGGGCCGATGCGGTAGGGCTTGTCGCCATGGATGGCGCGCGCCGAACGCACGACGTGATGCAGTGCCTCGAAAGTCTGCATGACGGAAAGGTCATCGGCCGCGTGCACGATCGGGTTGGTGCAATGGCTGACATAGTCCACGAGCGCGCCGGGCACCCGCTTGCGGTTGAGCTCGGTGAAGTAGCTCATCATACCCCCGCCGAGCCGCGTGCCGGGGAAGGCAGCTCGGGCGGCCGCATAGACATCTTCCAGCGGCGGGCATTCCGGCCACTCGCTGCCGGGCGGGGTCGACTGCCGATCCACCGAGGGGCAGACGAAGAGCGTGTCGAGCGGCAATCCCGCCTCCCGCACCAGCGCGGCGAATTCGCTCATCTCCACGTCCAGCGGACGCCGGCACGGCACGGCCAGTTCGAGCGTCACCTTGAGGCCGGACCGGGCGGCGATCTCCGCATAGCCTTTCAGCGCCGAAAGACCATGGCCCGCGACGGGATCGAAATGCGCGATCAGGTGGCGCGCGCCGACCATCCGTAGCAGGCCGAGGGCGGTCCGCTCGTCGGCAAGGCACTCCGGCCGGAGCCCGACGCCGATTTCGGGAAAGGGAAGACCGGTCGGTGAAAGCTTCAGCGAAACGGCCGCGGACGCATCGACGGCGGGCGCATCCGCCTGTGCTTGGATTGCCACGATCACGTGCTGGCTGAACGGCTCGTCCTTCGGCACCAGATAGGGCCAGGGCAGCGCCAGCGGGCGCACATAGGTCTTGTAGGAGCCATCGGTCCAGTTGCGCTGGTCTTCCATCTCGAAGACGTCGCCATGGAACTCCGTCGTCGCCGAGATACCCGGCACGACCCGGTGGGTGATAGCGGCGATATCCTTGAACGGCTGCCATGGCTCGATCCGGTCCGGCCAGTGCGCATGTTCGACGCTTCCGTCGCCATGGCGTACCTCGACCGGCTCACCGGCGACGCCGACCACCGGATGCAGCACGACGAAGCCGGCGCGGGCGGTCTCGAAATCTCCGTCGCTGACGCAATCGGCGGAAAAGGCCACCCTTTCCGGCGTACCGGAGATCGCAATCGCGCAGTCGAGATGGGCACCCGACGGGGCTGTGAAGCGCGCCTTGTAGGTGACGGAGAAGCCCTGCCCGGTCTCTTCGGCAAAAAGATCGGTGATGGCTGCATTGCAGGTCCCCCAGTCCTTGTCCCGGACGAGGAAGGAGACGGCGCGCAGCACCTCGTGGCCGCGATAGCGAAGCGTGCGCAGATTGCCATCCTGCAGCGCGACGCTGAGGTCACCAACGATCAGCGTACGGCTTTCGGGTTCCCGCTCACGCGTTCCATAGAGCCGGAGCAGGTCCTCGCTCATCCGAGAAGCTCCTCCAGCGCGATGGTCTCGCCGCGCTCGGCGCTGAGATAGGCGGCCTCGACGAGGGCGAAGGTCTTCAGGTTGTCGCGGCCGGACGTGTCCGGTTCCGCGCCCGCCGCAAGCCGCTCGATCCAGTGCTTCTGGATGAGCGCGACGCTTTCCTGGATATTGTGCCAGGGGCGCGAGGCCCAGGGCAGCAGGTTCGGCGCAACGACGCTTCGTGTCGTGCCGTTCTGGCCATGGACGGTGAGCGTGTAGTCCTTGCCGAGGCGGAGCGTGCCCTCGCTTGCATCAATCTCGACGAAGGTTTCCGGGAAGGGCTCCTCCGGCAGCTTCGTGGCATAGCTGACATCGACGACGGAGGTGATGCCGTTGTCGTGGTCGAGCAGCATGGTCGCCACGTCCTCGCCGGCGATCCCCGGGTTGATGCGCTTGGTACGGGCCGTCATGCGGCCGGCATCGCCGAACAGGAAGCGGGCGATATCGAGCGAGTGGATGCCGAGATCCTCGATGATGAAGCGCTTGCCCTTGGCGAGATAGGGCTGGCCGGAGAAGACGTCGAAGCCCGAACGGAACGAGACGCGGCCCCAGAAGGGCGTGCCGATCGCGCCGCTCTCCAGCACCGCCTTGACCGCGAGGATCGGCGTCTGCCAGCGGAAGTTCTCGTGGATCATCAGCGGAATGCCGGCCGCCTCGGCAGCGGCGACCATGGCCTTCGCATCCGCCAGCGTCGGCGCGAAGGGCTTCTGGCAGATCACCGGCACCTTGTGTCGCGCGGCAAGCTCGACCAGCGCGCGGTGGCTGCCCACCGTCGTCGCGACATCGACGAAATCGAAGCCGCCATCGGCGAACATCTCCTCTGCTGACCGATAGCGCCTCGCCACGCCGAACTGGTCTCCGACGATGTTGAGCCGATCGGGATCGCGGTCGCAGATCGCCACGATCTCCACGTCCGGCAGGTCCTGCCAGCCATGCATCTGGTTGACGGCGAAGAAGCCGCAGCCGATCAGCGCACCCTTGAATTTCGCCATGCTCAGCCTGCCTTTGCCATCTGCATCAGGGTCACGCGCTGCTGGAGGCGGCGCTGCGCCTGGTCGACCACCACGGCCACGATGATCACGAGGCCCTTGATCACCATCTGCCAGAACGAGCTGACGCCCATCATCACCAGCCCGTCGGAGAGGATGCCGATCACGAAGGCGCCGATGATCGTGCCGCCGATGGTGCCGCGCCCGCCCGACATGGATGTACCACCAAGAACGGCCGCCGCAATGGCGTTCAGTTCGAGGTTCGTGCCGGTCGCCGGATGCGAGGCCATCAGCTCCGAGGAGATGACGAGGCCGACGATGGCCGCGCAGAAGCCGGAGAACATGTAGACGAACATCTTCACGCGGTTGACGCGGATGCCGGACATGCGCGAGGCACGCTCATTGCCGCCGACGGCGAAGATGTGCCGGCCGAGCGGCACGAAGCGGGCGAAATAGGCCGCGCCCAGCGCGACGACGATGAGGATCCAGACGGAGACCGGCAGGCCGAGGATGGTGCCCGAGCCGAGATAGGAAAAGCCCTGGTTGCCGAGGTCTTCCCGGCCCGTGAGATTGGGAAGCGTCTGGCCGTCGGAATAGAGCAGCGCCATGCCGCGCGCTACATAGAGCGTGCCGAGCGTGGCGATGAAGGGCGCGACATTGAGGCGGGTGATCAGCAGGCCGTTGACCGCGCCGATCAGGACGCCGACCGCCATGACGATGACCGCCACCTCGACGATGTTGAAATAGACCGTGTAGCCGAAGGGCACGGCGACGCCGTACATGATGAGCCCGCCGGCGATCATGCCGCAGAGGCCGACGATGGAGCCGACCGAAAGGTCGATGCCGCCGGTGATGATGACGAAGGTCATGCCGATGGCGAGGAAGGCGTTCTGCGTCGCGTGCTTCGACATCAGGATCATGTTCGCGGTCGACAGGAAGTTCGGCGCGAAGATCGAGAAGAAGATGATCACCGCAAAGAGCGCGATGAATGTCCTCAGCTTCATCAGCGTGAGCAGGGCCGATCCGGTGGAGAGGCCGTTTTCGGCGGCCGTTTGCGTTCCTGTCGTCATCACGCATGCATCCTTTTGGTTTTATGTCCCTCCGCGGAGGCCGAGACGATCATCTCCTCGGTGGCATCCTTGCGATCCACCACCGTCACCAGGCGGCCGTTGCTCATGACGGCGATGCGGTCGGAGAGCGCCATGACCTCCTCGAGGTCGGAGGTGGAGAAGAGGATGGCGAGCCCCTCGCCCGCCAGCCGGCGCATGGTGCGGAAGACATCCGCCTTGGCGCCGACATCGATGCCGCGGCTCGGCTCGTCCATCAGCAGCACCTTCGGCCCGGTCATCAGCGCCTTGCCGATCACCACCTTCTGCTGGTTGCCGCCCGACATGGAGGTGACGTCCAGTTCCGGGTTCTTCGCCTTGATGGAGAGATTGCGGATCGCATCGAGGATGGCCTTCTTCTCCAGCTTGAGATCGATATGGAAGCCGCCTCTCACGAACTGGCCGAGGCTTGCCATCGACAGGTTGTCGGCAATCGACATGGACTGGACGAGGCCTTCGCGCTGCCGGTCCTCCGGGATCAGCGCCAGACCCTCGCGGATGCGCCGGGTCGTGTCGCGGCCCTTCAACTCCTTGCCATCGACGAAGACCTTGCCGGTCGCATGCTCGTGCCGGCCCATGATGCATTCGAAAAGCTCGGAGCGCCCCGCGCCCATCAAGCCGTAGATGCCGAGAATCTCACCCGCGCGGACGCCGATGGAAACGTGATCGACCGCATAGCCGCCCTGTGCGCGTGGCAGGCAGATATCCTGCGTGCGGAAGACGTCCGCGCCCGGCGCATGGTCGACCTGCTTGGCGAAATCCTTGGCGTCGGAACCGATCATCGAGCGCACGATCCAGCGCGTGTCGATATCCTTGACCATGGCATGGCCGGTGATCTGGCCGTCCTTCAGCACCGTGATGTAGTCGCCGATGCGCATCAGCTCTTCCAGCCGGTGCGAGATATAGACGATGGCGACGCCCCGCGCCTTGAGGTCGGCGATGACCCGGAAGAGCACATCGACTTCCGCCGCGCTGAGCGCGGAGGTCGGCTCGTCCATGATGAGGATGCGGGTATCGAGCGATACCGCCCGAGCGATCTCGACGAGCTGCTGCTGGCCGATCGGCAGGTCCTCGGCCAGCGTATCGGCCGAGATGCCGGCTTCGAGGCGGTTCAGGAATTCGTTCGCCTTCTCGACCTGCGCCTTGTGATCGATGCCCCGGATGCCGCGGGTGATCTCGCGGGTGGCGAAGATGTTCTCCGCGACCGAAAGATTGCCGAAGAGGTTCAACTCCTGGAAGACGATGCCGATGCCGTGGCGCACCGCATCGGCAGGACTGTCGAGGGTGATGCGCTCGCCCTCCATCCATATCTCGCCGAGCGTTGGCCGCTCGACGCCTGCAATGATGCGCATCATGGTGGATTTGCCCGCGCCGTTCTCGCCCACCAGCACATTCACCGCGCCGCGCCGCAGCTTCAGGTTCGCCTTCTTCAGCGCCACGATGCCGGAATAGGCCTTCGTGATGTCCTTCAGTTCGAGAATGACGTCGCCATCGTCGATGCCGCTCATGTCAGCCTCCGATGGTGATGGTGGCGGGAACGAGCTGCGGCAACTGGCCGGCGGCCGGCAGCGGATAGGCGCCCGTCGCCTTGATCGTCTTGCCCGTCAGTCCCTCGCGCGGCAGCTTTTCGAGAAGCGTGCGGTTCACATAAGTGTTGAACGACTTGCCGAACTGCGCCCATTCGATCTGGTTCTTGAAGGAATTGAAGTCCACGAAATCCAGGCTGTCGCGCAGCGCCGTGCCGCGAATGGCCGGGCCGATCGAAACGCGCACATCCGCCTTGGCGTCGCCGTCGACGTCCACGTCGACATAGCCGGCGCGCGATTTCGTCTCTTCCGCGACGATCGTCCCATCGACTCTGGCGATGAAGGTCCAGGGCGCGTTGCCCTGCTTGGCCTTGTAACCGTATTTCTGCCCCGCCTCGTCGGCATTGGCCGCCGTCGCCGAAAGGACCTCCGGCAGTGGCGCGGCACGCTTTTCGAGATAGGGCACGACCTTGCCATCCCATATCTCGGCGACAAGCTTGTCGGGATCGAAGGCGCCGGCCTGATCCTCCTTGTCCTTGTCGGCGGTCTTGACGAACTTGCAGCCCGCGAGCCCGAGGGCTGATGCGAACACGATGACGGCGGCGGCCTTGAAGCGCATGGATGGGTACTCCGGCATATGGCGAGGCGCGGGATGACGATCATCCCGCGCCCGCTCCCTCGAAGATCAGTCCTTCAGTGCGAAGGTCTCGAGCTTGTCGGCATTGTCGGCGTTGATCAGCACGCAGTCCATGAGCTGCTTTTCCTCGGCCGGCTTCTTGCCGCCGGTGATGAGGTCATGCGCCTGCTGGACGGCGAGCTGTGCCTGGGCATAGGCCGGCTGCAGCACGGTGGCCTTGATGCCGCCCGCCTTGATGGAGTCGCGAACGTCGTTCGAGCCGTCGAAGCCGGTGACGATGACGTCCTTCTTGCCGGCCGCCTGCAGGGCGGCGATGGCACCCATGGCCATCGTGTCGTTGCCGGCGATGACGCCCTGGATGTCCGGGTTGGCCTGGAGGATGGTCTCCATCTTCGAATAGGCTTCCGTCTGGCTCCAGTTGGCCGACTGCTGCGCGACCATCTTCATGTCCGGATATTCATCGATGACGTCATGATAGCCCTTGGAGCGGATGCCGGCATTGGTGTCGGATTCCTTGCCGACGAACTCGACATAGTTGCCCTTCTCGCCCATCAGCCGGACGAATTCCTCGGCGCCGAGCTGCGCGCCCTGATAGTTGTTCGAGACGATCTGCGAGACGGCGACGCCGGCGGCGTTGATCTCACGGTCGATCAGGAACGACGGGATGCCGGCATCCTTGGCCTTCTGAACGGCGGCGACCGTGGCGTCGGCGCCGGCATTGTCGAGGATGATCGCCTTCGCGCCGCGGCCGATGGCCGTGTCGATGAGCTGCGACTGCTTGTTGGCGTCGTCGTCATGCACCAGCACCAGCGCCTCGTAGCCGAGTTCCTTGGCCTTGGCTTCCGCGCCGACGGCCTCGGCCTTGAAGAAGGGATTGTCGTGGCTCGGCGTGATGATGGCGATGAGGTCGGCGGCGAAGGCCGGCACGGCAACGCTTGCAGCCATGACGGCAGCAAAGCCGACGGTGATCAGTCTACGGGTAACCTTCATGTTTTCCTCCCGGTTAAGCACCGGCCTCCACGGCCATCCCTCCATTGAAATCGGCCGATCCGGTGCGATCTTTCATGGGGCATTGCGCCCCGCGGCGGGCCGAAGCCCGCCGGTATTCATGTGATGCGCTGGATACTTGCGGCGATTTCTTCAGGTTCGAAGACGCGCTTCCAGTCATCCTTCATCAGGACCGGCTTGCCGAACTCGATCGCCTTGTTGCAGGCATCGGAGAAGACGCCGGGCGTCTCCTCGAAAATCACGGCGCCGAGGACGTTCATGTGGCCGAGCAGGAAGTCGCGGGCGGCTTCCTTTGCGACGCCGCGGCGCACGCATTCGTCCATGGCTTCGCGCATGACGACGAGGAGCGAGGCGCAGACGGTTTCGGACAGGCCCGGCTCCAGCAGCGCCATCTGCTCGACCGTCACGCGGTGCGAGCGCATGACCGGCGCCCAGATGACCTTCGCGACTTCCTCGCCCAGCGCATAGGCCTCTTCCGGGCCCTGCATCAGGGCGGAAACGATATGCTGCTTGGCGGCGATGCCGCCGAAGAAGTCGCGCTTGGCGGCCGGATCCGTCTCGTCGTTGAAGATCGGCGGATGGCAGGGATGCGTGACGAAATAGGTGATATCCGCCCGCTCCGGCAGATGGCCGGCGAAGGGCGCAGCCGCATCGAGCACGACGATCATGGTGCCGGGCGCCAGCTTGTCGACGATGCCGGTGGCAACCTTGCCGATCGCCGTGTCGGGAACCGCGAGGATGACGACATCGGCGCCGGCGAGACCTTCATCGGCGGAAACGCAGGATAGGCCGAGATCGTCGGCAAGGCGCGCCTTGCCGGCATCGCTCACCTCGATATGGCGGACGTCGAAGCGCGAACCCTTGAGGTTCTTGGCGAGCCGATACCCCATTTTGCCACCGGCACCGAATAGCGCGATCGATGTCATCGAAGACCTCCCTGAATGCATGCGGCCGGACGGTGATGGTCAGCCGGAATTTCCTCCACCGGGCACCCGGCGTGAGGCTATATTTCTCAACTGGTATAACATGTCAATAACTATCTCTCTGAATATGTGATATCGCGTGGTGATACTCATTTCCACTATTTGATAATTCAGTTTCGCTGAAGGCACTCAAGCGATTGAAACAGCGCGTATAATGCCTCATACAGCACAAAGAAAAAGAGCCGGACGTCACGCAACGCCCGGCTCAATGTCACACTGAACATGTTGCGTTCAGGCAAGGGCAGCCGCTCACAATCGGGCCGAAATCGTCCTTGCGATCAGCGCCAGCGAGACCGCACCGGCATCGGGATGGCCGATACTGCGCTCGGCGAGCGGGCGGGCGCGGCCAAGCCGTGGGGAAAGCGGCGCCGTCGCCTGCGCCGCCTCTTCGCAGGTAGCGCTTGCCTTGGCCCAGGCCTCTTTCAGCGGTGCGCCCTCCGCACTCGCCGCCTCCAGCGCGGCGACGAAAGGCACGAACGCATCGACGAGCGTCTTGTCGCCCGGCTTCGCCCCGCCGAGGCGCATCACATCGTCGAGGGCAAGACGCGCGCCGCGGACCACATCCGCCCCTGTCGGGGCCGCGTCGTCGGTGAATGCCCCGCTCCAGGAGCGGAGCAATAGACCCCAGATCGCGCCCGACGTACCGCCCGCGCGATCCGCCCAGGCATCGCCTGCCACCGCCAGCGCGCTCCTCGCACCCGCGCCGCCGGCAACGGCCTGCTGGGTCGCTTCACGCGCCGCCGTCGCGCCGCGCCGCATGCCCTGGCCGTGGTCGCCGTCGCCGGCAAAGGCATCGATCCGGCCGAGTTCGGCTTCCGCCTCGCCGAGGGCCGACACCATGGCGTCGAGGATACCCGCAAGGCACCGGGCACCTTCCTGCGAGGCGGGCGTCGCGGGGCCGAAGGTCGGCGCTTCGTCCTCCGCGCGATCCCGCACGGCCGCGGGTTGTGTGCGGAAGGTTTCGCCGCGACGGAAGACGGGCGTGTCGCAAGGCGCCAGCCAGTAGCGTTCCAGTTCCTCGTCGAGCCACATGACCGTCAGGGAGCAGCCCTGCATGTCGAGGCTGGTGACATATTCGCCGACCTCGGGCGCGACCGGATCGACACCCGCCGCCTGCAGGTAGCCTTCGACCGCGCCCCAGAGCACGAAGAGCTCCTCGTATTTGGTCGCGCCGAGGCCGTTCAGCAGCACGGCGGCGCGGCGCGCGCCGGCCGGGCGCTCCGCCAGGACGGTCTCGACCAGGAGCTTTGCCAGATCGCGTGCCGGAACGATGTCCGTGTCGCGGATGCCGGGCTCGCCGTGGATGCCGAGGCCGAGCGCCATCATGCCCTTCGGTACGGTGAAGAGCGGCTCCTTCGCGCCCGGCAGCGTGCAGCCGCCGAAAGCGACGCCGAACGAAAAGGTGCGGCTGTTGGCAAGTCGTGTCACGCGCTCGACCTCGTCGATCGCAAGCCCCGCCTCTGCGGCCGCGCCCGCCACCTTGAAGACCACGAAATCGCCGGCGATGCCGCGGCGCTGCAGGTGCCGGTCGGCGGGCGCGCTCGCGACATCGTCCGTCACCGTGACGATGCGCACATCGATGCCTTCCGCCCGCAGCCGCTCCGCCGCCACGCCGAAATTGAGTACGTCGCCGGCATAATTGCCGAAGCCGAGAATGATGCCCCCGCCATGGTCCGCATTGCGGCAGACACGGGCGACCGCCGCCGTCGAGGGCGAGGCGAAGATCTCACCGGCGACCGCCGCGTCCGCCATGCCCGGCCCGACATAGCCGGCAAAGGCCGGATAATGCCCCGACCCGCCGCCGACGATCACCGAAACCTTGCCCGGAGGCACCGCCGTCGAGCGAACAACGCCCCCCTTCACCAGCCGGACGTAGCGCCCATAGACGCGGGAAAACCCCGCCAGCGCCGAGGCGGCAAAGGTTTCCGGATCATCGACGATCTTCGTCATGGGGGGCCTCCTGCAAGCAATCAAGCCGCGAAGATGCAACAGGATCCAGACCGGGAAAAGAGCAAAGATGCCTTCGGCTGAATGCGCTCAAAGGTTTACGCGGTTGAATGCCGTCAGGTGTCGTGTGACCTGCGCAAGCTCGTCCTCCCGCCGGCCTTCGTCCCAGCCCAGTGTGGCGGCCGCGATCGCCGCGATCTCGTCGAGCCCTTCGGCCGTCAGCCTGCCTTCGATGGCGAGCGTCGTCCGGCGCATGACGATGTCGGCGAGATGTTCGACCATTTCGTTGCGGGCGATCCAGTCGATCTCGCCGCGGCCGTAGCCTTCGACATGGGCGAGCGGTACGTCTCCCGTCTCCTTGATGTGGGCCAAGACGGCATCGGCGGTCGTTCCGTAGCGGGCAAGAAGCGCCTCGACGCGCGCTTCGGGCAGGCCGCTCTTCGCGGCACGCCCGGAAATCCACGCGCGCCGCTCGGCCGCCTCCATCGGAAAGCCGCGCCCGCCGCCGATCGGCAGCATCTGCGTGCTCACCGCCCGGTTCCGGTCGAGGCGGGAGAGGATCGTGTCGGCCACCTCCTCGGCAAAGCCGCGGAACGTCGTCCACTTGCCACCTACGAGGGAGATGACCGAGAACGGCCGGCCTTCCGCCGGCTCCGCCACGGGCGCCGAATGGTCGCGGCTGATCAGGCCCGGCTGGCTGGCATCGGAGGCCGGCAGCGGACGGATGCCGCTATAGGTGTAGACGATCTGCTCGCGGCCGAAATGCAGGGCCGGCAGGAGCGAGCGGAGGCTGGCGAGGAAATAATCGATCTCGTCCTCCTCGCAGCGCACCGTATCGGGATTGTCCGCCTTGATATCCGTCGAGCCGACGAGCGCGAGGCCGAGGAAATCGTAGACGAGGCAGATGCGGCCGTCGTCCGCCTCGAAATAGATCATGCGGCCCTTGAGGCTTTCCACCAGTTCCGGGTGCCTCAGGAGGATATGCGAACCCTTGGTGCCGCCGATCAGCCTGCCGGGAACGCCGAGCGTGTCGTTGACATGATCGATCCACGGCCCCGCCCCGTTGACGACGATGCCAGCGCGGGCAAACCGTTCGCCACCGCGCGGATCCCGCAGCCGCAGCACGCCGGCTTCTTGCCCGAGCAGCGTCGTGTCGTTCATGGCGCGGGAGGCCGGGCTGGCGTCGAGGCCGTCGCGCACCAGTTCCCAGACGAGCCGTTCGGGCCGGCTGATCTTGGCGTCGTAATAGATGCCGCCCGCGACGATGCGCGGCGTGATCGCCGGCATCTCCTGAAGCGCCTTGCGGCGGAAGAAGAACTGGTGCTTCGGCATGACGCGGTGGCGCGCGCCATAGAGATCGTAGAGCGCAAGGCCGATCTTGATGAGGAGCGCGCCGCGGCTGCGCGGGGCGGTGGTGGAGCCGAGCAGCGTGCGCAGCGCCGCAAAGGCGCCCTTCGTCAGCGAGAAGGAGGGAATGAAGGTCGGCAGCGCCTCCACGCAATGCGGCGCGTTGCGCAGGAGGAGATTGCGCTCCAGCGTCGACTGCGCGACGAGGCCGAGCTCGCCGGTCTCCAGATACTTGATGCCGCCATGGATGAGGCGCGAAGGCGCAGCGCTGGTGCCGGAGCCGAAGTCAGCCTTGTCGACGATCAGGCATTTCAGCCCCTGCAGGCAGAGATCGCGGAAGAGCCCTGCCCCGTTGATGCCCGCGCCAAGGACGATGACGTCGAAGGCCTCGACGGTTCCGGCTGTCGTTTCTGTCATGATCGGCATTCCTAAACTTGCGCCGCCCCGCCGAGACGCCGCAGCGTCGGCCAGAGCGGTTTCATCGCCTCGGCGAGATCGAGGAAGACCCGGTATTTCTCGTCATAGGCACGCTGCCGGTCGGGGTCCGGCTGATAGGTCGTCTCGATCGACGCGGGGTCGCGCGGATCGTCGGTGGGCGAGGCGTAGAGGCCGGCGCCGGCACCCGCGCAGAGCGCCGCGCCCCAGGCCGCCGCCTCCTCGGTGCGCGTCGCGGTGACGGGCATGCCGAGGATATCGGCGAAGAGGCCGGCCATGGCGGGATTGCGCGAGACGCCGCCCGTCAGGCGCGCGGCGGTGGGGGCAAAGCCGTCGCGCAGCGCATCGACATGGACGCGGTGATTGAAGGCGATGCCTTCCAGAACCGCGCGGACGAGGTCGCCACGGTCGTGCCAGGCATTGAGGCCGTAGAAACCGGCGCTCGACGCACCGCCGAAGGGCGAGCCGAAGAGGTAGGGATGGAAGAAGGTGCTCGAAGGCCGCTCGCGCGCCGCCTCGAATTCCCTGCCGAGGATCGCGTGGATGCTCTCGCCGGTCGCCTCCGCCTGCCGGGCATCGGCGGCGCAGAACTGCTCGATGAACCAGTCGTAATTGGCGGTCGAGGCGGGCGAGATGGACATGTTGTTCCATTCGCCGGGCAGGATGCCGTTGCGGCAGAACCAGCGGCCATCGACCTTCGGTGCGGGCGAGACGGTCTCGTTGATCGAATAGGTGCCGGCGATGACGGCCACCACGCCTTCGCCATAGCCGCCCATGCCGAGCGCGGAGGCGGTGACGTCGTGCAGGCCCGCCATGACGGGCGTGCCCTCCACCAGCCCGGTCAGTCGCGCGGTCTCCGCCGTCACGCCGCCGACGACCTCGGTGGAAGCCGCCATCGTCGGCTGCCGTCCGGCGAGGCGGTCCAGCCCGAAGAGGCGGAAGGCGTCCTCGGCATAGTCCTGCGTCGTCACATCCGTGAAGGAAGTGCTCGCCTCCGTGCGATCCGTACCGATGGTGCCGCAGAGGCAGAAGCGCAGCCAGTCCTTGGCGGCGATGAAATGGGCGATGCGGGTATAGCGCTCCGGCTGGTGATCGAGGATCCAGCGCAGGATGGCGGAGGGCGCCGATGCATGCGGGTGCTGGCCGGTCAGCTCCAGCGCGCGGGCGCCCACCTCGCCCTCGTTCCAGGCGTCGGCGATCGCCCCGGCGCGCGTATCGAGCGAGACGATGGCGGGGCCGAGCGGCCTTTTGTCTTCATCGAGGAGGTAGATGCCGTCGCCGTGAGCGGTCGCGGCGATCGCCACGATATCGGAGGCCGGGCGGCCTGATGCGGAGATAGCCTCGCGGATGGCGTCGGCCGTCGCGGTCCACAGGCCGTCCATGTCGCGCTCGACATGCTGCGGCGCGGGGATGAGCTGGGGAACGCGCCGGCGGGCGATGGCGAGCACCGTGCCGTCCGCGTCGAAAATGACGGCCTTGGTCACCGTCAGGCCGCTGTCTATACCCATGATGCAGGGCATCCATGCCTCCATTCTCAGGCGAACGGCGGAACGGAACCGGGTATCGGGGCAGCCGCGGCAGCGGTCCCCTCAGCCGGACCGTTCCCCGTCCGCCACAATCACGTTGATCCCCTTCGAGCGCATGCGCGACAGGTGGGAGATCGGAATATCCTCGTCGACGATCACGGCGTCGAATTCCTTGAGCGTCGCGAAGTGATGCAGCGCGCGCCGCTCGAATTTGGTGTGGTCCGCCAGAAGCACGCGCCTTGCCGCGCTTTCGAACATCGCCCGCTTGGTCTCCACCGTCTCGGGCGACTGGTGATAGACCACGTCGTCGACGATGGCCGACAGCGACATGAACACGGTGTCGGCGCGCAGCCGGCGAATCTCGTTGGTGGTGATGTGCCCCATGAAGGCATTGCACCAATTGTAGAACTGCCCCCCGAGACAGACGAGGTTGAGATCGCTCACCTCCTTCAGCTCGTTGATGAGGACGAGCGAATTGGTGATGACCGTCAGCGGCACCTTGGCCGGCAGGAACCGCGTCATCTCGTGCACGGTCGTGGCGTCGTCCATGAAGATCGCCTGCCCCGGCTCGACGAACTGCATGGCGGCCTTCGCGACCGCCTTCTTCTCCTTCGCCTGCCGGGTGGCACGGTAGGCGTCGGAGGATTCTATGAGGCTGGTCGGCGCGGCGGAGACGATGCCGCGCGTCTTGCGGAAGAGGCCGCGGCTGACGAGATCGTCGACGTCGCGGTGCGCCGTCATGAGGCTGATGCCGAAGCGCTCGGTCAGGTCCTCGATGCGGATCGAGCCTTCGGCGATCACCGTCTCGGCGATCATCTGGCGCCGCACGAGCTGGCGCGCATGACGGCTGTCGCTCGGCAATTCTTCCGAAAGCAAATCCTTGACGTCGACTTTCTTGTTCACCGGAGGCCCTGCCATGCTTCGAGGATAGAGGTTTCGTATCTCGTATCGGGCGGCAAGGAAAATGCCAAGCTGGCCCGGAAAAGCCCGGGAATGCGAAATGAGAGCGCCCGCGGACGGGCGCTCCCGGGATGAATTACTCGCTCAGGACGAAGGGAGCGGTGTACTTGTCGACATTGTCCTTGGTGATCAGGAGGCAATCGAAGAGCTGCTTTTCGGTGTCGACACCGGTCGAGCCGTTCTTGATCACGTTGTCGGCCTGCTTGACGGCCGCTTCCGAGAACACGGCGACCGGCTGGAGGACGGTGTACTGCAATTCACCGGCCTTGATGGCGGCAACCGCATCCGGCGAACCGTCGAAGCCGCCGACCTTGACCTGGTCAAGCTTGCCGGCTTCCTTGAGCGCGGCGATGGCGCCGAGGGCCATTTCGTCGTTGCCGCTGATCACGCCGATGATGTCGGGGTTCGCCTGGAGCATGGACTGCATCTTGTCATGGCCCTTGGTGCGGTCCCAGTCAGCCACTTCCTTGGCGACCTTCTCGAGGTCGGGGTACTGCGTCAGGACGGTTTCGTAACCGTTCGAACGCGTCGCGGCGTTGTTGTCGGAGGGAGCGCCGAAGAGTTCGACATACTTGCCCTTGTCGCCGACCGCCTCAACCCACTGCTGCGCGCCAAGAGCGGCGCCCTGGGCGTTGTTCGAGACGAGCTGCGCCTTGGCAAGGCCTTCCTGGTTGATCTCGGCATTGACGAGGATGACCGGGATGCCGGCGGCGACGGCCTTCTTGACCGCGCCCACGGAACCGTCGGCATTCGCCGGGTCGAGGATGATGGCGACCGACTTGTTGGTGATCGCCGTGTCGATCAGGTTGCTCTCGGTGTTGGTGTCACCCTTGTGGGCGCCGACATTGGCCGTGTAGCCGAGGCCTTCGGCGGTCTTCTTGGCGACTTCGCCTTCCGTGAACCAGTAGGGGTTCGACGGATCGTTGACGATGACGGTGATCAGGCCGTCCGCCCAGGCAGAGCTGAACAGCAGCGGCATGACGGCCGTTGCCGCGAAGAGTACACGCATACCTTTTTTGAACATGGTCTCACTCCCTTTGTTGAGTCCGGTTGTGCCGATTGTCGGCAATACTTTCCGCTGCCGGGCCACTCGATGGTCCGCCTCTCCCGGCAGCAGTCAGTCTGTGCCGGTCGCCGCTGGGGTCAGCGGCGGCCGTATTTGACGCTGTTCAGGAGAACAGCGGTAACGATGACGGCGCCGGTGAAGACCGTCTGCCAGTAGGCCGAGACGCCGATGATCACGAGGCCGTCGGAGAGGAAGCCGATCACGAAGGCGCCGAGCATGGTGCCGATGACCGTGCCGCGGCCGCCCGTCAGCGCCGCGCCGCCGATGACGACGGCGGCGATCGCCGTCAGTTCGTAGGTGGTGCCGGCCGTCGGGCCTGCCGAGGTGAGCTGCGAGGAGAGGACGAGACCGGCGACGGCGGCGCAGATGCCCGAGAGCACATAGACCGTGATCTTCACGCGCTTGACCGGCACGCCCGACAGTTCCGCCGCACGCTCGTTGCCGCCCGAGGAATAGAGCCAGCGGCCGAAGGCCGTGCGGGCAAGCAGGACATGGCAGGCGATGGCGAAGACGAGGAGCACGAGGACGCCGATCGGAACGCCCGCAAGGCGGTTGAAGCCGAGCCAGTCGAAACCGGTATTGCCGAGTTCGGGACGGCCGCCGAGATTGTTGTAGGTAAGGCCGTTGGTCATCAGCAGCGCGACGCCGCGGGCGACATAGAGCACGCCGAGCGTCGCGACGAAGGCCGGCACCTTGAGATAGGCGATGAGCACGCCATTCACCGCGCCGACGACCGCGCCAAGCAGGCAGGTCAGCACCACGACGACCCAGACCGAGGGATAGAGGATGATGCCGAGTTGCGGCAGCGTCACGCCCTGCATGAGGAAACCGGCGACGACGCCGGCAAGGCCGAGCGTCGAGCCGACCGAAAGGTCGATGCCGCCGTTCAGGATGACCAGCAGCATGCCGATGGCGAGCAGGCCGAAGATGGCGACATGCGAGGCCATGATCAGGAAGTTGCTGACCGTGAAATAGTTCGGCGACATCAGCGAGAAGACGACGACGATGGCGATCAGCGCGAAGAAGGCGCGGCCCTCGAACAGAAGCTCGATCAGGCTCTTCTTGCGCTTGCCGCCGCTTGCCGCTGCCTTCGTCTGGATTGCAGGTGTGACTGACATGGGTTCAGCGCTCCTAATGGGCATGCACGGCTTCGCCGGAGGCGGCCATGATCTGTTCTTTGGTCGCGTCGGGACCGAATTCGGCGGAGATGCGGCCGCGCCGCATGACGATGATGCGATGGGCGATGCTCAGGCATTCGCCGACTTCCGAGGTCGTGTAGACCACGGCAAGCCCCTGCCTCGCGCGCTCGGCGAGCAGCTTGAAGACCTCCGCCTTGGCGCCGATGTCGATGCCGCGGCTCGGCTCGTCGAGCAGGATGACCTCGGGATCGGTCGCCAGCATCTTGCCGATGACGACCTTCTGCTGGTTGCCGCCCGACAGCGAGCCGATGGCGGCCGCGCCACCGTCCGTCTTGATATGCACCTTGCGGATCGCGCTATCGACGAGCCCACCTTCGCGTGACGTCGAGGTGAAGAGGCCGCGCGTGAAGGCACCGAGGCTGGCGAGCGAGAGGTTGCGGCCGACGCTCATGGTCTGCACCAGCCCGTCGCGCTGGCGGTCTTCCGGCACCAGCACGAGGCCGTCGCGGATGCATTCGGCGATCGACTGGCCGGTGACGTCCCTGCCCTTCAGCACGACCTTGCCGGCGGTGGATTTCAGGCGGCCCGCAACGGTTTCGAGAAGTTCCGTACGCCCGGCGCCCATCAGGCCGTAGATGCAGACGATCTCGCCCGCGCGCACCGACAGCGACATGCCGTCGACGACCGAATAGCCGGCGCCGCCCGGATCGGGAACGGTCAGGCCCTCGATGGAGAGCGAGACATCGCCCATCTGGTAGCCGGCCGGCGGCGAGCCGAGGTCGAAATTATCGCCCACCATGTGGCGGACGATCCATTCGAGGTCGATGTCCTTGCGCTCGGCATAGGCCGTCATCGTGCCGTCGCGCAGCACCACCGCATGGTGGGTGATCTGCAAGGCTTCCTCGAGATGGTGCGAGATATAGACGATGGAGACGCCGCGGCCGGTCAGGTCGCGGATGACCTTGAACAGCACCTCGACCTCCGAGGCCGACAGGGCCGATGTCGGCTCGTCCATGATCAGGATGCGCGAGTTGACCGAAAGGGCGCGCGCGATCTCAACGATCTGCTGCTGGCCGAGCCGCAGGTCCTCGACGAGCGTCAGAGGATCGATATCCTCTTCGAGTTCTTCCATCAGGAGGCGCGTCTGGCGCTCTTCCTCGGCGAAATCCACGCCCGTAGAGGTCATGATCTCGCGCCCCATGAAGATGTTGTCGCGAACGTTCATGTTCGGGGCGAGGCTGAGCTCCTGATGGATGATGGAGATGCCGCGGTCACGTGCTTGGGAGGATGACGCGAAGACGACCGGTTCCCCATCGAGAATGATTTCGCCCGATGTCGGCCTGACCACACCGGAGAGGATCTTCATCAGCGTCGACTTGCCGGCGCCGTTTTCGCCGAACAGGGTCGTCACCTGCCCGCGATGGATATCGAAATTGACGCCCTTGAGGGCATGGACGCTGCCGTAGGATTTCGCCACGTTGCGCGCGGCAAGAACGACTTCGCCCTTCTGTCCGGTTTCGGGGATCGCGCTCATTGGACGTCGAACCTCACGGGCGTGACGATCCAGCTCTTCGGATTGACGAGCTTGAAGACGCCGATGACGGAAACGGTCTTGCCGGAAAGGGCCGCCGGATCGAGGCCGTCGAGAACGACCTTCTTGACCTCGTTGTTGATGGCGGAACCGGCATCCTGGTATTCGATCTGGTTCTTGAACTGGCCGAACTCGATCTGCCCGGTCGCATCGCGCAGGTCCGTGCCGTTGAGCGCAGGGCCGGTCTGGACCCGCACCGTCAGCTCGGGCGGCAGGCCTTCGACGGCGACGACGTTGTAGTTCGCCTTGCGCTCGCCGACCACGCCGGTGAACTTGACCGGGAAGACCGGGCCGGTGGAAGTGTTGACGCCGTATTTCTCGCTGGCGGCCTTCTTGTCGGCGGCGATGGCCTGCGACAGCTCGACCGCGTCGACAGCGCGCGTCTCGACGCTCTGCTTGATGATCGGGAACTGCTCGGCACCGAAGGCCACGGGCGAGAATTTCTGGACCTGGACGTCGGCCTCGGAGCCGATCTGCACGATTTTCGTGTCGAAGGCCATGGCTCCCAACAGCACGACGACGGCGGCGATGCCGATCCAGCGGTAGCTGCGGGCGGGCCGGGGCGATTTCGAGAGCGTGGCGTCAGTCATGTCGGATGGCCTTGCGGTTGAACGGTGAAAGCGTCAGCGGGCACGCCGGCACGATGCCGGGGACATCGACGGGCCGGAAGACACGACCATGGCGCCAGGGCCGCGTGCCGATGCCTTCGAAACGGAACATGTCATGATGCCCTCCCCATGAACGCGCCGGCCGGATCTCCTCTTCCGCCTTGCGCTGCAGTGCACACTTTTTCGCAGTTGCGATATATGTGTGTGATATGTCGCAGTATATATGTTAAATTAACGCGAGCTGTCAATCGGCCTTTTTGCAGGATACCGGAACTGATCAGCTCGTTTTCTCCGGCCATCCGTTGCGCTGAGCGCATAAGCATACCGGAGAGGTGCCTGCGGAAGCTAGGCTCTCCCCGACAGGAGAGCGAACGACATTCAAGCATCAACACACTGATATTAAATGACAATCTATGATTCTTGAGTCTTTTGCCCAAGGGTCGGCATGTTTTATCGAGCGACCTTGATTGAGGACGACCAGCAAGAACGGCCCTCCGCACACAGCCCAAGGAAGCCCTCCGTTACCCTCCAGCATAACTGAAAAATAATTCGTTGTGCGAAAAATTTTACGAGACATATGGTAACTTTATGATATGTTCCTTCGCGAAGTCCGGGCTATCCCGTGGCGCTCCCTTGACCCAATCTGGCGGGGCAGCCACGCGCGCTTTCGCGAAGGACGATCGGGAGGATCGAATGCTTTGTTTCACGTCAGGCGAGACGGCGCGCGCTGTCGCGGCATCGGCAGGTGCACGCCATGGCTGAGGCCGCCGACCTGATCATCGGCATCGACGCCGGAACCTCCGTCATGAAGGCCGTCGCCTTCACGCTCGCCGGCCGCCAGATTGCCAGCGCCTCCGTGCGCAACAGCTACAGCACCGGCGATGACGGCTCCGTCACGCAATCCCTCGACCAGACCTGGCTCGACTGCGCGCGCGCCCTGCGCGGGCTCGGTGAGGAGGTGGAGAACCTTTCCGCCCGCACCGCCGCCATCGCCGTCACCGCGCAGGGCGACGGCACCTGGCTCGTCGGCGCCGGCAACCGTCCCGTCGGCGATGCCTGGCTGTGGCTCGACGCGCGCGCGGCTCCCACCGTTGAGCGGCTTGCCGCGAGCGACGCCGACCGCCAGCGCTTCGAGGCGACCGGCACCGGCCTCAACACCTGCCAGCAGGGCACGCAGCTTGCCCATATGGACCGCCATTTCCCGGAACTGCTCTCCGGCGCGCAAGTCACCATGCACTGCAAGGATTGGCTCTACCTGAACCTCACCGGGGTGCGCGCCACCGATCCGTCGGAAGTGAGCTTCACCTTCGGCAATTTCCGCACGCGCCGCTATGACGACGACGTGCTCGCCGCCCTCGGCCTGACGCACCGCCGCAACCTGCTGCCCGAGGTGATCGACGGCACCGAGACCACGCATCCGCTGACGGCGGAAGCCGCCGCTGCCGCGGGCCTCAGGGCGGGCACGCCGGTCTGCCTCGGCTATGTCGACATGTGCATGACGGCGCTGGGTGCCGGCGTGCGCAGCGAAGGCCGCAATGCCGCCTGTTCCGCTATCGGCTCGACGGGCGTGCATCTCCAGGCGAAGGCCGTTTCCGACGTCGTCCTCAATGCCGAGCGCACCGGCTACGTCATCGCGCTCCCCATCCCCGGCATCGTCACCCAGGTGCAGACCAATATGGGCGCGACGATCAATCTCGACTGGCTGCTCCAGCTCGGCGTTAACCTTCTCGGCGAATTCGGCGTCACCGTCGGCCTCAACGACATGATCGGCCGCGTCGACCAGTGGATCGCCGCCAGCAAGCCCGGCAACATCCTCTACCACCCCTATATTTCCGAGGCCGGCGAGCGCGGCCCCTTCGTGAACGCCCGCGCCCGCGCCAATTTCACCGGACTTGCCAGCCGCCACCGCTATCCGGATCTCGTGCGCGCCGTCGTGGAAGGCCTCGGCATGGCGACGCGCGATTGCTACGCCGCCATGGGGGCCCTGCCCTCGGAGCTGCGCGTCAGCGGCGGCGCTGCCCGGTCCGCTTCGCTGCGCGGCACGCTGGGCGCGGCGCTCGGCGCGCCGGTGCGCGTCAGCACGCGTGAGGAGGCGGGCGCCGCCGGCGCCTCGATGATGGCGGCCGTCGCTATCGGTGCCTACCGCACGATGGACGATTGCATCGCCGACTGGGTGACGCCCGAGCTCGGCGCGGCCGAGCAGCCGAAAGCCGAAGACACCGAACGCATGAACCGCCTCTTTGCCGCCTATTCCACCGTGCGCCGGGGCATCGCGCCAGCCTGGGACATCCTGGCCGCGCGCTGACGAAACGACGAGTGCGCCCCCTCTGCGGCCGGCGCTGAAGGAGACCCAAATGAACGAGCCCGAGCTTATTGACCTCTTCGTGATCGGCGGCGGCATCAACGGCGCCGGCATCGCCCGCGATGCGGCGGGCCGCGGACTGAAGGTCGTGCTCTGCGAGAAGGACGATCTGGCCGAGGGCACCTCCTCCCGTTCCGGCAAGCTGGTGCATGGCGGCCTGCGCTATCTCGAATATTACGAATTCCGCCTGGTGCGCGAGGCGCTGATCGAGCGCGAAGTGCTGCTCAACGCCGCCCCGCACATCATCTGGCCGATGCGCTTCGTGCTGCCGCACAGCCCTCAGGACCGTCCCGCCTGGCTCGTCCGGCTCGGCCTCTTCCTCTACGACCACCTCGGCGGCCGCAGGAAACTGCCCGGCACGCGCACGCTGGACCTTGCGCGCGATCCCGAGGGCACGCCGATCCTCGACCAGTACACCCGCGGCTTCGAATATTCCGACTGCTGGGTGGACGACGCTCGCCTCGTGACCCTCAACGCGCTCGGCGCCGCGGAAAAGGGCGCCGTGGTACTGACCCGTTCGCCGGCCGTTTCCGCCCGCCGCGAAAACGGCGTCTGGATCGTGGAGACGAAGAACCGCGTGACGGGCGAGGCCCGCGCCTTCCGCGCGAAATGCGTCGTCAACTGCGCCGGCCCGTGGGTGTCCGACGTCATCAACCGCGTCGCCGGCTCCAATTCCACGCGCAACGTCCGCCTCGTCAAGGGCAGCCACATCATCGTGCCGAAGTTCTGGGCGGGCTCCAACGCCTATCTGGTGCAGAACCACGACAAGCGCGTCATCTTCATCAATCCCTACGAAGGCGACAAGGCGCTGATCGGCACCACCGACATCGCCTATGAGGGCCGCGCCGAGGACGTTTCGGCCGACGAGACGGAAATCGACTACCTGTTGAAGGCGGTGAACCGCTACTTCAAGGAGAAGCTGCGCCGGCAGGACGTGCTGCATTCCTTCTCCGGCGTGCGCCCGCTCTTCGACGACGGCAAGGGCAATCCCTCCGCCGTCACCCGCGACTATGTCTTCGACCTCGACGAGACGGGCGGCGCGCCGCTGCTCAACGTCTTCGGCGGCAAGATCACCACCTTCCGCGAGCTTGCCGAGCGCGGCATGCACCGCCTCGGGCACATCTTCCCCAACATGGGCGGCGACTGGACGGAGAAGGCCCCGCTTCCCGGCGGCGACATGCCGAACGCCGACTACGAGACCTTCGCCAACGGCCTGCGCGACACCTATCCCTGGATGCCGCGCAAGCTGGTGCACCATTACGGCCGCCTCTACGGCACGCGCACCGGGCTCGTCGTCGGCGGCGCGACCGGTATCGAGGGGCTCGGCCGGCATTTCGGCGGCCAGTTCTACGAGGCGGAAGCCCGCTATCTCGTCACTACCGAATGGGCGCAGACGGCCGAGGACATCCTCTACCGCCGCACCAAGCACTACCTGCACCTGACGGAAGCCGAGCGCGCGGCCTTTGCCGACTGGTTCGACGCCGCCCGCCCTGCCGCCGCCTGAGGACGACCATGCCGCTGACGCTTTCGCTCAACACCAACCCGCTGGTCAACCGCTTCGCCGATCCCGACGACCTGGTCGAGACCGTCGCACGGGACCTTCGCCTGCGCGACCTCCAGTTGACGCACGAATTCATCAATCCGAGCTGGAACGCCGCGACGATCCGCCGGCTGACGCGCCGGATGGACCGCGCGCTCCAGCGCACCGGCGTGCGCGTCACCTCGGGCATGACCGGCCCCTATGGCCGCCTCAACCATTTCGGCCATCCGGATGCGGATGTGCGCCGCTACTATGTCGACTGGTTCAAGACCTTCGCCGACATCATCGGCGATCTCGGCGGCACCTCCGTCGGAACGCAGTTCGCCATCTTTACCTACAAGGACTATGACGACCCGGCCCGCCGGGAAGAGCTGATCCGCATCGCCATCGACTGCTGGGCGGAGGTGGCGGAGCATGCGAAGGACGCCGGCCTCTCCTATGTCTTCTGGGAGCCGATGAGCATCGGCCGCGAATTCGGCGAGACCATCGCCGAATGCGTCAGGCTTCAGGACCGGCTCACCGCGGCGAACATGGCCGTTCCCATGTGGATGATGGCCGATATCGACCATGGCGACGTCACCTCCAGCAACCCCGACGATTTCGATCCCTATGCCTGGGCGCGCGCCGTGCCGAAGGTCTCGCCGATCATCCACATCAAGCAGAGCCTGATGGACAAGGGCGGGCACCGTCCCTTCACCACCGAGTTCAACGCCAGGGGCCGCATCCAGCCGGAACCGCTGCTGAAGGCCTTTGCCGAGGGCGGCGCGGTCGACAACGAGATCTGCCTGGAACTCTCCTTCAAGGAACGCGAGCCGAACGACCGGCAGGTCATTCCCCAGATCGCCGAAAGCATCGCCTTCTGGGCGCCGCATATCGATACCGGTGCATCCGACCTCAAGCTGGGCTGACCGCGTCCGGGCCGCTTACCAGAGCATTTCCAGCCGAAGCGGCATCGCTTCGGCGTCGGATAATGCGGTAAAAACAAAAGCCGGCGCATTTCCGGCGAACCGGAAATGCGCCAAGACGGGGTGTTTTTTTGCACAGCAGGACAGGACATCGCCGATGACCGACAATGAAGACTCCCTCGCCGTCCGCGCCGCCTGGCTGCACTATATCGGGGGCTTCACCCAGTCCGCCGTGGCCAAGCGCCTCGGCATTCCCTCGGTCAAGGCGCACCGGCTGATCGCGCGGGCGGTCGCCGAGGGCGTGGTCAAGGTCAGCATCGACGGCGATATCGCCGAATGCGTCAATCTCGAAGTGGCGCTTTCCGAGCGCTACGGGCTCGGTTACTGCGAGGTGGCGCCCGATGTCGATGACGACGCGCTGGCGTTGACAACGCTCGGCCATGTCGGCGCGGATTTCCTGCGGCGCGAGATCGAGCGCGGCGAAGTCGCCGTCATCGGCCTCGGCCATGGGCGAACGCTCTCGGCCGCCGTCCATCACCTGCCACGCATCAGCGCCAGCGGCACGCGCTTCGTCTCGCTGCTCGGCGGCCTCACCCGCAACTATGCGGCCAATCCATACGACGTCATGCATCGCATCGCCGCCAAGACGGGCACGCAGGCCTATGTGATGCCCGTGCCCTTCTTCGCCAATACGGAGGAGGACCGCGAGGTGCTGCTGTCGCAGCGCGGCGTCAGCGAGGTCTTCGACCTCGCGCGCAACGCCGACCTGAAGCTCGTCGGCATCGGCACGGTCGACAACCAGGCCCATCTCGTCACGTCGGGCATGCTGCAGGCGAACGAGCTGGAGGAGATCCGGGCCCTCGGCGGCGTCGGCGAGCTGCTCGGGCACTTCTTCGACAGCAAGGGTCGCATTCTGGAAACATCGGTGACGGCGCGCACCCTCGCCGCCTCCTTCTCGGAAACCGGCGACGACCGCCTCGTCGCCATCGCCGGCGGCTCCTCCAAGACGGAGGCCATCCGCGCCGTGCTGCACAGCCACAAGCTCCACGGCCTGATCACGGACGAGGCGACAGCGCGGCTACTGCTGCAAAGCTCCGCATGAAAATCACAAAATCACAAATTCAATGTTATGATTTGTGAGATTCATGTTATAGAGCTGCGGACACACGGAGGAAGCGGGTGAAACGGGAAGAGCGAAGGCAGGAGATCATCAATCTTCTGGTCGAGAGCCGCGCCGTCGAGCTCGACGAGGTCGCCGCGCGCTTCGGCGTTTCCAAAATGACCATCCACCGCGATCTCGACGATCTCGAGCGGGCCGGCGTGCTGCGCAAGGTCCGGGGCGGTGCGACGATCGATGCGGGCACGCAGTTCGAAAGCGACTTCCGTTTCCGCGAACGGCAGGAAGCGGATGTGAAGCTGACCCTTGCCCAAACCGCCGCCGAACTGGTCGAGCCGGGCATGACGGTCATGATCAATGACGGCTCGATGGCCTCGGTGCTCGGCGACGTGCTGTGCTCGAAGAAGCCGATCACCATCATCACCAACAATGCCGCGATCATGGAGCGGGCGAAGGGCATTTCCGGTGTCACGCTGGTCGCGCTCGGTGGCACCTATTCGGCCAAGTTCAATGCCTATCTCGGCATCGTCACGGAAGAAGCGCTGTCGCGCCTGCGCGCCGACATCGCCTTCATCTCGGCGCCGGCCGCCTCCGGGCGCCTTGCCTATCATATGGACGAGGCGGTGGTGCGCGCCAAGCGCGCGATGATGGCCTCGAGCCGCCAGGCATGCCTTCTCGTCAACAGCCGGCGCTTCGGCCACACGGCGCTGCACGTGCTCGCCGACCTTGCCGAATTCGACACGGTGATATCCGACAACCCCCTGCCCCACGATACGACGGCCGAGCTTGCCGACCGCAAGACCGTGGTGCGCATCGCCCACAAGGAGACAACGACATGAGCCAAGGCCGGAACTTCTGGGTCGGCACGAGCTGGAAGATGAACAAGACGCTCGCCGAGGCGGAAGCCTTTGCGGAAGGCCTCAAGGCCGCCGACGGCGAGCGGAACGCCCGCATCCAGCGCTTCGTCATTCCGCCCTTCACCGCCGTGCGCGAGGTCAAGGCGCTGCTCGCTGACACCTCCGTCAAGGTTGGCGCGCAGAACATGCATTGGGCCGACGAAGGCGCCTGGACGGGCGAGGTCTCGCCCGTGATGCTGAAGGACTGCGACCTCGACCTCGTCGAACTCGGCCATTCCGAGCGCCGCGAGCATTTCGGCGAGACGGACGAGGCGGTCGGCCTCAAGACGGAAGCGGCCGTGCGCCACGGCCTCGTGCCGCTGATCTGCATCGGCGAAACGCTCGCCGACCGCGAGAGCGGCCGGGCGGCAGAGGTTCTGGCGCGGCAGGTGCGCGGCGCCCTCGGCAAGCTCGATGGTGCGCAGAAGCAGGCCGAAATCCTGCTTGCCTACGAACCCGTCTGGGCCATCGGCGAGAAGGGTATCCCCGCGACCGCCGACTATGCGGATGCGCGCCATGCCGAGATCGCCCAGGTGGCGGAAGACATCCTCGGCCGTCGCATCCCCTGCCTCTACGGTGGATCGGTCAACCCGCAGAATTGCGAGGAACTGATTGCCTGCC
Organism: Shinella sp. 1A1; assembly: GCF_055379515.1. Lineage (NCBI taxonomy): Bacteria > Pseudomonadati > Pseudomonadota > Alphaproteobacteria > Hyphomicrobiales > Rhizobiaceae > Shinella > Shinella sp. 1A1. The sequence goes on from NZ_AP039672.1 coordinate 665,622, forward strand.
CGAATATCGACGGGCTCTTCATCGGCCGCTCGGCCTGGAAGGTTGAAGGCTATCTCGACATCCTGGCGCGCTGCGCCGCAACGATCTGAAAGGAGATCTCCCATGAAACTTGCCATTGCCGGTGACAGCGCGGGCGAAGGCCTCGCCAAGGTCCTCGCCGACCACCTGAAGGACCGCCACGAGGTGCACGAGATCTCGCGCACCGATGCCGGCCCGGACGCCTTCTACGCCAATCTCTCCGACCGCGTCGCCTCGGCCGTCATCGCCGGGGAATACGACCGCGCGATCCTCGTCTGCGGTACCGGCATCGGCGTCTGCATCTCGGCCAACAAGGTGCCCGGCATCCGCGCCGCGCTGACGCACGACACCTATTCGGCCGAACGCGCCGCCCTTTCCAACAATGCCCAGATCATCACGATGGGCGCCCGCGTCATCGGCTCGGAACTCGCAAAGGCCATCGCCGACGCCTATCTCGCCCAGACCTTCGACGAAAACGGCCGCTCGGCCGGCAACGTCAAGGCGATCGACGAGGTCGATGCGAAATACAACGCCGGAAAGTAAGCCGGCACCCAGCGCCGCGCCTTCACCGGTGCGGCGCTTCCCTCCATGGGTTTTTGCACAATTTCCTCCCTCCTTTTGATGAAAAGCAAGTCGGGGCGCTCTTCTCCCTACGGAAGCGTCGCTTTCAACAAATGCGTCTAACGCTTTGTTTAAGAGTAGCATCTAGATTTCCGATAACAGCCATCCTGAGGACATGAAGCCCTTGGTCGACACGGAAGCCATGCTGCAATTGGCGCAGCTCGTGGAGAATGCCGGATCCCTCGTTGCGGTCTTCGACCCGGAGGACCGCCTGCGCTTTGCAAACCAGGCCTTTCGCGCCGCCTGGTTCATCGAAGACCATGAACAGCCCCTCTGGCCCGACCTCATGCGGCGGAACTTCCATGCCCGGCGTGGCACCGTCGTCGTGACGCAGGATTTCGAGACATGGCTGCGCTCCACGCTGGCACGGCGCGGCAAGACGGGTTTTCGCGCCTTCGAGACCGACCTTCACGACGGGCGCTGGCTCTGGATGACGGAGACGATGCAGCCGAACGGCTGGATGCTCAGCGTCGCGAGCGACATCAGCTTCATCCGCACCGACGAGCGCACGCTGCGGCAGGATCGCGACTTCGCCATCAGGGCCTCCTTCACGGATGACCTGACCGGCCTTCCCAGCCGCCGCTTCGCGATGGCGCGGCTTGCGGAACTCGTCGGCGCATCCGGCGGCGAGGCCCGCGATGCCGGGTGCCTTGCCGTCCTCGACATCGACAATTTCAAATATATCAACGACCGTTTCGGCCACAGCGTCGGCGACGCCGTCCTGAAGGACTTCGCCATCACCCTGCAGCGCCATCTGCGCAAGACCGATATCCTCGGCCGGGTCGGCGGCGAGGAATTCCTTCTCATCCTGCCGAACACGGTGATGGAAGATGCCGAAGCCATCCTCGAGCGCATGCTGGCGGCGGTTCGCCATTCCCGCCCCGTGCCGGACCAGGCGAGCTTCCGCTACACTTTCTCCGCCGGGCTTGCCTGGGCGGAAAGCGGCGAGGAGCCGAGCGACATCTACCGCAGGGCCGATCTTGCCCTCTACGCCGCCAAGATGCGCGGCCGCGACCAGCTCAGCATCGAGATCCAGCCCCGGCGGCATCTCGGAGAGGCAAGGGCGGAACAAGGATAGCCGGCGTCATTTCCACTCGTAGGTCTTCTGCGCGCGGTACGGGCGTTCCGCGACGAAAGCGGCCTGATCCGTCGCATTCGAAACGAATTGCAGGGCATCGCCGTCGTCGTTGAACCCGGCGAAGACCATCAACATGGAGCGGGCGACCGGCTGGCCCTTCTTGCGATAGGAGAAGTTGACGGCGCAGTGCGGATAGCGCGCATCCAGCGTCTCGGAGGCAGCATCCGTCAGGGCGACGAACTGCCCGAGGGCAAGGAACCGGTCGATGGCGGCAAAGGCCGCCGCCTGGGACATCTGCTGGTTGGCGCTGGCGGCCGCCGGCCGGCCGTAGAAGAGACTGTCCGTCAGCCCCTTGCGCCGCTTCGTCTCATAGACGACGAGGCCGCCGGCCACGGCCAGTTCCAGCCGCACGTCGAAGGTCTGGAATCCTTCGGGGCGGCTGTCGAGATCCGTAAACAGCGTCCGCAGGTCGGCAATGTAATCGGCATAGAAGGCAACGTTCATCGGGTGCGTCCGTCTGTTGTCGGTCGAGTCGGGGCGGGCATATCACAGGCGCATGCCGGGCGACACCGTCTCCACGCAACGTCATCCCCAGGTCCGGAGCGCGGATGTCATGCGGGTGTCATCGCGATCTGCTGAAACGAGCCCCATGTCGTTCGGCAATCGGGGCGATCGGGCGAAGCCTCACGCAAGGCTTATGCATCGCTCCCGGCCGCGGCCAGAGAGATGTTCCAGCCTGGGAAACGTACCCCGATGATCGAAACGGCCACCTCCGCCATCCCTTCTCCTGCAGCAGCGCGCACGGACGGGGCGGCCAAGCGCCTCCATCGCGCCGTGCGCCGCAATCCGCTGCTGACGCCTTCCGGAATGTCGGAATATGTCTTTTCGCGGCTGTTCCGAAGCCTCGTCTATGCGCAGATCTGGGAAGATCCCGAGGTGGACATGGCGGCGCTGCAGATCGCGCCGGGCAACAGCATCGTCACCATCGCCTCGGGCGGGTGCAACGCGCTTTCCTACCTCGTCGCCGATCCGGCCCGTATCGAGGCGGTCGACCTCAATCCCGCGCATGTGGCCTTCAACCGCCTGAAACTCGCGGCGGCGGCCCGCCTGCCGGATTACGAAACCTTCTACCGCTTCTATGGCAGCGGCGACGACCGGCGGAACATCGCGGCCTATCGCACCTATCTGCAACCCCATCTCGACGCGGAGACCCGCGCCTATTGGGAAGGCCGCACGGTGACCGGCCGCCGCCGCATCTCCATCTTCCATCGCCGCCTCTATCGCCACGGGCTTCTCGGCGGCTTCATCGGGCTCGGCCACAAGATGGCCCGGCTCTACGGCGCCGACCCGCGCGGATTGCTCGATGCCCGGACCATGGAAGACCAGCGGCGCTTCTTCGACGAGACGCTCGCGCCGCTGTTCGACAAGCGGCTCATTCGCTGGGCGACGGGGCGCAAGAGCTCGCTCTTCGGCCTCGGCATTCCGCCGCAGCAATATGAAGCGCTTTCGGGCGCGGGCAGCGACATGGCGACGATCCTGCGCCAGCGGGTCGAAAAGCTCGCCTGCGGCTTCCCGCTGTCAGAGAACTACTTCGCCTGGCAGGCCTTCGGCCGCGGCTATGGCCCCGGCGACAGGGCGCCCTTGCCGCCCTACCTCGCCCGGCAGAACCATGAGATCATCCGGGAGCGCGCCTCCCGCATTTCCATCACCAACACGTCGCTGACGGAATTCCTCGCCGCCAAGCCCGCCGGTTCCGTCGACCGTTTCATCCTGCTCGATGCGCAGGACTGGATGACGGACGGACAGCTCAACGCCCTGTGGGCCGAGATCACGCGGAGCGCGGCCCCCGGCGCGCGCGTCATCTTCCGCACGGCGCCGGCCGAAAGCCTGCTGCCTGGACGGCTCGACAACGCGCTTCTCGACCGATGGGCCTATCACGAGGCGGAATCGCGCGCCCTGCACGAGAAGGACCGCTCGTCGATCTATGGCGGCTTCCATCTTTACGTGCTGAAGGACCAGGCGGCATGAGCGCGGTCTCCGACCAAGCCCTGCTGATGGACCGCATCTACCGCTGGCAGCGGCGGTTCGGCATCTATGACGCAACGCGCAAATATTACCTGCTCGGCCGCGACCCGATGCTTGCCGGCCTCCGCCCAAAGCCCGGCGGCGCGGTGCTGGAAATCGGCTGCGGCACGGGGCGCAATCTGGTGAAGGCCGCGATGCTCTACCCCGAAGCCCGCTTCCACGGCATCGACATTTCGCAGGAAATGCTCGCGGCTGCGGAAAAGGCGATCGAGGGTGCCAGCCTTGGCGACAGGGTCCGGCTGGCGCGGGCCGATGCCGCCGCCTTCGATCCGCAATCGGCCTTCGGTGAGAAGGGTTACGACCGAATCTTCATTTCCTACGCCGTCTCGATGATCCCGCAATGGCGGCAGGTCGTGGCGGAGGCGATGACGCGCCTTGCCCCGGGCGGCGAGCTGCACATAGCGGATTTCGGCGATATGCGAGGCCTGCCGCGCTGGTTCGGCCGCGCCATGATCCGCTGGCTCCGCTGGCATCACGTGACGCCGCGCGCCGATCTTTTCACCGTCGCCGCCGAGCAGGGCGGACACAGCGTGGAGAAGCGGATTCACCGCGGCTTTTCGTGGATCGCCGTCATCCGGAAGGACTGAAGGCGGACGCTCCCGATACCGTCGGACCGGGAGCGGTATTGTCCTACTTGCGCAGGAAGTCCTTGAGGCGCTCGAGGCCGTCGACGAGCTTTTCTTCCGAGACGGCATGGCACCAGCGCAGCCAGCCCTCGCCCTCTGCGCCGAAGGCGGCGCCCGGCGCAAGGCCGAGGCCCACTTCCCGCACCAGCCGCTGCGCCAGTTCCAGCGAATTCTCGTAGCCTTCGATGCGAAGGAAGGCGTACATGGCTCCGCCGGCTTCCGGCACGCTTACGCGGTTCATGCCGCGCAAACCCTCGACGAGGAGCGCGCGGGTCCTGGCGAGATGGGCGCGCAGGCGCTGGACCTCCGCCTCCCCTTCACGGATCGCGATGGTCGCAGCCCGCTGGGTCGGCTCGAAGATGCAGGAGAAATTGTACTCGACCAGTTTGGTCGCATCTGCGATCAGCGCGTGCGGAACGACCATCCAGCCGACGCGCCAGCCGGTCATCGACCAGGCCTTGGAGAAGCTGTTGACCGCGAGAATCCGGTCGCCTTCCTGATAGTGCCGCAGGAAGGACGGGGCGAAGGACTGCGCGGCATCGTAGACCAGACGCTGGTAGACCTCGTCGGCAAGGATCCAGATGCCGTGCTTGCGGCAATGGGCGAGGATGGCGCGGATGCTCTCGTCATCGATCGTCCAACCCGTCGGGTTGTTGGGCGAATTGATGATGACCATGCGCGTGTCGGGCGTCAGCGCGGCGAGCAGCTTGTCCACGTCGAGCGACCAGCGGCCGTCATCGACCGAGAGCGCGACGCGCTCGACATTCGCGCCGAGGATGAGCGGCGCCTCGCTGATATTCGGCCAGAGCGGCGTCACCGCCACCACGCGGTCGCCCGGCGACAGGACGAGCTGCAGGGCGATCTGCAGGCCGCTCATGCCCGAGCCGACGGCGATCACCCGGTCGGCGGAAATGCTGCAGCCGAGAAGCGCACTCTGGTAGGCCGCGATGGCCTCGCGCAGATAGGGTCGGCCGAGATTCTGGGAATAGAACGTCTCACCCTTCAGAAGAGAGTCCGCCGCCGCATCGCGGATGAACTGCGGCGTGGGCGTGTCGGATTCGCCGAACCAGAATGGCAGGACATTGGATGCCCCCATCGCGGCATTCGCGACCTCGCGGATGAGCGAACTGGAGAGCGCGCGGACAGCAGGCCGCGCTTCGACAGCGGTGTCAATCATCGTGCGTGACTTTCGTTTGTACGTTTTGAATCAGCCGGCAGCGCCATGCATGATGGAGCTGAGGAAGGCCTTGGCGCGCTCGGTCTGCGGCGTGTCGAACAGTGCGTCGGGCGCGTTCTGCTCGATGATCTGGCCGCTTTCCATGAAGACGACGCGGTGCGCGACGCGGCGGGCAAAGCCCATTTCGTGCGTCACGACGAGCATGGTGACGCCCGTTGCCGCAAGGCTCTGCATGACGTCGAGCACCTCGCCGACCATTTCTGGATCGAGCGCCGAGGTCGGCTCGTCGAAAAGCAGGACCGCCGGTTCCATGGCGAGCGCGCGGGCAATCGCCACGCGCTGCTGCTGGCCGCCCGAAAGCTGGTCGGGGAATTTTTCCATATGCGCGCCGAGACCGACGCGCTCCAGAAGCTGGCGGGCGCGCTTTTCGGCTTCCGCCTTGGCGATGCCGCGCACGCGGATCGGCGCGATGGCGACGTTGCGTAGCGCCGTCATGTGCGGGAAGAGGTTGAACTGCTGGAAGACCATGCCGACTTCGGCGCGCACCAGCGCAAGGTTCTTGCCCTGCTCCACCTTCACGCCATCGACGACGATCTCGCCGGAGGAGATGGTCTCGAGACGGTTGATGCAGCGGATCAGCGTCGACTTGCCCGAGCCCGACGGCCCGATGATGGCGACCACCTCGCCGCGCTTGACTTCGAGGTTGACGCCTTGCAGCGCGTGGAAGGTGCCGTAGTGCTTTTCGACATTGCGCATCGCAATGATCGGGTCGGCGCTCGAAGGCGCAGGCGTATTCTGGCTCATGTCGGTTGCTCCGAAAAGGGCTGCGGGCGCACCCATCAGCGCGAGGGCTTCTTGCGGGCTTCCAGGAAGCTGACCAGGCGCACCAGCGGCAGGAGAAGGATCAGGTACAGCAGCGCGGCGCCGACGAGGGGCGACGGATTGGCGTAGAAGGCCTGCGTCTGCGTTGCCTGCTTGAGAAGGTCGGGCATGGCGACGACCGAGCCGAGCGCGGTATCCTTGATCAGGCCGATGGACACGCCCGTGGTCGGCGGTACGACGAGGCGCATCGCCTGCGGCAGGATGATGTCGGACATCATGCGCGGCCAGCCGAAACCGAGCGACTGCGCGGCCTCGAACTGCCCCTTCGGCACGGCCTCGATGCCGGCGCGGAAGGTTTCGGCCATATAGGCCGAGGCAACCGCCGAAAGCGCCGCCGCCGCCGCCCAGAAGGAGGACAGGCGGATGCCGACGAACGGCAGGGCATAATAGACGAGGATCAACAGCACCAGCAGCGGAACCGCGCGGAACAGGTCGATGTAACAGATGGACAGCCAGCGCAGCGGGGTCGGCGCGTAAAGACGAACCAGAACCAGCAGAAGGCCGAGCGCCAGAGAAATCACAAGGCTCACCGCGCCGAGCTGAACCGTCAGCCAGAAGCCCTTGAGCAACAGCGGCGCCGCCTGGATCAGCACGTCGATGTTGAAGAATGTCGTGAACAGATCCATGCGATCCCTCGATGGAGTGTTCGGCCCGGACGCATCCAAGCCGAACGTTGATTGGGAGTGGACGGGAGGCTTAGCGCCCCGGAATCGGCTGAACCGTAATGGTGCTCGAATCGGCGGCGGCATCGATGCCGAACCACTTCTTGTGCAGTTCCGCCAGCTTGCCGTCCTTCTTCAGGTCGGTGATGATGCCGTCGACCTGCTCCAGAAGCGGGCTGTCCTTCGGCAGCATCAGGCCGAACTGTTCCTGCGTCGGGATGGTCGCGACGATGGCGAACTGCGGCTTGTCCTTGATGTAGTAGGCATCGATCGGGCAATCGTGCACGAGGCCGTCGATACGGCCCGTCGCGATGTCCAGCATCGGGTCCTGATTGCCGTCGTAGCGGTTGACCGAGCCGATCTTCAGCTTGCCTTCGTTCTCATTGGCCCACATCTCGCCGGTCGTGCCGGTGATGACGGCGAGCGCCTTGCCTTCGAGGCCCTCGACGCCCTTGATGCCGCTGGCCGAAGCGACCGTCAGGCACTGGTTGGCATCGTAGAAGGGCTGCGTGAACGAAACGGCTTCGAGACGCTTCGGCGTGATGGTGATGGAGCCGATGGCGATATCCGAGCGGCTCGACTGAACGGCCGCGAACAGGCTCTGGAACGGCATTTCCTGGAATTCGACCGTCTTGCCGAGCTTTTCGCCGACGAGGTTCAGGAGGTCGACTTCGAAGCCCATCAGGGTGCCGGCGCCGTCCTGGAATTCGAAGGGCGGGTTGGCGATGTTGGTCGCGACATTGATGTTGTCGGCATGGGCGACAGTTGCACCGACGACGAAGAAGGCCGATGCGAGCAGAGACTTGAGTTTCATGGGGTCCTCCCGAGATTGACGTCCGCTGTCTACCAGATGCCGGCATGCCCAAATATCCTCTCGCGGGGGGACAAGCCGGGCGAAAGCCCGTGAGCCGGCGGCAGCGTTGCGGCGCATGATTGCCATGGACCGGCCCCTTACGCCTGAAACGCGGAAAGAGGAAGACAGCCGTTCAATCAGACTTGTCGATTTTATCATCTGATGATAACTGGAAGCCATCATATTATTCACAGGAACGGCGAATGGCCCGGGAAAAGCGCGCGGACGAAGTGTTGGACTGGCTGGGAACGGCGATCGCCCGCGGCGACTATCCCGTCGGCCAGACGATCCCGACCGAGCCGGAACTGATGGAGCTTTGCGATGTCGGCCGCTCGACCGTGCGCGAGGCGATCCGCGTGCTCGGCAGCCTCGGGGTCGTGGAGACGGCCTTGCGCCGCGGGACCGTGGTGACGGAGCGCGCGCGCTGGAACGTCCTCAACCGCGATGTGCTGCGCTGGGTGATGGCGAGCCGCGGCCATGCGGCCGATCTCATGTCGGCGATCAACGAGGCCCGCCTCGTCTTCGAGCCCGCCGCCGCGGCCCTCGTTGCCGAGCGGGCGGACCGGATGCAGATCATCGCCATCGAGACCGCCTTCGCGCGCATGGAGGCGGCGGCGGCGACCGGCGACACCACGGCGGCCATCACGGCTGACCGGGCCTTCCACCTCGCCATCCTGAGCGCGACCGGCAATCCCATTCTCGAAGCCTTCGATTCCGCCATCGATGGGATTCTCGGCATCCTGTTCTCGGTAGCGGCCAACCACATGGAAAACTACCGGGCCAACCTTTCCAACCACCTCGCCATCATCGAGGCGATCCGCCAGCGCGATCCCGAGGCGGCCCGTGCGGCCATGACCGCTACCATCACCTTCACCACCCGCCGCATGAAGGAGGCAGGCCTCGTCGGCTGATCCCAAGTCCCGAGCCCATGCGGCCTCACCGAACCAACCAAGGAGTAAGCGCGTGTATACAAACATGAAGGGGTCGACCCACGTCCTCGCCCCGAGCGAAATCGCCCTCAAGGCCATACCCGACGACGATCGCGTCTGGGTTCCCCAGGCGCCGAACGTCTTCTTCCGCCCGATGTTCCTCAACACGCTGACCGGCCAGTGGTGCAACCTGCTCAAGGTCACGCGCTCGGGCATCCTGTCGCGCCACCTGCACCCTGCCCCGGTCTTCGGCATGGTGCTGAAGGGCAAGTGGCACTATTTCGAGCACGACTGGGTCGCCGAGGAAGGGTCCTTCGTCTACGAGCCGCCGGGCGAGATCCACACGCTCAACGTTCCGAAAGACTGCGACGAGATGATCACCTTCTTCAACATCTCGGGCTGCATGGTCTACCTCAACGAGGAGAACAAGCAGATCGGCTACGAGGACGTCTTCACCAAGATCGACATGTGTCGCGCGCATTATGAGAAAGTCGGGCTCGGAGCGGATTATGTCGACCAGTTCATCCGCTGATTGGGCCGCGGGCTGGCTCGAGGGCCGCACGGTCCTGGTGACCGGCGGCACGGGCGGCATTGGCGGGGCGCTCGCGGAAGCCTTCCGCGATGCCGGCGCCCATGTCGTCGCCACCGGTGCGACGGAGCGTGAAATCGCGGAAGCCGACGCGCGGGAAAGCGCGTCCGGCATCGTCCACCGTCTCCTCGACGTGCGCAGCACCGAGGCGGTGCGCGGCTTCGTCTCCGCCTTCGAGGCCCTCGACGTCGTGGTCAATTGCGCCGGCATCATCCGCCGGGGCGAGGAGCTGGACGCGGAGGTCTTCGAGAAGGTCGTCGACATCAACCTCAACGGCTCGATGCGCGTGTGCGAGGCGGCTGCGCCGCTTCTCGAAAGGTCCGGCGGGTCGATCATCAACATCGCCTCGATGCTCAGCTTCTTCGGCGGCGGGCTGGTTCCGGGCTATTCCTCCTCCAAGGGCGGCATTGCGCAGTTGACGAAGTCCCTCGCAATCGCCTATGCCCCCAAGGGCATCCGGGTGAACGCCATCGCGCCGGGCTGGATCGCAACCCCGTTGACCGTCGCCCTGCAGAACGACCCGTCACGCGCCGGGCCGATCCTTTCCCGCACACCGATGGCCCGCTGGGGGCGTCCCGAGGATCTGCGCGGCATCGCGCTCTTCCTTGCCGGCCCCCATGCCGGGTTCATTACCGGAAGCGTTATTCCCGTGGACGGCGGTTACTCGATCAGCTGATCCGAGCGAACCGACGTTCGAGATAAGGAGACGTGCATGTCCTTGTCCGATAACGCCCCTGCGACACGCTTGGCGATCCCCGAGCGTGTCCGCCCTCCGACGACGCGCCGGTCGGACGACGCGCTGGCGCGCCTCATCCAGGCTTCAGAGCGGCCCGAATTCGACCGGCATCTGACGGAGACCCTGCAGGAGCTGATCTCCTTCGACCTCGCGATGATCTCGCTCTACCGGGACAATACGCTGGTGGAAGTCAGCAGTCGCTCGGCGCCCGAACGAATTCACGAAGACGTGCTCGGCTCGTACCTGAAGCACACCTTCACGCACAGTCCGTTCTTCCAGATGCATCGCCGCAAGATGAAGAGCGGTTTCTACCTGATGGAGAAGCTGGCGCGCACGCCGCAGCTTCGCAAACCCTCCTCGGCCGCGGAAATGCTGGAGATCGACGACGGCGAGGAGATCGGTTATCTCACGGCCGGCTGGCCCAAGCGCCTGAAGGAGATGGACCTCGCCCTTCGCCTCTCGGACCAGTACACGGTGCAGGTCGCCCTCTATCGCAGCGGCAACCGCGGCTTCAGCCAGGCCGACCTCGCTTCCGTCGAGCCCATCTACGCCTCCATGCTGGCCGTCTGCAAACAGCATTGGGACAAGCGCGTAAAGCACCTCGAAACCGACGACGATCCGATCCGCAGCGGGCTGCGGCGGCTCGGCTCGGCGGAGCTTTCCGCGCGGGAGCTGCAGATCATGCGCTCCCTGATCGCCGGCCTTTCGGAAAAGGAAATCGCCGAGGAACTGGACGTCAGCGCCGAGACCGTCAAGACGCACCGCAAGCGCGCCTACCAGAAGCTGGACGTCTCCTCGCGCATCGAGCTCATGGCACGGCTGCTCGGCCTCGACAGGTCGCAGCGCATCTGAGCCGGAATCGAACGGCCCGCCCCCTTCGAAGCTCGATGAGGGCGGGCCGGTTCAGACTCTAGGCAGCCACTCGCGCGGGCGGCTTACGCGCCTTCGATGGCGTGGACCCAATGGTGCCTGTCTTCACGGGTGCCGCGCTGGATGCCGACCAGCGCCTCGCGCAGCTTGCCGGTGACCGGGCCGGTCTCGCCGTTGCCGATCCGGAATTCGCCGCCGGAATGCTTGACCGTGCCGATGCCGGCGACGACCGCGGCCGTGCCGCAGGCGAAGGCTTCCGTCACCTTGCCGCTCTCGACGTCCGCCTTCCACTGGTCGAAGGAATAGCGCTCCTCGTTGACGGTGAAGCCTTCCTCGCGCGCGAGCGCGACGAGGGACTTGCGCGTGATGCCGGGAAGGATGGTGCCGCCGAGCGGCGGCGTCGTGATCGAACCGTCCTGCATGACGAAGAAGACGTTCATGCCGCCCAGTTCCTCGATCCAGCGATGCTCGGCGGCATCGAGGAAGACGACCTGGTCGCAGCCCTGCGCCGCCGCTTCCGACTGCGCGACGAGGCTTGCGGCATAGTTGCCGCCGCATTTGGCGGCGCCCGTGCCGCCGGCGGCCGCGCGGGTATAGGTCTCGGAAACCCAGATCTTCACCGGCTTGGCGCCGCCCTTGAAATAGGGGCCGACCGGCGAGGCGATGACGCAGAAGATATATTCCTTCGACGGGCGAACGCCGAGGAAGGTCTCGCTGGCGAACATGAAGGGACGCAGGTAAAGGCTCCCCTCGCCTTCAGGAATCCACTTTGCATCGATCCGCACCAGCGCCTCGACGGCGGCGAGGAAGTCCGCCTCCGGCAGTTCCGGCATCGCCATGCGGCGGGCAGAGTCGTTGAAGCGGCGCGCGTTCTCCTCCGGGCGGAACAGGACCGCGCGGCCATCCGCCGTGCGATATGCCTTCATGCCTTCGAAGATTTCCTGCGCATAGTGCAGGACGCTGCTGGCCGGATCGATCGGGAACGGCGCGCGCGCCGTGATTTCGGCGCCATGCCAGCCCTTGTCCGCGCTCCACCGCACGACGGCCATATGGTCGGAAAACAGCGTTCCGAAGCCCAGGTTTTCGAAGGCCTTGAGACGGCTTGCCTCGTCCATGGGATGGGCGTTCGGCTTGACGTCGAAGGAAAGACGGTTGGCTTGCATGGAGATGATCTTTCAGCAGTTCTCGGAAGATGGCGAAAATGCTCTCTTACGCCCTGTTTCTCAACGTTGCCATGCGAAAAATGTCGTGGCGGCAATTCTGTTGCGGCGGGTCCGCCGCATCGAAAGGATTTTCCGCCCTTCCGGCCCTCTCACGCCTGACGGACGATGGCGCCGATGACATTGACGAGGAGACGCGCGGCAGTCAGTGCCGACAGGCCCTCGATATCGGCCGGGGGATAGAGCTCGACAAGATCGAACCCGGCGATCCTTCCCCGCTTGCCGAGGCCGGCGATCAGGTCGACCACCTGCATATAGGTGAGGCCGCCGGGTGTGCGCGCCGCGACGCCCGGCATGACGGCGGGATCGAGACCGTCGCAATCGAGGGTGATCACGATCCGGGCGCCTTCGGGCACATGCCTGAGGGCGGCCTCGACGCCCTCGGCATGCACCTCGCGGGCAGTCACGATGCGGCTGCCGTACTGGCGGGCCGCCTCGATCTCGACGGGGCGCGCGCTGCCGACGCCGCGCATGCCGACCTGTACCATGCCGGCGACATGTGCCATTTCGCTCGCCCGCCGCATCGGGTTCGAATAGCCGTGGCGTTCGCCATGCAACTCGTCGCGCCAGTCCATATGCGCGTCGATCTGCACGATCCAGATCGGCCCCTGATCGGCAAATCCAGCAAGGAAGGGAATAGGCACGGAATCGTCGCCGCCAAGCAGGATCGGCACGGCCCCCACTGCAAGAATCTCGCGGGTCTTCGCCTCGATCTTCGCACGGTTCCCCGCATTGTCGTGCATGACGGTCGGTACGTCGCCACTATCGACGCAGCAGATCGGCCGGCCGTCGAACAGCGGGCCGCCGAGATCGAAATCCCAATGCTCCACAAGGCCGGCATCCGTCTGGCTCGCCCCACGGATGGCGTCGGCGGCCGTGGCATAGCCGGTGCTGTCCTTGCCGGGATAGGTGCTGCCATGGCTGGCCCCGAAGATCACTGCGCGGGGATTGCGGCCATCGGCAAGGCTGGCGGGCAAACCGAGGAAGAGGGGCGAGGCGGTCATGATGGCGATCCTGCAAATGCATTTGACGTGAAAATCGTTCGCCGAGGAAGGTGGAAGCCGGCGCGAATGTCAACCGGTGTGAGGCGCCCGCCGGACAAAGCGCGCCATCCGCCCCGAGGCATTAGGCGAAAACTATCACCTCGCCTTTTAGGTGAGTTTTAACGATATCCCTTCACTGTCCCGCTCTGGGAGCATTCGCTTCGACACCGCCATGAAGGCATGATTTTTCAGCATTTTTCGACATGCCAGACCTCGCGAGCCTTGAATGGCGCGCGGGCCGATGGTGGAGTACGGGGGAATTCCTTGAGCAAGCGTCTCAACCTTATGACCAAGATACTGCTGGCGGCATCGCTTGCCGTCATCGCCGCCTTCTGCGGTTTCTCGGTCTACATCGACAATCTCCAGCGCAATGCCATTTCCCGCGGGGTGGAATCGCAGATCCAGTCCTCCGGCCAGCTGGCCGCGACGGGCATCGCCAACTGGCTGAACGCCCGCGTCATGCTGACCGAGACCGCGGCGGAAGCTTCCGCGAGGACCGCCAGCAAGGAAGAGCTCCTCCAGCGTTTCGACAGCCCGCTGATGACGCACGAATTCGACATGATCTATTTCGGCGACCAGGCCGACGGCAGCTTCACCCGCATGCCGCCCGCCGAGATGCCGAAGGGCTACGATCCGCGCCAGCGCGGCTGGTACAAGGATGCCGTCGCACTCGACGCGCCGCTCCTGACCGATCCCTATAACGACGCCGCCAGCAACCAGCTGGTGATCAGCGCCGCCATCCCCGTCAAGCGTGACGGCAAGCTGCTCGGCGTCGCCGGCACGGACTTCTCGCTGAAGGGCCTGATCGGCGTGGTCGACGAAGTCACGCTCGGCGGCATGGGCTCGGCCTTCCTCGTCAACAGCGCCGGCACGGTCCTGGTGCATCCCGACGTGGCACTGGTCTCCAAGTCCCTCACCGACGTGTTTCCGGACCAGACGCCCGCCATCGATGGCAAGGGCCTGATGGAATCCCGGCTCGGCGACAAGTCCGTCCTCGTCAGCTTCATGCCGATCAAGGGCCTGCCGGTCGGCAACTGGTATCTCTGCCTGATCGTCGACCGCGACATCGCCTATGCCAGCATCGGTGAATTCCGCATCGCCGCCTCCATTGGCACGGCGGTCGGCGTCATCGCCATGGTCGGCGTTCTCGCGCTGCTTCTGTCCGCACTGGTGGTCAAGCCGGTGCTGCGCATGACGGGCATGATGAGCAAGCTCGCCCGCGGCGACGTTTCCGAACAGATCCCGGATGCCGACCGCACGGATGAGATCGGCCAGATGGCCGCCGCCGTCGCCGTGTTCCGCGAGAACATCATCGAGCGCGGCCGCCTCGCCCGCGAGGCGGAGGAGAACCAGTCGCTCACCGAGAAGGAGCGCCAGCAGCGCGAAGCAATCAAGGCCGAGGAAGCGAAAAACGTCAATTTCGCGATCGGAACCGTCGCAGATGCGCTCGGCCGTCTTGCCGAGGGCGACCTCGCCTCGCGGATCGACACGCCCTTCGCAGGCGATCTCGACCGGCTGCGCAACGACTTCAACCATTCCGTCGCAAGGCTGCACAAGGCCATGTCGACGGTCGGCGAGAAGGCCATGGCCATCGACGGCGGCGCCAGCGAGATCCGCGCTTCCGCCGACCAGCTCGCCCGCCGCACCGAGCAGCAGGCGGCCTCCGTCGAGGAAACCGCAGCGGCGCTGGAAGAGATCACCACGACCGTCAAGGATTCCACCCGCCGGGCGGAAGAAGTGGGCTCTCTCGTCGCCCGCGCCCGCACGGGTGCGGAAAAGTCCGGCGAGATCGTGCGCCGCGCCGTCACGGCCATGGAGGGCATCGAGCAGTCCTCCGGCGAAATCTCCAGCATCATCGGCGTCATCGACGATATCGCCTTCCAGACCAACCTTCTCGCGCTGAATGCCGGCGTCGAGGCGGCGCGGGCGGGCGAAGCCGGCAAGGGCTTTGCGGTCGTGGCACAGGAAGTGCGCGAACTCGCCCAGCGTTCGGCCAATGCCGCCAAGGAGATCAAGGCGCTCATCACCACCTCCGGCGATCAGGTGCGCTCCGGCGTGACCCTCGTCGGCGAGACGGGCGCGGCGCTGGAAGCCATCGTCCGCGAAGTGCAGGAGATCAACAGCCACGTGGATGCCATCGTTCTCGCCGCCCGCGAGCAGTCGACGGGCCTCAACGAGATCAACACCGCCGTCAACACGATGGACCAGGGCACGCAGCAGAACGCCGCCATGGTGGAGGAACAGACCGCCGCCAGCCACGGCCTTGCGACCGAGGCCGCCGAGCTCAACGCACTGCTCGCCCAGTTCAGGCTCGGCAATACGGTAGCGCCGAAGGCCGCGCGAGCCGGTATGGCATACGCCGCCTGACCGGTTCCTGAAACGAAAAAGCCCGCCGCGACCATGTCGTGGCGGGCTTTTTCATGAATGGCGTATTCTAGCGAATGATGACGTCCGTCTTTTCGAAGCGGGTGACGTCGATCAGGCCGACATCGGAAATGCGCAGTTCCGGGATCACCACCAGCGCCAGCAGCGAGTGTTGCATATAGGCGTTGTTGAGCGTGCAGCCGCAGGCGCGCATGCCTTCCACCAGACGATTGGCCTTTTCCGCAACGACTTCCGCCCGCTCGTCCGACATCAGGCCGGCGACGGGAAGTTCGACCAGCGCAAGTTCCTTGCCGCCGGCAATCAGCACGATGCCGCCGCCCACTTCCTGAAGGCGATTGGCGGCCTGCGCCATGTCGGCCTTGTTGGTGCCGACGACGATCATGTGATGGCTGTCATGGGCGACCGTCGAGGCCATGGCGCAGTCGGTATCGTAGCCGAAGCCGGAGACGAAGGCGTTCACCACGCCGCCCGTGCCGCGATGGCGTTCCACCAGCGCGATCTGGCAGACATCGCCCGGCCGGTCCATCGCGACCACGCCGTCCCTGACCGGCAGGCTGCGCTGCAAGGCCTTTGTCGGCGCCTGGTTCTCGACGACGCCGATCACCCGCACGTCCACCTGCGCGGCGCCGGCGGCGGCGATGTCGAAGTCCGCGGCGGTCAGCATCTTGCCGAGCTTGACCGTATTCTTCGCGCTGGCCGGGTAGTCGTAGGCCGGAATGTCGGCAACGAGCGCCCCATCTTCCGCCAGCAGCCGCCCGCGGGCGAAGACCATCTCGACCGGCAGGGCGGCAAGGTCGGAGGTCACAATCAGATCGGCGCGGCGACCGGGGGCAATCGAGCCCAGTTCGCGTTCGACGCCGAAATGCTGCGCCGTGTTGAGCGTCGCCATCTGGATCGCGGTGATCGGCCGCAAACCTTGTGCAATGGCGTGACGTACCACCCGGTTCATGTGGCCGTCATTGACCAGCGTGCCGGAATGGCTGTCGTCCGTGCAGAGCACGAAGTTCCGCGGATCGACGCCGCGTTCGGTGATGGCCTTGACCTGCGCCGCCACGTCGAACCAGGCGGACCCGAGGCGCAACATGGCGCGCATGCCCTGGCGGACGCGCGCGATGGCGTCGTCTACGGTGGTTCCCTCGTGGTCGTCGGCCGGGCCGCCCGCCGCATAGGCATGGAAGGCCCGGCCGAGGTCCGGGGAGGCATAGTGACCGCCGACCGTCAGGCGGGCGTTCTGCGTCGCGGCGATTTCCGCGACCATCTTGGGGTCGTTCGCTGCAACGCCCGGGAAATTCATCATCTCGCCGAGGCCGATGATGTTCGGCCATGCGAGGGCCTCGCGCACGTCCTCGGCGTTCAGCGTCGCGCCGGCATTTTCCAGGCCGGGCGCGCTCGGAACGCAGCTCGGCACCTGTACGAAGATGTTGAGGGGCAGGCTCTGCGCCTCGTCGTTCATCAGCTTCACGCCCGCCATGCCGAGCACGTTGGCGATCTCGTGCGGATCGATGAACATGGTGGTCGTGCCGTGCGGGGCGACCGCGCGGGCGAATTCCGTCACCGTCACGAGGCCGCTTTCCACATGCATATGCGCATCGCAAAGGCCGGGAACGAGATAACGTCCGCCGGCATCCACGACCTGGGTCCCCTCGCCGATCGTATGGCCTGCATCGGGGCCGACATAGGCGAAGCGCCCGGCGGCAACCGCGATGTCGGTGTTCGGGACGATTTCGCCCGAATAGACGTTCACCCATCGGCCGTTGCGGATGACGAGGTCCGCGGGCTTGCGTCCCATTGCGACATCCACCAGAAGCGGCGCGGTTTCAGACCATGATTGCAGCATTTCCGCCTGTTCCTTCCTAACCCGGTTTATGCATGCGGCGGCACGTCATCGCGCCGCCGCAAATAATCATTGAACCTGCATCACCAGCATGGCGGCGAGCACCGCGACGAACCACATGACCGGCCGCACCTCCCTCGCCTTGCCGAGCACCAGCTTCATGACGACGAAGCCGATGATGGCGAGCGACAGGCCGAGCGTGATGGAGAAGGTCAGCGGGATGAGCACGATGGCGAGGAAGGCCGGAATGGCATCCTCCATGTCGCCCCAGTTGATCCGCCCCATCGGCTCCGACATGAAGAGGCCGGTCAGGATGAGGACCGGCGCCGTGGCGATTGCCGGTACAAGCGACAGCAGCGGCGACAGGAACAGGAACGGCAGGAAGCAGAGCCCCGCGATGAAGGCGACGAGGCCGGTGCGCCCGCCCTGCGCGATGCCCGCGCCCGATTCCAGGTAGACGGTCGCCGGGCTCGTGCCGAGCGGCGCGGAGATGAGGGCCGCGACGGCATCGACATGCATCGATTCCTTCACGTTGCGCGGCATGCCGTTCTCGTCCTTCAGGTTGGCCGCTTCCGCAAGGCCGAGGAAGGTCGAGAGCGCTTCCACGAAGTTGGTGAAGAGGAAGACGAAGACGAAGGGCACATAGGCGATCTGCAGCGCGCCGATCAGGTCGATCCGGCCGACGAAGCTGAAGTCCGGGGCCGCGAGAAGCCCGCTCCAGTTGACGAGCGTGTGCACGTCGGGCGTGCCGGCAAAGGCGCTACCGTCGCCCCACCAGCGGCCGATCGGGATCGCCAGCACGGTGGTGACGATCATGCCCGCCATCATGGCCCCCGGCACCCGGCGGATCACCAGCGCGGCGGTAATGATGAAGCCGGCGATGAAGGTGAGCGTGACGGGCGTGAACTGGGTGAGCGCGACGATGGTGTCGGGGCTCGCCACGATGAACTTGGCGTTCTCGAAGCCGATCAGCGCGATGAAGAGGCCGATGCCGCAGGCAATGCCGTAACGCAGGTCCTTCGGGATCGCGTCGATGACAGCCGTGCGAAGGTTCAGCATGGCGAGGATGGTGAAGAGCACGCCCGCCCAGAAGACGCAGCCGAGCGCGATCTCCAGCGGCACGTTGGCGCCCATCACCATCGTATAGGCAAAGAGCGCGTTGATGCCCATGCCGGGCGCGACCAGAATGGGGCTGCGCGCGTAAAGACCCATCGCGCAGCTGCCGACGAGGCTGACGAGCACCGTCGCCGTCACGCCCGCCGAAAAGGGAATGCCGGCATTCTGCAGGATCGCCGGATTGACCACGATGACATAGGACGCCGCCAGGAACGTGGTCAGGGCGGCGATGATTTCCGTGCGGATCGTCGATCCGCCGCGGGTAACCTCAAACAGGCGGTCGATGGTGCCGGCGAGCCGGGACTGTGACCGGCTCGCGGGATCTTCCGCGACTTTCGATTGATAGTTCATGTCGTTCCTCCCCTATTGAACACCATCGATGCCGCCTTGACGGTTCTCCTACTCCGCCGCAAGCGTTTTCGCAGCAGCGGACCCGTCCGGATCGAGCGGCGAAATGATCTGCAGATTGACGCAATCGACGACGCCGAGATCGGTAATGGCATAGTCGGGGATCGCGGTGATCTGCAGCACGAACATGTACATGAACGGCCAGGGCAGATCGCAGCCGAGGCCGCGCGCCGCATCGTCGAGCCGTATTTCCAGCGCCGCCATTTCCGCGGGATCGATATCGGAGACGATGCCGCCGATGGGCAGGTGCAGGAACTCCACCACCTTACCTTTATCGACCACCACCTGGCCGCCATTGTTGGCGATGAGGTGGTTGATGGCGATCGCCATGTCTTCCGGATCGGCGCCGATGCAGATGATGTTGTTGTCGTCGGGCGCCGTGGAGCTGGCGATGGCGCCGGATTTCAGGTTGAAGCCCGAGACGAAGGCGACGGGGCGGTTCTGCGTCTTGCCGTAGCGCTCGACGACCGTCACGTACTGCACGTTCTGGCTGACATCGGCAAGGACCTTGCCGTCGACGACCGGCAGGGTGACGTCGCGCCGCGTGCGCACGAAGATCTTCTCCGGCGTCAGCGCGATTGCAAGCACCTTGGCGGAAGACGACGTGCCGTCGAAGGGCACGGCGATGTCGGCGGCGGTGACGGGCTTCGCCTTGACCGATTGCAGCAGGCCGGCGCTGCGCTTCGGCGGAACGAGTTCGATCGCCATCCGCCCGTCGCGGGCGGCGAGCTTGCCGTTCGCCACCACGGCCTCGATCTGGAAGTCGCGCAGGTCGTTGACGATCAGGATGTCGGCCGTGCGGCCCGGCGAGATCGAGCCGACCTTGTGGTCGATGCGCAGCGCTTCGGCGCCGTTGATCGTCGCCATCTGGATGGCGGCCATCGGCGAGATGCCCATGGCGATGGCCATGCGGACCATGTTGTCGAGATGGCCGCGCGACAGGATATCGCTCGCCACCACGTCGTCGGTGCAGAAGCTGATGCGGCGCAGCGCCTTTACGCCCATCTCGGTGACGATGCGCAGATTGTCGGAGAGAAAGTGGGAGATGGAGGATTCACGCACGACGACGTGCATGCCGGCGCGCAGCTTTTCCAGCATCTCTTCGGGCGTGTAGCTTTCGTGGTCGGCCCGGACGCCCGACTGCATGTAGCCGTTGAGGCGTGCGCCGCGGGTCATCGGGCAGCAGCCCAGCACCGGCAGGCGGCTTGCCGCGCCGATCTCAATGGCCTGCAGGACGTCCTCGTCCTCTTCCTGGATGAATTCGCGCACCGTTTCCCAGATGCCGACGCATTCCGGCCAGTGATGGGTGTCGCGGTGGTCCTTCGGGCTGAAGTAATGGCCGACGGTGGAGCGCGGCATGGTGTAGGGCGTCTTGCAGGGCGCGCCCCAGAACACCTTGAGCGGCGTCTCCTTGACCTCGTCGAGGAATTCGCGCGCCGCATCCGGCCCGCCGACGACGATGATCTGGTCGAGGCCCGTCACGATCGAGGTCGTGCCGAGCGGCACGACGGCCTTGGCGAAGCTGGTGAGCGAGAGCTTAGAGCATTCGACATGGAGGTGGCCGTCGATCATGCCCGGGGCGAGATACTTGCCGGTCGCGTCGATGATCTCGGTCTGCGGCCCGATATATTCTCTGATGTCGCCGACGGCGATGATGCGGTCGCGGTAGATCGCGATATCCGCCTGGTAGATTTCCTCGGACACGACGTTGACCAGCCGGCCGCCCCGCACGGCAACGGTTGCCTTGGATTCCCCGCCGGATGCGGCGCGAATGAATTCTCGAATGTCGGACATGCAGACCTCCCTGTTTCGGCCCGACTATTTCAGCCTCGCACCGTTTGAACAACTGGCCGAATTCAGGCTATTATCGAACGTATCGTCCAATTTCTTGAACGAAAGGCAGGCAGGAGAATGGACCTCTCGGTGATGGAATGCTTCGTGAAGGTGGCGGATGCCCGCTCGATTTCGGCCGCCTCGCGGTTGCACCGCCTGCCGAAATCGACCCTCAGCCACCGCATACGCCAGCTCGAGGACGAATTCGGCGTCGAACTCTTCGTGCGCGAGGGTCATCAACTGCATCTGACGGATGCGGGCTCGGAGCTCCTGCGCCATGCGCGAAAAATCCAGGCGAGCTGCGACGATGCCGCGACCGCGATGGCCGAGATGCATCAGGAGGTCGCCGGGACCCTGCGCGTTGGCTCGACCGGCGAATTCGGCACCACCATCACGTCGGAACTGCTCTATGCCTTCCAGAAGACCTATCCGCAGGTCATTCTCGACGTGATCTTCCTGTCGGCCCGCCAGCCCTTCACCGACGTGTCCGACATGGCGCTCGACGGCATCTTCCATTGGGGCGAGCCGTCCGATGTCGATTATGTCAGCCGCCGGCTGGCGACCGCCTCCTACGGGCTCTATGCCAGCCCGGACTATCTGGCGCAGCACGGCCATCCGGCCACGACGGACGATCTCGCCGGACACCGGAGTCTTCTCTTCCGCAACACAACGCGGCTGCAGCCCTGGTATCTCTCCCGCCAGGGCGTCGAGGAGACCGAGATTCTCGTGCCTTCCAGCTTGATTGCCAACGACTACTGGACCCTGAAATATTTCGCCGTCGCCGGACAGGGCATCACTTACCTACCGGGCTTCTTCGTGGAAACCGAATGCCAGAGCGACCTGTTGTTGCCGGTCCTGCCCGAATGGCGCTCGCGGGAGACGGCGATCAACCTCATCTATTCCCGCCGCCGCCACGTCTCGCGCCGATTCAAGGCCTTCGTGACCTTCTGCATGGAGTTCTACCGCCGCCGCGAGCGCGACCAGATCCCGCGCTACTTCGTCGAGAAGATCATGCGCGGCCAGAATGAAAAATAAAAATTCCGCATAAAAACAGTATGTTGCAATGCCAACACTCAAGAAGGATGCAAACATCCCTTTGTACCTGTCAGCGATAGGTGAGCGCTCATACGCATATCCATCGTCGCAACGAAGTCGGCAGCATGCGGACCGTCTGGGTCTTCAATGACAACCGCTTGCGCACTCTTCATTCGACTGGCGTTACCGGAAGAGCGCATGGAGGTCCCTGCTCATCGAATATGGGACCCGGATGCGCTCCCCGGAAACGTCAGCTCCAAATGCACGTCCAATGCACGGCAGTTTTTGCACGAAGAAGACGGTTTACAGCGGACAAAGCGCCTCCTTCCACCGGAATCAGGTTCTCCTTGAAATAGTTATTTGAGATGACGAAACCCGGCTGCGTAAATTACTTTGCTTCCGGATCTTCATAGACTAATCACAACTTTTGATAACAGATAGTCGTAAAAAAGGATTAGCCCATTAATCTATATTGACCATTCCGAAAGAAGATAGTGCTGCTTCTGTCCTGTTTTTTACGCGAAGTTTCTTATATATGCTTCGAACATGCGCCTTGATGGTGTTTTCCGAGAGCTTCAGACTGTGAGCGATAAGCTTGTTTTGCGTGCCCTTGCACAGAAGATCGAGTATCTCGACCTCGCGCACCGTCAGATGCGCTTCATGCATCGCCGGAAGCGGGGAGGCTGAAGGAGAAACCGGCATGCCCGCCTTTTCCGGAGATTTCAGCCGACGCAGCAACGTGGAGGGAAAATGCTCTCCGCCCTTTATGAGCAGCTCCACCCCGGTCAGGAACACGTCCAGGCGCACATCGAGCGGTAAAATCCCATCGATATGCCTGTCCTCGGCCAAAAGGCCCACAATGGGATCCAGCGCGACGGAATCCCCAATCAGAATGCCGATGGAAATCGACGCGGTCTCCGCCTCCATATCCGTCAGAATCCGGGCAATATCGGTTGCATCCTTGCCATGAAACAGCATGAGGTCCATGCGCGCCCGATGCGTCCGCAGCAGACCTTCCGCCTCCCGATCGACCAAGATTTCATGATCGGAAAAGCGGCGTTTCAGCGCCTCCGACAAGCACTCGATCAGAAAATCCGGCTCCGCCACTATAACGATCAGACGCCGTTCGCTGCCCTCGCGCCGCTGTCGCGGCTGCCCCGGTCTCACAGCTTCACCCACAGCCCTTCCCCACCAACGCAATACAGATGAGAAGCAAATGGCAGGAATTTCTTTCTCGCCTGCCAGCTTTTTAATTCTTCGATGATACAGTATTAATCAATTTTTCGTCAAATAATCACTTCGGGCGATGCCCGCGGCAAAAATCTTATCGTTCGCTCGGCGTAAATATATCGGAAAACGGGTCTTTCGGCCGCAAATGCAATCAAAGCAATACTATTTCGGCAGGGAATTCCCCAAATAGTTGCGAAGCGAGCTAAAACATCTGCGCTACCGCCTCTACGACCGATGGGAAGAACGGCCCTCTGCGGCACTGCCTGGCAGGTAGGAAGGCCCGGCATTCGCGCATGAGCGCGGCCTGTGTCTGCCTATCGAGCCTGCCATCGAACTGTCGAACCCGAATCCCTTTTTCACGAAGCCGGGCTTTCACGATGTAGATGAACAGGTTGCCGTTCGTCTTGGGTAACGCGCTGACGATTTGCCGCTTTTCCGGCTGGGTCAGGGCGTTGAAGCGTGCATTGAGTTTTGCAAAAGCGGAATGCCTGGCTGTTGCCGCGTCGATGAGGAAGCCCTCGATGTCTTTCTCCGGTTCGGACAGCATATCCTGCGATGCCAGCAAAATCGCCTTCGCCTTGGCGATGTCCTTGCGGACCAGCAAGGTTCGACCGTCCCGTTTGCCATCCCGATAGGCGGCAATCAGGTCGAGCGTCGCGGCAGCATCGCGATCTGCCATGGCCTGGCGAAGGACGCTCATCGCGGACTTGCTGCTCTGTTGGCGACCCCGGCCGTAGAACAGGGCCTCGGCAAGAACCGAAGGCGCGCCGGCGACCCTCGCCTCCATCGCATCGCGCAACCGGGCAAAACCCGCCGATGTGGCCCGGGCAGAGGGGCGCGAAGCCTGGAAACGGCCAAGGGCCAGCATGGCACCGCGGTTCCCCGTCTCGACGGCGGCACGATAATGCGCTTCCGCCTCCTTGAAATTGCGACGGCCGAAGCGTCCGTCGGCATAGCCCTGCGCGAGACGCAGCCTGGCCGAAACGCTGCCATCGGCGGCAGCCGCACGGTAATATTTAAGCGCCAGCGCCGGATCGAGCGGCGCGGCCTCGATCCGGCCGAACATATCTCCAAGCGCCAGCAGGGCATCGGCGCTTCCGAGCGCCTTCAACGCGGCCTGTGCCTTGATTAGATTGCGCGGTGTTCCCTGCCCCGCCGCCATCATTTGCGCCAGACGGATCTGTGCCTCTTCGCTACCTCGCCCGGCGGCCTCACGGTAGTGCGTTAGGGCCAGAGCGGGATCGGCTTTCACCGCCATGCCGTCCGCATAGAGATTGCCGAGTTGCACATGGGCATCGACCGAGCCGAGCGCGCTTGCCCGATCCAGCGCCGAAAGCGCGAGGGTGGTCTGCAGGGGAATGCGACCGGAAAGGCCAACACCGGCGAGTTCCTCGAGAACAGCAGGATTGTCGGCCTTGGCAAGCGTCCGAAGGGCGGCAAAACCGGCCTGCGGATCGCGCTGCGTGCCCTCGCCCCGGATCGTCATTTCGGCGACACGAAGGCGCGCCTGAAGATTGCCGGCCTCTGCGGCGGCGCGATAGGAGGCGAAAGCTTCCTCCGGCTTCTGCGGCCTGTAGCTGTCTCCGAGCCGCAGCAGTGCCGTAATGCTTCCATCGGCCGCTGCCTGCTGATAGTGGCTGCGGGCGCTGGCGATATCGACCGGCACTCCCTCGCCCTTCGCGTAGATATCTCCAAGCGCAAGGGACGCGTCGGCGGCGCCCTGCCCTGCCAGGGCCGAAAGTTCGGCAAGCCCCGCTTTCACATCCTGCGCGACGCCTTGTCCGGCCACTTTCATTTCTGCCTGCCGCACCTTTGCGGCAGCATTGCCGAGCGTTGCGGCCCGCGCATAGGCGGTAAAGGCCTGGGTTTCATTGCCGGGGCCCAGAGCCCCCTGCGTATAAAGATCGCCAAGAGACATCGCGGCGCGGGCATCGCCTCCGGAACCTGCCAGCGCCATCAGCGCGGCCTTTGCCGCGTCCTCGTCGCGAACGATCCCCTGGCCTCGCGCCGTCATTTCCGCAAGACGGATTTTTGCAGTCGCATTGCCGTCCTGCGCCGCTTCCCGATAGTAGCCTGCCGCCTTGGGATAATCGACCGGCACAAGGCGGCCGTCGGAGTAGAAATCGCCCAGCCGCGAAAGCGCGGTCACACTGCCTCCCGTTGCGGCCTGCCGATAATAGCGTCGGGCGAGTTCGGGATCGATGCCAAGCCCTTCTCCCTTTGCGTAGACGTCCGCCAGCGTCAACGCGGCATCCGTTCTTCCCTGCGCCGCCAGCGCTTCCAGCTCGACACGCGCAGCGTTCGCGTCCTGGGATACGCCTTGCCCGAGCGCTTTCATTTCGGCCCGCCGCACCTTTGCCGCCCCCTCGCCGAGCACTGCCGCGCGGCCATAGGCGGCAAACGCCAATTCCGGATCGGGCGAGCCGAACGCACCTTCGATGTAGAGATCACCGAGCATCATGGCGGCATGGGCATCGCCTCCCGCTCCAGCCAGCTCGTCCAACGCGGCCTTCCCGGCATCCGCATCGCGCGCTGTCCCCTGCCCTCGTACCGTCATCTCGGCAAGTCGGATTTTGGCGGCAGGACTGCCCTTGTCCGCGGCCGCACGGTAATATTCCACCGCATGTGCATAATCGGTCGGCACGAGCCTGCCGTCAGAATAGAGGTCTCCGAGCCGTACGAGGGCCGTCATGCTTCCGGTCGCCGCCGCCTGCCAGTAATAGGTCCGCGCCCGTTCCGGGTCTGCACTTCCCGCATCGCCCTTCGCATAGAAATCTGCCAGCGCCAGCGCCGCATCGCCCGAGCCTGCAGCGGAAAGTGTCTCCAACTCGCTCCGCCCCGCATCGACGTCCCTTGATACGCCCTGCCCGAGCATTCGCAACTCGGCCCGCCGCACCTTGCCCGCAATGTCGCCGAGGGATGCCGCGCGATCGTAATAGGCAAAGGCCATCTCCGGATTGGCACCCCCGAGCGCGCCTTCCGCGTAAAGGCCGGCGAGAGCCGTCGCAGCCGATGCGTTTTTCTCGATGCCTGCCAGTACATTGAGAGTGGCCTTTGCGGCGCCTGCGTCACGCGCGGTTCCCTGTCCGCGCGCCGTCATCTCGGCAAGCCGAATCTTCGCGGAAGCGTTTCCCATCCGCGCGCCATCGCGGTAGTAGCCGATCGCTCGGCCATAGTCGGCCGGAACCAGGCGACCGTCGGAATAGAAGTCCCCAAGACGCGTGAGCGCCGTGGTGCTTCCTTCTTCGGCGGCCTGTCGGTAGCGGTCCAGCGCACGCGCCGGCTCGACAGGCGCTCCCTCACCGGCCGCATAAATGTCGCCCAACGCAAGCGAGGCACCGCTTTCGCCATCCGCAGCAAGAGCCTCCAACTCGGCGAAGGCGGCCGGGCCATCCCGGGCCATGCCCTGGCCGGCCGCTTTCATTTCTGCCAGCCGCACCTTCGCGGCCACATTGTCCTGATCCGCCGCCCGACGATAGAAGCCTGCCGCCAGAATGGGCTCGGAAGCATGTGCTTCCCCCAGCCGCACGAGCGCCGTCGTGCTGCCCTGCCTTGCGGCGTCCTGATAATATCTCAGGGAGAGCGCCGGGTCGGACGCGACAACCCGCCCGTCCCGATAATAATCGCCAAGCAGGAGGGAGGCGGTTGCCTCTCCTTCGGCCGACAACTCTCTCAACGCCTTCAGCGCGCTTTCGGCGTCACGAACCATTCCGCGCCCACGCACCTGCATTTCCGCAAGCTGCACGCGGGCAACGGCGCTGCCCTGCTTGACGGCGCGACGGTAGTGGCCGATTGCCTTCGCATAATCCGCCGCCACCGCCAGACCGGACGAATAGAAATCGCCCAGTTGCAGCTCCGCATCGCGCGATCCGGAACGGGCGGCTTTTTCCAGGGCCGCGAGGGCGATGTCCGCCTGTACCGGCACCCGGCCGCTGAGGCAGAGTTCAGCGAGGGCATCGAGTGTGCGCAGGTCGCTGGTCGCCACCAAAGCGCGCAAGGCGGACAGCCCGGCAGCGAGATTGCGTTCGGTTCCCTCGCCGCGGATCGTCATTTCGGCGGCGCGCAACTGGCCTTCGGGATCGCCGTTGCGCGCCGCGGCCTGATAAGCGGCAAAGGCCTTCGCTTCGTCCCGCTCCACTATTTGCCCACGCCTGTAGAGATTGCCGAGCCCGACAAGGGCGCCATGCTCTCCATAGGCGGCGGCCCGTTCATAGAGCCGGCGCACAAGATCGCCATCCGGTTTTTCGTCTGTCGCGACCGGCTCGGGGCGAGGCTCGGAAACGGCGAGGATCGCATCCGGGCCTGCGCTGTCCAGCATGCGGTCGTAGTCGCCCAAAAGCTTCTCGACGCCGGCCGTATCGACCTGACGTGCGGCATAGAGATCCGCAAGCTGCAGCAGCGTGCGTCCGAGTGCCGGCTGAAAAGCCGGTTCAGCCGTTTCCGCCGCGAAGGCAAATCTCGCCACGGCCCAGAAAAGGGCGGCGGCAAACCCCAAGCGCAGCCCCTTTCCCATCACGGCCTCCCCGAACGCTCATGCAGCCCATCCGGCAGGAGCGTGCGGCCCCAGGCCCGTATGCGCCGCGCCGCCCGCCAGCCGGTCGCGACAAGCCTGTCGGAAGGCGGCGAGACGGGGAGCTCGCCACCCTCGATCAGGTCGATAAGCCTTTCCGGTGTCAGATCGCTCGTCACGATGATGCGGGAGAGCGCAAAGAGATTTTCCGTACCGCTGCTCAGCGCATGACGTACGCGGCAAGCGGCAAGATAGCCGATTTCCTCCGCAAGCCGCCGCGTCACCGGCGCGGCGTAGCCGTGCGGATAGGCGAAGCTCTTCACTGCCCGGCCGAGCCCGTCCTCGAGGGCATGCTTGCTGTCCGCCATCTCGCGGCGCGCGCGGGCACGGCTTAACGTATCCAGTTCCGGATGGCTGACCGTATGCGCACCGATTTCGACGCCCGCCTCGTGAAGGTCACGGAGCGCCCTCCAGTCCAGCATGGGCCGGGCGCCCTCGCCCAGCGGCGCAAGCCAGCGAGCGGTCGCCCCAACGAGACCGGAGACGACGAAGAGGGTCGCGGGAAAGCCGCGCGCCGTGAGAACAGGCATGGCGCCTTCGGCAAAATCCGCAAGGCCGTCATCGAAGGTGATGACACAACTCCGCTGCGGCAGGGAAAGACCGCCACGCCGTCTCATCGCGAGTTCCTGCACCGTCATCGGACGATAACCCCTCGCAGAGAGAGCCCGAAGCTGGCCGTCGAATTCGCGCGGGGTCACCAGCCAGCGGCGATAGGCCGGTGCGCAGTCCGTCGCGACGCTATGATAGACCAATATGGGAACCGGTCGCATGTCACGCCTTCCTCTCCACCGCCCGGCCGCTTGCAAGCGCCCGCAGATAACCCGGCACGCCGGCAAGGATGCCGAGCCGCTCCATCCAGACGAGCCGGCGGGGATAATCGGGCGGCAGGCGGCTCGTCTTTTCCGAGGTCGGCCCGACCATATGGCGTAGCCCGGCAGGGAAGGCAGCCATCAATCGCAGCGCCCGGCGCGGTTCGTCCAGGACGATTTTCGTGAGATAGGCGCCCAGCCCCATGCCGTAGCAATAGGCCTGTCGGCGCATGCCCTCCTCGCCGCGGCGATGATAATGCCAGACGATACCCTGGGGCTGGTAGACAAGACGAAAACCGGCGCTGACGACAGAGAAGAAGGCGGCAAGATCGTCGCCGCCGCGCGCCAGCGTGCCGGCCCCGAGCGCATCGTCGAAACCGCCGATAGCCCGCAGCGCATTCACGCGGAAACCCATGTTCGCGCCCGAACCGAACTGGCCGGCGGTGAAGGGAAAGAGCACGCCGTCGGGCCGGTTCGCATCGAGATCGTAGACACGGCGCTGCAACCCTTTACCGAAACCGCCGTGGCGCTCGGTCCAGAACTGTGCGCGGGTCTCCAGTTCGGCCGGCAGAATGAGGCCCGTCACGCAGCCGACCGCCTCGTCTTCCTCCATCGGCGCCGCCATGGCGGCCAACCAGTGCCGGTCGAGGACCACGTCATCGTCCGTGAAAAGCACGATATCCGCCGTGACATGCCGCATGCCGGCATTGTGGGCACGGCCAAGCCCTGCCACGGGCTCGAGCACGTAGCGGACCCGGTCGCTCCAGCGTGCCGCAAGCATTCGGGCGGTGGCGGCGGAAACCGGCGCATTGTCGACGACAATCACCTCGTCCGGCACCCGCGTCTGGTCGAAAAGCGACACGAGACACCGTTCGAGGCTCTCCGCGCGTTCGCGGGTCGCAATCACCACCGAGACCCGCTCCCTCGGGCCTTGCGAGGGCTCCCCGGCGCTCGGCAAGGGATGCACGGAACCCATCGCTTCCAGCAGATCCGACGCCTCGATCACCGGCCCCGGATGTTCCATTTCGAGAATTGCGAGCGGCCGCACGCCGCAGCGCAAGAGGCAGAATATCCCGCCATAGGGGACGTTTCCCGGACGCCTGAGGTCGATTGCCGGAAGCGGACGCTCAACATCGACGCTGACGATCTTTACCGGATGGTACATATCGGCTTTCATATCCGTCCTCCCGCCGGGAAAAGACCGGCCAAGGAAAACCGCGCCGAAAGGTAGCCGGCCGCCGTGAAACCCAGCCCTGCCACGATGCCGGCTGCCCGCAAGAGGCCGGACGGATCGCGCCGGACCACCGTATCGGCAAGGCCGCGCGCAAAGCCGCCCGGCAGGGTGCGGGTCACATAGGCGCCTTCCGCCGCAAGGCCGTCTCGCGCGCCGACACTCGCCGCCACGGCCCTCTTCGAGCGGCCCTCGGCAAGGCATCGCCGGCGAAAGTAGCCCCAGCGAGCCCGAACGCCAGCCACCTGATGACGCACGATCGCCTCGGGATCGTAAAGGATCACGCCATCGGGGAACGTCTGCCGTGCGCGGATGCTGAGTTCCGTCTCCTCGCAGCCGGCAGCATCCTGCCCGGTGCGGCCGATGCCTTCGCGAAATCCGCCAACGGTATCGAAAACCATCCGGCGGAAGGACATGTTACAGCCGATCGGGTTCCGGATGGGATGCAGCCCCTCGGGCAGCCCCCGATAACTGCACCCCACGACCCATTGAAATTCTTCGGGGAACCAGCGGGGGCGCCCTTCTTCCCAAAGCGGGACGACCTTTCCGCCGACACCGAGCACCGCCGGATCGTCGTAATGGCGCTCCATGCGGCCGAGCCAATCGGGCTCCGCCAGGGCATCATCGTCGAGAAAGGCGATGATGCCCTGGCCTGCTGCGGCCCGAATGCCGGTGTTGCGGGCGCCCGAAAGCCCTCGCGCCGCGGCATTGGCAATGACCTCGGTCGCCGGGAAGGCGGCCCGGGTTTCTTCCAGCAGCCTATCATTGTGGTCGATGACCACGATCATCCGGTCCGGTCGTCGCGTCTGACTGAGGACGGAGCGGATGGCGCCGGCGAGCTGCACACAGCGCTCGTCGGCATAGGCGCAAATGACGACAGCGATCGAGCCCATGGCCGGTCATCCCGTGAGAGAAGACCGGTTCCGGAGAGGGACGGCCACCGGCGCAGGGCGGGCCAATCCCAGGCGGGCAATGGTCTTGAGCACCCGCCAGCCATCGGGGAAGGTGCGCAGATTGCTGACCCCGTGGACGCGCGGATATTCGCGGCTGGGCAGCTCGGCAACGGCCAGCCCCGCCTGAAGCGCGCGAATGTTCATGTGCGTCTCGATCTCGAAACCGGTGGCGCCTTCCACACGCAGATGGGGCAACACATCACGCCAGAATGCGTTGTAGCCGTAGCAAAGATCGCTGAACCGGCCGCCGAAGCGAAGGCGTACCAGTTGCAGGAGGCCCCAGTTGCCGATCCGGCGATACCACTCCATGTCGCGGGTGTCGCCCCCTTGCAGGAAGCGCGATCCCTTGACGAAATCCGCCCCCGCGAGAAGCGCGCCGACAAAGCCCGCCATTTCGGCGGGATCGGCCGAGCCATCGGCGTCGAGTGTGATGAGGATGTCTCCCCGTGCCGCTGCGAAGCCGGCGGCCAGCGCCGCGCCCTTGCCCAGGCGGGGTTGCTCGATCACGACGATGCCCGGCATCAGGCCGAGCGCCACGTCGATGGTGCCGTCGGCGGAATTGCCGTCGACAAGAATGACTTCATCGACCCATCCCGGGATGCGGGGAAGGACATGGGGGAGGTTTTTGGCCTCGTTGACGGTCGGCACGATAACGCTGACGCGAGGCACTGATATGGCGCCGAGCGGCTTTGCCGGGCGCACTGATCTTCTCAAAGCGGAATGGACCGGATCACTCATGGGACTCCAAGCTCCTATCCGAACCGGACAAAGGAAGGGCGCACCTTTCCATCGCCTAGCTCGACACTGGAAGTGAATGGTTTGAATTTTCCGCTGTATGACGCTTTTATTACAGAATTCACATATTGTAAACTATTCCTTTCTTGCGCATGAAAGGGGCGTATCTTCCGATGGGAAAGAGAGCCAGTATGGGTTCCCTTTCCGGATATCCGCGAGGTTCGCTTGCAGCCGAAACACCGCACCGCAAAGCGCCCGTCCGCCGATGAGCAGGTGAAGACGTGGATGAGCCTGATGGCAGAATGGGACGCGCTTTCCAGGGAGCTGGAAGCCGCGCGAACGGTGAAGATCGGCCGCGCCGAAGCGGCCGTCCTCGCCCGCATGCAGACGCTGAAGGAGCGGATCGATGCCTTTCTCGGGAGAGCCGCCCAAGAGCGTCGCCCCGTAAAGGGGCCCATCGTCATGGGAACGTTCACCCCGTCCTCAGGAGAGGAAATCGACTAGCCGCGGAACGACGGTGACCGCGAATGTCAGAACGCAGGCCCCTGCCACCCAGACCAGCGGCCGCAGGCGTTTACGGGAAACGCCTGCCTGCCCGGCCAATTGCGTTGCGGCCAATGCGGCAAGGGCGGCAAGGCCACTGACCAGCGCCGGCCATCCCGTATTCGCCAGCACCGAGAGATCGGGAGGCGCCTCGTGCACCCGGACATCCATGCCGAGCCCGCCATCGCCATCGTCCTTGAGGTCGATCGAAAAATCCGACACGGTCTTCAACGCCGAAAGATTGAGACGCAGCTTTTCGAAAAGTGCCCGCTCATAGCGATCGCCGGGACGGAACGGCACGGCGCGGCGAATATCCGCATCGTTCAGCCTGCGCAGCCCCCTGAAAACCACCTCGCCGAAGTGAAGTCGCGGTCCCGTATCCAGATCGAGGGTCGCGGCAGCCACTCCATCCGCGCCCCGTGTCCAGGTCAGTTCCCGCTGGCGAACCAAAGGAAAATCCTGTCGGCCAACCCGCTCGATGATGCGTCGGATGAGAGTTTCGGACGCTTCCGCCGTCGCCGCACGCCCGACGAAATCCCGCACCGTTTCCGCCAGATCGCTGACGATCTCGGGGCCGAAATCCGATCGGCGCACGCCCTTCAGTTCGATGGAGCCGACCGAATAGAGTCTTCCGGGAAGGGGCTTGAGGACCACCTGTCCGTCCTCATGTGCGGCGTTGATATCCGCGTCGAGATAGCCGAGATTCACCATGAGTCTCCGCAGCCGCGCCATTTCGAGCCGCACGGCCTCGTCTTCCTCGGCGGGCGAGGCCACGCCCTCGAGAACGGTCGGCAACTGAAAAGCGAGATGGAGCGCCGTGGCGACACCGGGCGCCGTTAGCCCCTCGGTTTCCAGCCGCGCGGATGCGCCTGCCGCCGGCAGGCTAGACACTGCCCAGAAAGTAACGGCCACCATCAAAGCTTTGGATTTCACGAAAGGATCGGACATTTCCGGCCTCCGGGACCAACTCACAGCCAGTAAAACATAAATTCAGAGAAATGCACCCCGGGAACGGGTTAGCCCATTTCTTTTATTCTTGGTTCGTCTTATGATCGCGCCGCTCATCGTGCCTGACCCAACCAGATTGTTGGAGAAGTTGCATGATCCCCATCACAACAGTGCCGTGCTCAGGTTACACCGTCGAACCCGCTCCCATCTCGGACTCCAGCGAGCCGATCTGGCGGGATCTCTTCTGCCGCGACGGGACGGCTCTGCCGAGCCAATCGCCGGAATGGGCAAGAGCCGTAGCTGGTGCAGGCGGTTTCCGCGCCCTTCCGCAGTTCTTCAAGTTCGATGACGGCAGCCGGGCAGTGCTTCCGCTTTTCGTCAAGGGAGCAGGCCGGCTGCGCTACGCCTGGTCGCCGCCGCCCGCCTGGGGCTTCGGCGGGGTCCTGAGCGATGGAGAAATGACGCCAGCCAAGCTCTCCATCGTGCTGGAACACCTGGAAACGCTGCCATCCCTCGGCTTCAAGATCAGACCCAATCCCCTGACTGCGGGACTCTGGGCCCAGGCGGCCCGGCCCGGCTGGAGCGCCATAGACCGTTGCGCCCATGTGATCGATCTGGCGGGCGGCTTTTTGGCCGTGCGGGCCCGTTTTCGTCCGAACGCGGGCACCTATATCCGTCGCGCCCAGAAAAGCGGCGTGGAAATCGAGGTGGGCAACCACGAGGGCCTTATCGACGAGTTCCATCGCCTGCTTCAACTGTCTCTGGTGCGCTGGGCGCGCAAGCAACACGAGCCGGCGGTGCTGGCGCGCATGCGTGGGTTACGCCGCGATCCGAAGGCAAAATTCATCACCATGGCCTCGCAAATGGGTGATCGTTTCCGCCTCTATGTCGCGCGGCTCAATGGGCGGGCCGTTGCCGCCATCCTCGTTCTCATGGGGCGGCAGGCCCATTATACGCGCGGAGCGGTGGACGAAGCGCTGGCCGGCGAAAGCAGGGCCGCCTATCTGCTTCAGGCAACGGCAATCGAAGATGCCTGCCGGTTCGGCTGCACCCATTATCACATGGGTGAAACCGGCAATTCCGCCTCGCTGGCCCAGTTCAAATCCCGGTTCGGCGCCGTTGCCGTTCCCTATTGCGAATACCGCTACGAAACACTTCCACTGGCCCGACTGGATGGCCTTGCCCGCCGGACCGTCAAGCGCATTCTGGGGTTCCGCGATGCACCCTGACCGAGTAGCTGCGTTTCTGGGATTTGCCGTACCGCTTTTCTTTCTCTCGTACCCTACTTTCGCCGCCGATCCCGCTCCGCTTTCCGCGGATGGACAGTGGCGCCTGATCTTTCAGGACGAGTTCGAGGCGGAGACCCTCGACGGCGGAAAATGGACGACCTGCTATTGGTGGAACAAGGATGGCTGCACCAATCTCGGCAACAGGGAATTGCAGTGGTACAGGCCTGAAAACGTTTCGCTTTCCGATGGGATGCTCCATCTTACGGCGCGACGTAAGAAGGCAACGGGCATCGAGGGCCGCAAGTTCAGATATACGTCCGGCATGGTAACGACGGGGCGCGACTACGCGGAATTGCCCCGTCCTTCCCGCATGCGCTTTCGCTACGGGCATGTCGAGGTTCGGGCCAAGGCGCCGGCGGGAAAGGGCTTCTGGTCCGCGATCTGGCTGCTTCCGGAAACGCGTGAATCCCGGCCGGAGATCGACCTCATGGAGGTGCTCGGCGATTCCGGCACCTCGCTGCGGATGCACTATCACTATACCGACGACAAAGGGAAGGAACAGGACCCCGGCAAAACGGCCAGCGTGGCGAACCTCACGCGGGACTGGCACGTCTACGGCCTGACCTGGGACAAGGACAAGCTCGTCTGGTACCTCGACGGCAAGGAGGTATGGCGCTGGACCGACGCGGCTTCGATCGCCAGCGAGGACATGTACCTGCTGCTCAATCTCGCCGTGGGCGGCGAGTGGCCCAGCCCGCCGGGCAAGCGGACGAAATTCCCCTCCAGCTACCTCATCGACTACGTCCGCATCTGGCAACGGAGCGAGAAATGATGACCGTTGCCACATTCCGCCGCCTTGCGAGCTACCCGCCGCTGCTGCAGGCTCTCGTCGCCTCCCCGCTCCTGCGCAATGGCTATGCACTCGTTGCCAGCGCCGGGCTGACCTCGCTGCTGGGCCTCGTCTTCTGGGGGCTCGCCGCCAGGCTTTATACGCCGGAGCAGGTCGGTATCGGGGCGGCCATGATCTCCACCATGCTGACGCTCGGCAATATTTCCCAGCTCAACCTCGGCAATCTCCTGAACCGCTATCTGCCCGCCGCCGGCATCGGAGCGCGCAGGCTGGTGCAGGTGTCCTACGGGCTGGCCGCGGTAGCGGCCGGCCTGCTGTCAGGACTGGCCGTCGTGGTCGTCCCGAATTTCGTTCCGGAACTTGCCTTCCTCCACGATCAGCCGCTGGCCGGGGCCGGATTCGTGATCGCCACCATCGTCTGGACGCTCTTCGCGCTCCAGGACAGCGTATTGGCAGGACTGCGCCGGGCTACCATAGCCCCGATCGAAAATGCCCTGTTCTCGCTTGCGAAGCTTCTTCTTCTGGTGGTTTTTGCCGGCGTGGCGCTTCCCGGCTCGGGGCTCTATGCCGCCTGGGTCCTGCCGTTGCCCTTGCTGTTGCTGCTCGTCAACTGGCTGATCTTTTTCCGCTTCCTGCCTCGCCATCGCATGACCGGCGCCGAACGTCCCGACAGGCGCTCCCTCGCCCGTTATTTCGGCTGGGATTATGCCGGAACGCTCGCCTCCATGACCGCGATGGGCGTGGCGCCGCTGATCGTGCTGCACCATGGCGGCTCGAAAGAGCTCGCCGTCTATTACATCTCGTGGGAAATCGCTTACGGCGTCTATCTGATCAGCCGTTCCATGGGCATCTCACTCCTTGCCGAAATCGCCTTCGACCGCACGAAATTCCACCTTCTCGCCATCAACGCACTGTTCTACACGCTGATGCCGCTGGCCGTCGCCGTCGCCGCCATCTTCCTCGGCGCACCGCTCCTGCTGCACCTTCTCGGCACGCAATATGCCGGCGAGAGTTCCCTCATGCTGCGGCTTCTCGTTCTCTCCTGCCTGCCCTGGAGCGTGGTGACGCTGATGCTCGCCCTGGCGCGCGCCAACGGTCGCACCCAGGCCGTCGCTGCTGCGCAGATCGTCACGCTGGCCGTTGTTCTGGGTGTCGGCACGCCTCTTGCAGCGACTTACGGCGCGGCGGGAATGGCAACCGCCTGGCTCGCTGCCCATTGCCTTACCCTGGCCGGCCTGCTGATCGATCTCTTCCGCCGCCTCGGCCCCTCCGGCCGCGTGGAGCTTGTGCTGCGCCTGTTGTCCGCGCTGGCTCGGATGCGCGGCCATCTTCTGCCTGCGGCGCGGTCCGGGCCATCTCTCCTTCCCGACATTGCCCGGTTCTGCGCCGAGGAGGGTATTGCCACTCCCGATCCCGGCAGCATCCGGGAATTTCGCCGCGAAAGCGATGTGCGGACCGCCGCTTTCCAAACGTCCACAGCCGAATGCTTCATCTTCAAGCAGGCGACATCGCTGGAAGGAGCAGCGGCCCTTTCCCGCCATATCTTGCAAAGCGAGGCCCTGGCCCAAAACGCGGGCATCGGGCTTTCGACGAGCCGCATCGTCGCCAGCCGTTCGTCCTCGTCCTGCAGCCTCGTTGAACGCGCTTTTCCCGGCGAAGACGGACGGGTGACGCTGGCAACCCCGGCCCGGCATTTTCCAGCCCTCGCCCTTGCCATTCAGGCCATCGGCAAGATCCATCGAAGCACGGCGCGAATCCAGCACCTCGACGACGGCTGGATGAGCCGCTGGGTCGACGATGACGTCGCACGGGTTGCGCCTTCCCGTTCTCTCCTCGTGGATCGTGCCGGCGGGCTTTCGGTCTTCCGGGACGCACAGCACAGGTTCTGGGCGGGTCGGCATATGCCGCTCGGGCTTGGCCACGGGGATTTCGCACCCGGAAACCTGCTTTTCCTCGTCGGGCCGGGCGAGGCCGAGGTAACGCTCAGCGCCATCATAGACTGGGAGGCGGCCTGCCCCGATGCCCCCCCTGGGCTGGATGAGATATTCCTGCTTCTGACGGCGCGGGCGCAGCGAAGCGGGGAGGAATTCGGGTTTGCCATGCGAGGCTTGCTGTCGGAACCTCGCCTGTCGTCCGAAGAACAGAAGACAATGGAAAGCTCCCGCAGCGCGCTGGACAACGCCTATGGCGCCTTCACCGATCCGAAGGTCATCCATGCCCTATGCGGCCTCGCCTGGTGGCGGCACGTTGCGGCCAACCTCCAAAAGTCCCCGCGCTTTGCAGAAAATCCACTTTGGATGGCGGTCAATATCGACCTTGTCCTCTCCACGTTCATCAGATCGCAAGGGGTGGAAAGATGAGCCGGACAGCAGAGATGGACCTCCCGACGACCTCCGGAACGGTCGCGCCAGCCCGGCTCGGCACGATCATCCTTACCATCATGCTCGCCGGGGCGCTCTTCCTGTGGACGCGCTCCCTTGGCATGAGCGACCCGGACCGGATGACCGATCTCGGGCTTGTTTCGATCGTTCCGTCTATCTTTCACCTCTCCATCGCCCTGCTTGCAGCAGGTTTTTCCTGGTTGATGATCCAGGGACGCACGAGCGGCCCGCTACCGCTTCTTTACCTCGCCGCTCTCATCCTCGTTCTCGCGGCAACGCCGCCGATCGTTTACGGCACGCTGCGCTATTCGTGGGCCTGGAAGCATCTCGGCATCGTGGATTACATCCAGCGTCACGGCAGCGTGGACCGCACTGCGCCATTTCTTGCGGCCTATCACAACTGGCCCGGCCTCTTCGCGGTCACGGCCTGGATCGCCGACCGGTTCGGGGTGAGGGCCGTCGACCTGGCGCCCATCCTGCGCTTTACGCCCCCCGCCCTCGACCTCGCGATCTGTGCAGCCTATCTGCAACTGATACGCCGGTTGACGGATGACCCTCGCCTTCCCCTGACAGCCGCATGGCTCTTCATTACAGCCAACTGGATCGGCCAGGACTATTTTTCGCCACAGGGCTTTTCCTTCCTCTTCTACATCATTCTTCTCGGTCTGTTCCTCGGCCCCTTGCGCCGGACGACTGCCCCTTCGCCGTCCGGCGGATTTTCCGGAGTGCTTGCCAGTGCCGTCGCCATGGTGCTCATCGTCGCCGTCGTCGTAACGCATCAGTTGACGCCCCTGCTGGTCATTCTTTCCATCGGCGTGCTGACGGTGGGGCGCCGGCTCTCGCCGGTCTATCTTTTCTTCGCGCTGATCGCCCAGCTGCTCTGGCTGCTCTGGGGCGCGGCCCCCTTCGTTATCGAGCGGATTCATGACGAGCTTGCCGCCATAGGCACGTTGTCGGAAGCGACCAGTAAAATGGCCAATGTCGGGACCGTCAGCGCCGAGCGGGGCCAGGCCATCATGATCGGCCGGGCGCTGACCGCTGCCATCGCGCTCTTCGCCGTTGCCGGCGGCCTCCGCCGCCTATGGAACGGATTCTTCGATTATACCGCCGTCGCGCTGCTTCTTGCACCGGCGCCCCTCCTGCTGGTCGCCTATGGTGGAGAGGCGGTGTTCCGCGTCTATATGTTCGCGTCCCCGTTTCTCGCCTTCTTCGCGGCCGCGCTCTTCTTCCCGTCGCCCGCCGCCGGCAGGACGATCCTCAGCTTTCCACTGCTCTTCCTGCTCTGCCTGTTTTCAGCGACAGGCTTCCTTTTCGCCAACAATGGCAAGGACCGCGAGTATCGCTTCACCAGGGATGAAGTCGCGACGGCCAAATGGCTCTACACGATAGCCCCTCCGGGAACGCTGCTCGTCGAAGGCGCGCGAAGCTACCCCTCGCAATTCGCGAATTACGAGAATTTCACCTATCTGCCGATCTCCGAGGAAGATCACGCGGCAAGGCGGGAGATCGTCACCGACCCGGCCGGTGTGTTTTACCGCTGGATGACTGACCCGCGCTGGAACGACGCGTTCCTGATCCTGACCCGAAGCCAGAAGGCCTATCTGCAAGCGTCGGGCATGCCGCCGGGTGATTTCGACCGCATGGAGAACATCCTGCTGGCCTCGCCGCGCTTCCATCTCGTGCGCGCTTCCCCCAATGCAAGGATTTTCAGGCTGCAGGCCGACCGGCCGCGGGCGGGCGGTTATCTGCCCTCGCGGCGATAGGACATGACCGCCGCCGTCCTGTTGGTGACATGCAGCTTCCTGTAGATGCTGCGAATATGGGTTTTTACGGTATTTTCGGAGAGATGAAGCCGATGGGCTATCAGTTTGTTCTGCGTTCCCTTGCACAGTAACTGGAGAATATCGGTCTCCCGGGCTGTCAGTTGGGAACAATCCATCATGATTTCACTGCCCGCTGCCCGCTCCTCATGCTTGCACTCACGGCGATGCAGCAACGCCGACGGAAAATACTCGCCTCCCTTCAGAAGGAGATCCACGCTGGTCAGCAAAACACCAAGATGCATGTTCAACTGCAGAATACCGTCGATTTGACGCTCTCGCGCCATTCCCTCCAGCAAAGGATGAATCCCGGACGCATCATCTACGATGACGGCAACGGAAACCCGGAAGGCTGGGTGCCTCGCACGCTCGATTCGGGCGATTTCGACCGGGTCGCGGCGATAGTACAAGATGAGGTTGGCACCCCCGTCCCCCGTATCCCGATGATCGTCGACAACCACTTCGTGATCCTGGAACCGCCGGCGAAGCGCTTCCGCCAGACATTCCACAAGGCAATCCGGCCGTGCGACAATGACGATCCGCCCCGGATCATCGCCGCGATCGGCCGGACATACGGGATCCAATAGCGCTGTTTCGGAAACGAACATGGCCACCTCCGCAGACCAAGACGTTTCAGATGGCGAATTATTCGCATTATCTAAAATTTTTTTTACGCATATTTGGAAGACCCATGCGGAGCCAGGTGGCGATGTGCTATTCTCGCGATGTCATGAATGCACGCGAGGTCGCCCCATGCCGGAGTCCGACAACGCTTTCACCGGCTCGGTCCCGGAGAACTACGATCGGTACATGGTGCCGCTGATTTTCGAACCCTATGCGGAGGACATGGCTCGACGCGCTGCCGCCTTCTTTCCGGGCAGCGTCCTGGAGATCGCGGCAGGAACGGGCGCCGTTACACGCGCACTGGCGCCGAAGCTGGCGGCTGACGCGCGCT
The DNA here is from genome assembly GCF_055379515.1 of Shinella sp. 1A1. Lineage (NCBI taxonomy): Bacteria > Pseudomonadati > Pseudomonadota > Alphaproteobacteria > Hyphomicrobiales > Rhizobiaceae > Shinella > Shinella sp. 1A1. Next base: position 705,876 of record NZ_AP039672.1, read on the forward strand.
ATGTCGTGACCGACCTCAACCAGCCGATGCTCGACTATGCCGCGTCGCGGCAACCCGGCGGACACCTCGAGTGGCGGCAGGCAGATGCGATGGCGCTACCGTTTTCCGACGGAAGCTTCGACCTCGTCTGCTGTCAGTTCGGCGCAATGTTCTTTCCCGACCGCCCGGCGGCCTATCGCGAGGCAAGGCGGGTTCTCAAGCCTGAAGGACGGTTTCTACTGAGCGTCTGGGATCGGATCGAGGAGAACGTCTTTGCCGACGACGTGACGAATGCGCTGGCGGGGATGTTCCCGGACGATCCGCCGCGCTTCCTGGCACGCACGCCGCACGGCTATCACGACAGGGACCGGATTCGTCGCGATCTGGAGGAGGCCGGTTTTATCGACATCGGGATCGATACCCGCGCGGAACAAAGCCGCGCGCCCTCACCTCGCCTCCCCGCCGTCGCCTATTGCCAGGGAACCGTGCTTCGCAGCGAAATAGAAGCCCGGGCGCCCGGAATGCTGGAGGCCGCGACCGATCGCGCCGCATCGACAATCGCCAGCCGGCACGGCAATGGCGAAGTCGTCGCGAAGATTCAGGCCCATGTCATCGTGGCAAGGGCCTAGCCTCTGCGACATGCGCCCCGGCCGTCGTACATCCTAGCCCGGATTTCCGGCAATGGCTATCCCGCGACCGAGGCGACGATCTCTCCGAGACGCCCTCGTCGCCCTTCCTCACCGGCTTCATGCGCAAGAGCGAGGAAGGCGCCGATGCGGCGCTCGATCTTTTGCGCGTGGTTCTGGGCGATGTCGGCGAGCCGGTGATCGAGATAGGGATTGGCGAAGCGCTCCAGCGTGACGGCCATGTATCGCTCCGCCGCCTCGCGCTGTCCGAGAGCGGCGAAGACGGGCAGCACTTCCTCCCGGTAGATCGCCGCCAATTCCGCATGCACCGCCGGACGCGCGATGAATTCGCGCACGATCGGATCGCCCTCTCCGCCCTGCCGCCGCCAGATGTCGACGAGGACGGTGTGGCCGAGGTTGAGGATATGCAGCTTCAGCCGCTCGATCTCCTTGAGATCGTCGACCAGCTCGATGGCCGGATGGGTGGAAGGGGCAACGACCCCGGCGCCCTTCTGGATCGCCCAGAGCGCATAGGGTTCCGCGACGGCGCCGGCAGGTTCCAGCGGTTCCGAGACGATGCGGTCGACGAGGCTACAGGCCCAGACCACATCCTTCTCGATATAGGAGAGGAGGTCCGGACTGCACGCCTGCGCGGACGCAGCCGCAAGGACGGCCTCCTTCAGCACCTTGCCGTTGTCGACCACGAGCTCCATCGGCATCACGACGAGCGGTCTTGCGCCCGCTGCATGGCGGGCGGCGAGCAGGTGGTAGAGCTTTGCCGGATAGCTCATCGCCGGATGATAGGCCCGCTCCCCGTCTTCCGGCCGCGGCTGGTAGCCGGCATCGCCCGTGTTGGAGAGCACGAATTCCGCCTCCTCAACGAAGACCCGCACCACCTCCGGCCAATCGGTCGCCGCCGAAAGGCAGCGCCTCACGGAGGTAACGGTCCGCGTCTCGTCCACGGCCCGCCCGCCGGCAAGCCCGCGGATGCGGACCGGGTAGCCCTCGGGCGCGGCGAGCGCGGCAAGCCTTCTGCTGCGCGCCGTATCGCCGGAGGTCTGGACGACGGTGATCGCCCGCGCCGGATCTCCCTCGGAGAGGAACAGGTCCGCATGGGCCTGCAGGAACCGGCTGGTGCCGAACTGGATGACGGGCGTCTTCACCGTGATCTCCGACGTCAGAGCGCGAGTTCGCGCCGGAGCGTTTCGAGCCGTTCCATAGCGACGACGCCGTCGCGGATCGTCGGTGCGGGCGTTTCCGTTCCGGCGAGCGCCGGAACGACATCGGCGAGCAGCGAATGGTAGCCCTTCGGGTCCTCGTTGGCGGCGGCGGTGAAGTTCGGCTTCCAGGTCAGCGTGTCGACGGCGTCAGAAAGGGTCGCCGCCGGGTCGTCCACCTTGAAGGGCGGATTGCGGTTCCAGCGCACTTCGATGACATTGTCGACCTCGATGCGCTGGTGGTCGCCCATGATCTCGATGCGCTCGACGGGCGTGCCGCGCGACTGCGCCGTGCCCATGGCGATGGTGCCGATAGCGCCGCATTCGAAATCGAAATTCACATGGAAGAGCACCTTGCCGGGCGCCTTCTCCACCTTGCGGGCCGTCAGCCTGGTGACCGGCGAGACGAGGAAGGAGACGAGGTCCATGTAGTGCACGCAATGGTGCAGGAAGAAGCCGGTATAATCGACATTGCCGGCGAAATAACCGGGCGCCGTCATGTAGTAGCCGGTGATGCCGTAGATGTCGCCGAAGCGGCCGGAGCGCAGGATGTTCGCCGCGATCTTGTTGCCGGCGGAATAGCGCTTCATGAAACCAACGAGGAGCGGCTTGCCCGACTTCTCCGAGGCCGCGAGCAATTCGCGCGCGCCGGCGGCGCTGCCCGATGGCGGCTTTTCCATGAAGACGGGAAGCCCGCGCTCCAATGCCATCTTGCCGAAGCGCAGATGCTGGTCCGGCCCGACAGCCATGCCGACCGCGTCGATGTCGGCGCGGCGGATCAGTTCCTCCGCATCGCTCGTCAGGTTCGTCACGCCGAACTGCCGGCCGGCCGAGGCCAGCCGGTTGCCGTCGATGTCGCAGAGAGCGACGATCTGCACGTCATGGCGAACGAGCTGCGGAAGCAGCATCTGGGTGGCGTGGACGCCGCAGCCGATCCAACCGATCTTGAGTGTCATCGACGATATTCCGTGAGCAGGATGTGGGACTTGATGAATTTTGCGCTTTCGGCGAGGCGTTCGCTCTCGTCCTCGTGCGGCGCGCGCCACTGGGCGAAGGGAATGCCGAAGCGGTCGTCGTTGCGGCGGAAGGGTTCGAGCGAGACGGGACCTTCGTAGCCGATCTCGTGCAGCGCCCGGAACACCTCGACCCAGTCGGTCGCGCCCGTGCCGGGGAAACCGCGATGGTTCTCGTTCGCCTGGAAATGCACGACGCGCCTGCCGCCGAGCCGGATGGCCTCCGCGATGGAAGCCTCTTCCATATGCATGTGGAATGTATCGAGCATGAGCTGCACGGCTGGGTGGTCGACCGCGTCCAGCAGCTCGATCGCCTGCTGCGTGGTGCACAGGACATCGCTCTCGAAGCGGTTGAGCGGTTCTACAGCGAGCATGACGCCAAGGCCTGCGGCATGGTCGCCGGCTTCCTTGAGGCCCGCCACGCAGCGGGCCTTGCGGGCAAGGCGCTCCTCCTCGGCGACCGGCTGCGGGGGCCGGCCGGCGAAGACCAGTGGATTGCCGGTGAGCGGGCCGCCGACAATGGTCGCCCCGAGCGCGGCGGCGCAGTCGGCCGCATATTTCAGATAGTCGATGCCGGCGCGGTGGGCGGCCGGATCGTCCGAGGAGAGGTTGCGCTGCAGGTTGACGCGGGCGGCGAGCACGACGCCGAGGCCGGCAGCCTCCAGCGCGCGGCGCGTCTCGGCAAGGTCGAGCTCGCCGGGTTCCGGCACGAGAAGCTCGACGAAGTCGTAGCCGAGCCTTCGCATTTCGGTGAAGAGCGGGAAGTGCTCGGCCGTGAAAGGCCGCGCATATTGCATGGAGATCAACCCGACGGGGTTCATTGTCTGTCCTCTTTCATTCGCATTCAGCCCTTCACCGCGCCCTGGGTCAGCCCGCCGATCAGGCGGCGCTGCACGAGAAGGAAAAGGATGGTGGCGGGCATGGCGCCCACGACGGCGCCCGCGGCAAGCAGGCCCCATTCGATCTGGTATTCGCCGATCAGCGTCTGGATCGCGACCGTGACGGGCCGCACGTTCTTGCCGCCGAGGGTCAGCGCGTAGAGATATTCGTTCCAGGCGGTGATGAAGATGTAGATGCCGGTGGAGATGATGCCGGGCATCGTCAGCGGCAGCACGACGCGGCGCAGCGCCGTCAGCCGCGAGCAGCCGTCGATCATCGCCGCCTCGTCGAGGCTCTTCGGGATCGCGCCGACATAACTCGTCAGCATCCACACCGCGAAGGGAATGGCGACCGTCGCATTGGCGAGGATGAGGCCGAAATGCGTGTCGAGGATGCCCGCTTTGCGCATCAGCACGAAGAGCGGCAGGATGAGCAGCACGATCGGGAACATGTTGATGAGCAGGAATTGCAGCATCAGCACCTTGCGGCCGGCAAAGCGGAAGCGCGAGAAGGCGTAGGCCGCCGTAACCGCGACGGCAAGGCCGAGCACCACCGTGCCGCAGGCGATGATGAGGCTGTCGAGCATGTTGCCGAGGAACGAGGTCTGGCGCAGCAGCCGCACATAGTTGTCGAGGCTCCAGCCGGCGGGCGAGACGGAGACGCCCGTGGCGTTCAGCGTCGCGGTCGGCGTCAGCGAGGTCAGCACCATCCAGGCGAAGGGCCCCATGGCGAAGAGCACGATCACCAGCACCGGCAGGTCGGTGGTGAGGATGCGGCGGAGGGTGGAGGGCTTGTTCATCGTTCGACCTCCCGCATGGTCCGGGCGAGATAGACGGCGACGATCGCGCCGAGAAGGATGGTGAAGGTCACGGCGATGGTCGTGCCATAGCCGAAATCGAGGTTCTGGCGGGCGCGCACGAAGGCGTAGAGCGGCAGCGTATGGGTCGCATAGCCCGGCCCGCCGCCGGTCATCACGAAAATGACGTCCATGGAATTGGCGACCCAGATGACGCGCAGCAGCCCCGCCGTCGCCAGCACCGGCGCGATGCCGGGCAGCGTGATGTGCACGAACTGCCGCCAGGCCGAGGCGCCATCGATGGAAGCGGCCTCGTAGTGGCTGCGCGGAATGCCCTGGAGGCCGGCGAGGATCATCACCGCGAAGAACGGGAAGCCCTGCCAGGTCAGCGTCGCGATGATCGCATAGAGCGCGAGCTTCGGATCGGCGAGCCACGGCACGGCGGACTGCACGACAGAGAGATAGAGCAGGATGTCGTTCAGGACACCCGTATTGGGATCGTAGATCCAGCGCCACATCAGCGCGATCACCACGCTCGGCAAGGCCCAGGGAATGATGATGAGGGCGCGCGCGAGGCCGCGCCAGGGAAATTCCCGGTTGAGCAGCAGCGCCGTCACGAGGCCGAGGCCCATCTGCAGCGGTACGGTCAGGCCGATCCAGATCGCGGTATTGCCGAGCGCCGTCCAGAAGACGGGGTCGGCGAAGAGCTTGACGTAATTGCCGAAGCCGACGAAGCGGCTGGCATTCGGCTTCCAGAGGATGAGGTCGTAGAAGCTGGTGATCAGCGCCTGCACCATCGGGAAGAAGACGATGAACAGGGTGACGAGCACCGCGGGCGCCAGCAGCATGTAGGGCATCAGCCGGACGCTCCAGGGCGTCGGGATGATCACGGCAGTCGATGGTGAGGCGGTGGTCGCGGTCATGCGGTCGTTCCCGGCCGTTGGCATTCGAAAGATCCCATCCGCCCAGATGTTCGGGCGGGGCGGATGGGAAGGGTGGAGCGGACGCAGGACCGTCCGCTCCGGGGAGGTCACTGCTGCGCGAAGAGCGCCTCGAGCTGCTGCATCATCTGCTCGGAGGTGATCTGGCCAGTCAGCGCCTGCTGCATCGCGGTCTGCCAGGCCGTGTTGACGAATTCCGAGGTCGCCGTGTTCTGCGGCAACACATGGGCGAAGGGCAGCGACTGAACGGTGGCGTCGACGAAGCGGCGCTCATGCTGCGTCCAGTTTGCCGAGCCGCTCTTGGTGACGGTCATCTGGCCGGTCGCCTTGTTGAACTCGACATTGTTCTCGCCCTCGGCGAGGAAGGAGATCCACTTCCACGCCGCGTCCTTCACTTCCGAATTGGAGAAGATCGCAAGGGACTCGTCGCCGTAGGACGTCCAGCGGCCGCCGCCGCATTCGGGCACCGGCACGGCCGAGACCTTGTCGCCGAGCGCCTTGACCATGTCGTTCGACGAGCCGATGTGATGGATCGTCATGGCCGTGGTGCCGTTCTTGAAGGCGGCGGTGATTTCCTGGAAGCCGTCGTTCGGCGCGGAGGCCGGAATGACCTTGTCCTTCTGGAACAGATCGATGAGCCACTGGTTGGCGGCGATCGCCTGCGGCGTCGTCAGGCCGCCCGGCTCCAGCTTGGCGCCCTGCGAGAGCACGAAGGCGCCCCACTGGTCCCAGCCGCCCTTGCCGCCGCGAAGGCCGAAGCCGTAGGTCGCCGGCGCCTTGGTAAGCTTGATCGCGGCGTCGCGGAACTCATCGCAGGTCGTCGGCGGCTTCAGGCCGGCTTCGGCGAAGAGGTCGGCGCGATAGTAGAGATAGAGCACGACGTACTGGATCGGCAGGTAGTATTGCTGGCCTTCCGGCCCCTTGTTGAGCTCCAGCAGGTTGTCGAGCAGGTCCGCCTTGCCCGGCCAGGCGTCGATGCGCTCGGCAAGCGGCTCCAGAGCACCCATTTCCACGAGGCGCGGCTGGGCGAAGAGCTTCACCATCGCCGCATCCGGCGCATTGCCGCCGACCAGCGCGGTATAGAGGTTATCGTAGTAGCTGTTCCACGGAACGTTCTCCGCTTCCACCTTGATGCCCGGATTGGCCGCCTCGAACTTGGCGACGAGATCGCCCATCGGGTTTTCCGGATTGTCGAAGTGATACCAGAAGCGAACGGTTTCCGCCGATGCGGTGCTGGCAAGCAGCGCCGTCGCAAGCGCGGCCCCGACCGCAAGTTTCCTCCAGATTTTCATTGTCTCCTCCTTTGAAAATCGAATTCAGTTTGTACCGGTCATCCGCCGGGCATCGGCGCCCGCTGCCGCCAGCGCCTCGCGCGCGGCGGCAAGATCGAGCGTGTTCTGCAGGAAGCCGTGCGTGACGCCCGGCACGACCGTCAGGGTCTCGTCGCGGCCGAGGCCCTTCAGGCGCTCGTGCAGCACGATGCTGTCGGACAGCAGCGGATCGACGCCTGCCGCCATCAGATGCAGCGGCGGCAAGGCCATCAGCGCCTCATCCGATGCGAGCAGCGGACAGGCCAGCGGATCGGCCGAAACATCGCGGCCGCCGACATACCAGTGCCAGTAGCGCTGCATCTTGGCGGTCGTCAGACCCGGCCCGTTCTCGAAATCGCGATAGGAATCGGTGCGGAAATCGCCCGCATAGGTTCCGTAGAAGAGCAGCGCGCCGGCGACGGGCGGGCGCCCTTCGGCCTGCTCGTGCAGCATGACGGCGAGCGCGAGGTTGGCCCCGGCGGAATCGCCGGAAAGGATGAGCGGACCGGCGGTCACGCCGAGCGGCGCGGACGCGGCGAAGGCGAAGCGGATCGTCGCGACGACATCCATGAGCCCCGCGGGATAGGGATGTTCCGGCGAGAGGCGGTAATCGGGCAGCAGCACCGGCAGGCCGCATTCCAGCGCGAGGACGCGCGCGCAGCGCTCATGCGTTTCCGGGCTGCAGAAGGCAAAGCCGCCGCCATGCACGAAGACGACCGCGCCGGCGCCATGCCCCGGCGGCACGAGGACCTTGAGGCGCACCCGCGCCGAGCCGAGGCCCACATCCGCGTCGATCCACGCTTCGCCGACGGCCGCCATCTCGGGCAGGTCGACATTCCAGCGCCGGTTGCTTTCCTCCGAGAGCGCCCTGCCCTCGGCCGGCGACAGCATCGTCGGATCGGGCTGCGGCCCGGTCTCGGCGGCCACGCGGGCAAGCAGCGCGGCCATTTCCGGCGAAAGCCGGGTAATGTCGGGCACGATGCTCATTGCGTCGCCTCGGGAAAGACGTCGGGACCGAGGTCGACGATGGTTGCGATGTGGTGGCGAAGCGCCGCGCTCGCCTGCGCGACATCCCTGTTCTCTATCGCCTCGATGATCGCACCGTGGCGCTGGGCAGTCGCCGCCAGATCGCGCGGCGTGGTGCTGCGCGAAATCTTGAAGCGGTGATTGTGCACGAGGCAGCGGTGCAGGATCGGATCGAGCGCGGGAAGCTGCGCATCCTGGAAGATGCGGCGGTGGAAGTCCCGGTCGAGGGAGGCAAGCTCGAGCTCGTCGCCGGCGGCGGCCGTATCGAGCATTTCGGCAAAGAGCGCCTTGAGGTCGGAAACGAGCGTGCGGCTCGGCATCTGCAGCGCGCGCAGGATGCCGCTGCATTCGATCTGCTGGCGCACGCGGAACATCTCGACCGCCTCGGCCTCCGTACATTCGGAGACCTGCGTGCCGCGATGCCCCTGCCGGCGCACCAGCCCCTCTTCCTGCAACTGGAGCAGCGCCTCGCGCACCGTGCCCTGGCTGCAGGAAAAATGCGCGGCGAGATCCAGTTCCGTCAGCGCCGCGCCGGCCGGCAGGACTCCCAGCATGATGTCGCGCTTGAGCGCATTGAAGGCGGCCGCCGATTTTGCCGGCCTTGCCGCGCCTCGCGCATTCGACGGTGCAGAAAAATAGGTCATCGGCCGGCTCGCATGGTTGCCAATCACGTCTTGTATCATTATTGATATTGATATCGATAATGAAGGTCAAGGGCAGAGTTGACCTTTCGGAGGAGAAAGCCGTGACAGCAATCGCCTTGAGGCAGATCCGCAAGACCTATGGGTCCCTGGAGGTCATCCATGACGTCGACATCGATATCGCCAGCGGCGAATTCCTGGTCCTCGTCGGCCCGTCCGGCTGCGGCAAGTCCACCCTCCTGCGCATGATCGCCGGGCTGGAGGAGATTTCCGGCGGAACCCTCGATATCGGCGGAAAGATCGTCAACGCGCTGCCGCCCTCCGACCGCGACATCGCCATGGTCTTCCAGGACTACGCGCTCTATCCGCATATGAGCGTACGTGAGAACATGGCCTTCGGCCTGAAGATGCGCGGCACGGAGACGGCGACCATCGACGGCCGCGTGTCGCAGGCCGCCGACATCCTGAAGATCGAACCCTTCCTCGAACGCCGGCCGGCGCAGCTTTCGGGCGGCCAGCGCCAGCGCGTCGCCATGGGCCGCGCCATCGTGCGGGAACCCTCGGCCTTCCTGTTCGACGAGCCGCTTTCCAATCTCGACGCCGCCCTGCGCGTCGAGATGCGGCTGGAGATCGCCAAGCTGCACAATCGCATGAAGGCGACGACCGTCTATGTCACGCATGACCAGGTCGAGGCCATGACGCTCGCCGACCGCATCGTCGTGCTCAATGCCGGCAAGATCGAGCAGATCGGCCCGCCGCTCGATCTCTACCACCGCCCCGCAAGCCTCTTCGTCGCGCGCTTCATCGGCAGCCCGACCATGAACACCATGCCGGCGGCGATCGTCGCGACGGACAATGGCAGCGCGATCCGCCTGAGCGACCGCACCCTGCCGCTTGCCGGTCTCGACACCCCTCCTCCGCCCGGCGCCGCAACCTTCGGCATCCGTCCCGAGGACCTGATCGCCTGTCCGCAGGAGGAAGCCTGGTTCAGCGGCGAGCTCGCCGTCGCCGAACGGCTCGGCAGCCAGACCTACGGCTATGTGGAGATCGGCCAGCCGCGCATGCTGACCGTCGAATTCCCGCGCGACACGCCGATCCGTGTCGGCGACCGAATCCACGTTCGCCCGAACATGCAAGCGATCCACCTCTTCGACACAGCCTCGGGCCTCCGCATCAACTGAGCGGGGGCGCGAGCAGACCGGCGCCCGGCGCGGAGGCCAGGTCCTGCTGCCTGCCAATGGTCAGCAGCCATTTGTGGAACCGCTGGCCGACGGGTCTTTCGAGGGCCGCCCGGTCCCAGGCAAGGTAGTAGCTTTCCGGCAGCTTCATGCGGATATCGAAGGGAACCACCAGGCTGCCGGCGGCGACCTCGTCCCGCACCATGGAGATCTGCGCAAGAACGAAGCCCCTGCCATTGGCGGCGGCATCGATGGCGCTGCTCGACAGGGTGAAGGAAAGGCCGGAGAACGTCTGGCTGCCATCGGCGTCGATCAGCCGTGCCCAGTCCCGCCATTGCGGCGACGCCTTGTAGTCGGATTCCCACTCGACATTGAGGAGCGGGAATTTGAGGATATCCTGCGGACAGTCGAGAACCCGGTTGGCAAGCAGCGCCGGCGAGCAGGCCGGCACCACCCAGTCGGTGAAGAGGTTCGCGACATGCTCGTGCACATTCGCGCGCCGGCCGTAGGTGATGCGGAAATCCACATGCTCGATGCCGATGCGCGGCTCCTGCTCCTCGCCGAGAATGCGCACGCTCGATTCCGGACAGAGGGACTGCCAGTCGAAGATCTTGCGGCTGACCCACTTGTTGGCGACGGATGTCAGCGCGCTCAGCACGATCCCCGTCTCGTTGCGGGCGCGCGTCAGCACGCTGGCAGCGTGGGAAAGCTGCTGGAAACCCTTCGCCACTTCCCGGTAATACACCCGCCCCCATGACGACAGTTCAACCCGCCGGCCCCGCCGCTCCAGCAGCGTCAGCCCCAGACATTGCTCCAGATTGCGAACCAGCTGGCTCACCGCGCCGGGCGAAACGCCGAGGTCCTCGGCTGCCGCGCTGACCGAGCCGCACCGTCCGATCGCCTCGAAGGCTTGCAGGCCGCGCAGGGACGGGTTCGGCATGGTGAAGCTCCTCCGGAAGCGACGCAGTTTAGAATTTCTAAAAAAGAACGCAGCCGCTGGCAACTTGTTGGCACGAAAAAATCAACGAACATTCGCTTGGCAAAACGCAAGGAGAGCGAGATGTTTCTCAAGAACGCCTGGTATGTTGCGGCCTGGGACAACGAGGTCGACCGCGAACTGAAACCCGTGACCATCCTGGGCGAGAACATCGTCCTCTACCGCCTTCAGGACGGCACGCCCGCCGCGCTGGAAGATGCCTGTCCCCATCGCAAGCTGCCGCTCTCCATGGGCCGCATCAAGGGCGACGACGTGGAATGCGGCTATCATGGTCTGACCTTCGACTGTTCGGGCACCTGTACCCGCGTTCCCGGCGCCGAGCGCATCCCGCACGTCGCCAAGGTACGATCCTATCCGGTTCACGAGCGCTACGGCCTGCTGTGGATCTGGATGGGGGATGCCGCCAAGGCGGACCCGAAGGACATCTTCGAGGTCGAGCACTTCGACGATCCCGCCTGGGGCATCAACCGCGGCGAATCCATGATGCTCCACTGCAACTATCTCTACATGACGGACAACCTGCTCGATCCTTCCCATGTCGCCTGGGTGCACCAGTCGTCCTTCGCCAGCTCGGCCTGCGAGGAGACGCCGCTGGAGACGACCGTCAAGGAAGACGGCGTGACCGTCTGGCGCTGGATGATCGATTCCGAGCCCGCCCCCTTCTACGCGCCCTTCCTGCAGTTCGACGGCAATACCGACCGCAAGCAGCACTACGAGGTGCGCTATCCGAGCAACGCCATCATCAAGGCGATCTTCGCGCCAGCCCATACGGGCGGGGAAGGCCGCGACCTGCCGGACAACACCTTCCTCATGGACAGCTACAACTTCATGACCCCGGTCGATGAGAACCGTACCAAATATTACTGGTTCCAGATGCGCAATTTCGCGCCCGACGACGCCAAGGTCTCCGCGAGCTTCGCAAAGTCCGTGCGCGGCGCCTTCGAGGAGGACCGCGTGGTGCTGGAAGCGGTTCATCACGGCATGGCCAACATGCAGACGCCCAATCTCGACCTGAAGATCGATGTCGGGCCGATGCGCTTCCGCCGCAAGCTCGCCCAGATGATCGCCGCCGAGACGCAGGCCGCCACCGTCGCGGACGCCGCAGAGTAAGGATAGACACCGGATGCCCGATGCCGCGGCTTCGCGCTTCCGCCCCTTCGAGGTCGTTTCGAAGGTGCGCGAAAGCGCCACCATCACGTCTTTCCGCCTTGCCCCCCTCGAACGGCAGCACTGGCGGCCGTTCGAGGCGGGACAGTTCCTCACCATGCGCGTTCCCGACCGCAAGGGCGGGCATGTCCTGCGCAACTACACCGTCTCCTCCTCGCCGCGCGAGGAAGGCAGCTACCGCATCACGGTGAAGCGCGAGGCAGCGCCCTCGAAGGACGTGCCGGAAGGGCTGAGCTCCTGCTGGCTGCATGACGAGATCGAGCCAGGCGCCGTGCTGGAGATCGATCCGCCGCGCGGCGCCTTCCGGCTCGATGCCGCAAGCCGCCGGCCCGTCCTGCTCCTGTCCGGCGGCGTCGGGCTCACGCCGACGGTCTCGATGCTGGACGTGCTGGCGAGGGAAAGCGATCGCCCGGTCTGGTTCATCCATGCCTGCGACGGCGCGGCCGTCCATGCCTTGCGCGACGAGGTGGAGCGCCTTGCGGCGCTGCGGCCGGGCGTTTCGGTACATTTCTGCTACCGCTTCGCCGAAGACGGCGACCTCGATGCGGGCCGCTGCCATTCCACCGGCTTCGTCTCCCGCGCGACGCTCCAGAGCCTGCTGCCGCTCGACGACTACGAGGTCTATATGTGCGGGCCGCCGCCCTTCATGCAGGCTCTCTACGGCATCCTCACCGGGCTCGGCATCGGCAAGGAACGCATTGCCTACGAATTCTTCGGCCCGGCAAGCCTCCTGTCGGAGAGCGGTGCACCGTCGGTGCAGCCGGAAACGCCGCCGGCCGTCGCGCCGGTCGCGGATACGGACGGCGACGGGCTGCGCATCGTCCTGCAGAAATCGGGGCGCAGCCTCGCATGGGACGGCAAGAGCGAATCCATCCTCGCCTTCCTGGAGGCGAAGGGGATCGAGCCCGCCTTCTCCTGCCGGGCGGGCGTCTGCGGAACCTGCGAGCAGGGCCTCGTCTCGGGAGAGGTGGATTACTTCGAGGAACCGCTCGACGAAATGCCGGCAGACCGGGTACTCCTGTGCTGCACCCGCCCGAAATCCTCCATCGTGCTCGATCTCTGACGCCGGAGAGACCTGCGGGAAAGGGCCCATTGCCTGCAAGGAAGGCGCAAGCCGCCTTCCTTGAAACCAGACCAAGACAGGCCGGCCAACGGCCTCACAGGGGAATGAGAATGAACGCCAAAGCAGTTCTGCACACAGACAACCGGGAGCACTGTCGCATGTCCCCTTCCGCCCTCTTTTCCGGCGATTTTTCGGACCTGCGCAGCCGGTTTCTCGCTGCGGCAAGCCAGGCGGGCGCCAGCCTCGTCGCCTACCCCCATCCCCTGCACGGGCCGAACGGCGAGCAGCTTTCGACCGACATCGCCTATCTCGGACGCCCCGACGCCGCAAAGCTGCTGGTGCTGATCTCCGGCACGCATGGCGTCGAAGGCTCCTTCGGCTCCGCCTGCCAGACGGCCTGGCTCTCGCAGAACACGCCCTGGCAGCTTCCCGACGACACCGCCGTCCTCGCCATCCACCTGATCAATCCCTGGGGCACCGCCTGGAGCCGCAGGGTGAACGAGGACAATGTCGACCTGAACCGCAACTTCATCGACTGGCAGAAGGGGCCGCCGCGCAACGAACGCTATGCCACGCTGCACGACGCCGTCGTCTGGCGCACCTGGGAAGGCCCGGAGCGCGAGCGGGCGGCCGAGGCCTATGAGGCGGCGAAGCGGCGCTTCGGCGGCTATGCCGGCCTCGCTCCCATGATCGAGGCCGGTCAATATGCCTTTTCGGACGGTCTCTACTATGGCGGCGACGGCCCCGTCTGGTCCAACCGCACGCTCGTCGAGATCTTTTCGACATTCGCCCGGCAGGCGTCCGAGGTCGTCGTCTTCGACCTGCATACAGGCGCCGGTCCCTATGGCTATCCGGCCCTCCTCTCGGTGGCCGAGGGCGAGCATGCCGGGCTCGACTGGGGGCGGCATATCTTCGGCCCCGCCCTTTCCGTCGTTCTCACCGGCACGGACGCGACAACCGACACGGGCATCGCCGCGACCGCCACCGGCTATGTCTCGGCCGCCGTGCGCAAGGCCCTGCCGAAGGCGCGCGTCCTGCCGCTGGTGGTGGAATGCGGCACGCTCAACGGCGAAACGGTCATCGAGGCCGTCCAGGCGGACAACTGGCTGCATCTCTACGGCAAGGTGGACACGCCGCTCGGCGAGCGCATCAAGAAGGCGCTGCGCGCCGCCTTCATTCCCGAGGACGAGGACTGGCGGAACACGTGCCTCGCCACGGCGCTGCGCCATTTCGATCGCGCCTTTGCCGATCTCAAGGCCGTCGGCGGCGCGGGTGCCGAAAAGCCCGTCCCCGCCGCCGCGCCGGTTGCCGTCGTCGCCCATGCGGAGACGGTGCATCCGGGCGCCGGCGAGCGTCCGGCGCTGGAAGTGCACGACCTTCACAAGCGCTTCGGGCAGCTTTCGGTGCTGAACGGTGTCAGCCTTACGGCCCAGCCCGGCGAAGTGGTCTCGATGATCGGCTCCTCGGGCTCCGGCAAGAGCACGTTCCTGCGCTGCATCAACCTGCTCGAACAGCCGCATGACGGGCGCGTCGTCATCGACGGCGAGGAAATCCGCATGAAGAAGACACCGGACGGCAATGCCGTTCCGGCCGACATGCGGCAGGTCGAGCGCATCCGTTCGCGGGTCGGCATGGTGTTTCAGAACTTCAATCTCTGGCCGCACATGACGGTGCTGGAGAACATCATCGAGGCGCCGCTGCATGTGCTGAAGGAAGAGCGGCAGGCCGCCGTCGATCACGCGCATGCGCTCCTGAAGAAGGTCGGCCTTTCCGAAAAGCACGCCCAATATCCCGGCCAGCTCTCCGGCGGCCAGCAGCAGCGCGCGGCCATCGCTCGCACGCTCGCCATGCGCCCAAAACTCATCCTGCTCGACGAGCCGACCTCCGCGCTCGATCCCGAGCTTGTCGGCGAGGTGCTGCGCGTGATCCGGCAGCTGGCCGAAGAAGGAAACACGATGATTCTCGTGACGCACGAAATGCAGTTCGCGCGCGAGGTCTCGCACAAGATCCTCTTCCTCCACCAGGGAAAAGTGGAGGAAGAGGGTGCACCGGCGGACGTCTTCACCAATCCGCGCTCCGAACGCATGCGCCAGTTCCTGGCCCGTACGCTCTGACGCCCGCCGGCCGACAACAACGTTCAACATGGGGAACCAGAACATGAAGCTGATGAAAAGCCTGCTGCTCGCCGCGTGCTTCGCCGCCGGCACCACCGCCGCCTGGGCGGCCGAAGGCGAATTGTCGATCGGAACGGAAGGCGCCTATCCGCCATGGAGCATGGCGGACGCCGCCGGCAACGTCACCGGCTTCGACGCCGATGTCGGCAACCTGCTCTGCGCGAAGCTGGAGGTGAAGTGCCAGTTCGTCGTGCAGGCCTTCGACGGCCTCATCCCAGCGCTGAAGGCCAAGCGCTTCGACGTCATCATCTCGGGCATGTCGATCACCGACGACCGCAAGAAGGAGATCGACTTCTCCATCGGCTATGCCGAGCTTGCCAACATGTTCGTCGCACCGAAGAGCTCCGACCTTGCCGGCATCAAGGACCTCGACAGCCTGGTCAAGGCGCTCGACGGCAAGAAGGTCGGCGTGCAGGCTGGTACCACCCACGCGCACTATCTCGAGAAGAACGTGCCGAACGCCGACCTGAAGACCTACGACACGCTCGACCAGATGCAGATCGATCTGGCCAGCGGCCGCGTCGACACCGCGTTTTCCGACGTATCGGCGCTGGAAGACTTTCTCGCCAAGCCCGATGGCAAGGATTTCCAGCTTGTCGACGTCAAGATCGCCAGCTCTTCCGATCCGACCCTCGGCGAAGGCATCGGCGTCGGCATCGCCAAGGACAATACCGAGCTGAAGGCCCGTATCGACAAGGCGCTCTGTGAACTGGTCGCCGACGGCTCCATCGGCAAGGCCAGCCAGACCTGGTTCAAGTCGGACATCTCCCGGCCCTGTCAGCAGTAGCAACAGCGCGTTCCCCGGCAGCAGGCGCCGGGGAACGCCGCATCCAGAAGGCATGAAGGGTTCGGGCGGGAACGATGGAACTGGGAATCTGGCAGGTATGGGAGGGCGGCTGGATCGCCGCGATCCTGCGCGGGGCGGCGGTCACGGTCGCCCTCGGCATAGCGAGCATGGTCTTCGGCATCGTCATCGGCGTCGCCTGCGGGCTCATCAAGTGGGGGCGGATCTTCCCGCTGACGCTGGTCGTCGACTTTTATACGTCGATCGTGCGCGGCGTGCCCGAGCTCCTGATCATCTATCTCCTGTTCTTCTCCTCGGTGGAATTCGTGGCGCGCGTGGCGGCGGCCTTCGGCTATGCGGGGCTTGCCGGCAACGGCTATGCCTTCGTCATCGCCGTCATCGCCATCGCCTCCATTTCGGGCGCCTATTCGACCGAGGTGGTGCGCGGCGCCCTCGCCGCCATCCCGGCAGGCCATATCGAGGCGGCGCGGGCGCTCGGCATTCCGGGACGCCGCATCTTCCGCCGCATCATCGCGCCGCAGATGCTGCGGATCGCCGTGCCCGGCATGAACAATGTCTGGCAGACGACGATCAAGGATACCGCGCTCGTCTCGGTGGTGGGCTTGCAGGAGCTGATGCGCGCGGCCTTCGTCGGCGCGGGCTCCACCCGCCATCCCTTCATCTTCTATTTCATCGCCGCCGTCGTCTACCTCGCGATCACGCTGGTGAGCCAGGGCGGCTTCGACCGGATCGAGCGCCTGCTCCAGCCGAAGAACAGGAGCTAGGCCATGGATCTCGAACTCGTTCGCCTTGCCGTGCCGACGCTTGCCAAGGGCGTGTGGCTGACGGCCATGCTGACCCTCGCCTCCGTCGCCATCGGCTTCAATCTCGGGCTGGCGCTCGCGGTCATGCGGCTGTCGAAGAACCGGCTGCTGAGCGGCTTCGCCAAGGGCTACAGCACGGTCTTCCGCGGCACCCCGCTGCTCGTGCAGCTCTTCCTTTTCTATTACGGGCTCGGCCAGCTTGCCTTCGTGCGCGACAATCCGGTGCTCTGGTGGATCGTCGGCGACGGCGTGCGCTGTGCCGTGCTGGCGCTCGCGCTCAACACGGCGGCCTATACGTCGGAAATCCTGCGCGGCGGCCTCATGTCCATTCCCGGCGGCCTGATGGAGGCGGCGCAGGCCTGCGGCATGTCGCGGTTCCTGTGCTTCCGCCGCATCGCCTTCCCGCTCGCCATCCGCCAGGCGCTGCCGGCCTATGGCAACGAGCTGGTGCTGGTGGTGAAGGGAACGAGCCTCGCCTCGACGATCACCGTGCTGGAGATCACCGGCCACGCCAAGCGGCTGATGAGCCAGACCTATGCGATCCTGGAGATCTTCGCCATTGCCGGCATGCTCTATCTCCTGATCAACCTGATCCTCATCACGCTCATCCGCCTTCTGGAGGCAAGCCTCACGCGCTACCTGCCGCGCTGACCGGCATAAGGGGAAGGCAGCCCTCACTTCGGATTAATGTTTTCATATTAGGACTTGTTGTAAGGGGCCTTGCTACCAGCCGGTGACGAAGATGGAAAATCCAGCAACGAGCGCGCAACCGAGTGCCGACACTCAAGCCACGCCGCAATCGGCGCTCTATGGCCTGCTGGAACGGCTGCGGCGCACCCTTGCCGGCCCCTTCGACCGCCGGACGATCCTGGAATTGCGCCGGCAGATCGAGCGTCAGTCGGCCCTCACCCGCCGGATCGAGGCGGCGCTTGCCGGCGCCGACATCTTCGAACGCGCCTCCATGGCCGCGGGGATGGGCACCTGGCAATGCGAACTGCCCAGCGAGCGACTGACCTGGAGCAGCGGCACCTATCACCTCTTCGGCGTGCCGCAGAATTGCGGCCTGGTGCGCGGCGATATCCTGAGGAGCTACAGCGAGGATTCGCTCGCGCGGCTGCAGAGAATCCGCGGCGAGGCGATCCGCGACGGGGACGGCTTCGGACTGGACGCCGAGATCGAAAGCCCGGAATTCGGCCGGCGCTGGATACGGATTTCCGCGACGGTCGAACGCCGCGACGGCGATCCGGTCCGGCTTTTCGGCATCAAGCAGGATATTACCGCCGAAAAGACCATGCTCGATCACATGCGCCATCTCGCCGAGCACGACGTGATGACCGGCCTTGCCAATCGCACCCGCTTCCAGATGCGGCTCGCCGACATGTGCGGACCGGACGGATCGGGCGGCGTACTGATGCTCGTCGACCTGGACGGCTTCAAGGAAATCAACGACACGCTCGGCCACGCCCTCGGCGACGAGTGCATCATCGAATTCACCCGCCGGCTCCGCGCGACCTGCACGGGCGCCGAACTGGTCGCCCGCATCGGCGGCGACGAGTTCGCGATCCTCTTCGGCCCTTCCAGCAGCCGGGAGGCGATCGAGCGCACCGCGCGGCAGGTAGTCGATGCCGGCAAGCTGCCGATGAGCTGTTCCGGGCATGTCTTCAGCGTCAGCGCCTCCATCGGCTTCGCCTTTGCCGAAGCGGAAACCCCGACCAGCCTCTTCACCAAGGCGGACCTTGCCCTCTATGCCGCAAAGGCAGACGGCGGCGATACTTATCGCGAATTCCTGAAGTAGAACCTGAGCAGGCCGGCCGTCTACTGATCGGGCGAAAGACCGGTCGTCTGCTCCATGCGGCGCATGCACTCGTCGTTCCCGGCGAAACGGTAGGTGCTGTAGACGGCAAGGCCGTACCCCTCGTCGCCCGCAAGAACCACGCTGGCCGACTGCAGGTTCTGGAAGCGCCGTTGCAGGTGGTTCCACTGGTTGAAGATCTGCCGCTCCTCGGCGGTGATCGTATGCTTGAGGAGAAGGTCGCTGCCGGCGGCCGGCGTATGGGCCACGTCGACCTTCTCGTCCGGCTCTCCGAGCTCCTTCGTCATCCGCGCCGTGACGTCGGCGAATATCCGGCGAGTGAGATGGCCTTCATCGTCGTCGGCACGATAGGGCGTGACGGCGGTCAGGTTGCAGACGCCGACGCCATCGACGAAAGCGAGGATATATTCCTCGTAAAGAGGATCCGCCCCAGGCAGCTTCCGGCATACATATTGCCCCGTGGCATCCGCCGGCCCCTCCGCCAGCGGCTCGCAGCCGAGCGCCGAGGGCCGCGCATCCTGGGCAACGCCGAAGGGCGCGAGATTCGGCTGGATCGCCATCGTGTTGGCGATGATCGCAGCGATAAGGCCGAGAAATGCTTCCATGGGTGACGTCGAGATCCTGTTGCGAGCGGCGGCTTCCTGACGAAGTGTACCACGCGGACGTTTGTGAATTTAGGCGCTGTAGCACATTGGCTCCTGTCCCGCGATCACATCAATGGGAATGGAAACGGCGACCCCGGCGGTTGCGTTCGAGGGGCCGGTTGCTATGGTGGGCGAATGGCACAGCCGCCCGGTCGGCTGCGTCTATCCATTTGCAGGACAGGCTCCATGAGCGGCTTGAGGCGACTTTCGGATGAGGCACTGGTTGCCCGGCTTCAGCATGCGGCCTTTTCCTACCTGATCGACCATACCGACGAAGAAACCGGGCTCGTGGCCGATACGTCCCGCCCGGGATCGCCCTGCAGCATCGCCGTCGTCGGCTTCGCCCTCTCCTGCTATCCGATCGCCGTCAGGAACGGCTGGCTGTCGCGCACCGAGGCCGCGCGGCGCACGCTGAAGGTGCTGAAATTCTTCCTCGCCAGCCCCCAAAGCAAGGCGGCCGACGCCACGGGCTACCGGGGCTTCTACTATCATTTCCTCGACATGAAGACGGGCAGGCGCGTCTGGCAATGCGAGCTGTCGCTGATCGACACTGCCCTCCTGATGGCCGGCATCCTCGTGGCGGGCTGCTACTTCGACGGGGGCGGCGAGGAAAGCGACATCCGCGACCATGCCGACGTGCTCTACCGCCGCGTGGACTGGCACTGGGCGCAGAATGGAACCTCGGGCCTGTCGCAGGGCTGGAAGCCCGAATGCGGCTTCCTCCACTATGGCTGGGAAGGCTACAACGAGGCGACGATCCTTTACGTCCTCGGCCTCGGATCGCCCACCTTCCCGCTGACGGCAAGCTGCTACGATACCTGGAGCCTCACCTATCAGTGGGAAAACCTCCTCGGTCATGACGTCCTCTATTCCGGGCCCCTCTTCACGCATCTGTTCTCGCATGCATGGATCGACTTCCGCGGCATTCGCGATGCCTTCATGCGCGAGAAGAACAGCGACTATTTCGAGAACACGAAAAGCGCGATCGCCATCCACCGCGAATACGGGGAGCGCAACCCCTACGAGTTCGAAGGCTATTGCCGCGATTTCTGGGGCGTGACGGCGGGCGACGGCCCCTCGGTTGCGGCGATACGCCGGAAAGGCCGGGACCGCCGGTTCTTCGGCTACATGTCGCGCGGCGTGCCCTATGGCCCGGACGACGGCACGATTTCCCCCTGGGCGATGCTCGCAACGCTGCCCTTCACGCCCGAGGCGGCGCTTTCGGGCACGCGCCATCTCCTCGATAACTATCCGCAGGTCTGCCCCGGCGACCGGTTCTCCAGCGGCTTCAACCCGACGCTGCTGCCCGCTTCGGGCGGCTGGCTTTCCGAGGGCTGGTACGGGCTCGACCAGGGCCTTCTTGCCATGATGATCGAAAATCACCGCAGCGGCCTGATCTGGGAGATTTTCCGGGGCTGCGGATATATGCGCGACGGACTTGCGCATGCGGGCTTCGAAGGCGGGTGGTTATAGACATGCAGCGCACGGCACCACGGGCAAGGCCCCCAGACGAGACCCCCTATCTTCGGCGGGTGCGGCCGCAGGACTGGCGCAATCCGGAGCCGAAAGGCATCTACGATCTCGTGGTCGTCGGCGCGGGACCGGCGGGGCTTTCGGCGGCCGAATGGGCCGCACGGCGCGGTTTCTCGGTCGCGCTTGTCGAGCGCGCGCATCTCGGCGGCAATTCGCTCAATGCGGGGTCCGTGCCGTCCAAGGCGATCATCCGTACCGCGCAGGTATACGGCACCATGCACGATGCCGACGAATTCGGCGCGCCCATGCCGGTCGAATCCGCCCTCGACTTCGGCGATGCGATGGCGCGCATGCGCAGTATTCGCACGCGCGTCGCGGTCTATCATTCCGCCCATGACCTCACCGCCCTCGGCATCGACATCTTCTTCGGCGCCGCCCGGTTCACGAGCGCCGACACGCTGCTCGTCGACGATACGCGCCTGCGCTTCCGCAAGGCGCTTGTCGCCACGGGCGCGCACCCGCGAATCCCTGATATTCCCGGCCTTGGCGAGACCGGCTATCGCACGAGCTCGACGATCTTCGACATGACGGCGCTGCCGCAGCGTCTTGCGGTCGTCGGCGGGGGGCCGCTCGGCTGCGAACTGGCGCAGGCCTTCTGCCGGTTGGGGGCGCATGTGACCATCGTGCAGAACGATCCGAAATTCCTGCCGCGCGAGGAGCGTGACGCGGCGGAGATCCTCTCCTGGTCCATGGCGCGCGACGGCATGGAGATCCGCCTGAACACCGCCGTCGTCGGCGCGCGGCGCGATGGCGACGTCAAGGTGCTGGAAACGCTCAACAACGAGATGAAGGGCGAGATCGCCGCCGACGAGATCCTCGTCTGCACCGGCCGGCTGCCCAATGTCGACGAGCTCGATCTCGATGCCGCCGGCGTGGCATTCAGCCCTTTGCGTGGCATCAAGGTCGATGAATTCCTGCGCAGCAGCAACCCCGACATCTATGCCGCCGGCGATGTCTGCCTGTCGCTGAAATTCACCAATGCGGCGCAATCCTCGGCGCGGATGGCGGTGGAAAACGCGCTGGCGCAGGGCCGGCTGCAGCATGACAATTCGGTCATTCCCTGGTGCACCTTCTGCGATCCGGAGATCGCCCATATCGGCCTGCAGGTCTGGGAAGCCCGCACGCAGTCCATCCCGATCAAGAGCTATACGGTGATGCTGAGCGACGTGGACCGCGCCATCACGGACGGGCAGGAGACCGGCTTCGTCAAGATCCACATCGCGGAAGGCAGCGACCGCATTCTCGGCGCGACCATCGTCGCCTCGAGGGCCAGCGAACTGATCAACGAGATGGCCGTCATCATGAGCACCGGCATCGGCATGGAGGCGCTTGCCAAGGTGGTCCACACCTATCCCGCCCAGTCCGGGGCGATAATGCTGGCGGCGCAGGCCTATCGGCGCGACATCGACAGGGTGGCCCGGAGTTCCGCCGGAGGCGAGCCGGCCTGAAGCGCCCCTCAGGCGTGATCGCGGGCGGGCATGAGGCGGATGGTGTGTGCGAAGAGGTCGCCCTTCATCTCCTCCGCGCCCATCGCGATGATCGCCGATCCCGCCAGTTCCTCCCGGAATATGGCGGCGATCCTCTCGCCGTTGCCATCGGCGGCAAGGTCGCCGATATCGTCGATGACGATCCAGTCCGGGCGGTGGAGCATGAGCTGGACGACACTCAGCATCCGCCGCTCGTCGTTTCCGAGTTCATGCTCCCAGCGCGCATTGCGATCGAGCAGGGATGAAAGGCGTTCCAGCCCGGCCCGTTCCAGCGCCTTGAGGATATCCTCATTCCGGCAGGCATCGACGTCGCGCGGATAGCACAGCGCCGCCCGGAGCGTGCCGAGCGGCATGTACGGATCGCGCACCACCACGGCGAGGCCGGCATCGCGCGGCAGCTGGATGCTGCCCCTGCCCCAGAGCCAGAGGCCGGCAAGCGTGTGCGTCAGCAGCGTCTTGCCGGCGCCCAGCGTCCCGGTGACGAGCAGGCGGTCGCCGGGGCGGACCGTTACATGCGGCTCCGAGAGCCGAATCTTTCCGTCCGGCACGTCCATTTCCAGCCCGTCGATGACGATGGCGGGCTCCGGCGAGCGGGTGAAGGCGATGCGGTCGTCCGCCCCGTCGGCCGTGTCGGCTTCGAGGAGGGCAAGCCGGAATGCCGCGACACGCCGCAGCGTTGCGCGCCAGTCGGCGATGGAGCCGATATTGTCGACGAACCACCGCAGCGAGGCATGGAACTGGTTGAACGCGCCGACGGCCATCATCAGCCCGCCGAATGTCATGTCGCCGCCGAAATAGACCGGCGCGGCGATGATGATGGGCGCGACGATCGTTACCCAGCCATAGCCCGAGGTGACCCAGCCGAGCCGGATCGTCGCGGAAACGATGCGGCGGGTGGCGAGGATGACCGCTCCGAGATCACGCTGCAGCCGCCGCGCCTCGTCCGCCTCGCCGGATGCGACCGATATCGCCTCGATCTGCTCGTTGACCCGCACGAGGGAATAGCGCAGGTCCGCCTCGCGCGCATAGCGGTCGCCGTTCAGCGCGATCAGCGGGCGGCCGACCATCCAGCTGAGCCAGGATGCCGTTCCCGAATAGACGACCGCCGCCCAGACCATGTAGCCGGGAACCTGAAAGGCGGCGCCCCACAGATGGAAGACGAAGCCCGAGGAGAGCGCCCACAGCACGCCGACGAAGCTTGCAAGCAGGACGCCGGCCTGCAGCAGCCCGACGCCGAGATCGACGGAAAGATCGCACAAGCGATGGGCATCCTCGTGCAGCCGCTGATCCGGATTGATACCGATCTGCCCCCTTCGGGCGACGCAGAACGCACGGCCCGGCCGGAGCCATTCGTCGATCATGTCACGGGTCAGCGCCTCCCTGAGCCGCAGATGCAGCATCTGGTTGAGCCATTGCTGCACGACATTGAGGATGAGCAGCGCGCCCGCGATCTCGAAGAAGACAAGGAGTTGCGCGAGGAAGGCCTGCATGTTGCGCTGCTGCAGCGCGTCGTAGAACGGCCTGTTCCAGCCGTTGAGAACGATCTGGCCATAGGCCGTGGCAAGAATGACCGCGAAGATGCTCGCGGCGAGCAGGACCAGTGTCCGCCTGAGCGGCGAGCCGCGAAAGGCGTCGGCCATGGTGGCGAGATATTGCCGCAGCGGCCGTTCCTCCACACCGTCACGCATCCGGCCGGACCCTGCCTTAACCGCGATGCCGCCGCTGTCTCTGGTCATGCCGAGCCCTTCGAAGAGAATGGCGCGAGACTACACCGCGTCCTCGGGCGCCGTCCATTCAATCGGGCGTGACATGTCGGATTGCGAGGAATAACCGCGCGAATGGAGCCGCTGCGGAGCAGCCGCGAAACCATTCCATTTTCAGCAGAAACGAGAGATTGAAATGGAATTTTTTTCTTCAACTGTGGACATTACGGCATCGATGTGTCATAAGATGTCCAAATTGCGACGCTATATCGCTTTTGCGAAGCCCTTCGGCCTGCGCGTCCTTCCATCCCGCTGATAGCGTCATCAGCTCACAACAGACAAAGGAGAGCGCCCTGCTTCCGGAGCCGGGCCCAGTACAATATGGCTTTTATAACTGAGAGCGATCTTGCGGCGAACGACCGGCCGGTGAAGATCAGCATCAGGAATGTTTTCAAGGTTTTCGGCGAACGGCCGGAAAAGGCGCTCGAGCTTCTAGAGGCCGGCAGGTCCAAGGCCGAGATCCATGCGGCGACCGGCTGCACCATCGGCGTCAACAACGCGACCTTCGACATCCGCGCCGGTGAGATCTTCGTCATCATGGGGCTTTCGGGCTCCGGCAAATCCACCATGCTGCGCCTCATCAACCGGCTGATCGAGCCCACATCCGGATCGATCGAGATCGAGGGCCGCGATGTCGCCCGCATGCCGCGCGGCGAACTGATCGCGCTGCGCCGCCGCGACATCAGCATGGTCTTCCAGTCCTTCGCGCTCCTGCCCAACCGCACCGTCATCGACAATGCCGCCTTCGGGCTGGAAGTTGCCGGCGTCGGCGAGGCCGAGCGCAAGCAGCGCGCCCGCGCCGCGCTGCACGCCGTCGGCCTCGACGGTTACGACGACAGCCGCCCCGACCAGCTTTCCGGCGGCATGAAACAGCGCGTTGGCCTTGCCCGCGCGCTCGCCGCAGAGCCCACCGTGCTCCTGATGGACGAGGCCTTTTCCGCGCTCGATCCGCTCATCCGCACGGAAATGCAGGACGAGCTGGTGCGCCTCCAGGCCGAGCACAGCCGCACCATCGTCTTCGTCAGCCACGACCTCGACGAGGCCATGCGCATCGGCGACCGCATCTGCATCATGCAGAACGGCGAGGTGGTGCAGGTCGGCACGCCGGACGAGATCGTGCTGAAGCCCGCCAACGACTACGTGCGCTCCTTCTTCCGCAATGTCGACGTCTCGCAGGTCTTCCGCGCCGGCGACGTCGCCCGCAAGACGCAGGTGACGATCATCGAGCGCCAGGGCGTCTCCGCCGCCGCGGCGCTGGAGCGCATGGAGCACTACGACCGGGACGTCGCCATCATCCTCGGCCGCGACAAGACCTATCACGGCATGGTCAGCCGCAATTCGCTGATCGAGACCGCCCGCGACGGCGCGAGCGACCCCTACCGCCGCGCCTTCCTGCCGGATATCGAGCCGATCCCGGCGTCCGAGAGCCTCTCCAACGTCCTCGGCAAGGTGGCCGCCAGCGCCTTCCCCGTGCCGGTCGTCGACGAGGCGAACCGCTATCTCGGCTCCATCAGCAAATCCGCGCTTCTCGAAACGCTCGATCGCACCGCCTGATCCAGCCCCTTCGGAGATTATCCCATGACTTTCGATATCGGTGACGGCGTCGACAGCGCCGTCAACTACATCCTCGACAATTTCGCCCCGCTGCTCGACCTCATCGCCGCCGCCATCGGCGCGGTGACCAACAGCATCCAGACGACGCTCATGGCGACGCCCATGCTCATCGGCCTTGCCGTCTTCGTGCTGCTGTCGCTCTGGCGCGTCGGCGTCGGCTTTGCCGTCTTCACCGCCCTTTCGCTCTGGCTGGTCGACCATATGGGCCTGTGGTCCGCCATGATGGAGACGCTGTCGCTCGTTATCGCCTCGACGCTCGTCGCCATGCTGATCGGCCTGCCGCTCGGCATCGCCATGGCGCGCAGCGACCGGACCGCCGCCGTCGTGCGCCCCGTGCTCGACCTCATGCAGACCATGCCCGCCTTCGTCTATCTCATTCCGGCGGCGATGTTCTTCGGCCTCGGCGCCGTGCCCGGCACCATCGCGACGGTCATCTTCTCGATGCCACCGGTCGTGCGCCTCACCAATCTCGGCATCCGCCAGGTGCATGTGGAATTCATCGAGGCCGGCAACGCCTTCGGCTGCACCGCCGCGCAGCTGCTCTTCAAGGTGCAGCTTCCCAATGCCCTGCCCTCCATCATGGCCGGCATCAACCAGACGATCATGCTGTCGCTTTCCATGGTGGTGATCGCCTCGATGATCGGCGCGGGCGGCATCGGCAACACGGTGCTGACGGGCATCCAGCGCCTCGATGTCGGCACCGGCTTCGAGGGCGGCATCGCCGTCGTCATCCTCGCGGTGATCCTCGACCGGATCACCCAAAGCCTCGGAAAGGAACGCGCCGGCCTCTGGCGCGCCCTCTTCCGTCGTCAGGCGCAGCAGCCGGTGGGCACCACCGCGACCGCCTGAAGATGGCGGCCTCATGCGCCGCCGAATGCGAACCTTCAAAAAAGGAGCAACCATGTTCAAGACACTCGCAACCATGAGCCTTGCGGCCGGTATCGCCGTCGCCACCTTCGGCACCGCGCTGGCCGCGGACAAGGCGCCGGTCAAGATCGGCTGGGCCGCCTGGTCCGACGCCGAATTCGTGACCAAGCTCGCCGCCAAGCTCATCAAGGACGAGCTCGGCCAGGAGGTCGAACTCGTGCAGACCGATGTCGCCCCGCTCTACCAGGGCGTCGCGCGTGGCGACCTCGATGCCATGATGATGGCCTGGCTGCCGGAAACCCATGCCGACTACTTCGCCAGGGTGAAGGACAAGGTGACGACGCTCGGCACCGTCTATGACGGGGCGAAGCTCGGCTGGGTCGTGCCCAAATACATCCCCGAGGACGCCATCGCCTCCATCGAGGACCTGAAGAAGGACGACGTGAAGGACAAGCTCAAGGGCCGCGTCGAGGGCATCGATCCGGGCGCGGGTCTCACGCGCCTCTCCGAACAGGCCGTCAAGGATTACGGACTCGACGGCTACAAACTGCAGATCTCCAGCGAGGCCGGCATGCTGACGACGGTCGACCGGGCGTTCCGCAAAGAGGAGTGGTTCGTCGCCACCTCCTGGAGCCCGCACTGGATGTTCGGCAAATACGAGCTGCGCTATATCGACGATCCGAAGGGCGCGCTCGGCAAGGCCGAGCATGTCGATATCCTCGCCCGCAAGGATTTCCAGAAGGACAATCCCGAGGTCGCGGCCTTCCTCTCGCGCATGAAGCTGCCGATCGGCGATCTGGAAGCCGCAATGTTCGACGCCCAGGAAACCTCCTATGAGAAGGCTGTCGACAAGTATATCGCCGGCCATCCCGATCAGATCAAGGCCTGGCTCGCCAAGGAAGACGGCTAAGCCCTCTCTCCGCCTGCCAAGCATGACGGAAGGCCCCGGAGCTATCGTTCCGGGGCCTTCCTGCTTTTTGAGCGGCCGCCTTGCGAAGGAACATTGTTCCCTGCTGCCGGTTCTACCGGAGAAATTTGCAAGAGCCGGCGGAGTGCAGCGTGAAGTGGTTGAGAGACAATAGCCTGACCGTCGTCCTGGCCGTGGCCACCGTGGCGACATTGGTGGGCATGCTGTTCACCGGGCTCTCCGTCTATAACGAGGAACTGGCGCAGCATCAGCGGCCAGCGGTCGGGATTGCCGCCTATCTCGTCAGCGGGCATTTCCTGTCCGCCGTCTTCGAGAACTGGGAAAGCGAATTCCTGCAGATGTCGGCCTATGTCGTGCTGACCGCCTTTCTCTTCCAGCGCGGCTCGGCGGAATCGCGCGATCCGGATGGGAAGACGGAGCCGCAGGGCGAGGAGCCCACATGCCACCGCGGCGACCGGAACGCGCCGCTGCCTGTTCGGCTCGGCGGCATTGCGCGCACGCTCTATTCCTATTCGCTCGGCATCACCCTCTTCGGGCTCTTCCTGTTCAGCTTCGTCCTGCACATGCGGTACAGCGCAGCCGCGCAGGCGGCCGAGGCGGCGCTGCACGGGCAGCCGGCGCCCGGCCTTCTCCAGCATCTCGGCAGCGCGCAGTTCTGGTTCGAATCCTTCCAGAACTGGCAGTCCGAGTTCCTGTCGACCGCCGCCATCGTCATCCTGTCGATCTTCCTGCGCTATCGCGGGTCGCCGGAATCGAAGCCCGTCGCCGCCCCGCATTCGCAGACGGGCGACTAGCCGTCTGAGGAGGCTCCATTGACCGCCTGGGATGCAGCCCGTTTCTGCCGCACCAACTGGCGGCACCTCTGCGTCGACATGCAGCGTATGTTCGCCGAGGACACGCCGTGGCACGTCCCATGGATGGAGAAGGTGAAGGATGAGGTCGTCGAAGTCTCCGGGCGGCACAGCGAGCGAACGATCTTCACCCGCTTCATGCCGCCGGAGACGGCCGAAGACGCATGCGGCGCCTGGCGCGACTATTACAGGAAGTGGCCGATGATGACGCGGAGTGCGCTTCCCCCGCAGCTTCTCGACATCCTGCCCGAGCTCCGGCGCTTCACCCCGCCGGCAAGGCAGTTCGACAAACAGGGCTATTCGCCTTGGCTGGACGGCCGCTTGCACGCGGCGCTGCGCAGGGACGGCGTGACGGCGCTTGCGATTTCCGGCGGCGAAACCGATGTCTGCGTGCTGGCGACGGTGCTGGGCGCCATCGATCTCGGATACCGCACCGTCCTCCTGGAAGACGCGATCTGCGGCAGCGCGGATGAAACCCACGACGCCTCGCTGACCGTGCTGGGA
The DNA here is from genome assembly GCF_055379515.1 of Shinella sp. 1A1. Taxonomy (NCBI): domain Bacteria; kingdom Pseudomonadati; phylum Pseudomonadota; class Alphaproteobacteria; order Hyphomicrobiales; family Rhizobiaceae; genus Shinella; species Shinella sp. 1A1. Next base: position 734,495 of record NZ_AP039672.1, read on the forward strand.
GAGCGGTTTTCCGTACAGCTCGATCTGGTCCCGACGGCTGATTTCCTGGAAGGCTGCGCCCGATCCGCGCCGCTTTACTGAACCCCGCAGGTTTCCTTTCGGCACAGGGCATGGCAATGCTTCCACGCGAATGATCGTTCAGCCTTCAGCGTGACGGAACATCTCATGTCCCTACCCCGGAAAATCGGCTTCATCGGAACAGGCGCCATCACCGACGCGATGGTGCGCGGGGTTCTCGCCCACCCCGCCGCCGTGCCTCATGTCATGGTCTCGTTCCGCAGCGCGGATGTCTCGGCAAGGCTCGCCGCCGATTTCGCCGAGGTTCTGGTTTCGGACGACAACCAGGCTATCGTCGACGGCTGCGATACGGTCGTTCTGGCGATCCGCCCGCAGATCGCCGAAGAGGTCGTCCGACCCCTACGCTTCCGCGACGGGCAGAAGGTAATCAGCGTCGTGGCGGCGACCAGCAGGGAGACGCTCCTCGACTGGATCGACGCGGATGTCGACCTCACCCAGGCGGTTCCCCTGCCCTTCGTCGCCCGGCGCAAGGGCGTCACCGCCGTCTACCCGCCAGATGCGGGCGCGGCGGCCATCTTCAACGTGCTCGGCAATGCCGTCGAATGCGAGACGAAGGCGGAATACGATCTTCTCGCCGCGGCCAGTGCCCTGATGGCCACCTATTTCGGCATCATGCACCGCACGACGGAATGGCTCGCGGAAAAGGGCCTGCCGGAGGAAAAGGGCCGCGCCTATCTCGCGCCGCTCTTCGCGGGCCTCTCCGAAACCGCGCTTCATGGCGGCCGGCATGTCGATTTCATGGAGATGAGCCGCGAATACGCCACCAAGGGCGGTCTCAACGAGCAGGTCTTCCACGATTTCGACCACAAAGGCGGCACCAGCGCGCTCACGAAGGCGCTGGACCGGGTGCTCGAGCGGATCAGCCGCTAGAGTATTTCCAGCAAAAGTGCGAAGCGGTTTTGCGTTCGGAAATACGGCAATGCTTAGGCGTTGTTCAGCTCCGCTCGATATCGCGCCGGAGCACGATGGAGGTGGTGAGGTCTTCGACGTTTTCCAAGGTCGAGACCTCGTTGCGCAGTTCGTTCAGCGCGTTGATCGATCCCACCTCGACTTCCACCACGAGGTCGAGCTGGCCGCTGACGGAGGAGACCTTGCGGACCGAGGCGAAGCCGGCAAGCCGGTCGAGCACGCCGATCGACGGCGTGCGCTTCAGCGTCACGAGCAGGAAAGCCTGGATCTGCCCGTCGTCCAGCTGGCCGATATCGGCCCGGTAGCCGCGGATGATGCCGGCCTTTTCGAGCCGCGTCACCCGCTCCGTCGTCGCGCTGCGCGAAAGGCCGACCCGCCCGGCGAGCGTCTTCATGGGAATGCGGGCCTCGCGCGAAAGAATGCTGAGGATCGTCCGGTCTATGGCGTCCGTATCCTGCACCGCTCTCTCCCTGAAATGACACCGACAAGATGACGGTTATTATAAACAAAGTGCAGGCACAACCGGCATAATGCCGGATGCGGCGATCCGGCGTCCGTGCAAATCTCCACGGCGAAACGAGGATTGCCATGAACGACATGCTGACGACCACCCCGGACTTTTCCATCGAGGCCGCCGCCGCCCTCCTTCGCGAGCATTACGGCCTGACCGGCACGCTTTCGCCGCTCGCCAGCGAACGCGACCAGAATTTCAAGGTGGAAACGCCCGAGGGGATCTTCATCCTGAAGCTCGTCAACGCTGCCGAGCCGGAGGTCGAGAGCGATTTCCAGACCGCGCTGCTCGCCCATGTCGGTGCCCATGCCGGCGATCTGCCGGTGCCGCACATCCGCCCGACGCTTGCCGGTGCCAGCCTTGCCCGCGTCACCAGCCCGGGCGGCGCCAGCCACCGCGTCCGCCTCGTCAGCTGGGTGCACGGGCAGCCCCTTGCCGAGACGCAGCGCAGCGATGCCGCGCTCGTCTCCCTCGGGCGGATGCTCGGCCGGTTCGATGCCGCGCTGAAGGGCTTCATGCATCCGGGCGCGCTGCGCGACCTCGACTGGGATATCCGCAAGGCCGACCGCTCGGCCGACCGGCTGCACCATGTCACGGCTTCCGAGGACCGTGCGCTGCTCGAACGGTTCCTCGCCCGCTTTTCCGCGATCGAGCCGCGCCTTGCGACCCTGCGCGCCGCCGTCATCCATAACGATGCCAATGACTGGAACGTGCTGGTCGACGCGGCCGACCCGGATCGCGTTTCTGGCCTCATCGATTTCGGCGATGCGCTCCATGCACCGCTGATCGCGGAAGTCGCCATCGCCGCCGCCTATGCCGGCCTCGACCATGCCGATCCGATCGGCGCGGCCGCCGCCATCGCCCGCGGCTTCCATGCGGAATATCCGCTTCTGGAAGAGGAGGTCGATCTTCTCTACGACCTCATCGCCATCCGCCTCGTCACCTCGGTCACGATATCCGCCTCGCGCCGCGCCCATACCGACGACAATCCGTATCTCGCGATCAGCGAACGGCCTGCCTGGACGCTGCTGCGCAAGCTCGACCGGATGAACCCGCGCTTCGCCACCGCCATCCTGCGCAAGGCCTGCGGCTTCGAGGCCGCGCCCGGTGCGCGCACCGTCATCGACTGGCTTGCCGCCAACCGCAAGACCCTGGCACCGCTGCTCGAACGCCCGGCGGCGACCTATCCGGCCGCGCTGGTACCCTATGGCGACCCGGCCCATCCGATGACGGTCAAGTCCGCCGCCGAGCAGCCGGATGCGGCACAGGCCATCTGGGACGCCTATTGCCACGAAAACGGCATCGCGCTCGGCATCGGCCCGTGGGGCGAGGAGCGCACCGTCTATGCCGGCGAGATGTTCGTCTCGCGCTTCATCGAGGGAACGCGCCGCACGCACCATCTCGGCCTCGACCTCTTCATGGCGGCAGGCACCAAAGTCTTCACGCCGCTTGCCGCCACCGTCGTCAGCGTCGAGATCGAGAAGGATCCGCTCGGCTATGGCTGCCTGATCGCGCTGCGGCACGAACCCGAGGGCTGCCCGCCCTTCATCTCCCTCTGGGGCCATCTCGCCCATGAGGCCATGAGCCGCCTCAAGGCCGGCGACCGGCTGCAGGCCGGCGCGCTGGTCGGCGAAATGGGCGCCCCTTCGGAAAACGGCGGCTGGGCGCCGCACCTCCACCTCCAGCTTTCCACCGATACGAACCTTTCGGCCACCGAGATTCTTGGCGTCGGCGAGCCGCGCTATCTCGACGTCTGGGCCGAACTCTTCCCCGACGCCCGCACCTTCGGCGGCATCGCGCGGGAATTCTACGAGCGGGAGGGCCGCTCGCATGAGGAGATCGTCAAGATGCGGCGGGAGCTGCTTCTGCCGAACCTCTCCATCTCCTACGAAAAACCGATCAAGTTCGTGCGCGGCGAAGGCGTCTGGCTGATCGACGACGGCGGGCGGGCCTATCTCGACTGCTTCAACAATGTCTGCCACATCGGCCATGCCCATCCGGCCGTGGTGGAGGCCATGGCCAAGCAGGCCGGAACGCTCAACACCAATACCCGCTACCTGCACGACAATATCGTCGCCTATGCCGAGCGCCTGACGGGAACGTTGCCGAAGGAACTGACGGTCGCCGGCTTCGTCAACAGCGGCTCGGAGGCCAACAGCCTCGCGCTGCGCATGATGCGCGCCCATACCGGCCGCGAGAACGCCATCACGCTCGACTGGTCCTATCACGGCACGACGCAGGAGCTGATCGACATCAGCCCCTACAAGTTCCGCCGCAAGGGCGGCAAGGGGCCGAAGCCGCATGTCCATATCGCGGCCGTCCCCGACAGCTATCGCGCGCCGGCGGACTGGCCGCCTGAGGAGCACGGCAAACGCTTTGCCGAAAGCGTCGCGGAGCTGATCGCCGCCATGCAGGCGAAGGGCGAAGGCCCCGGCTTCTTCATCGCCGAATCCATCCCGAGCGTCGCCGGCCAGGTCTTCCTGCCGGAAGGCTACCTGAAGGAGGTCTACCGGCTGGTGCGCGAGGCGGGCGGCGTCTGCATCGCGGACGAGGTCCAGGTCGGCTTCGGCCGCGTCGGCAGCCATTGGTGGGCCTTCGAGACGCAGGGCGTCGTTCCCGATATCGTGACCATGGGCAAGCCGATCGGTGACGGCCATCCGATGGCCGCCGTGGTGACGACCCGCGAGGTCACCGACAGCTTCAACAACGGCATGGAATATTTCAACACCTTCGGCGGCAACCCGGTCTCCTGCGCCATCGGGCTTGCCGTGCTCGACGTCATCGAAAGCCAGGATCTGCGCGGCAATGCGCTTGCGATGGGCAACTACCTGATGGACGCCTTCCGCGACATGCAGAAGCGCCACGAGGTGATCGGCGACGTGCGCGGCCTCGGCCTCTTCCTCGGCATCGAGCTGGTGACCGACCGCAGGAGCAAGTCGCCCGCGACCGAATTCGCCCGCGCCGTCTCCAACGGCGCCCGCCGGCGCGGCGTGCTGATGGGCACGGAAGGCCCGCACGACAACGTGTTGAAGATGCGCCCGCCGATGATCTTCTCGAAACGCGATGCGGACCACCTGATCGCCGTTCTCGAGGACACCTTCGCCGACGTCGCAAGGACGCTCGGCTAAGGCAAGCCACACCGACAAACGAATACCCTGAGCCGGGAAAGCCCTTTCCCGGTCGGGATGAAGCATGCCCAGACAACGGAGGAGGAACCCATGAAACTCAAAGTCCTGACCATGGCCGCAGCGGCGCTTGCCGCCGGCACGGCCGCACAAGCCGGCACGTTCGACATCATCAAGGAGCGGGGCGAGGTGCGCTGCGGCGTCAGCCAAGGCGTGCTCGGCTTTTCGGTGCCGGACAAGGACGGGAAATGGGGCGGCTTCGACGTCGACTTCTGCCGCGCCGTCGCCGCCGTGACGCTCGGCAACCCGGACAAGGTGGCCTATGTGCCGCTTTCCACCAAGGACCGCTTCACCGCGCTGCAATCGGGCGAGGTCGATCTTCTCTCGCGCCAGACGACGTGGACGCTCTCGCGCGACACCGATCTTGGCATGAGCTTCGTCGGCGTCGCCTACTATGACGGCCAGGCCTTCATGATCAACAAGGACCTCGGCGTGAAGAGCGTCAAGGAAATCTCGGGCGCCTCCGTCTGCACGGAAACCGGCACGACGACCGAGCAGAACATGGCCGACTATTTCAGCGCCAACAAGATCGAATATCAGGTCATCGCCTTCGAGAAGCCGGACCAGACCGTGCAGGCCTTCAATACGGGCCGCTGCGACGTCTATTCCACCGATGCCTCCGCGCTCTACGCCCAGCGCCTGACGCTCAACGACCCGGACCGCTTCGTGGTCCTGCCCGAAGTCATCTCCAAGGAGCCGCTCGGCCCGGCCGTGCGCCAGGGCGACGACCAATGGTTCAAGATCGTGCGCTGGACGCTCTTTTCGCTGATCGAGGCGGAGGAGATGGGCATCACCCGGGAGAATGCCGCCTCGCTTCTCGAAAGCGGCACGGTCGCCCAGAAGCGCTTCCTCGGCATCGAGAGCGAAGCCGGCAAGACGCTCGGCCTCGATCCCAAGTGGGCCTATAACGCCGTTGCCGCCGTCGGCAATTACGGCGAGATCTTCGAGCGCCATCTCGGCAAGGAGAGCCCGCTCAAGATCGATCGCGGTCTCAACCGCCTCTGGAGCGACGGCGGACTGATGTACGCGCCGCCGGCCCGCTGACGACCAAGAATCGGGAAAACCTTCGCCGTGGCTCAACGCTGCGGCGAAGCGCTTTTTGGCGGCGGGATGGCGCCTCCCGCCGCCATCCGGTTTATGTCTGGTGGCCCCATTTTCGACGATACACGCCTGAATGGAATTAGGTGGACAAGATTTCACAATCCGGAAGCCGCCATATTCCTAAACAAATAGACAAACTTGTTATATGTAACAAATTGAAGTTTATACATATTACGTCTTTCTTGAAGGGTAACCTTCACCCAAAATTGTCACCACAATTATGCCTAGAGTCTGACGGCACATTCTGACCGGTTCAACATTTGCCCGGCAAGGCCGGCAAGGAGCACGGGTCATGGCGCGATGGGCAAAGGCGGTCGTTGCGGGCGTGCTGTGCATGGCGGCCGGCGTCTTTCTGGGGGCGAACTGGAGCAGCGGCTCGCTCTCGGGCGCCACGCATGCCGAGAACGCCGCCCCCGCCTCCGCTGTCCGTCGCAACATCGGCAAGCCCGCGGTCGTCGTCGCGGCCGCCGTCGCCCGGGATTTCCCCTTGAAGGTGCAGACCTTCGCCACGGTGCAGGCGCCGGCCACCACGGCGATCAGCGCCCGCGTCTCCAGCCAGATCACCGAAATCCATGTGAAGGACGGTCAGATCGTCAAGGCCGGCGACCTCCTCTTCGTGCTGGACGACCGTGCGCTGCAGGCGCAACTGGCGCGCGATCAGGCGACCCTCGCCAAGGACGAGGCGGGGCTTGCCAGCGCCATGGCCGAGCTTGACCGGGCAAAATCCCTCCTCGGCTCCAGCATCTCGCAACAGACGCTGGAAACCGCGCAGGCCGCCGCCAAGGCCGCGCAGGCGACCATCGGCGCCGACAGGGCGACGATCGATGCCGATAATGTCCAGATAAGCTATACCCGCATCACCGCGCCCTTCGACGGCAGGCTCGGCACGGTCGGCGTCAGCGTAGGCGACATGGTGGGCGGCACAGGCGCGACCACCAGCCTTGCGACCCTCACCGCCATCGACCCCGTGGAGGTCTCCTTCCGCCTGCCCGAGCGGGAGCTCCCCGCCATCAAGGCGGCGCTCGACGCCGGCCGGCCGCCGACGGTCACGGTGCTGCGCCCGGACAGCGGGGAGACGCTGGCCAAGGGGCCTCTCGATTTCATCGATTCCGCCGTCGACAACACGTCCGGCACCATTGCCATGCACGCGACCTTCGAAAACGGCAGCCAGGCCCTGTGGCCCGGCCAGTCGGTGACCGTCGTCGTCGAGAAGAGCGTGCTGGCCTCGGCGATCACCGTGCCGGCCGTCGCCATCCAGCCCGGGCAGGATTCCGCCTTCGTCTTCGTCGTCAAGCCGGACGACACGATCGAGCGCCGGCCTGTGACGGTCGCCGCCTCCGACGACGTGTCCGCCGCCGTCGACAAGGGGCTTGCCGCGGGGGAAAAGGTGGTCGTCGAGGGCCAGTTGAACCTGCGCCCCGGCCAGGCGGTCACGACGGCCGACGCGCCATCGGCCGATTCATGAGGATGGACGGGCCATGTCGCTCTCGCAATTCTGCATCCGCCGCCCCGTCGCCACGCTGCTCCTGTCGATCGCCATGGTCGTCGCGGGCCTCTTCGCCTATGTGAACCTTCCCGTCGCAGCGCTGCCGCGCGCCGATTTCCCGGTCATCAACGTCTCGGCCTCGCTGCCCGGCGCCTCGGCCGAGACAATGGCGCAGTCGGTGGCCACGCCCCTCATCAAGCAGTTCTCGACCATCGCCGGCATCGACAGCATCTCCACCACGAATGCGCTCGGCAGCACCTCAATCGCCATCCAGTTCGAGCTGAACCGCGACATAGACGCCGCGGCCGCCGACGTGCAGGCTGCGATCACCCGCACGCAGCGCCAGCTTCCGCCGGAAATGACCAATCCGCCGAGCTACCGCAAGGTCAATCCCGCCGATGCGCCGATCCTGCTGCTGGCCCTCAGAAGCGACACCGTTCCGCTGACGCGCCTCGACGCCTTCGCCGAGGACGTCATCTCCCCGACGCTGTCGACGCTTGACGGCGTGGCGCAGGTCTCGGTTCTCGGCAGCCAGCAATATGCGGTGCGCATCCAGATCGACCCGGATGCGCTCGCCGCCCGCGGCATCTCGGTTCCCGCGCTTCAGCAGGCGATCACCGACGCCAACAGCGACACGCCCCTCGGCACGCTCCGGTCCGAGGGGCGGCAACTGACCATCGTCACCGACGGCGGTCTCGAGAATGCGGCCGCCTTCTCGAAGATCATCGTCAGCAACGGCGCGGGCGGCCCCGTGCGGCTTGGCGACGTGACGAAGGTTGTCGATTCCGTCGCCAATACGCAGGTGGCGAGCTGGTACGACGGTTCGCGCGCCATCATCCTCGCCGTGCAGCGCCAGCCGGATGCCAACACCGTCGCCGTGGTGGACCGCGTGCAGACCATGCTGGAGACCTTTCGCCAGCAATTGCCCGCCGGCGCGAGCCTGGAGACGCTGAACGACCGCTCCCGCTCCATCCGCGCGGCCGTCAGCGACGTGCAGTTCACGCTGATGCTGACGATCGGCCTCGTCGTGATGGTGATCTTCCTGTTCATCCGGCGCCTGCGGGCGACGCTGATCCCGGCCGTCGCCGTTCCCGTCTCCATCATCGCCACCTTCGCGGTGATGTATCTGCTCGGCCTTTCCATCGACAACATATCGCTGATGGCGCTCACCATTTCCGTCGGCCTCGTGGTCGACGACGCCATCGTGATGCTGGAGAATATCGTCCGGCACATGGAGGAAGAGGGCAAGGGCGCCTTCCAGGCGGCGCTCGACGGGGCGTCGGAGATCGGCTTCACCATCATCGCGATCTCCCTCTCCCTCGTCGCGGTCTTCCTGCCGATCCTCCTGATGGGCGGCGTCGTCGGCAAGATCTTCAACGAATTCGCGGTAGTGGTCACGGTCGCGATCCTCGCCTCGGCCTTCGTCTCGCTGACCCTGACGCCCATGCTCGCCGCCCGCCTCCCCAAGGGGGCGATGCCCACCGAAGGCGTGCAGGAGCGCGGCATCGGCGGCTGGCTGGAGAAAGGCTTCGCCAAGGTCCTTTCCGGCTACGACCGGGGCCTTGCGTTTTGCCTGCGCTTCCGCTTCGCGGTCCTTCTCGTCTTCTTCGCCACGATCGCCGTCACGGTCTATCAGGTCTCGACGATCCCGAAGGGGTTCTTCCCGCAGGAGGATATCGGCCAGCTCCAGGTCACCACGCAGGCACGGCCCGACATTTCCTTCGACGCCATGTCCGCCCTGCAGGCCAAGGTCGAGGACGTCTTCCGCAAATCGCCCTATGTCGCCAATGTCGGAAGCTCGGTCGGCGCCTCCGGTCAATCCTCGCTGCTGAATTCCGGCCGACTTTTCGTGGAACTCAAGCCGAAGACCGAGCGCCCCGCGCTTGCAACCGTGCTGCGGGACCTGCGCCGGCAGCTCTCCACCATCGCCGGCGTCCAGACCTTCATGTCGCCGGCGCAAAACCTCTCCATCGGCGCGCGCGGTTCGGCGAGCCAGTACCAGCTCGTGGTCCAGAGCCTCGACCAGGACAAGATGAACGAGTGGTCGGGCAAGCTCGTCGACGCGATGCGCGCCGAGCCGGCTTTCTTCCTCGATGTCAATTCCGACCTGCAGAACAGTGCGCCGCAGGCACGCCTCGTTGTCGACAAGGACAAGGCGGCCGCGCTCGGCGTCGACACGGGCACCTTGCGCAGCGCGCTTTACGGCGGCTTCGGCTCCCAGCAGATCAGCACAATCTTCTCGGCATCCGACAGCTATGACGTGATCATGGAACTCGATCCCGCCATCCACTGGTCGCCGGAGCGGCTGGAGCAGATGGAGGTGCCCGCCGGCGGCGGCAAGCTCGTGCCGATCGGCGCCTTCGCACATATGGAGATGACGGCGGGTCTTCTCACCGTCAACCAGCTCGGCCAGCTTCCGGCCGTCACCCTTTCCTACAACCTGCCCGCCGGGGTGCCGCTCGACGCCAGCATGGCCGAGATCGCCCGCTTGAAAGCCGATATCGGCCTGCCCGCGGACGTCTCCACGCAATATTACGGCACGGCGAAGACCTTCCAGGATTCCGTCGCCAACCAGGGGCTGCTGATCCTTGCGGCAGTCCTGACCATCTACATCGTGCTCGGCATCCTCTACGAGAGCTTCATCCATCCGCTGACCATCCTCTCGGGCCTGCCATCGGCCGTATCGGGCGCGCTCCTCGCCATCGGTGTCTCGGGCTTCGACCTCTCGGTCATCGCGGTGATCGGCCTCCTGATGCTCATCGGCATCGTCAAGAAGAACGCCATCATGATGATCGACGTCGCGCTGACGCTGCAGCGGCAGGGCCTTGCCGCGCGCGACGCCATCCACAAGGCCTGCCTGCTGCGCTTCCGCCCGATCATGATGACGACGCTGGCGGCGATCATGGGCACGCTGCCCATCGCGCTCGGCAGCGGCGCCAGTTCCGAGCTCCGCCAGCCCCTCGGCGTGGCCGTGGTCGGCGGCCTGATCGTCTCGCAGACCCTAACGCTCTTCGTAACGCCGGTGATCTACCTCTACATGGAGGGGCTCAAGGACGCGGTCCGCAGGCTCTTCGGCGGCACGAGGAAGAGCGCACCCGCCGATGCGCTTTCCGTCAGGGTGTCGTCCGAGTCCTGAAGTGGCCGGCTCGTCCTTCACTCGAAGGCGTAGTCGGCGGGAACCATCTGCGTCTCGATGGCGAAGGTGACCTCGTCGCCGAGTTCGGGAATGGCGAAGTCCAGACCCCATTCGCTGCGCTTGATGCTGCCGGTCGCCGAGAAGCCGATCTTCGGCACACCCATCATCGGGTGCTCGGCCATCGAGCCGTTGAAGGTGACGTCGAGTTTCGCCGGATGCGTCTCGCCCCGGAAGGTCAAGAGACCCTCGACGGTGCCCGTCTTCTCGCCCGTCACATGAACGCTTTTCGAGACGAAGGTGATGGGCTTGTCCGCCAGGAACGTCTCCTCGCCGCCGATTTCCCTGTCGAAGTCCACCTTCTCCGGCCAGGGATAGTCGGTGCGGACCGAGAGGGGATCGATGGTGACCGAGAGCGTCGAGGCCTCAGGCCTTTCCGGCTTCCAGTCGAGGCGCGCATCGACCCTGGTGAAGCGCGCCGTATAGTGCGACAGACCGGAATGGTTGAACGACCAGTTGAAGCTCGAATGCGATGGGTCGGTCTTGTAGGCCCCGCCCGGCGCCGGGTCGGTGGGGGCGGCAAATACGGCGGTGCTCAGGCCAAATGCGAAGGCGAATGCGGTGATGCGAAGCATGGATGTTTCCTTGGCTGCAGGGTGATACGAGGCGGGTTCAGGCGGCCTTGTCGCGGCCGATGGCCTGAAGGCGCTCGAAGACACAGGCCGGATTTGGAACGTCGAGATCGAACACGATCCCGAACGTATCGGCGAGCTGGTCGGCGCTGGTAATGCGCTGCTCGGTGAGGCTTGCCGCCGTCACCCGACGCAGACAGTCGTTCTGCAGGGCGACATAGCCGTCCGCCGTGTGTCGCAGGATCGCGAGCGCATTGGTGAACGGCGAGCCGGGATCCTGCATCAGCCAGCCCTGCGTGGCGGCCATCGCGGCCTCGTCGCTATGGTCGGGCCGGAAGTCGAAGCTCTTCGCGATGCCGCGCACATGGTTGTTGAAGCGCAGCCAGCCGCCGTCGGCCGGCACGATCGAGAAGTCGAAGCCGCGCTGGCTGATCGGTCCGGCGGCAAGCGGAACCGGCTCGACGATGGCATCCGCGATGCCGACCTCGGCGAGATAGGGACGGTCGAGATCGACCCGCAGCGTCAGGTGGTTGCCGATGGCGATATCGCCGAGCTTTTCCCGGTCGACGCCGCCGCAAAGACGGGTCACGCGGAAACCGAGGGCGGCGAGCGCCGCACCGAAGAGGCCGTTCATCTCGTAGCACCACCCGCCGCGTCGCCCCTCGACCATCTTCGCGAAGGCCGCGGCCGGGGCGACAGAGGACGACCAGCCCATGAAGGCGTCCAGCGCCTCCCAGGTGAAGGTCATCAGATGGGCGCGGTGCAGCTGCGACAGGCTTGCGATATCGAGGCGGGCCGGCCGCTCCATTCCGATGCGGGCGAGATAGGCGTCGAGCTGCGCGGCAGTCAGGGTCATTGCGTTTTCGTTCGAAGGCACGTGCGTCATCCTTCGGTCTCCTTTCGATGGACCGTTATCCGGGGTCCGATGTTGGTTTGAGAGGGTTCAGGCGACCTTGCGGTCGTCGTCAGGCGGGAAGGTCAGGCCGAAATCCTTCGCAAGGGATGCGATCTCTTCGGGCGTCCCGGGCTTGCAGAGTTCGACGATCGGAAAGAAGCTTTCGAAGCCGCCCGGCGTGACGACGACCATCAGACGCCCCTCCGTCTGCCCGACATTGCAGAAGCGGTGCGGCACGCCGCGCGGCAGGGCGATGCAGCCGCCTTCCGTCAATTCGACATAGTCGCCGGCGCACCAGAAGCCGAAGCGGCCGGCAAGGACGCGGAAGAACTCGTCTTCACGCTCGTGCGCATGCAGCGGCGGACCTTCGCCGGCCGGCACGAATGCCTCGAACATGCCGAGCGAACCGCCCGTATTGGCCGCCATCATGCGGATGACATGCCTGCCGAATGCCATGGCCGGCGTCCCGTGCCCAGAAGGCGATATCGCCGCGTGGGTGAAGTTTTTCATCTCGTTCTCCAGGTTCGGGCCGCACCGATGCAGCCTCTCTTGCGGCCGGATACAGAAATCGCGTCCCCGCTCCGGCGTCCGGAGCGTGGTTCGACGTCTTTCTCGCAGGCGGCACGAGCCGCCGATGACGGGCAGATGATGGTTATCCAGGCCGTCCAGCCGGTACGCTTTCCCTATAGCGCGGCCTGGAAAACGGCGTTCCTAAATGAATGTGCAAGCCGTGCCTAATATCCTAAAAGTTTGCTAAGAATGGCGGGGACACGCAGCAGGGGACGGCAGTGCGGCTCGACGACAGGCTTATCGACTTTTTCAATCGGCCACTGATGTGCATCGTCGCGGCAGCCGACGCGGCGCGCCGGCCATCGGCCGGGCGCGGCATCGGTTTCCGGCTCCTCGAAGACCGCGAGACGATCGACGTCATGTTTTCCGCCTGGCAATGGCCGCGGCTCGAAACCTGCATCCAGCAGACGGAGCGGCTTGCCGCCACCTTCGTCAGCCCATCGGACTATGTCAGCTTCCAGCTCAAGGGCTCTGCCACGATGCGGAACACAGAGCCACGTGACCTCGAACATGCCGGCCGGTTCATCGTGGCGGCGACGAACGAACTCGAGTCGCTCGGCGTCTCCGGCCATCTCATCGCGCCATGGCTGACCGCGCGGGAGGCGCGGGTCGCCCGGCTTGCGATCAGCGAAATCTATGTACAGACCCCCGGCCCCCTCGCCGGCATGCTGGCAGGCGCGAGGTCCTGATGAGCTTGCGTCTTTCCGACCTTTCCGCCTGCTTCGAGGGTGTCATCCCCTCCATCATCGCCACCGCCTCGGCCGATGGCATGCCGAACATTTCCTATCTTTCCCATGTGGTGCGGATGGATGAGGAGCACGTCGCGCTCTCCAATCAGTTCTTCGCCAAGACGGCGGCGAATGTGCGCGCCAATCCCAAGGTCACGCTGATCCTCGTCGACGGCTTCACCGGCGACCAGTTCCTGCTCGACATCGGCTTCGTGCGCTCCGTCGATGCCGGACCGCTCTTCGACAAGATCGCCCGCCAGTTGAAAGCAAGCAGCGCGCAGGTCGGCATGTCGGACGTCATGCGGCTGAAAAGCGCCGATATCTTTCGCGTGCACGGCATCGAGAAGGTCCCATCGCCGGTGGAGACCATGCCGGCGATGGGAGGCCGGCCTCCCGTGAGCCTTCCCGCCCTTTCGGCGGCGATCAAGGCCATCGAGCGACAGGCCGAGGCGGACGAGATCATCGACAGCCTGCTGTGCGGCGTCGAACGCGTTCTCGGATACGGCAATGCGCTCGTGCTGATCCACGACGGCCACCGCGGCTGCCTGATCACCACCGGCAGCATCGGCTATCCGCGCTCGGGGCTCGGCTCGGAGATCGCCGGCAGCGAAGGCATGATCGGTGCCGCGGCGACGAGCGGCCAGACGGTCAAGGTCAGCGACATGAGCCGTGTGCGCCGGTTCGGCGAAGCCATCGGCCTCGACGCGGAGAAAGAGGAAGAGGCGACACGCAGCATCGCCTTCCCGCACCTGCCGACCGTCATGAGCCAGATCGCCGTTCCGATGCTTGCCCGCGGCGCCGTGACGGGCGTGCTTTTCGTCGAAAGCGAGCAACGGCTGGCCTTCCGCGAGGAAGACGAGGCGGCTCTCGAAATCCTGGCGGGACAGGCAGCGAGCGCTCTGAGGGCCAGCGAGCGGGAAGCGGCCGCTACCGAACCGGGGCAAGTGCTCCCCCTGCCCCGACCGGTGGCCGGCCGGGAAATTCGCGTCGCCCATCACCGTTTCGACGATAGCGTCTTCATCGACGGCACCTATATCGTGAAGGGCGTTGCCGGCATGCTGCTGCGCCTCATGCTGGAATGGCACCTGAACGAGGGGCGCAGCGAATTCACGAACCGGGAAATGCGGCTCGCCGCCGGCGCCCGTATGCCGGAAATCAAGGACAATCTCGAAACCCGCCTCCTCCTGCTCAGGCGCCGGCTCGAGGAAAAGCAGGCGCCCGTCCGCCTCGTTCGCGTCGGCAGGGGCCGCGTCCGGCTGGAGGCGGAAGGACCGCTCGTCCTCGACGCCGCCGCGGGCGATCAGCCACACGGCGGCGCCGCAATGTGAAATAGAACCGCGGGCGGGCATGTTTGTCCGCGCCCCGGCGAAAGGCCTGTGCTATCTGGAGGAAACGATTCTTCAGTAGATTGTCCCATGAGCCCCAAGACCCGCGGCTATCTTTTTGCCTTCCTGGCGATCTGCATCTTTGCCGGCCAGGATGCGATCACCAAGTATCTTGGCGATCGCTATCCGGCGCTCTTCATCACCATGATACGGTTCTGGGCGTTCGCGCTCTTCGTGTTCGGCTTTGCCGCCACCTCGCCGGGCGGCGTAAGGGCGGCCATCCGCACGCGGCGGCCCTGGCTGCAGATCGTCCGCGGGCTCCTGCTCGTCGCGGAGATCGTCATCATCGTCTTTTCCTATGTGCATGCCGGGCTGGCCATGAGCCAGTCGATCTTCCAGGCGACGCCGCTCATCATCACCGTCCTGTCCATCCCCCTTCTCGGGGAAGCCGTCGGCTGGCGCCGCGGTACGGCGGTGCTGATCGGCCTTCTCGGGGTGCTGGTGATCATCAATCCCGTCGACATCCATTTCGACATGTCGCTGCTCCTGCCGCTGGCCGCATCGGTGCTGTTCGCGCTCTACAGCATCGCGACGCGCGCGGTGAGCCGCGAGGATACGGCGGTGACGAGCCTCTTCTATGCCGGCGTCGCCGGCGCCGTGGCGATCTCGCTGATCGGGCCGTTCTACTGGAGCACGGTAAAGCCTTCCGACTGGTTCGCCCTCGCCGCGCTCTGCGTCTGCGGCACCCTCAGCCACTATTTCCTCATCCGCGCCTACGGGCTCCTGCCGGCCGCCGAAGTCCAGCCGGTGACCTATTTCCAGCTCGTTCTCAACGTCATCGTCGCCGTCAGCCTCTTCGGCGAGAACGTCACGCTGAACATGGTCATCGGCGCCCTCATCGTCGTCGGCGCCGGCCTCTTCACCATCTGGCGCGAACACCAACTGGCAAAGCGGTCGTAGCTCAAGACTCTGTGGGGCGCCGAAACCAGATCGGGCGTGTCGAGAGTTAGACCGGCATCATGCGGCCAGGAAGTCCGCCATCTCGACCTTGTAGAAGGTCTTCGTCCGCGGACCGGCCAGAATGGGGTCGATCCGGCGTACGCATTCCTGATAGTGCGGCGTCTTGCGATGCTCGTCGAGCGCTTCGGGCGACCTGAACACCTCGTAGATGACGAAGCTGTGCTCGTCCTCGGGATTGCGCAGCACATCGAAGCGCAGGTTGCCCGGCTCGAGCCGTGTGCCCTCGTAATTGATGCGGAAGGCCTCCAGAAATTCATCGGCGTGGCCCGGTTTGACATTGATGCTGACCATCTGGATGAGCATGTCGTAATCCTTGTTGCGTTGTATCAATGATGAAAGGTCAAAGGCCCGGCGCTTTCCACATGGCCGTGGTGACGCCCTCGTCGACGAGCTGGCGTTGCAGCGCATAGGCCCGCGCCCAGCGCTCGCCGGCCTCGTCGTAGACGGTCTTGTGATCGAAGTTCGGTTCGAAGCGCCTGTCCCAGCGCACCCAGCCCTCGGCCGCCTCGACGAAATCGCGGCGAAGGCCGATGCCGATGGCCGCGGCGGCCGCGCAGCCGAGCGCCGTCGCCTCCTTGACGACGGGAGTGACGACCGGAAGGCCCGTCGCATCGGAAAGGATCTGCGACCAGTGGGCGGATTTCGACGCGCCGGCGGCGAAGACGATCTTGTCCGGCGTCTTGCCGGAGAGCTTGAAGATGGCCGAAAGGTTGCGGGCCGCGACGATGGCGGCGTTTTCCTGCAAGGCGCGGAAGATCGCGGCCTTACCGGACTTTTCCGGGTCGATGGACAGATTCAGCAGCGACGGGGCCGCATGATACCAGTTGCCGTAATGCATGACGTCGGAGAAGACCGGGATGATGCCATAGGCGCCGACGGGCACGCCCGCCGCCTTCTCCTCCAGCAGCCGGTAGGCATCGCCGCCCGGCCCGGCCGCGGCCACTTCCTCCGCGCCAAAACTGTCGCGGAACCAGCGCATGACGATGCCGACGAAGAAGCTGATCGCCTCGGCCTGGTTGAGGCCGCTCACGACATGCGGGTTGATGCGCAAGTCCATCGACGGGTCGGAGACGGCGGGGCCGACATTGACCACCTGCTGCCAGAAGGTGCCGCCGAGCACCGCGCAGTCGCCCTCGTTGACGACCCCGATGGCCGCCGCGCCGCTCTGGCAATCGCCGCCGCCCATGACGACGGGCGTGCCGGCGGCAAGGCCGGTCTCGTCCGCCGCCTTTTCGGTGATGCGGCCGATGACCGTGCCCGGCTCGACGCTTTCGGGGAAGATATCGCCGCGCATGCCGGCCTTCGCCATGGCCTCCGGCAGCCAGTCGCGTTTCAGCAGGCTGTAGAGGCCGGTGGTGCCGGCATTGGAGGGATCGCTGGCAATGACGCCGGAAAGGCGCGCCAGGACCCAGTCGGAGAGCATGCTGATCCGGTCGATGCGGGCATAGACGTCCGGCAGGTTGCGCTTCAGCCAGAGAAGGCGCGGCAGGGCGCCGAGCGCGAAGGTCTGGCCGGTCTCGGCATAGAGGTCGCGTTCGAGGCCGGGGAATTCGCGTTTCAGGTCGCGCACTTCGCTGACGGCGCGGCTGTCGACATTGGCGCAGGCCCAGATCTCCCGTCCGCTGCGGTCATAGGCGACGATGGCCTCGCGCATGCTAGTGGCGCTGACGGCGCGGATATCGGCGGCCGCGATGCCGGCCTCGGATATCGCCTGCCGGATGGCGCGCGACAGCAGCGACCAGTTGCCTTCCACGTCGAAATCCATGGAGCCGGGAAAGCGCGGATCGGCCTTGTGCCACCATTCGTGCTGGGCGCTGGCGATCTGGTTGCCGTTCTCGTCGAAGATGACGGCGCGGCCGCTGCCGGTGCCGGCGTCGACGGCCAGCAGGTATGAAGTCGTCATGGGGTCAGTCCTTGATCTCGATGAGGCCGGCGGCCGTCGTTTCGTCGGTGATGAGGATGCCGACGAATTTTCCGCGCAGCGCCGCGTGGATGGCCCCGACCTTGTGAATGCCGCCCGCCGCCGCCACGACCTTTTCGGCGCGCGACAGCGCCGCGAGCTTCACGCCGATCACCCGGTCGTGCAGCGGCAGGTCGAGCGGTTCGCCGCGCTCGTTGTAGAACTGGCAGAGGATATCGCCGACCGCCCCCTTGCGGCGCAGCGGCTCCACCTCGTCGGGGCTGACATAGCCCGAGCGCACGACGGTGGAGGCGGCGGAAAGCTCGCCGATGCCGACGAGCTGGTAGGTGGCGTTGAGCGCCATGTCGAGCAGGTTCGCGACGGCAGGCTCCGAGGAGAGATTGCGCGCCACGTCCGGGTCGCGCACGACGAGCGGCGCGGGCACCAGATGCACGCCGCTGCCCCAATTGGCCGTGCGCATGCCGTCGACATAGGTACCGACGCCGCCGGTAAGGCTGACGAGGCCGATGTTGCGCTCGTTGGCGAGATGGCCGAGCCGCTGGATGGTGTTGGATACGGTAGCGCCCCAGCCGACCGCCAGGAGGTCATCCGTCTGCAAGCGCTGCATGAGGAACTGCGCGGCGGCCTGCCCCAGCCGGTCGCTCGGGTCCTGATCGGGAAGCTGCGGCACGACATAGGCCTCGAGCAGCCCGTAGCGCTCCTTGATCTGCCGCTCCAGCGCAAGGCAGCCCTGATAGCGCGAATTGATGCGCACTTGGATGATGCCCGAGCGGCGGCCGCTTTCGAGCAGGCGCGAGACCTTGATGCGCGACATGTTGAGCTTTTCGCCGATCTCGTTCTGCGTCAGCCCGTCGTTGTAGTAGTACCAGGCGATACGGGTGAGGATCTCCTCATCCGTATCGGCGTAGCTCCATTCCCCGTTGTCCGACGCCATGCAAGCGGCTCCCTCGGTCGATTTCTGATCATTTGAATAACAAAAAAACTTTTGATACGTCAACGCATCTGCATGGCGAAAAATTCTTCACGGCCGCAATCCGTTGATTTTTGCGGATAAATCATATTTTGCAGCGCAATATTCCACTTTCTCGATGCCGACCGGCGCTTTGAGCATATTGACGGCCACCAATCACTATGATCACATGATTGACATAGATTACATATGAACAGGTGCAGAATGACGGGTAGCCCGGCGGCCGGGAGGGTCGCGACGCTGACGGACATCTGGAAGTCCTACGGTGCCGTTCCGGTGCTGAAGGGTGTCTCGCTCGCCTTGCAGGCCGGGGAAGTGCACGCGCTTCTCGGCGGCAACGGCGCCGGCAAATCGAGCCTCATGAAGATCATGTCGGGCGTCATCCCGGCCAATTCCGGTGCGATCGAGATCAATGGCCGGCCGCTCGCCCATGCCTCACCGGCCCATGCGCAGGACCTCGGCCTCTATCTGGTTCCGCAGGAAGCGCATATCCTGCCCAACCAGAGCGTCCTCGAAAACATCTGCCTCGGCCTCGCCGCCTCGCCCAAGGCACTGCGCCCGCGCGTCGAGCAGCTCGTCGCCGAGCTCTCCGTCTCGCTCGACCTCGACGCCCAGGCCGCCGCCCTCGAAATCGCCGAGCGGCAGATCGTCGAGATTCTGCGCGGCCTCGTGCGCGATGCGCGCGTGCTGATCCTCGACGAGCCGACCTCCGCACTCACTCCCTTCGAGACAAGCGCGCTCTTCCAGCGCGTGCGCAAATTGCAGGCGCAAGGCGTCGGCATCTTCTTCATCTCGCACAAGCTGCGCGAAATCCGCGAGATCTGCGGCACGATCAGCGTGCTGCGCGACGGCGTGATCGTGCTCTCCGGCCCGCTCGACAGCTACAGCGACGCCGAGATCATCGACGCGATGAGCCGCGTGCAGATCACGGAGGCCTCGGGCAAAGACCGCACCGGCCGCAAGGTCTCGCAGATCGGCCAGCCGCGCCTCAGCGTGCGCGGCCTCAGCGGCGAGGGTTTCCGCAATATCAGCCTCGACGTCCGGGCCGGCGAGATTCTCGGCCTTGCAGGCGTCGTCGGCGCGGGACGCACGGAATTCGCCGAAACGCTCTTCGGCCTGCGCCCCCAGACGGCAGGCAGCGTCGTCTTCGACGGCGCGGAACTGAAGAAGCGCTCGCCGCGCATCTGCATCGACCGCGGCCTCGTCTACCTGCCGGAAGACCGCCAGCAGCACGGCCTCTTCCTCGAAGCGCCGCTCTTCTGGAACGTCTCGTCCTATCTCGTGCATCGCCTGCCCTTCTTCCTGCGCCCCGGCGCGGAACGGAAGGCCTTCGACGAGTTCCGCTCCAGCATGGGCATCAAGTGCACCGGTCCCGGCCAGGAGGCGCGCGGCCTTTCGGGCGGCAACCAGCAGAAGGTGCTGCTGGCCAAATGCCTGTCGGCCCGGCCGAAGGTGCTGATCCTCGACGAGCCGACGCGCGGCGTCGACGTCGCGGCCCGCAACGACATCTACGACCTCATCCGCAAGCTCGCCGCCGAGGGCGTCGCCATCGTCCTCATCTCCTCGGATTTCGACGAGATCGAACAGCTCGCCGACCGCGTCGAGGTCATGGCCTTCGGCCAGTCCGGCGGGGAGTTGACGGACGACATCTCGGTGGACGCCATCGCCCGCCTTGCCTTCGGCGCCTCGGAGGCCCGCCATGCTTGACCTTTTCGCGCGCAACCGCGTCGCAACGCTCATCGCCGTTCTGGTCGTCGCCTATGCCGCCATCGGCGCGGCCGCGCCCGGCTATCTCTCCGGCGCGACGGCCTCGGTCGTCGTCTCCAACAGCCTCGTCTTGATGCTGATCTCGCTCGGCACGATGATCGTCATCCTGACACGCAACATCGACGTTTCCAGCGGCTCGGTGCTCGGCCTCAGCGCCGCCGTGCTCGGCCTCTCGCTCAATGCCGGCCTCGGCCTGCCGCTCGCCATCGCCTTCTGCCTGATGACGGGCGCCGGCGCCGGCGCCTTCAACGGGCTGATGGTCGCCTATCTCGGCATTCCCTCCATCGTCGCCACGCTCGGCACGCTCGGCCTTTATCGCGGCATCATGCTCGTCTTGACCGGCGGGCGCTGGATCGAGGACCTGCCGCAGAACCTCAAGGCGCTGGCCGGCAATCTCGGCCCCGGCTTCTCCGCGCTCACCGTCGTCGTGCTCGTTCTCGTCGTGCTTGCATGGCTCGTGCTGCGCAAAACGCGCTTCGGCCGCTATTTCTACGCCGTCGGCGACAACCGCGCCGCCGCGCACCATCTCGGCGTGCCGGTGAAGCGCGTGCAGTTCACCGCCTTCGTCGCGACCGGTATCTGCGCCGCGCTCGCCGGCCTCGTCTTCGCCGCGCAGATCGGCTTTATCCCCAACCAGGCCGGCAACGGCATAGAGTTGAAGGCCATCGCCGTCAATGTGCTCGGCGGGGTGAGCCTGCTCGGCGGCACCGGCTCGGTCGCGGGCATCTTTTCCGCCGTCATCTTCATCACCTCCATCGACAGCGCGCTCGTCTTCCTGAAGATCCCCGCCTACTGGAACGACTTCATCGCCGGCGCGATCTTGCTCTCGGTGCTGCTGCTCGACGGGCGCATCCGCCAGATCATCGACCGTCGCATCCGCGCCCGCCGCTATGCCGTGCACGAGCGCGGCCCCACCCAATCCGCTGAAACGACGACGGCGCGCACCGTGGAGGCCGGCCGATGAAGAAGCTCATCTTCCGCTGGGAGACCGCCCTCCTTGCCATGCTCGTCGCCGAGCTTGCCATCTTCGGCATCGTCAATCCGCGCTTCCTCAATGTCGCGAACCTGATCTACGGCACCTCGGACTTCGTGCAGATCGGCATCGTCGCCCTTCCGCTGACCCTCGTCATCATCGCCGGCGGCATCGACGTCTCCTTCGCCTCGGTGATCGGCCTTGCCGCCATCGTCTTCGGCGTCGCCACCTTCTACGGTGTGCCGCTGCCGCTTTCGATTACGCTGGCGCTCGTCTCCGGCGCGCTCTGCGGGCTTTTGAATGCCACCGTCATCCACCTGTCGAAGATCCAGCCGCTCGTCGTCACGCTCGGCAGCCTCTATCTCTTCCAGGGCACCGCGACGGTCGCCTCCGGCCTCGTCGGCGCGGGCGGCTATGAGGGCATCGGCAATTTCCCGGACGCCTTCAACGCCTTCGGCTATGCGGAAGTCCTCGGCCTGCCGGCCCCGCTCGCGCTGTTCCTCGCGCTCGCCCTCGTGCTGGTCGTGCTGCTGCATTTCACCCGCTTCGGCCGCGCCGTGTTCCTCTCCGGCCAGTCGGAAAGCGCGGCGCGCTTCGCCGGCATCGCGGTCGGCCGCGTGCAGACGATCACCTATGTCATCACCGGCGTCTCGGCCGCCATCGCCGGGCTCGTCATGTCGGCCTATTTCGGCTCGGCGCGCGTCGACCTCGGCTCGGCGACGCTGCTGCCGGCCGTCACCGCGGCCGTGCTCGGCGGCGCCTCCATCTATGGCGGCCAGGGCTCCATCCTCGGCACCCTGATCGCCACCTTCGTCATCGGCTACCTGCAGCAGGGCCTGCAGGCGGCCGGCGTCCCCAGCCAGATTTCCAGCGCACTTTCGGGAGGGTTGCTGGTTATCGCGGTCGCATTGCGCCACGGAAGCGCAATGCTGGCCGATTTCATCGCCGTCGCCCGGCAAAGAAGACAGACCCGGGCGGCAGTCACTTCAGGAGGAGAATGAGAATGATCAAGAACATCATGAAATCCGGCGCCGTCGCCGCGGCGCTTCTTGCCGGCACCATGCTCGCCTCGGGCACGGCCCATGCCGAAAACCAGATCGCCTTCATCCCCAAGCTGGTGGGCGTCGGCTTCTTCACCTCCGGCGGCGCCGGCGCGACGAAGGCCGGCGAGGAGCTCGGCGTCAAGGTCACCTATGACGGCCCGACGGAGCCCAGCGTTTCCGGCCAGGTGCAGTTCATCAACAACTTCGTCAACCAGGGCTATAACGCCCTCATCGTCTCCTCCGTCTCGCCGGACGGCCTGTGCCCGGCGCTGAAGCGCGCGATGGATCGCGGCGTGCTCGTCATGACCTGGGACAGCGACGTCAACCCGGATTGCCGCAGCTACTACATCAACCAGGGCACGCCCGAGCAGCTCGGCGGCCTCCTGGTCGACATGGCGGCGGAAGGCGTGACGAAGGAAAAGGCCAAGGTCGCCTTCTTCTATTCCAGCCCGACCGTGACCGACCAGAACGCCTGGGCGGAAGCCGCCAAGGCGAAGATCGCCAAGGAGCATCCGGGCTGGGAGATCGTCACCACCCAGTACGGCTACAACGACGCGCAGAAGTCGCTGCAGACGGCTGAAAGCATCCTCCAGACCTATCCGGACCTCGACGCGATCATCGCGCCCGACGCCAACGCCCTGCCGGCCGCAGCACAGGCAGCGGAAAACCTGAAGCGCGCCGAAGGCGTCACCATCGTCGGCTTCTCCACGCCGAACGTCATGCGCCCCTATATCGAACGCGGCACGATCCAGCGCTTCGGCCTGTGGGACGTCACGCAGCAGGGCAAGATCTCGGTCTACGTCGCCGATCACGTCCTGAAGAACGGCCCGATGAAGGTCGGCGACAAGCTGGAAATCCCCGGCGTCGGCACGGTCGAGGTCTCGGCCAACAAGGTACAGGGCTACGACTACGAAGCCGACGGCAACGGCATCATCCTGCTGCCGGAGCGCACCGTCTTCACCAAGGACAACATCGCCAACTTCGACTTCTGATAACGCATAGACGGCGGGCGGCTCCGGCTGCCCGCCGCACTCATTTCAAGGACAGGACAATCCGCATGAAAAGCCGCTGGAACGACGAGGACGCAGCCCGTTACGTGGAGGCCGCCCGCGGGGCCGGACAGAGCGAAGCCCTCGGCCTTCGCATCTATACCTCCCGCATCATCGGCGGCGATCCGGACCTCGTGCTGCACGGCGGCGGCAACACCTCCGTTAAGGTGACCTCGGCCGACGGCGAAGCCCTCATGCATATCAAGGGCAGCGGCTGGGACCTCGACACGATCGAGGCGCCGGGCCTGCCGGCAGTCCGTCTCGCCCCGCTGCTCGAAGCCCGCAACGGCCCCAAGCTCTCCGACCCCGACATGGTCGCCCTGCTGCGCGCCAGCCTCATCGAGGCGGACGCGCCGAACCCCTCCGTCGAAGCCCTACTGCACGCCTTCCTGCCGTTTGCCTTCGTGGACCACACGCATGCGACAGCGATCCTGGCGCTCGCCGACCAGCCCGACATGCGCGAGACGGTCAGCCGTGTCTATGGCGAGCGCCTCGCCTACGTGCCCTATGTCATGCCCGGCTTCGACCTTTCCATCGTCGCCGACCGCATCTATCGCGACCGTCCGGGCTGCGAAGGCCTTTGGCTGGAGAACCACGGCCTCTTCACCTTCGCCGACGATGCCCGTGTCTCCTACGAGCTGATGATCGAATTCGTCACCATGGCGGAAGAGGAGCTGGCGCGTAAGGGCGTCACGCTTTCCGGCCCGCAGCCGAGCGACGGCGAGGAGGACGCGGCGCTGACGGCGCGGCTTGAGGCCGCACTCACCCGCGACGGCTCGCCTTTCGCCAGGGGCGTCTTCCTCGACTATCGTTCCACCGCCGCGATCCGCGAACATGCCGGAAAGGAAAACGTCGAGGCGATCGGCCTGCGCGGCACCGTCACGCCGGATCACGTCATCCGCATCAAGCCCTGGCCGATGATCATCGAGGCCAGTGCGGACGAGGCGGCGATCGACGCAGCGCTTGCAGCCTATGCCGATCGCTACCGCGCCTATTTCGCGCGCAACGCCACCCGCACCAACGAGCCGAAGCAGATGCTGGACGTCTATCCGCGCCTCGTTCTGGTCCGCGGCAAGGGCATCTACGCCCTCGGTGCCAGTGCGAAGGCAGCCGGGATCGGCGGCGACCTTTGCGAGCAGGCGACCCGCGCCATCAACGCCGCCGAAGCCTACGGCCGCTTCACGCCCATCGGCGAGGCGGACCTGTTTGACATGGAATACTGGTCACTGGAACAGGCAAAGCTGAAGGTCGCCGCTCAATAGCGTCTTTCCGTCACGCCCGGCTGGACGGGAAGACGATCGAGCTGCCCAGCAAGCGGATTTCCGCTTCGAGAAAGGCCGGAACCTCGGGATCGGGCGGCGGTGCGGTGCCATTGTGGAATGCATTGACGATCCCGGCGAGGCAGGCGTGCAACTGCGCCGCGCCTTCCTTGCCGAACAGTTCCTCCGCCAGGGCCACATTTTCCCCTGTCGGCGATGCGGCCTCGATCCGCCAGCCGGCGGCGAGCAGGCGGTAGGCGAGGCGCTGGGTGGCGACGACGGCGGGCCAGAGGGGTTCCGCCGTGGCCCGGCTTTCCGCACCGCTTCCGGCCGCCGCATCGTAGCTTTGCAGCAGCAGGATTATGTGATGCTGCAGGTTGCGCCGGGCGCCGCGCACGCCCGCCGTATCGGCATCGCCGGTCGCAAGATGCTGGGCGACCAGATCGATCGCCCCCCAGGTCCGGAACAGTTCCTGCGAGATCGCCCGGGTCGTTCCCCGTTTCGCCAGAAGCAGGAACGCCGCGACACCAATGGCACAGCCGAGAAAGGTATCCTCCGCGCGAACCCAGACCTGATGGGGAATATCGGCCACCGGATGACCGCCGGAGGCGATGGTGAGGGCAATCGCCGTGATGAAGACGACCGCGAGCCCGTAATTGCGCAGCACCAGCAATTCGATGATGAACTGTAGGAGGGCGATCGTGGCTGCGAACCACAGCCCTTCAGGGTGAAGATACAGGACGACGCCGGCAAGGACAGTGCCGATCAGGGTGCCGCCGACCCGCTGGATTCCCCGTTGCAGCATCGTCGCCCGGTCGAGGCCCTGGTAGAGCATCAGCACGGCGGCGGCGGTGATCCAGTAGGCATGCTCGATATTCGTCAACCAGCCGAAGAGCCCGCTCACCGCCGAGGCCACCGCCACCCGCAGGCCGATCTCGAATGCCTGCGCGCCCGGGCGCGCCCCCTCCTTCAGGAGCTGCCAGCCGCTGACGCGGCCGAGTGGGATATGGCCGGGATTGGTGACGTCGACCGGCATCGCCCCCTGCCGGGCAATTGCCCGCACGCGCTCGATATTCGCCTGCGGGATCGGTTCGCCCGCTCCCACCGCATTGATCGCCTCGGCGAAGATCATGTGCAGTTCCCGGCCCTCGGCGCGCAGCCGCGACAGGGTTCCATTCGGGCGAGGCTGCACGGGCTGCTGGCTGACCAGCACCGTCCATGCAAGATGCAGCGCGATGGCCGCCTGATGCCGCGCCACATCGCCGCCCGGCGTCGTCGCCGCGGCGAGAAAATCGCCGACCGCACGGGCCGCCGCCTTCAGGGCCAGAACCTCGGGCCCACGCGGGGCAAGGATCGCCCCCGCCATATGCAGCACCCAGGCGAAGGCCCCGCCGGCAAGGACGAGCGTACCCACATGCCACCAGGACAGGTGCTCCGCCCCCATCGCCGTGCCGGCCGCGACCGCAAGCGTGAAGAGATAGGCCCCCGGCGGGGAAACCTTCAGCGCGCTGCACAGGAAGGCGGCAGCGGTCGCGAGCAACGTCACCACCGGAACGGTCAGCCACTCCGTGCCGCCCGCCACCACGCCGATCATCACGGCAAGCGCGAACGACACCGCGATCGCGCCAAGATGAAAGGCGCGGTTCAGGAACGGCCGGTCGTTGCCGTAGACGGCGGTGAAGCCGCCGATCGTCGCCATCAGTCCCGCCGGCAGATCCCCTGCCGCCCAGCCGATCGCAGCAGGCACGCCCATGGCAAGGGCTGCGCGGAGCGCAAACGGCCAGCGCCGGGCACCCGGCTTGTTCAGGGAGAACAGCGAGCGTAGCTGGAGCGCGCGCGCCGCTGGCGATGGAAGATCGGGTTTTGCAATCGGATCGGGCATGAAAATTCCGGCTGGTTCGGCAGGCCGAAACTAGTTCGCCTCTTGCGGATTAACAATCGCATGGTTCAGGTTTTCCGGAGGTGACGCGGCGCGGCGACCTGCGGCCTGTTGGCGGTAATCCATTCGATGACGGCACGCGTCAGGAGCATGGTTTCTTCCGGCAGGCCGGGCCGCACATGGGCCACGAATTCGACATCGGGCAAAGGCGGCAATTGCGCATTGCCTGGTGACGA
The DNA here is from genome assembly GCF_055379515.1 of Shinella sp. 1A1. Lineage (NCBI taxonomy): Bacteria > Pseudomonadati > Pseudomonadota > Alphaproteobacteria > Hyphomicrobiales > Rhizobiaceae > Shinella > Shinella sp. 1A1. The sequence goes on from NZ_AP039672.1 coordinate 761,165, forward strand.
TTGCAGGCTCGCCGGGATCGAACTGGCATTCAGCGGGGTGACCGCAAGCCCTGCAGCGGCCATAGCCGTCAGGCTGCCGAGGCTGGGGCTGACGCTGGTGATCCTCCACGTGCAGTTCTGCGCGGCGAGCGCGGCAAGGGCGGCGTCCCTGTAGGGGCACGGTTCGGGAAACACGGCAATGGGAATGGGCGTCTCGGCATCGAGCGGGGTCCTTCCGAGCACCCATCGGAGCGGCTCGTTCCACAGATGCATACCGGGCTGGTCGCCCCGGCAGCGGCAGCCGACGACCAGGTCGAGTTCGCCCTTGTCCATGCTGTCGAGCAGCACCGCCATGTTGGAAATATGGACTTCCAGCGTCCTTGCCGTGCGGGAATCCTGGAATTTCCGCAGCACCGCGGGCAGCCATGTGCTCGTCAGGTCATCGGATGCGCCGATACGCAGGTGAAGCGCGTTGCTGCTTCCCCGCATCAGGGTCCGGGCTTCCTCGCTCAGGCGCAGGATCGCCCGCGCATGGCCGAGCAGCGCCTGTCCCTGCGGCGTCAGGGCGACCGTGCGGGTGCTACGCTCGAAAAGGGCGGTGCCCGCCTGTTCCTCCAGCCGCCGGATATGGGCGCTGACGGCGGATTGCGTCAGGTTCAACTGCTGCCCCGCCTTCGTGAAGCTCGACAGGCAGGCGACCGTTTCGAATGTCCGCAGCAGCACGATGTCGAACATCGATCCACCTCGTTCCGTTATCAATGACATGATGATAAATCGTTTCTCATGATCAATAAAGGCTGATTGACTTGCCCCGCCGGCAAAACGGGAGGTCAAACGCCGTGTCACTGGAAAGCTGGATACCCTTCGCCTTCGCCACCATGGCCTTCGCCTGCATGCCCGGGCCGGCCATTCTCTACATGTCGGCGCAGACCCTTGCCCACGGCCACCGGGCCGGGCTGATGGCCGCCCTCGGCATCCATCTCGGCTGCTATGTCCACATAGCCGGGGCCTCCGTCGGCCTTGCCGCCCTCCTCCATCATGCGCCCGCGCTCTATACAGCCGTCAGGACGGCCGGCGCGCTCTATATGCTCTGGCTGGGCGGCCGGATGATCGTTCCGCCCGGAGCGCGGGCGGAAACCGAAACGCGTCCGAGGCAAAGGAAGGTCCTGCACGACAGTATCGTGGTCGAGGTCCTCAATCCGAAGACCGCGCTCTTCTTCCTGACCTTCCTGCCGCAGTTCGTCGATCCCGCTGCGGCGACGCCGGACTGGCTCCAGTTCCTGCTGCTGGGGGTCATCGTCAACGGCGCTTTCTCGCTGGGCGACCTCGCCTCGGTGGGTATCGCGTCCCTCGCCGCACCGCTCGTTTCCACGCCCGGCTCCGGCCTTTGGGTCTCGCGGATCAGTGGCGGCATCCTCGTCGGGCTCAGCCTTGCCATCATGTTGCGTATCCTGTGAGGCAGGCCCGGCCATGAACATGGGAGGAAACGGATGAACATCTCGACACACGCCTTCGCCGCGGCCCTCGCCGTCCTGCCGACGAGCATGTCCGTCATGGCGGCGGATCACCAATGGAAGACCTATACCAATGTCCGCTTCGGCTACAGCATCTGCTATCCGGCCGATCTCCTTGCTGCCCAGCAGGAGGCCGATAACGGCGATGGCCGCGTGTTCTCCGCGGAATCGGGCGCCGAATTGCGGGTCTGGGGTGGCTACAACGTGATGGAGCAGACCGCCGACGCTATCGTCTCGGACCTCGACAGCCCGGATGCCGTTGTCAGCTATCACCGAGCAAACGAAAACTGGGCCGTCATCTCCGGCCGCGAGAACGGCAGGGTCTTCTATGCCAAGGCCCTGCTGAGACCGAATGGGCAAGATGACATCGACAGCCTTCACGTCTTCCGCCTGACATATCCGTTGGACGAGGCGAAGACCTACGAGGCCGTGGTCGCCAGACTGGCCACATGCTTCCGGCCCGCCGGGTAACGGTCCCACTTACGACGCCAAGGAGGAAGATATGAACCGGCTGTTGCTTGCAATGCCCCTCTTCGTTGCCGGACTGTACACCGCAGTTCCAGCCACCGCTGCGGAAAAGCTGTTTCCGCGGGCCACCGAAAGCGACGACCAGCTCAAGAAACTCTACGACGATGCAGGAGACATCTGCCTGCACAATCCCAGCGGAGACGTCCGGATCGCCGTCGCCTGCAAGGCGATGACGATCTACGGCGTCGCGCTCAACGAGAGGAACTGGTGCTACGGACGTCGCAGCGAGGCGAATGCCGAGATGCGCTGGCATCGGTGCGGGACAGATTCCGAGCGATTCACCTTCGATACGCTCGACGATTTTGGGAGATAGACGCGATGCTGAAACCGATCGCTATCTTCGTCGCCAGCCTTATCCTCCTCGTGCCGGTCTGCCTCTTTGCCGGATACGGGATCGGCGAGGTGATCTCCGCCCTTGTCTATCCGCCCGCCCCGCCCGCAACGGATGTCTACCGGGAGGACCGCGAACTCTTTGCCGGCATTTACGGCATCATGTTCATCGGCGGAGGCCTGTATGTCCTTTGCGCTGCCTTCGCCGTGTTTCGGCTGGTCAGGGCGATCCGCAGGAGCCGGGCGTAATCCCGGACGAAGGGCCCGTTTCCGGGCGCGCCGCTCAGGGATGGTGCAGCACCGTCATCCCGCCATCGACCGTCAGGCAGGTGGCATTCATGAACGGGCATTCGTCCGAGATCATGAAGAGCGCCGCCTTGGCGATTTCCTCCGGCGTCGCGATGCGCCCGCCGGGATGGAGCTTCAGGGTCTCCGCCTCGGCGGCCAGGGGATCGGGGAAGCTGTTCCAGTAGTCCACGACCTTCTGCGTGCGCACGTAGCCCGGTGCCAGCGCGTTTACGCGCACGCCCCGCCCGGCATATTCCAGGCCGAGGGCCTTGGTCATGCCGAGCAGGGCATGCTTGGCAACCGGATAGGGAAAGCTGTGGGGAACGATGGTGAAGGCATGGGTGGAGGCGATGTTGAGGATGACGCCGCCGCCTTCCTCGAGCAGGCCCGGCAGCACCGCGCGGCTGCAATTCCAGGCGCCCTTGAGATTGATGTCGAGGCAGCGCTGCCAGTCGGCATCGGAAAGCTTCAGCGGCTCGGAGAAGACATTGACGCCGGCATTGTTGACGAGCGCGTTCGGCCGGCCGATCTCCAGCGCCGCAGCCGCCACGGCACTCTCGATGGCCGCCGCGTCGGTGATATCGACGGCCGCATGACCGATCCGCCCGCCGGCCGCGCGCAGGCGCTCCGTCTCGGCGGAAAGCAGGCCGCCGTCGCGGTCGATCAGGAAGAGGCTCGCCCCTTCCGCAAGAAAGGCCTCGGCCATGGCAAGGCCGATGCCCTGCGCCGCGCCGGTGACGACGATCCGCTTGCCTTCGAGACGTCCTGCCATGTCGGTTCTCCTCAGCGGCCGTTCGACGACGGATGATTGCGGACGGCGATCGCGATGTCGCGCGCGGCGATGTCGAGCATGCGGCGCGAGCATTCGCGGGCGGCTTGCCTGTCGCGAAGGCGCAGCGCCTCGACGAGCTGCCTGTGGATTTCCACCGCCTCGCCGCGCGCATCCGCCGCCTCGTTGGAGGTATGCAGGGAAAATTCCAGCGCCGCCCGGATGATGCTGGCGAGCTGCATGAAGACCTGGTTGTGGCTCGCCTTCAGGAGCCCCGCATGAAAGGCGACGTCGGCCTTGGTGAAGGCTTCGAGATCCCCCTCCGCATCGCGCATCTCCTCCCAGGCGCGCTCGATCTCGGCGACCTCCTGCAGCGTCGCCCGCTCGGCGGCGAATTCCGCGGCGAAGGGCTCGATGGCGCGGCGGGCGTCCAGCACGCAGTTGAGGAGATCGAGTTCGAAGATGCGCGGACCGATCCATTCCAGCACCTGCTGGTCGAGGATGTTCCACTCCTCCTTCGGGCAGACGACCGTGCCGACGCGCGAGCGCCCGCGCACAAGCCCCTTGGATTCCAGGATCTTCAGCGATTCCCGGATGACCGTGCGGCTGACGCCGTAGCGCAGGCACAGCTCGTTCTCCGTCGGCAGGAAAGCGCCGACCGGGAAGACATCCGCGCAGATATCGGTCGCGATCGTCCGCGTCACGTTCTTCTGCACCCGGGGCCGGCGCACGCTCCCCTCGCCTTCGGACATATCCGGGCGCTCACTCTGTTGCTGCACGACCATTCTCCATCCCACTCAGCCTGCGATGCATTAACCGGTTTCAGCCGCGCTGGCGACGGCCGGTTTCGCGTCGATCCGACATTTCTATCATACATCGATATTCAATTCATCATACAAAGACAATTGACGGATATGATGAAAAACCCTACACCAAGAGCACTGCAAACGCAGTTGTTTTGGGAGAGAGACAATGGGCTTTATCAAGGCAGCCATCCTGGCTGGCACCGTCGCCGTATTCGCCGCAACCTCCGCCTTCGCCGCCGACGTCAAGATCGGCTTCATCGTGAAGCAGCCGGAAGAGCCGTGGTTCCAGGACGAATGGAAATTCGCCGACGTCGCCGCCAAGGAGAAGGGTTTCACCCTCGTCAAGATCGGCGCGGAAGACGGCGAGAAGGTTCAGTCGGCCATCGACAATCTCGGCGCGCAGGGCGCCCAGGGCTTCATCATCTGCACGCCGGACGTCAAGCTCGGCCCCGGCATCGTCGCCAAGGCCGCCGCCAACGATCTCAAGCTGATGACCGTGGACGACCGCCTCGTGAACGCCGACGGCAGCCCCATCGAGGACGTGCCGCATATGGGCATTTCCGCCACCAAGATCGGCGAGGCCGTCGGCCAGACGATCGTCGACGAGATCAAGAAGCGCGGTTGGGACATGAAGGATGTCGGCGCGATCCGCGTCTCCTACGACCAGCTCCCGACGGCCGTCGACCGTGTCGAAGGCGCGCTCTCCGTGCTGAAGGCCGCCGGATTCCCGGAAGCCAACATCTTCGACGCGCCCCAGGCCAAGACCGATACGGAAGCCGCCCTCAATGCCGCGACCGTCGTTCTCAACAAGAATGCCGGCATCAAGCACTGGGTCGCCGTGGGCCTCAATGACGAAGCCGTCCTCGGTGCGGTGCGCGCCACCGAAAGCGTCGGCATTGCCGCCGACAGCATGATCGGCGTAGGCATCGGCGGGGCGGATTCGGCGATCAACGAGTTCAAGAAGCCCGCGGCCACCGGCTTCTTCGGCACCGTGATCATTTCGCCGAAGCGCCACGGCTACGAGACCGCGCTCAACATGTACGACTGGGTCGCCAACGGCAAGGAACCGGAAAAGCTGATCCTGACCGCCGGCCAGATCGCGCTGCGCGACAATTACGAAACGGTTCGCAAGGACCTCGGCATCGAATAATCATCCTCTGAGGATGACCCAGCCCGGCGGCACGGCCGCCGGGCCTCTTTCGGGGTGCTGACATGACGGACTTTCTCGAATTCAGGGCGATATCCAAGGGATATCCCGGCGTGCAGGCGCTCGCCGACGTTTCCTTCTGCGTGAAGAAGGGCGCCGTGCATGGCCTGATGGGCGAAAACGGCGCAGGCAAATCCACCCTCATCCGCGTGCTCTCCGGCGATCAGTCCGCCGATGCCGGCGAGATCCTCATCGACGGCAAGGCGCAGCATTACCGCTCCGTGCGGGATGCCTTCGAGGCCGGCGTCATCGTCATCCACCAGGAACTTCAGCTCGTGCCCGAGCTGACGGTGGCCGAAAATCTCTGGCTCGGCCGCTTTCCCGGCAGGGCCGGCGTCATCGACCGCTCGCGCCTCGTCGGCGTGGTCAAGGAGAAGCTTGCGGAGATCGGCATCGACATCGATCCCGCCGCCAAGGTCGCCTCGCTCTCGATCGGCGAGCGCCAGATGGTGGAGATCGCCAAGGCCGTGATGGCCGATGCGCGCGTCATCGCGCTGGACGAGCCCACCTCCTCGCTCTCCTCGCGCGAAAGCGAAATCCTCTTTGCGCTGATCGACCGCCTGCGCGCGCAGGGCAAGGTCATCCTCTACGTCTCGCACCGCCTCGACGAGATCTTCCGCCTGTGCGACAGCCTCACGGTGCTGCGCGACGGCAAGCTTGCCGCCCATCATCCCGCGATTGCCGATATCACGCGCGAGCAGATCATCGCCGAAATGGTCGGCCGCGAGATTTCCAACATCTGGGGTTTTCGCCCGCGCGAGCGGGGCGCCGTGCGGCTGGAGGTCAAGGATCTTTCGGGCCGCAAGCTGCGCAACCCGATCGGTTTCTCCGTGCGCCAGGGCGAGATTCTCGGCTTCTTCGGCCTTATCGGCGCGGGCCGCAGCGAGATGGCGCGCCTCGTCTACGGTGCCGACAGCCGCCTGCAGGGCACCGTCAGCGTCGACGGCCGGGCCGTCACGCCCGACAGTCCGCCGCACGCCATCCGCGCCGGCATCGTGCTCTGCCCGGAAGACCGCAAGTTCGACGGCATCGTGCAGGGCCGCAATATCGAGGAGAACATGGCGATCTCCTCGCGCCGCCATTTCTCCCCCTTCGGCATTCTCCAACCGAAGAAGGAAGCGGAACTGGCCGAGCGCTTCATCGCCAAGCTGCGCGTGCGCACGCCCTCGCGCAAGCAGGACATCGTCAACCTCTCGGGCGGCAACCAGCAGAAGGTCATCCTCGGCCGCTGGCTTTCCGAACAGGGCGTGAAGGTCCTCATCATCGACGAGCCGACGCGCGGGATCGATGTCGGCGCCAAGTCGGAAATCTACGAAATCCTCTACGAGCTTGCCGGCCAGGGCATGGCGATCGTCGTCATATCGAGCGAATTGCCCGAGGTGATGGGCATAACCGACCGCATCATGGTCATGTGCCAGGGCCGGGTGGCCGCCGATATCGAGCGTGCCGATTTCGACGAGCGCCGCATCCTCGCCGCCGCTCTTCCCGATGTGGCCAATGCCAGCGAACTTCCAACACAGCAGGTCCAGTCGCGATGACGTCCTTGAAAAAACTCCTCCTCGGCGAGCAGGGCCTCGTCGTCATCTTCGCCATCGCCTTCGCCATCGTGGCGCTCACGGTTCCGAACTTCCTGACCGAGCGCAACATGCTGGGCCTGCTGCAATCGGTGGTCACCATCGGCATCGTCGCCTGTACGATGATGTTCTGCCTCGCCTCGCGCGACTTCGATCTGTCGGTCGGCTCCACCGTCGCCTTTTCCGGCATGATCGCCGTCATGGCCTCCAATGCCTCGGGCTCGATCGTCGTCGGCCTCATCGCCGCGCTTCTGTGCGGCGGGGCGGTCGGCCTCATCAATGGCGTGGTCATCGCCCGCTTCCGCATCAACGCGCTCATCACGACGCTCGCCACCATGCAGATCGTGCGCGGCTTCGCGCTGATCGCCTCGGACGGCCGCGCCGTCGGCATCAACGATCCCGGCTTCTACCAGCTTGCCCTGTCGAAGTTCCTCGGCATCCCGACGCCGATCTGGGTCATGGCCATCTTCTTCGTCATCTTCGGCTTCGTGCTGAACCGCACGGTCTTCGGCAAGAACACGCTGGCGATCGGCGGCAATCCCGAGGCCTCGCGGCTTGCCGGCGTCAATGTCTCCAACATGCGCATCTGGATTTTCGCGCTGCAGGGCTTCGTCTGCGCCGTCGCCGGCGTGCTCCTCGCCTCGCGCATCACCTCGGGCCAGCCGAATGCCGCCACGGGCCTCGAACTCTCGGTCATCTCAGCCTGCGTGCTCGGCGGCGTCTCGCTTGCCGGCGGCCGGGCGGCCATGACGGGCGTCATCGTCGGTGTGCTCATCATGGGCATTGCGGAGAACGTCATGAATCTCCTCAACATCCAGGCATTCTACCAATATGTCGTGCGCGGCCTCATCCTGCTGCTCGCCGTGCTGCTCGATAACCTCCGCTCGGCAGCCGCCGGCCGGCGGACCTGACAGGCCTCACCCATCTTGCAAGGGCTTCCGCCCTTGCATTCTCATCATACGGGATGGATCGTGATGCGCATGGAGACGCCGAGGCATTCGCCCGGTTCCAGCACCTTGAGCCCATGGTCCTGCGGCTCGCCGGGCAGGTTGAAGGCGTCGACGGGATGCGTCACCGGCTCGAAACAGACGAAGTCCGCATCCGCTGCCGGTGAAAAGATCACATAGCGGTTCAGCGCCCCACTCGCTTCGATATCCGCCGCGAGGCCTCTTCCCGGCCAGGCGATCCGCGCCCTGCCGTCCCAACCGTCGAACCAGTTGTTGACCCAACAGGCAGGAAGAAGCCGGGATCGGTTGAAATCCATGTCCGGATGCATGGCGATGAGCTCGCGGCCCTTCGGGAGATGATCGGCCTGCTCCAGCCAGATATCCGTGGCGGGGGCGGCGAGCGTCGTATCCGCATCGCGCACGAACCAGGGATGGAAACCAAGGCCATAAGGCAGCCGGATGGCGGCGCGGTTGGTGACGTCGAGCGTCATGACGAGCCCGGCACCGTCGAGGCGATACGTCACTGCCGCGTCGAAACGGAATGGCCCCGGCCCTTCCGCCGAGAGCGCAAGGCAAATGAAATCCGCCCCTTCCGAAGCGACATGCCACGCAGCTGAAAAGCCGCTGCCGTGGAGCGGATAGGCCTCGCTCTCCATGTTGCGAGGCAATGCATGGAAGACATCGTCGAACGAGAAGCCGCCACCGGAAACGCGCCCGGAAAAGGGTACGAGCAGGATATTGGACAGGGCGAAAGGATGCGTCGTCCCGGGATCGACTGTCCGGAGGATCGGCTGCCAACCGTCATCATGCCGCACGTCAAACGCCGTCAGCCCGGCGCCGAGGTCGGGGCGCATGGTGATGCGCGCCCTGCCGTTGGAAAGCGAGACCGCCGCATCCGACGCGCCCGTGACGGTTCTCTTTGTATGCTGCGTCATTTTATGTGACCATTCGTCGTTGAATGAACAGGTGGCCGAATTGGCATCGCGCTTCGCACCTGCCTTTCATAACTGGGCGCGAACCTGTTTCTCCAGCCCGGTTTGCCGGACGATTTCGGCGATGCGGGTGAACTGGGCGGAAAGCGGATTGGTCTTGCGCCAGACCATGCCGATCCTTCGCGTCGGGCGTGGCTCGGCGAGGCGCGAGATACAGACCGAGGCGGAGCGCGTCTCCGTCTCGACGGCCATCTGCGGGATGAGCGTCACCCCGATGCCCGCGCCGACCATCTGGACAAGGGTCGACAGCGAACTTCCCTCCATCAGTTCCCGCGTCGAGGACGGCGTGATGTTGCAAAGCGAGAGCGCCTGCTCGCGGAAGCAATGCCCCTCCTCGAGCAGCAGCAGCCGCATCTCGTGCAACCTGTCGGAACTCGGTACGGGCTTGCCCGCGTCCTCCGGCGGCCGCACCAGCACGAATTCCTCCTCGAAGAGCGGTACTTCCTCAAGGGCAGGTTCGGATACCGGCAGGGCCACGATGGCCGCGTCGAGCTTGGCTTCGGCAAGGTCCTCGATCAGCCGGTGCGTGATCGCCTCGCGCGGCCGCGGATCGAGCTCGGGATATTGCAGCGTCAGCGCCTTGATGACCCCCGGCAGGAGATAGGGCGCAATGGTGGGGATGACGCCGAGCCGAAGACGGCCGGAGAACGGCCCGTGCGAGGCGCGGCCGAGATCCCCGAGTTCGTCGACGGCGCGCAGGATCGCCCGCGTCCGGCCGGCGAATTCCTCGCCGAGCCCCGTCAGGCGGATGCGGCGCCCGCCCCTTTCCACCAGCGGCGCGCCGACCAGCTCCTCGAGCTCGCGAATCTGCACGGAGAGTGCAGGCTGGGAAATGGCGCAGCTTTCCGCCGCTCGGCCGAAATGGCCGAGCCGGGCGAGCGCATCGAAATAGCGCAGGTGTTTCATGGTGAGGCCAATCATAACCTGAGCATATCGCAGCCTTTAGGTTTTACAATTGGAATTTATGGAAGAGGTTTGCTAGTTCTGGGCCACTCGGAAGACGTTTTCGGCGCCGCCGACCCAAGGGGCGTGCCCGCAAAGCCCTTCCAGTGTCCATAGCTCGAAGAAAATCCGTTGGAGGACCAAATGGATACGAAGACGACGACGACCGGAAAGTGTCCGGTCATGCACGGTGGCGCCACCGCTCTCGGCAACTCCGTCATGGAATGGTGGCCCAACGCGCTGAACCTCGACATCCTGCACCAGCACGACACCAAGACCAACCCGCTGGGCAAGAACTTCAACTATCGCGAAGAGCTGAAGAAGCTGGACGTGGAAGCGCTGAAGGCGGACCTGCGCGCCCTGATGACCGACAGCCAGGACTGGTGGCCGGCCGACTGGGGCAGCTATGTCGGCATGATGGCGCGCGTCTCTTGGCACGCCGCCGGCTCCTATCGCGCGGCGGACGGCCGCGGCGGCGCGGGCACGGGCAACCAGCGCTTCGCCCCGCTCAATTCCTGGCCGGACAACGTCAACACCGACAAGGGCCGCCGCCTGCTCTGGCCGATCAAGAAGAAATACGGCAACAAGATCTCCTGGGCCGACCTCATCGCGCTTGCAGGCACCATCGCCTATGACGTCGCGGGCCTGAAGACCTTCGGCTTCGCCTTCGGCCGCGAGGACATCTGGGCGCCGGAAAAGGATGTCTACTGGGGCAACGAGAAAGAGTGGCTCGCCCCGAGCGACGGCCGCTACGGCAACGTCGCCAATCCCGCGACGCTGGAAAACCCGCTTGCCGCCGTGCAGATGGGCCTCATCTACGTCAACCCGGAAGGCGTCAACGGCAAGTCCGACCCGATGGCGACGGCCGCGCAGATGCGCGAGACCTTTGCCCGCATGGGCATGGACGACGAGGAAACCGTCGCGCTGACGGCCGGCGGCCACACCATCGGCAAGTCGCACGGCAACGGCAAGGCGAGCAATCTCAGCCCCGATCCGGAAGCCGCCGGCCCCGAATTCCAGGGCCTCGGCTGGATGAACACCCACGGCCGCGGCATCGGCCGCGACACGGTCGTCTCGGGCATCGAAGGCGCCTGGACCTCCGAGCCGACCAAGTGGGACAACGGCTTCTTCGAAATGCTCTTCAAGCATGAGTGGACGCTGACGCACAGCCCCGCCGGCGCATCGCAGTGGGCGCCGATCACCATCGCCGAGCAGGACAAGCCGGTCGACGTCGAGGACCCCTCGATCCGCACCATCCCGATGATGACCGATGCCGACATGGCGCTGAAGGTGGACCCGATCTACCGCGAGATTTCGCTGCGCTTCATGAACGATTTCGCCGCCTTCTCGGATGCCTTCGCCCGCGCCTGGTTCAAGCTGACCCACCGCGACATGGGTCCGAAGTCCCGCTATGTCGGCCCGGACGTTCCGGCAGAGGAGCTCGTCTGGCAGGATCCGATCCCGGCCGGTAGCACCGGCTATGACGTCTCGGCCGTCAAGGCGAAGATCGCCGCGTCCGGCCTTTCGCCGGCCGACCTCGTCGCCACGGCCTGGGACAGTGCCCGCACCTATCGCGGCTCCGACTACCGCGGCGGCGCGAACGGCGCGCGCATCCGCCTCGCCCCGCAGAAGGACTGGGAAGGCAACGAACCGGCGCGCCTCGCCCGCGTTCTGTCCGTCCTCGAGCCGATCGCGGCGGCCTCGGGCGCAAGCCTTGCCGACGTTATCGTGCTGGCCGGCAACTGGGGCGTCGAGCACGCCGCGAAGGCCGCCGGCTTCGACGTCACCGTGCCTTTCGCACCGGGCCGGGGCGATGCCACCGCCGAGCAGACCGACGCGGACAGCTTCGCGCCGCTCGAGCCGCTCGCCGACGGTTTCCGCAACTGGCAGAAGAAGGACTATGTGGTGAGCCCGGAAGAGCTGCTGCTCGACCGCGCCCAGCTCATGGGCCTGACGGCACCGGAAATGACGGCGCTCATCGGCGGCCTGCGCGTCATCGGCACGAACCATGCCGGCACCGCCCACGGCGTCTTCACGAACCGGGTCGGCGCGCTGACGACGGACTTCTTCACGACGCTCACCGACATGAACTACTCGTGGATTCCGACGGGCGCCAACCTGTACGAAATCCGCGACCGCAAGACCGGCGTGGCAAAGTACACGGCAACCCGCGTCGATCTCGTCTTCGGTTCGAACTCGGTGCTGCGCGCCTATGCGGAAGTCTATGCCCAGGACGACAGCAAGGAGAAGTTCGTCAAGGACTTCGTCGCCGCCTGGACCAAGGTCATGAACGCCGATCGCTTCGATCTGGCGGCATAACCAACCCATCCGAAAACGCCTTCCCCCGCCTGCGGGGGAAGGCAGTTCCATTTCAGGACCGGTCCGGCTTCTTAGCCGTATCCTTCGCCGATCCGGGCTTGGGAGCCGAGGGGTCCTGACCGCCCTTTTCCCGCGCATGGGCCTCCGGCCCCGCGACGATGGTACCGGATTTCGTCTCGTCCCGGCCGCCCTTTTCCTTGCCCTTCGCTGCTTCAGCCTGTCTTTCCATCTGCCTGCCTCCTTTCAAGGTCGCGGGCTTAACGTGCCGGCCGAAGTCCTGTTCCCATGTCCCGCTTGCCAATGCCGGAAATCGCCTGCACCTTATGCGCGAAGAGCGATCATGCGGGGTTCGGTCGAATGGGGCGTTCCAGGAAGTTTCGCAGGAGAATGCTGCCCGTCGTGCTCGCCGCCGGCCTTTGCGGGCCGGCGCTGGCGGACGATGCGGCCGACTGGGCAAAGCCGCTCGCCGGCGACTGGACCTTTTCCGGCGTTTCCGAGGGCGATCCCTATTGCCGCGTGACGCTCGGGACCGAAGGGGCGATCGGCGGCGCGGGCGTCGACATCTCCGCGACCTGCCTGCGCAACTTCCCGCTCGGGGAGGTCGCCGCCTGGACCCTTCGCGACGACGGGATCGCCTTCATCGACCCGCTGCGCAAGACGGTCATCGCGCTGTCCAAAAGCGGGGATGGGTCCTATGGCACAACGCTCGACGACGGCCGTCAGGTCTCGCTCGACCGCGGCGCGCCGCAGGAACCGCAATCGCTGAAAGAACTGCTGGACGGGACCTTCACCCTCAGCGGCGCGAATGATGCCGAAGCCTGCGGCTTTGCCGTCAGCGCCCGCTCGTCGACCGGCGGGACGCTCGAACAGGCCGGCGCATGCCCGGATCGCTGGAAGGGCAAGGGATGGGCGAAATGGCGGTTCGCCGCCGGCAAGCTCGCCCTTCTGACGAAGAAGGACAAGGTCATCCTGACCCTGGTCCCGGCGGACGGCTTTACCTTCACCGCGGAGGAAGACGCCGGATCGATCTATTTCGGCCCGGGAGCCATTCAGGGCGAATAGATGCCGTCAGAGGCCCTGCGGCGCAAGAAACTGGTAATAGGCCCAGACGAGGACGATCACCACGACGACGGCGAGCCAGATCAGCCCCTTCTTCGGGCCGGGCGATGCGGGCTTGTTCTCCGGCTTCGGCTTCCGGCGTTCGAACTTCAGAACATTGTTGTCGTCCAAGGCGCCCTCCGTCGCAAAGCCCGCCGCCGGTTTAGGGGTTTGGAGCCGGGCCGACAAGCGGGGACATTGGAAATATCCTCCATCCCCGCCACCCCTTCAAGCACGGATCGCGAAGAGCCACGCCTTGCCTTTCCGAGGACAAAGAAACCGCAGCGGAAAGTTTTTCATCGAAACCCGTGCGCCCATCTGGCTCTGGCGGTCGCGGTCTGATAGCTCAGCCGGCGATCCCGATAGCCGGACTGTTGCCGTGTCCCCCATTGCCGCCTCCCGTCATGCCCGCCTCGCCCTCATCGCCCTCCTCGCCGGAGGCGTCGCCATCGGCGGATCGCCGATCTTCGTGCGGCTTTCCGAAGTGGGGCCGATGGCCACCGCGTTCTGGCGCGTGTCGCTGGCCCTCCTGCCGTTCTACGTCATGTCGAAGGTGGCGAAGGAAGGCGGCGAAACGCCGGCCGGCCTGCGCGATTATCTCATCCTCTTGCTGCCGGGCCTCTTCCTCGCGGCGGACCTTGCCGCCTGGCATCTCTCGCTGCACATGACCTCCGTCGCCAATGCGACGCTGCTGACCAACCTCGCCCCCGTCTTCGTCACGCTCGGCTCCTGGCTGTTCTTCCGCACGCGCATCACGCCCGTCTTCCTCGCCGGGCTGGCGATCGCTCTGGTCGGCGTCATCGTGCTGAAAGGCGGGCCGGCGGCCATCGGCGGCGGGCAGCTTGCGGGCGATGCGACGGCCATCGTCGCCGCCTTCTTCTATGCCTGCTACATGCTGGCGCTCGGCCACGTGCGCTCGCGCTTCTCCACACTGCGCATCATGGTATGGACGACGCTTTCGGCCGCCGTCTGCATGCTGCCCGTCGCGCTTGTCTTCGAAGATGCCATGCTGCCGACGGTGGCCTTCGGCTGGGCGATGTTGATCGGCCTTGCCTTCATCAGCCATGTCGGCGGGCAGGGCCTCGTCACCTATGCCCTCGCCTACCTGCCGACGGCCTTTTCCTCTCTGACGCTGCTCCTCCAGCCGGTGGTCGCCGCCATCCTCGCCTGGATCCTGCTGGCCGAACCGGTCAGCATCCTTCAGGCGGTCGGCGGGGCGATCGTGCTGGCCGGCATCCTCGTCGCCCGCCGGGGGTGACGCCCGTCAATGGTTGTGCCGGGGCGGCGTCTCCGCGATCTTGCGGAAATCCGCCGCGCCGTCGATGACGGCGCCGTCCGAAAGCTGGGTGACGGTCTTGCGGTAGATGCGTTGCCACGGCGTCGCATCCGCCGGCACCGGCGGAATGCCGTCCGCCCTGCGCCGCTCGATCTCCGCTTCCTCCACCAGCATGTCGCAGCGGCCCACTGCAAGATCGATGCGGATCACATCGCCGGTGCGCAGCCAGGCGAGCCCACCGCCCGCGGCGCTTTCCGGCGGGGCGTTGAGGATCGACGGGCTGTCCGCCGTGCCCGACTGGCGCCCGTCGCCGATGGTCGGCAGGCTGGTGATGCCGCGTTTGAGAAGATGATCCGGTGGCTGCATGTTGACGACCTCCGCCGAGCCCGGCCAGCCGAGCGGCCCCGCGCCCCTTATGACGAGGATCGTCCGCTCGTCGATGCCGAGCGCCGGATCGTTGATGCGCCGGTGATAATCCTCCGAACCGTCGAAGACGACGGCCCGTCCCTCGAAGACGCCTTCGCGCCCCGGCTCGCTGAGATAGCGCTTGCGGAACTCGTCGGAGATCACCGAGGTCTTCATGATCGCGAAGTCGAAGAGGTTGCCCTTGAGCACGAGGAAGCCGGCCCGCTCCTTGAGCGGCGCGCCATAGGGGCGGATGACCTCACGGTCCGTCGCCCCACGCCCTTCGAGGTTCTGCGCGACGGTACGGCCCGTGACGGTGGGACAGGTCCCGTCGAGCTTTCCGGCATCGAGCAGTTCGCGCATGATCGCCGGCACCCCGCCGGCCCGGTGGAACCGCTCGCCGAGGAAGCGGCCGGCGGGCTGCACGTCCGCGAGCAGCGGGATATCGTAGCCGTAAGCCTGCCAGTCCTCCGGCTCCAGCGCCACGCCGGCGTGCCTGGCCATCGCCATCAGGTGCGGCTGCGCATTGGTCGACCCGCCGATGGCCGAGTTGACGCGGATGGCGTTGAGGAACGCCACGCGCGTCAGGATATGCGAGGGGCGCACATCCTCCAGCACCAGCTCCACCGCCCGCCTGCCGGTGCGGTAGGCCATCTGCCCGCGTTCGCGATAGGCGGCGGGAATGGCGGCGCAGCCCGTCAGCGACATGCCGAGCGCCTCGGCCAGCGCATTCATGGTCGAGGCCGTGCCCATCGTATTGCAATGGCCGATGGAGGGCGCCGAATCCATCGCGGCAGCGAGGAAGTCGTCCTCGTCGATGGTGCCCGCCGCCAGCTTGCGGCGCGAGCGCCAGATGACCGTGCCGGAGCCGACGAGATCGCCCTCGTGCCAGCCGTCGAGCATCGGCCCGCCGGACAGCACGATGGCCGGGATGTCGACCGTCGAGGCCGCCATCAGCGCGGAAGGCGTGGTCTTGTCGCAGCCCGTCGTCAGCACGACGCCGTCGAGCGGATAGCCGTAGAGGATCTCGACGAGGCCGAGATAGGCAAGGTTCCGGTCGAGCGCAGCAGTCGGGCGCTTGCAGTTCTCGAAGATCGGATGGGTGGGGAACTCGATGGGAATGCCGCCCGCATCGCGGATGCCGTCGCGCACGCGCTTTGCGAGCTCCATGTGATGGCGGTTGCAGGGCGTCAGGTCGCTGCCGCTCTGCGCAATGCCGATCACCGGCTTGCCGGAGCGCAGTTCCTCCGGCGTGATGCCGTAGTTCATGAAGCGCTCCAGATAGATCGCCGCCATGTCGATATGGTCGCGGTTGTCGAACCAGTCCTGCGAGCGCAGCCGGCGTCCTGTCTTCTCATTCGTCATCGAAAGAACCCTTGCAGATATCGGGCACAGTCTTCCACCCCTCTCCGCCCGGATCAACCGGCGCGCGGTTTATGCAGCTATCAAAATTGCTGACTGGATCGGCCTGCCGGAATATGTCACAGCCCTCGGGTCCCAAGACATCGAGCGCCCGCCATGACCGACATCGCCGCTTCCTCCCCCCATTCCGGCTCCGCTCGTCTCGGTGTCATGCTCATGCTGCTCGGCATGGTCATGTTCTCGCTGAACGACGTGCTCGGCAAATGGCTGGTCTCCACCTATTCCGTCGGCCAGCTCATGCTGATCCGCAGCCTTGCCGCGCTCGTCGTGCTGATGCCCTTCTTCTGGCGCATGGGCTGGCGGCGGCTGATCGACGTCGATCGGCCGAAGCTGCATATCCTGCGCACCACTCTCTTCGCCATCGAGGCGTCCGGCTTCTACTTCGCCGTCGCCTATATGCCGCTCGCCGATACCATGACCTACTGGCTCGCCGCGCCGATCTACGTCGCCGCGCTCTCACCGCTCATGCTGGGCGAGAAGGTCGGCTGGCGGCGCTGGACGGCCATCATCGTCGGCTTCGTCGGGGTCCTCATCGCGCTGTCGCCGTCGAAGGACACGTTCACCCTGCCCGCGCTGATCGCGCTTGCCGGCAGCATGGCCTTCGGCCTCGCCATGGTGCTCGGCCGCTCGCTGCGGACGACGCCCGACACGACGCTGGTGTTCTGGCAGGTCGCCGGCGCGGCCATCCTCGCCGGCATCTGGTGCCTTGCCGATCCGGCCGGCTGGACGCCCGTCAAGCCGCTCGATTTCGGCCTGCTCAGCCTTCTCGGCATCGTGGCGATGAGCGCGCACATGCTGGTGAACCGCTCGCTGAAGCTCGCCGACGCGGCGACCGTGGTGCCGCTGCAATATACGATGCTGCTCTGGGCAGTGGTCTTCGGCTGGATCTTCTTCGGCGATGCGCCCCGGACCGCCATGCTGGTCGGCGCCGGCTTCATCGTGGCGTCCGGCCTCTTCATCTTCTTCCGCGAACAGCAGTTGAAGCGCCGCGCCGGCTGAAACGTATCTGCGCGAAAAGGTGGCCGGCCAGGGCCGGCCCCAGTTGTCGCGGCTCGACCGGCCGCGCGCGGTCACCGGCCGCCGGAGCGGCCGGGGAGGATTGCGATGGACCTCAGATCGTGCCGGCGGCCATTTCCTTGGCGATATGGTCGGCCTGGCGGATGGCGAGCGTGACGATGGTCAGCGTCGGGTTTTCCGCCGCGCCGCTGGTGAACTGGCTGCCGTCCGAGACGAAGAGGTTCTTGATGTCGTGGGTCTGGCCCCATTTGTTGACGACGCCATCCTCGGCCTTCTCGCTCATGCGGTTGGTGCCGAGATTGTGCGTGGAGGGATAGGGCGGCGTCGGGAAGCTGCGGGTCGCGCCGACGGCCTCATAAAGTGCCTGACCCTGCTTGTAGGCATGGTCGCGCATGGCGACGTCGTTCGGATGGTCGGTGAACCAGACATCCGGGATCGGCATGCCGTACTGGTCCTTCAGCTCACCATGCAGCTTCACCGCGTTCTGCTCCTGCGCCAGGTCCTCGCCAACGATCCAGAGGCCGGCCATGTTGGCATAGCTGTCCATGGCGGAGGCGAAAGAACGGCCCCAGCCGCCCGGATCGAGGAAGGCGGCCATGAAGGGCACGCCGAGCGAGAGCGTCTCCAGCTCGTAGCCGCCGACGAAGCCGCGGGACGGATCGTGCCGCGCCTCGTCGCGAATGATGCCGGCCATGGTGGTGCCGCGATACATGTGCACCGGCTTCTCGAAGACGGCATAGACCGAGCCGGTCGTGTGGCGCATGTAGTTCTTGCCGACCTGGCCCGAGGAATTGGCAAGCCCGTCCGGATATTTGCCGGATGCGGAATTGAGCAGCAGGCGCGGGCTTTCGATGGAATTGCCGGCGACGCAGACGATGCGGGCCTTCTGGCTGTGCAGCTTGCCGTCCTTGTCGGCATAGACGACGTTCGTCACCTTGCCGCTGTCGTCGTGCTCGATCTTCACGACATGCGAGTTGGGACGGATCTCCAGCTTGCCGGTCGCCTCGCCCTTCGGAATTTCCGTGTAGAGTGTCGACCACTTGGCGCCCCACTTGCACCCCTGGAAGCAGAAGCCGGTCTGCTGACAGCTCATCCGGTCGTCGCGATCGGCCGAATTGATCGCCATGTTGCCGGTGTGACATTCCTTGTAGCCGAGCTTGTCCGCGCCGGCCTTCAGGATCTTGAAGTTGTTGTTGCCGGGCAGGCCCTCGATGCCGTTGGTGCGCGTCACGCCCATCTTGTCCTCGGCCTTGGCGTAATACGGCTCCAGCTCGGCGAGCGTCAGCGGCCAGTCGAGCAGGTTGGCGCCCTCGACCTTGCCATAATGGGTCAGCGTCTTGAACTCATGCTCCTGGAAGCGCAGGGACGCGCCGGCCCAGTGCGTCGTGGTGCCGCCGACGGCCTTGACGATCCAGGCCGGCAGGTTGGGAAAGTCCTTCGCGACCCGCCAGCCGCCGCCCGTCGTGCGATGGTCGAGCCAGGCGAGCTGGGCGAAGCTGTCCCATTCGTCGTTGATGAAGTCCTCGTGCTCGATCCGTGAACCGGCTTCCAGGATGACGACGTCGATCCCCTTCTGCGCCAGTTCGTTGCCCAGCGTGCCGCCGCCGGCACCCGAGCCGATGATGACGACCACGCCGTCGTCGTTGAGATCATAAGGAGCTGCCATGGTTTCCTCCCGAAACATGTGCGGTCGGCGTCGTGGACGCCCTGCGGCCGCGCCTCCTCCGGCGCGGGGCCGTCAGACCGCCGTCAAAGCCATTCGATGTCGTTGAAGCCGCGGGCGATATAGCCGCCCTTGGAATAGGATTCGCCCTCGTAGCCGAAATGCGGCCAGAGTTCCTTCTGGTTATAGAAGGAAACGACGAGATCGCCGCGCACCGCCTGGAAGAAGGGCGTCGTCTCGATATCGCGCAGGATCTTCACCCGGTCGTCTTCCCAGCCGAGGCCGCGATAGCCGCTCCCGCCCGCCCGCTTGTCGAGATCGGCGATGCCCGCCTCGATCAGATCCTTGTGCTTGGCATCCGTGCCGGCCTTGGTCTCATGCCCCTTGACCGCGATGGCGTAGAAGCGGTCGGGGACCGCGTCGTGCGGGTAGATGTCGCGGGCAAGCTTGATGAGGGTCGCCATGGTCTCGGGCTTGAGGGCCGCCGTCTCCATGCCCCAGGCCCGGTCGGGGCTGATCACCGCATTGCCGGTGATGATGAGCGCCGCGCCGAGCGTGCCGCGCTTGAGAAGCTCGCGCCGGGAAAGCCCGGGGCGCTGCTCGTAGATGGTCGTCATGTCACGTTCCTCCCATTGCATCTGAGAGCGGCGGCCTCCTCCGGCCGCCGCCCCGTTCATTTGAAGCGGCCGTGCCGTTGCAGGACCTCGATCTTGTAGCCATCCGGATCGGTGACGAAGAAGAAGCGGGCGAGAAGGCCGCCGTCGCGATTGAACTCGACGATCTTGCCCAGCGTGTAGCCGAGGGCCGCAAGGCGCGCGTGCTCGCCGTCGAGATCGGCCACCGAGACGGCGAGATGGCCATAGCCGTCCCCGAGGTCGTAGGGTTCGGTCCTGCCCTTGTTGATCGTCAACTCAAGCTCGAATTCGCTTTCCGCATTGCTCATGTAGACGAGCGTGAAGGTCTCGAAATCGAGCCGGTCGGCGATGGCGAGGCCGAATGCCTTGCCGTAAAAATCCACGGAACGCCCCTCGTCGAGGACACGGATCATGGAATGAATGGTCTTTGCCACGCTGGCCTTCCTCTGCTTGCAGTTCGACTTGTAGGAGGAAGTTTGCGCCCGGATCGGCAGGGGCGGGTAGCAGCCCGCTACCGCACGCTGATTTTCATTTCCGGAGTTTTAAACGAAGGATTTTGCGTGCTTTTCGCCGCTACGGGATGATTTGACCAAAGCCGGCCCCCACCGCATAATCGCATCATAAAAACACGACTGGAGGATATGCCATGTGTGAGGTCTTTGCGGGCCAGGATCCGCAACGCTACCGGCCCGTCAACCGTTCGGTGCGAATCGGGGGGCATTCGACAAGCATCCAGATCGAGGCAGCCTTCTGGGACCTGATCGACGAGATGTCGGCAAGCCAGGGAATGTCGACCTCCCGCTTCCTCTCGACGCTCTATGACGAGGCGCTGGAGATCAACGGTTCGGTGCCGAACTTCGCTTCGCTGCTGCGGACGAGCTGTCTCATCTACATTATTGGCGGGGCGGCCAAGGGCGACCAGCCGCGGGAGTTCCACATCGTCGCGGCGGAATGAAGCCTAGAATGTCGGGGGCGTGTTGATCCAGATCAGCACGGTCTCGCCATCGTGGCGATTGCGCCAGGCGTGGCGGCGGCAGCTTGAGAAATAGAGGCTGTCGCCGGGGCCGAGGTCGTGAAATTCGTGGCCGTCGAGCACGATCTCGACCCGCCCGGAAAGCACGTGCACGAACTCCTCGCCGTCATGCGTGTAGGCGCCGTCGCTCGACGCGCCGGGCGCCAGCACGAAGCGGTGGCAGTCCATCATGTTGCGCCCGTCCGCCAGCACCTGCACGGTGACGCCCGGAGACGTCTCGGGCCAGAATTTCCACTCCCCCGCCCTGACGACGGAACGGTTGTCCTCTTCCTCCTCGCCGGAGAGTTTCGAGACGGTCGTGCCGTAGTAATCGGCAAGGTCATGCAGCACGCGGAAGGTCACGCCTAACGAAGTGCGCTCGAAGGTGGAGAGCATCGAGGTCGCGATGCCGATATCGCCTGCGACCTGTTCGAGCGTCTTGCCAGCGGCATGGCGCAGGCTCCGCAGCTTGCGCCCGACGCCCCGAGGCGCATCGCCCTCCGGGGCTCCCGTATCGGCGGCGGGCTCCTCGGCCTCCAATGCCTCGCGGATGGCGGCGGGGTTGAGGCCACGTTCCGTGCGGTACCAGGCGATGCGCTTCAGCCGGGTCACGTCCTCGGCGCTATATTGCCGGTGCCCCGTTTCCGAGCGGCCGGGCACGACGAGCCCCTGCGTTTCCCACAGGCGCAGCGTGGAGGCCGAAACGCCGGCAAGCCGCGCGGCTTCCGCCACCTTGTAATGCACCGGTTCGTCGGAACCCATCGCGCCAAATCCCTGATTCTTTATTATCCTTCGTATAGCATTCCGGGCGCGCCGGCCGGTTGGAAAATCCGTCGCATTGCGCGCGTAGAATGCCGTTGCATTCTTGCAGAAAAAATGTAGGAATTCCACATGAGACTTGCAGAAAAAATGTAAGTTAATGCAAGCCCAGCGAAACGAAGCCTCCAGATCCAGGAACAGCGCCATGACCGCCACGCCTCTGACAGACCGCAAGAACGCCGCCATTTCCCGCGGCGTCGGCATGACCACGCAGATCTACGCCGACCGCGCGGAAAACGCCGAGATCTGGGACAAGGAAGGCAACCGCTACATCGATTTCGCCGCCGGCATCGCCGTGGTCAATACCGGCCACCGCCATCCGCGCGTCATCGAGGCCGTCAAGAAGCAGCTCGACCGCTTCACGCATACCTGCCACCAGGTCGTTCCTTACGAGAACTATGTCGAGCTCGCCGAGCGCCTGAACGCCATCACCCCCGGTAACTTCGCCAAGAAGACGATCTTTGTCACGACCGGCGCGGAAGCCGTCGAGAACGCCGTGAAGATCGCCCGCGCCGCCACCGGCCGCCAGGCCGTCATCGCCTTTTCGGGCGGCTTCCACGGCCGCACCTTCATGGGCATGGCGCTGACCGGCAAGGTCGTACCCTACAAAGTCGGCTTCGGCGCCATGCCGGGCGACGTCTTCCACGCGCCCTTCCCCGTCGAGATGCACGGCACGAGCGTCGAGCAGTCGCTGGGCGTCCTGAAGAAGCTCTTCGCCGCCGACGTCGATCCGAACCGCGTCGCCGCGATCATCGTCGAGCCCGTGCAGGGCGAAGGCGGCTTCTATCCCGTCCCGGTCAATTTCATGAAGGCGCTGCGCGAGATCTGCGACCAGCACGGCATCCTGCTCATCGCCGACGAGGTGCAGACCGGCTTTGCCCGTACCGGCAAGCTCTTCGCCATGGAGCACTACGGCATCGCGGCTGACCTGATGACCATGGCCAAGGGCCTCGGCGGCGGCTTCCCGATCGCGGCCGTCACCGGCCGCGCGGAAATCATGGACGCCCCCGGCCCGGGCGGCCTCGGCGGCACCTATGCCGGCAACCCGCTCGGCGTTGCGGCGGCCCATGCCGTGCTCGACGTCATCAAGGACGAGGACCTGTGCAACCGCGCCGAAAATCTCGGTGCACGCCTCAAGCAGCGCCTGGCCTCGCTGCAGGACAAGGTGCCGGAAATCGTCGACATCCGCGGCCCGGGCTTCATGAACGCCGTCGAGTTCAACGACGTCGCCACGAAGCAGCCGAGCGCCGACTTCGCCAACAAGGTGCGCCTGAAAGCCCTCGAAAAGGGCCTGATCCTGCTCACCTGCGGCGTGCACGGCAACGTCATCCGTTTCCTCGCGCCGATCACCATCCAGGACGAGGTCTTCGCCGAAGCGCTCGACATTCTCGAAGCGGCGATGGTCGAAGCCCGCGCCGCCTGACCGGCGGCGCAAAAGACCGAACGACTTTATTTCAAGGCAACACCCGGGGCATAGGCTCCGGGTGAATGGCCTTTTCTGCCCGAAAGGAATGCAATCATGGCCTTTTACGACGCTCTGACCAGGCACCTGAAATCGACCGAATTCCTGCGCGACGCCGGCTATGTCAACGGTAACTGGATCGGCGGCAACGGCGCCGCGACCTTCGATGTCCTCAATCCCGCGACGGGCGAAAAACTGGCGACGCTGCCGGAAATGGGCGCGAGCGAGACCGCCGCCGCCATCGATGCCGCCTACAAGGCGCAAGGCCCATGGGCCGCCCGACCCGCCAAGGACCGCAGCACCCTGCTGCGCAAGTGGAACGACCTGATCGTCGCCAATGCCGACGAGCTGGCCGCCATCCTCACCGCCGAAATGGGCAAGCCCCTGCCGGAAGCGCGCGGCGAAATCCTCTATGCCGCCTCCTATGTCGAGTGGTACGCGGAAGAGGCCAAGCGCATCAACGGCGAGACGATCCCGGCCCCCTCGCCGGACAGGCGCATGCTCGTCATCAAGCAGCCGGTCGGCGTCGTCGGCGCGATCACGCCGTGGAACTTCCCCGCCGCGATGATCGCGCGCAAGGTCGCCCCGGCACTCGCCGTCGGCTGCACGGTGGTCTCCAAGCCGGCCGAGCAGACGCCGCTTTCGGCCATCGCCCTTGCGGTGCTGGCGGAAAAGGCCGGCATTCCGGCCGGCGTCTTCAACGTCATCCTCGGCACCGATGGCCCCGCCATCGGCAAGGAGCTCTGCTTCAATCCGAAGGTGCGGAAGATCTCCTTCACCGGTTCCACGGAGGTCGGCCGCATCCTGATGCGCCAGTGCTCCGACCAGATCAAGAAGGTGAGCCTGGAACTCGGCGGCAACGCGCCCTTCATCGTCTTCGATGATGCCAATCTCGACGCCGCCGTCGAGGGTGCGATGGCCTCGAAATACCGCAATGCCGGCCAGACCTGCGTGTGCGCAAACCGGCTCTACGTCCAGTCGAACGTCTATGACGCCTTTGCGGAAAAGCTGGCGAAGAAGGTCGCTGAGCTCTCCGTCGGCAACGGCTTCGACAAGGGCACGACCATCGGCCCGCTGATCGAGGAAGCCGCCATCGACAAGGTCGAGGCCCATATCGCCGACGCCGTTTCCAAGGGTGCCACGGTGATCGCCGGCGGCAAGCGCATCGAGGGCAAGGGCACCTTCTTCGAGCCGACGGTGCTGAAGGGCGTCGTGCGCGGCATGACGGTGGCGAAGGAAGAGACCTTCGGCCCCGTCGCCCCGCTCTTCCGCTTCGACACGGTCGAGGACGTGATCGAACAGGCCAACGATACCGAATTCGGCCTCGCCGCCTACTTCTTCGCCGGCGACCTCAAGAAGGTCTGGAAGGTGGCCGAAGCGCTGGAATACGGCATGGTCGGCGTCAATACCGGCCTCATCTCCTCCGAAGCCGCCCCCTTCGGCGGCATCAAGCAGTCCGGCCTCGGCCGCGAGGGCTCGGCCCACGGCGCGGAGGATTATCTGGAGCTGAAATATGTCTGCATGGGAGATGTGGCCTGACGATCCCGGATCGCCCCGCTTCGGCGGGGCGGTTTCTATGCAGCTTCGATATCCGTTTTGGAGAAGTCGTCGCCTTTGTAGAGTAGCGGCATGTTGAGATGTCGGGCGCAGGCATAGGCGAAGCAATCGCCGAAGTTGAGGCCTGCGGGATGACGCCCCTTGCCGAAGCGTTGATAGGCATCGACGGCCAGCTCAGTGGTGGCGTTTTCGATGGGGTCGACCTTGACCGGGAGCAGCTTCAAAAAGTCAGTGACAAGGGCGAGCGCGTCCATCGGCGCTATCCGCCGCTGGCGCCCCAGGGCAAGCGATGTTTCCCAGATGGCCATAGGCGACGTATAGCGTTTTTCAGTCTGCTGAAGTTTTGTCAGAAGGGCATCCGCGTCATCTTCGGAAGCCAGAATCGCGACGAATGCCGATGCATCGACAAACATCAATCATTCCTCATAGAGGCTATCGATGAAGGCCTTGTCGGCGGCCGGCCCGACCTTCGGATATTTCGCGTCGATATCGCGGATGAAGGCCTTCGCCCTGTCCACCAAAGTCGGCTCGCTTTCCGCCCGCTCCAACTCATGCGCCAGCGCCTGCCGCACTGCCTCGGTCTTGCTGACCTTGCGCAACGTGGACAGTCGATCGGCAAGCCTGTCGACTTCCTGATCCTTGACGTAAAGCGGCATGGTATATCCTTCTCTGCGAGGAAGTATATATAGCATGCAGCACGCGGCTTTCAAAGCCTAAGCCGCCTTCGCCACCTCCGGATGCGCCGCCTTGAAGGCCGGCAATTCCAAGCAGGTTTCGGCGATGCGGCGCACCCGCTCCAGGCCGGATATGTCCACACCCCAGCGGTTGGCGTTGTAGACCTGCGGGACGAGGCAGAAGTCGGCCATGGTTGGGGTGTCGCCGTGGCAGAAGGTGCCGGTGGCGGGATTTTCGAGCAGGATTTCGACGGCGGCGAGGCCTTCGCCGATGAACTTCTTCATCCAGTTGGAACGAACTTC
The DNA here is from genome assembly GCF_055379515.1 of Shinella sp. 1A1. NCBI lineage: Bacteria > Pseudomonadati > Pseudomonadota > Alphaproteobacteria > Hyphomicrobiales > Rhizobiaceae > Shinella > Shinella sp. 1A1. Next base: position 786,703 of record NZ_AP039672.1, read on the forward strand.
GTCTCCGCCGCCGGTGATCTCCATGACATGGCCGACGATGCCTGTGTTGCAGACGGCGTGGATTTCCATGGCGATGGCGTAGGAGAGCGTGCGCACACGCTGCCGGCCGAGCGGGTCGGCGGGGAGGAAACGCGCCCCGGGGCGCGTTTCCGAGAGGTATTCGATGATCGCGAGGGACTGCGTCAACGTCTGGCCGTCGATCACTAGCGCCGGGACGAGACCCTGCGGGTTGCGGGCGCGGTGTTCGGGCGCGCGCTGCTCACCGGCCAGAAGGTCCACGGAGACCCGCCGGTAGGCGAGACCGAGGCTTTCGAGCGCGATGCGCACGCGGTAGCTGGCGGAGGAACGCCAGTAGTCGTAGAGCACGATCTCCTCGCTCATCGGGTCAGTCCTTTTCGTAGCGCGTCACGGTCTGCTCGATGGCGCCGAAGATGGAGTGGCCGGCCTTGTCCTTCATCTCGATGCGCACGATGTCGCCGAACTTCATGAAGGGGGTCTTCGGGGCGCCGGTGGCGATCGTCTCGATGGTGCGGACTTCGGCGATGCAGGAATAACCCGCACCGCCTTCGGAAACCGGCTTGCCGGGGCCGCCGTCGAGCTTGTTGGAGACCGTGCCGGAACCGATGATCGAGCCGGCGACGAGCGGTCGGGTCTTTGCCGCATGGGCGACGAGCTGGCCGAAATCGAAAGTCATGTCGACGCCGGCATCGGCCTTGCCGAAGGTTTTGCCGTTGAGCGAGACGAGAAGCGGCAGGTGCAGCTTGCCGCCGTCCCAGGCATCGCCCAGCTCATCCGGCGTGACGGCAACGGGGGAGAAGGCGGACGAGGGTTTGGACTGGAAGAAGCCGAACCCCTTGGCGAGTTCACCGGGGATGAGGCCGCGCAGCGAGACGTCGTTGACGAGCATGACGAGGCGGATCGCATCGCGCGCCTCTTCCACGCTCGCGCCCATCGGCACGTCGTCGACCACGACGGCGATCTCGCCCTCCATGTCGATGCCCCAGGCCTCGTCGGACGCCAGGATCGGGTCGCGCGGGCCGAGGAAGCTGTCGGAGCCGCCCTGGTACATCAGCGGATCGGTCCAGAAGCTGTCAGGCATCTCGGCATTGCGGGCCTTGCGGACGAGTTCGACGTGGTTGACATAGGCCGAACCGTCCGCCCACTGGTAGGCGCGCGGCAAGGGAGAGGTCGCGTCGTGCTCGTGGAAGCGGGTGGTCGGCTGCGAGCCGGTCTCCAGCCCTTCGGCAACCCGCTCCAGCCGCGGCGCGACATGCGCCCAGTCGTCGAGCGCCGCCTGCAGGCTGCGGGCGATATGGCCCACTTCCGAGCAGCGCGTCAGGTCGCGCGAGACGACGACCAGACGGCCGTCGCGGGTGGAATCCTTCAGTGTCGCAAGTTTCATGCGTGTCGCTCCCGATCTTGTTTCCGGCCGGCGGATCGTGTCATCTTCCGGCCACCTGTCTCCACCCGCATGCGCCGCATCCGCGCCGCATCGCCTCTCCAAGGAAATCCCGCTTGAACCGCACGGTCCGAAATTCCCTGCTGATCGCCGCCGGCTTTATCGCCGTGACGGCCGCTATCCTTTATACGATGGGTCAGCCGCTCATCTGCAAGTGCGGATATGTGAAACTGTGGCATGGCGTGGTGGTTTCCTCCGAAAATTCGCAGCACCTTTCCGACTGGTACACGCCGAGCCACATCATTCACGGCATCCTGTTCTTCGGCTTCTTCACGCTGATCCTGAAAAAGGCGGGCATAAATGTGCGTCTCGCCCTCGCGCTCGTCGTGGAATGCGCCTGGGAAATCCTCGAAAACACCGACATGGTGATCAACCGCTACCGCGAATCGACGGTCTCGCTCGATTATTTCGGCGACAGCGTGATCAATTCCAGCACGGATATCCTCGCCATGGTCGTCGGCTTCTTCCTCGCCTCGCGCCTGCCCGTCTGGGCAAGCATCGCGCTCATCGTGATCTTCGAGGCGACGACCACCTACCTCATCCGCGACGGGCTGGCGCTGAACATCCTGATGCTCGTCTGGCCCATCGAAGCGGTAAAAGCCTGGCAGGGCGGCTGAATTCATTTCACGCCCGGCGTACCGTCGAACCGGCGCTCCAGCCCGTCCCAGCAGTCGAGATAGTTGTCCTGCAGCGTTTCCAGTTCGGCCGCGAATTTCGTGAGCTGCTGCGGGAAACGCGTCTCGAACATGAAGGCCATGGTGTGGTCGAGCTTGACGGGCTTCAGCTCGCTGTTGGAGGCCTTCTCGAAGCCGGTGGCGTCGGGTCCATGCGGCAGCATCATGTTGTGCAGGCTCATGCCGCCGGGCACGAAGCCCTCCTCCTTGGCATCGTACTGGCCATGGATGAGGCCCATGAACTCGCTCATGATGTTGCGGTGATACCAGGGCGGGCGGAAGGTGTGCTCGGCGACCAGCCAGCGCGGCGGGAAGATGACGAAGTCGATATTCGCCGTGCCGGCCTCTTCGGTCGGGGCCGTCAGCACCGTGAAGATCGACGGGTCGGGATGGTCGAAGAGGATCGCGCCGACGGGCGAATAGGTGCGAAGGTCGTATTTGAACGGCGCGTAGTTGCCGTGCCACGCGACGACGTCGAGCGGCGAATGGCCGATCTCGGTGACGTAGAACTTGCCGCACCATTTGACATGGACACGGCAGGGCGTCTCCTTGTCCTCATAGGCGGCGACGGGGGTCTTGAAGTCGCGCGGATTGGCGAGGCAGTTCGCGCCGATCGGCCCGCGATCCGGCAGGGTGAATTTCGCGCCGTAGTTCTCGCAGACATAGCCGCGCCACACATCGCCCTCGCCGATGCGCGAGACCTTGAACATCATGCCGCGCGGAATGAGGCAGATCTCCAGCGGTTCGACATCCATGATGCCCATCTCGGTGAAGACACGGATCGCGCCCAGTTGCGGCACGACCAGCAGTTCGCCATCGGCATCGAAGAAGTAGTCATCCACCATGTCGGCGTTGAACGTATAGGCATGCGCCGCCATGCCCACCTGGGTCAGCACGTCGCCGGCCGTCGTCATGGTGCGGATGCCTTCGAGGAAGTTCAGCGTTTCCTTCGGCGCGGGCAGCGGGTTCCAGCGGAGCTGGCCGAGCGGCAGGGAATGATCGTCGAGGCAGGGCGCGGTCTTCCAGTGCGGGTAGCTCGCATTGGAGAAGCGGCGGGTGTGGCGCACGCTCGGGCGGATGCGGTAGAGCCAGGAGCGCTCGTTGGTGCCGCGCGGAGCGGTGAAGGGCGAACCGGAAAGCTGCTCGGCATAGAGGCCGTAATTGCACTTCTGCGGGCTGTTCTGGCCCTGCGGCAGGGCGCCGGGCAGGGATTCCGTCTCGAAATCGTTGCCGAAGCCCGGCATGTATTTCAGGCTGTTGGTGCTGTCAGGCATGGCTTGCCCTCCTCTGCAAGGCTCCTTATCAGATAGTTACAAGCGTAACTGTCCATTTTGTAACCATCAAGGCGGCCGGCCATGGACTTCAAGCTCGAAACCTTCCTGCCCTACCGATTGAACCAGGCGGCCGAGCGGGTGAGCCAGCGCTTCGCCGCGCAATACCGCAGCCGCTACCGGATGACCCGGCCGGAATGGCGGGCGCTCGCCGCGCTCGGCTCCTACGGCCGCATGACGGCGACGGAGATCGGCGCCAATTCCAGCATGCACAAGACGAAGGTTTCCCGCGCCGTCCGGGCGCTGGAGGAAAAGCGCTGGCTGAAGCGCAGCGAAGACGCCGACGACCGCCGCTTCGAGCATCTGGAACTGACCCCGGCCGGCCGGCGCATCTTCACCGAGATGATCGAACTCGCGCATGGCTACGAGCGGGAAATGGCGCAGCTCCTCGGCGCCGGCGCCCTTGATCAACTGGAGGCCGGCCTTGCGGCAATCGAGGCGAAGCTGCCGGGCACGATGCCTGTGCGGTCGTCCCGCGAATGACTGGTCACAGACTTTCGCCGGCATGATAGACGAGCGGGTCATCGCTATGAGCCGGTCTTATCAACCGGCTCGCCTGCAGCGGGATAGATCACCGTTCCGTCCGGCTGGGGCTCGGCGCCGGGCGTGAGATGCGCTTCCTCGAACCGGCCTTCGCCCATGATGTGGAAGACGGTTTCGCCCTGCGCGATCAGGTAGTCGGAAACGATGCGGCGGTGGCAGCGCCACCAGACCGCCTCCGCGCACATCATCGCGCAGCGCTTCCGGTGTCCTTCTGCGCGAAGATGTTCAAGGCTCGCATGGAAGGCATCGGACAGCGCATAGTCGGCGTAGTTGTGGAAGCTCCTGTTTTGCCAGAAGCCATTGATCTCAGGCGGCAAGGCCGGCCTGCGGCCGCGAAGTCCGCCGAGCGCCGCGACATGCTCATAACCTATCTGCATCTCGGCCAGCGCGGCGGACAGCTCATCGTGGTTGAACTGCGGATTGGCGCGCGACATCAGCATCTTGCGAATATCGACGACCCGTTCGATGCGCGCGGAGCGCAGCAGGGCGATGAACTCCGCTAGGCTGCGGTTGGAATGGCCGATGGTGAAGAATGGCAGCGTCATCATCGTCTCGCAGGATCGTGGGCGCCACCGTCATGGATGAGGTCCAGCGTATTCCGGTCGGGCTCGCCGGCAAAGAAGCGCTCAAGCGCAAGCCGGAACCTTTTCTCCCTGCCGCCCGCCGCTTTATCGAACAGGGTCATCGAGGAGCGGAATTTCAGATCGTCGGGCGATCCGAAGATGTCATGGACGGAACGCCCCTCCACGGCGAGCACCGCATCCACCGCGTCGGCCAGCCTCCCGGCAAGGACGGGATGTTCGAGATAGGCCCTCGCCTCGTCCAGAGACCCGATGCCGTAGAATTTCGCGGTGGGGGATCGTCCGAGCGCACGCAATTGCGGGAAAACGAACCACATCCAATGGCTTTCCTTGCGCCCGGCCCGCAGTTCCGCGAGAACCGTGTCGAAGACATGGTCCTGTGCCGCGACGAAGCGGGAAAGCTCGAACCGGTCATCCTCCGCCATCGCATCCTCTCCTGATATCCGGACGTATCCTATCACAGCGGCCATCGGCCGATGGCGTATCCGCCCAACGACCGAGCGCCTCGTGTTGTTTCGCCCTTCTCGATCGTTTGCCACGGTTCTTCGAAGACGCACCATCGGCGCTCTTGAATTCCCGCCACCCTCTCCCCATCTCTCGCTCACTGCCCGTATTCGACGACTGCCTGCAGCGACGGCCCCCTGTCGCGCGTTCGTAGTTGTCCGGGCTCGAAGGGCGCTCCCCGAAAGGGTTGAGCGCCCTTCGTCATTTCAGGACTTCGGTAGCGCGCGCGCATTGTCGGATTCCGCCGCTCTGCCCCGTCCTTGGAGGGAAAACCGCAAGGAGGAGAAAGCCATGAGAGACCTCATCTTGAAGATGTCCATATCGATCGACGGTTTCGTGAGCGATCCGGATGGCCGGAATGGGTGGATGTTCGGCACCGATCAGGAGGCGAAGGCCTGGTCTGTCGAGACCCTGTGGAGCACCGGCCTGCACATCATGGGCAGCCGCACCTTCCGGGACATGGCTGCCTATTGGCCGACCTCCACCGACATGTTCGCACCGCCGATGAACCGGATTCCCAAGGCCGTCTTTTCGCGGCAGGGACCGGCAATCCTGACGAACGACGGCAATGCGGCAAACGGGCAAATGCAGCCCGGTGCAGAAAGCTGGGCGGAGACCTACGTTGCCAGTGGCAGCCTGGCGGAGGAAATCGCCGATCTGAAGGCCCGGGACGGCAAGCCGATCATCGCCCATGGCGGCGTCGGCTTCGCCCGCAGTCTCGTGGCGGAGGGCCTGGTAGACCAGTTCATCCTATTGGTGGCTCCCGTCGCGCTGGGCAAGGGGCTGCCGCTGTTCTCCGGCCTTGCAGCACCAAAGCGCCTGAAGCTCCTGAGCTCAAGGGCATTTCCGGGAGGTGCGGTCGCGCAGGTCTATCGGGCCGCATGAGCCGTCGCGCAGGTCCGCCCCCGCGCAAAAGAGGTGGGGCTTCTCAAAGTTTGAGTTGACCCGTGTTGCCGGCGAGGTGAAACTTCGCTTCACGGCAAGACGGGAGGACAGACGATGGACGAACCAGAACGCTGGCGCCAGATGGCGAGCGCCCCGAAGGACGGTAGCCGGATCCTCGTCACTGTGCGTTCCTCCGAGCAGGGCCCGGCGGAAGTCGATGTCGCCTACTGGTCGCATGGCGACCGCTTCAGCGGCGAAGGCTGGCGCGCCTCCGATTCCGCGCCCGGCTGCATCATCGAATATGCCGAGCCGGAGCTGAAGTGTTGGATGCCGATGCCCTCGGCCAATTTCGGCCGCGCCGCCGCGCCCTCTCCATGGCAGGGCGACGATGCCCAACAACTCGACGGGTCGGGAATCTAGGCCGAACCCATGTTTGAGGGGTAACGCAGTCTCGGCTGCACAAAACGCGCGGTTAGGCAGCCGTCGCCGGGACTGAAGTTCGGACTGGCGGAAGAGCATCAGTCGGATTTCGACTTGTGCTCCGGCTTGCCCTTGCGCTTGGTGGAGGCCATTTCCTCCAGCTCCTTTTCCGACATGGATTTCTCCATGCCCTTCGAGGCGCCCTTGAGTTCGCTCTTCTTCATGTCGCCGCGCTTTGCGGCAAGGGCCGCACCGGCGGCCTTCTGCTGCGCTTTCGATTTTGCCGGCATGACAGCCTCCTTTGTCGATAGGAGCGCAAACGCGGGCGGCCGTGCGATGTTCCGGGGCATGCTTGGCCCCTCATCCCCCTGCCGGGACCTTCTCCCCGCAAGCGGGGAGAAGGGGATATGCCGCACCGGCTTCCCCGACCAACAACTGCGCATGGGAAACGTCCCCTCTCCCCCGCTTGCGGGGAGAGGGCCAGGGTGAGGGGCAGGCCACAGGCGATACCGTCACCCCCGCTCCTTCACCGTCTCCATCGCCACATTGGTCGAGGTATTGGCGACATAGGGCAGGTTCGAAATCCTCTCGCCGAGCACCAGCCGGTATTTCTTGATGTCGCGGGTGCGGATCTTCAGGAGATAGTCGAAGCGGCCGGCGATCATGTGGCACTCCTCGACCTCCTTGATCTTCTTCACTGCCGCGTTGAAACTGGTCAGCGCCTCTTCCTGCGTGTTGGTCAGCTTCACCTCGGCGAAGGCGATATGGTCGAGGTTCATCTTCGAGGGATTGAGGATCGCCTTGAAGCCCTGGATGAAGCCTTCGGCGATCAGCCGCTTGAAGCGGTTCTGGCAGGGCGTCTTGGAAAGACCCACCTTCTCGGCCAGCTCCGCGACGGGAATGCGGCCATTTTCCGTGAGTTCCTCGAGAATTTTTCGGTCGAAGGCATCCAACGACCCATCAGCATGGGAAATATCGGGCAAATCACCCTCCAATCTTCAGAAAATAGATGCGATCAGCCTAATCGAAGGCGATTTGAAGTCCATTTGTTTTTTAGCGCCGTGATATTGTCCGCGCCAGTTTCCCGGATATCATGCAAACCGCTTCTCATAGGTCCCGCCATGCAGAAACCCTTCGCCAATTTCGCCCCGCCGATCCGTCCCCAGAGCGCGCTGCGCCAGGCGATCACCGCCGCCTATCGCCGCCCCGAGACCGAGTGCCTGCCGCCGCTCGTCGCGGCCGCACGCGTCACCGACACGCAGCGCTACGATATCCGCAGCACCGCCCGCACGCTGATCGAGGCGCTGCGCGCCAAGCACAAGGGCACGGGCGTCGAGGGTCTGGTGCAGGAATATTCGCTGTCGAGCCAGGAAGGCGTGGCGCTGATGTGCCTTGCCGAGGCGCTGCTGCGCATTCCCGACACCGACACGCGTGACGCGCTGATCCGCGACAAGATCGCCGAAGGCGACTGGACTTCCCATATCGGCGGCGGCAAGTCGATGTTCGTCAACGCCGCCACCTGGGGCCTCGTCGTCACCGGCAAGCTCACTTCGACCGTCAACGACCGCGGCCTTTCCGCCGCGCTGACGCGCCTCATCGCGCGGGCCGGCGAGCCGGTCATTCGCCGCGGCGTCGACATGGCGATGCGCATGATGGGCGAGCAGTTCGTCACCGGCGAGACCATCGAGGAGGCGCTGAAGCGCTCCAAGCCGCTCGAAGCCCGCGGTTTCCGCTATTCCTACGACATGCTGGGCGAGGCCGCGACCACCGCCGCAGACGCCGAGCGCTATTACCGCGACTACGAGAAGGCGATCCACGCCATCGGCAAGGCCTCGGACGGCCGCGGCATCTATGACGGCCCCGGCATCTCCATCAAGCTTTCGGCGCTGCATCCGCGTTATGTCCGCGCGCAGGCCGAACGCGTCATGGGCGAACTGCTGCCGAAGGTGAAGGCGCTCGCCGCCATCGCCAAGAGCTACGATATCGGCCTCAACATCGACGCCGAGGAAGCCGACCGGCTGGAGCTTTCGCTGGACCTGCTCGAAGGCCTCTGCTTCGACGAGAACCTCAAGGGCTGGAACGGCCTCGGCTTCGTGGTGCAGGCCTATGGCAAGCGCTGCCCCTTCGTGCTCGATTTCATCATCGACCTCGCCCGGCGCTCCGGCCGGCGCGTCATGGTGCGCCTCGTCAAGGGCGCCTATTGGGATGCCGAGATCAAGCGCGCCCAGCTCGACGGCCTCGAAGGCTTCCCGGTCTATACCCGTAAGATCTACACCGACGTCGCCTATGTCGCCTGCGCCCGCAAGCTGCTCTCCGCGCCGGATGCCGTCTTCCCGCAGTTCGCCACGCACAATGCGCAGAGCCTTGCCACCATCTACCAGCTCGCCGGCCCGGATTTCGCCGTCGGCAAATACGAGTTCCAGTGCCTGCACGGCATGGGCGAGCCGCTTTACGACGAGGTCGTCGGCAAGGACAAGCTGGATCGGCCCTGCCGCATCTACGCTCCCGTCGGCACACATGAGACGCTGCTCGCCTATCTCGTCCGCCGTCTTCTCGAAAACGGCGCGAACTCCTCCTTCGTCAACCGCATCTCCGACCCGAAGGTCTCGGTGGAATCGCTGATCGCCGATCCGGTCGATATCGTCGCCGCCATGCCCATCATCGGCGCGCAGCACGACCAGATCGCCCTGCCGGACAATCTCTTCGGCAAGAGCCGCGAGAACTCCAGGGGCCTCGACCTCTCCAACGAGACGACGCTTGCTGAGCTTGCCGGTGAGCTTGCCGGCACCGCCGCGAAACAGTGGCACGCCGCCCCGCTTCTGGCGGACGGCTCCACGGCCGGCGAGACCAGCGACGTGCTGAACCCGGCTGACCACCGCGACGTCGTCGGCCGCGTCACCGAGATCAGGGCGGAAGACGCCGAGCGCATCGTCGGCATGGCGGCGGACAGCGTCGCCGCCTGGGCCGCGACCGCCCCCGCCGAGCGCGCCGCCTGCCTCGACCGCGCGGCAGACCTCATGGAAGCCCGCATCGAGCCGCTGATGGGTATCATCATGCGCGAGGCCGGCAAGTCGGCGGCCAACGCCATCGGCGAAGTGCGCGAGGCCGTCGATTTCCTGCGCTACTATGCCGAACAGGCGCGCCGCACGCTCGGCCCGTCCCACCTGCCGCTCGGCCCGATCGTCTGCATCAGCCCGTGGAACTTCCCGCTCGCCATCTTCACCGGCCAGGTCGCCGCCGCCCTCGTCGCCGGCAATGCCGTGCTGGCGAAGCCCGCCGAGGAGACGCCGATCATCGCGCATGAAAGCGTGAAGATCCTGCATGAGGCCGGCGTTCCGGCCGGGGCACTGCAATTCGTGCCCGGCGCGGGCCGCGTCGGCGCGGCGCTTGTCGGCGCCTCCAAGACGGCCGGCGTCATGTTCACCGGCTCGACGGAAGTCGCCCGCCTCATCCAGGCCCAGCTTGCCGAGCGCCTTTCGGAAACCGGCAAGCCGATCCCGCTGATCGCGGAAACGGGCGGCCAGAACGGCATGATCGTCGATTCCTCGGCGCTCGCCGAACAGGTCGTCGGCGACGTCATCGCCTCGGCCTTCGACAGCGCCGGCCAGCGCTGCTCGGCGCTGCGCGTGCTCTGCCTGCAGGACGACGTCGCGGATCGCACGCTGACCATGCTGAAGGGAGCGCTCAAGGAACTGACGCTCGGCCGCACGGACAGCCTCAATGTCGATATCGGCCCGGTCATCACGGCCGAGGCCCGCGACGGCATCGTCAAGCACATCGAGCACATGCGCGAACTCGGCAACAAGGTCGAGCAGCTTCCGCTGTCGGCCGGTACGGAGAACGGCACCTTCGTTCCGCCGACGATCATCGAGCTGAAGACGCTTTCCGACCTCAAGCGCGAGGTCTTCGGCCCCGTCCTGCACGTCATCCGCTTCCGCCGCGCCGATCTCGACCGGCTGATCGACGATATCAACGCCTCCGGCTACGGCCTCACCTTCGGCCTGCACACGCGCCTCGACGAGACGATCGCGCATGTCACGAGCCGCATCAAGGTCGGCAACATCTACGTCAACCGCAACATCATCGGCGCGGTCGTCGGCGTGCAGCCCTTCGGCGGGCGCGGCCTTTCCGGCACGGGTCCCAAGGCCGGCGGCCCGCTCTATATCGGCCGCCTCGTGCAGAAGGCCCCGGTCCCGCCGCAGCAGGATTCGGTGCATACCGACCCGGCGCTGCGCGACTTCATCACCTGGCTCGACCGCAAGGGCAAGACCGCTGAAGGCGAGACGGCGCGCGGCTTCGCAAACCGCTCTGCGCTCGGTCTCGAGCGGGAACTGCCAGGTCCGGTCGGCGAGCGCAACATCTACGCGCTCCATCCGCGCGGCCGCATCCTCCTCGTGCCGAAGACGGAAGCCGGCCTCCTGCGTCAGGTCGCGGCGGCGCTGGCGACGGGCAACCAGATCGCCATCGACAGCGTCGAGGCCCTGAAACCCGCCCTCGCCGATCTCCCCGCCTCCGTCGCCGCCCGCCTGACATGGACGGCCGACTGGGCAAAGGATAGCCCGTTCGCCGGCGCGCTCGTCGAGGGCGAGGCGGCGGACGTCGAACGCGTCAACCGCAAGATCGCCGGCCTTCCCGGTCCGCTGGTGCTGGTGCAGGCAGCGACGACGGCGGAACTTTCGAGCGATCCCGAAGCCTACTGCCTCAACTGGCTGCTGGAGGAGGTCTCCACCTCCATCAACACCGCTGCCGCGGGCGGCAATGCCAGCCTGATGGCGATCGGCTGACAGATAGTCGCGGCGGATTTCGCCGCGACACTCCTTCCCGTGGGCATGATGCCCCTCATCCGGCCTGCCGGCCCCCCTCTCCCCCGCGAGCGGGAGAAGGGGATATGCCGCGCTGGTTTCCCTTTCCCGCATCGCACACGGATGCATCCCTCGCCTCTTGTGGGTGAGGAACAATCGTCACGCCCGGCCAGCAATTCGGTGAAAAAATCCCCGCTTTCCCGGCATTCTTCTTGCACTTGCGGCCCCGTCATGCCAATCGGGCGCGAACAGCTCAGAGCAGCCGGGCCCGCTTTCATTCGCTTATCTGCTCTGTCCATTTGTTTTGCCGCATTTGTGCGACGGCAGGCGGAAGCGCCTGCCTGCAGAATGCTCCAGCGCCGGAGACGAGAGCATGAGCCAGTCGGAAAAGAATGGTCTGACCTATAGCGATGCGGGCGTCGACATCGACGCGGGCAACCTGATGGTCGAGAAGATCAAGCCGGCGGTGCGCTCCACGCGCCGCCCGGGCGCGGACGGCGAGATCGGCGGCTTCGGCGGCCTCTTCGACCTCAAGGCGGCCGGCTTCAAGGATCCGGTGCTCGTCGCGGCAAACGACGGCGTCGGCACCAAGCTGAAGATCGCCATCGACGCGGACCGCCACGACACGGTCGGCATCGACCTCGTCGCCATGTGCGTCAACGACCTCGTGGTGCAGGGCGCAGAACCCCTCTTCTTCCTCGACTATTTCGCCACCGGCAAGCTCGATCCCGAACAGGGCGCGGCCATCGTCGAAGGCATCGCCGAGGGCTGCCGGCAGGCGGGCTGCGCGCTGATCGGCGGCGAGACCGCCGAAATGCCCGGCATGTATTCGCATGGCGACTATGACCTTGCAGGCTTCGCCGTGGGTGCGGCCGAGCGCGGCCAACTCCTGCCGGCGGGCGACATCGGCGAAGGCGACGTCATCCTCGGCCTCGCCTCCTCGGGCGTTCACTCCAACGGCTATTCGCTGGTGCGCAAGATCGTCACGCTCTCGGGCCTTGCCTGGGATGCGCCTGCCCCGTTCGACAGCGCGAAGAGCCTTGGCGAAGCGCTGCTGGCGCCGACGAAAATCTATGTGAAACCGCTCCTCAAGGCAATCCGCGAGACGGGCGCGATCAAGGCGCTGGCGCATATTACCGGCGGCGGCTTCCCGGAGAATATTCCGCGCGTGCTTCCGAAACACCTTGCCGCCGAGATCGACCTCGACGCCGTCAAGGCCCCCGCCGTTTTCTCCTGGCTCGCCAGGGCCGGCGGCGTGGAAGCGAAGGAAATGCTGCGCACCTTCAACTGCGGCGTCGGCATGATCGCCGTCGTTCCCGCCGACAAGGCTGATGCGGTCTCGGCCGCGCTTGTCGCCGAAGGGGAAAACGTCTTCCGCCTCGGCCGCATGGTCGCCCGCGAAGAGGGGGCGGCCGGCACGATCTACAAGGGCACGCTCGCCCTATGACATCGCCCCGCAAGCGCGTCGTCGCCTTCATCTCCGGCGGCGGCTCCAACATGCTGGCGCTGGCGAAGGCGGCCGAGGCACCGGATTTTCCGGCCGAGATCGTCGCGGTCTTCTCCGACAAGGCGGAGGCGGGCGGGCTTGCGAAGGCCGAGGCGCTCGGTATTTCGACCCGCACCTTCCTGCGCCGGGACTTCGCCAGCAAGGAAGCCCACGAAGCCGCGATCCTCAATGCGCTCGACGCGCTCTCGCCCGACATCATCTGTCTCGCCGGCTACATGCGCCTGCTCTCCGGCACCTTCATCAACCGCCATGAAGGCCGCATCCTCAACATCCACCCCTCCCTGCTGCCGCTCTTCCCCGGCCTCCACACGCACCAGCGCGCCATCGACACCGGCATGCGCCTTGCCGGCTGTACGGTGCATTTCGTGACGGAAGGCATGGATGAAGGTCCGGTGATCGTGCAGGCCGCCGTGCCGGTGCTGCCGGCCGATACGGCGGAGACGCTGGCCGCGCGGGTGCTCACCGTGGAGCATCGCAGCTATCCGCTGGCACTGCGGCTCGTCGCGGAAGGCAAGGTGCGGATGGAGGGCGGCAAGGCCGTTGCTTCCGGCGACCTGCCGCAGGCGGACGGCGCGTATTTGATTTCGCCGGCGGTGCTTTAGGGCGGCGCCCCCCCTCTGCCCTGCCGGGCATCTCCCCCACAAGGGGGGGAGATTGGATTGGGGGACTGTTTCGCCCATCTCTGACATTGCTGCTGAAGCACGGTTCCCGCCTCTTGCCGATCTCCCCCCTTGTGGGGGAGATGCCCGGCAGGGCAGAGGGGGGTATGCCACAGGCACGCCCCTCAGATCACCAGGATCGGCGCCTTGCCCTTCACGCGATCATAGAGGTCGATCACATCCTGGTTGAGCATGCGCACGCAGCCCGACGAGACGGCCTTGCCGATGGACTTCCATTCCGGCGAGCCGTGCAGGCGGTAGAGCGTATCCTGCCCGTTCTGGAAGATATAGAGCGCGCGGGCGCCGAGCGGGTTGTTGAGCCCACCGGCCATGCCGCCGTTTGCGCCGGAATATTTGACGAGTTCCGGCTGGCGCTTGACCATCTCGTCCGGCGGCGTCCATTTCGGCCACGCCTGCTTCCACTGGATGACACCGCGGCCCGACCAGGCAAAACCCTGCCGGCCGATGCCGACGCCGTAGCGCATGGCGCGGCCCGACGGCAGGATGAGATAGAGGAAGCGATTGCCCGTATCGACGATGATCGTGCCCGGCTTTTCGGCGAAGGGGCTTTCGACCTCCTGCCGGTAGAAGCGCGCGTCGATCTGCTGGTAGGGCACGGCCGGCACCTGGAAGCCGCCGTCGTTCAAAGGGCCATAGATCGAGGCATAGCGCGAGGATTCGGGCAGCAGGCCCGAGGGCGGCGTCTGGCCGTAGAGGCCGATGGGCTGCCGGTTGTCGATATATTCCGGCCGACCTTCCAGCGCGGGATTGCGGAAATAGGGCCGCGTCTCGTAGCGGAACTGGTCCGTGTTCATGGACGAGGTGCAGCCGGCAAGGCCGCTTGCCATGGCGAGGCCGGAAAACTGGAGGAAGCGGCGGCGGGAAAGCGCGGTATCGGTCATGAAAGCGTGGGCACCCGTTTATCGGAAAGACAGGATGAACGAAGAGGCTGAATCACCAACTAACAAAAGGCGAATTGGGTCCGCAATCCTGCCCTAATTGTGGCAGCCGCGACTGGCCCGAGGCTTGCGCGCCGGAATTTTCACCCGCTGTCGCCTGAAGGTCACTCTACCAAAGTGGCCCTTTACGCTGTATCCCGGATGGAAGAAATTCCGGGAAACGGAGAACGCGACGGGATGGACGCGAGCATATTGACGGATGCGGGTTTTGCGCCGCTCGACGAGGCGGATTGGCGCAAACTGGCCGAAAAGGCGCTGAAAGGCGCGGATTTCGAGGCGACGCTCGTCTCGCACAGCGACGACGGCCTTGCCATCCAGCCGATCTACAGCCGCCGCGAAGGCGCAGCACCCCTCGCCCACGGCCATGCCGATACGCCGCACGCGGGCGGCGCATGGACCGTCAACCAGCGCCGCGACGATGCAGACCTTGCCCGCGCCCGCGCGCAGATGGCCGACGACCTCGAAAACGGCGCGACCGGCATTTCCCTCGTCTTCCGTGGCAGCGCCGCGGCGCATGGCACGGGCATCGCAGCCGGCAGCGAGACCGCCTTCCGCAAGACCGCCGCCGCGCGCGCTGCCGCTCCCTTCTCGCTGCGGCTCGAAGCCGGCTTTGCCGACCGGGTGCTCGCGACGACGCTCGCCCATGCGCTTGCCGAGGCCAGCGCGCAGACGGCGCCGGTGCATTTCGGTCTCGATCCCTTCACCGCGGCGCTTGCCGGCAGTTATGGCGAAAGTGGCGCACTAACCAGCCTCGCCAAGGAGCTGATCGGCTTCGGCTTTTCCGGCTCGGTACTGAATGCCGACGGGCGGCTGGCGCATAATGCAGGGGCGAGCGAGGCGCTGGAGCTTGCCATTATCGCGGCGGCGCTGGCGGAAAGCCTGCGCCTGCTCGATGCGGCGGGCGTTGCGCCGGAGGGCGCCTTCACGGCGACCTCGCTGTCGCTTGCCGCCGACCAGGATCAGTTCCTCACCACGGCGAAGATGCGTGCGGCGCGGCTGATCCATGCCCGCATGCAGGCGGCCTGCGGCATTTCCGAGCCGAAGCCGGCGCATATCCACGCCGAGACGAGCTGGCGCATGCTGACGCGGCGCGACCCGGAAACCAACATCCTGCGCAACACCATCGCCGTCTTTTCCGCCGGCACCGGCGGAGCGGACGAGATCACTGTGCTGCCGCACACGCTGGCGCTCGGCCTGCCCGATCCCCTCGCCCGCCGCATCGCCCGCAACACGCAGGTCGTGCTGATCACCGAAAGCAACCTCGCCCATGTCGCCGACCCCGCCGCCGGCGCGGGCGGCATCGAGGCGCTGACGGAGGGGCTGGCGGAAAAGGCGTGGGAGATCTTCACCGGGATCGAGAAGACGGGCGGGCTTTCCGCCGCCATCGCCTCGGGCGCGGTGCAGGCCATGGTCGAGGCGGCGCGCGGCGCACGGAAGGCAGGGCCCATCGTCGGCACGACGCTGTTCCCGCTGAAGGACGAGCGGCCGGTGACGGTGCTCGGGCCGCTCGACGAGGCCGCGCCGGCGGACGGGCTGCGGCCGGTGCTGCTGGTTGATTGCGTGGAGGCGGCGTGATGGGCGCGGCCTACCCCCCTCTGCCCTGCCGGGCATCTCCCCCACAAGGGGGGAGATCGGCAAGACGCGAAAACCTTGCTCAATCAGCGACGCTGGAGATGGGCGAGACGACGCTTCATCCAATCTCCTCCCGTGTGGGACAGATGCCCGGCAGGGCAGAGGGGGGTGAAGCCGCTGCGCAGTACCGTATCAAAGGAGCCGCCGCATGAGCCGGATTCCCGACTTCTCCTCCATCCCCTGGTCGAAGCCGGCGGGGCCGGCCGCAACCAGCGAGGCCGCCTGGGCAACGCCGGAGGACATCGCCGTCGCCGGCGCCTATGGCGAGGCGGACCTTGCAGGCCTTTCCTATCTCGACACATGGCCGGGCGCGGCGCCCTATCTGCGCGGCCCCTACCCGACCATGTATGTCCAGCAACCCTGGACGATCCGGCAATATGCCGGCTTCTCGACGGCGGAGGAATCGAACGCCTTCTACCGGCGCAATCTGGCGGCCGGGCAGAAGGGCCTGTCCGTCGCCTTCGACCTTGCCACCCACCGCGGCTATGACAGCGACCATCCGCGCGTTGCGGGCGACGTCGGCATGGCAGGCGTGGCGATCGATTCCATCCTCGACATGCGGCAGCTCTTCGACGGCATCCCGCTCGACCAGATGAGCGTGTCCATGACCATGAACGGCGCGGTGCTGCCGATCATGGCGCTCTTCATCGTGGCGGCCGAGGAACAGGGCGTTTCCGAGGACAAGCTGTCCGGGACCATCCAGAACGACATCCTCAAGGAGTTCATGGTCCGCAACACCTATATCTACCCGCCGCAGCCCTCGATGCGGATCATCTCCGACATCTTCAGCTATACCAGCCAGAGGATGCCAAAGTTCAACTCCATCTCGATTTCCGGCTATCACATGCAGGAGGCCGGGGCGACGGCGGACCTTGAGCTCGCCTATACCATCGCCGACGGCATCGAATATGCCCGCGCCGGGGTCGCCGCCGGGCTCGACATCGACACCTTCGCGCCGCGCCTTTCCTTCTTCTGGGCGATCGGCATGAACTTCTTCATGGAAGTGGCCAAGATGCGCGCGGCGCGCCTCATCTGGGCCGCGCTGATGAAGCGGAACTTTTCGCCGAAGGACGCCCGGTCGCTGGCACTGCGCACCCATTGCCAGACCTCCGGCTGGTCGCTGACGGCGCAGGACCCGATGAACAACGTCATGCGCACCATGGTGGAGGCGATGGCGGCGACGCAGGGCCATACCCAGTCGCTGCACACCAATTCCTTCGACGAGGCGCTGGCGCTGCCCACCGACCATTCCGCCCGCATCGCCCGCAACACGCAGATCCTTCTCCAGAAGGAAAGCGGCACGACGCGCATCATCGATCCCTGGGGGGGCTCGGCCTATGTCGAGCGGCTGACGCATGACCTTGCCGCCCGCGCGCTCTCCCATATCGAGGAGGTGGAGGCGCTCGGCGGCATGGCGAAGGCCATCGAGAAGGGCATTCCCAAGCTGCGCATCGAGGAGGCCGCCGCCCGCACGCAGGCACGCATCGATTCGGGCCACCAGACCGTCGTCGGTGTCAATTTCTCGCGGCCCGAGCGCGACATCGAGGTGGACGTGCTGAAGGTCGACAATTCCGAGGTGCGCGCCCGCCAGCTCGCAAAGCTCCAGCAGCTCAAGGGCACGCGCGACACCGCGGCGGCCGAAAGCGCGCTCGACAGGCTGACAGAAGTCGCCCGCAGCGGCGACGGCAACCTCCTGGAATTCGCGGTGAAAGCGGCGCGGGCGCGGGCGACCGTCGGCGAGATCGCCTTCGCGCTGGAAAGGGCCTTCGGCCGGCATGTCGCGGAGATCCGCACGATCTCCGGCGTCTACCGCAAGGAGATGGGCGCGGACGACCGGGCCTTCAACACCGCCGCCGACAAGATCGCCGCCTTCGAGAAGCTCAGGCACGAGAAGCCGACCATCCTTGTCGCCAAGATGGGGCAGGACGGGCACGACCGCGGCCAGAAGGTCATCGCCAGCGCCTTCGCCGACCTCGGCTTCCATGTGGTCGTCGGGGCGATGTTCCAGACGCCGGAAGAAGTGGCGGAGCTGGCGATCCGCGAGGGCGCGCATATCGTCGGCGCCTCCTCGCTCGCCGCCGGGCACCTGACGCTGGTGCCCGAGCTGAAGGCCGCCCTCGTCAAGCGCGGCGCGCGCGACATGCTGATCGCCGTCGGCGGCGTCATCCCGCCGCAGGACTTTCCCGCGCTGGAAAAGGCCGGGGCCGATGCGATCTTCCCGCCGGGAACCGTCATCGCGGACGCCGCCTCGGCGCTGATCGACCGGCTGATGGCGTAAGTGGTAGCCGCTTGCGGCTGGCCGGCGCATTCGGAGTTTGCCCCTCACCCTAACCCTCTCCCCGCAAGCGGGGAGAGGGGATGTGGCTCACGCGCGGTTGTTGAACGGGGAAAACGGTGCGGCAGATCTCCTTCGCCCCGCTTGCGGGGAGAAGGTGGCCGGCAGGCCGGATGAGGGGCAGAGCATCCGACTCTCTCAAGGCATAAGGCGACCATCCGCCGAATACCGGCCTTTGTGAACGCTGTGTCAATCCATCGGGCAATTGCGGTTTACGCGCGCGAGGGGTACGCCAGTCCTACACAACCGAAAAGAGGTGACGCGATGCTCGTCAACGGCAAATGGACGGAAGACTGGCAGCCAGTTCAGGCGACGGACGCCAAGGGCGGCTTCGTGCGGCAGGTATCGAGCTTCCGCAACTGGGTGACGCCGGACGGCAGCGCCGGCCCGACGGGCGAAGGCGGCTTTGCCGCCGAACGCGGCCGCTACCATCTCTATGTCGCGCTCATCTGCCCCTGGGCCTCGCGCACGCTGATCGCCCGCAAGCTGAAGAAGCTCGATGACGTCATATCCGTCTCCGTCGTCGAGCCCTCGCTCTCCGACCAGGGCTGGCGCTTCGGCGATTTTCCGGGTTCGAACCGCGACGACCTCAACGGCGCGACCTATCTCCACGAGCTCTATTCCCGCGCCGAGCCAACTTTCACCGGCCGCGCCACCGTGCCCGTCCTGTGGGACAAGCAGAAGAAGACAATCGTCAACAACGAGTCCGCCGATATCGTGCGGATGCTCAACACCGGCTTCGGGGCGCTGGCGGACGAGAGCGTCGACCTCTATCCCGAGGACCTGCGCAACGAGATCGACGCCCTCAACGAGCGCATCTATCCCGCGCTCAACAACGGCGTCTACCGCGCCGGCTTCGCCACAACGCAGGTCGCCTACGAGGAAGCCTATCAGGGCGTCTTCGCCATGCTGGACGAGCTGGAAGCGCGCCTTGCCGACGGCCGGCCGTTCCTGACGGGCAAAACTTTCACCGAAGCCGACATCCGCCTCTTCGTCACGCTCATCCGCTTCGACGCCGCCTATTACGGCCTCTTCAAGTGCAACCGCCAGCGCCTTGCCGACTATGCGGCGCTCTCGGCCTACACAAAGCGCGTGCTCGACCTCCCCGGCGTGCGAGACACGGTCAACATCGACCATATCAAGCACGGCTACTACTCGATAAAGTCGCTCAATCCGAACCGCATCGTACCGCTCGGGCCGGACCTTTCGGCGCTGGGTCTCTGACATGCCGGTGGTGGCGTGGGCGGGGCTAGCCCTTGGTCTTGTCGCAACCTTTACCGAGGCCCGGCGGATCCATCGTAAATACGGGCTGCTGCTGGCCTCCGTGGTCTGGTTGCTTCTTGCAGGGACCATCGCGACCTGGCTCTTCTGCGTAACGGTGAACAACTACAATTTCGGCAGCCCGCGCCTTCCCGTCTTTTTCCACGTCTATCATTTCCTGCTGATCGTCGTGGCACCCGTAGCGTTAGCGGTCATGCTGGGACGGAAATTTAACGCTTCGGCCGGAATTTTCACAGGTGGGGTGGTTCTGGCTTGCACTTCCGTCCTCTGGATTTCCATGCTTTTCGCCTACGGCACCAGCGCGGCGGCCTACGGCTAGCTTTCCTTCGCCTCCACCATCGCCATCAGCGTTTCCAGCCGGTCGGCATCGGCCGGCAGCTTGTCCTGCCGGAGGCGGGCGATGCGGGGGAAGCGCATGGCGACGCCGGACTTGTGGCGGGTGGAGCGGTTGATGCCCTCGAAGGCGACTTCCAAGACGAAGCCGTAGCCGGGCTCGGCGCGGACGGCCCGCACCGGACCGAAGCGCTCTGTCGTGTTGTTGCGCACATAGCGGTCGAGCACTTCGAGCTCGGCATCGGTGAAGCCGAAATAGGCCTTGCCGACGGGCACCAGCACGTCGCCGTCCGGGCCTTCCGTCCAGACGCCGAAGGTGAAGTCGGAATAGTAGCTGGAGCGCTTGCCGTGACCGCGCTGGGCGTACATCATCACCGCGTCGATATTGTAGGGATCGCGCTTCCACTTGAACCACGGCCCCTTCATGCGGCCGGCCTGGTAGGCGCTGTCGCGGCGCTTGATCATCACGCCCTCGATGACGGGGTCGGGCGGCGCGCGGCGCAGGTCGTCCAGCGCCTCCCAGCTTTCGAAGGGAACGAGCGGGGAAAGGTCGAACCGGTCGTGCGGGGCCTTGCCGATGACATCCGCAAGGCGGGCGCGGCGCTCGAGGAACGGCGCCGGGCGGATGTCGGCCTCACCGTCGAAGAGCATGTCGTAGGCGCGCACGAAGGCGGGGTATTCCTCCAGCATCCGCGCATTGACCGTCTTGCGGTTGAGGCGCTGCTGGAGGTCGGAGAAGGTGCGCGTCGGGCTGTTCATGCGCGCCGTGCCGCCCACCAGAAGCTCGCCGTCCACCACGCCTTCGAAATCGATCGCCTCCAGCACGTCCGGGAAGGCGCCGGAAATGTCGTCGCCGGAGCGGGAATAGAGCCGGCGCGTCGTGCCGGATGACGAGAGCTGCACGCGGATGCCGTCCCATTTCCATTCGGCGGCGAAATCGCCGGGATCGAGAGCGTCGAGATCGCCCTCGGCCACCGGATTGGCGAGCATGACGGAATGGAAGATCGCGGGCGTCGCCAGCACCGGGCGTTCCGCCCTGCCCTCCAGCCAGGCGAAGAGCGGTTCATAGGGCGGCTGGAGGCCGTGCCAGAGGGTTTCGATCTCGGTGACGTCCCGGCCGGAGAAATCGGCGAGCGCCTGCTTGGCGAGCCGGGCGGAAACACCGATGCGCAGGCCGCCGGTCGCAAGCTTCAGGAAGGCGAAGCGGGCGGAGGGATCGAGCCGGTCGAGCAGGTCCCGCACCGCGCCGCGCACCTCGGTACGGCCGAGCGCGTTCATGCGGGCGACGACCGCGCCGAGCCGCGGCTGGTCGTCGTCGGCCACGCGCTCCTTGCGCTCTTGGTCCCAGACGAGCGCGATGGTCTCGGCAAGGTCGCCGACATAGTCGTAGGAGTAGCGAAACAGCTCCTCGTCCATGCGCTCCAGCACCAGTTCGCGCAGCAGCGCCGGCTTGACGCTCTTCAGATCCAGCGTGCCGGCGATGGCGGCAAGGCCGTAGCCGCGGTCGGGATCGGGCGTATCGCGGAAATAATCGGCGAGCAGCTTCAGCTTGCCGTTGCGCGAGGGGGTGAGGACGAGGCGGTCGAGAAGGGTGGCGAAGGCTCTCATGGGCGGGAGCTTTCGGGAGGTCGGCGCGGGTATACCCCCCTCTGCCCTGCCGGGCATCTCCCCCACAAGGGGGGAGATTGAGATGTGGCAGCGCCTTGCCCCCAACCGATCTCCCCCCTTGTGGGGGAGATGCCCGGCAGGGCAGAGGGGGGTGTGCCGCAAGGTTGACGCCGAATGCCAAACACCATCAATCCCCCTCGTCCTCATAGCCCACCAGATGCAGCGGGCGCGCCGGAACGCCGGCGAGCTCGCACCAGCGCACCAGCGCCTCCTCGCGGCCATGCGTCACCCAGACCTCCTGCGGCGCAAGCTCGCGGATCGTCTCGGTCAGTTCCGGCCAGTCGCAATGGTCGGAGATGACGAGCGGCAGCTCGACGCCGCCCTGCTTGGCGCGCTGGCGCACCATCATCCAGCCGGAGGCGAAGGCGACGAGCGGTTCGTTGAAGCGCCGCGCCCAGCGGTCGGCGAAGGCCGAGGGCGGGCCGACGATGACGGCGCCGCGGAAATCGGCGGGGCTGCTCTTCTCGATCGTCGCGGGGCGCAGGTCGCCGAGATCGATGCCGCGGCTGACATAGTAGTCGCACAGATGGGCGAGCGAGCCATGGATATAGACCGGCGCATCGTAGCCGCAATCGCGCAGCAGGCGGATGACGCGCTGCGCCTTGCCGAGCGAATAGGCGCCGAGAAGATGGCTGCGCTCGGGAAATTGCCGGAGCGAGGTCAGGAGCTTGCCCATCTCGGCCTTCGGCTCGGGGTGGTGGAAGACCGGCAGGCCGAAGGTCGCCTCGGTGATGAAGATATCGCAGGGCACCGGCTCGTAGGGCGTGCAGGTCGGGTCGGCGCCACGCTTGTAGTCGCCCGAGGCGACGATCCGCATTCCGTCCTTTTCGACGGCGATCTGCGCCGAGCCCAGCACATGGCCCGCCGGATGGAAGGAGACGGTGACGCCGGCAAGGTCGATGCGCTCGCCGAAAGCGGCCGCCTGCATGGAACCGCAGAAATCCCCGCCGTAGCGGATCGCCATGATGTCCAGCGTTTCCCGCGTCGCCAGCACCGCGCCGTGGCCGGCGCGGGCATGGTCGGAATGGCCGTGGGTGATCAGCGCCCGTCCGACGGGGCGGATCGGATCGATGTAGAAATCGCCTGCGGGGCAATAGAGGCCGGCGGGCGCCGGACGAAGGAGCTGGTCGGGCTTCATGACGGGAAAGATAGGCGTTTTCGCGCCGTCTGCCAGTGGGAGGCCGGCTTCTATGCGATCGCCAGCATCCCCGCCCGCAGTGCCTTCATGTCGACGGCGGAAAGCTGGGCGTCGACCTTCTCATGCGTTTCCTTCCAGATGGGAAAGGCCTGTGTAAGCAGACCGCGACCGTCCGGTGTCAGGCGCAGCAGACGGCCGCGGCGGTCGCGCGGGTCGGGTTCGACGGTGACGAGGCCGCGGCGTTCGAGGGGCTTGAGGGCGGCCGTCAGGGTGGTGCGGTCCATGGCGAGCACAGCGGCGACCGGCCCCATGGGCGGCGGCTCGGGGCGGTTCAGCGCCATCAGCAGGGAAAACTGGCCGTTGGTCAGGCCGAGCGGGCGCAGCGCATCGTCGAAACGGCGGGCAAGCGCCCGCGCCGCGCGCTGGGCATGCAGGCACAGGCAATGATCACGGACGAAAAGCGTGGTCTCGAAGGGAATCATGACATCATCGGACATGATTCTTACTGTTGATATCAACATAACAAAGTCAAGAGGCACGCGCGGAAAGCGCGAAGAATATCAGAGACTGGGAATGCAGAGGAGCGCCTGGAGCGCGCGGGGATCGACGGGACGGCTAAGGTAGAAACCCTGGATCTCGTCGCAGCCCGCCTCGCGCAGAAAGTCGATCTGCTCGCGCGTCTCCACCCCTTCGGCGATGACGCGAAGCTGCAGCGAATGGGCGAGCGAGATGACGGCGCGGGCGATGGCGGCGTCGTCGCCGTCATCCGGCAGATCCTGCACGAAGGAACGATCGATCTTCAGGCGGCCGACGGGAAAGCGCTTCAGCGAGGCGAGGCTGGAATAGCCCGTACCGAAATCGTCGATGGCGAGATGCACGCCAAGCTGCTCCAGCCGGTGCATGGTCCCTACCGCCTGCTGCACGTCCTCCATGATCATGCTCTCGGTCAGCTCCAGCTCGAGATAACGCGCCTCCAGCCCGCTTTCCGAAAGGGCGGCGGCAACGCGCTCCACCCAGTCCTTCTCCTGGAACTGCCGGGCCGAGACATTGACGCTGACGACGATGGACGGCAGGCCGGCATCCTGCCATGCCTTGTTCTGCCGACAGGCCTCGCGCAACGTCCAGTCGCCGATCGGGCCGATAAGGCCGGTCTCCTCGGCAAGCGGAATGAAATCGCCGGGCGCGACGAGGCCGCGCTCGGGATGGCGCCAGCGGATCAGCGCCTCGACGGCGAAGATGCGGCCGGTGGCAAGGTCCATCTGCGGCTGGTATTGCAGGAAGAGTTCGGATCGGGCGAGCGCGCGGCGCAGTTCCTCCTGCTGCACCAGCTTCTCATGAGCGCGGTTGGCGAGCTCGGCGGTGAAGACCTGCACGGCATCGCGGCCAATCTCCTTGGCGCGGTACATGGCGGCATCTGCCCTTGCCAGGAGCTCGGTGGCGTTGCGGCCGTGCTCGGGATAGGCGGCGACACCCATGCTGCAGGTGACCTGGAAGGCGCGGCCCTCGATCTCCACCGGCTCGGCTACGGCATTGCGCACGGCATGCAGGCGATCTTCCACCGTCTCGCCCCGGCGCATCGCACCGCTGATCAGCACCACGAACTCGTCACCGCCGAGGCGCACGATGCTGTCACTCGCCCGCACGCAATTCATCATGCGCGTCGCGACGATCTTCAAAAGCTCGTCGCCGGCATGGTGGCCGAGGCTGTCATTGACCAGCTTGAAATTGTCGAGGTCGAGGAAGGCGAGCGTCATGGTGCCGCCGCACTCGTCCGCCGCCTCGATGGCGGAGGCGACGCGCTCGTCGAGCATGCTGCGGTTCGGCAGGCCCGTCAGCGTGTCGTGGTGGGCCATGAACTGGATGCTGTCTTCCGCCTCCTTGCGCTCGATGGCGATGCCGGCGATATGCGTCGCCATGCCGACGAGCTTGGTGCATTCGGCGGAAGGCTCGCCCGGCGTTCGGGAATAAAGCGCGAAGCTGCCCAGCACCTTGCCCTGATAGGAGCGGATCGGCGAAGACCAGCAGGCACGGAAGCCGTAGGGCAGGACCAGCGCCTTGAAATTCGCCCAGAGCGGATCGGTCGCGATATCGCTGACGATGACGGGCTCGCCCCGCCACATGGCCGTGCCGCAGGAACCCGTGGCCGGGCCGATCTCCGCGCCCTCGATCAGCTGGCAGAAGGCCGGGTCGAGGTTCGGCGCTGCGCCATTGACGATATGCCTGCCATCGGGCGCCAGCATGAGGATCGAGCCGGTGACATCGGGCACATGGGCTTCGATGAGCAGGATAAGAGAGGAGAAAACCTCGACCAGCGGCGCCCCGAGCGCAATCATCTTCAAAAGGTGCGCCTGACCGAGATGCAGGCTTTCCGAGCGCTTGCGCTCGGTGATGTCGCGGGCGATGCCGACGATGCCGATCACGTCGCCGCTGGCATTGTGCACCGGCAGCTTGGAGGTGAGCAGCCATTTGAGCGTGCCGGAAGAATCGCGGACCAGCTCCTCCATGTCGAGCATGGCCTTGCCGGTGCGGATGATCTCCTGCTCGGTGTTGAAGAAGCCGCGGGCGACATGCTCGGGATGGATGTCGAAATCGGAAAGCCCCTCCAGGCTGTCGATCCCTTCCCGGAGGTTGTCGCTCACGATGGCGCGGTTGGCCACGACGAACCGGCTGTTGCGGTCCTTGAAATAGAGATAGTCCGGAACCTCGTCGATCATGGCCTCGAGCCAGAGGGTCCGGTCGTTCTGCGCCACCGCCAAGGGGAAGAGACGCGCTGCCTCGTCGATGAGGCGCTGGCTCGCGGACATCAGGCGCGCCGTCTCGTCGGCGTCCTCATTGCCAAGGTGGGACAGTTTCATCGACATGGATGCTGCAATTCCCCAACGCAAGGATCGACACGGCGGGTCGCAATCTCTCTCCGGACACCTGAAGCTACACCCGAAGTCGTTATCCAACCTTAAAGGAAACCGGCGAAATGCGAGTGATCCGGCATTCTTGCGGGACAAAAACAACCCAGGCGGGCAAGTCGAAAAGCGTGCCATTCCTGCACAGATCCGGCTGGCACGGTTCCTGCTCCTCCGGCAGCAAGGAGCTTGCATGGTTACCAGACGGTTATTTCTTTCGAGTCTCGGTCTCGGCGCGGCGGGCATCGCCACGACGGCCGCGGGCGAGGCGCAGCGGCTGCCGGTGATCGACGTCGACCTGCGCGGCAGCATCGACGCGGCGACGCACGGCATCCGCCCCGGCGCCGGCGACCGCAAGAGCAAGGCCTTCGCCAAGCTGCTGCGCGAGGCCGCCGCGAAGAACACGCCGGTCTTCCTGCCGCCCGGCGACTACGTGATCTCGAACATCGCGCTGCCGGACAATACGCGGATCACCGGCGTGCCGGGCGCGACCCGCATCGTCTATGGCGGCGATGGTCACCTCTTCGCCGCCGACGGCGTCGGGCGGATCGAGCTTGCCAACCTCGTTATCGACGGGGCCAACCGCTGGCTGGACGACACGGTGCAGGGCCTCGTGCATCTGAGCAACGCGGCGACCGTCACCATCGAGAACTGCGAGATCAGGGGAGCGTCGAAGACGGCGGTCTATCTCGAGCGCTCGGGCGGGCGCATCGAGCGCAACCGCCTTTCGGGCGCCGCCGACCATGCGCTCCTTGCCGTGGAGAGCCATGACCTCTCCGTCGCGGGCAACCATGCCTTCGACTGCGGCAATGGCGGCATCCTGATCCATCGCTGGCAGAAGGGCCGCGACGGCACCATCGTTTCCGGCAACCGGATCGCGCGCATTTCCGCGACGCGCGGCGGCACCGGCCAGTACGGCAACGGCATCAACGTCTTCCGCGCAGACGACGTGATGATCTCGGGCAACCATATCTCCGGCTGCGCCTTCTCGGCCATCCGCTCCAATGCCGGCTCCAACGTGCAGATCGGCGGTAATACCTGCCTCGACAGCGGCGAGACGGCCATCTATTCGGAATTCGGCTTCGAAGGCGCCGTCGTCACCGGCAACCTCGTCGACGGCGCGGCCAACGGCATCGCCGTCGTCAACTTCAACGAGGGCGGGCGGCTTGCGAGCATCACCGGCAATGTCGTGCGCAATCTCAGGCTCGAAGGGCCCTATGTGCAT
Organism: Shinella sp. 1A1; assembly: GCF_055379515.1. NCBI lineage: Bacteria > Pseudomonadati > Pseudomonadota > Alphaproteobacteria > Hyphomicrobiales > Rhizobiaceae > Shinella > Shinella sp. 1A1. The sequence goes on from NZ_AP039672.1 coordinate 813,539, forward strand.
GACGGGGCCGGCTTCGGTTTCGGCATCGCCGTGGAGGCCGACACCGCCGTCTCGGGAAACACCGTCGAGAACGCGGCGAAATGGGGGCTGATGCTCGGCTGGGGGGCCTATATGCGCGGCCTCGTCGTCAGCGGCAATCTCGTGCGCAAGAGCCCTGTCGGCTGCGGCGTGACGGTGGTGGAGCAAGCCGGCTCGGCGCTGATCTCCGGCAATGTCTTCGAGGAAACGCCAGAGGCGGCCATCGCCGGCTTCCGCTGGAACGAGCGCGTCACCGGCGACCTTGCAAAGGACGGGTCACCGCAAGGGCATCTGACGATCGAACGGAACCGGACGGGCTGAGCCCGTCCCGTAATGCGCCCCTCCTTCTTGCCCGAACGGAGAGGCGCCATGGTGGATGAGGGGGCATCCTTCCGCACGCTCCCTCATCCGCTTTGTCAGCCGCCGTGGGCTTCGTGGCCGCCTGATGCGTCCCCGCCCCGCTTAGCGGCGGGCTTTGCGGCCTCGATCTTGAAGTCCACGTCGAGCTTGCCGGCCTTTTCGAAGTTCAGCGTCGCCTTGAAGGTCTCGCCCTCCTTGAAGGGATGCTTGATCTTCATGAACATGACGTGGAGGCCGCCGGCCTTCAGCTCGACGGTGGCGCCGGCGGGGATTTCGATGCCTTCAGGCAGATGGCGCATCTTCATCACGTCGTTCTCCATGGCCATTTCATGGAGCTGCACGTCGTCGGAAACGTCCGGCGCGGCGATGGAAACGAGGCGGTCGGCTTCAGTACCCTTGTTGGTGATGGTCAGGAAACCGCCGCCGACGGGCTGGCCGGGAAGGGTCGCCCTGGAGGCCGGATGATCGACCAGCAGGTTTCCGACCATGAACTCATGGGCGAAGACGGCGGAAGCGGAAAGCGCGAGCGCGGCGAGGGTTGCGAGAATGCGTTTCATGGACATGTCCTTTGTGACGTCTGTATCGGAAGAGGCGCGACGGACACACGAGGTCCGCCGAGCCGGATTTCCAGCGCAAGGCGGCAAGCCGTCGCGCGGGCGGTCGATCAGGCGGACAGGAAGGGCGGAGCGCGGGGCGGAGCGCCAGGGCGCTCGCGGCGGGGATGAAGCGCCTCCTCCCCGAGCGGAAGGGCTGAGACGCGGCGGAAGGCGAGCGCGGCACCGACGGCATCGGACGGCGTGGGCATCAGGAGGCTGCCGCCGATGCGGCAGGCCTCGCATTTGGTCGACAGATGATGCCTGACCTTGCCGTCGACATGGTCATTGAGGCAGATGTCGCCGATCGTGCCGTCCGGCAGGACGTATCGGGAAAGCTCGAAGACGTTCGGTCCCGCGGCAGAGACCGGCTGGTGCGCAAAGCCGACGAACAGCAGGGCGACCGCGCACAGAATGCGCAGGCAAAGAACCCGGCCTGTCATGCCTCGTGCCATCGTGCACCCCCAACCGCGTCAATGCGGATATTTCGCCATTAGCCCCCTGCCCCCGGAAGGTCAATGCGGCAAGAAGCCCCCGCCATCACCACAATTCATGGATCGATCAGGCGCGTGCCCTACCTTTCGGTCCGGCCGCCGCCTAAGGTGACGACATCGCCCGTCTCGTTCCAGCAAAGCCGGACGGCCGCTCAGGAGGATTTCATGCTGACGATCTATGGCGTCTACCGCTCCCGCGCCTCGCGCAACTACTGGATGGCGGGCGAGCTCGGCCTTTCCTTCGCCTCCGTGCCGGTGATCCAGGCCCGGCGCATCGACGACCCCACGGCGGCGGATGCCCCGCTCAACACGCAATCGCCGGATTTCCTCTCGGTGAACCCGACCGGCCTTATTCCCTGCGTGGACGACGGCGGCTTCGTGATGACCGAGTCGCTGGCGATCAACCTCTACCTCGCCCGCAAGCACGGCGGCCCGCTTTCCGGTCAGACGCTGACGGAAGAGGCGGAGATGCTGCAATGGACGATGTGGGCGGCGACCGAGGTCGAGCCCCATGCGGTGAAGATCGTTCTGACGATGGATGCCAAGGCGGCCGAGAGCGAGCAGGGCCGCCTTGCGATCCGCGGCGCCGTCAAGGCGCTGAAGAAGAGCTTCCGGCGGCTCGACCAGCATCTTGCCGCCAGCGGCCATGTCGTCGGCGGCCGCTTCACCGTGGCCGACCTCAACCTTGCCGAAGTGTTCCGCTACGCGATGAGCCAGCCGCAGCTCTTCGACGAGGCGCCGCATGTCAAGGCGTGGCTAGCGGCCTGCCAAGCGCGCCCGGCCTTCAAGGCGATGATGGCCGCGCGGCTGGCCGAGCCGGAATGATCGAGCCGGCAAAGCCGTCCGCATCCTCCGCCATCGCCGCGCGCAGCCAGCGCTTGAAGGCCGAGACCTTGCGCGGCTCCGGCACCCCCGGGGCCGCGACGAAGTAATAGCCCATGCCGGTTTCCACCCGGATCGGGAACGGCGCGACGAGCCGGCCCTCCTTCAACGCCCAGGAGGCGAGCACCGGATAGGCAAGTAGCACCCCCTGCCCCGATAGGGCCGCATCGAGGCAGAGCGAGGCATCGGAAAAGACGTGCCGCGCCCGCGGCGGCGGCACGTCGAGCCCCGCCGCCTCCAGCCATCGCTCCCAGGTGAAAGGGTCGTGCCCGTCAATGACGGCCGGCTGCTCGGCAAGGTCCTGCGGCGCGCGCAGGCTCTCAGCCAGCGCCGGCGCGCAGACCGGGAACATCACCTGCGGCATCAGGAACTCCGCCGTCACGTCCGGCCAGTTGCCCGGCCCGACGCGGATGCCGAGATCGACATCCGAACGCGCCAGGTCGACGAGATTCGTCGTCGCCTCGATGCGCAGGCCGATATCCGGATGGACGGCGCTGAAACGGTCGATGCGGTGGATGAGCCAGCGCGAGGCGAAGATCGGCGCCACCGAGATCGTCAGGATATCGTCGTCGCGCCGCCGCGTGGTGGCGACGGCCTCGGAGAGCTGGCGGAAGCCGGCCGAAAGCCGCGCGAGGAAAGGCCCGCCGAAATCCGTCTCGCGCATGCCCCGGGCGGTGCGCTCGAAGATCGTGCGGCCAAGCTGCTCCTCCGCCTTGATGACCTGCTGGCTGACCGCCCCGACGGTGACGCCCAGCTCTTCCGCCGCCGCCTGTAGCGAGCCGAGCCGGCCGACCGCCTCCAGCGCCCGCAGGCCGTTGAGGTGCACGCGGTTGAGGTTCTTCATATAGATTTCCTATATCCTTCTCTTGAACTACTCGATTGCGGAACCAGAACGAAAGCGCGATTATCAATCATACTCAATCGTAACGAACCGCGAGGAGAAGGCAATGTTCAAGATTTTCTCCAGGCTTACCGGCGCCCTTCTGGCGAAGATCGACGCGACGGAGGCACCGGTCTGGATGCGCGATCCGCTCGCCCATCCCGAAATCGAGGCCATGGATTCGCGCCGGCTCGGCGACCTGCCGTTCGGCCTGTTCCGCATGCCGGCCGAGGCCGGCCCCTGCCGCCGCGGTCGCCCCGCCTGATCCTCCCTCGAACATCCGCCCTCCCCGGTCTATGCTGGTCGGGGAGGATTTTCATGCCGGATGAAAAGGATCTGCTGTTCGCCCGTCTTCAACGGCTCTGCGAAGACCTGCCGGGCGTCGAGGCCGGCACATCCTACGGCACGCCCGCGCTCAAGGCGGGCGGCAAGCTCTTCGTGCGCGTCAAGGACGCCGGAACGCTGGTGCTGATGGCGCCGATGGACGAGAAGGAGCGCCTGATCGAGATGGCGCCCGGCACCTATTACGAAACCGATCACTATAGAGGCTGGCCGGCCCTTCTCATTCGCGCCGCGGCGATCGACGATGAGGACCTGCGCCGCCGGCTTGCCGAGGCCTGGCATTTCAAGGCCCCGGCGAAGCTGCGCAAGATGCGCGACTGAAGGCGCCGTCGATCAGCCGCCCGACTGGTCCATATGCATGAACTCCCAGACATTGCCGTTGATGTCCTGGAAGGAGCAGCCGTACATCGGGCCGAATTCGATATTCGGCTTCCATTCGCGCCCGCCGGCGGCGAGCGCCTTGGCCTTGAAGTCATCGACTTCCTGGCGGCTGACGGCGGAAAAGCAGGTCAGCACCTGCGTCTGTTGCTCCGGATCGCCGACCTTGCCGGTCACGAACTGCGCGAACTTCTCCTCCGTCAGGTGCATGACGAAGACATTCTCGTCCACCACCATGCAGGCCGCCGTGTCGTCGCTGAACTGCTCGTTGAAGGTGAAGCCCAGCGCGTTGAAGAAGCGGCGGGTTGCCGGCAGGTCCTTGACCGGCAGGTTGACGAAAATCATGCGCATGGAAGTCCTCCAGAGTTTGTTGGATGCGGGGCCCGCCGGCGGCGGATCGACCCGTCATGCCACAAGGACGTAACGGGCCGCCTCATCCCGACAAGGGACTTGCAAAAAATTATGCGGCCGCCACGCAGCCCGGCACATCCTCCAGCCGATACCAGACCGGAATGCCCCGTTCCCGGGCGATGCGCACGTCATTATCCGCCCCCTTGGAATCACCCGGCAGGCGCAGCACGCCCTCGCACAGCGCCAGCAGGCGATGGGCCACGGGATGGAAAATCTCCTCGTAGAGGGCATCGCCCACGGCCTTTCCGCCCGCGGCATTCCATACGGGCAGCGCCACCCATTCGCCGATCATCGGCACATGGCCGGCCTTGAACAGCGCATGGGACGGCGCTTCAAGCCGCTTCAGGTTCTCCGCCATCTTTACGGGATCGTCTCCGGTGCCCGAGCGATAGGGACCGGCAATCAGGATCAGCATCGTTTGACTCCTTACAATGGATGCACGAAATATCCGGAATATTCTGGATATTTTCCGAAAATTCGTGTACTTTCGCGCAGAGTCAAGACGGAGCGTGCATTATGCTGACAAGCCAGAGAAAGGCCCTGATCACCCGGCGCCTCATGCAGGATGGGGAGATCGTCGCCAAAACGCTGGCGGCTGAGCTGGGTCTTTCGGAAGACACGATCCGGCGGGACCTGCGGGAAATGGCGGCGGAAGGCCTGCTGAAACGGGTGCATGGCGGGGCGCTGCCGCTCTCCCCGCTGCTGCCGGATTTCGCTGCGCGCCAATCGGTCGCGACGGACGAGAAGGCAGCCCTCGGGGCACGGGCGGCGGCGATGGTGGAGCCGGGACAGGTGATCTTCCTCGACGGCGGCACGACGACCGCGGCGCTCGCCCGGGCGCTGCCCCGCACCTTCGCCTTCACGGTCGTCACGCACAGCCCGACGATCGCCTGCGAACTGGAACGCCACCCGACCGCCGAGGTCGTGCTCGTCGGCGGCCGGCTCTACAAGCATTCCATGGTTACGACCGGCGCCATGGCGCTCGATGCGATCAGGGGATTGAAGGCGGATCTCTACTTCATGGGCGTCACGGCCGCCCATCCCACGCACGGCCTCACCACCGGCGACATGGAGGAAGCCGCTACCAAGCGCGCCATCGCCGAAAACGCCGCCGCGACCTGGATATTGCTGACGCGGGAGAAAATCGGCAGCGCCTCGCCCTGGAAGATCATGCCCCTCACCGCCGCCACCGGCCTCATCATGCCTAGCGGCATAGAGCCGGAGACGTTGGCGCCCTACCGGGAGCTGGGGCTGGATATCACCGAGGCCTGATCAGGCTGCGAACGCGTCCGTCACGCGGATGTCGCCGACGTGGATGCCGTTCCAGTTGGACATGGAGCGGTTGGCCATGGCCATCAGCGCCGTATGGACGGTCGGCTCTTCGGTGAAGAAGCGGGCGAGCGTGGCCGCGACCATGCTCTCCGCGGCACGCGTCGTGCCGTCGTCGCATTTGAGGGCGATGGCGATGCCCTTTTCCGGGATGGCGGCGCAGAAGACGCCCTCGGCGCCGGTCTTGGCGAAGATGCGCCCGGGCGCGGCCTCCATCAGGCGGGTGCAGGCCCTGCGCGTGCCGGCGACGTAGAAGGGTTCGGCCATGCAGGCATCGATCAGGCGGCGCGAGGCCTTCGCGCGCACAGGGGCGAGGCCGACGCCGGTCGCCATCTTCGCGAAGCCGTGGGCGAGGCTCTTCAGCGGCACGGCATAGGTCGGGATCGAGCAGCCGTCGGTGCCGCAATTATCAACCGCGAGCGCCGCGCCTGTCAGGCTCTCCATGACGCCGCGGATCTCGGCCTGCACGGGATGCTCGTAGCGGACATAGCCTTCGAGGTCCTTGCCGGTGTGGCAGGCGGCGCAGACGAAGCCGGCATGCTTGCCGGAGCAATTGTTGTGCAGCGCCGTCGGATGATCGAGAAGGCGCGCCTGATTGATGAGGACCGGCTGCTCGAAGGACCAGTGCGAGCCGCATTCGAGCACGCTTTCATCCACGCCCGCGGCGGCGAGCATGGTACCGGCAAGGCGCACATGCGCCGGCTCGCCGCTATGCGAGGAACAGGCCAGCGCCAGTTCCCTGTTGCCGAAGACATGGGCGTCCGCCGCGCCGCTCTCGATCAGCGGCAAAGCCTGCATGGCCTTGCAGGACGAGCGCGGGAAGACGCCGGCATCGATATCGCCCTGCGAGAACACCACCTTGCCATCGCCGTCCACGACGACGACCATGCCGCGATGGCGGCTTTCGACGAGATCGCCGCGCGTGACTTCGACAAGGACGGGGTTTGCCATGATCGTGCCCTCAAATTTCCGATTTCCGCTGCGGTATTATCCGAAATTCACGATCCTGCCCACTCGGTTTCGGAGCCGCCCATGAAATTGCTGAGGAACGTCCTTGTCCTCTTTCTCGTGATCTATCTCATGCCGGCGCTCGGCGCGGCGGGCTACTGGTACATCAAGGACCGGCCGGCGAACTGGCGGGAGGCGGACTGGTCCTCCGCCGGCATCCTGCCGAAGCCGAGGGACGCTCCGCAGGCGACCATCCACATCTTCTCCGCCGCGACGGGCGGCATGAAGGGAGCGGTGGCGAGCCACGCCTGGATCGTCACCAAGGAAGCGAACGCCCTGGCCTACAACCGCTACGACAAGGTGGGCTGGGGCACGCCGGTGCGCAAGAACGCCTATGTGCCCGATGCCTACTGGTACTCCAACACGCCACGCGTGGTGGTCAGCGTCAGCGGCGAGGAAGCGGCCCGGCTGATCCCGAAGATCGAAAAGGCAATTACCGCCTATCCCTATTCGAAGCCCGGCGCCTACCGCATCTGGCCGGGACCGAACTCCAACACCTTCGTCGCCCATGTGCTGCGCTCCGTGCCGGAACTGGGCGTCGTCCTGCCGCCCGATGCCGTGGGGCGCGATTACCTGCCGGAAGGCAGGCTCTTCGCCATCGATGCCGACGGCCGGGACGTGCATGCGACGCTCTACGGCCTCCTCGGCATCTCGGCCGGCGTTCGCTCGGGGCTGGAGCTGCATATCATGGGCCTCGTCGCCGGTGTCGATCTGGCGCGGCCGGCGATCAAGATACCGGCGATCGGGCGGATCGGGATCTAGCGGGCGCTGGACATGCCGGCGTCATCAACCGATTGTAAGCCGCAACACGGTTGAGGCAGGAGCGAAAGGCAGCCATGAGCGACGAGAGAAAACAGCACACGGCGGCCTGTCACTGCGGCACCGTCCGGTTCCGCGTGCGGCTGACGGACGAATTCAACACGGTCCGCCGCTGCTCCTGTTCCTACTGTCGCATGCGCGGCGCGATTGCCGCCTCCGCAGCGCTCGCGGATATCGAATTCGAGCAGGGCGAAGACAACCTGACGCTCTACCAGTTCAACACCGGAACGGCGAAACACTACTTCTGCAGGACCTGCGGCATCTACACCCACCACCAGCGCCGCTCCAACCCGAACCAGTTCGGCATCAACGTCGCCTGCATCGAAGGCATCAGCCCTTTCGACTTCGCGGCTGTGGAGGTGATGGACGGCGTTTCCCATCCTTCGGATTCCGGCGCCGGCCCGCGGGTCGCCGGAATCCTCCGGTTCGAGCCGGCGGCCTGACGCCGCCGGCTTGCGGCATCAAAGATACGCCACCTCCATGGCGGCGATCCGCGCCGGGTCCGCGATCGATTCGATCTCGACGATCCGGTCGCCCTCCACTTCCATGAGCACGACCACCTTGAGCTGGCCACCGAGAATGACGGCAAGGCCGAGAGCGCCGTCGATGAGCGCGAGCCTCGCGGCGGTCGCCTTGCCCTTGAAGGTGGTGGCGACGGCCTGCGCGCCGGTGATCTCGGCCAGCGAACCGAGCCGCACCGCATCGGCATCCGCATGGAAGACGACTTCCGGGTCGAGCACCGCGAGCAGGCCCGAGAAATCGCCGTCGCGCGAGGCGGCGAGGAAGGCGGCGACGACGCCCTTGCGGCGCTCGTAATCGGCCGACGGCGTTTCCGGCAGGCCCTGCACGCGGCGACGGGCGCGGCTTGCGAGCTGGCGGGTGGCGACGGGCGAACGATCCACGATGCGGCCGATCTCCTCGAAGGGCACATCGAACATGTCGTGCAGCACGAAGGCGAGGCGCTCGGCAGGTGTCAGGCGCTCCAGCACAACGAGAAGGGCAAGGCCGACGCTATCGGCCAGCGCCGCCTGCTCATCGGCGCTCGCGGCCGGATCGGCATGCTGCATCTCTCCCTCGTCGCCATCGATCGGATCTTCGCGGCGCCTGCCGCGGGCGCGCAGCATGTCGAGGCAGATGCGGCCGACGACCGTGGTCAGCCAGCCGGACGGATTATCGATGCCCTCGCCCGCGCGCTGCAGGCGCAGCCAGGCCTCCTGCACCGCATCCTCGGCCTCCGCGCGCGAGCCCAGCATGCGGTAGGCGACGGCGCCGAGACGCCCCCGTTCGGCCTCGAAACGCTCGGCCCAGAATTTTTTCTCGCTCATCGGTCACACTCCTTCGTCCAGCGGCGTCATGGCCATGACGAACGAAGCCGCACCGGTGTGACAGGGCTCGCAACCGTCGACGCGAAAATCATTGCAAGGAGCAACAAAATGCAATCCCGTATGAACAACATCGTTACCGTTCTCCCCGATGTCATGACCGCCATGCAGGCGCTGCAGGGTGCCGCACAGACATCCGGCCTGCCGGAAAAGACCGCCCATCTCGTCCATCTGCGCGCCAGCCAGATCAACGGCTGCGGCTTCTGCGTCGATCTTCACCCGCGCATGATGAAGAAGGCCGGCGAGACGGACCGGCGCATCCTTTCCGTCGCCGCCTGGCGCGAAGCTCCGTTCTATACGGATGCGGAACGCGCCGCGCTGGCGCTGACCGAGGCGCTGACGCGCATCGCCGATCGCGAGGAGCCGGTTCCGGACGCGATCTGGAACGAGGCCGCCCGCCACTATGACGAAAAGGCCCTCGCCGCCCTCGTCGTGGAGATCGCCGCGATCAATGTGTGGAACCGCTTCAATGTCGCGACGCGACAGATCGCCGGTGAATGGAACCCGTAAGAGCGCCTTTCGCCACCCCGTTTCAGTGAAAAGTCACGGCTTGAACTACAGTTTGGGCCGTGCCACCTCTGCCTCAACCTCTTTTTGCATCGCAAGGCCGCATTCCATGTCCGATAGCGTCGTCACCCCGAAGGAAGCCGCGCCGCGGCTTTCCAGCCTCTTCCGCCGCGCCAGCCTGTTCGGGACATTGATGCTCGGCGGCGGCATCATGCTGCATGCGGTGGAAACCTACATCACCGCGACGCTGATGCCCTCCATCGTGCGCGACATCGGCGGCCTTTCGCTCTTCGCCTGGGCGACGACGATCTATGTCGCGGCGTCGGTGCTCGGCTCCACCTTCGTCGCCGTCCGGCCGGAACGCGTGACGCTGAACCGCTGCTATGTCGCAGGCGCAGTGCTGTTCGGCATCGGCAGCCTCGTCTGCGCCATCGCGCCGACCATGGAGACGGTGCTCGTCGGGCGCGCCGTCCAGGGGCTCGGCGCGGGCTTCCTCGTCGCGCTCGGCTATGCCTTCATCCGCTTCGTCTATCCCGAGCCGCTGTGGAGCAGCGCCTCGACGCTCTATGCCGCCGTCTGGGGCATCGCGACCTTCCTCGGTCCCACCATCGGCGGCATCTTTGCCGCCGGCAGCGCCTGGCGCGAGGCCTTCGCGCTGCTCGTGCCGCTGTCGATCGTGATGGCGCTCGCCGCGCCGAAGCTGCTGCCGTCTGGCGAAGGCGAGCGGGTGACGACGAAAACGCCCTTCGCGCAGATCCTCCTGCTGGTGGCGGCCGTGCTCGTGCTTTCGCTCGCAAGCTCAGTGACCGGCGAAGCGCTGCGCGCCCTCCTCGCGGTCGCCGCGGTTGCCGGCGTCGTCGCCACCGTCGCCATCGAGCGGCGGGCGGAGGCGCGGCTGCTGCCCGCCGGCACGATCCGCCTCGCCTCGCCGCTCGCCCGCGTCTACCTCATCATGCTGATGCTGCTGGTGACGATCTGCTCGGATATCTACATTCCCTATTTCCTGCAGGTGCTGCACGGCGTCACGCCCATCGTCTCGGGCTATCTCGTAGCGCTCCTGGCGCTCGGCTGGACGACGGCGGCCTTCACCACCGCGCGGCTCAAGGGCCGGAGCGCCAACCGGGTGATCGTCGCGGGCGCGGCGGTGGAGGCGTTGGCGACGGCCATGCTGATCTTCGCGCTCGCCCGGCACAATCCCGAAAGCGAGTTCCTGGTGCTGGCGACCGCCACCCTCTTCATCTTCCTCATGGGTTTCGGCATCGGCATGGGCTGGGCGCATCTCGTGACCCACGTCCTGCATCTTGCGCCGGCCGGCGAGACGGACAAGGCCTCGGCGGCGATCACCACCATGCAGGCGCTGGGCGCCGCCTTCGGCGCGGCCCTTGCCGGCATCATCGTCAATTCGACGGGTCTGCTTCATCCGGGCGGCGTTGCGGGCGCGCTGACGGCGGCGCACTGGCTCTACGGGCTGCTGGCGCTTCCCGCAGCCGTCGCGATCCTCTTCGCCCTCCGCCTGCCGCATGAGGGCGGCTGATCCGGCTCAGCCGAAGGTCAGCACGATCTTGCCGATATGGTCGCCCTCTTCCATCATGCGATGGGCGGCGGCGGCCTCGCCATAGGGCATGACGGCATGGATGACCGGGGCAACGCGCCCCTCCTCCAGCAGCGGCCAGACCTTTTCCAGCAGTTCGTCGCGGATCGCCCGCTTTTCCGCCGCCGTGCGCGGGCGCATGGCCGAGCCCATCACCCGCAGGCGCTTGAGCATGATGGGGGCGAGGTTCACCCGCTCCACCACCGCCCCGCCGAGGAAGGCGATGATCGACAGGCGCCCGTCGCGGCCGAGCGACTTCAGATTCCGCTCGAAATAGGCCGCGCCGATCATGTCGAGGACGACATCGACGCCGGCCTTGCCCGTCTCCTCAGCGATGACGGCGGCGAAGTCCTCGCTGCGGTAGTTGATGGCGCGGCTCGCGCCGAGGTCGAGGCAGGCCTTGCACTTCTCCTCAGAGCCCGCCGTCGCGAAGACGCGCGCGCCGAGGGCGGCAGCAAGCTGGATCGCCGTCGTGCCAATGCCGCTGGAGCCGCCGTGGATGAGCACGCTTTCGCCGGCCTTCAGCTCCGCCATCATGAAGAGGTTCGCCCAGACGGTGAAGAAAGTCTCGGGCAGCGCCGCCGCCTTCACGGCGTCGAACCCCTTCGGGAAGGGCAGCGCCTGTGAAGCCGGCACCGCGCAATATTGCGCATAGCCGCCGCCATTGGCGAGCGCGCAGACCCTGTCGCCGAGCGCATGGCCGGTGACGCCCTCGCCGAGCGCGACCACCTCACCGGCAATCTCGAGGCCGAGGATGGGGCTGGCATCGGGCGGCGGCGGATATTCGCCCTTGCGCTGGAGGACGTCCGGCCGGTTGATGCCAGCCGCCTCGACGCGCACGAGGATTTCACCGGCGCGCGGCTCAGGGGTCCTGCCCTCCGTCACCGCCAGATTGTCAGGGCCGCCATGCTCGCTGAGCCCGACATAGGACATGGTCGATGGAACTGACATGGCTTTCCTTCCCGCGCTTCACGTAGAACTTCAATTCGACGGTTCTAGCCCAAAGCGTGTTTCTTTTGAATCGGTTCCGGAGGAAAGTTGAATCGTCACTCCAGCGTGGAGGAGAGGATGAGGCCGGCATCGCTGCCCTTGGCGGCGGCCTTGAGCGCGGCGATGCGGCTGCTGATCTGCGCCGCCTCGCCGATCATGTCGCCGAGCGGCACGACGAGCACTACGGCCGAGCAGCGCATCAATGGAAAGCTTGTGGCATTGCCCGCCCGGTCGTGGCCGCGGATCTCACCGATGAGCCGATCCTCCGGCGAATAGAGCGAGCGCACCTCGCGGGCGAAATCGGCAAGCAACCGCTCCAACGTTTCCCGCACAGCCTCGACCGGCCGGCCGCAGATGCCGGCGAAGAAATCGTCGCCGCCGACATGGCCGACGAAGACATCCTCGCCGACGAATTCGCGGCGCAGCAGCGAGGCGAAGAGCGAGATCGCAAGGTCACCCTTGTGGAAGCCGTAGTGATCGTTGAACGGCTTGAAATTGTCGAAGTCGAAATAGCACAGGCACCGGAGCTGGTCGCCGTCGAGCGCCTTGTCCTGCAGATAGTCGCGGATCGAGCGGTTGCCGGGAAGGCCGGTCAACGGATTCTGGTCTTCCGCCGTCTTCAGCCGCTTCTCGTTGATGATCTTCAGGAGCGACGAGGCCGAAAGGATGCCGGCATAGCGCATGTTCTCCGTCAGGATCACGCATTCGTTGCCGCCCATGCCCGTGAAGACGTCGAGCAGCTGCTCGGCTGGCGTATCGAGATCGGCGATGGGCGCGGCGGTGACGAAGTGCGACAGGCTCTTCTGGTAGAGCCTGTTCTTCAGGAGATCGCGGCCGAACGGGTGATAGCTCAGTTCCTTGACGTGATATTCGTGCAGGATGCCACGCGGCTCGTCATTGGCGTTCAGCACCGGGAAGAAGGTGCGCTTGGGGTCGCGGCGGAAGAACTCGAAGACCGATTCCAGGCTCTCGTTCTCGCGCAGCACCGCGACATGCTCGATCTCACGGCGGATGAGGATGCTGTCGAGCGTGCGGGAATTGCGGCGCGTGCCGCCGGCGCGGGTAACCTGCGCATAGACGGGGCTCAGCGCCGAGAAATCCGTGACCGGACGCGAGACGAACCAACCCTGAACGAGATCGCAGCCCGCCTCGCGGCAGGCGACGAACTCCGCCTCGGTCTCCACGCCCTCCGCGATGACGCGGATGCCGAGAACATGGGCGGCGTTGACGGTGTTGCGCACCAGATGGCGCTTGCGCGCATCCGCCTCCATGCCGGAGATGAAATGGCGGTCGATCTTGAGATAGTCGACCGGGTGATCGCAGAGCAGTTTCAGGCCGTTATGGCCGACGCCGAAATCATCGATGGCCAGCTTGAAGCCGGCAAGGCGCAGCTTGCGCACGAGGATGGCGAAATCGGGCAGCGTATCGTTGTCGAAACGCTCGGAAATCTCGAAGCAGATCGAGGAGGCCGGAATGCCGGCGCGGTTGAGGTGCCCGACGAGGCGCTCGACGAGATCGGCGCCCTCAGGCACGAGGCGGGAATCGAGATTGATGAAGAGCGTGCGCGAGCGGAAATCCGGCAGGGCGGCGAAGGCGGCAATGGCGCGGCTGTTGACCATGTGCTCGAGCGCCATGAGCTGGCCCGCCTCATACGCCCGGTCGATCAGGTCGAGCGGGGAGCGGAAGCCGAGGCGGTCGAAGCCGCGCATCAGCGACTCGTAGCCGAAGACCGCACCGGTGGCCGTTTCCACGATGGGCTGGAATGCAGTCTCGATCACCAGCTTGGCGAGCGTGACGATCTCGCCATCGCCGAAGCGTCGAAGGGCTAGCAATTCGGCGGCGGACATGCGTGGCTCCGGGGCGTGAACGATGCCGCGAAGTCTCCGCCCGTATCCCTGAAGAATCCGTTTCCTCAGTATGACAATTTCATGAAAGTTCAATAACTACAAGGAGTTGAAAAAGAACACGCTCATATTGGAAGCGCCAGCAGCAAGGCCCCGCCGCCGATCATCACGACCGCGATCCAGTGGGCGGTCGAAAGCTGCTCGCCGAGGAAGAGAACGGCGAAGACGGCGACGAGCACGACGCTCAGCTTGTCGACCGGCGCGACCTGCGCAGCCTTGCCGATTTGCAGCGCCCGGAAATAGCAGAGCCACGATGCGCCGGTCGCCAAACCCGAGAGAATGAGGAAAATCCAGCTCTTCATCGGCACCGAGCCGGGCGCCTGCCAGTTGCCGGCGAGCGTCAGCATGAGCGTGATGGCAAGGAGGATGACGACCGTGCGGATGAAGGTCGCGAAGTCGGAATTGACCTCGGCGATGCCGATCTTGGCGAAGATGGCGGTGAGCGCCGCGAAGACGGCGGAGCCGAGCGCCCAGACCTGCCAGGACGTCAGAAGCCCTCTCACACTGCACCTCCTGCGAGCATCGCGCGCGCCAGTGCAAGTCCGGCCGCCACGGCGATGAGCGAAAAAATTACGGAAGCCCCGACATAAATCGCCGCCAGCCCCGCCTCGCCGCGCTCCCAGAGCAGCGCCGCATCCAGCGAAAAGGCGGAAAAGGTGGTGAAGCCGCCGAGGACACCCGTCGTCAGGAACAGCCGCGCCTCCTGCGGCAGGTGGCCGCGAAAGGCGAAGAAGCCGGCGATCAGCCCCATCAGCAGGCAGCCCAGCACATTGATGACCAGCGTGCCTGCCGGAAAGGCCGTCCCGACCAGTCGCGCCGCAAGCACGTTCACCCCATGCCGCCCGGCCCCGCCGATGCCCGCGCCGAGAAAGACGATCAGATAGTTCATGCCCGTTGCCTCAAAGTCTGCGTTCGGTTTGCGGACAACAAAAAACCGCCCTCGGGCGGTCGCCAGAAACGCTCCCGCCGTCGACGGCCATCGCTGGCCGGTCTGGCAGGAGCTATCAGCCGGTGAACGGCAGTTGTCGGGGAGCTCCATCCCCATCCCACACGAAATTTCTAGGCGCTGGCGGGGCGGCTGTCAAACCGCTCCGCCAGCTGAAGGGCGGGATGCCTACTTGCGCAGCGCGAGGCCGAAGGCGATGAGCGCCCAGCCCTGCATGGCAAGGTCGAAGGCGAGGAAGAGGCCGAGCAGCCAGAGGCTGTTGACCGGCCAGCCGAGGATGAAGACGATGCCGGCGAGCGTGGTGACCACGCCGCCCGCCATCAGCCAGCCCCAGCCGCTTTCCGGCCGCACGCGCCAGGCCGCGAAGATGCGGAAGACGCCGGCAACCAGGAGCGCGGCCGCCATCAGAAGGGTCAGCACGGCCGAGGTCAACACCGGATTGACGAAGGCCAGCACGCCGGCCGCGAGGTAGAGGAGCGCGCTCAGCGCCCAGGAGATCGTCTCCCGCCAGGCCTTGACCTGAAAGGCATGAGCGAGATGCACCGCACCGCCGACGATCATCAGCATGCCGACATAATAGACCGAGGCGACCGTCGCCATGAACAGATTGGCGGCGGCAATGCCGCCAAAGACGAGCAGGACGACGCCGAGAGCGACGAACCAGCCCCATTTCGCACGCACTTCGGAGAGAGGGTTCATTCCGGGGGAGAGGACCATGATGCACCTCGAAAAATGAATGAAAACAAAGTCAGCCTAGCACAGAACGAATTGCTTTTGCGACAGGCGATTGCGACGCCTTCGCGGCGTTAGATTTTTATTGATTGATCACTCAATTAAAAATATCCTTGATATAAATCAGGGGGACGACATGCCGAAGGTTGGGATGGAGCCGGTGCGGCGCAAGGCGCTGGTGGACGCGACGCTGCGGGCGGTCGGGGACCATGGCTCGCTGACCGTGACCATGTCTGAAATCGCCCGCCATGCCGGCGTTTCGCCTGCCCTTGCACATCACTATTTCGGCTCCAAGGAACAGCTCGTCATCGAGACGATCCGCAGCCTCCTGCGCACGTTGCGGGCGGATACGGTTTCGGCCTTGCGGGAGGCCTCGACGCCGCGCGAGCGGCTTTCGGCAGTCATCCGCGTCAACTTCCAGGCGCACCAGTTCGCGCCGGAGACGGTGGCCGCGTGGCTTGCCTTCTATTCGGAGGCGCAGCGTTCGGAAGCGGTCCGGCGGCTGCTCGTCGTTTATGCGCGGCGGCTGAATTCCAACCTGCTTGCCAGCCTCCGGCAGCTTTGCCCGGACGGGCGCGCCGGCGAGATCGCGGACGGGGCGGCGGCGATGATCGACGGGCTCTACCTGCGGCAGGGGCTGAAATCGGCGCCAGTCAGCATCGAGTCCTCCATCGCGCTGACGGAGGGCTATCTCAATGCCCAGCTTGCCGCTGTCGCAGACCCCGCTTCCACCGGCGCTGGCCGACGACCATCCGTCACACAGGCGCGCTAGAGATTCCGGATATTGCTCATTCATTTAAGGACCAGCCCGTGACCGCCAGCAAGCCGAACATCCTGATCGTCATGGTCGACCAGCTCAACGGGACCTTCTTCCCGGACGGGCCGGCGGACTGGCTGCATGCGCCGCACATGAAGGCGCTCGCCGCGCGCTCGGCGCGGTTCCGCAACAACTACACCTCCTCACCGCTCTGCGCCCCTGCCCGCGCCTCCTTCATGGCCGGCCAGCTGCCGAGCCGCACGCAGGTCTACGACAATGCGGCGGAGTATATCTCCTCCATCCCCACCTTCGCGCATCACCTGCGCCGCGCCGGCTACTACACGGCGCTGTCGGGGAAAATGCATTTCGTCGGGCCGGACCAGCTTCACGGCTTCGAGGAGCGGCTGACGACGGACATCTACCCGGCCGATTTCGGCTGGACGCCTGATTACCGCAAGCCGGGCGAGCGCATCGACTGGTGGTATCACAATATGGGTTCGGTGACGGGCGCAGGCGTCGCCGAGATCACCAACCAGATGGAATATGACGACGAAGTCGCCTTCCTCGCGAACCAGAAGCTCTACCAGCTCTCTCGCGAGAACGACGACCAGTACCGCCGGCCCTGGTGCCTCACCGTCTCCTTCACCCATCCGCACGACCCCTATGTGGCGCGGCGGAAGTTCTGGGACCTCTACGAGGACTGCGCGCACCTGATGCCTGCGGTGGACATGCTGGAGGAACCGGACCCGCATTCCGCCCGCATCCTGCATTCCTGCGACTACGCCAAATTCGCGATCAGCGGCGAGGACGTGCGCCGCTCGCGGCAGGCCTATTTCGCCAATATCTCCTATCTCGACGAGAAGGTCGGCGAGCTTGTCGACACGCTGACGCGCACGCGCATGCTGGACGAGACGCTGATCCTGTTCTGCTCCGACCATGGCGACATGCTCGGCGAGCGCGGCCTGTGGTTCAAGATGAACTTCTTCGAGGGTTCGGCCCGCGTGCCGCTCATGATATCAGGTCCCGGCGTGACGCCCGGCCTGCACCTTGCCCCCACCTCCAATCTCGACGTGACGCCGACGCTGTGCGACCTCGCCGGCATCTCCATGGACGAGGTGATGCCCTGGACGGACGGGGAAAGCCTGCTTCCCGTGATCAACGGCGCGGAGCGCACGACGCCGGTGCTGATGGAATATGCGGCGGAGGCTTCCTATGCACCGCTCGTCGGTATCCGCGAGGGCAAGTGGAAATACATCCACTGCGAACTCGACCCGGAACAGCTTTACGACCTCGAAGCCGATCCGCACGAGCTGACCAATCTTGCGACCTCCGACAATCCGGTGATCCGGGCGACGTTGGACGCCTTCCGCCAGATGCGCGAAGCGCGCTGGGACATGGCGGCCTTCGATTCTGCCGTGCGCGAGAGCCAGGCGCGGCGCTGGGTGGTCTACGAGGCGCTGCGCAACGGCGCCTATTATCCATGGGATCACCAGCCGCTGCAGAAGGCATCCGAACGCTACATGCGCAACCACATGAACCTCGACAATCTCGAGGAATCCAAACGCTATCCGCGAGGAGAATGACATGAAAGCCCAACCGAAAGCCTCGCATTTCATCGACGGCGAGTATGTGGAAGACGTTGCCGGCACGCCCTTCGAGAGCGTCTATCCCGCCACCGGCGAGGTGATCGCGCGCCTGCACGCGGCAACGCCGGCCATCGTGGAAAAGGCCATTGCCTCGGCCAAGCGCGCGCAGAAGGAATGGGCGGGCATGAGCCCCACCGCGCGCGGCCGCATCCTCAAGCGCGCGGCCGAGATCATGCGCGAGCGCAACCGCGAGCTTTCCGAATTGGAAACGCTCGATACCGGCAAGCCGATCCAGGAGACCATCATCGCCGACCCGACATCAGGCGCGGACGCCTTCGAGTTCTTCGGCGGTATCGCAGCGGCGGGTCTCAATGGCGACTATATCCCGCTCGGGCAGGACTTCGCCTTCACCAAGCGCGTGCCGCTCGGCGTCTGCGTCGGCATCGGCGCATGGAACTATCCGCAGCAGATCGCCTGCTGGAAGGGCGCGCCGGCGCTCGTCTGCGGCAATGCCATGGTCTTCAAGCCCTCGGAGAACACGCCGCTCGGCGCGCTGAAGATCGCGGAAATCCTCGTCGAGGCCGGCCTGCCGAAGGGTCTCTACAATGTCATCCAGGGGGATCGCTCGACGGGGCCGCTGCTCGTCAACCACCCCGATGTCGCCAAGGTCTCGCTGACCGGCTCCGTGCCGACGGGCAAGAAGGTGGCGGGCGCCGCCGCTTCCGACCTCAAGCATGTGACGATGGAACTCGGCGGCAAGTCGCCGCTCATCGTCTTCGATGACGCCGACCTCGAAAGCGCCATCGGCGGGGCGATGCTCGGCAACTTCTATTCGACCGGGCAGGTCTGCTCGAACGGCACGCGCGTCTTCGTGCAGAAGGGCATCAAGCAGAAGTTCCTCGCCCGCCTGAAGGAACGCACGGAGAAAATCCTGATCGGCGATCCGATGGACGAGGCGACGCAGCTTGGGCCGATGGTCTCGAAGGCGCAGCGCGACAAGGTTCTCGACTATATCGAAAAGGGCAAGGCCGAGGGCGCGACACTGCTCACCGGCGGGGGCATTCCCAACGCCGTTTCGGGTGAAGGCTACTACATCCAGCCGACTGTCTTCGCCGATGTCACCGATGGCATGACCATCGCGCGAGAAGAGATCTTCGGCCCGGTCATGTGCGTGCTCGACTTCGACAATGAGGAAGAGGTCATCGAACGCGGCAACGCCACGGAATTCGGCCTTTCCGGCGGCGTCTTCACCACCGACATCACCCGCGCGCACCGGGTCGTCGACCAGCTGGAAGCCGGCACGCTCTGGATCAACACCTACAACCTCGCCCCCGTGGAAATCCCCTTCGGCGGCTCCAAGCAGTCGGGCTTCGGACGCGAGAATTCCCTCGCCGCGCTGGAACACTACAGCGAGCTGAAGACGGTCTATGTGTCGATGGGCAAGGTCGAGGCGCCGTATTGATTTGATGGTGAATGCCCCTCATCCGCCTGCCGGCACCTTCTCCCCGTAAACGGGGAGAAGGACGACAATCGCTTCCTTTTTCTTTCAAATCGGAGGCGGTGAGGACCGGATCGAGCGCATGCCACATCCCCCTTCGCCCCGTTTACGGGGAGAAGGTGCCGGCAGGCGGATGAGGGGCCAAGCGTCACACGAAAGAGAACACCGCCATGCAAAACGCAGACTACATCATTATCGGCTCCGGCTCGGCCGGCTCGGCGCTCGCCTACCGGCTTTCGGAGGACGGCAAGCATACGGTCATGGTGCTGGAATATGGTGGCTCGGATATCGGGCCGTTCATCCAGATGCCGGCCGCGCTTGCCTGGCCGATGAGCATGAAGCGCTATAACTGGGGCTATCTCTCCGAGCCGGAACCGCACCTCAACAACCGGCGCATTACAGCGCCGCGCGGAAAGGTGCTCGGCGGCTCGTCCTCGATCAATGGTCTCGTCTATGTGCGCGGCCATGCGGAGGATTTCAACCGCTGGGAAGAGCTCGGCGCGCAGGGCTGGGCCTATGCGGACGTGCTGCCCTATTACAAGCGGCTGGAGACCTCGCTCGGCGGCGAGGCGGGCTGGCGCGGCACCAACGGGCCGCTGCATGTCCGGCGCGGGCCGGTGACGAACCCGCTCTTCCACGCCTTCATCCAGGCCGGCCGGGACGCCGGCTTCGAGACGACAGAAGACTACAACGGCTCCAAGCAGGAAGGTTTCGGCCTGATGGAGCAGACGATCTACAACGGCCGGCGCTGGTCAGCGGCGAACGCCTATCTGCGCCCGGCGATGAAGCGGCAGAACGTTTCCCTCGTGCGCTGCTTCGCCCGGAAAATCGTCATCGAAAATGGCCGGGCGGTCGGCGTCGAGATCGAGCGCAACGGCAAGATCGAAGTGGTGAAGGCGAACCGGGAAGTCGTCGTCTCGGCTTCCTCCTTCAACTCGCCGAAGCTCCTGATGCTCTCGGGCATCGGCCCGGCGCAGCATCTGAAGGACATGGGCATCGAGGTGAAGGTGGACCGGCCGGGCGTCGGCGCAAACCTGCAGGACCATATGGAGTTCTATTTCCAGCAGGTCTCCACCAAGCCGGTCTCGCTCTATTCCTGGCTGCCGTGGTTCTGGCAGGGCGTGGCGGGCGCACAATGGTTGCTTTCCAAGGGCGGCCTCGGGGCCTCCAACCAGTTCGAGGCCTGCGCGTTCCTGCGCTCAGCGCCGGGGCTGAAGCAGCCGGATATCCAGTACCACTTCCTGCCCGTCGCCATTTCCTATGACGGCAAGGCGGCGGCCAAGAGCCACGGCTTCCAGGCGCATGTCGGCTACAACCTGTCGAAGTCGCGCGGCAACGTGACCCTGCGCTCGGCCGACCCGATGGCCGATCCGGTGATCCGCTTCAACTACATGAGCCACGAGGAGGACTGGATCAAGTTCCGCCATTGCGTGCGCCTCACCCGTGAAATCTTCGGCCAGAAGGCCTTCGACGAGTTCCGCGGCCCGGAAATCCAGCCCGGCGACAAGGTGCAGACGGACGAGGAGATCGACGTCTTCCTGCGCGAGCATCTGGAAAGCGCCTACCATCCCTGCGGCACCTGCCGCATGGGCGCGGCGGACGATCCGATGGCGGTGGTCGACCCGCAGACCCGCGTGATCGGCGTCGACGGGCTGCGCGTGGCGGATAGCTCCATCTTCCCGCATGTGACCTACGGCAACCTCAACGCGCCGTCGATCATGACTGGGGAGAAAGCGGCCGACCACATTCTCGGCAAGCAGCCGCTGGCGCGCTCCAACCAGGAGCCATGGGTGAACCCGCGGGCGGCGGTGAGTGATCGGTAGTCCTATTGCCATCAAAGCACCGGGATCACTTCAGTGTTCCCGGTGCTGCCTCACCTCGACATTCCTCCACCATCCGTTGGTGCAATTGCCAACAAGATCGCTTGATGGTATAAACACCAACATGCAGGCGAGGCTGATCCTCAAGACAAGGCGACATATCGGCGAGGCCATGTTCGCCGACCTCGTGATATGGCGGGTGCCCGAGCCACTGCGCGGCAGCCCTCACCCCTTCAAGTATCGTCTGGCTTTCGTGGCCGATGGCATCTGCGTGATGCGCTACGACAACGAAGCCGGCAAAGGGGACCACAAGCATATCGGCGCCGAGGAGCAGCCGTATGCCTTTCAGTCTATCGAGAAACTGCTGCTGGACTTTGATGCGGACATGAAAGGATGGATCGATGGAAACGCTGACCGTGAAGATTGAAAGCATGAAGGACGTGATCGCCTCCGCGGTCGATGCCTCGAAGCGGGCAGAGGCTGGCGAAGTCGTCGAGGCTCGATCCGTCCTGTCGTTCGACTCGTGGGAAGCAATGCACCGGACGCTGGCGCCCAAGCGGACGGAGATCGTCATGGCGATGGCCGGCCGGGGTTCGCTCACCGTGCGCGAAGTGGCGAAGCTGGTGAACCGCGACATCAAGAACGTCCACGGGGATCTCGACATGCTGGCGAAGAGCGGTGTGATCGACAAGACCGAAAACGGCTTCTCCTTCCCCTACGACCGGATTCACTTCGAGTTCGACATGGAGGCGGCCGCCTGAGCGCCTATCTACAACCACCCTATTATCTACTAAATTTATAGAATAATATCAAAGCTTTCCCCGGCGGCAGGATTTCTGCCTTGGGGCTGAGATGGAGAGATATTTGCTCTTCGTCCTCACGCTTTGGAAATCCGTTTTGCTGTCTGCCCTCCCCCAAGCCTGCGATAATCCGGCAAATTCTCGCAAAGGCTTGGAAACGGAATGACTGCTCTTACCGGAAACGGGATCGCGGAAACCCTGAACGACAAACTCGCCGGTCTCGACCTTGCCGGGCGCCTGGCGCTCGTGGCCGAACTTGGCGGGCGTGCCGTCTTCACCACCAGCCTCGGCATCGAGGATCAGGTGATCACCGCCGCCATCGGCACCGAACGGCTTGCCATCGACGTCGTGACGCTGGAGACGGGCCGGCTCTTCAAGGAGACCGTCGATCTCATCGACGAGACCGAGGGACAGTACGGCATCACCATCGCCCGCTACGTGCCCGTGCAGGACGATATCGACGCCTATGCGGCGCAGTACGGCCTCAACGGCTTCTACGAGAGCATCGAGGCGCGGCATGCCTGTTGCAGCGTGCGCAAGCTGAAGCCGCTTGCGCGCGCGCTCGAAGGGGCATCCTTCTGGATCACCGGCCTTCGCCGCGGCCAGTCCGGCAACCGGGCGGATACGCCCTTTGCCGAACATGACGCCGAGCGCAACCTCATCAAGATCAATCCGCTGGCCGACTGGGACATCGACCGCATCAAGGCCTATGTGGCCGACAATGCCGTGCCGGTGAACCCGATGCACGGTCGCGGCTACCCCTCCATCGGCTGCGAGCCGTGTACGCGCGCCATCAAGCCGGGCGAGCCCGAGCGCGCCGGCCGCTGGTGGTGGGAGAACGACGAGAAGCGCGAATGCGGCCTGCACGTCACCGAGGCCGCCGCCTCCACCATCCCGGCCCCCAGCGCGGCCTGACCCGAACAGCCCTCCCAAGGCATCCCTATCCGGAGTGAAGAGTTTAATGTCCGATATCCGTAACGAGGCGGAAGCCAAGCCGAACGCCACGTCGAAGCCGCCGCTCGACCCGCATCTGAAGGCGCTGGAAAACGAAGCGATCCACATCTTCCGCGAAGTCGCCGCCGAATTCGAGCGTCCCGTCATGCTCTATTCGATCGGCAAGGATAGTTCCGTCCTGCTGCATCTCGCGCGAAAAGCCTTCTATCCGGGCCGCGTCCCCTTCCCGCTGCTGCATGTCAACACGGGCTGGAAATTCGCCGAGATGATCGAATTCCGCGACAATATCGTCAAGGAATACGATCTCGACCTCATCGAGCACGTCAACCCGCGCGGCGCGGCGGAGAATGTCACGCCGTTCTCGCACGGCTCGGCGCTCTACACCGACATCATGAAGACGGAATCGCTGCGCCAAGCGCTCGACGCCGGCAAGTATGACGCGGCCTTCGGCGGCGCGCGGCGCGACGAGGAGGCCTCGCGCGCCAAGGAGCGCATCTACTCCTTCCGCACGCCGGATCATCGCTGGGACCCGCGCAACCAGCGCCCGGAACTGTGGAACGTCTATAACGGCATGATCCGCCAGGGCGAGAGCGTGCGCGCTTTCCCGCTCTCCAACTGGACCGAGGTCGACATCTGGCGCTACATCCAGGCCGAGGATATCCCGATCGTGCCGCTCTACTTCGCGAAGAAGCGCCCCTATGTGGAGCGCGACGGCATGATGATCATGGCCGAGGATCCGCGCCTGGAACTGCTTCCCGGCGAGGTGAAGCAGGAAGGCGTCATCCGCTTCCGCACGCTCGGCTGCTTCCCGCTGACCGGCGCCATCCGCTCCAATGCCGAAACGCTCGACGACATCATCGCCGAGCTGGAGACCGCCACCGTCTCCGAACGCCAGGGCCGCGCGATCGACCGCGACCAGTCCGGCTCCATGGAAAAGAAGAAACGCGAAGGGTATTTCTGAGATGACCGTTTCCGCCACTGCAACCGCCGAGGTTCTTCCGCTCGAAGAATCCGCCCTTGGTCAGGCCCGCGCGATCCGCGATTCCCGCCCGCTTCGCCTCATCACCTGCGGCTCGGTCGACGACGGCAAGTCGACGCTGATCGGCCGCCTGCTCTGGGATACCAAGGCCGTCAAGGAAGACCAGGCCGCCACGCTCCACCGCGACAGCGGCAAGCAGAACGATCTCGGCCTGCCCGATTTCGCGCTGCTGCTCGACGGCCTGCAGGCCGAGCGCGAGCAGGGCATCACCATCGACGTCGCCTATCGCTATTTCTCGACGGACCGCCGCTCCTTCATCGTCGCCGATACGCCCGGCCATGAGCAATATACCCGCAACATGGCGACCGGCGCTTCGACGGCGGACCTTGCCGTGCTGCTGGTCGATGCCCGCGCCGGCATCCTGGAACAGACGCGCCGCCACGCCACCATCGCCTCGCTGATGGGCATCCGCCAGTTCGTTCTCGCGGTCAACAAGATCGACCTGACGAACTACGACCGCGCCCGCTTCATCGAGATCGTGCACGACTTCAAGGAGTTCGCGTTGACGCTCGGCGTCAAGCAGATCACCGCCATCCCGATCTCGGCGCTGAAGGGCGAGAACGTCGTCTATGACGGCCGCGCCTCCATGCCCTGGTATGACGGCCCGACACTGGTCGAGACGCTGGAAAAGGCCACCACCCGCTCCAACCAGACGGTCGGCTTCCGCCTGCCGGTACAGCGCGTCTCGCGCCCGGGCGAAAGTTTCCGCGGCTATCAGGGTACCGTTGCCGGCGGCTCGGTGAAGCCGGGCGATTCGGTCGTCGTCCTGCCCTCCGGCATGGTCGCGAACGTCACCAAGATCGTCACCTTCGACCTCGTGCGCAACGCGGCCGTCGCCGGGGACGCGATCACCCTCGTCCTCGACCGCCAGGTGGATGTGGCGCGCGGTGACATGATCGTCGCCATCGACAGCCAGCCGATGACCGGCCGCGGCTTCGACGCGCAGATCGTCGCCCTCCAGCCGGACGGCATCGAGCCGGGCAAGCGCTACTGGCTGAAGAGCGGCTCGCGCCGCCAGCGCGTCACCGTCGAGCCGGTGAGCCAGCTCGACCTGAAGTCTTCCAAATGGAACGCGGCGGACAATCTGGGCATGAATGCCATCGGCAAGGTGCACCTCACCTTCGACGAACAGGCGATTTTCGATACCTACGAGCAGAACCGCACGACCGGCGCCTTCATCCTGATCGACCCCGACACCAACAACACGGTGGCCGGCGGCATGATCACGGGCCGCCGCTCGGAACTCGGCGGCATCCACAAGGACGACCAGCGCGTGCTGCTCTCGCTGCCCGCCGACCTTGCGGAGAAGATCATGGCGACCGAGCTTTTCGCGGATCGCCGCCACGACGTCGACGTGCGCCACACCAGCGCAGGACGCGCCGCGGAAGTGCTTGCCGATCTGGACGAATAAGTCTGTCTTCCTGAAGCTTATTGGAAAGCGGCGCCCTTGCGGCGCCGCTTTTCGTTTGAACTACCGCCAAAGGAAAGGCACCCTTTGCCGGAAGCAAAGAGTGCCCATTTCAGGGTATTCCACTTCGTCTTCGACAGATCAGAAGAAGAAATACCAAAGCAGGAGAACAATGAAGAGCGGAACGCCCATCAACCAGAGAATCAATGCCCGAGCCATCGGTATTTTCCTTTCCATCATTGTGTCGAACCGATAACGTCGCGTCCATCATATTGTTCCATCGGCACATCGCGACAGAGAAACGGAAGGCATCACTCAGCTCTGCTTATCCTCCTCTTCCTTCGAGCTTCCCACACCGAGGCGTGTCTCGAATTTTCCAAGGATGAACAGTACGATGAAGCAAGCAAGCGTCGCGAAGAACCCGATGAACCAATAGCCGAGACCGACGGAAAGGCCGACGGCACCGGCAAGCCACATGCCCGCTCCGGTCGTCAGCCCTCTCACCTCGCCGCGCGAGAAGACGATCATGCCGGCGGCAAGGAAGGCGACACCCGCCGTGACGGCCTCGACGACCCGGAGCGGATCGATACGGACCTGTTCATCGGAAAAGCTCGCCATATGCACGCTTTCGAGCGCGAGAAGAGCAAAGACGCAGGCCGCGAGCGCAACGAGGATATGGGTGCGAAGACCCGCCGCATGATCACGGTATTCCCGCTCCGCACCGATGACCGCACCGAAAAGAATCGCCCCCACCATCCGGGCAAGGATGACCGGATAGGGCACCTGCGTGTTCGGAAAAAGGTCTGCAACGATCTGTTCCATGGCTCGGCAAACGTCACACCCCGCCTCCGGTTCCCGACATTTCGAGCGTTTCAAAAAGTTTTCCCCGGCGTTCCGGCACTTTCCCCAACATCGCGGATTTTTTTGATATTTTGCGCTTGTCGAAACCGAAAGCCTGTTCTATAGGAGCGCCACTGGTCACGGAGTGTAGCGCAGTCTGGTAGCGCACCACGTTCGGGACGTGGGGGTCGAGTGTTCGAATCACTCCACTCCGACCAGCTTGAACCCCTGAAGAATGAGGCGGTTCAGACCTTTCCCGAAACAACACCCAAAAATCACGGCAATGAATACGGCAATGAATGGCTACTTCATTCGCCCCGCCCTCCCTGTTGTAAATGCTTGACCGACACCCGCCTGATGATCCGGGTGGTGATGGCCGTATGTTTTCTCTAGCGTCTCCAGGGTCATCCCCAGATAGCCGGATGCCTCCCACTTGTCGGTGGCTGCCTGCATGAGCCATGTGGCCGCGGTGTGCCGCAAGGTGTGTCGGACGACGCCGTCGGCGCCCTCACCCAACACCTCGTCGACCAAGTTGCGGAAAGCTCGCTTGGGGTCCGCAGGCTTGCCGTTGTACTCGACGACATACTTGGCGCCCTTAGCATGCCACCGCCTCATATGGGCGAGCAGACGAGCAGGAAGGCGGATCGGCGGCGCACGCTTATTCGAGGCCACCATCTCACCCTCCCACGCGCGATAGAATACGCCGGCCTCCAGATCGATGTACGGGCGCCCCGGCTCCTTCACAAACGACGCCTGCCATATCCGCGATGAGCGACTGCCGGTGTACACCGCAGCCAAAGCAAACCGCGCGATGTGGACTGTAGGCTTCCGCTTGTTTGGGGCACCGCGGAATCTACCACGTTTGCGGTAGGCGGCCCAGATAAGCTTGGCGAGGGTCGGGCGGTCTAGATGCTTGACCCTCCCTTTGGCCTTTGGCGGCAGGGTAACGGTTACAGATTGGCGCGTGACATTATCGGCGATGGCCTGGCGGCACGCGGCGCGCAGATCCTCCAGTTCACGCCGGGAACCATTTTGATTCCCGCGGCGGCGCACGTACTCGGCACAGGTGCCGCTCGTAATGTCGTCGAGGGTTTTGTCACCCCAGAACGCCATAAGGTTCTCGGCACGCGCCGCAAGTTCTTTCGGCCGGGTCGCCGTGTCCTTCTTCAAGGAGAGATAGTGAGCCAGTACCTCGGCGATCGCCACTTCGGACGCTGCCCGGTTTCGCTTGGGAGCATGAGCAAGGAACTGCCTTCCGATATGCTCCGCTAGCGCCTTCTCAGCTCCTGCACGATCACGCTGACCGCAGCCTGTGCGGAACTGCTTCCCTCCGTCGAGGATGAGCCAGACCGCCTCTCGGTCCTTATCGGCCGGTCGGAGCCAAAGCCTGGCTGGTTTGCGTGCACGCGACATTGCTCCTTCATCTCCTCTATCGATCGCATCGTCGTGAAGTCCTTCCCTGCGATCCGCATGAGCAAGAGCCGACCGCGCGCGGCCTCCTTTCGGAGGCCGCTTACGGTCATTCCGCCGTGCGGGAACGCGACAGGGAGGATGTCAGCCAGCCTGACCGGCGCGTCTGGCTGGATGTTGTCATTGGCGGGAACGGGGCGCATCAGGTAGCCTTGATGCGCAAACGCTTGATATGCTCTCCGAGCACATACTTGAGCATACTGCCCTTCGTTTCTGCCCACTCTTCAAGGCGGGCGATGTCGCCCCCGCCGTTCAGCGTTGCGACAATCAAATCCGCTTCATCCTTTGTGAAGTTTCCGGGGATGATCTCCCCGTCACCGGCGCGAACGGTGTAGGTTCCGGCGACGCCAATACGTGTCGATCGGGTCAGGGTTGCGGTGCACAGGCGTTCCATAACGACTCTCCCCTGTGGATTCAGGCGTCTTCCACTTCCGAGTCGGTCGGGTCGCTCACCGGAACAAGGAAGGCGATATACTCGTCGTCCATGGTCTTCATGCGGTCGTCGTCCTGCTCCCACACCTTCTCAACGCTAGCGGCCTCCTCTTTCGATGCCTTGCGCAGTAGCAGTTCCTGCTGGCCGTCCCAGAGCGGATTACCTTCCTGGTCGGTCAGTACCGTAAGGTCTTCCCGGAAGTAGGCCGCCTCTAGGATCTGCTCGGCGTCCTCCCTGTCATCCGTCCGGAATGCTGCAACGGCTTTGCCTGCGATCTCAACCGTAAAATATTTCATGGTCATTCTCCTCTTAACTAGCGACGCGCCCGTCGTTGGATTGAATGCGTATCGACAGTGTTAGTCTCGATTAAATCGATAGTCAAGATATCGAAACTAAAAATATCGATACTTTCACTATCGATAAATTGACACGTTTCCGTGATGCCGCTAAAGGGGTCGGGATACGACCAGCAGCGGAGACAGAGACTTGGCGAAACCGGGCGAACTGGCGGAATTGATTGCGCGGCGTTTTAGGCTCGAAGTGGCAACTGTTCGTCAGCAGGCCCGCGAGCTCCGCGATCATGGTCTGATGAGCAAGGAGAAGGCTGGCCGTGGTGCAGGATCAATGACCGCGCGAGATGCGGCGCATCTTCTAGTAGCGGCAGCAGTCACCACGTCGGTCAAAAAAAGCGTCGAATGCGTCCATCAGTATCAATCATGCCGCGTGACGGACTGGCGCGGCCACAGAAAGAGGTGGGCACTAGGGTTCCTACCGTGCATAGAACTCAATATTTTGCCGGACGATCACAGCATCATTGACGTTATTGAGGCGGCATTAGTTTCATTTTCTACAGGAGCTTGGGCCGACGAGCATAATCCGTTTACGGTTGTGCGATCTGATTTGGGAAAGCCGGAGATGAGATTTTATCTTTCCGGCCCCATAGTTTCAGCATCGTCGAATATTCTGATAATTGAGGATGAAAGCAGGCCTACAAAATTTAATTCAGAGGCTCACTACTATGGAGATCCAGCAGAAAAGAAGATCGACTATATTTTTCAAGCGGTGTTTACGCATATTACATTGATTGAGATAGCAAATCTTCTCCGTACCTAGACTCAATATTCTTCTGACATGTCTGAAAAAGTCGCCGAGCGCGCCGGACGTGTAGGGCCGGTGGTGATCGCGCTCGAGGCTCTGGTAAACGGTGGAGCCCCTGGCCCGACTCGAACGGGCATCATCCAATTACGGCTCACGGGCTAGAAGTCCCGCGCCGGTACAGGGGCGAAAGATCAGAAGCTCCCGTCTATGTATCGAACGGGACGAGACTTATGGCGCTGCTCGGCAGGCGCCGAGCGCTTCGGCTGCTCCGCCGGAAAGCGGATGCTCTCGACGTTGTCCCTCAACCAGCGTTCGCTCACCGTCAAAAGACGCCTGCCATCGGCCATCAGATCGACGGCGGGAAGCTCAGGCCAGAACTTGCCGGCGGTGAACACCGTGCCGTTCTTGAGGCGGACGATCGTGCCCGGTTCATAGAGGTCGAGATACGTCATCGGGGTCGGGGTCATTGCACTGTGTCTCCCCAGAGATTGCCGAAGCCTTGCTCGATCAGCCCGTCGTAGTCGGCGATCCCCCTCTCAGCGGGGTCGTCTTCACGCTCGTCGTCCTCAAGGTGAGGATCGCCGTCAGCGACATCCAGGATGGAGATGAGCGCTTCAATTGTGCGCTCGATGCGGTGGCGTTGGGTCGGTGTCATGCCGCTTCCCCCAAATAATAGCGGTGCTCCAGACGGCCGGATGCGGCGTCCGCTTCCATCACCGCATCGAACACAGCGGAGAGGCTGCGGGCGATCTGCCGGAGGTGGTATTCCATACATACATCGCCGAGGCGCTTCGCAGTCCCATGAAGCGCACGAACCTCGCCCAGGGCGTGTTCCAAGGTGATCATGGCCAGCCGTGATTGGCGGAAGGTGACATTGAGGTCGTCTTCCATATCCATGAAGGCGTCGGCTCTAGCCGTTAGGACTTCGCTTAATACGTTTTGCTTCGGCATGGGTCGCTCCGGTGTGTTTGCATTTGTTAGTATATGTATTTCATAACGCAAACAAGCTGTCAACTAGCGTTTCGCGAAAAATGTTAGTATCATGCAAACGCCGCCCACCGACCGGCACTACCATGTAGAGGAGACCCGATGGCTAAGACCGCTGCCATCGGCATCAGAATCGAACCGAAGATGAAAGAAGCAATCGATGCCGCCGCAAAGGCGGATAGGCGATCTGTTGCTTCGTACATTGAGAAGCTGATAGCCGATGACCTGGAGAAAAAAGGGATGTTGCCTAGTGGCGCATCACAATAGAAAGCCGCCGCAGAAGGCGCAAAGCCGCTCGCCCTAACAACGGGGCGGGCGGTTTTCGCGTGACATGGGCGAAAGAGCGGCGCAGCGCGGGAAAGAACTCGGTCCTGACATCCACCGCATAGCCGGCACGTCGCTGGACAAGGGCGTCGAAATGGACGCCCTGTGTTTGAAAACCTATTGGGACATCAAATAAAAAGGCGCCAGAATGGCGCCTTGTCCTTTTGATTTGTATCGTCGACTATCCAAATTTTTTCGGCCTATCGCGCAGCTTGTTTCTTGCTTCGCGATGCATCGCCCTCGTTACGGCCTCGCACGATTTTCTTTCTGAGGTCGACATAACCCGAACAACTGAGTACCCGGTCTGCTTCGGGGTCGGTGAAGCCCCTATGATCAAAG
The DNA here is from genome assembly GCF_055379515.1 of Shinella sp. 1A1. Taxonomy (NCBI): domain Bacteria; kingdom Pseudomonadati; phylum Pseudomonadota; class Alphaproteobacteria; order Hyphomicrobiales; family Rhizobiaceae; genus Shinella; species Shinella sp. 1A1. The sequence continues at coordinate 844,458 of NZ_AP039672.1, forward strand.
CCGAGAAGCTCGTGGCAAAATTTTGCAAGATCGCTCCCATATGATTTCTCCAGCTTTGCTTGGGTATCAGTGTCGAGTCGGATCCGAACATCATTACCATCTCTCGAGGCGATTGTGCTCATACCAATAACACGCCCACCTTTCCCGAGAATGAACGACCGTAGGTCGGCCAATGTTCCACCCAGGGTGATGACGTCATCCACTATGACATATGGGGTCTTCTTGTCAATTTCGCCATAGAACGTCGAGCGATGCGCAATGCGTACCCAGCCGTTCAACTTGTCCTTCGAGAAATCTTTCATTTGGAAGATGTTCTCGTCCACAGGCCAACCAAGTTCATGACCCAGCCAGTTTGCATAGCCAATCGCTAGTGCATTGTTGGATTCGCTTACCTGAGCCGCCGGAGCGATAAGCTTTGGTTTGACGCCATACTGGCGTTCAAGCCCTCGGAGCTTAGAAACTGTCTTCTCTAGGACGATGTCATCAAGTAGGCCAAGTGCAGCGTCCATATCGCGCTGGCCCTTGGCAGCATCATACAGACCATGATCCGCAAGACAGATGATTTTCGCATCTGGCGACTTCCATTTACAGTTTACGAAAACGTCTGGGAAGTCACCCTCCCATGGTGCTCTTGCCATGGATCGAATCGCATAATTACAACTTGCCGGATATAGCATCCGGCGTTCCGCGTTCTCAAGAGCCTATCCCACCATCTCCACCGCCACCCTCTCCAGCTCCACCAATTCCACCACACTCAACGGCGCCGGCCGCGACGGCGTGCCGATCCGCGGAATAGACAAGCTATAGCCCTCGGCGCGTCGAATGAGCGCGCAGCCTGGCAAAGCAAGGTCGCCGACGGTTGCGGTGAAAGTGGCCGCTACTCGGCCACCCATGCGGTTCAAGTTCGAAAGCGCGATCATGCCGCCGCTCGCTCCGGCTCGATCTTCTGCCCCACCACATCGTCGTCCCACGTGTGGAGCCGCTTCGTCTCGACGCCGTCCGCCCGCAGAACAGTGAAATCCACATGGCCGCCGATATTGTAAATCGGCCCCTTCTCGGGTGAGACCGGGCTGACCCGCTTCCGGCTGCGCATGAAGTCGAAGAACCACACAGCATGCTTCTCGAGGCTGTCGCCGGTCTCAATACCGCGCTCGAGCATGTCCTTCGCGGGGGGAAGCTCACCTTGGCCGATGCCGAATGGCGCCTCGCGAAGCTCGAACGCCGGGCCGTCTTCCTCGAAAGTATCAAAGACCCAGCATGTCGGCCCGTGGCTTTCGGAGATAGCAGCGATGACGATGCGCACGGGGCTGTCAAAGGCGGCGTCCGCGGCAATGGCCTGCAGCGAGACCGCCAGGATTTCGATGGTGGCGTCCACCGAGCCAGCAGCGGCGGTAGCGGCAAGGATGGCGTCGGCGACAAGGTCAATGTGCGCCACGGTGCCGCTGCCCACAACGGCGAGCGGGAGGTTATCGGCCACGCGTACCTTATAGGTCGTGTCGAGCAGGACACCGTCGCCGTCGTAAACTGCGCCATCAGTTGCGATTTCTACGCGGTCGTGGCGGGGTTTGATCATGAAGCCTGTCATTCAAATTCCTTCCAATGTGAATAGGTCGCCAGCAATGCCCGCCTGGGCGGCCACTGCGGCCTGAAGCGCTGCGGTGCGTTCGCGGATCTGCTGAATTTCGCGTTCGTATTCGTCGGCGCGAGCTTTTCGGCCCTTCTTGTCGGATCCAGGTGGGAGCTTGAAGTGACTGAGACTAACCTCCTCAACCTTCGGATTCGCAGGCAGACGTCCGGTTTTTGGGGTAGCGCCCGTGCCCTCAAACGCTGCGTCAATCCGGTTCTGGATGTTGGACTCCCGAAGCGTCGAACCCACGTCGCGGCCGTTTAGGATGTCGGAATTAATCGAGCCCATTTTGTCGAGAATTCCGAGCACGCCACCCATGACATCCCGAAACTGGCTGGCCTTGTCGATGGCGTCGGCGAACCAACCGAGTAGGCCCGCCAGGTCGGACTGTGACGCCTGATCGACACGCTTTCCGAAAGCCTCAATCGTCTTTGCAACCGTTTCGATGGCTTTCCCAAGCGTTTGCGACGCGCCGGTAACTCCATCGATCTTTCCGGCGGTGGCGATCATGACGTTTTGCAGCCGCACGAACTGCTGACTTACCGTCAGTTCCGCTCCGGCCACCTTGCTTTCCAGCGTAACCGCGCCGGCTTCAAAGGCCCTGAAGAACGCCTCGCTGCTAACCTTGCCATCGACAACAAGTTTGCGTAGCTGCGCCACCGAGCCGCCGGCTTCTTTCAGACCGGCGGCGGCAGCCTGAGCGATTGTCGGAGCCCCTTCCAAGACGGAAGTAAATTCCTCCGCGCGGACAATGCCGCCGCCAAGAGCCTGAGAAAGCTGTAGAAGCGCGCCACTGGCCTGAACGGCATCTGTGCCGCCAACGCGCAACGCCAGGCTGACTTTGTCGGTGAAATTCACCAACTCCTGCTGATTTACCCCAAGCTCTTTTTGGGTCAACGCCAGCCGGGAGTACAGCGTCGTCAGGGATTCGATCGGCGCGGCATTTCGCTGTGCCGACTCGAAAAGCTGGGAGAAGACGCCATCAAGGGCGGCGCCTTGCAAGCCGGTCACTTTTAGCGCGTTCTCGATTTTGGTCGCCGCGTCCGTCAGTTGCGTCACGCCACGCACCGACGCAGCAACGGCAAAGGCGCCAGCGAAGCCGGCCGACATCGAGGTGAAACTGGCCGCAATGCCTTTATTCATCTTGGCAAAGCGGTTCTCGATTGCTTTCGTTCTCTGGTTCGTTACGCCCATGGCTTTGCTCAGGGCGTTCTCATACTTTTTGACGTCAGCAGAGAGTTGGACGACGAGCTTTTCGACCTCAGTGGCCATGGCGCGCGTCCTCGTTCGCCGCGAGCGCGGCGGTGTGATTGGTCATGATGATGTCCTTTTTTACGGCTCGCCGAACTCGGTGAGCGCCCAAGGTTCCAGGTAGGGGTCTCTGTACCCGGCAAGGAAAGCCTCGCCGTGCTGGCGCCAGAGAACGCGGACATGATCCAGGTCGTCCGGGAAGTCATAGGGACCGGTTACAACACCTATGGCGCGGGCTTCTTGGTCCCAGTCGATACCTGTGGCGAAGAGCTCCGACAGAGCTGCGACAATGTCGGCGCGGCGACGGTTAGTTTTTCGACGGACGGGCACTGGCCAGCCTCCGGTAAACAGCGACAGCCCCAGGCGAGTATTCCCACCGGGTCGCGGTATCGCGAGGGTGATAGCAGCACGGCGGGCAAAGGGGCATCTCGAGCGCTCCAACCTCGTCGAGAAGGTCATGAAGCCGCCAATGCTCTGTCCACCAGCCACCGGGAGGGTCGCTATCAATGTACGCCTGGAAGGCGGCGGCGAGCTCGTGTGATACTGGGAAGTCGAGCCGATTAGTGCGACGATTAGTGCGACGACGAACAGGCATCAGGCGCGACTCCCGTAATCCGACGTGCGAGGCATCCGAGGAGTTTCGGGAGCGTCGACGCCATCCAGGGCCAGCTCGCGGATACCGCGGAAGAAGTGAATCCGCGCGTCTCGCTCGATGCCTACGGCGGGATGTGCCTTTGGCACCCCGTACCTGTCTGCAATTGTGATGCCGTCCTTGGCAATCGCCTCGCGGGCTTCCTCGCCACGGTCCCACGCTTCGGCAGTGCGCACCAGGACGCGGAAATGGTGGGATTCGAGGTCGAAATCGTCGACTATCTGGCGAATCCATTTGCGCGTCTCAGGCCGCAGATGGCCTGGAACTTTGTGTTTCACGAATTTATCCTTGAAATTTAGGGGTTTAGGCGACCGTCGGGCGCAACCATTTGAACCGGGGCAACGCGCATATGCGTTGCGGGGCCCTCACGGTCCGAGCCTGGACACCTCCCGCAACACTCGAAGGCCCCCCCCCCCGGAGGGTCAAATGGGGTAGCCGTCTGCACCGAAGCGGATGGCGACCTTGCCGTGGTCTTCCAGCTTCCCGTGTCGTGAATGACAGGAGGGGCAGAGGCTTTGAAAAGGCCCCGACCAGAACTTCTCAACGTCGCCCTTGTGGCCACCTTCCTTGTGATGGACGGTGTTTGCGACCGTGACCTCATCCGCCTCCAGGCATATCTCACAGAGAGGCTGGGCGGAGAGTTGCGCTTCGCGGAGACGCTGCCAGCGGGCGGTCTTATATAATTTGGAGAGAGTCGCCGATGGCATCAGCAATCCCCAGTCGCGTTATCGCCCATGACATCTACGGCCTTGCGCCGAGCGGCAGCGAAGAGTTCCGGCGAGAAGGTCACGCCGTGAGGCAACCGCAGGTCTGGCAAGCCAGCAGGGCCGCGATGGAGCCGGCACCGCTGGAGGGTGGCGCCTGCGACTGTAAGGGCGAACCAGACGCCGCCAGTCGGTTCGATCTGGATCCTCATCCCAGGCACCTCGCGACTTCCTCCCGCACGACTGTCCGCATGCGGGCGCGCTCGCACTCTATCTTCATCCAGTTTCCTAGTTGCTCTCCGCGTTGTTCGCGATAAGCGTCGATCTGCAGGTGAGGAACGCCATCCGCAGCCATGCGCTCTAGCTCTCCTACCAGAGTTGCTTGAGCGATGCGGCCGATTGCCAAGATAGTGACTGACTGCTGGTCACTGACGCCAAGATCGTTGGCGTCCGCCAGAATAGTCGCGCGCAGTTTTTGGGTATCAATAGTCATTTCGATTCCTTTATTGCCTTTACCCGGATAACGGGCTTTGCGGTTTTCATGGCACCGTCGGCCAGCAGCGTCTCGAGGACAAGGAGGCGGTCTTCAACAGAGCGAAAGCGCTCGGCCATCGTCTTGTCGATGTATGTCTTCGCACCGTCAACGAGAGTGTCGGCGAGGCGCTTGGTGTCTATGGTCATGTGCTAATTCCTGTGATGATGTTGTGCTCGATGCACCAATCGAGCGGTGCGTCGGTTTCGGATTCCATCTCTGCGATGAATGTCGCGGCGGGTCGGTCGGTCCGGTAGGCGAGTACGGCTGCCATCTCACCGTCGCGCTCGCGCAGCTGTGCGGCGACTTCAGCGTGGCGGTCTGCGGTCCAACGTTCGGATGCCGGCGGCACATATGCAGACCGATGAAGAAGTATCCGGGCGCCAGGTAGCGCGATGCGACGATCAGCGGCTAGGGCCGGAAAAAGCGCTGCGCTGGAAGCGTTGCGAATATACGCCGTCTTCCTCGCAGGGTGCGCCAGGATGGCCACGTACATATCGAGCGCTGGACCGATAATACCGCCATCGGAGTCGACGAAAATGTCGATCTCGTCAGACGGATTTTCGAGAGCGGTGAAGACATAAGCGAGGGTAGACTGGTTGATTTCACCGCAGATTTCGATTGTTGTTTTCAACGGGCCGCCCTTGTATCGAGATCTGCGAAAAGCGGTGCCAGAGCGATGATAATCAGGACGTCTGTATCGGGCATACTGTCTTGGGGAACGATTACCGGCGAGACGCTCGGATCGCGCGAGAAGATCGCCACCAGCGGTGGGCCGCGCCATGCGGCCATGCGGTCGACGATGGATGCAGACTGGACGGCGGCTCGGCCTGGCTCGAGGCCGTGATCGACGAGGCGCGCCATCAAGGCGAGGCACCGCACGTCGCGCATCGTGAACCGATACCGACCGCTCGTGCCGCGGGTGCCGAAATCAATGAATCTATGTTGTTGCCAATTGCGAATTCGGCTGGGCTCGACGCCGATCAGGCGTGCGGCATCGCCGACCGTGAAGTCGTGGTTCATTTTTCGTTTTCCGATTAGGTGAGGTGGCAAAAAAAGCCCGGCGCGAGGCCGGGCGAGGTATTGGGCTCGGGGAATGCCCTATATCTAAGGGGTCTGAAAAACTGTCGAAGTGGTACTATGCGGCGATTTTTTCTGAAATTTTTTTGAGCGTCCGCTCCACTATCTTTCGACCTTCATGAGACGCTGATGATTCAGGGTGCTCAAAACTCAATCCGATGGACCGAAAACTGGCGTCGTCAAGAATGGCATCAAGCACCTCCAGGTCAACTTCGTCGATACCGGCTGCAGCCATATTCTCGGCGCGTTCCATTTCGGTCAGCACCTCATGCATTCCTGCGCTCGACCCGCCGTTGCTAACGCCCTTCATCGCCGAGACGCCGGCAAGGCGGCCGTAGTCAAAAGCAACGCCATCGGGCAGCCGCTTGACGGGCGGCATGCACTTCGTGTTTGCGATGGCGCTGGCTAGGACGTCGTCATTTGCCGCGGCGCGGACCGTTTTGGGTGGCGGTGCGAGAGACCGGGGCGCGTAGGGAGATTGCGCCGAGACATAGGTGCTGGCCGACTTCAGCCGCGTGTACGACTTGTCCTCTGCTGGCTGTGCTTCGACGTGCTTCTCGGTTTCCGACTTTTCGTCATAGACGAGGCCAAGCGGGTCTGCAGTATAGGCGGGGCGACGCTTCTTCCCCTTGTAGTCACCGTAAGCAATAAGCTCTCCATCTCGGAAAATGAGACCTGTCAGCTTTCCCCGCCAGTTTGTGGAGCCAAGCAGCACGTTCCCTTCCACAAATGAAATCCCCCCGTTGTCCATGCCGTCCCGATACGCCGCCATCAGCATTGGCACGGACGGCGTTATTGAGCCCTGGTTGTGCACCCTCTCGGTCCCGTTGCCGCTGCTCGCCTCTGCGTCTTCTCCGCCGACTGGTCGGTTGTCATTGGCGGCCGTCACTGGCGGTCGCATGAGTTCCTTCACCAGTCGAAGCGGAACGATGAGCGGCGATTGTTCTGCAACAAGCAGACGCTCAATGCGGGTTGCGTGCTGACCGTGCTTGTCGGCCGTCCCGGCGGCATTGCGTTCGGCGAGCCAGGCGCAGGAAGGGCCGTCATTGGGGAGTCGGAAGGTCGCGCCAGGCCGGCGCACAACGATGCGCGAACCTATCCACGCGGTCGACCCTATGCGCGGCGGCGAGCGGAATGGTCGGATGCGTTTCGGGGCATAGTCCTTCCACTCGATATGAGCTGGCTTCGTCGGCACCAACCATCCGCGAGAATCGTATGTTTCGTGTGCGGTGAAGCGAGGGCCGTGCCGCCCCCATTCCAGGACAGTGGCGACGGAGGTGTACAAACGGTGCCCGCGCGGCACCGCATTCTTGCGGTTAAATGTCATGAATTCCCCGAATTATTGGAAGGCAGGCCGCCTTGCGGCTCTTTGTTGTGTCGCTCTTATGGCGACCATTATGTACCTTAGAACATTTTTACAAATTTGTCAATATGTCGCTTGACATAACTATCGATGTGTGCATTCACGAGGTGACGCTTTCTTGCTTGTGCGTAATATCACCAACCGCTTGTTGTGCGCGCGCCTATAAGCTCTACTGGGGTGAGGGCGCAATCATGGTGCGAGCAGACGATGAAGTATCCAGGGCTGTTTCATAGTGCCGATGACGCATCAAACAGGGCGCAGCGTCACTTCCTGCGACTTGTTCGGTTCGAGTATTTTCTCCTCTTTGTCTGCGGAGTCTTTGCGCTCGGACTGAGCGATCATCGAGGATATTACCTGGCTTATACGCTTGCTTTCCTTGCATCTATGGGAGCTATGATACTGCGCTCCATGCAGAAGCCGGAACAAACATGGTATCGCTCGCGTGCCCTCGCGGAATCGGTGAAAACGATGACTTGGCGATTTGCTATGCGGGCTGTCCCATTTGACGATGCCAAAAGTGCTGACGCGCGGGCTGATTTTCGCACGCTTTTGCAAGGGGTACTGGAGACGAACAAAGAGGTTGCGTCCGTCTTTGACCGAAGCAACTCCAATGCGGAGCAGCTTCCCAATGAGGTCCAGACGACAAGGGAGTTTAGTCTCGCTGATAGAAAGAGAATCTATCTGGATGAGCGCGTTGAAGAGCAGCGTAAATGGTATCACGACAAAAGTGAGTCGAATCGTCGGGCTGCTAAACTGTGGTTCACCGCGTCTATCGCGGCCTATGTCGTCGGTTTTTTCTTCATTTTGGTGCGCGTATTTGACCCCGCCGTGATGGGCTGGCCAACAGAGCCTTTTTTGATCATCGCCGCATCGATAGTTGGATGGACTCAGATAAAGAAATTCAATGAACTCGCTGCCGCCTACAGTCTGACTGCCCAAGAAATCGGGTTAGCGGAAATTCCAATTCGCGATGCGCAGACAAACGGTGCGTTTTCCGCGGCAGTGAACGAAGCAGAACTAGTGTTCTCCCGCGAGCATACTCAATGGTCCGCCCGTCAGCATCAAGGAGCTTAACATCATGACCTCCCATACAGATCCGTCTTACATCATATTCGACGGAGACAAGGACAAGTGGGCGTATGCTTACATGATGGGGTGGAACTCGAACGAGCGCATGGATTTCAAGTTTTCCAATGCCCACGATCTCGACAACATGACGAGCCGTGCTCAGGGGGAGGACTACGTAAAGCGTAACCTGCGGGCGCGAATGCAAAAATCGGCCGCCGCGATCGTTCTCATCGGCGAGAGTACGAAAAATTTGTACCGTTTTGTAAGATGGGAGCTAGAACTGGCACTTTCCCTCGATATCCCAATAATTGCCGCGAATTTGAATGAGAGCCGAACGCAAGATGATCGATGCCCTCCAATTATTCGCGACAGGTTTGTTGTTCATGTACCCTTTAAGATGCGTGCAATTAAATTCGCACTCGACAACTGGCCAGATGAGTATCGTAGGACAGCTATCGTAAATCGGTCAGGTCCGCGGTACTACACCGACGACAAATATCGAGCTATGGGACTGTAGGCACTTATAGCCCTCGGCGTTTCCTTTATTTTATGAATAATCAAAACTGGGATCTTGGTCATGCGGAGGCCACCGGGGTTGAGGATTGGCTAGGCATGCTTCTTCGCCTCTGAATTGACGAATGACATTCACTTCTAAAATTCCGATTGCCCACTCAACTCTTGAGCGGTAGCGTTTGCAACGCTAGCTAGCAATGGAGGTATGTATGGCAAGCTGCAAGGATAACAACGGCGACACTTGGGAAATCTATCAGGCGAGCGACGGCTGGCGCTGGAGGAGAACCGCGAGCAACGGAAGAATCGTTGGTGCGGCATCTCAAGGCTACTCGAACCGATCTGATTGCGTTGACAACGCGAGAAGAAACGGCATGACCTGCAATCCCGTTTAATCGGGTACATACCCCCCCTCACTCTCCTATCTCTCCTCACTCTTGAGAAAACCAAGAGTTAAGAGTGAGGAGAGTGAGGGGGGTACATAGGGGCGCTATCTTCCGGCCAGCTTGTACTGGCCGTAACCTAGTGAGTGTGAAGGGTAGCCCGCCCCCGAAGGGCGGGTGTGAACCCCTTCACACTCTCAGGGGGGTATGGGGGGTGTGTGAGCACCCCCAGTGTGAAGGGGTCTGAAGGCGTCTGTACCCCAGTATGAAGGTCAGTCTGAAGGATGATTTTTCACCACGACGATGTACTTGGTTCGGCGTGATGGTGACCCCTCTTCAACAATTCTGACCTGCCCCGCGTCGAGAAGCCGCTGCTGTGCAGCTGCCAGTTCCTTTCTGGAGATACCGGATGCGTCGGAGTGGCCTGCAATAATCTTCGGCGCATATGTCGCTGACGGACTCGGGCTGAGCTTCTGCCCCTGCCCGAAGAGCTTTTCCAGTGTTTTCATGAAGACGCGCTCAGCCCTGGCGGCTAACAGGCTCGCTCCAGGTGCTGGTCGCCCGTCATCAAGCACAAAGACGCCGTCCCTCCAGCGTAGCTTTAACTCGCCTCCAGTGGCACCATAGTTCGCCTTCATTGTCTTGAGGCTGCGCAAGTCAGGGTCTCCGTCCTTGCCATCAGGACGGGTTAGATACAGGCGGCTACGCACGCTGTTGTTCCATGCGGTGGAACCTGATGAGCCGCTACCCGACTGCATTCCCTGCAAGGACGGGTGCGCCAGCAACACGATTGCGCAATCCAGGCCGATAGCTATCTGACGAAGACCGCCAATGAATTGGCGAACCTGACCACGCTTGATTTCGTCGCCGCCGAAAAGGTCAGCAGCCGTGTCGAGCACAATCAGGCGAGGCTGGAAATCCACCGCTGCCTCAATGAGTTTTCCCATGAGCGGCGTGGGATGCATGTTCCCCGCCCTGTCAGGCACCATCAGTAGCGCGTCCATGTCGGCTAGCGGCAGGAGCCGAAAGTCGGAGAGGTCCCGCAGCGACTTGCCGTGCTCCCTTGTAATGTCATCCAGCCGTCGCCAGAATTCGTCCGCCTCATCCTCTGCACCGACGTAAAGCGCCCGACCGGCAGCAGGAGATATGCCAAGCGTATCGATGGCCATAGCGCCGGCTGCGGCAATCTGGAGGGCAAGCAGTGTCTTGCCGAGGCCGCCGTCGCCGTTGATGATTGTGACCTGGCGGAAGGGTATCAGGTCTTCCGCGTACCATTGGCGTGTAGGTACTGGCTGGTCATGCCAGTCGGCAGGGTTAAGCAGACGGAGCGTGCCAGGCTTGTTGTCATTAGCGGCGGCTGGAGGCTCAGCGGCGATGGCAGGCGTAGGGAGGCGTGGAGATCTGATAGGCTCTTGATCAATAAGGGCGTCCATGACGAGCTCGACTGCCGCTTCTCGCGGCACGCCATCGATCTGTTTCACCACAGGCGTGCCGCCGCCGTACCAAGTCACTACGGACACGCCGTCAGCGTCGCGCAACCAGCGGCCGAAACTGTCGGTGAGCACTGCGAGGCGATCTATCTCACCGGCATCAAAGTCGGACCAATGTGCGATCTTCGTCAGTGTGTCGCGGGTCGTGGCGTCCCAGTCGGGTCTGTCGTCATTGAAGGGTATAAGCACGACGTCGCCGCACAATTGCTCGGCCAGACCGCACACAATTCGAAATGCCGCGTCGCGTTCGTCTTCGATTTCAAGCTGCGTTGCGGTCATCGGCGGTCACTGCCCTCAGTTCGTCGGTTGCAAGTTGAGTGATCTCGGCGGCCAGCGGAGTCGCGAAGGTGGCCACGCGCCGATAGCCTGACTGCGGCGCGAAGGTGAGCAGACGACCGTCCCGCATGCGCAAGAGGCGCAGGCCGTAAAGCCTGACGTCGGGGGTAAGCTGCAGGTCGAACACTGCGATGGCTCTGTGGCCGCCTCCTGGCTCGTCGATCGGTTGAAGTTCTAGGATCTGCATGGGTGTCCTTTCTGCGCACGAAGGCGCGACCGCCGACTGGGGGTCGGCAGGGTGTTGATTTAATGTAGGGGTCGCCTGTTCGTATCCACGGCAATGATTGGCAACGAATGGACGTTTTCAGGCGCGTTTTCGCACCACAAACGAACGCAAGGAATGCCGGTTTCTCAGGCTATTCAGGTGAATTCTTGTTGTTCGGGACGTGGGGGTCGAGTGTTCGAATCACTCCACTCCGACCAGTGAAAATCCTTTTAAAACAAGGATTTACAGCCATCCCGAGGGCTGACAGAAATCTTCCGAAAAAAAATGACAGAAACTCTGACAGAAACCCCTCGCGGGGTGCGTGGTGGTTGTAGCGCGCAAAATCGAATGGCGCGGCGCGCAAGTTCGGTTGGCAGCAGATTTTCCTCTCGATAGCTATCCGCAGCCCTGCCTCCGCTCCGGCGCAATTCGCACGGTGTGAGGTACTTGACGACGGTCCGGCGAAGCCATGTTTCCCGCCCAACCGCACGCCGCTCGGAAGCGAATGCCGTGCAGAGCCTAGGCGACCTGATCGTTACAACTCGCGTTAAAGTCCTTGTCACCTCAATCAACGCGTGTCATGTGCCCCGTTAACTGAGGGGTGCGAAGGCAGCATGGCTTATCGAAAAGACATTGAGGGGCTTAGAGCGATATCGGTGTCGGCAGTCGTGATTTGTCACGTTGCCCCCGACCTCATCCCGGGAGGGTTTGCGAAGTGCCTCGGCAGCAGTGCCAGCGCATGGAAGCATCAACTCTCGATAGGGTAAGAGCGGTCCCTTGAAAGGAGATGAACCGGCGACTTTGGCGAACGTTACGTCCGTGCCTAAAAATGAAGCATCGCTCCGGATTGATCGCCTGGATCGTTTGCCTTCTTCACCCTTCCTTCGAAGCCAGATAGCTCATTGCGATTTCCCACAGCCGATCTCTGCCAAACATCAGTCCATGACCGCCGTGAACGACATCGACGTCGAGGTCTGATAGGCGATTCATGGTAATTTTGTAGGCTTCGATATCGCATCCCGGCAAATCATCGACGAGGCCACCCTCATATATGGCGTCCCCGCTGAAAAACTCCCCCGTCCTCTGGTCGAGCAGGCCGATGGAACCGGGAGAGTGGCCGGGAAGATGCAGAACCGTGTAGCTGGCATCGCCGATGTCGATGATGTCGTTCTCTGCCAGGGCCTTGGTGAGCGGAGCCGGCGAAATTTTGTAGGCTTCCGGCGTAATGCCGGTGGGTGCTGCTGCGGTCAGGGCGTCCGGCTGCTTGCGAAAATAGTCGGCGAGCGTGTCCGCATCCGGCATGCGTGCGAAGGCCTCGGCTTCGGCCGCGTGGCCCAGCCGCGTCTCAAATTCGTGAAACGAGCCGACATGATCGACATGCACATGGGTCGCTACAGCCAGCACGGGTTTCCCTGAAGGGATGCGGAGCGCGCTTTGGAGATCGGCTAGGCCCATGCCGAAATCAATGACGAGGTCGGCATCCCTGCCGACGACGTGGAATATATTGGCCCGGAAAAAACCATGAACATGCGGCTCCCAGACGCGGGTGAGCCGGTCCGAGATCGCGTGCGTTGAAAACCAGTTCGTATTGCTCAACATGGCCTGGCTCAATGCAGCAGCTTGCCGAGGAAGCGCCTTGTGCGCTCATGTGTCGGCGCTGAAAACAGGATGTCGGGCTTGTTGCGTTCGATGATCTGGCCGCCATCCATGAAGACGACTTCGCTGGCGACCTCGCGCGCGAAGTTCATCTCGTGGGTGACGCAGATCATCGTCATGCCATCGGCGGCAAGAGAGATCATCGTGTCCAGCACTTCCTTGACCATTTCGGGATCGAGCGCCGAAGTCGGCTCGTCGAACAGCATGATGCTGGGGTTCATGCAAAGGGCGCGCGCGATGGCGACGCGCTGCTGCTGTCCGCCGGAAAGCTGGCCGGGATACTTGTCGGCCTTTTCCGGAATGTGCACGCGTTCAAGGTACTTCATGGCGATCTCGGTCGCCTGCTTTTTCGGCAGCTTGCGCACCCAGCGCTGGGCGACCGTGCAGTTTTCAAGAACCGTCAGGTGCGGGAACAGGTTGAAGTGCTGGAAGACCATGCCGACGTCGCTTCGCACGCGGTCGATGCGCTTGAGCTGACTGGTCAGCTCGACCCCGTTGACAGTAATCGAACCTTCCTGATGCACCTCCAGCCGGTTCATGCAACGGATCAGCGTCGATTTTCCCGAGCCCGACGGACCGCAGATGACAATGCGTTCGCCCTTGTTCACAGTCAGATCAATGTCCTTGAGGACCTGGAAGGCGCCATACCATTTGTTGACGCCGGCAACCTGAATTGCGGTTTGCGTGTTCATATCCAACCCGTGGGTTTGCAGCGATCAGCGATAGCCGCGCGACAGCACATATTCGATGCGGTTCTGGGCGAGCGTCAGCACCGAGACGATGACGAGATAGTAGACAAGGGCCGCGCCGTACCACTCCAGGAAGCGGAAGCTGGTGGCGATCGCAAACTGCGAGACAGTCATCAGTTCCTTGAGCGAGATCACGGTCGCAAGCGACGTGGTCTTCAACAGCGAGATGAACTCGTTCATCAGCGAGGGGACCGCGATGCGAAGCGCCTGCGGCATGGTGATGACGAGGAAAATCTGCCAGCGGTGCATGCCGAGCGCCGCCGCACCCTCTCGCTGCCCATGTCCGACGGCGGCAAAGGCACTTCGCAGGATCTCCGCCAGATAGGCGATCTGGATCAGGGACAGCGCCAGGAAGGCCGCAAAGAACGGCGTGAACCAGCCGGCCCGAAAGATTTCGGAGATCTGCGGCAGGCCGTTCCACACGAACAGCAGCACGAGCAATGCCGGTGCGCCGCGGAACAGCCAGACATAGAGCGTCGCCAGCCAACGGGCGGAGCGGCGCGGCGAGCCTGCCATGGAGCCAAGCCCCATGCCGAGCACGAGGGACACGGCCATGACGCAGAGGGAGAGGCCAATCGTCAGGAGCGCCCCCTTGAAAAGGGGGGCGCTGAAGATCGCCTGCAGGAAGAGGTCGAGCTCAAACAACGGAAACCGCCTATCGTCAGTTCACGTCGTGCGAAACGTCGGTCGAGGTTTCCGGCAGGTTCCACTTCTTGAGAAACGCCTTCATCTCGCCGCTCGCCTGCAGGGCCTCGATCGCCTCTTTCAGCATCTGCCGGTCGCCATCGCTTTTGCGCAGGTAGATGCCGTAGTTCTCGCTTTCCTCATAGGTATAGGGAATGGCCAGCCGACCCGGCACCTGCAGCATGCGATAGGCAGCGGTCGTGTCTTGCGTGATTGTCGCGGTCGCGCGGCCGACCAGGATCTGCTCGATGACGCCTGATGCGGACGGGTAGGTCTGTGCCTGGATCGGGTCCTTGCCGGCTGCTTCCAGTTCGGCATTAAGATCGGCGACCGTCTTTTCGTAGGTCGTGCCGGCTTCGATCGCCATGATCTTGCCGCTGACATCGGCCGGGACTTTCGTCTCCGTGTCGCTCGCCGCGGTGACCAGCACGACGTGAGAGCCGAAATACGGGATGCCGTCGTATTTTTCGAGGCGAGCCGGCGTGATCATGATGCCGCTTGCGACGAGGTCGCAGCGCTTGGAATCGAGCGACGGAAGCAGCCCCTTGAAGTCGCCGACGACATACTCGGCCTTCGCACCCCACCGTTTGGCGATGGCATCCATGACATCGATCTCGAAGCCGACAAGGTCCTTGTCGCCCGGATTTTCATAATATTCCATCGGCGGGAACTCGCCGCTGGTGCAGATCTTCAAGACGCCACCCGATACGAAATCGGGTTTCTGATCGGCGGAGAGAGCGGTACCGGCGCTGGACATGGCGGCAAATATGGTGCCTGCCAGAAGCGGCATTTTCATTCCCAGTGTTGCTTTCATCATGGTCGTGTTCCCTTATTTTTGATGCCTTGCATCGGTGTTTTGTGAAGTCGTATACGAGTGCCTTTCGCAAACAAGCTAAATATTTTCCTCAAAAAATCGCAGGAAAACTAAAGTGTTTGATCAGCCTACGGCGTTGAGAATCTGGCCGTATGTCTCGGTGTCGAATGCGGGGAGGATGAGCGGCTCGACATGACCGTCCCGGCGCGCCGTAAGCACGTATTGCATCATCGCTTCATTGCTCGGCATTTCGAAAACCTGCATGAAATCATAGTTCCCAAGCAGGGCGTAAAAGGCGATCGACCGCCCGCCGAGCGCAGCGACGCGCTCCTCACTGACCTTCCGGCGCTTCGCGCTATCGGTCAGTTCGTCAAGCCCCTTCTGCGTCAGGCGCATCAGCGAAACGTATTTCCGGATCTCACTCATGCCCTGGAGTTTCCCAGCTTTTTCAGGCCTTCAAGCACCGCGGCCGTATCGGTCAGCGCGCCGAAAATACCGTTTTCGACGGTGACCATGTGCAGGGCAGCCTCATGGGCATATTGATCGCCGCTGGCGCAGGCGTCCGAGATCGTCAGGCACTGGAAATTCC
Source organism: Shinella sp. 1A1 (assembly GCF_055379515.1). Taxonomy (NCBI): domain Bacteria; kingdom Pseudomonadati; phylum Pseudomonadota; class Alphaproteobacteria; order Hyphomicrobiales; family Rhizobiaceae; genus Shinella; species Shinella sp. 1A1. Next base: position 860,151 of record NZ_AP039672.1, read on the forward strand.
GGTCGCAGGCTTCGCGCAGCGTCGTGTGAACGCAGACGTCGGTGGTGCAGCCGGAAAACAACAGATGTGTAATGCCCTGCGCACGCAAGACATGCTCGAAATCGGTATAGGTGAAGGCGCTGTTGCAGGTCTTGTCGACGATGATGTCTTCCGGTCGCACATCGAGTTCGGGAACGATCTGGAAACCGGGGCTCGACCGCAGCAACGCCGTCGTGCCCTCAAGACCCGACCGCTGCCGGCGCCATTTTTCGTAAGGGGTCATGTCCGCAAGGTCTTCGCGATAACCCTGTCGCGTGTGGATGATCAGGATGCCCGCCTCGCGGCAGGCAGCGATGAGCTGGTTTACCGCGGGAAGGATCGCGCGCAGCGGTGCGGGATCATATCCCTGCTTTGCGAAATAGCCCGTGGTGGAAAGGAAATCCTCCTGCAGGTCGATGACGATAAGCGCCGTTTTGCGGACATCGAGATTGCCGTCATAGGGATAGTCGAATGGTTTTGCCGAGATCATGACCACGCTCCTCTTTGTCGATGGGATAGCACCCCTAATAGTTTGAAAAAATCAATTTAAAATCACCGATACCGTTCTATAATGCTAAACGAACAGTCGGATATCCAGATGAGCCGCCTCCCGCCCTACCTGCAATATCTGCCCGCTTTCGAAGCGACTGCACGCCTCGGCGGCGTGCGCCAGGCGGCGGAGGAACTGAACCTCAGCCCGAGCGCCATTTCGTTGCAGCTCAAGAAGCTGAGCGATGCGACGGGCATCATTCTGTTCCGAAAGTCGGGCCGGAATGTTGCCCTCACCCAGGCGGGCAGGGATTTTTCGCAGACCGTAGCCATATCCCTGGGGCAACTTGATACGGCGACACGGGCATCGCGAAAAATAACCGCCGGCGACCAGCCCGCAGCGCTATCGGTTTCCGTACCGACCGCGCTCGGGATTGCTTGGCTGACGGCAACCGTCGTCGATTTCGCGCAGTCGCATGGTATTTCCAACCTCACCATCAACGAGGCGATCACCGCTGCGGAGGTGGATTGGGCAGAGAACGATCTGGCTGTTGTCTACGACAATCCACCGTTCACCGGGAAATACTGGCGCTTGCTCAGCGAAGTCCGGCTCTGTGCCGTGTGCTCGCCGACCCTGTTTCCGCGGCTCGACCTGCGCAATCGCGACAGAAAGCTGAGTTCCGTCGCTCTGCTGCATGAAGACGACGGTGGGGAATGGGCAAAATGGTCCGTCGCCGCACGGATCGCCCTTGAGGGCAATACCCGTGTCCGGGTGAACTCAGTGGCGCAGGCGATCGCTTCCGCCGTTCAGGGCCGCGGCGTGGCGCTGGTCTCGGATGTCCTGACGCGAAGCTATCTGAGCGAAGGGCGGCTTATCCAGCCGTTTTCCACCACGATCAATGCGGCGCGGGAATATTACATCGTCTGCCCGGTCGATCGCGCAAACGACCCCGTGCTGCGCGCCCTGGCCGACCGCGTGGTCGAGCAACTACGGCCGGGCCGTGACCAGAATGCCTGATCCGTTGAACATCAATTGAGGGAAGAGACTGATGGCGCTGCCACCCCTTCATGCACTTCGCGTTTTCGAAAGCGTCGCGCGGCTTGGCAATGTCAGCGCGGCGGCGGCCGAGCTGCATGTGACGCCGGGCGCCATCAGCCAGCAGATCCGCGCGCTCCAGGTGACGCTCGGCGTCGATCTCTTTCAAAAACGCGGCCGGCAACTGGCTTTGACGCCGAGCGGGAGCCAACTCCAGCGCTCCGTGGCCAGCGCCATGGAGGCCATCCACACCGGCGTGCGTCAGCTGTCGGCGCATAAATATGGCGGAGCGCCAAAGCGGGCCCTGACCATCTCCATCCCGCAGGTACACGGCGTTGCCTGGCTTGCCACCAGGCTTTTCACCTTCATGGCTGAAAGCCCGAATTTCCAGCTGAAGGTTTTGACCTCCAGCCATTTCCACGGCGTCGACTGGCGCAAGACCGATGTCGCGATCATCTACGGCATGCCGCCATGGCCGGGCTTCTGGTGGCGCCTGCTGCACGGCATCCACATGACGCCGGTTTGCAGCCCGCAACTCCTGCGCGGGCCGAACGCCATCCGCCAGCCCTCGGACCTCGCCTTTCATCGGTTACTGCATGAGGACGACGGCTCGCAGTGGCGACGCTGGCAAGCCGAAGCAGGCATTCCCTATGCCGGCGAGTCCGACGTGCATTTCGACGATTTCGGCATTGTACTCCAGGCAGCTAGAGATGGCTTTGGCGTAGCGCTTAGCGATGAAGTCGTGTCGGCACGCGATCTCGACGAAGGCCGGCTCGTGCAGCCGCTCCGCCTGATCGTGCCAGCTCTTCACAACTACTATTGCATCTGCCCCGACGCGAAGCGCGAAACCGCCGAGGTCAGTTCCTTCATCGACTGGCTCATCGAGGAAGCGGCCTCGCCGTTGGGGCCGCGGGACGAAACAGAAAATACAGCTAACCAAAGCTCTTGAAGGGACACGAACTACCACCCGACTGACTGGCGTCGAATCACCCGGTTGGCAATGAGTCTGGCCATTCCTGCGCGCCATGTAGGACGCGAAGAATACGTATGTCGTTTCGGTAACGGCATACGCAGGACACGCACCGCATCAGATACCGTAAGCCCCATGCTCTCAAGCACGGCGGAGGCACGATCGCGGACTTCAGAATCAATGCGTGTTTGGACAAGTGCGTTTGACGATCTGATCAACCTCTCAGCAAGCAACCTGGCTTAACCGGCCGCATGAGCCAAATGGAAGCTCCGATACCGACCATTCTTTCGTGCGATGAGCTCGGCATGATTGCCGCTCTCGACGATGCGGCCATCATCGACGACGAGGATGCGGTCGGCATTGGCGATGGTCGCCAGGCGGTGCGCAATGACCAGCGTCGTGCGTCCGGCCGAAAGCTCGGCCAGCGACTGCTGAATCGCCCGCTCCGTCTCCGTATCGAGTGCCGAGGTCGCCTCGTCGAGGATCAGGATCGGCGGGTTCTTCAGGAAGATGCGCGCGATCGCCAGCCGCTGCTTCTGTCCGCCCGAAAGCTTCACGCCTCGCTCGCCGATGACGGTATCAAGGCCGTCGGCGAGATTGGCGATAACGTCATCGAGACGGGCGCGCCGCGCCGCATCCAGAATCTCCGCTTCCGTCGCACCGAGCCGGCCATAGGCGATGTTCTCGCGCACCGTGCCGGCAAAGAGGAACACGTCCTGCTGCACGATGCCGATGTTCGAGCGCAGCGACCGCAGCGTCATGTTCCTGATATCGACGTTGTCGACGGCGATGGCGCCTGAGGTGATCTCGTAGAAGCGCGGCAGGAGCGAGCAGATCGTCGTCTTGCCCGCACCGGAGGGCCCGACGAAAGCGATGGTCTCGCCGGCCTTGATCGAGACGTTCAGCCCTTCGAACACGGTCTTGTCGGCGCTGTAGCCGAAGGCGACGTCGCGATAGTCGATATCGCCGCGAAGACGGCTGACATCCACCGCGTCGGCCCGGTCCATGATGTCGGGTTCTGTGTCGAGGAACTGCGTGTAGCGCGTGAAGCCGGCTATGCCCTTCGGATAGGTCTCGATGATCGAGTTGATCTTGTCGATGGGCCGGAAGAACACGTTGACGAGCAGCAGGAAGCCGACGAAACCGCCCGCCGAAAGCGCGCCGCGCGTGACGAACCACGCCCCCGCCAGCATCACCACCACCTGTACGAAACGCATGGAGAGATAGGAGAGCGAGGCGGAAGCCGCCATCACCTTGTAGGCTTCGAGCTTGGTGACGAGATAGTTGTGGTTGCTTTCGGCGAAGAGCCGGCGCTCGTGGTCCTCATTGCCGAAGGCCTGCACGACGCGGATGCCGCCGACATTCTCCTCGATGCGGGCGTTGAAATCGGCGACTCGGCCGTAGAGTGCGCGCCAGGTGGTGGTCATGCGCGATCCGTAATGCGTCGTCACGAAGGCGGTCAGCGGCACGATGACCGCGGTGATCAACGCCAGCGGCACATGCACCCACAGCATGAGGATGAAGGCGCCGATCAGCGTCATGATGGCGATGAACAGGTCTTCCGGGCCGTGATGGGCGACCTCGCCGATCTCCTCGAGATCCTTGGTGAGCCGCGCCACGAGATGGCCGGTCTTCTGGTTGTCGAAGTAGCCGAAGGAGAGCTTTTGCAGGTGGTCGAAGGCCTTGCGCCGCATCTCCGTCTCGATGCGGATGCCGAGCATGTGCCCCCAATAGGTGACGATGACCTGCAGGCCCGCATTGATGAGGTAGATGAGAAGGAGGCCGACGGCGGCGAGCGCGATGAGATCGAGCCGTCCGGTCGGCAGCAGGCGGTCGATGAACAGCGTCACCGCGACCGGGAAGGCCAATTCCAGAAGCCCCGCCACCACGGCGGAGGAGAAATCCAGCACGAACAGGCCACGATGCGGACGGTAGTAGGACGCAAAACGTTTCAGGACGCACATCATCGGAGTGTCATCCCGATATCAGCTGGGATAGCAAAGCGCTCCGTTTCTCCCATACCTGTTTCATTCCCCGGTCGGCTTGCGCTGTTCCGCCGCCCCTTCGGCACGACCATGGGCGTTCCGGAGACTGGATCGTCAATAACAATGGAAGCCAGTCCGAAGACAGCCTGCACGAGCTGTTGTGTAACGACGTCCTGTGGCGGACCTTTGGCAACGATGCCACCGTCCTTCATGGCAATGAGATGGGAGGCGTAGCGACAGGCGTGATTGAGGTCGTGCAGGACGGCGACTATGGTTCGGTCTCCGGCATTGAGGTCAGCCAGCAGGTCGAGCATTTCGATCTGGTGAGCGATGTCGAGGAAGGTCGTTGGTTCGTCGAGCAACAGGAGCGGTGTTTCCTGAGCGAGCACCATCGCGATCCACACACGCTGACGCTGGCCGCCGGAGAGTTCATCGACAAGACGGTCCGAGAGGTCGGTTACATGTGTCGCCGCCATCGCCGCGGTGACAGCGGCCTCGTCTTCAAGCGACCATTGCCGGAGGAAGGACTGGTGCGGGTAACGTCCCCGCGCCACGAGATCGGCAACCGTGATGCCCTCAGGCGCGATGGCGCTTTGCGGCAGGAGACCGAGCCGACGTGCAACATCCTTTGACGACCGCGCGCTTATGGCTTTGCCATCGAGGATAACGCTGCCATGCGCGGGAAGAAGCAAACGCGACAGGGCGCGCAGCAAGGTTGACTTGCCGCAGGCGTTCGGCCCGACGATGACGGTGAAGGACCCGTCGGGAATGGTAACGGAAAGGTTCCGCGAGATGGTGCGCTCCTCATAGCGGAGCGTGAGGTCTCGGGCGTGGAGACGGTCGGTCTTCATGTGCGGCCCTCCCGGATGATGAGCCAGAGGAAATAGAGGCCGCCAATGCTGACGGTAACGACACCGACGGGCAAGCGGGTGGAAAAGAGATGCTGGGCGGCCCAGTCGGCGGCGAACAGCAAGATTCCACCCATCAGCGCCGAAGGCAGAAGCACCACGCCCGCCGACCGTGTCAGCCGACTTGCGATCTGCGGAGCGGCAAGGGCGATGAAGACAATGGGGCCGGTAGCGGCCGTGACGGTGGCCGTAAGCGCGGAGCCGAGCACCGTCAGGCAACGTCCAACCCGGTTGGCATGCACGCCGGAGGCCGTGGCCGTGTCGTCACCCACCTCGAGTTGACGCATTGGCCGCGCGAGAAACAGCGTTGGCGGTACGATAAGATACAGAACGAAAATGACAGGGACGAGTTGCTTTGTCCCAAGGCCATTCAACGAGCCCGCGCCCCAGACGGCGGCGCCGAGCGCCACGGCATTGAGCGGGCCCGCGGCGGCAAATGAAATGACAAGCCCCAGCGCGATGAACGGTGCGACGGTGGCGATGACGCCATAGCCCGGCGTCACCGATTGCGCTTCGAGCTGCGGTTGCTGTTCATTCATCATCGCCGACCCTCGCGGATAAGGAGCCATAGGAGATAGAGCCCGCCAACGCTGATCGTCATGATGCCGACGGGGAGCTGGCGGCCGAAGGCGTGCTGTGCCGCTGCGTCGGCTAAAACCAGCAGGACCGCGCCGACAAGTCCCGGGGCAAGAAGCCCGACGCTGGAAGCACCGACGAGACGCCGCGCAATCTGCGGGGCGCATAGCGCAATGAAGGAGATCGGCCCGGCCGTTGCGGTGGCAAGCGCCGTCAGCGCCACGCCGAGCAGCATTAGCAGGCCGCGCGTGCGGCGAACGGTGACACCGGACGCGAGGGCGACATCATCCCCCAGTTCCATCTGGCGCAGCGGGCGGGCGAGGGCCGCGAGGGGAAGGCAAAGCAGGCAGAACAGCACGGCGGAGGGGCGTAGCTGCTCGAAACCCAGTCCGTTCAGCGATCCGGCAGCCCAGAATGCCGCGCCCATCGCCATTTCCAGATCCGCCTTCTGGATCAGCCAGGCATTGAAGGCCGACAGCATGGCGGATGTGCCAATCCCCACGACGATCAGACGGAAACCCTGCTGGCCGGTCGTGCCGGCGAGCACATAGACCAGTATTGCCGTGACGATGCCGCCGCCGAGGGCACCGAATGCCGTCGCGTAATATCCGCCTGAAAAAAGCAGAAGCACCACCAGCGCGCCGGTATGCGAACCCGCGGCGAAACCGATAATATCAGGCGACCCCAGGGGATTGCGTGTCAGCGATTGAAAGATCGCGCCGCCAAGGCCGAGGGCCGCGCCGAGAAGCATCGCGAGCAGCATGCGGGGCAGGCGCCATTCGAGAATGATCATCCTGGTCTTGCCGGTGGCCTGCCCGGACAGCGCGTTGAAGACATCCGCCGTGCCGGTATTGAAGCGCCCCGCCGTCAACGAGAAAAATGCAAGCAGGAGAAGCAGCGCTGTGAGTGCGAGGCACACGGCCAGCGTCCGCGTCCGGATACGGAAGGAGACCTGCTGGCCGGCATTGCGGCCGAGCGGCGGGAAACGATGGATCAGCGCTTTCAAAGGGTCTTCGTCCTTGCACTGCGAGCCAGCATGATGAGAACCGGCGCGCCGAGAAATGCCACGACGATGCCGGCATCGAGCTCGTCCGGATAGATGAGCAGCCTGCCGGCGATATCGGCAGCCAGAAGAAGATTGACCGAGCAGAGCATCGTCAGCGGGATGATCCGCCGTTGATCCGATCCGACGATCCAGCGGGCGGCATAGGGCATCATCAGGCCGATGAAGCTGATCGGCCCGGTTGCGGCGGTGGCCGAGCCGGCCAGCAGCGTCACCGAGAGGATGACGGTGATGCGCAGTCGGGACAGGTTCAATCCGAGCGCCCGCGCCGTGTCATCGCCCAGCGCCGCAGCGTTCAGCGCGGGCGCGGCGATCAGGGCAAGCAGCAAGCCGGCAACGATGAACGGCGCCACGGTCGCGGCGACGGCGAGGTTGCGCCCGGCGACCGTGCCCACCTGCCAGTGACGCAGGCTGTCGAAGGCCTGGGGGTCGAGCAGCGTCACGGATGAGCCGATACCGCCGAGAACGGCCGAAATCGCGACGCCGGACAGAAGCAGCCTCACGGGCGTCGCGCCGCCGGCGCTTGCGCCGATCGTGTAGACGAGCAGGCCGGCCATGGCCGCGCCGGCGAGGGCGAACCAGACATAGGCGGTGATCGACGCGAAGGAAAACACGCCGACGGCCAGAATGACGGCAAAGGCCGCGCCGGCATTGACGCCGAGAATGCCGGGATCGGCCAGAGGGTTTCGCGTGGAGGCCTGGATCAGCGCCCCGGCCGTGCCGAAGGCCGCGCCGCAGAGAAGACACAGTATGGTTCTGGGCAAGCGGTATTGACGCACGACGATGTGGTCGGTCATGCCGGGATCGTAGTGCAGGAAGGCATCACGCACGGTGGAAACCGAAATGGGCCGCGCGCCCAGCATCAGGCTGGTGATCGAAAGGGCGACAAGCAGGAGGCCGAGGATGGCAAGGGCCAGCGGCACGGAACGCGCACGCGTCCGCCCGGCAGGCCTGCCTGACACCAGCTGATCGCTCACGAGCGTGCCTGCCCGTGGATCCAGTAGCCGACGGTGGTCAGCTGTTCGCGCGGCAGCCCGAGCGTGTCGCGGAAATGCTTCCGGCAGGCGGCGATCTCGCTGGCTTCACCGGCAACCCAGACATAGCCGGGACCATCCGGAAGGGTGATCGAGCGTGCAATGTCCGAAAGCCGGCTTGGGCGCTCGCCGTGATGCATGCTCTCATGCCAGTGGACGGTGCAGTCCGCGGTGGCGAAGTTCTGTCGGTCGCCGGCTGTCATGATCTCGACATGGGCAATGACCGGCAGACCCGCCGGCCGCTCTTCGATGATCCGGCCGACGGCCGGCAGCCCTGTCGCGTCGGCAATCAGCAGGATCCATGTACTGTCGGCCGGTGGGACGTAGCGGAACCGCGGCTTGAAGATGCCCAACCGATCACCCGGCCGGGCGGCGCGCGCCCAGGTGGAGGCGACGCCGCCTTCATGCGAGACGAAATCGATCGTCATCTCGCCAAGCGCCCCGTCCCAGCGCCGGATGGTGTAGTACCGTCCGGGTGCGTCGGCCAGCGGCACGTTCCCGTCGGGAAAGCTAAGCCAGATGAACTCGTCCAGCCCGCCGCAGCTCGCAAAATCGCGCAGTCCGTCGCCCCCGATGACGACCCGGATCATCGATGGTGTCATCCGCGCGCTGGAGAGTACGGTCGCGGCGTGAAAATCCCTTTCCTCGACCATGTTAGCGCCCCTTCGCGGCCGCGGCCGCAATGCGGTCGACGAAACCGGGGAATGCATAGGGAATGGACAGGACGCTGACGGCGGAGGTCGCCCAGACGGAGACCGGATCGTCGAGCGGGACATAGGCGCCGCGGCGCATCGGGCCGAAGGCCTGAAGCAGCGGCTGGCTTTCCGCATCGGCGCGGGCGCCCGGCCCGTACCAGACGATCAGGACGTCGGCATCGAGGCGATCGAGGTCCTCCAGGCTGACGCCGGTTCCATTGACGTCGGGGTCGGCCGCCATCAGGGCTTCGATGCCGGGGGCGAGGCGAAGCCCCATCGCCATCAACTCGCGCACCCGCGGGTCGCTTGCGAAATAGACCCCGAGCGACCCTTCGCCCGGAAAATAGCTGCCGAAAATAAAGGTCTTGTCCTTGAGGACGGGATGAGCGTCGGCAAGGCCGCGCAACTGCTTCTCCGTCGCTTCTACGAGGTCGCGGGCCTTTCCGGGCTCGCCGAGCGCTTGTCCGGTCAGTGCCATCTGCTCGCGCCAGTCGGCTCGCCACGGCGCCGAACTGTAAGCAACGGTCGGCGCGATGCTCGACAGGCGTTGCCATTCGATTTCGTTGATGCCGGTCTTGATGGCCAGGATCAGGTCCGGTTCGAGCGCGGCAATCGCCTCATAGTCGAGTTCGCCGGATTGCAGCAGTGTGGGCGTCTGCGTCCGCAGATAGGGCTCGTTCCAGGGGAGGATGCCGCTGCCGAACAGGCCGTAGCGATGCATGCCGACCGGGATGCGCCCGAGCGCGAGCACCGCATCCTCGCCGTTCCAGCCGAGGGTGACGATGCGCTGCGGCTCCGCTTCGATACGGGTGGTTCCCAGCGCGTGACGGATTTCGACGGGGAAGCGGTCCGGCGCGGTGTCGAAAGCGGCCTTGACGCGGCTTGCGGCAAGCAGTCCCGCGGCGCCGACGAGAACGCCCATGAATTGCCGCCTGTTTGCATGATCTGCTGTGTTCATGGATGGCAAAAGCCAGCCGGCGGCGTCGCACGCCGGCCGGCTCCTTTCTCAGAATTTGTAGCTCAGCGAGAGGGACGCGTTGAAGGGATCGCCCCAGACGTTACTGTAGATGTTGGTGCTGGCGTAATACTTCTTGTCGAAAAGATTGCGGATGTTGAGTTTCGCGCTCACATTCTCGTTGAAGTCGTACTTGGCCATCAGGTCGACCACCCAGAAGGCATCCTGCTTGGTGGTGACGCCAGCAGGGAAAGTGCCGTTTTTCTGGGTATAGCTGCTCGAGCTTTCGAAGCGCGCGCCGCCGCCGATCGTCAGCTTGTCCCATTCTCCCGGCAGGCGGTAGGAGGTGAAAAGCTTCAGCGTGTTCCGCGGAATGCCGACGCTCATGTTGAAGCCGGGCGGAAGCTCGGTGCTGGTATGGGTGAAGCTTGCCTGCATCTGCCAGTCGGGCAGGATCTCGCCGGACAGTTCCAGCTCGATGCCGCGAATGACGGCGCCGTCGGCGGCCACATAGGCATCGTCGCCCGTCGGCGTCAGGTTGCCGTCGCTGACGGCGAAATTGTCCTGCTTCGTGTGGAACAGGGCGACGCTTGCATTCAACCGTTCGTCGAAGAAGGCTGCCTTGACGCCGACTTCGTAGGTGTCGCCCGTAACCGGTGCCAGGGTATGGCCGGCAACGTCCATGACCGACTGGGGCAGGAAGATGCTGGTGTAGCTTGCATAGGCCGAAAGTGTGTCGGTCAAGTCATAGACCACGCCCGTATAGGGGACCCACACGCCATTTTCCTTGATGGAGTCGGGATAGGGACCCCAGGCGATGTAGTTGTAGGTCGAATCCTGGTCATACCAGGTGAAGCGCGAGCCCAGGATCACCGAAAGATCGTCCGTCGGCTTGAGGCGCGCCGCGCCATAGGCCGAGTATTGGGTCAGGGTATATTCACGGACGCCCGTCGTTTCCCATTCCGGCTCGGGGAAGGCGCCGGTCCAGTCGAAGATGTTCGGGATGGTCGCGTCGAAGCCGGGGACGGTCCAGAGTGGGTACATGTCATAGTCCGCGCGAGTGCGGGACGCATTCACACCGAACATCAGATCGTGCTCACGACCGAGCAATTCCATGGGGCCGCTGATCTTGGCGTCCAGGCTCGCCTGCTTCGTCACGATCGGCCACTTGGCAACCCACAGGCTCGATCCCGCGCCGGTGTCCTTGTCCGCATAGCCATTGCGGCTGAACCAGCCATAGGTGCGGTCATTGTCCTCGTAGGTGTACGACGCGGTGGCGTTGAACTTCCAGTCGTTCTCGAATTCGTGGTCGAACGAGATGAAGCCGTTGTAGCGGGTGCGGTCCTGGCGGCTCCAGTTCGCCGCCGAATTGAACGAACGGTCGAACGTGGCCGGCGTGCCATCCGAGAAGTAGGCGGGCGCGCCGAAATAGCCGCAAGCCCGGCATTCCTTGTTCTGATATTCGGCACCGATAGTTAGCATCGAACTGTCGCCGATGTCCGCTTCCAGGATTCCATAAAGCGCCTGCGATTTCTGCGTCAGCCGGTCGATGTAGGATTCGCCGTCCTGCAGCACGCCGACGGCACGGCCCCTGAGGCCACCGTCCTCCGAAAGCGGGCCTCCGACGTCGAAGCTGCCGCGATGGGTGTTCCACGAGCCGGTCGTTCCTTCGACCGAAGCCTGGAAGGTGTCTGTCGGGCGCTTGCGCACCAGGTCGATGGTCGCAGACGGGCTTCCCGCGCCGTTCAGCAGGCCAGAGGCGCCCCGGACGATTTCGATGCGGTCGTAGATCTCGGTGTCAAGGCTCAGCGAATTGAGGTTCTTGCTGACATTGACGCCATCGACCTGAAAATTCTCGATCTCGAGGCCGCGCGCGAACAGGCCCTTGTCGTTGTCGTCGGCAATGCCCTTCTTCTTGAAGATGATGCCGGGGCTGTTGGCCACGACTTCCTCGACATTGCTCAGATTCTGGTCCTCGATCCGCTGGCGCGAGACGACGGACACCGATTGCGGCGTTTCCCGGATGGAGAGTGCAAGGCCCGTCGCCGTCGACATCGACTTCGTGGTGTAGGAACCGGTGTTCTCCGTCATGACACCATCGCCCGCGACCACGATGGTTTCGAGAGCGGTGGCGCCTGCGGCATTGCCGGCATCCGTATTGGACTGGCGCGGATCAAAGACGGTCACCGCATTGTCGCCCGTGAAGCTGTAGGAGAGGCCGCTGCCGGAGAGGATCTGCTGCAGGGCGCCGGGGCGCGTGTAGGGGCCGACGGCAGCACTGGATGTCTTGCCTTCCGTCAGTGTCGCCGGATAGGCAATCTTCAGACCGCTGACGCGTGCGAAACTGGCAAGCGCGCTGCTCAGCGGCTGCGACGGAATATTGTAGGTTCCCGGCTGGAGCCGGCCCGTCGTGGCCTGTTGTGCCCATGCCTGCTGGCCAGGCACCGTGTGAACCGAAGCGGCAAGCGCGACGAGTGCCGTTGCCAGCAACCTATTTTTTCCCGAAAATCTCAACTCTGAACCCCTTGACGCAAATCGGCGACAGACCCCTGTCTGGTCCGTCATGGGGTAAGACCGGAAAGATGAGAAAAAACCTCAAGCTTCACAGAAGGAAAAATTAACACTCTCATTAAGTCTATGAAATAATTGTCAAATAATTTGAGATGTGGCGAACCTTGATCGGCAGGCCGCCTTGCAGCACATCCAGCGAGCCGTTGGCGTCGCGCAGATCGAGCACTGCATTGACCCGGAGCTTCTTGATTTGCCTGTCCATGATGACGATGACGCCATGATGCCAGGCGCTCAGTGCCGACACGACCTCCTCCAGTGACCGGCCTTCGGCGACATATTGGCCGTCGCGCCATCCCGTCACTGCGGACACGTCCGTTTTGACGGCCGCCCCGATCCGTCCCTGACGGTCGATACGGGCGACTTCCCCTTCGCCGACATCCAGCGTGTCGCCGGAGACAGTGCTGATCCGCACGCTATGCTCGGTCACGGCAAGCTCCGCGCGTGCCTCCGGCAGATCGCGCACGATGTCGAAGGCCGTGCCCATGGCCCGGAAGGACAATTCGTCCACCATGACCTCGAACGGGCGCGCCGGATTGGCCGCAATCTCGAAGTAAGCCTGGCCCGCCCTCAGATGAACGCGCCGCATGCCATCGGAGAAATCAACGTCAATCGCCGAGCGGGCGTTGAGCGAGACGCGTGATCCGTCCGGAAGGTCGATCACCTCAAGGCTGGCCGTATCGGTGGCGTAGTCCGCCGAAAGGCGATTGAGCAGGCCGGAGGACCAGAGTGCGCCACCGGCAACGCCGCTGGCGCCGAGACACAGGAACAGCGAGAGTGCGCCGCGGCGCGTCAGGCCCTGCTTCGGTGCGGCCAGCACGCGCCCGCTCCTGCGGTCGAAATGCAGGTTGCCCATGGCCGCCCAGAGCCGCTCGGCCTCGTCGGCCGCCTGTGCATGCCGGGCGTTTTCGGCACGCCAGGCCGCATAGGCGGCAGCATCTTCAGACGTTGCCGCACCCGAATTCAGGCGAACGATCCAATGCAGCGCCTCTTCGACCGGATCGGCTTGCGTATCGGCAAGTTCATTCATCGATATATCCAGGTTCGTTTGCCCCTCTGCCGGTTAAGACGGGTCACGTCGCATAAATCCACAATAGGCTCGCACATTACAGGTCCCCATCGGCCAACAGGAGGGATCGGCAATGAAGCAGGGCGCGGACGATATGTTTTTCGACCATGCTGGTGGATATGCCGAGATGCGCAGCGATCTCCAGATGAGTGTATCCCTGCAGCTTGTTCATCACGAAGGCTTGCCGGCATGGCGGCGGCAGGGCGTTGAGGTAGACGGCGAGCTTGGCCAGTTCGCGCTGCATCTCCATGCGCACAGCGCCGTCATCGGCAAGATGGGCCTCGTCGAGGCTGTCGAGGTCCACACGGCGCTGCCATTCACGGTTCTGGCGATCGGTGAAATCGATCGCGGCATGGCGGGTTGCGGTATAGAGATAGCTTTTCGGATGGTCGATCGGCGTGGTCGACCGTCGCGCAACGAGCTTCAGATAGGCGTCCTGAACCACTTCCTCGCCGCTGTCGCGATTGCCGACAAGCCGCGTGGCGAACCGGACCGCCTCGCGATGGTAGAGCTTGAACAGCTGATAAAGTAATGCGTTGCGGTTGATTGCCATCGTTTCCGGCAGTTCATTCCGTGGTTGCCACGCGTGAAATTCCCGCCGTGGACACAGCTGCGCCTGTCATAACCGCTCGAAAGATAAAAACAAGATAAAATAAGTCAACTTATATGACAGTGCCACGACGTGGCGAATATTCGATCGAAGGTGGGTCGAGGTATCGGTGACGGAATTTTGCCGGTCAGCTTGGTCTATCCAATTAGAGCAGATGACCTCGCAAACCATCTACAACCCGTTCGGCGGGAGAGCACCGTTGCCCCTACGGCGTATCGTCCCCCGGTTGCGCAGATGGCCGCATGAAGATGCCCTTCCTTTGGTGGGAAACAGGCACGGCTAAACCGGGCGGCGGCTTTTGCAAGCGGATTGCCAAGGCACCAAACCAATGGTCGATGACAATCGATGCCCCGTGTGCAACCCGTCAAACCCATTGCTTCGCTACGGCAAGGCAGAAGGGTTGAAGCGGCCCTTGGCCATCACGGTCCGTTGTATATCGTCGTGACGACGGGTTATTCGGTAATCCCGCTGATTACACCGGCAAGCACGCTGACGCAGTCGCCGGATTTGACGAGGCCGGGGAAATGGCGGGCGGCGAGGATGCCGTCCATTTTCGCCCTGACTTCCAGCGGCTGCACGCCGGTGCGGCCGACGGGATAGATCCGGGCGACGACGTCGCCGTTTTTTACCGCTTCGCCTAGGTCGAAGAGCGGTTCGATAAGGCCACCGTCCTCCGCGAAGGAGAAGCAGTTGCCGTCGGGCATGTCGAGCCAGGTGGTCTCGGAGGCGTCCGCCGTCCCCTTCAGGATGCCCGCCGCCTTCAGCAGGTTCCGGATGCCCCGTTTGGCGATGCCGGCGCTTTTCGCCGTCGCCGTGCCGCCGCCGCCGAGCTCGGTGGTGATGAAGATCTTCCCCATCTCCTCCGCCGCCGTATCGTACATGCCGACCGCGTCGATCTCCAGCATCTTCATCGACCAGGGCGCGCCGAAGGCGCTGACCAGCTCGAAGGCTTTTGCCTCCTGCGCCTTGTCCGGCAGGATATGAGCGGCGCAGAAGGGCAGGAAATCCAAAGTCTTGCCACCCGAATGGAAGTCCAGCACGATATCGGCGAGCGGCAGCAGTGTGCGCTGGAAATAGTCGGCGATCTTCTGGGTCACCGTACCGTCGGGCGCGCCCGGAAAGCTGCGGTTCATGTTGCCCCTGTCGATCGGCGAGGTGCGCGTGCCGGCCAGGAAGGCCGGGTAATTCATCGCGGGCACGATGATGATCGTGCCGGCGACTTCCTCCGCCTTCAAGGACCGGGCGAGATCGAAGAGCGCGATCGGCCCCTCATATTCGTCGCCATGGTTGCCGCCGGTCAGAAGGGCGGTCGGGCCCTCCCCGTTCTTCACCACCGTTATCGGGATCATTACCGAACCCCAGGCGGAATCGTCCCGGCTATAGGGAAGGCGCAGGAAGCCGTGCTGCACGCCCCCGGCCGAAAAATCGACCGTGGGGATGATGGGAGATGCGCGCATGGCTCAATCCTTCACGAGAAGCTTGCGCGGCACGTTGGCCAGGCACTCGACACCGGTTTCGGTGATCAGGATGCTTTCCGTCGTCTCGAAGCCCATGTCTTCGAGCCAGAGCCCCGTCATGAAGTGGAACGTCATGCCCGGCTTCAGTTCACTGCGGTCGCCGGGGCGCAGGCTCATCGTGCGCTCGCCCCAGTCCGGCGGATAGGAAACGCCGATGCCGTAGCCCGTGCGATTGTCCTTCACGATGCCGTATTTCTTGAGCACGGCGAAGAAGGCATTGGCGATGTCCTCGCAGGTATTGCCGGGCCGCGCCTTCTCGAGCCCCGCTTCCATGCCTTCCAGAGTGGCCTTTTCCGCATCGAGGAAGGCCTGTGTCGGCTTGCCGAGGAAGACGGTGCGCGAGAGCGGCACGTGATAGCGATGATAGCAGCCGGCGATCTCGAAGAAGGTACCCTCGCCCGACTGCATCGGCCGGTCGTCCCAGGTGAGATGCGGCGCGGAAGCCTCGACACCGGAGGGCAAGAGCGGCACGATGGCCGGATAGTCGCCGCCGATGCCATCGACGCCACGCGTGCCGGCATCGTAGATTTCCGCCACGAGATCGCATTTGCGCATGCCGACCTCGATCTTGTCGAAGATGCGCTCATGCATCTTCTCGACGATCCGCGCGGCATTGCGCATGTAGCGGATTTCCGTCTCGCTCTTGACGGCGCGCTGCCAGTTGACGAGCGCCGTGGCGTCGACGAAGCGGGCATTCGGCAGGTGCTTCTGCAGCGAGGCGAAGGCCGCCGCCGAGAACCAGTAATTGTCC
The DNA here is from genome assembly GCF_055379515.1 of Shinella sp. 1A1. Classification (NCBI taxonomy): domain Bacteria; kingdom Pseudomonadati; phylum Pseudomonadota; class Alphaproteobacteria; order Hyphomicrobiales; family Rhizobiaceae; genus Shinella; species Shinella sp. 1A1. The sequence goes on from NZ_AP039672.1 coordinate 876,395, forward strand.
ATCTCCACGCCGATGGTCAGCTTGTCGAGGCCGCGCTCGGCGAGTTTCGCCGACAGATAGTCCATCGGGTGGCGCTCGGTGGACTGCACGTAATGGTCCGGATAGCCGATGATGTTCTCGTGCTTCAGATAGGCGGTGAGCTTCGCGCCGTTGGCGTCCTGCCCGCGGCCGTACCAGATCGGCTCGCCCGTCGGCGGTACGACGACGCACTGGTGCACGTAGAAGGACCAGCCGTCATAGCCCGTCAGCCAGTTCATGTTCGACGGATCGCTGCAGATCAGCACGTCGATGCCCTTGGCTTCCATGGCCTTGCGCGTTTTTTGCAGACGCGCTTCATACTCCGGAAGCGTGAACTTCAGGTTCGCTTGTTTCATCGGTTTTTCCTCTATACCCGGCGAAAAGCCGGTCTCAACTCTCGAAGACCGTGCCGACGCCCGCCCCTGCCGCACGGGCGGCGGCAAGGGTTGCGATGGCCGTGTCCTGAATGCCCGTGCCGGTCAGGTCCGCCACGGTGATCTCGTCGGGGCCGCTGCGGCCCGGCTTGCGCCCGGCGATGATCTCGCCGAGTTCGGGGAAAAGCGCGCCCTCCGTCACGAGGCCCGCTTCGATGGCATGGTGCAGCTCGCCGAGCCGGCGCGTCTGCGTGAGGCTGTCGGCGACATAAAGGCCTGCGCCGGCAATCACGGCCGGCTCGATCTCGTTCTTGTGCTCGGCATCCGAGCCCATCGCGGTGACATGCTGGCCGGGCTGGAGCCATTCGGCCTTGAGGACGGGCCTTTCCGAGGGCGTGGTAGTGACAACGATATCCGCCCCGTCGACCGCCGCCCGACCATCCGCCACGGCGCGGACTGGAAAGCCGAGTTTCGCCGTCAGCTCCAGCGCCGCCGTTTCGGCCTTCGCCGCATCGCGCGCCCAGATGCGCGCCTCGCGGATCGGCCGGACGAGGCTCAAGGCTTCGAGCTGCAATTTCGCCTGCATGCCGGCACCGAAAATGGCGGCGACCGAGGCGTCCGGGCGTGAAAGATGGCGGGCCGCGACGGCGCCGGCCGCGGCGGTGCGCACATCCGTCAGGTAGCCGTTGTCGAGCAGCACGGCCTGCACGAGGCCGGTCTTGGTGGAGAACAGCACCATCAGCCCGTTGGTGCTGGGCAGGCCGATCTTCGGATTGTCGAAGAAGCCGGGGCTGATCTTGATCGCGAAACCATCAAGGCCGGGCACATACGCCGTCTTCACATCCACCTCGCCGTTCTGCTCGGGCATGTCGAGCCGCAGGATCGGCGGCATGACGACGGCCTTGGTGGCAAGCGCATGGAAGGCGTCCTCCACGCAGGCGATGGCTTCGAGATCGAGCGGAACGATGCGCCGCAGCTCCGCCTCGGTGAGTATTTTCATCGTCGTCACGCCGCGTCCTCCCGCAACAATCCGGTCTTCCCATTGAGGACCCGCAGATGCTGGCCCATGTCCACGTTGCGGCCGGAGAGAATGACCGCCACCGGCCCCTCCAGCCGGCCAAGCCGGCCGGTGAGCAGCGCCGCGATGCCGACGGCGCCGGCTCCTTCGATCACCTCGCGCTCTTCCCCATAGGCATGTCGCATGCCGGCGGCGATCTCGGTTTCGGAGAGGAGGATCACGTCATCCAGCAACGCACGGCACATCGCGAACGTCACGGCGTTGTCGAGCCCGATGCCGCCGCCCAGCGAATCCGCAAGGCTCGCGACTTCCTCGACCTGTACCGGCCGCCCCGCATCGAGGCTCGCCTTCATCGCGGCGCCCCGTTCCATGGTGAGGCCGATGACACGGGTCCCGGGTGAACGCCCCTTCACCGCCGCGGCGACGCCTGCCGCCAGTCCGCCGCCCGAAAGCGGCACCAGCACCGTCGCCACGTCGGGCATGGCCTCGACGATTTCCAGCCCGAGCGTGCCCTGCCCCGCCACCACGGCCGCATCGTCGAAGGGCGGCACCATGACGAGGCCGTCTTCGGCGACCAGCCGGTCGACCTCCAACTGCGCCTCGTCCTGCGAGCGGCCGACGATGCGGACATTCGCGCAGAGCCGACGGATTTCCGTGACCTTGTTGTCGGGCACGAGCCGCGACATGCAGATCGTCGCGACCGATCCTTCCGCCTTGGCGGCATGGGCGAGCGCGCGGCCGTGATTGCCCGTCGAGGCGGCGACGACGCCCCGCGCCCGCTCGTCCGGCGAGAGCGACAGCACCGCATTCGTCGCGCCGCGCAGCTTGAAGCTGCCGGTCGTCTGGTGATGTTCGAGCTTGAGGCCGACGGGCACGCCGCAAAGCTCGGAGAGCGAAGCGGAGAGCGCGAACGGCGTGCGCCGGATCCGGCCTTCGATGCGCCGGGCCGCCTGTTCTATATCCGCCAGGGTCACGGGAAGAACCGTCATGCTCCGCGTCCCGAATAGGCGAGCGTCATCAGCCGGCCGAGCTCCGGCCGCGCCGCCGCATCGCCGCAGAGGCGCAGGCATGCCCAGGCCGTCGCCAGGTTGCTGGTGACGACCGGCTTGCCGATGACCGTTTCGATTTCCGCCGCGACGCCTGCCGCCCGCACAGCCGTGCAGGAAATGAACAGCGCATCGCTGTCCGTCGCCATCGCCTCCTTGGCGAAGGCGACGATCTCCGCCGGGGAAATACGCGCCATCTCGCGGTCGTCGGTCAGGCCGAGGCAGGTGAAACGGGCGATATCGAAGCCGAGCCCCAGGAAATAATCAGCCATCGGCCGGCTGGTTTCGAGCGTGTAGGGCGTCAGCACGGAAATGCGCCTCGCATCGAGCGCCTTGAGGCCGGAAACCGCAGCGGCCGTGGGCGTGACGACGGCCGCGCCGGGTTTTGCGGCCCGCACGGCGGCCTCCACCTCTGCATCGCCGATGACGACGGAGGCGGAGGTGCAGGAATACATGACGACATCCAGCGGCTCGTCCGGCAGGATGAGCGCGGCGCCCGCCGTCAGCGAGGGCTGCATGGCACGCAGGTTTTCCGGCGTCACCGGATTGGCATAGGGGATGCGCGTCGCGTAGACGCCGATCCGCTCGCTTGCCACCATGCGCTGGAAATCCACTTCCGTCGTGTGGTCGGTCGCAAGGATGATCAGGCCGACGCGCTTGGCCAGCGGCCGGTCGTCGAGCCCTGGTGCGCGCGAGGCGAGGGTGAGGTCGGGCGTCCGCATCAGCGTTCCTCCAGCCGGGCGTAACGTTCTTCCAGCCAGCGCAGGAAGACGACGGAGATAAGGCTCATGATCAGGAAGAACACGCCGACCAGCGTCATCGGCTCGATATAGCGGTAGCTGCTGTTGGCGACGCTTTTCGCCTGGTTCATCAGCTCCAGCACGGTGATGGCCGAGAGCAGCGGCGTCTCCTTGAACATGGCGATGAGATAATTGGCGAGCGCGGGGATCATCGGCGGGATCGCCTGCGGCAGGATGACGTGGATCCAGGTCTGGCGCTCAGTGAGGTTCGTCGCCTTCGCCGCCTCCCACTGGCCGCGCGGCACGTTCTCGATGCCGGCGCGGTAGACCTCCGCCGCATAGGTGCCGTAGTGCAGGCCGAGCCCGATGACGCCGGCCAGCAGCGCCGGCAGACGGATGCCGATATCCGGCAGCACATAGAAGATGAAGTAGAGTTGCACGAGCAGCGGCGTGCCGCGGATGAACTCCACGATGAAGCCTGTCGTTCTTGCGACCGGCTTCGGCGCGGTCATGCGCAGGATGGCGAAGATGAGGCCGACCACGGCGGCGACGGCGGCCCCGAGCACGGTCGCAAGGATCGTGATCTTCAGGCCCTCCAGGAGGGTCGGCATGATCTGCCAGACGAAATTCCAGTCCCACTCCATCGTCAGGTCCTCACACCATCGAGGCCGCGGGTGACCCGGCGCTCCAGCCAGCGCATGCCGTAGGAGATGGCGAGCGCCATCAGGAAATAGAGCACGAGGATGGTGGCGAAGGGGATCAGCGTGCTGCCCGTCTGCGCGCGCACCACCTGCGCCTGGAAGGTCATGTCGGTGAGCGAGATCAGCGAGACGACGGCCGTGCCCTTCAGGAGCTCGATGGCATTGTTGCCGAAGGTCGGCAGCATCAGGGGCAGCGCCTGCGGCAGGATGACGTGGCGCATCGCCTGGCCCCGCGAAAGGTTGAGCGCGATGCAGGCCTCCCGCTGCTCGCGGCCGATCGCCTTGACGGCGCCGCGCACCACCTCCGCCCCATAGGCGCCGACATTCAGGCCGAGCGCCAGAACGCCGGCCTGCAGCGGCGAGAGCGTGACGCCCGCGAAGGGCAGCACGAAATAGACCCAGAAGAGCTGCACGAAGATCGAGGTGCCGCGGAAGAACTCGATATAGGTCGTGGCGAACGCCCTCACCGCCATGAAACGGCTGACGCGGCCGAGGCCCGCGAGAAATGCCATGATGACGGCAAGCACCGAGCCCATGACGGTAAGCTCGAGCGTCACGAGCGCGCCTTGCAGGATCAGCCCTATATAGCCGGACCAGTCGGTCATGGTGTGTTCCAAGTTAGCTTCAACCGGGCAAAGCCCCTCATCCGCCTGCCGGCACCTTCTCCCCGCAAGCGGGGCGAAGGGCGAACCGGCATCGTTTTCCAGATCGTCAACGACGATGGGAAAACGGAGCCGCAAATCCCTTCTCCCCGTTCACGGGGAGAAGGTCGCGGCAGCGGGATGAGGGGCGAACCTGCCTCCATCACTTCGCCGCGCAAAGCTTCTCGCGCGTCGTCGACATCGCGGCCTTGGCGGAGAAGCCGTAGGGCTCGATGATCTTGGCGAATTCGCCGCTTTCCTTCAGCTTGGCGAGCTCCACGTCGAAGGCATCGCGCAGGGCCTCGTCACCCTTCCTGAACGCCGCGCCGTCGCAATAGACCGGAGCGCCCTCCACAGGGGCGACCACTTCGATCCCGGGATCGTTCGCCTTGGCGACGAGATCGTTGATGGACAGGACCGGCAGCGAATAGGCATCGATACGGCCGTCCTGCAGCATCTTCAGGCCGCTCTGGCCATCCGGCACGACGATGACGCGGTCACGCGGCACGCCGGCTTCGAGCGCCAGCTTCTCTTCCGTGCCGCCGCCCGGTGCGCCGATCTTCGCATCCGGATTGTCGGCGATGTCCTTGTAGCTTTTCAGGCCGAGCGGATTGCCCTTCTTCAGCGCGAAGGCCTCGGCATCGCACAGGACCGGTTCGGAATAGGCGACGGCGGCACAGCGCTCCGGCTTCATGAATAGGCCAGCGGTGATGACATCGTGGCGGCCGGCCTGCAGGCCGGGGATCATCGCGCCGTATTCGGAAATGGAGGCGACGATATCGGCGACCCCGAGGCGCTTGAAGACCTCCCGCGCCACATCCGGAGCCGCCCCCGAAACCTTGCCGTCGGCGGCGACCGCCGTGAACGGCGGCTCGTTGGCGATGGCGACGCGGGCAAAGCCCTGCGCCTTGAGCTGTTCCAGCTTGCTGTCATCGGCGGAAGCCGGCGCGGCAGCCACAAGCGCCATCAGCGCGCTCGCGCCGGCAGCCATTTTCAAAAACGTCCTCATGCTCATTGTTGCGAACTCCTCTGGATGTCTCTGGTTGTTGTTTGAGGCCTTGTTCCCAAGCGGCGACGGCCACTCAGACGCGGTGCCCGGCCGCGATGATCTTGCGCAGGAAAGTCTGCGTGCGCTCCTGCCTGGGATTGCGGAAAATCTCGGCCGGCTTGCCTTCCTCGACGATCTTTCCGCGGTCGAAGAAGAGGACGCGGTCGGCGAAATCGTGGGCAAAGCCCATTTCGTGGGTGACGAGCAGCATGGTCATGTCCGTCTCGGCGGCAAGCTTGCGCATGACGTTCAGCACCTCCTCGACGAGCTCCGGGTCAAGCGCCGAGGTCACCTCGTCGAACAGCATGATCTTGGGGGAAAGCGCCAGGGCGCGGGCGATGGCGACGCGCTGCTTCTGTCCGCCGGACAGTTGGGCGGGCATGTTCTTCGCCTTGTCGGCAAGGCCCACCATGTCGAGAAGCTCCATCGCCCGCTTTTCCGCCGCCGCCTTTGCCACACCCTTCGTCAGCATCGGGGCAAGCGTGACATTGTCGAGCACGCATTTGTGCGGGAAGAGATTGAAGTGCTGGAAGACCATGCCGATCTTCTCGCGCATCCTGTGCAGGTGCCGGTCGTCGGCCGGCACGAGGCTGCCGTTCTTCGGCATGTGGTAAAGCTGGTCGCCGTCGACCTCGATATGGCCGCCGCTGATGCTCTCCAGCGTCATCAGGATGCGCAGGATCGTCGTCTTGCCGGAGCCGGACGGACCGATAAGGGCGAGCTTCTCGCCCGGCAGCACCTCCATCGACAATCCGTCGAGCACGGTCAAGGGACCGTAGCGCTTCGTGATGTTGTCGATGCGGATGATAGGTGCGGCCATGCATGTCTCTCCCTGTTGAGACAAGTGATGGCCTAACGATGCGCAGCGATCGAAATCATGTCAATCCGAATAATAATATCAGTACAATTATTCTTGAACCGCCTAATTGGCGGGCATTATCCTCAAATCGCGAGCAACAGCGCCTCGGGGTTTCCACTGGCCAACGAGGCCAGAATGCCGAGGCCGGAGCGAAGTTCCCGCTCGGTGGTGGAACCGAGCGAGATGCGCACCGCCGGATGCCAGTGCTGGTCGCATGTGCGGAAGGAGGAGCCGGGCGCTATGGCGACGCCGCGCAGGCGGGCCTGGGAGACGAACCCCTCCTCCGCATGCCCTTCCGGCAGCGGTAGCCAGACATGCAGGCTTTGCGGATGGGCATGGTAGGGCAGGCCGGCGAACACCTCCTCCGCGATGGCATGGCGCACCGCCAGCGCACCACGCTGCCAGTTGACGAGATCCATCGCTGTGCCGTCGCTTACCCAGCGCGTGGCAATCTCGGCAATCGACGGCGTCGCCATCCAGTTGGAGACGAGATGCCGGTTGGCGACGGCGGCGACATAGCGGTCGGGCGCGGCGAGATAGCCGATGCGCAGGCCCGGCACCGTGATCTTGGTGAAGCTCGTGACGTAGAGCGTGCGCTCCGGTGCATAGGCGGCAATCGGCGCCGGCCGGCCTTCGACCAGCGGTCCAAGGATATCGTTCTCGATGATGGCGATGTCGTGCCGCCGCGCGACTTCCGCCAGCGCCTGCCGGCGCTCCGCGCTCATCAGCGTCGCCGTCGGATTGATGACCGAAGGCTGCAGGAAGACGGCGCGGATCACGCCCTTGCGGCAGGCCTCGTCCAGCGCCGCCGGGATCATGCCGTCATGGTCGATCGGCAGGCCTTCGAGATGCAGGCCGAGATAGGAGGACAGCGGCACCAGCGTATGATGGCTGATCGCCTCCGTCGCAACGGTCGCGCCGGGCGGCGCCACGCTCATCAGCGCCACCGTCATGCCCGAGGTCGCGCCATTGGTGATGCTGATGTTCAGCGGCGAAATGTCGAGCCCGCAGCCCGCCAGCCATTCGGCGGCAACGACCCGATGGCGCGGGAACACCATGTTGGGCCGGAAGGAAAGCGCCGAGCTCGACGGCAGGTTTTCCGCCAGCCAGCCGAAGGCTTCGCGCATGCGCTCCAGATGAAGCTGCTCGCAGACCGGCTTGAGGATGGAGAGGTCGACCAACTCGCCGAGACGTTCCGGCAGATAGGGCGGCTCCGGCTCCTTCGGCCGGGTCTGCACGAAGGAGCCGCGCCCGATCTCGCCCGAGATGAGGCCGCGGCGGATCAGCTCGTCATAGGCGCGACTGACGGTCTGCACGGAGAGTTTGAGGTCGTCGGCGAGCTTGCGATGCGGCAGAAGGCGTGTACCGTTCGGCAGCAATCCTTCCTGGATGGCGCGGGCGATCTGTTCAGCAAGGGAAAGATAGGCCGGCCGGCGCAATTGGGATATATCGGGTCGCCAATTTGTCATGATTTCAACAGTGCTCAAATTCAGTTCAATTGACAATGTCAAAATGCCTTTCCATTGTGTTTTTCTCCGCTTTGACATGATCCCCGCCCGGAGGGCGCCCCGATGAAACTCGACGCCATCGACCTGCGTATCCTGGAGGCCATCCAGGAGAACGGGCGCATCACCAAGCTGGCGCTGGCGGAGAAGGCAGGCCTCTCCCCCACGCCCTGCTGGCTGCGCCTTCGAAAGCTGGAGAAGGCCGGTATCGTTTCGGGCTATCATGCCCGTGTCGCCGTGCGCCGCGTCGCCCCGGTCGCCAGCGTCATGATGGAGGTGACGCTCGCCAACCACCGCCAGGCGGATTTCGAGCGATTCGAGCGCGCGGTGGCGGCAACGCCGGAGATCGTCGCCTGCTGGTCGGTCGGCGGCGGCGTCGATTACATCCTGAAGATCATGGCCGCCGATATCGACGCCTACCAGCGCCTCGTCGACGGCCTGCTCGACCGCGAATTGGGCATCGACCGCTACTTCACCTACATCGTCACCAAGACGGTGAAGGAGGAAACGGTGCTGCCGCTGGCAACGCTGCTGCCCGTTCAGGGCCCCGAATAGAGAGATTGTCTATGGCGGCGGATATCTTTGGTCAAAGTCTCTGCCTCCGACCCCGGCAATAGACAATCTGTCGTTCCGCCTCGGGCAGACTCCTCCCGACAACCCGAGGAGGCCGCCATGACCGCCGTATTTGCCCGCACGACATTTCACGATGCGCTTGCCCGCCTCGCCGATCCGCATCTGCTGCGCGAGCTCTCCTATGCCGGCGGCCGCTGGACTGCCGGCCGGGACGGCGCGAGCTTCAAGGTGACGGATCCCGCATCGAACGCCACGCTGGCCTGGGTTGCGGAACTCGACGCCGGGCAGACCACGGAGGCGATTTCCGCCGCCAGCGACGCCTTCCCCGCCTGGCGGGACCTGCTGCCGCAGCAGCGCGGCAAAATTCTACGCCAATGGGGCGAGCTGATGCTCCAGCATCGCGAGGATCTTGCCTTGCTGATGACGCTGGAACAGGGCAAACCGCTGGCCGAATCCCGCGGCGAGATCGACTATGCGGCATCCTTCGTCGAATGGTATGCCGAGGAGGGAAAGCGCCTCAACGCCGAGAGCGTCACCAGCCACCTGCCCGGCGCGGAGATGATCGTGCGCCGTGAAGCGCTCGGCGTCGTCGGCATCGTGACACCGTGGAACTTCCCCTCCGCGATGATCACCCGCAAGGCCGCCGCGGCCCTCGCCGCCGGCTGCACGGTCGTCGCCCATCCCTCCAGCGAAACGCCGCTCTCGGCCCTCGCCCTTGCCGAACTTGGCGAGCGGGCGGGCCTTCCCGCCGGTGTCTTCAATGTCGTGACCGGGGATGCCGCCACCATCGTCGGCCGCATGAATGCCGATCCCCGCATCCGCGCCATGAGCTTCACCGGCTCGACGGAGATCGGCAGGCTGATCGCCGGCCAGTGCGCATCCACCATGAAGCGGCTCGTCATGGAACTGGGCGGCCATGCGCCACTGATCGTCTTCGCCGATGCCGATATCGACAAGGCCGCCGACATCGCCGTCAACGCCAAGTTCGCGACCTCCGGCCAGGATTGCCTTGCCGCCAACCGCATCTATGTCGAGCGCCCCGTGCTCGCCGCCTTCACCAGAGCTTTCAAGGCGCGCATCGAGGCGCTGAAGGTCGCCGGCGGATTGGAACCGGGCGCCGAGATCGGCCCGCTGATGCATGAACGCGCCATCGCCAAGGTGGAGGAGCAAGTGGCCGATGCGGTCAAACGCGGCGCAAGGCTTCTCACCGGCGGCAAGCGTCACAAGGCCGGACCGCTGTTCTTCCAGCCGACGCTGCTGACCGACGTGCCCGACGACGCCGTGATCATGCGCGAGGAGACCTTCGGGCCGGTGGCCGCCGTCACCGCCTTCGACAGCGAGGCGGAGGTGATCGCGCGGGCCAACGACACCGAATACGGCCTCGTCGCCTATGTCGTCACGGAAAACGGCGCGCGCCAGATGCGCCTTGCCCGCGCGCTGGAATACGGCATGGTGGCGGTCAACCGCGTGAAGATCACCGGCGGCCCGATCCCCTTCGGCGGCTGGAAGCAATCCGGCCTCGGCCGCGAGGGCTCGCGCCACGGCATGGAGGCCTTCACCGAACTCAAATATCTCTGCATCGACACCGCTGCCTGAAAGGAAAGACCATGGCCGACAGACGCAACGAACTCACCGCCTGGGACCGCGACCACTTCTTCCATCCCTCCACCCATATGGGCATGCATGCCCGCGGCGAGACGCCGACGCGCGTCATCGGCGGCGGCGAAGGCGTCTACATCACCGATACCGGCGGCAAGACCAGCCTCGACGCCTTTGCCGGCCTCTATTGCGTCAATGTCGGCTACGGCCGCCAGAAGATCGCCGACGCCATCGCGGAGCAGGCCAAGAACCTCGCCTACTACCACGCCTATGTCGGCCACGGCACGGAAGCCTCGATCACGCTGTCCAAGATGATCATCGACCGCGCACCCGAGGGCATGAGCCGGGTCTATTTCGGCCTCTCGGGCTCGGATGCCAACGAGACCAACATCAAGCTCATCTGGTACTACAACAACATTCTCGGCCGGCCAGAGAAGAAGAAGATCATCTCGCGCTGGCGCGGTTATCACGGCTCCGGCGTCATGACCGGCTCGCTGACCGGCCTCCACCTCTTCCACAACGCCTTCGACCTGCCGCGCGCGCCGATCCTGCACACGGAAGCACCCTATTTCTTCCGCCGGCCGGACCGCTCGATGGACGAGGAGCAGTTCTCGCAATATTGCGCCGACAAGCTGGAGGAAATGATCCTCGCCGAGGGCCCGGAGACGGTCGCCGCGTTCATCGGGGAACCGATCCTCGGCACCGGCGGCATCGTGCCGCCGCCGAAGGGTTACTGGCAGAAGATCCAGGCCGTGCTCGACAAATACGACATCCTGCTCGTCGCCGACGAGGTCGTCACCGGCTTCGGCCGCCTCGGCACGATGTTCGGCTCGGATCACTACGGCATGAAGCCGGCGCTCATCACCATCGCCAAGGGCCTCACCTCCGCCTATGCGCCGCTCTCCGGCACCATCGTCTCCGACAAGGTCTGGGAGGTGCTGATCAAGGGGTCCGACGAACTCGGCGCCATCGGCCATGGCTGGACCTATTCCGCCCATCCGATCTGCGCCGCCGCGGGCGTCGCCAATCTGGAGCTGATCGACGAACTCGGCCTTGTGGAAAATGCCGGCGCGACGGGCGCCTATTTCCGCAGCGAGCTCGCCAAAGCCGTTGGCGACCACAGGAATGTCGGCGAAGTGCGCGGCGATGGCCTGATGGCTGCCGTGGAGTTCGTCGAGGACCGGGACGATCGCACCTTCTTCGATCCTTCGCGGAAGATCGGCCCGCAGGTGGCGAGCGCCCTCCTCGAACGCGGCGTCATCGGCCGCGCCATGCCGCAAGGCGACATCCTCGGCTTCGCCCCGCCGCTGTGCCTCACCCGCGAGGAGGCCGATATCGTCGTGAAGGCGACGGCCGACGCGGTGAAGGCCGTTCTCGGCTGAGATATGAAATGGCGGGGCAGCCAAGATGCTGCCCCGCCGCATCATGCCTGAAACGCCGGCGACCGCCTGCCCGCACTGCGGCAGGGTTGTGCGTTAAGCGAGCGATGCCTGCCGCGTCTCCGCATCGATCAGGAAGGCCGCGACGGCGGCGACGGCGAGAAGGCCGGCGAAGATGCCGATGGCGAGGCCGAAGCCGCGCTCCACCACGAGCGCCATCAGCGAGGGCGCAAGAAGGCCGCCGAGCCGGGCGACGGCCCCCGCCATGCCCATGCCCGTCGCGCGGGATGCGGTCGGGTAGAGTTCGGGCGTGAAGGCATAGAGCGCGCCCCAGGTGCCGAGCAGCGCGAAGCTCATGAGCAGCAGCGAGGTGCCGATCAGCGTCGTCGTTCCCGCGACGACGAACAGCAGGCAGCCGAGCCCCGACAGCAGGCAGAAGCCGATGAGCGTCGGACGCCGCCCCCATTTCTCCACGCCGTAGGCGGCGAGCGCATAGCCGGGGATCTGGGCGAGCGCCAGGAAAACGAGGAAGCCGTAGCCCCGCACAAAGCCGAAGCCGTCGCCCGCAAGCTTCGGCGGCAGCCAGGTGAAGACGCCGTAATAGGAGACCGAAACGAGAAACCAGATCAGGAGGATCATCAGGCTGCGCTGGCGAAGCGGCGCGGAAAAGATGCCGGCCGCGCCGGAAGCTGCCGGCACCGCCAGCGACACGTCCGTTGCGAGCGCCGCCTTGCCGTTGACGGCGAGGATCCGGCCGAGGACGGCCTTGGCCTCTTCCGTCTTTCCGAGACGCAGCAGATAGAGCGGCGATTCCGGCACCAGGAAGCGCAGGCCGACGCCGAGAAGCGCCGGGACAGCCGTCACCGCGAAGATGTAGCGCCAGCCGTCGGCGAGGCCGGCGAGGCTGATGGCCCAGGCGGCGAGCGCGACGACGAGCGTGCCAACCGCCCAGAACCCTTCGAGCATGACGAGCCAGCGGCCGCGATTCCGGGCCGGCAGGAATTCGGCCATCATCGCATAGTCGACCGGCAGCGTGCCGCCCACGGCCATGCCGGTGAGGAATCTCAGGACGAGCAGGATCGTGAAGTCCGGCGCGAAGACGGAAAGCGTCCCGAAAACGGCGTCGCACGCGACCGTGACGATGAGCACCCGCCGCCGGCCGATCCGGTCCGCAAGCCGGCCGAAGCCCGCCGCGCCCACCAGCATGCCGAGGAAGAAGAGCGTCCCCGTCTGCAGGGCCTGCGGGACGGTGAGATCGAACGTCGCAGCGATCGACGCGGCCGTGAAGCCGACGGCAAGCACCTGCATCGCATCGGCGGTCCACACCAGGCCGAAGATCGCGAGAAGCCGCCGCTGATAGGTCCCCGCCCCTGCCCGGTCCAGCACATCGTCCACCGTGATTGTCGTCGCCATCCAGCCGCCTCCGCTCCGTCATCTTGCGCAATGCGCGGCACCTTATCCGCATGCCGGCACGGGCGAAATCAGTGAACGCGAAAATTCCACACTCTTCCTCGATCAGATGCGCGGGCTGACGCCTGAACAGCCTCAGGCCTTCGTCACGCGGGCTGCCAATTGCGTGCGCGCAAGCAGAGGCACGAGCCAATCGACGAAGACACGCACCTTGTTGCTGAGGTGACGGTTCGGCGGATAGACGACATAGAGGGGAATCGGCCCGGCGCGCCAGCCCGGCAGGATGGGAACGAGCTGGCCGCTGGAAAGGGCGTCGTGCGCCATGAAGCACGGCATCGGCGCGACGCCGAGGCCGGCGAGCGCCGCGGCAAGGTAGCTGCGGGCATCGTTGACCGAGAGAATATAGCGGCCGGTGATCTCGACCGTCTCGCCTTCCCGCTCGAATTCGAAGGGAGTGACCCGGTTGGTCTGCGCGAGAAAATAGTTCACGCAATGATGCGCCGCTTCCAGCTCCGACGGATGACCCGGCGCGCCGAAGGTTTCGAGATAGCGCGGCGCGGCGCAGACGACCATGTCCATCTCCCCGACGCGGCGGGCGATCAGCGATACATTGCCCGGAGAACCGGCGCGCAGCGCGCAGTCCACATTCTCGGCAAGATAGTCCACCGTCCGGTCCCCCACGCCGAGGTCGATATGGATATCGGGATAGCGTTCATGGAAATCGTTGAGCTCGGGGATGACGAGGAGATCGGCGAAGACGCCTGACATCTCCACGCGCAGGCGCCCGCTCGGATTGGTGCGCGAATGGGTGAGGCTGCCATCCAGCTCGTCGAGCTCGCTGACGATCTGGTTCGCCCTTTCGTAGTAGAGTGCCCCGTCGGTCGTCACCATGACCCGGCGCGTGGTGCGGTTGAGGAGCTTGGTCTGGAGATGGGTCTCGAGATTCTGGATGAGGTTGCTGACGGTCGCCTTGGGCATGCCGAGCGCCGCAGACGCCCGCGTGAAATTGCCCATCTCCACCACACGGAGGAAGGCGCGCATCGCGGAAAGCTGATCCATGGAACATTCCCACGCAGGAAGGTATGATTGTTCGAAATATTGGACAGTGAAATCGGTTTTACAACACTTATCTGGGGCAAAATGACGAACGATATAAATGGTGAGGGCCCAGCTTATTTCCAGACGGGCCGCAGGACAAAATCGATGCCCGTAGAGATCAAGGACATGACATTCGACAAGGTGGCCTCCGGCCCCGTGTCGGTGCGCGTCTATCAGGGCGCCGAATATGCCAAGGGCGCGCCCGTCCTGCTCTATTTCCACGGCGGAGCCTTCCGGGAGACCGGGCTCAGGCATTGCCCGCTTGCCGAATGCATCGCCGGCACCGGCGCCATCGTCGCCGTACCGGACTACAACGCATCGGGAAGCGCCTTCCCCGAACCGCTCGAGGTGGGCTTCTCGATCTTCTCCTATCTCGCCAAGAAGCGCGCAGGCCTCGGCGACCGCAAGTCGCCGCTGCTCGTCGGCGGCGAGGAAGCCGGCGGCAATATCGCGGCCGGCGTCGCGCTCAAGGCGCGCGACCACTTCGCCGACGAACTGGACGGCCAGGTGCTGCTCTCGCCGCTGCTCGACCCGTTCATGGCGACGCAATCCTTCAGCAAGGCCGATGGCATCGGCATGCGCGAGCGCTGGTCGGACGGCTGGAGTCACTATCTCAGCGCCGGCGTCTGCCACCCCTATGCCGCGCCTTCGCTCTGCTCGCGCCTTGCGAGCCTTGCACCGGCACTGGTTCTTTCATCGGCAGACGATCCGCTGCTCGACGAGACGCTCGGCTATGCCGCCCGCCTCACCGAAGCAGGCGTTACGGTTCGCCAGCATGTCCTTCCCGCGGGAACAGGCTGGCCGGGAATTTACGGCGGGACACTCAACGGGGCCGGGCCCTGGGCGGATACCCTCTCCGACCAGTTCTGCGGCTTCGTTCACGATATTAGCATTCACTGATTTTATATGAAAACAACGCATAGCGTGGCCTGAGGCCACAAGGAGAAAACAATGATGTCGAAGCGCAAGCGCTGGGCCCTCACGGGCGCCGGCCTGGGTCTGGCCGTGTCCGTTTCTGCCGCGGCCCTGATGTTTCAACTGCCGGGCACTGCCGCCCAGGCCGAGGCCGTCGCGGCAGCCGAAGTGCCCGCCGTACCGGTGACAATCGCCGTGGTCGAGAACCGCGACGTCGTGACATGGCAGGAGTTTTCCGGCCGGCTGGAGGCGATCGACCGCGTGCAGGTCCGCTCGCGCGTCGCCGGCGCCATCCAGTCGGTCGACTTCCGCGAAGGCGCGCTCGTGAAGGCGGGCGACCTTCTCTTCACCATCGATCCCGAGCCCTACAGGACGGCGGTGACGCAGGCCGAAGGCCAGCTCGCCTCGGCGGAGGCGCGGGTGACGCTGGCGAAGATCCAGCTTGAGCGCGGCGAGCGCCTCGCCCAAAGCAACAGCGTCTCGCAGAGCGAGGTCGACCAGCGCCAGAACGCGCTGGCCGAGGCCAACGCCGCCCTCAAGACCGCGCAAGCGGCCCTGCACGCCGCCCAGCTCGAACTCGACTACACCAATGTCCGCGCCCCCGTTTCCGGCCGCGCCGGCAAGGTGGAAATCACAGTGGGCAACCTCGTTGCAGCGGGCTCCGCCTCGCCGGCGCTGACGACGCTCGTTTCCGTCGACCCGATCTATGCGGGCTTCAATGTCAGCGAGGAAACGGTCGCGAAGGCGCTCGCAGCCCTGCCCGCCTCCGACAGCGCGCTCCGGCCGATCGAGCAGATCCCGGTCGAGGTCGGCACGCTTGCCGACGAGGGCACGCCGATCCGCGGCAAGCTCCAGCTCATCGGTAACGAGGTGGATGCGGCAAGCGGCACCATCGCCGTGCGCGCCGTCTTCGACAATCCGGGCGGCAGGCTGATCCCCGGCCAGTTCGTGCGCATCCGCATGGGCGAGCCGCGGGCCGAAAGCAAGATCCTCGTCAGCGAGAAGGCGGTCGGCACCGACCAGGACAAGAAGTTCGTCTTCGTCGTCGACAAGGACAACAAGGTGGCCTACCGGCCCATCGTTCTCGGCAGCCTTTCCGACGGCGAGCGCGTGGTCGAAAGCGGCCTTGCAGCCGGCGACAAGGTCGTCGTCAACGGCCTGCAGCGCATCCGCCCCGGCGCCGTCGTCGACCCGCAGGTGCAGGAAAACGTCGCCTCCGTGAAGTAACGGGGGCCGGCAGGGCGCACGCCGCGCCCTGCCTCCAACCACAGAAATCCCATGCCTGCCGGCGGAGCCTTGCCCGCCGGACGGGTCCGTTCGTCCCTGGAGAGGGGTTCTTGACATGAATATTTCGCGTTTCTTCGTGGATCGCCCGGTCTTTGCCGGTGTGCTGTCGATCCTCATCGTGGTGGCAGGCCTCATCGGCATGCGCGCCCTGCCAATTTCCGAATATCCGGAGGTCGTGCCGCCATCCATCGTGGTGCGCGCCGTCTATCCCGGCGCAAACCCCGTCGTCATTTCCGAAACCGTCGCCACGCCGCTCGAAGAGCAGATCAACGGCGTGGAGGACATGCTCTACATGAACAGCCAGGCGACGTCCGACGGCGTCCTGACGCTGACCGTCACCTTCAAGCTCGGCACGGATCCGGACAAGGCGCAGCAGCTCGTGCAGAACCGCGTGGCGCAGGCCGAGCCCCGCCTGCCGGCGGAGGTGCGCGCGCTCGGCGTCACCACCGTCAAGAGCTCGCCCGACTTTATCATGGTGGTCAACCTCGTCTCGACGACGGACCGCTACGACGTCACCTATCTGCGCAACTACGCGACGCTGAACATCAAGGACCGCCTCGCCCGCATCGAAGGTGTCGGGCAGGTGCAGGTCTTCGGGGCGGGCGACTATGCGATGCGCGTGTGGATCGACCCGCAGAAGGCGGCCGAGCATGCGCTTGCCGCAAGCGACATCACCAACGCGATCCGCGAGCAGAACGTGCAGGCCGCCGCCGGCATCATCGGCGCCTCGCCGACGCCTTCCGACGTGAACCTCCAGCTCAACGTCAACGCGCAGGGCCGCCTGCGCACGCCGGAGGAATTCGGCAACATCATCGTCAAGGCCGGCGCGGAAGGGCAGATCACCCGCCTCCGGGACGTCGCCCGCATCGAGATGGGCGCGGCCGACTATACGCTGCGCTCCCTTCTCGACGGCCAGCCGGCCGTCGCCATCGCCGTGCTCCAGGCGCCTGGCTCCAACGCCATCGAGATCGCCGACAATGTGCGCGCGACCATGGACCAGCTCCAGCTCGCGATGCCGGACGGCGTGAAATACGAGATCGTCTACGATACGACGGAGTTCGTCCGCGCCTCCATCGACAAGGTCGTCGATACGCTGCTGGAGGCGGTGGCGCTCGTCGTGCTCGTCGTCATCCTGTTCCTGCAGACCTGGCGCGCTTCGATCATCCCGCTGCTCGCCGTCCCGGTCTCCATCATCGGCACCTTCGCGGTGATGTATGCCTTCGGCTTCTCGGTGAACGCGCTGACGCTCTTCGGCCTCGTGCTCGCCATCGGCATCGTGGTGGACGACGCGATCGTCGTCGTCGAGAACGTCGAGCGCAATATCGAGAACGGCCTTTCCCCGCGCGAGGCGACCTACCGGGCGATGCGCGAGGTCTCGGGGCCGATCGTCGCCATCGCGCTCGTGCTCGTCGCCGTCTTCGTCCCGCTCGCCTTCATCAGCGGCCTGTCCGGCCAGTTCTACCGGCAGTTCGCGCTGACCATCGCCATCTCGACGGTGATTTCCGCGATCAACTCGCTGACGCTCTCGCCGGCGCTGGCCGCCCTTCTCCTGAAGGACCACCACGCCCCGAAGGACTGGCTGACCCGCGCCATGGACCGCCTGTTCGGCTGGTTCTTCCGCGGCTTCAACCGGGTCTTCGGCGCGGCCTCGAACGGCTACGGGCGCAGCGTCGGCGGGCTCGTCTCGCGCAAGTCGGCGGTCATGGCGCTCTATCTGGTGCTGGTCGGGGCGACCTATGCGGTGTTCAACGCCGTGCCCGGCGGCTTCGTGCCGGCGCAGGACAAGCAGTACCTCATCGGCTTTGCCCAGCTTCCGGACGGCGCCACGCTCGACCGCACGGAGGAGGTGATCAAGAAGATGAGCAAGATCGCGCTGGAACAGCCGGGCGTCTCCCACGCCATCGCCTTCCCGGGCCTGTCGATCAACGGCTTCACCATCGGCTCCAATTCGGGCATCGTCTTCGCCACGCTGGACGATTTCGACAAGCGCACGACGCCGGAGCTTTCCGGCGGGGCGATCGCCATGCAGCTCAACCAGAAATTCGCGAGCATCCAGGATGCCTTCATCGCCATCTTCCCGCCGCCGCCGGTCAACGGCCTCGGCTCGACGGGCGGCTTCAAGCTGCAGATCGAGGACCGCGCGGGCCTCGGCTACCAGGCGCTCGACGAGGCGACGAAAGCCTTCCTTGCGAAGGCCTACCAGACGCCGGAACTGGCGGGACTGTTCTCCAGCTTCCAGATCAACGTGCCGCAACTCTACGCCGACCTCGATCGGGCCAAGGCCCAGCAGCTCGGCGTTCGGGTGACGGACGTGTTCGAGACGCTGCAGATCTATCTCGGCTCGCTCTACGTCAACGACTTCAACGCTTTCGGGCGGACCTACAGCGTGCGCGTGCAGGCCGATTCCGCCTTCCGCGCGGAGCCGGAGGATATCGGCCACCTGAAGGTGCGCTCGCAGTCCGGCGAGATGATCCCGCTCGCCGCCCTCCTCAAGGTGGATGCCACGACCGGGCCGGAGCGCACCACGCGCTACAACGGCTTCCTTGCCGCCGACATCAACGGCGGGCCGGCGCCGGGCTTCTCCTCGGGACAGGCGCAAGAGGCCATCGAGAAGATCGCCGCGGAGACCCTGCCGGCAGGCATCGACTTCGAATGGACGGACCTGACCTACCAGCAGATCCTCGCCGGCAATTCGAGCATCGTCGTCTTTCCGCTCGCGCTGCTGCTCGTCTATCTCGTGCTCGCCGCGCAATATGAGAGCCTGACGCTGCCCATCGCGATCGTCATGATCGTGCCGATGGGCGTGCTCGCGGCGCTGGCCGGGGTCTGGTACACGGGCGGAGACAACAACATCTTCACCCAGATCGGCCTCGTCGTGCTGGTGGGCCTGTCGGCGAAGAATGCGATCCTCATCGTCGAGTTCGCGCGCGAGCTGGAATTCGAGGGGAGGACGCCCGTGAAGGCCGCGATCGAGGCAAGCCGCCTTCGCCTGCGCCCGATCCTCATGACCTCCATGGCCTTCATCATGGGTGTCGTGCCGCTGGTGCTGTCGACCGGGGCAGGTGCCGAAATGCGCGCCGCCATGGGCCTTGCCGTCTTCTCCGGCATGCTCGGCGTCACCTTCTTCGGCATCTTCATGACGCCGGTGTTCTACGTCCTGCTCCGCTGGCTGGCCGGCAACCGTCCGCTCGTCCAGCACGGTCGCTCGACGATGGCGGGCGAGCCGGCACCGCAGCACTGACAAAAAGGATGACCGGGGCACTGCCCCGGTCACGCCGTCTTGTCGCCGGTTGGCGAAACACTTGCAACGGAACGCCGACGTCCCTTGCCGGCTCCATCCCTATGTCGTTGCCATACGGGACTTTCGGATATTCAACGCCCATATTGCGTAGCAACTCGCAAATACGGCAAGCAGGGCTATGAACGCGCCGGTCCAAGGCAGCGCACGGATCGAAAACTCTTCGAGGGTTATGCCGCCCACCGCGGTTCCAAGCCCGACACCTATATGCATTGCCGAGAAATTCAGGCTGATCCCCGCCTCGGCCGTCTTCGGCCCCGACCAGATCAGGAAATTTTGCACGACGGGGGAAATCATCCAGCTGATACACGCCCAGACCATCATGACGGCGAACATCGGCCATGGATTGCTTTCCAGCAGCGGGATCGCTGCGAGCGCCACCAGATAGGCCGATGGCGTCAACAGGAGTGCGGCGCGCGGAGAAAGCCTGTCTGAAAGCCAGCCCCCGACATATCCTCCGCTCACGCCCGCAACCCCGAGAGCGGCGAATGCGAGAGCGACATTCCTCTCTGCGAATCCGGCGACCTGCACAAAGTAGGGGGCGAGGAAGGCGAAGAGAACGAAGTGTCCGCCAATCATCAGGATGGAGACGAGCTGGCCGGCGGCGAGAGGGGCTTCGCGAAGATGTGCCCTATATTTGGGCAGGGCCGTCCTGCGCAGCCCCGAGGCCGGAACGCACCGGTAACTCACCAGCCATACTGCGGCCGCGAGCGTGGCGAGTGCAACGAAGACGCCTCTCCACCCCACCAGATCCGAAACCACCATGCCCGCCGGCACGCCGAACACCAGCGATCCGCTGATCCCCATGAAGATGATGCCGATCGCCCGTCCCCGCATCGTTTCATCGGCGAGTTCCGTCGCCAGCATCGTTGCCAGCAAGCAGACGGTGGCGCTCGCCATGGCCATCCCGACGCGTGCCACGAGCATGACGGTGAAATTCGGGCTTGCTGCCGCGGCAAGGTTGCTGACGACGAAGAGGCCCAGAGCGCAAAGAAACAGGCGCCTGCGCTCGATCCGGGTCGTCAGGACGAGCGCAAGCGGTGCCGTCACGGCAAAGACGACGGAGAAGACGGCGGTCAGCTGCCCGGCGAGCGCCGGCGAGACATCAAGGCCGTCGGCGACCTCAAGGAGGATGCCGACAATGATGTTCTCGGCTGTCCCCGTGGCAAAAGTCGCGAAAGCGAGCAAAACGATGATCGGATTCATGCGCGTCATCCTCCTGGCATGATGATCCATGCAGGTGCGGACGAACGACCACCCCGACATGGACAAACCTGTCGGGTTTCGCGGCAAAGCTTCGGTTATCCCTCGATATGTGACTAGCACGCCGTCAGGGCAACTTGAAGCCGGATTGAACCGGTCTTCGTTGCCGTGAGCGCCGAACCGATGTCAGCGCCATTCAGGAACCATTCAGGCTCGCGCCTGTTCAATCCTCGACGTCGCGCAAATAGGAGGAAAGCATGGATCGACGATCATTTCTAACTGGATTGCTCGGATTGGCCGGCGCTGCGGCCCTGGCTTCGGTGGTCAAACCGGAAAGTGTGCAGGCCGGCATCATCAACCCCGGCGACATCGGCTCCGGAAGCGGCATTCTGGATGAGCTGGAAACCTCAGAGCCGGATGTGGTCGATGTCAGCCATCGGCGGGGGCATTGGCCTCGGCACCATCGCCCGCATCGCCACCATCGCCGGAGAGTATGGCGCCGCGTGTGCCGCCGCGTACGTCATCACGGCCGCTGGCACCGTCGTTGCTGGCGGGAGCGCGTCTGGATCTGAACCCAGAGGTTCGGACCAGAGCATTCGATATCCTTCCGAGAGGCTCCGGTATGACCGGAGCCTCTTTCTGTCTCCGACTGTGCTCAGAGCTTTACGATCGTCTTGCGGGCCAACAAGCCTTGCGGTGCGAACAGCAGAACCGCGATGACGAGAAGAATGGTGAAGGCATCGCGGTAGCTCAGCAGGCTTTCCGGCAGGTAGGCCTGCAGGAAGACCTCGATGAAACCGAGCAGGAAACCGCCGGCGACGGCGCCCGACAGGCTGCCGAGACCGCCGATGATGGCGGCGATGAAGGCTTTCAGCACCGGCAGGAAACCCATCAGCGGATCGACGCTGCCGCGCTGGGCGACCCACAGGATGCCGGCGACGCCCGCCAGGAGGCCGGAAATAGCGAAGGCCGTGGCGACGACCGCATTGGCGCGGATGCCCATCAGGCGCACGATGGCGAAATCCTCGGAGGCGGCGCGCATGGCGCGGCCGAGCACGGTCGTGCGCAGGAAGAGGTTGAGCCCGACCAGCATGATCACCGTCACGAGGATGGAGATCGCCTGGATGATGCCGATATGGAGGCCGCCGATCTCGATCGTGCCGGAAAGGCTCATCGGCATCGGCACGGGCTTGGGCCTGGCCGAGATGAAATTCTGGAACAGCACCCGCAGGATGGCGCTGACGGCAAAGCTCGTCAGAAGCAGTGTCGTGCCGCTCGCCCCGCGCACCGGCCGGAAGGCGACGCGTTCCATCAGGAGCACGAGGGCGATGGCGACCGCCAGCGCGACGATGATCGCGAGGCCGAAAGGCAGGCCGAAGATCAGCGCGAAGCAGAGGCCGTAGCCGGCCGCCGTCATCAGTTCCCCATGCGCGAAGTTGATGAGGCCCATGATCGAGAAGACGACGGCAAGGCCAAGCGCCAGCAGCGCATAGGTGCCGCCGAGGCTGAGCGCGTTGACGAGCTGTTGCAGGAACATGTCCATGGATGGTTTTCCTTCTCGCCGGTCACGCGCCCAGATAGGCGCCCTGGATTTCGGTGGAGTTGCGCAGCTCGGCCGCCGGGCCGGACAGCACGATGCGGCCGTTCGCCATGACATAGCCGGCATCGGCGATCTCCAGCGAGAGCGCGACGTTCTGCTCGACGAGGAGGATCGTCAGGCCCCGCTCGCGCAGGCCCGCGATCAGCTCGAATATCTGGTCGACGATCTGCGGCGCAAGGCCGAGCGACGGCTCGTCGAGGAGCAGAAGCTCGGGCGAAGACATCATGGAGCGGGCGATGGCCAGCATCTGCTGCTCACCGCCGGAGAGCGAGCCCGCTTTCTGGTGCAGGCGCTCCTTGAGGATGGGGAAACGCGAAAGCATGTCCTCGCGCACCGCGTCGATCTCGCCGCGGCGCTTGTGCATTGCACCGCCGAGGAGGAGATGCTCGTCGACCGTCAGCGTCGGAAAGATACGGCGACCTTCCGGCGTCAGCGTCATACCCATGCGCACGATCATTTCCGGCGGCAGCGCGGAGATGTCCCGGCCGGCAAAGGTCACCCGGCCGGCCTTCTTGGTGGCGAGGCCGACGAGCGAATTGAGCGTCGAGCTCTTGCCCGCGCCGTTCGCGCCGAGAAGGGTGACGATCTGGCCGCGGCGGACCGTGAGGTCCACGCCCTTCAGCGCCTCGACCGGTCCATAGGCGACCTTGAGGCCGCTGACCTCCAGCAGGGGGGTCTCATCGTGCTTGTCATGCGTCATCGGGCAAATCCTCGCCGCGGCACTTAGCCCCGGCCACACAGCAGGTAGGAACGCCCCCCGGCCGCGCCGGAGGGCGTCGCTTGCAGATTACGGCGCCGGAACGTCCTCGGCGGCCGGGACGCCCTGGCTGACCAGCGAGCGGTTGCCGCCCTCGATGCGCACCAGAGAGACGGAACGCAGCGGCATGCCCTGCGTGCCGGCATAGCTGATCTTGCCGGTAACGCCCTCGACATTCTCCAGCCCGGCGATGGCCTCGCGGATCGCCGTCGGCTCGACGCTGTCGGCCTTGGTGACGGCCGCCTCGATGACCTTGCCGAGATCGTAGCCGTTGGCGATGTAGACGGTGTCCGGGTCCTGGCCGAACTTGGCCTTGTACTTCTCGTTGAAGGCAGCGAGCGGGCTACCCTCGACGGCGAAGCCCGCCGTGGTGAAGACGACGCCGTCGACCAGCGGGCCGAGGCCGAAGGTCGTCGGGGAATCGATGCCGTCGCTGCCGAGGATCGGCGTCGTGACGCCCGCGCCGCGAAGCTGGCGGATGAAGGCCGGGAAATCAGGCTCGTAGGCAGCCGTCATGATGACGTCGGGCGCCGGGTTCAGCGCCTTGATCTTGGTGACCTCGGCGCTGAAATCCTGCTGGCCCATGCCGTAGGTGCCCTCGCCGACCACTTCGCCGCCCTTGCCCTTGAAGCTGGTGGCGAAATATTCCGGCAGCTTCAGCGTATAGGCGGTGTCCGGCGACTTCAGTACATAGGCCGTCTTGAAGCCCTTCTCCTTGGCGTAGTTCGCCAGCACCGCCGCCTGCACGTTGTCGGCCGGATAATTGCCGAACATGTAGTCGCCAACGGCGAGCGGCATGGTCGGCGTCGTGGCGCAGAAGGAGAAGGCCGGGATCTGCGCGGCCTGCGTGATCTGGCCAGCGGCGATCGACGGGTCGGCATCACAGGGCGTGACGAGGATCTTGATGCCCTCATCGACCAGTTCCTGCGCGACGAGCGCGGTCTGGGCGGCATCCGAGCGGGTATCCTTGGCGACGAGCTTGATCGGGAACTTGCCGGCGATGCCGCCGGCCGCGTTGATCTCGTCGACCGCCATCTGGAGGCCCTTCAGCGAGGGCTGGTCATAGGGCGCAAGACCGCCGGTCTGCGCGGTGGCGAGCCCGACCACGAGGTCTTCGGCAAGTGCCGGAAGGGCGAGCGCGCCGAGCGCGGTGGACAGGAAAAGAACCTTCAATGTCGCTTTCATTCTATGCTCCTCTGGTGGTTATGCGGGCTTGCCGGCGGCATGCGGATCGAAACCCGGCACGTCGGCTTCGATGACGGACTGCGTGCGCGGCGCGGCCGAGCGGCGGCGGCCGATATAGGCTTCGATGACGGCCGGGTTCGCCTGGATCTCGGCCGGCGTGCCGATGGCGATCTGCTGGCCCTTGTTGAGCACGACGACGATGTCGCAGAGCCGCATGATGAGCTTGAGGTCGTGCTCCACCACCAGAAGGCCGAGGCGGTGCTTGGTGCGGATGCGGTCGAGCACCGTCATCAGTTCCTGCGTCTCGGCCGGGTTCATGCCGGCGGCAGGCTCGTCGAGCAGCAGGTAGCGTGGTTTCAGCGCCAGCGCGCGGGCAATCTCCAAGCGCCGCTGCGCGCCGTAGGAGAGCGTGCCGGCAAGCTGGCCGGCGACGTCGCCGAGACCGACCTCGGTGAGCGCCTCGCGGGCAAGATCCACCGGATCGCGATCCTTCGCCACCGCGCTTGCTGCGACGGTGACGTTTTCCAGCACGGTAAGGTTCTTGAAAAGGCGGATGTTCTGGAAGGTGCGGGCAAGGCCCGCGACCGGCACCCGATGGACGGGGAGCGAGGCGACGTCCGCCCCGTCGATCATCACCCGCCCGGTCGAGGGCGGCACGACGCCGGAAACGCTGTTGATGAGGGTGGACTTGCCCGCGCCGTTCGGGCCGATCAGGCCGGTGACGAGGCCGGGGCGAATGTCGAAATCGGCATTTTCCAGCGCGACGAGGCCGGAGAAGCGCTTACCGACCTTTTCGACGCGCAGCGTGCCGGCTTCGGAGACGGGCGCGGCCACCGTCACCGCCACGGGCTTCGCGCCGCCGGCGGCAAGGCGCTTGAGGAACGGAACCTGCTCGTCGAGTTCGCGCACGCCGAGAAGACCGTCCTGCAGGCGGTACATGACGAGGAGGATGGCAAGGCCGATGCCGATATCGGTGAGACCGAAGACCGTCGGCAGCGAGAGGAAGCCGAGATCGACACCGCCTTCGAGCTTTCGCAGCAGTTCCACGATGACCATGATCACCGCCGTGCCGACGACCGCGCCCGAAACGGTGGTGATGCCGCCGAGGATCAGCATGGCGAGCAGCATGAAGGTGAGGTTGAAATAGAAGTCCTTTGGCGAGAAGGCGCCGATGAAATGGGCGTAGAGCACGCCCGCCGCGCCGGAAAGGATCGCGCCCAGCACCCAGGCGAGGAAGCGGTGGAGCCGCACGTCGACACCGACCGCGATGGAGGCGATCTCGTCCTCGCGCGAGGCGCGCAACTTCATGCCGGCCGCGCTGTCGCGATAGATGCGGGCGATGGCGACGGCAAGGATCGCGAAGGGCAGCGCGACCCAGAGGTTCACCGCGCGCGGAATACCGAAGAAGGTCTGGCTGCCGCGGGTGAAATCGCTGGAGGCGACAAGCACGACATGGACGATGACGAGGAAACCGAGCGTGCAGATCGAGGCTGACGAGCCGCCGAGCCTTGCCACCGGAATGCCGATGACGACCGCCACCAGCGCCACGACGACGAGCGCAACGAGCAGCGCAGGCAGGAACGGCGCGCCCCAGCCCATCAGCCATTCCGGCAGGTGCGGCAGCGCCGTCTTCTGTACGATGGGATTGATGGTCAGGAGGCCCGAGGCATAGGCGCCGATCGCCATGAAGCCGACATTGCCGAAGGAGATGATGCCGGAATTGCCGCTGTAGACGCCGATGCCGACGACGGCGACGACATTGATCAGGAACAGCGTCACCAGCCGCTGCCCCGCCCCCGGAAAGAGGCCAGCCGCCACAACGGCGGCGACCACCAGGGGAAGCGCCGTCGCAACGATACCGACGACGGTCCCGCGCCTTATGCGCCCCATCAGCATTCTCCCGATTTATGGGCTCCGTTTGCCGGACCCGTTCCCGCAACAAACGTTAATCGAGAAAACGCATATGTCAATCTTGTTTCATTTTTTATTGTCTGCTAGCAAGAATGTAACAAAATTAAAATCGAGCCACGACGCCGATCACGAGGGGGAGGCAGGACAATGGCCATTCGAGATCGTCTGACGGACGGGGAGATCGCCTTCACGCGGGCGGAGCTGAAGATCGTGCGCCAGCTCCTGTCGAACTATCCGGCGGCCGGCCTCGCCACGGTCGCGCATCTCGCCGCCGCCGCCGGCGTCAGCAACCCGACGGTCGTGCGCTTCGCAAGCAAGCTCGGCTACGAGGGCTATCCGGAATTCCAGGCCGCCCTGCTCGGCGAGGTGCAGGAGCGCATGAGCTCGCCGCTCTCCATGCTCGACACGCGCAAGCCCTCGCTGGAGCAGGAGAACTTCTACCAATACTTCCTGCGCGCCAGCATCCATGCGCTGGAATCCTCGATGCAGATGCTGCCGCCCGACGATTTCGAGGCGGCCATCGACGCGGCCGCGGATCTCAATCTGCGCGTCCACTGCCTTGGCGGCCGGTTCAGCGGTTTCCTCGCCGGGCTGCTCTGGGCGCATATGAAGCAGCTTCGCGCCGAAACGCGCTGGATCAACGGCACGCAGGCCGACCAGGTCGACCAGCTCGTCGATCTCGGCAAGCGCGACGTGCTCTTCGTCTACGATTATCGCCGCTACCAGATCGATACGATCCGCTTCGCCCGGCAGGCCGCCAAGCAGGGCGCGAAGATCGTGCTTTTCACCGACCGCTGGGTCTCGCCCATCGCCGAATTCGCCGCCGTCACGCTGATGGCGCCGGTCGACACGGTGTCGCCCTACGACACGATGGTGCCCGCTATCGCGCAGACAGAGGCACTGGTTGCCGGCCTCACCGCGCGCCTCGCCACCCAGTCGCGCGGCCGCATCGAGCGGATGGAGGAACTGCGCCGCAGCTACGGCATCACAGAGGACGCCTATGGCACGCCCGTCGAGGGCGGCGCCTGAACGATTACGAATTGGAGGACAGACATGACTGCGATTGAAGTGCAATACGGCAAAGACCTGCTGCGGCGCGACAGCGCCTACGAGCCCGGCATGACAGCCCTGCTCTATGTCGACATGCAGCGCATCTGGTGCGAGCCGAACCTCGACCCGACCCATCCGCAGGACGCTGACAGCTACTACCACCGGCGCCTGCGCGAGATGGTCATCCCGAACCAGGTTCGCATTCTCGAAGCGGGCCGCAAGGCCGGCTGCAACGTGCTGCACACCATCATCGAAAGCCTGACGCTGGACGGCCGCGACCGCTCGCTCGACCACAAGCTTTCCGGCATGCATGTGCCGAAGGGTTCGCCCGAAGGCCAGGTGATCCCGGCGCTCGCGCCCGTCGACAACGAGATCGTGCTGCCGAAGACCTCCTCCGGCGTCTTCAATTCGACCAACATCGACTACGTGCTGCGCAACCTCAACACGCGCTACCTGATCATCGCCGGCGTCATCACCGACCAGTGCGTCGACATGGCCGTGCGCGATGCCGCCGACCGCGGTTATCTGGTGACCGTGGTGGATGACGCCTGCGCCACCTACAGCCAGGAGCGCCACGAAGCCGCGCTGCGCGCCTATTCCGGCTATTGCTGGATCACCGACACCGCCACCGTCGTCAGCCGCCTCGAAGGGCTCGGCCGAGCCTGACCGCTTCAAGAAGGGGAACAGCATGAACGACAGCAGCAACGGCAAGGCGCTCTCCGGCCTCACGGAACTGGCGACCTTCGTCACCACGGACATTGCCGGCATCACGCGCGGGCGCAGCTTCGCCGCCGCCGAGATCGAAGACTATCTGCGCAAGGGCGTCGGCTGGGTGCCGGCGAACCTGGCGCTGACGCCCTTCGACCTCATCGCCGACCCGAACCCCTGGGGTTCGGCCGGGGACCTTCGCCTCATGGCGGACCCCGCCAGCAAGGCGCGCGTCACTTGCCTGCCGGACGAGACGCCGCTGCATTTCTACCATGCCGACATCACCGACCTGAAGGGCGATCCGTGGGAGTGCTGCGTGCGCGGCTTCCTGAAGAAGACACTCGCCGATTTCGAGAAGGAGGCCGGGCTCAGGGTCGTCAGCGCCGTCGAGCAGGAATTCCAGATCATAGGCGCCGACTGGCCCGCCGCCCCCTCCTTCGGCCTTCGCGCCCAGCGCCGCGCCGAGCCCTTCGGCTCGCTGCTGATGACGGCGCTCAAGGAAGCCGGCGCGGAGCCGGAAATGTTCCTGCCGGAATACGGCAAGGACCAGTTCGAGGTGACCTGCCGCCCTGCCCCGGCGCTCGTCGCCGCCGACCGCGGCGCGACGATCCGCGCCGTCACAAGGGAAGTCGCCGCCCTCTTCGGCTGGCATGCCAGCTTCGCGCCGAAGACGGAGGCCGACGGGGTCGGCAACGGCGTGCACCTGCATGTCAGCTTCACCGACCTCGACGGCAACCCCGTGACCTTCGACGCCGCGCGCCCCGGCCGGCTTTCCAAGGTTGCCGGCTCTTTCGCGGCCGGCGTCATCAAGCACCTGCCGGCGCTCGTCGCCTTCACCGCACCCTCGGTTCTGTCCTACATGCGCCTCGTGCCGCATCACTGGAGCGCGGCCTATACCTGCCTTGGCGAGAAGAACCGCGAGGCGACGCTGCGCATCTGCCCGACGCTGGACCTGCCCGGCAGCAACCCGGCAAAGCAGTTCAACATGGAATACCGCGCCGCCGACGCCTGCGCGAGCCCGCATCTGTCGCTCGCCGTCATGCTGCGCGCCGGCCTCGAGGGCATCCGGCAGGGGCTCGAGCAGCCGCCGCTGATCAATTCGGACCCGTCCGACTTCCCGCCGGAGGAACAGGAAAGGCTCGGCATCCGCCGCCTGCCGTCGAGCCTTGCCGAAGCGCTCGACACGCTCGCCGCCGACAAGGTGGTGACCGGCTGGTTCCCGAAGGATTTCCTCGACTGCTACTTCGCCATGAAGCGCAAGGAGATCGAGATCGTCGAGGGGCTTTCGCCCGAAGCGCTCTGCGCGCGCTACGCGGCCGTCTATTGAGCGGTGGAAAGATCATGACATCGACCAAGGTCATCCCCCGGCAGGAGAGCCGATTGCGGCACGATCCCGCCCTGCCGCTGCTCGCCATCGACGAGCCGCCGCCCTATGCCGTGCTCAATCCGGACGGGACCTCGCCCTATCTCCTGCTCTGCGAGCACGCGTCCAACCGCATCCCGCGGGCGCTCGGCGACCTCGGCCTGCCCGAGGCCGAGCGGCGGCGCCATATCGCCTGGGATATCGGCGTCAGCGCATTGTCGCAGCATCTCAGCCGCACGCTGGACGCGCCGCTGTTCATGACCAACTACTCCCGCCTCGTCATCGACTGCAACCGACCGCTCCATGTGCCCTCGGCGATCCCCGAAGTGAGCGAGACGACGGAGATCCCCGGCAACCGCGACCTGACGGATGCCGAGAGGCAGCAGCGCATCGACACGCTGTTCACCCCCTACGCCGAGGCCGTCGCGCGCCGGCTCGACCGCCTGCAGGAAGAGGGCAAGCGCCCGATCGTCATCGGCATCCATTCCTTCACGCCGGTCTTTTTCGGCAGGCAGCGGCCGTGGCATTCCGGCATCCTCTACGGCAAGGCGACGGACTTCGGACGGACGCTGATCGACGGCTTGCAGACGGATGCCGCACTGACCATCGGCGACAACGAGCCCTACAACATCCATCCCGATGAGGACTACACGGTGCCCGTCCATGCGGACGCCCGCGGTCTTGCCGGCGCGCTCATAGAGGTGCGGCACGACCTGATCGACACGCTCGCCGGTGTCCAGGAATGGGGCGAACGCCTCACCCGCTGCCTTGCCGGAGCACTGAAGGAGCACGCTGGATGACGAAGGCGCTTTACGATCGCGACGGTGCGGCCATCGGCAACCTGCAGAAGCTGCGCTTTTTCCCGCTTGCCATCTCGGGTGGCCGAGGCGCCCGCCTGATCGAAGAGAACGGACGCGAGCTGATCGATCTTTCCGGCGCCTGGGGCGCGGCGAGCCTCGGCTACGGCCACCCGGCCATCGTCGCCGCGGTTTCCGCCGCTGCCGCCAATCCGGCGGGCGCAAGCATCCTTTCGGCGTCCAACGCACCGGCCGTGACCCTGGCCGAAAGGCTGCTGGCCAGCTTTCCCGGCGAAGGAACGCACAAGGTCTGGTTCGGCCATTCCGGCTCGGATGCCAACGAAGCCGCCTATCGGGCGATCGTGAAGGCAACCGGCCGCGGCGGCGTCATCGCCTTCGCCGGCGCCTATCACGGCTGCACGGTCGGTTCGATGGCCTTTTCCGGCCACAGCGTTCAGGCCGACGCGGCCAAAGCGGACGGGCTGATCCTTCTGCCCTACCCCGATCCCTATCGCCCCTATCGGAACGATCCGACGGGCGATGCCATCCTCACGCTTCTCAAGGAAAAGCTGGCTGCGGTTCCGGCCGGCTCGATCGGTGCGGCCTTTATCGAACCGATCCAGTCGGACGGCGGGCTGATCGTTCCGCCTGACGGCTTTCTGCGCAGGTTCGCCGATATCTGCCGCGCCCATGGCATTCTCGTCGTCTGCGACGAGGTGAAGGTGGGCCTTGCCCGCAGCGGCCGCCTGCACTGCTTCGAGCATGAGGGCTTCGTTCCCGATATCCTGGTGCTGGGCAAAGGGCTTGGCGGCGGGCTACCGCTCTCGGCGGTCATCGCACCGGCCGAGATCCTCGACTGCGCGAGCGCATTTGCCATGCAGACCCTGCACGGCAACCCGATCTCCGCCGCTGCCGGCCTTGCCGTTCTGGAAACGATCGACCGGGACGATCTCCCCGCTGTGGCCGAGCGGAAGGGCAGGCTCCTGCGTGATGGTCTGTCGGAACTCGCAAAACGGCATCCGCTGATCGGCGACATCCGCGGCCGCGGACTTGCCTGCGGCATGGAGCTCGTATGCGACCGGCAGAGCCGCGAACCGGCAAGAGCCGAGACGGCAAAGCTCATCTACCGCGCCTACCAGCTCGGTCTCGTCGTCTATTATGTCGGCATGAACGGCAATGTGCTGGAGTTCACACCGCCCCTGACGATAACGGAAACCGACATCCACAAGGCCCTTGACCTCCTGGACAGGGCTTTCAGTGAACTTTCTGCCGTCTCGAACGAAGAAATCGCGCAGTTCGCTGGTTGGTAAAACGTTCCAACACGGAGTAGCCACGGGCAGCCGCCACGAGCAAGGTGGCGGCCCGATATCCGGGATGCCCTGCCCGCTCAGTAGATGTCGAAATCGAAATATTTCGCGACGATGGTCTTGTAGGTGCCGTTCGCGACGATGGCGTCCATCGCGGCGTCGAATTTCTGCTTCAACGCCTTGTCCTCCTTGCGCAGGCCGACGCCGATCTCGGTCCGGCCCTCGGCAAGGTCGCCGACGAGCTTGCAGCAGCCGTCGCCGTTGGTTTTCATCCAGGCGGCGAGGTAGAACTTGTCGGCGACGATCCCATCCAGCCGGCCGTTCACGAGGTCCATGTCGGCCTCGTCCTGCGACGGGTAGAGCTTCACCGTGGCGCCGTGCTTGCCGAACAGCGCCTCGGCCTGCTCGGCCTGCGGGGTGGAGGACTGGGCGCCGATCGTCTTGCCCTCGAAGCTTTCCGGCCTGATGTCCTCTATGCCGCTGTCGGCCTTCGTCATGACGGAAAGCTTGGAGCTGTAGTATTTTTTGGAGAAGTCGATTTCCTTCAGCCGCTCCTGCGTGATCGACATGGAGGCGACGATGGCGTCGAATTTCCTCGCCTTAAGCCCGGGAATGATGCCGTCCCAGTCCTGCGCGACGATGGTGCATGTCGCCTTCATCTCGGCGCAGAGCGCATTGGCGATATCGACGTCGAGGCCCTGGAGCTTGCCGGCGGCATCGACGAAGTTGAAGGGCGGATAGGCGCCTTCCGTCGCGATGTGGATTTCCTTCCAGTCGGAATCCTGCGCGGCGGCCGGCCCGGCGGCCTGAAGGCCGATGGCCAGCGCGGCGCAAACGAGGGCGGCAGTGACGGTCTTCATTTTCATTCCCCTTTTTTCACTGTGGATTTCTTTCGAGGCGCGCCTCGCTCCTGCCCGTGCCGTCGCTAGCGGCCGTTCGCCGCCCGGCTGCCGGCGATGGCCGCGTCGAGCCATCCCGCATCCATCTGCGGCACCGCGGAGAAAAGCTGGCGCGTATAGGGATGATCGGGAGCGGACATGACCGAGGCCTTCGGCCCCTGCTGCACGATCCGGCCCCGGTGCATCACCACGACATGGTCCGCGATGGCGTTCACGGTGGCGATGTCGTGGGTGATGAAGAGGTAGGACTTGTTCATCTCCTTCTGGAGCTTGAGGATCAGCTTGAGGATCTGCTCCTGCACCAATTGGTCGAGCGCCGAGGTGATCTCGTCGCAGATGAACACGTCGGGATCGGCCGCGATCGCCCGGGCGATCGAGACGCGCTGCTTCTGTCCGCCCGAAAGCTCGGAGGGAAAGCTGACGATATGGCGGTCGGACAATTCGACCATATCGAGCAGTTCGGCGACGCGAAGGTCCCGGGCACGCCCGCGCAGGCCGAGATGGAACGCCAGCGGCCGGCCGACGAGGTCGAGCACGGTCTGCCGCGGATTGAGCGAGGTATCGGCCGACTGGTAGATCATCTGGATGCGGCGCAACTGGTCGCGGCTGCGCTGCTTGAGGGAAGGCGCAAGCGCGGTTCCGTTCAGGCTCACGCTGCCCGCGGTCTGCGGAAGCAGGCCCGCGATGACGCGGGCGAGCGTCGATTTCCCCGAGCCCGATTCCCCGACGACGGCGACGGTCCGGCCGGCCGGCAGCGTGACGGAGATGTCGTCGAGCACCTTGAACGCGCCGTAATGGGCCTCGATGCCGGATATCTCGAGCATCGGCGCGGCGGGCGGCTCCGCCTGCTTCTCCATGGTGCGCACGGCCCAGAGCGAGCGCGTATAGGGCTGCTTCGGCGCCGAGAGCATGGTTTGCGTATCCGCCTCTTCCACCAGTTCGCCATGGCGAAGCACCATGATCCGGTGCGCCATCTGGGCCACGACGGCAAGGTCGTGGGTGATGTAGAGGGCGGCCGTGTGGTGCTCCTCGACGATCCGGCGGATCGAGGCGAGGACCTCCACCTGCGTCGTCACGTCGAGCGCCGTCGTCGGCTCGTCGAAGACGATGAGGTCCGGCCGACAGGTCATCGCCATGGCCGTCATCGCGCGCTGCAGCTGGCCGCCGGAAACCTGGTGCGGGAAGCGCGCGCCGATGCTGTCCGGGTCCGGAAGCTGCATCTGCGCATAGAGGTCCTTCGCATTGCCGATGGCGGCGGCGCGCGAGGTCAGCCCCTCCCGCATCGCGCATTCGATCGTCTGGTCGATCAGCCTGTGCGCCGGGTTGAAGGAGGCGGCCGCGCTTTGCGCCACATAGGCGATCCGGTTGCCGCGAAGTTGCCGGCGGTATTCCTCGCTCTCCTTGAGGAGGTCGCGCCCGTCGAAGACGACGCTGCCGGCAGAAAAGCGGCAGCCGGCCCGCGCGAAGCCGAGGGCGGAGAGCCCGAGCGTCGATTTCCCGGCGCCCGATTCCCCGATGATGCCGAGAACCTCGCCGCGCTTGAGGGTGAGGCTGATGTCGCGGACGATCGGCTGCCATGCCCCGTCGCGCTCGGCCTCTATGGTGAGGTTGCGGATATCCAGCAGGGTCTCGCCGCTGCGGCGGCCGTCGGCGGCGGGGCTATTGGTCATTGCGCAGTCCGCTTGCAATGTCGAGGAACCAGTCGACGACGAAATTGATGCTGATCGTCAGGAGGGCGATGGCCGCGGCCGGCAGGAGCGGCGTGATGTCGCCGTAGCTGATGAAGGTCGCGCTTTCCCGGACCATCGTGCCCCAGTCGGCCGAGGGCGGCTGGATGCCCAGGCCAAGGAAGGAAAGCGCCGAGATGGTGAGGAAGACGAAGCAGAAGCGAAGCCCGAATTCGGCGATCAGCATGGGAAGGATGTTCGGCAGGATTTCGCGGACGATGACCCAGGCCGTCCCCTCGCCGCGAAGGCTGGCGACCTCGATGAACTCCATGGCCGCGACGTTGCGGGCCGAGGAGCGCGCGAGGCGGAATATCTGCGTGGCGTTCAGGACGGCGATGATCAGGATGATGCTCGGGATGGACGAGCCGAACAGCGCCAGCAGGATGAGCGCGAAGATGAGCTGCGGAATGGCCATCAGCGTATCGGCAAGGCCGGACAGGAGATGATCGAGCCAGGCCGGCGATATGGCGGACAGGATGCCGAGCGTCCCGCCGAGCAGGAAGGCGATGGCGGTGGTGACGAAGGCGATGCCGACGGAGTTGCGCGCGCCGTAGATGAGGCGGCTCAGCACGTCGCGGCCGAGCTGGTCGGTGCCGAGCGGAAACGCCAGGCTCCAGGCCGAAAAAGGCTCGTTCGACACGACGTCCGCCTCGCCATAGGGCGCAAGCAGCGGCGCGAAGATCGCAAGGACGGCATAGAGCAGGATGACGGCAAGGCCGAGCCAGGTGGTCCAGGACGCCTTCCTCAGCCCGGCGCGCAGCCATTCCATGCGGGAGCGCCGGTAGCGGACGATGCGGACGGGCGGGGACGTTTGGCTTGTCTGCATCGGGTCCCTCATCGCGGATGGGCCAGCCGGGGATTGGTCGCGATCGCGATGATGTCGGCCAGGAGGTTGAGCAGGATGTAGGAGGCCGCGAAGATCAGGGCGCAGCCCTGCACCACGGGGATGTCGCGCGTGCGCACGGCATCGACCATCGCCTGGCCTATGCCGGGATAGACGAAGACGACCTCGACCACGACGACGCCGACGATGAGATAGGCGAGGTTGAACGCCACGACCGCCGCGATCGGCGCCCAGGCGTTGGGCAGCGCGTGCCGCAGGACGATGCGCCACGGCGGAACGCCCTTGAGCTTCGCCATCTCGATATAGGGATGGGCGAGCAGGCCGATGATGGCGGCCCGCGTCATGCGCATCATATGGGCGATGATGCCGAAGCTGAGCGTGAGGACCGGCAGCGCGATGCGCTGGAATATCTCGACCGCGCCCATGTCGGGCGTGATGCGGGCGAGCGAATAGAAGACGGGAATCTTGACGGCGAGAAGCAGCATCAGGACATAGGCGACGAAGAATTCCGGAAAGGAGATGCTGGCGAGCGTCGCCGCGTTGAGCGCCTTGTCCAGCCAGCTGTTGCGCCGGATGGCCGCGACGATGCCGAGCGTCAGCGCGATGGGCACAGCGAAGAGCGCGGTGATGCCGGCGAGGAACAGGGTGTTTTCCAGGCGCGGGCCGATAATGCCCGTCACGGTGCGCGGCGTTCCGCTTCCCGAGGAGAACGACAGGCCGAGATCGCCGGTGACCGCCCCACCGATCCAGGTCGCGTAGCGCTGGATGGCCGGCTGGTCGAGCCCCAGCGCCTTCTGGAAATTCGCGACCGTTTCCGGTGTCGCCGCGCGCCCGAGCGTCGTCTTCGCGAAATCGCCGGGCAGGACGGCGATGGCGGCGAAAATGATGAGCGACACGACGAACAGCGTCACGAAACCCGAGCCCAGGCGGGCGAGAATCGTTCTGAACAGCGGGTTTGACAGGATGCCTGGATGCAATGGAGACCTTCCGGTGAAGCTGCGCGTCACCGCCCCCGAAGGGGCGGCGACCGACGATGGTCAGGGCATGCCGGATGGCCTCAGGCCAGCCACCACCTTTCGGCCATCCGGAAGTTGTCGCATTGCAGCATGTTGCCGATCGGCCCGTGGCCGATCTTCTTCGACATGGCGTCGATGAACAGCGCATAGGCGATGACGAGCGCACCGCCGTCGTCGTGCAGCAATTGCTGCATCTCGGCATAGATCGCCTGGCGCTTGGCCGTGTCCGGCTCGGCCCGTCCGAGCACCAGAAGCTCGTCGAAGCGCGCGTTCTTCCAGGCCGTGTCGTTCCACGGCGCGTTGCTGGCATAGGTGGTCGTGAAGAGGGAATCGCAGGTCGGCTTGCCCAGCCAGTCCACGCCGACGAAGGGCTTGTGCTGCCAGACATTGTCCCAGTAGCCGTCGTCGGCCTCGCGGATGACGTTGATCTCGATGCCGGCCTTGGCCGCATGCTCCTTGAACAGGAGGGCGGCGTCGATGGCATTGGGGAACGCCGTCTCGGCGACGGAGAGGTCGAGCGTGAGGCTGGTCAGACCGGCCTTCGCCAGATGCTCCTTCGCCTTCTCGATATCGTAGCTGTGCACCGGTTCCGGATTGACGGCGAAGGCGATCTGCGGGGCGACGGGATTGTCGTTCGCCACCTTGGCATTGCCGAGGAAGGCCTTGTTGATAATGTCCTCGCGGTCGATCGCGTATTTGATCGCCATCCGCACGTCGGGATTGTCGAAGGGGGCGACCGAGGTGTTCATGCTGAAGCTGAAGTGCCTGAGGCCGCTGACCTTCGAGATCTCGATCTCCGCGTTGCGCTCCAGAAGCTTCAGCGTCTTGATGTCGGCATCGACCATGTAGTCGATCTCGCCCGTCAGGAGGGCATTGGTGCGCGCCGCGACATCGATGATGTTGACGAATTCGACGGTGTCGAAATAGGGCTGGCCGGGCTTGTGATAGTTCGGGTTGCGCTTCATCCGGACGCTGACGCCCGGCTGGGAATCCTCGATGATGTAGGGCCCCGTCGCGACGCCGCGCGCCCAGTCCAGCCCGCCGCCGTCCTTGGCCGGCAGCACGACGAGGTGGCAGTCGGAGACGAGGTAGGGGAAATCCGCATTCCCGCCGGTGAGGGTGAAGACGATCGTATTGTCGCCGCCGTCCTTGATGTCCGCGATCCCCTCGACGAGCGCCTTCGCCGCCGAGCTCGACGACGCCCCCATGTGATGGCGGAAGGATTGGATCACGTCGTTCGCCGTGACCGGCTTGCCGTCGTGGAACTGCAGGTTCTGCCGCAGCTTGAAGGTCCAGACCTTGAGGTCGTCGGATGCCGAGAAGCTCTCCGCGAGGTCGGGCGTCGCCGTTCCGTCGGCGGCGAGCTCGGTCAGCGCGTTGCAAAGCGTGCCGCCGAAGACGACCTGCGTGAACGAGTTCTGCCAGGTGGCAGGATCGAGCGAGTCCGTCTGCGCGCCGTCGTTGATGGCGAAGCGCACCGATCCGCCCTGCTTCGGCGCGGCATGGGCGGCGCGCATGCCCACCGGCAACAATGACGCGCCGAGGACGAGGGCGCCGACCCCGCCGATGAATTGACGGCGCGTGGCCGACGGAAAGCCGGCCTGCTGCGGAAGGTCTTTCTTGTCCTGCATCTCGTTCCCCTTTTTTCTGACGATAAGCCTGATGCGGCAATGCGGCGGACGACCTCGATGCCAGGCATCGGGCGTCGATATTTTTCGGCCTGAGCCGGGCAAGCTGCCGATGCCGCCAATCTCCGCACTCCCTTGCGAAGGAAACGCCGGCTGACCGCTCCATCCGGGGCTACTATTATTGCACTAGATTGATTGGTCAATAAGATTTTGATCGCTCAATCAATTTTATGATTCAAAAAACCATTTGACGACAGTTGGTTAGGCGATTAAGAAAAAATGTATGTCGAAAAAAATAAAAGAGATATCAAGTCAAAGTTCGGTGCGACGCCAGCAGCTTCTGAATGCGGCGCTCAGTGTCGTGGCGCGCCGGGGGCTCTCGGGCATCACGGTCAACGACATCGCCGACGAGGCCGGATGCAGCTACGGGGTGATCGCGTTTCACTTCAAGACGAAGGAGCGCCTTCTCCTTGCCGTGCTGGATCTGCTGGCCAGCAACTACGAGAAGATCTGGCTCGACGCGATGGCCTCCGCGGCGGCCTCGCCGGCCGAAAGGCTGCGGCTCCTCATCGATGTAGATTTCGATCCGCGCGTCGCCAAGACCAAGCATCTTGCCGTCTGGATGGCGTTCTGGGCGGAGGCGCCCCGCGTGCCCGCCTACAAGAAGCGGTGCAGCGAGCTGAAATACCGCTCGCTCGACACGATGGTGACCCTGGTCACCGAGCTTGCCGCCGAGCGCGCGGTCACGGTCGATGCCATGGCGATCGCCCGTGGGCTCTATGCCATTACGGACGGTTGCTGGATCTTCAGCCACGTGACCGGCGAGAACAGCCCGCAGATGCGCGAGCGCTCGCGGCAGGTCTGCCTCACCTTCCTTTCCGCGTTCTTCCCGTCCGACTTCGCCGAGGCCGGGCAGGCCGTTCCGGCCTAGGCGCGCCGCGCCAGGGCACGACGACAAGCAAAGACGAAGCCAGCGGCCGCGCACCATCATGCCGGCCCGAACTATCGAATAGGAAAACATCATGTATGCCGAGACCGGATCGCAGTGGAACGTCGCCGAACTCGAAGATGCGGCGCATCGTCATCTGATCAGTCCCGCCGAGGAGATGTCGAAGCTGGGCACCTCCGGCGGCCGGCCGCTCTTTACCTCGGCCGACGGCATCTATATCCGCGACAGCCACGGCCGCACGCTGATCGACGGCCCCGGCGGCATGTGGTGCACGCAGGTCGGCTACAACAGCCAGCCGATCGCCGACGCGATCGCCGCCCAGGCCCTGCGCATCTGCTACAATTCCCCCTGGTATTCGATCAACGGCCCGGCATCTGAGCTCGCGCGGCGGATCGCCGCCTTCGCGCCGGGCGATCTCGACCATGTGTTCTTCACCACCGGCGGCTCGTCTGCGGTGGATTCGGCCCTGCGCTTCATGCAGTTCTACAACAACGTGCTCGGCCGCCCGGACAAGAAGGTCATCATCTGCCGCATCGACGGCTATCACGGCAGCACGCACCTGACGGCGGCCTGCTCCGGCCGGGCCGGCAACCGGCCGAACTTCGACCTGGCGCTCGACAACGTCTCCTTCATCTCCGCGCCCAACGTCTTCCGCCGTCCGCGCGGCATGAGCGAAGAGGCCTTCCTCGACATGCTGGTGGCGGAATTCGAGGAGCGGATCGAGACGCTCGGCCCGGAAAATGTCGGCGCGTTCCTGGCCGAACCGCTGCTGGCCTCCGGCGGCATCCTCGTCCCGCCGAAGGGCTACCACCGCCGCATCCTCGAGATCTGCCGCAGGCACGACATCCTCTACATCTCGGACGAGGTGGTGACGGGCTTCGGCCGCTGCGGCCACTGGTTCGCCTCCGAGGAGGTGTTCGACATCGTGCCCGATATCATCACCTTCGCGAAGGGCGTCACCTCGGGCTATGTCCCGCTCGGCGGCTTCGTTATCTCCGACGCCGTGCTCGCCCGCGTCAGCGGCGAGAACGCCAGGGGCAGCTTCTACACCAACGGCTATACCTATAGCGGTCATCCGGTGAGCTGCGCGGCGGCGCTGGCCAATATCGACATCATCGAGGAGAAGGGCCTTCTCGCCCATGTCCGCGAGATCGCGCCCTATTTCCAGGAAGAGATCCGCAAGCTCGGCGAGCTTCCCCTGATCGGCGATGCCCGCGGCACGGGCCTCGTCGCCTGCGTCGAATGCGTCACTGACCCCGATGCGGAGGAGGCGACGGACTTCGACAAGGAGGTGGCGCTGCGCGTCGACCGCTACTGCTACGAAGGCGGCCTCATCGTCCGGCCCATCGGCAGCATGTGCGTCCTGTCGCCGGCGCTGATCATCACGCGCGAGCAGATCGACGACATGATGGCCATCCTGCGCGGCAGCATCGTCCGCGTGCAGGACGAGCTCAAGGCGGAAGGGCGCTGGTAGGGCGCCCGCCGCATGCAGTCGCGCCGGGCGCCCGCCCGGCGCCCTCGTTCCTTCTCGGGGATATTCCGATGGCCGCAACCCACGCCTCGCCCGCCGCCGCCGCTACCGCCAGCAAGGACCCGCTGCTCCAGCCGCTGCGCATCAAGGGGCTCACCCTGCGCAACCGCATCATGAGCACCAGCCACGCGTCCTTCCTCGACGACGGCGGAATGCCGATGGAGCGCTACCAGCGCTATCATGAGGAAAAGGCCAAGGGCGGCCTTGCGCTGACCAGCTTCGGCGGCTCCTCGATGGTGGACGTGGATTCGAGCTGGGGCAATGGCGGCCAGCTCAACCTCGCGACGGATGCGGTGATCCCCCACCTGCAGGCGTTCTCGCAGCGCATCCACGCGCATGGCGCCGCGCTGATGTGCCAGATCTCGCATCTCGGCCGCCGGGCGGACGCCACCACCCTCAACTGGCTGCCGGCGCTTGCCCCCTCCCGCTCGCGCGAAACGCAGCACCGGGCATTCTCGCGCGAGATGGACGAGCACGACATCCGGCGGATCGTCAAGGCCTATGGCGCGGCCGCCGAGCGATGCCGCGAGGGCGGCCTCGACGGCGTCGAGACGCTGACGGGCGGCCACCTCATCGGCCAGTTCTTTTCCCCGCGCACCAATTTCCGCTCCGACCGCTTCGGCGGCTCGGTGGAGAACCGCGTGCGCTTCGGCCTCATGGTCCACGAGGAGATCCGGCGCCGGCTCGGCGACGAGATGATCGTCAGCATGCGCTTCGTCATAGACGAGGCCAGCGAGGACGGCCTCAGCTTCGAAGACTGTCTGGAGATCGCGGCGATCTTCGAGCGCGAGGGGCTGGTGGACGTCTTCAACTGCATCTTCGGCCGGATGGATACCGTCATCGCGCTCGCCGAGCACAACATGCCGGGCATGTCCCAGCCGCTGGCGCCGTTCCTGTCACGGGTCGGCGCCTTCCGCCGGCATACGAAACTGCCGGTTTTCCACGCCGCGCGCATCACGGATATCGCCACCGCGCGCCACGCGATCCGCGACGGCCTGCTCGACATGGTGGCGATGACCCGCGCACACATGGCCGATCCCCAGATCGTCAACAAGATCATGCGCGGCGAGGAGGACCGGATAAGGCCCTGCGTCGGCGCGTCCTATTGCATGCACAAGAAGGTGAACTGCATCCACAACCCCGCCTCCGGGCGGGAGACCACGATGCCGCAGATCATCGCTCCCGCCGCGCGAAAGCGCCGGGTGGTGGTCGTCGGCGGCGGGCCGGCGGGGCTGGAGGCGGCGCGCGTCTCGGCCGAGCGCGGCCACGAGGTCCTGCTGTTCGAGGCCGGAAGCCAGCCGGGCGGGCAATTGCTCCTCGCCTGCCGCGCCCGCCAGCGCCGCGACCTCATCGGCATCATCGACTGGCGGAC
The DNA here is from genome assembly GCF_055379515.1 of Shinella sp. 1A1. Lineage (NCBI taxonomy): Bacteria > Pseudomonadati > Pseudomonadota > Alphaproteobacteria > Hyphomicrobiales > Rhizobiaceae > Shinella > Shinella sp. 1A1. Next base: position 917,751 of record NZ_AP039672.1, read on the forward strand.
CGCCGAACTCGCCCGGCTCGGCGTGGAGATGCGCTGCGACACCTATGCGACCGCGGACGACGTGCTCGCCGAAAACCCGGACGTCGTCATCGTCGCGACGGGCGGCCTGCCGGATGTCGACTGGCTCGACGGCGCGGAGCATTGCCAGACCGTCTGGGACGTCCTCAGCGCGACGACCGAGCGCTCTGGCGACATCATCGTCTATGACGGAACCGGCCGGCACGAGGGCATTTCCACGACGCTGCACCTGAAGGAACAGGGCTGCAACGTGCATCTCGTGACCATCGACGACAGCCTGGCGCAGGAGGTCGAATATTCGACGCGCGCCGTCTATCGCAAGCAGTTCCACGAGAGCGGTATCACCGCGACGATGGATCATCACCTCGTCAGGGTGAGCCGCAACGGCGCCAATGCGCTGACCGCCACCTTCCGCCACGAACTGACGGGCGATCTTCTCGACATGACCGCCTCGCAGGTGGTCGTCGAGCGGGGCACCATGCCGCTCGACGAGGTGTTCCACGACCTTAAGGAAGGAGCGGTCAACGAAGGCGTGACGGACCTCGAAGCGTTGCTCGCCGGCACGCCGCAGCCGCGGCAGGGCGGCGATGGCGTCTTCGAGCTGCACCGGATCGGCGACGCCGTCGCCAGCCGGAACGTCCATGCCTCGATCTACGACGCGATGCGTCTCTGCATGGTGCTGTGATGGGGCATGGTGCTGTGATGGGCGGGCCGCAAACCGTGCCGTTCGACGTCGCGGTCATCGGCGGCGGCATCACCGGGGCGAGCGCCGCGAACCATCTCGCCGCCGCGGGCTTCTCCACGGTCCTGCTCGAACGCGCGGATTTCGCCGGGGGAACGTCGAGCCGTTCCAGCCGGCTCCAGCATTGCGGGCTGACCTATTTCTCGCCGGGACGGTCGATCTGGAATTTCCTGCGAAACCCCCGCATGGCCATCGAGCATATGGAGCTGGCGCGGCGCGCGATGCGCGACCGCTCCGGCTTCGTCAGGGCGACGCCCGCGCGGGCGAGGGCGATCGGCTTCTACATGCCGCTCTACCGGCGCGAGGGCATTCCCCTCTGGAAGGCCCGTCTCGGCTTTGCCCTGCTGCGCGCGCTCGATCCCGGCGGGGTGCCGCTCGATTTCAAGCCGATGTCGGTGCGGGAGATTGCGGCGATGCCGGCCCTGTCGCATCTGCGCGACCGGAAGGACCTTTCCGGCGTCATCCGTTTCACCGAATACCAGTTCGACTGGCCCGAGCGCATATGTGTCGATACCGTGCTGAATGCCCGCGACCTCGGCGCCGTCACCCGCAACTATACCGAGGTCACGTCCGTTCGCCGCCAGCCGGATGGCCGCTGGCGGCTGGAGCTTCTGGACAGGCGCACGCAGGCCCGCGAGACGCTGGAGGCGCGCGCCGTCGTCAACGCCGCCGGGGCCTGGGTCGATGGCATCGCCGCGGCCTCTGGCCTGCCGGTGCCGAAAATCAACCAGGGCCTCAAGGGAACGAATGTCGTGGTCCGCCTGCCGCCGGAATTCCGCGGCATCGCCATCGAGACGGCATTGCCGAACGGCGATCCTTTCTATGTCATTCCCTGGCGGGACCTCCACTATTTCGGCCCGCGCGACGAGCCGCACGAGCCCGAATCCGCCGGCTTCAGGGCCGGCGAGGCAACCATCCGGGGGCTCCTCGACGATTTCAACTCGGTCTTCCCGGACATCGCGCTGAGCCGCAAGGACGTGCTCTACAGCTGGGCCGGGGTGCGCCCGCGCACGGCCCGCGCCGGCCACCCGGACGGCTGCGAGGCGGTGCTGCTGCACGACATGGCGCAGCACGGCGCGTCCGGCTATTTCGTCTATACCGGCGGGCTCATCATGACGCACCGCCATGCCGGCGCGAGCATCGCGAAGGCGCTTTCCGGCCGGATGGCGCCGAGCGGCCCCGCGCGGGCGATCTCCCATGCCGCCCGGCAGTTCCCGCAGGCGGCCGGCGACGGCGTCTCCACAGGCGGAGAGGCGATCCCGCTGGATCACCTGCGGTTCTCCGCCGCGCACGAACAGGTCGTCAATCTCGACGACCTGATATTCCGCCGCTTTCCCATCGGCTGGTCCGAGGGCATGGGGCTCGATGTTGCCGAGGCGGTGGCCGAGGGCGTCAGCGACGTCATGGGCTGGTCGTCCGCAGAAGTCGGCGCGCAGGTCCGGCGCTACCGCGCGCAGGTCGCGCATGATTTTGGAATGAGGGAGCCATGCGCCTAGTCGACGGTCACGACGTTCATCGCCTTCTCGATTATCCGTCGCTCGTCGCGGCGCTTCGCAAGGCCCATCGCGGCGCCATGCCCGATGCCGGCGAGCTCTACATGGGCGAGCCCGGCGCGCCCGACGGCGGACGCGGGCTCATAATGCTGCTGGCCTGGAGCCGCGGGGAAATGCTGGGGGCCAAGCTCGTCAGCATCTTCCCGGACAATCCGCAGGCGACGCCGCCGCATCCCGCCAATCAGGGCCTCTATGTCGCCTTCGACGGCGTGACCGGCGCGCCGGCCCTGGTCGCCGACGGAACCGCGCTGACGCTGCGCAAGACCGCCGCCGATTCCGCCCTCGGGGTGGACCTCCTCGCAAGGCCGGACGCCGCCACGCTGCTCGTCTTCGGCGCGGGCGCGCTCGTTCCCCATGTCGTCGAAGCCATCGTCAGCATGCGCCCGGCGATCCGGCACGTCTGGATCTGGAACCGCACCGCCGACAAGGCCCGGCAGGTCGCGGCCGGCATGCGCATGGACGGCGTGCGGATAGAGGCCGTAGACGATCCCGATGCCGTCCTGCCGCTGGCCGACATCGTCTCGAGCGCCACCATGGCGACGACGCCGCTCGTCAAGGGCGCGTTCCTGAAGGAGGGATGCCATGTCGATCTCATCGGCGGCTGGCGGCCCGACATGCGCGAATCCGACGACGACGTCATTCGCCGCGCCTCGCTCTTTGCCGATACGCGCGATCTCTGCCGCGATTGCGGCGACTTCCTCCAGCCGGTCGAAAAGGGCCTGATGACCTGGGCGAGCATCCGAGCGGACCTGTTCGACCTGTGCCGCGGCTCGCACGAGGGGAGGCGGTCCGCCGACGAGATCACGCTGTTCAAGAATGCGGGCGGTGCCCATCTCGACCTCTTCACCGCGCAGGAACTCCTGCGTAGGGTGCGGTCGGAACCCGAATATTGATGCCACACGAAGGACGAAGGCCATGATCGACAGGACGGATTTCTACATCGACGGCAAATGGGTCGCGCCCGAGGCGGCAAGGCCGCTGCCGGTGATCAACCCCGCGACGGAGGAAGCCTATGCCACGATCTCGGCCGGCTCCGCCGCCGATATCGACAAGGCGGTCGCGGCGGCCCGCGGGGCCTTCGAGACCTGGAGCCGCACGACGCGGGAGGAGCGCCTTGCCGCGATCGAGAGGATCGTCTCGATCTACCGGGCACGCAGCGAGGAAATGGCCGAGACCATCTCGAAGGAGATGGGCGCTCCGATCCGGCTGGCGCGCGATGCGCAGGCGGCGGCCGGCCTCTTCCATATGGAGGCATTCGTCAGGACGCTACGGTCCTTCGCCTTCGAGCATCCGCTCGACGAGGCGAACCCGCAGGAAAGGATCGTCTACGAGCCCATCGGCGTCTGCGGACTGATCACGCCCTGGAACTGGCCGATGAACCAGATCGCCCTGAAGGTGATCCCGGCGATTGCCGCCGGCTGCACCGTCATCCTGAAGCCGTCCGAGATCGCCCCGATGTCGGCCATGCTGTTCGCGCAGATCGTCGACGAGGCGGGGCTGCCGGCCGGCGTCTTCAACCTCGTGAATGGCGAGGGCCATGTCGTCGGCGAGGCGCTTTCCGCCCATCCCGGCGTGGACATGATGTCGTTCACCGGCTCGACGCGTGCCGGCATGGCCGTGTCGCGGGCGGCGGCGGCGAACATCAAGCGGGTCTCGCTGGAGCTCGGCGGCAAGTCGCCCAACCTCGTCTTCGCCGATGCCGACCTTAAGGACGCCATCGGCCGCGGCCTTGCCCATTGCTTCCAGAACACCGGCCAGTCCTGCAACGCGCCGACGCGCATGCTCGTGGAGCGCCCGGTCTATGACGAGGCGGTGAGGCTCGCGGCCGGGATCGCCGAAGGCTATGCCGTCGACGATCCCGCGAAGGACGGCAGCCATATCGGCCCGCTCGTCTCCGAGGCGCAGTTCCACAAGGTGCAGACGCTGATCGAGGCCGGCATCGCCGAGGGCGCGAGGCTCGTGGCTGGCGGACTCGGCCGGCCGGAGGGGCTGGAGCGCGGCTATTTCGTCCGCCCGACCGTCTTCGCCGATGTTCATAACGGAATGACGATCGCCCAGGAGGAGATCTTCGGGCCGGTGCTGGTCATGATCCCCTTCGACAGCGAGGACGAGGCCATCGGCATCGCCAACGACACGCCCTATGGCCTGTCCGGCTACGTCCAGACCGGCGACCCGGAAAAGGCCCGGCGCGTCGCCCGCCGCATCCGCGCCGGCATGGTGCAGATCAACGGCCGGAGCCGCCCCGCCGGAAGCCCCTTCGGCGGCTTCAAGCAGTCCGGCAATGGCCGGGAAGGCGGCAAATGGGGGCTGGAGGACTTCCTGGAGGTCAAGGCGATCAGCGGCTAGCGCCCGTCCGGAATCAGTGAATCGATTGCGATCACCTATCTTGAAGGCTGCGGGCGAAGGGTATCGCCCGCTTACCTATTTGAGCGTGACCCGCCGAAGCGTGGCGCTCGGGTGATACATCACTCGTTTGAAAATGCGGGTGGATCACGCCCCAATGGCAAAGATGGTCAAGGGCAGGGACAACCAACGATCAAGCTGCCCGCTTCGCCATCGCAAACAGCAATTTTCGCAACCGATGGCGCAGATGCGTGAAATCCTCGCGCTCGGTCTGCTCGATGCTGCGCGGATGCGGAATATCCACGTCGATGATCTCCGCGATCCGTCCCGGATGCGGCGAGAAGACGACAATGCGGTCGGCAAGCAGCATCGCCTCGTCGATATCGTGCGTCACGAAGACCACGGTCTTCCTGTCCTCGGCGCACAGGTTGAGAAGCAGCGTCTGCATCTCCACCCGCGTCAGGGCGTCGAGCGCCCCGAAGGGCTCATCCATCAGGAGGATGCGCGGATCGACCGCAAGGGCCCTTGCGATCGCGACACGCTGCTGCATGCCGCCCGACAGTTGCGAGGGATAGGACCCGGCGAACTTGCCGAGCGATACCTTCTCGAGCATCGTCGCCACCTTCTCGTCCCGCCGCGCCTTGCCCGCCTTCGCAAGATCGAGGCCGAAGCCGATATTCTCCGCGACGCTCAGCCAGGGAAAGGACGTATAGGACTGGAACACCATGCCCACGGACGGATCGCGTCCCTCCACCGGCCGCCCGCCGACACTGATGCCCCCTTCGCTCACCGCGCTGAGGCCGGCGATCATGCGCAGGAGCGTGGACTTGCCGCAGCCGGAAGGGCCGAGGAAGACGACGAATTCGCCGTCCCGAATCGTCAGGGAGACCTTTTCGAGGGCGGTGACCATGGTCGCGCCCTCCCCGAAGGTCTTGGTGACCTGATGGATGTCGATGGCATTCGGCATGTCGGACCTCAGCTTCTTGCGCGCTGGAGATAGGGGAAGAGATAGCGGGCGCTCAGATTGAACAGCAGGTCGCTGATCAGGCCGATGCAGCCGATCGACAGGATACCGACGAAGATCGTGGCGGTATCCATGAAGCGGGAGGCATTGAGGATGACATAGCCGACGCCGCTGGAGGCCGCGACGATTTCCGCGATCACGATATAGGTCCAGGCCCAGCCGAGCACGATCCTGAGATCGTTGAAGATCGATGGCTTAGCGGCCGGCAGGATCACCTTGAAGATGAGCTGGCCGGGCTTCGCGCCGAGCATGATCGCCGCCTCGATGAGCGCGATGGGAACCGACAGCGTGCTGACCATGACCATCAGGCACAGGGTGAAGAAGGTGCCGACGAAGATTACCGAGAACTTCTGCGTATCGTCGATCCCAAGCCAGAGCACGAGGAGCGGAATGAAGGCCGTGGCGGGCATGTAGCGCGTGAACGCCAGGCACGGCTCCAGCAGCGAACGGAAGAACTGCACCGAGCCCATCAGCAGGCCGAGCGGAACCGCGATGGCGGCGGCAAGGCAAAAGCCGACGAGCACGCGGTATATGCTGACGGCGATGTCCCAAAGGAAGCCGTTGTGGACATACATCGCCCATGCGGTCGCAAGGACCTGCATCGGCTGCGGCAGGAAGAAATCGCTCACCAACCCCGTGCCGGATATGAGCGCCCATGCCGCCAGGATCAGGAGAAAGAAGGCGACGGAGAGGCTTGTCGTCGTCCGGGCCGCAAGCGGTTTGCGGATGGCGAAATATCTCTGCCGCTTCGGCCGGGCGGCGGCGGTCCGGGCTGCTGCGAGCCCGGCCGCCGGTGCGGTGTCGTTGAGCGCGTTCATGCCCTTGCGCCTCACTGCCCGAGCGCCGCGTCGAGCGGGCCGACGTCGACGACGCCGCTTGCGGCGAAATCGTCCTTCAGGAGGCCGGCCTGCTTGTAGAAGGCGATGCCGCGCTCGGTGACGTCGACCACCTGCCCCGCCTTGGCCGCAGAACCGATATAGTCCCGGTTCTTCTCCCGGGAGACGAATTCGAGCCCGGCCAGCGAGGCGTTGAATTCATCGGCGCCAATGCCGAGCGCCTTCGCCATCACGGCATTCGCCTCGTCGGGCGACGACTTCCAGTAGTCGTAGGCTTCGAAATAAGCCTTGATGAAGTTCTTGATGTCGTCCGGCCGCTCCTTGATCACATCCGAACGGAAGGCCACGGTATCGACGATCAGGCCCGGCTTGTCGGCCGTGCTGGCGAGAATATGGCCGCCTCGTTCCTTGGCCTTCGACAGCCACGGATCCCAGGTGGCGGCGGCATCCAGCCGGCCGGCCGCGAAGGCCGCGCCGGCATCCCCCGCGCGCATGGACTGGAGGTTGACGTCCTTCGTCGTCATGCCGTTGTCGGCCAGCATGTTGAGCATGAAGAAATAGGTGCTGGACCCCTCCTCCGCGCCGAGCTTGCGCCCCTTGAGGTCCGCGACGGTCTTCACGTCGCCGGCCGCGACGATGCCCTCCCCGCCCTTCGAGAAATCGACCGCCAGCACCTGTTTGATGCCGAGCTTGTCCGCATTGTAGAAGATGAACGTATCGACCGTCGTCGCCCAGCCGTCGAGGCGGCCGGTTGCGATGGCCGCCGCCGTCGAAGGCTTGTCCTGGACGGTCAGCAGCGAGACGTCGACGCCGTTCTCCTTGAAGAATCCCTTCTGGTCCGCAAGATGGAGCAGGCCATAGCCCACCCAGGTCGTCATGCCGACATTGAGCGGCTTGGTCTCGGCCGACGCCATCGACGCCGTCAGACATGAAAATACCAGCATCGTGCTTGCGATGAGCGTGCGCATTCGTGATCCCCTTGGCGAGCTTTTGCTTCTGGTTGGAAAGCTGTGTTTCAGCACGAGGATCGGACCACAGCCCGGCGCGAACTTTAAGCGAATGTTCGTCATCGACTTATGCACGATGTCGTTTAATCCGCCGCGCAACGCCGCTCTTCTTCGACATTCGGCATGAATGCGAAACGGCCGCCCGGAAACCGGGCAGCCGCTTCGGATTGTCTGGAATGGCCTGCCCCCTTCAGGGCGCTTGGAGAACCCCGGTATCGAGGAACGTCTCGATGGCCCTGCACCAGGGGGCGATGTCGATGCCGTTCTGCGCCAGCCAGTCCGCGTTGAAATACGTCCCGGAATAGCGGTCGCCGCTGTCGCAGATCAGCGTAACGAGCGAGCCCTCGCGACCGTCCTTCATCATGCTGTCGGCAATCGAGATGAGGCCGAAGAAGTTCGTGCCCGTCGAGGCGCCCACCCGGCGGAACAGCCGGTCGGAGAGCACATGCGCGGCGGCGATGGAGGCAGCGTCCGGCACCTTGATCATATGGTCGATGACCGTCGGGATGAAGGACGGCTCGACGCGAGGCCGGCCGACCCCCTCGATGCGCGACGGCGTCGTGCAGGTCGTCTCCATGTCGCCGCTCTTCCAGGCGTCGTAGAACACCGAGTTCTCGACATCGGTCACGCAAAGCCGCGTGGCGAGGTTGCGGTAGCGGATATAGCGCCCGATGGTCGCCGAGGTGCCGCCCGTGCCCGCCCCCATGATCACCCAGGCCGGCACCGGATGGGCTTCCCGCTCCATCTGGCCGAAGATGCTCTCGGCGATGTTGTTGTTGCCGCGCCAGTCGGTGGCGCGCTCGGCATTGGTGAACTGGTCGAGATAATGGCCCTTCGTCTCCGCCGCGATGCGCGCCGCCGTCTCGTAGACCTCGCCCGGCCTGTCGACGAAGGCGCAGCGTCCGCCGAAGCGCTCGATGACGTCGATCTTCGTGCGGCTGGTGCTGCGCGGCATGACGGCGATGAAGGGCAGGCCGAGCAGGTTGGCGAAATAGGCCTCGGAAACCGCCGTCGAGCCCGACGAGGCCTCGACCAGCGTGGTGCCCTTGCAGATGCGGCCGTTGCAGATGCCGTAGAGGAAGAGCGAGCGGGCCAGCCTATGCTTCAGGCTGCCGGTCGGATGGGTGCTCTCGTCCTTGAGATAGACCGAGATGCCCTTCAGCCCCTTGAAGACCGGATTGACGAGGTGGGTATCGGCCGAGCGGCGGGCATCGCCCTCCAGCATGCCGATGGCCGCGCGCGCCCAGGCGCGGTCGGCGCAATCGAGCGAGGAGACCGGTTCCGGGCCAGGCGAAGTTGCGGCACTGTTCATGCCTCACTCCCCCTTGAGCGCGATGACGGCCTCGATCTCCACCTGCGCGTCCTTCGGCAGGCCGGAGACTTCGAAGGTGGCGCGGGCGGGATAGGGGGCGGAGAAGAACTCGCCATAGGCCGCGTTGATCTCGGCAAAGCGCGAAAGGTCGCGCACGAGCACGGTGGTCTTGACGGTGCGGGCGATATCCGTGCCGGCGGCGCGGGCGATGGCGGCGATGTTGCGCAGGCATCGCCGCGCCTGCTCGACCGGATCGTCGGAGGCGAAGGCGCCCGTGGCGGGATCGATCGGCAGCTGGCCGGAGACGAAGAGCAGGCCGTTCACGGCGATCGCCTGCGAATAGGGCCCGATGGCCGCCGGCGCATCGGCGGCGGTCACGGCGCTGAGGCCCGCCTTGGGGTCGGAAGTGGAAACCATCGTCAGCTCCGTTCTGGATGGAGTTCGTCGGCGCGAAGCACGCTTCGCAGCAATAGGTCAGCACCCTCGGCGCATTGCTGCGGCGAGGAGAATTCGCGTTCGTTGTGCGACAGGCCCTCGCGCGAGGGAATGAAGATCATCGCCGCCGGCACCCTGCCGGCGACATGGGCCGCATCGTGGCCGGCGCCCGAGACCATGTCGATGGCGGAAAGACCAAGCGCCTCCTGACGGATCACCCCGCGCAATGCCGCATCGAAGACGACCGGCGCCTTGCGCCAGACGACGGAGACCTCCGCCCCCGGCACGAGCCGCTCGATATCGGCGGTCAGCGCCGCCTCCATCGCCGCAAGCCCTACCGCCTCGGGATGACGCATGTCGATTTCGAGGCGAACCTCGCCCGGCACGACATTGCGTGAATTCGGCATCGTATGGATATGGCCCACAGTGGCAACGCCCGGCGGATGTTTCAGCGCGACGGCCTCGGCGGCAAGCACGACCTTCGCCGCCGAAACCAGCGCGTCCGCGCGCAGGTTCATCGGGAAGGCGCCCGCATGGGCCTCCGTGCCGCGGATGCGGACATCCAGCCAACAAAGCCCCTGCACGCCGCTGACGACGCCGACGGCGCTGCCATCAGCCTCCAGCACCGGACCCTGTTCGATATGCAGTTCCAGATAGGCCGCAAGCGGCAGGTGCCCCGGCGCATGCTCGCCGCGATAACCGATCGCCGACAGCGCCTCGCCCACCGTCACCCCGTCCTTGTCCTTGCGGGCAAGGATCGTGTCGAGATCGTGCACACCGCAGAAGACGCCGGATCCCATCATGGCGGGTGAGAAGCGGGAGCCCTCTTCGTTGGTCCAGTTGATGACCGTGAACGGATGGCGCAGCCGCCGCCCGGCGGCATGGAGCACCCGCAATATCTCCACCCCGGCCAGCACGCCGAGGATGCCGTCGAAACGCCCGCCGGCCGGCTGGGTATCGAGATGACTGCCCACGGCGATGGCCGCAAGGCCGGGCTCCGTGCCGGGCAAGGTGGCGAACATGTTGCCAACGCCATCGACCTCGATGGTGCAGCCGAGCGCCCGGCATTCCGCGGCGAACCAGCCGCGCACCTCGCCGTCGCTGGCGCTGAGTGCGAGCCGGTTCATGCCGGTCTCGCCATGAGCGCCGATGCGGGCAGTCGACAGGATATCGGACCACAGTCGCCCGCCATCGATGGCGAGCGCAGACGGGACTGCCGTCATTCACCGGTCTCCTGCGGGGTCTCGTGGAAGCGGTACTTGAAGTCGCAATGCGAGGCGCCCTCCATCACCGTCTGCGTGCGCTCCAGGGTGATGCGCGGATCGTAGCCGGTGCAGAACACGCCGTCGCGGTTGCAGGACAGGAGGTGACCGATATGGCCGAGGCCCATCTCGCGATAGGTCTCGGCGTAGCGACATCGCTTGACGTTGTAGTGGAATTCCTCGTCCGTCGCCCTGGTGACCTCGATGACGAGGGCGTCGTCCTGCGTCCACAGGTCCTGCAGTTCCTGGAAGGTGCGCAACGTCGTGCCGCCGGGCGTCTTGGCCGCGAAGTCCTTGCCGGCCTTGATCGCCGCCTTGCGGATGGCGGTGTCGAGGATGGACTGGGCCGTCTCCTCGCCGACCTGCCGGCGCATCTCCTCGTAGATCGGCGCGATGATACCCGCCTCGATCCTGCGGCGGGCGAGGATGCCGATCTCGCCATCCATGGCCGCCCGGGAATCGGGGCGTTCGTTCTGCGTATCCGTCATGATCGTTCTCCTGTTCCCGGCGGTGTGGCCGCCGCTACTGCATCCACAGGCGCCCGGCGCCGGGCACGGTCTCTTTCTCACCGGCCTTCCGCAAGGCATCCCAGGCGAGCGCCTGGTTGCTCGTCACCACCGGCTTGCCGATCGCCGCTTCCACGGCATCGATGATGCCGGAGCAACGCAGCGCCGTGCAGGACAGGAACACCGCCTCCACATCCAGCCTGCCGATCTCGACGGCGGACCGCAATATGTCTTCCTCGCGAATGCGGGCGATGGAGACGTCGCTGTCCTGGTGGAAGCTGGCGCGGGCCGCGATATCGAGCCCGTTGGCGGCAAAGAAGCGCTCGACGCGCTTGTTGACCTCAGTGCTGTAGGGCGTGACGAGGCCGATCCGGCTGACGCCGAGCGCCCCGAAGGCGGCGAGACTGGCGGAAACGGGATTGCACACCTTCACGCCGGGCCGCACCGTCTCGACGATATCGGCGATCCGCTCCGGCCCGATGACCATGGAGCCGGAGGTGCAGCCGAAGGCCACGACGTCGAGGCGGTCTTCCGGCAAAAGCAGCTCGACCGCCCGCGGCAGCGCGTCTGCCATCGCCGCAAGGCTTTCCGGCGACACGTCCCGCGCCATCGGAATGCGGCTGGAATAGACCTCGACGCCGGGCAATGGCAGGAAGCGACGGACCTCGGGCTCGATGACCGTATCGTTCGCCAGCACGACGAGGCCGATCGCCGCGCGAGCCGCCGGCCCGCCATCGAGAATGCAATCGAGCGGCACCCAGCCGCGGCTATCCCTGCCCATTTCCAACATTCGCGTCCTCCCTCGATATGGTCCATGATCTTGACCCATCGAAGGATGGCGCGCGGGGCTAATCGATAGAAGCGATATTTGACCATGGATTGAACGATAAACTTCATATATTCTCGCGCGCCATGGATACCTCGCTGCTGAAATGCTTTCTCACCCTGGCGGATACGCAGAGCTTTTCGGAGGCCGCCGAAAGGCTGAACATCACGCAATCCACCGTCAGCCATAAGATCGCCCGGCTGGAGACCCATCTCGGCAAGCAGCTCTTCGAGCGCACGACGCGCACCTGCACGCTGACCTCCGATGGACGCGAGCTGATCGAATATGCAACGCGCGTGGTCCGCTCCGTCGAGGAGATGGAGCAGAGCTTCAAGCCCGATCTTCTGACAGGCACGCTGGTGGTCGGCGTGCCGGACGACCATTACCTCTTCGTGCCGCTCACGGTGGCGCTCAAGAATTTCATGCTGGAGAAGCCGCGCGTCGGCGTCGAGATTCGCGGCGGGCTGTCGAGCGACCTGACGCGGGACCTGCGCCAGCGCAACATCGACCTTGCCGTCATCCGGGACGTTCCCGCCGTGCAGGACAGCGACGTGCTGTGCACCGAGAACCTCGTGTGGATCACCGCGCCGAACTGGGTGCCGCCGAGCGACGGCGTGGTGCCGCTGGCGCTGGTGCGCGGCCCCTGCGCCTATCGCGGCGCGGCGCTTGCCGCACTGGAGCAGAACGGCATGCGCTGGAAATGCATCGTGACCTGCACCAGCCTGCAAGGCGTCTTCGCCGTGGTGCGCGCCGGGCTTGCCGTGGCCGTCGTTACGGAAGGCGACATCGGCAGCGGCGTCAAGGCTTCTCCGGCCGGCAGCTTCCTGCCTCCCCTTCCCGGTTCGTCGCTCACCATCCGCTATGCCGACAAGCAACCCACCCTCGCCGCCCGCGCCCTTGCCCGCACGATGGGTGACGTCCTCACGCAGATGGCCCGTGAGGCTGCGCCACAGCCGTGAAAGGAGGAAGCCAGATTCGGCGGAAGAATGAACTCGCCGTCCGGCACCGGAACCAGCATGACCAACGCTATTGAACGGATCCGAACCGAAGTATCCCTCAAGTGCAACGGGTTCGATCCGGCCAGAGTCCTTTGGCCCGCCGGTACGATTCTTCTCGGGCTAGGTTGCCGGATCTTCTCCGGCGATCAACGTCCGCAGCGCTTCGATATCGGCGCCGAGCGGCCGGTCGTCCTCGTAATGCGCGACGTTTTCACGGACCATGGAATACACGGCCTGCGTGCCGGCGGCACGCTCACCCATTCCCGTCAGGAAATCATGCGCCTGTGCCGCCGCCATCAGCTCGATCGCCAGGATATGTTCCGCATTGTCGAGGATGGCCAGCAGCTTGTTGGCCGCCGCCGTCGGATGCGCGAGAAAATCTTCCTGCAGGCCTGAAGTGATGCCGCCATCCATCGCGGCGGGCGACGCCAGTCGGCGGTTTTCCGTGCTGAGCGCCGTTGCCGTATATTGCGCGATCATGAAACCGGAATGGCTGCCGGCGTCACTGGCCAGGAAAGACGGCAGGCCGCTGACCAGCGGGTTGACCAGACGGTCCATCCGCCGTTCGCTCATCGCCGCGATCTGGGCGATTGCGACCGCGAGGCTGTCGGCGGCCTGCCCCAGTGCCGGCGCGACGGCATGGGCCTGCGAGGACACGACCGGCTGTTCGGGCGTACCGGAAACGGCGGGATTGTCGGTAACGGACGCCAGTTCGCGATCGACGATGGCGCCGCTCTGCTCGAAGACGTCCCACGCCGCGCCATGCGCATGGGGAACCGCACGCAGGCTGAGGGCATCCTGCGTGCGCCTTCCGACGGCCGCGGCGACCAGGCCGCTTCCGGCGAGGCGCGCGCGCAACGTCGCGCCGACCTTGGCAATGCCCGCGGACGGCCGCAGGGCGAGAACCGCCTCATCGAAAGCCGCCATCTGGCATCCAGCCGCCTCAAGCGTCAGCGCGGCGATCACATCGGCCCATTCGAGCAGCCGTTCGGCGCGCGACAAGGCAAGCGAGGCCAGACCGGTCGCGCAGGCCGTGCCGTTGACCAGGCTCAAGCCCTCCTTGGCCTCCAGCACCAGCGGCGAAAGGCCGATGGTCGCGAGCGCCTCGCAGCCGGTCATGCGTTCACCTCGCACGGCGGCATGCCCCTCGCCGATCAGGACGAGCGCGGTGTGGGCATTGTGGGTAAGGTAGCCCGCCGACCCCTTGGAGGGCACATCGGGAATGCAATCCTTCGAAAGAAAGGCTGCGAGATGGCTGACGACCGCCGGACGCACGCCGGAATGGCCGTGGCAGAAATTGGCGATCTGCGCGGCGATGATCGCGCGTACCTCGCGCGGCGCCAGCAGCGGGCCGACACCGCAGGCATGGCTAAGCACGATGTTGCGCGAAAGCCGGCTCTGCGATGCGATATCGACAACCGTATCGGAAAGCGCGCCGACGCCCGTATTGACGCCATAGGCACGGATGCCGGCAGTCACGATGGCGTCGACGATCTCTCTTGCCCGTGCGAGACGGGCGGTCGCCCGCTCGGAGAGGACCAACGTTTCCCCCTCGCCGATCCGCGCGACCTCCCGCCAGGAAAGCCCGTTGTCGAGAACGACGCTCATTGACCGCTGCCGAAATGGCCGATGAACTGCCGGAAGGCCGGCGATGCGCCGCCGCCGAACATCTCGTCGGGCGTGCCGCTGCTGTCGACGAGGCCCTGGCGCATGAAGACGACGCGATTGGACACGTTGCGCGCAAAGCTCATTTCATGCGTGACGACCAGCATCGTCATGCCCTCCTCGGCCAGCGCGCGCATGACGCGCAGCACTTCACCGACGAGTTCCGGATCGAGCGCCGAGGTCGGCTCGTCGAACAGCATGACCTTCGGCTTCATGGCGAGCGCGCGGGCGATGGCCGCGCGCTGCTGCTGGCCGCCCGACAGATGGGCCGGATAGGCATGGCGCTTGTCGGCGATGCCGACCTTTTCCAGCAGCGCTTCGGCCTCGGCGATGCATTCGGCCTTGGGGCGCTTCAGCACATGGACGGGTCCCTCGATGATGTTCTGCAGGATCGTCATATGGGACCAGAGATTGAAGCTCTGGAACACCATGCCGAGTTCGGAGCGGATATGATCGACCTGCCTCTGGCTTGCCGGGCGGCTCTGGCCGTTCTTCTGCACCATGCGGATCTGCTCGCCGTCGACGAATATCTCGCCGGAGGTCGCCGTTTCCAGGAGGTTGATGCAGCGCAGGAAAGTCGATTTGCCGGAGCCGGAGGCGCCGAGCAGCGAAATCACGTCGCCGTCCTCGGCATCGAGCGAAATGCCGCGCAGCACTTCATGATTGCCGAAGCGCTTGTGAATGTCGCGGACGGAAAGGCGGGTCACACCAGGCATCGGTCGGGCCTCCCTCAGGCTTTGACTGCCGACGGCGGGGCCGCGCGGCGATGTTTCGAGAGCGAACGTTCCAGCAGCGCCATGGCCTGCAGGATCAGGAAATTCAGAACGAGATAGATGAGCGCGGCGCAGAGGAAGACCTCCATCGTCCGGTAGGTCTGCGAAATCAGGCGCTGTGCGACGCCGGTGACCTCCCAGACGGTGACGAGGCTGGCGAGCGCGGTCGACTTCATCATCAGCACGATTTCCGTCGA
This sequence comes from Shinella sp. 1A1, assembly GCF_055379515.1. Classification (NCBI taxonomy): domain Bacteria; kingdom Pseudomonadati; phylum Pseudomonadota; class Alphaproteobacteria; order Hyphomicrobiales; family Rhizobiaceae; genus Shinella; species Shinella sp. 1A1. The sequence continues at coordinate 933,248 of NZ_AP039672.1, forward strand.
ATAGGCCGGCAGGGCATGACGGAAGGCGATCGGCGCGATGATGCGGCGAACGAGAAGGAAGCCCGACATGCCGATCGCGCGGGCCGCCTCGATCTCCTTCGGCGAGACGGCGCGGATGCCGCTGCGGAAGATTTCCGCGGAGTACCCCGCCGTGCAGAGCGCCAGCGACAGCACGGCGCAGACCACCGGCTCGCGCAGGAACGGCCAGAGGAAGGAATAGCGGATGACGCCGAACTGGCCGAGCCCATAGAAGACGAGGAACATCTGGATCAGCAGCGGCGAGCCGCGGAAGACGAAGATGTAGCCCTTGGCGAAGCCGGAGAGAAAGCGGTTGCCGGAAACACGCATCGTGACGATCACCAGCGCCAGCAGGCCGCCGAAGAACACCGAGAGTGAGAACAGCAGGAGCGTCGTGGGCACGGCTGCAAGCAGCGTGGCCATCGCGGCGGAAAGAAAGGCGATATCCATCAGGCCTGCCCCATGGCTGCGGCCGGCATGCTGCGGTTTGCGCGCCGTTCGGCACGGTTGAACAGCCGGTCAGAAAGGCTCGTAAGCACCAGGTAGAGAATGCCGCCGACGATGTAGAAAAGGAAATACTGCCGGGTCGAACCCGCCGCCACCTGGCTGGTGCGCATCAGTTCGGCAAGGCCGGTGACGGAGATCAGCGCGGAATCCTTGAGGGTGAGCTGCCAGACATTGCCGAGACCGGGAATGGCGAAGCGCAGCACCTGGGGCATGACGACACGGCGCAGGCGCAGCATGCGGTTCATGCCGATCGCCGAGGCCGCCTCGAGTTCGCCCTTGGCGATGGCGAGATAGGCGCCGCGATAGACTTCTGCCTGGTAGGAGCCGGAGATGATGCCGACGGCGAGCGCGCCGGCGGCAAAGGACGGCAATCCGAGGAACCCTTCATACCCCATCCACTGACCGACGGCCGTGACGGCCGAAGAGCCGCCGAAATAGATGAGATAGATGATCAGCAGTTCCGGCACGCCGCGAAAAACGGTCGTATAGATATTGCCGAGGCTGACCAGCAGCAGGTTGCCCGACAGTTTGGCAATGGCCACCACGGTGCCGAGCACGGCCCCGATCAAGAGCGCCGTTGCCGTCACTGCGAGCGTCATCAGCGTGGCGACCAGAAGCAGCGCGCCCCACCCGTTCTGGCCGAAGCCAAGGAGTTCCAAGGTTGTCATGTCCGTGTCCCGTCGATTGCGGCATCAAGACAAATGCGCCCCGGGCTTCCAGCGGCCTGCCGGAAACCCGGATCGCGACGACGTATCCCGCCTATTCCTGCGGGCTGACGTCCACCTTGAACCACTTCATCGACAGCTCCTTCACAGTTCCATCGGCAAGCGCCGACTTGATGGCCTCGTTGAACTTGTCGCGCAGATCCGTATCCGCCTTGCGGATGCCGAGACCTTCGCCCTCGCCCCAGATCGGGCCGACGATTTCCGGGCCTGTGAAGGCGAGCGCGCCGTTGGCGGCGGCAAAGGCGTTGCCGAAATAGACGGCATCGTCGAAGCCGAGGTCGATGCGGCCGTTCTGGAGGTCCAGATCGCGCTCGGCGCCGGTCTTGTACTCCCGGACTTCAGACGTCGCGCCGAAATTGTCGTAGATGAACTTCGCGTAGACGGTCGCGGCCTGGATACCGATGGTCTTGCCCGCGAAAGCTTCCTTCAGAGCCTCGATCTCCTTCACGCCGGTCTGGCCGGACGTCATCTTGATGATCGCGCCCGTTCCGGTCGCGTTTGCCACGGGGCTGTCCGCCGCCGTCGCGAAAGCCGCCGGCGTTGCGGCATAGGGGATGGTGAAATCGATGACCTTCTTGCGCTCTTCGGTTATCGACAGCGCATCCATGATCACGTCGAACTTGCCGGCATTCAGTGCCGGAATCATGCCATCCCAGTCGGACGCGACGAGCGTGCACTCGATCTTGGCGCGTTCGCAAAGCACCTTTGCAAGCTCGGGCTCGAAGCCGCCGAGCGTGCCGTCCGCATTGGTAAGGTTCCAGGGCGCATAGGCACCTTCGAGCGTGATAGTGGCTGACTTCCAGTCCTTGGCGAGGACGGGAGCAGAAAGCGCGGCAAAAGCGGCCACGCCGGCAAGAAAGACTTTCCGCAGTTCCATTTGAGGGCTCCTCTGAGGTTCGTTGAGCATTATTGCTTGCCGATTCTTCGCCGGCTTGCCACCATCGCATTCGCTCCGGGGAGGTTGTATATGGTACCATAGGAGAAAATCTGTGTTATGCAAGATGCATATTTGTTTTTTTGACAATCGAGTTCGACGCCAGGGAATTCAACGATGAAACGTAGCCATGAAATGCGGGACGAGCTGGCGGCAAATGATACGACGCCTCTCTATGTCGGCGTCAAGCAGATCATTCTCGACAGGATTCGCAGCGGGGAATGGCCGCCGAAGCATCGCGTTCCTTCGGAGAACGAGCTCGTGGCCGAACTCGGCGTCAGCAAGATGACAGCCAACCGCGCCCTGCGCGAACTCGCAAGCGAAGGCGAACTCGTTCGAATCCAGGGCGTCGGCTCCTTCGTCGCCGAGCCCAAGGGCGTATCGACCCTGTTCGAGGTTCGCAACATCGCCGACGAGATTGCGGAACGGGGCCACACCCACGAAGCGAGAGTGGTCGCGCTGGCGGAAGCTTCCGCGCCCCCGGATGTTGCCGATGCCCTGGGCCTGGAAATCGGGGCACCCGTCTTCCATTCTCTCATCGTGCACAGCGAGGAAGGCGTGCCGGTGCAGATAGAGGACCGCTATGTGCATCCCGGCGTAGCGCCCGACTATCTCGGCCAGGACTTCTCGGTCACCACGCCGAATGCCTACCTGTCGGCCATCGCCCCCCTCAGAGGCTCCGAACATGTCGTCGAGGCGACGATTCCGCAGCCTTGGGAATGCAAGCTGCTGATGATCCTGAAAACCGAGCCCTGCCTGATGATCCGGCGACTGACCTGGTCGGATCGCAGCATCGTCTCCATCACGCGCATTATCTATCCAGGGCAACGATATCGCCTTGAAAGCCGCAGCGGCACCAAGCCTACCCCTTAATTGTATATGGAACCACTTCCGGTCGCGCATCCGGAGATATCCCGGCCGCGCCCGCGCATAGCCATGGCCGAAGAGGGACCGCATGTAGGCCGTATCGAAATCGTCGGCACCCTGGAACCGCGACAACCACGGCCGTATTTTGACCGGACTTGCGCTAGCCGCTTCCCTGAATGTCGGACCCGACTTGTATCGAACCAGCGCATCCCATAGCGTTGTCGAGCGACGGCAAGAGCCGTATCGTCGCAGCGGCGTTTGCAACAGATTGCAAGCTCCCATCCCGACCCGACTTCATCACGAGGAGAAGCCCTTTGCGCTATGTTCGCCCAGATTCGTTGGAGGATGCCATTGACCTGCTGGCTGAAGCGTCAGGCAAAGCCGCGATATTGGCCGGCGGGAGCGATTTGCTGGTGAGAATGAAAGGAGGGTTCATCGAGCCTGACCTTATCATCGATATCAAAGGCGTGGATGCCCTGAGACGCGTGAGCGAAAACGACGAAGGTTTCGTCATAGGCTCCGCAGTGCCTTGCGCCGTTCTGGGCGAGAATGCAGCGCTCGGGCGCGCATGGCCGGGCGTTGTCGAGGGAGCGACCCTGATCGGTTCCAAACAGGTACAGGGGCGCTGTACGATCGTCGGGAACCTCTGCAATGCGTCCCCCGCGGCTGACAGCGTGCCCGCCCTCGTGGCCGCTGGCGCCAAGGCCCTGATCAGAGGGCCAACCGGTTCCCGTACGATCGCTGTCGAAATGATACCGGTCGGGCCCGGCAGGACATCGCTTGCGCCCGGCGAGATCATCGAAGCCATTCTGCTCGACAAGCGCCGGCCGCATTCGGGCGACGCCTACCAACGGTTCACACCGCGAACGGAGATGGACATCGCCGTCGTCAGCGCCGCGGTAAATCTCACCCTCGATGATCAGGGCGTCGTCGAGGAAGCGCGCGTCGCGCTGGGCGCCGCGGCGCCGACGGTGCTCGTGGTCAAAGAGGCGGCCGATATCCTGATCGGTTCCCGTGTCGACATCAGCACGCTGGACCGTCTCGCCGAGGCCTGTTCCAGCGCCTGTCGCCCGATAGACGACAAGCGAGGCACTGTGGAATTCCGAAAGAAAGTCGCGGGCGTGCTGGCCAAGCGGGTCGCGCTGACCGCCTATCAACGTGCAGGACAAAAGTGATGGCAGGCATAGCAGTTTCGACGACAATCAATGGCGATCATGCCGAGTTCCTCTGTCATCCCGACGAGACGCTGCTTGAAGTGCTGCGCGAACGCCTGGGGCTGATGGGCGTAAAGGAGGGTTGTGGCACGGGCGACTGCGGCGCCTGCAGCATCGTCCTCGACGACCGGCTGGTTTGCTCCTGTCTGGTGCTCGGGGCCGAGGCGGAAGGCCGCCGGATCGCCACAGTAGAGGGCATGGCGCAGGGCGACAGGCTTCACCCGCTGCAACAGAAGTTCCTCGAGCATGCCGCTTTGCAGTGCGGCATCTGCACACCCGGCTTTCTCATCGCCGCCCAGGATCTGCTGGCCAAGAATCCGGATCCCACCGAAGAGGAAATACGCTTCGGCCTTGCCGGAAATCTCTGTCGTTGCACCGGCTATGACAAAATAGTGCGTGCGGTTCAGGACGCGGCCAGCGTTATGAGAGGAGCATGACCATGAATTTCGATTCCCGCCACGCGACGCGCAGCTTCTCCTCCGTCGGCACGCGGCCGATCCGGCCCGACGGCATCGACAAGGTGACGGGCCGCGCGCGCTATGGTGCCGATTTCAATATGCCCGGCCAGCTGGTCGGACGGATCTTGCGCAGCCCGCACGCCCACGCCGTCATTCGCAGGATCGACACGTCCAAGGCCGAGCAACTTCCCGGCGTCAAGGCCGTGGTGACGGCGGCGGACCTGCCCGACCTCACGAGCGGCGATGCCGCCATGTATGACATTCTCGATAACTGCATGGCGCGCAGGAAGGCGCTCTACGACGGGCACGCCGTGGCCGCCGTGGCGGCGATCGATGCACGCACCGCCAGACAGGCGCTCAAGCTCATCGAAGTCGAGTATGAACTCCTGCCGCACGTCACCGACGTCGACCAGGCATTTGCCGCGGATGCTCCGCTTATCAACGACACGATCATCACGACGGGCGTCGATCCGAAGCCGGATCGCGCTTCGAATGTTTCGATGCGCAGCCAGTTCGGACATGGTGACGTCGATGCCGGCATGGCAAAGGCGGATTTCGTGGTCGAGCGGACGTTCAAGACCGAACAGACCCATCAGGGCTATATCGAGCCTCATGCCTGCGTGGCCAATGTCAGCCCGGACGGTACGGCGGATCTGTGGGTTTGCACGCAGGGCCACTTCGTCTATCGCCAGCATTGCGCACAACTGCTCGGCATGGATGCCTCCAAGCTGCGCGTAACGTCGTCGGAAATCGGCGGCGGCTTCGGCGGCAAGACGCATGTCTGGGCTGAACCCGTCGCGCTCGCGCTGTCGCGCAAGGCCGGCAGGCCGGTCAAGCTGGTCATGACGCGCGACGAGGTATTTCGCGCGACCGGCCCGACCAGCGCCACGTCGATCGACGTGAAAATCGGCGCGATGAAGGACGGAACGATCGTCGCAGCCGATGCTACCCTTCGCTATTCGTGCGGTCCCTATGCGGGATCCTGGGCCGAGGTCGGCGCCATGACCGCATTTGCCTGCTACAAGCTCGAGAATGTCAGGACCGTCGGCTACGAGGTGCTGGTAAACCGGCCGAAGACGGCGGCGTATCGTGCGCCCTCCGCGCCGATGGCGGCGTTTGCGGTGGAAAGCGCCATAGACGAGCTTGCCGGGAAGGTCGGCATGGATGCCGTGGACTTTCGCATCAAGAACGCGGCGCAGGAAGGGACCAAGGCATCCTATGGTCCGGTCTACGGCCCGATTGGCATCGGCCCGACACTGGAAGCTGTAAAGAACCATCCGCACATGAAGGCGCCCCTCGGCAAGAACCAGGGACGCGGCATGGCGTGCGGCTTCTGGTTCAACTTCGGCGGCCAGACATGTACCGACCTGAATATCGGAATGGACGGCACCGTCTCGCTTGCGGTCGGCACGGTGGATGTCGGTGGTTCGCGCGCATCGCTCTCGCTGGTGGCGGCAGAGGAACTCGGGATCGACTATGCGCAAGTCAGAGCGGTGATCGCCGATACGTCGAGCCTCGGCTACAACGACATGACGGACGGCAGCCGCGGCACCTTCTCGTCCTCGATGGCCACCATCTCTGCCGCTCGCAACGCGATCAAAGTCCTTCGCGCGCGTGCGGCGCAGATGTGGGACATCCCGGTCGAGGACGTGGCCTGGGAAAAGGGCCATGCCGTCGCCAGGGGCGAAACGCATGGAAACCTTCCGAATCTGTCCTTGAAGGAGATTGCGGCTGCATCGGGCACCACCGGCGGCCCGATTGCCGGTCATAGCGAAATCGTGGCGGATGGCGCTGGCGTGTCCTTCGCGACCCATATCTGCGATATCGAGGTCGATCCCGAAACGGGGGCCACCAGGGTCCTGCGCTACACCGTGGTGCAAGACGCCGGCAAAGCCGTGCATCCAACCTATGTCGAGGGACAATACCAAGGCGGCGCCGCGCAAGGCATCGGCTGGGCGCTCAACGAAGAATATATCTACGGCAAGGACGGCCGGCTGCAGAATGCGGGCTTTCTCGACTACCGCATACCCGTATGTTCGGATCTGCCCATGATAGACACGCAGATCCTCGAGATCCCCAACCCCAATCACCCCTATGGGGTGCGCGGCGTCGGGGAAACCTCCATCGTCCCCCCGCTTGCGGCGGTGGCCAATGCGGTGTCCAATGCAGTGGGTGTGCGGATGCAGCATATTCCCATGTCGCCGCCGCGGATTCTGGCGGCGCTTGAGACGTAAGGAGGCCCGATGGTCGAGGTGACGCTCTGGGGTGCGCTCGCCGCAGCGGCCGGGGGCACCAGCAAGATCGAGATCGAGGCGAGAAACATCAGGGAACTGTTCAAGAGGTTAAGCGAACGGTTCCCTGGGCTCGCGCCGCTGATGGATCGCGGGATCGCAGTCGCGATAGACGGGACGATCTATCGCGACACATGGTCGAAGGAACTGCCAGCGGGAGCGGAAATCTATCTTCTGCCGAGGCTGGCTGGCGGGTAATGCAGACAACCGGTCGCGTCGCAGGGGCGTTTGAACGCATGGGACCCAGCGCGACTTCCCAGATATACGCACCGCGTGCGCGTTCATCATTGCCTTTCTGCCAACTCGTCAGATTCTAACGGAGACACCGGGATCGCATGCCGGCAGTTTCCCTATTGGCTTAGGCAAGGAGAGGGAAAGGGGCGGGAATCCCGGACGCCCTACATGACGTTCCGGTAGATATCTCCATCTTTCATGATCATCGACAGCTTGGAGGGATCCTGGAGAAGGCCCAAATCCTCCAAAGGATTGCCGTCGACGACAAGAAGATCGGCGCGCAAACCAGCGCGAACCCTGCCGATCTGATCTTCCATCTTGAAGAGTTCCGCTGCGTAGCTGGTCGCCGACCGGATGACCTCGATCGCCGGAAGCACTTCACCGCGGATCTTGAACTCCATGGATTGGTGACGGTGGATCGGCCCGATAAGGTCAGTGCCATAAACCATCTTCACGCCGTGGCGCCGGGCGACCTCCAACTGGTTCGACCCGATATCCAGAACATACTTGATCTTCGCGTGCAATTCGGGCGGCATCCCGATCTCCAGGCCCTCCTCCCACATCGTCGTATATGCGACGAGCGTCGGCACCAGGATGGCGTTCCGCTCCTTCATCAACATGGCCGTCTCGTCATCAAGGAAGTTGCCATGCTCGATCGAGCGGACGCCGTTCCTGACGGCGTGCTGGATGCAGCGCGCGGTATAGGCGTGAGCCATGACGTATTTGCCCGCATTTTCCGCTTCCTCCACGGCGGCGCGGATCTCTTCGCCCGAAAACTGAACGAAGTGAATCGGGTCGGTATAGGAAGCGATTCCACCGCCCACCATCAGCTTCACCTGACTGGCGCCCCGGCGAATTTCGTCGCGAGCGGCAAGGCGCACCGCATCCACGCCGTCGGCAACCCGACCGAGGCTCGGGACATAATAATGGCTGTCGAATTCCGTTTCGCCGACGCCGCGCATGTCGCCGTGACCGCCGGTCTGCGAGATCGCCTTGCCGCTGTAGAGAATGCGCGGACTCGGAATGAGTTTTTCCTCGACCGCGCGGGCAAGGCCGAAATCCGCGCCGCCTGCGTCGCGGACGGTGGTGAAGCCGCGCATCAACATGCCCTCCAGAATGGGCATGGCTCTGAGTGCGGTGTAGAATGGCGACCACTTGGTGAGTTGCAGGAAGCTGTTGATCGGCACGATCACATGGACGTGGGCGTCACAAAGGCCCGGCATCAGGACCTTTCCTTTTACGTCGATCACGTTAGCATCCGAGGCGGTCAGTCTGGGTTCGCCGATTTCGGAAATTCTCCCTTCATCGACAAGGACGTCGCGCTCTTCCAGCAACGTTCCTGCGTCCACATCAAGGATCGACGCGTTCTTGAAAAGGGTCCGGCTCATTGTCGCATTCACTTTCTGATGACACCTGGGAAAACTGGTCGATAGGATTCGATGGCCGTGCCGCAGAACATTGCCTCTCGCTCCGGCTCGGAAAGCGAATGCACGCATTCCGCGTAGTCGTGGTAAATGTCCTTGAAAGAACGGAAGAGCTTGTCGACGGGAAAATTACTCGCGAACATCAGGCGGGACGAACCGAAAAGATCGACAAGCTCGGCGATCAAAGGCCTGACATCCTTCACTGTCCATTTCGGCTTCAACATGCCGAAGCCGGAAATCTTGACGGAAACGTTGTGACAGGCCGAGAGAGTTCGCATTCCCGCCTTCCAGGCTGAGAAGTCGCCGGTGATCAACCCGTCCGGCATACCCGCCTGGTTGACGATGATCCGGGTCCCGGCGTGGACCCTGGCGATCGACGCAAGGTCCTCCATCTGATGCGGATAGACCTGGGTGTCGAAGGACAGGCCGTAGTCGGCGAGCTTGCTGAAGTTACGCAGCCATCTCTCGTCCCGGAGGTAGTCGCTTCTATCGACGTAGGTGATCCGGCGGTCGGGGTGCCACGCCACGATGTGGCGGATGCCCCTGAGCAACGGCGACGCGGCCATGTGGGCGTCGATCATTTCCACGGCCGCCGGATTGTCGAGCGCCACCTGGCCGACGATGGCGTTGGGGAAGCCGCTCTTCTCGTGAATTTGCTGGACGAACCGCGTCTCGCCGACCGGATTCCACGGATCAAATCCACCGTCGAGATGCACCGTGCCGATCAAGTCGAATTCCCGGGTGTCGGCGAGGTAGTCCTTCGCCAGATAGTTTTTCCGGATCGGCGCCGGATCGCCGACGATCGATGGAGTGCCCGGATCCATCCACGGGTATCGATACTGCGTCAGGTCCCAGAGATGATGATGCGGATCGAAAATCTTGAGGCGATATGACTTGGCCTCATCCGCGTTTTCCGCGGGAAGGCCGTGCGCCCTCGCTTTTTCGTTTCTCATATCCATCGCACTCGTCCAACCGCGAAACTGCCTGTTCGCGAGCCATTTTGCTTTGGCGGACTTGATTGACAATACGAACGAAGTCGTGTCTCCATGACGAAAAGTCATGAGGCGGAAAGACGATGAAGCGTGCAGGAACGGACAGTTCCACACCGATCGATGCCATCGAGCGCGAGGGCAACCTGCCGTCGCTGACAGGACTCAGGGCATTCATCCTGGCGGCGCAATACAAAAGCTTTTCCCGGGCGGCGGAAGAGCTCAACATCACGCAAAGCGGTGTCAGCCGCGCCGTGCGCTCCATCGAGGAAATCACGGGTACACCGCTGTTCGAGCGGACCGGTCACGGGCTGGTGCTTACCGAATCCGGCGCGGCGTATTTCGAGGAGGTTTCCACTCTCCTCAGCGAACTCGGCGCCGCGACTCTAAGGCTTGCGACCTACAAGAGCGCTCACGAATCCCTGAATATCGCGACGCTCCCCAGCCTGGGGAGCCGCTGGCTGGCCCCTCGCCTGATACGGTTCCTCAAGCAGAACCCGACCGTCGACATCTCGGTGACGGGCAGGATCGGTCATTTCGAATTCGAGGGAAGCAACATCGACGCGGCAATCCATTACGGCAGCGAGGCGTGGCCGGGCAGCCTGTCGGAGCTGATCATGGACGAGGTCCTTGTGCCGATGTGCGCGCCCTCTCTGATCAGAAAGGGCGTGGTGCCAAATGCCCGGCTCCTGTTCGAACTCACGTTGATCCAGCACACGCACAGGCCGACCGCCTGGCGCGAATGGTTCAAGGATGTCGGCATCGACCATCCCCAGCCGAACCAGGGGCCGCGCTTCGAACAATACCAGATGGGTATCGAGGCGGCGATCTCGGGCCTCGGCGCGATCCTTATGCCGCCTTTCATGGTCATCGACGAGCTCACATCCGGACGCCTTGTCCTGCTTCACAGCGTCCCGGTGCCCACGCCCTGGCGCTACTACCTCGTCTATCCAAAGGGAAAGCGCAGTAAGCCCGGTGTGCAGAAATTCCGCACCTTCCTCAGAGCCGAAGCCAAGCGAACAGCCGAGCAAACTCTACAATTGATGCGTTAGGAGGACGCGCCGGACACCGCTTCCCGACAAAAAGGGGCCGCCTTTTGCACCCGTTTTCAGGCGTGTGGCGACCCCAGCGTCAAGATGCGGCTTGGGGAGCGCGCCGCATCCATGAAAATCAGCGCCCGCTGTTGGCTTTCCGGGACAGGTAGGCGTCCAGGATGACGGCCAGGGTCAGGATCGCACCCTGCACCTCAAGGCGTGTCTGGGTCGAAGCGTTGATGAGGAGCATGCCGTTCGAGACGCTGCCGATCACCAGCGCGCCCGTCAGGGCGGCCCAGACCGATCCCCTGCCCCCGAAGAGGCTGACGCCACCGATGACCGCCGCAGCGATCGCCTCGAGAAGGAGCGTCGTGTCGGCGGAATCGGGCGATACGCCGAGAACCCGCCCCGCCGCGATCATGCCGCCGAGCGCCGCAAAAATCCCGGTCAGCGTAAACGCCGTCACCCGCAGGAACTTGACCGAGATACCCGCGCGGCGAGCGGCTTCCGCGTTCGCCCCGATGGCGTACAGGTAGACGCCGAAGCGGGTCTGGGTCGTCACATAGGCGAAGAAACCGAGCAATCCGAGCAGGAACGCGACGAGAAGCGGAACGCCTCTGTACGAACTGAAGACGGCAATGACGACGGTGCCGACGATTGCGAGCGCGACGGCCGGAGCGACGACGGACCACAGGAACGATGCAGGAAGCGCGTTGCGCTTCTTGGCGGCGTAAGATTGCAGGCTGAAGATGAGCCCAAGCGCTATGACGACGGCGAGCAGAGCCACGCTGACGGGAACGGGAAGATAAACCGTCGCGACCTTCCCAAGCGGCTGGCCGACCAGTGAAATCAGGTTCGAGCTGGCGGGCAGGAGATCGAGGAGAAGCCCCTGGAGGATGAGCGACGTACCGAGCGTCACGATGAAGGCAGGCGCTCGAAAATAGGTGATCACCAGCCCTTGCACACAGCCGATCGCCGCACCGATCAAGAGACCGACCGCGACGGCCGTCACGGTATCGAACCCTTGGTTGACGGCCATTCCAGCCGTAATCGCGGCCGATACCGCGCCGGTCGCGGCGACGGACAGGTCGATCTCGCCGATGACCAGCACGAACATGAGGCCGAGCGCCACGATGCCGGTCGTCACGATCTGCAGCGAAAGGTTCGACAAGTTCCTCGGACTGAGGAATAGCGGGTTCGCCCACGCGAAGTAGGCCCAGATGAGGACGAGCGCAAGAAGAACGGGCAGCATGCGATACCGCGTCGCCAGTGCTCCCAAGACAGCGTCAAGCTTCATTTTCGGTGTTTCCTGAGGAGCGGAATTGGCGAAAGTGGTCAAGGCGGATAACTGCTTAGACATGGTGCACCTCCTCCCGACGCGAAAGCGCAGCCATTTCCTCGTTGCTGATCATCCCGGTGATGGCGCCGACCAACTCTTCGCGGGTGTAGTTCCCACGGCTGACTTCCGCCACCTTGCTGCCAAGTCGCAGGACCACGACGCGATCGGCGACCTGCTGGACATCGCCCAGGTCATGGCTGATCACGATGACCGCCCGCCCCTGCGCGCGGAGGCGCTCGATCAGGTTCAGAACCTGCTTGCGCTGCGCGACGCCGAGCGCGGCCGTGGGCTCGTCGAGGAGCACGACACGGGGGTCGGTCAGGATCGAACGGCAGATCGCCACGGATTGGCGCTGCCCTCCCGACAGGGCGTTCGCAGGCACGTTGATGTCGCGGATCTTCACGTCGAGGTTTGCCAGCACCTCTTTCGCGCGCGCTTCCATGCGTGCGCGGTCAAGCCGCCGCCCCTTGTACCAGGGGTGATAGTATTCACGCCCAAGGAAGAGGTTCTGCACCGTATCGAGATTGTCGCAGATGGCGAGATCCTGGTAGACCGTCTGGATACCCGCCGCGTTCGCGTCATGCGGGCTTTTCAGCGAAAGCGGTATTCCAGAGACGAGGATTTCGCCTTCGTCGGGAGACTGGATGCCGGAGATCGTCTTGACCAGCGTACTCTTGCCCGCGCCGTTGTCGCCGACCAGAGCGACGACTTCACCCGGCCATATGCTGAGTGATACCCTGGTGAGGGCAGCGACTCCTCCGAAACGTCTCGAAGCGTTTCGGACCTCCAGGATCGGAGGTTCGTTCTTATTCATGACTAGGACCCCATTATGCGTTTTTGAGGAGCCGCCTTATCGACGGCCCCTTTTCCGTCCGGTTCAGTTCTTGCAGAAGTCCGCATCCTTCCCGATGCCGCCGCACAGCTCTTCCTTCGTGAAAAGCCCGGCATCGATCACGGTTTCCTGCACGTTGTCCGGGGTGATGAACACATTCGGCTCAAGCCGCGCCGGGACACCGCCCTCGGTGAAATTGTTGGGCCAGGTCCCGTTGACGATGCCGGCCGGAGCCTCCTCGCCCTTGACTTTCGAAACGATCAGCTGAACGGCCGCATCGGCCATTTGCTTGTAGGGCGGCGCCATGTCGGCGGCCTGCCAGCCAAGGAGCACGCGCTGGATCCCCTCGAGGGTCGCATCATAGCCGCCATAGACCTTCACCTTGCCGACGAGATCCTGCGCGCTCAGCGCAGCGATGGCCCCGCCGCCCGTGTCGTCGTTCATGACGACGACACCGTCGACCTCGTTGTTGGTCTTCGTGAGGCACTGTTCCATGTTCTTCTGTGCGTTCGCGGCCAGATACAGGAGGGCATCGGCCTGGCAGGCGATTTCGACGGTGCCATTCTCGATGAGCGGCTTGAGGTATTTGTCGAAACCCTTCATCTGCTCGGGATAGAAAGCGAACTTGGGATCGCCCAGCATATAGGCGAGCCGGACAGGACGATGTTCCGGGAGATGTTCGGAGAGATACTTCCCCTGCGCCTCGCCGATGTCGCTGAATGGGACGGAAACATGGTAGGCGACCGGGCCCGGACCCGGATCATGCGCGTAGGTCACGACGGGAACGCCGTCGGCGTCGGCTTTCGCGAGGATACTCGCGGACCGGGGCGGATCGACGGAGGCGAGGATGATGCCGAGCGCCCCGCTGGCGAGGGCGGACTCCGCCTGCGAGACCTGCTGCTGCATATCGTCGTTGGCGTTGAGGACCTTGATCTCGACACCGGGGGCGTATTTCTTCATCGCCGCCGTGATGTTCGGAATGTCGAACTTTGCCCAGCGGTTCGTCGTCACGTTTGGCACGAGAAGATAGACGGTTCCTGATGGCTCAGCGGCTCGCACCGTCGCAGCGCTGAAAAGTGCGGTTGCAGAGAGTAGCGCTGCAAGGATTATAGATTTCATCGGTTCATTCCCCTTCTTCAATCACGGCAAGTCTCTCGCCGGTTGTCGATACAAGTGCGCTGATTGTTCTTATTGCCTGCCGGTGACATGGTCCCGAATAACGCCGCATCTCTTCCGGTCGTTCAGGTGATTGCAGGCTAGTGCGGCCCGTATAGCCGCTCAAGATAACCCGCGTCATTTCATCATGACTTTTTCTCATGCCGTTCATTGGCGAAAAGAAAACGCCGCAGCGGATCGGCCGCGACCTTCGTGGGAGTCCGGGCGGCGACGGATCGCAGCGTCGATAAAACATTACGAGCGCCACCGGGGCCTCCCTTCAGCACCCGAAAGATGAAGTTCGCGATTTGGCTAATATGCCAACATCATGTCGGCCGCTTTCTCTGCGATCATTATCGTCGCGGCGTTGGTGTTGCCGCTAACCATTGTCGGCATGATCGATGCATCGGCGACGCGCAGCTTCGCGATGCCATGAACCCTCAGCTTCTCATCCACGACGGCCATCGCATCCTGGCCCATCTTGGCCGTGCCGCATGTATGGTGACCGATCCCCGAGGTGCTGCGGATATAGGCGTCAAGCTCCGCATCCGACCTGATATCGGCACCCGGGGTAAGCTCCGGTCCGCGGTAAGGCTCGAAGGCTTCCTGTGCGAAGATTTTGCGGGTTACACGGATAGCCTCACGAGTGACCGCCATGTCGTATTCAGATGAGAGGAAGTTCGGGTCGAAGACTGGAGCCTCCTTGGGATCGGCGGACTTCAGCCACATTTTCCCGCGGCTTTCGGGCCGGTTCGGCCAAACATGCACAACGTAGGAATGCCCTTCGAGTTCGTCCGCCCAAGGCATCCAGATTTTGAGGCCCTGCCCTGGATAATACGGGATGAACACCGCCTGGCATTCGGGAGCCTCGACACCGGGCTGCGTGTTGAAGAAGCCACCGGCTTCAAGCGGGCTCTGCGATACCTGACCTTTCCTGAAAAGCAGGCTATTCATCATCGCGAAGGTCAGCGAGTGGATGCGCAGGGAAGATGCCATGGAAACAGGCTTCTTCGAACTGTGCGCCACCGAGACGTTCACATGGTCCTGCAGGTTGGCGCCGACGCCCGGAAGGTGTCTCACCGGAGAGATGCCGAGCTTGCCGAGCGCCTCCTGATCACCGACCCCCGAAAGCATGAGAATTTTGGGGGAATTGAATGACCCGGCAGCCAGAACGATCTCGCGATTTGCCCGCACGCGATGGACCGTTCCGCCCTTCTCATATTCGATGGCTACGGCCTCGCCGTTTTCGACAATCACCTTGTGGACGTTCGCATTCACCTCCACCTTGAGGTTCGGGCGGCTCATCGCCGGGCGAAGAAATGTCTTCGCCGTCGTCTGGCGACGTCCTTCGGCAATGTTGAAGTCGTAGACTCCGAACCCCTCCTGGGAAGCGCCGTTGAAATCGTTGTTCAACGGGTAACCGGCCTGCTGGCAAGCCTCCAGATAGGCCGTGGTCAATTCACTGACCATCGGCGGCTTGGTGACGGGCATCGGACCGCGCGTGCTGTGGAACGCGTTGTCGCCTCCGAAATATTTCTCCGATTTCCGGAAATACGGGAGGACATCTTCAAAAGACCAACCGGGATTTCCAAGCTGCCGCCAGGTGTCGAAGTCGGCAGGATTACCCCGAATGTACTGCGCCCCGTTGAAAATGAAGGAACCGCCGAGCATCTTCCCTCGAGGAAAGTACTGGGTTCGTCCATTCATGTTCTTCTGGGTTACGCAATTGTACGACCAATTATTACGCTTGAACGAGAACAGCTTCGCAGCGAGAAACGGCAGATCATACGAGATTTCGCGGCCCGGCCCCCCTGCCTCGAGAAGCAGGACACGATCGCCTCGTGCGCTGAGCCGGCTGGCTAGTACGCTCCCGGCCGACCCGCCGCCGACGACTACAAAATCGAAACTATCACTGTTCAAGACGACTAACTCCGCGTTCCCGGTTTTGCGACTACCTTGCCGAAACCGGTTCTCGCATCAAGCCATGCACACTCGTTTCTCCATGACTTTGAGTCATATGGCGCTCGTAGCGCTGCATATCGAAAGGAGGCTTGCCGCGGGCATTCACCCTAGAGAGCCGTTTCGTGACTGACCGCGCTGATCGCCGGCTTAGCCGCCCGCCGGACGTTCAGCGCACCGCTGGCGAAAATGGCCACGAGAATGAGGGGCAGGCATATGGCGTATAACATTCTCATGCCCCAAGCCTCGGCGACGAACCCGAGCAGAGGCGGCGCAAGGAAAAACACGACGAAAGCCATCTGCCCGACCGCGGCCACGTTAACCGCCGACGCCCTGTCAGTCCTTTGCGCCGCCGCAGAGAGCGCCATCGGATAGACTGCGCTGCATCCGCCGCCCATCATCGCGAAGCCGGCCAAGGCGGCGTATTCATGCGGGGACAGCCAAACGATTGCCAGGCCGATCGCTGCGATCGTGAGGAGGGTTTGTGCGACGACGCGTGCTCCAAATCGATCCACCACGGGATCGATCGTAACGCGGGCCAGCGCCATGAAAAATGCGAACAGCGTCAAGCCAGATCCGCCAATAAACGGTTCAGATTTGAAAACGTCCCGCATATAGATCGCCGACCAGTCCAGGCCCGCGCCCTCCACGAGACATGCCGAGATGCCGATGATGCACAACGGCATAAGCGAAAGCGTGGGAAAGGCGACCAAGGGCGCTTTCTGCTCCTCGACAACCTTTGGGATGGTCGCGTTTTCCATCCCTTTGACAACGACGAGGGACAACAAAACGACGATCGTCGCCATGACGATCATGTGCGTTGTCATCGGTATTTCAGCCTGCCGGATGAAGGAGGCCGTGACAGCGGTGACGAAGAAACCGACACTCCAGAAGCCGTGCGACCGGTTCATGATGCTGACACCCTTCTGAGCCTCGATCCGCCCAATCTCGATGTTCAGCGCAAGCTCAAGCGTTCCCGTAAAGAGACCGGTCAGGAAGAGGCAGCCAAACACGGCACCTGCGCCTGGCAACACCGGTGTCAACGCGAGCAGGAGGCCGATCGCGGGGATCGCGATTGAAAATGTCCGCTTGCTGCCGAGGCGGGCAATGATGGGAGCAGAGGCCGAAAGAGAAATCAGCGAGCCTATGGCAAGCCCGATCAAGGTCATGCCCAGTTCGGCCTTGTTGACCGCGAGCCTGGTCTGCAGATCCGGAATTCGCGCCATGAACGCGCCGGTCGCAATAGCAAGCAGGAAAAACGCCAGATATGGCCTTTGGTGAGCTGCGATCATGGAGATGGACTTCTTTGCTGAAGCTCGTCACCGCGCCAGTCGAGCGGCGCGTTCGAACCCGGTGAGATCGGGGGCCTTCTGCACATCGGCGGGGAAAAGGTCAACCACATCGGGCGCGACGATCGCCAGAAACGGGATGCCGATCTTACGGGCCGCGTGAAACTCGGTGGGTGAATCCCCGACAGCCAGACACTCCATGGCTTCGGCGCTCTCCAGCCGCATCACATTCCGAAACTCGG
Source organism: Shinella sp. 1A1 (assembly GCF_055379515.1). Lineage (NCBI taxonomy): Bacteria > Pseudomonadati > Pseudomonadota > Alphaproteobacteria > Hyphomicrobiales > Rhizobiaceae > Shinella > Shinella sp. 1A1. Next base: position 950,759 of record NZ_AP039672.1, read on the forward strand.
CATATTTCGACTTGGGCGAACCCGATACGGTCCGGAAATACCGCGACAACCCGCGCCGTTCGATTACCAGCCTGAGATCATCCTCCGGCATTCCTGAAACGACGTGCATCGGAATTTCGTTTTCAAGACGAGCGAGAAGAGCCTCGGCGCCGGGGATAAACGCGCAATTGAGCATGCCCTCATCGATGATTTCCGCGAAACGGTCACAGAGATTTTCAACTGTCGCTTCATCGCCGGGTCGGCCGAACACCTCGCGCTCGAAATACTCGAACTTTTGACGTCGGCCAATTCCGCCGTGATGTTCCTGGTACTCGACGACTTCAGCGACCTTTTCCGGGTCTTCGCAGCTGTATACCTGCGCAAAGGCCGCGGTCTTCAAGCGTGCGGAATCAAGAATGACACCGTCGAAGTCGAAGATGATGGTCTTGAAGCGGTCGAGATAAGGCATGCCTATTTTCCATTTGCCGGCTGATTGCGGAAGCGCGAGGGGCGCGTCAAAGCCTTCGTGTCGAGAACCTGTTCCAGGAGATCGGCTGACAAGGTATTGCTCTCGTCCAGCAACGCCCTCATGGTGCGGCCGCTCCGGAGAATTTCCTTCGCCATCTCGGCAGCCTTCTCGTATCCGATGAGCGACGTCAACGCAGTCGCGAGCGCCGTACCCGCTTCGAGATGCTCCTTGCAGCGCTCCTCGTTTGCCGTGATCCCGGCAATACACTTTTCCCTGAGGGTTCTCACTGCATTGGCCAGCAACGTGATGGACTGCAGCAAGTTGAACACGATGACGGGTTCGAAAGCGTTGAGCTGGAGCTGCCCGGCTTCTGCCGCCAGGGTCACGACGAGGTCGGCTCCGATGACCTGGAAAGCCACCTGATTGACCACTTCGGGAATGACCGGATTTACCTTGCCGGGCATGATCGACGAGCCGGGCTGCATCGGCGGCAGGTTGATTTCGCCGAAGCCCCCACGCGGTCCGCTCGAAAGCAGCCTGAGATCGTTCGAAATCTTGGAAAGCTTCACCGCCGTCCGCTTGATGGTGCCGGAGAAGAGGACAAACGCTCCCGTATCCCAGCAAGCTTCGACAAAGTCCGATGCGGGAACGAGGTCGACCGACGACACTTCCGCGAGCTTCTTGATGGCAAGAGCCGCGTAGCGAGGATCGGCGGTAATGCCCGTTCCGATCGCCGTACCGCCGAGATTGATTTCCTTGAGAAGCCTGGCCGCCTCCTCGAGCCGAAGGATGTCCTCTCTCAACGTTACCGCGAAGGCCATAAATTCCTGCCCTAGCGTCATCGGCACGGCATCCTGCAGTTGCGTGCGCCCGAGCTTGAGGATGTCCGCGAACTCCGCTGCTTTCGCTTCGAAAGCATCCGCGATATCCGCCAGTTCGTTCGACAGGCTTTCGTAGCTGAGAAGGAGCGCCAGACGGATCGCCGTGGGATAGACGTCGTTTGTGGACTGCGAGAGATTGACGTCGTTGTTCGGGTGGATGACGTCGAAGCTCCCCTTGGGAAGTCCAAGATGTTCCAGGGCAAGGTTCGCCACCACCTCGTTCACATTCATGTTCGTCGATGTCCCGGCTCCCCCCTGGAAAACGTCGAGGACGAACTGGTCCGCGAGCTTGCCGCCGGCGATGTCGTCACAGGCGGCGACGATCGCGTCCGCCTTCTTCCTGTCGAGGTCGCCGAGTTCCAGATTCGCCAGCGCCGCCGCCTTCTTCACGAAGGCCAACGCCCGGATGAAGACCGCATAATGCCCGATCGGGATGCCCGAAATCTGGAAGTTGGCGAAAGCCCTTGCCGTTTGAGCAGCGTAATAGGCGTCGGCATCGACGTCGACTTCGCCAAGAGAGTCGTGCTCACGCCGCTTGGCGACGGTAAGGGGCAGCATGTCAGTCATTTCTAGGAACCTTCTACGAACCTGCCGGAAGAAAAATGGGCCGGCGGCGGATCGGAGCCACCACCAGCCCAAGGCTGCCTCGGGAGGAGAAACGCTTTAGACAGCCATTCGCCGCATGGTTATTAGACCGTGTGAGGCAATGCGTAGCCGCGCTTGCCCAGTTTGATGAATGTCGACTTCACCTCGGTGAACTCAAGAAGGCCATCGATGCCGTTCTCGCGGCCGAGACCGCTTTCCTTGAAGCCGCCGAAAGGCATCTGAACCGCGGTTTCGAGGAACGTATTGACGTAGACCGTCCCGCTCTTGAGTTCACGGGAGACCTGGATCGCCTTGTCGATGTCCTTCGTCCAGACGCCGTTGCCGAGTCCGTAATTGGTGTCGTTCGCAAGCCTGATTGCTTCCTCCGCGGTCTTGAAGGTGGTGACGGCAAGAACCGGTCCGAAAATCTCTTCGCGGAAGATCGTCATTTCCGGCGTAACGCCGGAGAAGATGGTCGGAGCAACGAAATAGCCCTTGCCGAGACCATTATCGGTCAGGCGTTCGCCGCCGATCTCCAGTTTTGCACCTTGCTCGACACCCGTCCTGATGTAGCCGAGTACCTTTTCCATGTGCTGCTCATGGATCAGCGCACCGACGTCAGCCTGTTCGTCGTCCGGAAGGCCGATACGGATTTTCCTCGAGCGTTCGACAAGCTGCCTGATGAAATCGTCGGCAATGGACTCCTCTATCAGCAGGCGGGTCCCTTGAACGCATTCCTCACCCTGGTTGAGAATATAGCCGAATGCGATGCCGTCGATGGCCGAGTCGATATCGGCATCGGCGAAGACGATGTTCGCCGCCTTGCCACCGAGCTCCAGGCCGACGCGCTTCATCTGCTCTGCACAACGCTGCGCGATCCGCTTGCCGACTACGGTCGAACCCGTGAAGGAAATCATGTCGACACCGGGGTGACCCGTGAGCGCCTCGCCAACGGTACGGCCGGAGCCTGTCACGACGTTGATCACGCCGTCCGGAATGCCAGCTTCCCTGGCGAGCGCAGCGACTTCCAGCGTCGTGCCCGCGGTCAGCTCCGACGGCTTGATGACGACCGTGCAGCCAGCTGCCAGCGCGAAGGGAAGCTTCTGGAAGAGCGTGACGAGCGGGAAATTCCAGGGCGTGATCATGCCGATGACGCCGCGGGGCTCGCGGCTCACCAGACCGAGGTTCGCATCCCCGATATTGTTCACGAGGTCGCCCGGAATCTGGTAGGCGAGAGCGGCAGCGTAGCGCCCGAGCTCGATGGCCCATTCCGTTTCGCCCTTCGCGAAGCGAATGGGCTTGCCGACTTCCTCGGCCTCGATCATCGCGAGCCTGTCGGTGTCGCGCACGATCAGTTCAAGCCAGCGGGTGATAGCCTTGGCGCGCTCCGAACCGGGAATGCCGGACCAGATCGACCGGTTGTCGAAGGCTGCCCGAGCTGCCGCGACGGCCGCACCGACTTCCTCTTCGCCACCTTCCGCGAAACGGGCGAGCGGCGCACCGTGAGCGGGCGAAGTCCGTTCAATCGTCCTGGCTGTCTTGAGCCACCCGCCGTTGATCCACAATCCATATTCTCTAACGGTCATCGGTATTTCCTTTCAATTTTCTGCGGCGACGGTGGTCAGTGGCGCACCACGGCGTCATCGTTGGCCACGACACGCAGCAATTCGGACGGAGCGACAACTCCGATCGTGTCTCCCGCCTTCACCGTGGTCCTGTCGGTGACGATGACGAAGCGGACGTCACCCACGCTGACATAGATGTTCGTGGTCTGCCCGAGCGGCTCGACCAGCTCGACAAGCGCGTCCGTCGCGCCCTGTGCGCCGGCTTTCGCGACGATCAGATGCTCCGGCCGGATGCCCAGGAGCAGGCCGCCGTTGCCGTCAACGATCTGTGCTGCGAACGCGCGCTCGTCGTCGCAAAGCGAATGGGCAAAGTTCGGAAGGATGCAGGTAACGGTGCCACCGGCCTTGAGCTGCGCGGGGAACAGGTTCATCGGCGGCGACCCGATGAACTCCGCGACGAAGCGCGTCTTGGGCCGGTCATAGATTTCGAGCGGCGAGGCCACCTGGACCATGTTGCCCCTGCTCATGACCGCGATGCGGTCCGCCATCGCCATCGCTTCGATCTGGTCGTGCGTGACGTAGATCGTGGTGATGCCGAGGTTCGTGACGAGCTTCTTGATTTCCGTGCGCATGACGGCGCGCAGCTTTGCGTCAAGATTGGACAACGGCTCGTCCATGAGGAATACCTTGGGGTTGCGAACGAGCGCCCGCGCGAGCGAAACACGCTGACGCTGGCCTCCCGAAAGCTGCGACGGCTTGCGCTGGAGCAGTTCGCCAAGCCCGAGCTTTTCAGCGGTGTCCTCCACCTTGCGTGCACGCTCGCGAATGTCGAGCTTGCGGATCTTCAGGGGAAACTCGATGTTCTTGAAGACCGTCATGTTCGGGTAGAGACCGTAGTCCTGGAACGCCATGGCGATATCGCGGTGACGGGGCTCGGCGTAGGTCATGTCGGCGCCGTCGATGCTGATGCGGCCGGCTGTAGGCAGCTCCAGGCCGGCGACCATGCGCAGGGTCGTGGTCTTTCCGCAGCCCGAGGGGCCGAGCATCACGAAGAACTCGCCATCCTTGATATCGACGGAAACGCCGTTGACGACCTTCAGCGCGCCGAACTGCTTGTAGACGGTATCGATATTGATTGCCATTTCGAGAATTCCTTACCCTTTGACCGCGCCGAGCGTGAGGCCGCGGACGAGGTAGCGTTGCATCAGAAGAACGAGGACGACGACGGGAAGCGACATCATCACGCCGGCTGCGGAGGCGAGGCCCCAGGCGATGGCCTTTGGCTTGATCGCGTTGGCGGCGATGACGGGAAGCGTCTTGGCCTCCTGCGAGGTCAGCATGCTGGCGAGCAGGAACTCGTTCCAGGCGAACATGAAGACGATGACCATCGTCGCGGCGAGGCCCGGCAACAGAAGCGGAAGCGTGACGCGCCAGAAGGTTTCGAAGCGGCTGCAGCCGTCGATCATCGCCGCCTCCTCGATGGACTGCGGAATATCCTGGATGAAGACGCGCATGACCCAGACGACGAAGGGCAGGCCGGAGAGGGCGTAAGCCGCGATCAGCAGCCAGGGCGTATCGAAAATCCCCAGCTGGCGGGCGATGATGAACATCGGAATGACGCTCACGATCGGCGGCAGCATGCGGATCGAAAGGATCTCGAAAGCGAGGAATTCCTTGCCCTTGACGTCGAAGCGGGCGAGCGCGTAGGCCGCCATCGTTCCCGCCGCCATCGCGATGCAAGTGGCGAGGCCGACGATCAGCGCGCTGTTCAACAGGGCCTGCCATGCGTTCAGCTCGGTGAAGAGCTGTGTATAGTTCGCCAGGGTCGGCGAGAAGCTCCAGACAGGGGGATAGGCCGAAATGTCGACTTCGCTCTTGAAGGAGGAAGTCACCATCCAGAAAATCGGAAACGCGAAGAAGAGCGCGGCGGCGATCGCCAAGCCATATGCAGCCAGCGCGCCGGCGCCGCTCTTGAGAATTCGGCTGTTCGACATGAGCGATCTCCTCAGCGGTTTTCTTTGTCGGCGACCAGCTTCAGGAACCCGGTGAGATTCACGAAGACGAGGACGACGACGAGCACGATGACAAGGGCGATCCACGAGAGCGCCGAGCCGTAACCCAGATCGAAGATGCGGAAATTCACCCGCTGGAGATAGACGCTGAGGAGGTCCGTCGCGAAGTCCGGGCCGCCGCGGGTGATGATGTAGACGGTGTCATAGGTGCGGAAGGCGTCGACGATGCGAAGAAGGGTCGCAATGACGATCACCGGCTTCAGCATCGGCAGGGTCACGTTCATGAACGTGGCAAGGTGCCCTGCCCCATCGATCGCGGCGGCTTCGAACGGGCTCTTGGGGAGAGAGCGGAGCCCTGCGAAGATGATGATGAACATGAACGGCGTCCACTGCCAGACGTCGACGAGGATCACCGAGGCGAGCGCGCTCGAGGGTGAACTGGCCCAGGACAGATGGCTCACACCGATCAGCGAGAGCAAATAGTTCAGGACGCCGAGATCGGGCATCATCATCGTGCGCCATGTGATGCCGACGGCGATCGGCGTGATCAGCATCGGAATGAGCAGGAAGGTGCGCAGGACCACGAAGCCGAAACGGTACTGATTGAACAGCAGCGCCAGAAGCACGGCCAACGTCAAGGAAAGCGCGACGCTGATTGCCGTGAAGGCGAGGGTCAGGCCGACGGAGTACCAGAACTGGCCATCGCCGAAGGCGCGGGCGTAGTTTGCGAACCCGATAAACGAGTAGGACGTGCCGAATGTCGGGTTGTAATTGGTCAGCGATATGTAGAGCGAATGCAGCAGCGGATAGAGGCCGACGATCGTCATGATGATCATCGTCGGCGCAAGCAGGAGCGTAGGAACGCTCTTCTCGCCCGCGCGGACTGCCTTCGTCGCACCCAGCGGCAAAGCCGGCGCGTTGATGGTGCCACTTTTGGCCATTTTCAAGTTCCCCAATAGAAACGGGCATGGCCAGCAGCCATGCCCGCGACACGCTTTCGGTCAGGTGCGGATGACGGAAGCCAGCGCGGCCTCGGCGTCTTCCATCGCCTGTTGAGGTGTCTTGCGACCGTTCACGCCCGCAAGGATGTTTTCGTAGAGCACCCGCTGCACTTCGACCGCATTGGTCAGGCGGTACGGCGGGATCGAAACCGGGGTCGTACCGCGTGCCGGGAAGTCCCGGAAAGCCTGCAGCATCGGCACCTTGGCGACGATTTCAGGATTGTCGATGTCCGCCTGGAGGCAAAGCGACGACTCGCCGTTCTCGCGGAACAGCTCGTAGGCCTGTCCTTCACTCATCCACTTGAGGAACTTGTAGGCCTCCGCCTTGTTTTCCGACGCGGCATTGATGAGGATCGACCAGCCGCCGACCATCTGCTGTTCGAACTTCTCCGTCGGCGAGACAGTGTAACCGAACTTGCCCTTGAACGGACCGTCCTCGATGCCGACGATGACGTCCGACCAGGTGATCATCATTGCAGCCTTGCCCTGCTGCATGATGGAGGAGCCTTCCGCATAGTCGAAGCCTTCGACGCCCTTCGGCGTGAAGGGCAGCACCTCGCGCAGGCGCTCGATCGCGCGGGCGCCCTGGCCCTCGGAATTGAACACCACCTTGTTGTTCTCGTCGAGCACGCCGTCGTCGTTCGGGGCGATCTTGGTCATGCCCATCAGGCGGCTGCCCCAGTCGCCGCTCATATGCGCGTCCTGACCGCCGAGCAGCAGGACGTTGCCCGCGACGTCATCCGAATGCAGCTTCTCGGCCGCGTCGCGATATTCGTCCCAGTTCGTCGGCACCTTCGTGATGCCGGCCTTTTCGAACAGATCCTTGCGATAGACGAAGACCGGGGTCGTCATGACGAGCGGCAGGCCCCAGCGCTTGCCGTCGTACTCCGTATAGGTCGTGGAGGCAGGCGCAAGTTTGCCCACGCTGATTTCCGGCAGCGAGGCGTCTTCCGCGCGGATATCCTCGAACGCGCTTGCCCAGCCGTTGCGCAGCGGCTGCCGGATCCAGAGATTGTCGGTGGTGAAGATGTCGAAGGTGCTGGAACCCTGGCTGAGTTCGATCAGCAGCTTCTCGTAATGGGCTTCATAAGGATTGCCTTCGCCCGTGATCTGCGCGCCGGTATATGCCTTCGCGACGCCGCCGGTAAGAGCGCCGGCCCAGGCGGTGTTGCTGTTCAGGATGTTCAACGTGCTCGCGGCCCATGCGCGGGTCGCTGGAGACAGCGTTGTCGCCGCCGCCCCGATGGCCAGCATCTTGAGCAGAGTTCGGCGCTTGAGTTCAGGTGTGAAATGTCCATGCATCGTTTGGGCTCCCCAATTTATTGATTGCGCGACGCAGCCGCCTATGTGCGAGCTAGTAAACGTTTACCAGAATGCACCAGGAATATCCGTTGTCAATCCGGATTCTGGCGGGGTGATTGAAATCTGAAGAAATACATCCATTATGCACGAGCAGCAGACAAGGACTTAGGCCCCGCAGGAGCAGTAGAAAATCCATGAAAAACAAACGTCAGACCGGGCGCGGGGTAACGGTTCACGATGTGGCGAAGTTGGCAAACGTATCCATCGCCACGGTCTCTCGCGTGCTCAACAAGCCGGAGAATGTGAACAAGGAAATGTCTGAGCGGGTGCTTAAGGCCGCGGCACAGCTTGGATACACGACAAATTCCGCCGGCAAGGCCCTGCGCCTGGCGCGCACCCGCACGATCGGCACGCTCCTGCCACGTCTCGACGACCCGATCTTTTCCGAACTGGCGCACGGCATCCAGGAAACGCTCTTCGCGCAAGACTATGCGGGTTTTCTTCAGACATCGGGCTACGACAATACAACGATTTTCGACGCCGCATTCAGGCTGTTCAACCGCGGAGCTGAAGGATTACTTGTATTTGGACGGGTAGACGACAAACGCTTGCTGGAATTCATCGAGAAAAACCCGATTCCGGTGCTACAGGTATATTCCTACCTGGAGGGGCACCCTCTACCCTCCGTCGGAATCGATAATGCAAAATGCACGCAGAAAATCGCGGAGCTCATGCTCCAGTTCGGACACAAGGACATCGCGCTGATCTCCGGCCCAACGCAAGGCAACGACAGGCAGCAATCCCGACTGAATGCATATGAGCAGATGATGCGGGACCACGACCTGAATACGGTCATGCAGGTCGTTCAGCCCGGATACACCATCAATGACGGCGGGTTGGCGTTTCGCAGGATTATCGAGCAAAATCCAAAGGTTACGGCCGTAATGTGCAATACTGGCCTTTTGGCCTGCGGGGTCCTCTCCGAGTGCCGGAAACTCGGGATCGACGTTCCCCGCCAGATGTCCGTGAGCGGCTTTGAAGACATGAGCTTCGCACCCCTTCTTTACCAACCGCTGACGACCCTCTCGGTCCCCGTCGGAGACATGGGGCGCTACGCTGCACGCGCAATGATCGCAAGCCTTGAGCAAGGCGAAAGCCTGACCTCCATGCAGTTCGAGACCAGCCTGATCTTGCGCAATTCCATCACCGTACCCCCGAAGGCGTCCGACCGCGCGGCATGACGCAACGAGAAAACGTTTATTGACCGCCCCCCAGAAAACGTTTACAAGTCAGCCTCATGAATATCGAACTGGCCTGCCTCAGTTCGACATGCATCATGGGGATGGCGAGGAATGCGCTTCAGCAAAATGGTCAATGTCGTCGGCGCCCACGCGGCAGGCGAGCTGAATGAAGTCATAACGGGCGGCGTTCTTCCGGTCCCCGGCAAGACTATTTTCGAGAAGATGCAGTATCTGGAGAGGAACGGTGACGAGCTTCGTCAGTTTCTCCTCCATGAGCCGCGTGGCAAGGTCTCGCAGTGCGTGAACCTTGTGCTGCCGGCCACCCATCCGGATGCCGACGCAGGCTTCATCATCATGGAGTCGGAATATTACGTCCCCATGTCCGGCACGAACACCATCTGCACGGCTACCGTTCTTCTCGAAACGGGCATGGTGCCGATGATCGAGCCCGTGACGACGCTCACGCTCGAGGCGCCGGCGGGTCTGGTGCGCGTAACGGCGCAATGCCGTGACGGCAAATGTGAAAGCATTACGTTCGACAACGTGCCCGCCTTCACCATGGCGCTGGACAGGACGATCGAGGTTCCGGGCCTCGGCTCGATGGTCGTCGATGTCGCCTATGGCGGCATGATCTACGTCCTCGTCGATGCCCAGAAGTTGGGCTACGGCATCACCCAGGACGAGGCCGCCGAACTGGTCGATGTCGGCGAGAAGATCAAGCTGGCGGCGGCCGAGCAGATACCCGCCGTCCACCCGGAAAACCCGGAAATCCACACCATCAACCAGACGCTGTTCGCCGGCCCGCTCCGCAGCGAGAACGGCGTGAAGCGGGCGAAGAATACAGTGATCGTTTCCCCCGGCAGGCATGACCGGTCGCCCTGCGGAACAGGTACGAGCGCGCGGCTTGCCGTGATGCACGCGAAGGGGCAGATCGGCGTCGGCGAAAAGTTCGTGCACGAATCCATCATCGGCACCGAGTTCATCGGCGAAATTCTCGGAACGACGACCGTGGCGGGGCGGACCGCCGTGCGGCCGGCGATCACGGGCTCGGCCTGGATCACCGCTTTCCACCAGTACGTTCTGGATCCGCGCGACCCGTTCCCGACCGGTTACAAGCTGGGCGACACCTGGAAGACACCAACCTGAGGATAGCGAATGCCATTCTCACAGGAACTCACGCGGGCGACCGTCGAACTACGACAGATACGCTCAGGCAACCCCAAGACCACGACGGCATCCGGCATGAGCAAGATTTCAAAAACGCCCTCCAGAGGCACCTACGACTACATCATCATCGGCTCCGGCTCCGCCGGCAGCGTTCTGGCAGGCCGGCTGTCCGAAGACGGCAAGCACCGGGTGCTCCTGCTCGAAGCAGGCCCCTCGGACCAGCACATCCACATCCGCATGCCCGCTGCGCTGCCGCTGCCGCTGGCCAATGACCGCTTCAACTGGTTCTACACCTCCGAGCCTGAACCGTATCTCAACAACAGGACCGTCCTTGAAGCGCGAGGCCGCGTACTCGGCGGCTCGTCCTCGATCAACGGCATGAACTGGGTTCGCGGCAATCCCTGGGATTACGACAACTGGGAAGCGCTCGGCCTCACGGGCTGGAGCTACAAGGATGTCCTTCCCTACTTCCGTAAAGCGGAAACGTCGGACAAGGGCTCCAACAAGTATCGCGGCGGCAAAGGCCCGATGATCATCGAGACCTGCAAGGCCAACAGCCCCTTGTACAGGGCGTTCTTGAAGGCCGGCGAACAGGCGGGACATCCCTATATCGAGGACCACAACGCGCTACGTCAGGAAGGTGTCCATATCACCCAGCGCAATGTCGGCCACGGTATCCGCTGGAGCACGTCGCAGGCCTACATTCACGCACAGCCGAAGCGGGACAATCTCGACGTCGTCGTCAGCGCGAAAGTCACCAAGATCGAGTTCAACGGCAACCGCGCCGTCGCCGTCAAGGCGACCATTTCCGGCAAGGCATATTCAATCAATGTGGACAGGGAAGTTCTTCTCGCCGCCGGCGCCCTCAACTCTCCACAGCTCCTGATGCTGAGCGGTATCGGCGACGCCGGGGAACTGCGCAAGCTGTCCATCCCCGTCGTCAAGGATCTGCCGGGCGTCGGGCGTGGCCTGAAGGATCACGTCGCCGCCCCCGTCCAATATCGCGCGACCAAGCCGGTCTCGGTCGTCGGCCAGCTTACCACTTTCGGCAAGCTCAAGCTCGGTTTGCAGTGGCTTCTGGCCAAGACGGGCCTGGGCGCTACAAACTTCTTCGAGGTCGGCGGCTTCTTCCGTACCGATCCGAAATTCACGGTTCCGAACGTGCAGCTGGAATTCGTTCCGCTCATCGGCGAGATGCAGCACGGTTCGGTCAATCTGGAGAATGGCTTCCAGTATTTCATGAGCCTGATGCGACCCAAGAGCGAAGGCCGCGTCTGGCTTGCGAGCGCCGATCCGAATATCGCACCGAAATTCGTCTTCAACTTCCTCCAGGACGAGGAAGACCAGAAGCAGGCGATCGCGGCCATCAGGGAAATCCGCCGCATCGTCGCCCAGCCCGCCTGGGACGATATTCGCGGCGAAGAAGTCACGCCGGGCAAGCAGGTCCAGTCGGATGAAGAACTGCTCGAATTCCTCAGGAAGGAAGCCGGCACCAACTACCATCCGTGCTGCAGCTGCCGCATGGGCACCGACGACATGTCTGTGGTGGATACCCATGCCAAGGTCCACGGCTTCGAGAATCTCCGCGTCATCGACGCGTCGATCATGCCCGCCATCGTCAGCGGCAATCTGAACGCCCCCGTCATCATGATGGCTGAAAAACTCGCGGACGACATCCTCGGCAAGAAGCTGCCGCAGGAAGCCGCCGATTATTACCAGCCGGAAGTCGCATAAGGAGACATTCCATGGAAAACAAAGCGGAAGAGACCCCGGCCAAGGGTGACTTGCTGATCCTCAAGCCCGAAGAGGGCAAGAACTTCTGGCAGCCGGTTCCCGCCAACGGCCACATCTCCGTCAGGATTTCTCCCGACTTCCTCGGTGTGGAGACGCCGTTCAGCCTCGGGACGCAAACCTTGCCGCCGCAGGGCTACGTGCGTGAGCACGCGCATCCGGTACACGATGAAGTTCTGCATTTCATCTCCGGCCGTGGCAAGGCTGTCGTCGAGGGCGTCGAATACCCCGCGGAACCCGGCGTGACGATCTTCGTCGGCCGCAACCGGAAACACATGTTCATCAACACGTCCGAGGACCAGGAACTGCATTGGCTCTGGTTCATCCAGCCGAACGGCCTCGAACATTTCTTCGAGGAGATCGGCCGCCCGATGCAGCCGGGCGAGGCGGCGCCGGAGCCGTTCGCACGGCCTGAAAACGTACTGGAGATCGAGCAGCGCACGGCGTTCGTCGCAGCCAACAAACTCTAAACCCAGAGAACGAAAATGCCCACATTATTGGCGTCCGATGGATGCCGGGTGACGTATGACGTCTCCGGCGAAGGCGAAGCTTTGCTGCTCATTCCCGGTCTCGGCGGAGCGGCAAGCTTCTGGAACGACATCGTTCCGCTTCTTGTCGATCGCTACAAGGTCATCTCGTTCGATCATCGGGGAACCGGGCGAAGCGACAGGCCTCATGGCAAATATTCGGTATCGAGGATTGCTGAGGACGCCGTGGAAATTCTCCGCGCGGAAAATGTGGACGCAGCCCATATCGTCGGCCATTCGACGGGCGGCCTAGTGGCGCAGTTCATCGCTCTCGACGCACCGGCTCTCGTCAGATCGCTGGTCATCAGTGGCAGTTGGGAGAAGCCGGACGCTCGCTTCGTCGCCATGTTCGAAGCCCGCCTGGCCGTATTGAGGACCGCGGGGCCGATCGCGTACCAGAAACTAACCCATGCGATCGGCTTTCCTTCAAGCTTCCTCGAAGCGAACACTGAAAGTCTCGACCGGGCTATCGATAACGCTACGGACGCGCTCTCGCCTCCGGAAGTCGCCGCCGCGCGGATCGAGATGCTTCTTGCAGACGAACGTAGCGGCGACCTTCAGCGGATCACCGCTCGCACTCTCGTCATCGGCGCCACCGACGACGCCCTCATTCCCTTTGCCCACAGCCGAACGCTCGCCGCCGTGATACCCGGCGCACGGCTCGCCGTGATCGATGGGGCGCACTTCTTTCCTCGGGTTCATCCCGAGCGATACGCCAAAACCCTTCGAGAATTTCTGGAGGAAACAGATGAACAATGACATCAAGAAAGTCGCTGTCATCGGCTTTGGCGCGATGGCGCAAAGTCTCGACCATTCCTTGCGCGCCTCCGGAAGCGGCATCGAAGTTTCCGCCACGCTCGTTCCCCACGACCTGACCGTCGATCACGACGGCGTAGAGGTCTTCCACGATGTCGCCGCCCTCATTGAATGGGGGCCCTCGGTGGTCGTGGAATGTGCCAGCCACCAAGCGGTCAAGAATTCCGTCCCACCCCTCCTTCGCGCGGGCATCGACGTTATCGTCGTCTCGATCGGCAGCCTGAGCGATACCGAGTTGCTTCATGCGCTGGAAAAAGCTGCCGAGGAAGGAGGGAGCCGCCTGACCGTCGCCTCCGGCGCGATCGGCGGCCTCGATGTGCTGCGCTCGGCGAAGATCGCAGGTCTGGAAAGCGTCATCTATACGGGCACCAAACCGCCGTCCGCCTGGAAGGGAACGCCGGCGGAACAGAGCGTCGACCTCGCCAGCCTCCGCCAGAGGACCGTCATTTTCGAGGGCAATGCGGCGGAAGCCTCGCTGCAGTATCCAAAAAACGCGAATGTCACGGCTGCGGTCGCCCTTGCCGGGATCGGCTTTACCGACACCAAGGTAACGCTGGTCGCCGATCCGCATGCAAGTGGCAACACCCATAAGGTCAATGCCGCCGGCGCCTTCGGCAGATTCGAGATTTCGCTCGAAAACAAGCCGCTTCCCGACAATCCCAAAACGTCCTGGCTCGCGGCTCTGAGCGTCGAGCAGGCACTGCATCGTCATTTTCAAAGAATAGAACTGTGAGGTCACACCATGCGTCTTGAAAACAAAATCGCAATCGTCACCGGCGCAGGCGCTGGTATCGGCGCGGCCACCGCAGAAGCCTTCGCCCGTGAAGGCGCGAAGGTCGTCGTCGCCGACTTCAACGGCGATGCCGCCAGGTCCGTCGCCGGCAAGATCGGCGAGAGCGCAGTCAGCATCAAGGTCGACGTCCGTGACAGCGGCGAAGTGAAGGCGATGGTGGAGCTCGCCGTCTCGACGTTCGGCGGCCTCGACATCATCGTCAACAATGCCGGGCGCGGCATGATCGGCACCGTCGAGACGACGGCTGAAGACGACTGGGACGACATCGTTGCCGTCAATCTCAAGGGCGTCTATCTCTGCTCGAAATACGCGGTTCCGGCCCTCCGGGCCCGCGGGGGCGGCAGCATCGTCAATACCGCTTCCAACATCGTCACCTTCGGCATCAAGGATCGCGCCGCCTATGTCGCCGCGAAAGGTGGCGTCGCTGCCCTCACCCGTGCGATGGCGCTCGACCATGCCGTGGACAAAATCCGCGTCAACTCCGTCGCCCCCGGCGTCATCTGGTCGAACTATTACGACAAGATGCTGAAGGAAGTCCCCGATCCGGACGCCTTCGTGGCCGGCCTCAAGGCGCGCTCTCCGATGGCCGAACTCGGTCAGCCGGACGACATCGCCTTGGCCATCCTCTATCTGGCAAGCGATGAATCCAAATTCGCGACCGGCTCGATGATGACTGTCGACGGCGGCGCCTCGGCCTGGTGAGCCGACGGCGATACCAACGTACTCACGGAAAAGACCATGCTTCTCGAAGAACGGGATTACCGGATTCGCGCAGGCTTCCTCGGCGAATTCATGGAAAACTATATGAAACTCGGCTTGCCGATTCAGCGCGCGCATCTTGGTGAGCCGATTGGTTTCTTCACGTCCGAAATCGGAGAATTGAATCACTTCATCTCCATGTGGCGCTGGACAGACCTCGCGGAACGGACGATGAAGAGGGCGCACATGCTGGCCGATCCCGGCTGGGGTCCCTATCTCGCCAGCATCAAGGGCCTGATCGACACCCAAGCGATCCGGATCCTGACCCCGACGTCCTTCTCTCCCCTGTCCTGAACGACCGAAGAAAAGCGAAAACCATGAAGTACACGAAAGAAACCCTGGTCCTCACCCACTCCGGCGCGATCGAGGCCCTGTCAGCCGCCGTTAAGGCGGCGGAGGAATTGTCCGTTCCCCAATGCATCTTCATCGTTGATTGCAGCGGCGAAACCATCGCAAGCATCCGGATGGACGGAGCGAAGTATCTGAGCATGCACACGGCACGCGCCAAGGCACGCACCGCCGCATCGATCAACGCGCCGACGGGCTCCATGGCATTCGAATTCGGCACATCTGCCGGGGTCGCATCGCAAGGCGGCGTAACGCCATTGCCCGGTGGCCTGCCTATCCGCTTCGGCGGGAAACTTGCCGGCGCGATCGGCGTGGGCTCCGGGACAGGGGAGCAGGACTTCGCGGTCGGCCGCGCAGCTTTGGTCGCCATCGGTGCGGACGCTGTCTGATCAAAAAATCAGATGAGAGCTAGCCACCTCCGGCAATTTGTCTGACACGAGCGGCAGCGTCGGCAAGTCGCTGCCGCTTGATGTCGCCGCGCAGTGCGGCGGCCGCTATTCCTTCGGATAGCGCGCCTAGATGAGGCCCACCCGCGACGAGCAGCAGATCAGCACCCGCATTCAGCGAAGCTATCGCCGTTTCAAGGAGTGATTGGCCGCGCAGGGTGGCTGGTGCGTCCAGATCGTCGCTGACGACTAGACCGTTGAATCCCAATTGAGACCGCAGCATAGCCATAACGGCCGGCGAGGTGCTCGCTGAATTGTTTCCGTCTATCGCGGCGACAGGTGCCGGCCCTGTCATGATCGCCTTTGTCCCAGCCTCGATAGCGGCCTTGAACGGCAGCATGTTGTGGAGAATGCGGTCGAGCGGCGTCCCCAGGCAAACATCTGTCAATGCGGGGTCTTCTGCCAGATCGTTGAAACCTGGAAAATGTTTCGTCACCGCTGTGATGCCGGCGGCCTGGACACCCGTTACAAAGGCTGAAACCAGCCGGGCCACAGCTTGCGGATAAGAGCCCATCGTGCGTGCTCGCAGCCAAACGTTTTGGCCGTCGATGATGTCGGCGATGGGCGCAAGGAACATCGACACACCGAGTGCGCGAGCGCCCTGGGCGGTGATCCGGCAGCGTTCTGCAAGTGTATCCGGAGAGAGTGTATGTGCCTCGTCGAGCGTCGGAAGCGGTGGAACCAAGCCAGCGAGCCGCTGGATACCGCCGAGCTCCTGATCGACCGCGACGATCAGGTGAGGCGTTACGGCCTGAAGCGCCGCGATCGATGCGCGAAATCCGTCCGGCGTTTCGCAGGCCAGCCTTTCTGTCGACATCGCCCGGGCAACATACTCCGCACGAGTCTCGCCGATCAGGACGGAGCATCCTCCCTCCTTCAGAAAGGGCACCATAATATCCAAGACATCGAGCGTATCGAAAGCCGGCAGAAGAACCGCCCTTGCATCCCGATCGATTGAGGCACTCATCGTCGTCTCCGCAGTTTCAGACTATTTCGACATCGACGCCGGCCTCGCGAACGGCATCGAGAATGGCGGTATCCTTGGTGCCGGTGAAAAGCGTCGACACAGCGGATACCGGCGCGACTTCATAGGTCGCGGCCTGTCCGAGTTTGTCGGCAGTCGCCAGAAGCAAGGTCTTGTTGGCGGCACGGATCATCGCCGCCTTCAGAAGTGCGTCCTCGTAGTCGTCGGCACGCAGCGTCAGGTCCTGGGCGACGCCGCAGGTGCCAAGGACGCAGTAATCGACACGCAGTGCACGGACGGCGCCGATGGCAGCGATGCCGGTCGCGCTACGCGTCAGCCTGCCAAGGCGGCCACCGAGCATGACCACTTCAGCATTCGGATGGTCGAGCGCCGCCGCCGCGACATCGACAGCCGCCGTGATGATACGTACGGACAGCGTCGCCGGAAGGGCGCGCACGAAACGGACGACCGTCGTGCTCGTATCGACCAGCAGCGTAGCGCCGTCGGGAATGACAGCCGCCGCAGCCCGGCCAATCGAATGTTTCTCTTCCATGTGAAGCGTTTCGCGGCGCTGGAAATCCAGTGCCGGCGTCACCAGCCGCGCCGCGCCGCCGTGAAACCGCTGCACCAGGCCCGCATCGGAGAGATCGCGCAGGTCGCGGCGGATCGAATCCTCGGAAACGCCGAATTCCTGGGCAAGTTCGGCGGCAAGCACACGTCCGCTGGCATTGGTCTTTTCAAGGATGACCGCCTGGCGCTCCTCCGGGGACAGAGCCGCGAGTTCCCTCTTGCCGCCGGTCATTCCACGGCCTCGGCGGCAAGGAGCCCGAGCGCGATCAAGCGGGCTTCCAGCGCTTCGGAATTGCGGAAATGCTCGGTGTGAAAGCCAAGCGCCGCAGCAGCCGCAACGTTCGCGGCATTATCGTCGATGAAGAGGCAATCCTCGGCGCGGACGCCTGCGCGCTCAAGGAAGCGCTCGAAGATCGGCGCATGCGGCTTGATGAGTTTTTCGCGGCCGGAGACGATGAGGACGTCGAACGACCCGAGGAAGGGGAAAATCTCCTGCGCTCTCGGATAAGTCTCCGCCGACCAGTTGGAGATCGCATGGACGGGAACGCCGCCGGCCTTCAACCGGCCGAGAAGCCCTGCGGTCCCCGCGACCTCACCACCCAGCATTTCATGCCAGCGCAGCCAATAGGCTTCGATCAGGTCAGCCTTTTCGGGATGTTTCGCCACGAGTTCCGCCACGCCCGCGGCAAAAGGGTGGCCGGCATCGAACTGTTCGTTCCATGCCGGGGTGCAGACCTCCGCCAGGAAGGCCGAAACCGCCGCCTCGTCCGCCATGAGCTGGCGGTAAAGATAGGCGGGATTCCAGTCGATCAGCACGCCGCCGATATCGAAGACCACGATAGTTGGATTCATCTTTTTGCCCTTCACGCACGAACCTGCAGAATTAATGCATGAACACGCATAAAAACGCAATAATGCGCAAGTCAAAAAGCATCAACCGCGCAGGAAATCCGCAGCGCGTTCACCGATCATGATGCAGACGGAATTCGGATTGCCCGAAATCAGCGTCGGCATGACCGAGGCGTCTGCAACGCGAAGTCCCTCGATGCCATGCACGCGCAGCTCCGGGTCCACCACGGCCATGTCGTCGCGGCCCATCCGGCACGTTCCGGCGGGATGGAGGGCGGCATGGGCATCCTTGACGCAGAAGGCGCGGATTTCTTCGCGCGTGCGAAGCGACGGCCCCGGCGTGTGGCGCGCCTCCACGAATTTCGCGATGGCCGGCTGCGCCATGATGTCGAACGCCGCCATCGTACCGTCCGTTATCGCGTCGAGATCGTAAGGGTCGGAAAAATAGCGGGGCGCCACGCGCGGGTTCGCGGCGGGGTCCGCGCTGAGAAGCGTGACCTCGCCTCTCGAACGCGGCCGGATCTGCCCGAGATTGACCGTGCAGCCATTGCCGCCGGGCACCGCATCGACGCCCTCCTCGATGCCCGCGCCAACGACCATGAAATACTGGATATCGGGGGTCGCTTCGTTCCTGTCGCCCCACCAGAAGGCGCCGCCCTCGATGAGATTGGACGAGGCGGGGCCATTGCGGAAGAGCGCGTAGTTGAGACCCGCGGCAGCCTTCCAGTGCAGCTTCTTGTACTTGTCGTAGCTGTGCGGGCCGTTGAGCTGGTAGACCAGCGAAATCTCGATATGGTCCTGCAGGTTCTGTCCGACACCCGGCAGGTCGGCATGGACCTCGATCCCGTGCCGCCGCATGGGTTCCGCCGGACCGATGCCCGAGAGCATAAGGAGCTTTGGCGTAGCAATCGCACCGGTGGAGACGATCACCTCCCGGTCGGCGCGGTAGACGACCTTGCGCTTGCCTTTGACACACTCGACACCGACTGCCCGCCCCTTTTCGATCAACACGCGGGTGACCGCGGTGCCGGTCTCGACGCGCAGGTTGGGCCGCCCTCGCGCCGGGTTGAGATAGGCGACGGCGGCGGAGTTGCGGCGACCGTTGCGCGCCGTGATCTGATAAAGGCCGCACCCGGCGGGATCACCCGAGTTGAAGTCCGGATTGTAGGGCAGGCCCGCCTGCTGGCAGGCCTGCAGCCAGGCGCGGGTCAACGGGTGGATATAGTCGATATCCGAAACCCCGAGTGGCCCACCGACGCCATGGGCTTCGTTGCAGAAGCGGTTGTTGTCCTCCGCACGCTTGAAGAAGGGCAGCACATCGCCGTAACCCCAGCCTTTCGCGCCGAGGTCGACCCATCGCTCGTAGTCGGCGGGCACGCCGCGGATATAGATCATCGCGTTGACGGAGCTGCCGCCGCCGAGCACCCGTGCCTGCACCATGGTCGGCGTCTCTTCACGCTCCTGCTCGGGCATCGGCTCCCAGGGAATGCGTTTCAGGAGATCGCCCTGCGCGGTCTTGTAGTAGGCACCGGGAATGTGGATGTAGGGGCTGAGGTCGCGCGGCCCCTCCTCGATCAGGAGAACGCGGACGGCGGGGTCCTCCGAAAGGCGCGAAGCGACGACGCAGCCGGTCGAGCCGCCGCCGACGACGATATAGTCGAACATATCGATCCCGGCCGAGGCGCGCGGGAAAATGCCGTGGCGCGCCGATCCCATGTCCCGAACGTTCATTCAATGCCCCCTTGTTATGGCGGTGCCGGCCTTGATGGCGAGCGCGGCGATGGTCAGCGCCGGGTTGACTGCGGCCGATGTCGGCAGCACGGATGCGTCCGTGACGTAGAGGTTCTCGACATCGTGGCTGCGGCAGTTGAGATCGACCACCGAGGTCTGCGGATCGGCGCCGAGGCGCGCGGTGCCGCACTGATGCGACGTCGTCTTGCGGCCGAAGGTATGCGTCAGCACGATCGGGAAGCCGGCCTTGCGCATGACGGCCCGGGTTTTCCCGATCAGCGCCTCGTGCGCGCGCATGTTCGAACGTATCCAGTGCATGACGATGCGGCCGTCGCGCACCATCACCCGGCTTTCCGGGTTGGGGAGGTCCTCGCTCGTCAGGAACCAGCCGTAAGCGTAGCGCGCCATGAGCCTTGCGAACCACGCCGGCGCGGGCATCGGCAGATTGGCCTTCAGGATGTTGCCGGTGATGTGCCCGAGGAGCTGGACGTTACCGAGCGGGAAGCCGTATTCATTGTCGGCGTTGTAGAAATCGTTGAACGCGATGGTCTTCTGGTAGACGCAGCTGTTGGCGGCGAAGGGATCGATCGCCAGCATCGCCGTCGTGTTGTGGTTCATGAAGTTGCGGCCGAGCTGATCCGAACTGTTGCCGAGACCGGCCGGATGCGCCTTGCTCGCCGACCGCAGGAGCAGGGTGGCGGACTGAACCGCGCCCGCAGCAACGGCGAAGCGATCCGCCGAGATGCGATGCTCGGTCGCATCCTTCCGGTAGACGGCGGCGATGACACGCCGCCCCGCCGCGTCGGTCTCAAGACGGACGACGTCGGCCCCGGTCACCAGGCTGACATTCGGATGGGCAAGGGCGCTGGCAAGCGGCCCCACTTCCGCGTCGATCTTGCCCTTCCCCGTGTTCGGGAAAGCATCCCATCCCGTCGCAGCCCGCTTCAGCCAGGCCTCGATATCGATCGACAGCGGCAGGGAGGCGGGATGGACGCCGGCCTTTTCCAATCGGCGGCGGACGGCGGCCATCGCCGGTTCGTCCGGGACCGGCGGATAGCCATAGGGCTTTTCGTGCGGCGGTTCCGTCGGATCGCCCGCGACGGAGCCACGCACCCGGAAAATCTCCTCGGCCGCATCGTACCAGGGCGAAAGCTCCTCATAGGACAGGGGCCAGCCGGGCGACGCGCCGTCCATGTGGCGGCGCGCGGCGAAATCCTCGCGGCGATAACGGTACATGACCGCGCCGAAGAACTTCGAATTGCCGCCGACATAGTAGTAGTTGCCCGGCAGGAAACTTTTCCCGTCGGTACCCAGCCATTCCTCGGAAGAGCGATAGACCCCCTTCTGGAAGATGGCGACATCGTCGCGCGCATCGGGCGTGTCCGTCAGATGCGCTCCCCGTTCGAGGATGACGATCTTGAGGCCCGAAGGCGCGAGGCTGTGCGCCAGGGAAGCTCCGCCGATGCCGGAGCCGATGATGACGATGTCTGCCGTCCCGGTCATGGAAGTTTCTCAGTCGATACGGGTTTCGGTTTCGCTGTCGAAGAGCACGATCTTGGACGTATCGACCGCCAGCCCCGCCTCCTTGCCCGCATGGGCCTGCCGGGGCGGAAGCCGGGCCGTCACCTCGACGCCGCCGAGCTGGAAGACGGCAAGCGTGTCGGGGCCCGTCGGCTCTACGACGTCGAAATCGACGGTCAGAGCCGGGGTGCCCTCTGTCGCAATCGAGAAATTCTCCGGGCGGATACCGACCAGCACCTTCCTGCCGGCATGGCGGCGCAGAGCCTCCGGGGAAAGGGAAATGCCGCCGATGCGCGCCGCCGGCCGCCGCGCGATGTCGATCACCACCGTCGCCATCGTACCCTCGGCCTCAAGCACTGCCGGCACGATGTTCATTGCCGGGGAACCGACGAAGCGGGCGACATAGACATTGGCCGGCCGGTCGTAGACGGCCTGCGGCTCGTCGAGCTGCTGCACCACGCCGTCCTTCATGACGGCGACGCGCGTGGCGAGCGTCATCGCCTCGATCTGGTCGTGCGTGACATAGACGATCGTCGTGCCGAGGCGGGCGTGAAGGCGCTTGATCTCGGTGCGCATGTCGACGCGCAGCTTGGCGTCGAGATTCGACAGGGGTTCGTCGAAGAGGAACAGCTTCGGCTCCCGCACGATGGCCCGCCCCATCGCGACGCGCTGGCGCTGGCCGCCCGAGAGCTGCGAGGGCTTGCGGTCGAGGAGGTGGGTGATCTGCAGGAGGTCCGACGCCGTCTTCACGGCCTTGTCGCGGTCCGCCTGGGCGATCCGGCGGATCTTCATGCCGAACTCGATGTTCTGCCGCACGGTCATCGTCGGATAGAGGGCGTAGGACTGGAACACCATGGCGATGTCGCGGTCCTTCGGCGACAGGTCGTTGACGGTCTTTCCGGCGATGCGGATCTCGCCGCCGGTGATCGTCTCCAACCCGGCGATCATGTTGAGCAGCGTGGACTTGCCGCAGCCGGAGGGGCCGAGCAGCACGAGGAAATCGCCGGTTCCGATGGAGATCGACACCTCCTTCAGAACCTCGAGCTGGCCATAGGCCTTGCGGACGCGATCGATTTCAAGAGTGGACATGAGCTCAGCCTTTCACGGCGCCGGCCGTCAGCCCGCGGACGAAATAGCGGCCCGCGACGATATAGACGACCAGGGTTGGGATGGCGGCGATCATGGCGGCGGCCATGTCGACGTTGTATTGCTTGCGACCGGTGGTGACGTTGACGATGTTGTTGAGCGCCACCGTGATGGGGCTGCTGGAGCCCGACGTGAACGAGACACCGAAGAGGAAATCGTTCCAGATCTGCGTGAACTGCCAGATGCAGGACACGACGATGATCGGGATCGAGGTCGGCAGGATGACGCTCCAGAAGATGCGGAAGAAGCCCGCGCCGTCGACCATCGCCGCCTTGGTCAGCTCGTCCGGCAGCGACACGAAGTAATTGCGGAAGAACAGCGTCGTGAAGCAGATGCCGTAGGAGGCATGCACGGCGACGAGGCCGGGGATGGAGCCCGCGAGCCCCAGAAGGCCGAGCGTGCGGGCCATGGGAATGAGGATCGCCTGGTAAGGCAGGAAGCAGCCGAACAGCAGCAGGCCGAAGACGAAGTTCGCGCCGGGGAACTTCCACTTCGTCAGGATATAACCATTGATCGCCCCGACGCCGGTCGACAGCGCCACCGCCGGGATCACCATCAGCAGCGAGTTGACGAAATAGGGTTTCAGACCCGTGCACTCGGTGCCGATGCAGGCTTCGGACCATGCCGCCCGCCAGGCATCGAGCGTGATGGCCTTCGGCAGGCCGATGAAGGAGCCGCCATAGATCTCGTCGAGCGGCTTCAGCGACGTCACGACCATGACCCAGAGCGGCATCAGGTAGACGAGCGCGACGACGAACAGGCAGCCGTAGACGACGAGGCGGCCGAGCCGGACCTTGCCGGAGCGGGAGAGGACGTCAGTCATTGTTCTCGCTCCTCAGTTCGGAATAGAGATAGGGAACGATGATGGCCGCGACGGTCATGAGCATCATGACGGCGCTCGCCGCGCCGACGCCCATCTGGTTGCGCCGGAAGGTCGCGGAGAACATGAAGGTCGAGGGCAGCTCGGTCGCCGTGCCCGGCCCGCCATTGGTCAGAGCCAGCACCAGGTCGAAGCTCTTGATGGCGATGTAGCTGAGGAGGACGACGACGCTCAGCATGGCGGGGCGCAGCATGGGGATGATGATCTGCCGGTAGATCAGCGGCAGCGAGGCGCCCTCGATCTGCGCCGCCTTGATGACGGAATTGTCGATACCGCGCAGGCCCGCAAGGAAGATCGCCATGGCGAAGCCCGAGGACTGCCAGACGCCGGCCACCACGACGGTATAGATCGCCATGTCGGGATTGGTGATCCAGTCGAAGCGGAAATCCGTCCAGCCGAGATCGTTGACGACCTTCTGGATGCCGAGGCCGGGATTCATGATCCATTTCCACGCCGTTCCCGTCACGATGAAGGAGAGCGCCATCGGATAGAGATAGATCGCGCGCAGCGCACCCTCGGCCCGGATATTCTGGTCGAGAAGGATCGCCATCAGCAGTCCGAGGCCGGTGGAGAGCGCCAGGAAGAGCGCCGAGAAGATGAAGAGGTTGGCGACGGCGGTGTGCCAGCGGGGCGTCGCCCAGAGGCGGACATATTGCTCGAGGCCCACGAAATCATAGGTCGGCACGAATTTCGACGAGGTCACGGAAATCACGCCCGTCCACAGGATGAACAGGTAGACCGTGACGATGACGACGAGCAGGCTGGGAGCGACGACGAGGCGCGGTAGCCAGCCTGCCAATCGCGAGGACATGCGCGTAGAGGCGCTCATGGGTCAGCTCCGATGGCGGGTATTGTGGAGGAGCCGGCGAGCCGGCCCCTCCTGACGGCGGTGGGATCAGCGGGCGTTGTCGATGCCGGAGACCAGCATTTTCACCGCGTCCTCCGAGCTCATCTTGCCGACGAAGAACTGGGCGGCGACATCGCTGAAGACGGAAGCGAATTCCGGCTTGGCGGCAAAGCCATGCGTCATCGCGCCCTGCATGCTGCCCTTCTCGACGGCTTCCGCGCGCTCCTTGAAGCCGAGCTTGGCGCAATCGTCGAAATCGTCGACCGAAACGTCGCTGCGCGCCGGGATCGAGCCCTTGATGAGATTGAAGTCCTTCTGAACCTTGGGGTCCATGATGGTCTCGGCAAGCGCGGCCTGCGCCTGCTGTACGGCCTCGTCCTTCACGATGAACATGCCGAAGCTGTCGATGAGATACTGGAAGGAAGTCACCTTGCCGGGCGTCGCGAAGCAGTAGAAGTCCTGATTGGGCTTCAGGCCCTTGGCGAGGAATTCGCCCTTGGCCCAGTCGCCCATGAACTGCATGGCCGCCTCGCCGTTGATGACCATGCCGGTGGCCACGGCCCAGTCGCGGCCGACGAAATTGTCGTCCACGAGGCCGCGGACCTCGCGCAGCGCATCGAACACCTTGACCATCTCCGGGCTTCCGAGCGCTTCGGGATCGAGGTCGATCGCCGTCTTCTGGTAGAATTCCGGCCCGTTGATGTCGGACAGCAGCGCGTCGAAGATGATGCCGATCTGCCACGGCTCGTCACCCATTGCGATCGGGACGATGCCCTTCTCTTTCAGCTTCTTGCCGGTCTCGATCAGCTCGCTCCAGCTCTTCGGCACGGCAACGCCCGCATCGTCGAAGAGCTTCTTGTTGGCCCAGACCCAGTTCTGGCGGTGCATGTTGATGGGCGCGGCGATGAAAGCATCGCCCGAGGTCACGAAAGGCAGGAGCTGCGGGGCGAGCGCCGCGCGCCAGCCGCCTGCGGTGGCGAGGTCGTTGAGGTCGCGCACCACGCCCTGCTCGGCCCATTGCACGCCTTCCCAGCCGAGGAACTGCATGGCGCCCGGCGGGTCGCCCGCCGTCAGGCGCGCACGCAGCGCCTGCTGCGCATTGGCGCCGCTCATGCCGCCGACCGCCGAATCCTTCCACTGGAAGCCCTTGGCCTCGAGATCCTTGCGGATGACGTTGAGCGCCTCCACCTCGCTCTGCGAAACCCAGTGGTGCAGAACTTCGATCTGGCCTTCCGCCTTTGCGGCGACGGGCATGAGCATGGTCGCCGCAAGCGCTGTGGCGATAAACTTGGACATGGTTTCATCCTCTCTGGTTGGTTTGATCGCGGCCCCTGGCGGGCTCTTGTGCGTGTCGGTTAATTGGGCTCGACCGGCATGGCGTATCCGACGTTCTTCCCGCCGTAGCGGCGTACGCGGATGTTGGCTTGCTCGGCATGGCCGGAAAAACCTTCCATCAGGCAGAGCCGCGAGCTGTAGGCGCCGATCATGGCGGAGGCTTCGTCGGTCAGGATCTTCTGGTAGGTGCAGGTCTTGAGGAACTTGCCGACCCACAGGCCCCCGGTGTAGCGGGCCGCCTTGTTGGTCGGCAGGGTGTGGTTGGTGCCGATCACCTTGTCGCCGAAGGCGACATTGGTGCGCGCGCCGAGGAACAGCGCGCCGTAGTTTCTCATGTTGTCGAGGAAGTAGTCCGGATCGCGGGTCATCACCTGGACGTGCTCGGAGGCGACGCGGTCGGCCTCGGCCAGCATCTCCTCGATCGTGTCGCACAGGATGATCTCGCCGCAATCCTCCCAGGCCTTGCCGGCGACGGCTGCCGTCGGCAGGATCTTCAGGAGGCGCTCGATCTCGGCGAGCGTATCGCGCGCCAGCTTTTCGGAATTGGTGATGAGGACGGCCGGCGAGTTGACGCCGTGCTCGGCCTGGCCGAGGAGGTCCGTCGCGACAAGCTCGCCGTCGACGCTGTCGTCCGCGATGACCAGCGTTTCCGTCGGGCCGGCGAAGAGGTCGATACCGACGCGGCCGAAAAGAAGGCGCTTGGCTTCCGCCACATAGGCGTTGCCGGGCCCGGCAAGCATGTCGACCGGCGCGATCGTCTCGGTGCCGTAGGCCATGGCGGCGATCGCCTGCACGCCGCCGAGGCAATAGATCTCGTCCGCACCGGCAAGGGCCTGAGCCGCGACGATCTTCTGAGCGATCTTCCCCTGGAAGGGCGGGGCGCAGGTGATGACGCGCTCGCAGCCGGCAACGCGCGCCGTCAGCACGGTCATATGAGCGGAGGCGAGCAGCGGATATTTGCCGCCGGGCACGTAGCAGCCGACATTCTGGACCGGAACATTCCGGTGGCCGAGGATCACGCCCGGCAGGGTCTCGACCTCGATGTCCTTCAGCGCCGCCCTCTGGGCTTCGGCGAAGCGGCGGATCTGGTCCTGCGCGAAGTCGAGGTCGGCGCGTTCCTGTACCGTCAAGGCATCGATGCAGGCGGCGATCTCCTCTCTGGTCAGGCGATAGGAGTCGCGGTCGAACCCGTCGAAGCGGACGGAGAGTTCGCGAACCGCCTTATCCCCGCCGTCCCTGACTTTGGCGAGAAGCGCCTCGACCGCCGTGGTGACCGCACTGTCGGCGCCGCCGTCCTGGGTGATGGCCTTGGCTGTTTTGATGTGCCGGATCATGACAAAGTCTCTTCGTTCACGGTCGCCGGTGGCGCCGCGTCATCCATGGTCTTGGGAGGGAAACGAGGGAGGCAGCGCCTCCCCCGAGGTTTCGATCAGAGGTGCTGTTCGCGGGCGCGCATCTCGGCGTAGGCCGCCTGCTCCTTCTCGTAGTAAGCCGGCGACGGGAAGTCCCACCAGCCGGTGGCGAACGGGCCGGCGGCGTCACGCGAGACAATGACCTCGACGAGGGCCGGGCCGCCGCATTCGAGTGCCGCCTTCAGGGTGCTCTCGAGATCCTCGTCCTTCTCGACCTTCCAGGCCTGAAGCCCGAAGGCCTTGGCGGAAGCGGCGATATCGGCCGAATAGGGCGCACCGTTGCCGGCGTGATGATTGAACTCGGAGGCGATATGGCGGCCCATGAACTTGCGCATGCCGCCACGGATCGACATGTAGCCCTGGTTGTTCAGCACCAGGAAGACGACATTGATGCCATTCATGACCGCCGTACCCATCTCGGGCAGCGACATCATGAAGTCGCCGTCGCCGACGATGGCCACGACCTGCCGGTCCGGGCAGGCGAGCTTGGCGCCCATAGCCGCCGGCACCGCCCAGCCCATCGGCGAATAGGAACCGGAGGTCAGGTGCGTGCGCGGCTCGTAGACCGGGAAGCTCTGCTTGACCGAGCCCTGCGTGTTGCCGGAACCGACGACGACGATGCCGTCGCGATCGAGCACCTTGCGCAGCGCCACCAGCGGACGCTGCGAGGTGAAGGGCGTCTCGCGGCTGTTCTCGCGCGGCTCGACCTGGGCGCGCCAATCGGCCTTGGCCTTCTGCACATCGGCGAGGAACGGTTCGCGGCGGGCGAGCATCTTCTGCGAGTCCGTATCCGAGATCAGCGAGAGCAGCGCCTCCAGCGTCACCTTGGCATCGGCGACGATGCCGACCTCGGTCTCGTAGTTCTTGCCGATCTCGCGCGGATCGAGGTCGATATGGATCAGCTTGGCCGAGGGGATCGAGAAGGAGACACCCTTGGCATAGGACGAGGCCGACCAGTCGGTGAAGCGGCAGCCGACCGAGACGACGACATCGGCCGAGGCGGTGATCTTGTTGCCGCAGGTCGTACCGGTCTGGCCGACGGCGCCGATGAACAGCGCATGATCTTCCGAAACGGCGCCCTTGCCGTTCCAGGTGATCGAAACGGCGGCGCCAAGCTTTTCGGCAAGGCGCGTCAGTTCAGCCGAGGCGTTCGCCGTGATCGCGCCGCCGCCGGCGACAATGACCGGGCGCTCGGCGGCAAGAAGAACCTTCAGCGCCGCTTCGACGGCCTTCGGATCCGGATAGGCGACGCCGACCGGCAGGCGCTTGCCGAGCGGATGGATCGTGACATCCGCTGCCTCGACCTGGACGTCCATCGGGACCTCGACATGAACCGGACCCGGGCGGCCCGTCAGCAGTTCGCTGAAGGCGCGATGCATGATGCTTGGGAGGACCTGCACCGAATTGGCCTGCCAGGCGCGCTTGGTCACCTGCTCGGTGATGCGCGGGAAGGCGTTGTCCTGCTGGCGCTCCAGCTCCTGCATGGTGCCGTGGCCATGCATGTAGGTCTGGGGCGAGCCGGAGACGTAGAAGAGCGAGGTGGAGTCGCAATAGGCCGTCGCAAGGCCGATGATGGTGTTGGCAGCGCCCGGACCGACCGAGGTCGAGCAGGCCATGGGCTTGCCGGAGGCGCGGTAATAACCGTCGGCCATATGAACCGCGCTCTGCTCGTGCATCACCTGGATGAACGGGATTTCCGAGCCTTCCTGCAGGAAGGCGTCGAACAGCGACCAGATGCCATGGCCCGGCACGCCCGCCACATATTCGACGCCGTATTCCTTCAACGCTTTCGCGACGACTTGGCCACCTGTCAGTTTCATGTGATCGACCCTCTGAAATCTTGTTCTGTGGTAAGCAGAAGACCGTCTCCAGGTACGGTTTCCAGCGATGGGCCTATTCTTCGGCGGAGCGAGGTGCGCCCGCAAGTTCGCAGCCATCGAAACACTGACGCGAGATGACGCACTTCCAAAGCAGCTCTGCTTCATGGATCGTGTTTGTGCCGGCGACATCACGGTCGCGGCGGCCGATTTTCGGCACTCCGCGCCACGGCGGAACGGCGAACGGAAAACGGCCCTGAGAGAAGCATCATTCGCAAAGTGAAGCTGGTATCGCGTCATCACGCGAACAAATTAATTGCGGCGCGCACTTTTTCCGAAGCGCGCGCTATGGCTTGCTCGGAGCACTTTCATACAACAGGGACGCCGCCGTGCAGAACCTAAGCAGAGATTTGGCCTTCGCGGACGATTTCATTTCCGCAACGCTGGTTGAGAACGTGGCCGACTACGACGTGGCGGACGCCGTCGTGGTCAATATCAGCCCCTCCCCGATGGTGACGGGCGACGAGCATCCTGCCATCGTGCCGGCCTGGAAATCCACCTGGCTGAAGGGGGGCCGCATCCGCTCGGCCGAGCGGGCGGCGATCATCAAGGTCGTCAACCCCACCAATCTCGGCGGCTGCATGTTCCGCGGCTGGGACTGGCTCGGCAACCGCATCCGCAGCTTTCCGCGCGATACGCCCCTCTACATCTCGGCGCAGGACGAGATCGGCACGGTGACCCTCGACCCGCGCGTCTTTACCAACGAGCGCGCAAGAGCGGAAACGCCGCAGGTTTTCACGCTGAAGCTCAATCTCTGGTGGTCGCCGGGCGATACCGACTGCTTCATCCACAACGAGCACCCGTTCCTGGAAACGCACACCCAGATCCACGGGCTTGGGCGCATGCAGAAGTTCAAGACGCGTGACGCCGCGACGCTTTATGAAGACGTCGTGATGCCGATCGGCTATTCGCACGATCCCTTCTGCCGGGTGACGGGCGAGAACCAGTGGACCTATCCCTGGCACCGCTACTATGCGGATACCGACAGCGTATGGCTCGCCGTCGAACTGCATCCCTGACGCGGAGGGGCCGTCAGCTCATCTGGATCATGTCCGAGCCGTCTCCAAGGTATTGTAGCGCCTCGCGCGGGATTGCGGGGTCGTTGCGGTCGAGAACCGTGAGGTCTTTCAGGTGATCGCGCCGCAGGAGCCCGGGGCCGCGATAGTGCAGCGCCACCTTCGTCGAATAAGGCTGGCGAAAGACCGTCGCGGCAATACCGCTGGAAATGCCGAACATGAACTTCTTGGCATTGCGCTTGACCTGCGCATAGACGCCGAAAGTCAGTTCGTTCGATTGGATGCCCTCGAAATCCGCCGTGAAGAGACGATCTGCAACAGGGAAGCAGAAGCCATAGTATTTGAAGACATATTCCGTCTTCTTCGGATTGTCGAAGCTCGGGAAGCGCTCGACGTAATAGTGCTGGAGGAATTCCTTGTTGCGGTAGATGCAGAAAGCGGAACGCAGCACGAAGCCCTTGTAGATCGAGGAGAACTGGTAGCGATCATAGACACCGACGATGTCATCGTGATCGACGCTGTTGTTCTCGACGATCATGTCCGAGACGAAGCGGGAGAATTCCGGCAACTGGCGGGCCGTCGCCATCGCGTGGAAGAAGTTGCCTTCGACGAGCGTGCGGAACTCCTCCGGATCGGTGAAAAGCATCGGCACGCTGAGGCCGAAGTAATTCGCGATGATCCGAAGATTCGCGGTCGACGGTACATGGGCGCCGGACAGGTACTTGTTGAACTGCTGCCGGTTGACGTTGATCTTGCGGCACACCGCCGCGACCGATCCATGCTGCTCGCAGAGCGTTCTGAGGTTGGCCGCCAAGGCGGCACCGTCCCGACCAAGATGTTCCATTAAAGCCCCGATACCTGACGCATTATGACGCTATCCTTACTTCACATCGCTAATGACTTCAATCATCTGCGAAGTTGTGGCGCGCGGCCTGCGCGATCAATCTTCAGATGAAGGACGAGGAGGAGCCGGGGTGCATTCCAGGCAGGAATTTGGGTGGTCGGTCATGGGCACCGGCACGATCGCAACCGAGCACATGGTTGCGGCGATCCGCGCCGCCGGCCATCAGCCGCTGTGGGTCGTCAGCCGCAACCGGCAATATGCCGCGCACTTTTCAAACGACATGGAAATCCCCGGCATCGCCGTCGATGCACGGCGAGCGCTGGAGGATCCGTGCGTCGGCTTTGCCTATGTCAGCGCCGCCCGGGAACGCCGAAAGCATTACATCCTCGCCGCGGCGAACGCAGGCCGGCATGTGCTTTGCGACGGGCCGATCGCCAGAAACTGCCGCATCGCCGATCAACTCGCCGATGCGTGCCGGAAGGCGGGCATCATACTCGCGCTCAATCAGCCGCTGCGCGCCCTCTCACCCCACCAGACAATGCGCCGGTTGGCACAGGAAGGCGAAATCGGCGCGCTGCAATCCGTCCTCATCGTCCGCGGCGCACCTTTCCAGCCACCGCCCAACCGCCATGCCGAGGAGACGGTGGACCGGAAGGAAGCGCTTTTCGACCACACCATAGACAGCATCGATCTCGCGCGCTTCCTCACCGGCCAGGAGCCCGCCACTGTCTCGGCACTCGCCGCCTGCGACCAGCGGGCCTATGCGATGCGCCTCTCCGGCGGTGCGATCTTCCAGTCCTACGAGAGTTTCACCACGGCCGAATTCGAGAGCGTCGTGATGCTTGCCGGTGATCGCGGCACGCTCATCGCCAACGGAACGCTCAGCGGACGAGGATCCGGCACGCTCGTGCGACGGCTGAACGGCCGGAGCGAACTCATCCCGGTGCGCGACCGCGACCAGCACCTCACCACGGTTGAGGCTTTTCTCACCCTTCCCCAGAAACCGGCGACATGGATGGCGCTCGGAGAAGACAACGTGATTGCCCTTCGCGCCGCCGAAGCCGTGCGCACCGCCCAAAACAGACACCCGGCTCTCATAGCCGGCACATGACATCAGTCCGAGGAGGTCAAATCATGCCCCGCACCCAAAACCAGCTCATCTACCATTCGATGGCCTCCAAGCCGAACACGCTCGCCATCGACATCGAAATCGCCAAGAGCCGGGGTTTCGACGGTCTCGAAACCTCTGGCGCGAAAATCGCAGCATTCCTCGACGCCGGCTTCAGCAAAGAGGAACTGAAGGAGCGGCTTGGCGGCCTCGCCCTCCCCGGCATCGGTTTTCTGACCGATCTCGAGCGACAGGGCGAAGGTCGAACGCAGATGCTGCACGAGGCGGAAGCACTCTGCGCCCTCGCCTGCGCCGCCGGCGCGAAGGGCATTGAAGCCATCACCGGCCCACTCGACATCAGGGTTTTCGAGGCGGGGGCTGCGGAGCGCTATCCGGGCCTCTATCGCGGCCTCATCGACCTGCCGACGGCGGAACAGACTGAATTGACGGCGGCCAATCTCCGGGCGGTCGCGGATATCGCTGCCGCCCATGGGCTGCTCGTCTACCTCGAAGCGCTCTCCTGGACACCTCTTAACAACTTTGAAGCGCAGCTCCGGATTCTAGATCGCTGCAAGCGGGACAATGTGCGGCTCGTCATCGACTTCTGGCATTCCTACACGTCCGGCGACACACCGGAGCATATTTCGCGGCTGGACAAGGAACTGATCTATGGCGTGCATCTTTGCGACTCCCTGCCTTTCACCGGCGGCATTCCTGACGAGCCGGTGCTTCGCGATGTGCCGACCGGCCAAGGCGTTCTCAACCTGCAGGAGTGGGTCGATGCGGTGAAATCGACGGGCTATACGGGCTGGTGGAGCTGCGAACTCTTCTGCAAACGCCAACACCAAGACAACAGCTTCGCTGTAGCAGCGGATCTCAAGAGTCTCATGGAGAGCCTTATCGCCGAGTGATAAGGCGATCGCCATCGTCGCTTCATGAACGGCTCCCGCTCGTGAAGCTTGCCGGCCGTCCGCCGCGCGAGGTACCGATGGTTTGCGCGGAGACTTCAGGCGGCCGGGCTCATGCCTGATCGAGCTTCTGCAGGTGCTCCACGAGGATCGCACCTTCCAGCTCGTTGTGACGGGCAGCAAATGCGACGGCGGCATCCTCTTCGCCTTGCAGAAGCGCCCGGACGATGGGATCGTGCTGGCCGACGATCTCGTCCGGGTCGAGCACCAGAGCGTCGCTGGACTGGATATAGATACGCACCTGATGCTCGATCAGCGAATATTGCTCGATCAGGCGCCGGTGGTTGGACAGGGTCACGATGGCCTTGTGCAGGTTCATGTCTTCCTGCGCGATGATCCTCTTGTTCCCCTTCGAACAGGCTGCCTTCAAACGCGCGAACGCGGAGGTGATCGCGGTGGAAGGTCCATCCGCCGCGGGCTCATTCCTCACCCGCTGCGCGACCAGACGGCTCGCCAGCGCCTCGAGGCTTGCCCGAAGCGTATAAAGCTCCCAAGCGTCATGGGCGCTCAATGTCATGACCGTCCATCCGGTATAGGGCACCTGGACAAGCAGGCCCTCCTGAACGAGCTGATGGAAGGCGGTCCTGATCGTTCCGCGCGAAACGCCCACCTGCTCGGCCATCTGGATCTCGGTAAGCCGGGCGCCCAGCGGGATGTCTCCAGACAGGATCGCATCGCGCAGCCTGTCAGCCGCCTGGGCCTCGGTGGTGCGCTTCTGCACCTTCTTGACGGTGAAAATCGAGCTCGTATCCATGACCGATGCAATACCAAATCGGGACCAGATTGTCGAACAAGAAACAATTTTGGATTCAAGGCCCTGACGGGAGAGGAACGGCTCCCCGAAGGGAGCCGCCGGAAGATCAGCCGCCGATTTCGACCGGGGCGTAGTTGCCGTCGTCTCCCTTCTTCCATTCGTAGATGACGAATTCCGGCCGGGTGAGATCGCCCTTGGCGTCGAAGCCGAGATCGCCGATGACGGTGGAGAACGGCCCGTTCGCCTTGATGAATTCGGCGAGCGTGGCCGAGTCCTTCGACTTGCTCTTCCCGATGGCCTGCGCGATGACCTGCAGGGAGGCGTAGGAATAGAGGGTATAGCCTTCCGGCTCGAAGCCCGCCGCGCGGAACTTGTCGACGATCTCCTTGCCGGCGGGATTCTTGCGCGGATCGGACGCGAAGGTCATGAGGATGCCGTCGACGGCGTCGCCGGCGATAGAGGCCAGTTCGTTCGAATTGACGCCGTCGCCCGCCATCATCTTCGCGTCGAGGCCGAGATCCTTCATCTGCCTTTTGATCAGGCCGGCTTCGGTGTGATAGCCGCCATAGTAGATGAACGTGGTTCCGGCCGCCTTCATCTTCGAGATGAGCGCCGAATAATCCTTCTCGCCGGGCGTGATGCCCTCAAGGAGCACTTCCGTGATGCCGGCCGCGTTCAGCGCCTTCTTGGTTTCCTCGGCAAGGCCCTGGCCATAGGGCTGCTTGTCATGGACGATTGCGATCTTGCCGTCCTTGAAGTTCTCCAGGATATACTTCGCCGCGATCTCGCCCTGCTGGTCGTCGCGACCGTTGGCGCGGAAGGTGTTCCACAGGCCGCGCTCGGTATAGACCGGGTTGGTGGAGGCCGGCGTGATGTTCAGCATGCCGTTTTCCGCATAGACCTCCGATGCGGGGATCGAGACGCCGGAATTGTAGTGCCCGATGACGTATTGCACGCCGTCGGCGACGAACTTGTTGGCGACGGAAACGCCCTGCTTGGCATCCGAGGCATCATCGCCGAGTACGATCTTGATCTGCTCGCCATCGATGCCGCCCGCCGCGTTGATGTCCGCGGCAGCCTGCTCGGCGCCCTTCTGCAATTGAAGGCCGAACACGGCGTTCGGGCCGGTGATGGGTCCTGCCACGCCGACCAGGATATCCGCGCGCGCTGCATGCGCGAGCCCGCACGAAAGCAGGACGCCAGCGGCCAGTCGAATATATGCTTTCATTTCACCCTCCTGAGGATACGGGCAATTGATCTGTTTGCCGCGCACGGCGCCCGCATGCGCACGCGGCGTTCATAGCGATCGGGCCGCGACTGCCGGCCGGAAACCCTCTTCGTTCGTTCCCTTCGGCTCCTGGCACACGGCCCTTCCATCGAATGGAGAAGCGCTCCATTCACACGGCAATCGATTATCGATGGTTAAACCTACTGTCAATTGATTGTTTGACAATCAATTGTTTTTCGGCCATTGGCTATGCGCAGGCAGATGAGCGACCGCCGTCCCGCCCCTCCCGGAATACGCATCGCCGAGTGTAAAAGATGAACAAAATCAGGAACTCAGAAGCATTGCTCGCACAGGGTGACGTCCAGTCACGGCGGATCGTGCTCGAAATCGCGGATCGCACGCTGGAGCGGCTCGACAGCTACCACCGCATCCGCTCCATCATGCGGATGGACGGCGATATACTCACCATCGGCACGCGATCCTGGGATCTGTCGAAGAAGCGGAACATCTACCTGTTCGGCGCCGGCAAGGCCTGCAACCACATGGCAATGGCGGTGGATCACGTTCTCGGCGACCGCCTGACACGCGGCATCGCCATCGTGAAGATCCACGAGGAGACCGACCGTTTCAACAAGACGGAAGTCCATGTCGGCGGCCATCCGCTGCCGAACGAAGAGGGTTTCCGGGCTTCGAGGAAGATGATCGAGATCGTCGATCAGGCGGGGCCGGACGATCTTTTCATCGCCGTCATCAGCGGCGGCAGCTCGGCACTGATGTCCTGCCCCATCGACGGCATTTCCCTCCAGGACGAGATCGACACGACGGACGTGCTGCTGAAGTCCGGCGCCGGCATCGTCGAGATCAACGCCGTGCGCCGGCACATTTCGGCGCTGAACGGCGGCATGCTCGCCAAACGCATTCAGGACGTTGGCGCGGAGCTGATCGGCTTCGGCATTTCCGATGCGGTCGGCTCGCCGGCGACGGGCGATATCGCCGTCCCCTATGCCGCCTACAAGAGCACGCCCATCGGCCCCGACGCCACGACGCTGGACGACGCGCGGGCGACCATCGTCAATTACGACGTCGCCGATCGCCTGCCGAAAAGCGTGGTCGACTACCTGATGAATGCGGGGCCGGACAAGGAAACGCCGAAGGCCTTTCCGGACAACACCTATTTCCTGCTCAACACGCTGCCGGATTCCTGCGTCTACGCCAAGGAAGCCTGCGCGGAGATGGGCATTCCCGCCGTCATCCTCACCTCCTTCCTCGAAGGCGAAAGCCGCGATGCGGGCACCTTCCTCGCCTCGATGGCGCGCGAGATCCAGACCTACGGCAATCCGGTCAAGGCGCCCTGCGTGCTGCTCAGCTCGGGCGAGGTCACGACGCAGATTCTCGACAATTCCACCATCAAGGGCCATGGCGGCCCCGGCCAGGAGATGACGGTCAGCTTCGCCATCACGGCCGCCAAGACGAAAGGTGCGTGCCTGCTCTCCATCGACAGCGAAGGCACCGACGGCACGGCGAAGGTCGCCGGCGGCATCACCGATTCCACCAGCCTCAAGGCGGCAACCGGCAAGGGCATCAGCCTCTACCAGGCGCTGCGCGAGCACAGCTGCTTCGAGGCGCTCGACGCCATCGGCTCCGCGGTCTTCACCGGCAATACCGGCACCAACCTCTGCGACCTCAACATCCTCTACGTCCCGGCGCTCGAGAAGGGCAAATGACCATGGAAGACAAGATTACATCCGTCCGTGCCCAGCAGATCATCGACTGCAAGTGCCGCCCGGCCGTAGAGGTCGAGATTCGTACGGAGAGCGGCGCCGTCGGGCGCGGGGCTGCCCCCACCGGCACCTCGGTCGGCATGCACGAGGCCTTCATCCTGCGCGACGGAGACCGGTCCAGCTACAACGGCCTCAGCGTCCACAAGGCGGTCGAATATGCCATCGATATCATCGGCCCAGCCCTCGTCGGCATGAACGTCTTCGACCAGCGCGCCATCGATATGAGGATGATCACGCTCGACGGCACGCCGGACAAGCACAATCTCGGCGGCAACACCATCTATTCCGCCTCCATCGCCGCCTTCCGCGCGGCGGCCGACTCGCGCCGCATGCCGCTCTACAGGCACATTGCCGGCCGCGACATCCGCACTGTTCCGGTGCCCTGTTTCAACATCGTCAACGGCGGACGCTACGAGACGCTGACGCAGGCCTTCAACGAATTCCTGATCGTCCCCTACGGCACCGACAGCATCGACTTCGCCGTCGAGATGGCCGTGACGGTGTTCCAGAAACTCGCCGAAGTCCTGACGAAACATCTCGGCCACAAGCCGCAGGTCGCGAGCTCCTACGGCTATGCCGCGCCCTCAGACGACCCGGAGGTCATTCTTGCCCTGATGCAGGAGGCCATCGACGCCTGCGGCTATACCGGCCGCATCGCCTTCGCGCTCGATTGCGCCTCGAGCGAGATGTACGACAAGGAGGCCCGCACCTATCTGCTGAAAGGCAAGCAGGTCACCAGCGACGAGCTGATCGCCTATGCCAAGGGCCTGACGGAAAAGTTCAATATGGTCTTCATCGAGGATCTCCTCGATGAGAACGACTGGGACGGCTATAGCAAGGCGGTTCGGGAGCTGACCCGCACCATCGTTCTCGGCGACGACCTCACCGTCACCAGCCCTGCTCTCCTGAAACGCGCCCATGAGTCGCGGGCCGTCGACGGCTTCATCCTCAAGCCCAACCAGGTCGGCACGATCACCGAGGCGATGGACGCCCACCGTTTCGCCAGCGAGCACGGCATGTTCTCCGTCCCCTCCGGCCGTTCCGGCGGCATGGTCGACGATGTGGTGATGGATTTTTCCGTCGGCCTCGAAGTGCCCTTCCAGAAGAACGGCGCACCGCGCTCGGGCGAGCGCATAGAGAAGCTGAACTTCCTGATGCGCGCCAATGCCGCAAGCCCCGGCTGCCGCCTCTACGACATCAAGCCCCTCCTCCGGTTCTAAATCTCAAGAAAAGGTTGTTTCCATGTATCCCAGGATCGATTTCACCTATCTCTCGGAACCCGACATGATCGCCGCCGGCGTGCTGGACGCCGGGCGCTGCGTCGAGGTGTGCGAGGAGACCTTCAGCCTGCTCGGCAAGGGCGACTACCTGATGGGCGGCGCCAACCACAACAGCCACGGCCTCAACATCGTCTTTCCGAAGGAGACGACGTTCCCGAACATGCCGGTCGCCGGTCCCGACCGGCGCTTTGCCGCCATGCCCGGCTATCTCGGCGGTCGCTTCGACGTCTGCGGCAACAAGTGGTACGGCTCGAACCACGCCAACATGGAAAAGGGCCTGCCGCGCTCGATCCTGACCATGATGCTCAACGACAAGGACACCGGCGCGCCGCTGGCCCTGATGTCGGCCAACCTCTTGAGCGCAGCGCGCACCGGTGGCGTGCCGGGCGTCGCCGCAAAGCATCTCGCCAACAAGGACGCCGAGGTTGTCTCGGTCGTCGGCTGCGGCCCCATCAACAAGGCCTGCTTCACCGCGATCATGACCCAGCTCGGCGCGGTCAGGAAGGTCGTCTGTTTCGACCTCTTCCTCGACAAGGCGAAGGAGTTCGCGAACTGGGCGGCGGCGGAATACGGGGTCGAAGCCGTCGGCGTCGACGATACCGAGGCCGGCTTCCGCGGCGCGGACGTGATCACCGTCGCAGCCTCCCGCCTGAAACCCCTGTTCTTCAAGGACGAGTGGATCAAGGAAGGCGCGACGATCCTCGTCTCCGGCCCGTTCAACACGGACGAATCCTTCCTGACCAGCGCCAGGATCGTCTACGACCATACATCCCTGCAGGAAGCCTATGTCGAGGACGCCATCGCCTCCGGCAACAAGGATGCCTATTACGGCGGCGTCATCGGCGGCCCGTTCTTCCGCCTCATCGATGCCGGCAAGTTGCCGACGCTGAAGGATTCGACGGGCCTCGGCGATGTCGTCAACGGCGAGAAGCCCGGTCGGGAGAACAGCAGGGAACGCGTGATCTTCATCGCCTGCGGCATGGCCGTCTTCGATATCAGCTGGGGCTTCGATCTGCTCCAGAACGCCAAGGCCAAGGGGATCGGCCAGAGCCTCAACCTCTGGGAAAAACCCAGTCAGGGATGATCCTCGAAGGGCATGCGTCCCACGCCGTGGGGCGCAGGTCTTTTCGTGGCGGCCCGCCCGTCAGGCGCGTGCCCGATTGGCGAGCCAGAAAGAGATCTGCGCGACGATGCCCGCGCCGAACAGGACCGAGCCGGCAGCAAGCATCGGATTGCCGCCAACGCCGCCAAGCGCCGTGCAGGCGGCACCGATCGCCATCTGCGCGGAGCCGTAAAGTCCCGAAGCGGATCCGGCGGCCTGCGGGTTGACGCCGAGCGCCTCCGTCAACGCCGCCGGGGACGCGAGCCCCGCGCCGAAGCTGAAGACCAGCATGGGCACCACCGCGAGCGCTACATTCAGCCAGCCCGAAAGGGCGGCGGCGAGAAACAGGGTCGCGGCGATGCAGCTTATCAGATTGCCGAGGATCATCAGGCGCGCGGTCGGCATGCGTGAGACGGCGCGGCTTGCAGCAAGGCTTCCGAACCATATGCCGGCGACATTGATCGCCAGATAGACGCCGACCTCGTAGGTCGGCCGGTGAAGCTGGTTGACGAAGATGAAGGGCGCCGCGCCGATATAGGCATAAAGCGCGGTGGTGGCGCAGCCTCCGCCGATCGTATAGCCGAGAAAGGCCCGCGAACGCAGCAGCGCCAGATAATTGCGCATGACCTGCCGCACGTCCTTTCCGCCGGCCGTCGGGCGATCGCGAAGCAGCGCGTGGATGAGCGCGAGATTGGCGAGGCCCAGCAAGGTGAGCGCGACGAAGATCGACCGCCAGCCCGCCGTCTCGGCAAGCGCGCTTCCGATCAGCGGCGAAAGCCCGGGGCCGGCCATCGTCATCAGGTTCATCAGCGAGAGTTTGCGGGCGGCCTCGGCACCGGACGCACCGTCACGCACGAGCGCCCGACCGAGCACGAGGCCCGAACAACCCCCGAGCGCCTGGAACAGGCGCGCGACGATCAGCACCTCGACGGTTGGCGCAAAGAAGGCCGCAAGGCTCGCCGCCGTATAGACCAGCATGCCGGCGACCAGCACCGGCCGGCGGCCATAGCGGTCTGATACCGGCCCATAGACAAGCTGCCCGACGGCAAGGCCGGCAATATAGGTGCTGAGCGTCAACTGCGTGGCATGGGTCGTCGCGCCCAGGGACCTGGCCGCCAATGGAAGCGCCGGCACGAAGATATGCATGGCAAGCGTGCCGCTGAGCGTGATCAGCGCCAGCAGCCATAAAGGCGTGCGAACGGGCGCGGCAGGCGCCACGGCCTCCGACCGGCCGGACAGGATCGTCATGATTTTCTATCGCTTTCGTTCATGGTCAGCAGCTGTCCGCAGACCTGTTCGAGAACGTGGCGGGAGATCGCCAGATCGGTCTGCGTGATACCGGCAAGGACCTCGTCCTCGATGCCTTGCGACACGCTTTCCACCTGCCGCACCAGCGCCCTGCCCGCCGTGGTGATGGCGATCGCCTTGGCCCGCCGGTCCTCCTCATCGGGATGCTGCTCGATCAGGCCGGCCGCATCCAGATTGGCGAGGATGCGGACGACCGAGGACGTATCGAGCGTCAGCACGGCGGCCAGATCCTTCTGTCGCATGGGTCTGCCTGCCTGCGCCAGCCGCAACAGCGGCAGCCATGTCGCCTCCGAAAGGCCGAACGCCTGAAGCCGCGCATCGACGGCTTTGCGCCATTGGCGCGAGACCAGACTGACGAGCGTGCCGAGGCGGCGGCTGGAAAGGGGAAGCATCGGGTTCGATGACATCGCATCGGCCTATTTAGTTTGCATACAAACTAAATAGATGACATACAAACCAATTGCAAGACCCCGCGTGTCGTGAGGATGGATGCCTGCCCAGGTCCATTTCAGTTCGGCGCAAAGCATCGTCGCCTATCCTTGCCTCGGCTCGGCATGCGGTTTCGATGAAGATGCAGAGACCAATCTGCTTTTGCGCAGTCCATTGCGATTTGAGGGCAAGGATCGGAGTTCGCGGCGTGGCCGCAACAATAGGCTCGCTCATCAGCCCGAAACAAGGAGTGACCGCCATGAGCCTGATGATCAAGATACCAGCTCTGCGCGCACGCTCTCATCTGAGGCCGCGGCACAACGCCTGAACGCGGTGCATCCAGGCTCCCGGTCCGCAAAGCTCACCTGTTTGATGCCCGCGCGCTGATCGCGGCCGCAGGAGGAGCGTGACGAGCGGGGCGACGACGAGGCCGTCTGGGAGTTCGCTAGAGGTGATCAGGCTGCGTCCGACGATGTCGGCCATCGCCAAAAGGAGCGCGCCGAGGATCATCGCGACGGGCAGGAGGTGGGCGTGTGCGCCCTCACCCGGCGATCGCTGCGGGATCTCCGATAAGGTCGGCGACCGCACGGTCCTGTCCGCGGTTCAGCGCCCGCAAGCCGGCAATAACGCCAGCGATATCGGCCTCACCCTTGTCCTGGCTGAATTTTGCAATGCAATCGAAGCTTTCGATATGCATCCGGAATCCGACGATATGGTCTCGCAAACCGGCGAAGAACCCGCGATCGATCTCCGCAATCTGCCAACCTGCCACCCCTTCGGTCACACCGACGAGATCGGAAAGATGTGCGGCAAGTTCCACGTCTGAGAGGACGACGAGATGTCCACGCATCGTCAGGGTGAGGTAGTCCCCTGTCGGGGCCGTCCGGCTCCGGTCGGAATCCTCGGCCGGAAACCGTCCCTTGTATCAGGCCAGAGAAATATGCGCTGAAGGTTCCTGCACATCGAACGTGCCCGGCACGCTGTCACCGATGCTTGTCATAACGGGATTGGCCTTGGCGAGATGGAATTCTACGGAGCCGAACCCCTTATCATCTTCAGGAACCTTAGGCAGGGTAAGC
Source organism: Shinella sp. 1A1 (assembly GCF_055379515.1). Lineage (NCBI taxonomy): Bacteria > Pseudomonadati > Pseudomonadota > Alphaproteobacteria > Hyphomicrobiales > Rhizobiaceae > Shinella > Shinella sp. 1A1. The sequence continues at coordinate 992,470 of NZ_AP039672.1, forward strand.
GGCGCAGGGAGGACAACCGGCCGTTCAGAACCGTTGACTATGGTCGCAGCAAATGGCCAACGCCCAATGATGCACGCGATTACCGCCGGATCGCACAGCCTGAACTCCTGATAATGCATCGTCATCCCCTCGCCCGTAATGTCCTGCCGTCGATTTCAAGCCTTCACATGGCTCCAAGCACACCGACGCGGGTTAGGGGTGCCGTGAGAAAACGACAGGTATCGGCGAAATCATGCATGCCAGCTCGGCTGCCTGTCGAAGAGTGAAGGGAAAGAGGCATTTTCCGATTGACAAGCCGGGGCAAATCGCCGCGTCGATGATTCATTATATTCTTCAAAATATAGCGACGGTAATGCTTCGACCTATCGAAATCATACTCTCCCAAGGCAGGATCGGCGACCGCACCAGCGGGGCGATACCGGGCGCGGCGGCGCTTGCCCATGCTCTCTCCCATAGACACGCATTGCCGATGACGACGCTCGGCAACCCGGCGCCGCCGTGCATCGACAATTGGGACCGGGCCCTTGAAGGGGCAGAACAGACGCTGCATGAGCTTGCTCATGCCGTCGAGCAGAGCCTGTCGGCCAAGCGGCTGCCGCTCGTTATTGCGAACACGTGCTCGGCGAGCCTGGCGACGCTGCCGGCCGCGACGCGCCAGCTCGATAACCTTGCGGTGCTCTGGATCGACGCGCATGGCGATTTCAACACCCCTGAAACGACGGCATCCGGCTATCTCGGTGGAATGGCTCTCTCAGGGGCGAGCGGCATCTGGAACACCGGGCATGGTGGCGGTGTGACGCCCGAACGCACGCTCCTGATCGGAGCGCGCGATATCGATCCTTCGGAGGCCACCCTGCTTCAAACGGCGGGGATACAGGTCGTTTCGCCCACCGAGGCCATCGGCGCGGATATCGCCCGACGGATCGGGAGCGATCCGATCTGGATCCACATCGACTGGGATGTCCTTGAACCCGGCTTTGTTCCTGCAGCCTATCGAATTGAAGGCGGCTTTTTGCCCGACGAGTTGCAGGCCATTCTCGCCACGATCCCGGCATCGCAAATCGCGGGAATCGAGTTGGCGGAACTGGAGCTGCCGGACGATCCCGTTGCGGCGGAGCGAGCCATCCACACAGCCATGGCAACTGTTGCCACGCTGTTCGGCTGATCCTCATCGATCAATCAGCGAACCGCCTGCACCGTCCCCGTTTCGGTGCGGCTGTCGAATACCATTTCGATCCTGCGTTCGATATCGGCTTCCATGGCTGGCACGCCTTGCATCAAAGTCGGCACAAGATCGCGCATCCTGCTGCGAACGGGGGCTGTCATTCGATACGATGCACCAACCGCGATCGTTCACTTCTCGATCAAGTCGCGGATACGTTCAAGAAGGACCGCGGAAACCGCGATGCCTTCCCGGTCGCTCGCCTCTCGCATGCGATAACGCCGATCGCCCGGCAGGTGCGCATTCTGGTCGGAAAAGCCGGAAAACAGGGATTCCGCGCCTTCATCAGCGGCAGCGCCGCCGATGATATCCGGCGAAAAGGCCAGCAGCAGCTCACCATGACACGGCGCGGCATTGGCACCCTGATCGAAATGCTGCGATTGGCGGCTCGTGCGATCACCGATCAGGGGACCGGCCATCAGCTCAATCATGGTCGCGATTGCCGATCCCTTGTGACCGCCGAAGGGAAGCATCGCCCCCGCCAGAACCTCGGCCGGATCGGTCGTGGGCTCACCCTGTACGTTCACACCCCAGCTATCGGGAATCTCCTTGCCGGCGTTGCGGTGCATGGCAATATCGGCACGGGACGCGGCAGAGGTCGCGAAATCGAAAACATAAGGCGGCCTGCCCTTTCGCGGCCAGGCGAAGGCTAGCGGATTGGTGCCCAACAGCCCTTTCGTTCCGCCTGCCGGCGCGACCCAGGCGTGGGTGGGGTTCATCGAGAGGCCGACGAGACCGGCCTCGGCGACCCGCTCGACCAGCGGCCACAAGGCTGTCGAATGGAATCCGTTCGTGACGGCAAGCAAACCAAGCCCGATCTTGCCAGCCTTTTCGATCAAGGCCTCGATCCCTCTTTCGGCAGCCAGGCACGAAAAGCCGAATTGAGCATCGATCCGAACGACCGCCGGAGAAACGCTCTCCGGGGCGGGATCGGCATGCTTGTTGAAACGCGGATGCATCATCGTGTCCAGCGTTCCCGGCAAGCGCTGCAGGCCGTGAGACAAGCTGCCATCGCGCTGGGCGGCCACGAGAATCCCCGCCAGACAATGGGCCTGTGGCGCATTGAGGCCATGGGAGAGTAGAAAGTCCGTCGCCAAAGCAGCCAGGGCGTTTTCCGGTAGCCTGATGTCGGGTGGCATCTGTCGTTTCCTGCATTCGAGACGGTCCATTCGACAACAGGTCGAGCGGGGTTTCGTCGGTGTACTCGCCGAGGCGGACAATCTCCAGCACCGAAATCCTCGCCTCCACGCCGATCACGGCTTTTTCGGTCCCCGGCGTGATCCGGGGGACCGTCCTTCCTGGCCTTCATCGATGACGACGAAGCCATGCAGATAGAGGTCGAAGCCGTCCGGCGCGCGGTCACCTTCAAGCGAGCCGGACGCAGTCCCGTCCTTCCGCCTTCGCTCGGTACAGCGCTCGATCGGCGCGGTTCAATAGATCGACCAGATCCTCGCCAGTTGCCGCAATGGCAACTCCGAAACTCGACGTCGCGCCATGCCCGTCCGGGAGCATGTCAAGCGCCCCGTCCTTGAAACTGGACCGAACGGTCTCGGCGAAATCATGCGCGGCGGCGGCTTGCACCGACGGGAGCAGTATCACGAACTCCTCGCCGCCATGGCGCCCGATGATCGCTCCCTCGGGAGCTTTCGCTTTGAGGGTCTTGGCGAAGGACTGGATAACCCGATCGCCACTTCCATGCCCGAACCGGTCGTTGATGACCTTAAAATGGTCCAGATCGCCGAGGATCAGCGCGACCTTCGTCTGGGTCGTTTGCCGCGCAAGCGCATCACGCGCGCGAAGTTCAAAACCTCGACGATTGAACAGCCCGGACAACGCATCGGTCTCCGCCTCAGCCCGAATTCCATCCATGACGTCGACAGCGATGATCGCGAAAATCGCGACCCCCAACGTGGAGCAAATGAGTGCATCCGAAATCGACACGATCAGCCAGTATGTGCTCTCAACCTCCAGGCTCGCAATGCCGGGAATCTGGAACGCAAAAGGCCGTGAAAGAAAAATCAGGCAGGAAACAGAAACGAGGCCAAAAAGCAGCTGCTCGACCGGCGTCCGCGCAGGCCGCCTGGCAACATCGACCAGCATCAAAAGGCAAATCGCCGCTGCTCCCCAATTGAGAATGACAGCCCTGGCCTGCAGGTTCGGCTCTACGAACAGGAAGAAGTACAGCACGGCAAGCGTCACCGCCCCGATGAGAGTCAACGCGCCGTACCAGGGCGTTTGCGCATAACGCCGGGAAAGCGCGATGGACAGCAGCATCATCGACAACAGGATCAGCGCATTCGCAACCTGCCGCAAAACTGGTGCCTGCTCGGAAAAGGCGAAATAGAGTGCGCCAAAGCACAAAACCCTCACCGCATATGCAAGAGCAAAAATGGCGATGTAGTCGAGCTGGCGCTGACGCCGCCACAGCACGAGCAATGACATGCAGTATATTGCAGACATTGCCGGATTCAGAAGTGCGATAACGCTTTCGTAGCTCATATCTGGACGACCAGAGCAGCCAATTCCCCACTCCCCGCTTCAAAACAAGGTCATACTGCAGGGATTTGGTAAACCGCCGGTGAGCGCCTTCTCAACCACATTTTTTGCTTCACCGCGTGTCGATCAGCGGGCGGTATAGCTGACGCTCATTGTCGTGCCGGCAAGCGCACGCTGCGCAAGCCTCTGCGGCTCCAGATCGCCAAACTCAAGAGGCAGCGGCGTGTCGAAATGGACATCCATCGTGAAGAAGCCGGTCGGGTTTGGCATATCCTGCACGAAACGAAGCAGCGCTTTCCTGGAGCCGGCATCGATCTGGCTGTCCGGCAGCGCCTCCACGGCTTTTCCCGCGATATCGCGCAGACGCGCGATATCGACTTCCGGATCGCTCTCGCCGGTTTCAGACGGTTGTGCTGCATAATTGGCGAGGGTTGGCAGGGCCACACTTTCCCACAGGCCCTGATTATCCAGGCGCAAGCGCAGATGCGTGAGCGTTGCCGTAGGATTGGCTGCGAGCGTGGCAACCGACGAGCCGACCGGCACATTGATTTCAGCCGAGAAGGAAGCCTTGCCGAGTTTGGTGCTGCTGATCTCCGCATTCTGTATGTGTAGGTAGCCAGTCTGTGCATTGAAGCGATAGGACGCAGCGAAATCCAGCGGCCATTGCTGGACGGAACTGATATAGTTCGACATCTTGCTGCTGGTTTGCAGCGCCAGGCGAGCGCCATCGACCACGATGCGTCCCCATTGCGGCGGACTGCCGCTCAGGTCGGGCGCGTCGGATAAATAGTCCTGCAATCGGTCGAGTTCGATGACGAGCCGGTCCGTCTTCCAACCCATCATGCTCATGGCCTGATAGACGCTGTTCGAAACGATGCAGCCATCCGGTATTTCCCTTACGGCGAAGCCTTCACCGGGCTTGAGAATATCGATTCCCTTCAGGAACTCCTCGCACCGATTGAGCGGCATATCGTCCGAAACAGGTTCCGGTGCCTGGGCAAATGCCGAAGTGGCGGCGATACAAATAAGAGCGGAAGAAAGAACGGAACGCATTTTATCAGGCCTCAAAAAATCATCTCCATAAGGGTGCGGGACCGATTTTACCCGACGGATGTGCCGCGACGAAAGATGAGCTCCTGATTTTTGCTGGATTGCTCCCCTGATCGGAAATTGCGCCGCCCGCGCCTTGGATGAGGGGCACCGTTACAGGGAGACACCTGCAGGGGACGGGTATCGAGGAGAGTTGGACGACCATGAACACCAAGCCAGCGCTGGCGAAGCGCGAGACGGTCGAAACGATGTGGGCCTATCAATGGCCCAACGCCTTCACGCGCTGCTCGGCCGTGTCACGCTACAACCCGATTGCGCAGCCCGCCGAGCCCCGCGATCGCGATTTCCACGACGTCTCCCGGAACGAGGCGCCCCACTCCGGATGGCGTTCCCGTATAGACGAGATCGCCGGCCTTCAGTTCGACCAGGCGGGAAAGCGCGGCGATGATCTCCGGCAGGGCCCAGATCATCTGTAAAATATCGCCGGACTGGCGCAGCGTTCCATTGACGTGCAGACGGATGTCTCCGCTCGCCGGATGACCGATGCGCGCAACAGGGTGGATAGGGCCGCAAACGGCGGAGCCGTCGAACCCCTTGGCCATCGTCCAGGGGCGACCGAGCTTCTTGGCCTCGGCCTGGATGTCGCGCCGGGTGAGGTCGTTGCCGATCGCATAACCCCACACGCGGTCCAGCGCGGCGGCCGCATCGATATTGCGGCCGCCGCTGCCGAGCGCTGCCACCAGCTCCGCTTCGTGCTCCAACTGCCCGGTGCAGCTCGGATAGGGGATGTCCGCTTCTCCCACGATCAGGGCGTCCGCCGGCTTGTCGAAGAAGAAGGGCGGCTCGCGGTCCGGGTCGTGGCCCATTTCGCGGGCATGGTCGGCATAGTTGCGCCCGACGCAGAAGATGCGCCGCACGGGAAAGCGCGCCGTGGAGCCGGCAACGGGCAGGCTCACCACCGGGGGCGGGTCGATGACATAGTCGCTCATGGTTTTCTGCCTCAGATGTTGCGCAGCATGCCGCCGTCGACGCGCAGGCTCGTGCCGGTGATGTAGCCCGCACGCCCCGAGCAGAGGAAGCACGCCGCATCGGCGAACTCGCGCGGCGCGCCGTAACGTCCCATCGGGATCGTCGCGCGGGAAGCCGCGGCGACCTCCTCCGCCGTCTTGCCGGTCCGCTTGGCGGCGGCGGCATCCAGTTGGTCGACGCGGTCGGTGTGGATGCGGCCGGGGATGAGGCCGTTGACCGTCACGCCGTCGGCGGCCACTTCGGCGGCGAGCGTCTTCGCCCAGCCGACGAGGGAAAGGCGCAGCGTGTTCGACAGGCCGAGATTGGGGATCGGCTGCACGACGCCGGAAGACAGGAGCACGAGAATGCGGCCGAAGCGCTGCTCGCGCATATGCGGCAGAAGGGCCGTGGCGATGCGGATCGGCGCCTCGACCATGGCGCGGAACTGCGGGACGAGGCTGTCCGCATCCAGCGCGGCCATAGCGCCCGGCGCGGGGCCGCCACCGTTGAGCACGAGGATGTCCGGCCTGTCGCCGGCCTGCAGCTCGGCGATCGCCTGCTCCACGGCCACCGGATCGGCAAGGTCCGTAACGAGCGTGGAGATGCGGCCCGACGCGGACGCCGCAATGGCCGAGCGCACCGGCTCCAGCCGTTCGGCGGAACGGCCGCCGAGAATGACATTGGCGCCTTCGGCGGCGAGGCTTTCCGCGATGGCCCGGCCAAGGCCGCCCGAAGCACCGAGCACGAGGGCGGTGCGGCGGCTGAGTTCAAGATCCATGGTTCTCTCCTGTCAGGCCCGACGGGCGCGGGCGGTTCTTGCGGCTTCGGCCACAAAGGCGCGAAGAAGCGGGTGCGGATGCGCCGGGCGGGACGAAAGCTCGGGATGCCCCTGCATGCCCATGTAGAAGCCGTCCGTCGCCTCGATCGCGTCGGCGATATCCTGGCCCGGCTCGCCCCCGAGCGCGCTTACCAGCACGCCCCGGCTGGCCAGCCCCTCATGCAGGGCGGGGGCCAGCCTGTAGCGGTGATTGCAAGCGATTTCGCTCTCGGCCCCGAGAAGCTGCCGGAGACGGCTGCCCGGCACGGACCGGGTGATGCGCCGGCCGAGCCTGTATTCGCCTGTCTCGATGCGGATGAAACTGTGACGGGCGGCGGCGGGAGCCGCCTCCGCCATGTCCGTATCCTCCCAGCCGGAAAGCTCGCGGGCGACCGCTGTCGACATGCTCTGCATGCCGAGGCAGAGGCCCGCGATCGGGGTCCCGCCTGCCCGCGCGGCGCGGGCGAGCGCGATCTGCCCCGCCACCGCCGACATCTGCGATCCGCCGGGAAGCAGCACGCCGTCGACACCGGCAAGCGGATCGGCCGGCAGGTCGCGCGGATCGAGGAAACGCAGCTCGGCTCTCGGCGCCTCGGCATCGATGGCATCCGCCAGCGCGACAAGCGGCGCCGGGCAGGTTTCAAGAAACTGTTCCGCCGGCCCCGCAAGGGCGAGGACGAGGCCGGACGGCGCGACGGTGGCCGGCTCGGCGGGAAGCACCCGGCCGAACCGGTCCCGCCAGCCGATCACGCGGCCGTCGGCGTCAAGGAAGCGGTTCTCCTCCAGACGGACGGGCCTGTCTTCCGCGCCCGCTGCGGCAAGCTGCGACACGGCATCGCCGTCGGCAAGGAAAGCCGCATGAACGGGCACGACGGCCACCGCTTCGTCCGAAAGCTCGGCGAGAGGGCGGGCGCTTCGCCCGGCGAGGCGATCCGCCCAGATCAGGCCGCTCGGGATGAGCGCGCCTTCATCGGCGACATGCTGCTCGGCATCGGGATGGCGATCAAAGTCGAATTGCGCCGCCGGCCAGAACAGCCGCCCGCCTTCGGCAGCCGCGACGAGCGCCGCCGCCGCACCGTAGAGCGCGGGATGATCCGTTTCGTGCCGAACGAGGATGATGCGCCCCATGACCTCTCCCGAGAATCCATCACATGCACTTGTTGAATGGAAACGTACAATCTTACTGCGCTATTTTTCCCATACTTATCCTCCTTATCGGAAAAGTTTCAATCCCAATATTGTATTTTTTTTATCATTATAGACAATGCGGGGATCGTAACGGAGGTAGCATCCATGAATTCCAGACTCTCGCCCCGCATGGCCGTCGTCGGCGCGTCGCCGACCGCGGAAATATCGAACAAGCTGCGGGCGCTGGCCGCCCGTGGCGCCGACGTCATCAACCTGGGCGAAGGGGAACTGGACTTCGCGACCCCTCCCCATGTCTGCGAGGCCGGCATCCAGGCCATTCGCGACGGAGACACCAAATATACGGCCGTCTCCGGCACCGCCGCGCTCAAGGCGGCCATCGCGCGCAAGTTCGAACGGGAAAACGGCCTTCGCTACGCCCCCTCCGAGATCATTGCCGGGACGGGCGCCAAGCAACTGATCTTCAACGCCTTCCTGGCGACCCTCGGCGAAGGCGACGAGGTGATCGTGCCCGCGCCCTATTGGGTGAGCTATCCGGACATGATCCGGCTGGCAGGCGCAAAGCCCGTCATCGTGCCGTGCCACGCGCGGGACGGCTGGAAGCTGACGCCCGAGGCGCTGGCGGCCGCGCTGACCCCGCGCACCCGCTGGGTCATCCTGAACTCGCCGAACAATCCGACGGGCGCGGTCTATGGCCGTTTCGAACTCTCGGCGCTGGAAGAGGTGCTGGCAGGACATGACGCCCTCGTCATGGCGGACGACATCTACGAGCATATCGTCCACGATGGCAGCTTCGTGGCGCCTGCGGCCGCGATGCCGCGGCTGGCCGGGCGCGTGCTGACGATCAACGGCGTCTCGAAGGGCTATTCGATGACGGGATGGCGGCTCGGCTATGCCGGCGGGCCGGAATGGCTGATCCGCGCCATGGACGTCCTTCAGTCGCAGAGCACGTCCAATCCCTCGACCATCTCGCAGGCCGCGACCATCGCCGCGCTCGACGGCGACCTCTCCTTCCTGGACGGCTGGAAACGGACGCTGCTGGCGCGCCGTGAACAGGTACTCTCCGCCATCGCGGCGATATCCGGCCTCTCCGCGCTGCCCACGCCGGGCGCCTTCTACGTCTTCGCCGACTGCACCGGCCTCTTCGGCAGGCGGACACCGGCAGGCACCGTCCTGGCTTCGGACCTCGATGTCGCCGGCTATCTTCTGGAGGAGGCTCATGTCGGCATGGTGCACGGCTCGGCATTCGGCATGCCCGGGCACCTGCGCATCGCCTATGCCATCGATGACGGAAGGCTCGCCGAAGCGCTGTCGCGCGTGGCCGCAGCCCTCGGCAGGCTTGCCTGACCACCGGCATGCGAAAGCCCCCGCCGCGACCGCGGCGGGGGCTTTTTTCGAGACGCGATCTCAGGCGGCGAGCTTGAGGCCCGTGCGCGAATCCGCGGCGAGCTTTTCCATCACGGCACGCAGCTTCGGCTGCACGGCGGCCGGGATATCGCGTAGCGGCAGGCGAACGGACCCGCCGTCGAAGCCGCGCAGGTTCATCGCCGCCTTCACAAGCTGCGGCTGGCCATGCGCGCGGGCGAGCGCACGATAGTCGTACCAGAGCGCGTGCAGGTCGCGTGCCGTCGATGCGTCGCCGGCTTCCAGCGCGCGGTAGGTCGCCAGGATCAGTTCCGGCAGCGCGCCGCTGTTGGTCGTCGAAAAGCCGTCGAAACCGGCCATGACGGGGCCGAGGAAGGCGAGGTCCGAGGCGCAGAAGGTGCGCACGCGGCCGCGCAGGTCGTTCGCGATGCGGTCGATCGCCGTCGGGTTGAGGTCGCCCTGCTTCAGGCCGACCATGCCGTCGATGTCGGCCAGGCGGCTGATCAGGGCCGGCGAAAGCGTGATGCCGATGCCCGGCGCGTTGTAGATGATGATCCCCGTCTTGGAGAGCGGCGCCACGTCGCGGAAGAAGTCGACGATCTGGTCGTCGGTAATCTCCGAGACGTAGGGCGCCGTCACCATCGGCACGCCGCCGAGATCGCCGGCAAGCTTCGTCAGCTCGTAGACGTCGCGCGGGTCGGAGCCGGCCGAGCAGAGCATTGCCGGAATGCGATCGCCGATCACGTCCATGACATGCGTGAAGACCTCGGCGCGCTCCGCCACGGTCATGGTGGGAAACTCGCCATAGGTGCCGCCGATGAGCACGCCGTCATAGCCGAGGGCGATGACGCGCTCGACGTTGCGGGCGAGCCCCGCCTTGTCGAGCGCACCCTCCCTGTTGAAGGGCGTCATGGTGATGTTGAAGATGCCTTTCAGGCGCGCCTGCGCCTCCTGACGGTCCTTCATTCGTATTCTCCTTGCAATTGGTTACGCGTCGATGCGGGTGAGAGCGCGCGGCACGGTGCCGAGCTGGCGCCAGCCCGTTTCCGTGACGACGATGGTTTCCGAGACCCCCACGGTGAAACGTCCGTAGATACGGAGGGCGGGCGGCAGGTGGAATGTCATGCCCGGCTGGAGCGCGGTCTTGACGCCGGCATTCAGCGAGAGGATCGCCCCCTCGCCCCAGTCCGGCGCGAACGAAATGCCGACCGAATAGCCGAGGCGCTTGCGGAAGTTGTCCGTGTAGCCGGCGGCATCGATGACCTTCTGGCAGGCGATGTGCGGCACCTCGCAGGCAACGCCGGGCCTGATCTCGTCCAGCGCCGCGGCGAGCGCGTCCTGGCAGACCTTCATCATGTCCTCGGCCTCCTGCGGCACCGGGCCGACCCAGGCCGAGCGCATCAGCGCGGCGTGGTAGCGGTCGTGCACCGCGGCCATTTCGAGGAAGGCGGGATCGTTCGCCGAAAGGGCCGTTCGCCGCCATGTCCCGTGCGGCACGCCCGTGCGCCGGCCGGTCGAGACGAGCGGTTCCATGCCCATATATTCCGAGCCCGCCCGGATGGCGGCCTCCATCATGGACGCGACCAGGTCGTTGTCGGAGGCGCCCGCCCGGACGGCGGCAAGGCCGGCCCGCATGCCGGCATCCACATAGGACGCCGCCTTTTCCAGCTTCTCCACTTCGAGCGGCGACTTGACGGCGCGCAGCGCCTCGACGATGCCGGCGCCGTCGTGAACCGTGCCGAGGGCCGACTGGAGGGTCTCGTAGACGGCGATCGGCAGGAACCAGCCGCGCTTGTCGATGGCGACGCGCTTGCCGGAAAGGCCCTTGCGCGTGATCACCTTCATCAGGAAGCCGATCGGATCCTCGCTGTCCTGGTAGACCTCGGCGTCGGAGATGAACGTGTTGGCGATGAAGTTGAAATATTCGAGCTGGCGGATGACGAAGACAGGATCGCCCTCGGCCGGCAGCACCAGCGCCTGGAAGGTATAATAGCCCGGCGTCTGCTGCCCCGTCAGATAGAAGATGTTCTCCGGTCCCGTGATGACCAGGGCATCGAGCCCGGCCTTGGCAAGGCCGGCCCGCGCACGCGCCTGCCTCTTCTCGTATTCGTCTCTTGGAAAGGCCGACTCCTGGCCCAGCACGACACCTGCGCTATCCATCTCATTCTCCCAGGGATAGGGGCGCGGAAGGCGCCCGGAAATTCAGCCCGAGGCCGGGCTCATGGCGGACAGCGACCTTGCCGTCCGCATAGGTCAGGCCTTCGGCCGGATCGTTGACCAGCCCATCCGCGCCGTAGAGCTCGGCATGGAGGGGCCGCGTCGCTACGGCGAGGTGAAGCGCGGCCGCCGTGGCGATCCCGCCCTCGTTCATCTGGCCGATCATGAAGGGAATGCCCGCCGCGGCCAGGGACCGCGCGGCGGCAAGCGCGGGCGTCAGCCCGCCGAGCTTGATCAGCTTGAGGTGCCCCTGAAGCCGGCCGGCCGCCGACGGCGCGCGCGCCACCAGCGTCTCGACATCAGCGCTGGAGGCAAGGCTCTCGTCCAGCATCACCGGCATGGGCGCACCGGCGGCAAGCCGCGTCATCGCATCCCAGTCGCCGGCCGCGATCGGCTGCTCGACATAGGCGAGCCCGAAGCGCGAAAGCGCCGCAAGCCGCTCCGGCGCCTCCGCCGCCGTCCATGCGCCATTCGCGTCGGCGGCAAGCTTGACCGTTTCGCCATGGGCGGCGCGGATGCGCGCGTGGCGGGCGCAATCGGCCTCGATATCCTGGCCGACCCGCAGCTTCAGGTCGCGAAAACCGCGCGAGAGGTAAAGCGCCACCTGCCGATCGAACGCCTCGTCGGTCGATAAAAAGAGCGTCTGGTTCGTGGCATGCGAAAGCGTCCGTGCCTCGCCGGCCAGAAGATGCGCGAGCGGCAGTCCGGCGCGCCGGGCATCGAGGTCCCAGAGCGCGATGTCGAACAGCATGCGCACCGGCGCCGGTAACGGGCTTGCGGCAACGGCGGCACGAACCGCATCCGGCGGTGCCTGCCAATCGAAGCCGCCAATTGCCGCGCGGGTGCGCCGCAGCAGATCCTCCGGCTCGTAGCCATTCAGATAGGTGCAGTTGATGCGCACCTCGCCGATCCCGCAATGCCGCCCGTCATCGAGTTCGAGGTAAAGCGTGTCGAGACCGGGCACAGGCCCGGAACTGGCGGTGTGCACCGTCAGGCCCGCATAGGTCAGCAGCGAACGGTAGAGATGGATCCGCATCGTCACGCCGCCAGGATGCGCCGCGCGATGTCGGCATAGATCGCGGCGCTCGCGACGAACTCGTCCGCCGGCACGAATTCATCGGGACGATGGGCAACGCGAATGTCGCCGGCGCCGATCACCACGCCCTCGGCGCCCGCCTCGATGAAATGCACGAGGTCGCATGCCCCCTGGAAGCCGAACGGGCCGGCTTCGGCAACGCCCGCCGCCCGGCAGGCGGCGACGGCGGCCTGCACGACGGGCGCGGTTTCCGGCGTGTCGGTCGCCCCGCCCGTGGTCGCGTGATAGCCGACGATCTCGGCGCGGATGCCGTGCGTCCTTTCCGCATCCGCCAGCAGCGCGCGGATTTCCGCCTCGGCGCTCGCATCCGTCTCGCCGGGGATCAGGCGGCGGTCGAGCAGCAGCTCGCATTCGGCCGGGATGACGTTGTCGGCATGCCCGCCCTTGATGCGCGTCACCGTCAGGCTCGGATTGCCGACGAGCGGATGGCTGCGCTGCGCCAGGACATCGTCATGGAACGCGGCCAGCAGCGGCATGAGCTGGCCGGCGCGGAAGATGGCGTTGTCGCCAAGATGCGGGCTGCCGGAATGCGCCGCCTTGCCGGTTATCCGCACGACGGGCCGGAAGGACCCCTTGTGCGCAGAAAAGCACGCATTGCCGGTCGGCTCCCCGACCACGACGGCATCGATCTCCGGCCGCGACGCCGCATAGTGGCGTGCGCCGGCGCTCGCCACCTCCTCGTCGCCGGTGAAGACCACCATCAGCGTGCCGGACCATGCCTGCCGCTCGGCGACCAGCATGCGCGCCGCCTCGATCATGGCGGCCAGCGGCCCCTTGCAATCGCAGCTTCCCCGGCCGTAAAGCCGGCCGTCGCGCTCGGTGAGGGTGAAGGCATCGGAGGTCCAGCCGTCGCCCGCCGGCACCGTATCCATATGGGTGTTGAACGCGAAGACGGGGCCCGGCCCGTTGACCAGCCGCGCCTCGACATTGAAGCGCGCGGGGGCATATTCGATCAGCTTCACCTCGAAGCCGAGCGATGCGAGCCGTTCGCGGGCCCACTGCGCCACCGCGCCCTCCCCGCCCGGCGGGTTTTCGGAGTTGATGGCGACGAGTTCACCCAGCTCGCGCTTCATGCGAGCGGCATCGGGGCGGATGTTCATATCGGACTTCCCTGAAAAGGCACGGAGTTCAGTGCAGGATCTGGTTGAGGAACTGCTTGGCGCGGTCGCTGGCCTCACCGCTGAAGAACACCTCGCTCGTGGCGTTCTCGATGATCGAGCCCCGCTCCATGAAGATGATCCGGTCGGCCGCACGGCGCGCGAAGCCCATTTCGTGCGTGACGCAGACCGAGGTCATCCCATCGGCGGAAAGCTCGGTCATGACGTCGAGCACCTCGCGGATCATTTCCGGATCGAGCGCCGAGGTGGGCTCGTCATAGAGCATCAGCTTGGGTTTCATCGCCAGCGCGCGGGCGATGGCCACGCGCTGCTGCTGGCCACCGGACAATTCGTCCGGCAGGTGATCGGCGCGGTCGGGAATGTGGACCTTGTGCAGCAGGTCGACCGCCAGGTCATGGGCGTCGAGGCGCGAGTAGCCGAGCACCTTCATCGGTGCCAGCATGATGTTCTCCACCGCGTTGAGGTGCTGGAACAGCTCGAAGTTCTGGAACACCATGCCGATCTGCGCGCGCAGCTTGTGGGCGTTGCGCAGGTCGCCGGTGATCTCCCGGCCTTCGAAGGCGATCGATCCTGCGCTCGGCGGCTCCAGGAGGTTGAGGCAGCGCAGCAGCGTGGACTTGCCTGAGCCGGAGGGGCCGATCAGGACCACGGTCTGGCCCTTGGTCACGGAAAAGGAGCAGTCCTTCAGGACATGCAGGGAGCCGAAATACTTGTTGACGCCGTTGACTTCGAGGAAAGCGGAACCGGTCATCGGATGGCCTCAATTATTCTCGGCAGCAGGCTGCAGCAGGATGGAAAGGACGGAGCGCTTCGGCGCGCGGCTGCGCTTGGGTTCGAGCGAGCGTTCCATCCAGTACTGGCCGGCCATGAAGATGGTCGTCAGTGCGAGATAGTAGATGCCGGCCGCGCTCAGCGCCTCGAAGTAGCGGAAGGTTGCCGATGCGGTCTGGTTGGCCACCAGCAGCAGCTCCTCCACGGCGATGACCGAGACGAGGGCCGATGTCTTGAGCATGCCGATGGTCTGGTTGCCGATCGGCGGCAGCATGATGCGCGCGGCCTGGGGCAGGACGACATAGCGCATCACCATCAGCTTGGTCATGCCGAGCGCCATGCCTGCCGTGCGCTGCCCGCTCTTGATCGCCTGAAGGCCCGAACGGATGATCTCGGCCATGTAGGCGCCTTCGTTGAGCGACAGCGCGATGACACCGGAAGCGAAAGCGGTCAGGCGGATGCCGAAGGTCGGCAGGACATTGTAGATGAAGATGATCTGGAAGAGGACCGGCGTGCCGCGAAACAGCCAGAGATAGAACACCGCGATCAGCCGGACAGGCAGGAACTTCACCTGATTGACGAGCGCGAGCACAAAGCCGGCCAGCAGGCCGAAGACGAGAGAGCTGACCGTGATCAGCAGGGTCATGGCCGCACCGTGGAAGAAGGTGGGCGAGAGTAGATACTGGAAGACCAGATCAAGTGACATCAGTCAGCTTTCCCTGTTTTTAAAGCGGAGCGGAGACCGCATGGAGTATCGGCGCGAGGGGACCGGAGGCGCCTGGCGCCTCCGGTCAGCGAGGCTCAGTCGAACAGCGAAACCGAAGGCGGCAGCTTCCACTTGGCGATCAGCTTGTCATAGGAGCCGTCCTCGGCCATGGCCTTGATGGCCGCCGCAAGCGCGGCCTGCAGCTCGGTCGCGCCCTTCGGCGTCGCGATGCCGATCTGGGTATCCATCTCGAAGGGCTCGCCGGCGATCTCGAAGACGCCCGGCATCTTCTCCAGCGCCATCACCGCGCCCGGCGTGCTCTCGTAGTTCGCGTCGGCCCGGCCCTGGCTCAGGGAAAGCGCACTGTCCTGCGCGGTGGGCAGCGTCAGCACCTTCACCTCGCCGAGACCCTTGGCCTGGCAGCGCTCGTTATCGGCACGCGCCTGGCTTTCCGAAATGCCGCCGAGCGTCACGGCGACGGTCTTGCCGCAGATCGTGTCGTCCCGCCCGGTGATCCCCTTGGGATTACCGGTCTGGACCATGACGTTGTTGCCGATCTCGAGGTAGGGCACGAAATCGACCTGCTCGGCGCGGGTCGGATTGATGTACATGGCGGAGTTGATGATATCGATGCGCCCGCCCTGAAGCGCCGGGATAAGGCCCTTGAACTCCATGTTCATCGCCGCCGGCTCGACCTTGAGCTTTTCGGCGAGCGCCTGAAGGAAATCGATATCGAAGCCGGTGAGCTTGCCCTCGCTGACATATTCGAACGGCGCGAAGCTGGCCGCCACGCCATAGGTCAGCTTGCCCGCTTCGACGAGCTTGACGCCGTCGAGGGACTGGGCGGCGGCAGCAGCGCCGCAAACGGCAAGCGGCGCTGCTGCGAGAAGAAGAATGCGAAGAAGACGGTTCATGCGGAGTTCCCCATTCGTGTTTGCAGAATTCGAATTTGCAGACCGTGCTCCTTGATGGAGCCTTATTGTTTTTAATTTATCAACTTGTACAATTTGACCGGCACCCCGTCAACCCATATTGCGATGGAGAGCACTCGCGAAATTTGCCGACAAGGCGTGTTTGCGAAGCGCAATTTCCTCAATATCCGCGGTTCCGCACCTATTTTACGGTGCAAAATCGTGCAGAAGCCGCAACGAGAAGTTTGAAAAACACACAAGCTGCCTGTATGATAGGCAAGTAACAGTACAATTTTCTTTCGGGCTATGGACAAAAATCCCCGTCAAAACCGCTACCTCCTCGCAAATCGCATCGTCGAATTGGCGCGCGCCTCGCGTTTTCAGGTGGATTATCACCTGCGCGAGCAGCAGCTTGCCGACGTGCTGCAGGTCTCCCGCACGCCGATCCGCGCGGCATTGATGCTACTGGCGGAAAGAGGCGTGGTGGAAGCCCGCAAGAACAAGGGCTTCTTCATGAAGATCGGCGCCGAGGCGCTCGGCCGGACGGAGGTGGAGGTCCCCAGTTCGCCGCAACAGGATCTCTATGCCCGCATCGTCGAGGACAGGCTGACGCACCAGCTTGGCGAGACGGTAGGACAGGCGGAAATCTCCCGCCGCTACGGGGTCGAGCGCAATGTCCTGCAGAAGACGCTCTCGGCCCTGATGGCCGACGGGCTGATCACGCGCGGCCCGGGGCGCAACTGGACCTTCCAGCCGACCCTCGACAACAAATTCGCGCTGGACGCCAGCTATGAATTCCGCTGCGTCATCGAGCCGTCAGGCATATTGATGGAGAGTTTCCGGGCCCATCCGGCCGCGCTCGAACATATCCGCCTGGAGCATTTGAACCTCCTCGCCCGGCCGGATTTCAACAGCCTGCCGGCGCGCCAGCTCTTCGAGCTCGACGCCAGCTTCCACGAGACCATCGCGGAATGTTCCGGCAACACGTTCCTGCTCCAGTCCATCCAGCACCAGAACCGCCTTCGCCGCCTGCTGGAATTCGCCAGCTACACCAATGGGCGGCGCGTGCGTGAATGGTGCCAGGAGCACCTGCGCATCATCACCGCGCTCCAGGAGGGTGACCGCGCGCGCGCGGCCGATCTGATGAAAGGCCATCTCGAAAGAGCGAAGGCCAGCGCCGAGCGGACGAAGCGCGAAGGCGCCTGACCGGATTCGCGGAATCGCAAAGGATAGGGAACGCGTGCCGACACCCTATCCAAGCCGCATCCCGCTCGCATCGAAGACATGCCACGCCGCCTTCCGGAAGGAGACACGAACTGTCGATCCGATATCGGCATTCGTTCGCTCGCGCATGCTGGCGAGGATACGATCCTCGGCGATCTCCCGCGACAATACCGTTTCCGACCCCGTCAGCTACGAGAAGGACATGGGCCGGAATGCCGGCGGGATCGATTTCCACATGCTCCGGGCGGATGCCGAAGACGATACCGCCCGCAGCTTCCAACGCGCTTGCCTGCCGGGAGAGCTGACTGAAGGTGACATTGCTCCATGATGTCATCTGCCTGCTCGGAGATGGACAACTGAGCGGTCGATGTATCGGCGCTGATCGCAGGCCGCCGCAGAAGCGGATGGGGAGCCGGTCGGGCCGCCTCCCCTTCGATGTCCTAACGTGCAGGGTTGGTCGCCCGTCTAACGGACGTAGAATGTAAAGCCGCCATCGGCCGCTTCATCGACAGCAACCACGTTGCGCAACTCGACATCCTGTGCCTTCAGCGCCTCCGTGAGCGCCTTGTTGCCGGCGATAGCCTTCTGCAGCGACTTGGTATTGGCTGCATAGCTGTCCGGATTGGCCATCGGGTCGCCGTTGTCGAGGGTGCTGATGTCAACGACGGTGAAGTTCTTTCCCTTCAGCGCCTTGACGGCACTGTCGAGATGCGACTGCTGGATATCCGCGCCGGGCCACATTTCAGCACGAGCGACGCCGGCCAGGGATGAGAGAGCGATGAGCGAAATGCCAACTGCGGATGCAAAGCGGTTCATAGTGATCTCCATGCGGTCTCCAGATCCGGTATGAATCTTCATCGTGACCGTGAGTAGATCATGCGGCGCCGAATTTGCATGAGCTCTGCGCGAACTTTACATCCGTGTAAGTTTCTGCCGCCCCAAGTCCCGCCCGCTAACGCCAACGGCCGGGAATTCCGTTCCCGGCCGTCGCCATGCGATCTTGATTGTGTCCGGCCTATTGTTCGCGGACCGGAATCCCGTCGGTGTCATAGGCCTCGACGACGACGGAATCTTCCACGGCTTTCAGCGCCTGGCTAGCCTCGTAGTACTTCCGCACATCGAGCAGCCGCGCAGCTGCCTCGACAGACCGCAGGCTGGCATTTGCCGGGACAAGCGTCGCCGAGACCGTAATGCCGATATCCGCAGCTTTCAGAACCGTGATCGCCAGTCTGTATTCACCTTTTGCAATATACACATTGGCCTTATCGACCGACGCCCGCGTCTCGTCCGTCGGCTTGAAGCCTTTCGACAATACGAGCAGAACATCGAGGGGGATGTAGGCGTCTCCTTCTTTCGCCCGCTTTCCGACCGGCACGGCGAGATCCGTCGCGTGGCGCTGCACGACCTGCATGTCGGTCTTCGCTTCGCTGACGAGGGCTATCGCCTTATCGGGCGCGCCATCGAAGATGGCCTGACGCGCTTCGCGGATTTCCCGCACGGCCCGGTAGGCTTCATCGATGGGCCGGATCAGGCCGGCGCTGTCCCTGGCAGCGGCTCGAACCGGGGCGGCATGCGCAGGCGCGAGCGCATCCACGCTGAGAAGGACGATCGAAAGCGCGGTGATCGCGGTATGGAGATGAAGGGGCATGGCGCACTCTTTCTCCGGCCGCTTTCCGGGCGGCGCCGGCATGAGGCAGAATAGACCCGCATGTTCGCGTGGGGCTGGCGCGAAGCTTACAGAATATTGATTTTCGCCCGGGGCGGGAACCGGATCGAAACCGCAAGGCCGGGACCATTGTCCGAAAGGACGAGTGACGCGTCATGCCGGACGGCGACAGCGCTGACGAGCGCAAGCCCGAGCCCGGATCCCGGCACCGGCTGGCCGCCTTCGACCCGGTGGAAGGGCAGGAGCACGTCGCTGCGCCGGTCGGCGGGAATGCCCGGCCCGTCGTCGCAGACCCGCAGCACCACCGCCCCCTCCCCGTCCTCCGCCGCATCCAGGGTGACGGTGGTGCCCGGCGGGCAATGCCGGCCGGCATTCTGGACGAGATTGGCGAGAGCCTGCCGCAGCATGGGGGCATCGCCGAAAACGGCAAGCCCCCGGAAAACGTCGGGATCGCAGACCAGCTTCTGCTCCATGTCCTCCAGCAGCGGCGTGAAGGTCTCCTGCATCTCGGCCAGCAGTTCCGCGACGAACACCACCGAAAAGTCCGCCTCACCCGCCGAAGCCCGAATGCGGGAAATGCGCATGATCGCATCGAACGCGCCCGTGACGCCCTCCAGTTCCGCAAGGACGCTCTCCATTCTCTCCTGCAGCCCGGCATCGCCGGTCGTCTCGGCCATGGCCTGCTGCACCTCCAGGGAGATCCGGCCGAGCGGCGAGCGCAGGTCGTGGGCGATCGTGTTGACCGTGTTCCTGGTAATGTCGGACAACACCGCAAGCCGATCGATATGCGCGTTGATGCGCTGCGCGATCCTGTCGATCTGGTCATTCAAGGACGACACGGGGATACGTACCGCCATATCCCCGCGCGACACGGCTTCAAGCGTCTCCGACATCGCCTCCAGCTTGCCGAACATCCGTCGGCTTACCGCATAGCCCGCCGCTATCGATGCAATCGTCACTGCGGCGCCGGCGAGCAGCAGCGAATAGAGCAGTTGCCACTCCGTCCGTTGCAGTACCCGGATATTGTATCCGACGACGAGTGTCGCCGCCCCGTCAAGCGGAGTGGTACTGCTGGCATGAAGACGATAGAGCCCGTTCGGGCGCGGCAGGAGCTGGTTGAATTCGAGCGTCATCCAGCCTTCGGAAAGGGGCAGGGTATCGAGATTGCCGGCGAGCCGCCGCCCGTCTGCATCGAACAGTCCAGCCACCCGGCGACCGGCCACCGCGGGCGTCTCCATCTGGCCAATGGCGTCGACAAGCGCCTGCTGGCCGTATCGGTCATATATCTGCAGGAAGAGCTGCTCCTCCTCCAAGAGCTGGTTGTCCACGTCGCGCTCCATGGCGCCGCTGAGCACGATATAGAGGATAGCACCGAGCGCCAGCAGCACGGCCATGAAGGCGCCGAGCGAGAGCAAGGCGGCCGTGAAGGCGCCGCCCGAGAGGATGTTACCGCGGCGCATGGATGCAATAGCCGACATTGCGCATCGTGTGGATCAGGGCGACCGCGAAGGGCTTGTCGATCTTGGCGCGCAACCTGCTCATATGCGTCTCCACCACGGAGGTCTGCGGGTCGAAGCTGAAATCCCAGACCTTCTCGAGCAGCATGGTCTTGGTGATCATGCGGCCGGCATTGCGCATGAGCGCCTCCAGAAGAGCAAACTCCTTCGGCTGCAGGTCAATGCTCGTATCGCCGCGCCGGGCCGTGCGCGAGAGAAGGTCGAGTTCGAGATCATGAACCGTCAGCACAAGCGCCGCCCCCGCCGCCGCCGTCGGACGGCGGGCAAGGACCACGATGCGCGCGAGAAGTTCCGAAAAGTGGAACGGCTTGGTGAGGTAGTCATCCGCGCCGGACATCAGGCCCTCCACCTTGTCGCCGACATCGAACATGGAGGTCAGGAACAGGACCGGCATCGTCTTGCCGGCCGCGCGCAACGCCTTCAGCACCGCCATGCCGTCCATGCCGGGCATCATGCGGTCCATGACAACGAGATCGACCTCGTTATAGAGACAATGGCTCAGGGCGTCGCGGCCGTCCGCGTAGCATTCAACGGAATATCCTGCCTGTGACAGCCCCTTGCGCAGGAAATCGGAGGTCTTGCTGTCGTCTTCTGCGAGAATGATCTTCATGGGCGGCTACCGGCAATCCCTAGTCGTCCTTTTTGCCATAGGACCGGCGGCGGCACAGCTTAAATCTTTGTCATCTTGGGTCTCGCGCGACAGGCCGCTCCGGCGGCGCCATCGTCAGGACTGGCGCTCCGGCACGTAGACGACCAAACCGTCGAGTGCGTCGGCGATCCTGATCTGGCAGGAGAGCCGCGAGCTCGGGCGGACGTCATAGGCGAAGTCGAGCATGTCCGCCTCCATAGGACCGGGCGGACCGACCTTTTCCTGCCAGGCGTCATCGACATAGACGTGACAGGTCGCGCAGGCGCATGCCCCACCGCATTCGGCCTCGATACCCGGCACGGAGTTGCGCACGGCATTCTCCATGACACTCGTTCGGGACTCGGCCTGGATTTCGAATACGGTGCCATCCTTTGCGACGATCGATATTCTGGGCATGGAAACACTCGAAGATTGGTTGCCGACTACTGACGTGAGTGGCCGCAGGCCACGGGACTATTGAAGCAAAGCCTTGAGGTCGGTCGCGGGGTCGCCGACGATATCGGCGGAAGGCGACTTGCCGGCTTCGATCAACCTCTTGGCGACCATGTAGACCCGCGGATCGTTCATCGCATCGACCGCAAGCAACTCCTCGCCGCGATAATACCAATAGGACACGCCGCCCGCCGCACCGGCGCGCGTCGTCACGGTATCGTAGCCGGCCGAAAGCCCCGCGATCTGCAGCTTCACCTCATACTGGTCGGACCAGAACCACGGCTTTGCATCATACCGGCTGGGCGTTCCCGTCAGGGACCGCGCCACGGCCTCCGCCTGCTCGATGGCGTTGCCGACACTTTCCAGACGAATCCGGCCGGACCGCCAGGGGAACGAAGCGCAATCGCCGGCCGCGTAGATCTGCGGGTCGGAGGTCCGGCAGTTCTCGTCCACGGCAATGCCGTTGTCGATGGAAAGGCCAGCGGCGTGGGCCAGTTCGACATTCGGGACCACGCCCACGCCGGCAATGACGAAATCGACCGGGATGACCGAGCCGTCGGCAAGCCGTGCGGAGCGGACATGCCCCTCCTCGCCCTGCAGCGTCTCGAGCGCCGCGCCCTCCAGCAGCGTGACGCCTTTCCGGTCGTGCAGGTCTCGAAAATAGGCTGCGGTTTCCGGACACGCGACGCGCTGGAGGATGCGCGGTGCAGCTTCGATCACCGTCACCTTCAAGCCCAGCTTGGCGGAGACGGCCGCCGCTTCGAGACCGATATAACCGCCCCCGACGATAAGCACACGCTGGTCCTGACGGAAATGCTCCGCCATGGCGTTGATGTCGGCGAGATTGCGGACGCAGAAGACGCCATCGAGATCGCCCCCGATCTCCGCTGGCAACGTCCTCGGGCGCGCACCGGTGGTCAGGATGAGGCGGTCGTAAGGGACGGTGGCGCCATCGGCGAGCGCAACGACTTTCCGGTCGCGGTCGATGGCCGAGGCCGTTGCCGAGAGCCGGAGGTCGATGGACCGTTCCTCATAGAAGCTCGGCGGGCGGAAATAGAGGCGGTCCTCGGTGATCTCGCCAAGGAGGTAGCCCTTCGACAAGGGCGGCCGCTGATAAGGCGGATGCGCTTCCTCGCCGATCAGGGTGATCGGCCCCTGATGCCCCAGGTCGCACAGCTTGGCGCAGGCGGTAAAGCCCGCCTGCCCCGCCCCGATCACCACGATGCGGGCGCAAGGATCGATCGGCTCGTCACGCATGGGGCACCTCTTTCTGTTTTAGTTCGCGCGAAGCGGCGCCATCGCCTTCTGGATGCTGGCGATCAAGGCGTCGCGTCGGGCGGAGAGATCCGCCGGCGTCTGGCCATTGGCTTCCTCGGTGACGCCGGCGACCAGCGTCTCGGCGATCGCGGGGTCGAGATGAAGGACGCCGAGATCGTCCCACCAGCGATTAAAGCTGTCGGTGTAGCGTTCACAGAAGGCGGCAAGGCCACCCTCCCCGGCGCCGAGATGGAAGAGCATGGTCGGCCCCATGGCCGCCCAGCGCAGGCCCGGCCCTGCCCACATCGCCTTGTCGACATCCTCGACGCTGGCGACACCGGATTTGACGAGATGGATGGCCTCGCGCCAGACAGCCGCCTGAAGGCGGTTCGCCACGTGGCCGGGGACCTCGCGGTTGACGCGGATGGTAACCTTGCCCACCGCCCCGTAGAAGCGCTCCGCCGCCTCGACGACACCCTCCGCCGTCCGCTCGTTACCCATGATCTCGACCAGCGGGATGAGGTGCGGCGGATTGAAGGGATGGCCGAGGACGAAGCGGCCGGGCTCCTTCCAGCCCTCCTGCATTTCGCTGAGCGTGAGGCCGGAGGCGGAGGTCGCGACCACGGCATCGGCACCGAGCGAAGCTTCGATTTCCCGGTAGAGAGCGTGCTTGATCTCGATGCGCTCGGGCACGTTCTCCTGGACGAAGGAAGCGCCCTCGACGGCCTCGGCGGCTGACTTGCAGAAGCGGACACGATCCTGGCTGCCGCCCTTGACGAGGCCGAGGCCTTCAAGGGTCGGCCAGGCGCGGGCGACATAGTCCCGGACAGTCTTCTCGACGGTCGGCGAATTATCGTAGACCGCGACATCGCGGCCGGAGGCGAGGAAAAGTGCCGTCCAGCTCGCACCGATTACACCGGCGCCCAGTACTGCGGTTTGCTTGAATTCGGTCATCAGAATAATCCTGGTTGAAGGGGTGATGCGGCGGTCAGCCCGCCGTCGATGGTGATGCAGTGGCCGGTGACGAAGGCGCTTTCGGTGGAAACCAGCCAGGCGACGACATTGGCGACATCCTCCGGCTTGCCGAAGCGGCGGGCCGGATGGCGGGCGATGGAATCCGCCCGCGCCTTTTCCGGGTCGCTTGCCAAGGCGAAACCGCTTTCCGCCATTTCTGTCATGATCCAGCCGGGGCTGACGGCATTGCACCGCACCCTGGGGCCATGATCGACGGCAATGGACCGCGTGAGGCTGTGAACGAAGCCCTTCGAGGCATTGTAGATCGCCATGGACGGATCGGCGACCATGCCGGAGATCGAGCCGAGATTGACGATATCCCCGCCGCCTTCCGCCATCAGCGGGATGACCGCGCGGCACATGTTGAAGACGCCCCGGCAATTGATGCCGACGAGTTGGTCCCACTCGGCATCGGTCGTCTCGGGCACCGTCTTTTCGATCTGGATGCCGGCATTGTTCACGAGCACGGTAATATCGCCGTGCTGCGCGGCCGTGGCAGCGATGCGACTTGCATCTTCCGGGCGGGAGACATCGCCTGTCACCCAGATGATATCCGCCGGAAGATCCGCCGGGCGCTCGCCGCGCCCGCAGGTGACGACGTTTGCTCCGTCCCGCCGCAGGCGCTCGACGATGGCGCGGCCGATGCCCCGGCCTCCACCCGTGACGATCGCGATCTTGTTTGCTTCTGCCATCGTCCCGCCCCGCTACCCGTGAGAGACCATGACGTGGCGGACCGACGTATAGGCATCCAGCGCATGAATGGACATGTCGCAGCCCGTGCCCGAACCCTTCATGGCGGACCAGGGCATTTCCGGCGTGGCGACGCCATGGGTGTTCACCCAGGTGAAGCCGTAGCGAAGACGGCTCGTCATATCCATCGCCCGGCCGACATCGCGGGTCCATACGGACGAGGCAAGTCCATAGCGGCCGGCATTGGCGATGGAGAGCGCCTCGTCGGCATCCGAGAAACGCGAGATCGTGACGACCGGACCGAAGACCTCGTTCGTGGCGATTTCCGCATCGTTGTCGACATTGGCGATCACGGTCGGCTTGTAGAAGAAGCCCTGGCCCTCGCCGCGCTCGCCGCCGGTGACGACCTCGCAGCTCCTGCGGGCGCGCTCGACGAAGCCGGCGACGCGGTCCGCCTGGATCGCCGAGACGACAGGCCCCATCTGCGTGCCCTCGGCCTTCTGCGCGCCGATGCGTATCTCCCCGACCTCCCGCGCGGTTGCTGCCACGAGCGCGTCGTAGACGCCGTCCTGCACCATGATCCGGCACGGCTGGGCGCAATCCTGGCCGGCGTTGAAGAAGCTGCCATAGCGGATCGTCTTCGCAACCGCCTCCACGTCAGCGTCGTCGAACACGATGACCGGCGCCTTGCCGCCGAGTTCCAGATGGACGTGGCGGATCTGCTGCGAGGCCGCCCGCATTGCCGCCATGCCGGTCGCGGGCGAGCCGGTCACGGCGATCGCCTCGATCTGCGGCGCATTCATCAGCCTGTCGCCGATGGTCGCGCCGCGGCCATGCACGACGTTGAAGACCCCCTTTGGAAGGATGTCGGCAAAGAGTTCCGCCACTTTCAGCGTGGAGAGCGGGGTGATTTCCGAAGGCTTGAGGACGATGGTGCAGCCGGCGGCGATGGCCGCGGCGATCTTCCAGGCCGCCATCATCAGCGGATAGTTCCAGGGGGTGATGGCGGCCACGGGGCCGACAGCCTCGCGGCGGATCATGCTGGTATGGCCGGAGACATATTCTCCGGCGACCGGCCCCGTCATCGTCCGGGCAGCGCCGGCGAAGAAGCGAAACGTGTCGATGGTCAGCGGCATCTCGTCATCATGGGCTGACGGCCACGGCTTGCCGACATCGAGGCTTTCGATTTCGGCCAGTTCAAGGCTGTTCCGTTCGAGAATGTCGGCCATCTTCAGGAGGAGGCTCGCGCGCTCGCCAGGCGTCGTGCGGGAAAACCTGTCGAAGGCGGCGGATGCGGCGGCCACCGCGGCATCCACCTGCCCGGGCGTCGCCTCGTTGACGGCGACAATCTCGCTGCCCGTCGCGGGATCGAGAACGGGAAGCGCCTCGCCGCCGCCGGGGACAAAGGCGCCGTTGATGAAGAGGTTCGTCTGCATCAGAACCCCACCTTGTCGCCGCCCTTGAGGCCGAGCCGCTCGCGCGCTTCGGCGGGCGTGGCAACGGTCAGGCCGAGCCTTTCGACGATCTCACGGATACGGCGGACCTGCTGGGCATTCGAGGTCGCAAGCTCGCCCTTGCCGATGAACAGGCTATCCTCGAGACCGACACGCAGGTTGCCGCCGAGCAATGCGCTCTGCGTGGCGAAAGGCATCTGGTGGCGGCCGGCCGCCAGCACGGACCATTCGTAGTTTTCCGGGCCGAAGAGCCGGTCGGCGATCTTGTGCATGTGGACGAGGTTTTCGAGGTCCGCCCCGACGCCGCCGAGGATGCCGAACACCATCTGCACGAAGAAGGGCGGCTTGATCAGGCCCTGATCGATGAACCATTTGATGTTGTAGAGATGGCTCAGGTCGTAGCATTCGAACTCGAACTTCGTGCCATGCGCTTCGCCGAGATTCTTCAGCGCATATTCGATGGTCGCGAAGGTGTTCGGGAAGATGAAGTCCCGCGTCATCTCCAGGAATTTCGGCTCCCAGTCGTGCTTCCATTCCTTGTACTTGCCGAGCAGCGGGAAGATGCCGAAATTCATCGACCCCATGTTGAGGCTCGCCATTTCCGGGCTGGCCGAGGTGGCGGCGAGAAGGCGCTGGTCCATCGTCATGCCGAGGCCGCCGCCGGTCGAGATGTTGATCACCGCGTCCGTGGACTGCTTGATGACGGGCAGGAACTTCTGGAAGGTTTCCGGGCGCGGATCTGGCTTGCCGGTCTCGGGATCGCGGGCATGGAGATGGATGATCGATGCCCCGGCTTCCGCCGCCTCGATGCTGGCCGTCGCGATCTCGGCCGGCGTGATCGGCAGATATTCGGACATGGTGGGCGTGTGGATGCCGCCGGTCGGCGCGCAGGTGATGATGACGGATTTCGACATGTCAGAGCCTCATTTGCTGGACCTGAGCGGAAAGACCGCCGTCCAGCACCCATAGTTGTCCGGTCGCGTAGCGGGCCTCGTCGCTCGCCAGCCAGTTCACGAGATTGGCGATATCGTCGGGCGTGCCGTAGTTGCGGATCGGGTGGACGTTGCGGACCGCCTCCTTGAGGCTGTCGATCGTCCCTCCCCCGCCGCCCGAGCCGGCGCCGGAGAAGAAGCTTTGCAGCATGGGCGTGTCGACATAGCCGGGGCAGATCGCGTTGACGCGGATGCCCTCCGGCCCATGGTCGACGGCCATGGCGCGGGTCAGCGCATGCACGGCGCCCTTGGTGGCGCAGTAGGCCGCAAGGCCCGGATCGGCGATGAAACCGTCATAGCTGCCGAAATTGATGATCGACGCGGTGGTTCCGCCGGCCGCGGCCTTGCGCAGCAGGCGAAGGGCATGTTTGGAGGCGAGGAAGGTGCCCGTCACATTGACGGCGAAGCTGCGGTTCCACTCTTCGAGGGTCGTGTGCTCGATCGTCTTCTCAAGCTCGATCCCGGCCGCGTTGACGAGAATATCGAGCTTGCCGGACGTCCGCTCCACTTCCGCCATCGCGGCGATGGCCTCCTCCTCGGACGTTACGTCGAGCCGGACGAAACTGCCGTTATTGGCGAGCGCCGCGCCCATGCTGCCGGCATCGGAAAGGTCCGCGGCGTAGACCGTCGCACCCTCCCGGACGAACCGGGCGCATATCGCCCGGCCTATGCCGCCGCGCCCGCCCGTCACGAACGCGACCTTTCCTTCAAGACGTCCACCCATCGTCATGTCCTCCATCATCGTCCGGCTTACGCCGCGGTTTTCGCATAGGCGTCGAGGACGAGGCCGTGGAAGTGATGCACGGCATGTTCGGACTGGCCCGATCCATCGGGATCGTTGACGATGCGGCCCTGCGTGAAGGCGGGCGTGCTCATGCCCTTCTGGACACTCTCGACGATCTTGATGTCCTCGACCTGCAGCACCTCGTCGAGATACTTGATGGTCTGGAGTTCCATCTCGTTCGGCTCGGTGTCCTCAAGGAAGAAGTCGTAGGTCTCGAGCGTGCGGTTGGGGCCGGCCGGGATGATGTTGAGGATGATCATCGAGGAACGGCCGGGGTAGCGCATGATGCAGGTATTCGGCCACAGCCACCAGACGGCATGGGTGGTGACGGTGGCGTTCGAGACGTCATAGGCGCTGTTGGCATTCTTGCCGGCATCCGCCATATGGCTGGAATAGATGCCGTGCGTCGTCACCTTGTAGGTGTCCATGTCGACGAGCGTGCAGAAATCCTTGTGCGCCGTCGGGCAATGGTAGCATTCGAGGAAGTTGTCGACGACGTTCTTCCAGTTCGACTTGATGTCATAGGTCAGGCGCCGCGCGAAGGTGAGCTTGTCGATATCGGGCGCCCAGTGACGAATCTCGGTTTCGAGATCGCCGGTCTGCGACTTCAGCGACGACGCGTTCGGATCGAGATTGACATAGATGAAGCCGCAGAACTCCTCGACCTGCACCTGGTCGAGACAGATGTCCTTGGTATCGAACTCCTCCAGCGTCTCCGTATGCGGGGCGCGCACGAGCTGGCCGTCCAGGCGATAGACCCAGGCATGATACGGACACATGATGCGGGTGGACCGGCCTTCGCCCTCGAGAAGCGCATGGGCGCGGTGCTTGCACACATTGTAGAAGGCCCGCAGCACGCCTTCACGGTCGCGAACCACGGCGATCGGCTGGCCTGCGATCTCGACGGTCACGTAGGAGCCGGGCTCACGAACCTTCTCGACATGACAGACCCACTGCCACGTCCTGGCGATGATCTCCTGCAGATCGACCGAGTACCAGCGCGGATCGGTATAGGCGGCGGCGTTCAACGACAGCGAACGCGAGGCGTTCGGCGAATAGCCCTTCTGGATGGCAGCGAACTCGTCCTTCGACGGAAGCAATGTCATGGCGGCGTCTCCCAGGTCCGGGGCAACGTGCTGTTGCCCTTCACGATGACCTAGCTTCCCGCCAACCAGAACCCCTTTCTATGCGCGGTACGCCATCGATTTAGCTTTTTTCGCCGCCATCAATTGCTGCCGGATTTACGATGCATGGGCCATGCGCGGAACTCGAAGGGAATGCGGCCGTCGACCCGGTCCGTGCGCGGCGACAGGCCGAAACGCTCCCGGTAGGCGCGGCTGAAATGCACCTGGCTCGCAAATCCCGACGCGATCGCGATCTCCGACATGGGCATGTCCGTCTGGGTGACGAGGCCGCGGGCGCGATCCAGCCGGATGTCGCGATAGTAGATGGCCGGCGATTTCCCGACATAGCGCATGAACAGCCGGTTGAGCTGGCGATGGGATATTTCCACCTCGTCCGCGATCTCCGGGATCGAGAGCGCATTTTCGAGATGCTGCTCCATGACGATGATCGCCTGCCGGATCGTGTTGGGCACATGCGTGCCGAGCGGCTCCGAGCTCGCCGGGTTCTGCGACGTTCCCGCCGGGCGCAGGGACGGATGGAAGATATAGCGGGCCGAGGCATTGGCGAGCGCATCGCCGGAAATCGCCCGGATGATGTGCAGCGCGATATCCGAAGAGGCGATACCGCCCGAACAGGTGAAACGCTTCTCGTCGCGGACGAAGATATCCTCGGAGACATCGACATCGCCATGCAGTTCCTTGAACGCGTCGATATGCTCGTAATGCACGGTCGCCCGATGGCCGCGCAGCAGCCCGGCATCGGCCACGATGAAGGCACCGGTATCGAGCGCGCCGACGATGCTGCCCGCGCGGGCCCATTTGCGGAGCGCCGCGAGAAGCTGGGGCGTCTTGCCGGTCTCCGGCGTCCAGCTTGCCGACATCACGACGATGTCGGACGGGTCGTTCTGGATATTGGCGAGCTTGTGCGTTTCCACCACGAGACCGTTGCTCGCCTGGCAGGGACCGCCCGGCGCGGACGCCAGCATCCAGCGGAAGCGGGTGACGCCTTCGAGATAGTTCGCGGCGCGGAACGGATCGATGAAAGCCGTCGTCGCTGCCAGATTGAAATTCGGCGTGACGAGGATGTGGATCTGGATCGCAGGTTGGTCCATCGGCAGGCCGTCCAAATATGTAAAATCGATGGCGTAATTAGTTAAAACACGCCTTCGCTTTGTGCAACACTTTCATCGGGAACTAAAAAACCGGGAGAGTGACAATGCGAAATATCTACAAGCTCGGCATCTCGACCTGCCTCGCGGCACTATCCGCAACCGTGCTCCATGCCGCCGAACTCGGCGCCAAGGACGAGCCGATCAAGCTCGCCATCAACGAATGGACGGGCCAGCAGATCACCACCCGCATCGCCGGCCACATGTTGGAAACGGCAGGCTACAAGGTCGAATATGTGACCGCCGGATACCAGAACATGTGGCAGGCCGTTTCCGAGGGCCAGCTCGATGCCGCGATGGAAGTGTGGGGCTCCAACGTCACCGACCAGTATCGCCAGCTCAACAAGGCGGGCAAGGTCGAGGATCTCGGCGAGCTCGGCCTCGTCGCGCGCGAAGGCTTCGTCTATCCGCCGCATGTCGCCGAGCTTTGTCCCGGCCTGCCGGCCTGGGAGGCGCTGAAGGATTGCGCGGCCGCCTTCGCCACCGCCGAAACCCTGCCGAACGGACGCCTCGTCGATTATCCCGGCGAATGGGGCACGCCCGGCGCCGACCGCATCAAGACGCTCGGCCTCCCCTTCAAGGCGCTTCCCGCCGGCTCGGAAGGCGCGTTGGTCGCCGAGTTCCGCGCCTCGGTCGAGCGCAAGACGCCGCTCATCGCCGTGTTCTGGCAGCCGCACTGGGCAATCGCGGCCTTCGACCTGAAATTCGTCGAACTGCCGAAGGGCACGCAGGAATGCTACGACGATCCGGCCTACGGTCCGAACAAGGACGTGACCGGCGACTGCGACTTCATCCCGACGCGCGTCTTCAAGGCCGCCTGGCCGGGCCTGAAGGACAAGTGGCCGGCCGCCTACGAGATCATCAAGAACTTCACCCTCACCACCGAGCAGCAGCAGCCGCTGATGGGCGCGGTCGATGTAGACGGCAAGCCGACCGAAGCCGTCACTGCCGAGTGGCTGAGCGCCAATACCGATACATGGAAGCCGATCGTCGACGCCGCGACGAAGTGAGGAGGCGTCCATGTCCCAGCCCTCACCCCATGCCGCCATCTCCTGCAAGGGGGTCTGGCAGGTCTATGGCGCGGATGCGCGCCAGCAACTGAAACGGGCGCTTGCGGAAACCGGGAACGACGCGCGGGCAGCGGCCGCATTGCTGCGCGAACGCGGTCTCGTGCCCGCCGTGCAGGACGTCACCTTCGACGTCCGCGAAGGCGAGGTCTTCGTCATCATGGGCTTGTCCGGTTCGGGCAAGTCCACGCTGATCCGCACGATCTCCCGCCTTGCCGAGGGAACCGCCGGCTCGATCCTCATCCATGGAGAGGACATCCTGACGGCCGGCAAGCAGCGGCTGATCGAGCTCAGGCGGAACAAGCTCGGCATGGTCTTCCAGCATTTCGGCCTCTTCCCGCACATGACCGTGGCGGAGAATGTCGGCTTTCCGCTGAAGATGCAGGGCCTCAACCGGCCGGACCGGCGCAAGCGCGCGCTGGAGATGCTGGAGCTTGTCGGCCTTGCCGGCCGCGAGGACGCCTTTCCGCGCGAGCTTTCGGGCGGCCAGCGCCAGCGCGTCGGCATCGCCCGGGCGCTCGCCGTCAATCCCGACCTGCTCTTCCTGGACGAACCCTATTCCGCCCTCGACCCGCTTATCCGTCGGCAGCTCCAGGACGAATTCCTGAAGCTCCAGGCGGGTCTCCAGAAGACCTCCGTCTTCATTACGCACGACATCACGGAAGCGCTGAAGCTCGCCGACCGCATCGCCATCATGCGCGATGGCGTGGTGGTCCAGATCGGCACGCCGGACGAGATCATCGTCAATCCGGCCGACGACTATGTCCGCGAGTTCACGCGCGACGTGCCGAAGGGCCGCTATTCCCATGTCAGCGCGATGATGAACATGCCCGAAACGCTGCCAAAGATGCCCGACGATCCGAAGATCGAGGAGGACATGACCATCGATGACGCGCTCGCCTCCTGCATGGCGCTCTACCAGCCCGTCCCGGTCTGGGGCCGTGACGGCAAGATGGCCGGCATCGTCCATCCGAGCCAATTGGCCGGCGCGCTGCAGGCGGAACGGACATGATCGAGATCAGCGCAAGTGGGACCGTGGGTTTGGCCAGCAACAGAATTGAGATCGAGAAGACGCGCATGAACGGATTGACGCCCGGCGTGCGCGTCGCGTTCCTCTGCGTGCTCGTCGGCGCGGCCTGTCTTCTACTCGCCCCCAGTCAGGCCTGGATCAGGACCTGGCCGCAGGCGCTGACGCTTCCCGCGACGGCGTGGATCGGCAGCGGCCTGACGACAGCCTTCGAGTTCCTGAAACCGGCCGCACGCTTCGTCGCCAAGCTGCTGGAATATCCGATGGTCGGCGCGAACCGGCTTCTCGTCGGATCGCCCTATGCCCTGACGATCGGCGTCCTCGCTGCGCTCGGCTGGCACATCGGCGGCAAACGCATGGTCGCGCTCGTGCTGGCCGGCCTCGGCTTCGTCCTTGCCAGCGGGTACTGGGTCGCCAGCATGAACACGCTGGCGCTGGTCTTCGTCTCGGTGCCCCTCGCGCTCATCGTCGGCGGTCTGATCGGCGTGTTCGCCTATGAGTTCCGCGCGGTCCGGCGCGCGGTCGAAACCATGCTCGACATCATGCAGACGGTCCCAACCTTCGCCTATCTCACGCCGCTTCTGCTGCTGTTCGGCTTCGGCCCCGTGGTCGGCCTCATCGCGTCGGTGATCTACGCCGCCCCGCCGATGGCGCGCAACGTCCTTCTCGGCTTGCAGCGCGTCGAGCCCGATATCCGCGAAGCCGCCATCATGAACGGCGCGACGCGCGCCCAGCAACTCATCCTCGTCGAGATCCCCTCGGCCGCCCAGCAGATCATGGTGGGCGTGAACCAGACCATCATGGCCGCGCTGTCGATGGTCATCATCGCCGCTGTCATCGGCGGCTTCAACGATATCGGCTGGGAAGTGCTGCTGACGATGCGCAAGGCCGCCTTCGGCCAGAGCCTGATCGCCGGCGTCGTCATCGTGATTTTCGCCGTCCTCGCCGATCGCATGAGCAGCGCCCTTGCGCGGGATCGCAAGCGGCACTCGTGGAAGGTCACGGCTGCGATCCTCCTGCTCGGCATCGTCATTGCCGCCCTTCAGGGCTCGCTGCTTCCCGCCGCGAACGACTTTGCGGCGTTCAAGGGCACGACGGCCGTCATCGACCGCTATCTCGGCGCCTTCACCGCCGCGAACGGCGCCGTTCTCGAGGGCCTGAAAAACACCACGATGTTCTTCGTCCTCCTGCCGCTGCGCATCGGCCTCGACGAGGCCGTGCTCCCCTTCACCTGGGGGTTCCAGTGGACCACCGGCATCAGCATTGCCGTCTTCAGCGTGGCTGCCGCCGCCGCGGTCGTGCTGGGCTTGCGCAATCGTGCGCTTGCCGGCCTGTCGCTGCTGGTTGCCACCGGCATCCTCGTCACCGGGATCGCCAACCTGCCCTGGCCCTTCGTGCTCGTCGCACTCGGCGGCCTCGGCTGGCTTGCCGGCGGGCCGAAGCTCTCCGCCTTCGCCGTGCTGATGGTGGGGGCCGTCCTCCTGATGGGACTTTGGGAGCCCGCTCTCCTCTCGCTCTATCTCTGCGCGGCCTCGGTCCTCGTCTGCGTGGTCGCCGGCGGCGGACTGGGATTGCTGTGCGCCGTCAGCGAGAACGCCTGGCGGGTCATGCGCCCGGTCTGCGACTTCCTCCAGACCATCCCGCTCTTCGTCTTCCTCATTCCCGTGCTGATGTTCTTCCAGATCGGCGAATTTTCCGCCTTCCTCGCCATCTGCGCCTACGCCATCGTCCCGATGATCCGCTACACGCAGCATGGCCTCACCTCCACGCCGGAGGAGCTGATCGAGGCCGCCGTCGCCTCCGGGGCGGACGAATGGCAGGTCATGCGCGAGGTCAGGATTCCCTATTCCGCGCCGACGATCCTGCTCGGTCTCAACCAGACGATCCTCTACGCCTTCTCGATGCTGGTGATCGCCGCGCTGATCGGCACCACCGACCTCGGCCAGCAGATCTATCTCGCGCTCGGCCAGGGTGATGTCGGGCTGGGGGTCGCGGCGGGCGCCGCGATGGCGATCCTCGCGCTGGTGGCCGACCGCCTGATCCAGGGCTTCGCGGCGCGACAGCGCCACGCCCTCGGGCTCTGAGGAGGAAGAGCCCCATGAACGCCGCTCCCGGGCCGAAGAGCGTCTTCTACTTCTACATCACGCCCGAATTCACCATGCTCGCCTTCACCACGGCGCTCGAAACGCTCCGTCTCGCCAATCAGGTCCTCGGCCGCGAGAAATACGCGTGGAGGATCGTCTCGTCCGACGGCGGGCCCGTGCGGGCAAGTTGCGGTCTCCAGCTCGGCGCCGACCTGTCGCTCGATGAAGCCAAGGGCCAGACGCGGGCCGCCGCCGCACGAATGGTCGTCATATGCTCCGGTCAGAACGTCGAGCGATACGCCAGCCGGAGCCTTGCGAGCTGGCTGCGCGAATGCCGGAAGGCGCGCATCACGCTCGGCGCCGTCTGCACCGGCGCGCACCTGCTCGCCCAGGCCGGCCTGCTCGACAGGCGCCGATGCACGATCCACTGGGAAAACCTCGCCGCGTTTTCCGAGCGCTTTGCCGACGTCCAGCCGAGCGCCCAGATCCTTGCGGTCGATGACGGAATTTACACCTGCGCCGGCGGCACCTCCTCGCTCGAAATGATGCTGGAGATCATCGGACGCGAGGAAGGCAGGGGCACGGCGGCCGCGATCTGCCAGCTCGCCATCGTCGCCAGCCTCCGCGACGGTTCCGAACGGCAACGGCTGCCCTACATGCTGCCCCTCGGCGTCGACAATCCGAACCTTCGAACGCTCGTCGGGATCATGGAGGAGAACATCGCCGATCCGATCGCGCTGAGCCTCGTCGCGATCAGGGCCGGGATTTCACGGCGGCAGATGGAGCGCTATTTCCGCGGCACATTCGATTGCAGCCCGGGCAAATATTACATGCGCCTCAGGATCGAGCGCGCACGGTCCCTTCTGCGGCAGACGACGATGCCGGTCGTCGAGATCGCCGTCGCCTGCGGCTTCGTTTCCGCCTCCCATTTCTCGAAGATGTACCGAAGTTTCGAAGGCATGTCGCCGCATGAGAGCCGGGCGCTCAGGAAGCAATGGCTGGATCCGGCGCCCATCCCGCCGAAGCCCTTGCCGTCTGTGGGACAGGTCACGCCCCATTCCCCTCTCGCGGCTTGATAACCTATCCCGCTGATTGCGCGGGCGCCCCCTGCTCGCCGACCGGTCGCACACCGCGATCTGGCCGGGGTCCGCCGCTCGGCCCGGAATCGAGCCATGTCCGGATTCCTCAAAATCATGTCCAGAATAGTCATGTCGCGCCCGGCAGACATGCGAGCCTCCAGTGCTGGCCCGGCGCTGAAACTGCCGCGGCGTCCCGGATGGAAAAGGGGCTGCCGACGCCGGGAGGCCAGCTTGGGAGGAGGAACCGATGTCTGACGAATTGAAGTATCTGGCCAATCTGGTCGCCCGCGGAAAGATGGACCGCCGGTCGTTTCTGGGCCGCGCCGCAATGCTGGGCGCCTCGGCGCTCGCCTCCGGTCTTCTGACCAGTGCCGCGCGCGCCGAAGGGCCGGTAAAGGGCGGCACGATGCGCGTCGGCCTTGGCGGCGGCCAGACGACGGATACGCTCGATCCCGCTTTGGCGGCGAGCGAGGGCCCCAATACATTGATGGCGCAGTTCGGGGAGAAGCTGCTCGAAGTCGATGCCAAGGGCGAGATCGTTCCGCGCCTGGCGACGGAATTCGGCTCCTCCAAGGATGCCAAGACCTGGACCTTCAAGATCCGCGAGGGCGTGACCTTCCACAACGGCAAGTCCGTGACCGCGAACGACGTCGTCGAGACGATGAAGCGTCATGCCGACAGCTCGAGCAATTCC
Source organism: Shinella sp. 1A1 (assembly GCF_055379515.1). Lineage (NCBI taxonomy): Bacteria > Pseudomonadati > Pseudomonadota > Alphaproteobacteria > Hyphomicrobiales > Rhizobiaceae > Shinella > Shinella sp. 1A1. The sequence continues at coordinate 1,028,316 of NZ_AP039672.1, forward strand.
GCCGCGCTCGGCCTGATGGCGGGCATCACGAAGATGACGGCCTCCGGCAACGAATTCATCGCGGAGCTCGCCGATCCGAATGCCGACTTCCCCTATATCATGGCGGACTATCACCTTCTCATCCAGCCCGACGGCGGTCGCGCCAACCCGGCGGACGGCATCGCCGCCGGCCCCTACAAGGTCGTCAGCCAGCAGCCCGGCGTGCGTTACGTCTTCGAGAAATATGCCGACTACTGGGATGACAGCCGTGGCCATGCCAATACGCTCGACGTGACGATCATCAACGACGACACCGCCCGCATCGCCGCCGTGCAGTCCGGGCAGGTTGACATGATCAACCGTGTCGCGCCGAAGGTGGCCGAACTCGTGGCGAACCTGAAGACCGTCGCGGTCAAGTCGGTTCCGAGCCGGGGCCATTATGTCCTCGTCATGCGCACGAACGCCAAGCCCTTCGACAACAACGACCTGCGCCTCGCCCTGAAATACGCGATCGACCGTCAGTCCCTTCTCGACCGGGTGCTGCTCGGCCACGGCACGCTCGGCAACGACGTGCCGATCAACAAGTTCTACCCGTTCTTCGCCGACGATCTTGAGCAGCGCGCCTATGATCCGGACAAGGCGAGCTTCCATTTCAAGAAGTCCGGCCACGAGGGCCCAGTCCTGATCGAGACTTCCGAAGTGGCGTTCCCCGGCGCGGTCGATGCGTGTCAGATCTTCCAGCAGAGTGCCGCCGCGGCGAACATTCCGCTGGAAATCAAGCGCATCCCCGGCGACGGCTACTGGTCGGACGTGTGGAACAAGCGGCCCTTCTGCGCCTCGTACTGGAACGGCCGGCCGACGCAGGACATGGTCTATTCCACGATCTACACGACGGGCGCCGCCTGGAACGAATCCGCCTTCTCGAACGAGGAGTTCGACAAGACCGTCGTCCTCGCCCGCGGCGAACTCGATGCCGGCAAGCGTGTCGATCTCTACCGCAAGCTCGCTCTCACGATCCGCGACGAGGGCGGTACCATCGTGCCGATGTTCAGCAACTTCATCGACGCCGTCGGCCAGAATGTCGGCGGGTGGACCGACGATCCGAACGCGCCGCTGATGAACGCGCTCGCGCCGGTCAAATGCTGGCTGACGAACGTATAAGACGGCCCAAAATGCGGGCGGCGGCGATGCCGCCCGCATCGTCCTCTTTCTGGAGATAGCAGCATAATGTCCGCGCCTCTCACCGTCATGATTACCGCCGCCGCCTCGGGGATCGGCCGCACGGTCGCCGAAGCGTTCGCGGCCGCCGGCCACCGTGTCTTCGTTTCCGACGCCGATGCCTCGGCGGTCGAAACCATGTCGGCGGAAAATCCCGCCATCAGGGCAAGCCGGGTCGATGTCACCTCGCCGGAGGAAATCGAGGCATGGTTTGCCACGGTGAAGGACGAGGCAGGCGGCCTCGACGTCCTCATCAACAATGCCGGCATTGCCGGCCCGACCGGGCGGCTGGAAGACATCGCCATCGACGGCTGGTACAAATGTATCGACGTGTGCCTGAACAGCCAGTTCCTGACGAGCCGATGCGCGATCCCCCTCATGAAGGAGAAGCGCGGCGGCAGCATCATCAACCTGTCGTCCACCGCCGGCCTGTTCGGCTACGGATTGCGGACGCCCTATGCGGCGGCGAAATGGGCGGTCATCGGCCTCACGAAGTCCATGGCCATCGAGCTCGGCGACTGGGACATCCGCGTCAACGCGATCTGCCCCGGTTCGGTCTCCGGCGACCGAATGGACCGCGTCATCGCCGCCGAGGCCAACCTGCGCTCGACGTCGCCGGACGAAATCCGGCGTGAATATACCAGCGGCCAATCCATCAAGCGCTTTACCGAACCGAAGGAGATCGCCGACCTCTGCCAGTTCCTCGCATCGCCGGCCGCCGGCATGATCAGCGGGCAGGCCATCGCGGTCGACGGACATACGGAAACGTATCACATCTAGGACCAGCTTCCCGGGCGGCTTCTGTCCATCTGGACTTGCCGCCCTTATTGGTCTATTTCTCATACCATGAAACGTCTCCTGAAGAAGTCGATCCTGATCACCGGCGGCGCGAAGGGCGCCGGGGCGGCGAGCGCGAAGCTGTTTGCCGAAGAAGGCGCGCGCGTGATGATCGCGGACCGGGATGCGGAAGCCGCCCGGCATCTGGTCGAAACGCTTTGCGCCCGCGGTCTCGACGTCGCCTTCGTCCATGCCGACGTGTCGCGCCCGGAGGAAGCGGAGATCGCCTATCAGGCGGCAAAGGACGCCTTCGGCCAAGTCGACGTCCTGTTCAACCATGCCGGCATCATCATCGTGAAACCGTTCCTCGAATGCACGCTGGAGGAATGGGACGAGCTGATGGACAACAATGCCAAGTCGGCCTTCCTGATGACGAGGCTCGTGCTTCCCGAAATGCTGGAGCGGGGCAAGGGCGTGCTGGTCTTCACCTCGACCACCGGCGTGCGCGCGGCGACCCATCTCGAGGCGCTCTATTGCGCCTCGAAATCCGCCATGCATCAACTTGCGCGGGCATTGGCCGTCGAGTATCGAGATCAGGGGATCCGGTCCAACCTGATCTGCCCGAGTTTCGTTCGCACCCAGCATGGTGAACATGAGATCGAACAGTTGCGCGGCTACGGGATTTTCGCGTCGGAAAACGACGTCAACGCCATGCAGGGCCGCATCTGCGAGCCCGAGGAGGTCGCGGAAGTCGCCCTGTTTCTCGCCTCGGATGCCTCGAGCTTCGTCAACGGCGCGGAAATCTTCGTCGACAATACATTCACAGCGGTGTGACCCGTGCTCTGGGGCCTGAGACCTGTCGAGCCGCAGGCGGCGCACGGGCTCGCCGTCGATCTGCTGCGCCGGCAGATCCATTCAGGCCTCCTGCTGCCCGCCGAGCGGCTGCCGGCCGAGCGCCAGCTCTCCGACAGGTTCGGCATCAGCCGCGTGACGCTGCGCGAAGCCTTGCGCGTGCTTGAAACCAACCAGTACATCACCGTGCGCCGCGGCGCCCAGGGCGGGGCCTTCGTCACAGATGAGGATCGCCTGACCCAGCTTGCGCGCCGCCGGATGTCGCGCGCACCGGCGGCCGCCATGCGCGTGGTGGAATTCCTGACCGTCAACCAGCTCGCCGCCGCGCGCCTGGCCGCCGCCCGGCGCGGCATGGCCGACCTCAAGCGCCTGCGCCAGGCGACGGACATGATGCATGCCGCCGGGACCGCGCCACAGCGCAAACAGGCCGAGGCGCTGTTCCTGCTCGCGCTTGGCGACGCCTCGCAGAACCCGCTGCTGGCCCGCGCTATCGAGGATGGCCTCGCCGAACTGTTTTTGCCCTTCGAAGGCGCATTGCCCGACAGCTCCGCCTCCGAGGCGGTGCGATCCTTCGAAGGCCTGTTGCACGCTCTGCAGGGCGAAGACGCCGAAGCGGCCGAAGCCGCAATGGCCGACCTGCACGGCATGCTCTGGGCCGCGATCCGCCGCATGACCCGGTCCGCAGCCTGAGACATTCCGGCAGAACAATGCGGCAAGCCGCTTTCCCGATTGGGAAAATCCTAAATTTCACGGCTGCCTAAATAGACGCTTGACAACTGCGCTCCGATTCATTGGTATTAAGTCCATACCAATGATCCATTCGGGAGGAACGCCATGAACATCGCGTCGAAGGTCGTCGGACGAACGACCGCAACAGGGCGGCTCGAGGGGAGGACGGCGATCATCACCGGCGGCGCCAACGGAATGGGCCGCGCAGCGGCCCTGATGTTCGCGGAAGCCGGAGCGCGGGTGGCCATCTTCGACATCCAGGCCGCTGCCGGCGAGGAAGCCGCCGCCGAAATCGAGGCCGCGGGCGGCGAGGCCGTCTTCCTGAAAACCGACGTGACGGACACGGCGGCCGTGCGCGCCTCGTTCGCCGCCGTTACGGCCAAGTGGGGGCGCGTCGACACGCTGTTCAGCCATGCCGGCACGATCATCGTCAAACCGCTGCACGAAAGCACGGATGCGGATTACGACCGGTTGATGGACATCAATGTCCGCTCGGCCTTCGTCGTCTGCCGCGAGGCCGTGTCGCACATGCTGGAAAACGGTGGCGGCTCGATCGTCATCACCTCCTCGATCGGCGGGGAGAAGGGCTTTGCGCTGGAAAGCCTCTACTGCATGACCAAGGGCGCGGTTCTCCAGCTCGCCCGCTCCATTGCCATCGAATATCGCGACCGCGGCATCCGCGCCAACGCCGTCTGCCCCGGCTTCGTCAAGACGGCGCACGGCCTGCGCGAGATCGTCGAGCTCGACGGCCTCGGCCAGAACTGGAACGAGGCCGATCTCAACGCCGTGCAGGGACGGCTCTGCGAGCCGGAAGAGGTGGCCGCCGCCGCCCTGTGGCTGGCCTCCGACGATGCCAGCTTCGTCAACGGGCAGGCGCTCTATGTCGACAACGGCTGGTACGCCAAGGGCTGAACATCACCATAAACAAGAGGGGTATGACCATGAAACGACTGATAGCATCCGCAATGCTGGCGCTCAGCCTCGGGGCCGCGGCACCGGCCTCGGCCTTCGAGCCGGAATCCACCGATACGATCAAGCTGATGGTGGCTGACTGGTCCTCGATGCTGATCGACACCGAGATCCTCAACATCATCCTGTCGACCTACGGCTACAGCGTGGAGACGGTCGTCGCCGACGACAGCGCCCGCTATCCCGGCTTCGAGACCGGCGACCTGACCATCGCGCTGGAAACCTGGCAGACGACGCAGGACAAGCCCTTCACCAAGTCGCTTGCGACCGGCAACGTTCTCGACATGGGCGAACTCGGCCCGCACGCCAAGGAAGAATGGTGGTACCCCTCCTACATGGAGGAAAAGTGCCCCGGCCTGCCGGATTGGAAGGCGCTGAAGAACTGCGCCGAAGCCTTTTCCTCGCCGGAAACCGCGCCCAAGGGCCGCTATCTCGGCGCGCCCGTCAGCTGGGGCGGCTTCGACGAGGAGCGCGTGAAGGCGCTCGACCTGCCTTTCGAGGTCGTTCATGCCGGCACGGAAGCGGCCATGTTCGCCGAACTCCAGTCCGCCTACGAGCGCAAGGCGCCGATCATCCTTTGGGTCTACCAGCCGCATTGGGTGCCGTCGGTCTTCTCCGGCTCCTTCGTCAAGTTCCCCCCGTATGAGGAAGCCTGCTACACGGATCCGTCCTGGGGCGAAAACAAGACGGCGACCCATGACTGCGGCAAGCCGGAAGGCTGGATCAAGAAGATGGCCTGGGCCGGCGGCGAGAAGGTCTGGCCCTGCGCCTATGATATCGTGCGCAAGTTCACCCTCGACGGCAAGGAGCTCGGCGATCTCGTCTACGAGGTCGATGTGAAGGGCCGCGCCGTCAACGAGGTCGCCATGGAATGGGCGAAGACCAACGAAGCCAAATGGCGCTCCTGGGCGGCCTGCGCTGAAAAATAACCGGATGGCCGGGGCTGGCCGATCCGGCCCCGGCCAAAACGTCCACTCTGGGAGGAGCATGACATGGCGGATGTCCTGGCAAGGCCGAAGGATGCGACAGGCGGGCACGGCCTTTGGATTGGCCTTGCGCTGACGCTGGTCGTCGTCGCTGCCAGTCTGCTGATGCCGGCATCCTTCACGCATCTTTCCGATCAGGCACTCCTGCCGGTTTCCGACTGGGTCGGCACCGGCATGAACTGGTTTGCCCGCGATGCGGCGATCTTCGGCGTCAAGATCGCCGATCTCACCCGCGCGCTGGCCGCCGCGGCGCAGATGCCGATCGACTGGCTGAAATTCATGCTGGCCGACGGCTGGGTGAAGGGTGCGGGCTTCAACAAGGTCCATCTCGCGCCGCCGCTGAGCTGGCTCGGCGTGATCCTGACCGCCGCGCTGCTCGGCCTTCGCCTTTCCGGCCGCGGCCTTGCCGTCCTCACGCTTCTCGCCGGCGCCTATCTCGTCTTCTTCGGCCTCTGGGCTTCGGCCATGACGACCCTCGCCTCGGTCGCCATCTGCGTCGTCGCCGCCCTCGTTCTCGGCCTTGCCATGGGCATCTGGGCCTATCGCTCCGCCCATGCGGAGATCTGGCTGCGGGCGATCATGAACGTCATGCAGACCGTGCCGATTTTCTCCTACCTGCTGCCGACGCTGCTGCTCTTCGGCTACGGCCCGAGCGCCGCCCTTTTCGCCACCGTCGTCTATGCCTTGCCGCCCATGGTGCATGCCACGGTGCTGGCGCTGCGTTCGGTGCCGTCCGAAACGCTGGAACTGGCCCGCATGACCGGCTGCAGCCGGGCGCAGACGTTGTGGAAGGTCGAGCTGCCGGTGGCCGCGCCGCGCCTTGCCATCGGCCTCAACCAGGTGGTGATGATGACGCTCAACATGGTGATCATCGCCTCGATGATCGGCGCGGGCGGCCTCGGCTACGACGTGCTGAGGGCACTGCGCCGCCTCGATTTCGGCGCCGGCTTCGAGGCCGGCATGGGCATCGTCGCGCTCGCCGTGGTGCTCGACCGCCTGACGCAGGCCGCCGCGCACAACCAGTCGACGGGACGGCAGGGCCTGTGGAGCCGGCGCGACACGCTGATCGCCGCGCTCTTGCTCATCGTGCCGACCGTTGCCAGCCTCGCACTGCCCGCGCTTTCGGCCTGGCCCGGCGCCTGGACGCTGACGACCGCTCCCTTCTGGAATGGCGCCGTCAGCCTGATCAACCAGAATTTCTACGAGCCGCTGGAGGCGATCCGCACCGGCATGCTGCTCGGCGTGATGAACCCCTTCCGCAATCTACTTCAGTCCGCGCCCTGGAGCTTGGTCCTCGCCGCGCTGGCGCTGGCGGGCTATGCACTGGGCGGCATGCGCACCGCGCTCACCGTCTTCCTGCTGCTGCTCTTCGTGCTGGTCACCGGCTATTGGCAGGCCGCCATGTCCTCGATCTATCTCACGGTGCTCTCGGTCGCGCTGGCGCTCGCCATCGGCCTGCCCTTCGGCATCTGGGTCTCGGGCCATCCCCGGCTGCACCATCCGGTGCAACTGGCGCTCGACACGCTGCAAACCCTGCCGACCCTCGTCTATCTGCTGCCAGCCGTCATGCTCTTCCGCAATGGCGACTTTTCCGCGCTGATCGCCATCGTCTCCTATGCGGTGGCGCCGGCCGTGCGCTACGGCATGGCCGGCATGGCGCATGTGCCCTCCGAACGCATCGAGGCCGCGCTCATGTCCGGATGCACGCCCTGGCAGTCCTTCCGCTTCGTGCGCCTGCCCGCCGCCCTGCCGACGCTCATTCTCGGCGTCAACCAGACGGTGATGATGGCGCTCTCGATGCTGGTCATCGCCGCCCTCGTCGGCACGCGCGAATTGGGGCAGGAAGTCTACACCTCGCTTTCCCGCGGCGAGACGGGGCCGGGCATCGTTGCCGGCCTCTGCGTCGCGGCCATCGCGCTCGTCGCCGATGCATTGCTGAAATCCGGCGCGATGCGCGCTGCAAGACACGAAGGAGAGGCCCATGCCTGACGCCGCACCCGATCGGAATGCACCGGCCGCAATCGACGCGAAGGGCATCTGGAAAGTCTTCGGCCGCGATGCCGGCGCGTTCCGTCGCCTGCCGGCAGAGGCGCGCACGCCGGAAGCGCTCGCCGCCGCGGGCCTTGTCGGCGCGGTACAGGACGCCACCTTCCAGATCGGCCGCGGCGAGGTTTTCGCCATCATGGGCCTATCGGGCTCGGGAAAATCCACGTTGCTGCGCTGTCTGACCCGCCTCATCGAGCCGACTGCCGGCGAAATCGCCTTCAACGGCCGCGATGTCCTGAAACTCGGCGACAAGGAACTGGTCGAGCTGCGTCGCCAGCGCATGGGCATGGTGTTCCAGCATTTCGCGCTCCTGCCCAACCGGACCGTCGTCGGGAATGTCGCCTTCCCGCTCGAAGTGCAGGGAATGCCGCGCCAGAAAGCCGAGGCCCGCGCCATGGAGCTGATCGAGACCGTCGGGCTGAAGGGCCGGGAAGCGCGTTTCCCGGCGCAGCTCTCGGGCGGCCAGCAGCAACGCGTCGGCATCGCCCGCTCGCTCACCACCAATCCCGAATTCTGGTTCCTCGACGAACCCTTTTCGGCCCTCGACCCGCTGATCCGCGCCGACCTCCAGGCCGAAGTGCTGCGGCTCCAGAAAACCCAGACCCGCACCGTCGTCTTCGTCACCCACGACCTCGACGAGGCCATCCGCCTCGCCGACCGCATCGCGATCATGGAAGCCGGCCGCATCATCCAGATCGGCACGCCGGAAGAACTGGTGACCGAGCCCGCCACCGACTATGTCCGCCGCTTCGTCGCCAAGGTACCGCCCGCGCGGGTCGTCAAGGTGGCATCGATCATGACCCCCGACACCGGCCCATCGACATCCGGCGTGAACGCCGCTGCCACGATCGCCGAGATCGCCCCCAACCTCGTGGCCGCAGACGGTCCCCTCCCCGTCGTCGAAGGCGGCCGCCAGATCGGTTGGCTCGACCGCTCGGCCGCGCTCAAAACGCTGGCCGCACAGGTCTAGGCGGATCGGCGGGAACGGCTTCGAGCCTGCCATCCGGAGGAGGTCTCGTTTCCTGAGGCCCCATCGCGTCGTCCCCGTGCCACGGCCCCCGCTCCGGACCTTCCCCATTCGGAGGCGAGGCAGCCCAGCTCCGCCCTGACTCCAGCGTCATCCCATGACGGCTGTGAATCTTGCGCGGCGGCGCTCTCCCGGCCGCAAGCATATACCTTGGTATATCCCAGAGAAGCGAACGTATAGCGTTCAATCCCCATGGATGCTGGCGCGAGCCTGCGGACAGGCGTAAGCCAGCAGTCGTCAGCCGGACGGGTCCTCCCCGGCCGGAACATTGGAGAAAGACCGAACCATGCCAAGCGACAGTAGTCGAGAAAGCACGCCGTTGCGGCCGGCCGGTCGAGCCTGACATGTTCAGCCTCACCCTGGGCGCCGCGACGGCCCCCCCGAGGTGAGACATGAAGATCAAGAACCCCTTCCACTGCTGGGCCCATATCCTGGCGCGCCTGCTGCCCGGCGTTCCGGCACAGCCGCGGACACGGACCTCCCACCCGTCCGCGCCTCGGCGCGGCCCGACCGCACGCTGGCGGACGAACCCGGTATCCGGCCGGCTGGAATGCCGCTGGATCATCGCGGACGTGTCCACGCCTTGCCGCGATCCGTTCGCCAAACGCGCGGCCATCCGCCATATGCAGGACCAGTTCCCGTGACCGGTCCTATCCCCGTTTACCCGCGCCCGCCGCGACGAGGCCCGTCCGCCGCCCCCTGACAGGCAGGCGCGGCGGACGCTCTCCCCAACCGACTTCGCAGAAACCGGCCGTGATCGCACCCCACGGCACGACCCCGCTCGTCCACATGCAGGCGAGCGATACGAGGAGCAAGACGATGAACATGATGATGAAAGGCAAGGCCGCTGCCGCGCCGCGCAAGGAACACAGGGCGCTTTCGATGCAGGCGGTCCTTGAAGCCCGCAACGACATCCAGACCACGCTCGCCAATTTCAGGGGCCGCCTCGACGGCCTGACCGACGCGGAGGCAGCAGAGCGGCTTGCGTCGGACGGCCCGAACGAGGTCGCACATGACAAGCCGCCGCACGCAGTCGTGCAGTTCCTGCTGGCGTTCGGCAATCCGTTCATCGCCGTTCTGGCCGTCCTCGCCGCGATCAGTACGGTCACGGATATCATCCTGCCGCTGCGCGCCGGCGAGGACGCCGATTATGTCGGCGTGGCGATCGTCGTCATCATGGTCTTTCTCAGCGCGTTGCTGCGCTTCTGGCAGGAATACCGTTCGAGCAGGGCGGCGGAAGCGCTGAGGGCCATGGTTCGCACCACGGCCACGGTGCTGCGCCGGCCGACAGCGGAGGCCACGCCCGAAATGTGCGAAGCGCCTATGGCGGGAATCGTGGCCGGCGACATCGTGCGGCTCTCGGCCGGAGACATGGTGCCGGCCGATATCCGTCTCATCGAATCGCGCGACCTGTTCGTCAGCCAGGCCGCCCTGACGGGCGAGGCCCTGCCCGTCGAGAAATACGACGCGCTCGGCGCCGTTGCCGGGAAAACCGCCGACGCGGATGCCGTCGCCGCACACCAGGCGGATCTTCTGGACCTGCCCAATATCTGCTTCATGGGCACCAATGTCGTCAGCGGCACGGCGACGGCCATCGTCGTCGCCACCGGCCCGCGCACCTATTTCGGCTCGCTCGCCCGGGTCATCGCCGGCTCCCGGGCGGAGACCGCCTTCGACCGCGGCGTCAACAGCGTGAGCTGGCTGCTCATCCGCTTCATGCTGGTCATGGTCCCGGTCGTCTTCGTCATCAACGGCCTCACCAAGGGCGACTGGATGGATGCCTTCCTGTTCGCGCTCGCCGTCGCCGTCGGCCTCACCCCGGAAATGCTGCCGATGATCGTCTCGTCCAACCTCGCCAAGGGAGCCGTGGCGATGGCGCGGCGCAAGGTCGTCGTCAAGCGGCTCAACGCCATCCAGAATTTCGGCGCGATGGACGTGCTGTGCACCGACAAGACCGGCACGCTGACCCAGGACAGGATCATCCTCGAGCATCATGTCGACATCCACGGCGAGCGCAACGACGGCGTCCTGCAACTCGCCTGGCTGAACAGCCGGCACCAGAGCGGCGTGAGAAACCTGATGGACCAGGCCGTCCTGCGTTTCGCCGGACCGGCAGGAGAACCCCTGCTTCCGCACTATCGCAAGGTGGACGAACTGCCGTTCGACTTCGTGCGCCGCCGGCTGTCGGTCGTGGTCGAGGGAGAGCGGGGCGAGCATCTGCTCGTCTGCAAGGGCGCCGTCGAGGAGATGCTGGCAATCTCGGCGCATGTGGAGGAACAGGGCGTGTTGCGCGATCTGGACGAGGCCGAGCGCAAGCGGCTGACCGCGCTCGCCCGCGCTTACAATGCCGACGGGTTCCGCGTTCTGGTCGTCGCCACGCGCGTGATACCCGGCACCGAAGCCAGAACGCGCTACGACATTGCGGACGAATGCGGCCTCGTCGTCCAGGGCTTCCTCACCTTCCTCGATCCTCCGAAAGAGACCGCGGGCCCGGCGATCGCCGCCCTTGCCGAGCACGGCGTGGCGGTAAAGGTTCTGACCGGCGACAACGAGGTCGTCACCGCGAAAATCTGCCGCGAGGTCGGCCTCGAACCCGGCCAGCCCGTCATCGGGCGCGACATGGAGGCTCTCGACGACATGGCCTTGCGGCAGCTTGTCGAGGAGCGCACGATCTTCGCCAAGCTCACGCCCCTGCAGAAATCGCGCGTGCTGAAGGCGCTTCAGGCGAACGGCCACACCGTCGGTTTTCTCGGCGACGGCATCAACGACGCGCCGGCCTTGCGTGACGCCGATGTCGGGATTTCCGTCGACAGCGGCACCGACATCGCCAAGGAATCCGCCGACATCATCCTGCTGGAGAAAAGCCTGATGGTGCTTGAGGAAGGTGTCGTCAAGGGGCGCGAAACCTTCGGCAACATCATGAAATATCTCAACATGACCGCGAGCTCCAACTTCGGCAACGTGTTCTCCGTGCTGGTGGCCAGCGCCTTCATCCCCTTCCTGCCGATGCTGGCGATCCATCTGCTGATCCAGAACCTGATGTACGACATATCCCAGCTTTCCCTGCCCTGGGACCGCATGGACAGGGAATTCCTGAAGACACCGCGCAAATGGGACGCCCGCAACATCGGCCGTTTCATGCTCTGGATCGGCCCGACCTCGTCGATCTTCGACATCACCACCTTCGCGCTCATGTGGTACGTCTTTTCCGCCAACGCGCCGGAACACCAGTCGCTGTTCCAGTCCGGCTGGTTCATCGAGGGCCTGCTGTCGCAGACGCTGGTCGTGCACATGCTGCGCACCCGAAAGATTCCCTTCATCCAGAGCACGGCGGCACTACCCGTCATGCTGATGACGGGGCTCGTCTGCGCGCTCGGCATCTATATCCCCTTCTCGCCGCTCGGCGCGATGGTCGGCCTGCAGCCGCTGCCGTGGGCCTATTTCCCCTGGCTGGCCGCGACCCTCTTCTCCTACTGCGTCGTCGCCCAGACGATGAAGACCATCTACATCCGCCGCTTCGGCCAATGGTTCTGAACGCGGCCCGCAGCCCCGATCGGGCGGCCGAAGCCGCCCGATCGCAACCTCCATTCCGCAATGCCGAGGGGAGATCCGATATGCCCGTCGATCGTTTCATGCCACGCCCGTCATCCGTTCCTTCATGCGGCAAGAAAGGCCGGTCCGCGCCACATCCGTCATCTCGCGGGCCCGCGTGGCAGGCGGAGGCTGTCGACCGCTGGCTCTGCTGGGCCTTCGCTGCCGCGGGCGCGGTGCTGTTCAGGTCTGCCGTTCGCCTTTCCCGTCACGGCCTTCTGAACCGGCGGCAAACGCTGCGGCTGGTCCGCTGGTCGACCCATCTCCACCGCGTTGCCATACGGCTGCTGCGGCAAGGCCGATGGTAGAGGCCCCTTTCCCAAAGGACCACCCGACATGAAATTCCTGCAGACATTCGATCTTCTACCCTTTCTCGACACGGCGGCGGCCTTCACCGCCGCCTTCCTTCTCGGCACACTGATCGGTGCGGAGCGCCAGTATCGGCAGCGCACGGCGGGGCTGCGCACGAACGTCCTCGTTGCGGTGGGAGCCGCCGCCTTCGTCGATCTCGCCCAGCGGATCGCCGGCACGACGGAAGCGGTCCGGGTGATTTCCTATGTCGTCTCCGGCATCGGCTTTCTGGGCGCGGGCGTTATCATGAAGGAAGGCATGAACGTGCGCGGGCTGAACACAGCCGCGACGCTGTGGTGTTCGGCGGCGGTCGGCGCCTGCGCCGGCACCGACATGCTTGCCGAGGCCGTGCTGCTGACCGTCTTCGTGCTTGCCGGGAACACGCTGCTCCGTCCGCTCGTCAACATGATCAACCGCATTCCCATCGACGACCGCACGACGGAAGCCACCTACGAGGTCAGCGTGATTTCGAGCCGCGAGGCCATGCCCGAAATGCGCGACCTGCTGGTGGAGCGGCTGGAACAGGCGAACTATCCGGTCAGCGATGTCGAAGTCGCCGATCGGGGAGACGATACGGTCGAGATCGTGGCAACACTCGTTTCCACCGCGGTCGATCCGCGTGAAATCGAGGCTGTCACCGCCTTTCTGGAAAGGCAGGCGCCGGTCTCCGACGCCTCCTGGGACGGAAGCACCAGGGATTGAGGTCCGATACAAGCGGCGCGCGCTATGGTATCCCCGAAACGAGCACAACTGGACGGCCGGCCTCGATGACAAACAGCGGAAAATTCAAGCTCGAACGCAGGCTGGTGCTCACCATCGTCCTGTTGCCTGTCGCCATGGTCGTCATCTTCGTGGGCGATACCGTAACCGACTATGCGATTGCGGCTGCCGTCTTCTATACGCCCGTCATCCTCGTCGCGACACGCCTGCTTCCGGCGGGCACCGTCGTGGCTCTCGCCTTTGCCTGCGTGGCGCTGACATTGCTGAGCTTCGCCCTCACCCATTCCGGTGCCTACGAGGTGGGCATCGTCAATACCGGCATCAGCATCGTGGCAATCGGCGTGACCACCTATCTTTCCCTGAAACTCGTGGCCGCCGAGGCAGCCGCCCATGAAAGCCGGGAACGATTGCTGCGCATGGCGCGCATCACCAGCCTCGGCGAATTGACGGCATCGATCGCCCACGAGGTGAACCAGCCGCTCGCAGCGATCGCCACCAGTGCCGGCGCGTGCCGGCGATGGCTGGCCCAGGAGCCTCCAGCCATCGCGAATGCGCAGCGCGCAGCGGACAGGATCGTAGAGGATGCGAACCGCGCCAGCGCGGTGATCGCGCGGGTGCGCGGCCTTGCCAGCGGCAAGGCGCCCCACAGGGAGCGGTTCGATTTCAACGCCCTGGTCCGCGAGGTCGTAGCGCTTGCCGGCGAGCGCGCTGAGCGGAGCGGCATAACGGTCCGCCTCTCCCTTCAGCACGACCTGCCGGCGATCCTCGCCGACCGGGTTCAGGTCGGGCAGGTCGTCGGCAATCTCCTGTTGAACGCCGTCGAGGCGATCGAGGCGAAAACAGGCGGCGCGAAGACGCTGGAAATCGTCTCGGAGACGGAAGACGGCAATCGCATCCGCTTTTCCGTCATCGACAGCGGCGCGGGTTTTCGCCAGGGCGAGCTCGAGCACCTCTTCGATGCCTTCTGGACCACCAAGAAGGACGGCGTTGGCCTCGGCCTGACCATCAGCCGCTCGATCATCGAGGCCAATGGCGGCCGCATCTGGGCGGAGACCGGCAGGGACGGCGGGGCGATCGCCCGGTTCAGCCTGCCGGCGGGGATCGGAGCAATCGAATGAAGCCGCAGCCGCCCACGGGAAAGACGGCAGACCCCACCGTCTACATCATCGACGACGACCGCTCCGTCCGCGAGGCGCTGGAAGATCTCCTCGCCTCGGTCTCGCTGCGCGCCAAATCGTTCGCATCCGTCCAGGACTTCCTCGCTTTCGATTTGCCCGGCGCACCCGCCTGCCTCGTCCTCGACGTGCGCATGCCGGGCCAGAGCGGCATGGACTTTCTGGAACACATGACCGAATACGGGCTGTACCTTCCCACCGTGATGATCACCGGCCACGGGGATATCGCCATGGGCGTCAAGGCGATGAAAGACGGGGCAATCGAATTCCTGACCAAACCGTTCCGCGATCAGGACCTGCTCGACGCTGTCCATCGCGGGATCGAGGCCGACCGCACAAGACGTCTGCGGGAGGCGGCGAATGCCGATGTCGCACGACGCTGGGCCTCGCTTTCCAGCGGCGAGAAAGACGTGGCGCGGCTGGTCGCGACGGGCCTCCTCAACAAGCAGATTGCCGCGGATCTCGGTGTCAGCGAAATCACCGTGAAGGTGCGCCGCGGTCACCTGATGCGCAAGATGAATACGCGCACGCTGGCCGACCTCATCCGCTTGCTGGACCGCATTCAGCCGACATGACCGCTTTTGATTGAGGTCTATGACTGCGGCGTGGCGCCGGCAAGCTCGCAAAGCGCCAAGAAGAGCACGTCCACTCCCCTGGCGAGCTGGTCGTAGCCGGTCCACTCTTCCGGCGCATGCGAGATGCCGTTGCGGCTCGGCACGAAGACCAGCCCGGTAGGAGCGAAATCGGCCATGATCATAGCATCATGCCCCGCACCGCTGACCATGGTGCGACGTTTCAGGCCGAGCGTATCCGCGTGACGCGACAGGGCTTCATGCAATTCCGCCGAAAGCGGAACCGGGGGAAGGAATATCTGCTCCTCGACATCAACCCCCAGTCCGTTGCCGCCCACCCGTTCGATTACCGAACGAGCCTGGTCGATCAGCGTGCGGACAACCTCTTCCCCGGGCGCGCGGATATCGACGGTGAAGGATACGAGATCGGGGATCACATTGGCCCCGCCCGGACGCACATCCATCTTGCCGACGGTCAGCACCGCATCCTGACCGATGGCGCGCGCAAGGTCCGGCAATTGCGACAGCGCCGCCACCGCGCCGACAAGCGCGTCACGGCGCACGTTCATCGGCGTCGTACCGGCATGGCCCGCCTGACCTCTGAACGTCGCCCTGATCTGGCCGAGGCCCACGATACGGTCGACGATCGCAACATCGTCGGCATGGGCTTCCAGCACGGGGCCCTGCTCGATATGCAATTCAAGGAAGGCATATACGGAACCGGCCTCGCGCACAGCCAGAGGCGCCTGTGCCGGATCCAGGCCGTAAGCCTGCATCGCATCCGCGACCGTGACCCCCGCATCGTCGGCAAAGGCGAGGAACTCGTCCATATCCACTTTGCCGGTCATGACGCGCGAGGCCAGCAGTCCGCCGCCGAAGCGCGTGCCTTCTTCCTCGATCATGGCGACGAATTCGATGGAACGCTCCGGGACAAGGCCCCGCTCCTTCAACAGGAAGGCGATCTCGATACCGGCAATGACGCCGGCCGGGCCGTCGAACTTGCCGCCGTTCGGCACGGAATCGAAGTGAGAGCCGATCATGACCGGAGCAAGAGCAGGATTATGTCCGACGAGGCACCCGACGAGATTGCCGATCGCGTCCTCGCGGACCGTGAGCCCGGCGGCCTCCATCTGCCCGCGCAGATAGTCGCTGGCCTGGCGGAACTCCGGCGTGTAGGTCAGCCGGGTCGTGCCCTTGCCCGGGGTGGCGTTGAACCGGTCCAGCCCCTCGATCAGTCGTTCAAGACGCTGCGGATCGGAAAAACGTGTCATATCAATATCCTGAAAACCCGGACGGCAAGACGGGAACCATATTGGCGGCGAAGCCGGCTGACCATGCCGGAACGATGCATAGGTCTGCTTGTTTTCGCATGCGAATTCAAGGACATCATGTCGCCAAGGGAATTTCCTCAACGTTTTCCCGGAAGCTTCGACGGGATTGATCTCATTGCCTCGATGTGAATGGTTGAGCAGTTCATTGGAGACCGGCGAATCGATCCGGGAATATAGTAAGGCGCACAGTGACGTTCGAAGCCCTGTTTGTCGTGATGGCGCTGGCATTCACCTCCGGCACCGCCCTTTTGGTGTGGCTCTGGTTTCAACCGGTGCCCCGAAGGCTCCGCCTGTTCGCGTTGATCTGGGCGTTTGCGGGAGGCGCCGGAATGCTGCTCAGCTACGGCAAATCCGGCATCATTCCCGACCGCAATGCCCTTCGCGTCTGCATCGAGAGTGGCCAGACCTGGGACTATCGGAGCAATCGCTGCCTCCCATAAGACGCTACTGTCGCACGCGCCGCTTTGCGCGGAGGACAAGGCTATTTTCAGGGAAAGCAAGGATCGTCGATGAGCACCTGCGGCGCAGAGGGAGCGCGCAGCAATTTTTCCGGGAAACGGTCACAGCTCCGTCATAATGCATCTGTTTTGTGGCGAACGATCTATCTGTTCTGGGGAGTCGTTCTTGCTGAAGAAATTCATGGTTGTCGCCACGCTTCTGTTGCCCGCCGCCGCCTATGCCGAGGAGCACAACTTCACGATTACCGGTGGTCAGGCCAGTGTTCCTGTCGGCCTGACGGTACAGGTCAAGACCGTTACTGTCGGCGAGGATGCGACAACCGTCCGGTTGCTGGCGAGCTTCGACAGCCACGTTACCAACAGCGTCAACATGAACGACGACGAAAATGCCTATCTCGCATGGGGAGAAGGCGAGCAGAAACGGCTGCATCTGCGCCAGATCGCCGATAACCGCTGGATGCGGATCGGCAACGGGCAGACGATGGAGGGCGACCTGATCTTTCCCGGCGTCATACCGGCCGGCGTGACGAAAGTGACCCTCGTCTTCAATCCTGCGCATGACGGAAACGACAGCAGCGCGCCGGGCGTGACCATCCCTCTGGAACTGGCTCAATGAGAAAGGGCGCCCTTCTCGCGCTTTCTCTTTTCCTTCCTGCGACGGCATCCGCCTATACGGTAACGACGGGCGCCGGCGCAGTGGGCGAGCGGGCATCGACATTTGCCGAATTCACACTGCCTTCGTCCCGCTTTGCCGAGCGCAAGGAGCAGAGCGGCGCATCCGTTTCCTCCGGAACTTCCACCTTCGGATTGAAGAACATGGATGCGCAGACGCGGACGCGGACGGAAACTGCGCTTTCCGAACTTGGCGCACGGCAGGAGGGCGAGCGCATCATCGTGAACCTGCCGAGCGATGTATTGTTCGATTTCGACAAGTCGGACATCCGCACCGACGCGCGCCCCGTTCTCGCCCGCCTCGCAGAGGCACTTCAGGCGCTGGCGGATACCCCGGTCGCGATCATCGGCCATACGGATGCGAAGGGGTCGGACGCCTATAACCTACGTCTGTCGGAGCGCCGCGCCGCCGCCGTGCGGCACTGGCTTTCCGACAGCGGCGTCAACGCCCGGATGACGACGTTCGGCAAGGGCGAGAGCACGCCCGTCGCGCCGAACGAAAATGCGGACGGGTCCGACAACCCCGCAGGCCGGCAGCAGAACCGGCGCGTGGAATTCATCATCGGAGGGGGCTGAAATGGCGCTCGTCGCATGCCCTGAATGCACTGGCAACGTATCCGACAAGGCATTTTCATGCCCTGCCTGCGGGTATCCGCTTGGACAGAAGGACGGCAATCCGTGGCCGTCCGTCCTCGGCGGCGTGGCGGGCACCTATATTTCGGCCAAGGCAGTCACCAGCATTCTTCTCGGCAGCGTCATGTTCCTCGCCTTCGCGGCGATCATGATCGCCCTGATCCTGAAATAAAGCGGCATTGCCGGGATACAAACGGAAAGACAGGCGGTTTTGCATGATGAAGATGTTTTGCGCGATGCCGGTGGCGGCTACCATCCTTGCGGCCTTGCCGGCGGCAGCGGCCGATGATCCGTTCATGATCACCTATCACGTCGAGAGAACCGCATCGGATGCGCTGAGCCTCGATGCCTGTACGGACCTGATCGAGCAACAGGCGCAAGGGGCGGGCTACCGCGTTATCGTCAACCGCTTCGAAGGCCAGCTCGGCGTCATCAGCGGCGGCCCCGCCGCGGGCGGATCCTTCATCTCGCACTGCATATCCGTCGACGACAAGACCGTCAGCGTGATCCAGGGCCTGGACTACAAATCCACCAAGGGACCGGTCGGTGATTTCGCCGACCGTGTCCATCGAGCACTGCTCGACGCCGCGGGGAAGTAGATGCCTGGATGGCGCTGACAGGCACATAACCCCTTGGCTGGTCACGTCTTCCTCAGTTGCCTGATGTACCAGACCATGATCAGCGACAGGCTGACGAAGACGGCGGCCGCGAGGATGACGGACGCCACCGCAAGCCGCGGCGTGCCGGCCGAGCGCAGGCTCAGCCACATCAGGACGGGAAGCGTCTGCGTATCGCGCGTCGTCAGGAACAGGGCCATGACGAATTCGTTGAGCGATATCACGAAGGCAAAGAGCGCCGACGAGATGATCCCGGTGGAGACGGAGGGCAGGACGATTTCGAAGAAGGTCTGCACCGGCCGGCCGCCGAGATCGTAGGACGCCTCGACGATGCGGTGATCGACGGTCCGGAAGGTCGCCTCCATCAGCATGAAAACCAGCGGCATCGCCCAGAGAGAATGGGCAAGCATGACCAATACGCGCGACCCGTAGATATTGACGCCGAACAGCGACACATCGCCGAACGCCATCGCAACGCCAAGGCCCAGCACCACCCCCGGCATGAAGAGCGGCAGCATGATCAGGAGGTAGACAACCGGCTTGAAGGCGAAGGTGAAGCGCTCGAAGGCCCAGGCGGCAAGAACACCGGATACGGTGGAAATGACCGTCGTGCCGAGCGCGATAATTACGCTGCTCTTCAGCGCGTCGATCCATTGGGGGCTGCCGAAGAAGTCGCCGTACCATCGCAGCGACCACGCCTTGATCGGAAAGCGGATCACCGACGCGTCATTGAAGGACATGACGAGCGTCACGATCACCGGGATCGCGATATAGGCGATGATAAAGACGGTGAAGGCCAGCGCCAGGACTCGCAGCATCACGGCGTCCATTCGCCGTCTCGCGACCGGGGCAACAGCGATATCACGCGTCGGGGACATGGACGTATCAGCCATTGAGCGCCGTCCGTTTCGAGGTCAGCATGCGGATGATCATCATCACAACGGCAACTCCACTCGTCAGCACGATCGAGAAGGCGGCGGCACGGGGCCAGTTGTGCTTGCCCAGCATCTGTTCCTGAATCAGGTAGCCGATCGTCCAGAGCGTATCGGGCCCGAGCGCGGACGGCGTCGCATAGGTGCCGACCGCCCAGATGAAGGACTGCGCGAAGGATGCGGCAATCCCGCCCTTGGTGAGCGGCAGGAGCACCTCATAGAAAGTGCGCACGGGCGAGCCCCCGAGGTCCGCGCTCGCCTCCAGCACCTTCTTGTCGATGCCGTCGAAGATCGACAGCAGGATGAAGAAGCAGAATGGCAGGGTGACATAGGTGAGGCCGACAAAGGCTGCGAATTCTGTATACATCAGGCTGATCTTGTCCGTGATCAGGCCGGAGGAGACGAGCGCATAGCTGAGCAGGCCGTTCTTCGGGAAGAACATCCACCAGCCGAAGATGATGGAGATTTCCGAGATCAGCAGCGGGCAGAGCGCAAGCGCGATGAAGGCCAGCCGCCAGCGTTTCGGCTTCAGCCAGACCAGCATCGCGAAGACATATCCGATAGCGACCGTCACGATGGACGAGATCAGCGCCAGCCGCATCGTCATCCAGAGCGCCGCGCTGAAGGTCGGATCCGTGAGCATGGCCGCGTAGTTGTCGAAGGTGAAGCCCGGCACATAGAAGCGCTGGTCGACATGTTCGTTGAAGCTCATGCGCCCCATGAAGGCGATCGGCAGGCCGAAGAAGGCGATGGCGATAAGCAGCGCCGGCGACATCAACAGCCAGGGCGTCAAACGCATGCGCCAGCCGGGGCCTCGCGGGCCGGAAGGCGCCATATCCGAAGCGCCCGCGCTCATTGATAGGCCACCATGTCGGCCGTCTGCCAGCCGATATCGACGGCGTCGCCCGGCTTGTGGACGACGGCGCCGGGGTGGTCGACGAACAGTTCCAGTTTGCCGGCCTTGAAATGGTAGCGATGGACATCGCCCAGGAATTCGGTGAAATCGAGCCGTGCCTTGAGGCCGTTCGGCATGTCGGTACGGCCAAGATGCAGCCGGCTCGGCCTGATGTAGATACGCCACGCGCCCTCGCCGAGCGGCTGGGCGAGACGCAGCTCCAGCGGCGCGCCGGCGCTGTCGGCGGCGGCGCCGGCGGAAATCTGCGCCCTGAGGCAGCAGCTCTCGCCGATGAAGGTATAGACGAATTCGCTGGCCGGCTCGGCAAAGACCTTTTCCGGCCGGTCGATCTGCTCGATCCTGCCGCTGCGCATGACGGCGACGCGGCTCGACATCGCCATCGCTTCCCCCTGGTCGTGGGTCACATAGATGGCGCTGAAACCGATCTCGTCATGCAGCCGCCTGATCTCCGCGCGAAGCTGCAGCCGCAGCGACAGATCGAGCGCCGAGAGCGGCTCATCGAACAGCAGGATCGTCGGGCGCACCACCATCGAACGGGCAAGCGCGACGCGCTGCTTCTGCCCGCCGGAGAGCTGGGCCGGATAGCGCTCCTCGTAGCCGGAAAGGCGGACGACCTCGAGCGCCTGCCTCACGCGCGGCGCAATCTCCGCTTTGGCGACACCGCGCATGCGCAAGCCGTAAGCCACATTTTCAGCCACCGTCTTGTGCGGAAAAAGCGCGCCCGTCTGGAAGATCGTCGTAGTATCCCGCTGGTAGGCCGGCAGGTGATCGACGCGGCTGCCATTGATGCGGATCGCACCGGCATCCGGCCTTTCGAACCCGCCGATCAGCCTGAGCGTCGAAGTCTTGCCCGAGCCCGAGGGGCCGAGCAGGGTGACGAATTCGCCGCGCCGCACGTCGACCGAGACATTGTCGACCGCGACGACGCCGCCAAAGGCGCGGCGAAGGCCGTCGAGCTCCAGTGCATTGGTGTCTGCCAAAACAATCAACTCCGCATCGAAATACGCGAAGCGCCGCTGCGGACGCTTCGCGGAAGGGCTGGTCAGCCTTCGGTCGTCCTGGTGATGGTTTCCTTCATGCGGACGCTGTAGGCATCCCAGTTCGGACCGAACTTGTCCCAGCCGTCGATACCGAACAGCTTGTAGGTCTTGCGCAAGCCTGCCTCGTCGCGCGGATAGCTCTGCCAGTGCGGCGGCGCCTCAAGGCCCTGCAGGGACATGAAATCCGTCGAGGCATTGAGGAAATTCTGCTGGGTCTCCTTCTCGAGAAGATAGCTCATGAAGAGATCGCTCAGTTCCGAATGCCGGGTCCCGCGCACCTTCATGAACCAGTTCGTGTAGGAGGCCGTGCCTTCCTCGGGGATCGCGGCTTCGAAGTCGTCGCCGTATTCCTTGATGAAGCCATAGGCGTCGGCGGAATACATCATCGCCACCGCCGCTTCTTCCTGGGTCATCAGGTTGGTGAGCTCTGCGCCGTCCTTGTACCACTTGGCGACCTTCAGCTTGTCGAGTTCCTGGAAGAGCAATTCGACGTCGGCGGGCGTGCCGAACACTTCGTCGATACCGGGCTTGGCCGACGAGAGCAGCGCGGGGATGCACAGATCCCAATAGAATGCGGAAGCGTCCAGCGTCGCCTTGCCCTTCGCCTTGTCGTCCCAGAATCCCTTCCAGCTCACCGGCTTCAGGCCGCTCGAATTGGCGGTCAGCATCCAGAGCGAGCCCGTGCCGAAGGGCACGCCGTAATCCCTGGCCGGGCCGCGGTTCTCGTCGAACCACGGATAGACATTGGCGTTGCCGGGAATCTTCGACCGGTCGACCTTGGCGAAGACATTCTGCGCCATGCCGGTCGTGGTCGTGTATTCGTCGGCGATGGTGATGTCGAAGGGCGGATTGTCGGCCGGCGCCGCCACGATCTGGGCGATCATCTGGTCCCAGCCGCCGACGGTCTCGACCTGCGTGCCGTACTTTTCGTTGAAGGACTTGACCACCGTTTCACGGAAGCTGAGCTCGTGATTGCCCGACCAGGAAACGACGATCAGCCCTTCGCCGGCGAAAGACGTCTGTGCGGAGGCGACGCTTGCGCGCCCCAGAATGGCAGGCGCACCGATCACCGCCGCCGCCGCGCCAAGCGCGAGCTTCATCACGCCGCGGCGGCCGATACCGTTTTGGATTCCTTCGAAAGCCATGAAATTCCCTCCCGTTTGCTCATCCGGGACTGCCGGCTTTCTGCCGATCGAGCCCCGTTCACCCGTTTAATCCCTATCCGGCCGGCACGCGCTTCGCCTAGAGTGCGGTCCCGACCTTCAATCCCTCGTAGACCGCCTCCTCCGCGGTGCGTGGCGCAAGGCTGTCGCCAATGATGTGCAACTCCTCCACGCTGTCGGCCAGCATGGCGCTCAGTTCATCCACCGGCTCGTGGCCGAGACAGAGCACCAGCGTATCGACACTCTCGAAAAGGATCGGCTGCTCGCTGACGGAATGCTGCATGTAGACGGTGCCGCCATCGCAGCCGTAAAGGCGCGCATAGGGGGTGACACGCACGCCGATCTTGTGCAGCTCGGCCGCGACATTGTCGCGAACGTAAAGCGGCAGCAATTCCCCCGGATGGGTGCCGTTGACGGCGAGATCGACGCTGCAGCCTTCGTTGACCAGCCGTTCGGCAATGCCGGGGCCGATCCAGTCGCAGCGCCAGTCGGCGACCACCACGCGGCTGCCGGTCTTCACCTGGTTCCTCAGAAGCTGCCATGCATCGACGACCTGCACGCTGCCGTCATCGGCGATTTCGGGCAGATAGGGCTTGGCGCCGGTGGCCAGAACGACGGCGTCCGGCCTTTCGGCCGCGACCGACGCCCGATCCACCCGCACACCCTTGACGACGCGGACCTGCGCCAGTTCCAGTTCGCGCGAAAGGTTGGTGACGATGCCGCCGAACTCCGCGCGGCGCGGCAATTGCTGCGCCAGCAGCGCTTGCCCGCCCAATTGGCCGGATGCTTCGTAGAGCACGACCTGATGGCCGCGCGCCGCCGCGATCGCCGCGGCTTTCATGCCGGCCGGACCGCCGCCGACCACCATCACCTTTTTGGGGCTCGTTGCAGGCACCAGAGTGCCGAATTTGAGCTCGCGACCGGTTTCCGGATGCTGGATGCAGGAGATCGGCACGCCGCGATGGAAATGGCCGATGCAGGCCTGGTTGCAGGCGATGCAGGCGCGGATATCGTCCGTGCGGCCCTGTTCCGCCTTTACCGGCATTTCGGGATCGCAGATCAGGGCACGGGTCATGCCGCAGACATCGGCGGAGCCCTGCGCCAGCACCGCTTCGGCCTCATGCGGCTGGTTGATGCGTCCGGCGACGAAAACGGGTATGCCCAATGCCTTGCGAAAGCGGGCGGCATCGCTCGCGAGATAGGCGTTGCGATAGGCCATGGGTGGGACGATATGCACCGCGCCGCCCTGCGAGGCCGACGTGCCGGCCGTGACGCTGACGTAATCGAGCAGGGGCTCCAGCAACCGACAGCTTTCGAGCACCTCGTCCATGGCAAGGCCATGCTCGTCGCGCTCGCCGCCACTGATGCGCATGCCGATGACGAAATCGTCCGATGTCGCCGCCCGCATCGCGGTCAAGGCTTCGACGGCGAAACGAAGCCGGTTCTCCAGCGACCCGCCATAGGCGTCGGTGCGGCGATTGACACGCGGATTGAAGAATTGCGCCGGAAGATAACCATGGCTGGCGACGAACTCCACGCCGTCGAGCCCCGCTTCATGCATCCGCCGCGCCGCTTCGCCATAGCCGGTGACGATCTCGTCGATCATGCGCTTGTCGAGCTGGCGCGGCATGACGCGAAAGCGCTCGTTGGGCGACACGGACGGCGCATAGGCAACCGTCAGCAGCCCGTCGCCGCCCTCCATGATTTCCCGGCCGGGATGGAATAGCTGCGAGACAATCCGGCAATCATGCGCGTGACAGATCTCGGCCAGCTTGCGGTAGCCTTCGATACACGCGTCTTCCGTCGCCATCAGCATATGCGAGGTGTAGCGCGCAGTCTCATGAACGCCCGCCACCTGACAGACGATCAGGCCCGCGCCGCCACGCGCCCGCGCCTCGTGATAGGCGAGAAGCGCCTCGTTGACGAGACCATCGGTGGGCAGCGTCGTGTCATGCCCCGTCGACATGATACGGTTCTTGAGGCGCACGCCGCGGATCTGCAAGGGCTGGAACAGGTGTGGAAATGCGGAGGTCGTCATGGATTGGAAACGCCGTTCGGTTGCGGATTGCACGGTCAGGCCCTGATGTCACGCGTGCGCCAGTCGACGGGGGCGAGCGCGTAGAACACCGTCGCGCGCTCCCCCTCATAGGCGAGCGCGGTCCCCTTCGGCACCCAGAGAACGTCACCCGGTACGGTGTCGAACACCTCATCGCCGACGCGCAGGCGGAACTTGCCCTCGAGCGTGACGATCAGCTCGTCGTAAAGAACGGTCCAGGCAATGGAGCAATCGTCGAAGCGGGCTATGCCGGCGCCCATGGTCTTGCTCGATTCGGGCCCGACCAGACGCGAAATTGTCGCGCGGCCGGAATCGTCACCGTAGGGCTCGAAGCTCCGCTCGGAGCTCTTGAAATGCGCGACGCCGGTCATTCGGGCCTCCCCACCCAAAATCAGCAAACTGAAGCCTGCATATTTTGTTATTTGTAAAAAATCGAGCGATTTTTTTACTATCGACAAAAAGATCGATGAAATTTAACTATACACCCGCCTTTCAAGGTTCTGCCGGCCGAAAAGTCGAACGCGCTTCACCCCGAAGTGGAAATTCGGCTTCGCATCTTGCGGCCCGACCATCGATCGGCAACAAGAGCAGGGCACCTTTGGCCCAATCGGATGCCGTCGCGAGACGGGAAATTCCTACGCGGAGCGAGCATGTCGTCTGGGGGCGGTCTTGGAACGGAAGCGGAAACCGCAATCGAGGATCCGGTCCTCGGCGAACGGATCCGGGGTTTGCGCAAAAGGCGCAAGATGACGCTTTCGCAGTTGGCCGAGAGCTGCGAACTCTCGACCGGCTATCTTAGCCAGATCGAGCGAAATCTCGCCTATCCCTCGATCCCCGCACTGGTGAAGATCGCCAGGAGCCTGGGGGTAACCGTGCAATGGTTCTTCGCAGGGGCCTCCCCGGTAGCGCAGGAAGAGCACGGCTATGTCGTGCGAAGCGGCAACCGCCTGAAAATCCAATACGAACACGGCATCATCGACGAACTGGTCACGCCGAAGATGAGCCTGCAGGTGGAAATGATCTATACCCGGCTGCCGCCGGGAACGGAAAGCGCCGAAAGCTACGTGAACGCTGCCGACGGCGTGGGTTTCGTCCTCTCGGGCGAGCTCGACATGTGGGTTGGCGAGCGCCATTTCCACCTTTATGAAGGCGACAGCTGCTCCTATTCCTCAGGCGAGCCGCATCGCTACAAGAATTCCAGCGAGCGCGAAGCCGTCGTGATCTGGGCGATCAGCCCTCCCAGTTTTTGAAATACGGCCTCGTCGGCCCTGCTCTTTGCTAAGCGGCGGGTGAAACGAAAACGATCTCGGGATCGCCATCATCGAGATTGTCGATGTATCCGCTCGGCTTGAAACCGCATTTTGCAAACAGCATCTGCATTGGCCTGTTGGACATATTGGTGGAGCTGAACAGCTTCGAGCCTGCCGTCATCCGCCGAAAATGAACGATGGCGAACTCTCCCAATCCCTGGCGGCGAAATTCTCGGCCGATCATCACCATCTCGATAAAGGCATGGCCGAAAAAATGGCCCGTCAGCACCCCGTAACCGCAGATCCGGCCGTTTGCCTCGACAACATAGCAACATTCTGATCCGATCCAGGCGCGTACTTGGCGACACCGCCCGTCGTCCGTCGCAGCGACCGTATCGACAGCGCAAAGCGCCTCGCTGTCCTCCGACATCGCCAATCGTATATGCACGCCCTTTCCTTTCACGTGCGGTCACGCGTGGTCGAGCGCGCTGCCCTTGTGGGCGGCGATGTGGTCGGTCTTATCGCTCTTGATCTCGTATTGCGGATCGTCGGGCGACGCGCGGTGGGTATGGCCCTTGTAGTCGAAGTCGCTGGTGTGGACGGCGACGATGGTGCCCGACACGCGGCCGGCCTCCGAGTTCCAGGCAACGTGATCGCCGACGGCAAAGCGCTTGCTCATTGCGATCTCCTTTCCGGATTTTCGGCATTCGCGCCGGTGATCAGGCGGGCGCTGCGCTGGCCGGTCGAATAGATCCACAGCCAGCTCAGCGCGACGGCGAGCCGATTGCGCAGGCCGATCAGGAAATAGACATGGGCGATACCCCAGGTCCACCAGGCAAGCCGGCCCTTGAGCTTGATCCAGCCGAGATCGACGATGGCGGCCCGCTTGCCGATGGTCGCGAGATTACCGTCATTGCGATAGGCAAAGGGGCTCGGCGAGGGCTTTCCTTCGATGCGGGCGCGGATCACGCCGGCGACATAGCGCCCCTCCTGCTTGGCGGCGGGCGCGATGCCCGGCACCGTCCTTCCCTCTCCCATGGAGACATGCGCGGTATCGCCGATCGCGAAGATATCCGCAAAGCCCGGCACGGAAAGATCGGGCGCCACGACGACCCGCCCTGCCCGGTCGGCCGGCACGCCCAGCCACTCGGCCGCCGGCGAGGCGGCGACGCCCGCCGCCCAGAGGATCGTTCCGGCGGGCAGGAATTCGCCGCCGAGTTCGATGCCCTCGGCGCTGCATTGCGAGACCGCGTGGCCGGTGCGCACCTCGACGCCGAGCCGGGCGAGCGCCCGCTCGGCATAGGTCGAAAGATCCTCGGTGAAGGCCGCAAGGATGCGAGGACCCGCCTCGACCAGCACCACCCGCGCCTCGCGCGTGTCGATATTGCGGAAATCGCGGCGCAGCGTCTCATGGGCAAGTTCCGCGATGGTGCCGGCAAGCTCCACGCCGGTCGGCCCCGCGCCGATGATCGCGAAGGTCAGGAGGCGGCGGCGCTCGTCGGCATCCGTCAGCCATTCCGCCCGCTCGAAGGCGGAGAGGATGCGCCGGCGGATCGTCGTCGCATCCTCCAGCGTCTTCAGCCCCGGCGCATGGGGCTCCCATTCGTCATGGCCGAAATAGGCATGGCGCGCGCCGGTGGCGAGGATAAGCGTGTCATAGGCGACCCGCCGCCCGTCCTCCAGCAGCACGGATTTTCCCGCCGCATCCACGCCGCCGACCGCGCCGAGCAGCGTCGTCGCACTCCGGTGACGGCTGAGGAGCGAGCGGATCGGCCAGGCGATCTCCGAAAGCGCGAGCGAGGCCGTCGCGGCCTGGTAGAGCAAGGGCTGGAACAGGTGATGGTTGCGCCGGTCGAGCACCGTGATGCGGAACGGGCCGGCCGCCAGATGCCGCGCCGCCTCCAGTCCGCCGAACCCACCGCCGACGATGACGACGTGATGCTCGCCCTTATCCGTCATGCCGGCCTCCAGCCGTTTTCCTACTCCGCGGAAAGCGCCACGGCCGCTTCTGTCGTCAGCGTGCGGAAGGTGAAGCTTTCCTGCACATAGAGATCGACGGTCGTGGCGGAATGGGCGAGGTAGCCGATGGAGAAATCCTCGCCGACGGTCAGCTCGAAATCGCCGCCGCGCAGCGACAGAACGAGGCCGCCCTCGATGGCCGGCGCCCAGATGATGCCGCCGTCCACCACCCGCTCGATATGGTGGAAGACCGGGTAACCGTCGTCGCTGCCGCCGCTTGCCGCCATATAGGCATCCGCGCCGAGCACCAGCGCATAGGGGCCTTCCACGCCGGCAAGCCGGAGTTCGCCGACCGCCCGCGCCACGGCATCCGAATAGCGCTTCACGCCCGGCGGCAGCGGCACGGCCGGATTGCTCGCGGCCGCGCGGATCCCCTCGATATTGGCGGCGGCGTAGCCGTCGAACACCGCGCGGTCCTCGGCAAACGCGATCTTGCGCATGGCCTCCTTGACGGGCGACCAGTCGCTGTCGAGCGCGCCGCGCTCCACATCGTCGATGGCGCTGCGCGAAAGCTGGAAGGGCACGCGAAGCTCGACCAGGGCCTTCACCTCGCGCCGGAGGGACTGGATGCCTTCGTCCGGCGGCGCGATGGGCAGGACATGACCCGTACCCACCGCCGAAAGCCCGAGCCCCGACGGGCCGACCATGTCGACGACACGCCGGCCGGCGAGGTGACGCTTCAGCGTGCGCGCCGCCTCTTCCTCGATCTCGGCCCAGGCGGCTTCGGAAATGGGTGCAAGTTCGCGGTGCAGGTTATTCATGGGAAACCCCTTCTTTCAGAGAGCCTATGCCGAGCGAGCCGTCGCGGCGCGGGGGCGGATCCGTCGCCGCGGGCGTCGCGGCCGCGGGGGCGGCCGGCGCTGCATCCGGCGTCACCGCGTCGAGGAACGAAGCGGAGGGAATGAAGAACAGGGAGCCGGTGACGGCGCGGCTGAAATCCAGCAGACGGTCGTAATTGCCCGGTGGCAGGCCGATGAACATGTTCTCCAGCATGCGCTCGATACGGTGCGGCGAGCGGGCATAGCCGATGAAATAGGTGCCGAACTCCCCCTTGCCGACATCGCCGAAAGGCATGTTGTCGCGCAGGATCTCCAGCGGCTCGCCGTTCTCCTCGATGGAGGTGAGGACATTGTGGGCATAGCTCGGCTTGGCGGCGTCGTCGAGTTCGATGTCGGAAAGCTTTTCGCGGCCGATGATCCGCTCCTGCTCGGCAACCGGGACGCGGTTCCAGCCGGGTAGGTCATGCAGGTATTTCTGCACGATGACATAGCTGCCGCCGGCAAAATCCGCGTCCTCTTCACCGATGATCGTCGCCGCGACGGCCGCGCCGTCGACGGGGTTTTCCGTGCCGTCGACGAAGCCGATGAGGTCCCGGTCGTCGAAATAGCTGAAGCCGTGCACCTCGTCCTCGGTAGCGACGAAACCCGCCAGCCGGCTCATGATGTGGGTTGCAAGCTCGAAGCAGAGGTCCATGCGCGTGGCGCGGATATGGAAGAGCAGGTCGCCGGGCGTGGCCACCGCATGATGCTTGCCGCGGATTTCGCGGAAGGGATGCAGGTCCTTCGGGCGCGGTGCGCCGAAGAGCCGGTCCCAGGCATCCGAGCCGACGCCGAGCACGCAGGAAAGCCCGCCTTCAAGATCGCGGAAGCCGACGGCCCGCAGGAGGCCGGAAAGATCGGCGCAGAGCTTTCGCACGGCGGTTTCGGCCGCGTTGCCGGGCTCCAGTGTCACGACGAGAAAGATGGCCGCGCGTGTCAGCCGCGCCGCGACCGGCTGCGGGACGACGGAAGGAAGAACTGCATCCATGCATGATCCATTCGGCAAGGGCTGGAAGGCGGCAAGCCGGCAGGATGCCGGCTCAATCCATGTCGCGGAAGGCGTGTCCGTTCGCCTCCAGGGCTTTCACCACCTCGGAAGGTAGCGAGTCTTTTTCCACCGTGCCATCGAAAATCCAGTCCTTCGCATCGGCGATATCGGGAAGGCCCGCGCCGGCACGCACGTAAAGGCCGATCGCCGGCTTCTGCGGGTTGAGATAGAGATCGTAGTTTTCCATTGGAGGCACCCTGCGCTTGAGAAAACGGGGCGGCCGGGGGAAAGCCGCCCCAGAGCTGGTCAGAGCTTGACCGGACGGCCGGACTTTTCCTCTTCCAGCGTCACGGCGATGTCGGCATTGGCCGACAGACGCACCTTGTCGCCCTCGACGTCGGCCACGAAGCCCATCTCGATATAGTGGTGATGACCTTCGTGATGGCCGAAGCTGTCGCTCTTCTTCAGCTTGATGCGGTTGCCTTCCACGCGGTCGACCGTGCCGACATGCACGCCGTCGGCGCCGATCACTTCCATGTTTTCCCTGACCTTGTCGCTCATGCCATTTCTCCCTTTCGGATGTTCAGACCGTTCGGATTTCCTGCCGTTGAAGGGAATGTCTCCCTGCCGGCGGCGGGGCGCGAACACCCGCTCCGCCGCACACTGTGGGCATGGATCATTTCCGCCAGCGAATCCTGTACATAGCGCTGGATCGCCCGTTTCAAAGGGCGGAGCCTCATAGGCGGGATAGGCGCCCGACCGAAAGCGTTGCGAGCTGTCGCGCTCGGCAACAGGAACACGGCTATGCGCTGTCGGAGCAATTGGCCGCAGCGCTGAGGACGGCCCGCACCGACGCGGTCGCGATGTCGGTATCGATCCCGACACCGAATACCTTTCGACCATCGCGGGTGCGGCATTCGATATAGGCGGCGGCCTGTGCAAAGGTACCCCGCTTCAACGAATGCTCGTGGTAGTCGACGACGTCCAGATCGATGCCGCAGCCGGTCTGCAGTGCCGACAAAGCGCTCGAGATCAACCCGTTGCCGCGACCTGTGATCGCAAGCTCCCTGCCGCGATGGCGGATGCGGCCGGCAAAGACCCGCGCCTCGCCGTTGCGCGCCGCTCTGCCGTCCTTGTAGCCCAGAAGCTCGAAATCGGCATTGCCGTCCAGATGGTAGACATCGCAAAACAATGCCCAGATCGTCTCGGCGGTGATTTCCTTGCCCGTATCGTCGGCGAAGGCCTGGACGCGGCGGCTGAAGTCGATCTGCAACGGGCGCGGCAGCTTCAAGCCGCGGTCCTGCTCCAGCACCCAGGCGATGCCACCTTTGCCGGACTGGCTGTTGACGCGGATGACCGCCTCATAGGTCTCGCCGATATCCTTGGGATCGATCGGCAGATAGGGCATTTCCCATATGCCGTCGTTGCGGCTTTCATGTGCGGAAAAGCCCTTGCGGATGGCATCCTGATGCGAGCCGGAAAAAGCCGTGTGGACCAGTTCGCCGGCATAGGGATGACGCGGATGGACCGGCAGGGCATTGCAATGCTCGACGGTGCGCACCACCGAACGCATCTCGGGAAAATAAAGCTTCGGATCGATGCCCTGCGTATAGAGATTCAACGCCAGCGTCACGAGATCGACATTGCCCGTGCGCTCGCCATTGCCGAAGAGACACCCCTCCACCCGGTCGGCGCCGGCCAGCAGGGCCTGCTCCGTCGCTGCGACCGCCGTGCCCCGGTCATTATGCGGATGCACGCTTATGATCACGCTGTCACGCCGTGAAAGATTGCGGCAGAACCACTCGATCTGGTCCGCATAGACATTCGGCATGGCGACTTCCACCGTGGCGGGCAGGTTGAGGATCGCCTTGTTTTCGGGCGTCGGTTGCCAGACATCGAGAACCCGCTCGCAGATTTCGAGGGCGAAATCCGGCTCCGTAAAACAGAATGTCTCGGGCGAATATTCGAAGGTCCAGCGGGTTTCCGGCTGTTTCATGCTTTCTTCCAGCATGGCGGTCACGCCGCTGATCGCCAGATCGACGATCTCGTGCCTTTCCATCCTGAACACGACGCGACGAAAAAGCGGCGCCGTCGCGTTGTAGAGATGCACGATGGCCTGGTGCGCGCCGCGCAGGGACTCGAAGGTGCGAGAAATCAGGTCGGCGCGCGATTGGGTCAGCACCTGGATCGTCACGTCCTCGGGCACAAGATCGTCTTCGATGAGCTTGCGGACGAAGTCGAATTCGGTCTGCGATGCCGAGGGGAAGGCGACCTCGATTTCCTTGAATCCGATGTCCAGCAGCATTCGGTAGAAACGCATCTTCTTCTCGCCGTCCATCGGATCGGCAAGCGCCTGATTGCCGTCGCGCAGGTCGGTCGAGACCCAGCGCGGCGCCTGCGTCAATCGCCGGTCGGGCCATTGGCGGTCCGGCAACGCGATAGGAGAAATGAAGGGACGGTATTTGATATCGGGGTTCTGTATCATGGCTATGACTTCCTTCTGCTCTTGGAGCAGCGACTTCGACAACGAAAGGGTGCTGACGGCGGACTACGACCGCCGGGTCGCCATCAGGCCCAGCGGTCGCCGATAAGTCGAAGGGGAAGAAGGAGCAGGGCCGGGCGCGCGCCGTTCGACGGCGCATCGGACACCGGCGAAAAGGACAGGATGGGGCGGGCGCAGGCGGACACTCTATAGCTTTCCGAAAAAATGCTTCTGCGACCGATGATATGCGGGCGGGGATTGGCATTCCTGCGCGCAAAGGCCATCTTAAAGCGCAAAAGGGTCAACCCATGTCGCTCAATTATCCCGTACCGTCTGCGCTCGCCGTAACCGCCATCGCGCAGGACGATGTTTCCTTCGCCGGCCCGCCGCATCGCCACCAGGATGCACAGCTGATCTATGCGCGATCCGGTGTCGTGTCGGTCTCGACCGAAAGCGGCACCTGGATCGTGCCGCCCAATCGGGCGGTCTGGGTCCCGCCCATGGTGGAACATGCGACACGCAGCCACGGCCCGGTAGAGTTCCGCGCGATCTTCGTTCGCCCCGATGCCGCGGGATCGCTGCCCGGCGCCTGCGGGGTGGTGGAGGTGTCGCCCCTGCTCAGGGAACTCATCCTGCGGCTGGTCGAACTGCAGGGACGGGACATTACGGATTTCAGCCGGCGCGTGTGCGAGCTGTTGCTGGAAGAACTGACATTCCTGCCCGCAGAACCGCTCAACCTGCCGATGCCATCCGACAGACGGCTTCGGGATCTCTGCCAGACATTGCAATCCGATCCCGGCATGGAGCTTGCCCTTGTCGATGCAGCATCGCGCACCGGCATGAGCCGGCGCAGCTTCATGCGTCATTTCGAACACGAGACGGGCATGACCTACGGCCGCTGGCGCCAGCAGGCGAGACTGCTGGCCGCCCTGCCCGCACTGGCGGGCGGGCAACCGGTTCTATCGGTCGCGCTGGACTGCGGCTATCAAAGCGCCAGCGCTTTCGCGGCAACGTTCAAGCGCAGCCTTGGACGAAGGCCATCGGACTACTTCAACAACAATGCGAAAAACACCGCGGGGTGACTCCGTCCTTATCTGAGAGTCTCGACAATCGCATCGACATCCCCGCAATCCTGGTCCGAAGGCGCGCTGCCAGCCCGTTCGTTGATTGCCGCGGTCGCCTCAATGGCTGCCTTCATCCGTGCGATGGTGTCAGGCGACTGATCCTTCATCATGATCTCGGAAGCGAGGGTCGACACGTTTACGGAGCGCATGTTGAGCTCCAGCTCGGAGCAGCTTGCGGAAGCAGGCGCGCTGCCGGCCTCGTTGGCGGCAGCAGGATCGGCTGTCCCCAGGCGAACGGTCGAGACGGCAAGGTCACAGGCGGGTGAGAAGCGGTCGGATTTATCTTCGGGATAGATGCATTCGAAATTATAGGCTTTCCCGTCGACCACCGTGAATATGTACCGGTTGATGGCGACGTTGCTGAACCTCGCATTGGTGAACACCATGTCGATGGCAGGCTGGCCGAGCAGGGTGGTCATTGCGGTAGACTTGAGTCTGATCGAGGGCAGAACGGCGATCGCCTTCGTGAATTCATCAACGATGACATCGCGCGTTTGCTCGCTTACTTGCGAGATGCTTCCAGGGTCACGCGGCCCGAGGAAAGTGATAAGCACGTCGCCGTTGCTCATCGTCGAGGCCGTAACACCCGTCACGTCACCGGTCCCGTCAGGGAACATATGGCTTAGCGTGAAGTCCACCGGGTACTGGAAGCTGTACGATCCGTCATCCGCTTCGAAGCTCTGCGTTTCCTGCGCCGCGGCCAGCGCCGGGACGATGAGGACCAGTGCCAGCAATCCGGCGCGCGCAAGCAATGTCATTGCAATACCACTCCAAACAATCCGATTCGCGGACATTCTTCCTATACCGTCACGTGCCCGATTTCAGTAACAGAAAGAACCCCTTGCGACGCAAGCGAGGACAACAAATGTGCAGCGCCCGGTGATTTCGGTCCTGTCTCATGACGCCCCGGAACGAGACGCGAAGCCGATGAATCGCTTGACGCTTGCACGATCAGCGGAAGGCGACCTCGAGGTTCTGCCTGTCGCCTGAGATGACGGAGCAGGCCGTCTCAAATCCCTCCGCTTTTATCGCGAGCCGGAATTCCGACGGGATGCCGGCCGTGTTGGTGACCGTAATGCCCGCACCATCCACGCCGAGGCTTTTCACGGTGCAGTCGACCGTCGAGCGGCGATCGTTGAAGATGACACTTCCCGCCTTCAACACGCGGCGGCGCGCGCCCATCCCGTTGGCGGCCTGCATCGAGGACCAGGAAACGCAGCGATTACGGCCACTGCCCTTTGCCCGGTACATTGCGGCATCCGCCTGGGCCAGCAGGGTATCGACATCCCGTCCGACGATGGACAATGCCGAGACCCCGAAGCTGGCGGTCACGGCGAGCGTGCCGAAGTCCCCGCAGATCGGCCGGGCGCAAACTTCCGCCCGCAGCTTTTCGGCCGCGGCCATCGCGTCTTCCGCCCCAATATGGGGGAGCAGGATCGCGAACTCCTCTCCGCCCAGCCGCCCGAACAGGTCGCTGGCGCGAAGGTTGGCGCGGCAGGTCGCGGCAACGGCTTTCAGCACCTCGTCGCCCGCTGCATGGCCATGCGTATCGTTGACCAGCTTGAAACGGTCGACATCGAGCAAGATACAGGCGAGATCGTGCTTGTGGCGCAGTGCGGCGGCGATAAGCTGCTCTGCCTCCCGCTTGAAGGCGCGGCGGGTCAGTGCCTCGGTCAGGCTGTCGGTGGAGGCGGTCTGCATCAATTCGATCCTGTCCATCGCCACTCCCGCCAGTTCCTCGAGAACGCAGAGATCCCTGCGGCCAAAGGAGCGAGGCGCCCGGTCGATCGCGCAGACCGTACCGATCGTGATCCCGGCTTTCGTCTTCAGCGGCACGCCGGCATAGAAGCGGATATGCTCAGGGCCCGTGACGGCCGGATGCGCGACAAATCGCGGATCCTTCATCGCATCCTGCACGATCATCGGTTGCTCGTCGGCGGCGACATAGCGGCAGAAGGTGTCTTCAAGAGGCACCTCATCGGCAGAAAGGCCCGAACAGGCCTGATACCATTGCCGATGCCCGTCGATGAACGAAACAAGGCCGATTTCGACATCGAATATCTGCCGGATCAGCCGAACGATCCGGTCGAAGCCACTGTCACGCGGACCATTGAAAAGGTCGAGTTGCTCAAGCGCAGCCAGACGCCCCTTCTCACGTTGAACAGCTTCCGCCGACGACTTACCGAATACCCTGGCCATCACTCGAAACTCCCCCATTCCCATTCGCCTCGACAAAAGCGAATTGGACAAATCAGGTGGTTCCTTTGAACATGACGATGTCGTTCAGGCAATCGACGAAAACGGAAACGCCCGTTTTTGCCGTTTGGGCATGATCATGGAGCGTTTGCGCAAGGCGCCTGGCCAGGGAGATTCACCGGACGCGATCCATCGGGTTTGGCGAGTAAGCGGCTGCGGGAAATCCGCCGTCCTCATCAACTCGTGACGCGAGGGCTTTTCACAGCCTTGATGAAAAGGGCTTTCATGGCTGCCTCGATGCCCTCCGTGGGGCTGACTTCAAAATAAAGGTCGTCGCTTGCGCATTCCTTCATCTTGCCGCCGATCTCGCTCTGGAAGGGCTTGATCCAGGAATTGTACCAATCGTTCGTCGGCAGGGGGAGATAGGTCGTATAGAGGACAGCCACCCGGATGCCGCGATCCTTCAAGGCCTTGCAATACTTGACATCGATAGGCTCCTGACAGCGATTGCCGGTGAGCTTCTTCGTGCAGCCCTTCGGTTTGTTGCTATCGCCCACGCCGTCTGCGACGAAGAAGACGATCTTCTCACGATTCGTCATGGTGGTGCCGTCGCCAGGCTGGTCGATCTCGGCATTGATCTTGGTCAGGGCGTCATCGAAGCTCGTCTGCTGGTCGTTGTCGTAGCCCTGATAAGGTATGCTCATCAGCTTGATGTTCTCGGCCGCCTTCTTGATCGCGGAAAGATCCGCAGTCAGTTTCGAGACCGTGTAAAGCTTCACGTCCGTCGCCGCTTCACCGAACGTATAGGCGGCAATGCGGAACTGGCCGGAATATTTCTGCGTACTGACAGCCTCGTCCATCAGGGCGGCGGTCGCCTTCGCGACGACGTCGATGCGTATCGTCGCGCCGATCTTGCGCGCAAGATTGTAATAGCTGTTTTTATCGCTGACGCCGTTGTTGACGATATGGCAGGCGAAGGCGCATTTGTCCGAGGTGGCGTTGACGAGCTTGGTCACGTCTGCCGGAGTTGCGCCCACTCCCATGGAGGGCGTGTTGTCGAGCAGCATGAAGAAGTCGATAAAGCTGTCCGTCTGGTAGGTGGCCGTCGCTGTTCCCGAGACGGTGATCGAATTTTTCCCCAGGATCCGCATGAAGGTCGTTGGAATCTCCGCCGTGAAGTCGACGCGGGAGTTCAGGTTGCTGCCCTTCTTGAAGACCGACATGTCGACGGACAGGGTCACGTCCGTCAACGCATTGGGGCGCTGCGCCAGGAAGAACAGACGGCCATCCTCCGCAGCGATCTTGACCTCGCCATCGGCACCCATCTTGACCGCTTCGGCAACCCCTTGCGATTTTTCAGTAATCGCCGCCAGGGCGGCGGCGTCGGCAGCATCGAAAAGTTGCGACCGAATGAAGACGGCCTGGCTGAAGTCGATCGCAGCGCCGGCGGCGCCGAAAAACGGCACGCTGACCAAGGCTGCAAGCATCCCGAAATTGCCAGATTTGCTGCGTGCAAACGCTGAGAACCAACGCATGTTGCCCCCTCGGTCCAGATCGAAACAACATCGGGCCAAAGCGATAACGGGCAATTAAGAAGTTAGAAAAATATGTTCAAAAGCATGCGGTTTTCTCGAACTACCCATCTGTTCCGGTGAGTAAACTCCAGGTTATTCAATTCCGATCTGACATGCGGATCACTCGAACCAGCACATGGCCATGGGCCAACACCGTTTCGACGGCGCCTGAAAACGGTACGGGCATCCAGCCTTCACCGGATGCCCGTATATCTGCATAATTTCGGGATAATCCTGCTTCCAGCCTTATTGCGCCGGCGACAGGGCGGGCACTTCGGCCAGCGTTCCGGTGGCGCCGCCCTCCAGCGCCGCATTGAGCTTTTCGACATCCAGCTCGTTTTCCCAGCGCGCGACGACGATCGTCGCGACGGCATTGCCGACGAAGTTGGTCAGCGCGCGGCATTCGGACATGAAGCGGTCGATGCCGAGGATCAGCGCCATGCCGGCGACCGGCACGGAGGGCACGACCGAAAGCGTCGCGGCCAACGTGATGAAGCCTGCGCCCGTGATGCCCGCAGCCCCCTTCGAGCTCAACATGGCCACGAGCAGGAGGAGGATCTGGTCGCCGATCGGCAGCGAGATATCCATGGCCTGGGCGATGAAGAGCGCGGCAAGCGTCATGTAGATGTTGGTGCCGTCGAGATTGAACGAATACCCCGTCGGAATGACAAGGCCGACGACCGAGCGCTTGCAGCCGGCCTTTTCCATCTTCTGCATCAGGCCCGGCAGCGCCGCTTCCGACGACGAGGTGCCGAGAACGAGCAGCAGCTCTTCCTTGATGTAGCGGATGAGCGCCAGGATGGAGAAGCCGTTGTACCTGGCGACCGCTCCCAGCACCACGAAAACGAAGAGGAACGCGGTGATGTAGAAGGTGGCGATCAGGAAGGCGAGGTTGGCAACCGAGCCGATGCCGTACTTGCCGATGGTGAAGGCCATGGCGCCGAAGGCGCCGATGGGCGCGGCCTTCATCAGGAGGGCGACAAGGCGGAAGATCGGCGAGGTCAGGGACTGCAGGAAATCGACGACGGGCTTGCCCTGTTCGCCGACCATGCCGAGCGCGATACCGAACAGAACCGAGAAGAACAGCACCTGCAGGATATCCCCATCGGAAAAGGCGCCGACGATGGTCTGCGGGATGATGTTCATCAGGAAACCGGTAATGGTCGATTCATGCGCCTTGGTGGCATAGGTCGCGACCGCATTGGCATCGAGCGAGGCCGGCGCGATATGCATGCCGGCGCCCGGCTGCACGACATTGGCGACGACCATGCCGACGGCAAGCGCCAGGGTCGAGAAGGTCAGGAAGTAGATCATCGCCTTGCCGGCGACACGGCCGACCTTCTTAAGGTCCGACATACCGGCAATGCCGGTGGCGACAGTCAGGAAGATCACCGGCGCGATGATCATCTTGACCAGCTTGATGAAGGCATCTCCGAGCGGCTTCAGGCCGGCGCCGAAATCGGGATAGAAATGGCCGACGAGCATGCCCGCGATGATGGCGACGATCACCTGGAAATACAGATGGGTGTAGAACGGTTTGGGGTCACGCGTTTCGGTGACGGCAGACGAGATATGCACGGCTTCCTCCTTTCGCACCCCCACCGATGAAACGGCTCTTCCCGGGGTGGCTTGCTGTAACTGCCGGCTAGATCAGCAAGGTGTGTGCCAAGTCGCGTGAAAGCGACTAAGCGGCGATTATTATTGATCTATTTCTTTTGCACCGAGAGGACCGAGACGTATTTGTGCGACTATCCGCACAGGCTCGATTGAATGTCGTGCGATTTCATGCTCAAATTTGACGATGGATGTCACGGCCAACCGCACCGCCGCCGATCTTTCCCGCTCGACGCGGCGGCAGTGGCTTGTCTTCACCGTGCTGCTCCTCGCCCTCTCGCTCGGGGCGCTCCATGCGGCCGGCGTCTACGGACGGTCCTCCGCCCTTTCCATGCTGGAGGAACAGGGAAGGACGGAAGCCAACCTCAAGGTCGCCTTGCTGCGCGCCGTGCTGGAACGCCCGCGCGCCCTGCCCTTCCTGCTGTCGCGTGACCGGGACGTCACCGACGCCTTGACGGATAACGCACAGGCCAAGCGCCGGTTTCTCGACCGGAAGCTGGAGGAACTCGTCGCCGGCACGAGTGCGGCGGTGATCTACGTCATCGACACCAGCGGCATCGCGATCTCCGCGAGCAACTGGCGGGAACCGACGAGTTTCGTGGGAAACGACTACACGTTCCGCGCCTATTTCTCCCGCGCCATGCAGCAGGGCACGGCCGAACATTTCGCGCTCGGCTCGGTCAGCAAGAGGCCGGGCCTTTACATCTCGCATCGCATCGGCCCGGTCGACGCTCCGCTCGGCGTCGTCGTGGTCAAGATGGAGTTCGACCAGCTCGAAAAGGACTGGCGCGAGACACAGCGTCCCTCCTATGTCGTCGACGCCCATCATATCGTACTGATTACCAGCATCCCGTCCTGGCGCTTCATGAGCACGGAGCCGCTGCCGGCCGAGAGCCTTGCCGCCATCCGGGAAAGCCTGCAGTTCGGCGCGGCCCCGCTTCTGCCCCTTCCCTTCGAGAGGCGGGCGGAGGGCAATCTGGTACGCGCCCTCCTGCCGGGCGGCGGCGCGGAGACCTACCTGCGTATCACGGCGCCTGTCGCTTCGACGCCATGGCAATTCGAATATCTCGTGCCGGCGGGCCGGGCGGTTGCGGCCGGCATGCGTGAAGCCCGGCTCCTGACCCTCCTGCTTCTCGGGGCGGGTGCTTTTCTCGCCGCCCTCTGGCTGCGCCGGCGGCAGGTCGCACGCGCCAATGCCGCACGCGAACAGGCAGCGCGTGAAGAGCTGGAGCGTCGCGTAATCGAACGCACCAGCGATCTCAGCCGCGCGCGCGACCATCTCGAAGCCGAGATCGCCGACCATCGCATGACCGAGACGAAACTGCAGGCCACCCAGCAGGATCTGGTGCAGGCGAACCGCCTTGCCATTCTCGGGCAGGTCGCGGCGGGCGTCGCCCATGAAATCAACCAGCCGCTCGCCACCATCCGCGCCTATGCCGACAATGCCAAGGTGTTTCTCGGCCGTGGCAGGTCCGAACCCGTACTGGAAAACCTGGACCATATCGCCGGCCTGACGGAGCGGATCGCCACCATTACGGAAGACCTCAAGGCGCTCGCCCGCAAGGGCCGCACCGCCGAGGAACCCGTCGCCTTGCGGGGTGTCATCGATGGCGCGGTCCTGCTGCTGCGCAGCCGCTTCACCGGCAGGCTGGAGCGGCTGAGGATCGCGCCGCTGCCGGCGAACCTTACGGTTCGCGGCAACCGGCTCCGGCTCGAGCAGGTGCTGATCAACCTCTTCCAGAACGCGCTGGAGGCCGTCGAGGCGCAGGACGACGGCCGGGTCGATGTCACCGTCGCCGTAAGCGAACGCGACATCGTCCTCGATGTCTCCGACAATGGTCCCGGCCTTCCGGAGGCGATCCTCGCCCAACTGTTCGAGCCCTTCAACACATCGAAGGAAAAGGGGCTCGGATTGGGTCTCGTCATCGCCAAGGATATCGTCTCGGACTATGGCGGACGGATCGAGGTCGAGACGAATGCGTCCGGCGCCACGTTCCGCGTCCATCTCAGAAAGGCTGGAACATGAACGCGCCCGTCCTCCTCATCGATGACGACCGGCAATTGCTGCGCGCCACCGCGCAGACGCTGGAGCTTGCCGACTTCTCCGTCACGCCCTTTGCATCCGCCGCAGAAGCACTGCCACAGCTCGACCTGAATTTCGCGGGCATCGTCGTCTCGGATATCCGCATGCCAGGCATGGACGGCCTCCAGCTTTACGAGCGCATCCGCGCCCTCGACGCGGAGATCCCCGTCATCCTCATCACCGGCCACGGCGACATCCCCACCGCCGTCAAGGCCATCCAGGACGGCGTCTACGATTTCATCGCCAAGCCCTTTCCGGCGGAGCGCCTTATCCAGTGCGTGCGCCGCGCCGTGGAAAGACGCAGCCTCATCCTCGAAAACCGCCGCCTTCGCGAGGCGGCGCGGCAGGCGGAGGACGACATCCCGCTGATCGGCCAGACGCCCGTCATGGAGCGCCTGCGCCAGACACTTCGCCAGATCGCCGATACCGACGTCGACGTGCTGGTGACGGGCGAGACCGGCAGCGGCAAGGAAGTCGTGGCGCGCCTGCTGCACGGCTGGAGCCGGCGTGCGAAGGGCAATTTCGTGGCGCTCAATTGCGGCGCCTTGCCCGAGCAGGTCATCGAGAGCGAACTCTTCGGCCACGAACCCGGCGCCTTCACCGGCGCGCAGAAAAAGCGCATCGGCCGCATCGAGCATTCAAGCGGCGGCACGCTCTTCCTCGACGAACTGGAGAGCATGCCGCTCTCCACCCAGATCCAGATGCTGCGCGTACTGGAAATGCGGGAGGTAACGCCGCTGGGCACCAACGAGGTGCGCCCCGTCGATATCCGCATCGTCGCAGCCGCCAAGGTCGATCTTTCCGATCCCGGGCAGCGCAAGGCATTCCGGGAAGACCTCTATTATCGCCTGAACGTCGTCTCGATCCTGATCCCGCCGCTGCGCGAGAGGCGGGAAGACATCCCGCTTCTCTTCAGCTACTTCGCCGAGCGCGCGGCGCAACGGTTCCAGCGCGCGGCACCGGCCCTTTCCGGCGATATCCTGCGGCACCTGCGCGAGCATGACTGGCCGGGCAATGTGCGCGAACTCTCGCATTTCGCCGAACGCGCCGTCCTCGGCATGGTGTCGCCTGTGGCCACGGCCGCCGCCGCCTCGCAAGCAACGGGCGCTGGCTCGCTTCCCGAGCAACTGGACAGGCTGGAAGCCGAGATTATCCGCGATGCGCTTTCCGCTCACGGCGGCAACGTGCAGCAGACGCTCGTGGCGCTCGGCATTCCCCGCAAGACCTTCTACGACAAGCTCCAGCGCCACGGCATCGTGCGGCGGGAGTTTGTCGCCAGGGAATGAAGCCTGCGCGCCTCACGGGCACGGCGACATCCCCGGATGCGAAAATCGTGAGGACGGGGGATACTTCCCTGAACAGCGCAGGATGCGTCAGCCCTCGTCGGCAAGCCTGTAGCCGACGCCGGTTTCCGTGAGGATATATCGCGGCTGATCCGGCATGCGCTCGATCTTCTGCCGGATCTGGCGGACATAGACGCGCAGATACTGTACGTCGGTCTGGCCGTCCCAGACCTGTTCGAGCAGGAAGCGATGGGTCAGCACCTTGCCGGCATGCTGCACGAGGATGCGCAGGATGTCGTATTCCTTCGGCGAAAGCTTTATCTCCTCCCCGGCCACCTTGACGATGCGCTTGACGAGATCGACCGAGAGATCGCCGACCTGGAAGACCGGCTTTTCCCCGTGGCTTTGCAGCCGATGGCGCAGAGCGACGCGAATTCGCGCAACCAGCTCGTTCATGCCGAAGGGCTTGGCGACATAGTCGTCCGCGCCGAGTTCCAGCGCCTTCACGATGCCGGCCTCGTCGGTGCGGCTCGACAGGATGATGATCGGCAGGTCCACCCCCTCGCCGCGCCATCTGGCCAGAAGGTCATGCCCCGGCATGTCGGGCAGGCCGAGATCGAGCACGATGAAATCGGGCCTTTCCGACTTAACCAGTTCCGTCGCCACCCTGGCATTCATCGCCTCGACCACGACATAGCCCTGCGCGGAAAGCCCGACGCGCAGTAGCTTGCGGATGGGCGGCTCGTCGTCGACGACCAGGATTCGGACACCCGCGCCGGTCATTCGTCTTCTCCCGGCATGGACATCCCGGCCATGGCCGGCATGCGGATCGTGAAGACCGCGCCGGAGCGATCGGTGCGGTTCGCCGCGGTGATCGTGCCGCCCATCGCCTCCACGAAGCCGCGGCAGATGGAGAGCCCGAGCCCCGTGCCGGCGCGCACCTGATCTGCCTTGCGCACCCGGTAGAAGCTATCGAAGACGCGCTCGATATCGCCGGAAGGAATGCCGGGACCTTCATCCTTGATGCTCAGCATGATCGTATTCCCGTCCTGTCGGCCGTCGATTTCGATCGATGTGCCGTCCGGCGCGTATTTGGCGGCGTTGTCGATGAGATTGAACAGCACCTGCTCGAAAAGCACCGGATCCACCCTCAGCATCGGCAAGGTCTCGGGAATATGCACCTCGACCCTGTGATGCGAAACGATCTTCGCCGCCCGTGCGAGCGCCGAGCCGACGATATCGCCCGCGAAGTGCCATGCATAGTTCGGCTCCATCGCGCCTGCGCCGATGCGCGTCATGTCGAGCAGGTTGGCGATGAAGCGGTTCAGCCGCTCGGATTCGTCGATGACGGTGGACAACAGCTCGCGCCGCGTCTCCTCGTCAAGCCGGGCGCCGAGATCCTTCAACATGTCGGCCGAACCCATGATGGCGGCAAGCGGCGTCTTCAGGTCGTGGGAGATGGAGGTCAGCAGCGCCGCGCGGAGCTTGTCCGTCTCCGCGGCAAGCCGGGCGCCGTCGACATCGGAGACCAGCTGCACGCGCTCGATGGCGAGCGCCGCCTGATCCGAAAGCGCATCGAAAAGACGGCGTTGCTCGGGCGCCAGGAGCGGCCCCTGCCGGTCGTCGTCGAGACCGATGACGCCGACCGCCTCGCGGCCGGTGCGCATGGGAAGGTAAAGCCGCCGCGCGCCCGGCAGCGTGTCGGCACCGCGGCCGGCCGGACGATTGTGCTCCCAGGCCCATTTGGCCGCGGCGATATCGGCATCGACAAGCGTGTCGTCGGGCGGATAGCCGGCCTTGACGGCGACCACTCCCGCCTCCGGCAGCAGGATGACGACCCTTACCTTGAGCATGGACGCTATCTGGAAGGCGGTCGCCCACAGCACATCGTCCAGCGTGCCGGTGCCGGCGAGCTTCCTGGAGAAGAGGTAGAGGTCTTCCGTCATGCGCGCCCGCTGGCGGGCAGCGGCCGCCTGCCGGTGGACGGCCGCGGTGAGATTGGAAGCGACGAGCGCGACACCGAAATAGAAGAACAGCGCGACGAGGCTTTCGGGATCGCGGACCGTGAAGGTATATCGCGGCTCCAGGAAGAAGAAATTGAAGGCGAGCGCGCCGAGTATCGAGGCGAACAGGCCGGCGCCGAGGCCGCCGCGCACGGAGGCCGCGAGCACCGCCATCAGGAAGACCAGCGCCAGGTTCTGGACGTCGAGCGTCTGGCTGAGCGCGACCCCGGCGAGGATCGCCAGCGCCACGAAGACCACGCTGAGCAGGTACGGCCTGATACGGAACGGCTGCAGCGCCTCGGCGCTCTTCACGCCCCGCCGCGGTTCTTCCGCCCTCGCATCACCGGAGATGACGTGCACGCTGATATCGCCGGCATGACGGATCAGGTCGTAGGTGACGTTGCCCTGCCAGAACCGTCGCCAGCCGGACCGCTCCGGGCGGCCGACGACGATGTGGGTGAAGTTGTTGGCATTCGCATAGGCGATGATCTCGCGCGAGGGGGCGAGCGCCGGGAGCGTCACCGTCTCGGCGCCCAGCTGCTCGGCAAGGCGCATATTGGCGGCGAGCCTGTCCTTGTCCTCTTCCGAAAGGCCTGCCGACTGCGGTGTTTCGAGGTGCAGCGCTGCCCAGGGCGCCCGCAGCCGATCGGCCTGGCGCCGCGCGTAACGCACGAGACTGGCGCCTTTCGAACCATGGTCTATGCAGA
Source organism: Shinella sp. 1A1 (assembly GCF_055379515.1). Taxonomy (NCBI): domain Bacteria; kingdom Pseudomonadati; phylum Pseudomonadota; class Alphaproteobacteria; order Hyphomicrobiales; family Rhizobiaceae; genus Shinella; species Shinella sp. 1A1. Next base: position 1,073,267 of record NZ_AP039672.1, read on the forward strand.
CCAGCAGGCGTTCTCCGGCTGCCCACGGGCCGGAAATGGCATGCGCCTGCATGTGGTTGAGCAACTGGTCGTCGACCCGCTGCGCGGTGCGCCGCAATGCGAGTTCCCGCAGCGCCGTCAGGTTGCCGGGCGAGAAATAGTTCTCGATGGCCCGCTTCGCCGTCTTCGGCACATAGACCTTGCCGTCCGCCAGCCGCTTGATCAGGTCGTCGGGCGTTATGTCGATGATCTCGATGTCGTCGGCACGGTCGATGATGGAATCGGGCACGGTCTCACGCACCCTGATGCGCGTGATCTGCGCCACCACGTCGTTGAGGCTCTCCACATGCTGGATGTTGAGCGTCGAATAGACGTCGATGCCGCGCGAGAGGATTTCCTCGACGTCGAGGTAGCGCTTGGGATGGCGGGCGCCGGCGACATTGGTATGCGCAAGCTCGTCGACGAGGACGAGCGCCGGCCGGCGCTCAAGGATCGCGTCGAGGTCCATCTCCTCGAGCTGCTGCCCGCGATATTCGATCTTCCGCCGGGCGACGACCTCGAAGCCCTCGACGAGTGCAGCCGTTTCCGCGCGGCCGTGCGTCTCGACGACGCCGATGACGACATCGACGCCGTCTGCCTGCCGCGCCCGGCCGGACATCAGCATCTCGTAGGTCTTGCCGACGCCCGGCGCGGCACCGAGGAATATCTTGAGCCGCCCGCGCGTTTCCCGCTCCGCGCGGTCCAGGAGGGCGTCCGGCGATGGCCTGCTGTCGATCTCGCGATTGTCGTCCGGCATGAGCATCCATCCACTGTTCCCGGCCGCCCGGGAAAGCTCATTTCAGTTTACGAGGGCGCGCCGTCAAGCGCCATGTTGAGACGCAGCACATTCACGACGGGTTCCCCCAGAAAGCCGAGCTTGCGACCCTCGACCTGCCGGTCGACCAGCGCGCGGACGGCAGCCTCGTCCAGCCCCCTCGCCCTGGCCACGCGCGCCACCTGGAAATAAGCGGCTTGCGGCGAGATGTGCGGATCGAGACCGCTGCCCGAGGCGGTGACGAGATCGATCGGCACCTCCGCTGTCGGATCGGTGGCTTTGGCCGCATCGTAGTCGGCCTTCACCCGGTCGATCAGCTTCCCGCTGGTCGGGCCGAGATTGGAGCCGGAGGAGCTGGCGGCGTCGTAGCCATTACCCGCAGCCGAAGGACGGCCATGGAAATACCGGTCGCTCGTGAAGGCCTGTCCGATGAGCGCCGAGCCGATCACCCGGCCGTCCTTCTCGATCAGGCTGCCATTTGCCTGCCGCGGGAAGACAGCCTTTGCGATGCCGGTCATGGCGGCGGGATAGAGAAGGCCGGTGATGGCAGTGGTGGCAAGGATCATGACGATTGCCGGGCGCAGTTGCTTGAACATGGTCGATTTCCTTAGGCAAGGCCGAGGGCGGTGATGGCGACATCGATCGCCTTGATGCCGATGAAGGGCACGACGATACCGCCGAGGCCGTAGATCAGCAGGTTGCGGGAAAGGAGCGCACCGGCACCGACGGCGCGGTACTTCACGCCCCTCAGCGAAAGCGGGATCAGCGCGACGATGATGAGCGCGTTGAAGACGATCGCCGAGAGGATGGCCGATTGCGGGCTCGACAGGCCCATGACGTTCAAGACGCCGAGCTGCGGATAGAAGGCGAGGAACATGGCCGGGATGATCGCGAAATATTTCGCGATGTCGTTGGCGATGGAGAATGTCGTCAGCGCGCCGCGGGTCATCAGCAATTGCTTGCCGATCTCGACGATCTCGATGAGCTTTGTCGGGTCGCTGTCGAGATCGACCATGTTGCCGGCCTCGCGGGCGGCGACCGTGCCGGTGTTCATGGCAACGCCCACATCGGCCTGGGCAAGGGCCGGCGCATCGTTGGTGCCGTCGCCGCACATGGCGACGAGCTTTCCTCTGGCCTGCTCCTCGCGGATGAGCTGGAGCTTGTTCTCCGGCGTGGCCTGGGCGAGGAAATCGTCGACGCCGGCTTCCGCCGCAATGGCCGCCGCCGTCATCGGGTTGTCGCCGGTGATCATCACCGTGCGGATGCCCATGCGGCGCAATTCCGCGAAACGCTCGCGAATGCCGCCCTTGACGATGTCCTTGAGCTGGACGACGCCGAGCAGCCTGTCCTCCCTCGCCACCGCCAGCGGCGTGCCCCCGGCCTTTGCGATCTCCTCGGCGATGGCCTGAAGCTCGCGCACCGCATCGGAAGATGCGCCGGCGCCGACATGGGACAGCACCGCATCGACCGCGCCCTTGCGAATCTGTGCCCCTTCGAGGTCGACGCCGCTCATGCGGGTCTGGGCGGTAAAGGGCACGAAGCTCGCCTTGAGGCCGGCCATGTCCCGGCCGCGGATATCGTATTTCTCCTTGGCAAGAACGACGATGGAGCGGCCCTCCGGCGTCTCGTCGGCAAGCGAGGCAAGCTGGGCGGCATCGGCAAGCTCCTGTTCGGTGACGCCGCGCACCGGCCTGAAGGCCGTCGCCTGACGATTGCCGAGCGTGATGGTACCGGTCTTGTCGAGCAGCAGCGTATCGACGTCGCCCGCCGCCTCCACCGCCCGGCCCGACATGGCAAGCACGTTGAAACGGACGAGGCGGTCCATGCCGGCAATGCCGATGGCGGAAAGCAGCGCGCCGATAGTCGTCGGAATGAGCGTGACGAACAGGGCGACGAGCACGATGATCGGGATCGAACCGCCGGCATAGGCGGCGAAGCTCGGGATGGTGACGGTCGCCAGAACGAAGATCAGCGTCATGCCGGCAAGCAGTATGTTGAGTGCGATCTCGTTCGGCGTCTTCTGGCGCTCCGCCCCTTCGACCAGCGCGATCATGCGATCGAGGAAGGTCGAGCCGGCGGCAGCGGTGATGCGCACGCGGATCCAGTCGGAGAGGACCTGCGTGCCGCCCGTCACGGCCGAGCGGTCTCCGCCCGATTCCCGGATGACGGGAGCGGATTCGCCCGTGATCGCCGCCTCGTTCACCGAGGCGACCCCCTCGACGACTTCGCCGTCCGAGGGGATGATATCCCCGGCCTCGACGAGCACCATATCGCCGACCTTGAGACTGGTGCCGGGCACCAGCCTGTACTCGGCGGAGCCGTTTGCCGCGAGCAGCTTGGCCTGGGTCTCGCTGCGGGCGCGGCGCAGCGAATCCGCCTGTGCCTTGCCCCGGCCTTCGGCGACCGCTTCGGCGAAATTGGCGAAGAGCACGGTAAACCAGAGCCAGAGATTGACCTGGAAGGAAAAGGCGAGGCCGCCGCCACCGGATGCCAGATCGCGCAGGAAAAGCAGCGACGTCAACAGCGAGACGGTCGCCACGACGAACATGACGGGATTGCGGGCGAGCGTGCGCGGGTTCAGCTTGGTGAATGCTGCACCGATTGCCGGAACGAGAATGCGAGAATCGAGGATGCTCGCGGATTTTGCCTGGCTCATACGAGACTCCAGCGTTGAAACGGACGCGGTCACCCGCGCAGAAATTCGATGATCGAAACGATGGCGATCATCGCGACCAGCATCACCAGGATGAGGTTGGAAGCACACCATCGGGCTGGCATCGCCCCCCTGCGAACGGGGGACGAAGGAGAGGAACCTGTCGTGCGAAGCGTCATGGCCAATCCTCAGAAGGTCTGTCCGGCCAGCATCGCGAGGTGTTCGACCACCGGGCCGAGCGCGAGCGCCGGGAAGAAGGTGAGCCCGCCGACGATAAGGATCGTGCCGACAAGCAGGCCGACGAAGAGCGGGCCATCCGTCGGGAACGTGCCGGCGGAAGCCGGGACGGTCTTCTTGGCGATGAGCGAGCCGGCGATGGCCAGCGCCGGAATGATGACCAGAAAGCGCCCCATCAGCATGCCGAAGCCCAGCGTGACATTGTACCAGGGCGTGTTGCCGGTCAGGCCGCCGAAGGCCGAGCCGTTGTTGGCGGCCGCCGAGGTATAGGCATAGAGGATCTCGGAGAAGCCGTGCGGGCCGGCCGTGCCGACGGAGGCGACCGCCGTGGGCAGCACGCTGGCGATGGCCGTGAAGACGAGCATGGCAAGCGGCAGGCAGAGGATCGCGAGCACCGCCATCTTCATCTCCTTCGCCTCGATCTTCTTGCCGAGATATTCCGGCGTGCGGCCGACCATCAGGCCCGCCACGAAGACGGCCACGACGATGAAGAGGACGATGCCGTAGAAGCCCGCGCCGACGCCCCCGACGATAACCTCGCCGAGCTGCATGTTGATGAGCGGAATGAGCCCCCCGAGCGCCGTGAAACTGCCATGCATGGCATTGACCGCACCGCAGGAGGCCGCCGTGGTGACGACCGCGAAGAGCGAGGAAAGAGCGATGCCGAAGCGGGCTTCCTTGCCCTCCATATTGCCGCCCTGGAGGCCGAAGGCGTGCATGAGCGAGTTGCCGGAGGCTTCCGCCCAGTAGGTAACCGTGACGCCGGCGAGGAACAGAACGCCCATGGCCGCAAGGATCGCCCAGCCCTGGCGCTGGTTGCCGACCATGCGGCCGAATACGTTGGTGAAGGCCGCGCCGATCGCGAAGATCGAGACCATCTGAAGCATGTTCGAGAGGACGTCGGGGTTCTCGAAGGGATGGGCGGAATTGGCGTTGAAGAAGCCGCCCCCGTTGGTGCCGAGCATCTTGATGGCAAGCTGCGAGGCGACCGGGCCGAGCGCGATGGTCTGCCTTGCGCCTTCCAGCGTCGTCGCCTCCACAGAGGGGCCGAAGGTCTGCGGCACGCCGAGCGCCACATAGGCAAGCGCCAGCACGACGCAGACCGGCAGCAGCACGTAGAGCGTGGCGCGGGTCATATCGACCCAGAAATTACCGATCGTCTTGCCGGATGCGCCCGCGAAGGCGCGGATGAGCGCGACGGCGATCGCCATGCCGGTGGCTGCGGAAACGAAGTTCTGCACCGTCAATCCCGCCATCTGGGTGAGATAGGACATGGTGCTCTCGCCGCCGTAATTCTGCCAGTTGGTATTGGTGACGAAACTGACGGCGGTGTTGAAAGCGAGCTCCGGCGCGACGTCGGGCATGCCGGCGGGATTGAGCGGCAACGCGCCCTGCAGGCGCTGCAATGCGTAAAGCAGCAGCAGCCCGGCAAGGTTGAAGGCCAGCATGGCGACGGCATAGGCCGTCCAGCGCTGCTCCTCGCGCTCGCTGGTGCCGGCCAGCGCATAAAGGCCCCGCTCGACAGGAACGAGCACGGGGGAAAGGAAAGTACGCTCCCCGGCAAAGACGCGCGTCATATAGGCGCCGAGCGGTTTGACGAGGGCAAGGACGATCCCGCAGAAAAGAAGGATCTGTAGCCATCCGATGAAGGTCATGGGCAAAACTTTCGTTACCGGCAGCATTGCTTCCGTTCAGAAGCGTTCCGGGCGAATGAGGGCGTAGGCGAGGTAAATGGTCAGGAAGACGGCAACGGCGCCGCCGAACGCATAATCGAACGACATCGCACCCTCCCTCACAACCGTTCGCAGGCGCGCGTGTAGACAACACAGAATGCGAAGAAGGCGAGCACCGCGCCTGTCAGGAGAACATCCATCATCACTCTGGACTCCGTTATCGGGGGCCAGACAAGCCGCGGACGCTCTTCGAAAGCGCACCGCGAAGTCACCTGGCGCAGGGATCCTTCGATCTCCCGCGCTTCAATATGCAGCCGAACCGGATAGGCATTCGAGAGCGACCGGAAGGTGAAAAAATAGGAATTCCATAGGAATTTCAGCCGGTGCGCCTCCGGCCTGCCGGCCTGCGTCCGAAGACCGCCAGATGGCGATTTTCCGAACCCGCGCCGCTATCGCTCCAGCGCGACAGCGGAAGATCGGCCTCATGCCGGGCCGCAGCGATTAACGGCATCAAAAGCTTTTTGCCCTAACGGAGATGCATGACTTCGAGTGGGTTTCGAAACAGACGTCCGGTGGCCTTCCTGCTTCTAGTGATGCTGACATATTTCAGCACTGCATTGGCAAGCGCAGCGGATTCTTCCGAGATTCGCAGTTCCTGCTGGGCATCCGGCGATCTGTCGGAGGGCGTGGTCGCGATAGCACGGCAGGAAAGCCGGTGGTCCTGCGGCACCCGGGAATTCTCCATCGATGCCGAGCGCGTGCTGCTCCGCTTCGACATCACACCCGACAATGCCCTTCCCCGATATCTCCTCTCAAGGCGAAGTGCACTTGAGACGGTGCATCTTCTGGCGATCGATCGGGAGGGCGCGGTCCGGCAAACTTCCGTTCCCGCCGCCGCCCTGCCCAGTTCGCTGGCTGGCGGGTACTTCAAGGCTTTCCTGCCGGAGGTGACGCGCGAGACCGCGCATGTCGTCGTCGCGATCGACCTGCCGAGCCATCGGATGACGCTGGAGGGGGCTTATCTTGCCCCGACAGATCCGGCCAGCGGCACGGGTGACATGCGGTTCCTGCTGGTCCTGGCAGGGCTTGCGGGCATGCTCGTCATGCCCCTTATCTTCAATGCAGCGTTCTACCGGGCCCTGCGTGAATCTTTCGTTCTCTGGCACTCGGCCCTCACGCTTTCGCTGCTGATGACCGTTCTGGTTTCATCCGGCCTGTCAGTCGTGCTTTTCGATCCTCCGGCGATGACGTTGAGCTGGATGACGACATTGATCTTCGGGATGACGGTCGGGTCGGGAGCGATGTTCACCCACAGCTTCATCGAGCCCGGATTGATGCATCCGCTCCTGCGGCGTCTCCTACCCTATTGCGCGGTGTGGGCGATATTCCTGAGCGTGTTTCATGCGGCGTTTCCCTTCGTTGCGCGCCCCATGCAGGCGAGCGCCTACACGGCGGCGTTTGCGCCGATCCTCGGTATCTTCATATTGTCCATGATCGATTCTCTGCGTCGCGGAAGCCGCGCCGCGAGGTATCAGGCGATAGGCTACACACCAATAATCGTGGTCGGGCTGGTCCGTTTGGTGACGGGTGTTGTTCCCTGGCTGCACAGCACTGACGCCATGTTCCTGTTCTATGTGGGTTGCGCGTGTGAAGTCCTTTTCACGACGCTTGGCGTGGCGGAACGCTTCGTCACCATGAAGCGCGAGCGGGACCGCGCACGCAACGAAGCCGAACTGCTCGAACGGCTGTCCGAAACGGATGCGTTGACGGGATTGTTCAACCGGCGGGCCATCGAGCGCCAGTTCGAGCAGCTTCGAGGCGAAGGCTTCGCCGCGCTGGCTGTCATCGACCTCGACCATTTCAAGGCGATCAATGATGTGAACGGGCACGGCGTCGGAGACGAGGTGCTCAAGGCTGTGGGCAGTGCGCTCCAGGCAAGTCCCGACGTTCGCGCCTATCGCCTCGGCGGCGAGGAATTCATGCTTCTCTTGCGCGGAGACGATGCCGAAGCCCAGGCCGAGATTCGCCGCCAGGCAATTCCCGCAATTGTCGCTCATGCCGTTTCGGGGCTCGGGCGCCCCGTGACTGCCAGCATGGGCGTGACGAACATCTTTGGCAGCGAAGGTTTCGCCGCACTTTACGAACGCGCCGACAAGCTGCTTTACGAAGCCAAGAGCGCGGGGCGCAACCGAACCCGCAGCGCGATCAAGGCGACGCCGGTGCTGGTGTCATTTCCAAACGACCAGGCGATGATCGCCTAGGCCGGCGCGCCGCTTGCCGCTTCATTCCGGCCCGGCCCATCACGACGATCCCGCATCAGATTAACTTGCTGCCGTCCCCATCGTTTCGACAATCATCGCCGGGATTTGATGAGGCCGATCCCTAACGTCCGACATCGAGCGTGCGGAGAATGTCGATCAGCCGCGGCGCCATTTCGCGGATTTCCGTGAGATGGATGGCGGTCAGCCTTTCCAGGATGGCATCGGCCTTGTCCGTCAACGCGAGGGTCTGGCGGCGGCGGTCGGCGGGGTCGGAATGCCGCGTCACATAGCCGGCGGCGACGAGCCGGCCGACGAGTTCCGTCGCGGAATGGGGCGCGATCAGCAGCCGCTCGGCAAGCCGGCCGACGGTCATCGGCTCTTCATCGCGGTGCCCCCTTATCGTCAGGAGCGCCTGATGCTGCTGGGCGGGAAGCCCTTCGTGATGCGCCGCCGAGGTGCTGAAATCCATGAAGCGGCGCAGCGTGTAGCGCAGGTTCGAGAGCGCTTCGTAATCGGCATCGCTCAGCCTGTCCTTCGCCATTCTCCGCTCCCGCTTCCGCATTCCGGCCGCCGCCGGCATTTTCCACAACAACATCCCTCCACCGGCTTACCGCAGGTTGGGCCGGCGGGCTAGTGCGCCAAATGACCTTCTCGCCAGCCGGCAATCCCTGTTGATTTATATCGTATTACGATGTATCTGCGGCCGCCTTCACCATTTCAGCGACGGGAAAGCCATGCCCCAAACGAAGCCCCATCACCGCCCGCACGACTTCACGGGCGGCCTAGCCCGGCGCGAGGCCGGCGATTTCACGACGGACCGGCGCGTGCTCGCCCTGATAGGCATGGCGCTCATCGTCGGCAGCGGCGGCGCGCTCGCCGCCAAGCTCCTGGTGAGCCTGATCGCGCTCGTCACCAATCTCGCCTGGTTCGGGCAGTTCAGCCTTGCGGCGACCTCTCCAGCACAGGCCCCGCGCTCGCTCTGGATGGTCCTGACGCCCGCCATCGGCGGCCTCGTCATCGGCCTGATGGCCCGCTTCGGCTCGGAGAAGATCCGCGGCCACGGCATTCCCGAAGCCATCGAGGCGATCCTCATCGGCGGCAGCCGCATGTCGCCGAAGGTCGCGATCCTGAAGCCGCTCTCCTCGGCGATCTCCATCGGCACGGGCGGCCCGTTCGGCGCCGAGGGGCCGATCATCATGACGGGCGGGGCGATCGGATCGCTCTTCGCCCAGTGCTTCCACATGAGCGCGGCCGAGCGCAAGACGCTGCTGGTGGCGGGCGCCGCCGCCGGCATGACCGCCATCTTCGGCTCGCCGATCGCCGCGGTGACGCTCGCCGTCGAGCTTCTGCTCTTCGAATGGAAGCCACGCAGCTTCATTCCCGTCGCGATCGCCGCCTGCGTCTCGGCCTGCTGGCGTCCGTTCCTCTTCGAGACGGGGGCTCTCTTTCCCCGGCAGTTCCACATGGACCTTCCGTGGTGGGGCATCGGCCTTTGCGCCGTCGCCGGCCTCATCGCCGGCCTGCAGTCCGGCCTCCTGACGATGCTGCTCTACCGGATCGAGGACGCCTTCGAGGCACTGCCGGTCCACTGGATGTGGTGCCCGGCGATCGGCGGCCTTGCCGTCGGCCTCGGCGGCCTGATCGAGCCGCGAGCGCTCGGCGTCGGCTACGACATCATCGACGGCCTCCTCAACAGCCGCATGCTGCCGCAGGCCGTGCTGACGATCCTGCTGGTCAAGGCCGCGGTCTGGCTGGTCTCGCTATCGTCGGGCACGTCGGGCGGGGTGCTCGCGCCGCTTCTCATTCTCGGCGGGGCGCTCGGCTGGCTGGTCGGGCTGGTGTTTCCCGGCGATCCCGGCTTCTGGGCGCTGCTCGGCATGGCGGCGATGATGGGCGGCACGATGCGCGCGCCGCTGACCGGCACCTTCTTCGCGGTCGAACTCACCGGCGACGTCTCCAGCCTGCTGCCGCTGCTCGCCGCGACGATCTCCGCCTATGCCGTCACCGTGCTTCTCCTGCGCCGTTCCATCCTGACCGAGAAGATCGCCCGGCGGGGCCAGCATATAACCCGTGAATACGGCATCGATCCCTTCGAATATGCCCGCGCCCGCGACATCATGATCGAGGCGGTCGATACGCTTCCCGCGCAGATGCGCGTGGGCGAGGCCTCCGCTTTCTTCGCCACCACGGAGAAGACGCACCGGATCTATCCGGTGATCGACGCGGACGGCCTGCTGAAGGGCGTCGTCTCGCGCGGCGATGCGCTGCGCTGGCAGCAGAACCCGGCACTCGCCGACCAGAGCCTCGACGAGCGGGTTTCCGATACGTCGGTGCCCGTCGCCCATCCGGAGGATACGATCGGCTATGTCGCCGACCTGATGCTTGCGACCGATGTCGGCCGCATTCCGGTGGTCGATCCGCAGAGCGGCCGGCTCGTGGGGTTGGTGGCGCGCAAGGATCTGCTGCGGCTGCGCCATGCCGCCAACACGCTGGAGAACGAGCGCAAACCCTATCTCGGGCCGAGAAAGACGGCGCCCGGAAAAGCCGGCTAGCGAAAAGGCCACCTCGGCACCGGGCTGCCCCTCAAGATCATTTCTTCAGGACGGGCCCGGTGTCGAAGCTGGCGTCGACCTGCGCCATCCAGAGGCGGATCTGGTCGAAGAGAAGCGCGAAGTCGTAGCGCCATTCCAGGAGGAGGACCTGCCAGGCGCTGCCGTCCAGCGTGGCGAGACGCTGGTCGAGCCGCTGCCTGAGAGCGGCGAGCTGCCCGGATTGCAGGGCCTCCGCCTCGGCGCCATGCGCCGGATGGTGCGCCGCCTTCTGAAGCTGCCGATCCAGTTCGAGAAGCTCGCTCTTCAATGCTGCCAGATCCGTCGCCATCGGATGGTCCTCCGTTCGATGCAAAATAATTATATCGTGATACGATATATTTTCAAGGCCCGTGCCGGAGGAAGGGCCGTCGACATCCTTCCGGCAGCGGCGCAAAATACGGGTGGTTACCGGCGGGCAAAGGACCTTTCCGCAGAAAATCACATCCCGCGGGAACCTCGCCGGAAATCTGGCATCCAATGTCCGTTTCGAAGGAGCGTGCCGATGCCAGCCATGCCGACCATTCCCATAGCCGTCCCCGTGGAAGGGGAAGCCGATCTCGTCCGGCGTGCTACGGCGGGCGAGGCGCAGGCTGTCCGTGCCATCATCAGGACCCATAACCAGCGGCTCTACCGGCTCGTGCGCGCCGTGCTGCGGAACAATGCCGATGCGGAGGACGTGCTGCAGGAGGCCTATCTTCACGCCTTCGCCAATCTCGGCCGCTTCCAGGGCGAGGCCTCGCTATCGACCTGGCTGTCGCGCATCGCGCTCAATGCCGCGCTGATGCGGCTTCGCGCGCAGAAGCGGATGAAGCGGGTCGCGCCTGCGCCGGAACTGGCGAAAGCCGAGATCATCCCCTTCCCCCTTGCCTCTTCCATTGCCGATCCGGAGCGCGTCATGGCGCAGCGACAGCTTCTTCACCTCGTCGAGGAGGCAACCGACGCGCTTCCCGAGACCTTCCGCCTCGTCTTCGTCGCCCGCGTCATCGAGGGCCTCAGCGTGGAGGAAACGGCAGCGCTGCTGGAGCTTGCCCCGGCAACGGTCAAGACCCGCCTGCACCGCGCTCGCAAGCTCATCCGCACCCAACTCGAGGAGCGGATCGGCCCAGTCCTCATCGAGGCCTTTCCCTTCGCGGGAGTGCGCTGCGAGCGGCTGACGCAGGCCGTTCTCTCGAAACTCGGGCTTGCGGAATAGCGGGAACCTCTCAGCGGGGCCGGCATCCAATGCCGCGTCAACAAAACCGGCGCCGGCCACCCGGCGGCGCCAAGGAGAGCCCGATGAAAACCCTGATTTCCACTCTCGCCGCGACCTGCATGGCCCTGACCGCCTCTTTCGCGCTGGCCGCCGACAAGCCGACCGACCCGCAGATCGCCCATATCGCCTACAGCGCCGGCGTCATCGATGTCGAGGCCGCCAAGCTTGCCCTCCAGAAGACCAAGAACGCCGAGGTCAAGGCCTTTGCCGAATCCATGAAGAAGGACCACGAGGCCGTCAACGAGATGGCGCTGGCGCTCGTCAAGAAGCTCAAGGTCACGCCGGAGGACAACGCGACCAGCAAGGCGCTCGTCAAGGCGGCCGACGAGAAGCGCGCCGAACTCGGCAAGCTCGAAGGCAAGGCCTTCGACAAGGCCTATATCGAAAACGAGGTCGCCTACCACAAGCAGGTGAACGGCGCGCTGGAGACGCTGCTCATCCCCTCGGCGCAGAATGCGGAGCTGAAGAGCCTGCTGGAGACCGGCCTCAAGCTGTTCCAGGGCCATGAGCAGCATGCCGAACATGTCGCGGCGAATCTGAAATGACGACCTTCCTTCTCACCCGGAGGCAGGTGCTTGCCACGGGCGCGGCGATGCTTGCCGGCAGCACGCTCGCCCGCGCTCATGACGGCACGGTGCATGTCGCGATCAGGAATCTCGCGTTCCAGCCGGCCGAGATCGAGGTCAGGGCGGGCGAGACCATCGAATGGACGAACGACGATCCCTTCGCCCACACCGCCACCGTCAAGGGCGGCTGGGAGGTCACCATCCCGCCCGGCAAGAAAGCGACGCATGTCGTAACCGCCGGAGACACCGTCGACTACTATTGCCGGTTCCACCCCAACATGAAGGGGCGGATCAAGGTCGTCGAGTAGCCGGCCTTCATCGGCGGCGGTCAGCCGAGCCGCCGGCGCAGGTTATGGATATGCGACGCACCGACCCCGCAGCAGCCGCCGATCATCGTCGCGCCGCTTTCCGCCCAGTCGCAGGCGAAGGCGGCGTAACGATCTGCCGAAAGGTCGTCGCGGATGGCGTGCAGCGCCTCGTTCGCCGCGCCCTCGTCCTCCGTGGTGAAGGCATTGGCATAGACGCCGATCTCGACCGGGCGGCCGCTTTCCGCGAGGATGGCGGCCGCGACATCGACCGCCTGCCGCATCACCTCGGGCCGGCTGCAATTGAACAGCATCGCCGAAGCCGTAGAGGCCGCGATCCAGCGAGCCGCGTCCGCCACGCTCTCGCCGGAGCGCAGCGCGGGCGGCTGCGTTTCGGCGCCCGGCTCGTCCTGCAGCGTGAAGGAGATCCAGAAAGGCTTTCCACTGGACGCCACCGCCCGCTCCACGGCTTGCGCCTCCGCGATCAGGCTCAGCGTCTCGCCGAGGAAGACATCGACGTAGGGATCGAGCTCCTCGACCAGGACGCCGAGATAGTCCTGCACGCGCTCCGGCTGGAAAAGCTGCGGCTCGTAGGATCCGAAGATCGGCGGCAAGGAACCTGCGACCTTGACCTTTCGCTCCCCGGCTGCGTCCGCCGCTTCCCGCGCCAGCCGGCCGGCCAGCGCGATCAGCCGGCGTCCCTCCGCGCGAAACCGCGCCTCGCCGATATGGAAGGGCACCAGCGCATAGCTGTTCGTCGTGACGACATCCGCCCCGGCGGTAATGAATTCCGCATGCACCTGCCGGACGATATCCGGGCTTTCCATCAGCGCCACCGCCGACCATTCGGGCTGCCGCAGCTCGGCCCCGAGGCGGACCAGCTCACGGCTCATGCCGCCGTCCAGAATTGTGATGCCCGTCATGAAATCCGCCTCCCATTGTCCGCCGGAGCGGCGAACATCCGTTTATACCTGTCCTGCCAGAAGTCGCCGGCATGGTCCACAGCGCTCGCCCGAAACACGGGTGCTGGTCGACCGCGGGTAGGGAAAGGTCAGGCGGGCGGCCATAAGCCTCACGGCTCAGGCCGTCGCGTCCGCCATGGCGGTCCTTGCAAGCGCCAGGCGAATGGCCGCCGGGACGGGCTCGATGATGGGAACCTCGAAACGGGCGCCCAGCGCGACCGCGTGAACGGCGAGCGGCCCGCCGCCGATGATGACCGCCTCCGCACGATCCTCGGAGATCGCAAGGCCGCAGGCCTCCATGAGGCTTCCCTCCAGCCGCACCGGGTCGCTCATCACGCTGGCGACGTCGCCCTCCGTGAGGCGGACGCCGGTGAAGAATGCGGAAAAGCCATAAGCTTCCACCCGCTTTTCGATCGCTTCGACGAGGTCGGGCGTCGTGGTGACGATAGAGAAGCGCCGTCCGGCACCGGCCGCCTCGATGATGCCGGCCTCGGCGATGCCGGTGACCGGCACCGGCGAGAACCGCCGCAGCGCATCGATGCCCGGGTCGCCGAAGGCCGCGACGATGATGCCGGAATAGCGGGCAAGATCGAGCGTTCTGGCCAGTTCCACAACGGCGGAGGCTCCGACCGACAGCAGCGCGTCGTCATAGATGAGCGGCGCGCCGCGCCGGACCGTCGCGCCCTCCACCGCCTGACCGGCAGGCGCGGTGTTGCGCGCGATCGCCACCATTTCCTCGGTCGTGGCGGCATTGGTGTTGGGATTGATGAGAAGCAGGGGCTTCATGGCCTATTCCTTGTGTGCGAAGGCAGCCGGGCATGCCCGTCTACCTTCGCCGATGGGTTCGCCGGGCGTTTCCGCCCGGCACTCTTCCTAGAGGTCCAGCAGGTTTTCGGGATTGGTCTTGACCATGGTGTGGATTTCTTCCGGTGTGAACTCCAGATCGAGAAGCGAGCTGATCAGGACACGCATGCCCTCGACGGGCGTCGGGCCGGAGCGGATGCCGTAATCGGTGCCGACCACGAAATGCTCGATGCCGATTTCGCGGATCTGGCGTGCCCAGGGCACGATGCCGCTGAAGGCATCCGGCGAGCTGGCGATGCCGGCGATCTGGTCCGCCCATTCGCGCTCGACATAATAGTTCGTGCGCGGCAGGCCGCGATGGAACATCCAGTCCGACACGCAGCCTTCGAGCAGCACGCCCTTCTTCGCGAGGTCCTTCTGCTGCTGCGTCGACAGGCGGACGCGGCAGGGATGGGCGACGACGATCTTCCTGATGCCGAACTCGATGGCAAGGTCCACGAGCCGGATCGCCTCTTCGGCGGAGATGTGCCCGGTATTGAGATGGACATGGGGATGATCGGCGATGAGCTGGAGTATCTCGGCAAGCTCGTCCGAAATCGGCCCTTCCAGCGGGATGCGGACCGCGCGGGACAATTCGTCTTTCGCGAATTTCGGATACTGGTCCTTGAAGTAGACCGGCTTGCCGTCGACGAAGGAGCCTTCGTGGCTCGCCATGTAATGGGTGCAATGAGCGCCGAAATGCACGAAGCGGGCGCCGGCGCCGTAATAGAGCGCCGTCTTGACGGCGCGCGGATTGAGGCCGCCGAAGTTGGAGGTGAGGATGATGCCGCCGAAGATATCGATGCCCGGCACCTGCCAGTTGACCAGTTGGGACGTGCCGTTGCTGACGCCGAGCGTGTGGTCATAGAAGACGAGCGCCTTCATGCCTGCCGCCTTTGCCTGCTCGGCGATCTCGAAGGGCGTCAGCCGGCCGGGGCAGGATTTCAGCCAGGGGCCGCTATGGACATGGATGTCGGTGGTGCCGACCATCAGCTCATCCGGCAGGCTCATGGAACGATTGTAGAAGGTTTCGCGCGGCAGCGGCTTTGCGGTCTCGGGGGCGTCGGTCACGTCGGTTCTCCTTGTATGCTGTTATAGTGGCCGCCGCCCGCAGGCTTTCGGCATGCGGGCGGCGCGCCGGATCACGAAGCTGCAGCTTTTCCGGCCGGCAGGACGGTGGTCTCGGCCGGCTCCTTGCGGATGAAGAGGAGGATCAGCAGCACGGCGATGAACTCCACCCCGGCGATGATGAAGAGGCCCGGCGAATAAACGCCGGTGGCGGTCTTGATGGCGCCGAGGAACTGCGGGGCGAAATAGCCGGCAAGGTTCGCGATGGAATTGATGAGCGCGACGCCGGCGGCAAGCGCCGTTCCCGACATGAAGCGCGGCGGCAGGCTCCAGAACACCGGGATGGAGCCCATTGTACCCGCTGCCGAAAGGGCAAGCGCCGCGATGACACCCGGCGCGCTGCCGGCTTCCTGGGCGAACGCCGCCAGCACGAGGCCCGTGGCGCCGAGCGCGGCAGCGACAGCCGTGTGCCAGCGGGATTCGTGGCTGCGGTCGGAAAGCCAGCCATTGGTCATCATACCCATCCAGCCGAACAGGAAGATGCCCGACATGATCCAGCCGACCACCGTGATATCCGTAAAGCCGGCGGCGGTGATGAGGCTCGGCCCGTAGAAGGAGAGCGTCGCATTGCCGGTGATGATGCAGAAGAGGGTGAGGATGAGGACCCAGACGTCCCGGCTGCGCAGCGCAGCGCCGAACTTGTGCTCGCGGCCCTGCATCTGCGCCGCCTCCTGGTCGAGCTCATAGGCCACCTGGTCGCGCTCGGCCTGGCTCAGCCACTTTGCTTCGCTCGGCTTTGCGGTCATCACGAAGACGGCGAGCAGGCCGAGGATGATCGACGGGACGCCTTCGATGATGAAGAGCCATTGCCAGTCCCTGAAGCCCATCAGGCCGTCGGTGCTCGTCATGATATAGGCGGCGAGCGGACTGCCCAGAAGCAGGGCAATGGGCGAGGCGGACATGAAGATGGCGATGGCGCGCGAACGCCGGTGCGCCGGCAGCCAATAGGTGAGATAGAGGATGAGACCCGGATGAAGACCGGCCTCGAAGGCGCCCTGCAGGAAGCGCAGCACGTAGAAATGCCAGGGCTGCGTGCACAGCGCCATCAGCACGGACACGACGCCCCAGCCGAGCGCGATGCGCAGGATGGTCTTCGGCGCGCCGATCTTCTGCAGGAGCAGGTTGCTCGGCACTTCGAACAGGAAATAGCCGAAGAAGAAGATGCCCGCGCCCGCGCCGTAGACGGCGTCGCTCCAACCGAGGTCGTCGAGCATGGTGAGTTTGGCAAAGCCGACATTCACCCGGTCGAGCCATGCGAAGATATAGACCAGCGTGGCGAAGGGCAGAATTCGCCAGGCGATGCGCTTGAATGTCCGGTCCCTCTCCTCAAGGGTCGAGACCGTCGTTTTCGGTTTCGTTTCCACAGCTATCCTCCCATAGGACTGTGTCGCATGCCCAGCCGGAAGGCGAGCCTGCTTATCTGATGGTTGCGCCGGCATCCGTCCCGTTTTCCAACCGCCGGCCGGCAGGCGGTCGTCTCTTTCGAAGAGCAGCCGGAAACCTCCGCCGGCCACGACTTCATGAAAACACTTTTTCACATAAGGCGTCTACAAAAAAATACATTCATGGAAAAACTATTTTCAGGTATGCCCTTCCGGCCTACGAAAAACGCCTTGAACCCCTTGTTATCACGGCTATTTCTATCAGCCTCGGCGAAAAGGCAGTTCCCTTCCCGGCCGGCAACGGCTAGAGTTCACGAAAGAAGATTTTCATGGGCGCCCGGATGCAGCAACCCGTTCCCAAGCAGTCATTTCTCCAGCGCATCAGAAACGAGTTGCGCCAGATGCATCCGGCGGAGCGGCGGCTGGCGGATTTCGTGCTCAGCTTTCCGGGGGAGCTTGCAAGCTATACCGCATCAGAGCTGGCGCGGCTGGCGAATGTCTCCAACGCCACCGTCTCGCGCTTCGTGCAACGGCTCGGCTATACGAACTACGAGGAAGCGCGCCGGCATGTGCGGTCCGAGCAGATGTCGGGCGCCGCGCTCTACCGCGTCGTGTCGCCCGCCGACCCGCCGGACCAGACGCTGCATGCCCATCTCCAGCAGATTCACGCCAATATCGACCGCTCCTTCGCGGCCATCACCCTGCAGGAGATCGACGATGTCGCGCAGGCGATGCTGTCGGCCCGCCGCGTCTGGATCATCGGCTTCCGCACCAGCCAGTCCTTCGCCACCTACCTGCAATGGCAGGTCCAGCAGATCATCGAGAACACGGTGTCGCTTCCCCATGCCGGCCAGACGATGGCCGAGCATATCGCCAGCATCGGAAGGGAGGATTGCGTCATCGCCTACGGACTGCGCCGGCAGGTCCGCGCCTTCCCGCTCATCCTCTCGCAGATCGTCAAGACCGGCGCGAAGACGATGGTCGTGACGGATGACGACTGTGAGCGCCTTGGCGAGGTGACATGGCATTTCCGCTGCCAGACGGCGGCGGCGGGGCCGCTCTACAGCCACGTCGCCGTCATGGCCCTGACGGACCTGCTCGCGACCCGCGTGATGGAGCTTGCCGGCGCCAAGCGCCGCGGCCGCCTCTCGGCCATCGAGACGCTCCACGACGCGATCGAGGAAATCTAGGCTCAGCCGGCCCCCAGCAGGTCCAGCGCCTTCGCGTGCAGCGCCTCGTCCCCCGCCGCCACGACGCAGCCGCGCCAGGCAAGGTCGAGCGGGCCGCCCCGCCAGTCCGTCACGATGCCGCCGGCGCCCTCGATGATGGCGGTCGGCGCGAAGAGGTCGTAGGCGTCGAAGCCCGCATCGACGGCAAGGTCGGTGCGGCCGCGGGCAAGGCAGGCATAACTGTAGCAGCTTCCGCCGTACTGGGTGAACTGCACGGCATCGTCGAGACGTGCGAAGGGCGCGCGGTCCGCTTCCGGAATGAAGCGCGGATTGGAAGATGTCATATAGGCGTCGGCAAGGGAGGTGCCCTTGCGGCAGCGGATCGCCTTGCCGTTATGCCATGCGCCCCGGCCGGAAATACCCGTGAGCCGTTCGCCGGTGGCCGGAAGATCGATGACGCCGAGCAGCGGCTTGCCGCCGCGCGCCAGCGAAATCAGCGTGCCGTAGACGGGAATGCCCGCGACCCAGGCCGCCGTGCCGTCGATCGGATCGAGCACCCACACGAATTCGGCGTCGAGCCGTTCGCCGCCATATTCCTCGCCCATGATGCCGTGGTCGGGGAAGGCCGCGTGGATTTCCTCGCGCAGCCGTGCCTCGACGGCGCGATCGGTGGCGGTCACGAAACTCGCATCCTGCTTGAGGTCGACACGGGGCGCCTCCTGCGCGGCGGCGAGAAGCAGGGCGCGGGAGCTGTCGGCGATCTTTTCGGCGAAGGCGAGGAAGGTTTCGGCAATATCGGTCATGTCGGATCTCAATGGGCAAGAATCTGTCCGAGGAACGTGCGGGCGCGCTCGGATTTGGGGGCTGCGAAGAATTCGGCCGGTGTGGAGACCTCGACGATCTCGCCACGGTCCATGAAGACGATGCGGTCAGCCACCGAGCGGGCAAAGCCCATCTCGTGCGTCACGCAGACCATCGTCATGCCCTCGCGGGCAAGGTCGGTCATGACGTCCAGCACCTCCGAGATCATCTCCGGGTCGAGCGCGGAGGTCGGCTCGTCGAACAGCATGACCTCCGGGTTCATGCAGAGCGCGCGGGCAATCGCCACGCGCTGCTGCTGACCGCCGGAAAGCTGGGAGGGATATTTGTGCGCCTGGTCGGGAATGCGCACGCGGTTGAGGTACTTCATCGCGATGGCCTCGGCCTCCGGCGTCGGCATCCGGCGCACCAGCCGCGGCGCGAGCGTCAGGTTTTCGAGCACCGTCATGTGCGGGAAGAGGTTGAAGCTCTGGAACACCATGCCCACCTCGCGCCGCACGAGGTCGATCTTCTTCTCGTCGTCCGTCAGCTCCTCGCCGCCGACGAGGATGCGACCGCTATTGTGCTCCTCCAGCCGGTTGATGCAGCGGATCATGGTCGATTTTCCCGAGCCGGACGGCCCGCAGACGACGACCTTCTCCCCCTTGGCGATCGTGAGGTCCACGTCCTTCAGGGCGTGGTAGGTGCCGTAGAACTTGTTCATCTTTTCCAGGACGATGATATCCGTCATGGCGTCAGGTCCTTCTTGCATGGCGGTTCGCATAGGTTTCGATCATCGAAAAGCCGGTCTGGATGATCCAGACGAGCACGAGGTAGATGATCGTCGCGGCGATGAAGATCTCGTAGGGGGCGAAGGTGTCGGCGACGATGGTGCGGGCGACGCCCGTCATCTCCATCAGCGTGACGGTGGAGGCGAGCGCGGTCGATTTCAGCATCGACACGATCTCGTTGCTGTAGGCCGGAAGCGCCAGCCGCACGGCGAGCGGCGCCGTGATGCGGCTTGCCCGCTGGAATTTGCTGAGGCCGAGCGCCTTGCCCGCCTCGACGAAGCCCTTGTCGACGCCCAGCACCCCGCCGCGCAGGATTTCCGAGACATAGGCGGCCGTGTTCAGCGAAAGCGCGATGACCGAGCACCAGTAGGGCTCGCGCAGGATCGGCCAGAGGATGCTGTGGCGGATGAAGCCGAACTGCGGCAGGCCGTGATAGATCACGAAGAGCTGCACGAGCAGCGGCGTGCCGCGGAAGAAGTAGATATAGGCCTTGGCCGGCCAGACCAGCCAGGCCCGTTTGGAAAGCCGCATCAGCAGGATGCCGACGGCGAGTACCAGCCCGATCAGGGTCGAGACGACGAGGAGGTTGAGCGTCAGCCCGAGACCGTGCAGGATCTTCGGCAGGCTGGTGGCGATCAGCGAGACGTCGAAATTCATCGTGCACCTCTCAGATGGCGGTTGGCGCGCAGTTCGAGCCAGGCGACGATAGAGGTGATGACGGTCGTCACGGCGAGGTAGATCAGGGCCACCGTCATGTAGAGCAGGAAGGGCCGGTGGATGATGGAATTCGCCATCTTGGCGACGAAGAGGATTTCCTCGAGGCCGATGATCGAGACGAGGGCCGTATCCTTCATGATGGACAGCATGTGGTTGCCGAAATTCGGCAGCGCCAGCCGCCACATCTGCGGAAAGCGTACATAGCGGAAGATCTGGTGGCGCTTGAGGCTGAGCGCCCGCGCCGCCTCGACCTGACCGCGGTCGACGCCAAGGAAGGCGCCGCGGAAGGTCTCCGTCATATAGGCGCCGACGATGAGGCCGATCGCGATGGAGCCCGCCCAGAACGGCGGCAGGTCGATGAACTTCACCGACGGATCGAAGACCTGCACGAACCAGGTCAGCGTGATGGCCATGCCGAAATAGAAGAGCAGCAGCACCAGAAGCTCCGGCGCGCCGCGAAAAACGATGGTGTAGGCCTGGGCGATGCCGCGCAGGACGCGGCTGTTCGAAAGCTTGGCCGAAGCGCCGAGCAGCCCGCACACCACCGCAATGACGAGCGCGATGCAGAAGACCTGCAGCACCGTCAGCAGGCCGAAGAAGAAATCGTCCCACCAGCCGTCGAGTAGCGACATGGCGATACCTCCCTAGAGCAAGCCGGGCGCCGCACGGCGCGGCGCCCGCGCGTTCGTTTACTCGCCGACGCCCTTCCAGCCCGACGGCTGGATGGAGAAGGGGAAGTATTTGCTGCTGTACTTTTCGAGCGATCCGTCCTTGATCATGTCTTCCAGCGCCTTGTCGATCTTGGCGAGCAATTCGTCATTGCCCTTACGCAGGCCGACGCCGACGCCCGGACCGAAATATTCGACTTCGTCGATCGGCGGCGAGACGAACTCGAAGCCTGCGCCGTTCTCCTTGCTGAGGAAATCGAGATAGGCCTTCATGGGGTTGGTGATGGCGATGTCGATACGGCCGTTCTGCAGGTCGAGCAGCATCGGCTGGGCGCCGTCATAGAGCACGATCTCGGCGCCCGGCAGTTTGGCTTCCACCCACTTGGCATAGGTCGAGGCGCGCTCGACGCCGAAGCGCAGGCCGTTGAAAGCCTCCGGGTTCGGCTTGCCGGCATCGTCGAAGAGCTTCAGCCCGGCATCCTTCGCCCCCAGGATACGGCCGAGCGAGACGCGGTAGGGAATGGAGAAGTCGATCTTCTGCTTGCGCTCCTCGGTGATCGACATGGAGGCGACGATGAGGTCGAACTTGCTGGCGAGAAGCGCCGGCAGCATGCCGTCCCATTCCTGGCAGACATATTCGAGATCCACGCCGATGCGCTCGGCGATGCCCTTGGCGACGTCGACGTCGTAGCCGGCCATCTCCCCCTCGGGCGTGCGATAGTTGAACGGGGCATAGGTGCATTCCATGCCGACGCGCAGGGTTTCCGCATGGGCAGGCATCGCGCCCGCCAAGCCGACAATTGCGGCGGACATCAGACCGATCATGAATTTCATGGCATTCCCCTTTTCTTGTTGGCTCGGGCCTTACGGCGGTCCTCTTCCGCCGGTGGGGAACGATGCGCCTGCACAATGGGGGATGAAATCCACCCAAAGGATGATGGCCGGCATCACCCTCAGGGTGGATGGATTGTGTCGCGCGCTTGATCTAGCCCTTGTCTTCAGAAGGCAAAGGGAGAGCCATCATGAAATATGCACGCATGCCCATCGAGCTGGAATCGCCGGAACAGCTCGGCTACGACACGATCCGCTACAACCTCTCGGAAAGCTCGGTCGCCGACCGCAGGCTCGGCGAGCTGAATCTCAAGCTGGACGATATCCTGCTGTGTTACGGCGACCATCGCGGCGCGCCGGACCTGCGCCGCATGATCGCCGGCACGGGCACCGGCCTCTCGCCGGACGACGTGCTGGTGACCGCGGGCGCGGCGGGCGCGCTCTTCATCATCTCGACCTCGATGCTGCAGGCCGGCGACCACATCGTCGTGGTGCGGCCGAACTATGCCACCAACCTCGAGACGCCGCGGGCCATCGGCTGCGACATGAGCATCGTCGACCTCACCTTCGAGACCGGCTACCGGCTCGACCTTGCGGCGCTCGAAGCGGCGATCCGGCCGGAGACGAAATATCTCTCCGTCACCTATCCGCACAATCCGACGGGCGTGATGATCAGCGAGGGGGAACTGAAGGCGCTCGTCGCCCTCGTCGAACGCAAGGGCATTCGCCTGCTCTTCGACGAGACCTATCGCGAGATGACCTTCGGCACGATGCTGCCGGTGGCCGCCAGCCTCTCGGATCGGGTGATCAGCGTTTCCTCGCTCTCCAAGACCTACGGCATTCCGGGCATCCGCATCGGCTGGCTGATCACGCGCGATGCCGCGCTGATGGATACGTTCCTCGCCGCCCGCGAGCAGATCGGCATTTCCGGCAGCACCGTGGACGAGTACATCGCCTATGTCGCGCTTCGCCAGCGCGGCGAATGGCTGGCCTTCAACAATGCCCGCATCGCCAGCGCCTTCGCCATCGTCAAGGAATGGATCGCCGCCGAACCGCTCGTCGAGTGGATCGAGCCCTCCGGCGGCTGCGTCTGCTTCCCGCGCATCGTGCCCTCGGCGAATGTCGACCTCGCCGCCTTCCACGAAAGCCTCTACAGCCGCCATCAGGCCTATGTCGGCCGCGGCCGCTGGTTCGAGCAGGACGACCGGCACTTCCGCATCGGCTATGCCTGGCCGACGGAAGACGAGCTGCGCAAGGGCCTGGCCGCGATCTCCGCGGCCATCCGCGAGAGCCTCAAGGGCTGAACGACGCGAAGGGGCGCGGTCGCCGCGCCCCTACCCGCCGCGAATTCCTCTGCCGCGAATTCCTCTAAAGATTGAGGCTGCGCAGGAAGGCGGAGAACAGTTCCTGCTGGGTCGACAGGTTGAGCTTGGCGTAGAGCTTCTGCCGGTGCGTCTTCACCGTCGCGATCGAGATGCCGAGGTGATAGCTGATCGATTCGCTGGAATGCCCCTTCAGGATGAGAAGCGCCACCTCCCGCTCGCGCGGGCTCAGCAGACCATGGCCGAAATCGCTGAAGAGATGGTCGATGGCGCGGGGCTGCTGGTGATTGCCACTGCGGCCGAGATGTGCCCACAGCCGCCGGAAGACCGCCGTGATCAGCGGATGCGCCTCCCGCAGCCGCGCCACGGATGCCTCGTCGAAGCCGCCTTCGCTGCGGATGCGCGACAGGCTGATCTCCGCCATGTCACCGCCCGGCAGGTCCATGGCGATGAGCAATTCCTCCATGCCTTCCGGCCATCCATGGGTGCGGTAGCCCAGTTCCTCGTCCTCGTGACGGCGGATTTCCAGACCGTGATAAAGACCGGAATCGAGATAATTGTCGGGGGCGAGATCCCGCATCAGATAGACGCCGGCCGGCAGGCCGGCGAGATAGGCGTTATAGAAGGGATTGAGCAGGTAGGTGCCGGCGATGAAAAACTGGACCGCACGCTTGGCCCGTGGGCCCGAGAACGTATCGAAGACGTAGCTCGGGCCGCCCTCGCGCCGATGCACCACCGAAAGGGCAAGCTGGAAGGGCGCGACCGCCCCGATGGCTGCCAGAAGCGCCGGCGCACCGTCGGGCTGGTCATAGCGGTCGAGCGCATGGGCGAAGGGCGCTACCCAGTTGGCGGCGGGCGATTCTGGCATGGGTCCATCTGCTAAACTCCCGAAGGAAAACGATTACTTACGCTCCTTTACGACAGGCTGTCGCTAGGCGACAAGCCTTTCGATCGCCGTGAGCGTGCGCTCGATCTCCTCGGCGGTATTGTAGTGGGCGATGCCGATGCGGACGACGCCCTCGTCTTCCGGCAGGCCGAGATGGCGGGCGGGCTCCAGCGCGTAATTGTGGCCGGACCAGATATTGATGTCCTCCGCCGCCAGCGCCTCGGCGAAGCGATGCGTCGAGACGCGCTCGTGGGTAAAGGAGATCGTCGGCACGCGGTGGGCGAAGAGGTTGGGATTGGCGATGCCGACCAGCCGGACGCCCGGAAGGGCCATCAGCCCGCTGATCAGCCGGCGCGTCAGGGCCGCTTCGTAGGAATCGAAGGACTGGTAGGCGCCTGCCATGCGCTCGCGCCGCGTGCCGGCATGACCATTCGCCTCGCCCGCCCAGGCGAGATAGTCGATCGTCGCGGTGAGGCCGGCGAGAAGCTCCGTCTGCGGCGTCCCCGTGCAGAAGCGGTCCGGAATATCGTCGCTCTGGCAGCGCACGCGATGGGGCGGCAGCGCGCGCAGCAACTCCTCCCGTCCCCACAGCACGCCGAGATGCGGGCCGAAGAACTTGTAGGAGGAGCAGACGAGGAAATCGCAGCCAATCGCCTGCACATCCGGCAGGCGATGCGGCGCGAGCTGCACCGCGTCGATCCAGACGAGCGCGCCCGCCGCCTTGGCCAGCGCCGTCAGCGCGGCGACGTCGTTGATGCTGCCGGTCATGTTGGACGCATAGTTGAGCGCGAGGAACTTCGTGCGCGGCGTGAGAAGGGCCGCAAGGTCCTCCGGCTCGATACGCCAGCTTTCCGTGTTGAAGGGAAGCCACTTCACCACCAGCCCGTAGGCTTCGGCCATCGCCAGCCAGGGCGAGACGTTTCCTTCATGGTCCATCCGCGTGACGATGATCTCGTCGCCGGGCGAAAACGTCCTGCCGATGACGCGCCCCATCTGGAAGGCGAGCGTCGTCATGTTCGGGCCGATGATCATCTCCTGCCAGGAGGCCGCGTTGACGAATTCCGCCGCCGCATCGTGCGCCGTCCGCCAGATGGCGTCCGCGCGCTGCGAGGCGGCGAACCGGCCGCCGAGATTGGCGGATGCCGTCGCCATCGCATCGGCCACGGCCGCGATGACAGGCCGGGGAACGAGCGTTCCGGCGGGATTGTCGAGATAAGCGGTGCGGGAGCCGTCGAGGGCCGGGAAGGAAGCGCGGATCAGGTCGATGGGATAGGCGGTCATGGTCGGCACCCTTTGCAGAATACTGTATCTGCCTCCTGTGTGCCGCTTTCCGCCGGGCGCCGCCATCCTCCTAGAAGATGAGGGCAAGGCCGCCTCAGGTCCGTCCCGCGACCGCAACCGGCGTTGCCGAGGAAAAGGCGCTACCATGCGAGATGACCGGCTTTGCCGCCATTTCCCCTCTTACGTTCCGCAGCGCCATGGCGGAAACGACCGCGGCCAGCAGAATGGCTGTCAGCGACAGGTAGAACACGGCATCGTCCATTTTCCGGTGTGCAGGCATGGCGTGGCGTCCGGCTTGGTGAGGGTGGCCTTCCCCGGCAGCTTACGCCGATATCCGCCTCCAAGTCACCCGCCGATGCAGTCAGCCTAGAGCTTTGCCCTTGTCGAGCGCGGCGTCGACAGGAGAAGGCTGGTTTCGCTGCCGGTAATGCCGGGCACGAGGCGGATCTTGCGCAGGACGGCGTCGAAATCGGCAAGGCTCGCGGCGCTGAGCTCGACCAGCAGATCCCAGCGGCCGTTCGTCGTGTGGATCTGCGAGATTTCCGGGAAGCCGCCGAGCGTGCGGATCACGCGGTCGGTCACGTGGCCCTCGATCTCGATCATCATGACGCCGCGCACGACGTCCTCCAGCGCATCGGCGCGCAGCATCACCGTATAGCCAAGAATGGTGCCGTCCTCCTCCATGCGCTCGATGCGGCCGCGCACGGTCGCCCGCGAGGCGCCGGTTTCGAGAGCAAGGTCCGAGACGGAGCGGCGGCCGTTGCCGCGCAGGAGCGTGACGATCTTCCGGTCGAGGTCATCCATGTCAATCTGGTCTCCTGGCTTTCCAATCTGACCAATATGCCATTCCGATATGCCAAAATTCAATATTCAGTCTGCCAGTTACGCTTTCTACAATGGGGAAAACGGAACGGGAGTACACCATGGACTGCACGCTGATCGGCGCCCCCTTGCAAATCGGTGCGGGGCAGCTTGGCTGCGAGATGGGGCCGAGCGCCCTGCGCATCGCCGGCCTTCGCACCGCGCTGGAGGAACTCGGCCACACCGTGAAGGACATCGGCAATGTCAGCCCCCGCCCCTTCGCCGAAATGCCGCATCCGAACAAGGCCGTGCACCACCTCGGCGAGACGGTCGCCTGGGTCGAGGCGCTTTCGGCGGCGGCCTACGAGCACAGCAGGGGCGGCATGCCCATCTTCCTTGGCGGCGACCATGCGATCTCCGCCGGCACCGTGCCGGGCCTTGCGCGCCGCGCCGCCGAACTCGGCCGGCCGCTCTTCGTGCTCTGGCTCGACGCGCATACAGACTTCCACAGCCTCGAGACGACCACCAGCGGCAATCTGCACGGCACACCGGTCGCCTATTATACCGGCCAGGCCGGCTTCGGCAGCTACTTCCCGGAGCTCGCCCATGCGGTTCCGACCGAAAACGTCTGCATGATCGGTATCCGCAGCGTCGATCCCGCCGAGCGGGCGGCGATCCGCAGGACCGGCATCACCGTGCACGACATGCGCGTGATCGACGAGCACGGCGTCGCCGTCCTCGTGCGCAGCTTCATCGAGCGCGTCCGGGCCGCAAACGGCCTGCTGCATGTCAGCTTCGACGTCGATTTCCTGGAGCCGGACATCGCGCCGGCCGTCGGCACCACCGTGCCGGGCGGCGCGACGTTCCGCGAGGCGCACCTGATCATGGAAATGCTCCATGACAGCGACCTCGTGACGAGCCTCGACATCGTCGAATTGAACCCGTTCCTCGACGAGCGCGGCAAGACCGCCAAGCTGCTCGTCGATCTCATTTCCAGCCTGATGGGCAAGCGGGTGATGGATCGCCCGACGCTCGCGGGCTGAATATCGTTGTTCTGGTTGGAGGGAAAATGAACACGGATCCGAAATTGAACGTCGTCCCGTTCGTCAGCGTGGACCACATGATGAAGCTGGTGCTGAAGGTCGGCATCGACCGGTTCCTGACGGAGCTGGCGGCCACCATCGAGGAGGATTTCCGCCGCTGGCCGGTCTTCGACAAGACGCCACGCGTCGCCTCGCATTCGCAGGAGGGCGTCATCGAGCTGATGCCGACCAGCGACGGCACGCTCTACGGCTTCAAATATGTCAACGGCCACCCGAAGAACACCCGCGACGGCCGCCAGACCGTGACGGCCTTCGGCGTGCTCTCGGATGTCGGCAACGGCTATCCGATGTTGCTGACTGAGATGACGATCCTGACGGCGCTGCGCACCGCGGCGACCTCGGCCGTCGCGGCAAAGTACCTCGCCCGGCCGAACGCCCGCACCATGGCGATCATCGGCAACGGCGCGCAGAGCGAATTCCAGGCCCGCGCCTTCAAGTCGCTGCTCGGCATCGACAAGCTGCGCCTTTATGACATAGACGCCTCGGCGACGAAGAAATGCGCGCGCAACCTTGCGGGCCTCGGCTTCACCATCGTCGAATGCGGCTCGGTCGAGGAGGCCGTCGAGGGTGCGGACATCATCACCACCGTCACGGCCGACAAGCAATATGCGACGATCCTCTCCGACAACCATGTCGGCCCCGGCGTGCACATCAACGCGGTCGGCGGCGACTGCCCGGGCAAGACCGAACTCAGCAAGGACATCCTGCTGCGCTCGGACATCTTCGTCGAATATCCGCCGCAGACCCGCATCGAGGGCGAGATCCAGCAGCTTGCGGCCGATCATCCCGTCATCGAACTCTGGGAGGTCATGACCGGCGCAACGCAAGGCCGCAGGAGCGCGGACCAGATCACGCTCTTCGACAGCGTCGGCTTCGCCACCGAGGACTTCTCGGCCCTTCGCTACGTGCGGGAGAAGATCGCCGAACACGACATGTTCACGGAACTCGACCTCCTCGCCGATCCCGACGAGCCGCGCGACCTCTACGGCATGCTGCTGCGCTGCGAGAAGAAGCTCAACGCCGCCTGAGAAGAACGCCGGTGAAAATGCGACCGCCCGGCTTGCCGAAAGGCAGGCCGGGCGGAACTGCGTTCAATACGTGGAGCGGATGCGTTACGTGCGGAACCGCAGGTTGCTGGTCGAAAGGCGATCGACGGTGGCGCAGCCCATGAGCTTCATGCCGCGCTCGATTTCCGTTTTCATCAGCGACAGCGACCGCTCGACGCCGGCCCGGCCGGCAGCAGCCAGCGGGAAAAGATAGTAGCGCCCCACGCCGACGGCCTTCGCCCCCAGCGACAGGGCCTTCAGGACATGCGTGCCGCGCTGGACGCCGCCGTCCATCATGACATCGATGCGGTCGCCGACCGCCTCGACGATTTCCGCGAGCTGGTCGAACCCGCTGCGCGAACCGTCGAGCTGCCGCCCGCCATGGTTCGACAGGACGATGCCGGTGCAGCCGATATCGACGGCACGCCTCGCATCCTCCACCGTCATGATCCCCTTGAGGCAGAAATGGCCGCCCCACTCCTTCACCATCTCGGCGACATCGTCCCAGTTCATCGCCGGGTCGAGCATCTCCGTGAAGTAGCGGCTGATCGACATCGTTCCGCTGCCCATGTCGACATGGCTTTCCAGTTGCGGCAGGCGGAATTTCTCATGCGTGAAATAGTTGAGCGCCCAGCCCGGCTTGACCGCGAACTGCGCCATCCCGGCGAGATTCAGCCGGAACGGGATCGCAAAGCCGGTCCGCTGGTCCCGCTCGCGGTTTCCGCCGGTGATGCTGTCGACGGTCAGCATCATGACCTCGACGCCGGCCTGCTTCGCGCGCGCCATCATGTCCCGGTTGAGACCGCGATCCTTGTGGAAGTAGAATTGATAGACCTGCGGCGCGCTGCTGATGCGCCGCGCCTCCTCCAGGCTGATCGTGCCGAGCGAGGAAACGCCGAACATCGTGCCGAACCTGTTCGCCGCATGGGCGACCGCCCGCTCGCCCTCGTGATGAAACAGGCGCTGGAGCGCGGTGGGCGAGCAATAGACCGGCATGGCCAGTTTCTGCCCCATCACCGTCACCGACATGTCGACGTCGCTGACCCCGTTGAGGACGCTCGGCAGGAGATCGCAGGCTTCGAAAGCCGCCGTGTTGCGCCTGTAGGTGACCTCGTCATCCGCCGCGCCGTCGATATAGTTGAAGATCGGGCCGGGAAGACGCTTTTTGGCCAGGCGGCGGAAATCGTGGAAATTGTAGCAATCAGAAACCCGCATGGCCGACCTTGATCATCTCTCGTCATCAAAAGCACGTCATAGCAGCGCGCCGTGTGTCCAACTAGGCCTCCCGCGGCCTTGTGGACAAGCGGGCGGCAAAGAAAATCCTCAATCGGCTGCGGGATTTTCCCCCGCATGCCCGCGAATTGCCCTGTCGAGATGCGTATAGCCGCCATCCGGGAAAAGCCACTGTCCCGTCATGTGACTGGCGCGGCCCGACAGCAGGAAGGCGCAGGTGTCGCCGATCTCGCGCGCGGTCGTCATGCGCTGGCCGAGCGGAATGCGCCGGACGATCTCCTCGAGGGCCGCCTCGCCATCCGGCAGGGTATCCAGCCAGCGCCGGTAGAGCGGCGTCATCACCTCGGCGACGACGATGGCATTGACGCGCACGCCGTCGGCCAGGAACTCGACCGCCCATTCGCGCGTGAGCCCGAGTTGCGCGGCCTTGGCTGCGACATAGGCCGAGGTGCCGCCCTGCCCGGTCAGCGCCGTCTTGGAGCTGATGTTGACGATGGCGCCGCGCGCCGCCCGCAGGTCGTCCTGCAACAGATGGACCATCGTGTAATAGTGGACGAGGTTCTGGTTGAGGCTGTCGCGAAAGGCGTCCGGCCCCTTGCCGATGCCGACGCCGTCATTGGCGCCCGCATTGTTGACGAGGCCGTGAACGGCGCCGCACCGCGACCGGACGGTCTCGATCGCGCGCCGGCAGGCCGTATCGTCGGAAAGTTCCGCCTGCACGAACTCGGCGCCGGTGCGGCGCAGCCAGTCCGCGTCGGGCGCCCGTCGGGCGATGATGACGGGCCGGGCGCCCTCCTCCGACAGCACTTCCGTGATGCCGGCGCCGATGCCCGAGCCGCCGCCGGTCACCACGACGACCTTGCCTTGAAGCCCGAGGTCCATCATGCCCCCCGGAAACGGTAGGTTTCGAGGCTGTCCCGCTTCATCTCGATGGAGAAGCCCGGCGCCTGCGGCGGCATATAGGCCGCGTCGCGGATGATGCAGGGATCGACGAAATGCTCGTGGAGGTGATCGACGAACTCGATGACCCGCCCTTCCCGCGTCCCGGCGATGCAGAGATAGTCGATCATCGACATGTGCTGGACATACTCGCACAGGCCGACGCCGCCCGCATGGGGGCAGACCTTCAGCCCGTATTTCGCGGCCATCAGCATCACGGCGAGAACCTCGTTGAGCCCGCCCAGCCGGCAACTGTCGATCTGCACGACATCGATGGCGCCGCGCATGATGAACTGCTTGAACATGATGCGGTTCTGGCACATCTCGCCGGTCGCGACCTGGACGGGCGCGACGGCCTCGCGGATCTTGCGGTGACCTTCCACGTCGTCGGGGCTCGTCGGTTCCTCGATGAACCACGGCTTGACGAAGGCGAGTTTTTTCACCCAGTCGATCGCCTGGTCGACTTCCCAGACCTGGTTGGCGTCGATCATCAGGTTGACGTCGGGGCCGACTTCGTCCCGGGCGATGGTGAGGCGGCGGATATCGTCGTCGAGGTCGCGGCCGACCTTCATCTTGATGTGCTTGAAGCCCGCATCGACGGCTTCGCGGCAAAGGCGGCGCAGCTTGGCGTCGTCATAGCCGAGCCAGCCGGCGGAGGTCGTGTAGCAGGGGTAACCCTCGGCCTTCAGCGTCGCGATGCGTTCCTGCTTGCCCTTGGCCTGCTCCGTCAGGAATTCGAGTGCCCATTCGGGCGTGATGCAGTCTGTCAAGTAGCGGAAGTCGATGCAGCGCACGAGGTCCTCGGGCGACATCTCGGCGACGAGCTGCCAGACCGGCTTGCCCTCGATCTTGGCCCAGAGGTCCCAGACCGCATTGACCACCGCGCCGGTGGCGAGGTGGATGACGCCCTTGTCCGGACCGACCCAGCGCAACTGGCTGTCGGAGGTGATATGCCGCCAGAAGCGTCCCATGTCCTGCGCCACCCACGCCATGTCGAGACCGACGACGAGCGGGCGCAGCGCCTCGATGGCCGCCACGCAGATCTCGTTGCCGCGGCCGATGGTGAAGGTCAGACCGTGGCCTTCGTGCGGGCTGTCGGACTCCAGGATCACATAGGCCGCCGAATAATCCGGATCCGGATTCATCGCGTCGGATCCATCCAGATGCTGGCTTGTCGGGAAGCGCACGTCCATAGTGCGAAGACCGGTAATCTTCATGCCTTCATAACCTTCTGCATTTTTTCGCGGAGTGCTTCGGTGCCGAGCCGGATCGTACGCCGCGTCTCGGAAAGGGCCCGGAGACCTCGGTCCCCGGGCCGGATTTTAGATCAATCGTAGAGAACGGCGGAGATTTCCGGCGAGTCGATATTGGTCTTGTCGTACCAGTAGAAGCCGGTATCGATGTTCTTCTCGACCTTCTCGCCCTTGGCGGCGGCAACGGCGGCCTTGACCGTCTCGTAGCCGATGCCGACCGGGTTCTGCGTGATCGCGCCGGCCATGGAGCCGTCACGGATCGCGTCCTTCTGGGCCTTGCCGGAGTCGTAACCGACGACCACCACCTTGGCGCCAGCTTCCTTCACGCCGTTGACGACGCCGATGGCCGAGCCTTCGTTGGTGCCGAAGATGCCCTTGATGTCGGGATTGGCGGTCAGGATCGCCTTGGTGATCTCCGTCGACTTCAGATGGTCGCCGCCACCGTATTCGATGGTGACGATCTCGACATTCGGATG
Source organism: Shinella sp. 1A1 (assembly GCF_055379515.1). Classification (NCBI taxonomy): domain Bacteria; kingdom Pseudomonadati; phylum Pseudomonadota; class Alphaproteobacteria; order Hyphomicrobiales; family Rhizobiaceae; genus Shinella; species Shinella sp. 1A1. The sequence continues at coordinate 1,105,227 of NZ_AP039672.1, forward strand.
GCTCTCCTTCATCCGGTTGACGAAGCCGTCGCGGCGGTCGACGCCGGTGCGCGAGGTCTGGTCGTGGGCGACCACGGCAACCTTGCCGGCATCGCCGATCAGCTCGGCGAGCTTGTCGGCGGCAAGCGCGGCCGCCGCGATGTTGTCCGTCGAGGCCGTCGCGACCGGGATGTCGCTATCGACGCCGGAGTCGAAGGCGATGACCGGGATCTTGGCGTCCTGAGCTTGCTTGAGAAGCGGAATGGCCGCCTGGCTGTCGAGCGCGGCAAAGCCGATGGCGGCCGGCTTCTTGGCGAGGGCTGCGGCCAGCATGTCGATCTGCTTGTCGACCTGGCTTTCGTTATCCGGCCCCTCGAACGTCACCTCGACGCCGAGTTCCGCACCGGCCTTGTCGGCGCCGGCCTTCACGGCCTGCCAGAACTGATGCTGGAAGCCCTTCGAAATGAGCGGCACGTAGAGCTTGTCCTGTGCGCCCGCTCCCGTCGCCGCACCGAGCAGCGAGATTGCTGCGACCGCACCAAGTAGAGTCCGTCTCGTGAACATGTTTTCCTCCTTGTGTTCACACTGCATGAACTTATCGACCGTCCGGAGGCCTCGGCCTCCCTCCGGTTATTTCGCCTCGCGCCGGCGCATCTGGTCGGCATAGACCGCGATGATGATGATGGCGCCGGTGACGACCGTCTGCCATTCCGGCGCGACGGAAAGCACGCGCAGGCCATTGGTCAGCACCGACATGATCAGCGCGCCGATCAGCGTGCCGAGAATGGTGCCGCGCCCGCCGGCAAGGCTGGTGCCGCCGATGACCACGGCCGCGATCGCCTCCAGCTCGTAGCCGAGGCCGAGCGCGGGCTGGGCGGAGTTCAGCCGGCTGGCGATGAGAAGGCCGCCGATGCCGCAGATCGCGCCGGACAGCGTGTAGATGGCGATCTTCCAGAAATTCGTGTTGACGCCCGAAAGGCGCACCGCTTCCTCGTTGGAGCCGAGCGCGAAGGTGTAGCGGCCGAGCACCGTGCGGCTGAGGATCCACGAGGTGATGCCCGCGACGATGAAGAGCACCAGCACCCCGTTCGGCACGGGAAAGGCCGGAACGAGCTGGCCGATCAGCGAGCCCTGCGCGATCAGGGTGAAGCCGGGCGTGTCGTTGAAATAGATCGGCTTGGTGCCCGTGACGATCAGCGACAGGCCCTTGAGCACCAGCATCATGCCGAGGGTGGCGATGAAGGGCGGTATCTTCATGCGGGCGACCAGACCGCCGGAAACGAAGCCGCAGAAGGCGCCCGTGCCGATTGCCGCCAGCACGCCGAAGGGCAGCGGCATGCCCGCCCAGGTCAGCACCACGCCCGTCATCACCGCGCAGAAGGTCATCAGCGTGCCGATGGACAGGTCGATGCCGCCGGTGATGATGATCATCGTCACGCCCACGGCGAGGACCCCGTTGACCGAGGTGGCCTGCAGGATCGCCATGATGTTGGAGACCTGGAAGAAGTTCGGGCTGGCCAGCGAGAAGCCGATCAGCAGCACGATGAGGCTGGCAAAGGCCAGGATTTTCTGCTGCGCGCTGCCGCGCAGGCTTGCCTTTTCACTCATAGTTCCCGTGTCCCCCTCAGGCAGCAGTCTTGCCGTTGCGTTGCGTTGCCAGTTCCATGATCCTCTCCTGCTCCGCCCCGCCGGGCAGGATGCCGGTCAGGCGCCCCTCGCACATGACGGCGATGCGATGGGAGAGCCGCAACACCTCGGGCAGCTCGCTGGAAATGACGATGATCGCCTTGCCGGCGGCGGCCAGTTCGTTGAGCAGCCGGTAGATCTCCGCCTTGGCGCCGACGTCGATGCCGCGCGTCGGCTCGTCGAAGATCAGGATGTCGCAGTCACGCAGCAGCCATTTCGCGATGACCACCTTCTGCTGGTTGCCGCCCGAGAGCAGCCGCACCTCCTGCCGGTCGCCCGGCGTGCGGATGGCGAGCTTCCGGATATAGTCCTTCGCCACAAGGGCCAGCGCGGCCTCGTCGATCCTGCCGATGGCATCGGAATGACGTCGAAGGCTCGCCATGGCGATGTTGGCGCGCACATCCATGCCGAGCGCAAGGCCATAATGCTTGCGGTCCTCGGACAGATAGCCAATCCCCGCGCGCACGGCCTCGGCCGGGCTCGTGATGCGCAGGGGCTTTCCGTGGACGCGGATCTCGCCGCTGTCTATCGGCTCGGCGCCGAAGATGGCGCGGGCAAGCTCGGTGCGTCCCGCACCCATCAGGCCGGCAAAGCCGAGGATCTCGCCTTTCCTGAGGCTGAAGCTGATCTCCTTCAGCTCGTGCCCGCGGCTGACATTGATCACCTCCAGCGCCGTATCGGCCCCGGAAAGATCGGGGATCGTCACCGCCTCGTCGGTCAGTTCGCGGCCGACCATCATGGAGATGATCCTGGAGATCGGCGTCTCCTCCGCCGCGACCGTCCCGACATAGGCGCCGTCGCGCATGACCGTCACCCGGTCGGAGATGCGCTTGATCTCATCCATCTTGTGGCTGATGTAGATAATGCCGACACCCTCGGCCTTGAGGCGACGGATGATGGTGAAGAGCTCGGCGATCTCCGCGTCGTTGAGCGCGGCCGTCGGCTCGTCCATGATCAGCACGCGCGAGCGGTAGCTCAGCGCCTTGGCGATCTCCACCATCTGCTGGCGGGCGATGGTGAGGCCGGCGACGGGCGTGCGGGGATCCATGTGGATATTCATGCTTGCGAAGATGGCGGCGGTGTCCGCGTTCAGCTTCGCCTCGTCGAGCCGGCCGAAGGAAAGGCGCGGCTCGCGGCCGATCCAGATGTTCTGCGCGACGGTGAGATCGCGCATCAGGGCGAGTTCCTGGTGGATGATGCCGATACCAAGGTCCTGCGCCGCCCTCGGCGTGGGGATCGACACCTCCTGACCATCGACGAGGATGCGGCCGCCATCGGGCCGGTAGACGCCGGACAGCACCTTCATCAGCGTCGACTTGCCGGCGCCGTTCTCGCCCATCAGCGCATGCACCTCGCCGGTCTGCAGATCGAAATCGACGGCTTTCAGCGCATGCACGCCGGGAAAGCTCTTGTCGATCCCCTCCATTCGCACCAGTTCGCTCATGACGCGCTCCTCCCCGTCAGGCTCTCAGATGGTGACGCCGCCATCCACCAGCATGGCCTGTCCCGAGACAAATCTACTCTCGTCGGACAAAAGGAAAACCACCATCGGAACGATATCGTCGACCGTCGCAAGACGCCCCATCGGCTGGCGCGCGATGAAATCCTTCTCAGCCTGCACCGGATCGGCCGAGGCCGCAATGCGCCCGCGCAACGAAGGCGTATCCACCGTGCCGGGGCACAGCGCATTGCAGCGGATGCCCTGCTTGACGAAATCGGCGGCGATTGCCTTCGTCAGGCCGATGACGGCCGCCTTGCTGGCGCCATAGGCCGTGCGGTTGGCAAAGCCTTTTATGGAGGACGCCATCGAGGCCATGTTGAGGATCGAGGCGGTTCCCGTTTTGGCGGCGCGGTCGAGCATGCCGGGCAGGCAGGCGCGTGTCAGGCGCATCATCGCCGTGACGTTGAGGTCGAAGGCGAAGGCCCAGTCCTCGTCCCTGATATCGAGAAGCGTGCCGTTGTGCACCACGCCAGCGCAGTTGAAGAGGCCGTCGAGCGGGCCGACCCGGGCCGCGATGGCCTCGACGGCGTCGGGCCGGGTCACGTCGAGCACAGCCGTCTCCACGCCTTCCAGCCCTTCCAGCAACGTCCCGTTGATATCCGTCGCGATCACGCGGGCACCCTCGTCCCGGCACGCAAGGGCGCTCGCCCTGCCGATGCCTTGGCCGGCTGCCGTCACAAGAACGGTCTTGTTTTGCAGGCGCATGGTTTCCTCCCCGCTCCCGTTTGTATATAAAACAATGTTTCACATACAAATCGCTTTGACAAGGTCGCCTCCTATGTCTTTTTTCAACAGGGTCGGTATGAGTGCTGGATCGGAGGGCATAATGGCAAGGAAGACGCTGAAGACGGAATCCGGGGAAGACCTCACTGCGGACGACAAGTACCGCGCGCCGGCGCTCGACAAGGGGCTGGACATCCTCGAGATCCTGGCGCGGCAGAGCGGCGGCATGACCCGGACGGAGATCGTGCGCGAGATGGGGCTCAGCCCCTCGCAGATTTTCCGCATGCTGGAGCGCCTGGTCGCGCGAGGCTATGTCGCCCGGTCGGAAGGCGGCGACCGGTACTCGCTGTCGATGAAGATGTTCGTCCTTGCCAATCACTATCCTCCCTACCGGCGGCTGGCGGCCAGCGCGCAGCCCTTGATGGACGACTTCGCGCGCCAGACGGACCAGTCCTGCCATCTCGTCATCCCGGAATTCGGAGCGGGCCTCATCATCGCCCAGGCGAGCCCCGTCTCCCATTGGGAATTTCGCGCCCGGGTCGGCAGCCAGCTCGACCTCTTCACGACGGGTTCGGGAATAGCCCTGGTCGCCTTCCAGGCGCCCGAGCGCGTGGAGGAAACGCTTCGCCAGTGGGGCGTCGCCTCCGCCGCCGCGCTCGCCGGCATCCAGGACCAGATCGATGCGGCCCGCCGGCAGGGCTATCGTCTCGGCGCTTCCGGCCAGTTCGTCGGCGTCACCGATATCAGCGCGCCCATCTTCGGCCCCGACGGCGACGCGACCGCCGTCCTGACCTGCGCCTTCATCCAGCATGTCGACGACACCAGAGCGCAGAAGCTGGACGACGCGCTGGCGCGCCTGCTGGCCCTCACGGACACGCTCAGGCTTCCCTGAAACGCGGCCTGCAGGCTTCGCCTGTCAGAGTTGATGCAGCACCAAAGGCTTGCCGTCCTTCATCTCCACCCGCATGCGGAAGCCGAAGACGGCTTCGAGGATGTCGGGCGTCAGGGTTTCGGCGGGCGTACCGTCGGCGACGACGCGGCCCTCCTTCATGGCGACGATACGGTCGGCATGGGCGCTGGCATGGTTGATATCGTGCAGAACGACGACGATCGTCTTGCCATCCCGGTCGGCGATGGCGCGCAGCGCGCGCATCAGCTCGCGGGCATAATACATGTCGAGATTGTTCAGCGGCTCGTCGAGCAGCAGGTAGCCGGTGTCCTGCGCGAACGCCATGGCGACGAGCGCGCGCTGGCGCTGGCCGCCGGACAGCGTTTCGATGAAGCGGTCGGCAAGATCGGTGAGGTCGAAGCGGGCGAGCGCAGCCTCGATAACGGCCCGGTCAGTCCCGGTGAGCCGGCCGCGCCCATGCGGAAAACGGCCGAAGCCGACGAGTTCGCGCACGGTGAGGCGGCTTGCGACCGTCGTGTCCTGCCGCAGGATCGCAACGACCCTGGCGAGTTCCCGACCAGAGGTCTCATACACCGGCAGGCCGTCGATCTCGATCGCCCCCGCCTGGAGCGGCTGCAGGCGCGCCATCAGGGAGAGCAGCGTGGATTTCCCCGCGCCGTTCGGGCCGATCAGCGCCACGACGCCGCCCTTCGGGATCGTCAGCGTGATGTCGCTGAGGATCGGCGTCGTCCGGTGCCTGAAGGAAACGTTCTCGATACGGATCATGCGCGGCTCCCGAGGATCAGCAGCAGGAGGAAGACAAGCCCGCCGACGAATTCGATGACGATGCCCAGCGCCGTGGCATTGCCGAGCGCATGCTGGAACAGCGTCTGCCCGCCGACAAGCGTGACGATGCCGGTGAGCGCGGCGGCCGGCAACAGCATTCCATGGCGGCGGGTGCCGACGATGCGCTCGGCAAGTGTCGCCACCAGCAGGCCGAACAGGGCCATCGGCCCGACGAGCGCGGTCGAAACGGCGATCAGCCCGGAGACGAGCAGCAGCAGGCCGGCCACCGTCGCCATCCAGTTCACGCCGAGCCCCGTTGCGGTGTCCGGCCCGAGCGAAATCACATCAAGCATATGGCGCGCGCGCCAGGCAGCGACCACACCGGCAAGCGTGAGGATCGCGGCAAAGGCGAGGAGATCGGTCCGCACCGCGTTGAAATTGGCATAGCTCATGACTTGCGCCACAGCGAAATCGTTGGGGCTTATGAGACGGGCAAGCAGGGACTGCAGGCTGCGGAACAGCACGCCGAGCACCACGCCGGCCAGCAGCATCAGCCCCATGTCGAGACGACGCTTCAGCATCGGCAGCAGCAGTGCCGAGGCAAGCGTCATGAGCAGCAGGATTTCCGCACCGAACTTGACCTGCGGGTCGAGTGTCGCATAGCCGACGCCGCCGAGCAGGAAGATCATCGCCATCTGGCCGAAGAGATAGAGCGCATCGAGCCCCATGATGGACGGGGTCAGGATACGGTTTCCGGTGACCGTCTGGAAGATCACCGTGGAGACGGCGACGGCGACCCCCACCTGTACGAGCGCGGCGAGTTTCAGGAGGCGCAGCTCCAGCACGAAGGCGATATTGCCCTTGAGGCCGATCGAAAGGAAGGCGACGGCGGCGACAAGCGCCGCGGCACCGAGGGCGAGCAGGCGGCGGTCAACCATGGCTGCCGCGCCGGAAGAGAAGCCAGAGGAAGAGCGCAGCGCCGACGACGCCCATCACGGTGCCCACCGGGATTTCGTAAGGGTAGCGGATGAGCCGCCCGACGATGTCGCAGGAGAGCACCAGCCCCGCCCCGCCGGCCGCCACCCAGCCGAGCGTGCCGCGCACATTGTCGCCCTTCAGGCGCGAGACGATATTCGGCACGGCAAGCCCGACGAAGGGGATCATGCCGACGACGACCACCGAGAGCGCGGTGATGAGGGAGACCAGCACGAGGCCGATCCGCATCATGCGCGCATAGTCGATGCCGAGGCCGATGCTGGCCTCGCGGCCGAGCGCCATGATGGTGAGGCGGTCGGCGACGAACCAGGCGACGGCGACCATCAGCGCGGTGATCCACAGGAGCTCGTAGCGCCCGCGCAGTACGCCGGAAAAGTCGCCATTGGTCCAGATCGAGAGGAATTGCAGGAGATCGGCCTGCCAGGCGATGAAGGTCGCCGCCGCCCCGACCACGCCGCCATAGACGATGCCGAAGAGCGGCACGAGGAAGGGCTGCGTCGGCGGCAGGCGGTGGGCCGTGAAGAGGAAGACGGAGGTGCCGGCAAGGGCTGCGATGCCCGCGACCAGCGTCTTCGCCCAGAGGGCCGCGCCGGGCAGGAGAAGCGTCACCACAAGGATGCCGAGTTCGGCGCTCTGGGCCGTGCCGGCCGTCGCCGGCTCGACGAAGCGGTTGCGCGACAGCGTCTGCATGATGAGCCCGGCGATCGCCAGCCCCGCACCGGCAAGCAGGGCCGCGAGCGTGCGCGGCAGCCGGCTGACGAGGAGGAGCTGCAGGGCTTCCGTATCGGACAGCACCCGGCCCGGCGACAACGGGCTGACGCCGACGAAGAGGCTCAGCACGCAGAGGATCGCGAGCCCCAGGCTCGCGACCACGCCGGTCCGCAGGGCTGACGGAGATGCCGCGATCATCATTTCGCGGCGGAGAAGCCGTCGGTTATTGCCGCCAGCACGCGGCCGAGGGACTGCACGCCGCCGTCGGCGATGTAGAATTCCGCGGCGGGCAGGTAGACGACCTGTCCCTTCTTCCAAGCGGTCGTCCCGGCCACCAGCTCGTTGTCGAGCGTGACCTTGGCGGCCTGTTCGCTGGAGGCGACGGCGACAGCGCGGTCGAGCACCAGCAGCCAGTCCGGGTTCGCCTCGCGGATGAATTCGAAGGACACCGCCTCGCCATGCGTCGCGGACTGTATATCCTCCATCGCCGGCAGCAGGCCGAGCACGCCATGCACCCAGCCGAAGCGCGAGCCCGGCCCGTAGGCGGAGACCTTTGGACCATTGGTCATGACGATCAGCGCCTTGCCCTTGCCGGCGACGGCCGCCTTTGCCGCGGCGAGTTTGGCGTCCAGCTCCTCTGCGGCGACCTTCGCCTCCTCTGCCTTGCCGAACAGGTCGCCATAGGTGGCAAGCCGCGCCTTGGCGTCAGCGAAGAGGTTGTCGCCGTCGATGGTCATGTCGAGCGTCGGCGCGACCCTGGCCGTTACCTCCGCCTTGGCCGCCGACCGGGACCCGACGATGACGAGATCGGGCGCGAGTGCGCTCAACGCCTCGAGATCCGGCTCGAACAGCGTGCCGACCGCCGTCGCATTTCCCTTCGCCGCTTCCAGCTCCGGCACGTAAAGCTTGTCGGGAACCCCGGCCGGATGGATGCCGAGCCGGTTCAGCGTGTCGATGGCCGCCGCGTCATAGACGGCGATCGTCTTCGGCACGCCTTCGACCGAGACCGTGCCGCGCGCCGTCGAGACATCCATGGCGCTTGCCGAAAGCGCGGAGAGGGCAAGTGCGGCGAAGGCGGGGAGGAAACGGGAAAATTTCATGGTTCACCTGTCATGCTGATCGTCCTGAAAAGGTCAGGCGGCCCTTGCCTGCCGCCAGTCGAGCGCCTCCAGTTTCTCGCGGAAGGCGAAGCGCAGCAGATGGGATTCGATGATTGCCTGCGTCTGGGCGAGCCCCTCCTCGTCCGCCGCGCTCACGGCCATGCTGAGGCCGCTCTCGTCTGCCTCGAGAACGGCTTCGCCGCGGGGAAAGCGACAGTCCCCACGGCTCTCCGTATAGGTGACGGCGATCTTGTGGGCAAAATGCTTGCAAAGCTGCACCAGATATTTCCGGCCGCTTGCGGTTTCGAGATAGGCGACGGATTCCTGCACGGACTATCCTTTCAGAACACGAGAACCCCTGCCGCCGAAGCGGCAGGGATCGGGAGATCAGAACTTCACGCCCGCATGCAGCGTGATCGTGCGGCCCGCCGCGTAGACCGGATCGATGCCACCGCGGTTCGAACTCGTGGCATAGCTCGACCGCTCGAAATACTTCCTGTCAAACAGGTTATCGACGCTGAGACGCAGGGTGACGTTCTCATAGGACGGCGGCGTCCACTCGGTATAAATGTTGACCACGGTATAGGACGGCTGGTCGTAGAAGCCGCTCGCCGTCGCCAGCGCGTCGGAGATCTTGCCGGCCCAGGCCACCGTCGTGCCGACCTTCATGTTGTAGTCGGGGATGGCGTGGTCGATGTAGAAGGTCGCCATGTCGCCGACCGGCATGAAGGTTCCGCTGTTCGGCAGGGCCGACTTGCCGCCCGCCGTCACCCTGGCATGGGTGAAGGTCGCGCCGAAGGTGGTCTCCTCCCATGTATAGCTCGCATTGAGCGTGACGCCGCGGCTGCGGTATTCGTTCGGATCGTTATTGAGCGAGGGCGCGTCGTAGTTCGGCAGGCCGTTGATGCGCGTGTCGAACAGCGTCACCCCGGCATTCCAGTCCTCGCCGCCGAAATTCGCACCGACCTTGAAGTTCTTCGCCGAGCCCGTGTCGAAGGACGGGTCGGTGTAGAACGCGTTGTCGCGCGCATGGACATAGCCGTAATCGCCGATGACGTAGCCGAGCCAGGTGCGCGAGGCGCCGGCGAAGACCTCGAAGCTCTCGGTGAACTTGTAGGCGACCGTCGCGTTCACGCTCGCGCCGCTGTCGGAGAAGCGCTTGTCGTCCCAGTCGTTAAAGCGGTGCGTGTCGTAGCGCGCGCCGGTCGAGACGTTGAAGCCGTTGTCGAATTCGAAGCGGCCCTGCGTGAAGACGCCGACCTGCGTGGTGTCGAAGTCGCGGTAGCGGCGATTGTTGTTGCCGTAATTGTCGGTGTGGTAATCGTGCTGGCCGAAATCGAGGCCGGCGGTGATCTTGCCGGAATCGATCGTGAAGGTGTTCTGGATCTTGCCGCCGTAAAGGTCCTCATTGAGGACCATGTTGCCGTTCGTGCGGTTCTGGTAGTTGGTCCGCCAGTAATCGTTCTGGCTGTAATACAGCATGAATTCGGGATCCCAGAGATCCGTCGGGGCGGTCGAGCTGTAGGTCAGCTTGACGGTGTCGCGGGCGACCTCCAGCGGGTGCAGCTCATCGCCGGCCAAGCCCATGTTCATCTTGATCAGGCGATCCGCCTTGTCGCGGCTGCGCTCGTAGCCGAGCTCGAAGCGGTTGTCCTCGATCTCGTAGCCGAGCTTGGCGAGGATGTTGCGGGCGGCCGGTTCCGTGCCCTTCACGACGTCGCCATGGCCGTCCTTGTAGTCCTTACCCTTCTGGCCGTGAGTCATGACGAACCAGTCGAAGTCGCCGACGCGGCCATAGGCCGCCGCACTGCCGGAAACGCCGCTGCCATTGGTGCCGACCGAAGTGCCGATCCGCGCGCCGAAATCCTTGCCGTCCTCCAGCAGGTCCTTCGCGCCGACCGTCTCGTAGCGCACCGCGCCGGCCGCCGCGGCAAAGCCGGAATCGGCCGCGGCCGCGCCCGCTTCCACCTCGACGCGCTTGAGGAAGGCGGGATCGATGACGCTGGAGCCCGTGTGGTGCCAGCTCGTCGCCGTCTGCGGCACGCCGTCGACAGTCACTGCAAGGTTGGACTGCTCCATGCCGAAGACGTGGATGCGCTTGGACGGCCCGCCGCCGCCCGATACGGTGATGGAGGACTGGCGCGAGAACAGCTCGGATACATTGGCCGGCTTCAGCTTCTCCAGCTCGTCCTCGGATACGACCGTGCCGCCCGTGGCGACCACGTTGTCGCGGCCCTGGTTGATGACGGTGATCGTATCGAGCACGGTCACCTCCTCCTGTTTCTTCTCCTCGGCGTGAAGGGCGGAAGACAAAGCGAGCAGGGAAACGCCGGCAAGCGGCATCAAGCGGGTGAATTTCATCTCGGTACTCCAGCCGGTCGATCGAAGGGGCGGGAAAGCCCCCTGCCTTCGCTTCGGGCGGCGGACTTGTCACCCGCGAGGGAAGGGCATAAACATGATTTCTGAACTCATGTATTAGGGAGCACCCGCCCCTCTGTCGACGCGAAAGGTTTTGTCCGAAATGTCAAAAATTTACGCAGAAACGGCATAGCCGCGCAGCACCCGAACCAATCGAATTCTGACTTCAGGGCCACCCCATGCTGTATACGCCGGAAGAACTTTTCGTCGGTTCCGTCGAGAATGTGCCGAATTGCACGCCCTATACGGGCGAGCAGACGATCTGGCCAAAATTCATGCTGATGATCGTGCTGGAGGGGCAGCAGCAGTTCGTCATCGACGACGTCCCCTTCCGGCTGGAGGCCGGCACCGGCAAAAGGCGCATGCCGCTGGTCTTCATGCTGAACGTCGCGCAGCACAGCACGCTGCGCTTCATCACCAATAGCGGCGCGCCGCTGCGCAAGGTCATGATCGCCGCGCCCCGGCCATGGCTGAGTCGCCTGATGGAGACGGAGGACCGCGTGCCGACGAAGCCGCTGCACGATTTCTTCGCCCGGCACCTGGCGCATTTCTCCTTCGAGCCGGGGCAGCACATCCTGCAGCTCGCGGAAAAGATCGTGCATCCCCCGCCGCTGCTGGAAGGCGAGCTCGGCTCCCTTTATCTGAGGGCGCAGGGGCTCGACATCATGTGGCAATCCTGCCTGGCGATGATGGCGGAGGAGATGGAGAGCCCGCCGGCTCCCTCTTTCCTCAGCCTCAGGGCCTGCGAACGCGCCCGCGATTATATCCTGGGCAATCTCGGCAAGGACCTCACCATAGACCTGATCGCCAGCGAGGTCGGCGCCAGCCCCTCCACCGTGCAGCGTCGATTCAAGGAGCATTTCGGCGTGACGGTCTTCGACTTCGTGCGCGAACAGCGGCTGGAGACGGCGCGGGCGGCGCTTGCCAACGAGCGCGTTCCGGTCGGCACTGCCGCCTATCTCGCCGGCTATAACCACGTCTCCAGCTTCAGCACCGCGTTCCGCAAGGCCTACGGGCTGACGCCTAAGCAGGTCCGCAACAGCAGGCAGCCGTAAAGCACCGAAGGCTATTCGATCTCCAGATCGGCCCATAGCGGCAGGTGGTCGGAGGCGCGGCGGGCGAGAGGGGTGTCATGCACCGCCGTGCGGCGGACCCTGACCCCCTCGCCGACGAAGATGTGGTCGAGGCGCAGGAGCGGGAAGCGCGATGGGAAGGTCGGCCGGATCCGGCCGCCGGCCTCGACCTGCGCATCCTTCAACCGCCGTACGAGAAGTTTGTAGGAGGCCGAGCGCGTCACCGCGTTGAGGTCGCCGGCAAAGAGGATGCGCGCATCCCCCGGCATCGGCGCGCCGAGCCAGTCCGGCCCGATCAGCGCCTCGGTCTGGCGCACGCGCTCGGCGCCGAGAAGGCCGAGATGGGTGACGAAGATCTGAAGCCTCGCCTCGCCTGCCGGCACTTCCACCCAGAGCACGCCGCGCGGCTCCCCGCGGGACGGCAGCCCCCCGGCCTTGACGAGCCGCGTCGGCAGCGCCGTCAGCAGGGCATCGCCATAGCGCTCCTCCTCGAGATGGAGCGCGGGGTGGAAATGCGAGACCATGCTCAGATGCTTCGCGATGCTTTCGGCCTGGTCGATGCCGCCGCTGCGCGCCCGCGCGACATCCACCTCCTGCAACGCGACGATATCCGCCTCGCATTCGGCGATCACCTCGGCGATGCGGCCGGGATCGAGCCGCCGGTCCGTGCCGAAGCAGCTATGCACGTTGTAGGTCACCAGTCGCAGTCGCCTTCCCATGCCTTCCTCTCAAGCCCCGGACGCCATTGGAACACGGAAGGCGTTGTTTTCGTTCCGCTCCCTCGAACTGAAGGAAGACGCATGAAACGCACCCATATCCTCCACGCCGCCGTCACCAGCGCCGTTCTCGTCGCCGGCTGGCTGATCTACCGGACGCTGAGCCAATATTCCTGGGAGGATATCCGCAACTCCGTTTCCGCGATCCCGAAGATGAATTTCGCCCTGGCGCTCGCCTTCTCGGCCGGCTCCTATGTCTGCCTGACCTTCTTCGATTTCCTGGCATTGCGCTATGTCGGCAAGCCGCTCCTCTACCGGCAGGCGGCGCTCGCTTCCTTCACCAGCCTTTCGATCGGCCACAATGTCGGCATCGCGGCGCTCAGCAGCGGCGCGGTGCGCTACCGCTTCTACAGGCGCTGGGGCCTCGATACGGAGGAGATCGCCAAGCTGATCGTCTTCTGCGGGGTGACGGTCGGCCTCGGGCTGATCGTGCTCGCGGGCGTCTGCCTCATCCTGCTTCCCGGCACCGCCGGCAAGGTGGCGGGTCTCGGCAGGACCGCCTCGCTGGCGCTCGGCCTTGCCTGCCTTGCAGTCGGCGCCGCCTATCTTGCGCTTTCCGCTTTTCTGCGCGGCGAGGTGCGTGTCCGGCACTGGCGCTTCGCGCTGCCTTCGCCGGGGCTGGCTGCCTTGCAACTGGCGGTCGGCACGGCGAATTTCGCCTTCGTCGCGGCGTGCCTTCACCAACTCCTGAACGGTGACGTCGGCTATATGGAAACGACGGCGGCCTATGTGGTGGGCAACCTCACGGCCCTCGTCAGCCACGTGCCCGGCGGGCTCGGCGTCATGGAGGCCGCGATCGTCTTTCTTCTCGGGAGCTCGGCCTCGATCGGCGCGCTGATCGCGTTCCGGGCGGCCTATTTCTTCATCCCGCTTCCGCTCGGGGTGGTCTGCCTGCTCGCCAGCGAAGCCTTGCTGGATGCCAACGGCGAGGAAGCCCTGCGCAAGAATCCCGGCTGACGGCCAGGCAGCGCCCGCCAGCCGGCAAACCAGCCGGACAGCGGCCACCAGGGCGCCACCGGATCGACGAGCGCGGTGCCCGGAACGGGCGCCGTCGCCCGGCCACCCTTCGCGTCGCGGAACGGCCGCAGCCCCCGCGCCTTGCCATTGAAAGCATCGATCACCGTGCCGAGACGCCCTTCCGCGCGCACGGCAGCGCCGAATGTCCCGGCATCCGCATCGAGATGCTCGGCCAGCAGCCGGTCGCGCAACGTGACGATGCTGCGCCGCGCCGCATCTGTCTGCGCCTCAACAGCGATATCCAGCTCGGTATCCAGTCCCTCGCTGCGCTGGTTGAGATTGGAGGAGCCGATGCGCAGGAAGGCATCGTCGACGATGACCAACTTGGAATGGATGATGATCTCCTGCTCCGAACCGTCGGCCTTCGGCACGACGGGATAGAAGGCGCGCATCCGCCCCTGCCGGTCGCACTGCGCAAGGCGACGGATGAAGCGGTCGCGGTTGGCCCCGAGCACCAGACGCTCGATCATGCCGTGGGAACTCAGGGTCGAGACGATGACGACCTCGGGCCCGTCCGGCTCGGCAAGCCTTTCGCACAGCACGTCGCAAACCCGCACCGAGGCGAAATACTGGCTTTCGATATAGATCTGGCGGCGGGCGGCCTTGAGGGCCGCGATGGTGAGCTCCACCGCCTCGGCGATGCCCTCACGCCCGCGGATCGCCGGCTCCGTGCGGGCGAAGGCGACGCCGACCGCCGTCATGTCGGCGACCTGCCCGTCGAGACGGATATCGGCCGGGATTTTCAGCGCCGGGACGGCCTCGTCCGTGGCGAGAAGCCAGCGATGGCGCGCCGTGTCGCCGGCAAGCCGGGCCGCCTCGCCTTCCAGCCCCACCTGCATGTCGTGCACCGGCTCGTAGCGCTTGCCCGAAGGCATCGTGCGGCGGAGATCGTCGGCGCGGTGGGCGCTCGTGTCCCAGCGCTTGGCCGTCAGGTCGATGCCGCCGACAAAGGCGACCTGGTCGTCCACGACGACGAGCTTCTGGTGGTGCGATCCCCGCAGCGGGTGACGACTGTCGAAAGCCAGCATGATGCGCGGGTGGGACGACCAGCGGCGCTTGCGGAACATCTTCAGCGACTTGCCGGAATAGACCGGCCCCATCGCCCAGACCAGCACGCGGATCGTCAGCGCCGGCCGCTCTTCGACGAGCCGCAGCAGAAAGGCGCCGAGCGTCGGGGATTGCGGATCGCCGGGCCGCAGGCGGATGTCGGGATTGAAATCCCAGCCGACGACCCAGACTTCCTGCCGCGCCTGTTCCAGCGCGCTTTCCAGCGTTTCGAAATAGGCCTCGCCGTCGACGAGCACGCTCAGCCTGTCTGCGCTCGCAACACGCCAGGCGTTGCGGCCGGGCTGGATGATGGAGGAAGGCATGCTGGTTGCTGCCCCGGTCAACGGAAACCCTTCGCTTTGCACTCTCTGCCGCCTTGTTTGCTGACGTCACTGGTTCGCGCGATCAAAATCCCCGGAAGAGCGTTTGGTTCCGCACCCGGCCGACGGGTGCCGCACGAAGCCGCTGTTGATTGCCGGAAACGGCTCTGGACGGGAGCCGCCCGATCGCGCTTTAACGGGATGGACGGCATCTTCGCCGCAAAGCACCTCACCGGGCGGAACCAGATGCCGATCCACGAACTTGCCGCCCTCGGCGCCGCGACCTGCTGGGCCTTCACCGGATTGATCTCGGCGGGGCCCGCCGGCCATCTCGGGGCGCTCGCCTTCAACCGCGCCCGCCAGATTTTCGTCACGGGGCTTCTGGCGCTCTATGTGCTCGCCAGCGGGGCGTGGCATCAGCTCGACATGGCCAATGCGGGCCCCCTGCTGCTTTCCGGCCTCATCGGCATCTTCATCGGCGATACGCTGCTCTTTGCGACGCTCAACCGCGTCGGCCCACGCCGCTCCGGCATCCTCTTCGCGCTCAACGCACCGATCGCCGCCCTGCTCGGCTGGCTGGTGCTCGGCGAATCCCTGCCGCCGCTTGCGATCGCCGGCATCGCGCTGACGGCGGCCGGCGTGTTCCTCGCCATTCTCTTCGGCAAGCGGCGAGCGCAGATCCACCAGTGGGAAACGGTCAAGGGGCCGCTCTGGATCGGCGTGCTGCTGGGGATCGGCGCGGCGACGGGCCAGGCGATCGGCTCCATCATCGCCCGTCCCGTCATGGAGACGGGCATCGATCCCTTCCTCGCCTCGCTCATGCGCGTCGGCGTGGCGGCCTTCTGCCTCAGCATCCTGATCCAGCTCCCCATCCCCTCCGTCAAGCCGAAGGGGCCGCTGACGCTGAAGATCGCGGTCCTCACCGCGCTGACCGGCATTCTCGCGCTGGCGATGGGCATGACGCTGCTGCTCTTTGCGCTTTCCGGCGGAAAGGTCGGCATCGTCTCGACCCTCTCGGCCACCTCGCCCGTCATGATCCTGCCGATGCTGTGGCTGCGCACCGGCGAACGGCCCGCCGGCGGCGCCTGGGCGGGCGCGGCCCTCGTCGTCATCGGCATGGCGCTCATCTTCACTCGCTGACAGCCGCCGTCGGCTTTCCGCAAGCCCGCGACCGGCACCAAAGAATTGCAGCACACCTGCCGGGGAACATGGGGCGGGCCAATCCCGTTCGGGGGGCGGAGGAGGCATGCTGTCCGTCTACGGGACAGGCCATGCGTCTTTCTCGCCCGCGCTTTTCCGGCACAACGCAGATGATGAAAATTCGATTAAAATCCTTCCCTGCCGGTTTACGGGCCGCATACCAATGCGCCGCTCGCAATCGCCGGTAGGTGGGATCGACCGGACGAGGCGGTACCTTGGCGCCGCTCCATGATGGAGCCCGATTCGAGGAATGACCATGCCCCACCAGCGCCTCCGTCGCCCCTTCCGGGACCACGCGCCCGCCGACCGTCTCGCCCGCGCGATACGCGATATCGACCGGCAGATCGAGGCACACCGGCTTGCCGACGAGCCCGCGCCGCTCAGCGCCTATCGCGCCCGCCTCATCCTCAAGGAAGCCCATGCCCGCTGCCGCGAACGCGTGGAAAGCCGGGCGCCGTCCGTTCCTTTCCTACAAGCTGCGCGGCCCGATGTGATGCCCAAGCCGCATCGGTCACGCAGGGACCCGGTCGAGCGATACGAGGCGCTCCCGGGTCCTCACCATTCCCTTGTCGAAGGACAGGAGACTTGCCTTGTGCCGGCGAGCGAGGCAGATTTGCGTTTCCGCAGATTCACGTGCGGATCGCATGCCTATGAGGGGACGACCATGGCCTATGACTGGACCGGTGAAACGACGCGCAAACGCAATCGCCTGAAGCTTGCGACCGCCGTCCTTCTCAGCCTCGTCATCGTTCTCGGCATCCCGGCCGCGCTTTCACCCTTCCTCTGATCGGACCGGTTAACGGCCCGCCTTCAGCGGACCGCCCTTTTCCGCCACCATCGTGACGAGCCGTTCGAAGACGGAAGCCGACTGGCGGATGCCGTCATGTTCGAATTCGTTGGTGATCCAGACATCCACGTTGCCGACAGTACGGGCCGTCTCCAGCGAGAGGCCGGCATCGACATACATGTCGTCATGATAGACGACCGCCGAGACAGGCACGGCGTTCTCGGCCAGGCGGGCCCTGTCGTAGAGGCGACTGTAGCGCGGGCGCCGGGCAAGCGCCTCGGCGGCAGCGCGGAAGGGCTTCAGCAGCGCGATCTCCTCGAACATCCACGGATAGATCATCTCGCCGGTGAAGAGGAGCGGCCGCGCCCTGGCGTCGAATTCCAGGAATTCGCCGAGCAGCCGCTCGGCCGCCCAGCCGGTCGCCCCCTCGCCCTGTCCGTAGATCGCCTCGTGGATCGCGGCGAAAAGCGGATTGCCGCTATAGGCGGTCTGATGCATCACCGAGCCGAGGAACTGGTCGGAGAGGCGATCCGGCGCCGCGAAGGCCTCGTCGAGCAGCCAGTGGATGTTCTCATGGCCCGGCCCCATGCCGAGGTCGAGGCCGAGGCTCTGGAAGCGGCGCACGGTGAGCCGGTCGCCATCGGGCAGCATCACCGGATTGGCCTCGATGAAATCGGCGATGCGCGAAACGAGTGCCCGATCGTCCGGATAGCGCTTGTAGAACAAATCGTTCTTGGCGCGCACGCGCGGATAGGTGTGACGATAGACCGCCTCGGCGGAGGGGTCGAGGCTCGGAATGCCGCCGGCGACATAGCAGGCCGAAAGGCCTTCCGGCGCACGGCTGAGATAGGTCAGTGTCAGGAAGCCGCCATAGCTCTGGCCGAGCGTCTGCCAGCGCACGCCGCCGAAGGCGGCCTTCCTGAGATGTTCGAGGTCGTCGACGATGGAATCGGCGCGGAAGCAGGCGAGATAGTCGGCGCCGGCCTCGCCGTCGAAGCGGGCGATGGTCGCCGCGTCGACCGGGGTGGACCGGCCGGTGCCGCGCTGGTCCGGCAGGATGATGCGATGCGTCTTCAGCGCCCTGGCGAGCCAGGAGGGGCTGCCCTTCGTCGGGCGCGGCGACTTGCCGCCCGGCCCGCCCTGCAGGAAGCAGAGGAGCGGCAGCATCTCGTCCTTGCGGGCGGGATCGACCACCTCGCGGGCGAAGAGCTCGATGGTCTCGCCCTCGGGCTTCGACCAGTCGAGCGGCACCCTCACGACATGGTCGCGCACATGGAGGCCGGGAATGGTGTATTCGGAAACGATCATGGAGAAGTCCTCCTTCAGTGCACGGCGCTAACGCACCGGAATCGAGCAGCACCTAAAGCAGGTCGGCCACCGTGTTGGCAATGCCCTCAAGCTTCGCCCTCGCCCGACGCAAGCTGCGCGATGCCGCCGAGCGCGAAGGCCGCCAGGCGGGCGGCGAGCCGTTCGTTGCTCACATGGCCGCGGCCGAGCGGGGGCATCACTTCCGAGAGGCGCCTTTCAGCGATCAGTAGCATGAAGCAGGGCGCCATGATGGAAAGGGCGGCCTGGGCGACGAGGGGATGATCGGTGGAAACGCCCATGATCTCGGCAATGACGCCGAAGACCAGCGCCTTTTTCGGCTCCAGCTCCTCGCGCCGCAGCCTTTCGAAATGCGGCGTCGGGGAGACGAGCTCGCGCGCGATCAGCTTCGCCGGCCAGGAGGCATCGCCCTGCGAGCGCACCACGCGCACGAGGAGGCCGATCAGGCGCCGCAGCCTGTCCTTCGGGTCCATATCGACCGACGCGGCGCGCGCCAGCGCCTGATAGTTGACGAGGCGGCGATGCGCCTCGGCGAGCACTTCGGCATAGAGCGGCGCGATGCCGCCGAAATGATAGTTGACCGCCGCCGCATTCGCCCCGGCGCGGAGCGCGATCTCCTTGGCGGTCGCCCGGTCGAAACCGTGCTCGGCGAAGACCGGTCCGGCAGCCTCCAGCAGGCTGGCGCGCGTGGCGGCGCCATCCGGCCGCGGGCCGGAGACAGACGATCGTCTTGCGCCTCGCGCCATGTCGGTCTCCCTTTCAGAATTCAAATCTAGATTTCAAATTTGGATTTGACAATCCCTTCCGATCGTCCTTAGCTGGAAGGGCTCGCCCCAGGAGCACCCGCGGAGTCGAACCGGCATGAAGCGCATCCTCCTCATCGTCCTCCTTCTCGCCGCCCTTGCCGCCGGCGCCTGGTGGTACCGGCACCGCGACAGCGGCCCGACCGAACTCGTCCTTTACGGCAATGTCGATTTCCGCCAGGTGACGCTCGCCTTCAACGGCAACGGGCCGGTCGCCGAGGTGCTCGTCGAGGAAGGCGCGGCCGTGAAGAAGGGCGAGGTCATCGCCCGGCTCGACACCGGCAGGATCCGTCCGCAGATCGACCAGGCCGTGGCGCAAGTCGAGGCCCAGCAGGCGAACCTGACCCGCCTGAAGAACGGCAACCGGCCGGAGGAGATCGCGCAGGCGCGCGCCAATCTCGCCGCCGCCGAGGCGGAAGCGGCCAATGCCCGCCTGCAACTGGAGCGCCAGAGCGCGCTCGTTCCCCGCGCCGCCGTCAGCCAGCAGGCGCTCGACAATGCCCGCTCCGCCGCGGCGGTGGCGGAGGCGAAGGTGGATGCCAGCCGCAAGGCGCTCGACCTCCTCGTCGCCGGCACGCGCGCCGAGGACATCCAGCAGGCCGCCGCCCAGTTGCGGGCCGCCGAGGCGCAGGTCGCGTTCCTAAGGGCGGAGCTCGACGATGCCGACCTCAAGGCTCCGGCCGATGCGACCGTGCGCTCCCGGCTGATCGAGCCGGGCGAAATGGCCTCGCCGACGCGCGCCGCCTTCTCGCTGGCCACCAACAGCCCGAAATGGGTGCGCGCCTATGTCTCGGACATGCAGCTAGGCCGGATCAAGCCCGGCATGAAGGCGGAAGTCCTGGTCGATTCCCTGCCCGGCCGAACGATCCCGGGCTGGATCGGCTTCATCTCCTCGGTGGCGGAATTCACGCCCAAGACCGTGCAGACCGAGGAACTGCGCACTAGCCTCGTCTATGAGGTGCGCGTCTTCGTCGATGACCCCGACAACGTGCTGCGCCTCGGCATGCCCGCCACCGTCCGGCCAGGGCAGGAAGGATGAGCCGCCATGGAGGACCGTCCGCTCTGTCTCGCCGCGCATGACCTCCGCAAGCGCTTCCAGCGGGAAACGAAGGAGACCGTGGAGGCGCTTGACGGCATCTCTCTCGCGATCCGCAAGGGCACGCTGACGGCGCTTGTCGGCCCCGACGGCGCGGGCAAGACCACGCTTCTGAGGCTGGCAAGCGGGCTGATCGCCCCGGACGGCGGAAGCCTCGAGGTCGTCGGCCTCGACGTGACCGCCGCCCCGCAGGCCGTGCAGGACAGGATCGGCTACATGCCGCAGCGCTTCGGCCTTTACGAAGACCTGAGCGTGCAGGAAAACCTCGATCTCTATGCCGACCTGCACGGCGTTTCCCATGCGGAACGCCGGACGGTCTATCCCCGCCTCTTCGAGATGACGCAGCTCGGCCCGTTCAAGGCGCGGCCGGCCGGCAAGCTTTCCGGCGGCATGAAGCAGAAGCTCGGCCTTGCCTGCACGCTGGTGCGCGCGCCCGAACTGCTGCTGCTGGACGAGCCGACGGTCGGCGTCGACCCTTTGTCGCGGCGTGAGCTCTGGGAGATCGTGTTCAAGCTGATCCGGGAGGATGGCCTCTCCGTCGTCGTCGCCACCTCCTATCTCGACGAGGCGGAGCGCTGCGAGCATGCCGTGCTGATGCATGCGGGGAAGATTCTCGACGAAGGCCCGCCGGCCGAAATCACGGCGAAGGCGGAGGGCTGCTGCTTTCTCGTCCGGGGGCCGGACGGCGTGCCGGCCCGCTCGTTGCAGGCGCGCCTCTTCGCGCTTCCCGGCGTCGTCGATGCCGTGCCGGAAGCGGGCCGCGTCCGCGTGGTGCGCCGGCGCGAGCAGATGGAGGAACCGCTGGCGCTCGAAGGGCTGCCCCTCGAAACGGAGCCGACTGAAGCCCGCTTCGAGGATGCCTTCATGATGCTGTTCGACCGCGTCGCGGGGGAACGGGAACATGTGGACCAGGCGGCGCTCGCGGCGGGCTCCGGGCAGCCGGTCGGCGAAAAGGTCGTCGAGGTGCGCGATCTCGTGCGGATGTTCGGCGATTTCACCGCCGTCGACCATGTCAGCTTCAGCGTGCGGCGCGGCGAGGTCTACGGCCTTCTCGGGCCGAACGGCGCGGGCAAGAGCACGACCTTCCGCATGCTCTGCGGCCTCCTGCCCGCCACCTCCGGGGCGTTGCAGGTCGCCGGCGCCGATCTCCTCAAGGCCGGAGCGAAGGCGCGCGAACGCCTCGGCTACGTCGCCCAGAAATTCTCGCTCTACGGCCAGCTGACGGTGGACGAGAACCTCGAATTCTTCGCCAGCGCCTACGGGCTGCGGGGCGGCCACAAGAAAGAAAGGATCGCCACGCTGAAGGCGGCCTTCGATCTCGACCGCTTCCGCGACTTGCCGAGCGGGCAGCTCCCCGGCGGCTTCAAGCAGCGCCTTGCGCTCGCCGCCGCGCTCCTGCACGAACCCGACATCCTCTTTCTCGACGAGGCGACGAGCGGAGCCGATCCGCTCGCCCGCCGCCAGTTCTGGGGCCGGATCACCGCGCTTTCCGAACAGGGCGTGACCGTCATCGTCACCACGCATTTCATGGAGGAGGCGGAATACTGCGACCGGGTGATCATCCTCGATGCCGGCCGCAACCTTGCGGAGGGAACGCCGGTCGACATCCGCGAGCAGGCCGGCACCACAGCCGGCGCCGCGCCCAGCATGGAGGATGCCTTCATCGCCATCGTCGAGCGGGAACGCCGCAAGCGCACGGAGAAGGCCGCATGAGCGCCCCCCGCTCCATGGCAGGCGGCCTTGCGGGCCTGCTGCGGCGGACGCGGGCCCTGATCCGCAAGGAAACACGCCAGCTCCTGCGCGATTTCAGCAGCATCGCGATCGGCATCGTCATGCCCGTCACGCTGCTTATCCTGTTCGGCTACGGCATCAACCTCGATGTCCGCAACGTGCCCGTCGCGCTCCTCATGGAGGAAAGCTCCGCCCCGGCGCGGGGCGTTGCCGCGGCCTTCGAGCTTTCGCCCTATTTCTCCACCCGCAGCGTACGCACGATGAACGAGGCCGAGAAGATGCTGATGAGCGCCGAGGTGCGGGCCATCGTGCGCATCCCCGCCGATTTCGCCCGCAGCATCGATCTCGGCACCGCCGAGGTGCAGGTCATCATCAACGGCGCAGATGCCAACACGGCGCGCATCTCGCTCGGCTACGCGCAGGGCGCGGTCGCCGTCTGGGCGGCCAAGGAGGCCGGGCGCAACGGCACGGCGGCGGGCGGCGTCACGGTCGAGCCCCGCCTCTGGTTCAACGAGGCCAACGACAGCAGCTACTTCCTCGTGCCCGGGCTGATCGTGCTGGTGATGACGCTGATCGGCGCCCTCCTCACCGCGCTGGTGATGGCCCGCGAATGGGAGCGTGGCACCTTCGAGGCGCTGTTCGTGACGCCGGTGCGCCCGGCCGAGATCCTGCTCGGCAAGACCGTACCCTATTTCGCCCTAGGGCTGATCGGCCTTGCGCTCTGCGTCGTCGGCAGCAAGCTGCTGTTCGGCGTGCCGCTGCGCGGCTCGCTCGTCATCCTCACGATCGTGTCGATGCTCTACCTGCTCGTCGCGCTGGGGCTCGGCCTCGTCATCTCCTCGGCGACCAGGAGCCAGTTCGTCGCCAGCCAGGTGACGGTGCTGCTCACCTTCCTGCCGGCCATGATGCTCTCCGGCTTCATGTACGATCCGCGCAGCATGCCCTGGATCGTCCAGATGATCACCTACATCTTTCCGGCCCGCTACTTCGTGACCCTGCTGCAGACCCTTTTCCTTTCCGGCAACAACTGGAGCGTCATCCTGCCCAACGCCGCCGTGCTCGCCGGCATGGCGGCAGCGCTGCTGACGCTTTCGGTGCGCCTCACCCGCAAGAGGATCGCCTGATGCCGATGTCCCTCCTGCGCATCCTGACGCTCATCCGCAAGGAACTGCTCGTCATCCTGAAGGACCCGAAGAGCCGGGCGAGCCTCTTCCTGCCGCCGATCCTGCAATGCCTGATCTTCGGCTATGCCGCGACCTACGACCTCAACAGCGTGCCCTATGTCCTCGTCGACCAGGACCGCAGCGCCGCCTCGGTGGCGCTCGTCGCGAAGCTGGAGGGCTCCGGCATCTTCCAGCGCCAGGGCACGTTCGCGCAGATCGATCAGGCCGTCCCCCTTCTCGACGCGCGGCGCGCGCTGGTCGTCGTCGTCATCGGCAACGGCTTCGAGCGGGATCTCGAGGTCGGCGCGCCGGCCCCCGTCCAGGTGATCGCGGACGGCCGCAACTCCAACACCAGCGGCATCGCCGAGGGCTATGCCAATGCCATCGTCGGCGATTTCGCCGCCGCCTGGCTTTCGGAGAAAGGCATCGCGCCCGCCGGGGTGAAGGTCTCGACGCGCGCCTGGTTCAATCCGCAACTGGAAACCCGCTGGAGCATGATCCCCTCGCTGATCGGCACGATCACCATGATGATGACGATGATGCTGACCGCCATGTCGGTCGCCCGCGAACGCGAGGAAGGCACCTTCGACCAGCTTCTGGTGGCGCCCTTCACGCCGACCGAGATCATGATCGGCAAGGCCGTGCCCTCCATGCTCGTCGGCATCACGCAGGCCTCGGTGATCCTGCTCGTCGCGCTCTTCTGGTTCCGCATTCCCTTCGCGGGGTCCTTCCTCACGCTCTATGCGGGCCTTGCGCTGTTCCTTGCCGCCGCCATCGGCTTCGGCCTCTTCCTCTCTTCGCTTGCCGGCAACATGCAACAGGCGATGATCCTCGCCTTCGTCTTCCTGATGCCCTTCATGCTGCTCTCGGGCCTGATGTCGCCGACCGAGAACATGCCCGCGGTCCTGCAATACGTGACCGTCATCAACCCGCTGACCTACGCGATCCGCATCACCCGCGCCGTCTATCTCGAAGGCGGCCGCTTCACGGACCTCCTGCCCGACATGCTCGCCCTCGTCGCCATCGCCGCCGTCACCATGCCGATCGCCGCGTGGATGTTCCGCCACAGGCTGAACTAGTTCGGATTTCGCGGGCGGCCTGTCGGAATCCCGCCCCGCCATCCGTCTTCCATGCACAAGCCAGGGAGAACACCGATGACGATCACCATCACAGCCTTCGAACGATCCCCCGACCGCGGCAGGGGGCTCGCCCGCGACATGCGCGTCCGCTGGGCGCTGGAGGAGGTCGGCCAGCCTTACGATGTCCGCCTTCTTTCCTTCGAGGCGATGAAGCAGCCCGGCCATCTCGCCCTTCATCCCTTCGGGCAGATCCCGACCTACGAGGAGGAGGGGCTTTCGCTCTTCGAAACCGGTTCGATCGTCTTCCATATCGCCGAACGCCATGCCGGCCTGCTGCCCCGCGAGGCGAAGGCCCGGGCGCGCGCCATCACCTGGATATTCGCCGCGCTGAACACGATGGAGCCGCCGATCGTCGAACTGGAGACCGCCGTGCGCGAGGAGCGCGGCAAGACATGGCACCCGGAACACCGCGCCGTTCTCGAAGGACGCGTGCGCACCCGGCTCGGCCAGCTTTCCGTACGCCTCGGCGCGGCGGAATGGCTCGAAGGCGCCTTCAGCGCCGGGGATCTCCTGATGGTCTCGGTGCTGATGCGGCTCGCATGGTCGGACATTCTGGACGACCATCCGAACCTTGCCGCCTATCTCGCCCGGGGCCAGGCGCGCCCGGCCTACCGGCGCGCCTTCGAGGCCCAGCGCGCCGTTTTCGCCGCCACCTCGGCGGAAGACTGAAACGACAGGTCAGCCGGCAAGATGCGCGAAGAGCCGGGCGACGGCTTCCGCGCCGGGATCGACATGGCCTTCAAGCTGCCGGGCGTTGACATAGGTCGCACGGCCGGCTTTCGCCCGCGTCAGCGTCGCGGTGAAATCCGCCCCCTTGCGCGCCGCGGCCGCAGCGGCAGGCAGGCCGGCGTCCAGCGCGTCCAGCGCCGGGGAAAGCGCATCCACCATCGTGCGGTCGCCGATTCGTGCGCCACCGACTTCCTGCATGCGCGAAAGCCCGGCGCGAAGCGCACCATGCAGCGAGGCGCCGCCCGAAGCCGCATCGCCGGCTGCAGCGAAGAAGATCGCCAGCAGCACGCCGGAGGATCCGCCCATCGTCTGGCCGAGTTCCTGCCCGATGGCGCGCAGAAGCCGGCTTTCGTCGGCAAGCGGCAGGCGATCCACCGACGCTATCAGTGCACGGGCCGCGCCCGCCAGCGTCGATCCCGTGTCACCGTCGCCGGACTTGGCGTCGAGCGCATTGAGGTCTTGCTCGGCGGCGATCAGCGCGTTGCAGCAGCCGACGAGGAAGGCCCGTGTGGCCGCATCCTCGGACGGCGCCGGGGCAACCGGTGCAAGGCCCGCCGGCAGGGGCGACACGGCGACAGGGTGCACCTCGCAAAGGCCCGGCCAGGCCGGCATCGC
Source organism: Shinella sp. 1A1 (assembly GCF_055379515.1). Taxonomy (NCBI): domain Bacteria; kingdom Pseudomonadati; phylum Pseudomonadota; class Alphaproteobacteria; order Hyphomicrobiales; family Rhizobiaceae; genus Shinella; species Shinella sp. 1A1. Next base: position 1,130,838 of record NZ_AP039672.1, read on the forward strand.
GACCGGCGCCTTCAGGAGCTCCAGCTCGGCCGCATCCGCCGGGAAGACGGAGAGGGAGAAACCCTGCATGTCGAGCGAGGTCATCAGCGGCGCGGGACCGACCACATGCGCGATGCGCGCGCCGAGCGGGGAAGCGAGAAGGTCATGCGCCAGCACCGACATTTCGAGGACGGAGGTGCCGCCGAGATTGTTGATCAGCGCCACATGCGGCCCCTCGCCCATCGCCGCGGCAAGGCGCTCCGCCATGACCGCGACGGCGCCCCGCGCGCCGGCAAAATCGATCTGCTCCACGCCCGGCTCACCATGGATGCCGAGGCCGAGCTCCGCCTTGGCTTCGGGAATGCGCTCCTCGCGCGGCGAACCCGGCACCCGGCAGGTGCCGAGCGACAGGCCGATCGTGCGCGTTGCCGCGGCAACCCGCCTTGCCGCCGCCGCCACGCTTTCGAGGTCGGCCCCGCGTTCGGCGAGCGCCCCGGCGATCTTGTGGACGAAGAGCGTGCCGGCGACGCCGCGCGCCTGCGGCAGGTCCGGCAGGGCGATGTCGTCATCGACGATGACCATGGCGACGTCGAGCCCCTGCGCCCGCGCCCGCTCGGCGGCGAGGCCGAAGTTCAGGCGGTCGCCGGTATAGTTCTTGACGATCAGCAGGCAGCCGGCCGGTCCCGTCACGGCAAGGATGCCGGCGAGCACCGCATCGACGCTCGGCGAGGCGAAGACGTCGCCGCAGACAGCGGCCGTCAGCATACCGCGCCCGACGAAGCCGGCATGGGCCGGCTCGTGGCCCGAGCCGCCGCCGGAGACGACCGCTACCTTCGACCTGTCCCAATCACTGCGCAGCACCACGCGGATATGCGGATAGCCGTCGAGGCGTGCAAGCGTGCCGCCGGAAAGCGCGAGCGCCCCGTCGATGGCCTCGGTAACGACGTCCTCGCGCCGGTTGATGAACTGCGACATGGCGAACTCCCGAAATGAAACGCGGGCCGCAAGGCCCGATGCGGCCATGGATTTAACGGCCGAACCCATTTAATCCTCTCCGCAGGCGCACCGTCGCGGTTCGCCTGGAACGAGGACAAATGGTTTGAACGCCCGTGTCAAGCGCGGGCTCCGGAGTTGCGCCCATGCTCGTCGGAATTACGATCCTGCTTGTTTTTCAGTTGATTGGCGAAATATCCGCCTATTTCCTCGGCGGCTTCGTGCCCGGACCCGTCATCGGCATGGCGATGGTCGCCGTGGTGCTGACGCTGACCGGCGGCATGACGTTCCTGGAACCCGCCCACCGGCAGACCGTCGACACGTCCAAGGCGATCCTCGCCAATCTCGGCATCCTCTTCGTGCCGGCCGGCGTCGGCATCATCCAGCATCTCGACCTCATCCGCGACCGGGGCTTCGCCCTGCTCGCCATCGTGCTGCTGTCCACCGTGATCACGCTGGCGGTGACGGTCTGGGTCTTCATCCTCGTCAAGCGGCTGGTCGGAGGATACGGCCATGACTGAGGGGCTCTGGGTCTATCTCGCTACATCGCCGCTGCTCTGGCTCGCCGGCACGCTGGTCGTCTGGCTGGCCGCGAACGGCATTGCCGGCCTCAGCCCGGGCAACCCGCTGCTGAACCCGATCATGCTGTCCATCGCCGTCATCGCCATCGTGCTGCTGGTCGCCGGGATCGACTACGGCACCTATTTCGAAGGGGCGCAGTTCATCCACTTCCTCATGGGGCCGGCGACGGTCGCGCTCGGCATCCCGCTCTACGAGAAGCTTTCGCTGGTCAAGAGCAACCTCGTGCCGCTGCTCGCCGCCCTCTTCATGGGCAGCCTGACGGCGGTGGGCTCGACGGTCTTCCTCAGCCATCTCTTCGGCTTCACGCCGGCCGTCGTCGCCTCGCTCGCACCGAAATCCACCACCGCTGCCGTCGCCATGGCGATCTCCTCCGGCCTCAAGGGCGATCCGGCGCTGACGGCTGCCGTCGTCGTGCTCACCGGCATCTGCGGCGCCATCATCGTGACGCCGATGATGAACGCCATGCGCATCAGGGACTACAGCGCGCGCGGCTTTGCCGTGGGGCTCACCTCGCACGGCATCGGCACCGCGCGGGCCTATTCGGTGGACCCGGTGGCGGGACTGTTCTCGGGGATCGCCATGGGGCTCAACGCCGTGCTGACCTCGCTGATCGTCCACCTGTTCCTCTGAAACGCGTCACGACGGCGTTTCGAGGGATGCGGGCACGGGCCGGGGCGCAGGCTTCGCCCGCAGGAGCGGCCGCTCGACCAGACGGTAGGCGCAGATGCCGGCGGCGACGCCGGCGCAAGCCGACAGAAGGAGGACGAACGATGGCGGGAGGGCGGCCTTCGCCCCGATCTTCGCGACGACCGAGATCGCGAAGGTGTGCCAGAGATAGATCGAATAGGACGCATCGCCGAGCATGGCGGGGACGGTGAACCGCGCTATGCCGCCATGCCTGTCGAGCGCCGCCGTGCCGCAGACCAGCATGCAGGCGAGCGGACCGCAGGTCCATTCGTCGAAGGGCAGCCGGAAGAGGCCGATGACTGCGAAACCCGCAAGGCCGAGGCCGATCAGCCCAAGCGCCGCGGTTCGGCCCGGCACGCGCCCGGCAAGCCACAGCCGCCCGATCAGCATGCCGGCCACGAATTCCAGGATGATGGGCCGCGTATAGGTGACGAAGAACGGCGCGTCGCTATCGACCGCGAGGCCAAGCGCCACCAGCAGGCAGAAGCCCGTCGCCATGACGGGAAGCCGCAGCCGCGCCGGCAGGAGGAGGCAGGCGGCGAAGGCGGCGTAGAAGAACATCTCGTAATTGAGCGTCCAGCCCTGCACGAGCACCGGCCAGATCTCGCCGCTGCTCGGCGAGCGGGCCGGCACGAAGAACAGCGATGCGGCGACATGCCCGGCCGTCAGCACCAGATTGGGAAAGAGCCCGGCCAGCGCGCCGGCCACCATGACGCCCGTCGCCAGCCAGTAGACCGGCACGATCCGCCGGATGCGGTCGGCGAGGAAGCGGCCCGCCGTCACCGGCCGCCGCTCGACGATCACCCACATGATGAAGCCGCTGATGACGAAGAAGACATCCACCCCCGCCGCGCCGATGGCGAAGGCATGGCCGCTGCGCTCGGCGGCATGGAAGAGGACGACGGCGAGCGCCGCGAGGGCGCGAAGATACTGGATGCCGTAGAGCATTCCCCGGCCCTTGGCCGGCCCGGCGCTCATGCGGGCACCGCATGGTGGCGGGGCGCCAGCGGCCAGGCCGCCCTTCTCCACCGGCCGTCGGCCAGCTTGCCGGCCGAGAAATAGAGGAGGAAGGAGCCGACGTGGTACGGATTGAGGACGTCGATCTCCACGAAGGTGCGCACCGCGAGCAGCGCGGCGACGGTGAAGAGCACCAATGCCTCGCCGTCCCGCGCCGCCGAGAGGAGCCGGCCGAGATGGCCGGCAAGCGTGATGACGAGCACCATGGTCAGGAGGCAGCAGCCGATCAGGCCCGTTTCCACCGTGGCGGCGATGAAGGTGTTGTGGAAATGGAAGCCGCTGCGGGTGGAGATGAAGAAGTCCGCCCACAGCCGCTCCGCCTCGGCGAAGCCCTGCACCCAGAACGCCTGGTAGCCGATACCGGCGAAGGGCGCGCCGCCCGCCGCCACGATGCCCTGCTGCCAGAGATAGGTTCGCCCCGTCAGCGTCGCATCCTTGCCGAAGGCGCCGAGGATCATCGCATAGCCGCCGCCATAGATGGCGGCAAGGCCGGTGAGTACGATAAGGACGGCGAGCGCCGTGAACAGCATCTTGCGGTGGAAGGGCGCCAGCATTTCGAGCGCCCTGAGCGAGAGGCAGAGGCCGGCGACGGCGGCGGTCGTCAGCACGGAGGTCGCCGATTGCGAGGCCTTCAGGCAATAGAGCGCGATGAGCACGGCGCCGACAGCGACAAGCTTCCAGACGCCGCGCTCCACCCCGAGGAAGAGCGCGGCAAAGGCGAAGAGCACGGCGAGCGAGGCGTAGAAGCCGAGCTGATTCTTGGAGGCGAAGGCGCCGACGAAGCTGTAGGTGCCGTCGAGCGGATCGAGATGGTAGACGCCGAAGAGAAGCGAGAAGACGAGCACCAGCCCGGTGCCGACCAGCCCGCCGCGCACCAGGATGCGCGTATCGACGACGCGCATGGCGATCAGCGCGCAGATCACATGGGAAAGGTACTGCACCGCCGCGCGGGCGGTGACGCCCGGCGCCTGCGACCAGAAGACCGACAGGCAGGCGAAGAGCGCGAAGGCGAAGATCCAGAGATAATGCCGGTAATTGCCGAGCACGCGCCTGTAGTCCACCGCGACGAGCGGCAGCCACAGGGCGTAATAGGCAAGGATCGAGGCCTGGCCGAAGCGGAAGGAATAGGCGAAGACGAAGAAGGAGAGCGCCACGGCGACGACGCCATAGGCCTCGTTGCCGGCAGGTCCGATCAGCCGCGCCTTGGCGATCCGCATCGAAGCCTCCCCCTTTTACTGGGTCGCGGGGAGGTTGACGTCCACCTTGACGACGTCGCCCGGCAGGACCGGCGTCGTCTCGGTGGCGCGGATATCTTCGGCCTTGCCCTTGACCGTGCGCAGGATCGAATAGCCGATGTTGGCGGCCGAAAGCCCGCCCTTCAAGGAAGCCGCATCGGAGGACTGCATCAGCGCCTCGGACATGAGGTCGCGGCTGGTGCCGAGCTTCAGCGCCAGCGTGTCGAGTTCCTGCTCGGTGTTCTGCAGCTCCTGCGCCAGCTGGGCGTCCCAGTCGTTCTGGAGGTTCGTCTCGTCCTGCCCGGCCTTGTTGATATCCTGCCGCGCCTTCAGTGTGGCCGTGTCGATGTCGAGCAGAGCCGCCTGGAGATCGGCCGTGCGCTGTTCGAGCGCAAGGCGGCGGGAACTGATGGCAAGGCCCTTCTCGGCCAGCGCATCCATCTTGGAAAGGTCGCCGTGGACGAGCTCGAGCTGGCGGGTCTGGGTCTCGGATTTCTTGCCGAGCGAGCCGATCTCATTGTCGAGCAGCGACTTGAGGTCGGCGAGCGCGGTGAGTTGCAGGCGCAGCCGTTTTTCCCGCGAGGTCATCAACGCCTTCTCGCTCTCCATGATCGGGCGCGCCTCCTCGGATTTCTCGAGTTCCTTCGGCATCTCGATGTCCTTGGCCCCGCTCATCTCGGCGACGATGCGCGCCCGGCGGATGAGCAGGCGATTGCGTTCGGCGACGTAGACGGCGGCCTCGCCTTCCGAGCGCAGGAAATCGCGGGCAAAACGCTGGCCGGGATCGGCCCGGCGCAATCCGCCGCCGAAGCTGACGGCCTTGAGCACCGTCAGCCCCGGCGCATAGGGATAGGCCCCCGGCGTCTGCACCTCGCCGGAGAGATAGACCGGCCGGTATTCGGCGATCTCCACGGAGGCGGAGGGCAGGTCCTTGAGGCCGAAGAGCACCTGCATCTTCTTGCCGATCTCGACGGAAAGCTCGGCGGCGGTGCGCCCGTCCGCCTGCAATTGCCCGATGAAGGGCAGGGACAGCGCACCGTCCGCGCCGATGCTGTAGTCGCCGCTTACGGCGCTCCAGTCGCGGATCGCGCCCTCAGCGGTCTGCCATTCGGCGACGCGGATGCGCAGCTTGTCCATCACGCCGAGCCGGTATTCCTCCGCCGAGGCGGCGGAGGCGAGCAGCAGTGCGACAGTGAAGGCGGCCGATACCGTCTTGGTGATCGTCTTCATGAAGACCCCTCTCTTCAATAGCTGCCGCGCGACAGGCACACGGCCGGAATGGTGCGCGCGACGATGACGAGGTCGGAGGTGAGCGACCAGTTGCGGACATAGTGCGTGTCGAAGGCGACACGGGCGGCATAGGAGACGTCGTTGCGGCCGCTGACCTGCCAGAGGCCGGTGAGGCCGGGGCGGCTGCGCAGATAGTAGACGGCGGATGCCTCGTAGAGCTCCAACTCGTCCTCCACCACCGGGCGCGGGCCGACGATGCTCATCTCGCCCCTGAGGATGTTGATGAGCTGCGGCAGTTCGTCGAGGCTGAGCTTGCGCAGCACCGAGCCGACCACGGTGACGCGCGGATCGTCCTGGAGCTTGCGCGTCTCGCGCCACTCCTCCTGCGCCTGCGGGTTCTCGTCCAGATAGCGCTGGAGAAGGGCATCGCCGTTCTCCGCCATGGTACGGAACTTCAGGCAACGGAAGGTCGATCCGTTGTAGCCGATGCGGCGATGGCCGTAGAAGACCCTGCCGCCGTCGGAATATTTCACAAGCGCCATGATCAGCACGAAGATCGGGCTGAGCAGGACAAGGGCGGCGAGCGCCACCAGAATGTCAAAACTGCGTTTCGATATCCCCCCTACCGGCGGCGCGCCGGTTGCGATCGAACTGAAAAACGGCGAACTGGCCGATCTGCTCGCGGACTTCATAGAGATGGCTCCATTGGATTTGCGATATGGTCGGGTCCCTCGGACGCGTTCCGACATCCAATGCCGAGTGTATGGTCACAGTTTGTTTTTCGAAGCGTGATCGGCTGAATTGTTTGCCCATCCCTGGCATTTAAGAAATTCTTAATATCCGGAAATCTCTCGGATGAAAGTATCCGCCAAGTAACGGATCGCGCCTTTCGAAAAGAAATCCCCTGAACCGCCGGCGGTTTTGTGTTTGGCCGCTCGCCGATCACTTCTTTTGAACGGCAAGCCATGACCCGATTTACGTATCTATACGGGACCCCGCCGCCAACGCGCGGCCGGGATAGGCATGGATACCTGAAAACAGGGCATTATTTTGCAGTGCAATATTATCTTGCGCTGCACATTTTTTCCATGCAGGATCGCTCATATTGTAACAAAGTGTGATCGGGCCATTCTGGAGCCGCAACCCATCGGCTGCGGCCGCGAAAGGCGCACTCGCCCATACGGCGCATTTTCAGACATCGGTGACGAAATCGCGGCAAGAAGGAGGCCGACGCGATTCTCCCGGCGGCCACAACCGGCTTAACGGAAGCGCAACACAAATGGACAAGGACCGGAACAGCCCTGCGGCGCACTGGTTAATCCTGATGATTGCACGGCCCCGTGCCGCACCCTATAGTCCTGAGCGAGCCTGAAGGAGAAGGCGACCCACCGATGAAACCTGCGCCCGAAACGAAATGGCGGGAGAGCCCGGCCTACGCGCCGCGTTTCTTCCTGAGCATGGCGATCGCGCTCGTCGTCTTCGCCGTGATCAGCTATGCCAGCACGGGCTCCATCGCCACCACCGCGCTGCGCACCGTGGTCTGCGGCGTTCTCATCCAGGTCGGCTATTTCCTCGCCACGCTCTTTCTGGTGCGCCGCGCCGCGCGGGCCCGCCAGGCGGATATCGACAAGGCCAAACCCAAGGTCTCCGTCTCGATGAACGAGCCCGGCCACTCCAAGCCCTGACCGCCGTATCCGGCAGGCCGTTTTTGTGCCCCCTTTACCTTTCATGCTGCATTGCAGCGCAAACGCATGAAAGAGGTATGCCGTGATCCAGGATGAGAAGGTCTGCGTCATCATCGCCGCCAAGAATGCGGAAAAGACGATCGGCCGGGCCGTGCGCTCGGCGCTCTCTGAGCCCGAAGTCGACGAGGTCGTGGTGGTGGACGACGGCTCGGACGACCGCACCATGGCGGCCGCGGCCGCCGCCGACGACACGACCCGGCGGCTCGACATCATCCGCTTCCGCGCCAATCGCGGACCGTCCGCCGCGCGCAACCACGCCATCGCCGTTTCCCGCGCGCCGCTGATCGCCATCCTCGACGCGGACGACTTCTTCTTCCCCGGCCGCTTCCGGCGCATGCTCGCCTGCCCGGACTGGGACTTCATCGCCGACAACATCGCCTTCATGCAGGAGGCCGACACGGCCCCGCAGCCGGAGGACTTTCCGCCGCATCCGCGCCGGCTCGATCTGAGGGACTTCATCCTCGGCAACATCTCGCGCCGCGGCGCCCCGCGCGGCGAGCTCGGCTTCCTGAAACCCGTCATGCGCCGCGCCTTCCTCGACGCCCACGACCTGCGCTACCGCGAGGACATGCGGCTCGGCGAGGATTACGAGCTCTATGTGCGGGCGCTCCTTGCCGGCGCGCGCTATACCGTCATCGAAAGCTGCGGCTACGGCGCGGTGGTGCGCGCCGATTCACTGAGCGGGCAGCACCGGACGAAGGACCTCGCCGCGCTGCACGAGGCCGAGCGCACGATCCTCGCGGCCGGCAACGTGCCCTCGGAAGCAGCCGAAGCCATGCGCCGCCACTGCCGCCAGGTCGGCCAGCGCCACGCGCTGCGCCATTTCCTAGACCGCAAGCGCGAGGGCGGCGCAGGCGCGGCGCTGGCCTATGCCGCCGCGAACCCCACCGCCCTACCCGCCATCGCCGGCGGCATCCTGCGCGACAAGCTGGACGCGGCGCGGAGGCGGATGCGCACGGAACCGGCGCCACAGGAGGGATTGCGCTATCTGCTGCCCGCAGGGCGGTAATCCGCCCTGCTCTATGAAGGAAACCCGCGCCGTTCTGCCTCCTTCTCCCCGCAAGCGGGGAGAAGGAGATGGGGCGAGGTCGTGCCTCAAGGGCCCCGTCTTATTCCTCAGAGATAGTCCCGCCGCACGCCTTCCAGCACCGCATAAAGCCGCGCCTTCCGTTCCGAAAGACGCGCATCCGTGCTGAGCTGCGGCTCCGCCCGGCTCGCCTGCCACAGAGCCAGCGTCGAGGGCGCGGCGAGGACCTGCTTGGCGGCGCTGCGCAGGCCGGAGCGGGGCGCGGCCTGCGCGACGGCGACTGCACCGCGGCCTGCGGCCTGCTCCGCACCCTCGTAATCGACGCCCCAGAAGCGGGCGCCCTTGATGATGGCCTCGGCGCGGGTGGAGATCGGGATGCGCCGGGCGGTCGGGTCGACGCCGACCGTCGTGGCCCAGTCGCGCCACTTGAAGCCGTTGATATTGGCCGAGGTGCTGACTGCCACCCAGGGCACGCGGAAGGCATCGGCGAGGATCGCGCCGTGCATGGATTCGGCGATGATCAGCTCGCAGGCGGCGATCTCGCCGATCACGTCCTTCGCCTCGCCGCGCGGGTCGATATAGTGAATGCCCGCCGTCGCGCAGACGACCGGCCACAGCCCGGCCACCGCCGATTCCCAATGGGGCACGAAAGCGCATTTATGCCGCTTCGGCTGGTTCGCGAATTCCGGCATGTCGGCGACCAGCACCGCCGGATCGACGATGCCAAGCTCCTCCGGCACGCCGACCTTTCCGGCGGTCAGCGGGCCGCGCACGCAGCGCACGTCCCAGACATCCCGGTCGCGCATATCCGGCAGCGTGCCGTAGCCGAAGCCGCTGCCGAGCACGAGCTTGCGGCCCTCCTTCGGCAGGAGCGCGCTGTTCAGCACCGTGCCGACGCCGACGAGCAGCACGTCCTCATGCGCCTCGCGGAAACCCGGCAAAAGGAAATCCCAGAGCCAGAGATTGAGATCGTCACCGAAATTGCCGTGCTGCGATTCCCAGTAATAGGGCTTCATCCAAACCTCCTGTCAGTTCAGCGGGAGAACTTGCCGACGGCAAGCCCGAGGACGCTGGCGAGGATGCGCGGATCGCGCATCGCCCAGCGGGCCAGCATGTCGAATTGCGGCAGCTTGCGGTGCCTGACGCGCCGCGCCTGGCTCCAGAGCGCCTGCTGGCGCGCCGTCTGCTTGTAGGAGCGCAGCGAGGCGACCTCGGCCGGTCGCTCGGCGAAGCGGCTCTCCAGCCGGTCGAGCGCCACCCAGGTATTGAATTGCTGGCGCAGGAACTGCGGCGAATCGTTGTCGACGCCGTGGAAGATGTTGATCCCCTCCCCGCGCACCGCGCCCGCCGACCCGCTCAACACTACCCGCCGCGCGGCGAGCACGCAGTCGCAGAAGAACAGCACGTCCTCGGCCGCAAGCCTCAGCGCCGCGTCGAAGCGCACCCGCTCGAAGACCGGCCGGGCGATGACCATGGCGGACAGGTGCAGGAAGCTCCAGTTCTTCAGCATGACCTGCGTGAGGTCGGGAATCTCGATCAGCAGCGGATCGTCGTTGAGACGTACCGTCGCCTCCGTCTTTTCGAGATCCTCGACGCCGAAATGATAGTAGAAGGCGTCGCCCCCGGTGATCGAGGCGAAATAGCAATCGGCGGAAAAATGCGTCATCGCGGCATGGGCGACGGCGAGGTGATCGGGCGCCCAGGTATCGTCCGAATCGAGGAAGGCGACGAAGTCGCTCGCCGCCGGAACGTGGTCCAGCCCGGTGTTGCGCGCGCCGCCCGGCCCGGCATTCTCCTGGCGTATGACGCGCACGCGCGCCTGCTCCGCCTCGCAAAAGTCGATCAGATCGCCATCGGGCGGATAGGGGGATTCGTCGTCGACGACAATGACGTCGAAGTCGTTGAATCCCTGAGCAAAAACGGACGTGAGCGCACGCCTCAGGATGCCCGGCTCCTTCTGGTAGAAGGGGATGATAACTGTCAGCTTCGCCATCTTTTCGTCCCTGTGGTTTCTCTAGAAAGAGGTTCGTCTGGTCTCCTCCCACCGGGGCGCGGCCGTTTCCGGCGCAGGCTTTTCGTCTCGTCTAGGCTCCTTTTGTGAAGCGGAATCCACCCATGTCCCAGTCCGTCAACGCGAAGTCGGTAACGCGAAACGTCGGCTGGAGCGTCCTATCCAAGACAAGCACATTCGGGCTTAAATTTGTCACCGTGCCCATTCTCGCCCGGCTCCTGACGCCCGAAGAGTTCGGCGCGGTGGCCGTCGCGCTCGCCGTCGTGCAGTTCCTCGCCATGATCGGCGGGGCGGGTCTCGCCTCCGCCCTCATCCTCGAACCGAGGGAGGAACGGGAGACGATCCACTCGGTTTTCTGGGCCAATCTCGGCTTCGCCTGCCTGATGGCGGCGGGGCTCTATGTCTTCGCCGAACCGCTCGCCGGCTGGTTCGGCGCGGCGGATGCGGCCTGGCTGCTCCGGATCATGTGCCTGCTCATTCCGCTCCAGCTTGCCGGCGACGTCGCCTATGCGCTGGTCGCCCGGCGCATGCAGTTCAGCCGCGACGCGCTGTGGAGCATGATCTCCGAATCGCTCGCCGCCATTGCGGCGGTCATCCTCGCCATCGCCGGCTTCGGCGTCTTCGCGCTGGTCGCCCAACTCTTCGTCGCCGGGGTCATCCGGCTTGCCGGTCTCTTCTTCGTCTCACGCTACCTGCCGCGCTTTCACTTCCATGCGACGAGCGTCGTGCGGCTGACGCGCTTCAGCCTCGGCCTGATGGGCTCGGAGGTCGCCAATTTCGTCACCTTCCAGTCGCCCATGGTGGTAATCTCGCGCTTCCTCGGCCTTGCCGATGCCGGCGCCTATTCCGCCGCCAACCGCTTTTCCAGCATTCCCAACCAGGTGGTGCTGTCCGGCGTCATGGGCGTGCTCTTTCCCGCCTTCAGCGCGATGATGCACGACCGCGAGCGCCGCTCGCAGGCGCTGATGCTCAGCACGCAGGTGACGACGCTCCTGCTCGCGCCGATGATGTTCGGCCTCTGGGCGCTGGCCGAACCCTCGATGCTGCTGCTCTTCGGCCCGCAATGGGCGGCCGCCTGGCCGGTGCTCGGCCTCCTGGCGCTCTCCAAGGGGCTGCTGACGCCGTGCAGCACCTTCATCCCCTATCTCAAGGGCTCGGGCCATGGCGGGGCGCTCTTCTGGTGGGCGGTCGGCCGCGCGGTGGCGACCACCGCCGCCGTTGCTTACGGTGCCTATGGCGGCACGCTCATCGAGGCGATGGTCGCCCTCTGCCTCGTCAATGCCGTCGTGCTCGTCGGCTATTCGCAGGTGGTGTTCCGGGCGGACGGGACGCCGTTCCTGTCCGGCTTCTATCGCTCGATCCGCCCCATGCTCACCGCCGCGCTGATGGCGCTCGCCGTGCGCTACGCGCTCGACCACTATCTCGCGCCGCATTTCCATCCCGTCCTGCAGGTCGCCATCGGCATCGCACTCGGCGGCGTGATCTATGCGGTCCTCACCCTTCTCACCGAGCGGCCGCTGCTGCGAAAGCTCCTCGACATGGTGCGCCGTCCCCGCGCCTCCGCCGTCGCCAGCCTGCCTTGAGCCTGCCCCATTTCGGGGCCCGCCGGCCGGAATTGCCGCAGTCTCGCAGAGAATCGGCATGGCAAAGGCAAAAAAATTCGGCGACACCTTCACCCATAAATTGCGATTAAATAAGTAGTTTCGAATAGGCTTCAAAGTATTGAAGCGCAGGTCTTCACATTTCCCTCACGCATATGTGAGCGTGTATTTCCACCGGCATGCAATTCCGCGCGATATGCTGCAATGCAACCGGCCATGCGGATGAATTTGCTGCGTCGCCATATTTTCCGCCGCCCCGTCACCCAAACTCCTCTTCACGGGGCTCACGCCTCATTCGCTTGAAAGCCGCCCGCCGGCGGCCCAACAGAGGGGTGACGGAACCGTGCAGATCGACGCGACCGTTTCGGCACGCATCAACATGATGCGCATCGTGCTGATCACCGGGATCATCTTCGTGCATGTTCCCTACGATCCGGCGACGAGCCCCTATACGGGTACGTTCGGCGGGCTCGACTGGCTACGGGTGTTCCTCGCCGACAGCCTCTTCCGCATCGGCGTGCCGTGCCTTTCCGCCATCTCCGGCTACCTGCTCTTCCATCGCGGCATCGAGGCCTTCGATTACCGCCGGACGCTGCGCACCAAGGCATCGACCATCCTCCTGCCCTTCCTCCTCTGGAACACGGCCTTCCTCGCCCTCGTCTATATCGCGCAGTCGCGCGGCATCGGCTTCGGCTACCTGCCCGATGTCGTCAACGCCACGCCGCGCGAGCTGATGAATCTCGGCCTCGCCGTCGAGAGCTGGCCGATCGACATCCCGCTCTATTTCCTGCGTGACCTGCTGCTCTGCCTCGTCCTGTCGCCGCTGATCGCGCTCGCGGTCCTGCGCTATCCGCGCATCGCGCTCGCCCTGATGCTGGCCTATGCGGTGCTGCCGCTGCCGAACGGCATCTTCCTGAAGAAATCCATCCTCTTCGGCTTCAGCTTCGGCGTCGCAATGGCCCTCCACCGCATCGATATCCGCCGCATGGACCGCTTCGCCCTGCCGGTGACGCTCGCCGTGCTGGCGATGGCGCTGGGGCTGTCGGCCGCGCTCTATGCCCATGGCCCGGATTTCCCGGCCTGGCTCGACATGCTGCGCGGCCTTGCGGCCATCGCCGGCATCTTCGGCGCATGGGCCTTCTCGGCGCTGCTCATCCGCACGCGCGCCGGAAAGGCGCTGGCGCGGCTCGGCGGGCTCAGCTTCTGGATCTTCTGCGGCCATTATCCGCTGCTCGTCCTGTTCTGGATGGTCTGGAACCGGCTCGGCATCGCCCACTACCCGCTGTTCTATGCGGCAAGCCCGGCCCTTGCGCTTGCCATCCTCGTTTCCACCCACGCGGCCACGCGGCGCTTTGCGCCGGCGCTGCACGCCATCCTCACCGGCCGCCGCACGGGCCAGCGCAAGCCGCCCGCGGCCGGACGACACCCGCATCCGGAGATGGAGCCAGCCGGTTCCATCGCCCAAAGGAGGTGACCATGACCGTTTCCCCGAAGATCACCCTCACGGCACCTGCCCTTCTCGTAGCGCTTGCCGCCGCAAGCCCCCTGTCCGCCCAGGACGGTGCGAACGGCACGTCCTTCGTCGAGGAATTCGACCAGCTCGACACGTCCCGCTGGTACGTCTCCGACGGCTGGAACAACGGCGCGCACCAGAACTGCACGTGGTCGAAGGATTCCGTGAAGGTGGAGGGCGGCAAGCTCGCGCTCTCCTTCGACGCCAGGCCCGCCGGCGAGCGCCAATATACCTGCGGCGAGATTCAGACCCTGAAACGCTACGGCTACGGCGCCTATGAGGTGCGCATGAAGTCGGCGACGGGTTCCGGCCTCAACTCGGCCTTCTTCAGCTATATCGGCCCGACCGACAAGAAACCGCATGACGAGATCGACTTCGAGGTCCTCGGCAAGGATACGTCCCGCGTGCAGGTCAACCAGTATATCGCCGGCAAGGGCGGCAACGAGAAGCTGGTCCCCGTTCCGGGCGGGGCCGACGGCGGCTTCAACGACTATGCCTTCGTCTGGCAGCAGCATCGCCTTGCCTACTATGTGAACGGCACGCTGGTGCAGGAGGTGACGGACGCTGCGAAGCTGCCCACCCATGCGCAGAAAATCTTCCTGTCGCTCTGGGGCACCGACACGCTGTCCGGCTGGATGGGCCGCTTCGCTTTCGCAGGGCCGACGACGATGGAGGTGGAGCGCATCGCCTTCACCGCCGAGGGCGAGCCCTGCCAGTTCGACGGCTCCATCGCCTGCCTCGTGAACTGAGCGGACGGCGCCGATGCTTCAGGTCCTCTATCTCGTCCACGATCTTTCCGATCCCGCCGTGCGCCGGCGGGTGCTGATGCTGCAGGCGGGCGGCGCTTCGGTGACGCTGGCCGGCTTCCACCGCGGCGAGAACCGGCTTGCCGAGGTCGAGGGCGTCACGCCCGTACAGCTGGGCGCGACGAAGGATGGCCGCTTCGGCCAGCGCCTCCTGGCGGTCGCCGGCGCGGCGGCGACGCTTTCCCGCAAGCTCGCCGGCATCCCGAAGCCGGACATCATCCTCGCCCGCAACCTCGAAATGCTGGCGCTGGCGGGCCGCGCCTCGGCCCTGTTCGGTGCCGCTCCCATCGCCTATGAATGCCTCGACATTCACCGCCTGCTTTTGCACGACGGCATGGTCGGGCGGGCCTTGCGGGGGGCGGAGCGCCATTTCAGCCGCGAGGCGGGCCTTGTCGTCACCAGTTCGCCGGCCTTTATCGAGCACTATTTCAAGCCGCTTTCCGGCATCCGCGCCCCCTTCCACCTGCTGGAGAACAAGGTGCTGGAGCTCGAGGGCGAGGCCGGCCTTCCGGTCCGCACGCGCCCCGCGGGAGAACCCTGGCGCATCGGCTGGTTCGGCGCGCTCCGCTGCCGCAAGTCGCTCGATCTCCTCTCCGCCTTCACCCGGCGGATGGAGGGCCGCTTCGAAGTGGTGCTGCGCGGGCGGCCCGCCCATTCCGAATTCGACGATTTCGACGGCCGCGTCGCCCGCGAGCCCTTCATCCGCTTCGAAGGCCCCTACCGCAACCCGGAAGACCTGCCCGCCATCTATGGCGCGGTCGATTTCACCTGGGCCATCGACTTCTTCGAGGAAGGCCGGAACTCGCTGTGGCTGCTGCCGAACCGCCTCTATGAAGGCTGCCGGCACGGGGCGCTGCCCATCGTCCTCGACGGAACCGAGACGGCGCGCCTCGCCCGCGAGCGCGGCATCGGCATTTCGCTTTCCGACGACCGTCCCGAAACCCTCGCCGGCCGCTTCGCCGGCTTCGACGCCGCCACTTACGAGGCGCTGCACGCCGATCTCGCCAGGCTCGGCGCGCGCCCCTGGCTGCTCGACCGCGCCGACTGCGCCGCCTTCGTCCAGCGCCTTGCCGCCCTTCGCCGGCCGGCCGGGCAGGCGGCGGCGTTCAGCCCCCTTCCCTCCCTCGCCGCAAACAAGGTGGATTGCCATGACCGCTGACGCCGCCGCATCCGTGCGTTGCCTGATCGTGATTCCCTGCCTCAACGAGGCGCGTTACCTGGAGCCGCTGGTCCGCCATCTCGAACCCACGCTCTGCGACCTCAACGCGACGCTCGTCGTCGTCGACGGCGGCAGCACGGACGGCACGCGCGACATCGCCCGCCGCCTCGCCGCCACCGTGCCGAACCTGCATGTGCTCGACAATCCGAAGCGCATCCAGAGCGCCGCGATCAATCTCGCCGTCGCCACCTTCGGCGTCGAGCACGACTATCTCATCCGCATCGACGCGCATGGCACCTATCCGCACGACTATTGCCGCGTGCTGGTGGAGGATGCGCTGGAGACCAGGGCGGATTCCGTCGTCGTCGCCATGCAGACCGTCGGCTTCGGCGCCTTCCAGAAGGCGACCGCCTTCGCGCAGAATTCCGTGCTCGGCAATGGCGGGGCCAAGCATCGGGCGGGCGCGGAAAGCCACTGGGCGGACCACGGCCACCATGCGCTGATGCGCATATCCGCCTTCCGCGCCGTCGGCGGCTATGACGAGACCTTCACCGCCAACGAGGACGCCGAATACGACTACCGGCTCCACCAGGCCGGCTATCGCGTCTGGATGACCGCGCGCACCAGCATGGTCTATTACCCGCGCTCAAGCGCCCTGCCGCTCTTCCGGCAATATTTCGGCTATGGCCGCGGCCGGGCGCGCAACCTCCTCAAGCACCGCGCACGCCCCGGCCTGCGCCAGCTCCTGCCGCTGATGGTCGCCCCGGTCGCCGCCGGTGCCTTCCTAGCGGCGATCACCTGGGTCGCCGCCGTGCCCTTCGTGCTCTGGGCCGCAGCCTGCATGGGCTACGGCGCGTGGATGGCGCTCGGCGAGCGCAATCCCTACGGCCCGCTTGCCGCGGTCTCCGCCATGATCATGCATTTCGCCTGGTCGGCCGGCTTCTGGCGCGAGCTGCTCGATATCCGCCAGCGGAGGGCCTTCGCATGACGGCCCCGCTTCGCATCGACATCGCGGTCTGCACCTTCCGCCGCCCGGCGCTGAGCGAGACGCTCGCCTCGCTCTCGAAGCTGATCGTTCCGGCCGGCGTGCGCCTCGGCGTCATCGTCGCCGACAACGACATGGAGCCGAGCGCCCGTCCCCGCGTCGAGGCCGCCGTGCCGCTGCTGCCGACGGATATCGTCTATGTGCATTGCCCGGCCGGCAACATCTCCATCGCCCGCAATGCCTGCCTCGACCATACGGACGCCGATTTCATCGCCTTCGTCGACGACGACGAGACAGTGGACCCGCTCTGGCTCGACCGGCTGCTCGCGGCGGCGGAAAGAAGCCGCGCCGACGTGGTGCTCGGCCCGGTGCGCGCGCTGTACGGGCCGGATACACCCGGCTGGATGCGCAGCGGCGACTTCCACGCCACGCGTCCCGTCTGGGTGAACGGCGAAATCCGCACCGGCTATACCTGCAACGTGCTGATGCGCCTTGCCGCCCCCTCCATCGCCGGCCGCCGCTTCGACCTCGCGCTCGGGCGGAGCGGCGGCGAGGACACCGAATTCTTCACCGCCGTCCACGCGGCCGGCGGCCGCATCGCCTTTGCCGAGGATGCCTGGGTGGAGGAGCCGGTTCCCGCCGCCCGCGCCCGCTTCTCCTGGCTCGCCCGGCGCCGGCTGCGCATGGGCCAGACCCATGGACGGCTGCTCGCCGCGCGGCATGAGGGCGCCGCCCGGTTGAGCGCTGCCGGCCTTGCCGCCGCGAAATGCACGGCCTGCCTTGCCGGCGCCACGGCCTTCGCCCTCTCGCCCGTGCGCCGCAACCGCTTCCTGCTGCGCGGCCTTCTCCATGCCGGCGCGGTCGGCGGGCTTTTCGGCACCCGCGCCATCGAGCCCTATGGCAAGCTGGAGACGGCGCCATGACGGAACCCGACGTCAGCATCGTCATCGCCGCCTACAACGCGGCCGACACCATCCAGCGCGCCACCCGCAGCGCGCTGGCGCAGGAGGGCGTGACGGTGGAGGTGATCGTCGCCGACGATTGCTCGGCCGACACGACGCGCGAGGCCGTCGCCGCGCTCGGCGCGCCGGCCGTGCGGCTCGTTGCGCTCGACAGCAACAAGGGCCCCGGCGGCGCGCGCAATGCCGGCTTTGCCGCCGCCCGCGGCCGCTGGATCGCCGTGCTCGATTCCGACGACACGATGCGGCCCGACCGCCTTCGCCGCATGATCGACGCGGCCGAAAGGCAGGACGCCGTCGCGGCGGTTGACAATCTCGACGTGCTGCATGGCGACGGCCGGATCACGCGCATGTTCCCTCACGACCTTCTCGCCGCATCGCCACTCCTGACGCTGCCGGCCTTCATCGATTCCAACCGGATTTTCCGCGCCACACACAATTTCGGCTACATGAAGCCGGTCTTCCATCGCGCCTTCCTCGAAGGCAACCATCTCGCCTATGACGAGGCGCTGAGGATCGGCGAGGACTACCTGCTGCTCGCCGCCGTGCTCGCCGCCGGCGGGCGTTGCGCGGTCGTGCCCGAGGCGGGCTATCTCTACCATATCCGCGAGACCTCGATCTCCCGCGTGCTGCATCTCCACCATGTCGAGGCGATGCTTGCGGGCGACCGGCGGTTCCTCGCCCGCTTCCCGCTGCAGGGCGAGGCCATGGCGGCGCAGCGCCGCCGCACGCGCAGCCTTGAAGAGGCCCGCGCCTTCCTCTCCCTCGTCCGCCATCTCAAGAACCGCTCGCTCGGGCCCGCCCTCAAGGTGGCGCTCGGCGATCCCGTCGCGCTCCGGCATCTTTCCATGCCGATCGCCGCCCGGTGGCGCCGCCTGACGGCGTCCCCGGCTTCCCATGCGGCGGCCGCATCCGGCCAGCCGCTCAAGAACAAAGGATAATTCCATGGTGCGAACCAAGACCGTCCGCAAGGCCGTCATCCCCGTCGCCGGCAACGGAACCCGCTTCCTGCCCGCCACCAAGGCCATGCCCAAGGAAATGCTGACCATCGTCGACCGGCCCGTCGTGCAATATGCCCTCGACGAGGCGCGCGAGGCCGGCATCGAGCATGTCGTCTTCGTCACCAGCCGCAACAAGCAGGTCATCGAGGACCATTTCGACGATACGCCGGAACTCGTCGCCTCGCTGGAGAAATCCGGCAAGGACGACAAGGTGAGCGAACTCAGCGAGTTGCTCCCGGCTGCCGGCTCGGTAAGCTTCACGCGCCAGCAGGCGCCGCTCGGCCTCGGCCATGCCGTCTGGTGCGCCCGCGACCTCATCGGCGACGAGCCCTTCGCGCTGCTCCTGCCGGACATGATCTCCTTCGGCACGCGCGGCTGCATGGCGGGCCTGATGGAGCTCTATGATGAAGTCGGCGGCAATGTCGTCGGCGTCGAGCAATGCGCGCCGGAGGAGGCGTCGCAATACGGCATCGTCGGCAAGGGCGCGGCCGTGCGCCACGGCTTTGCCGTCACCCATATGGTGGAGAAGCCGAAGGCGGGCGAAGCCCCGTCCAACCTTTTCCTCAACGGCCGCTACATCCTCCAGCCGGAAGTCTTCGGCCATCTCGCCCGCCAGAAGCGCGGCGCGGGCAACGAGATCCAGCTCACCGACAGCATGCTGAAGCTCTCCGAGACGCAGCCCTTCCACGCCCATCCCTATGAGGGACGGACCTACGATTGCGGCTCGAAGCACGGCTTCATCGAGGCCAATGTCGCCTTCGCGCTCGCCCGCCCGGATATCGGCGCGGCCGTCTACGAATCCCTGCGCGACATGGTCTTGTCGCACGAGGGCCGGATTCGCGCGGCATAATCCCGTGGCTCCGGGCCGGTTCCGGTCCGGGGCCGCATCCGGGGAGGAAAGCTTTTCATTGCGCCGAAAGGCAGAACGGAGCCCCATGCATCAACGCACCGTACCGCACAGCAGCATCCTGCGACGGGAACCGGACCCTTCCGATTCCTTCATCGACCTCAACCGCCTGCTGGCGATCCTCGTCCGCCGGGCCCGGCTGATCGGGCTTTCGGTGGCGCTCGCCGTCGCGCTCGGCGTCGCCTATCTCCTGTTCGCGACGCCCGTCTATACCTCGCAGACGCAGATCCTGCTCGACGAGGACCTGTCGCGCTATGCCGAGGAGAGCGAGCCCTCGCCGCAGAGCAGCCAGCAGATCGACATGCGCATATCGAGCGCCGCCGAGATCCTGAAATCCGGCCGGCTGGCGCTGCGCGTCGTCGATGACCTGAAGCTTTCCGACAACGAGACCATTCTCAACCCGCCGCAATCGCCCGTCGCCATGGTCAAGGGCTGGGCGAAGGCGCTGACATCCTCCGGCCCGGACGTCCCGGAAGAGGCGCTGGCGAACGGGCGGCGCGAGAAGGCCGCCGCCACGTTGCAGCAATCCCTGACGGTGGAGCGCGCCGGCCGCAGCGCCGTGCTCGCCGTCTCCTTCCGCTCGACCGACCCGCAGCTCGCCGCCGCGATCACCAAACGCTATGCCGAAGCCTTCTTCGAAGACCAGCTCAGCGCCAATTTCACCGCGACGGAGCAGGCCTCGACATGGCTGCAGGAGCGCCTCACCGATATCCAGGCCCGCGCGCAGGACGCCGCGCTGGAAGTCGAGCGCTACCGCAGCGAAAATGGCCTCACCACGGCGCGCGGCGAACTGATGTCCGAGCAGCAGCTCGCCGACCTCAACAGCCAGCTCATCCTGGCGCAGGCGGATGCCGCAAGCGCCTCGGCGCGCTATGCCCAGTTCAAGGCCATCGTCGAGCAGGGACCGGACAAGGCCGTCGACAACGCCTCGATCCCGACACAGCAGGCGGGCGGCTCGGTGCTTCAGGAGCTGCGCGAGCGCTACAATTCCGTCGTCAAGCGCGCGCAGGACATCACGCAGAATTTCGGCGCGGACCATCCGCAGGCGGCAGCCCTCAGGGCCGAGAAGGAAGACCTTGCCGGGCAGATCTACCGCGAGCTCCAGCAGCTCACCGCCAGCTACCGCAACGAATACGAGGTCGCCCGCTCGCGGGAAACGTCGCTGCGCGAGAACATCGACAAGGTCGCCGGCAGCAATGCCGTGGCCAACCGCTCTTCCGTGCGCCTGCGCGAGCTGGAGCAGAAGGCGACGGCCCTCAAGGCGCTTTCCGAATCCTATCTCAGCCGCTTCGAGCAGGCCTCGCAGAAACAGTCCTTCCCCATCGCCAAGGCGCGGGTGATCTCCGATGCCGGCGTGCCGACCGCGCCGTCGAGCCCGAAGAAGACGCTGGTGCTCGGCCTGTCGCTGGTGCTCGGCCTCATGGCCGGCGGGGCGCTGACCTTCGTGCAGGAGCTGCGCGAGCGCGCCTTCCGGCTGGAGAACGACGTGCGCACGATCCTCGGCCTGAAGCCGCTCGGCTACCTGCCGCTCGTCGGCGGGCAGAAGAAGCGCAAGCCCGCCATGATCGGCGCGAAGGCGGTGAAGGCCGAGCCCGCCCCCGGCGAGGCGGAAGAGGATATACCGCTGGAACGCATGACGCGCATCGTGCTCGACGCGCCACGCTCGGCCTTCGCCGAAACCCTGCGCAACGCCAAGCTGACCAGCGAGACCATGCTGACCGGCCGCGAAAGCCGGGTGATTGGCGTCACCTCGGCGCTGCCCGGCGAGGGCAAGTCGACGGTCGCCACCAATTTCGCCGCGCTTCTCGCCATCAGCGGCAAGCGCACGCTGCTGATCGATGCCGACGTGCGCCGGCCGGGCCTCAGCGCCATGATGAAACCCGCCCCGCAGATCGGCCTCATCGAGGCGGTGAGCGGCGAAATCCCCTGGACGCAGGCGGTCAAGACCGACCGGCGCTCGCAGCTCACCATCCTGCCCATCGCGCTCGGCAAGGACGCAGCCCGCCGCCACGACGGCAACGAGCTGATCAGCTCGCCAGCCATGAAGCAATTGCTGGACGAGGCGCGGCAGGCGTTCGACTACGTGATCGTCGACCTCGCCCCCGTCGGCCCAGTCGTCGACGCCAAGGCCTTCGAGCCGCTGGCGGACGGCTTTCTCTTCGTCGTGGAATGGGGCAAGACGCCGTCGAACCTCGTGCGCGACCTGCTTGCCGCCGAGCACCGCATCGAGGCGAAGACGCTCGGCGTCGTGCTCAACAAGACGGACATGGCCGCCCTTGCCCGCTACAGCGACGCGGGCGCGGCGGAAAAGTACCGCGACCTCTACGACCAGTACTATACCGACAACATGGAGGCCGCCGCCCGCAGATAGGGCGGCGGTTTCACCTGCGCCGCGCCAGCATGGAGCGGGACAGCACCACGGCAAGGCCGATGAGGATCGTCGCGGCGATGAAGAGGAAGGCCGCCGCGGCGATGGCCGGGCTGATATTCTCGCGGATGCTGGAGAACATCTGCCGGGCGAGCGTGCGCTGATTGGGGCCGGCGACGAAGAGCGTCAGCACCACCTCGTCGAGCGAGGTGGCGAAGGCGAGCACCGCGCCCGACAGCACGCCCGGCATGGCGAGCGGCAGCGTCACCCGGCGGAAGACCGTGACCGGCGATGCGCCGAGGCTTTCCGCCGCAAGCTCCACCCGCCCGTCGATGCCGGCAAGCGCCCCGGTGACGCTGACCACCACGAAGGGCACGGCGACGACGGTATGCGCGATGATGACCCCGGCATAGCTGTTGGTGAGGCCGAAGCGGGCGAGCAGCACCTGCATGCCGACGCCGAGCACCACGGCCGGCACGACCATCGGCAAGAGGAAGAGCGTGCGGAAGGTGCCGCGCATGAAGAGCGTCCGGTTGCGCAGGCCGAGCGAGGCCGCCGTGCCGAGCGTCGTGGCGAGCAGCGTCGTGCCCGTGCCGACGATCAGGCTGTTGACGATCGCCCGCTGCCAGGCATCGGCGGTGAAGAGCTCCGTGAACCAGCGCATCGACCAGGCGGGCACCGGATAGGTAAGGATGACGCTCGAGGTGAAGGCGAGCGGCAGGATGGCGACGAGCGGGGCCACCAGGAAGAGGATGGCGAGCGTCGCGAAGGTGAGACGGGCAAGGCGCATCGGCATCGTCAGCGCCTCCCCGGCTCGTCGGCCGAAAGCCGGGCATAGACGGTATAGAGCGCGAGCGTCGCGATGAGCAGCACGACGCCGAGCGCGCCGGCCATGCCCCAGTTGGCCGAGCCCGTGGCGTAGAAGGCGATGATCGAGGAGATCATCTGGTCGCCCGGCCCGCCGATCAGCGCGGGCGTGATGTAGTAACCGATGGCCGAGATGAAGACGAGGAGGCCGCCGGAGGCGACGCCGCGCAGGCTGAGCGGCAGGAGCACGCGCAGGAAGGCGCGCAGCGGCGGCGCGCCGAGCGAGGCGGCCGCCGGCATCAGGTTCTTCGGAATGGTGATCAGCACCGAATAGATCGGCAGCACCATGAAGGGCAGCAGCACATGGGTCATGGCGATGATGACGCCGGTGCGGTTGAAGATCAGCGGCAGCGGCGCGCTCGTGAGCCCGAGCCATTGCAGGAGGTCGTTGATGAGGCCCTTTTCCTGCAGGAGGATGAACCAGGCGGCGGTGCGCACCAGAAGCGAGGTCCACAGCGGCAGCAGCACGGCGGCGAGCATCAGGTCGCGCTTCCAGCCGGTCAGCGAGGCGGCGATGATGGCATAGGGATAGCCGATGCACATGCAGGCGAAGGTGACGAGCGCCGATATCCAGAAGGTGCGAACCAGGATCACCCTGTTGACCGACTGGTCCGGCGGAAGCTGCTCGATATGGCCGTCGGCATTGCGGCCGAGATCGACGGCGGCCAGAAGGTTGCGGTCGGTGAGCGGCGAGAGCGCATCGGCGATGGCGAGCCAGAATTCGGGCTTGCCCCAGCGCTTGTCGACCGAGACGAGATCGGCCGGCGGGCCGGCGGGATCGGCGAGCGCCGCCGTCGTCTTCGACATCAGCGTGCGGAAGCCCGAACGGGCGCTGTTGAGGCGGCGCACCATGTCGCCGAGCGCCTGCTGGTCGTCCACCGCCTTGAGGTCGGCGATCAGCGCCGCCTGCATTTCCGGCGTCGGCGGCGACTTGCGGTCCCAGCCGGCCAGCACCTCGGCGCTCTGCGGCAGGAGGCGCAGCACCGCCGTATCGGAAACCGACTGCGACATCATGCTGAACAGCGGCCAGACGAAGAAGGCGACGAGAAAGGCGACGAGCGGCGCGATCAGCAGGAACGAACGCCCCGCGCGGGCGCGCCCGGCGCTCATGACGCCTGCCCCGGCGGCAGGATGACGCGGCAATCGCCGGCCGAGAAGGCGGCGAAGACCTTGGTGCCGGGCGTGAATTCGCGCGAGCGGCGGCCGAGTTTGGCGATCAGCGGATGGCTGCCGGCGGCAAGCTGCACGCGCAGGTGATCGCCCTGGTAGACGGAATCAGCGACCTCGGTCTCCAGGCAATTGTTCGCCCCGTTCGCCGTTTCGGCAAGGTCGATCCGCTCGGGACGGACGGAGAGGAAGACGGGCTGGCCGGCGGAAACCTCCGCCGGGGCCGCGGCAAGGATTTCCGCGCCGGAACCGAGCCGCACGGCGGCCTCGCCTCCCGCAACGCGCGCGACGACGCCCTCCAGAAGATTAGTTTCGCCGATGAACTCGGCGACGAAGCGGGTGGCCGGCTCGTCATAGACCTGCCGCGGCGTGCCGATCTGCTCGATCCTGCCCTTGTTGAAGACGGCGACCCGGTCCGACATGGTCAGCGCCTCGGACTGGTCATGGGTGACGAAGACGATGGTGAGCCCGAGGCGGCGGTGCAGGTCGCGGATGTCGAGCTGCATCTGCTCGCGCAACTGCTTGTCGAGCGCGCCGAGCGGCTCGTCCATCAGCACGACGCGCGGCTCGAAGACGAGGGCGCGGGCAAGCGCCACGCGCTGCTGCTGGCCGCCGGAAAGCTGGCTCGGCCGGCGCTCGCGCATGGTGGAAAGCTGCACCATGTCGAGGGCGCGGGTCACACGCTCGGCGATCTCGGCCTTGCCCAGCCCGCGCATCTGCAACGGAAAGGCGATGTTCTCGCCGACGGTCATGTGCGGGAAGAGCGCATAGCTCTGGAAGACGACGCCCATGTCGCGCCGATGGGTCGGCACGTCATTGACGGCCTGGCCGTCAACGAGGATCGCGCCGGATGTCGGCTGTTCGAAGCCGGCGAGCATCATCAAAAGCGTCGTCTTGCCCGAGCCGGAAGGGCCCAGCAGGCTGACGAACTCGCCCTTGGCAATGGAAAGGTCGAGATTCTCGACGACGCAGAGCGCGCCGTAGAATTTCGTTATGCGGTCGAAGCGGATGAATTCGGCCAACGGGTGCTCCCTCGCGCGTGCGGCGTCCGGGGGCACGGAAAGCCGCCCCCCCGGAATTGCAGCAGACTTACTGGGCGAGCCAGGCGTTGAACCGCTGGGTCAGCGCCTCGGAATTGTCGATCCAGAAATCGATGTCGAGCGAGAGCGCGTCGGTCATGTTCGCCGGCTCGGTCGGCAGGTCCTTGGCAAGCTCCGGCGGCACCTTGGCGGCGGCTTCCTTCACGGGAAGGCCGTAGGCGACATATTGCGGGAGCTTGGCCTGGTTGTCCGGCTCGCTGGCGAAGGCGATGAAGTCCTGCGCGGCATCCTTGTTCTCGGCGTCCTTCAGCACGACCCAGCTGTCGACGGCATAGATGCTGCCCGGCCAGACGACCTTGAAGTTCTTGCCCTCGGTGCGGTTGATGCCGGTGATGCGACCGTTATAGGCCGAGGTCATGGCGACTTCGCCGGAGGCGAGGAACTGGAGCGGCTGCGCGCCCGATTCCCACCAGACGATGTTCGGCTTCAATTCGTCGAGCTTCTTGAACGCACGGTCGACGCCCTCGTCGGTCGCCAGCACGTCGTAGACCTCGTCCTTCGACACGCCGTCGGCCAGAAGGGCGAATTCGAGCGTGTATTTCGGCCCCTTGCGCAGCGAGCGCTTGCCGGGGAATTTCTCGACGTTCCAGAAGTCGGCCCAGGAGGTCGGGCCTTCCTTCAGCTTGTCGCCGTCATAGGCGATTGCGGTGGACCAGACGATGGCGCCGACGCCGCAATCGTTGACGGCCGAATCGAGGAACCTGTCCTTGCCGCCCATCTTGTCCCAGTCGATCTTCTCGTAAAGGCCGTCGGCACAGCCGAGCGCCAGCTCTTCCGCCTCGACCTGCACGGCGTCCCAGTTCGGCGCACCGGCCTTCACCTTGGATTGCAGCACGCCGATGCCGCCGTCCCACGCCTCGTCCAGCACCGGCTTGCCGGTCTTTTCCGCGAAGGGCTTGAAGTAGATTTCGCGCTGGCCGTCCTGGTAGTTGCCGCCCCAGGAGACGACGGTGAGGTCGCGCGCGAATGCCGGCGTGGCAAGCCCCGCCGAAAGCGCCAGCACGGCCGCCGTCAGAATGCCCTTCCTCATGCTCTTGGTCTTCATGCTCATCGTACTCCCCTTTTTTCGTTTTTTCGGACCGGCCCGATCACCGGTCCCGAACGGTCCGTCGAAGACGGCAGCCCCTCCCGGGCCGGAGGCCTTCGCGCGATGTTCGCACCGCGGCAGGCGCCTCGTTCCCTTTGATTTTCTATCGAGCCAATTCAGGCATTCCCGCCCGTCCCGGTCAATGGCTTTCTTGCGCCGTCAGACGTGCTGGCCTCCGTTGATATGGATCTCGGCGCCGTTGATGTAGGACGACTGGCCGGTGCACAGGAAATAGATGGTCTCGGCGACCTCGCGCGGCTCGCCGAGCCGGCCCATCGGCACTTCGGCGGCGACCAGCTCGTCCGTGCCGGGCGAGAGGATCGAGGTCTCGATCTCGCCGGGGGCGATGGCGTTGGCGCGCACGCCGCGCTTGCCGAATTCGTGCGCCATTTCCCGCGTCAGCGCCGCGAGCGCGGCCTTGGAAGCGGCATAGGCGACACCAGCGAAGGGGTGGACGCGCGAGCCGGCGATGGAGGTGACGTTGACGATCGAGCCCTTGGCGGCCTCCAGTTCCGGCAGCAGCGCGCGGGCGATCAGCGCGGTCGAGACGAGGTTGACGTTGAGCACATGGGTCCAGACATCCGCCGTCGTGTCGGCGACGCCGAGCCTGCTCCTGTCCGGTCCCTTCGGCGAGATGCCGGCATTGTTGACCAGCGCGTGCAGCCTGCCGGAGGGCAGGCGCTCGCGCACCGTGGCGGCGAGGCGGTCGATCTGGGAAAGGTCGGCGAGGTCGGCCTGGATATGGCTCTCGCGGGCGGAGGGCCAGGCGCATTCCTCGGAGAAAGCCTGGCGCGACACGGTGAGGATGCGCCAGCCCTTCGACTGGAAGAGCTTGACCGTCGCATGTCCGATCCCGCGGCTTGCCCCCGTCAGCAGCATGGTGGGGCGTTCTTCGGTCATGCGGGACTTCTCCGTTGATGCTTGATACATCGTAATGCGCGGCGGGCGAAATGCAAGCCTCGACGAAAGGTGGAGGCGATCAGGCCTTCCGCGCCCCCTTCTCGATGCGCTCCAGCAACGGTTTCCCGCCGAGGAGGATGTCGTCGACGATGGCCATGGAGGCGGCGGCCGGGTCGTGACGTTTCAATGCTTCGACGACGGGATAGTGATGGTCGATCATCGCCCGCCCGCCCGGCAGATAGGCATCCGAGATCAGCGGCCCCATCTGGAGCCAGAGCCGGCGCAGGATGCCGTTGAGCACCGGAAGGCCGGCGATCTTCGGCAGCATGAAGTGGAACATCTGGTTGAGCTCGGCCCCTTTCAGTCCGTCGCCGCAGGCAAGAGCGGCCTCGTTCTCGCGCAGGATCGCCTCCAGCGCGGCGATGTCGGCGGAGGTGGCGACCTGCGCGGCCGTCTCGGCCGCCAGCCCCTCCAGCCGCACGCGGATCGACCGGATCTCGCGGTAGCGCGCTTCGCTCATGGCGGGGATGCGGATGTCGCGCGGCGAGCGGAAGGTGATCGCCTCGTCGTTGGCGAGCTTCAGGATCGCGTCGCGGATGGGCGTGACGCTGGTGCCGAACTGCTCGGCGAGATCGCGGATCTTCAGCCGGTCGCCGGGCTGGAAACGGCCCT
Source organism: Shinella sp. 1A1 (assembly GCF_055379515.1). Classification (NCBI taxonomy): domain Bacteria; kingdom Pseudomonadati; phylum Pseudomonadota; class Alphaproteobacteria; order Hyphomicrobiales; family Rhizobiaceae; genus Shinella; species Shinella sp. 1A1. The sequence goes on from NZ_AP039672.1 coordinate 1,158,436, forward strand.
GGATCAACGCATCGCACAACGCGCCGTAGATCGTGCTGTTCAGGTTGGAATGATCGAGCGTTTCGAATTCGGGCATCGCCGGCTCTGACAAAAATCAATGATACGATACTTGATGCATCTTTTTCCGCTTGTTTCAACCGTCGCATCGGGTCAAACATGGGCAATTCCGGTAAAGTGCGCGATGCCCGCGCCCGGATTAACATTCGAGCCAGAAGACGGAGCGTTTCGCAGTGGGAAAGCAGGCCTGTTCCGGGGAACCACGATGACGCAGGAAACGCCCTTCCCGGCCCCGGCAAACGGCGGCGATGCGATGTCCGCCGCCTTCAGCAAGACCGAACTTTCGGATGCCGCCGCGCTCACCGGCGATATCTACGGCATCGCCGGCACGGTCGGGCGGCTTTCCAGCGAGCGCGACGAGACCTTCCTCTTCACCGCGACGGACGGCACGCGCTACACGCTGAAGATCGCCAACCCCGCCGAGGACCCGGCGGCGCTCGCCTTCCAGGACGGCGCGCTGCTGCATCTTGCCCGCCACGCCCCCGCCGTTCCCGTGCCGCGGCTGGTGCCGACCCGCTCGGGCGGAACGAGCCACCGGATCGCCACCCACGAGGGGCCGCGCATCGTGCGCCTCCTGACCTTCCTGCCCGGTGAATTGCAGTACCGCACGCCGCCCTCGACGAACCAGAGCCGGCATATCGGCCGTGCGCTCGGCGCGCTCGGCCTCGGTCTTTCCGGCTATGCCGGCCGCCCGCCGGCGGGCAAGCTGATGTGGGACATCTCGCACACGCTCGACCTTGCCGCGGTGGTGGATTCCGTCGCGCCCGAGCGGCAGGCGCGGGTCGAGGCGGTGCTGGAGGAATTCCTGCGCATGCTGCCGGCCTTCTCCGCGCTGGAGCGCCGGCAGATCATCCATAACGACTTCAACCCGCACAATATCCTGGTCGATCCGGCCGCACCCGAGCGCGTCGCGGGCATCATCGATTTCGGCGACATGGTCGAGGCGCCGCTCGTCAACGATCTCGCGGTGGCGATCTCCTACCATCTCTTCACACCCGACTGGGCCGAGCGTGCGGGCGCCTTCCTCGAAGGCTACCTTTCCGCCCGGCCGCTCCAGCCGGCGGAGGCCGCGCTCCTGCCGACGCTGATCCGCGCCCGGCTCGCCATGTCGATCATCATCGCGGAATGGCGCTCGGCGCGCTTTCCCGAGAACAGCAGCTACATCATGCGCAACCACGCCGCCGCCTGGGCGGGGCTGCACAACATATCGGACCTGACGCCGGCCGGGCTCAAGCGGCTGGCGCCCCATCTTGTGGAGGCTTGAAATCATGTCGATGGTGAACGCGTTCTCGCGTGAGGATTTCGAACGACTGGGCGAGGCGGACAAGGCGCTGATCGCGCGGCGCGAAAAGGTGCTCGGCCCCGCCTATCGCCTGTTCTACGAGGAGCCGCTGCATCTGGTGCGCGGCGAAGGCGTCTTTCTCCATGACGCATCGGGCGAGAAATATCTCGACGCCTACAACAATGTCGCCTCGGTCGGTCATTGCCATCCGCGCGTGGTGGAGGCGATCACGGCGCAGACCGCCGTGCTCAACACCCACACCCGCTACCTGCACGAAGGCATCGTCGACTATGCCGAGACACTGACGGCGACCTTCCCGGACGCGCTCAGCCAGGCGATGTTCACCTGCACCGGCAGCGAGGCGAACGACCTTGCCGTGCGCATCGCCCGCTTCGTCACCGGCGGCACCGGTATCATCGCGACGGAGCTTGCCTATCACGGCCTGACGAGCGCGGTGGCGGAATTCTCACCCTCGCTCGGCGAATCCGTGACGCTCGGCCCGCATGTGCGCACCGTGCCGGCGCCGGACAGCTACCGCCATTCGCCCGGGGAGATGATGGAGAAGTTCGGCCGCGAGGTCGAAGCCGCCATCGCCGATCTCAAGCGCCACGGCATCAGGCCGGCCATGCTGATCACCGACACGATCTTCTCCAGCGACGGCATCTTCGCCGGACCGAAAGGCTTCCTGAAGCCGGCGGTCGATGCGATCCATGCCGCCGGCGGCCTCTTCGTCGCCGACGAGGTTCAGCCGGGCTTCGGCCGCACTGGCGAAGCGATGTGGGGCTTCGAGCGGCACGGCGTTGCGCCCGACATGGTGACGATCGGCAAGCCGATGGGCAACGGCTATCCGATGGCCGGCATCGTGCTGCGCCCCGAGGTGATCGCCGAGTTCGGCCCCCGCGCCCGCTACTTCAACACCTTCGGCGGCAATCCCGTCGCCGCGGCCGCCGGCAAGGCGGTGCTCGACACGATCCGCATCGAGGACCTGCAGCAGAACGCGCTGGAGGTCGGCAACCACCTGATGGAGGGCCTCAGGACCCTCGCCCGCAGCCATCCCGCCATCGGCGACGTGCGCGGCTCCGGCCTCTTCGTCGGCGTCGAGATCGTGTCCGATCCGGCAACGAAGCAGGCAGATGCGGCGCTGACGACGCGCATCGTCAACGGCCTTCGCCGCCGCCGCGTGCTGATCAGCGCCTCCGGCCCGCGCGCCAATGTACTGAAGATCCGCCCGCCGCTCGTCTTCTCGCGCGAGAATGCCGACATGCTGCTGGAGGCGCTGGAGGACGTGCTGAAAACCGCCTGAGCGGACGGCGTCAGGCGTAGCGCCTGCGCCGGCCCGTGAAGTGGATCAGCCCCTTCTGCAGCAGGATGAAGGCGAAGAGCAGCAGGCCGATGAGGATCTTCGTCCACCAGCTCGACAGCGAGCCGTCGAAGGTGATGTAGGTCTGGATCAGGCCCTGGATGAGGATGCCGACCAGCGTGCCCGCGACGAAGCCGGAGCCGCCCGTCAGCAGCGTGCCGCCGATGACGACGGCCGCGATGGCGTCGAGCTCGACGCCCACCGTCGCCAGCGAATAGCCGGCCGAGGTGTAGAGCGAGAAGACGATGCCCGACAGGCCCGCAAGGAAGCCCGAGAGCGCATAGATGCCGATCGTCGTGCCCGCGATCGGCACGCCCATCAGCCGCGCCGTCGCCGTGCCGCCGCCGAGCGCATAGACATTGGCGCCGAAGCGGGTGCGGTGCGCGATAAGGATGCCGGCCGCGAAGACGACGAGCATCAGCCCGCCGATCAGCGTGATGCGCCCGCCGCCGGGCAGCTTGTAGTAGAGGCCCTTCAGGGTCCCGTAGAAGGGGTGCTTGATCGGGATGGAATCGATGGACAGCACGAAGGCCATGCCGCGCGCCAGGAACATGCCGGCCAGCGTGACGATGAAGGGCGGCATTTCGAGGTGATGGATGATCGCCCCCATCAGCGCGCCGAAGGCCGTGGTTATGATCAGCGCCAATGCGAAGGCGACAAGCGGGTGGATGGACGTCGCCTGCAGCAGCACGGCGAGGAAGACGCCGGTGAAGGCGATGACCGCGCCGATGGACAGGTCGATGCCGCCCGACAGGATCACGAAGGTCATGCCGACGGCGGCGATGCCGAGGAAGGCATTGTCGGTCAGGAGGTTGCCGATCACCCGCGTCGACAGCATGTTGGGATACTGCGCGATGCAGACGGCATAGGCGATGAGGAAGATCGCGACCGTGGCGGTGAGCGGAAGGTAGCGCGGGTTCATTTCGCCTCCTGTTCCGTCTTCTTCTCTCCGGCCCCCGGGCGGGAGAGGAAGGCGAAGGCCGTCTGGGCGCGCGGCGACTGGATGACCAGGATCAGCACGATGATCGCCGCCTTGATGATGAGGTTGAATTCGGGCGGGAACCCAGAGAGCAGGATGCCCGTGTTGATCGACTGGATGATCAGCGCGCCGAGCAGCGAGGCGGCGATGGAGAAGCGCCCGCCGAGCAGCGACGTGCCGCCGACGACGACCGCGAGGATCGCATCCAGCTCCAGCCATAGACCGGCATTGTTGGCATCCGCCCCGCGAATGTCCGCCGCCGCGATGATGCCGGCGATGGCGGCGCACAGGCCCGACAGCACATAGGCGGCGATCAAGAGCACGCCGGTCGAGACGCCCGAGAGCATGGAGGCGCGGCGGTTGACGCCGAGCGCCTCGATCAGCATGCCGAGCGCCGTGCGGCGGACCAGCAGCGCCACGACGATGCCGAAGGCGATCCAGATGACGACGGGCATCGGCAGGCCGAGGAACGAACCGCCGCCGATGAAGATCAGCCCCGGATCGTTGAAGGTGAGGATCGCCCCCTCGGTGATGAGCTGCGCGATGCCGCGTCCGGCGACCATCAGCACCAGCGTCGCGATGATCGGCTGGATATCGAGCACGGCGACGAGGATGCCGTTCCACAGGCCGCAGAGAATACCGGTGCCGAGCGTGACGAGCAGCGTCGCCACGAGCCCGTAGCCCGAGGTGATGCAGGCGGCGGCGACCGCCCCGCAGATCGCCATGACTGCGCCGACCGAAAGGTCGATGCCCTTGGTGGCGATGACGACCGTCATGCCGATGGCGAGCAGCGCCACGGGCGCGCCGCGGTTGAGGATATCGATCAGGCTGCCGTAAAGCCGGCCGTTCTGCATTTCGAGTCGGAAGAAACCGGGAAAGGCGATGGAGACCATGAGCAGGATCACGGCGAGCGCGGCGACCTGCGGAAAGAGGCGCAGGGCATAGGCTTTCAGCGTCGAGGTCATGCGTCCGCCCTCCCGCCGGCTGCGATGGCTTCGACGATGCCCTCAGTCGTAACCTTCTCGCCGGTCAGTTCGGCCACATGCGCCCGGTCGCGCAGCACGATGACGCGGCTCGAATAGGCGACGAGCTCTTCGAGTTCGGAGGAGATCACGATCAGCGACATGCCTTTCTCGCAGAGGGATTCGATGAGACGGATGATCTCCGCATGGGCGCCGACGTCGATGCCGCGCGTCGGCTCGTCGAGGATCAGGAAATCCGGGTTGGTGGCGAGCCAGCGGGCGAGGATCGCCTTCTGCTGGTTGCCGCCGGAGAGCAGCTTGATCGGCTTTTCCCGGTCGCTGGTGCGGATGTCGAGCGCCTTGATATAGTCGTCGGCGAGCCGGTCCTGCTCGCTGCGGCTGATCGGCCGCGCCCAGCCCCGCCGCGCCTGGAGCGCCAGCGCGATGTTCTCGCGCACCGAGAGGTCGCCGATAATGCCGTCGACCTTGCGGTCTTCCGGACAGAAGCCGAATTTTTCGCGGATGGCGGCGCGCGGCGAGGTGAGGTCGAGCGCGCGCCCGTCCGCCTCCGCCGTGCCGCTGTCGGCGCGCTCGGCGCCGAAGAGGATTTCCGCCGTCTCCGTGCGACCCGAGCCGAGCAGGCCGGCGATGCCGACGACCTCGCCGGCGCGCACATCGAGGTCGAAGGGCTGGATATGGCCCTTGCGGCCGAAGCCGCGGAAGCGGAAGCGCACCTCCCCAGCCTCGCTCTTCGCGCCGTGCTCGGCGGCGACTTCCTGCACCAGCTCGCGGCCGAGCATCATGGCGATCAGCTCGCGGCGCGAAAGCTCCGCCGTCTCGCGCGTGCCGACGAGCTGGCCGTTGCGCAGCACGGTGATGCGGTCGGAAATCTCGTAGACCTGTTCGAGGAAGTGGGTGATGAAGATGATGCCGAGGCCCCGTTCCTTCAGGCGGCGCACGATGCGGAACAGCATCGCAACCTCGTGGGCGTCGAGGCTGGCAGTCGGCTCATCGAGGATCAGCACCTTGCCGGAGAGGTCGACAGCCCGGGCGATGGCGACCACCTGCTGCACCGCCACGGAATAAGCGGCAAGCTCGGCGGCGACATCGATGTCGAGTTCGTATTCGGCCAGCAGCGCCCTGGCGCGGCGGTTCATCTCGCGGGCGTTGACGAGGCCGAAGTGCTTCGGCTGGCGGCCGAGGAAGAGGTTTTCGGCGACGGTGAGGTTCGGCAGGAGATTCACCTCCTGGTAGACCGTGCCGATGCCGAGGTTCTGCGCCTCCAGCGTGCTCTGCGGATCGGCGTCCACGCCGTCGATGAGGATGCGTCCGCCGTCGCGGCGATAGGCGCCGGTCAGGCATTTGACGAGCGTCGACTTGCCTGCGCCGTTCTCGCCGAGCAGCGCATGCACTTCGCCGCGCCGGAGGGAGAAATCGACGCGGTTCAACGCCCTGGCGCCCGGAAAGATCTTGTCGATCCCCGTCGCCGAGAGAACATGGGAATTGTCAGGCTGCATGATCCCTGATCCGTATGAAAGGACCGCCTGCCATCCCGCAGGAGACGACAGGCGGGTCAGGTCGATATCCCGCGATGCGGGATATCGGGAGAGATCAGTAGCCGAGACCCTTCTTCTCCTCATATACCTTGGCCGGATCGTCGGCCTGTGTATAGAGCTTGGATTCCGTCTGGATCCACTTCGCCGGGGCCGTGCCGTCCTTGCGGAAGGCGTCGAGCGCGTCGAAGGCTGGGCCGGCCATGTTCGGCGTCAGTTCCACGGTGGCGTTCGCCTCGCCGGCCGCCATGGCCTGGAAGATATCCGGAACGGCGTCGATGGAGACGACGAGGATATCCGTGCCCGGCTTCAGGCCGGCTTCCTTGATCGCCTGGATGGCGCCAACGGCCATGTCGTCGTTATGGGCGTAGAGCGCACAGATGTTCTTGCCGCCGTCTTCCGCCTTCAGGAAGCTTTCCATGACTTCCTTGCCCTTGGTGCGGGTGAAGTCGCCGGTCTGGCTGCGGACGATCTTCAGGTTGTCATGGCCGGCGATGGCCTCCTCGAAGCCCTTCTTGCGGTCGATGGCCGGCGAGGAGCCGGTCGTGCCCTGGAGCTCGACGACGTTGCAGGGCTTGCCGGCAACCGTGTCCACCAGCCACTTGCCGGCGACATTGCCCTCATGGACGGTGTCGGAGGTCACGGCGGTCATGTAGAGGTCGTCCGACGCATCGACCTTGCGGTCGAGCAGGATGACCGGGATTTCCGCGTCCTTGGCTTCCTGCAGCACCTCGTCCCAGCCCGTCGCGACGACCGGCGCGACGAGGATGGCGTCGACCCCCTGCGCGATGAAGGAGCGCAGGGCCTTGATCTGGTTTTCCTGCTTCTGCTGCGCATCGGCGAATTTCAGGTCGATGCCGCGCTGCTCGGCCTGCTGCTTGGTGAGCGTCGTCTCTGCCGCGCGCCAGCCGGATTCCGAGCCGATCTGCGAAAAGCCCACGGTCATGTCGGCCGCGGACGCGACACCGAACATGGAGGCGGCAAGGATCGTGGCACTCGCGAGTGCAGTTGTGAATTTCATGATGTCCTCCCAAAGAATGCTGCTCCTCAGCAGCGTGATTAAAAACATCATATTGTATTACTATTGTAAACCCAAAAATTGCGCTTCAGCACGTTTCGCCATGTGAACGCGCAGGCGCAGCCGGACCGCCCGGATATCCGGGCGGTCGCGGAACGCCGCCGTCTACGGGAACCGTTTCTGTGAAGGACGTCAGCCGGCGGCGGCGAGCCGGACGCGGTGCCGCGGGGCGATCTCGACCAGCTCGGACGGGAGCGGCGCGGAGAAGACATCCGGCGCGGTGCTGCCATCGATGACGAAACCGCGGCCCTCGATCAGCGGCGGGTCGGGAATATTGCCCGGCCCCGTATCGAGGTTCAGGGCGGCATCCGGGTCGGGGATGGCGGCGATCAGGCGGCGGGTATAGGGATGCGTCGGGTTCTCGAAGATCTCCCGCCAGCCGCCCTCCTCCACGATCTGCCCGAAATACATCACCAGCACGCGGTCGCTCATATGCTCGACCACGCTGAGGTCGTGGCTGATCATGAGGTAGGAGAGGCCGAGCTTTTCCTGGAGATCCAGCAGGAGGTTGATGATCTGCGCGCGGATCGACACGTCCAGCGCCGAGACCGGCTCGTCCAGCACGACGATCTCCGGTTCGAGGATGAGCGCGCGGGCGATGCCGATGCGCTGGCGCTGGCCGCCGGAGAATTCATGCGGGTAGCGGCGCGCCTGTTCGGGTGTCAGGCCGACATTCTTCATCATGGCCTCGATGCGGCCCTCGATTTCCGACGAGGCCGTGATGCCGTGCAGCTTCAGCGGCGCGGCGAGCGAGGTGCGCACGGACTGGCGCGGATTGAGCGAGGCATAGGGGTCCTGGAAGACCATCTGCACCGCTTTGGCGCGCTGCATGCGGCCCGGGGCGCCGGCACCGGCGAGCGGCTGGCCGCGATAGCGGATCGCCCCTTCGGTCGGCTCCTGCAGGCCGAGGATGGAAAGCGCTGTCGTCGACTTGCCGCAGCCGGATTCGCCGACGATGGACAGGCACTCGCCCTTGGCCAGCGCGAAGCTGATGCCATTGACGGCGTGCAGCATGCGCTTGCCGGCGCCGAAAAGCCCTCCGCCGGAAATCGGGAAGCGCACATGCAGGTCGTCCACCTGAAGCAGCGGGGTGGTCATGGCTGGCCCCCTTCCGCGCCGCGCGGCGCGATGAAGCGGGTCTCGGTCAGCCTGGAACGGTCGACGATGATGCTGTCGATATCGACCAACCGCTGGCGGCCGTGCTGGCTGCGGCTGCCGAGGCGCGGCAGGGCGCCGAGAAGGCCGCGGGTATATTCGTGCCGGGGGTTTTCGAAGAGCGCCCGCGTCTCGTTCTCCTCCACGAGGCACCCCGAATACATGACGCCGACGCGCTGGCAGATGCTGGCGATGACGCCGAGGTCGTGGCTGATGAAGAGCACGGCCGTGCCGCGCTCGGCGCAGAGCTCCTTGATGAGGCGCAGCACCTCGGCCTGGACGGTGACGTCGAGCGCGGTGGTCGGCTCGTCGGCGATCAGGAGGTCCGGATTGCAGGCGAGCGCCATGGCGATCATCACGCGCTGGCGAAGGCCACCCGACATCTGGTGCGGATAGTTCCTTGCCCGCCGGTCGGGATTGGGCACGCGCACGCTGGCGAGCGCCTCGACCGCCAGCTTCTGCGCCTCGTCCCAGCCCTTGCCCTGATGCAGCACGAACATTTCCGCGATCTGCCGGCCGACGGTGGAGAGCGGGTTCAGCGCCGTCATCGGCTCCTGGAAGATCATGGCGATGCGGTTGCCGCGCAGGCGCCGCATCTCGCGTTTCGAGAGGGCAAGGAGGTTCTGTCCCTTGAACAGAATCTCGCCGCCGGAAACGGCGAGCGGCTTCTTCAGGAGCCCCATGACGGCGAGCGACGTCACCGACTTGCCGGAGCCGGATTCGCCGACGAGCCCGTAGGCCTCGCCCGGCATGATCTGGAAGGAGACGCCCTTGAGGAGCGGATGGGAAACCGAGCGGCCGAACGCGACGCCGAGCTGCAGGTCCCTGATGTCGAGCAGCGGCTGAGTCATGGCCTGCGCGTCCTCATATGCGGGTCGAGGCTGTCGCGCAGGCCGTCGCCGAGAAGGTTGAAGCCGAGCACCGAAAGGAAGATGGCAAGGCCGGGGAAGAGCGCCACCCAGGGCGCGAGCTGGATGAGCTGGCGCGCATCCGTCAGCATCGAGCCCCAGCTCGGGAACGGCGGCTGGATGCCGAGGCCGAGGAAGGAGAGCGCCGCTTCCGACAGCACCGCCGAGCCCATGCCGAGCGTCGCCATGACGAGGATCGGCCCCATCATGTTGGGCAGGATCTGCGTGAACATGATGCGCAGGTCCCCGTAGCCGAGCGTCTGCGCCGCCTGCACATAGCCCTGCGATTTCAGCGACAGCGTCGAGGAGCGGGCGATGCGGCAGGTCCAACTCCAGTTGGTGAGGCCGAGCGCGACGAGGAGCGAGGGCAGGCCCGGGCCGAGCACCGCCATCACCGCGAGCGCGAAGATCAGCGAGGGAATGGCGAGCATGACATTGGTCAAGCCGTTGACGAGGTCGTCCCACCAGCCGCCCCAGTAGCCGGCGGTCATGCCGAGCGTGACGCCGATGATCGAATTGATCACCTGCGAGACGATGCCGACCGTCAGCGAGATCTGCGCACCGTAGAGGATGCGGGTATAGACGTCCCGTCCCTGCCCGTCCGTGCCGAACCAGAAGGTGGCATCCGGCGGCAGTTCGGAATTCATCAGGTCCGCGTCGAGCACCGGATCGAAGGGCGCGATCCACGGCGCGAGGACGCCGGCGAGGATAACCAGCACCGTCAGCCCCGCGCCGAGCCAGAAGTTGAAGCCGAGGCGCATTCCGCTCACTCCTGCTTGATGCGCGGATCGATCGCGGCATAGATCAGATCGACGGCGGTGTTGATGACGAGGAACCACAGCACGATGACGAGGATCGTGCCCTGCACCACGGGAATGTCGCGGATCGCCACGCTGTCGACCAGCAGCGAGCCGATGCCCGGCCAGGCGAAGAGCTTCTCGATGACGACGGCCTGGCCGATCAGCGAGCCGAATTGCAGGCCGACCGTGGTGACGATCAGCACCAGCGCATTGCGCGCCACATGCCAGCGCACCACCTTGACCTCGCTCATGCCCTTGGAATGGGCGGTGCGGATGAAGTCGGCATTCAGCACGTCGAGCACGCCTGCCCGCGTGGTGCGCGCGAGAAGCGCCAGCGGCGTCACCCCGAGCGTGACGGCGGGCAGGATGAGGTTTCGGAACGATCCGTCGCCATAGCCGAAACTCGGCAGCCAGTTCAGTTGCAGGGCGAAGAGGTACATCAGCAGCAGGCCCAGCCAGAACTGCGGCATGGAAAGCCCCGAGACCGCCCCGACCATCGTCACCGTATCGAGCACCGAGCCCGGCCGGAGCGCCGCGAGAAAGCCGAGCGGCACGCCGACGACGAGGGCGAACACCATGGCGGCGATCGCCAGTTGCAGCGAGGCCCACATGCGGTCGTTGATGAGGTCGATCACCGGCTGGCGGGTGCGGAAGGAGGTGCCGAGGTCGAAACGCGCAAGGTCGGTGACATAGGTCACGAAGCGCTCGACGAGCGGCTTGTTCAGCCCGAACTCCTCGTTGAGGCGGGCGATCATCTGCGGGTCGGCGGCGCGCTTGCCATCGGCGAAGAGGCTCGCCGCGAAGGTGCCGGGTACCACGGAGAAGATGACGAAGATGAGCAGCGCCACCACGACGACCGTGGGGATGACCTGCAGGATGCGGCGCAGGGTGAAGCGTAGCATGAGCGGTTCCGTGTTGGGCGCCCTTGCGGGCGCGACAATCGATGCGGGGGCGGCGTGGAGGTGCCGCCCCCGAACCCCTCAAGGCTTATTTGCGCGAGTCCGGCGCTGTCTCGTCGATCCAGATCTCGTCATAGGGCTGGACCGCCAGCTCGTTCGCATTCGGAACGAGGCCGTGGATCCACGGCTGGTAGGCCATGACGGCCTTGTTGTAGTTGAAGAACCAGACCGGCGCATCGTCCTGCACGATGTTGTTGGCCTGGCGCAGGAGATCGTTCTGCTTGGCCGGGTCACGCTCCTGCTGGGCTGCGTCGTAGAGCTTGTCGAATTCGGGGCTCGCATAGCTCGTATAATTGCAGGCCGATTGCGCCGTCCTGGAATGGTAGCAGCGCAGCGCGTTCAGCGGGTCGGGACCGGACAGGTTCGACCAGATGAAGGCCTGGAAGTTGTTCGTCGTCACCGCCTCGCCGAGCGCGGAGCTTTCCACCGGCTTCGGCTTCACGGTGATGCCGACCTTCTTCAGCATCGGCAGGATCGCCTCGACGATCGGCACGCCCCAGCTTTCGTTCGGGCTTGCGGTCACTTCGAACTCGAAGCCGTCGGCATAGCCGGCTTCCGCCAAAAGGGCCTTGGCCTTTTCCGGATCGAAGGCATAGGGCGCCTTGTCCTTGTCGAAGGCCGGCGAGGAGATCGGCAGCCAGCCGGAGGCCGGATAGGCCTTGTTCTTGACGAGGCGCTCGATGATCAGCGGCGAATTGATCGCATAGTTGATCGCCTGGCGGACCCGCTTGTCCTTGAAGGGCTCGAAGGCCGGGTTGAAGCCGATGTTGCGGGTATAGACCTCGGCGACCTCGAGGAGATGATCCTTCAGCCCCTCCTCGCCCTGATAGGCCTGGTACTGCGTCGGACCGAGGATCGAGACGTCGATTTCCTTGTTGCGGAAGGCGACGTCGCGCGCGGCGTCCTCGGCCATCAGCACGATGTTGATGCGGTCGAGATAGGGTTTGCCTTCCTCGTAGTACTTGTCGAACTTCTCGACGACGACCTGCGAGCCCGGCACATGCTCCTTGAAGACGAAGGCGCCGAGGCCGACGGGGTTCTTGCCGAAGGAGGATTCGTCCTCGACATTCGACGGATAGATGACCGTCGTGTTCTGCATCAGCGGGAAGCCCGGATTGATCGGGCCGGTATAGGTGATCTCCAGCGTGTTGTCGTCGATCTTCTTCAGGCCGGAAATCTCCTCGGCCTTGCCGGCGATATAATCGTCCGCACCCTTGATATTGGCGATGAAGCTCGCGCCCGGGAAGGCGTTCTTCGGATTGGCGATGCGCTTGTAGCTATAGACGATGTCGTCGGCCGTCAGCGGCTTGCCGTTGTGGAAGACGGCGTTCTTGCGCAGGTGATAGGTGTGGGTCGTGCCGTCCTCGGAAACTTCTTCGGAATCGGCGAGTTCCAGCACCGGCTTGTTCTGGATCGAGTCCCAGCTGTAGAGCGCGCGGTGGATGGCCTGGGTGATGAATTCTTCCTGCGTGTTCGGGCTTGCCTGTACGTCGAGCGTCGCGAAGCTCGAGCCGTAGGGCGCTGTGAAGACGAGCGTTCCGCCGGAACGTTCACCCGCTGCCAGCGCCCCGGTAGCCACCCCGAGGCCGAGCATTGCGGCCAATGTCAGTCTTTTCAGCATGTCGTTCTCCCTCTCGTGCCGTTTTCGGCATCGTTTCGTTTCAGTCCGGCAGGCCGTCAGCGCGCATCGTGCACGACGCGGCCTGCAAGCAGGGTCAGCAGGCAGCGCGTGCCTGAGAGAATGGTGTCTGTCGGGGCCTCCAGAAGATCGTTGTCGAAGACGGCGATGTCCGCCCACTGGCCGGGCACGAGCCGGCCCTTCACGCCCTCCGCCTTCTGCGAATAGGCGCCGTATTCGGTATAGGCCTGCAGGGCCTCCTCGCGGCTCAGCGTCTCGGATGCCTCCATCACGGTGCCCTTGCCGGTCTGGCGCGTGATCATGGCGTGGAGGTTCGGGAAGGGATCGGGCGAGCAGACCGGCGAATCCGAGCCCGTCGAGGGCTGGAGACCGAGGCGCATCCAGGTGCCGATCGGGTAGGACGGAAGGCCGCGCTCCTCGCCGAGCACCGCGATATAGCTGTCGCCGAAATCGTGGATGAAGGCCATCTGCGGCGCCGGCAGGATGCCCGCCGCCTTCATGCGCTCATGCTGCTCAGGCGTGGAAAAGCCGCAATGCTCGATGCGGTGGCGGCGATCCGGGTCGGGATTGCCGGCCAGCGCCTTCTCGTAGGCGGTGATGAGCTGCTCGATCGCCCCGTCGCCGATGGCGTGGCAGACCATCTGGTAGCCCCGGTCGTGATAGTCCTTGACGGCGGCATAAACCACGTCGTCGGGCAGCATCTGCACGCCGATATTGTCCGGCTCGCCCTCGTAGGGCTTGGTCATCCAGGCCGTGCGCCCGCCGGCCGAGCCGTCGAGGAAGACCTTGACGCCGCCGACGCGCAGCATGTCGTCGCCCTTGCCCGAAAGCAGCCCGGCGCGCCAGCAATCCTCGACGATGGAGACGCCGGGATCGCCGAGCAGCGTCAGCCAGACGCGCACCGGCAGGCGGCCGGCGAGCTTGGCCATCTCATAGGCCTGGATCTCGGCGAAGCCGGCGACATGGCCGACGGCCGCGTCCATGCAGCTCGTGATGCCGAAGGAAAGAAGATGCCTGCCGCCGCGCTCGATGCCGTCGATCAGCTCCTCGGTCGTCGCCTCGGGCATTACGGCCTTGACGAGGTTCTGGGCGTTTTCCGCAAGCAAGCCGTTCAGCCTGCCGCCGGTGAGACCGATCACGCCGCCGTCCGGCACCGGCGTCGCCTCGGTGATGCCGGCCAGTTCCAGCGCGCGGGAATTGGCGATGGAGACATGGCCGCAGGCCCGCGTCAGCAGGACCGGATGATCCGGCGCGGCGCGGTCGAGATCCTCGCGCGTCGGGTGCCGGCCGGTATCGAGCTTGACCTGGTCGTAGCCGCGGCCGCGCACCCAGGCCCCCTTCGGCGTCGCCGCCGCGCGCTCGGAAATCCGCGCCATGAGATCGGCGAGCGTCGGCGCGGCGGCGGGCGTCGCATCCACATGGCCCATGGCGATGCCGGTGGCGATGAGATGCAGGTGATTGTCGATGAGGCCGGGGCTCGCAAAGCGGCCTTCGAGATCGATGACCTCGGTCGAGGGGCCCTTGAGGCCCAGGATATCGGCATTGCTGCCGGTTGCGAGAACCTTTCCCTGCCAGACGGCAAGGGCTTCGCTGATGCCCTCCGCACGGCCGCGCCAGATGCGGCCATTCACCAGGATAAGATCAGCTTCAATTCCGAATGCCATTCACAGTCCCCCTGTCGGCACCGGCGGAGCGCGGAAACGCGATCACACACGCAACAGCGTTGAACGCTCCTGCGGCAAGACGGCTCCAGCCAGCACCTATTTCCTCCATAGGCAAGGTGAGAGGTTAAGCCGGCCTTGGCCAATTCGCTTTTGGCACCACTCTATGCGAAATCGGCATAGTGATTTCTATTGAATGACTTATGATCGCATTTTGGGGCACGCGGGAGGCGATGGAGCCGGCGATGGAGATCAAGTGGCTTGAGGATTTCGTGACGCTTGCCGACACGTCGAGCTTTTCGCGCGCGGCTCAATTGCGCAATGTCACGCAGCCCGCCTTCAGCCGGCGCATCAAGCAGCTCGAGGGCTGGCTCGGCGCCACGCTGATCAGCCGCGCCACCATGCCCGCGGAACTGACCCCGGCCGGGCGCAACTTCCTGCCCGTCGCACAGGAGGCGATCCGCACCTTCTATGCGGCGCGCGAAGCGCTTCGCCCGTCGAACGAACCCGGCCTCATCCGCTTCGCCGCGCTGCACACGTTGACCGTCACCTTCTTTCCGCGCTGGCTGCAGGCGCTGGAGAAGGCCGGCGGCGCTTTCAGCACCTCGCTCATTCCCGACCGCGGCGGCATCGAGGCCAATCTCGACGCGCTCATCGGCGACGAGGCGGATTTCTTCTTGACCTATGCCCATCCCGAAGTGCCGTTCCACCTCGATCGCGGGCAGTTCGCCTCGCTGACCGTCGCGCAGGACCGGCTGGTCCCGCTCGTGGCGACGGAGATCGTGCTGTCCGGCACGCCGCAGCCGGGGCGCAACATCCTCGACCGGGCCGTCGCGCAGCCGCGGCTTGCCGTTCCCTATCTCAGCTACGGCTTCAATTCGTTCTTCGGTGTCGCGCTCTCGCGCCTCATGCTACGCCGCCCACCCTTCCGCCGCCGCACGACGCATGAGAACACGATCAGCGCCGGCCTGATGAACATGGCCGTGACGGGGGCCGGCGTGTGCTGGCTGCCGGAGAGCCTTGCGCGCGAGGAAATCGAGGCCGGCCGCCTCGTGCCCGCCTCCTCCGACGATGGCTGGAACCTCGACCTCGACATCCGCCTCTATCGGCACGCCGCGCCGCGCAACCGCAAGGTCGAGGACCTGTGGCGCACGGCGCAGCAGGCGCTTGAACGCGCCTGATCAGACTTTCAGGAAGAGCAGCGCGCGCAGGATCTCGGAAAAATCCCTGTGCTCGAAGGCGACGGCGCGGGGGCCGTGCGCCTTGGCGCCCGGATACCAGCCGGCGCGATAGGCCTCCGTCGGCGTGGCGAACTCGATCACCACTTCGTAGTGATCGGCCCTTGCCGGAAGCGCCTGCGCGAAATCGCCCGAGAGCGCCGCCGCCACGCCTTCGCGGATCAGGCGGCGCGACCAGGCGGGCGAAATCGACGTGGAGGCCTTGCCCCTGCCGTCCAGCGTCTCGACCGCGGCAAGGCCGGGCACCATGGCCTGCGCCTCCGCGCACATGCCGACATCGCCTGAAAGGAAGACGGAGGGCACGCCGTATCCGGCGGCGCAAAGCGCATTGAAGGTGAATTCCGAGGCGACCTCGCCGTTGAGCAGCAGCCGCGAGATGCGCAGGTTCGAGGTATGGGCGAGCGGATTGACCTCCGTCCCCGCCTTGGAATGGTAGCCGGTATAGAGCGCCGCCGCGAAGGTCTCGTCGATGCCGAACATCATCTCGTCGGGATGGCCGGACCAGCCGCGCACGATGCGGGCATAATCCGGCAGGCGGTCGAGGATGAGGTTGCGGCCGCTGTCATGGGCGTCCTTGATCACCACTTCCGTCGCGCCCGCGGCCCGCGCACCCTCGCAGGCGGCGACCACCTCGGCGGTCATCAGCGCACGGAACTCGGCCCAGTCGGGGTGCGTGCGGTCGGCCTCGTTCCAGTGAGCGATACCGGCGGTGCCTTCGATATCTGCGGAGATGAAGACTTTCATGGCAGCGGGTTCTCCTTGAGCCAGTCAGCGAGCGAGGGATAGAGGCGGCCGTTGCGGGCGGGCGTGGCGGGCGCCAGGCAGAGCGCGTTCAGCACGGCCTCCTGCGTGGTCTCGGCGGCGGCGCGGAAAGCGATGTCGATATGGTCGTCGGCAAGCCGCTCCTGCATGGAAAAGGCCTTGGCCGGATCGTGCTCCACCGGATCGGCGGTGGTGAAGCAGAGGACGACGTCGCCGCTGCCATGCCCCCAGAACGCCCCGAGCCGGGCAAGCCCCGCCCCACCGCGCCGCGCGACGCGCTGCAACTGGCGATCGCCGAGCGGAAGGTCCGTCGCCATCACAACGATGATCGAGCCGCGCTCGGGGCTGGCCGCTGCGCGTGGATCGGGCCGGCGGCCGTCCGGCAGGACGAGATCGCCCGCCGCGCCGAAATTGGCGAGCACCAGCGTGCCGAGCGTGAAATCGCGCTTGCCGATGCGCATCAGCCGCGAGGCCGTGCCGATGCCGGCCTTGAAGCCGAAGGCGGTCATGCCGGAACCGGCCCCGACCGCGCCCTGCTCCACCGGGCCGGACGCCGCCGCGTTCAATGCCGCATCGGCATCGGCGGGCGTGACCGCCAGCGCCTGGATATCGTTGATGCTGCCGTCGTTGCACTCGCAGACCAGCGCATTGACCGTCGAGGTCTTGCGGCCGATGGCGGGATTGGCGGCGATGGCGCGGCGGATGAGTGCCTCGGTGCAGGCCGCGACGCCGAAGGTGTTGGTAAGCAGGATCGGCGTCTCGATGGTGCCGAGCTCGGCCACCTGCATCAGGCCGGCCGACTTGCCGAAGCCGTTGATGACCTCGACCGCCGCCCGCGGCTTCAGGCGGAACGGATCGCCGGCATGGGGAACGATGGCCGTGACGCCGGTGAAACGCCCGTCGCCGCGCAGCGAGCGATGGCCGACGGCAATGCCGGCGACGTCCGTGATGGCATTGCCCAGCCCCGGCTCCAGCCTGCCGCCGGGCATCAAGCCCCATTCCCGTGCCGTCCTCATGCCGCCCCTCCCAATTCCTGTCGTTCCTAGACCGGAACGCCGGCCGCTTCCAGATAGAGCGCCTGGAGTTTTCGCGTCATCGGGCCTGGCCTGCCATCGCCGACCGTGCGCTCGCCGATGCGCACGACGGGCATGACGAGACTGGAAGCAGAGGTCTGGAAGGCTTCCGCAGCGCCCTGCGCCTCTTCCGGCGAAAAGGCGCGCTCCTCGATGGTGAGGCCCTCGGCGGCGCAGAGCCGGGCAAGGGCGCGCTGCGTGCAGCCGGGCAGCGTCGCCTGCGAGGCGGCGCGGGTGAGGATGCGCCCGTCGGCGGTGATGACATGGGCGGTCGCGGAGGCGCCCTCCGTCACCAGCCCGCCCTCCACCAGCCATACGTCGTCGAAGCCGCGGGCGCGCGCGGCCTGCTTGGCCATGACCTGGCCGAGCAGCATGGCGGTCTTGATATCCCGCCGCTGCCAGCGCGGGTCCTCCGCCAGATCGACGGAAATGCCCTCCCGCTGGCCCCTGGTGCCGGTCAGCACCTTTGCCTGCGTGAAGCCGACGAGCCGCGGCGCGAGCCCGTCCGAATAGAGGAAGTCGCGGTCCGCCTCGCCGCGCGAGACATGCAGGTAGATCGTGCCGTCCCGCAGGCCGTTGCGGGCCATCAGCTCCGTCTGCACCGCGGCGATCTCCTCCAGCGGCAGCGGCAGCGGAATGGCGAGCTCCCCCACCGAGCGTTCGAGGCGCGCAAGATGAAGGTCGTTGTCGATCATCCGGCCGTCGATGACGGCCGTCACCTCGTAGATGGCATCGCCGAACAGGAAGCCGCGGTCGAAAAGCCCGATGCGGGCCTCCTCCTCCGGCACGAATTGACCGTGGATATAGACGATCCTGCCCATCTCTTCCTCTTGGCTCCGGCTGCGCGGGACCGCCCCGCTTTCGCGCGGACCATAGGAACGACCGGCATCGGCTGACCAATTCAATTTGGGCAGGACCTTATGCAAATTCTGCCTAGGCTATTATCTTTCAGAAACTTAGCTGCATTTTTCATAGTTGATGCCGCGCGCCAGCCAACAGCCGAGCGTCAGGCCGGCAAGGCGTCCGGCCTCGTCGCGATGGGCCTGCAGCGTCCAGTCGCCGGGCGCCGGCGCATCCATCGAGCGCCGCGTCGCGACGATCCAGAGGTCCGGCCCGGCCGGCAGGACGATCTCCGGACGGCCTGTCCCGAGAAAACCCTTGGCCCAGAGATAGGTGCCGCCGTCCCGGCATTCGATGACGATGCCGGCGTCCAGTTCCGCGGAATGGTAACGCCCGGCGATCTCCGTCGAGCCGACCGGCGGCGCGGCGGCTACCGGCACCAGTCGCTCGGCATGGTTTTCCGAGGGGCGCCGCATCATGATATCCTCGCCATCGCGGCTGATCGTGACGGAGGAGGAGGCAAGGCCACCCTCCGGCGCTTCCCACAGTGTTTCCGGCGAGGTGGCGAAACGCAGGGTCGCCGCGTCGTATCCCGATTCCAGCCGCGCCAGCAGCCCGGTCTCGCGGCTGATCCACCGGCCCGTCCAGCGCTCCTTGAGGGGCTGGGCGACGGGATGCGGCAGGCCGAGCGCCGCGCGCAGGATCCGGTGGGCCGCACCATAGGCATCGCCGTGATGGTTGAACATGACGACGACCGAAAGCCGCGCCTCGGTCGAGGCGATGCGGTAGGCGCGGAAGCCGCGCAGGGCGCCGCTGTGGCCAGTGAAGGCGAAATCGCCGACGCGCGCATGCTGCAGGCCGAAACCATAGGCCGCCGGGGTACCGTCCCGGAAGGTCTGCGGCACGGCGATGCGCCGGTAGAGGCTTTCCGGGTCCCCGCGCGTCGCGTCGATCCAGCATTCATAGGCCAGCATGTCGTCGAGCGAGGCGGAAATGCCGGCATCGCCCCGCCAGTAGATGCCGTTTTCCGCCGGCATGTAGCCCGTCGCATCATTGCCCTCATAGCCGATGACGCCGTCTTCCGGCCGGCGCGTATCGGCCGTCAGCACCGCGCCCGCCATGCCGGCCGGCTGCCAGATGTGGCGCGCATAGAGCGCCTCCAGCGTCTCTCCCGAAGCCTCCTCGACGAGCTCGGCGACGAGCCGGAAATTGCCGTTGCTGTAGGAATAGCGCGTGCCCGGCGCGAAATGCCCGGTGCGGGTGCGGGCGAAGACCTTCGCCGCATCCCCGCGCGAAAATTCCTGCTCGGCCTTCGCGCCGTGCAGCACGGTCAGCGCCCAGTAGTCGCGCAGGCCCGACTGGTTGTTGCACAGGTCGCGCACCGTCGGCAGGGGGCCCTCGAAATTCGGCAGGCGCGCGGCGAGCCGCGCATCCAGCGCTTCCGGCGCGCCGCAGGCGGCAAGCATCGCCGCGCATGTGAACTGCTTGGAGACCGAGCAGATCGGCAGCCGCGTTGCCGCGGTCATCGCCCGGTGCGTATCGAGATCGGCAAAGCCGAAGGCCTGCCGGGCGATCACATGCCCCTCGCTCACCACCCCGACAACACCGCCCGGACCGGAAAAGCGCGCCGCAAACCCGTCCAGCTCCGCCTCGATCCGCCCGCCGTCGATCATGCCCATGCGCGTCTCCCTCGATTCTTCCGGCCGGATATTGGTCAGCGCCAGCAGGCGAGGCAACTCCTCAAATTCGCCAACGCCGGAAGATACCGGCATTGCCGGTTCGGCAATTTTTCCAACCAAATCTTCCGAAGCGGGATATTTCCGGCAATGTTTCCCGGTCACGGCTGAAATATTCTTGACATAATTCCGTTTCGGAAATTTACTCTCCCCATTCAGGCCGAAATGGAACCGGAAATGAGCCAGCGCTACATCGTCGACGATCTGGACCGTGAGATCATCCGCTATCTCTCCGAGGACGGCCGTCTTTCGGCGGCGGAAATCGCCGGCCGGATCGGCAGCGTCTCCGAGCGCACGATCCGCAACCGCATCGCCACCCTGCTGCAGGCGAAGATGATCGTCATCGGCGCCATTCCCGATCCTGTCGCCCTTGGGCGCGATGTTCAGGTGGAATTGCTCATCGAGGTCGAGGCGGGTCGGCAGGAAGAGGTCGCCATCCAGCTCGCCGAATATGACGAGATCGGCTACCTCGCGGCGACCAGCGGCACGGCCAATCTCAGCGCCTCGCTCTTCGTCGCCGACCATGCAGCGCTTCTCGAATTCATCGACCAGGAGCTGGGCAAGCTGCCCGGCGTCAAGCGTGTGACGAGCTCGGTCGTCCTGCGGCTCTACAAGGTATTCGGCACGAGGACGACCGCGATCAGCCGCGGCTCGGACCTCGGCGGCAAGAAGAAAGGATAACCCATGCTGCGCATTGGGGTGGATGTGGGCGGAACCAACACGGATGCGGCACTGCTGCGCGGCACCGAGGTTCTGGCGACGGTGAAGTCCTCGACCACGGCGGACGTGACCTCGGGCGTGAGCGCGGCCATCCGCACGGTGCTCGCCGAGGCGGGCGTCGCCGCCGGCTCGGTCGATGCCGTCATGATCGGCACCACGCACTTCCTCAATGCCGTCGTCGAAGGCCGGCATCTGGAAAAGGTCGGCGTACTGCGCCTTTGCGGCGCCTCCACCCGGTCCCTGCCGCCGATGATCGACTGGCCGGACACGCTTCGCCCCGTCGTCGACGGCGGCGCCGCGCTGGTCGGCGGCGGCGTCAACTATGACGGCTCGGAGATCGCCCCGCTCGACGGTCCGGCGATCCGTGAGGCCTGCCGTGACTGGCGCGCCCGCGGCATCGGCGCCGTCGCCATCTGCTCCGTCTTCGCGCTGGTCGATCCGCGCATGGAAAACGAGGCGGCCGAGATCGTCGCCGAGGAAATGCCGGACGCGGCGATCAGCCTGTCGCACCGCGTCGGCCGCACGGGCCTTTTGCCGCGCGAGAGCGCCACAATCCTCAATGCCAGCCTCCACACGCTCGGCCGCGAGACGGTCGGCGCCTTCCGCGCGGCGTTTTCAGCGCTCGGCCTTAACTGCCCGCTCTATCTGACGCAGAACGACGGAACGCTGATGACGGCGGACTTCGCCGAGCGTTATCCGGTCTTCACCATCGCCTCCGGCCCGACCAATTCCATGCGGGGCGCGGCCTTCCTCACCGGGCTTTCCGACGCCGCGGTCATCGACATCGGCGGCACCACCACCGATATCGGCATGCTGGTCGCCGGCTTCCCGCGCACCCGCAGCGAGGGCGCGATGATCGGCGGCGTGCCGACCAATTTCCGCGTGCCCGACGTCTATTCCTTCGGCCTCGGCGGCGGCAGCATCGTGCGGCCCGGCGACGCGCCGACGGTCGGCCCGGACTCGGTCGGCTTCCGCCTGCCGGAAAAGGCTCTTTGCTTCGGCGGCGATACCCTGACGGCGACCGACATCGCGGTGGCCGCCGGCCTCGTCGATCTCGGTGACCGCGACCGCCTTTCGCAGATCACGCCCGATTTCGCCCGCCGGATGCTGGCGCAGATGAAGGAGAGCATCGAGACGGTGCTCGACCGCATGAAGCCGAGCGCGGAGCCGATCCCGGCCATCCTCGTCGGCGGCGGCTCGGTGCTCGTCGACGGGCTGCTGGAGGGCACCTCCGTCTCGCTGAAGCCGGATCACTTCGGCTCGGCCAATGCCATCGGCGCGGCCATCGCGCAGGTCTCCGGCGAGGTCGACAGCGTGGTCTCGCTGGAAGGCACGACGCGTGAGAAGGCGCTTGAAAGCGTGGTGGCCGAGGCGCGCGCCCGTGCGGTCGAGGCGGGCGCTGCGGCCGAGACGGTGACGCTCGCCGAAATCGAGGAGACGCCGCTGGCCTACCTGCCCGGCAATGCCGTGCGCATCGCGGCGAAAGTCATTGGAGAACTCAGGGCATGAAGTACTGGACGCTCACCGAGGCGGATATCGACCGGATCGCGGTCGGCTGCGGCATTCTCGGCACCGGCGGCGGCGGCAGCACCTATCACGGCTCTCTGCGCGCCAAGGCGCTGCTGCGCGAGGGCAAGCGCATCCGCATGGTGCGCCCGGCCGACATGGCGCCGGACGCACAGATCATCGGGATCGGCGGCATCGGCGCGCCGACCGTCGGCATCGAGAAGATCGCCGAGGGCGGCGAGGGCGTGCGCCTGATGCACGCACTCGAACGGCATATGGGCCGCAAGGTCGATGCGCTGCTCGGCGACGAGGTGGGCGGCGGCAACGGCATCGCGCCGATGCTGACGGCGGCCATGGTCGACCTGCCGGTGGTGGATGCCGACGGCATGGGGCGCGCCTTCCCCGAAGTGCAGATGACGACCTTCTTCATCCACGGCCAGCCGGTACAGCCGGCGGCACTTGCCGATGCCGACGGCAACGTGCTGATCGTCACCGAGGCGACCACGCCGAAGATGCTGGAAAAGCTGCTGCGCGCCAGCACCATCGCCATGGGCTGCACGGCGCTGATGACGACCGCGCCGATGTCCGGCGACTTCGTGCGCCGCTTCGGCGTGCCGCACACGACGAGCCAGGCCTGGAGCCTCGGCAATGCGGTGCTGAACGCCCGCGCCGCCAAGGAGGATCCGGTCGAGGCAATCCTCAGGCAATCCGGCGGCATGCGCCTGATGCGCGGCAAGGTCACCGACATCGCCCGCCGCGTCAGCGCCGGCTTCAACCGCGGCATGCTGACCGTCGCGGGACTCGACGAGGATGCGGGGCGCTCGATCGCCATCGAGATCCAGAACGAATACCTCATCGCCCGCGAGGGCGAGACGATCATCACAATGGTGCCGGATCTGATCTGCATCGTGGATTCGGAAACCGGCCGCGCCATCGGCACGGAAGAGCTGCGCTACGGCCTGCGCATCGACGTGCTCTCCATGCCCGCGCCGGTGCTGCTGCGCAGCGAGATCGCGCTGGAATCCGTCGGCCCGCGGGCCTTCGGCTATGATTTCGACTTCGTGCCCGTCGGCATATCCGCCGATGCGCCCGCCGTTCCGCAATATGAAGAAGACGCCTGACCGTCCGCCCACCAACCTCCCGGGAGACCGACATGAATCGCCGTAATTTCCTGAAGACGACCGCTCTTGCCGCCCTTGCCGCCGCCGGCACCCGCTGGAACCTCGCGATGGCGCAGGGCACGGGCAGCATCTTCACCCTCGCCTGCCCGACGAGCTTCCCCGACCTCGACCCTGCGACCTCGTTCTCCAATGACGGCGCGGTGCTCGCCAATGTCTATGAGAGCCTTGCCCGCTACATTCCGGCGACCGACACGACCGCTGCGAAGATCGAGCCGCTGCTCGCCACCGGCTGGGAGGTCAGCGAAGACGGCAAGACCTGGACCTTCACCCTGCGCGACGGCGTGACGTTCCACGACGGCAGCCCGCTCACCTCCGAGGCCGTCAAGGGCTCCATCGAACGCACGAAGAAGATCGCCGGCGGTGCCTCCTTCATCTGGGGACCGGTGACGGCCATCGAAACGCCTGAGCCGCTGAAGGTCGTCTTCAAGCTCTCCGAGCCGCAGCCGCTCGACCTCATCGCCTCGGCCGGCTTTGCCGCCTGGATCTATGCGCCGTCGTCCTTCGACAAGGACAATGCCTGGTTCAACGCCGGCAACGACGCCGGCACCGGCCCGTTCCGGATCTCGCGCTACGAGCCCGGCCAGCGCGCGGTGCTCGAGCGCGCGGAAGGCTATTGGGGCGAAGTGCCCGAAGGCGCCTTCCAGACGGTCTCCTTCGAGATCGTCGAGGATGCGACGCTCGCCCAGAACATGATCGAGAGCGGCCAGGCCGACTGGACCTACAGCCTGCCCTACGAGAACCTCGAAGCGCTGAAGTCCAATCCGGACCTCAACGTCGTCGTCAACCCGTCCTTCGAGACGCTGTTCGGCCTCTACAACGTCAAGCGCGCGCCGCTCGACAAGCTGAAGGTGCGCCAGGCCCTGTCGCTCGCCTTCCCCTATGACGATATCATCGCCGCAGGGACCAGCGGCTTCGCCACGCGCGCCAAGGGCGTCGTTCCGGCCGGCATCTGGGGCCACGACGCGGACGCGCCGGTTCCGAAGACCGACCTCGAGGCCGCCAAGGCGCTGCTGGCCGAGGAAGGCATCGAGCCGGGCCTCGAACTTACCATGACCTATTCCACCTCACAGGCGCTCGAAGCCGTCGCCGGTGAACTCTGGAAGGCCAATCTCGAAACCCTCGGCATCACGCTGACGCTGCAGCCGATGGCCTGGGAGGCCCAGTGGCAGCTCGGCAAGTCGAACCCGGAAGCCGCGCAGGACATCTTCGTCATGTTCTGGTGGCCGACCTTCGTCACGCCCTACGACTTCCTCTTCAATCTGTTCCACAGCGAGGAGAAGCCCAACTTCAACCTCGGCTACTACTCAAACGCCGATGTGGATGCGAAGATCGACGAAGCGGCGAAACTTTCCGGCACCGACCGCGCCCGCGCGGAAGCCCTGTTCATCGAGGCGCAGCGCAAGATCATCGAGGACGCTGCGGCCGTGTTCATGCTGGACCAGCCCAACATCCACGTCATCCGCGCGGACGTGAAGGGTTATGTCGACAACCCGGCCTACGGGCACGTCAACTTCGTCAACAAACTGAGCCGGTAAGGCTTACGGCGGTCCGATGGAACTTCTCCGCTACATCCTGCGCCGCATGATCCTCTCCGCCTTCGTGGTGGTGGGGGTGACCTTTCTGGTCTTCATCGTGGCGCAGGTGGTTCCCTCGGACCCCGCAGCGCTCTATGCCGGCCCCCGCCCGACGGCCGAGCAGATCGAGAAGGCGCGTCAGGAACTCAATCTCGACGCGCCGCTTCCCGCCCGTTTCGCGACCTTCGCCTCGGCCATGGCCTCCGGCGATTTCGGCGTCTCCTACAAGTCGCGCCGGCTGATCGCGGAAGACCTTCGGGCCTATCTTCCGGCGACGCTGGAGCTCGCGGTCTTCTCCACCGGCCTTGCCCTTCTCATCGGCATTCCGCTCGGTGTCGCCGCCGCCGCGCGGCAGGGCCGGTGGCCGGATCGGCTCGGCAGCCTCGGCTCGATCGCGGCCGTCGCCATGCCGACCTTCTTCCTGGCGATGCTGCTGCAGCTTGTCTTCGCGCAATGGCTCGGCATCCTGCCGCTCTCCGGACGCCTGTCCCGCGAGATCGCCATTGCCGCGCCGTTGCAGATGGTGACCGGCTTCAACCTCATCGATGCGATCCTCGCCGGGCGCGCCGACGTCTTCGGCAATGCGCTGGCCCACCTGATCCTCCCGGCCCTGACGCTCGCTTCCTATCCCGCCGGCGTCGCCATGCGGCTGACGCGCTCGGCGATGATCGAGATCCTGGAGCGCCGCCACGTCGTCGCCGCCCGCGCGCTCGGCCTTTCCGAGCCGCGCATCCTCTTCGGCCACGCGCTGCCGAACGCCATGGGGCCGGCGCTGACGGTGATCGGCCTCTCCTTCGCCTATGCGCTGACCGGGGCGGTGCTGGTCGAGATCATCTTCGCCTGGCCGGGCCTCGGCCGCTATGTCTCCGAAGCGATCCTCGCCAAGGACTTCCCGGTCATCGCCGCCGTCACCATGGTGGTGACGATCTGCTATGTCGTGATGAACCTCCTTATCGACATCGCCCAGGCCCTGGTCGACCCACGGGTGGCGCTCTCATGACACGTTTCGTTCAACGCCTCGGCTGGCCGGGCACCATCGCCCTCGCAATCGTCCTCCTCTTCGTCGCCGCCGCGATCCTCGCACCGTGGATCGCGCCCTATCCGGCGCAGGGCGCCGGCGCGCCGAACGTCATCGCCAAGCTGCGCCCGCCCTCGGCGGAATACTGGCTCGGCACGGACCATCTCGGCCGCGACATCCTCAGCCGCATCATCTACGGCACCCGCGTCTCGCTGACCAACGGCGTGCTGATCGTCGCCTTCTCGCTGCTCATCGGCCTGCCGGTCGGGCTAGCCGCCGGCTATTTCGGCGGCTGGATCGACGAGGCGTTGATGCGCGGTACGGATGTCTTCCTCGCCTTCCCCGCCCTGCTTCTCGCCGTCCTGATGGCCGCTGCGCTCGGGCCGGGCTTCCTCAACAGCATCATCGCCGTCGCCGTCACCTGGTGGCCCTGGTATGCCCGCCTTGCCCGCGCGGAAGTGCTGGTGCTGCGCGACCAGCCCTATGTCGAGGCCGCGCGCCTTGCCGGCGTCTCGCATCCGCGCATCATCATAAGGCACATCCTGCCCGCGACGGGCCGGCCGCTGACCGTCCAGGCCGCGCTCGACGTCGGCCCGGCGCTGCTGACGGCCGCCGCCCTCTCCTTCCTCGGCCTCGGCGTCCTGCCGCCGACCGCCGACTGGGGCCAGATGGTCGATGCCGGGCGCAAGTTCTTCCCCGCGCGCTGGTGGTATTCGGCCATGCCCGGCATGACGATCTTCATCGTGGCGCTCGCCTTCAGCGTGCTCGGCGACGCGCTGCGCGAGCGCAAGGGAGGTGCCGCCCGTGCCTCTGCTTGATGTCCGCGACCTTTCCGTCAGCATCCCGACGCCGGACGGCGACGTCCATGCCGTGCGCTCCGTCAGCCTTGAGATCGAGCGCGGCGAAATCCACGGCGTCATCGGCGAATCCGGCTGCGGCAAGACCATGACCGGCATGGCGGCGCTCGGCCTCGTGCCGAAGGGCGCGCGCATTACCGCCGAGCGCTTCCATTTCGACGGCGAGGACCTTCGCGAAAATGCGGCGCGCCTGCGCGGCCGGCGCATCGGCCTCATCTCGCAGGACCCCGCCGCCGCGCTCAATCCGGTGCTCTCCATCGCCCGCCAGCTCGACGACGTGATCCGCGCCCATCGCGACATGTCCCGGCAGGCCCGCCGCGCGGAAGCCCTATCGCTTCTGGCCGCGACCGGCCTTCCCGACCCGGAAAGAGTGCTGAAGAGCTATCCGCACCAGCTCTCGGGCGGCATGCAGCAGCGCGTCGTCATCGCACAGGCGCTCGCCACCGGCGCGGACTTCCTGATCGCCGACGAGCCGACGACGGCGCTCGACGTCTCGGTCGGCGCGCAGGTGCTGGCGCTCCTGCGCAAGCTCGTCGCCGAGCGCGGCCTGACCGTATTGATGATCACCCACGACATGGACGTGATCGCAGAGGCCTGCGACCGGGCGACCGTGCTCTATGCCGGCCGCTCAGTCGAGACCGGGCCGGTCGCCGCCGTGCTGCAAAGTCCCGGGCATCCCTATACCCGCGCGCTCCTCGCCGCCCTTCCCGATGCGGGACCGCACGGCGCGCGCCTCGCCGCCATCGAGGGCTCGATCCCGCCGCCACGCTCGGCCATCACCGGCTGCGCCTTCGCGCCGCGCTGTCCGCAGGCCATGCCCGTCTGCAGCGCCGAGCCGCCGCCCGAGCGCCGCCGCTATGCCCATCGCTGGCTGTGCCACCTGCCGGAGGACGCAGCATGACCCCGATGCTCGACGTCGAAACGCTCGTCATCCGCTACCGCGCCGGTCTCTTCGCCGCGCGGCCGAAGCCCGCCGTCAACGGCGCGAGCTTTCGCCTCGAAAGGGGCGCGACGCTCGGTATCGTCGGGGAAAGCGGCTCCGGCAAGACGAGCCTGCTGCGCGCCATCCTGCGGCTTCTGCCGGTCGAAAGCGGCGCGATCCGGCTCGACGGGCAGGACTGGCTGGCGCTGAAAGGCGACGCGCTTCGAAAGGCGCGCCAGAAGATCGGCGTCGTCTCGCAGAACCCCTTCCTGTCGCTGAGCCCGCGGCTCACCATCGAGGAAATCCTCGCCGAACCCATGCTGGCGGCCGGCCGGCGGCAGGGCGCGGCCATGCGCGAGAAGATCGCAAGCCTCCTCTCCGACTGCGGCCTTCCGGCCGACTTCCTCGCAAGGCGTGCCCGCGAGCTTTCCGGCGGACAGGCGCAGCGCGTCGCCATCGCCCGCGCGCTGGCGCTGGAGCCCGGCCTCCTCATCCTCGACGAGCCGACCTCGGCGCTCGACGTCTCCGTGCAGGCGCAGATCCTCAACCTGCTCTCGGACCTCAAGGAAAGCCGTGGCCTTTCCATGCTCTTCGTCACGCACAACCTGAAGGTCGTCGCGCATATCTCCGATACGCTCCTCGTCATGCGGCGCGGCGACGTCGTCGAGTTCGGCCGGACCGAGGACGTGATCCACGCGCCCGCCGAGGCCTATACGCGCGAGCTCCTGTCCTTCGGCCGCAACCCGGCCATCGGCTGATCATTCCCCCAAACGACGACGCCGACCCCGGGGCTTCCCGGGATCGGCGCAACATGTCGGGCTAAATGCCCTTTAGTGCTTGAGCACGCGGGCGAGGAAGGAGCGCGCGCGCTCATTCTGCGGGTTGTCGAAGAACTCGTCCGGCTTGCCGATCTCCAGGATCGAGCCCTGGTCGATATAGACGATACGGTCGGCGACTTCGCGGGCGAAGCCCATTTCGTGCGTCACGATCATCATCGTCATGCCGTCGGCGGCAAGCTCACGCATGACGTCGAGCACTTCGCCGATCATTTCCGGGTCGAGCGCCGAGGTCGGCTCATCGAACAGCATCAGGTGCGGCTCCATCGCCAGCGAGCGGGCAATCGCCACGCGCTGCTGCTGGCCGCCGGAGAGCTGGCCGGGATATTTGTGCGCATGGGCCTTGAGGCCGACGCGGTCGAGCAGCTTGAGGGCGGTCGCCTCGGCCTCGGCCTTCGACTTCTTATGCACGCGCATCGGCGCGATGGTGATGTTCTCCACCACCGTCTTGTGCGGGAAGAGGTTGAACTGCTGGAACACCATGCCGACGCCCTTGCGGATGGCCGCAAGCTCGCGCTCGCCGCCGAGCAGGCGGTCTTCCTCGACCGGCACATGGTAGCCGTCGACGACGAGGCTGCCGTTCTGGTACATTTCGAGGCCGTTGACGCAGCGGATCAGCGTGGACTTGCCCGAGCCGCTGGCGCCGATCACCACCACCACCTCGCCGCGCGTGACGGCAAGGTCGATGCCCTTGAGGACGTGGTGGCTACCGTAGAACTTGTTGAGGTTCTTCATTTCGACGATGGTGCTCATGGAGCGGCCTCCGGCATTGTTCGTTTCGCTCATCGGGTGCCTCGCGCAAGGTGCTTTTCGAGCTTCCGGGCGACGAAGGTGATCAGGGATCCGACGAGGAAATAGGTCAGGAACAGGAACGAATAGACTTCATAGGTGCGGTCGCCATATTGCGGATTGGCGAGGATCATCTGGCCGGCGCGCAGGAAATCGGTAAGGCCGATGATGAAGACCAGCGGCGCGGTGTTGAAGATGTCGAGCACGTTGCCGACGAGCGGCGGCACCACAACGCGAAGGGCCTGCGGCAGGACGATCGAGCGGTTGATGTCGAACTCGCTCATGCCGAGCGAACGGGCGGCTTCCGTCTGGCCGCGCGGCACGGCCTGCAGGCCGCTGCGCACATATTCGGCGACATAGGCGGAATAGAACAGCGTGAAGCCGATCATGCCGCGCACCACGTCGGCAAGGTTGAGCTGCGGCGTCAGCACGGGCATCAGGATCCAGATCCAGTAGACGACCATGATGAGCGGCACGGAGCGCATGACCTCGATATAGGCGGTCGAGATCCAGCGGACGCTGGAAAAGCGGCTGCGGCGGCCGAAGGCGAGCAGGATGCCGAGCGGCAGCGTGACGATCGAGGTGACGAGCGTCAGAAGGATGCTGAGCAGCAGGCCGCCCCAGAGGCCGGCGCCGGGCGGCGCCATGACGGCGAAGATCGCGATCAGGCCGACGAAGCTGGCCGGCACCAGGACCCTGCGGACGGCCGGAAGACCGGAGCTCGCCGCCCAGCCGAGGGCAAAGAGCGCGACGGTCGCTGCGACCAGCGCAACGTTGGCGGGGTTCTCCGTCCCGGTGAGGACGAGCGAAGCCGCAATGACGGCGAGAAGGCCGCCGGCATGGCGCATGCGGAAGGCGAAGACGCAGCCGAGCGCCGCGCCCAGAAGGACGGCGATGATCATCACCGCCACCCAGGTGCGCCAGATCTGATCGGCCGGGAAGATGCCGATCATCAGGACGCGCAGGCTCTGCGGAATGATATCCCACCGCGCCACCGTCAGCGCCCAGCTGGCGATCTGCCAGAGGAGCCAGAGGACGCCGGGAATGACCGTCAGGGACAGGAGGGCGTCGAACGGCTTGCCGAACAGGTTGTGCCGCGACCATTTGAGAGATTTTGCGATCATCGCGAGGCTCCGCGTTTGCTCATGCGGCGGTCGGCAAAGTCGACGGCGGCGCTGATGGCCCAGCTCAGGATCAGGTAGGACACCATGACGATCACGATGCCCTCGAGGCTGTGGCCGGTCTGGTTGGCGATGGTGCCGTAGATATTGAAGAGTTCGGGATAGCCGATGGCGATACCGAGCGCCGTGTTCTTCGTCAGGCTGATATACTGGTTGCCGAAGGACGGCAGCACGACGCGGAAGACCTGCGGCAGGATGATATCGTTGACCGTATCGCGGCGGGTAAGGCTGAGCGAGGCGGCTGCCTCCCACTGGCCTTTCGGCAGAGCGTCGATGGCGCCGCGCACGATCTCCGCGATGTAGGAGGCGCTGTTGAAGACGATGGCGAGCAGCAGCGCGGCCATTTCCGGGCTCATGCTGGTGCCACCGCGCGCCTGGAACTTCGAGGTGACGGGAACGTCGAGGCCCAGCACGCCGGTCGCGAACATGACGCCGGCAAGAACGACGGCCGCGCCGGCGCACATCCAGCGCGCCTTCTTCTGCCGGATGAAGATCAGGCCGAGCACGGCCGCCCAGAAGAGGATGGCTGCGCCGAGGGCGAGCGGCGAGGAGCCGCCCTGCCACGCGGGCGCGGGGAAATAGAGGCCCTGCTGGCTGATGACGACGCCGTAGAACTTGGCGGCCGCGGCAATCGGCGGGAAATGCAGGACGACGGCGAAATACCAGAAGACGAGCTGGATCAGCAGCGGCGTGTTGCGCACGAACTCCACGCACCAGAAGGAGAGGTTGCGCACCACCCAGTTGGTCGAGAGCCGGCCGACGCCGAGCAGCGTGCCGAGCACGGTGCTGAGGATGATGGCGAGTATCCCCACCTTGATCGTATTGAAGATGCCCGTAATGAAGGCCTGCGCGATCAGGCGATCCGACGTGAAGTCCGTCAGGCCCGGCCAGAAGCTGCCGTCGAAGACGAAGGTCTTGCCTTCGCTGATGTCGAAGCCGGCGGCGTCCCACAGGAACGAGAAGCTGAACTTGATGCCGTGGCGGGCAAGCCCTTCCTTCACGGCATAGCCGAAGAGAACCACCAGGACGACAGCAGCCGCGATGACGGCGAACTGGATGGCGTCATACCGGATCCGGTTGCGCCGGCGGCGGGCCAGAAGATCGTCGTCGGCCGGAACTCCGGCCGCGTTCGCTTGGTGCACAGTCATATCGAGATACCAGAGCCGAAGGAGGGACCGGGGCGGAATGCCGCCCCGGTCCGGTCATGAAAGGATCAGTTCCAGAGGGGCGAGTAGATCGAGCCGCCCTGCGACCACTGGGCGTTCGGCGTGCCCTTGCGGTCGAGGAACATCTTGGTGTTCGGGCCGAGGTTGCGGTCGTAGATCTCGCCGTAATTGCCGACGGCCTTGATCGCCTGCATGACGAAGTCGTCGGACAGGCCGAAGTCCTTGCCGTAACCGCCGCCGACGCCGAGGAACTTCTGGACGAAGGGATCTTCGCTCTTCAGCTTCTCTTCGAGATTGGCCTGGGTGATCTCGGACTCCTCAGCCTGGAACAGGCCGTAGGTGACCCAGCGCAGCGCGTTGCGCCACTTGGAATCGTTCGCCGCGACGAAACCGCCGAAGGGCGACTTGTCGAGCGTGTCGGGCAGGATCAGGTAATCGGCCGGCTTCGGCGAGTTGCCGGCCCAGGCGGCGAGTGCGGACTTGTCCGTGCTCATCGCGTTGCAGCGGCCGGAATTGAGGGCGGCGAACAGCTTTTCGAGGTTTTCGTAGGTGAGAACCTTGGAGCCTTCCCAGCCGCGCGCCTTGAAGGCGCTGGTGAGGACCGTCTCGGTCACCGAGCCCTGTGTCGTGCAGAAGGTGGCGCCGTCGAGATCGGCGAACTCCTTAACGCCGGAATCCGTCTTCACCATGATGCCCGTGCCGTCGTAGAAGTTGATCGGCAGGAAGTCGATGGCGATCGAGGATTCGCGCGCCGGCTTGATGGTGGTGTGGGCGAAGACGACGTCGACCTGGTTGGTCAGCACCGCGTCGAAGCGGCTCTTGTCCGTGACGGTGACGAACTTGACCTTCGAGGCATCGCCGAGAACGGCGGCCGCGACGGCGCGGCAGAAGTCCACGTCGAGGCCTTCCAGCTGGCCGGTCGTGGTGTTCAGGTAGCCGAAACCGGGAGCCGTGTTGTCGGTGCCGCAGTTCAGCGTGCCGCGCTGCTTGACGGTATCGAGGACGGAGGCCGACGCCTGACCTGCGGTAAAGGCAAGACCGGCAAACACGCCGGCCGTGAGGAGCTTCATCAGTTTCATTGCATTCCCCTGTGAATATCGCGACGGCTCGCACCCCGGTGCGCAGCCCTGTTCTCTTGCCGAGATCTGATTTGGGCGATAGGCAACAGCGGCTCTTGCCGTTCTGCAGCGATTGTTCCCGCCATTGGCCTAAGTCCGCCGTCTGGTATCCAGATTACGAACCCATATCAATCGACAAATGAACGATATGAACAGGGTTTATTCAGGTCTACTTAATTCTGCTTTACGTACTCTTTAGCAAAATTGATCGAACTCAGCCGCCGGCGGCCTCCACGGGCGTTGCGCCAAGGCCGATCTTCGGCTCGCCCTTGCCGGTCGGCAGGCGGCGGCGGGAATCGATCCGGGCATTCACCTCGGCGATGAAGGCCTGCACGGCGGGGCTGCGCTTTTCCCCCTTGCGGAAGGCGAGCGAGATCTTGCGGCGGATCTCCGGCTCCACCTTGCACACCCAGACATCCTCCAGGTCGTAGCTCGCGCGAAGGCCCGGCAGGATCGAGATGCCGTAGCCCTCGCGGATCAGCGCGATCGTCACCTCGAAGCCCTTGCAGCGGGCGATGATATTGGGCGTGAAGCCGGCATCCTGGCAGGCGTCGGTGATCATGCGATTATAGGCGGAGGAGGCTGTATCGAGCGCCCAGCGCTCGTCGCGAAGCTGGTGCAGCATCACCGTCGGCTGCTCGGCGAGCGGATGGGTCTGCGAGACCATGACGTTGAAGACGTCCTCCATCAGCGGGATCGTCTCGATATTGGGATCGAGCGCGCCGGCGGGGACATTGAGGTCGTCGATGATGGCGATATCCGTCTGCCAGCTTCGAAGCGCCGCGAGGCTTTCGGCCGGCTCCATCTCGTCGAACTGCACCGTCAGATGCGGGTGGAGGCGGTGCAGCTCATGGATGGCGCCCGCCACCACCGCCGCGGCGACGGAGGGAAAGGCCGCCACCCGCAGCTCGCCGGCAATCACCTTCTTCAGTTCCGCGATGTCGGCGCGGGCCGATTCGAGCTCGATGAGGATGCGCTCCGCCCGCTCGACGAGCTGCTTGCCGGCCGGCGTCAGCTCGACGCCGCGACCGCGCCGCTCGATGAGGTCGATCCCCACCTCCTGTTCCAGAAGCGCGATCTGCTGCGAGACGGCGGACGGCGAGACGTAGAGCGCCTCGGCCACGGCCGCCATGGTCTTGCGGATCGACAGTTCGCGCAGCGCGCGCAGGCGGGCAAGGTCCATTCTCTCCTCCTCCAATCGTTACGGAAATGATTAGCAGATCAGAACGCATGTGCAAATATTATTAACTTTTTCTGGATCGAAGCCATCGCTAGCCTTTCTCCAAGCCCTCATACCCTTCCGCGGAGACAGGTCATGACCGAACAGACGAAAGCCTATTTCAACACGCCCGTCCACGAGCGCGACCCGCTCGTCGCACAGGCGCTCGACAACGAACGCAAGCGCCAGCAGGACCAGATCGAGCTCATCGCGTCCGAGAACATCGTCAGCCGCGCCGTGCTCGACGCCCTCGGCCACGAGATGACCAACAAGACGCTGGAAGGCTATCCGGGCAACCGCTTCCACGGCGGCGGCCAGTTCGTCGACGTCGTCGAGCAGGCGGCCATCGACCGCGCCAAGGAACTCTTCGGCTGCGCCTATGCCAACGTGCAGCCCCATTCGGGTACGCAGGCGAACCTCGCCGTCTTCTTCCTGCTGCTGAAGCCGGGCGACAAGGTTCTCTCGCTCGACCTCGCCGCCGGCGGCCATCTTTCGCACGGCATGAAGGGCAACCTTTCGGGCCGCTGGTTCGAATCGCACAATTACAATGTGAATCCGGAAACCGAAGTCATCGACTATGACGAGCTGGAGCGCATCGCCGAGGAGGTCCGCCCGACGCTGCTGATCACCGGCGGCTCGGCCTATCCGCGCGAGCTCGATTTCGAGCGCATGGGCAAGATCGCCAAGAAGGTCGGCGCCTGGTTCCTCGTCGACATGGCGCATATCGCCGGCCTCGTGGCGGGCGGCCAGCATCCCTCGCCCTTCCCGCATGCCGACATCGTCACCTGCACGACCACCAAGACGCTGCGCGGCCCGCGCGGCGGCCTGATCCTCACCAACAACGAAGCCTGGTTCAAGAAGCTGCAGGCCGCCGTCTTCCCGGGCGTCCAGGGTTCGCTGCACAGCAACGTGCTCGCCGCCAAGGCCGTCTGCCTCGGCGAAGCGCTGCGCGACGACTTCAAGGTCTACGCCGCACAGGTCAAGGCAAACGCCCGCGCGCTCGCCGAAACCCTGATCGCCCGCGGCGTGCGCATCGTCTCCGGCGGCACGGACACCCACATCGTGCTGGTCGACCTGTCGAGCAAGGGCCTGATCGGCAAGCAGGCGGAAGACCTCCTCGCCCGCGCCAACATCACCGCCAACAAGAACCCGATCCCGAACGACAGCCCGCGTCCGCCGGAATGGGTCGGCATGCGCCTCGGCGTTTCGGCGGCCACCACCCGCGGCATGAAGGAAGACGAGTTCCGCACGCTCGGCAACATCATCGCCGACCTCATCGAGGCGGAAGCCGCCGGCAAGGCCGACGACGTCGTTCCGGGTGCCAAGGCCAAGGTCGCGGAACTCACCGCCGCCTTCCCGGTCTACGCTCACTAGGCGCGGCTTCTCACAACCGCAGTGGAGTGCCGCGCCGCAAGCGCGGCGCTCTTGCCGGCCCATGACCGGGCCTTGGAAGATGCGAAAGGGAACGTCATGGGAATGGATAGAATTGCCGCCGGTGCGATCATCGACGGCAAGGCCTTCGCGGCCGGCCTCTTGGAAGACGTGGCGGCGAAGGTCGCCAAGCTGAAGGAAACGACCGGCGCCGTCCCCGGCCTTGCCGTGGTCCTCGTCGGCTCCGATCCCGCAAGCGCCGTCTATGTCGGCTCGAAGCACCGCCAGACGGTCGCCGCCGGCATGAATTCCTTCAAGCACGAGCTTGCGGCCGATACGACGCAGGACGAGCTGATGGCGCTGATCGGCCGGCTGAACGTCGATCCCGCCGTGCACGGCATCCTCGTGCAGCTTCCGCTGCCCGCCCATCTCGATGCGAACGCCGTCATCCAGGGCATCAATCCCGACAAGGATGTCGACGGTTTCCACATTTCCAATGCCGGCCGGCTTTCCACCGGCCAGCCGGCGCTGGTGCCCTGCACGCCGCTCGGCTGCCTGATGCTGTTGAAGGACCGCCTCGGCGGCAACCTCTCCGGCCTTCATGCCGTGGTGATCGGCAAGTCCAACATCGTCGGCAAGCCGATGGCGCAGCTCCTGCTTTCGGAAAACTGCACGGTGACCATCGCCCATTCGCGCACGAAGAACACGCCGGAACTCTGCCGCGCCGCCGATATCCTCGTCGTCGCCGTCGGCCGTCCGGGCCTCGTGCGCGGCGACTGGATCAAGCCGGGGGCCGTGGTCATCGACGTCGGCATCAACCGCGTGGAGATCGACGGCAAGTCGCGCATCGTCGGCGACGTCGCCTTCGAGGAAGCCCGCCATGCCGGCGCGATCACGCCGGTTCCGGGCGGCGTCGGCCCGATGACCATCGCGTGCCTCCTCTCCAATACGCTCACGGCCTTCCGCCGCCAGCATTCCGTCACCATCGACTGATCGACCCGAAAGGATCGCCAATGTCCGCTCTTTCCAACCGCTATGCCCTGCGCGTCGCCTGCCCCTCCATCCGGGGCGTGACCGCCGCCATCGCGACCTATCTCTCCGCCAACGGCTGCAACATCTCCGACAGCGCCCAGTTCGACGACAAGAGCACGGGCCGCTATTTCATGCGCGTCAGCTTCCAGTCCGAGGAAGGCCGCACGCTGGAGGAGTTGCGCGAAGGCTTTGCCGAGATAGCCGCGACCTATGAGGCCGACGCCGAATTCTTCGACGAGACGACCAAGCGCAAGGTCATCCTCATGGTGTCGCGCTTCGGCCATTGCCTCAACGACCTGCTCTACCGCTGGCGCATCGGGGCGCTGCCCATCGACATCGTCGGCGTCATCTCGAACCATTTCGATTACCAGAAGGTCGTGGTGAACCACGATATCCCCTTCCACCACATCAAGGTGACGAAGGAAAACAAGCCGGAGGCCGAGGCCGAGCAGATGCGCATCGTCGAGGAGACGGGCGCCGAGCTGATCGTGCTCGCCCGCTACATGCAGGTGCTCTCCGACGAGATGTGCAGGAAGATGTCGGGCCGGATCATCAACATCCATCACTCGTTCCTGCCCTCCTTCAAGGGTGCGAACCCCTACAAGCAGGCCTTCGAGCGCGGCGTGAAGCTGATCGGCGCGACATCGCACTATGTCACCGCCGACCTCGACGAAGGCCCGATCATCGAGCAGGACACCGTGCGCGTGACGCATGCCCAGAGCGCCGACGACTATGTCAGCCTCGGCCGCGACGTGGAGAGCCAGGTGCTCGCCCGAGCCATCCACGCCCATATCCACGGCCGCGTCTTCATGAACGGCAACAGGACCATCGTCTTCCCGCCCTCGCCCGGCTCCTACGCCTCCGAGCGCATGGGCTGAGGCCCGCATCCGACATTGGAGAACATGCCATGATCCAGGAAATTCACACCACCGACGCCCCGGGCGCCGTCGGCCCGTTCTCGCAGGCGATCAAGGTCGGCGACCTGCTCTTCGTCTCCGGCCAGCTGCCGATCGACCCGGCGACGGGCGAGTTCAATTCGGACGATGCAATTGCCCAGGCCGAGCAGTGCCTGAAGAACCTCGCTGCCATCGCGGCCGCCGCCGGCACCAGCCTTGCCAATACCGTCAAGACCACCGTGCTCCTGACCGACCTCGGCAAGTTCGCCGACATCAACGCCGTCTATGCCGGCTTCTTCTCGAAACCCTATCCGGCGCGCGCCTGCTATGAAGTGAGCGCCCTTCCGAAAGGCGCGAAGGTCGAGATCGAGGCCGTCATCGCCCTTGCGTGACGGCGCAAGGTGCGGGAAACCGGACACGCCCTCTTTGTTGCCGAAGCGGCCGCTTCAGACAGGAAGCCGACATGACGATTGAACTGCCGAACGATCCCGCCCGCGCGGACGTGCTTGCCGCCCGCCCGACGCTCTGGACCAATCCGCGCTACCGAGACAATGCGATCGCCGACGCGTCGCTGCCGCTCGACCCCAGTGACGTGGATGCGGCGGAAGCGAACTGGAAGCGCCTCGCGCCGCTGCTTGAGACCTGCTTTCCCGAACTGGCGGCGGCCTCCGGCGCGATCCGCTCCGAGCTGATCGAGCTGAAGGCGCTGCGGGACGGCCTCGGCTATGGCGACCCGGAGTTCGGCCGGGTCTTCGTCAAGGCGGACAATGCCCTGCCGGTCGCCGGATCCATCAAGGCCCGCGGCGGCGTCTACGAGGTCTTCGTCTATGCCGAGGAACTGGCGAAGCGCGAGGGGCTGCTGAAGGACGGTGACGACATCCGCACGCTTGCCGGGCCGGATGCGAAAGCCTTCTTCTCCCGCTACACCATCGCCGTCGGCAGCACCGGCAATCTCGGCCTCAGCGTCGGCATCGCCGCCCGTGCCCTCGGCTTCAAGGCGACGGTCCACATGTCTTCCGACGCGAAAGCCTGGAAGGTCGAGCGCCTGAGGAAACTCGGCGTCGAGGTCGTCCAGCACGAGGCGGATTATACGACGGCGGTTGAAAAGGCCCGCGACGTCGCCGAGAGCGACCCGACCATCTATTTCGTCGACGACGAGCAGTCCCGCCGCCTCTTCCTTGGCTATAGCGCCGCCGCCTCGGAGCTCGCCGCGCAGCTTGCCGATGCGGACGTAACGGTCGATGCGGAGCATCCGCTCTTCCTCTACTTGCCCTGCGGCATCGGCGGCGCACCGGGGGGCGTTGCCTATGGCGCCAAGCGTATCTTCGGCGACAACGTCCATTGCTTCTTCGTCGAGCCGGTGCAGTCGCCCTGCGCGCTCGTCCACATGATGAGCGGCGCGAAGGACCTCGTTTCCGTCTACGACGTCGGCCTCACCAATGTCACGGAAGCCGACGGCATGGCGGTCGCCCGCATGTCCGCCTTCGTGGCGACGGTGATGCGCGATATGCTCGCCGGCGTCTTCACGGTCGACGACGCTTCGCTCTTCCGCTGGCTCCTGCTGGCCCACGAAACGCAGGATATCCGCCTCGAGCCCTCCGCGACGGCAGGCTTCGCCGGGCCGGACTTCATCGTGAAGCATCCGCAGGGCCGGGCATTCTGCAAGGCGCAGCGGATCGAGAGCCACCTTGACCGGGCGACCCACATCGTCTGGACCACCGGCGGCTCCTTCGTGCCGCAGGAGCAGTTCGAAGCCTTCCTGAAGACGGCGGCCGAGAACCGGTAACGCCACGCAAGCTCCGCCCCGCGCCGTCGTCCGTCTGGAGCATTTCCAGCAAAAGTGCGAAGCGGTTTTGCGTTCGGAAATGCTCTAAAAGCGCGGCGTGCGCGCGCCCGCCATCCGGTGCGCGACCTTCTCCGCCACAAGGAGGGCGTGCTCCGTCACCTGCGGCAATCCCATCAGCTCGCCGAAGGTCCCGCGCGCCAGCGGGCCGGCGATGAAAAGCGTTTCGGCGGCCTCTCCATTCGTGCCGATGGCGCGGCTGTCGTCGTCGACCGCAAGGCCGAGGCCGACCGTATCGAGCTGCAGCGCACCCGATGCCGCCAGCGCCTCGAGAAACGGCTGGCTCGACAGGATCGCGCGATGGCCCGGCCCCGTCGTCACCACCACGGTATCGTAATGCTCCACGAACGGCCGTCCGCCCCGGCGCGGCCGGAACGTCACCGCGATCGTGCCGTCCGCCCGAAGCGCGGCATCGGCGAGGGAAGCCGCATGGATATGCAACGAGCCGGCCGCAAGACGCCGGTCGATGACGGCCTCCACCTGCGGCGCGATGCGGAAGCGATGCACATCCCAATAGGGCCGGAGGAAGCGGACGAGGCGGCGGCGCTCGGCGACGGGCAGCGCGCGCCAGATCGCGCCCCCCTCGCCGCGCAGCCTGTCGAAGACGGCATGCCAGGTGATGCCCTCCCCCGCCGCCTGTTCGAGCGTGCGGCGGACGCGGCGGAGAAGCTCGCGCGCCGAACGGGCGGGAGAGGTCGTGAAGTCGCCAAACGGCTCCTGCGAAAGGAGGGTGTGCCCGCGCGAGCGCAGGCCCCGGCGCGAGACGGCGGTGATCGGTCCTTCATGCCCTGCCGCATCGAGCACGGCGATCACGTCGGCCGCGGTCAGCCCCGTGCCGACGATGAGCACGCGATCCTTGCGGGAAATACCGGCAAGCGCGCCCGGCACCGTGGCATCGGGAATATAGGCCGGGTGGCCGGCAAGCGCCCGGTCGAGGACGGCGGGCGCCTGCGGGCTTGGATGGGTCGCCGCCACCACAACGCAGTCCGCCTTCAGGACGGAGCCATCCGCCGCCGCGACCCGCCATCCGCCGGCCGTGGCCGTCACGGCGCGAACGCGGCTGCGGCGGTGCTCGATCCGCCCCGCGGCGACGAGCGGCCGGAGCGTGGCATCGACATAATGCCCGAAGGCCGAGCGGCGCGCGAAGATGCGGCCGTCCCTCGTCACCGCCTCGCCGTCATCGGCAAGGGCGCCCGTTTCGAGCAGCCAGCGCTCGAAATGCGTATCGTCGCCGGGAAGGAGCGTCATGCGCGCGGCCGGCACGTTGATGCGGTGGACCGGCTCGTCCGTGTCATAGGCAAGACCGCCGCCGAGCATGGCGCGCGGCTCGTAGACGACGATCCGCGCCGTGCCTTCGGGCAGCAGCCGGGCGAGATGATAGGCGACGGCCGCGCCGGTGAAGCCGCCTCCGACGATCGCGACGACCGGGACGGATATCGCGCCGACGATCATCTCAGGCGCCGACGGATTTGAGGGCGGGAACCGCTTCGGCCTCGCGGCGCTTCACCGCCTCGATGTCGCGGTAGCCGTCGGCGGGGTGGGTCTTCGGCAGGTACGGCCCTTCGCCGAAGAGCTTTTCGCGAAGCGTCCCCGGCCTGTAGGCCGTCGGATAGGCGCCGCGCCTCTGCAATTCCGGCACGATATGGGCGACGATGTCCTCGAAGCTGTCGGGCGTCACCGCATAGGCGAGGTTGAAGCCGTCGACATCCGTATCCTCGACCCACTCCTGCAGGATGTCGGCGATGCGCTCCGGCGAGCCGACGAAGACCGGCCCCATGCCGCCGATGCCGCCGAACTGCGCCAGCTCCTCGATGGTCCACGACTTGTCGCCGCCGGCAATGTGCTCGACGAAGGAATGGATGGCGTTGGTCTCGATCTTCTCCACCACGTCCGCCGGCGCATATTGCCCGAAGTCGATGCCGCTCCAGCCGGACATGAAGGTGAGCGAGCCGTCATAGGAGACATAGCTCCTGTATTCCTCGAATTTCTTGTGCGCCTTCTCCTCCGTCTCGTCGGTGATGACGGTGACGAGCGTGTAGATATAGACCTTCTTCGGATCGCGGCCGGCGGCGGCGATGCGCTGGCGGATGTCGGAGACATAGGCCTTCAGCACCGCTTTCGTCGGCGCGGCGACGAAGATGCACTCCGCATGGGCGGCGGCGAAGGCCTTGCCGGGACCGGACGCGCCGGCCTGGTAGAGAACCGGCGTGCGCTGCGGCGAGGGCTCCGTCAGGCCATAGCCCGGCACTTCGAAATACCTGCCCTTGTGGCCGATCTCGTGAACCTTTTCCGGATGGGTAAAGATGCGCTTCTTGCCGTCGCGGACCACCGCTCCCTCCTCCCAGGAACCTTCCAGAAGCTTATACAGCACTTCGACATATTCCGCAGCGACCTCGTAGCGATCGTCGTGCCGGCGCAGGCCGCCCTGCCCGACATTCCTCGCCCCGCTCTCAAGATAGGAGGTGACGATGTTCCAGCCGACGCGGCCCTTGGAATGATGGTCGGCCGTCGCGAGGCGGCGGGCGAAGGTATAGGGGTGCTCGAAGGAGGTGGACGCCGTGATGCCGATGCCGAGATGCTCGGTGGCGAGCGCGATGGGGGCGGCGAGCTGCAGCGGATCGTTCACCGGGAGCTGCGCGGCCTGGTGGATGGCGTGATAGTTGGAGCCCTTGTAGACATCATAATAACCGATGACGTCGGCGATGAAGATGCCGTCGAAGACGCCGCGCTCCAGCGTGCGCGCGAGATCCTGCCAATAGTCGAGGTCCTTGTATTTCCACGACTTGTCGCGCGGATGCGCCCAGAGGCCGGGCGACTGGTGGCCGACGCAGTTCATGTCGAAGGCGTTGAAGCGGATAGGACGGGCCATGGGTCTCTCCAGAATAGCGAGGATGCCGGACGGCATCGTTCGCAGGCGAGGATAGCGCGGGCTTTCCTTAAATACAGAAATTCTATCTTTTATATAGAATAATTTCGGGAATGCCTTTTCTCGCGGCCGTCCTGCCCCTCTGGGAATATGTCCGGCGCGGCGGGACGCCCGTCCGCCAACCTTCACCCCTCCTTGCCGTGGCGCCTGCCCGGAAGGAAACCGACAGCAGGAGACCCGCCATGACCGCCCTACACCTCGTCAAGGAGCCCGATCCGCAAGCCGACCGGGCCCGCCTCTTCGCGAAAGCCGAGGAGATTTCCGCCGATCTCGCCCGCCGAGGCGCGCAGCTCGATGCCGAGGGCAAGCCGCCGCTGGAGGAGATCGACCGGCTGAAGCGGGAAGGCCTGTTGACCGCGCTGCATCCGGCCGGGATCGGCGGCGGCGGACTCGACTGGGTGGACGGGCTGCGGCTGGTGCGCATCCTGGCGCGCGGCGAAAGCTCGATCGGCCAGTTGCTCGGCTATCACTTCGTCAACAGCCAGTATGTCTACTGGGCCGCCGACGATCCGGACAGGGCCTGGACCCTCGGCGCCGAGACCGTCGAAAAACGGCTCTACTGGGGCGCCGCCGTCAATCCGCGCGATCCGGGCCTGACGCTGACCCGCAGCGGCGACCATTACCTCCTCAACGGCCGCAAGACCTTCTCCACCGGCGCGCGTGTCTCCGACCGCATCAATGCCAGCGCCGCCTTCGGCGAGGCGGTCGCCAGTCTCGTCCTGCCGACCGACCGGCCCGGCTACATCGCCAATGACGACTGGGACAATATCGGCCAGCGGCTCTCCGACAGCGGCAGCGTCGATTTCCGCGACTTCCCGGTCTACGAGAGCGACTTCCTCCTGCCGCTCGCCGCCAAGGATGCCGCGCCGCCGGTGCTTGCGACGTTCAACACGCCGCTGATCCAGCTCGTCTTCGTCAACTTCTATCTCGGCACGGCGGAGGGCGCGCTGGCAGCCGCCGCAGACTATGTGCGGACGACGACGCGCCCCTGGATCACCTCCGGCGTCGAGAAGGCGAGCGAGGATCCGTATATCCTCGAGCGGATCGGCGAATTCCGTGCGGCCTTGAAGGCCTCAGCGGCGCTTGCCGATGCCGCCGCAACCGCCGTTCAGTCAGCGCTTGCGCGCGGCCGGGCCGTCACCGCGCGCGAACGCGGCGAGGCGGCGATCGAGGCCTATGAGGCCAAGGTCAACGCCACCCATGTCGCGCTCGACATCACCGCCCGCGTCTTCGAACTGACCGGTGCCCGCTCGACGGCCTCGCATTACCGCTTCGACCGCTATTGGCGGAACGTGCGCACCCACACGCTGCACGACCCGGTATTCTACAAGGCCCGCGAGGTCGGCGACTTCGTGCTCAACGGCCGCGTGCCGGAGCCGAGCCTTTATAGCTAGGCTAGACACTCCCAAGCCCACCATCCGCCGGCATGCCCGGCGGATGGATCCTCTGCTCAAGGCCGAGGATGACGGCAGCGGGCGGGGCAACCTCGCCGGCAAAAGGCTTCTCATGCTCTTCCTTCGTTCACGCAAAAAAGGCCGCAATCCCGAAGGATTGCGGCCAGGCGACCACCCCCACCACGAGGGTTGATTTCAGAGCGCGCCGTTTCTCGGCGGCGTGACGCCGTTGAGGTGATAGTTGCCGACGACGTGGTATTTCCAGCGCACCGGATCGTGCAGCGTGTGGGTGCGGGCGTTGCGCCAATAGCGCTCGAGGTTGAGGCCGCGTTTGGTGGCGGAGGTGCCGGCCAGTTCGAAGAGCACGTTGGCCGCATCGATGGCGAGTTCCGTCGTCAGCACCTTGGCGGCGGCGACGGCGAGGGTTGCCGCGACGGCACTTTCCGCAGTGAGGTTCACCTGCGCCAGGTCGACCTTCCGCCCGGCCCGCTCCAGCGTCGCCTCAGCCGCCTCGACGCGGATGGCGAGCTCGCCGATGCGGGCGATGGTCAGGGGATCGTCCGCCGCGCGCTCGACGCCGCTGTCGGTCCACGGCCGCGCCTTGTCGCGGACATAGCCGATGGTCTCCTTTAGCGCCGCGCGCGCGATGCCGAGATCGATGGCGGCATGGATGATCTGGCCGACCGAGCCGATGGTGCCGGGTCGCTCAAAACCCTTCTGGTGCGGCACGACGGCATCGGCCGGCACGTAGACGTCGCGCAGGATCGTCGTGCCGCTGCCCGTCGTGCGCTGGCCGAAGCCGTCCCAGTCGTCGACGATCTCGATGCCTTCCGTCTCGCGCGGCACGAAGGACATGGTGAGGCGGTCTTCCCCATCCAGCGCGAAGATCGCCACCCAATGGGCAAAGAGCACGCCGGTCGAATAGAATTTCCGACCGTTGATGCGGAAGCCGGCACCGTCGGGGTTAATGCGTGTGTTGTAGTCGCCGACGGTCTTCGTGCCGACCTCGGAAAGCGCGTTGCCGAAGCGGTCGCCGGCAAGCGCGCGGCCGAAATAGAAGCGCTTCTGCGCCTCGCTGCCGTCATGGCGCAGGG
Source organism: Shinella sp. 1A1 (assembly GCF_055379515.1). Classification (NCBI taxonomy): domain Bacteria; kingdom Pseudomonadati; phylum Pseudomonadota; class Alphaproteobacteria; order Hyphomicrobiales; family Rhizobiaceae; genus Shinella; species Shinella sp. 1A1. The sequence continues at coordinate 1,203,121 of NZ_AP039672.1, forward strand.
CTTCCAGGATGTAGAAGTGGTTCTGCGGGATCTGGCCGATGGAGCTGTCGGCCTCCGACAGGATCGCCGTCACCTCGGCCAGGACGGCATTCGACACGTCGATGCCGCCATAGTCCGCCGGCACCGTTATGGCGAGGAGGCCGGAGGCCGAAAGCCGGTCCAGCTCGGCGAAGGGAAGCGCGCGCTCGTAGTCGCGCCGGCTCGCGCCGCCCTCGAATTCGGCGGCAAGCGAGCGGGCGACGGCAAGCGCCTCGTCCTCACTGGCGATGCGGTGGGCGGTCTCCTGCCGTTCGGCGAGCCGGGTGACGCTGCTCATGGTCGTTCCTTTCGCGCGGGCGGGATCAGGCCCTGGCCGGTTTTTCGAGAAGGTGAAGCAGGTCGGGATGGTGCTTCGCCGCGACGTCGGGATGCGAGCGCAGGCGGCTCTTCAGGTGGTTGATGCCGACCTCCCGGAAGATCGGGTTGAGCGGGTCGACGGTGACGCCGCGCTCGCCGCGCTTCAGCTCCTCCGGCAGCGGAATGACCGGGATGGTCGCGTCGTAGCGGGCGCCGAGGAAGAAGGCGACCGAGAAGCGCTCCGTGCCGGCCGGCGGGGTGACGACGTCATGCACGTCGGCGCGCACGAAGCCGTTCGTCGCCAGCTCAAGGAGCTCGCCACTGTTGATGACGAAGGTGCCCGGCACCGGCGGCGCATCGATCCAGACGCCATCCTCCGTGCGGATGCGCAGGCCCGGCGTCGTATCCTGAAGTAGCACGGTGACGAAGCCGCCGTCCTTGTGCGCGCCGACGCCCTGGTCGCTGCCTGCCGCCTCGCGGCCCGGATAGCGGATGATCTTCAGGAGCTGCGACGGCGACGGCTCGTAGATGTCGGCAAAGGCATTTTCCGGCTGGCCGAGGGAAAGCGCGATGGCCTTCAGCACGTCGATGCCGATGCGGGTGACTTCCGCCTGGTACCGCAGAAGCAGCGGCTTCAGCTCCGGCAGGGCCTGCGGCCACTGGTTCGGGCCATAGAGGCGGTTCCAGGGCGCCTCGGCGCTGTCCGCCACCGGCTCGCCCTCGGTGTTGACGTCGAGCTGCTCGCGCCAGTCCTGCTCGCCGCGGGTGCGCTCGTAGCCGGCGCGGTTATAGCCGCGGAAATGCGGCGACCTGACCATCTCGATCGACAGCTTGTCGGCTTCCGGCAGCGCGAAGAAGCGTTTGGAGGCGGCGAGCACGTCGTCGATCAGGCTCTGCGGCACGCCGTGACCGGTGAGATAGAAGAAGCCGTGGTCGTGCAGGACGCGCGTCAGCTCCTTGATGAAAGCCGCGCGCTCGTCCGCGCTGCCGTAGAAGCGGGAAAAATCGATCGTCGGCAGGTGGACGGGCTTGGTGTGGATGGTCATGTCTGCTCTCTCCCCGAGAAAATGGTTGGACCTTGCGTCATTACCGCGCCGTTGCGGCCGGTTGCATCGGCCCGTTCGCGCGGCCACGCCTGGAACTGGGGGAGAGAGTAGCGGCCATGCGGGCCGAATACAGAAAATCTATCATTTTTATGCACTTCAAGGAGGAATGATGTTTCTTTCTGAAGAACCGGCCGGAGGAAACCCCGGCGCGAGGAGGGAGCGCCGGGGTCGCACGCCGATCAGGCGGCCGGCTTCAGGCCAGCGCTATGGCTCTTTCAAGATCGGCGATCAGGTCGTCGGCATGTTCGAGGCCGATGGAAAGCCGCACATAGCCGGGCGTGACGCCCGTCGCGAGCTGGTCTTCCAGCGAGAGCTGCGAATGGGTCGTGGTCGACGGATGGATCGCCAGCGACCGCGCATCGCCGATATTGGCGAGGTGGTAGAAAAGCTGGAGGCTGTCGATGAAGCGGCGCCCCGCCTCCCGCCCGCCCTTCAGCTCGAAACCGACAAGCGCGCCGAAATGCCCGGTCTTGAAGTATTTCTCCGCCCGCGCCCTGGCGGCGCCCTCCTGGAACTTCGGGAAGATCACCCGCTCCACCTTCGGGTGGGCCTTCAGGTATTCGGCCACTTTCACGGCGTTCTCGTTGTGCTGGCGAAGGCGCAGCGGCAGCGTTTCGAGGCCCTGGATGAACTGGAAGGCGTTCTGCGGGCTGATCGCCGCGCCGAGATCGCGCAGCAGCACGGCGCGGGCGCGCAGGATATAGGGATGGAAGGCGATCGCCGCCGCCTTCTCGATCCACGTCCTGCCCTGATAGCTCGCATCCGGCTCGTTGAGGTTCGGCTGGCGCGCGGCATGGTCAGCCCAGGGGAAATTGCCACCGTCGACGATGGCGCCGCCGATGGAGGTGCCGTGGCCGCCAATATATTTGGTGGTCGAGTAGACGACGACCGCCGCGCCATGCTCCAGCGGCCGGATGATGAGGGGCGCGGCCGTGTTGTCGATAATCAGAGGAATGCCGTGGCGGCGGCCGATGGCCGCGACTTCGGCGATCGGGAAGACCTCCAGCTTCGGGTTCGGCAGGGATTCGGCATAGTAGGCGCGGGTGCGCGCGTCGGTCGCCTTCTCGAAGGCTTCCGGATCCGCCGCGTCGACGAAGCGCGTCTCGATGCCGAAGCTCTTCAGCGTCGCGGCGAAGAGCGCCCAGGTGCCGCCATAGAGGCCGGCGGCGCTGACGATATTGTCGCCGGCCCGCGCCAGATTGAGGATGGCGAAGGCCGAGGCGGCCTGGCCGGAAGAGACCGCCAGCGCCGCCGCCCCGCCCTCAAGCTCGGCAAGGCGCTGCTCGAAGGCGTCCTGCGTCGGGTTGGACACGCGGGTATAGAGATGGCCGGGCGCTTCCAGCGCGAAGAGCTTGTCGGCGCCGTCCGTGCCGGGCAGCTGGAAGGAACTCGTCTGGTAGATCGGCACGGCCACCGCGCCGCTTGACGGATCGAAGCGGAAGCTGCCGCCGTGGAGCGCGATGGTTTCGGGATGCCGGCTCTTGAAGGTCGCGGTTCCGGCCAGGACCTCGACGATATCCTGTTCGGCGACCTCGGGGGATTGATGGATCGTCATGACACTTCTCCTTTGGTGAGGCGCCCTCGGGCGCGCGAGGGACGGATGGACAGAAGGGCGCCCGCGACGAGAATGGCCGCTGCGGCCCAGAAGGCTTCCGGCGCGTACCACCGGATGCCGTAGAGGTGATCCTCGGTGCAGAGCGCCTGGGCGAGCGTGCAGAGGTCACTTGTGCCCGCAAGGCAGGTGACGGCCTGCCGGACGGTGAGATAGTCGTTCCCGACCACCTTGCCGAAGATCAGCCACCACCAGCCGACGGAAAGGAGCGCGAGGACGCCGCCGGCGAGCGCGACGGCATGGTAGGAAAGGCGCGTGCTAGACGTCATGGGAGATCCCCAGCTTTTCCAGCAATGACCGGCGAAGCGCGACGAGGTCCGGATCGTCCCGGCGGCGCGGATGCGGCTGGCCGACGCGCACCTCCGCGACGATGGCGGCGGGCCGGTCGGACAGAACGATCACCCGGTCGGCCAGAAGCAGCGCCTCCTCGACGTCGTGCGTAACGAGGAGCGCGGTGAAGCCGGCGTTCTTCCAGAGATCGAGAAGCTCGTTCTGCATCCTCAGCCGCGTCAGCGAGTCGAGCTTGCCGAAGGGCTCGTCGAGCAGCAGCAGCTTCGGATCGTTGACCAGCGCCCGGGCAAGCGCGGCGCGCTGCGCCATGCCGCCGGAAAGTTGGTGCGGGTAGAAATCGGCAAAGCCTTCCAGCTTCACCAGCTTCAGCACCTCGTCGATGCGGTATTCCCGCTCGCGGATGAGGCCGCGCGCCTCCAGGCCCGTCGCGATGTTGGCGCGCACGGTGCGCCAGGGAAACAGTGTGGCGTCCTGGAAGACGAGGATGCGGTCCGGGTCCGGCGCGGCGATCGGCCGGCCGTCCTCCAGCACCCTGCCCGTCGTCGGCGTCTCCAGCCCGGCGGCAAGGCGCAGCAGCGTGGACTTGCCGCAACCGGAGGGGCCGAGAAGAGCGACGAATTCGCCCGGCGCGAGGGAAAGGCTGACATCGTCGAGGACCGCAAGGCCTCTGCCGTCGAGGTCGTAGCGATGGGTCACGCCCTCGATATCGAGCGCGATGCTGCTTGCGGGCGTGGCTTCGGCAAGAGCGAGCGACATCAGAGGATCCCCTTCTGCCAGCCGAGGAGCTGGTCGCGCAGGATGAAGAGCAGGCGCACGAGCCCGGCGCAGATCAGCGCCATGACGATCAGCGCGGCATAGACATTGGCATAGGCCGAATAGGCGGTGTTGAACTGGAGGTACCAGCCGAGGCCGAACTTCGCCCCGAGCATCTCGGCGACGACCAGCACGGCGAAGGAATAGTAGAGCCCCATGAAGACGCCGACGAAGACGTTCGGCAGCGCGGCGGGGATCGCGACCTTGAAGATGAGGAAGCGGTTGTCCGCGCCGAGGGTGCGGGCGACGTCGTAATAGGCGCGATTGACCTGCGCGACGCCGGCCGCCGTGAGGATCGCGACGGGAATGCCCGAGGCAAGCGCCACGAGGAAGATCGAGGCGTGGAACGTCGTCGGGAAAAGGAAGAAGGTGCAGGGGATCCACGCGCTCGCCGGCACCGGGCCGATGAGTTTCAGGAGCGGCATGCCCCAATAGGCGAAGCGCTTGGACCAGCCGAGCGCCACGCCCCCGGCAAAGCCGGCGAGGATGCCCGAGAAGAAGCCGAGCCCCCAGAGCCGCCCGGTATAGGCGACGCAGACGAGCAGGCGCTCCCAGTCCGTCACATAGACATGCAGCAGGCCCTGCGGCGGCGAGAAGAACGGCTTCGGCAGCCAGCCGAGCTTGGCCGTCAGCACCTCCCAGCCCGCAAGCCAGAGGCCGAGGACGATGAGCCACGGCCCGTAATGCACCAGCGTGCGGCCGAAGCGGCCGAGCCTGTGCACGGTGAACGACAGCGCGAGAAAGAGCCCCGCGCCGGCAAGGGTGACCGCGGCGAAAAGCGCCGTCGCACCCCAGGTGATGACATCCGGCAGGCCATAGGTGACGGCCGCGGCGAGAAGCCACGTGCCGGCAGCGTAAAGGCCGTTTCGCCAGATCCTGCCGGAAGGCAGGGAGAAGGCCCCCCGCCCTGCCCCGCCGAATGTTTCCTCTATCGCCGCGCTCATCGGGATCACGCGAAGATGTCGATGGTGACGCGGCCGGCGATTTCCGCGGGGTCGGTCGAGGCGTCGATGACGCCCGTCAGTTTCAGGTCCTCGTAGCCGATCTGCACCTCCTTCAGGAGGTCCTTGCCGAACCAGTGGTCGTGATAGGTGAAGGCGGCGAGGACTTCCGTCAGGTCCTCCAGAGAGAGGCCCGGCTTCAGCGTGTCGAAGTACCACTTGGCCACCTCGCCGGGGTGCCTGGCCGTGTACTGGTGGATTTCGAGATTGGCCGCCGCGACGCGCTTGATGGCGTCCTTGTTGGCCTCGTAGTAGTCGCCGTTGACGCCGAGCACGCAGCAGACGCGATCCTTGAAGCTGCCGGTCTGCGTGTCCGCGACGCGGCGGAAGCCGTGCTGCTTCTCGTAGGAATAGGCCCAGGGATCCATATGCGCGACGGCATCCGCCTCGCCCCTCAGCACGCCCTCGGCGACGAGATCGAAGGGGAAGACCTTCCAGGTGACGTCGGTTTCCGGGTTGAGCCCGGCCTTGGCGAGCGCGACCGAGAAGGCGACGCGCGAGGGCGACATGACGTCGAAGGTGCCGATGGTCTTGCCCTTGAGGTCGGTCAGCGTTTTGATATCGGAGTCCGGCTTGACGAGGATGCTCTGGCAGCCGCCATGCGAGCCGGCGAAAAGCCGCACGTCGAAGCCCTGCTCGATCGGCTTCAGCCAGTCGTAGAGAAGGCCGGGGCCGGCCTCGGCCTTGCGGGTGGCGAGCGCCTGGATGAGCGTCTGGCCGCTCGAACCCTGGTAGAACAATTCCACATCGAGGCCGTGCCTGGCATAGATGCCCTTGGCAAGGCCGAAACCAACGGGAGAATGGCAGGCGGCGACCTCGGTCCATTCCAGCTTGATCGGAATGAGGTTGCCGGCAATGGCATAGCGCGTCGAGCGCGCGCCGATCACGCCGGCGGTGGCGGCAACAGCCGTGACGCCGGCGGCCTTGATCAGGCCGCGGCGCGACAGCCCCTTGGAAAGGATGGTTTCGGACTGCTGGCTCATCGGATGTCCCCTCGAATGACGATGGGACCATCCTAGCAACAACTAATTTTGTTTATAGATTTTATAGATTATTATGGCGTCGGAAAGGGAAATATTCTTTCATCGAGGGCCGGCGCGATGGATTTGGCATGCGGCGGCGATAGCTGGCGGGGCAAGCGAAAGTCTGCGACAGCCCTTCAGGGAAAGCGGAAGGGCCCTCCCCTCAGAACGCGAAGCGGATGGAAGCGCCGAGATTCACGCGCAGCACACGATCGATCTCATAGGGATTGATGGGTGTCGTACCCAAATTACCGAAACGGGTATTGCCGGTCTCGAACCCACCCGCATAGGAAACCAGGGCATCGAGGCCCAGCACGGCATTGGGTGCGATCCTGTGCCGGACACCGGCGCCGACCTGCGCGACGGGGCCGATCTTCGTATGGTCCGCGACATCGGACACGAAACTCCCCGTTCCCCTGTCCGTCTCCGTCACGCCGGAAAGGGTGTTGAACGTCAGTCCCAGCCCGGCCGTGCCCCTGAGCGTGGTGGCCTCGGAGAGGGGCATGTCATATGCGACGCTGCCCAGGATGACGTCGCTACTCGCCATGCCTTTGAAATCCGAGGTGCCGGCCGAGAAGGGCGGGTTCACCAGGAAATCCGCGCTCCATCTGATATTGCTGCGAATATGCTGATAGCCGAGGGAGACCGAGAGGTCCGGATCGAGCCGATAGCCGATATGGGCACCGCCGCCTATCGCACCGCCGAACCGCACCTCGTCCACCGTGCCGAAGCCGGCCCCGCCGTTGGTGGTGCTGGAGGCGCCGAGGGCAAAGCCGCCGAGCACATCCAGCCCGACGAAGAAATCACCCTCTCCGGCCAGCGCCGTCATAGGGAAAGCCGCGGAAACGGCGGTGGCCAGAAGCAGATATCGCGGGCGCATGGGCATCATCAGGAGGGTGAAGGCGGGACAGCGTGGCAAATCATGGTTAGCAAACCGCTAATTCCCCGCGGCGTTGATGAAATTCGCAAGAACCTTCTGCCGGCGCCATTCTTCCGCCTTGGTCAAAAACCGGCCGCCCGGCCTGCTTTCTAGAGAAGCAATTTCCACCCCGGCATTCCAATTTGGGATGGGCATTTCTTAAATACAGTAATTTTATAGATAATATGAAAATATCTTCCGCATCCGCGAAACTTCGTGGAGCAGAAGCTCGGTTCTTTTGAAAATGGGGACATTTCGACATGACAGTGCAGAAGACCTTCCGGCGGGCGATCCAGGCGGCAGCGGCCGCGGCTTTCCTCGCCACCACCATGCTTTCGGGACTTGCCCATGCCGGCCCGACGCTGGACAAGATCAACCAGCGCGGCACGATCAAGGTCGGCGTCGGCACGACGCCCGGCTTCTTCGCCCCCGACGGCAACGGTAAGTGGCAGGGCTTCTTCGTCGATTTCGGCCGTGCCCTTTCCATTGCCGTCTTCGGCGACCCGGACAAGGTGGAATTCACCAATTCCTCGCCGCAGCAGCGCCTTCCCGCCCTCCAGAGCGGCGAATTCGACATCCTGCTTTCCGGCGTGACGGTGACGACCACCCGCGCCTTCAAGCTCGGCTTCCACTTCGGCCCGACGGTCTTTTATGACGGCCAGGGCATCCTGGTTCGTAAGGACCTCGGCGTGACGAAGGCCGCCGATCTCGACGGCGCGACCATCGGCGCGCAGAGCGGCACGACGGGCGAATTGAACGTCGCCGACTTCTTCCGCAAGACGGGCAAGTCCTTCACGCCGGTCACCATCGAGGATACCGGGCAGTTCATCGACGCGCTCGAATCCGGCCGCGTCGACGCGATCACGCAGGACTCCTCCGACCTCGTCGGCAAACGTACCCAGCTCAAGAAGCCCGACGATTACGTGCTGCTGCCCGAGCGCCTCTCCAAGGAGCCGCTGGCGCCGGCGATCGCCGGTGGCGACGACCGCTGGCTGGAACTCGTCAACTGGACGGTGAACGCCACGATCCAGGCCGAGGAATGGGGCATCACCTCGGCCAATGTCGATGAATTCCTGAAGTCGGAAGACCCGGCCATCCAGCGCTTCCTCGGCGTCGACCCGTCCTTCGCCAACGAGATCGGGCTCGATCCGAAATGGGCCTACAACATCGTCAAGACGGTCGGGAACTACGGCGAGATCTTCGAGCGCAACCTCAAGCCGCTCGGCTGGGAGCGTGGCTACAACAGCCTGTGGACCGATGGCGGCCTGCTCTATTCGCCGCCGTTCCGCTGAGCGATACGGCAAAGAGAACAGCGGTGTTGCGCCTGGAATTGCGTAAGAACGGGGAGAGGGAGCATTTTCGTGCTTCGAGCAAGAGCGGAAATGCGCCGATCCCTGACCCACGCGTGTTCCGCACCGTCCTGCCGGGCCCTCCGCGGCCCGGCATCCTCGGGAAGATCCGCGCCTGGTGGGGCGGCTGGCCGCTCGGCCAGCTCGCCTTCCTCCTCGCGATCGCCGCGCTCGGCGCGCTCTTCGTCGGCAATGTGCTGGAAACGATGGCGCGCATCGGCATCCTGCCGGGCTTCGGCTTCCTTTCCAGCTCCGCCAATTTCGAGATCGGCGAAAGCCCCATCGCCTTCCGCGCCGGCGATACCTATCTGCGCGCGATCCTCGCGGGCCTCGTCAACACGCTGAAGGTCTCGCTGCTCGGCTGCGTCCTTGCGACCATCCTCGGTGTCGCCGTCGGCGTCGCGGGGCTTTCGCGCAACCTGCTGCTTTCCGGCCTCGTGCGCTGGTTCATCGAGATCACCCGCAACATGCCGCTCCTGCTGCAGCTCTTCTTCTGGATGGCGCTTGCCAAGGCGCTGCCGGCGCCGCGCCAGGCCGCCGCCCTCTTCGGCTCCGTCTTCCTCACCAATCGCGGCGTCTACATTCCCGCGATCTCGCTGGAGGGCGGGCCGTTCGGACTGGCCGTAGCGCTCGGCATCGCCGGCCTTGCCGCCGTCGTGCTCCTTCTCCTCCTGCGCGCCGCCCGCCGCCTCACGCGCCGGACCGGATCGGCCGCACTCGCGCTCGCCGTCGCGGCGCCCCTCGCCTTCCTCCTTCTTTCCGGCGCCCGGCCGGAAGCCGAGATGCCGGCGCTCTCCGGCTTCAACATCCGGGGCGGGCTCAATCTCTCGCCGGAATTCGCCGCGCTGCTCACCGGCCTCGTCGTGAAATTCGCCGCGCTGATCGCGGAGATCGTGCGGGCGGGCATCCAGTCAGTCGGCACCGGCCAGTGGGAGGCCGCGCGGGCGCTCGGGCTGCATGACGGCCAGATCATCCGCCTCGTCGTGCTGCCGCAGGCGCTGCGCGTCATCACGCCGCTGACGACGTCGAGCTATCTCGACCTCACCAAGGATTCCAGCCTTGCGGTCGCCATCGGCTTTCCCGACCTCGTCAGTATCGTCAACACGACGGCAAACACGACGGGCCAGTCCCTCGAGGCGCTGATCATCCTGATAGGCGCCTTCCTCACCATCAATCTCGCCCTCTCGGCGCTGATGAACCTCTACAACAGCCGCGTCGCGCTGAGGGGAACGAGACGATGACCGCCACCGCCTCCCGCCTGCTGCCGGCGCTGCGCACCGGCCTTTTCGGAACGCGCACCAACACGCTCATCACCCTTGCGACGCTTCTCGTCCTCTCGCAGGTCGTGCCGCCGTTCCTGCGCTGGGCGGTGCTCGACGCCACCTTTTCCGGCAATGCGGAGGCCTGCAGCCGCGAGGGCGCCTGCTGGGCCTTCGTCACGGCGAAGCTGCGCTTCATCCTCTTCGCCTTCTATCCGCCGGAGCTGCAATGGCGGCCGTCGCTGGTCATCGTGCTCCTCGGCGCGATCCTTTCGGCAAGCGCGCTGCCGCGCTTCTGGGGGCGGCCGCTGCTCGTCGCCTGGCCGCTGACCATCCTTGCCTGCTGGCTCCTGATGCAGGGCGCCTTCACCACAACGCCCATTCCGTCCAACCAGTGGGGCGGCCTGCCGGTGACGCTCTTCGTCTGGGCGGTGTGCTTCGCCGCGGCGACGCCCATCGCCGTGCTTCTGGCGCTTGCCCGCCGCTCGATGCTCGGGGGCCTGCGCACCTTTTCCGTCCTCTATATCGAGCTGATGCGCGGCACGCCGATGGTCGCCATCCTCTATGTCGCCATGCTGATCCTGCCGATGGCGCTGCCGGACGGCCTTTCCTTCGACAAGATGCTGCGCGCCATCCTCATGGTCACGCTGTTCTGGGCCGCCTATATCGCCGAGGTCATCCGCGCCGGCCTTCAGGCCATCCCCAGCGGCCAGACCGAAGCGGCGACGGCGCTCGGCCTCGGCTACTGGCGCACCCAGCGCCTGGTGATTCTGCCGCAGGCGCTGCGAATCGTCATCCCCGGCATGGTGAACCTTGCCATCGGCTTCCTGCTCGCGACCTCGCTGCTCGCCGTCATCGGCATCTTCGACCTTCTCAACGCCGCCCGCGCCTCGGCCGCCGATCCGCAATGGCTCGGCTTCTACAACGAGGCCTATATCGTCGTGGCCGTCCTCTATTTCGTGATCTGCTTCGGCGCCTCGCGCTACAGCCGCTGGCTGGAGCGGCGCCTTGCGGGTGGCAAGGAAGGCTCCGCCTCCCCGCCCGCAGGCGCCCCATCGCCCGCCCTGCGCAAGGAATAATCCCGCCGGGGCGCTACAAGAGAATATAATTCCTTACTCAAACTATAGAATTTATTATCGTACCGGCATTCTCATTCCCCAACCCGGAAGACAGCGCATGAGCAAGTCCGACCAGCCCCTCGATTTCCTCTGGTTCATCCCCAGTTCCGGCGATGGCGCCTATCTCGGTTCCGACGAGCTCGCCCGTCCGCCGGATCCGGGCTATCTGCGCGAGATCGCCGTTGCCGCCGACCGGCTCGGCTATTCCGGCGTGCTCATTCCCGTCGGGGCGGCCTGCGAGGAATCCTTCGTGCTCGCCGCCGATCTTGCCGCCCGCACGGAAAGGCTGAAGTTCCTCGTGGCGATCCGCCCCGGCACCGCGACGCCGGCCTATTACGCCCGCCTTGCCGCAACGCTCGACCGCGTGTCGAACGGCCGTCTCCTCCTCAACATCGTGGTGGGCGGCAGCGCGCAGGAACTGGCCGGCGACGGCATCTTCCTGCCGCATGACGAGCGCTACGACCATGCCGCCGAATTCTTCCAGGTCTTCAACGAGCTGATCGAGACGGGCCGTTCCACGCTCGACGGCAAGTACATCAAGGCGATCGATGCGAAGCTCGGCCTGCCGCCGGTGCAGCAGCCCCGTCCGCCGATCTATTTCGGCGGCTCCTCCGATGCGGCGATCGATTTCGCCGGCGGCCTCGTCGACAAGTATCTCACCTGGGGCGAACCGCCGGCGCAGGTGGCCGGGAAGATCGCCCATGCCCGCAAGGCCGCCGCCGCGAAAGGCCGGGAAGCCTCCTTCGGCATCCGCCTGCATTTCATCGTCCGCGAGACGGACGAGGAGGCGTGGGAGGCCGCCGACCGACTGATCTCCAAGCTTTCCGACGACGCCATCGCCGCCGCGCAGGAGACGCTGACGAAGAACTCCGATTCCGTCGGCCAGGCGCGCATGGTGGCGCTGCACAACGGCCGGCGCGACAGGCTGGAGGTTTCGCCCAACCTGTGGGCCGGCATCGGCCTCGTGCGCTCGGGCGCGGGCACCGCCCTCGTCGGCTCGCCGAAGACGGTGGCCGCGCGCCTGCGCGAATACCAGGCGCTCGGCATCGACACGGTCATCGCCTCCGGCTACCCGCATGTCGAGGAGGCCTACCGCGTCTCCGAGCTGCTCTTCCCCGAACTCGGCCTGCCCGGCCCCCATGGCCAGCTCCGCGCCTCCTTCGGCGACCGGCAGGTCTTCGGCGGCGGCGGACATGCCGGCAATGTCAGGCTGACATCGGCCTCCTGAACGATGAGGCAAGGCGCCAGTCTTGGCGCGCGCCCGGCCGGGCGATATAAGGCGGTCCGCACCCTTCGCTCGACCGCCCTCCCGCCCGGCTCCAGGACAATGACGACCATTCCGGTAGTAGAAACAGAACGCCTGCTGCTGCGCGGCTTCCGGCCCGACGATCTCGACGCCATGGCCGCCATGTGGGCGATGCCCGAGGTCGTGCGCTATATCGGCGGCGTTCCGCAGACGCGCGAGCAATGCTGGATCCGCCTTCTCCGGCAGATCGGCATGTGGACCGTCATGGGCTTCGGCTTCTGGGCGATCACGGAGCGGGCAACGGGCGCGCTGATCGGCGAAGGCGGCTTCCATGAGATGCACCGCGCCATGGACCCCAGCATCGCGGGCACGATGGAGGCCGGCTGGGGCCTGATGCCCGCCTGGCACGGGCGCGGCTATGCCAGCGAGGCGCTGGACGCCATGCTCGCCTGGGCCGACGCGGCCCATCGCGGCAAACCCGTCACCTGCATCATCGCCCCCGAGAACGCGCCCTCGATGCGGCTTGCCCATAGGCACGGCTTTGCGGAATTCGCGCGTACCCTGTACCAGGATAGCGAGATCGCGGTGCTCCGTCGCCTCGACGGGCCGAACGCGGCTTGAGCCTCGACGCCCCGAACGATAAAGGCCCGCCGGGAGGGCGGGCCTTCGTCATGCGATAGGATACCTTGACCGCGATCAGCCGCCGGCCTTCAGGGCCGCGCTGCAAAGGCTCCAGTAGCCGCCGCCCTTCTGGATCCATTTCAGGTCGTTGAGCGTGCCGGCATCCTTGTTGACGTGATAGGAGTCCACGCAGGTCTTCAGACGCCCCTTCGCCGGGGTCTCACCGGCATATTTCTTGTCGACGGCCTTCGGGAAGCTGACGCCCTTCGGCGCCTTCATCTTCGCCTTGGCCGGTTCCTTCTCGGTCGTCGCCGCAACGGCCTTGTTATCGGCGTCGTCTTCCTTGGCGGCATCCGCGCCGCAGAACTTCGCGCGGAAATCGTTCCACTTGACGTCCTTGGCGGAGCCGTCGGCCTTGGCGGCCTGATATTTGGTGCTGCATTCCTTCATCGTGAGAGCGGAAGCAGGGCTGACGAAAGCCATGGAAGCCAGGAGTGCTCCCGCAGCCATAAGCGTGACACGTTCGAACATGGATTTAGCCTCGATTGAATCGTGATGTCTGCGAAGGCCGCCCGGCTCAGGAGGGCAGCGTTCCATTCGGCGTGGCGGCATCGACCGCCTTGGGGAGATATTGCGCGAGAAGCGTCGGCACCTCGCTCAGATCGACCCCGAATGTCTTGGCCAGGTTCTGAAGTTGCGTTGAAGAGAGGGCTTGCTGGATCTGCTCGGCAGAAACCGGAAGATTCTCACCGGTCCCGACCCAGGATGTGACCTGTTCGCTGAGGCCCGCCGAATGCAGCTGCGCGAGAACCCCGTCGAGACCGCCCGCGTTCTCGAACATCTGCGTGGCGACCGCCCCGAGATTCACGTCCTTGCCCTGCAATACATCGGTCAGCACCGATCCCAGCCCATCGAACAATCCCATTGCGGATGTCTCCTTCCATTGCTGCGGACAGCTATTCCTAGCACCGGCAAAACCCGTCCGCAAACGCGCAAATACGGCAGGCGAAACCTGCCCGTCACGCGCGGGCGCCGGAATTTTCCCGTCCGCCCGCATCGTCCCTCCAAACAACCATGCGGCGAAAATTCGGACAAATTTATGGAGAGTTCATGGCAGCACCCCGGCAGCGTCGATCTCCTCTACGGTAAAGCCCCACGGCAAGGGACCGACTCGCGCGCGCCAGCAGGCAACGCGCCATGAAACGACGGGGCATTTCGCCGCCTCATCTTGAACCGAAGGTTGAAAGTCTTGTGCGCTTTCCGTGAAGACACCATGCAGGAAAGCGAGCAATGCGCCGCCAAGCATTTGACATTTCTGCATTATCGCCCTTGCGGGATTATCTCCGCAAGGCGCCCGGACAAGGCCGCAGTACCGAACGGTTCGGTTCGGCATTGACACAGGCATGACTGTAGGATCACTTTCCATAGGCACAGGGTTCATTACGTCAAGAGGGGACAACAATGACGATACCACCCGGTGCATCTCCGCAATTGTACAACGAGGACCTCGCGCCCGCCGAAAAGCGCAACTGGGGCGCCTTCTCGATCTTCAACGTCTGGACATCGGACGTGCACAGCCTCTGGGGCTACTATCTCGCCGCCAGCCTCTTTCTCTTCTGCGGCAGCTTCGTCAACTTCCTGCTCGCGATCGGCATCGGCTCGCTGGTCATCTTCGTGCTCATGCACATGGTCGGCCTTGCCGGCGTGCGCACGGGCGTGCCCTTCCCGGTTCTCGCCCGTGCCTCCTTCGGCATCTGGGGCGCGAATTTCCCGGCGCTGGTGCGCGCCATCGTCGCCTGCTTCTGGTACGGCGCGCAGACCGCGGCGGCCTCGGGCGCCATCGTCGCACTGCTCATCCGCAACGAGAGCATCCTGCAGTTCCACCAGTCGAGCCACATGCTCGGCCATTCGACGCTGGAGCTGATCTGCTACGTCATCGTCTGGGGCCTGCAGCTCCTCATCATCCAGAACGGCATGGAAACGGTGCGCAAGTTCCAGGACTGGGCCGGCCCGGCCGTCTGGATCATGATGCTGCTGCTCGCCGTCTATCTCGTCGTCAAATCCGGCGGCTTCTCCTTCAACCACACGATCCCGATGGACGTGCTGCTCGAGAAGACCAAGGATGCGGGCGTGCCCGGCACGCCGGGATCCTTCGCCGCGCTGACGGCGGTCGCCGCGATCTGGGTGACCTATTTCTCGGCGCTCTATCTCAACTTCTGCGATTTCTCGCGCTATTGCCCGAGCGAACGCTCGCTGACGGTCGGCAATCTCTGGGGCCTGCCGGTCAACCTGATCCTCTTCTCGCTCGTCGCCGGCGTCACCACCATCGCCGCCTATAACGTCTATGGCGAGGTGCTGCTCTATCCCGACCAGATCTCGGCCAAGTTCGACAGCATCTTCCTGGCGCTGCTCGCCGCGCTCACCTTCGCGGTGGCGACGCTCGGCATCAACGTCGTCGCCAACTTCGTTTCGCCGGCCTTCGACTTCGCCAACGTCTTTCCGAAGCATATCGACTTCAAGCGGGGCGGCTATATCGCGGCGCTGATCGCGCTGGTGCTCTATCCGTTCGCGCCCTGGGAAGGCGGGGCCGCCCATTTCGTCAACATGGTCGGCAACACGATGGGCCCGATCTTCGGCGTGATGATGGTCGACTACTACCTCATCCGCAAAGGCCGGGTGAATGTCGAGGCGCTCTACCGCGAGGACGGCGAGTTCCGCTTCGAGAACGGCTGGCACGTCAACGCGCTGATCGCCGCCGGCATCGGCATCGTCTTCTCGTCGATCCTGCCGGGCCTGACCTCCATCATGCCGTCCTGGTGGGGCGTCTACGGCTGGTTCTTCGGCGTCGCCATCGCGGGCGTGATCTATTACGCCCTGCGCTCGGCACGCGCCGGCAAGCCGCTGCCGGCCTGACGGGACTTCCCCGCGGGACGGGCGGCCTGCCGCACCGTCCCCGCCTCCGGATCGGGGGTGTCACGCTCCCGATCCCTTTCGCGTCCCGGCCCGCCGCCGGGGATAGAGCCCGCGTATCTTTCCCGTCCATAGTGACTTTGCGCCGCGAAACTGGCTATGCTTCCGCCGACCAGAAGGATGGATTGCATGACCGAGAAATCTCCGAACGACAATTTCCCCGCCGGCTACGAGCCGGCCGAAGTGTGGACCTGGGACAAGGGAAACGGCGGCACTTTCGCCAATATCAACCGCCCCGTCGCCGGCCCGACGCATGACAAGGCGCTGCCCGTCGGCAAGCACCCGCTGCAGCTCTATTCGCTCGCCACGCCCAATGGCGTGAAGGTGACGATCATGCTGGAGGAGCTTCTGGCCGCCGGGCATGCGGGCGCCGAATACGACGCCTGGCCCATCCGCATCGGCGATGGCGACCAGTTCGGCTCCGGCTTCGTCGACGTCAATCCGAACTCGAAGATCCCGGCGCTGATGGACCATGCGCCGAAGGACGGCGGCAAGCCGCTGCGCGTCTTCGAATCCGCCTCGATCCTGCTCTATCTCGCCGAGAAGTTCGGCGCCTTCCTGCCGGCCGAGCCGCGCGCCCGCACCGAGGCGATCAACTGGCTGTTCTGGCAGATGGGCTCCGCCCCCTTCCTCGGCGGCGGCTTCGGCCATTTCTATGCCTATGCGCCGATCCGCATCAAATATGCGATCGACCGCTATGCCATGGAGGTCAAGCGCCAGCTCGACGTGCTGGACCGCCATCTCGCCGACAACCGCTTCATGGCCGGCGCCGACTACACCATCGCCGACATGGCGATCTGGCCCTGGTACGGCAGCCTTGCGCAGAACAAGCAGTACGGCAATGCCGGCACGTTCCTCGAAGTCGAGAGCTACAGGAACGTCCAGCGCTGGACGGCGGAGATCGCCGCCCGCCCGGCGGTGCAGCGCGGCCGCATGGTCAACCGCCTCACCGGCGACCCATCGGAGCAGCTGCACGAGCGGCACGACGCCTCCGACTTCGACACGCAGACCGAGGACAAGCGCGGCAGAGCGTAGGAAGAATCGACATGGCAAACCTGCCCGACATGACCAAGCACCGCGGCTTTCCCTCCGGCATGCCGGGGACCGGCGTGCAGTTCACCATCCGCCGCGCCAATCCGCGCGGCGTGACGCCCATCAAGGCGCTGCCCCGGCGCGCCCGGCCGGGCACGGCGGAACACCGCATCGACGCGGCGTTCCTGCATGCCCTCTGGCATCATTTCGGCGACGAGCCCTTCGAGCGGGGCAATCTCGACGCCGCGCGCCTCAGCCTGCTCTTCGGCCGCGAGGTCGTGCCGGCGGAGAAGGATTTCGATCCGCTCTCCTACGAGGCCATGCTGATGATCGACGAGCGGGTCGCCCGCCAGAGCTTCCCGGAATCCTTCGAGGACGTGTTCGAGGTCTGACGCGCGGCGGCTCAGTTGAGCCGCTGCTCCGTTTCCGCGTCGAAGACGTGGAGGGCGGCGGGATCGACGGTGAGGAACACATCCTCACCGGCCTCGATGCGGGCGGAGGCGGGGAGCGCCGCGACGAGGCGCTGGCCGCCAACCGTGACGGTGACGATGCGCTCCGGCCCTGTCAGTTCGGCGACCTCGCAGCGCGCGGCAAGACGCAGCCCCTCGCCGCCGGTTCTCACGGCCTCGGGGCGCAGGCCGAGCACCAGCTTGCGCCCCGGCGCGAGCTTTTCCACCCCCGGAACCGCAAGCACGATATCCGTCCCTTCGACCTTCACCCCGTCCGGCCCGGCGGTGGCGGCAAGGAGGTTCATCGGCGGCGCGCCGACGAAGGTCGCGACATAGAGCGTCGCCGGCCGATCGTAGATCGCTTCCGGCGTGTCGAGCTGTTCGATGCGGCCGTTCCGCATCACGGCGATGCGCGTCGCCAGCGTCATCGCCTCGATCTGGTCGTGGGTGACATAGACGACGGTCGTCCTCGTCATCTGGTGCAGCCGCTTCAGCTCCGTGCGCATCTCCATGCGCAGCTTGGCATCGAGGTTGGAGAGCGGCTCGTCGAAGAGGAAGATCTTCGGGTTGCGCACCAGTGCGCGGCCGATGGCGACGCGCTGGCGCTGGCCGCCGGAAAGCTGGCCGGGCTTGCGCTCGAGAAGATTCTCGATCTGGAGGAGCCTTGCCGTTTCCACCACCGCCCGGTCGCGCTCGGCCTTGGCCACCTTGCGCATTTCCAGGCCGAAGCCGATGTTCCGGTGCACAGTGAGATTGGGATAGAGCGCATAGGACTGGAACACCATGGCGATGTCCCGGTCCTTCGGATGCATGCCGACGATGGAGCGGCCGTCGATGCGGATATCGCCGCTCGTCGGCTCGGCGAGGCCGGCGATGATGTTGAGCAGCGTGGACTTGCCGCAGCCCGACGCCCCGAGCAGCACGAGGAACTCGCCGCTTTCCAGCGCGATGTCGATGCCCTTCAGCGTCTCGACGGCGCCGTAGTTCTTGCGGATGGCCTCGATGGTCAGCGTGCTCATGCCGGTCCTTTCTCGGCGGTCGGGACATACCGCCTCGGATGGGTGGAAATCGCCGTGGAGGCGACGGTCGTACCGGCCGCAAGGCTCGCTTCCAGCCCCCTGCCCCCGGCATAGGCGGCAAGGAACGCCGCATTGAAGACGTCGCCGGCGCCGATCGTGTCGACCACCGCAACCCGCGGGGCCTCGGCCCGCAAGAGCCCGCCATCCGCATCGACGGCGATGGCGCCATTCGGCCCGCATTTCACGACGACGATGGCGTCCTTCGGCATGCCGCGCTGCAGGATGCGGCCGGCCTCCACCGGATCGGCGACGCCGGCAAGGCTCGTCGTCTCCACCTCGTTGAAGAGGGCGATGCGGCAGCGCGACAGCCAGCCTTTCGCCGCCACCCGGTTGCTTTCCGTCCAGCCGTGCAGCGGCCAGCCGGTATCGAGCGCGACGGCGATGCCGTGGCGGTCCGCCCAGTCGAAGAAGCGGTCGTAGTCCTCCACCAGCCGGTCGGTGAGGAAGGAGCCGCACAGAAGCGCGATGCCACCGGCAAGGCGCGAACCGTCGAGCACCGCGAAGACATCCTCCAGGCTGAAGAGCGGCAGGTGCCCCCGCGTCGTGAAGAAGGTGCGCTCGCCGTCCGGGTGTGTGATGCCGACGGAAAGCGTCGTGCTGTCGCCATGCACCGGCCAGTTCCGCGCCCGCGCGCCGAAGCCTTCCGCAAGCCAGGCACCGAAGCGGTCGCTGCCGATGCTGGCCGCGATCTCGAAGGGTGTGCCGAGCGCCATCCAGGCAAGCGCCGCATTGCCGGCGGAGCCGCCGACACGCAGCTCGTCATGGTCGACGATGATCTCCGTGCCCGGCTGCGGCCAGGGCGCGGCCGGCCCCATGATCAGGTCGACATTGACGTTTCCGACGACGGCAAGCGGTCTCACTCATTCACTCCGGGTAATCTTGCTGGAGCGCACCGGCGTTCCGGCATCGGCGACACGGGCGGCGGCAAAGGCGATCATCAGGCGTTGCGCCGTCGGCAGCATGGAGAAGATGGCGGCAAGCCCCGCCGAGGGCGGGAAGGCGATCGTCGCGGCCCCCGCCACCGCCGGACGGCCGGAAGCGTCGAAGACGACGAGCTTCGCGCCGGCCTCGGCCACGGAGACCGCCATGGCCGTCACCAGGTCGGCGGTCGCATCGTTGCCGCGGAAGAGCACGACGCCCATTTCCGGCGACAGCATCTCCATCGGCCCATGCCGCAACTGGCCGCCTTCCAGCGAGAAGCACGGCACCCGCGACAGCTCCGTGAAGCCGAGCGCGATGGCTTCGGCAAGGCCCTGCAGATGCCGGCCCGACGTCACGACGGAGCGAACGCCCGAAAGGGCGGCAAGCGCCTCCTCGATGGCGGGTTCCGCCGGGTTCTCCAGCGCGGCGATGGCCGGCCCCATCTCCTCGCCAAGCGCGCCGAGGATGGCAAGATGCAGCGCGAAGCTCACCATCAGGCTGCGTGTGGCGGCGAAGGCCCGCTCCGTGCCACCCGCGCCGACAAGACAGGGCGCGGTGCGGGCGAGGAACGAGCCACCCTCCAGCGTGAAGCCGAAGGTTTCCGCATTGCCGCCCGTCTCGCCGAACCAGCGCAGGACCTCGGCGCTCTCGCCCGACTGCGAGGTGATGAAGACGGTTCGACCGTCGAGAACGAGCGGCGCGCAGAGCTGTTCGGAGAGCGGCAGCGCAATGGCGTCGATGCCGAGGCGGCGGTAAAGCGGCTCGACCGCGCGGCCGACGGCATGCGAGCCGCCCATGCCGAGAAGAAGGAGCCTGCCGGTCCGCTTGAGGCTTTCGGCGGCCCGTGCCGCCATGGCGCCGTTGGCGTGGAAGGAGGCCAGCGCATCGGCGTGCTGGCGTGCCATTTCCCGGTCGATGGCTCGGAGCCCTTCCGGCCGTGTCGCATTCGTCGTCATCGTCATCCTTTCACACCGCCGCTGGTGAGGCCGGAAATCAGGGCCCGTTGCATGAGAAGTCCGACCAGCACCGGCGGCAATGCGGCAAGCACGCCGGCGGTCGCGATCAACCCGTAATCGGAGACGCGCCCACCCGCGAGGTCGGCGATTGCGACCGTCAGCGTGCGTGCGCGCTGGTCGGAGGTGAAGAGCAGCGCATAGAAGAACTCATCCCAACCGAGCAGGAAGGCGAAGAGCGCCGACGTCGCGACTATGGGCATGGCGAGCGGCAGGGTGACGATGCGCAGGGTGGCAAAGAGGCTCGCCCCGTCCATCATCGCCGCCTGCTCGATCTCGCGCGGGATTCCGTCGAAGCCGGATTTCATCAGCCAGGTGGTGAAGGGCGCGAGGATGCTGAGATAGACGAGCGCAAGGCCGAAGACGGAATTGAGCAGCCCGAGCGCGGCGAGCGCCATGTAGAGCGGCACGGCGAGCGCGACCGGCGGCAGCATGTAGGTGGCGATGACGAGCGACAGCGACCAGCCGACCGACGGCGTGCGCGAAACGGCCCAGCCGGCCGGAATGGCGAGCGCGATGGCGGCGATCGTCGCCATGCCGGCAACGAGGATGCTGTTGACGAGCGACGCGACGAAGGAGGCGCCGGCGCTGTTCGGCACGGTGGACAGGAGGTTGGCGTAGCGCGAGAAATCCACCGTGCCCGGCCACCAGCGCAGCGGCCGCGCCATCAGGTCGGCGGCCGGCGAAATGCTCATGACGAAGAGCCACAGGATCGGCGCGAGGATGACGGCCGCCAGAAGAAGCGCGGCACCATGGATGAGGATCGAGGCGAGGAGGCTGCGGCGTTCCATCAGGCGGCACTCCCCGCAGCGCGGCGCACCAGCATGCCGTAGCCGATCGCCAGCACCGTCACGATCAGCGTGACGACGAGGGCGAGCGAGGCCCCGGAGCCGGCGCGCTGGAAGGAGAAGGCTTCCTGGTAGACGAGGATCGACAGGGTGCGCGTGGAATTGGCCGGCCCGCCGCGCGTCATGACCCAGATGATATCGAACACCTTGAAGGCCTCGATGGTGCGCAGCACCAGCGCCACCATCAGCGGCCCGGCAAGATAGGGCAGGATGACGAAGCGGAAACGGGCGAAGGGCCCGGCGCCATCGACCAGCGAGGCGGAGGTGATGTCGCGCGGCACCGCCTGCAGCGCGGCGAGCGCGATGAGGGCGACCAGCGGGAAGTTCTTCCAGCAGTCGGCAAGGATCAGCGCCGTCATCGCGGTGGCGGGCTCGCCGAGCCAGGACCGGTAGGCATCGAGGATGCCGACCTGCGTCAGCGCGGCGTTCAGCGCGCCGTATTCCGGATTGTAGATCAGCCGCCAGAGCGTCGCGTTGACGACCGTCGGCAGCGCCCAGGGCAGGATGAGCAGGGCGCGCAGTACCGTGCGGCCATAGAATTGCTGGTTGAGAAGCAGGGCGGCGAGTACGCCGAGCACCATTTCCGCCGTCACCGAGACGACGGCGAACCATGTGGTCGCAGAAAGCGCCCGAAGGAAATTGCTGCTCGTCAGCATCTTCGCGTAGTTGTCGAAGCCGACGAAACTGCCGCCGAGGCCCACCAGCTTGGCATCGGTGAAGGAAAGCCGCACCGTGTCGACCATCGGCCAGCCGATGACGGCCAGCATGATCGCCAGAAGCGGCAGCATGAGAAGCCATGCCCGGGTCGTCATCCAGGTGCTGGACATAGCGTCCTCTCGTCCATTTCGATCAGAGCGTGCGCGGGCGGCCGGGGCCGCCCGCGAGGCATTCCATCAAAGGCCGCTGTTTTCCGCAGCGGACTTCAGCGCGTCCTCGGGCGTCGCCTGGCCGAGTAGTGCTTCCTGGATGGCCTGCTGCAGCGCCGTCGACAGTTCCTGATACTTCGGCGTGGTCGGGCGCGGATACATGGCGGCAAGGCTGAGCTTGGCGGCCGCGATCATCTCCTCCTGGCCGGCGGTGACGGCCGGATCGTCATAGGAGGAGGCCCAGATCGGCAGGCTCAGCTTCGCATAGGCGTTCTGCGTTTCCTGCGAGGTCATGTGGACGATGTATTTCCAGGCTTCGTCCTGGTGCTTGCTCGTGGAGGTGATGCCGAGGCCCATCGAGCCGTTGACGGCCGAAACCTCGCTCTTGCCTTCCACGCCCGGCGCCGGCACGACGCCGACCTTGCCGGCAACCTTGCTGTCCTTGCCGGCATTGGCCATGTTGTACATGTAGGTCCAGTTGAGCGCGAAGGCCGCCTCGCCGTTCTGGAAGACGTTGCGCACATCCTCCTCGAGGAATTCCTTCGAGTTCGGGTTGGTAACGCCCGACGTGTAGCTGTCGACCATGTATTTCAGCGCGTCGAGCCCGCCGCCTTCGGTGAAGGCCGGCTTGCCGTCCTTCAGGAATGCGCCGCCATAGGCGCTGACGAGGGTGGTGTAATCGCAGATCGCCGCTTCCGCCTGCGACCAGCTCCAGGCGATCGGCGTGGCGAGAATGCCCTTGTCCTTGATGGTCTTGGCCTGCTCGTTCAGTTCGGCCCAGGTCTTCGGCGGCGCCTTGATGCCGGCCTTTTCAAGGATCTCCTTGTTATAGAACAGGTATTTGGTGTCTAGGATCCAGGGCATGCCGTAGGACTTGCCGTCATAGTCGACGGTGGTCCAGGCGCCGGGCAGCACACCCTTCTTCATGTCGTCGGTGATGCGCGGGGTGACGTCGGCCAGCACGTTGTTCGTGGCATATTCGGCCGGCCAGATCACGTCGAAGAGCACGACGTCGTAACCGCCGCCGGAGCCCTGCGCCAGCACGGTCTTGTCGTGCAGGCCCTCATAGGGCACGAATTCCAGGTTCACCTTGATATCCGGGTTCGCCTTGGTGAAGGCATCCGTCATGGCGCGCACATCCGCCTCGCTATAGGCGGCCTGCGCCATGAAGAGCGCGTTGAGCGTGGTTTCGGCAAAGGCGTGCGGGGCCGCTGCGCCCACGATGAATGCCGCGCCGAGAAGGGTCTTCGTAATCGATTTCAACATGCCGTCCTCCAGTTTGCTCGGTTGTAAGCAAGGCGCCCGCGGCGCCCTGCCCTGTTCCCGGAACGCTTCGGTTCCTTATTAAGTCAAAACTATTGACTTAAGTGTTCTGTATTCTTCAAATGGTGTCAAGAGGGGATGCCGATGAACGAACTCAGGAAGATCCGCGCCAAGAGCGGCACCAACCAGGAAGGCACGAGCGCCCACAACCGGCGCGTCCTCATCGAAGCCATCCGCCTCAACGGCCCCCTGTCGCGCGCCGACCTCGCCCGCGCCACGCGCCTGACCAAACAGACGGTGTCCAACCTTATCGAAAGCCTGGAGGCCGACGGGCTCGTCGCCTCGCAGGCCGTGGTGCGCGGGGCGCGCGGACAGCCCTCGACGCCCTACGGCCTCGTTCCCGAAGGCGCCTTCGCCCTCGGCGTGCAGATCGACCGGGAGCTTGCCCGGGTCGTCGCGGTCGATCTTCTCGGGCGGGAAAGTGCCCGCGCGGTGGCCAACCTGCCGCCCGGCGATCCTGCCGGCGGCAGCCGCGTGATCCTCGACCTCGTCGACACGGTGCGGGGCGAGCTCGCCGCGCGCATTCCCGCCTCTATCCACCGCCTCACCGGCCTCGGCGTCGCCATGCCCGGCCCTTTCGGCCTGGAGCCGCCGGACGACGACCGCTGGATGATGGGCAAGTGGCAGACCTTCCCGCTTCTCGAAACGCTCGCCGCCGGCACGGGGCTCGAAACCAGCCTGCAGAACGACGCCTCCGCCTGCGCCACCGCCGAGCGGATGGGCGGGGCCGCCGACGGCCTCGACCATGTGGTCTGCCTCTATCTCGGCTATGGCATCGGCGCCGGCCTCATCCTCGGCGGCGAACTCTACAGCGGCAGCAACCGCAATGCCGGCGAGCTGGGCATGGTGCTGTTCTCCCGCGGCGGCAGCGTGCAGCCGCTCGAGCACCGCGCCTCGCTCGCCTCGCTCTTTCAGAGCCTCGGCCTCGATTCCGCGACGACCGACGCCTATGACGCGGTCGAGCGGCTGGCGGCGCAAGACGATCCGCGCATCCGCACCTGGCTCGCCGGGGCGGCGGCGGATTTCCGCCAGGCGGTGCACATGGTCGAGACCCTTTTCGATCCGCAGACCGTCATCCTCACCGGCAGCGCGCCGCAGCCGCTGGCGCTCCGGCTGTTCGAGGCGATCTTTCCCCTGCTGCCTTCCAATGCCGAGCGGCCGGGCCGGGCCCTGCCCCGCCTCCAGCTCGGCACGATGGATCCCTGGGCCGTCGCGCTCGGCGCTGCCGCCGAGCCGATCCGCCGGACCTTCGATCCGCTTTTCGCGGCGATCCTGAAGGAAGCCTCCTGAGGGGCCTTAGGCGATGTTCATCGCCCGCTTGTGCCCGGCGACCTCCGCCAGCAGCCAGTCCTGGAAGACGCTGGTCCCCGCCTTGTTGCCGATGCTACGGCGCTGCTGGAGATAATAGCCCGCCGGATAGGCATGGCGGGCGGCGAAGGGCGCGACGAGCTTGCCCTGCCGCAGGAGATCCTCCGCCATGATCGTGTCGGCAAGCGCGATGCCCGCGCCGTTCATGGCCTCGCGCATGATCAGGGTACAGTCGTGCAACGTGGAGCCGGCCGGCACGGCACCTTCGGAAATGCCCTCCTGCTCCAGCCACTGCTTCCAGCGTGTCGTCTCGCATTCGTGAATGAGGTGATGGTGGAAGAGATCGGCGGGTGAGCGCAGCGGCACCGGCCCCTCCAGCAGCGACGGCGCGCAGACCGGCGTCAGCAGCAGCGGGATCATCATCGTCAGAGCCGGCCCGGCCTTGTAGACGAATTCGTCGACGATCGCGAGATCGACATTGGTGCGCTTGCCCGAGGTGGAGATTTCGAGGTCGACATTCGGATGCAGGCGGCGGAAGTCCGGCAGGCGGTCGGCAAGCCACAGGTTGAGGAAGGTCGGCTCGCACATCAGCTTGACGCGCTGCGCCTTCTGGCTGCGCGGCCCCTCGCGCAGGCTGACATCCTCCGTCGCGCGCCAGATCGTCTCGAAGGCTTCCGAAAGCGTGCGGGCATAATAGGAGCCGCGCATCGTCGGCGTCACCTGCCGGAAGCCGCGCTCGAACAGCTCCTGGCCGAGCGTCTTTTCGAGCGTGCGGATATGCCGGCTGACCGCCGACGGCGTCAGGTGCAGCTCTTCCGCCGCGTCCTTGATGCTGCCGAGGCGCGCGGCGGCTTCGAAAGCGCGCATGCCGTTGAGGGAAGGTAGAACCATGGCGGCGACCATGGATTATCACTTGAGTTTTTGTCAATCGATATGGACGAAATTGACGCTTGAATGGCCGTCCCCTTCGGCGGTACCGATTTGGACCGAGCCCCTAAGTCGCCACGGGAAAACGGTTATTCCGCCCATGGCTCCCATCTTGCCACCGCTGATGGTTGGTTTCGGCACGGCCATCTCTTGCGGACAGGCGCCCAGTGCCGCCTTCCGGGAATGGGACGGGCCTCGCAGCCAGCCTCCGCGTTGCCGTAACAGGAAGCAGGCCTATGCCCCAATCGCCCGTCCCGGTCTTCGAAGCGGCTGACGCCATCGCTGCCGATGCCTCCGTCATCGTGATCCTGAAGGCCGACGGGCAAGCCCTCGGCCCGCGCGCCGCGGCGCTCGACGAGGCTGCCGGCGGCATCCTTTCGCGCGCCTGTTCCACCGCGGCCGAAGCCGGCACCTGCATCGATCTCGTTCCGCCGCAGGGCGTTGCAGCCCGCCGCCTGATCGTCCTGTCGCTCGGCAAGGCCGAGACCGTCAGCGCGCTTTCGCTGGCCAAGGCCGGCGGCAGCCTTGCCGCCCATCTGGAGGACAAGGGCGAGGACGAGGCGACCCTCGTTCTCGATCCCATTGCCGGCGTCTCGCTTTCCGGCGCAGAAATCCTGGCGCGCGTGGCGCTCGGCCTCAGGCTGCGACGCTACCGTTTCGACCTGCGCAACAAGCGGCCCGTCGCCGCGGTCGACAAGGTCTGGCGCCTGCAACTGGTCGGCGCGGACAAGAATGCACTGGAGGCTGCGCTTACCCGCACCAATGCCGTCGCTGAGGGTGTCGAATATGCCCGCACACTGGTCAACCTGCCGCCCAACCACCTTCATCCCGAGAGTTTCCCGAGCCATCTCGAGCCGCTGCGCGCAGCCGGCATCGAGGTCGAGGTGCTGGACGCCGGCCACCTGAAGGAGCTCGGCATGAACGCGATCCTCGCGGTCGGCGCGGGCTCGGTGCGCGCGCCGAAGATCGCCGTGCTGCGCTATCGCGGCGAAGGATCGGGCGAGCAGCCGCTCGCCTTCGTCGGCAAGGGCGTCTGCTTCGATTCCGGGGGCCTGTGCATCAAGGGCGGTGAGCAGATGTTCGACATGAAAGCCGACATGGCCGGCGCTGCCGCCGTCGTCGGTCTCCTCCTGTCGCTCGCCCGGCAGAAGAGCCCGGTTCATGCCGTCGGCGTTCTCGGCATTGCCGAGAACCTGCCCTCCGGCACGGCGCTGAAGCCCCGCGAGATCATCACCACCGGGTCGGGCCAGACCGTCGAGGTCTTCGATACCGACGCGGAAGGCCGCCTCATCCTTGCCGATTGCCTCTACTATACGGCGACACGCTTCGAACCCTCCGCCATCGTCGACCTTGCGACGCTCACCTATTCCGTGATGCGCGGCCTCGGCTCGATCTTCGCCGGCCTCTTCAGCACGGACGACGCGATCGCCGCGCAGATGATCGCGGCCGGCGAGACGGTCGGGGAGCGCTTCTGGCAGCTGCCGCTTGACCGCGCCTATGACGAAGGGTTGAAATCGCCGCTGGCGGACCTGCGCCACCATGCCAAGGACATGGAAGACGGCGATGCGCCCTATGCCGCCGCCTTCCTCCGCCATTTCACGGAAGACCGTCCCTGGGTGCATCTCGACATCGCCGGCAAGGAGCTGGCTGGCGAGGATCGCCCGCTCGGCCGGGAAGGCGCCACGGCCTTCGGCGTTCAGATGCTGGAGGAATGGGTGCAGATGAATAGAAAGAGCGCTTGACGCGACTTCGACCTTGGGAGGGGGAAACATGCCGGATCGGATCAACAGCACGGAAGGACGGGCACCGTTCCGGGGCTACGAGACCTGGTATCGCGTCAGCGGCGACCTTCGCAGCGGCAAGCTGCCGGTGGTCATCCTGCATGGCGGACCGGGCGTCGCGCACAACTATGTCGACGCCTACAAGCTGCTGGCCCGCGACGGCCGGACGGTCATCCATTACGATCAGCTTGGCTGCGGCAACTCCACCCTGCTGCCGGAAAAGGGCGCAGACTTCTGGACGCCGCAGCTTTTCATCGACGAGCTGGAAAGCCTCGTCGATCACCTCGGCATCCGCGGCGGCTTCCATGTGCTCGGCCAGAGCTGGGGCGGCATGCTGGGCGCCGAATATGCCGTGCTGCAGCCCGAAGGCCTCGTCTCGCTGACCATCGCCAATTCGCCCGCCTCCATGAAGCTCTGGGTCGAGGAAGCCAACCGGCTGCGCGCCGACCTGCCACAGGACGTGCAGGACACGCTGACGCGGCACGAGACGGCCGGCACGACGGACCATGCGGATTACCAGCAGGCGACGAACGTCTTCTACGAGCGGCATGTCTGCCGCGTCGTGCCCTTCCCGCCGGAGGTGACGGCGAGCTTCGAGCAGGCGGCGCGCAATCCCACCGTCTACACGCTGATGAACGGGCCGAACGAATTCCACGTCATCGGCACGCTGAAGACCTGGAGCGTCATCGACCGCCTTCCGGCCGTCGACGTGCCGACGCTCATCATTTCCGGACGATACGACGAAGCCACGCCCGCCACGGTGCAGCCCTTCAAGGACGGCATCAAAGGCGCGCGCTGGGAAATATTCGAGCATTCCAGCCACATGCCGCATGTCGAGGAACAGGAAAACTGCATGCGGGTGGTCGGGGACTTCCTCAATCAGCACGATCGATAGAAAAGGGGACAGACATGAAGAAACTGCTTTTGACGGCCTCGACCGTCGCA
Source organism: Shinella sp. 1A1 (assembly GCF_055379515.1). NCBI lineage: Bacteria > Pseudomonadati > Pseudomonadota > Alphaproteobacteria > Hyphomicrobiales > Rhizobiaceae > Shinella > Shinella sp. 1A1. The sequence continues at coordinate 1,231,276 of NZ_AP039672.1, forward strand.
CTTCTGGCCGGCGGATGGCTGGCTCCGGCGCAGGCCGAATACCAGCAGGACCACCGCGGCGGCACGATGCGCCTTCTCGCCCGCTCGGCGGCCGGCACGCTCGACCCGCATATCAACTACACCGACCAGGGCTGGCAGATGTACCAGCCGATCTATGACGGCCTCGTCGCCTTCCGCAAGGCCGAGGGCACGGACGGCTTCACCATCGTCCCGGACCTCGCCGAAGCGCTGCCGGAGGTCACCAACGACGGCAAGACCTTCACCTTCAAACTGCGCAAGGGCATCAAGTTCTCCACCGGCCAGGAGGTCGGCGTGAAGGACGTGGTCGCCTCGTTCCAGCGTATCTTCAAGATTTCCGGCCCGACCTCGGGCACCTTCTATGCCGGCATCGTCGGCGCGGACAAGTGCCTTGCCGAGACGAAGACCTGCACGCTGGAAGGCGGCGTCGTGGGTGACGAGGCCGCCGGCACCGTGACGATCAACATCGTCAAGCCGGATGCCGAATTCCTCTACAAGCTCGCCCTTCCCCACGCCGTGACGCTGCCGGCCGACACGCCCGCCGAGGATGCCGGCTCCGTGCCGATCCCGAGCACCGGCCCCTACATGATCTCGGCCTTCGACCCCAACAAGGGCATGACCGTCTCGCGCAACCCGCACTTCAAGCAGTGGAGCGAGGAAGCCCAGCCCGACGGCTATCCGGACGTGGTGCAGTACGACTTCGGCCTTTCGGAAGAAGCCGCCGTGACGGCGATCCAGAACGGCGAGGCGGACTGGATGTTCGACGCGCTGCCGAGCGACCGCCTTGGCGAACTCGGCACCAAGTACAAGGACCAGCTCCACATCGCGCCGCTTTCGGCCTGGTGGTATGCGCCGCTCAACACGCGCCTTGCGCCCTTTGACAACATCAAGGCCCGCCAGGCGGTGGCCTTCGCAATCGACCGCAACACGCTGGTCAAGCTCTTCGGCGGCAAGGTTCTCGCCTCCCCGGTCTGCCAGGTCCTGCCGCCGGACTTCCCCGGCCATGTCGACTATTGCCCCTATACGAAGGACCCGGGCGCCAAGTGGTCGGCTCCCGATCTCGAAAAGGCCAAGCAGCTTGTCGAGGAATCCGGCACCAAGGGCCAGAAGGTCACGATCATCGTCGAGGATACCGCGGTCTCGCGTTCGATCGGCGTCTACCTGCAGAGCGTCCTGACGAGCATCGGCTATGTCGCCGACGTGAAGCCGATCTCCGCCAACATCCAGTTCACCTATATCCAGAACACCAACAACAAGGTGCAGATGTCGGTGACCCAGTGGTACAAGGACTATCCGGCCGCTTCCGACTTCCTGCACATCCTGTTCGGCTGCGCCTCGTTCCGCGAAGGTTCGGACGCCTCGATCAACATTGCAGGCTTCTGCGACGAGGCGATCGATGCCAAGATGCAGAAGGCGCTCGACCTCGGCGTGACCGACCAGGCCGCGGCAGACGCGCTCTGGGCCGAGATCGACCATGAAGTCACCGACCAGGCGCCGGCCGTCGGCCTCTTCACGCCCAAGCGCCTCGACTTCGTCAGCAAGCGCCTCGGCAACTTCCAGTTCAACCCCCAGTTCAACTGGATGATCACCCAGTCCTGGGTACAGTAAGACCCGGCGGAGGGGTTTGCGTGTCGAATGAAGCCGTTGCCGTGCAGCGCCGGACGCGGGGGCCATGGGCCCTCGCTTTCGCGCGGCTGAGGCGCAACAGGGCCGCGATGGCGTCCCTTAGCGTCTTCCTCATCATCGTCCTCGCCTGTCTCAGCGCGCCGCTCTATGCGCGCTGGGCGGGTGTCGATCCGTTCACGTCGACGCTCGACGCGGTCATCCACGTCGACGGCGTGGAGGTTCCGGTGATGGAGCCTTCGACGGAAGGCCTCGGGCTCGGCTACACGCCGATCGGCCCGACCTGGGAACTCGGCAACTACTTCCTCGGCTCGGACAACCAGGGCCGCGACGTCATGGCCCGCCTGCTCTACGGCGGGCTCAACTCCCTGATGATCGCGGGGGCCGCTACCATCTTCACGCTGATCATCGGCACGGCGGCGGGCCTGACGGCCGGCTATTTCGGCGGGCTCACCGACACGGTGCTGTCGCGCCTGCTCGACGTCCTCTGGGCGTTTCCGATCTACCTGCTCGCAATCTCGCTCTCCATCGTGACGATCGCGCAGGGCATTTCCATCGGCCCGATCCTCATCGAATCCGGCAGTCTCTGGCTGCCGGTCATCATCATCGGCATCGTCTATGTGCCCTATGTGGCCCGGCCCATCCGCGGCCAGGTGCTCTCGCTGCGCAACAGCGAATTCGTGCTCGCCGCCATCAATCTCGGCGTTCCGGGCTGGCGCATTCTCCTGCGCGACATCCAGCCGAACATCACGACGACCCTCATCGTCTTCGTGCCGCTGATGATGGCGCTGAACATGCTGACGGAATCGGCGCTGTCCTTCCTGTCCATCGGCGTGCAGCCGCCGGCGGCAAGCTGGGGCACGATCATCCAGGACGGACAGGCGCTGCTCTATACGCGCCCGCTCGTGGCGCTCGCGCCCGGCATCGCCATCGCGCTGTCCGTCATGGTCCTCAACGTCTTCGGCGACGGTCTGCGCGATGCGCTCGACCCGCGCTCGAAGGTCCAGCTGGGGCGCACCTGATGATCTACGCCATCCTGCGCCGCTTCGGTCAGATGCTGTTCGTCATGTTCGGCATTTCCGTGATCGTCTTCCTGATCTTCTTCGCAACGCCCGGCTCCGATCCCGCCGCGCGCATCGCGGGCCGCAACGCCTCGCCCGAGGTGCTGGAGGCCGTGCGCCACTCCTTCGGCTTCGACCGCCCGCTCTATGTCCAGTACGGGCTGATGATGCAGAAGATCTTCGTCACCGGCGACCTCACCTCCTTCGTCAACCGCGGCTGGAAGGTCGTGCCGGCCGTGCTCGACGCCATCCCCGTCACGCTGTCGCTGGTCTTCGGCGCGGCGATCCTGTGGGTGGTGATCTCCGTCATCATCGGCATCGTGGCGGCCGCCACGCGCGACAGCTGGCTGGACAAGCTCCTGATGGCGCTCGGCCTCATCGGCATCTCCATGCCCGTCTACTGGCTCGGCGAGGTGATGAACCTCATCACCCAGAGCCGCTATCACGATACCTGGCTGTTCTCCTGGGTGCCGCCGCTCGGCTACAAGCCGCTGATGAGCGACCCGAAGGGCTGGTTCCTGACGCTGGTCATCCCATGGATCACGCTTGCCGTGCTCTATATCGGCATCTACGGTCGCGTGCTGCGCGCCGCGATCATCGAATCCATGCAGGAGGACTTCATTCGCACCGCGCGGGCCAAGGGCCTGTCGGAGACGCGCATCCTGCTGCGCCATGCCCTGCGCACCTCGCTGATCGCCTTCGTCACCCTGTTCGGCCTCGATTTCGGCGCGCTCGTCGGCGGCTCGGCGCTGCTGACCGAGGTGGTCTTCGGCCTCAACGGCATCGGCAAGCTCACCTATGACGCGATGCAGAACCTCGACCTGCCGATGATCATGGCGACGGTGATGTATGCCTCGATGTTCGTCGTCATTGCCAATGCGGTGGTCGACTTCGTCTATATCCTTCTCGATCCCCGTGTGAGGACGTCATGATGCTCTCCGTGCGCGACCTCAGGGTATCGTTCCGCACCGAAGACGGCCTGGTGCGGGCCATCGACGGCGTCTCCTTCGACCTCGACGAGGGCGAGATCCTCGGCGTCGTCGGCGAATCCGGCTCCGGCAAGACCGTCTCGCTCCTGGCGGTGATGGGCCTCATCACCGATCCCAACGCCACGATCGAAGGCTCGATCCGCTACAAGGGCCGCGAGCTGATCGGCCTTCCGGCCCGCGAGCTCCGGCGCCTGCGCGGCAACGAGATCGCCATGATCTTCCAGGATCCGATGACGGCGCTGACGCCCGTCTACACGATCGGCTGGCAGATCGCCGAGCAGATCCGCGCCCACCGGAACATCAGCAAGGCCAAGGCGCTCACCCAGGTGGAGGAACTGCTGGCGGAAGTGAACTTCCCCAATCCGCGCGAGGCCATGTCGCGCTATCCGCACCAGCTTTCCGGCGGCATGCGCCAGCGGGCGGTCATCGCCATGGCGCTCTCCTGCAATCCGGCGCTGCTGGTGGCGGACGAGCCGACGACGGCGCTCGACGTCACCGTGCAGGCCGGCATCCTCGACCTCGTGCGCAAGCTGCGGTCCACGCACAATTCGGCGGTCGTCTTCATCACGCACGACATGGGCGTGGTCTCCGAGCTCGCCGACCGGGTGATGGTCATGTATGCGGGCCGGGTGGTGGAACGCGGCAGCCGCGCGGCGCTGTTCTCCGATCCGCGCCATCCCTATACCCGCGCGCTGCTCGGCTCGATCCCGCCGCTGACCGGCGACAAGCCCCATCGCCTGCCGGCCATTCCGGGCTCGCCGCCCTCGCTGCTGCGCCTGCCGCAGGGCTGTGCCTTCGGGCCGCGCTGTCCGGTGCGCTTTGCGGCCTGCACGGCGGAAAAGCCGGCCCTTGGAAGCGGCCCCCACGCCGCCGCCTGCCTCCGCGAGGCGCAAGCATGAGCGACACGATGACGAAAACCGAAGGCCCCATCCTCGAAACCCGCGCGCTGATGAAGCGCTTTTCGATCGGCAGCCGCTTTTCGGCGGAAGGCCGGCGCACCGTCCATGCCGTCGACAATGTCTCGCTGACGGTGCGGCGCGGCGAGACGCTGGGTCTCGTCGGCGAATCGGGATGCGGCAAGTCAACGCTCGCGCGCTGTCTCGTGCGGCTCTACGACATCACCGACGGCAAGCTGTTCTTCGAGGGCGAGGACATCACGGGCAGGTCGCTGAACGCGCTGCGGCCGATGCGCCGCCGCCTGCAGATGGTGTTCCAGGACCCGTCCGCCTCGCTCAATCCACGCCGCCGCGTCGGCGACCTCGTCGCCGAGCCGCTGCGCATCCACACGAAGCTCTCGGCCGCCGAGATCAACCGGCGCGTCGCCGAACTCTTCGACATCGTCGGCCTCCTGCCGGACCATGTCACGCGCTATCCGCACGAATTTTCCGGCGGCCAGCGCCAGCGCGTCGGCATCGCGCGGGCCATCGCGCTCAATCCGGACCTCGTGGTGCTGGACGAGCCCGTCTCGGCGCTCGACGTGTCGGTGCAGGCGCAGATCGTCAACCTGCTCGCCGACCTGCAGGAGAAGCTGAACCTCACCTATATCTTCATCGCCCACGACCTGTCCGTGGTGCGTCAGGTCTCGACGCGCATCGCGGTGATGTATCTGGGATCGGTCGTCGAGGAAGGTCCGGCGGAAGCGGTGTTCTCCGCACCCGCCCATCCCTATAGCCAAGCGCTGATCTCGGCCGTACCGGTGGTGGAGACGACGCCCGGCGGATCGCGCCGGCGCATTCTCCTGACCGGCGACGTGCCGAGCCCGCTCAACCCGCCCTCCGGCTGCCGCTTCCACCCGCGCTGCCCGATCGCGCAGGACCGCTGCCGCACGGAGCGGCCCGAGCCGACGGCCTATGAGGGCGGTCGCAAGGTCGCCTGCCACTTCCCGACGATCTGAGGCCGCCGGCCTTCGCCGGCGGCCGTCTCGGCGTCAGACGCCGACGCGCTGCTTCTTGCGGCCGGCCTGCTGGTCGGCGGCGGCGGCGTTGACTTCGGACCGTGCGCTCACCTGCGGCACGCCGACATCCCACCAGGCATCGCCCGGCGTCCAGGTGAAGGCATCGGAAACGATGGTGATGACCGTGGTGCGATCCGTGGTCTGCGCCCATTCGACCGCATCGCCGAGATCGGCAAGGCTCTCGACATGGCGCGTCAGCGCGCCCATCGCCTCGGCATGCTTGGCGAAGTCGACGGCGAAGGGCTCCTTGACGCGGCAATCCTTGATCAGGTTGTTGAAGCCCGGCGTGCCCTTGGCGTTCTGCAGGCGGTTGATGACAGCATAGCCGCCATTGTCGCAGACGATGAGGATCATCTTGTGGCCGGAAAGCACGGTCGAGTAGATGTCCGAGTTCATCATCATGTAGGTGCCGTCGCCGATCATGACGATGGGCGTGCGGGTCGGGTCGGCCATGGCCGCGCCCCAGCCGGCGGCGATCTCGTAGCCCATGCAGGAGAAGCCGAACTCGCAGTCGAAGGTGTTCGGCGCCTTGACGCGCCAGTTCTTCATCACCTCGCCCGGCAGGCCGCCGGCGGCGGTGATGAGGAGGTCGCGCTCCCTCGCTTTGGAATTGACGATGCCGACGACCTGGGCATAGGTCGGCACCGGCGCGTTGGTCGGCTTCTGGTAGCCGTCGAGCGCGGCATTCCATTTGGCGAATTCCTGCCGGCCCTTTTCCGTCCAGCCGCTATCCGCCCTGTACTCGCCGATGGCGGCTTCGAGCTCGCTCACCGTCTCCAGCGCATCACCGACGACGGCAACGGCGCGGTGCTTGTTCGCATCCCAGCGCGCCGCATTGATCGAGACGAAGCGGGCATCCGGCGAAAACGCCGTCCACGAGCCGGTGGTGAAGTCCATGAGGCGCGTGCCGACGGCCAGCACCACATCGGCCTCGCCGGCCAGCGCATTGGCCGAGGTCGAGCCGACGATGCCGATGGGGCCGACATGAGCCGGATGGTCATGGGTGACGGTGCCCTTGCCGGCGATGGTCTCGCAGAGCGGGATGCCGTGCTTTTCCGCGAAGGCCGCGAGCGCCGCCTCGGCGCCGGAATAGCGCACGCCGCCGCCGGAGATGATCAGCGGACGCTTGGCGGCCTTCAGCACGCGAACGGCCTCGGCGAGGCTGTCGCGGTCCGGCCGCGAGCGCGGGGCCTTGTGGACGGTCGGCGCAAAGAAGCTTTCCGGATAGTCCCAGGCGATCTCCTGCACGTCCTGCGGCAGGCCGATGAAGGCCGGGCCGCAATCGGCCGGGTCCAGCATGACGGCGAGCGCCTGCGGCAGCGAGGCGATGATCTGCTCGGGATGGGTGATGCGGTCCCAGTAGCGCGTCACGACCTTGAAGGCGTCGTTGACGGTGATCGTCGGATTGCCGAAATGCTCGACCTGCTGCATGACCGGGTCGGGCCGGCGGTTGACGAAGCTGTCGCCGGCCAGAAGCAGCACCGGCAGGCGATTGGTATGCGCCACGCCCGCCGCCGTCACCATGTTCAGCGCGCCGGGGCCGATGGAGCTGGTCGCCACCATGATCTGGCGGCGGCGCGTCGCCTTGGCGAAGCCGATGGCGGCGAGCGCCATGGACTGCTCGTTCTGGCCGCGCCAGGTCGGCAGCGTATCCTTCACCGCTTCCAGCGCCTCGGAAAGGCAGGTAACGTTGCCGTGGCCGAAAATGGCGAAGACGCCGGGAAACAGCGGCTCGCGCTTGCCGTCGATCTCGGTGAACTGGTTGCAGAGATAACGCACCAGGGCTTGCGCCATGGTCAGGCGGATGGTGGACATGGTAAACCTCCCTGAGCCGGCCTTCCGGCGCCGGCTCCTATCGAGAAACTTTTATTTCATACTAATTTATTTTGCAATACTCGTTGCAATTCACGCCGGGAGCCGGCAATCCGCCCAGTCGCCCGACCGGCTGGACGCCAGCGCGGCCTCGATGAACTTAACGCCGAGCGCGCCGTCCGTCACCGTCGGATAGTCCAGCAGCCCCTCGGGCAGCGTCCGGCCAAGTCGGCGCGCCTCGACGGCGATGGCGAATTCCTCATAGAGGTTGCCCCAGGCGTCGCTCAGCGCCTCGGGATGACCCCGCGGCATGTGCACGAAGCGGGCGGCATGGATGCCGATGCCCGCGCCCTCGCCGCGCGTCAGCAGGCGGGCCGGCTCGCCGAAGCGGCGGAAATGCAGCACTTCCGGCTCCTCCTGGTTCCATTCGAGACTCGCCTTGTCGCCGAAGGCGCGGATGCGCAGGCCGCAATGGGCGCCGGGCGCCACCTGCGAGATCATGATCGTGCCGGGAATGTCGCCCTCGTAGCGCACATGCATGAAGGCGGTGTCCTCCAGCGGCTTTTCCGGGCCGAGCGTGTGGAACTCCGCCCGCACCGACGTCACCGGCCGGCCGCAGACGAAGGCGCCGAGATGGTGGCAATGGGTGCCGATATCGCCCGTCGTGAAGGTGGGGCCGACGATGGCGGGATCGACGCGCCATTGCGCGCCCGCCCCGCCATCCTTCGGCGGCGTCAGCGCCCATTCCTGGAAATATTCGACATGGACCTGCTTGAGCGTCCCGAGCGCGCCCTCGCGGATCATCTGCCGCGCCTGCCGCACCATGGCGGAGGAGGCATAGGCATAGGTGACGGCGAAGACGAGGCCCGTCTCCTTCTGCCGGCGCACGAGGTCGAGCGCGTCGCCAAGCGTCGTCGTCAGCGGCTTGTCGCTGATGACGTCGATGCCCTTTTCCATGAAGGCGACGGCAATGGCGTGGTGCGAATTGTTCGGCGTGGCGATGGCGACGGCGTCGATGCCGTCCGGCCGCGCCGCCTCGCGCTCGGCCATCACGCGGTAGTCGGTATAGGCGCGGTCCTCGTCGAACAGCCATTCGCGGCCCGATTCCTTCGCGACCTGCGGGCGCGACGACAGCGCCCCCGCCACCACGTCCCAGCGGTTGGAAAGCCGCGCGCCACGCGCATGCACCTTGCCGATGAAACTGCCCTGCCCGCCGCCGACGACACCCAGCCGCAAGCGCCGCTCCGCCTGCGGAAACGCCGCCTTGTCCGAATTGCCTGCCATGATCGCCTCCCTCGTCTCCTCTGCCCGAAAACGGGCTTGCAGAATTAATATTGAGAGAATATCAAAAACGCAACGAATTTTGCAAACGGAGGAGAACCGATGACGAGGATTGCACTGCTCGGCTGCGGACGCATCGGCAAGATGCATGCGGCAACCATCGTGCGCGCCGAAGGCGCGGAACTGGCCGCGGTCTTCGACCCCGTGACCGCCGCCGCCGAGGAGACGGGCCGCCGCCACGGCTGCACCGTCGCCGCAAGCGCGGAGGAAGCCATCGCGCTTGCCGACGCCGTGCTGATCGCCACCTCGACGCCGACCCATGCCGACCTCATCGAGGCCTCCGCCAGGGCCGGCAAGGCGGTGTTCTGCGAAAAGCCCATCGACCTCTCGCTCGCCCGCGTCGTCGCCTGCCGCAAGGCGCTCGCCGGCTTTACGCGCCCCGTGCAGATCGGCTTCAACCGCCGCTTCGATCCCGGCCACCGCGCCGCCCGGGATGCGGCCCGGGCAGGAGAGATCGGCGACCTCCAGCAGGTCATCATCACCTCGCGCGATCCCGGCCTTGCCCCGCGCGACTATCTCAAGGTCTCCGGCGGCATCTTCCGCGACATGACGATCCACGACTTCGACCTTGCCCGCTTCATGCTCGGCGAGGAGCCGGTCGAGGTCTTCGCCACCGGCAGCGCGCTGGTCGATCCGACGCTCGCGGAACTGAACGACGTCGATTCCACGATGATCGTCATGCGCACCGCGAGCGGCAGGCTCTGCCACATCAACAATTCCCGCGCGGCCGCCTATGGCTACGACCAGCGCGTCGAGCTGTTCGGCTCGAAGGGCATGCTGATCTCCGGCAACCGCCGCGCCCATCAGGTCGAGCGCTTCAATGCATCCTCGACCGGCGCGGGCGAACCCTATCTCGACTTCTTCATCGAGCGCTATGTCGAGGCCTTCGAGCTCGGCCTGCAATCCTTCCTGCGCTGCGTCGCGGAGAACCGCACGCCGGACGTCACCTTCGACGACGGCGAGAAGGCGCTGGTTCTCGCCGAGGCCGCCATCCGCTCGCGCGCCGAGGGGCGCTTCGTCAACGTCGCGGAGATCACAGGCTGAGGCGTCCCCTCAGCCCTTGCGCCGCTGCTTGCCCGTGACCGTCGGGATCTCGGGCGAGCCCTTCTTGTCCTCCTGCAGCAGCGCGGCGAGCGCGACGGCGATGGCCTGCGTCAGGCACATGGGCGCGGCGAGCGAGCGCGAGAAGGAATATTCGTCCTCGGGGATGGTGAAGAGCACCGTGGCATTCTTGGCGAGCGGCGAGAGCTGGCTGTCGGTGATCGCCACGATCGGCGTGCCGTTCTCCGCCGCGACATCGGCGATGGTCACCACCTCCTTCGCATAGTGCCGGAAAGCGATGGCGACGAGCACGTCCTTCTTGCCCATGACCTTCGCCATCTCGGAGGCGAGCCCGCCGGCCGGATCGAGCAGGATGACGCGGCATTGCAGCATGGAAAGCACGTAGCGCAGGAACTTGGCGATGGGCTCGGAGCGGAGCTGGCCGGCGATGAAGATCGTGTCGGCGTTCTTCAGCGTGCGGGCCGTCCGCGTCAGGTTCTCTTCCGTCGTGGTGTTGAGAAGCTCCTGCAGGGTCGCGATGTCACGCACCACGAGATCGTGCAGGAAGCCGAGATTGCCCTTGCGCTTGGTCTTCTCGAGGTCGACGTCGAGCGCGCTGATGCGCTCGCGATAGCCGGGCGCCGCCGTCGAAAGCCGGCTCTGGAACACCGACTGGAGCTGCTTGAAGCCGGAAAAGCCGAAATGCTGCGCGAAGCGCACGAGGATGGAGGGATGGGCGCCGCACTGTTCGGCAATCGCATTGATCGACTGCATGGCGACGATGTTCGGATTCTGCGTGACGAAGCGGGCGACCTGCTGGAAGCGGTCGGAAAGGTTCGGATAGGCTTGCGTGACGAGGTTGACGAAGGTCTCGTAATTCGCCGTCTTCGGCGGCGGCTGGTCGGACTGCTTTACCCTCGGCATGCGCCTACTCCCGAATATCCTCTTGCCGGCCGGAAGGCTCCGGCGCCGGTTTCATGTGCAGTATTGCATAAAAGCAAAGTCTGCAACGTTCGGTCTGCGGACGGTGCGGGCGTGCTTCGGCCTACCGGCTCGAAGAGGGCGGCCGTTCATGCGCGGTTGCCCCTCACCCTAACCCTCTCCCCGCAAGCGGGGAGAGGGGACTTGCCCCACCAACGGTCATTGATGGGGAAAACGGTCCGGCACATCTCCTTCTCCCCGCTTGCGGGGAGAAGGTGGCCGGCAGGCCGGATGAGGGGCGACGCCCCACACCGGTCAGTAAGGCGCGTCGGGGAAGTAGTATTCCGCGGCGTTGTCCTTGGTGATCAGCGGGCTGCCGAGCACGTAGCGGCCGTTGATCGGGGCCTGGGTCGCATATTTCATCGTGACGAGCTCGATGGCCGGGATGATCAGCGTCGGCGGGTAGAAGATGTCGGCATCGACCATGTCGTGGCCGTCCTGCACCAGCTTGATGACCTTGTTCATGCCCGAGCCGCCGAGCACGGCGACATTCTTGCGGTCGGCCTGCTTGATCGCCTCGATGGCGCCGAGCGCCGCGTCGTCATCGCCGGCCCAGACGCCGTCGATCTGCGGGAAGCGCTGGAGATAATCCTGCATCACCTCGAAGCCCTTGTCCGGGTTCCAGTTGGCGTATTGCATGTCGAGCACCTCGATCTTGGTGCCCTTCAGCGCCTCGTTGAAGGCCTCGATGCGGATATTGTCGATGGCTGTCGGGATGCCGCGCATCACGACGATCTTGCCGCCGTCGGGGAACTTCTTCTTGAAGTATTCGGCCGCCGCCTTGCCGTATTGCGGGTTGTCGCCGCCGACATAGAGGTCCTCGATGCCCTCTTCCGCAAGGCCGCGGTCGACGGTGGCGATGAAGACGCCCTTGGCCTTGGCGGCCTTGACCGGCTCGGTCAGCGGGTCGGATTCGAAGGGCAGCACGACGAGCGCGTTGATGTTGCGCGCCATCAGGTCCTCGATGTCGTTGACCTGCTGGGTGGCGCTCGACGATGTCGCCAGCACGAAATCGATGTTCGGGAAGGCCTCTTTCATCCGGTCGATGGTGCGCTTGGTGTGGTAGTTGAGGCCGCCCGTCCAGCCGTGCGTGGCGGCCGGAATGGAAATGCCGATCACGGCATCGGCGGCAAGCGCCGGCGAGGCAAGGCCCGCGACGGCGACCGCACCCGCGGCGATGAAGGTTTTCAGTCTGTTGAACATTCACTCGTCTCCCTGTTGAAGTGAAAAAGGTCGTGGCGTCAGCCCTGCGCGCGGTCGCGCTGCAGGAGGACGGCGATGATGATGATCGCGCCCTGGAATGCGCCGTTGAGATAGGGGCTGATGAAGCCCGTGAGGTTGAGGATATTGCTGATGAAACCGAGGATCAGCACGCCGACGATGGTGCCCCAGATGCGCCCGAAGCCGCCGGAAAGCGCCGTGCCGCCGATGATGACCGCGGCGATCGCCTCCAGCTCCCACATGAGGCCCGTCGAGGGCGTGGCCGCGCCGAGGCGCGGCACGTAGATGACCGTGGCGACGGATACGCAGAGGCCCTGGATGACATAGGTGAGGATGCGCACGCGGCTGACGGGGATCGCCGAATAGAAGGCGACGTGCCGGTTCGAGCCGATGGCCGCGACATGCCGGCCGAAGCGCATGCGCCGCAGCGTCAGCTCGCCGATGACGGCGATGACCGCGAGCACGATGATCGGCACGGCGATGCCGAGGACCTGACCGTAATAGATCGGCCGGGCCGCATCGCGCAGCGAGAAGTCGAGCGAGATCGAGCCGCCGTCCGCAAGCCAGGTGATGACCGAGCGGAAGATGCCCATGGCACCGAGCGTGACGATGAAGGCCTCCACCCGGCCCTTGACGATCATGAAACCGTTGATGAAGCCCGCGAAGGCGCCGATGGCGAGCGAGAAGGCGATGCCGGCGGCAACGAGCAGCCAGCCGTCGCCGAGCGTGGCGGCGGCCGCGTTCATGAACATGATCGTCATGCCCGCGACGAGCGCCGAGAGCGAGCCGACGGAAAGGTCGAGCCCGCCCGCCGTGATGACGAAGGTCGCCCCGACCGCGATGATGCCGATGATGGCGCTGCGGGTGAAGACGTTGGAAAGGTTCTCCGCGCCGAGGAAGCTGTCGCTCATCAGCGAGCCGACGATCATCAAGAGGATGAGGGCGAGAAGCGGGCCGGCGGCCTCCAGAAGGCGCACGAGGGAGCGCCCGGGCGACGCAGCGGCGACGCCCGCGGTCGTTGCGGTCATGTCAGTCAATGGCTTGCCTCCTCCTGTGGACTTGCCTCTTCAAGGCCCATGGCAAATCGGATGATGTCGTTCTCGGTGATGGCGTCGCCGGAGAGCTCGCCGGCGATGCGCCCGCGGCGCATGACGAGTACCCGGTCGGAAAGGCCGACGATCTCCTGCATCTCCGAGGAGATGACGACGATGGCCTTGCCCTCGGCGGCGAGCCCCGCGATGATCTCGTAGATCTGCTGCTTGGCGCCGATATCGACGCCGCGCGTCGGTTCGTCGAAGACGACGAGGTCCGGCTCGACGCCGAGCGTCTTGGCGATCAGCACCTTCTGCTGGTTGCCGCCGCTGAGCGCCCCCGCCGTCACGTCCAGCCGGCCGGCGCGGATGTCGTAGCGCTCGACCGCCGCCTCCAGATCGCGCCGCTCGGCCCGCCGGTCGATCCATGCGGCCCCAGCGATGGCGCCCCTTGTCAGCGCGACGTTCTGGTCGAGCGGCTTGGCCAGCAGCAGGCCCTTGCCCTTGCGGTCTTCCGTCAGATAGGCGAGCTTCAGCGCCCAGGCCTCGCGCGCCGCCGGCAGCCGGCGTTCCCTGCCGCGCAGCACGAAGGAGCGGCATTTCGCCGGGCGAAGGCCGAGCAGCGCCTCGAAGAGCTCCGTGCGGCCCGAACCGACGAGGCCGGAAATGCCGAGCACCTCGCCCTCGCGGATATCGAGCGAGGCATCCTCGACGGCGCCCGGCGCGGACAGGCCGGTAACGCTGAGGAACGCCTTGCGCGGCGCCGCGCCACGACGGGACGGATAGATCTCCGCCAGCGGCCGGCCGACCATGGCCTCGGCCATCTCGTTCTCGGAAATGGCGCTCGTCTTCTCCACCCGCACGATCTGTCCGTCGCGCAGCACCGCGACGCGATCGGCGATGGCCTTGACCTCGTCGAGGCGGTGCGAGGTGAAGATCACCGAGCCGCCGCTCCTGCGGAAGGCGCGGATGCGGGTAAAGAGATTGCCGGCCTCGGTGGCGGAGAGGACGGCGGTCGGCTCGTCCATCAGGATGAGCTTCGGCTGGCGGGCGAAGGCTTTCGCAAGCTCGATCATCTGCCAGTCGGAGACCGGCAGGTCGCGAAGCCGTGCCCGCACGGGAGCGGTCGAGCCGAGTTCGGCGAGAAGCGCACGCGCCTTCACCTCCATCGCCTTACGGTCGGTGAAGAGGCCGCGCGTCAGCTCGCGGCCGAGGAAGACGTTCTCCGCCACCGTCAGGTGCGGGGCGAGGCAGAACTCCTGGTGCACCATGACGATGCCGGCGCGCTCGGCCTCGTGCAGCGTCGTAGGCGCAGGCGCGCCGTCGAGCAGCATGGTGCCGGCCGAAGGGGCGGCAAGGCCGGCGGCGATGCGCATGAGCGTCGACTTGCCGGCGCCATTCTCCCCGACGAGGGCGAGAACCTCGCCCGGCTCGACGGCAAGCTCGAGGCCCTTGAGGACCGGCACGACGCCGTAGGATTTCTCGATCTGGCGGAAGGTCAGGAGCGCCATGGTCAGGCTCCGACGGCCGAAAGGCGCTGCGCGGCGATCTCGGAGCGGTTGACGACCAGCGCCGGATCGAGCGTGCCCTTGAAATAGTCGACGATGTTCGTCGCCGCCGAAATCGCCATGCGGCGCGCGCAGGCTTCCGTCAGGCCCGCATTGTGCGGCGAGAGCACGACGCGCTCGCAGGCGAGCATCGGGTCGCCCGCAGCCGGCGGCTCGACGTCGAACACGTCGAGGCCGGCGGCGGCAAGGCGGCCCTCGTTCAGCGCGGCAAGCAGCGCCGCCTCGTCGATCAGCCCGCCGCGCGCCGTGTTGACGAGGACGGCCGAGCGTTTCATGGCGGCAAGCTCCGCCGCGCCGATCAGCGGTTCGGCGCCGGATTTTGGCACATGCAGCGAGACGACGTCGGCGCGCTTCAGCCCGTCCATGAGGTCGCCGACCGGGGTGACGCCCGCCGCCGCGATCTCGGCGGCGTCCTGGAACCTGTCATAGGCGATGACCGCCATGCCGAGCGCCGCCGCGATCTGCGCCAGCCGCCGGCCGATGCGCCCGAAGCCGACGATGAGGAGCGTGCGCCCGTCGAGCTCGTCCGCGTCGAGGCTGTTGCGGTAGTTCCAGTCGCCGGCGCGCATCTTGCGGTCGAAAAGCACGGTGCGCCGCGCGGCGGCCAGCATCAGCATAACGGCATGCTCGGCGACGGCGCGCGAATTGACGTCGCCGACGACGGCGAGCGGAATGCCCCGGGCATTCAGCGCCGCGACATCGACGGAATCGTAGCCGACGCCGTGGCGGGAGACGATGCCGAGCCGGGGCGCCTTCTCGACGAACGCGGCCGGCAGCGGCTGGGTGCGGATGAGCAGCGCATCGGCGGCCGGCAGGAACGGCTCGTAGCTCGCCGCCGAGACCTCCTCGACATAATCCACCGTCACCCCGGGCGCGGCATGAAGGACGGCGAGGCCGTCGGCGTGGATCTTGCCCGCGACGAGAACCCTCGGCATTCAGTATCCTCCCGTGTCGATCTTGTTTGCCGGAACGACTTCCTGCGTCAGCTCGCGAAACTTTCGAACGCTGGATTCGGCTGCGCCGGCAAGCAGGCGCACGTCGTTGGAAACGGTCACGAAATCGAAGCCCCAGCTCACCGCCTCGGCGGCATAGTCTGGCGTGCCGTTATGCAGCGCGGCGCGCTTGCCCGTCTTGTGGGCGGCGTGGAGGATGGTCTTGATCGCCTCGATTATCTCGGGCTCGCGGCGGTCGAAGCCCGGCGCATATTTCTTGCCCTGCAACCCGAGCGTCAGGTCGGCGGGGCCGATATAGACGCCGTCGAGGCCTGGGGTCGCGAGGATATCCTCAAGGTTCTCATAGGCCTGCGCCGTCTCGATCATGGCGAGGCAGATGATCTCGTCGTCGGCTTCCGCCGCATAGCCGGGGCCGGCGGAAAAGAGCGCCCGGCTCGGGCCGAAGCTGCGCACGCCGGCGGGCGGATAGCGCACATAGGAGACCAGCCGCTCGGCCTCGGCGCGGGTGTTGATCATCGGGCAGATGACGCCGTAGGCCCCGGCGTCCAGCGCCTTCATGATGTCGGCGGGGTCGAGCCAGGGCACGCGCACCAGCGGCGTCACGCCGCTCGCCCGCATCGCTTGCAGCATCGGCACCGCACCGTCATAACCGACGATGCCGTGCTGCATGTCGATGGTGACGCTGTCGTAGCCCTGCGCGGCCATGATCTCCGCGCTGAAGGAATTGGCGATGGAGAGCCAGCCGTTGAGCACCGGCCTGCCTTCCGCCCAGCGCTGCTTGACACCGTTCCTGATCATGGATGCCTCCCTCAGACCGTCATCTGCGCGAGCTTGACGTTGGAATAGTCGAGGATGCCCTCGGTGCCGCCCTCGCGGCCCATGCCGCTGGCCTTGATGCCGCCGAAGGGCGCCTCGGCCGCCGCCAGCGCAAAACTGTTCACGCCGACCATGCCGGCCTCCAGCCGCGCCGCCGCCTCGCGGGCGCGGCCCGCATCGCGGGTGAAGACATAGGCCGACAGGCCCATTTCCGAGGCATTGGCGCGCTCGAAGACCTCGTCCACCTTCGAGAAGGGCGTTATCGCGGCGATGGGGCCGAAATTCTCCTCGGCGATGGCCTTGGCGTCGTCGGGAAGGCCGGTGATGACGGTCGGCTCGAAGTAGAAGCCGGCATTCATCTCCGCCGGGCGGCGACCGCCGGCGAGGATCTTTCCGCCCCGGTCGCGCGCATCGGCGACGATCTCCTCGATGGCGGCGATGCGGCGCTCGTTGATGAGCGGGCCCATCTGCGTCGCCTCGTCGAGGCCATGGCCGAGCTTCAGCGCCCGGGCGCGGGCGGCAAAGCCCTCGGCGAAACGGTCGTGCAGCGCCTCGTGCACGTAGAAGCGGTCCGGCGTGACGCAGACCTGGCCGGCATTGGCGTATTTCGTCGGCACGGCGAGATCGAGCGCCCTGTCGAGATCGGCATCGTCGAAGACGATCATCGGCGCATTGCCGCCGAGTTCCATGCTGACGCGCTTCACCGTCTCGGCGCTGTCGCGGATCATCTGCTGGCCGACGCGGGTGGAGCCGGTCAGCGAGACCTTGCGCACCAGGGGCGAGGCCATGATCGGCTTGTAGGTATTGGCGGTCGGGCCGGTGAGGAGATTGGCAACGCCGGGCGGAAGGCCCGCCTCGCGCAGGCAGTCGAACAGGATCATCGCCACGCCCGGCACCTCGACGGAGGGCCGCACGATAACCGAGCAGCCGGCGGCAAGGGCGGGCGCGACCTTGCGGGCGATCAGCGCGGCAGGAAAGTTCCAGGCCGTGAAGGCGGCAACAACGCCGACCGGCTCGTGCGAGACTTCCAGCCGGCCGCCCGGCGCGCGGCTCTCGACGATACGGCCGTAGATGCGGCGGGCTTCCTCGGCGTACCAGCGGAACTGGTCAACGGCGAGGCTCCATTCGCGGCCCGACTGGGCGAGCGGCTTGCCGGTCTCCAGCGTGATCTGGCGGGCCGCTTCCGCCGCCCGGGCAGCCATGACATCGGCGGCCTTGTGCAGGAGGTCGGCGCGCGTCCAGGCAGGTGTCGCCTTCCAGCTCCGGAAGGCGCGGTTCGCGACCGATATGGCGCGCTCCGTATCCTCGACGCTCGCGGCGGGCACCGTGCCCAGCACCGCGCCGTTGCCGGGATCGGTGATCTCGGTGGAAGCCCCCTTTGCCGGCCCCGACCAGGCGCCGTCAATGAACAAACCGTATGAGCCGTACATGTCATCTCCTCCATGCGGGTCACGGCCCCAAGGCCGCATCCGCACTCATATTTCCATGATCAGAAGAATAGCAATTATTATTGCAAGTCAAGAGCAATCCGCAACACATCATGCGCCGGGCGGCCCGTTCAGTGCGGCTTTTCGGGCAGCGTGAGCGGGGTGCGCCGGCGCGTTTCCATCGCCGCGACGATCTGGTCGGCAAGGCAGGTGGCAACGAGACCGTCCCAGGCGGTCGAGCCGTCCGCGGGCGGCGTGCCGGCGTGGATGCCGTCGACCCAGGCCTGGTCCTGGATGCGATAGGCATCGCGGAAGCGCGGAATCCAGTTTTCCGGGAAAGCCCCCTCCTCCGCGCCGTCGCGGCGGGTACGGATCGGTGCGGGATGCGCCAGGCCGACCGTGCCCTTCGCGCAGACGGCCTCCGCATGGACATGGTAGCCATAGGCGGCGTTCATGAAGACCTCGACGGAAACGAGGCCGCCGGCCTCCGTCTCGAAGACGAAGAGCGCGGGATCGCCCTCGGGAGACGGAATGACGGTGACGGCGCTGTATTCCGTCGACAGCAGCCAGCGGCAGACGTCGATCTCGTGCACCAGCGAATTGGTGACGGCCATCGCGCCGGTGAACCAGGCGGGCGCGGCGAGATTGCGGTGCTGGCAATGGAGGATCTGCACGCCCCCGAGCGCACCGCCGTCGATGGCCGCCTTCATCTCGCGATAGGCGGGATCGAAGCGGCGCATGAAGCCGGTCTGCACCAGCGGGCGGCCGGCGCGCGCCTCGGCCGCGACGATCTCCAGGCACTCCTGCGTGCTGGCGGCGAGCGGTTTTTCGCAGAGCACCGGCTTGCCCGCAGCGATCGCCGCCAGCACCAGCCGCTGGTGCGTGGCATCGGGCGAGGCGATCAGCACGGCCGCGACCGAAGGATCGGCGATGAGGGCCTCGGGGTCCGTCATCGCCCGGCCACCATGCGCCGCCGCCTCGGCCCTTCCCGGGTCCGCATCGGCGACAGCGGCAAGATGCGCGCCGGAGACCTCGCGGGCGATGATGCGCGCATGTTCCGCGCCCATCACGCCCGCCCCGATGACGCCGATACCGATGCTTCTCATGGTTCTTCCTCCCTCGCTCAGTCCACCACCAGCCAGCTTCCGGCGCGGGCGGATTTCTGGATCGTCTCGACCAATGTCTGGATGCGCAGGCCCGCGCGGAAATTGAACGGCTCGGGCCTGAGGCCGGCGATCGCCTCCAGATAGCCTGCAACCTCGATGGCCTTCAGGTCATTGAAGCCGAGCTGGTGGCCGGGCGCCACGCAGAAGCGGCCATAGGGCACATGGTCCGGCCCCGCCTCGATGCGGCGGAAGCCCTGGCGGCCCCTGGCATCCGCCGTCGAATAGAAATGCAGCTCGTTGAAACGCTCCTGCGAGAAGGCGAGCGCGCCCTTCGTGCCGTAGACCTCGAAATCGTGCTGCATCTTGCGGCCGGTGGCGATCCAGTTGCCCTCGACGGAGCCGCTGGCGCCATTCGCGAAGCGCAGGAAGGCGCGGCCGACATCGTCGGTCTCGACCGTGCGCGTGCCGCCCCTGCCGTCCGGCCGCTGCGGGATCATCGTCACGCAATCGCCCATGACGCGGGTGATCGGGCCGAGCAGATATTCGGCGGTCGCCAGCGCATGGCTGCCGATATCGGCGAGCGCCCCGCCGCCCGCCGGATCGTGCCGGAAGGTGAAGGGCGCGCCGGCATCGGCCATGTAGTCCTCGGCATGGAGGCCGCGATAGCCGCGGATCTCGCCGAGCTCGCCGCCGGCGATCATCTCCTTCGCAAGGGCGAGCATGGGATTGCACAGATAGTTGAAGCCGACCTGCGTCTTGATGCCTGCTTTCTCCGCCGCCTCCGCCATCTCGCGCGCGTCAGTGGAAAGCGGTGCGAGCGGCTTTTCGCAATAGACGTGCTTGCCAGCGGCGATGGCGGCAAGCGCCATCTCCTTGTGCAGCGCGTTCGGCGCGGTGATGTCGATGAGGTTGATCTCCGGGTCGGCGACGAGGCTGCGCCAGTCGTCGGTGGCGCGCCGGAAGCCGAGCGCGGCGCGGGCGGCCTCGGCCTGCGCCATCGTCACGTCGGCGATGGCCGTCAGTTCCACCTCGTAAGGCAGGTCGAACACCCGCGCGGCGGCGGCAAAGCCGAACACATGCGTCTTGCCCATGAAACCCGACCCGATGAGGCCAAGGCGGAGCGTCTTCTTCATTCTGCTGATCCTCGGATATGCGGCCTCCTCCGGCCGGTAAATGCAATTATCTTTGCAATAAGATTGAAATGTCAATATTTGTTTTGTATGACCGTCCTGTCGGGCCGGGAGGCGGCCGGCATTCCCGTTTTCCGCGAGCCCGGAGCCCGAACATGAAAGCCAGACTTGGCATTGCCCCCATTGCATGGTGGAACGACGACCTGCCGGAAATCAGCAGCGACATCTCGCTGGAAGGCTGCCTTGCCGAAGCCGCAGAGGCCGGCTTCACCGGCATGGAGACCGGCCGGCGCTTTCCGATGGACGCGGCCGTGCTGCGCCCCATCCTCGAAAAACATGGCATCCAGGTCTGCGGCGGCTGGTTCTCCGGCCTCCTGCTCGACGGCGACATCGAGGCGGAGAAGGACCGGATCGCCGCGCAGATGGCGCTGTTCAAGGCGGTCGGCGCGCCCTGCATCGTCTATGGCGAGACGGCCGGTACCATCCAGGGCGACCGCAACGCGCCGCTCTCCACCAAGCGCCGGCTCTCCGAGGACGAGATCCGCGCCTATGGTCGCAAGATGACCGCCTTCGGCGAATGGTGCGCCGATCAGGGCATGCCGATCTCCTACCACCACCACATGGCCGCGCCCATCGAGACCGAGGAAGAGCTCGATCTCCTGATGAAGCATTCCGGCGAGGGCCTGCCGCTGCTCTTCGACGCCGGCCACATGGCCTTTGCCGGCGGCGACGTGCTGCGCGTCATCGACAGACACCACAAGCGTATCAGCCATGTCCACACCAAGGACGTCCGCCTGCCCGTCATCGCGGCGCTCGACCGCACGAAGGAGAGCTTCCTCGACGCGGTGATCAAGGGCGCCTTCACCGTCCCCGGCGACGGCAGCCTCGACTTCGAGGCCATCGTCAAGCGCCTCGCCTCCCACGGCTACGAGGGCTGGTTCGTCGTCGAGGCCGAGCAGGACCCCGCCCACAACCCGCCGCTCGACATGGCGAAGATCGGCCATAAGGAACTCCTGCGCGTCATGGCGGCCGCCGGTTACGAGGTGGTCCGCTAAGCTCCCTCCGCCGTCACGGCCGGCCCTCGGTTTGACCTGAGGGCCGGCCATCCACGCCGGGAGGTGTCGCGTGGATCCCGGCTCAGGTCCGGGATGACGTGGGAGAACGGGGAGGGGCCGCAGCCCCCGAACATTCGACAAGGCGTGCCGGGCAAATCGTCCGCCACGCCTTTCCTCGTTTCAGATCGTGCCGCCGAGCGAGCTTTCCAGCAAGGCGAGCTCCTGCCCGCCCGCCATCATGTCCTGCAGGGCGGCGGCGTCCACCGTGCTGCGCTCGGCCGTGCCCAGCGTCTGGCCCCGGTTGAGCACGGTGAAGCGGTCGCCGACGGCGAGCGCGTGGCGGACGTTGTGCGTGATGAAGACGACGCCGATGCCCTGCTTGCGCACGCGGTCGATGGTGCTGAGGACATTGGCCGTCTGGCGCACGCCGAGCGCCGAGGTGGGCTCGTCGAGGATCAGCACCTTGGCGCCGAAATAGACCGCCCGCGCGATGGCGACGGTCTGCCGCTCGCCGCCCGAGAGCGTGCCGACGGCCTGGTCCGGCCCGCGCAGGTTGATGCCCATCTTGCGCATCTCCGTCACGGTGATCTCGTCGGCCTTCGACGTATCGAAGGTCTTGAACGGCCAGATGCCCCGCTCCGGCTCGCGCCCCATCCAGAAATTGCGGCTGACGCTCATCAGCGGGATCATGGCGAGGTCCTGATAGACCGTGGCGATACCCGCGGCCATGGCGTCGCGCGGGCTGTGGAAGGGCGTCGGCGTGCCCTCCACCAGCACTTCGCCGTCGCTCGGCTTGTAGACGCCGGACATGATCTTGATGAAGGTCGACTTGCCGGCCCCGTTGTCGCCGAGCAGGCAATGGCACTCACCCGGCCGGATGTCGAAGGAGACGCCGGCCAGCGCGATGACATGGCCGAAGTGCTTCTGGATGTTCCTCATCTCCACGATGGCGGTCATCAGCGTTCTCCCGTGATGATGCGGCGGATATAGGTGTTCATGATCACCGCCGTGAGCAGGATGACGCCGAGAAAGACGCGGAACAGCGAGCTTTCGGCATTGGCGAAGAACAGGCCCTGCTGCACCACGCCGAAGATGATGGCCCCGAGTGCCGCGCCGATGACGGAGCCGTAGCCGCCCGTCAGGAGCGCCCCGCCGATGACCACGCAGATGATCGCCTCGAACTCCTTGAGGAGGCCGCGGTCGGCCGCCGCCGAGCCGAACTCCATCACCTGGCAGGTGGCGAAGACGCAGGCGCAGAAGGCCGAGAACATGAACATCAGGATCTTCACCCGGTTGACCGGCACGCCGACATAGCGCGCGGCGAGCGGGTCGCCGCCCGAGGCGAAGATCCAGTTACCGAACTTGGTGCGGGTGAGCAGCCAGTGGCCGAAGACGACGAGCACGATGGCCCAGACGACGAGCATCGGGACGCCGTCGATGACGGGCTGGCCGGCGCGGTTGCCGCGGGTGAAGGTGGCGATCCAGCCCGCCTCGCCCATCCAGGAAAAGAGGCCGGTCAGGATCTTGCCGCCGAAGAGCGGCGCCAGCCAGTCGCCGGCCGCTTTTTCGCCGACGCCGCCGATGATCGTCTGGCGGGTGAAGTAGACCGAGCCCCAGATCGTCAGGCCGCGCAGGATATAGAGGAAGGCGAGCGTGACGATGAAGGACGGCAGCCCCGTGCGGATGACCAGCCAGCCGTTCACCGCGCCGATGAAGACGCAGAAGACGAAGGTGGCAATGATGGAAAGCCACAGCGGCACGCCGAGATGGACGGAGAGGATCGCCATCATCACACCGGAAAAGCCGATCATCGAGCCGGTGGAAAGGTCGAACTCGCCCGCGATCATCAGAAGGCAGGCGCCGACCGCGATGACCATGAACTGTGCCGAGACCACGGTCCAGTTCATCACCCCCTCGGCGGCGAACATGCCGCTGTCGCCGGCGACGATGGCGAACAGCAGGAAGACCAGGATGGTGCCGCAGATGCCGCCGAGCTCGGGCCGGATCAGCGCGCGCCGAAGCGGCGAGACGGGCTTGATGCGCTCGTCCTTCGACGCGCCGTTAATGACGTCCGTCATGAATGCATTCTCCTCCCTCGAAAATCGTTCGGGGCGCGCCGTCGACCGGCGCGCCCCGACGGACCGTCAGGTCAGCGGTACTGGCCCGCCAGCGACTCGACGAGCGCGATGTTGTCCTTGGTCACGAAGCCCGGACCCGTGAAGATCGAGTTGGCCGGGGCGACGCCGTAGCGGACGTAGTTCGTCAGCACCTGGATCGGGATCGAGCCCTGGAGGAAGGGCTGCTGGTCGATGGCGAAGTTGATCGTGCCGTCCTTGATCGCCGCCGAGATCTCGGAGGAGAGGTCGAAGGTGCCGAAATAGATGTCGCCGTCGAGGCCCATCTCCTTGACCGCGCGGATCGAGGGCTCGGCCGAGTTCGGGCCGAGCGTGAGGATCGCGCCGGTGTCCTTGTTGGCCGTCAGATAGGCTTTCACCTTGTTCTGCACTTCCGACGGGTCGATGCCGGAATCGATCATCTGGTTGCCGAGTTCGACGCCGATGCCGTCGGCAAAGCCGCGGCAGCGCTCCACGGAGGCCGGGTTGGTGATGTAGTGGTTCACGCACACGAAGCTCTTGACGCCCGCTTCCTTGGCACGCTTGCCGGCACCGAGCCCCGCCTCGTATTCCGGCTGGCCGACATGCAGCAGCGCGCCGAGCTTCTGGCTTTCCTCGACCGTGCCGGAATTGACGGTGACGACCGGGATGCCCTTGGCGACGGCGTCCTTGATCGGCCCTTCGAGCACGTTGTAGTCGGCGATGGTGACGATAATGCCGTCGACGCCGGCCGCCGAGCTCTGCTGGACGATGCGCGCCATGTCGGCAAGGTCGCCCGTCGGCGGGTTGCGGTATTCGGTCTCGACATGCATCTGCTCGTTCGTGACCTTGATGGCGTTCTTGATGACGTTGAACCAGCTGTCGCTGTCCGGTCCATGGCTGATCCAGACAAACTTCTCGCCATCGGCATGGGCCGCGCCGGCAAGCGCGGTCGTGGCCAGAAGCGCGCCGAGCGCCAGCGATTGCAGAATCTTCTTCATATGTGACTTCCTCCCGAAGTTGGCTTCCTGTTCGCTCCCCGCCCGAAGCCTTTGCGGGTAACCCTCTGTTTCTTATTAAGTCCGCTCAGGCCGCGCGCTTGGCGCCCTGTGCATCGAGAGCGGCATCGAGCCGCGCCTGGTCCCAGCCCTCCGCGACGGCGCGGGCGAGCAGATCCTGCTGGCTTTCCGGCGCAAGGCCGCCCAGCGGCGGGTCGGTGTCGAGATTGGTCGGGAACGGATAACCGTCCGCCGTCGCCGCGATCACCGCCCGCCGCCCCGCCGGAGAAAGGGCCGCCAGGTGCGGATAGACTGCGCGCGCCATCGCCGTGCGGTCAAGGCTTTCCATGTGGCGCGCGAAAGCAGAAGCCGTCTGGATGAGGTTGACCATGCGCACGACGTCGCTCGTGCGGTTCTCGCCGGCGGCGTGGAAGAGCGCCGGGCTGAAGAAGATGGCATCGCCCTTTTCCAGCGGAAGCTGGACGCAGTGCTCCTCGAAATAGTCACGGAATTCCGGGCGCGTGGCGGCGATATAGCCCGGCAGGTAGCGCTGCGAATGCGGCAGCAGCTTCGTCGTGCCGCTCTCCACCGGCATGTCGCAATGGGCGACGCCCCCCTGCAGGATCAGCGTCGGGCCGGTCGCGTGGATATGGGCGGGATATTCCGCCATCTGCTCGGGCTTCATGAAGCCGAGATGATAGTCGCGGTGCGGGGCCTGCGCCTTGCCGCCGGGGCGCACCTGATTGACCTGGGTGGCGATCTGGTAGCCCGGGCCGAGCCAGGCGCGGCAGGCGATGTCGATCACCGGATTGGCCATGTAGCGGGCATAGACGGCGGGATCGCGCAGGCACAGCTTCTGCAGGCTGTTCCAGATGCGGTCGTTGGCGCCGGCCTTGGCGAAGTGGTCGCCCGCCGCCGTGCCGGCCGCCCGCTCGTCGGCGATGATTGCGCGGAATACCTCGCTCGCCGCGTCGATGGCGCCGGGATCGGTGAAGGCACGCTTGACGACGAAGACGCCCGGCCCCTCGCCGATGACCGAGGCCCATTCCGCGGCGATGCCGTCGTTGACGGCAGCGCCGTCATAGATGGGGATGTTCTTCTCGATGGCGATCGCCGTCGGGCACATCGCCATCGTCGTCTCGGTTTCCACCTGGCGCCGGAATTGCGCAAGGTCGACAACCGTTGCAATATCATTCATCGAAATCCTCCTGTCCGATGTCCGAAGATCGTCCGACGGCAGCATCCATCGGTCCCGCACCGCCCCTCCAAGGCCGCGCGGGCCGCATGCACAGATCAAAAATTGCAGCCATCAACTGTCTGCAATATTAATTGTGAAATTTTGCCGGTGTCAACACATAAGGCATGACCGGCGCAGGTTTCCGCGCCAGCGACGGCGACGTCAGAAAATCTCGTCCCCCCGCCCCGCTTCCGCCGGTGCGAGACCGGCGAACCCCTTGCCGAAACGCTCGCGCACCTTGCGGGAAAAGGCCGAGACGGTGGCGTGGTCGGCCGAGCGTGCTGTAACCAGCACGAATTCCACATCCTCCAGCGCCGGCAGAAGCGGTGGCGCAATCTCGCGAAGGCCTGCCGGCGCGAGGCTGCGCGGCTGGACCAGCACGCCCATCCCGGCGCGCGCCGCCGCCGTCAGACCGCTGAGGCTCTGGCAGGAGCAGACGATCCGCCAGGGCATTCCGCTGCGCTCCAGCGCCTCCATCAGCAAGAGGCGCGTGAGGCTCGGCGGCGGGAAGACGATCAGCGGAAGCGCCGGCTTGGCGAGCATCGCCTCGGGATCGCCGGCAAGCCATACCAGCGGCTCGCGCAGGATCGCATCGCCCCGCCGTTCGCCGATCCGCCGCTTGGCCATGACAAGGTCGAGTTCACCGCGATCCTGCATCTCGGCGAGCGTCTTGGAGAGCGCGACGGAAAGCTGGAGGTCCACCGACGGATAGTCCGCGATGAAATCCTCCAGAAGCCCCGGCAACTGCCCGCTCACGAGATCTTCCGAGATGCCAAGGCGAAAGGGGCCGCGCGGCGCGAACGTGTCGAACTGCACGGATGCCTGGCGCTCCAGCGCCAGAAGCTGGCGGGCATGGGGAAGCAGGGCTTCGCCGTCGGCGGTGAGACGGACGGCGTGGGTATCGCGGTCGATCAGCCGCCGGCCGAGCCCGCGCTCCAGCCGCTGCAGGTGCTGGCTGACCGTCGACTGGCCGAGGCCCAGCCGCTCGGCGGAGAGGGTGAAACTGCGCGTCTGGGCCACCATGACGAAGCTGCGGAGCTGCACGAGATCAAGCATATCACGAACCTCGATAAGCGTTATCGATTGCATCGCAAATCAGGATAGCTAAACTGCAAGGCCTGTCGAGACCAACATTGCCGAAAGACATGAAGCGCCTTCTTCCCGATACGTTCACCTGGCTCCTGATCGGGGCCGTCGCCCTCGCTTCGCTGCTGCCGATCTCCGGCGTGCCGGCGCAATGGTTCTCCGTCGCCACCAATGTGGCGATCGCGCTCCTGTTCTTCCTGCACGGCGCGCGCCTGTCGACGGATGTGGTGATCGCCGGCTTCCTGCACTGGCGCCTACAGCTCTTCATCCTCGTCATGACCTTCGCGGTCTTCCCGCTGCTCGGGCTCGGGCTCGGGCTGTTCTCGCCCTGGCTGATCGACGAGCCGATCTATCTCGGCATCCTCTTCCTGTGCGTGCTGCCCTCGACGGTGCAGTCCTCCATCGCCTTCACCTCGATTGCCGGCGGCAACGTGCCGGCCGCTATCTGCGCCGCCTCGACCTCCAACATCCTCGGCATCTTCCTGACGCCGGCCCTCGTCGCCCTGCTCTTTTCGGCCGGCGGGCATGTCGGCGTCTCCTTCGACATGGTCTGGAAGATCATGCTGCAGCTCTTCCTGCCCTTCGTCGCCGGCCAGCTTCTGCAGCCCTTCATCGGCAACTGGGTGCGCTCGAAGAAGTCGCTGCTCACCCCCTTCGACCGCGGCTCGATCCTGATGGTCGTCTATCTCGCCTTCTCCGAGGCGGTGACGGAGGGCATCTGGCACCGGCTGGCGGCGCAGGACCTCGCGCTCCTCATCCTCGTCGACTGCCTGCTGCTCGCCGCCGTGCTCGTCATCACCAGCATCGGCGGGAAGCTGCTCGGCTTCCGCCGCGAGGATGGCATCACCGCCGTCTTCTGCGGCTCCAAGAAGAGCCTTGCCAGCGGCGTGCCGATGGCGAGCGTCATCTTCGCCGGCCAGTCCATCGGCGCCATCGTCCTGCCGCTGATGCTGTTCCACCAGATCCAGCTCATGGTCTGCGCCTGGCTCGCCCGCCTCTATGCCGACCGGCGCAAGGCCGCCGAGGCCGGCGCGGCCGCGGCCTGACCGAAGCGATGCATGACGACCAGCTTCAGATAGACGCCACGGTCGCAGGCGCGATGATCCGGGCACAGTTCCCGCGCTACCGCGACGCGCCGGTGGTCCCGCTCGCCGCCGCCGGCACGGTGAACGCCATCTTCCGGATCGGGGCGCATGCGGCTGCGCGGTTCCCGTTGCGCGCCGCCGAGCCGGCGGCCTGCGAGGCGATGCTGCGCCGCGAGGCGGAAGCCATGGCCGCCTTCGCCGCGCATTCGCCATTCCCCGCGCCGCGCCCGCTCGGCATCGGCGCGCCGGGGCCGCACTACCCGTTGCCCTGGTCGCTGCAGAGCTGGCTGGAGGGCGAGGTCGCGACGCCCGACGGGCTTGCCGCCTCCGCCGCCTTCGCCGGAGACATCGCCACCCTGATCGCACGCCTTCGCCGCGTGGGCACGCAAGGCCGGCGCTTTGCCGGCCCGGGGCGCGGCGGCCATCTGCCCGACCACGACGGCTGGATGGAAACGTGCTTCGAGAAAAGCGAGGGCCTCCTCGACGTGCCGCGCCTTCGCGCCCTGTGGCACCGGCTGCGCCTCCTGCCCGCCGCAGGCCCTGACTGCATGACGCATGGCGACCTCATTCCCACCAACCTCCTGGTGCGCGGCGAGGCTCTTGCCGGCGTGCTCGACACCGGCGGCTTCGGGCCGGCCGATCCCGCGCTCGACCTCGTCGCGGCCTGGCATCTCTTCGACCGGGAGCGTCGCGGGCTGATCCGCGCCCGCCTCCGCTGCGGCGACGTCGAATGGAAGCGCGGTGCGGCCTGGGCCTTCCAGCAGGCCATGGGGCTGGTGTGGTATTACCGCCTCAGCCATCCGGCGATGGCCGCGCTCGGCCGGAGCACGCTTGCCCGCCTGCTCGACGACGCCGACCTCTGAGGCTTTTCAGGGTCAGGACGATCCGGCTTGCGCGCTGCGGCCGGCACGGCGCTGGCCGATCCACGGATAGGCGCTGACGATCATGATGCCGACGAGCACGCCCGCCGTGCCGATGGAAAATTCCGGCGTCAGCGGCTCGCCGAGCAAAAGGATGCCGAGGACGACGCCGAAGACCGGCGTCATGAAGGAAAAGACGCCGAGCTGCGAGGCGCGGTATTTCGTCAGCAACCAGAACCAGGTCAGAAAGCTGAGGAAGGACACCGCAAGCGCCTGGAAGGCGATGTTGAGCAGCAGCGGCCGCGCGGGAACGAAGGCCGCCTCCCCGCCGGCCACCGCCGCGCCCGTCAGGATGACGAAGGCGGTCGCGAGCTGGTAGAACAACACATGGGTCGCGGGGATCGCGCTCAGCCGCGTCGTGCGGATGAGGACTGTCGTCAGGCCCCAGGCCGCGCCGCCCAGAAGCGCCAGCCCGTCGCCCCACAGCATGGCGCCAAGGCCGCCGGCCGCTTCCCCGCCGCCCTGCGGCGCGAGGAAGGCGAAGGCGATGCCCGCCGCCGCAACCGCGATGCCAACCCATTGCACCGCCGCAAGCCGCTCGGACGGCAGCTTCCAGTGCAGGCCGAGGGCCGCGAAGATCGGGGCCGTATAGAGGAAGACGACGACATGGGAGGCGGAAGTATGCTTCAGGGCCTCGCCGACCATGAAGAACTCCATGGCGAACAGCAGCCCTGCGAGCGCCCCGAGCCCCGCCGTCCCGCCGAAGAACTCCATCCTCTGCCCCTTGAGCTTCACGATGGCGAGGACGCACAGGGCCGCGATGCCGGAGCGAAGGCCGATCTGCAGCACGGGCGCGGCGAAGACGGCGGTCGATTTCAGGCCGATCGGCTGCAGGGCCCAGATGAGGCAGATGCCGACCATGAGGCCGACGGCCGTGATGTCGATGGATTTGCGGCTGTCCAAGATCGTCGCTCCGATTGTCCGCGGCCGCAATAGCATCTGGCAGGAATGAATGATATAATGATCTCATGACAGTCGGTATCGGAATCCTGACAGGCGGCAAGCCGGACGGCATCGCGCATTTCCGCGACGTGCCCTTCCGCGATGCGCTTCCCCATCCGCTCTACTTCCGTTCGGCGCAGATGCCGGACAACGCCACCTATCCCCGGCACAGCCATCCCTGGGGCGAGTTCGTCTATTCCTATAGCGGCATGATGGAGGTGAGCCTCAACGACGCGCATTACCTCGCCCCGCCGCAATATGCCGTGTGGCTGCCGCCCGATGTCGAGCATCGCGGCCTCAACCGGCACGCTGCCGTGCATTGCTCGCTCTATGTCGCACCGGCCCTCTGCGCCGCCCTGCCGCGGGAAACCACGGCACTGGAGGTCAGCCCCCTGCTGCGGGCGATGCTGGAACACCTGCGCGAAGAGGGCGATGCGGACCATGGTTCTCCCGCGCATCTGCGCTTCCTGGAAGTGGTCGTCGACCTGGTGGCTGCCGCGCCGAAGGTCGGCACCTATCTGCCCTGGTCCATCGACCCGGTCCTCGAGCGGGTACTCGCCCATCTCCAGAAGGACCCGGCCGACAACCGTTCCCTCGCCGAACATGCACGGCTGGCCGGCGCTGCCGAGCGGACGCTGATCCGCCGCTGCCTGCGCGACCTCGGCATGCCGTTTGCCGAATGGAAGCAGCGGCTGCGCGTCGTCAAGGCCATGCCGATGCTGGAGGCGGGCGAGACGGTGGAGCGCATCTCAGCGGCGCTGGGCTACAGCAACGCCTCCTCCTTCATCGCCATGTTCAAGCGGATGACGGGGATGACGCCGGACGATTACCGGGCCTCTGCCCGCTGAACGGCCGCCTGCCTCAAAGCCCGTCACGAACCGCCTGTTTTTTGTGCAAACCGCTTCTTCCATGCGCGTCCTCGCGCCGTTGCGGCTTCGCGTGGGCGGAAAGAAGCGCTTTTTCCGGGCCTTCCGTCACCAAATTTCGAACTGGCACGCTTCCTGCTTTCTCATTGGCATCGGCTGCCGGGCCGATCCCAAGGCCCGGCGTCCCGGCAAACCAGCGTGACGTGAGAGAACGAAATGACCAAGTACAAGCTCGAATATATCTGGCTCGATGGCTACAAGCCCACGCCGAACCTGCGCGGCAAGACCCTCGTCAAGGCGTTCGACGCCTTCCCGACGCTGGAAGAGCTTCCGCTCTGGGGCTTCGACGGTTCCTCGACGATGCAGGCCGAAGGCAACAGCTCCGATTGCGTGCTCAAGCCCGTCGCCGTCTATCCCGATCCGGAGCGCAAGAATGGCGTGCTCGTTCTCTGCGAAGTCATGATGCCGGACGGCAAGACGCCGCATCCGTCCAACACCCGCGCGCCGATCCTCGACGACGAAAGCGCCTGGTTCGGTTTCGAGCAGGAATATTTCTTCTTCAAGAACGGTCGCCCGCTCGGCTTCCCGGATGCCGGCTTCCCAGCGCCGCAAGGCCCCTATTATACCGGCGTCGGCTACAGCAATGTCGGCGACATCGCCCGCAAGATCGTCGAGGAGCATCTCGACATCTGCCTTGCCGCCGGCATCAACCATGAAGGCATCAATGCCGAAGTCGCCAAGGGCCAGTGGGAATTCCAGGTCTTCGGCAAGGGCTCCCGCAAGGCCGCCGACGAGATCTGGCTCGCCCGCTACCTGCTCCAGCGCCTGACGGAGAAATACGGCATCGACGTTGAATACCACTGCAAGCCGCTCGGCGACACCGACTGGAACGGCTCGGGCATGCACGCCAACTTCTCCACCAGCTACATGCGCGAGATCGGCGGCAAGGCCTATTTCGAGGACCTGATGGCGGCCTTCGCCGAAGCGCGCGCCGACCATATCGCCGTCTACGGCCCGGACAACCATATGCGCCTGACCGGCAAGCACGAGACGGCCTCGATCCACCAGTTCAGCTACGGCGTTGCCGACCGCGGCGCCTCGATCCGCGTGCCGCACAGCTTCGTCAACAACGGCTATCGCGGCTATCTGGAAGACCGCCGCCCGAACTCGCAGGGCGACCCCTACCAGATCGCCTCGCAGATCCTGAAGACCATCTCCACCGTCCCGACGGACGTGGAAAGCCGCGAAGCGGCCTGATCCTTCCGGCTTGCGCTTCCCGTGGCCGCCCCGTCTCCGGACGTGGCGGCCTTTTTTATCAGGCCTGATCCAGGGCCAGGGTCAGGTCGGCGATCAGGTCGTCGGGATGCTCGATGCCGATGGACAGGCGAATGGTCGATTCGAGCACGCCGATGCGCTCGCGCACGTCGGCGGGAATGCCCGAATGGGTCATCGTCGCGGGATGGGAGGCCAGCGATTCCGTTCCGCCGAGGCTGACGGCGAGTTTGAAGATCTTCAGCGCGTTGAGGAAGCGGAACGAGGCCGGCTGGCCGCCTTTGATGTCGAAGGAAAAGGTCGAGCCAGCGCCGCTGCACTGGGCGGCGAAGACGCGGGCCGTCGCCGAGCCCGGATCGCTGAAGGGCAGGTAATGGATGCCCTCGACCTTCGGATGGCTACGCAGGAACTCCGCGACGGCGGCCGCATTGCCGTTCGCCCGCTCCATGCGGATCTGCAGCGTTTCCAGCGAGCGCCCGAGCATCCAGCAGGAATGCGGGTCGAGCTGCGTGCCGATGGCCCCGCGCAGTGCCTTGACCGGCTTCATGACCGCCTTGCCCCCGAGCGCCGCGCCGGCGATGAGGTCAGAATGACCGCCGACATATTTCGTCAGCGAATAGAGCGAGATATCCGCGCCATGCTCGATGGGCCGCTGGTAGACCGGGCCGAGCAGCGTGTTGTCGCAGGCGACGACGGGCCGGTGGCCCTGCCGCTCGCCGATCGTCTCGGCGATGCGCCGGATCATCGGGATGTCGACGAGACTGTTGGTGGGGTTGGCCGGCGTCTCGACGAGGATGACGGAAACGCGGCCCTTCTGCATGGCCGCCTCGGCGGCGGCCGTCACCGACGCCTCGCTGACGCCGTCGGCAAAGCCCACCGCCGTAACGCCGAGATCGCGGAAGGTCCGGCCGAGCAGCGTCTCGCTGCCGCCATAGAGCGGCTGCGAATGCAGCACCGCATCGCCCGGCCGCACGAAGGCGAGCAGCGTCGTGGCGATGGCCGACATGCCGGAGGAGAACAGCGCGCAGCTTTCCGTGCGCTCGTAGACGGCAAGGCGGTCCTCGACGATCTCGCTGTTGGGATGGTTGAAGCGGGAATAGACGAGGCCTGCGCCCCTGCCCTCCGGCGGCTCCTTGCGGCCGGAAACGTAATCGAAGAAATCGCGCCCGTCCTCGGCCGTGCGGAAGACGAAGGTGGAGGTCAGGAAGACCGGCGGCTTGACCGCGCCCTCGGAGAGTTCGGGATCGTAGCCGTAGTTCAGCATCTGCGTCTCGGGATGCAGGGCGTGGTTGCCGATATGGGTTCGGGGCGGATGCGGCGCGGTCATGGAGCTCTCCCTTGGCGGTGAAGGTCTTGACGGCAAATTATATCAAATCCCGTGGCGCATTCTTGCTATTTCCAGCGCCTTGCTGTTTCTGAAAGCAATATCCTGCGGAGATTTCTGGAAAATGGCGCAGAAAATTGCCGACGGCATCGACCGCCGCATTCTGAAGGAGTTGGCGGCCGACGCCCGCATCGCCAACAACGAGCTGGCCGAGCGGGTCGGCCTTTCCGCCTCGGCCTGCCTGCGCCGGCTGCGGCGGCTGGAGGAGACCGGCATCATCCGCGGCTATGCCGCCATCATCGACCCGGCGGTCGAAGGCTGGACGATGACCGCCATCGCCTCGATCCGCCTCAGCCGCCAGCACGAGGACGAGATCCGCATGTTCGAGAAGGCCGTGAAGGGCTGGGACGAGGTGATCGAGTGCCAGCTCGTCACCGGCGCGCGGGATTACGTGCTCACCGTCATGAGCGCCGGCCTCGACCATTACGAGCGCTTCATCAAGGACAAGATCGCCAAGCTGAAATGCGTCGACACCATCGAGAGCAGCTTCGTGATGAACACGATCAAGGCGCGGCGGTTCTAGGCAAGGCCGACGGCAGATATTCGATTCGAAGGAGAACGAGAGGTCTCGTGGCACAGTCCAAAAGCCTCTCCTTCGTCATGCCCGGGCTTGGCACGGACATCCATAAACCTTGAAGAGAACAGATCCCCGGCCCAAGGCCGAGGATGATGACGGTGGCGAAGCAAGGTTTGTCAAAAAAGCTGGGGGCGCGTTGGAGCGCCCCTTGCCACTACATCGCCTTCTCAAGCTCCGGGAGGATTTCGAAGAGATCGCCGACGAGGCCGTAGTCTGCGACCTGGAAGATCGGCGCCTCCTCGTCCTTGTTGATCGCGACGATGACCTTGCTGTCCTTCATGCCGGCGAGATGCTGGATGGCGCCGGAGATGCCGCAGGCGATGTAGAGCTGCGGCGCGACCACCTTGCCCGTCTGCCCGACCTGCCAGTCGTTCGGCGCATAACCCGCATCGACGGCCGCGCGGGACGCACCGACGGCAGCACCGAGCTTGTCGGCGACAGGCAGGATCACTTCCTGGAATTTTTCAGACGAGCCCAGTGCACGACCGCCCGAGATGATGATCCTGGCGGACGTCAGCTCCGGGCGGTCGGACGACGACAGCGCATCCTTGACATGGGTGGACAGGCCCGGGTTCGCTGCAGCCGAGATGGTCTCGATGGCTGCGCTTCCGCCTTCACCGGCTGCGGCGAAGGACGCCGTGCGAACGGTGATCACTTTCTTCGCATCGGTGGACTGAACCGTCTGGATGGCATTGCCCGCATAGATCGGACGCTTGAACGTGTCGGCCGAGACGACCTCGACGATCTCCGAGACCTGCGCGACATCGAGCAGGGCGGCAACGCGCGGCAGCACGTTCTTGCCGACCGAGGTGGCAGCCGAGACGATGGCGTCATAGTTGCCGGCGAGCGACACGATGAGCGCGGCCAGCGGTTCGGCAAGATTGTTGCCGAGGCTGGCATCGTCGGCAAGCAGGACCTTGGAGACGCCCGAGAGCTTTGCAGCCGCATCGGCCGCGGCCTTGGCATTGCTGCCGGCGACGAGCACATGCACGTCCGAGCCGATCCTGGAGGCTGCCGTCAGCGCCTTGGCGGTCTGGTCGGAAAGGTGAGCGCTGTCGTGGTCTGCCAGAAGAAGAATGGCCATGGTTTAGTTCTCCCTTTCCTGCTTTAGAGCACGCCGGCTTCGGTCTTGAGCTTTTCGACCAGCTCGGCGACCGTCTTGACCTTGACGCCCGCCTTGCGGCCCGACGGTTCCTCGGTCTTCAGCACCTTCAGGCGCGGGCTCGTATCGACGCCGAAATCGGCCGGCGACTTCTTGTCGAGCGGCTTCTTCTTCGCCTTCATGATATTCGGCAGCGAGGCATAACGCGGCTCGTTGAGGCGAAGGTCGGTGGTGACCACCGCCGGAAGCTTGACCTCGATTGTCTGCAGACCGCCGTCGACTTCGCGTGTCACCTGCGCCGAGCCGGAACCGATCTCGACCTTGGAGGCGAACGTCGCCTGTGCCCAGCCGAGCAGGGCCGAGAGCATCTGGCCGGTCTGGTTCGAATCGTCGTCGATCGCCTGCTTGCCGACGATGATCAGGCCCGGCTGTTCGGCCTCGGCAACGCCCTTGAGGATCTTGGCAACCGCCAGCGGCTCGACGGCGTCTTCCGTCTCGACCAGCACGGCGCGGTCGGCGCCCATGGCGAGCGCGGTGCGCAGCGTCTCTTCGGCCTTCGCAGGACCGATCGACACGACCACCACTTCCTCCGCCTTGCCCGCTTCCTTCAGGCGCAGGGCCTCCTCGACCGAGATCTCGTCGAACGGGTTCATCGACATCTTCACATTGGCAAGCTCGACACCCGAGCCATCCGACTTCACACGGATCTTTACGTTGTAGTCAACAACACGCTTGACTGGGACCAGGATCTTCATGGTGCAATTCTTCCTCGGTTCGTTACATGCGGCCGCGCAGGGCTTCCGGGTCGTAGGGCGATTCCGCGATCACGCGGGCCTTGCGCCGCTCGCCGAGGATCGGCACTTCCAGCTCCGTTCCGGGCGTTCCGAGCTCGACCGGCAGCAGCGCGAAGGCGATGTCGTGGCCGACCGTATAGGCATAGCTGCCTGACGTGATGCGCCCGACGAGCTTGCCTTCGTGATAGACGCCCTCGTGGATCAGGGAGCTTGCATCCTCCGTGTCGATGGCGATCGTCACCGAGCGCTGCTTCACGCCTTCCTGCTGCTGGCGCACCAGCGCCGCCTTGCCGATGAAATCGCCCTTGTCGAGGCGAATGAAGCGGTCGAGGCTGCTTTCCCAGGCCGTCAGTTCCGGGTTCATGTCACGATACATGGCACGGTACGACTTTTCGAGGCGTAGCGATTCCAGCGCGTGATAGCCGACGAGGCGCAGGCCGTGCGGCTCGCCTGCAGCGAGGATCGCCTGCAGAAGCTGCCGCTGGTAAGGCAGCGGATGGTAAAGCTCCCAGCCGAGTTCGCCTTCGTAGTTGACGCGCAGCATGCGCACATCGCTCGCAAGGCCGACCGTGCCGGACTTCACGCCGAACCACGGGAAGGCCTCGTTGGAAAGGTCCATCTCGGTGAGGCCCTGCAGCACCTCGCGGGCCTTCGGGCCGACGACGGTGAAGCAGCCGCGCTCGTTGGTGACGTTGCGAAGCTGCACGCTGCCATCCTTCGGCAGCTGCTTCGACAGATCGTCGAAATTCCAGCGCTCGGCACGCGGCGTCGAGATCAGGTAGAAGCTGCCATCTTCAAGGTGAGCCACCACATACTCTGCCTGCACGCCGCCGTTCTTCGTCAGGTGATGGCTGAGATTGACGCGGCCCGCCTTCGGCAGGCGGTTGGCGAGGATGCCGTCGAGCCAGGCTTCGGCACCGGGGCCGGAAACCTCGTACTTGGTCATCGGGGTCATCTCGACGAGGCCGACGGCATTGCGCACCGCCTTCACCTCCTCGGCGACGTAATGGCCCTTCTGCGTCCAGCGCCAGCTATACTGATCCTTGGCCTCGACGCCATCAGGCGCGAACCAGTTCGGCACTTCCCAGCCGTTGAGGACGCCCCAGACGGCGCCGCGCTGCGACAGGATATCGTAGGACGGAGCGGTCTTCTGCGGGCGGGCGGCGGGCATGTCCTGGCCGGGGAAATGCAACTCGGCATGGGTGCCCCAGCTTTCGCGCACCTTCTGGCGCGTCCACTCCTTGTTGGCGTAGTCGCCGAAGCGGCGCGGGTCGAGCTCGGACGTATCGAGGCTGTTGGCACCCTCGACGATGCGCTCGGAGAGATAGTAGCCGATGGCGCCGCCCCACAGGATGCCGCCCGGCACGCCCTCGGCGATCCACACATTCTCCAGTCCCCAGGCGGGGCCGACCAGCGGCAGCTCGTCGGCGGTCATCTGGAAGGGGCCGCGGACATTGGCCTTGATGCCGACGCGGCCGAGCGCCGGAACCATTTCCATCGCGGCTTCCCAGTTCCAGGCCACCGCGTCGAAATCCTCTTCCACGAGATCGGCGCCGAACCACTCCGGCACGCCGTTCTCGGCGAAGAGCTTCAGGTGCTCGGTCTTCTCGTAGGGGCCGAACATCAGCCCGTCGCCCTCTTCGCGAAGGTAGCCTTCGAAGCCCTCGTCACGCAGGATCGGCATTTCCGGCAGGCCCTGACGCTTGCGCTCGATGATCTCGGGAACGGCATCGGTGATCCAGTACTGGTGCAGGATCGGGATGGCCGGGATCTCGAGGCCGAGCATTGCGCCCGTCTGGCGGGCATAGTTGCCGGTCGCCGAGATGATGTGCTCGCAGATGATCTCGCCATTGTTGGTGATGATCTTCCATTCGCCGCCGGCAAGGCGCTCGAAGCCCTTCACCTCGGTGTTGAGGTAGATCTTCGCGCCGCGGTCGCGCGCGCCCTTGGCCATGGCCTGGGTGACGTCGGCGGGTGCGATATGGCCGTCATCGGGATGGTAGAGGGCGGCCAGCATGTCCTTGTTGTTCTCGAGGAGCGGCCAGAGTTCGCGCGCCTCCTTCGGCGTCACGAGTTCGGCACGGATGCCCTGCACGGCGGCGACGCTCATGTAGCTCTTGTATTCGTCAAGGCGGTCGCGCGTATTGGCGATGCGCAGCTGCCCGCATTTGTGCCAGCCGACATGCTGGCCGGTCTCGGCCTCGAGACCCTCGTAGATCTCGATGGTCTTGGCGATCATGCGGCCGATATTGATGCTGCGGGCATAGGACGGAATGAGGCCGGCGGCGTGCCAGGTGGAACCGGCGGTGAGCTGCGTGCGCTCCAGAAGCGCGACATCCGTCCAGCCGCGCTTGGTGAGACCGTAGAGTATGGCGGCGCCGACGCAACCGCCGCCGATGACGACGGCGCGAGCATGAGTTTGCATGGAGAGGTTCCCTCGAATTGGTTTTCACCAACCTACAAACGCCCCTTCGCACTGTAATCTTGCTAAAAATTGCCAGGGGGCATAACCTCAGATTATGCACAGACTCCGCTCCCTCGTCCCGTCCGCCAACTACCTCTTCTGCTTCGAGGCCGCCGCCCGCAGGCGCAGCTTCACCGCGGCCGCGCAGGAGCTGAATGTCAGCCAGCCGGCCGTCAGCAAGACGATCCGCCTGCTGGAGGAAGCGACCGGGCTGAAGCTCTTCCGACGCGACCACACGCGGCTGGAACTGACGGCGGAGGGCCAGCGGCTCTACAAGGAAACGCAGGAGGCCTTCGACCATCTGCACATGGTCATTTCCTCGCTGCAGCAGAAGCATTCCAACGACGTGGTGCGCGTGTCCTTCTCCGCCTCCTTCGTGCAGCTATGGCTGCTGCCCCGGCTGAAGGACTTCAAGGCCAAGCACCCGGACGTATCGCTGCGCATCGAGGAAAGCAGCCGCGACGACCAGGACCTTGTGGAAGAGGATATCGACCTTTCCGCCCGCCTCGGCAACGGCAAGTGGCCGGGCATCCATTCCTGGCGCTTCGTGACGGAAGAGGTTCTGCCGGTGTGCAGCCCGGATTACCTGAAGGAGCACGCGCCGATCCGCGAGCCCGCCGACCTCCTTCAGCATACGCTGCTGAATTTCGAGGAGCGGCACCGCACCCGCCTCGCCTGGCGCGAATGGCTGGAACGGCATGCGGTTCCCGTGGCGCGGCTGAAGCAGGATTTCGTCTTCACCGACGCGCTCGGCTCCATCGAGGCGGCGGTGCTCGGCCAGGGCATCGCGCTCGGCTGGAAGCATCTGGTGCGCGATCACATAGAGGCCGGGCGGTTGGTCTTCCCGCTGAGGGAATCCTATCGCTCAGGACACGCGATCCACATCGTCATGCCCGCCCAGCGCCCGCCGAAGCGGGGAACGGAACTCTTCCGTGACTGGCTGATCGAGCAGGATGCCGACGCGGACGTGCCGGTCTGAAATTCAGGCCTTGCGATCCTTCGGCTGGCCGAACACATAGTCCGTCACCTTCGGCAGGAACGTGTCGGAGCGATAGCTCCGCGGCTTCTCGCCGACCGCGCTGCCGGTGTTGAGGATGCCGGCCTGATAGTCGTCGGCAAAGAGGCTGTAGGGATAGGGTGCCTCGATGGCGCTGGCCGCATCGAGCGCGGCGCGCTGGCTGGCGGTCAGGTCGAAATCGAGCGCGGCGAGATTGTCGTCAAGCTGCTCGAGCCTGCTTGCGCCGACGATGGCGGCGGCAACACCCGGACGGTTCACCACCCAGTTGAGCGCGACCTGCGCCATGCTGCGCTCCGCCTCGGCGGCCACCGCCTCCAGAGCCGCGACGATGCGCACATTGCGCTCGGTGAAGAGGCCGAGGCCGCTGCCGGAGGAATCGAGCGCGAGCCGTCCCTCCTTCGCGCCCGAGCGGTATTTCCCCGAAAGCAGGCCCATGGCGAGCGGGCTCCAGGCGGTGATGCCAAGGCCGAGCGTTTCGGCCAGCGGCACGAATTCATGTTCGATGCTGCGTTCCACCAGCGAATAGGGAAGCTGCAGGCTGATGGGTTGGGAGAGCGCATGGGCCTCCGCCCAGGTCTGTGCCCGCGCCGCATACCAGCCGGGCACGTCGGAGAGGCCCGCGTGGCGGATCTTGCCCGCCCGCACGAGATCGTCGAGCGTGCGCATCACCTCCTCCACCGGGGTCATGCGGTCCCAGGTGTGCAGCAGATAGAGGTCGATATAGTCCGTCTTCAGCCGCTTCAGCGAGGCATCGACGGCGCGCATGATGTTCTTGCGCCCGTTGCCGCCGGCATTCGGGTTGCCGGGCGCAAGGTTGTTGGAAAACTTGGTGGCGATGACGACATGGTCGCGCAGGCCCGCCTCGGCGACGAAGCTGCCGACAAGGCTCTCGCTCATGCCGCCCGCATAGGAATCGGCCGTATCGATGAAATTGCCGCCGGCTTCGACATAGCGGTTGAAGATGGCGCGGGCGCTCGCCTCGTCGCTGCCCCAGGAGCCGCCGATGCCGCGGATGCCGGCATTGCCGAAGGTCATGGTGCCGAGCGCGAGGCGGCTGACCCGCAATCCGGAACGGCCGAGGAGATAATAATGGTCGAGCGACATTGTCGGTCCTATCGTCTTACGTGAAGCTACATGCTGCCCATATAGGGGCGGCGCGCCGTGCTCTGCTGCACATAATTGATCATGGTGATGAAGTCGAAGACCGGCCGGCCGGTCGCCGCCTGGACCGCATGGGCATAGGGCGGCAGGTCGCTGCATTCGAGCAGGATCGACCGGACATCGGGATTCTCCTCGACGAGACGGCGGGCGACCTCCGTCACCTCGCGCTCGATGGCCGCCGAATCCAGCGTGCCGCGCTCTTCGAGGATCGCCTCGCGGAACTCCGTCTGCTCCTCCATGCCGGCAATGGCGAGCGGCACGTGATCCCCGACATTGCAGGCGGAAAAGTGTCGGCGGGTCAGCCGGGAGGCATTGGCGGTGATGACGCCGACGCGCCCGCCGCAGAGCGCATGCATGAAGGGGATCTGCATGAGGCTGGAGAGGAAGACGGGAATGTCGACGGCCGCCGCCACTTCCTCCTGGAAATAGGCCATGAAGCCACAGGCCCCGGTGATCGCCTTGACGCCGCGGTTCTGCAATTCGACCGCCGCCTCCACGAAGACCTCCTTGAGGGCCGGGTCGCGCTGGTTCAGCAGCCGGTCGATCGAGGCGCCGCGCACCTCCTGGAACCGCACCGGATAATCATAGGTGGTCGCATTGCCGACATTTCCCGGCACGCAAGGATAGGCCGCGTCGAGGATGAGGATGCCGATCTGCTCGCCGTACCACGACTGCGTCCGCCGCGTGACCGTGTAGACAGTCATCGTTGGTGTCTCCAGATAATCATTTCAGGAAGGACGGGGGAGCCGCGCTCCCCCGCTTTATAGCCTACTCGACGAGGCGTGGCGCGCCGGTCTCGGCGGCAGTGCCGTCAAGGCCGTAGGACTTGAGGATGGTCACGATCGTGCCGTCCGCATGCATGTCGGTGATCGCGGCGTCGAGGGCGACACCGAATTCCTTGGCGCTCAGCGCATAGGGGAAGGCCGCCTGCGCGGCTTCCTTGGTCGCCTTCACGCGGTCGTCCGGCGCGGCGACATTGACCTTGACGTCACCCAGCGCGCCCTTCTGCGCCGCGACGACGCCGGTCGAATAGCCGTCCACCGCCACATCGATGCGGCCGGAGGACAGGTCCTGCTGCATGTTGACCGAGTTCGGGTAGAGCTTCAGCGAGCCGCCCAGCATGGCCTTGAGGTCGGCGACCCAGAGATAACCCTGC
Organism: Shinella sp. 1A1; assembly: GCF_055379515.1. Classification (NCBI taxonomy): domain Bacteria; kingdom Pseudomonadati; phylum Pseudomonadota; class Alphaproteobacteria; order Hyphomicrobiales; family Rhizobiaceae; genus Shinella; species Shinella sp. 1A1. The sequence goes on from NZ_AP039672.1 coordinate 1,272,558, forward strand.
ACCGTGCCGACCTGCTTGCCTTCGAGGTCGGAGACGTTCTTGAAGCCTTCCTTCGAATAGATGCCCATCTGGTCGGTATAGAGCGGGGCGGAAAGGCTCATGACCTTGGCGCGCTCGGCCGTGCGGTACCAGTCGCCGGTGGTGATGTCGGCCTGACCGGAGAGCACATACTGGATCGCCGCGGCCGGATCGACCGCGATGGCCTTGACCTTCAGGCATTCGCGCTTGGCGAATTCGGCGGCGATATCGCCATCGATGCCCTTCATGTTACCGCTGTCGTCGACGAAGGAATGGGGAACGAAGGTGGTGACGGCGACCGTCAGCGTGCCGGCCTCGATGGTGGAGAACTGGTGCTTCGGCGTGCAATCCTCGGCAGAGGCGATCCCGGCCGAAAGGGCCAGACCGGCGATGCCGGCAAGGAGGAACTGCGTGGTGGTCGTGATTTTCGGCATGCAGGTGTCCTTTCAGCTTGGTTTCAACGTTGCGCGTAGAGGCCGGCGCGCCTTTCGACGTGATTGACGAGAAGCGCGGCGGGAATGGAAATGGCGGCATAGAGCACACCCGCGGCGAGAAGCGCCGGGAAGTAGCGGAAGGTGGTCGAGCCGATCTCATAGGCCCGGCTCACCAGTTCCGGCAGTGCGATGGTGAAGCAGAGCGACGTGCCCTGGAAGATCAGGATCGAGAAGCCGAGCAGCGCCGGCAGCGCGACCCGCAGGCCCTGCGGCAGCAGCACGTAGCGCAGCTCGTCGAACCGGTTGAGGCCGAGCGCTTCGGCCGCCTCCCGCTGGCCGTGGGCGACCGATTGCAGGCTGGCGCGGATGATCTCGCTGGTATAGGCGCCGGTGTTCCAGGCAAGCGCGATCACCGCGGCCGAGAAGGAGCCGAGCGTCAGCCCGGTCGTCGGCAGGCCGAAATAGATGAACTGCAGCAGCACCAGCGCCGGCGCGCCGCGGCCGACCTCGACCAGGAAGAGGCTGAGCCCCTTCAGGAGGCGGCTCTTTGCCAGAACGCCGAGCGCCAGGAGAAGGCCGAAGGGAATGCCGATCAGCAGGCTGAGGGCCGTCACCTGAAGGCTGATGGAAAGGCCGCCCAGAAGGTCGGGCAGCCAGGCGGCGATTTCGTCTTGGGTCGGAAACATCAGCGTGCCACCTTTGCCCGGAGATAACCATCGGCAACGCGCGAGAGCCAGGCGATGGGCAGGCTCAGCAGCACGTAGAACAGGCCGACCAGCGCGAAGACCTCCAGCCCCCGGAAGGTGAGCTGCGAGAGCTGGTTGCCCTGATAGGCAAGCTCGGCCACGCCGATGGTCGAGGCAACCGCGGTCTCCTTCATGAGGCCGATGAGATAGCTTGCGGCCGACGGCAGCGCGACGCGGAAGGCCTGCGGCGCGACGATGTCGCGGAAGGTCGACCAGCGGCCGAGATCGAGCGCGGCGGAGGCTTCCCACTGGCCGTGATGGATGGAGGCGACGGCGCCGCGGTAGATTTCCGCCATGTTCGCCGCCGCAATCAGCCCGAGGCCCATCAGCGCGGCATTGAAGGGATTGATCGGCATGACGCTCATGCCGAGACCGAAGAAGATGATGAAGAGCCAGAGGATCGGCGGGATGGCGCGCACGATCTGGATGACGGTCATGGCGAGGAAGCGGACCGGCCAGAGCCGGCTCTGCCGCGCGGCGAGCAGGGGAACGCCGAGCACGGCGCCGATGAGGAACGCCCCGCCGGTGAGCGCGACGGTCCAGACGAGGCCCCGCAGCAGCGGCACGAAGTCCGCCGCGTTCATCGGTCGTGCACCGCGCGCAGGAAGCGCTTCGTGCGCTCCTCCCGCGGATTGCGCATGACGTCCTTGGACGGCCCCTTCTCGATGATGTTGCCGTCGGCCATGATCATGACCGTGTCGGAGACGTTCTCGGCAAAGCCCATCTCGTGGGTGACGACGATCATCGTCATGCCGCTTTCGGCAAGCTCCCGCATGACGGCGAGGACTTCCAGGCCAAGCTCCGGGTCGAGCGCCGAGGTCGGTTCGTCGAACAGCATGATCTCCGGATCGAGGGCGAGCGCACGGGCGATGGCGATGCGCTGCTGCTGGCCGCCGGAACACCGCACGGGAAACTGCCCTGCCTTGTCGGCAAGGCCGACACGCTTGAGGAGCTGCATGGAGCGCTCGTCGGCCTCTGCCCGGCTGCGGCCGAGCGTTCGCTCCTGCGCGAGGCTGACGTTGCGCAGCACCGACATGTGCGGGAAGAGGTTGAAGGACTGGAACACCATGCCGACTCGGCGGCGCAGGCCCGACAGCTCCGGCCGCCCCACCGGCCGCGCAGCGTCGATCGTCATGGAGCCGATGGAGATGGTGCCGCCGTCCGGCGGTTCGAGATAGTTGATGCAGCGCAGGAGCGTGCTCTTGCCCGAGCCGCTCGGCCCGATGATGGCGAGCACCTCGCCGGAGCGCACCTCCAGATCGATGCCGTCGAGAACCGTATGGCTGCCGTAATGCTTGCTGAGGGATTTGAGGCGAATGAGCACGTTGTCGGAGGCTGGCATCATTTCAGGTTATGCCCCGCTCCGTCCGCAACGCGGCCGACCTTCGCTTCGAAGATAAAGGATGGCTTCAAGCAGACCATCATGTCCCCCCATAAAGCGGCCTCCGCGCGCCAGCCTGACGGGCTGGTCGCCTCCGAACCGCTCTTTCGTGCAAATGGCCGCCGGATGATCCGTTTCGGCCGTGTTCCCTTGTTATTTCAACGGATGTTAACACTCTGACACATGCTGAGCAGGCAGAAAAAATTGCACACCCGCCAAACCTGAAGTTATGCCGTTGATCATGGGGAATGGCGCCGGCAAAGCACGGCGTCAGGCGGCGGATTGCCGGAAGCCTCCGGCCTCCGGCACCGCGAATGGCAGGTCTCAGTTGATCGAGACGAAATTGCCGCCCTTGTCGAACCAGCAATTGAAGAAAGCCGTGCCCTTGCCGTCAGGATAATTGCCCTGCACGACATAGCCCCGGCCGCTCATGAAGGGCCGGTTCGTCGTGATGCGCGATGGCCGGACGCGGAACTGCGCGGAGACTTCGCCGCGGCAATAGGCCGGCATCATACCGAGCGCGACGCCATCGGAGCGCCGGCGTGGCCGGCTTTCCCCATAGCCGCCGCCGTCCTCGTCCTGCATCTGCGCGGCGCGGTCGCCCTTGACGCGGCACACGCCGTTCGCCCCGCCCGGCCCCGTATAGGAGACATCGGGGCTGCCGTCGCGATTGACGGAGACGGAAATGGTCAGCCGGCCGAGGCGGGCCTCGTAGTAATTGTTGTTGAAGCGCTTCAGCCGGGCCTCCCGGCCATTGATGAAGACCGGCCCTCCTTCATCGGCATGCACGCTCACCCGGCCCGGACACGCGGCGTTGAAGAAAGGAACCTTTGCCTCCGCGGCAGAGGCGAACAACGCTCCCGCGGCCACGAGAACGGCAGTAAGAATCGGCTTGTGCATGGAGAACTCCCTCCGGGTTTCGCCCGGATACTTTGCCGCCTTCAAGACCGATTGCAAGAGGCGGCGCATGGATGACTCTTTCGCGTCAAGAAGGGCTGCGCGCCGCGTGAAATCCACTATTTTGATCCGGTCTGATTCGGCCATGGCGGGAGAAAAGCAATGCGCGCAACACTGAACGACCTTGCGAGGGACCTTGCGGCGGGCAAGGTCACCGCCGCGCAGCTCATCGAGGAGTCGCTGGCGCGCATCGCCGAGCCGGCGGGAGAAGGCGCACGCGCCTTCGTGAAGGTCCATGCCGAAAAGGCCCGCATCGCGGCGAAGGCCGCCGACGAACTGCGCAGGGCCGGCCTCGCCCCCTCGCGCTTCGCCGGCATTCCCATCGCCGTGAAGGACCTGTTCGACCTTGCCGGCGAGCCGACTCCGGCAGGTTCCACGGTGCTGGCCGATGCCGCGCCTGCGACGAGCGATGCGCCCGCCATCGCCCGCCTCAAGGCCGCCGGCTTCATCGTCGTCGGCCGCAACAACATGACCGAATTCGCCTTTTCCGGCGTCGGCATCAACCCGCATTACGGCACGCCGGCCAATCCCTACGACCGGGCGACCGGCCGCATTCCAGGCGGCTCCTCCTCCGGCGCCGCCGTCAGCGTGGCGGACGGCATGGCGGCGGCCGCCATCGGCTCGGATACCGGCGGCTCCTGCCGCATCCCCGCCGCGCTCTGCGGCATCGTCGGCTACAAGCCGACCGCCAGCACGGTGCCGCTTGCCGGCGCGCTTCCGCTCTCCTTCACGCTCGATTCCATCGGCCCGCTGGCAAACAGCGTCGATTGCTGCGCAAGCCTCCACGAGATCCTGAGCGGCACCTCGCTTGATCAGGAAAGCCAGCGGAGCGTCGCTGGCCTGCGCATCACCGTGCCGCAATCCGTCGTCTTCGACGGCATCGAGCCGCATGTGGCGAGAACCTTCGAGGCGGCCCTCAAGCGCCTTGCCGATGCCGGTGCGGTGGTGAGCGAGATCGCGCTGAAGGAATTCGAGATGGTCGGCCAGATCAACGCCAGGGGCGGCTTTCCGGCCCCGGAGGCGCTCGCCTGGCACCGCGACCTCCTCGAGGAACACGGCGAGGCCTACGACCAGCGCGTGCGGGCCCGCATCCTGCGCGCCCGCGAACAGACGGCGGCGGACTATATCGATATGCTGCACCTGCGCCGCGCCTATATCGAGGCGACGAACCGCGCGATCTCGGCCTATGACGTCCTCGCCATGCCGACCGTGCCGATGGTCGCCCCGGCCATCGGCGCGCTGGAAGCCGACAACGATCTCTTCGTGAAGACCAACCTCACACTGCTGCGCAACCCGGCGCTGATCAACATGCTGGACGGCTGCGCCATCTCGCTGCCGGTCCATGCCGAGGGAGAGGCCCCCGTCGGCCTCATGCTCGCCGCCGCCGGCGGCAAGGACGCCACGCTCCTTGCCAATGCGCGGGCGGTGGAGGCGGCATTGCGGCGCTAGAGCCGCGGCCCATCCCCCTGATGCGCGATCTGCTTGAGGCCGCGCAGCGCATCCTCCACGTCCCGCCGCCCCGCCGCCGCTTCGGGATAGACGGCATAGGCGGGATAGGTGAATTCGGGCGCGCCCTCGACGCGTTCGAGCTCGCCGGACGCAAGATGGCGCGCCACCGTTCCCTTGCGGAAATAGCCCATGCCGCCGGCGCGCAGGATGTAATGAAGGGCGAGCGGCCCGAAGCCCACCTGCAACGCCGGCTCGGCAAAGCCGGCAAGCCCATAGCCACCCTGCCCGGCGAACTGCGATCCCCAGTCGACATGCACATAGTCCGGCTCGCCGGCCTCGCCAGCCTTGCGCACGAGGACAAGTTCCTCTTCCTCGATCAGCTCCACCTTGAAGCCCGGCATCAGCTTGGGCGCATAGAGCACGGCGATGTCGAGCACGCCGGTACGTAACTGCTCCAGAAGCTGGTCGGGAACGCCGACCGCCGCGTGAATGGCGATCTCGGGACAGTTCCCCTTCATCCAGACCAGCCAGTCGAGCAGCAACGGGTTCCACAGGCTGACCTCGCCGCCGACCGCGACGACGGACGTGCGGCCCGGCGGAACAGTGAGCTGCTGGCGCGCCCGCTCCCACACCTGCACGAAGGACTGCGCGAAGCGTTCGAATTCCCGCCCCGCCGCCGTCAGCGCCGCGCCGTTGCGGGTCCGGACGAAGAGCTTGCGCCCGAGCGCCTCCTCCAGCGTGCGGATGCGTGCGCTCACCGTGGTCTGGGTGATGTGCAGCCGCTCCGAGGCCTTGAGGAAACTGCCCGTATGGACGATCTCAAGAAAGGTGCGCGCCCGATCGATATCCATGGAAAGCCCCGCTCGATGCAATTTTCTTGCAGCTATAGCGCATTCGGCGCGGCAGGGCTTGCCCTTTAATCCTTCGGTCGCTGCATTTCGCGCCGCAGTTCGGCAAGCGCCCGGCGCATGCCGTGCAGCTGGTCCATCAGATGAAGGATGACGTCGATGCCGGCCTCGTTCGCCCCGATGCCGGATTGCAGCTCGCCGATCAGCCGCGCCCGGGCGACATCGATTTCCGAAAAGCTCAGGCCCGACGGCGTCCTTTCCGGCAGAAGCCATTCCTGCTCGATCCACAGTTCCAGCACCGTCACCTTCAGGCCGGAGGTCTTGAGGAACTCGTCCTTGCTCATCGCCATGATCAGGCCTCCTCACGCGGATTGAACGCCTGCCCCTTTGCCCAGCCGGCCACGAAGGCCTCGAGCTCGGCATCGGGCGGGCTCGGCAGCACCACCTTCAGCTTGACGAACTGGTCGCCGAAGCCGCCGCCGCGCTTCGGCGCGCCCTTGCCCTTCAGCCGCAGCGTCGTGCCGGTGTTGGAGCCCTTCGGCACCGTCATCGTCACCGCGCCGGTCGCCGTGGGAACATGGACACGCCCGCCGAGCACCGCCTCGCTCAGGGAAACGGGCAGTTCGATGGTAATGTCGTCGCCCTCGCGGGAAAAGCGCGGATCGGCCAGCACCTCCACCTCGATCAAGGCATCGCCCGGCCCGCCCGTGCCGAGACCCGGCGCCCCCTTGCCCTTGAGGCGGATCGTCTGGCCGCTGACGAGGCCCGGCGGGATCTTCACGTCCAGCGTGCCGCCGTCCGGCAGGGTGATGCGTCTCGTGGCACCGGCGATGGAATCGGCAAAGCCGATCTCCAGATGGTAATGCCGATCCTCGCCGCGACGGTTCGCCCGCGCCTTCTGGCCGCGGCGCAGGAGATCGGCGAAGATGTCGTCGCCGTCCATGAAGTCGGCAAAGCCCGAGGCATCCGCATAGGGATGCTCCGCCTGCCCGCCGGCATAGTTGCGGTAATAGTCCTGGCGCGGCGGGCGCTCGGCGCCGGACGCGTCGATCTCGCCGGCGTCGAAGCGCTTGCGCTTGTCGGCGTCGCCCAGCAGGTCATAGGCAGCGGCGACCTCCTTGAACTTCTCCTCCGCCGCCTTGTCGCCCGGATTGAGGTCCGGGTGCAGCTTCTTGGCGAGCTTGCGATAGGCGCTCTGTATCTCGGCCGCCGTCGCCGTGGACGGCACGCCGAGAACCTCATAGGGATTTCTCACGACGGGCTCCGGAATGGATTGAACTTGCTCTCTATATTGGGCCGCAATGCGCGCTCGGCAACGCATCGCGCCCGCCTCCTGGTCTTTTTCTCACTACCTCGGCCGCAACCATTGCCCGAAGGCTTGCCACCCGCCAGGCAAGGTGAAAGAAAAGGCCGGCGAGCCGGATCGGTCCGCATCGCCCGCCGCAGCAGAGAAGCCCATGATCCTGCGCTCGAAGCCGAGCTTCAAAGACATTCTCTTCACCATCAACGGCTCGATCCTGCCGCGGATCGCCTGGCATCTCGTTGCCGTCGCGGTGCTGAGCATCGTCGCCGTCTTCGCCGCCCAGCACCATCCCGGCATCTTCGTCAAGATCAGCGCCATTCCCTTCACGCTGACGGGCATCGCGCTCTCCGTCTTCATGAGCTTCCGCAACAATGCCTGCTATGCCCGCTGGTGGGAAGGCCGCATGCTCTGGGGCGACCTGATTATCGCCGCCCGTTCCTTCGCCCGGCAGACCGCGCTTCTGGGCGAGGACGACCGGCGTTTCCTGCTCACCCATGTCTGCGCCTTCGCCGCCGGCCTTGCCGCCCGGCTGCGCAGCGAGGACGAAGCCGCCGCGATCGCCCGCTGGTCCGACACGGCCCCGCGCGACAACAGCCCCAATCCGACGAACGAGGTGCTCGACCGCATCGGCCGGCACTGCATCACGCTGATGCAGACGCACCGCATCGACGCGATCCACTATTCGGTGCTGGAAACCCAGCTTTCGGCGCTCGCCCGGGTGCAGGGCGGCTGCGAGCGGATCGCGATGACGCCGGTGCCCTTCGCCTATTCGCTGCTGCTGCACCGCACGGCGCTGATCTTCTGCATCACCCTGCCCTTCGCGCTGGCCGGTTCGCTGGACTGGTGGACGCTGCTGCCCGTGCTGCTCGTCGCCTATACCTTCTTCGGCCTCGAAGCGCTCGGCCACCAACTCGAGGACCCGTTCGGCCTCGAGCCGAACGCCCTGCCGCTCGGTGCCATGCTGCGCACGGTGGAGCGCGACATGCTTTCCCTGCTCGGTGAAGCGGAGCTGCCCGAGCCCGTCCAGCCGCGGAACCATGTGCTGGACTGAGCCGGAAAAGCGTAAAATCCCAGTCGCTTAACCCGGAGGGGCGGCACTCCTGCAACGAGCCGCCTGACTACGCGCCTGTATTATACATCCGTATAACAATTCTCTTGCCTGTCCCGGCATTCCCGATATGGTGGCCTCATCCGCGTGGCGCGCGGAGCAAATCGCTTCAGGATGGCATGACATGTCGCGAGACCCCCGCTTCGATATTCTCTTCGAACCCGTCAGGATCGGCCCGGTCACGGCGCGCAACCGTTTCTACCAGGTGCCGCACTGTTCCGGCATGGGCTACCGCTATCCCAATGCGGAAGCCGAGTTGCGCGGCATGAAGGCCGAGGGTGGCTGGGCGGTCGTCTCCACGCAGGAGGCGGAGATCCACCCGACCTCCGACCTGACGCCGGCCAACGAGGCACGGCTGTGGGACGAGGGCGACCTGCCGGCCCTTGCCGCCGTCACCGACAGCATCCACGCCCATGGCAGCCTTGCCGCCATCCAGCTCGTGCACAACGGCCTGCATGTCGCCAACCGCTTCAGCCGGATGATCCCGCTCGCCCCCTCCCATGTCATCAGCGACTGTCTCGATCCCGTGCAGGCGCGCGCCATGGACAAGACCGACATCGCCGACATGCGCCGCTGGTACCGCAACGCGGCCCTGCGCGCGAAAAAGGCCGGCTTCGACATCGTCTATCTTTATGCCGGCCACGACATGAGCGTGCTACAGCACTTCCTCTCGCGCCGCCACAACGACCGCACGGACGAATATGGCGGCTCCTTCGAGAACCGGCTCCGGCTCTTCCGCGAAATCATCGACGACACGCGCGAGGCCGTCGGCGACAGCTGCGCGCTCGCCATCCGCCTTGCCGTCGACGAACTGCTCGGCCCCTCGGGCATCACCTGCGAGGGCGAGGGCAGGGATATCGTCACCGCGCTTGCCGAGCTTCCCGACCTCTGGGACGTCAACCTCTCCGGCTGGTCGAACGACAGCCAGACGGCCCGCTTCTCCGAGGAAGGTTTCCAGGAGCCCTATATCCGCTTCGTCAAGTCCGTCACCACCAAGCCGGTGGTCGGCGTCGGGCGCTATACCTCGCCGGACAGCATGGTACGGGCGATCCGCCAGGGCATCCTCGATTTCATCGGCGCCGCCCGCCCCTCCATCGCCGATCCCTACCTGCCCAGGAAGATCGAGGAGGGGCGCATCGACGACATCCGCGAATGCATCGGCTGCAACATCTGCACCTCCGGCGACAATACCAACGTGCCGATGCGCTGCACGCAGAACCCGACCATCGGCGAGGAATGGCGCAAGGGCTGGCACCCGGAGATCATCCCGGCGGCGGCAACGCCCGAGCCCGCCCTCGTCATCGGCGGCGGGCCGGCGGGGCTGGAGGCGGCGCGGGCGCTCGCCCAGCGCGGCGTCGATGTGCTGCTGGCCGAAGGCGGCGGCGAATGGGGCGGCCGGGTGGGGCGCGAATGCCGCCTGCCGGGCCTTGCCACCTGGGGCCGCGTGCGCGACTGGCGCGTCGGCCAGCTGAGCGTCCGCCCCAATGCCGAACTCTATCTGCACAGCCCGCTTTCCGCCGAGGACGTGCTGCAATACGGCATCCCCCATGTCGCCATCGCCACCGGCGCGCGCTGGCGCACGGACGGCGCGGGCCGCACCCATCGCCGGCCGCTCGCCTTCCTTGCGGAAGGCGCCGTCGTCTCGCCCGACGCCATTCTCTCGGCGGGCGCTGAGGCCGTATCCGCCGATGGCCCCGTGGTGGTCTTCGACGACGACTGTTTCTACATGGGCAGCGTGCTGGCGGAACTGCTCGCCAGGGCCGGACGCGGGGTGACGTTCGTCACGCCCGAATCCCAGGTCTCCCCCTGGAGCCAGCACACGCTGGAACAGGGCCGGGTACAGAAGCGCCTCATCGAGGTGGGCGTTCGCATCGTCACGGCAAAGGCGCTCGCCGGCCGCACGAAGGACCGGCTGGACCTTGCCTGCATTTACAGCGACCGGATCGAGACCATCGACTGCGCGACGCTCGTGCCCGTCACCGCCCGCCTGCCGGACGAAACGCTCTGGCTGGAATTGAAGGCCCGCGAGGCCGAATGGGCCGATGCCGGCATCCGCAGCATCACCCGCCTCGGCGACTGCCTCGCCCCCGGCCTCATCGCCGCCGCCGTCTATTCCGGCCACCAATATGCCCGCAGCTACCAGACGGAGCCCGACCGCGATGCGGTCCCGTTCCGGCGCGAGGACATCGCACGGCTCTACGAACGCCACGCATCGTAGGCGTTCGGCGAAATCCGCGGGTGTGCGGCTTCGACGTCGCCGCTCTTGCCTTCTCCCCTCGGGGAGAAGGCGGTGGGAAAACGGCTTCCCTTCAAATCCCATGGCTCTACCCCGGCAAGGGGCCGCAGCACGCGAACATGCAGGCGCGGCGGGCCATTTTCGCGTCGGCAGATGCGGTCGCAAACCGTGAACGCACCGTTCTCTCCATCGCTCTTTTCAACCGTGGCACGATCACCCATCTTGCGGGACAACGTTTCCTCCCAACGGACGCTTCGCGTCGAGGCAGATATCCATGAAGAAAATCGGTTTCCTTTCCTTCGGTCACTGGACTCCCTCCCCCCAGTCCGAAACCCGCTCGGCCGGCGATACGCTGCTGCAGTCGATCGACCTTGCCGTGGCGGCCGAGGAGCTCGGCGCGGACGGCGCCTATTTCCGGGTGCATCATTTCGCGCGCCAGCTCGCCTCGCCCTTCCCGCTGCTCGCAGCCGTCGGCGCGCGCACGAAGAAGATCGAGATCGGCACGGCCGTCATCGACATGCGCTATGAGAACCCGCTCTACATGGCCGAGGACGCCGGCGCGGCCGATCTCATCTCGCAGGGCCGCCTGCAGCTCGGCATCAGCCGCGGCTCGCCTGAACAGGTCATCGACGGCTGGCGCTACTTCGGCTACGAGCCGCAGGAAGGCATGAGCGATGCCGACATGGGTCGCCGCCATGCGGAAGTCTTCCTCGACGTGCTGAAGGGCGAAGGCTTTGCCCAGCCTAACCCGCGGCCGATGTTTCCCAACCCGCCCGGGCTCCTGCGCCTCGAGCCGCATTCCGAGGGGCTGCGCGAGCGCATCTGGTGGGGCGCCGGCTCCAACGCCACCGCCGCCTGGGCCGCCAAGCTCGGCATGAACCTGCAAAGCTCCACGCTGAAGGACGACGAGACGGGCGAGCCCTTCCACGTCCAGCAGGCCGCGCAGATCCGCGCTTATCGCGAGGCCTGGAAGGAAGCCGGCCATGCGCGCAGCCCGCGCGTTTCGGTCAGCCGCAGCATCTTCGCCCTCGTCAACGACCGGGACCGGGCCTATTTCGGCCGCGGCGGCAAGGAGCAGGATTCCGTCGGCTTCATCGACGACAAGACGCGGGCGATCTTCGGCCGTTCCTATGCCGACGAGCCGGACCGGCTGATCGAGCAGCTTGCCGCCGACGAGGCGATCAGCGAGGCCGATACGCTGCTCCTCACCGTGCCGAACCAGCTCGGCGTCGAATACAACGCGCATGTCATCGAGGCCATCCTGAAGCACGTCGCCCCGGCCCTCGGCTGGCGTTAAACCGGCGCAGACGAAATGGCATCGCCCCCTTGAAGGGGCGATGCCTCGGTAATTCAGCGTTCAGCGCGTTCTATTCCCAGCCGGCCTCAGAACTCTTCCCAGTCGTCCTGCCTGTTGGCCGTCGCCTGTCCGCCGAAGGTGGACATCAGCTTGTTCACCATGCGCCGGGCCGGCGAGGGCGCGGGACGCGTGGAAGCGGCCACCGGCACGGGACGGGCGGCCAACGGCGCGGCGTCCCGTGTGTCGCCGAGCTGGAAGCGGGCGATCAGGTGGCGAAGGCGGTCGGCTTCCGTCGCCAGCGAGCTGCTGGCGGCATTGGCTTCCTCCACCATGGCCGCGTTCTGCTGCGTGACCTGGTCCATCTGGTTGACCGCCACATTGACCTGCGAGAGGCCGACCGACTGCTCCCTGGCGGAGGTGGCGATGGCGTCAAGCTGGCTGTTGATGGCGGCGACACGCTCCTCGATACCGGCAAGCGCCTCGCCCGTGGCGCTGACGAGCCGCACGCCGCTCTGCACCTCTTCCTCCGAATGCCGGATGAGGTCCTTGATCTCCTTCGCCGCCTTGGCCGAGCGCTGCGCCAGCTCGCGCACCTCCTGCGCGACGACGGCAAAGCCCTTTCCGGCTTCCCCGGCACGCGCCGCCTCGACGCCCGCGTTGAGGGCGAGAAGATTGGTCTGGAAGGCGATATCGTCGATGACGCCGATGATGTTGGAAATCTGCGAGGAGGATTCCTCGATCCGCTGCATGGCGTCGACCGCCTTGGTCATCACCCCTGCCGACTGGCGGGCGGATTCGTTCGCGGCCACCGCCATGGCGCGGGCTTCCTCCGTGCGGCTGGAGGAGCTGGAGACGTTGACGGTGATCTGGTCGAGCGCGGCGGCGGTCTCCTCCAGCGAGGCGGCCTGCTGCTCGGTGCGCTTGGAAAGGTCGTCGGCGCTGCCGGAAAGTTCGCGCGAGCCGGAATCGATGGCGGCGGTCGCCGCGGCAACGGCACCGAGCGTCTCGCGAAGCTGCGTGACGGCCGCGTTGAAATCGCGGCGAAGACCTTCGAATTCCTCGGCGAAGGGATTGGCGAGCGCCACCGTCAGGTCGCCGGACGAGAGACGTGTCAGGCCGGAGGCAAGACCCGCGGTCGCCGCCGCCATGGCCTCGGCACGCTGGCGGTCGATCTCGGCGGTGCGCAGGCGGTCGGCCTCGCGCGCCTCGCGGGCGGCATCCGCATCGCGGGAAAGCTGGCGCGCCCGCAGCCCCTCGTCCTTGAAGACCTGGACGGCCTTGGCCATGGCGCCGACCTCGTCCCCGCGGTCGCTGCCTTCGATGGCAACCGTGAGATCGCCGCCGGCCAGAACCGTCATCGTGGCTTCCAACTTGCGGATCGGCAGCACCAGCCAGCCGCGGATCGCGACATAGCCGAGGCCGATGACGGCGAAGAGGCCGATGAAGACCGAGGCGAGCATGGTCTTCACCGTCGAGGCGGTCATGATTTCGAGGTCGAGGCTCTTGCGGTCCGCCTCATCGACGACGAGGTTGGTTTCCTCCGTGAAGCGATCCGCCAGGGCCCCGAACTGCGGCTGGCAATCCGCCGTGAAGACGTCCTGCGACTTGACTATATCCGCGCTGACGGTCGCTGCGCCGGCAAGCGCGATGGCGGGGCCGCAGATATCGTTGAGGAGGCGTGTGCCTTCGTCCCTGAGGCGGCCCAGCGCGGCATTTCCGGGCATGGCGGCCATCGCCTTGCCCATGAATTCCTCGAATTTGGCCTTGTCGCCCTGCAATTCGGCGAGGGCGGCGGCGTTGCGTTCCGGATTGCGGGCGATCATCAGGTCGCCAATGGAGCCGCGTGCAGCCTGCAACGCGCGGTTGGCGCGCGCCATCATCAGCGCCGCCTTGGATTCATTGTCGAGCAGAGCGGTATTCGCGTCGTCGATATGCTTGACCTGGAGACTGCCATAAATGGCGACGGCGAGCGAAAAGGCGCCGAAAATCGCCATGATGACGATGAATTTGCCAATGATCGGGATATTTTTCATGGAACTGCTCGTAGTAGAGTGGCACGTACCACTCTTTTTCCGGGTAGTTCCTAAAAAAGTAATTAAATCGGCGATTGTTTTTCAGCAAACTTTCAATCAACCGCCAATGCAGCCTCCCCGCCTTGGCAGGGCAAGCCGCAGGTTGTGCTGCGCGCCCGCCTTGGAGCGCGCAGCACGGCCGCTCAAAACAGGCCGGCGGCGGTCATCAGTTCGACGACCTTCTTGTTGTCGAGCGTCGAGGCCTCGACCTTGGGGGCGTCGAGGTCCTTCAGCGGCACCAGCTTGGGATTGGACTCGCCGGCGATCGCATATTCATAGGACGTGCCGTCACGCAGGATGGCCTGACCGCCCTTGCCGGTGATCCACTTGAGGAAGGCCTGTGCTTCCTTCTGGTGCTTGCCGGACTTCAGCACGCCACCGCCCGAAATGCTGACGAAGGCGCCCGGATCCTGGTTCTTGAAGTAATGCAGCGCGACATTATTGCTGTTCTCGCCGGTCTTCGCCTGATCGCCGAACCAGTAATAGTGATAGATGACCGCGCCCTCGATCTCGCCGGCATTGACGGCCTTCATGGCGACGCTGTTGCCCTTGTAGGGCGTGGCGTTTTCCTTCATGGCCTTGAGCCAGCCGGCCGTCGCCTCCTCGCCCTTCAACTGCAGGAGCGCGCCGACGATCGCCTGGAAGTCCGCGCCGGCCGGAGAAGCGCCCCAGCGGCCCTTCCAGGCGGGATCGGCGAGGTCCATCATGGATTTCGGCAGCTTGTCCTCGGCCAGCTTGGTCTTGTCATAGGCGAAGACCGTCGAGCGGGCGGCGATACCCGTCCACATGCCGTCCGCCGGGCGGTATTCCGCGGGCACCTGATCGAGCGTTTCCTTGTCGACCGGCGCGAAGCGGCCGGATTCGTCGAGCAGCACCATCGCCGGAGAATTCTCCGTCAGGAAGATGTCGGCCGGCGACAGGTCGCCCTCTTCCAGGATCAGGTTGGCGAGCTGCATGTCGCTGCCCTTGCGCACGACGACCTTGATGCCGGTCTCCTTGGTGAACGCCTCGATCCAGGCATTGCCGAGCGCTTCGTGCTGGGCATTGTAGACGACGAGTTCATCGGCTTCCTGCGCGCGGGCGCCCGACGCCAGCATCGCCGTTGCAAGCGATAGCGCCGCGAATGTTACCCGGATCGATTGGTTCATGACAGTCTCCTTCGTGGATCGTGGCTGCGCGGGCGGCGGAGGCGGGTCTGCAACTCCGGCGCCGGCAATTGCGCCCTTCCAATAGCCGAATGCGGCCTGCGGCACCAGAAACCATTGCGTTTTACTCAAGAAATCCTTAGGGCAGGGGCAGGCCGCCATTGCCGCGCAATGGGGACCGGCTCCTCGTGATGGCATGAAGGCACGGCCTTGTTGCAGCAGAATATGGCAGAAACCCTCGATAGCGCCTGGCCGGTGCCCACAAGGCGGCGGACGGCCCGCATTCCCTATGCTCCTGTCGTGGTGCTCGCCATGCTGGTCGCGCTGGTCAGCCTCGTGCCGCTCGGTTTCATCGCGCTCGTTACCTACGATGTCGGCTGGGAGACGGTGAAGACGCTGGTCTTCCGACCGCGCGTCGGCGAGCTGGTGCTCAGCACGGTCTATCTGGAGCTTCTCACCATTCCGCTATCGATCGCGGTTGCCGTCGGCATGGCCTGGCTGACGGAGCGCACCGATATTCCCTTCCCGCGCCTGTGGGCCTGGCTCGCCGTGACGCCGCTCGCGGTGCCGGCCTTCGTGCACAGCTACGCCTGGGTCAGCCTCGTGCCGGGCATGCGGGGGCTGGCAAGCGGCGTCTTCGTCGCCGTCATTGCCTATTTCCCCTTTCTCTACCTGCCGGTCGCCGCCGCGCTGCGGCGGCTCGACCCGGCCGTGGAAGATGCCGCGGCCTCTTTGGGGCTCGCCCCGACCGCTGTCTTCTTCCGCGTGGTGCTGCCGCAGCTTCGCATCCCCATCTGCGGCGGCTCGCTGCTGATCGCGCTGCATCTGCTGTCGGAATACGGCCTCTTCGCCATGATCCGCTTCGATACGCTCGCCACGGCCATCGTCGATCAGTTCCAGTCCTCCTATAACAGCCCCGCCGCCAACATGATCGGCGGCGTTCTGGTGACGTGCTGCCTGCTGCTGCTCGGCCTCGAAGTGCTGCTGCGCGGCAACGAGCGCTATGCGCGCGTCGGCGCCGGCACGGCGCGGCCGAACGATCGGCGCCGCCTCGGCCGGCTGCGGCTGCCCGTCATGCTCCTGCCGCTGGGCCTTGCCGTGCTCACGCTCGGCGTGCCGCTCGCAACGCTCTGCCGCTGGCTCTGGGTCGGCGGGCTCGGCATCTGGACCGGCGGCGTGGCGCAGGCCGTGCTCCAGACCATCGTGCTGGCGCTCGCCGGCGGCGTCCTCGCCACCGTCGCCGCCTTTCCCATGGCCTGGCTTTCGGTGCGCGCGCCCGGCCGGCTGCAACGGGTGCTGGAGGCCTGCCACTACTATGTCGGCTCGCTGCCCGGCGTCGTCGTGGCGCTGGCGCTCGCCTCCCTCACCGTGCGCTACCTGTTGCCGCTCTACCAGACCTTCGCCATGCTGCTCGCCGGCTATATCCTGCTCTTCCTGCCGCGTGCCATGGTGGGCCTCAGGGCCAGCATCGCGCAGGCTCCGGTGGAGCTGGAACGCGCGGCCATGGCGCTCGGGCGCACGCCGGGACAGGCGGTGCGGCAGATCACGCTGCGGCTTGCCGCGCCGGGGGCCGCTGCCGGCATCGCGCTCGTCGCGCTCGGCATCGTCAACGAGCTGACGGCGACGCTCATGCTTTCGCCCATCGGCGTCGAGACGCTCGCCACCCGCTTCTGGTCGCTGACGAGCGAGATCGATTATGTCGCGGCCGCGCCCTATGCCGTGATGATGGTCGTGCTTTCCCTGCCGCTCACCCTTCTCCTCCATGCCCAGTCGAAAAGGACGGCCGGCCAATGACGCTGCTCGATCTGGAAAACATCAGCCGGCGCTACGGGCCGGTGCGGGCGCTGGACGGGGTGAACCTTTCGGTGGCCACCGGCAGCCGTACGGCGGTGGTCGGCCCCTCCGGCTCGGGCAAGACGACGCTGCTGCGCATCATCGCCGGCTTCGAGCTTCCCGATACGGGCCGGGTGCGCTTCGACGGCGCGCTGCTGGCCGACGGGCCGGCGGGCGTGCCGGCGCACAAGCGCGGCATCGGCATCGTCTCGCAGGACGGCGCGCTGTTCCCCCATCTCAGCGTCGCCGACAACATCGCCTTCGGCTTCGAGCGCGGCGCGCCCGACCGGGAGAAGCGGGTGGAAAGCCTGCTGGAGATGGTGGAACTTGAAGCCGCGATGGCGACCCGCCGTCCGCACCAGCTTTCCGGGGGGCAGCAGCAGCGCGTGGCGCTCGCCCGTGCGCTCGGCCGCCGGCCGAAGCTGATGCTGCTGGACGAGCCCTTCTCCGCCCTCGACACCAGCCTGCGCGAGAACATGCGCAAGGCCGTGGCGCGCGTGCTGCAGGCCGCCGGCATCACCGCCATCCTCGTCACCCACGACCAGACCGAGGCGCTGTCCTTCGCCGACCAGGTGGCGGTGCTGCGCGAAGGGCGGCTGGTTCAGGCCGGCCCCCCGCAGGCAATCTATCACCAGCCGCGCGACCGCGAGACGGCGCTCTTCCTCGGCGACGCCGTGCTGTTGCCGGCCATCATCAAGAACGGATTTGCCGATTGCGCGCTCGGACGCGTGGCGGTCGACGGCGACCATGCCGGCAAGGCGGAAATCATGCTGCGGCCGGAACAGATCCGCGTCGCCGTGGACGGCGCAACGCCGCAGAACGGCGGACGCGTGGTGGACGTGCAATTCGGCGGCGCGGTCTGCACCATATCGGTGGCGCTCGCCGACACCGCCCTGCCGCCCATCGTGCTGAAAACCTCCAGCGTCGCCCTGCCCTCGCCCGGAAACCTCGTGCGCCTCGACGTCGCCGGCAAGGCGCACGTCTTCGCCTGACGGGCACTGCCGCGCAGGCAACCGGGCCAGCCGGCTACCACTATCGCCGCCCTATTGCATTTCCCGCCGCCGGCTTTGCGGGCACCGGCAGGCCGTGGCCTTCGCGAAAGGCGCTGGGAGCAATGCCGACGGTGCGGGAGAAGTCACGGCTGAAATGGTATGGATCGGCATAGCCGCAGGCGAGCGCGACGGCGGCGACCTTCTCCGCCGTGCGGGTCAGCAGCCCCTTGGCGTGGTTCATCCGCTCGTGCCGCAGCCAGTCCATCGGCGTCGTGCCGGTCAGGCGGCGGAAGCGGCGGTGAAGCTGCGACGGGCTGAGGTCCGCGATGGAAGCGAGCGCCTCGACGCTCCAGCCGCGGGCAAGGTCCCCCCGCATGGCCTGGATGGCAAGGCCGATACGGTCGCCGTCGTCCTCCCCCTCCTCCCCGCGCTGCGCCGCCAGCAGCGCGACGATCTGCGCCACGAACGCGTTCGACACCGCTTCCGCCGCCGCAGGCCGGGTGCGTAGCGCCTCGACCGCCGCCTCGAAGAGCGGGCGGGCACCGGCGGTCCCACCCGGTTCGAAAAGCGGCGCCCTGCCGACCTGCAGCAGATGGAAGACGCGCTCCAGGGCCGCACCCTCGCAGCCGAGCCAAACATAGTGCCAGTGCCGCGCCTGCGGGTGGCAGCCGTGGCGGTAGGCGAGAGCCGTATCCAGCCAGGCGACGCTGCCGGGCGCCGCCATGCTCACCGCGCCGCCGACCCGGATCTCCCCGAGGCCGGAAAGCGTGCAGATCAGGGTCTGGTGATGGAAGCGGCGGGCGACCGGCGGGTCGGCCGGCGTGAAATAGGTGTGGCCGCCGACGAGGATCCGATAGGGATAGGCGGCCGCGTGCCGCCCCGGCGTCTGGAAGAAGATGGCATTGTCCCTGTTGTCGGGGTCCTTGTCGGGCATCTCTGTCGCCTTCGCATGTCGCTCGGAAAGCGGACTATCACGCCGCGACCGTCCATGCGAGTTTTATCCATCATCCTGCGCCTGCGATGCATTCCCTCGCCGGCTAAATCCTCTAGTTTGGCGTGCTTCCGCCGGCAGGCGATGTTTTCGGAGACTTGATGGACATGACCGCGCCGCTCCAGGCTGACATGGATTTTCAGCCGCTTTCCACCGCCTTCGCCCAGAATCCCTACCCGGCCTATGCGGCGCTGCGCGCCCGCGGCGAACCGGTCTACTTCGCCGATTTCGACATCTGGCTGGTCACCCGCTTCGACGACGTCGCGGCCATCGCCCGCGACAATGCCATGGTGCGCTCGGCGGAATTCTTCATGTCGCCGGAAGAGATCGAGGAACAGCAGCGGGCGCAGAACTGGCATGACATGCCGCACCATTCCCGCTTCGTGCAGTTCTCCATGCTCGACAGCGACGGTGCGGTGCACGATCGCCTGCGCAAGCAGGTCTTCCGCGAGTTCACGCCCGCCTTCATCGCCCGCCAGCGCGGCATGATCCAGGACTTCGTCGACCGGCTCGTCGACGGCCTGATCGACCGCGGCGAGATCGATTTCGTCGAGGACCTCGCCGCGCATGTGCCCGGCCATATCATCGGCCGCGTGCTCGGCGTGCCGGACGAGGACTGTCCGCAGCTGCGCGTCTGGTCGGAAAACGTCGTGCGTTTCTTCGACATCGACCGTTCCGACGCGCGCAAGGCCGCCGCCGAAAAGGCGACCACCGAATTCTACCACTATCTCCTGAAGCTGATGGCCGCCCGCCGGGCCGCCCCTGAGGACGACATGATCACCCGCCTGATGGCGGCGCAGGATGCCGGGCACCTCAACGAGGACGAGCTGGTCTCCACCTGCATGCTGATCCTCATGGCCGGCCACGGCTCGACCATCGATGTGCTGGGCTCGGGCATGCACGCATTGCTGCGCTATCCCGACCAGATGCAGCGCCTTCGCCAGGAGCCGGGCGTCATCCAGACCGCGATTCAGGAAATGTTCCGCTTCGAATCGCCGCTGCCCTTCTTCCATCGCTATGCGACGGCGGACTGTCAGATCGGTGGCCGGCCGTTTGCCCGCGGCACGAAGTTCGGCCTGCTCTACGGCGCGGCGAACCGCGATCCGGACGCCTTCGGCGCGGACGCCGATACTTTCAACATCGCCCGCAATCCCAACAGGCACCTTGCCTTCGGCGGCGGCGCGCATTTCTGTCTCGGCAACCATCTGGCGCGGCTCGACATGGAGGTGATCTTCACCACCCTGCTCAAGCGCCTGGAGACAATCTCGCTCGCCGAAGTCGAGCCGCAATACAAGACCGGCCTTTCGGTCCGCGGCCCCGGGGCGCTGAAGATCGCCTTCAAGCCTGCCTGACCCATTCCCAAAATCACGGAAATCCCATGCTCAAGATCAGTTTCATCGGCAATGACGGCAGCACCATCGAGGCGAGCGTCGAGGATGGCCAGAGCGTCATGTCGGCGGCCGTCAGCAACGGCGTCGATGCCATCGCCGCCGAATGCGGCGGAGCCTGCGCCTGCGGCACCTGTCATTGCTACATCGACGAGGATTGGCTGGACCGGCTTTCGCCGCCCGACGACTTCGAGGAGGCAATGCTGGAATGCGTCTCCAACCCGACGCCGCAGAGCCGCCTGAGCTGTCAGGTGAAGATGTCCGCGGCGCTGGACGGCCTCGTCGTGCGCCTGCCGCCCTCGCAGTATTGACCCGGTCGGGCAGGCCCGCCCTGCCCGCCTCCCATCCCTTCCTGCCGCCGAATTGGCGATATTCGGCGGGTTGCGACCAAATTTGCCTTTGACAGACGGGCAGGCGGGATTAAATCCCCTTACCGATCATCCCGCACCACGGGAACAAGGACCGTCGCACGCTCGGCCGGAAGGACGATGAAACAGCATACGATTCGCCATTTCGGCCTGCGCAAGCGGCTGCGGCAGTTGCGCCCCTCGGTGCTCTACCGGTTCCTCAGCCTGGAACTGATGCGCACGCTGCCGCGGCGAAGCGAATTCGGCCTCGTCATCGCCGGTGTGCTGGTCGGCATCGCCGCCGGTCTTTCCGTCGCCGCCATGACCCTTATCGCGCGAACGATGCATTCGACGATCTTCGGCCTTGCCCCTGACCAGCGCCTCAGCGGCGCGGCCGTCGAAAATCCCATCCTGCTGCTCGTCGCGCCCATTGCCGGCGGCATCCTGCTCGGCATTCTCCTGCTGCTGCTCGCCCGCTGGCGCAAGCGGCCGCTGGTCGACCCGATCGAGGCCAATGCCCTGCATGGCGGCCGGCTGTCGCTGACCGACAGTCTCGTCGTCGCGGTGCAGAACCTCATTTCCAACGGCTTCGGCGCCTCGGTGGGCCTGGAAGCCGGCTATACGCAGGTCGCCGCCGGCTTCGCCTCGAAATTCGGCAGCAAACTGAAACTGCGCCGCTCGGACATGCGCATCCTCGTCGGGTGCGGCGCGGCGGGCGCCATCGCCGCCGCCTTCAACGCCCCGCTGACCGGCGCCTTCTATGCCTTCGAGCTGATCATCGGCGCCTATACCATCCTCTCGCTGACACCGGTGGTCGTTTCCGCGCTCGTCGCCAATCTCGTCGCCCGCCTGCTTTCGCCGAGCGATGCCGGCATCGATGTCGGCAGCGTCGGCTCGGTGCTGCCGGCGGACTATGTGCCGGCCCTCCTGCTCGGCGCCATCTGCGGCGGCGTCGGCATCCTGCTCATGCAGGGCGTCGCGCTGGTCGAGGAGACCGCCCGCAAGAGCGCCATTCCCGGCTATGTGCGCCCGGCGATCGGCGGGATCATCGTCGGCCTGCTGGCCATGATCAGCCCGCAGGTGCTTTCCGGCGGCCACGGCGCGCTCCACCTCAATCTCGAGACGAACGTGACGATCCTCGGCCTTCTCGGCCTGTTCCTCCTCAAGGCGGTGGCATCGGCCGTCTCGATCGGCTCGGGCTTTCGCGGCGGCCTGTTCTTCGCCTCGCTCTTCATGGGCGCGCTGATCGGCAAGCTCTTCGCCTTCGCCGCGCCCTATCTCGGCCATGCCTCGCTGGCGCCGGCAAGCTACGCCGTGGTCGGCATGAGCGCGCTTGCGGTCGCCGTCATCGGCGGGCCGCTGACCATGACCTTCCTGGCACTGGAGGTGACGGGCGACTTTCCGATGACCGCGCTGGTGCTGGCCGCCGTCATCACCTCGTCCTTCATCGTGCGCACGCTGTTCGGCTACTCCTTCGCCACCTGGCGATTCCACCTGCGCGGCGAGACGATCCGCAGCGCGCACGATGTCGGCTGGATCCGCAACCTCACGGTCGACAAGCTGATGCGCGCCGACGTGCGCACCGCAGACGCCGCCATGCCGCTCGAGGAGTTCCGCGCGCGCTTCCCCATCGGCTCGACGCAGCGCGTCATCCTCGTCGACGAGGCCGGGAAATATGCAGGGCTGGTGCTTGTGCCGGAAGTCCATGCCGATCTGGTGGAGGCCAAGGATGGCGGCGTGCTGGTGCGGGACGTCGCGCGCCACCGCAGCGACGTGCTCCTTCCCACCATGAACGCCCGGCAGGCCGTCGCCCTCTTCGACCAGACCGAGAGCGAAGCGCTCGCGGTGGTCAGCGACATGATCGGCCAGCGCGTGATCGGCCTTCTCACGGAAAGCCATACGCTGCGTCGCTACAGCGAGGAACTCGACCGCAACCGCCGCGAAATCTCCGGCGAGCTGTGAGGGAAGAGAAAACGCCTCGGCCTAGCGATCGGCAAGAGCATGCTCGGGCCGCGTCGCGTCCCTTGCCTCCAGCGCGGCCTCGATCTGCCGGATCACCTTGACGGCTTCCAGCAGGATCGCCTGCATCTCGTCGTCGTAAAGATGCAACGGCACCCTTCCCGCCTGGATGAGATCGACGGCCTCGGCCGATTCCTGGAGGTAGTCGGACTGGCCGAGCGCCTCCCAGCCTTCATGGATCGTGATATAGGCGCGTCCCAGGAGGCGGAGCTTTTCTCCCTCCGAGAGCGTGGGAACTTCGGCCGCAGCGCGGCTCAATTCGGCAATGACGTCCGGAATGCTTTTCATGGGGCACCTCGGATGCGCGAAAATACGCGGCGCAACCGGTTCATCGTTTATAAAAGTTAGCGCTTATATGAACAAAAACAAGACACCTTTACCCGCTTGCCGCGAATTTTTCATGAAGCCGGGAGAGAGACGCCGGAGCGCCGCAACGTTCGCGCAAGGACGCTGGCGCATCTTCCGCGGCCAATGAAATGGCAGGAGAAATGCGTGTACGACAAATCGGGCATCTTCACATCCAGCACCGAGCGCGCGGCATGGAGCATCGCGGCACGCCATCTTGCCCGCGGGCAGAAGGACCCGGTGCAGATGATCGTCGAAGGCATCGAGGAGGAGCGCCGGCGCTGCATCGAGCTGCTCTATGCAGCAGCGGGCGAGGATGCAAAAATCCCCTCCTTCCTCGCCGATCCCGACAGCGAATGGTAGCCGCCCCTCTCTCGATTTTTTGAAAGGACCGGCGGTGCCTGCACCTTGAACACCGGCGGTCCGATGCCCAGATCAGCGGACACGACGACGGGTGGACGTTATGGGTGATATTTATTCAAAAGGCACGTTTGAACCGGATGAACTGGGTGCATTGCAGCAGATATTCACCGAAGTGACCTCGCAGCCATGGTTCGACCAGACGGACGAGACCAAGGTGGAATTTGCGAAATATCTGTTCGAGACCTTTCCGGCCGTCTCCTTCGACGCGCGCAAGCACCGCTCCATCATCGAGGCGTCCGCGCGGATGTTCTACTCCCGCGAGGCCTCCTGAGACGGCAGCCCTTTCCCCCTACTGCAAGTGCATGAGGATATGCGCTTCTTCCGCCGCCTCCACGAAGGCGCGGCGGACGTCTTCATCCTGCGCCTCCTCTTCCAGGGCGTCCGCACAGACTTCCAGCGCATGAATGAAGGCGCGGCCATGATCGATGGGCCAGCAGTCCGTCAGGAGGATAGCGGCTTCCCGCGTCGACCCCACCATGAAGGGTCCACCCAGGGCTTCCAGGTTGATCGCGACGCCGGCCGGCCAGTCTATGAGCAAGGACGTATCCATGGTCTTGCCTCCTGCGCTATCAATGCAGGGATGCTACTTTAGGTTCCAGAAAATTCCGCGCTATCGGGCATATGATGGGCCGGGATCGAGGCCCGCTCAGGGTATCAGCATCACGCCGAGATAGAGGATCACGCCGACGAGCACGGTCGCAAAGAGGCTGCGCGTCAGGAACGCCACCACCGTGCAGCCCACGGCAGCCGCCACCGTCGCGGCCGTTCCGCCATCCTCGCCGGCATATTTCACCAGTTCCAGCGTCACGATCGCGATCATGATGCTGGAGGGGATGAAGCCGAGCCAGGCCATGGCGAAGGCCGGCAGTCTTGCGCCGGCCAGGAAGACGATGGGCAGGGCGCGGATGCAGATGGTGATCGCCGCGCAGATCGCGACGGTCAGCAGGAAGGAGCCTGTCATGACGGCATCCCCCGGCGTTCGTGGATTTGCAGCGCGGTCGCGCAGATCGTCGCGGCCAGGGCCGTCGCGACCAGGACGGAGACATTGACGTCGAGGACGCGCATCGTCGCCAGCACGGCGGCGGCCGACGTGACCATCGCCACGATCTCCAGCCGCTTCCGGGCGCTGCCGAAATAGTTGAGCGCCAGCAGCCCGATGAACATGGCCGTCAGGCTGAAACCGAGGCCATGCGAGATGCCGGCGGGGATGACCGCCGCGAACAGGGCACCCATGAAATTGGCGACGATCCAGTTTACATAGGCCGCCACGTTGAGCCCGAGCATCCAGCGATAGGGCAGCGCCCCGCGTCCCGTCGCGAACTGCGTGGCGACGCCGAAGGTCTCGTCGGTCAGCAGCACGCCGCTGACGAATTTCTGCATGGTCGAGGCGCCCGAGAAGAAGCGCGCGAGATAGGAACTCATCAGCAGGTAGCGGATATTGACGAGCAGCACCGCCAGCACGACCGCCGACGGCCCCGCCCCCGCCGTCCAGAGGGAATAGAAGAGGAACTGCGCGGAGCCCGCATAGAGCAGGGCGGAAAGCAGCAGGATCTCGCCCGTGCTGAAACCCGAGATCGCGCCGATGGCGCCGGAGGCGAAGCCGATGCTCCAATAGCCGAGGATCGTCGGCCCGCAGGCGATGACGCCCTCGATGAATGCGGAGCGCGCACCGGCTGCCGTGATGTTCTGTTCTGGCATGTCACTCAAGTGTCTGTTCGTTGACCCGCCTGTTGCGGCGGGGCGGGAATTTCGGCCTGCACGACCGGAGCGCAGATATAGCGATCCGAGGGAAGGGTGTCACGGGCTGACGACCCGTTCCACCAACCACCGGCTCTTCACATGAAAGCTACTCCCGGCATTCCGCCGGCACGGCCTCGTCGAGGCTGCCCGCGGCGGCCGGCTTCAGGCTGCCCTTCTCGATCTGCAGCGGACGGAAGGGCGGCTCCTGGATCGCGGGATTCACCTGTCGCACCACGTAGCAACCCGCGAAGACCTCTTCCTTGCCGTCCGCGCGATGGGCGCGGATGGCGAGGGGAACCTGAAAATAGACGCTGCCGGCAGCGCCCTCCTCGCTGACAGCGCCGAGCGCCACGTCGACGGCCTCGGTGCCGGCATAGCCTTCAGCGAAGGCCGCAAAGTCCGCCGCCGGCTTGCGGTCGCCGAAATAGTCCCAGGCCCGGGCATATTCCTTCCGGTCGATGGCGTTGTAGAGCGACCTGACGAGCGAAGCCGCATCGGAGCGGTCGTCACGGTAGGCGGGGTCGGCGGCTACGGCATGGGCAGCAGCAAGAACGACGGCGGCAACCGAAAGGTATCTGATCATGGCGATCCTCCTCTTTCGCGGCCGGGCATGGCGGGCCGGCAAACCGCGCCTAGAGTATTTCCAGCAAAAGCGCGAAGCGGTTTTGCGTTCGCAGATGCGGTAGAACAAAGAGTTAGAGCGTTTTCGCGACTTGGAAAGCGGAAACGCCCTAAGACGGACGCCGGGCGGGAACCGGCACATCCTTGAGATTGTCGTTGGCCCAGGTCCTGATCGCACGGACCTCACCGGGAATCTCGTCCTTCAGATAGCTCTCGTGGCCCGGCAGGCCCATGGGGTAAAGCGCATCCCGGCTTGCCTCATAGGCCGCGCTCTTGTCGGTGCACAGGCGGATGCGCATGTCCTCCGGCTGCAGATCGCCCCGGTTCTTCAGGTCCTCAAGGCGCCCCGCGCCGCTCGCAAGGCGCCCGTCGAAGGCCTGCGTCAGATATTGCGCCGAACGTTCGTTGCGCTCGCGCTCGGTCGTCGCCCCCATCATGACGACCATGACGCGCTTTCCGTTGCGCGTGGCGAGTCCGACATAATTCCGGCCGGAGGCACAGAGAAAGCCGGTCTTCATGCCGATCGTGCCGCTGAAACGCGTCAGCAGCAGGTTGTTCGACTTGATCTCCTTGCCGTCGATCGTCACCGCAGCCGCCTGGAAGAAGCGGCTATATTCGGGAAAGGCCCGGTCCACTTCCAGTCCCAGCAGCGCGAGGTCGCGCGCGGTCGTATAGTTGGTCTTGTCGAAAAGCCCGTTCGGGTTGGAAAAATGCGTGCCGGTCATGCCGAGGCGCGCGGCCGCATCGTTCATGCGCTGGACGAAGGCCTTCTCGTCGGGCACCACCGCTTCGGCAAGCGCCACGGCGACGTCGTTGGCCGAGGCGGTCAGCATGGCGAAGAGCGCGTCTTCCAACGTCATGGTCCGCCCGAGGGTGAGGCCGGATTCCAGGAACGCCTGCTTCGTCGCATTGCGGGTCATGGTGACGGGGGTGGCAAGATTCACCTCGCCGGCCCGGATGGCCTCGAACACCACGAAGGCGGTCATGAGCTTGGTCGTCGAGGCGGGATACCAGGGCGCGCCCGCCTCTTCCTGATAGAGCACCTGATGGTTCCCGGCATCCACCACGAGCACGGGCGTGGCATGCGCCGGGGCCGCGAGCAGAAGGGATGCGATGAACGCCAGTCGTGTCCATGGCCGTCCGGCCGTCGGGGTCTTGATCATGCGCCAGTCTCCGGAGGAAGGCCCCTAATGCCACGAGGCGCGGCCGGAAGACAAGCATTTAGGTCGGTAAAGATGTCGCGGGTGCCCCGGGCTACCCGCTCACGTTCGCCTCCGCGTTCTCCACAGCCTTTTCCTCCGGGCGGCATGATGCCGCCACGATCCGGGCCCAAGGCGCGGAGTGACATGCATCTGACAGGCCCTTCATGCTCGATTTCGATACCGATCTGTTTCTGCTCCTGAATGCCGGCACAACGCCGAATACGGTTGTCGCGTGGCTCGCGATCTTCATCGCGAAGTTCGTCATTCTGGTCATTCCGCTTTATCTCGCCTGGCTGTGGATCGCGGGCGGCCGGCGCAACCGGCTGACGGCCGTCGCCCTCGTTCTCGCCTTCCTGCTGGCGATCGTGCTGAGCTATCTCATCGGGCTCGTCGCCTTCCGGCCGCGCCCCTTCATGGCCGGCGTCGGACATGCGCTGGTCGAGCACCGGCCGAACGGCTCCTTCCCGAGCAATCACGGTCTTGCCTTCGCGGTCTCCGCGGCGCTGCTGTTCATGATACGGCGGCGCAGCGCGGCCTGGTGGGCGGCGGGGCTCGGCCTCCTGGTAGCATGGTCGCGCATCTATATCGGCGTGCACTATCCGCTCGACATGCTCGGCGCGGCGATCCTCGCCGTTCCCCTCGCCATGGCCTCGCTCTGGATCATGGACCGGCACGGCAAGGCGATCCTTTCCGTGCTGGAGCACCTGCAGGCGCTTGCGCTCCGCCCCCTTGCCAGAAGGATGCGGCCCTGAGGCCGGCACTCTTCGCGGAACAAATCCGCCCGTGTGGAATTTCGCGATAGTCCGGTTCGCTCGGTCGCCGTGCAAGGGAGGAAAGAATGAAGTGGATTGTCGGTGCTGCTCTCGTCTTCGCCTCGCCAGCCTATGCCCAGAGCCCGGAGCTTCAGGCGACATGCACCGACATCGCCAAGAACTTCTTCATGACGGACACGCTCAATATCGGCGTGGTGCAGTCCTTCCCTGAACTGAAGCCGCCCGGCGTGCGCTTCACCTATTCCCAGCGGGCCGACCAGCAGAAATCGGAAATGACCGACGAGTTCGAATGCGAATTCGACAAGGCGGAACACCCCTATACGTTGCGCCGCTTCTGCGTCTCGCGGACCTGCTATTCCGCCCAAGAGGACGACGGCGACCGCAAGCGGCGCTTCGATGAATTGCAGATCCTCCTGAAACGTGCGCAGAAATCACCGTGAACCCGGCCCGTTGCATTGCAATCCTTGCATAGGTGAAATGCACAACCAATGCTTGTCATGTCACCGGAATTCAAACATATTCAGGACAGCTGATGCATATGGCGGCCTTTTCTCCTCCCAGTACCGCCGCAGCAGCTGTTCCCCTCTGGAGGTTCAGATCTCCACATCTCATGGGCCGCGGTTTCCGACGGCCCATTTTTTTGCGCCCTCGCCCGAACCCACGAGACATATCCTCCGCCTGTCCCATCGATCAGCTGGAACCGCACGCATTTTTCTGAAATATAGCGCGCGCATGCCTGCCGCGGCTCCATCGCCGTCGGGCGCGGAAGGAAACAACGATCGTGAATGCCATGAAATCCACGCTCCCGCTATGCGCCGCCCTTGCCATCCTGTGCCAGATGGCGGGACAAGTACCCGCCTACGCCGAGGAGGCGCAGCCGGATGCCGCCGCATTCGAGCTGACGCCCGAGACATTATCGGCCCTTGCCGAATGCAGGGCGCCGCGCGAGGCGCTGGGCGAAACCGGAATGGTGCTCTTCATGAGCGGGAACCTGCCGGCATGGCTGAAGCCGGTCCCCGACAACGGCCATGAGGGAATGCTGGGTCTGGAAACCTTCGAGCTTGCCGAGCCCGTCGCGGTGTTCGGCAAGCCCGTCACCCGCATCTCCTTCCTGCAGGAATGGGTGGTGATCGAGGACACCTATGACGCGGCGCGGACGCTGATCGAGGCAAAGGGCATGAAGCGCGCGCCGATAAAAATGACCGAGCAATATTACCGCTTCGCCGACCCCGAAAGCGGCCCGATGCTCGGCGCCTTCGCCCCGACGGACAACGCGCTCGCCATGATGCTGGGGCACCCGCGGAAACGGGGACCCCGAAGACGATGTTCGTCGGCTGCAACTATACGGTCGCCTCGCAGCAGGAATTCCTCGATGCCGCCGGCAAGGCCGACGCGACGGCGGCCGGCGCCGGGGCGGACATCATGGAGATGCTGGAAGGCGAGCCTTGAACGTACAGGCTAGCGCAGGGCATCGATCACGTCGGCCGACCGGGTGACAGCCGATACGTTCTGGAGGGCGTAGTTGATCGCGGCGTTGTGCCAGTCGGCATTCATCGTCGAGCAGCAATCCTCCGGCACGATCATGATATAGCCCTTATCCGCACCGGTGCGGGCGGTGTGCTCGATGGACATGTTGGTCCATGCCCCGGTGACGATGACCATGTCGCGCTGCTGCGCCTTCAGGATCGTCTCGAGGCGCGTGCCCTCCCAGGCGCTCATCCGCATCTTCTCCACGACATGATCGCCCGGTTTCGCCTCGAGCCCGTCGACCGGCGCCACGCCCCAGCTGCCGCGCACCAGCGCGTTGCTCTCCACGACCCCCTCGAAGAGCGGCGCATTGAGCGTCAGGCCCGCCGCCCCCGGTTCCACGACGAACCAGACATGGATGACCGGCACGCCGAGCGCGCGGCAATGGTCCGCCAGCCGCGCGATGTTGCCGATGGCGTTCTGCTCGCGGCAATGCTGCGGCGCGCCGGAACCGGCAAAGGCCCCGCCCTCGATCACCACGTCGTTCTGCATATCCTGGATGATCAGCGCGCAGCGCGCCGGATCGAGTACCGCGCCGGAAGAGGCCGCCCCTGATCCCGCATCGGTGCGCATGCTTGCTGCTGTTGCGGCCATGAACGGCTCCCTGCGCGGCCCGACCCGCGTTTCGATCGTGTAGACGGAGGTGGTGGCGCAGACATGGAGCGTGCGCCAGTCCGGCCCGCCCCAGTGCATGTTGGCGGCCTCCTCCGGGATCGCGACCTTGCCGACAAGCCTGCCGCCCGGATTATAGATCCAGAGCCCGCCGGGCGCCGTCACCCAGACATTACCCTCGGCATCGCATTTCATCCCATCCGGGAGACCCGGCCTGCCGGGATCGCGAATGCCGGTCGCGAACATCCGCCCTTCCGAAAGCGAGCCGTCCGGCCGCACGTCGAAGACACGGATATTCGCCTGCTCGGTGTCGTTGATATAGAGAAGGCACTCATCCGGCGAGAAGCAGAGGCCGTTGGGCTGGGAGAAAAGATAGCGGCTGGTGACGAGCTGCGGCTCGCGGCTTGTCGCGCCCGGCGGAATGCGGAACACGCCCTGCCAGCCGAGCTCGCGCGGGCGCTCGACGCCGAAGCCCGCCATGCGGCCGTACCACGGATCGGTGAAATAGATCGAACCATCCGAGCGGATGCAGAGATCGTTGGGCGAATTCAGTTCCCGCCCCTCGAAATGCGAGGCCAGTACCTCCCGGCGCCCGTCCGGGCCGATCCGCGCGACGCTGGAGGTCGCGTGTTCGCAGACGACGAGATTGAGCGCGGCATCGTAGGTCATGCCGTTGCCCTTGTTGGAGGGCCGCGCCACCTCGCGCACGCCGGAGCGGTCGAGCCGACGCCGCACGTCGCCGGGCATGTCGGAAAAGAGCAGGTAATGGTCCAGCGGATGCCAGACCGGACCTTCGGTGAAGATGAAGCCGGTACCGGCGCGCGTAAACGCCGCCTGCGGATCGATCAGCCGCTCGAAGGCGGGATCGAGTGCTTCATGAACCATCGCGCGCCCTCCCCGAGGCTCGATCAGAGCTTGTAGACACGGCTTGCCGTGTCGTGGAAAACCGCCTGCCGCGCGGTCTCGTCGAGGCTAGATGCCGCGATCTGGAAAGCGCCGAGCAGCGCGCCGTAGTCCGTCCAGAGCTTCTCGATGGGGAAGTTGGAGCCGAAGAGGCAGCGACTGGCGCCGAAAATGCCGACCGTGTCGGCGAGGATGCGGGCGATGTGCCCCGTATCGTTGCGGTGAATGAAGGTGCCATAGGCCGAAAGCTTGCTGACGACGTTCTGCTCGCGGGCAAGCGCCTGCAATTCGGATTTCCAGGTGGCATAGCCTTCCGTGCCCATGTCCTCGGGCATGCCGGAATGCTGCAGCACGAAGGTCACGTTCGGGCAGGCGCGGGCAAGCTCCGCCGCTCCCTTCATCTGCGGGGCGAAGACCTGCAGGTCGAAACTCCAGCCGTAATCGGCAAGCCGCGCGACATTGCGCCGGACATTGGCATCGCGGCAGAGATCCGGGCCGGAAGCGAAGCGGTAGAGCGGATTGCGATGCCAGTGGAACTGCTGGCGGATGCCGCGCATGCGGGAATATTTCGCCAGCCGGTCGAGCGCGGGGCGGGCGTCCTCCACCGTCATGTCGCAATAGCCGACGATGGCGTGCGGCCAGCCGGTGCGCTCCCCCTCGCCCTGCACCCAGGCGACTTCGTCCTCGAAGCGGTCCCTCGCCCAGTTGGCCTGCACATAGACGGATTTCGTAACACCCCGGCCTTCGATATCTGCGAGGAATTCCTCGATGGGATAGTCGCGCCGGATCGCCTCGTAGGGCCCGAAAATGCGCGGCTGCATCGGACCCATCAACCAGGGCAGGTCGCGCTGGCGCCAGATATGGTGATGTGCGTCGACGATCTTCATCATGCTGCCCTCGCTATCGTCAGGATTTCCTCGCAGATCGCGGCAGTGCCGGAGCCGTTGCCCAGCCGGTCGAGGATCGGCGCGATGGCCGAGATCGCGGCGGTCTGCGGAACATATCCGCTGTCGCCGGCAAGCGGCGTCAGCCATGCGAGCTTCCAGGCGCGGCGGGAAAGCGCCCGCACCGCCTCCACCAGCCGCTCCGGATCGCCGCGCTCAAGCCCGTCGGAAAGAACGATGACCAGCGCGCCGCGCGAAAAGCCCGCAAAGCGCGGCACCGAGAGAAAGGCGGCGAGCGCATCGCCGAGCCGCGTGCCGCCGTCCCAGTCGGCAACGAGCGTCGCAGCGTTCGCGAGCGCCTGCTCCTGCCGCCTGAGCCCCAGCGCACGGGTCACGCGGGTGAGCCGCGTGCCGAGAGTGAAGATTTCCACATGATCCGAGACGGCGGCGAGCGCATGGGCGAAGCGCATATGGGCTTCCGTCTGCTGCTTCATCGAGCCGGAAACATCGATGAGGAGCAGGATGCGGCGCTGGCGCGTCTTGCGCGCCATCTGTGGAAGGCGCATCACCTCGCCGTCGCGCTTGACGGCGTCGCGCATGAGCTTGCGCATGTTCCAGCGATCGCCCGATTTTGCCGGCGCGCGGCGCTGCGTCAGGCGCCGCGGCAGGCGGCTTGCCGCCTGCTTGCGAAAGCGCCGCAACGCTTCGTTCTCCGCAAGGTCGGCGAACTGCCGGAGCGTCAGCACCTCGCTGCCCGTCGCCTGCTCGCCGGCCTCGTTGATCTCGTCGGCCTCCGGCGGCTCCATCTCGCCCTCGCGCTCGTCGAAGGCCTGCAGCTCCTCGTCGTCCTCCGCCTTCTCGCCGGCCGCGATCGACTGGCCGAGGAAATGCAGACGGAAGAGCGCGTCGAAATCCTCCCGTCGCTCCGGTGGCGGGGCGAGCGTGGCAAGCCCCGCCTTGTGGATGTCGCCCATCTGCCGGGGGCCGAGCAGGCCGACGGCGGCGATGAACATTTCCGTCTGCTCCGGCGCCACCATGAAGGCATTCTCGCGCAGGAGCGTCGAGAACTCGACGAAGGGACGCGCGGCGCGCGGCAGGTCCCCGCCGCTCATGCCGCCGCTCCCGAAATCAGCGTGTCGAGCCGCGGCGCGGTGAAGGCGAGATCGTCCTGATCCTTGAGGGCGACACCGATCGCCCGCCTGAAGGCGGCGGGCCAGGGCGCGCCCTGCGAATGGAGCAGCGTGGCGGCTTCCGCCCATTCCACGGTCTCGGCGACGCCCGGAGGCTTGGCGAGCGGCTCCTGCCGCAGCCGCCCGACCGCGGCGACGACCGCTTCGGCGGTGCTGCGCGCGACGGCGCTGGCCCGCATCATCACGATCTCCGCCTCGCGGACCGCATCCGGATAGCCGATCCAGTGATAGACGCAGCGGCGGCGCAGCGCCTCGTGCAGATCCCGCGTGCGGTTGGAAGTAAGGATGACGACGGGGCGGTGTTCGGCGCGCACCGTGCCGCGCTCGGGAATGGAGATGGAGAAATCGGAGAGGAATTCCAGCAGGAAAGCCTCGAATTCATGGTCCGAGCGGTCGATTTCATCGATGAGCAGCACGGCGTCGCGCGGGCTCGTCAGCGCCTCCAGCATGGGCCGGTTGATGAGGAACTCATCCGAATAGATGTTGACATAGGTGTCGCCGGCCTGACGGATCGCCAGCATCTGGCGGGGATAGTTCCATTCGTAGAGCGCCGCGGCGGAATCGATGCCCTCGTAGCATTGCAGGCGGATGAGGCTGCGGCCGAGCACCGAGGCGATAGCCTTGGCCGCCTCCGTCTTGCCGACGCCCGGCGCGCCTTCGAGCAGCAGGGGCTTGCCGAGCGCCAGCGCCAGATACCCCGCCGTCGAAAGACCGTCGTCGGCAAGGTACTGCGCCGCCGTCAGGGCGGAGGCGAGCTTTTCCGGGCTGTCGATGCCGACGATGGAGCGGGTGACGGGCACGGCCTACCTCACCATTTCGGCTGCGGGCGCGCGCCGCCCTGCGCGGCGAGCGCCCGCAGGATCTTTTCCGGCGTGATCGGAAGATCGTCGATGCGCACGCCGACGGCGTTGAAGACGGCGTTGGTGACGGCCGGCAGCACGGGATTGGCGCACATTTCCCCCGGTCCCTTGCCGCCGAACGGGCCATCGGGCGCCGGCCGCTCCAGCACGGATATGTGGTGCGGCGCGATATCGCCGGGGCCGGGCATGACATAGTCGTTGAAGTCCACCGGGCCATGGCTGCGGTCGGGATAATAGGGCTCCGTGGTCTCCCAGAGCGTGTGGCTCATGCCCATCCAGGCGCCGCCGACGAGCTGCTGCTCCACCAGCCGCGGATTGAGCGCCCGGCCGACCTCGTAGCAACTGTTCATCTCCACGACATTCACCTCGCCCGTCTCGTCGTCGACATCGATATCGACGATCATCGCGGCATGGGCAAAGCAGGTGACCGGCGTCATCTCGCCCGTTTCCGGATCGACATCCGACAGCGGTACGAGGAAGATGCCGCGGCCGGACACGGTCTTGCCCTGCTTGAACTGGGCGGCATTGCAGGCGGCCGCCGTGGTGATCGACTTCGACGGGGCGCCCTTCACATGGATATTGCCCTTGCCGTCGGTCACGAGATCCTCGGCATTGACCTCCAGTTCCTCGGCCGCCGCCTCCATCATCACGGCGCGCGCCTCGGTGGCCGCGGCGATCACCGCATTGCCGACGCGGTGCGTGCCGCGCGAGGCGAAAGACCCCATGCAATGCGGGCCGGTATCGGAATCGGCCGTATCGACATAGACGTCCTCCACGGGAATGCCGAGCGTTTCGGCGGCGATCTGGCGCGTCACCGACTTCATGCCCTGCCCGAGATCGATGGAGGAGAGCGCGACCATGAACTTGCCGTCCGGGTTGGAATGGACGAGCGCCTGCGACGGGTCGCCGCCGAGATTCATGCCGATCGGGTAATTGATGGCGGCAAAGCCGCGTCCGCGATGGATCGTCATGTCAGCGCCTCCTGAGGCCGGAAATGGACGAGAAGCGGTTGCCGGCCGGCCGGGTCGTCGTTGGCGACGGAGCAGCGGGCGGCGGGGCGGCCTGTGCCGGCTCGTAGGGCCGGACGGGTTGCGGCTCCGGGTTGTGGGACGGCGGCGTATAGGCCAGCGCGGGTGTGTAGCCCGGCGCCGGCGGCGGCTGGTAGCTGCCGAGGCCGGAGGCCGGTCTGGCAAGGCCGCGATTGTCGATGATCGTGTGCGGGATCGCTGCCCGCTCGCCACCACCGCCCTTCAGCGAGGACATGGCGCGATATTCCGGGCCGATCGACCATTTCGCCTTTTCCGCCACGACCTGGCAGCATTCGACGAGGGCGGTGTTCTTGGCGAGCCGCCGGTGGGCCTTCATGTCCCCGTCGAGATAGGCGTTCTTCAGTCGCAGCTCGATCGGGTTCATCTTCACCCGGTGGGCGACCTTGTCCATGTGGGTCTCGATGGCGAAAT
Source organism: Shinella sp. 1A1 (assembly GCF_055379515.1). NCBI lineage: Bacteria > Pseudomonadati > Pseudomonadota > Alphaproteobacteria > Hyphomicrobiales > Rhizobiaceae > Shinella > Shinella sp. 1A1. The sequence goes on from NZ_AP039672.1 coordinate 1,307,662, forward strand.
CCACGCCCGTGATGCCGAAGCCGCGCATGGCGGTGGCCGGCGTGCGGTTGGTGAAGACGCAGTAGACATCCGCCGAGACATTCGGGATCGTATAGGGCCCCGGCAGGTGGCCGACGCTCTTGATGATCGCGTAGCTCGAAAGGCGCGTATAGGCGCCGCTGTCGAAATAGCCGGTGAACTTGCGGGCGACGATGCGGCCGTCGTTCATCACCCCGTCGGTGATGTACCAGCGCTCCGCCCCGCGCGGGGCACCGACCTGCATCTCCTCCTCGCGATTCCAGATGAACTTGACCGGCCGTCCCGTCAGCATGCAGCCGAGGATGGCCATCGGCTCATGGATGGAATCCACCTTGCCGCCGAAACCGCCGCCCACGGTGCCGCCGATGAAATGCATGCGGTTTGACGAGAGCTTCAGGATCTTCGCCGCCGTGCCGAGCGAGAAGAACAGCGCCTGCGTCGAGGTATAGACGACATAGCGGTTGTTGGTCTCGGGCGCGGCGATGGCGCCGCAGGTCTCCGTCGGCGCCTGCTCGATGGGCGACATCTGGTAGCGGCCTTCGACGACATGGTCCGCCTGCCGGAGCGCCGCCTCCACGTCGCCGAAACGCAGCTTCTGGTGATCGTATTTCTCGTGATAGGTGAAGGTATTGGCGGGATAGGTCGGATTGACCGAAGGCGCGCCCGGTTTCAGCGCCTCCTCGACATCGAGCACATGGGGCAGCACGTCGTAATCGACGCGGATCTTCGCGATGGCGTCATAGGCCTGCCGCTCGCTTTCCGCCACCACGGCGACGACCGGCTCGCCGACATAGGCGACCTTCTTGTCGGCCAGCATCGGCTCGTCGTCGAGGCCGAAGCCCATGAGGCTGAGCAGGGTGTTGAGGTTGTGCGGCACGTCCCGGGCGCGGATGATGCGCCTGACGCCCGGCATGCGTTCGGCCTCGGACGTGTCGACCGAGCGGATGCGCGCATGATGGTGCGGCGAGCGCAGGCATTTCAGGTGCAGCAGCCCGTCGAACAGGTGATCGTCGAAGAAGGGGGATCGGCCGGTCACATGGCCGAGCATGTCCTGGCGCTGCGTCGACTTGCCGATCTCGTTGAGCGTATCGTCGCGCTCGTCGGCGAAATATTCCTTGCGAAATTCGATCATGGCCGGCCCCTCACGCGTAGCGCCGCCCGCCGCCGGATGCGGCGGCGGCCAGGATGGCCGCGATGATCGGCTCGTAGCCGGTGCAGCGGCAGATGTTTCCCGAGATAGCCTCGACGACCTCCTCCCGCGTGGGAGACGGATTGCGGTCGAGCAGCGCCTTGGCGGCCATCAGCATGCCGGGCGTGCAATAGCCGCACTGGGCGGCGAAGCCATCCATGAAGGCCTGCTGCAGCGGATGAAGCTGCGGCCCCATGGCGAGGCCTGCGGTCGTCTCTATCGCGCGGTTCTCGACGGTTTCGGCGAGCGTCAGGCAGGAAAGGTGCGGCTCGCCGTCGATGAGCACCGTGCAGGTGCCGCAGGTGCCCTGCCCGCAGCCATATTTCGGCGACAGATCGCCGACGCCGCGCCGCAGCGCCTCGAGCAGGTTCTGGCCCTCCTCGACGAAGATCGCCTTTCCGGAACCGTTGAGCTGGAACTGGAGGGGTTTCCTGGTCATGACTTACCTCCTCTGGTCGAGCAGAAGCCGCTTCAGATGAACCGGCGCCACCTGGCGGCGGTACCATTCCGAGGCGAGCGCATCGGTCTGCGGATTGATGCCGTCGGTGGCGGCGGAAAGCGCGGGCGCGATGCCCTGCTCGTCGAGCGTGCGGCCTTCGAGTGCCTGCTCGACGGCCAGCGCCCGCACCGGACGACCGCCCATGGCGCCATAGGCGACGCGCGCGCCGGAAACCCGCCCGCCATTCGTCGGAAGCAGCGCGGCGATGGACAGGACCGCGACACCCTTCGGCTTCACGCGGCTCACCTTGACGAAGCGGAAAGCGCGCGAATCGCGCGGGCGCGGCACGATCACCGAGAGCACGAGGCGGCGCGGCTCGCGGTCGCGCGCATCGAGGAAATCGCCTATCGGCACGGGCGTACCGCCCACCGGCACCACTTTGGCGTCGAGCGCCAGCAGCGCGGCGGCGAAGTCGCCATAGGGGGAGGCGGCAAAGAGATTGCCGCCGACCGTCGCGACGGTACGAATGGCCGGCCCGCCGATGACCTTCGCGACGGGCGCGAGGAAGGCCGCGTCGCGGCTGGCGATGATCTGGGCCATCGTCACGCCGGCGCCGATCACCACGCTGTCGCCCTGCATCTGGATCTGCCTGAGGCGCGGATCGGTGGCGCGCACGATCGTATCGAAGGCCTGGTCGCCGGCATTGACCGCCCGCATGACGAGCGTGCCGCCGCCGAAATAGCGCGCCGTCCGGCTGGCGGCGAGCGCGCGCTCGGCCTCCTCGGCGCCCTGGAATGTCCTCACACTGACCGGCATCTGTCCGCTCCTCCCGTCATGCATCCGCCGCGCGGGCGGCGAGGCCCATGTGCCGGCGCACCGCTGCGAAACCCGTTTCGTAAATGCCTTCGCCGACCATCGCGGCAAGCGCTGCCTCCTCGCCCGCCGGCGTGTCGAAGCGCGATTGCCATTCCCAGAAGGTCAGGTCGCCATCCGTCACCGGCGTCAGCCGCACATGGGCGACGTAGTTGAGCAGCGGCACCGGCGTATCCAGCAGGCAATAGCTGAAGGCCATGTCCATGTCGGAGAGCGTCAGGAGCTGTTCACGCAGCTCGGAACCGTCCGCCAGATGGAAGCGGCGGACGCAGCCGACACGGTCGAACGGCTGCCCGCGCTCGATCTGGCTGTCGGCGACGGCCGGGTGCCAGCGGTCATGGCCATTGAAATCGCGCAGGACCTCCCAGACCGCCTCGACGGGCGCCTCCAGAACGGTGCTCTTGACGATCTTCACCATCGCTCAGCGGCTCCCGAAATGACGCTTCAGCGCATCGAAGCCGCCCAGGAAGACATTGGTGCCAATGCCGTTGACGAGGTCTTCCGCCACCTCCGGCTCGCAGTCGAATTCGGCGGTCCATTCGGCGAATGTCCGCTCGCCGTCCGTCACCGGCGTCAGCCGGAGATTGGCGACATAGTTCGTCAGCGGCATCGGGCTTTCGAGGATCGCGTAAGTGCAGAACATGTCGTAGTCGGAAAGCCCGAGCAGCTTCTCGCGGATGCGGTCGCCGTTCTGCAGATGAAAGTCGCGCACGCAGCCGATCCTGTCGGAAGGCTCACCGTTCTCGATGCGGCTGTCGCGGATGCGCGGGTGCCAGCGCGGCAGGCCGTTGAAGTCGCGCACGCGCTCCCAGACCTTGGCGGCCGGGGCGTCGATGACGCTGGAAACGAACACTCTTGCCATGTCGGGCGCCCCTTACTTCTTGCCGTCGGAGGCCGGGCCGGCCGGCTTGCCGCCGCCCGCCTTGGGCGCCGTATCCTTGGCGATACGCTGCATGTCGGAGGCCTCCCGGATGAGCCCGCCCATCTTGGCGAGCGAGCCGCCCTCGATGCCGATGTCGGAGAGGAGATTGTCGATCAGCGGCGCCTGCACGCGGTAGCGCAGGGCCGATTCGATCACCTCGTCGGTGGGGCTGCGCAGCGTGCCGGCATCGCCGTTCGCCCCGCCCATGCCGCCGAGCGACATGATGCGGATGTCGTTGATCTTCTCCAGTGGCTTGACGGAGGCCGCCACGATGCCCTCGGCATGTTCCAGCAGCTTCTGCCGGAAGATCGAGTAGCGGGCCTCGTCGGAGAGCACATTCTCCGCCTCGTTGAGCAGCTTCTGCGCCTCGGCCTCGACGGCGCGGCGCACCTTTTCGGCTTCGGCGGCGATGCGCTTTTCCTGCGCCAGCTTCTCGGCCATGACGAGGTCGACATTCTTGCGGCGCTTGGCCTCTTCGGTCTCGCGGGTGGTGCGGATCTGCTCCTCCGCTTCGGCGGCGCGGGCACGGGCGAGGTCCGCTTCCGCGCGGGCGGCGGATTCGTCGAGCGACTTCTTGTAGATCGCGATGGCCTTTTCCATCAGGGCGTTCTCGATCTCGCGCTCGCGCTCGACCTCCAGCTTGCGGCGATCGCGCTCCTGGCCGATGCGGGCCTCGTCGAGGCCGCGCTCGGAGGCGATTCGGCTGCGCTCGACCTCTTCGCGCGACGCGATCTCCGCTTCCTGCAGGGCCTGCGTGCGGGCGATTTCCAGTTGTTCTATGGCGCGGCGGCGCTCGAGGCGCGCCGCTTCGATGGCCCGGTCGCGGGCGATCTCGGCGGTCTCGACCTCCAGCTTGGCGCTGATCTCGGCCTGACGGACCCTGGCGTCGGCATCGGCGCGCTCGGACTTGCGCACGGCGAGCTTGATGACACGGGTCTCCTCCGCCTCCTCGATCTCGCGCTTGCGCACGATATCGGAGACCTCACGGGCGGCGGCCGAAGCGATGCGCTCCTTCTCCAGCGCCAGTTCCGTCACGATCCGCTCGCGCTCGATGGCCTCGCGGCGCTTGATCTCGGCCTCTTCCAGCGCCTTGTCGCGCTCGATCTGGCGGTTGCGCACGTCCTGGTCGGACGCGATGCGCCCGGCCTCCAGCCGCGCCTGCTGCTCGATGCGGGCCTTCTCGACCTCCTCGTTCGCGACGATCTCGGCGGCAGACACCGTCCTGGTGCGCAGGATTTCCCGCTGGCGCACATCCTCGTCGGAGGCGATGCGCTCGCTGGCGATCTGCTTTTCCTGTGCGATACGGGCGGCTTCCGTCGCCTGGGCGGCGGCGATCTCCGCCTCCTCGATGGCGCGCTGGCTGGAAATCTCCTGCGCCTTGGTCTCCTCGTCCTTGCGGATGCGGGCCTCGGCGACCTTGCGCTCCTGCTCGATGCGGGCACGCTCGGTCGCTTCGCGCGCGGAGATCTCGGCGCGCTGGATGGCGGCCTGCCGTTCGATTTCCCGTGCCTGCGTGTCGCCCTCGTTGGCGATGCGCGCCTCGGCGACGGAGCGCTCCTGAAGGATACGCGCCTTCTCGATTTCCTCGCGCAGCACAATCTCCGCCGTCTCGACACTGCGCTGGCGCTCGATCTCGCGCTGGCGGATTTCGCGCTCGGCGGCGATGCGCGCCTCGGCGATGGAATGCTCATTGGCGATGCGATTCTTCTCGATGGCCTCGCGGGCCTGAATCTGGGCGCTCTCGGCCTCCGTCTCGCGCTCGGCGCGCTCGCGGGTGAGCTGCGCGCGCTGCTGGGCGCGGCGGAACTCGACGTCGCGCTCCTGCTCCAGCCGGGCCTCCTCGCTCGCCCGTTCGATCTCCAGCGACTGCTTTTCGGCTTCCAGATTGCGGGCCCGGATCTGGATGATCGAATCCTGCTCGATATCGTTGCGCAGCTTGCGGCGCGTCTCGATGACCTGGATGAGCGAGGTGAGACCCTCCGCATCGAAGCGGTTGGACGGGTTGAAATATTGCAGCTCCGTCTGGTCGATATCCTTGATGGCGACGGATTCGAGCTCGAGGCCGTTCTTGGAAAGCCCCTCCTGCGCCAGTTCGTTCACGCGGCGCACGAATTCGGCGCGCTGCTCGTGGATTTCGTCCATGGCCATCTCGGCCGAGACGGCGCGAAGGGCGGATTCGAACTTGCCCGAGAGGAGCGAATGCAGGTTCTCCGCTTCCAGCGTGCGGCGGCCGAGCGTGGAGGCGGCGATCGACACGGCGTCCCTGGAGGGCCGGACGCGGACATAGAATTCCGCCTCCACATCGACCCGCATCCGGTCCTTGGTGATCAGCGCGCTGTCCCTGTTGCGGGCGATCTCCAGCGGCAGCGTGTTCATGTTGACCGGCGTGATGTCGTGGATGATCGGCCAGACGAAAGCGCCGCCGTCGATCACCACCTTCTCGCCGAGAAAACCCGTCCTGACGAAGGCGATTTCCTTGGTGGAGCGGCGGTAGAGCCAGTTCATCACCACATAGACGATGGCGATGACGATGACCGCCAGAATGAGCCAAAGGATGAGCTGGCCGATCATTTGCCCAGTCATGACTGTCCTCCCATGAAACGCAGCGCCGAAACCATGCTCAGCGTCCCCTTATCTTCTTGAATGCGCGGGTCTGTTCGGTAAGCGCCACCTCTACCGGCAGCCGCTCCATGGAGGAGGCGCCGTAGAAGCCGTGGCAATTGTCCGTGTTCTTCAGGATGAATTCGGCGTCCTCGGGCGTTGCCACCGGCCCGCCATGGACGAGGATCATCACGTCGCTGTTGACCTTCAGCGCCGCCTCGGCCCAGCGGTTGACCAGTGCCGGACATTCGGAAAGCCTGAGCGCCGTCTCCGCGCCGATGGAGCCGCCCGTCGTCAGCCCCATATGGCAGACGACGATGTCGGCCCCCGCCGCCGCCATGGCTGCCGCTTCGTCCTCGTTGAAAACATAGGGCGTCGTCAGCATGTCGAGCTCGCGGGCCTTGGCGATCATGTCGACCTCCAGCCCGTAGGACATGCCCGTTTCTTCCAGATTGGCGCGGAAGGTACCGTCGATCAGCCCGACCGTCGGAAAGTTCTGCACGCCGGAAAAGCCGATGCGCTTCAGCTCCGGCAGGAAGACGTCCATCAGCCGGAACGGATCCGTGCCATTGACGCCGGCAAGGACGGGCGTGCGGCTGACCACCGGCAGGACTTCGGAGGCCATGTCCATAACGATGCCGTTGGCGTCGCCATAGGCGAGAAGCCCGGCGAGCGAACCGCGGCCAGCCATGCGGTAGCGGCCGGAATTGTAGATGACGATGAGGTCGATGCCGCCGGCCTCCTCGCATTTCGCCGAAAGGCCGGTGCCCGCGCCGCCGCCGATGATCGGCTCGCCACGGTCGATCATGCCGCGGAACTTCTCAAGGATGGCGCTGCGCGCGATGGCCATGGTCATCTCCTCGTCTTGCTGGCACGCGGTCGGCTCGTGCCGTGAAGGGCGCGGAAGGCGCGCACGATCTCGTCGGCGAAGGCCGCGTCGTTGATGTTGTAGGGCATGCGGATGAGCTGGCGGTTCGCCGTCTGCCGCACCGTCTCCTCCAGCGTGCGGAACAGCGCCTCGTCCGCCGCTTTGTCGTGGAAGGGCTGGCCCAGCCTGTCGAGCGCGGAAACGCCGCCCTCCGGCAGGTAGAAGCGCACCGGTGCTTCCATCTCGTTGAGCCGCGCGCCGATGAAGCGCGCCATCTCGACATTCTCGGCGACGCTGGTGCGCATGAGCGTGACCTGCGGATTGTGCTTGTAGAAAAGCCGCCCGCGGTACTTTTCCGGCACCGTCTCGGGCGGGCCAAAATTGACCATGTCGAGCGCGCCGACCGAGCCGATATAAGGCATGCGCCTGCGGATCATCGCGCCGAAGCGGTCCGGGCCTGCCGGGAAGATGCCGCCGGCGACCATGTCGCAGATCTCCGTCGTCGTGATGTCGAGGACGCCGGCGATCAGCCCGCTGTCGACGAGGCTTTCCATCGATTGCCCGCCGATGCCCGTGGCATGGAAGACGAGGCAATCGTAGTCGTCCTTCAACTGCGCCGTGATCTGCTGGACGGCCGGCGTGGTGACGCCGAACATGGTGAGCCCGATCGCGGGCCGTACATCGGCCGGCACCGGCTTGCGGGCCTCGGCAAGACGCGGCTTCACCATTCCGGCCAGCGCGTGGGCGCCGTTGGCGAGGATCGTCCGCGTGATCGAGTTCAGGCCCTGCACATCCGCCACCGAATGCATCATGACGATATCGGATGCGCCGACATATTTGCGCACGTCGCTCGAGGCGACCGTCGAGATCATCACCTTGGGAATGCCGACCGGCAGCGCGCGCATGGCGGGCGTAGCCATCGCCGTTCCGCCGGAGCCGGCGGCGCTGATGACGCCGACGATCTCGCCCCGGCTCTTCACCCAGCGCTCAAAGGCGAGCGTCATGCCGGCGACGGAGGTGCCGCGATCCTCGGTGAAGACGCCGCTGGCGCCGCGCGGGTGGAAGGCCGCGATCTGGTGGGCGGGAATATCCGCGCCGGAATGACGGCCGGAGGTGGAAAGATCGGCAAGGCGCACCGCCAGCCCCTCGGCCTTCAGGAGATCACGGATGAAACGCAGCTCCTCGCCCTTGGTATCCAGCGTGCCGGCCACCAGCACCACCGGCTCGCCGGCCGGGCTCAGCGGCCGCAGTTCCGCCGCGTCCGCCGGCGCGAGCGGCCCGTCGCTGACGAGCCGGGCGGACTGTTCGAGGACCCGCACCGGCACCGGCTGCGACCAGCGCGTCGGCGTCACCGGATTGGACATGTAGAGCTTGCGCTGCTTCGCGGGCGCGCGCGGCGCCGCTTCCTCCGACGCCGGGCTTTCGGCGGGCTCGGCGTCATGGCCGTGGCGGCCAACGCCGAGCAGGCGTTGCTGGAGGTCCCGGTCGCCGACGAGCTGCGCCGCATCCGCCACGCGGTTGATGCGGCCGTTGACCATGATCGCCACCTTTTCCGCGACGCGGGTGGCAACGCCGATATTCTGCTCGATGACGAGCACGTCGATGTCGCCTTCCTCGCCGAGGCGCACCAGCATTTCGGCGACCTGCGCGACGATCACCGGCGCAAGGCCCTCCGTCGGCTCGTCCATGACGAGCAGCTTCGGATTGAGGAGCAAGGCGCGGGCGATGGCGAGCATCTGCTGCTCGCCGCCGGAAAGCTGGGCGCCACCATTGCCCTTGCGTTCGGCAAGGCGCGGGAAGGTCGAATAGATGCGCTCGACGGTCCAGGCGCCCTTGTTCGAGCCGACCAGCTTCAGGTGCTCGTCGACCGTCAGCGAGCGCCAGAGCCGCCGGCCCTGCGGCACGTAGCCGATCCCGAGGCGGGCAATGTCGGCGGGGTTGCGGCCGCGCAGCTCCTGCCCGTTGAAGCGGATGGACCCGCCGGAGGACGGCACGAGGCCCATGATCGCCTTGCAGAGCGTCGTCTTGCCCATGCCGTTGCGGCCGACGACCGAGAGCACGCCGCCCGGCAGCGTCAGGTCGACGCCCTGCAGGGCGTGGGAAGAACCGTAATAGACGTTGAGCCCCCGGATATCGAGCGTCGGGGCGGCGGTGCGGTTGCGGTCAGCCATGGCCGAGACCCCCGCCGAGATAGAGGGCCTGCACTTCCGGATCGCTCTCGATCTCGCTCGGCCGGCCCTCCTTGAAGATGCGGCCGTTGTGCATCATCGTCACGCTCTCGCTGACGCGGAGGGCCACATCCATGTCGTGCTCGATGACGATATAGCCGATATGGGACGGCAGGCCGGTCAGTATCTCGACCAGTTCCTGCCGCTCGGTCGGCGAGAGGCCGGCGGCCGGCTCGTCGAAGAGGATGAAGCGCGGCGCGCCGGCAAGCGCCAGCGCGATTTCGAGCTGGCGCTGCTGGCCGTAAGAGAGCTCGGCGACCTTCGTTTCCCGGACATCGAAGAGGTGGACGGCGGCGGCGAGCTGCTCGGCCGATTGCACCAGTGCATCGCTGCGGCGCGGGCGGATCATCGAGAAGCGGCCGCGCGAGACGCCGGCACAGGCGAGATAGATGTTGTCGATCACGCTGAGGCCGGTGAAGAGCAGAGAGATCTGGTAGGTGCGGCGCAGGCCCCGGCGGATACGCTCGTAGGCGGGAAAACCCGTCACGTCCTCGCCGAAGAGCCGGATCGTGCCGGACGTCGGCAGGAAATCGCCGGTGATGCAGTTGAAGAGCGTCGTCTTGCCCGCGCCGTTGGAGCCGAGCACGGCGCGCCGCTCGCCCGGCCGCACTGTCAGGGATATGTCGGTGAGCGCGGCGAGCGCGCCGAACATGCGGGTGACGCCACGCAGTTCCAGCGCATTGGCCGTGCCGGCCGCGGAGAGACGTTCTGCGACGCTGGCGGCCATCAGGGCTTGCCTCCCCTGTCGCCCGTCAGCGATGACGCCGAGGTCAGCCATTGGCGGAAGCGCGGCCAGAGGCCGAGAATGCCATCCGGCGACCAGAAGACGATTGCGAGGAACGTCAGCCCGACGAGGAGCTGGAAGCGCTCGCCGGGAATGCCCAGGGAGACGAGAATGTCCAGCGCGAAGGTGCGGATCGTCACGAAGATGAGCGCGCCGATGAACGGCCCGACCGGATGGCGCATGCCGCCGATGACCGCGATGACGAGGATATCGATCGCCGGGCCGATCGCCACCGTTCCGGGCGAGACCTGGGCGTTCAGCCAGACGAGCAGGATGCCGGCGACGGCGGCGATGAAGCTGGCGAAGGCATAGGCCGCGATGCGGTGGGCGGTGACATTGTAGCCGAGCGCGGCCATGCGGCGCGGATTGTCCCGCACACCCTGCAGGGCAAGGCCGAACGGCGCGCGCGACACATAGACGACGAGGAAAAAGGCAAGCGTCGCAAAGCCGAGCGTCAGGTAGTAGATCGGCACCGGCTGGCGCCAGTCGACGCCGAAGAACTGCGGCGGCAGAACCTGGTTGAAACCGTTGAAGCCGTTGAAGATCGTGTAGTTCTGGCGGACGAAGTAGAAGAAGGCGGTGGCGATCGCCAGCGTGATCATGATCGTGTAGATGCCCTCCGTCCGCACGGCGAGCGCACCGACGATACTACCGAAGGCGACGGCGATCACGAGGGCGGCAGGCACGGCCAGCCACCAGGGCCAGCCGAGGCTCACCTGCGGCACGCCGGACGTGCCGAACACGGCCACCATGTAGGCGGCGAGCCCCGCGACGGCCATCTGCGACAGGCTGACCATGCCGCCATAGCCGCCGAGGAACATCAGCGACAGCCCGACCATGCCGAGGATGAAGGCCCAGCCGAAGATCTGGAACAGCACGAAGCTGTTGGCGACGACCGGCATCAGGACGAGGATGAAGCCGACGCACCAGTAGCGCCAGGGAATGTTGGCGGGCCCCGACAAAGCCGGTTGCCGGTGGGGACGGCCTGCCGCATCGGTGCGGCTGACGAACTGGTCGATGGGCGCCATCAGCGGGTCCTCCCGAAAAGGCCTTGCGGCCGGAAGGCCAGCACGACGACCATGATCAGGAAGGTCAGCACCACCGAATAGGTGGGGAAGTAGACGGAGCCGACCTGCTCGGCGAGGCCGATGATCAGCGCACCGAGCGCAGCGCCCGGAATGGAGCCCATGCCGCCGACGATGACGACCACGAGGGACGCGAGCAGAAAGCGCGTATCCTCCCCCGGCGCGACCGACTGGAACGTGCCGCCGACGACGCCCGCCATGCCCGCAAGGCCCGCGCCGAAGGCGAAGACCAGCACGAAGACGCGCTGGATGCGCACGCCGGTCGCCGACAGCATGTCGCGGTCGTCGACGCCGGCGCGCACCAGCATGCCGATGCGCGTGCGGTTGAGCGCCAGCCACATCAGCACGCCGATCACCACCGAGGCGAGGAAGATGACGAGGCGCACGATTGGATAGGTCATGTAGACCGGCTCGCCCGAACTTTTTACGGCGGTGACCAGCGGCAGGCGCACCGGCCCGCCCAGCCATTCCGGCGCCAGGATCTGGAACGTGTTGCCGCCCATGATCCACAGCATGAGGTCGGCAAGGACGATGGAAATGCCGATCGTCACCAGCGTCTGGCGCAGGTCCTCGCCCTCCATGCGACGGAAGACGGCGTATTGCAGGACGATGCCGACGAGCGCGACGACGACGAAGGCGACGACGAAGGACAGGAGCCAGAAGCCGGTGGCAAGCGCGACGCCGTAGCCGATATAGCCACCCAGCATGTAGAGTGAGCCATGGGCGAGATTGACGTTCTTCATCAGCCCGAAGATCAGCGTGAAGCCGCTGGCGACGAGGAAATAGAGCCCGCCCAGCGTTATGCCGTTGAAGATGGCGTTGAGGAAGACCTTCTTTTTGCCGAGTACAGCCTCCAGCCCCGGCGGCCAGGCGGCGAAGATAGCCCAGACGAAGAAGGCAGCGACGAGGAAGACGACGAGCGACCAGACCGGATGGCGATTGTAATAGGCGATCATCTCCGCCCCCCGGCAGGGGGCGCGGCGAACGGCCATCGCTGCATGCAGCCAAACCGAGCAGTCAAGCGGCATCCTCCCATGCTTCATGACGTCGTTGATGTCACGAGACTAGCCGGAGCGTGCGCGAAACCACGTACCTTTGAGTATGCTCCCATCGCGGATGATCGGCTAAAACGCGCCGCTCCGCGCGATCTTCACTGACCGACGAAGGCGGCGCGCCGGTAGTCCGTCGGAGGGATGCCGACATTGGCGGTGAAGAAGCGCGTGAAACTCGCCTGCGAGGCGAAGCCGAGGTCGAGGCCGATGGTGGTGATCGGCTTCTGGGTGAGCGTCAGGCTGTCGATCGCCGTCTCCATCTTCAGCGTGTTGAGATAGACATTGGGCGTGATGCCGGCATTCTCGCGGAAGAGCTTGTAGAAATGCGGACGGGAAAGCCCGGCATCGCGGGCGATCGTATCGAGCACGACCTCGTCGCTCAGCCGTTCGCTCATCAGCCGCATGGAGTTGCGCACCCGGAAATCGCGGATGCCGGACCATTGCTGCTGGACGGGCACAACGGTCTCGCCTTCCAGCGGCGAGACGTCCGGCGACCATTGCCAGGTCTGGTCGTAACAAAGGCGCGTCAGCTCATAGAGATAGCCGTCGAAGAGATCGGAATGGATGTCCTCGAGCAAAAGCGCCGAGACCAGCTTTACCAGCCGGTGGATCTGCGGCGTGATGGCGATGCGGTCGCGCCCGAAGCGCAGCGCACCCTGCGCCGTGCGGCCGACCTCGAGAAACCAGAGCGGCTTGATATAGAGCACGAGGAACAACGTGCCGTGTTCCGGATCGCCCGGATTGAAGCTGTGCGGCTGCCAGGGATTGACCGTTCCGCCGGTGCCCGCGTCGATGCGACATTCGAGGCCGGACGCCGTCACGACGGACGGCGTGCCCTGGACATGAAACGTGAGATGGCCTTCCCGATGCGCATGCGTCGCCATGGGGCGATTGATATTATACAGCGCCGCACGGCCGAACGGGCCGTGATAGACGGCTAGAGCAGTACTCATCTCCTCCCCCCGCAGTTGTTTTCTGCGAGAGCCGGGGCTTCCAAGAGCTGTGTGGCCGGCAGTTTTCCGCCTGGCCGAATGCGATGAGCAGACAGTCGGCCATCGCGTCTGCGGCGATGTTCCGGATGAACGCCCGATGCAGTCTCCTCCCGGAACAAGTCGTCGGACGCGACCGGCTCGGAAGCGATTAAATCCGCGAGAATGCTGGTTTTGCAAGCCGCACAAGCCGGAAAATGAGACTAAAAGGTATGGAATCGGACCTTTCGGCGGCTCTTCGGGACCGGTCGCGCTAGAGAGCGTCCGTCAGCATCGCCAGATAGTCCCGCGAGGTCGCCCGCCGGGGGTTCGTTCCGTTGGTGTGATCCCGCTCCGCAAGCGGTGCGGCAAGCTCCAGAGCGCTACGGTCGAGGCCCATTTCACCGAGCCGCGAGGGCAGGCCGAGGCCATTGCTGATCCTTGAAAAGGCCGCCGCGAGATCGCGTCCGGCCGGAATGCCGATCGCCTCGCGGAGCGCCGGATAGCGATGCCCCGCCGCCGGCGCATTGAAGGCGAGCACGTGGGGCAGCAGCACGGCGTTGAGCGTGCCGTGGTGCAGGTTCGGCTGTTTCAGCCCGCCGAGGGCGTGGCTCATCGCATGGACGCCGCCGAGCCCCTTCTGGAAGGCGAGCGCGCCGTTGAGCGCCGCGGCCATCATCTCCCTGCGGGAATCAAGATCCCGCCCCTCCTCGACTGCCCGCTCGATATTGGCCGCCGCGCGCCGCAACCCGTCGAGCGCGATGCCGTCGGCGGGCGGATTATAGGCAGTGGCGATATAGGTCTCCACGCAATGGGTGATGGCATCCATGCCCGTCGCCGCCGTCAGTTCCGGCGGAAGCGTCAGCGTCAGCGTCGGATCGCAGATCGCCACCTTCGGGATGAGGTAGGGACTGATGAGGCCGAGCTTGCGGCCGTCATCGAAGACAATGAGGGCGCCGCGGCCGACTTCCGATCCGGTCCCGGCGGTGGTCGGAATGGCTATGACCGGCGGCAGGATGTTCTGGATGCGCGAGACGCCGCCCTCCACCGCCGCATAGCTGATGAGCGGCCCGTCATGGCTGACGGCTAGGGCAACCGCCTTGGCAAGGTCGATGGAGGAGCCGCCGCCGAAGCCGATCAGGCTGTCGCAATCGTGGTTTCGATAGGCCACGGCCGCAGCCCGGCATGCGGCCTCCGTCGGGTTCGCCGGCGTTTCGGCGTATATCACCGGTGCGGTTTCCGTGTCGAAGGCGTCGAGCAGCCGGTCGAGATGGCCGCTGGCGGCAAGGCCGCGGTCGGTGACGATCAGGGGGCGACGGATCGCAAGGGAGCGGGCTTCGACGGCAAGCGCTTCCTCGAGAATGTCATCGGCGAAATGCACCCGGTTGAGGTAAGTGATCAGCGACAAGCCAGCCTCCCCTTCCGCTTCGAGGCGCCGATTGCGGAAAGGCCGGGCGCGAACCCGGCCTTCCGTAAAGCGATCAGTAGGACGTCTTGCACTCCGGCGCGTCGCGCGAAGGCAGGCCGATCTTCTTGAAGGATTCTTCCGAAAGCCCGAGCGTCTGGTTGACGTCCGGCACGGTCATGACCAGCTTGTTCATCAGGTTGCCGTCCGGCCCTTCCGTGACCTCGCTGATGAAGTTCGTGCCGATCGCCTGGCGGTTGGCGTCGAGCTTGAAATGGCCGTTCGGCGCATCCAGTTCCATCTTGGCGAGCGCATCGCGGAAGGCCGCCTGGTCGCCGGAAATGTCGCCCTTGACCTGATCGAGCGCCTTCAGCGTCGCGATGGTGGAATTGTAGTAGCCCGTCGCGAACAGCGAGGGCGATGGGAAACGCTTGTCGGCCGGGAAGGCGTCCTGATAGGCCTTCACGAACTTCGTCCAGTTCGGATCGGTGGAATCGTCCGCCTGCGGACCGCCGGAAGGCGTGCCGATCAGCGCCTTCTTCGCATCGCCCTTGGCATTGAGCACGGTGCCGTCCACCATGATCGTGCCGCCGATGAGGTGGGCGCTGCCGCCGGCCTGCTGGTACTGGTTCAGGAAGTTGACGGCATCGGCGCCGCCGAGGCCGACATAGATGGCATCGACGTCATCGGGCAGCGCCGCGATGATCGAGGAGAAGTCCTTGGTGCCGAGCGGCACCCACTGGCGCTCCGAAATCTGGCCGCCAGCCTGGCAGAAGCCGAGGGCAAAGCCCATGAAGTTGGTGTAGCCGAAGGAATAGTCTTCCGCGACCGAGGCGACATTCTTCCAGCCCTTGGTCTCGAAGACATACTTGCCGAGACCCGCGCCCCACTGGGCGCCGTCCATGTTGAAGCGGTAGAAATTCGCGGCCGGATCGACCATCGTGGCTTCCTGCGCGCCGGAAAGGCCGTTGACGACCGTGACGTTCGGGTTCTGCTTGGCAAAGTCGCGCAGCGCGATGCCTTCGGATCCGGAAAGCGGGCCGACGATGACGGTCACGCCGTCCTGGTCCACCAGCTTGCGGGCCGCGCGCACGGCGCTTTCCGGCGTCGTGTCGGTCGAGGCGACGACGGTCTTCACCGTCTTGCCGCCGACGGTCGGCATTTCCTTGAGCGCCACCTCGACGCCGCGCATGGCATCCTCGCCGAGGACGGTATAGGTTCCTTCCAGAGTCGCGAGAACCCCGATCTTCAAGTCCTCGGCGACGGCCGAGCCTGCAAAGAGCAAGGCGCCGAGCGCCACGCTCGTCAGCAAGTACGTTTTCATTGGCCACTCCTCCCTGTCCCGTCCTCCTCGACGGGGTTGATAGCCCTGGCAGACTAGGGGAGACGGCGGAAAGCCTGATTTCCTTGAGTGCGTCCGTATATCTTTCAGTCTGATATTCGGCCCGCGGCCCGGCTTGCGGACATGGAAAAGCCGCAAGGCGCGCGCGGCGCCCTGCGGCTCGTGAAAGCTCTTCAGCCGTCAGAAGGCCGGCTGGACGGTCTCGACATTGGCCTTGGTGACGACCGTCAGCGGGATCGGCAGGCGGGCCTTGACCTCCTTGCCGTCGAGGATCTCCGCCATGGTCTCGATGGCGAGCTTGCCGTCTTCGACCGGCGACTGGACGATGGTCGAGTACATCTCGCCCGAGCGGATGGAATCGAAGGCGTCGCGCTGGCCGTTGATGCCGACGATCGGCGGCGTCGGCTTGCCGGAATTGGCTTCCTTCCAGGCGTCGATGAAGCCGCGCGCCATGGTGTCGTCGTTTGCGTAGACGCCGGTGATCTTATCGCCGAATCGGGTGATCAGGTCGCGGCTGGCGACGAGCGCCTTCTGCTGGTCGAAGTCGGCATTGACGGTCTCCAGCACCTCGATCTTGCTGCCGATCTCCTTCAGGCGGTCGACGAAGCCGCCGACGCGGCCGATGGTCGTGCCGTTGCCGGCCTGGCCGGCGATGACGACGACGGCGCCCTCGCCCTTCATCGCCTCGCTCAGCGAATCGGCGGCAAGCTTGCCCTCCTCGTAGACGTCCGGGCCGGTGAAGGACTTGATGAAGTCGTTCGCCTGCTCGGCCATCGGCGAGTTGATGAGGATCGCCGGAATGTTCGCCTGCTTGGCGCGGGCGAGCGCGGGGATATAGGCCTGCGGATCGAGCGGCCAGAGAATGATGCCGTCGGCCTTGCGGGCGATGCAGGTGCTGACCTGCTCCGTGCCGGTCTGCACGTCGAAGTTCTGGCTGAGGCTCAGGATCTCGATGCCGAGCTCCTTGGCGCGATCGTTGAGCGCGACATTGGCCGGCGTCGCATAGGCGTGGGAATCGGCGGCCGTGACGTAACAGACCGTCTTGGCGCTGGCGAAGGCCGTCGAGGCGAGCAGTATGGCCGCCACGGCGGCGGGCAAGCGTGCAGTCTTACCAATCATGTTTTCCTCCTTCATCGATTGGAAAATTCTCAGGCATGGGCGGGGGCCGCGGCAGGCTTGCGCCGGCCGGTGCGAACGGTTCGGTCGAGGACGACGAGCAGGATGAGGATCAGCCCGGAGGCGACCTGCTGCATGTAGGCGGGGACCGACTGAAACTCCATCGCCGTCGTCAGCGCGGCGATGGTGAGGACGCCGCCGAGCGTGCCGAGCGCCGAGCCGCGCCCGCCCTCCAGCCGCGTTCCGCCGACGACGACGGCGGCGATGACCGCGACGGTGAGCTCGGAGCCGTAGACCGGCGAGCCCGTATTGGTGGCAAGGCTCTGCAGGACGCCCGCGACACCGGCAAGGGTGCTTGCGAAGACGAAGGACAGGAACATGATGCGGCCCGCCGAGATACCGCTTGCCTCTGCCGAAAGCGCGTTGGAGCCGACGGCGAAGAGGTTGCGGCCGGCGACGGTGCGCGTCAGCCAGACATGGAGGGCGAGGATCGAGACCAGGAACAGGCCGCTGCGGACGGTGAAGACTTCGAGATAGATCTCGCTGAGCGTGATCGAGAACATGATGTCGTTGCCGGGGATCGGCTGGCTTGCCGTCATCCAGTGCGCGACCGAGCGGAAGATCAGCATGGTGGCGAGCGTCGCCACCAGCGAATTGATGCGCAGCGCCACGACGAGGAAGCCGTTGACCACGCCGGCGGCGGTGCCCGCCAGCACGCCCGCGAGCGCCGCCCATCCCATGCCGAGCGCCGGCTGGAGCATGATCCCGACGATGCCGGAAACGGCGAAAACCGAGCCGACGGAAAGGTCGATCTGGCCGGCGATGAGGAGGACCGTCAGGCCGATGGCGATGAGGCCGATGGTCGAGCCGCGGTCGAGGCCGAGGCTGAGCGTGGTAAGGCTGGCAAAGCCGGGAACGATGAGCGTGGCGGCGGCGAGCGTCAGACAGAGGATGACGGCGACGCGGTAGCGCAGGAGCGTGGCGACGAAGGCGGGCATCAGGCGACACCCCGCTTGCGCAGCGCGATGTCGAGCGCGACGGCGCCGGCGATCAGGAGGCCGAGGACGAAGCCCTGGATCGGCGTGCGCACGCCCTGAAGCACCATGACATTGGTCAGGAGCTGCACGAAGACGAGGCCGGCCATGGCGCGCGGAATGGAGCCGAAGCCGCCCATGATCGACACCCCGCCGACGACGACCGCCGTGATGGCACTGAACTCGTAGCCCTGGCCGACGAGCGGGCGGGCGCTCTGCAGCGTCAGGCCGAGCAGGCCGCCGCTGAAGCCCGCGGCGAAGGCGGTGATGACGAAGGCGCCGGCCCGGACGGCCCGCACCGGCACGGCGCTCGCTTGCGCGGCGCTGTAATTGCCGCCCGTGGCGATGGTCCAGCGGCCCCAGAAGGTGCGCGACAGCACGAAATTGCCGAGGATTGCGATGGCGATGAAGATAACGGCGATCATCGGCACGCCGAGAATGCGGCTCTTGACGAAATCCGCCGAGCTCGGATCCGTGCCGTAGACGATGACGCCGCCGACGGCGGCCTGCACGATGCCGAGCACGATGGCGCCCATGCCGAGCGTGGCGATGATGGGATTGATGCCGACATAGCCGACAAGCACGCCGTTGACGAGGCCGGTGAGCCCCGCCAGCAACACCGCGACGGCAAAGGCCGGAACCGGGCCGATATAGGGCTGGAGGGCAAGCGACAGGATCGCGCCGCAGGCGATGGTCGCCGGCACAGAAAGGTCCGCCATGCCGCCGACGACCAGCACGAAGGTCATGCCGACGACGACGATGCCGACGATGGACATGGACATCAGCACGTTCACGAAATTGCCGGCCGTGAAGAAGACCGGATTGGCGAGCGAGCCGTAGAGGATGACGGCGAGGATGGCGAGCGTGAGGCCCGCGCGCGAGAGCATGCCGACCATGCGGCTGCCCTGGCTGAAGCGCGCGGCGTCCTTCGTTGTCTGTCCCATGGCGGCGATGTCCGTCATGCGGCCTCCCCTTCTGCACTTTCCTCGCCCGTGGCGAGCGCCATGATGCGCTCCTCCGTCAGGCCCTCGCGGGCGAGCGGCACCGAGGCGCGCCCGTCGCGCATGACGACCACGCGGTCGCATACGCCCATGATTTCCGGCAGCTCGGAGGAGATCATCACCACGGCCATGCCGTTGGCGACGAGCTGGCCGATGATGCCGTGAATCTCCGCCTTGGCGCCGACATCGACGCCGCGCGTCGGCTCGTCGAGGATCAGCACCTTCGGATCGGTGGCAAGCCAGCGGCTGATCACCGCCTTCTGCTGGTTGCCGCCGGAGAGTAGGCCGATGCGCCGCTCGCCATCCGGCGGCACGATGGAGAACTTGCGCACATAGGTGCCGGCAAGCTCGCGCTCGGCACCGCGCCGCACGCGGCCGAAACGGTTGGCGAGCCGGCGCAGCACCGGCAGGCTGATATTCTCGCGCACCGTCATGGCGGGCATGATGCCGTCGCCCTTGCGGTCCTCGGGCACATAGGCGATGCCGGCGCGGGCGGCCGCCGCGGGCGAGCCGATCATCACCGGCGCGCCGTCGATCTCGACCGTGCCAACCGTCAGCGGCGCAAGGCCGAAGATGGCGCGGGCGACCTCAGTGCGGCCGGCGCCGACGAGGCCGGTGAGGCCGAGGATCTCGCCGGCGCGCACGTCGAAGCTGATGGCGTGGAAGCGCTCGCCGTCCCCGATGCCGCGCACCCGGAGCACTTCCCTGCCGATGGTGGATGGGGTCTTCGGGAAGACGTTGCTCACCTCGCGGCCGACCATGAGGCGGATCATCTCGGCGGCGGTGATGCCGCTGGCGGCCCGGGTCTCGATCATCGCGCCGTCGCGCAGCACCGTCACCTCGTCGGCAATGTCCAGCACCTCCTTGAGGCGATGGCTGATATAGATGATGGCGATGCCGGCATCGCGCATCTTGCGCAGGATGCGGAAGAGCGCCGCCGTCTCGTGCTCGCTGAGGCTGGAGGTCGGCTCGTCGAGCACGATGATGCGCGGCTCGGCGGCATAGGCTTTCGCGATCTCCACAAGCTGCTGCTGGCTGATCGACAGGTCGCCGAGGCGCTGCTGCGGGTCGATGGCGGCGCCGAGCTCCGCGAGGATGGCGGCGGCGCGGCGCACCATGCCGCCGCGGTCGAAGAAGCCGAGCCGCTTCGGCATGCGGCCGAGGAAGATGTTCTCGGCGACCGTGAGGTCGGGAACGAGGTTCAGTTCCTGGTGCACCATGCGGATGCCGAGCTTCTGGGCGTCGGCCGGGCGCTTCATGCGCACCTCCGTGCCGGCGACCTCGATGGTGCCGGTGGTCGGGGCGTAGGCGCCGCTGAGGATCTTCATCAGGGTCGACTTGCCGGCGCCGTTCTCGCCGACGATGGCATGCACCGTGCCGAAGCGGACGGCGAGGTCCACGCCGGACAGGGCCTTCACACCCGGAAAGACCTTGCCGATCCCCCTCATGTGCAGTGCGCTCGCGGCCGAAGGCATTCCTCTCTCCCCTTGCCGGCGCGCATCGCTGTCGATGTCTCTCCCCTTACCGGCGTTGTCCTATTACACTAATATAACAGACCTCGCAAGCGTCGTTCCGCATATCCATGGAGCCATGGTTCGGGTCGAGCGCGCGGCAATCGCCGGGGCGGCTCAGAGGCGGTAGAAGCTCACGGCATTGCCGCCGAACACTTGGGCCATGCCGTCCGCGTCGAGCAGGGGATCGAGAATGCCGCGGGCGGCGTTCAGGACTTCCGCATAGGAGGCGGCGAGCAGGCAGACCGGCCAGTCGCTGCCGAACATCAGCCTGTCGGCACCGAAGACATCGAAGACATGCCGGACATAGGGCGTCAGATCGCCCGGCGCCCAGCCTTCATGAGCGGCCTCGGTAACGAGCCCGGAAACCTTGCAACGAAGGCCCGGATGGGCGGCGATCCGGGCCATGTCCTCCGCCCAGCCCTCCAGCCTGCCGCTCGCCACCGGCGGCTTCGACAGATGGTCGACGACTGCCCGCACGTCCGGCACGGCATCGAGCATGCGCAGGATGATGGGCAGATGGCGCGGAAAGGTGAGAATGTCGAAGGCGGCGCCCGCCGCGGCGAGATGGCGGATATTGTCGAGCACGGCCGGGCGCAGGACGTAGCCGTCGTCCGCATGGTCTTGCAGCATCGGCCGCAGCCCGACGAATTTCGGCCGGCGCATCAGCGCTTCGAGCTTGGCGGGAAAGGCGGCATCCTCGAAATCCAGCCAGCCGACGACACCGGCGATGAAATCCGTTTCCGCCGCGAGCGAAAGCAGGAAATCGGTCTCCGCTTCCGTCTGCGCCGCCTGGACGACGACGGTGCGGTCGACGCCGGCCCGCCGGAGAACGGGACGCAGGTCGTCGGCAAGATAGTCGCGCGCCAGCACCGGCATGTCCGGCGACATCCAGTGATAATCCCCGCGGCCGACCTGCCACAGGTGGTGATGCGCATCGACGATCATCCGGCTTCCTCCCGTACCCGGTTGCCTCGGGTATCCATATTGGCTTTTATGCGTAACACTAGTATTATACGGCCGGTATCCGCAATGCGGATTCTCGCGCAGGCACGTCCGGGACAGGAATAAATCAGACCGCGGGGTACGTCCACCGGACACTGACACCCCTTCATTGACATCCTGTTATTCCAGGTGCTTTGGTTCAACAGGCTTTTATAAATTAACGGCGGCCATGGACATCGACGCATCCAACCTCAACCGATCCCTTCCGCTGCGCGACCAGATCTATCACAAGGTTCGCAGCCTGATTGTCAGCGGCCAGATGAAGCCGGGCGAGGCGATCAACGAGATGGCCATCGCCCAGA
The DNA here is from genome assembly GCF_055379515.1 of Shinella sp. 1A1. Classification (NCBI taxonomy): domain Bacteria; kingdom Pseudomonadati; phylum Pseudomonadota; class Alphaproteobacteria; order Hyphomicrobiales; family Rhizobiaceae; genus Shinella; species Shinella sp. 1A1. Next base: position 1,329,405 of record NZ_AP039672.1, read on the forward strand.
CGCTCGGCGTTTCCCGCACGCCGGTGCGCGAGGCCGTCAAGCGCATCAGCGACGAGGGCCTCGTCAACGTCTTCGCCCAGACGGGCACCTTCGTCGCGCGCATCAGCATCCGCGACATCGAGGAGGCCTATGTCATCCGCAACGCGCTGGAGATGGAAAGCGCGCGGCGGGCCGCCGAAAAGCTGACGCAGGCGCAGGCCGAGGCGCTGGAAGACAATATCGCGGCGCATCGCACGGCGATCGCCCGCGGCCGCTACAGCGACGCCATCCAGCTCGATGACGCCTTCCACCGCACCATCGCCGAGGTGAACGGCTTCCACATGCTCTGGCGGGCGGTCGACATATCCAAGGCGCAGATGGACCGCGGCCGCTATCTCGCCATTCCCAAGCCGGGCTATGGCGAGCAGACGATCCAGCAGCACCAGGCGATCCTCAAGGCGCTGCAGCGCCACGACAGCTAGGCGGCGGCCAATGCCATGCGCGAGCACCTCAACACCTCGCTGCGCAACACGCTGGAAGTCGCCGTCGCCAACAATGCCTTCGGCTGAGCGGCTATCCCCATCCCACGGAGACTGACATGCAGCGAATGGGCCTTTGCATCGGGCTGAAACCCGAGGTGATCGACGAATACAAGGCGCTGCACGCGGCCGTCTGGCCGGATGTGCTCGCGGTCATCAGCGCGGCCAATATCCGCAATTACTCGATCTTCCTGCGCGAGCCGGAAAACCTGCTCTTCGCCTATTGGGAATATCACGGCAGCGATTTTGCGGCCGACGCCGCCGAAATGGCCCGCTCGCCCGCCATGCAGAAATGGTGGGAGATCTGCGATCCGCTGCAGCAGCCTCTCGCCACCCGCAAGGACGGCGAATGGTGGGCGCAGATGGTGGAAGTCTTCCATCACGATTGACCGGTGCGCCTGACCGGCGGCCACGCCGGCAGCCCTTCCGAAACGCATGGCAATCCATGCCCGCACGATGATGGGCGCGGGCGCGCTTGACCGCACGGCCACTGTTATATTAGTATTCAAATATCACAACCTTCCGCGGAACGCCCTGCGCGAACCCCGCCCGAGCATGCCATGGCCCGTTTCATCCAGCTTTCCGCCGCCGACAACATCGTCCTCGTGACCGATCCCTTCAATCCGGGCGATCTTGCGGGCGCGATCTCCGCGACCGCGCGCATCCCGCGCGGTCACAAGATGGCGATGACGGCGATCGGCAAGGACCAGCCGATCGTCAAATACGGCCAGGTCATCGGCTTTGCCCGCGAGTCCATCGCGCCCGGCGACTGGGTGCACGAGCACAATGTCTATATCCACACCTTCGAGCGGAACTACATGTTCGGCGAGGGGCTGAGGGAGACAAACGTGCTACCGGAGGCGGAGCGCGCGACGTTCCTCGGCTATCGCCGCGCCGATGGAAAGGTCGGCACGCGCAATTACGTCGCCGTGTTGACATCGGTAAACTGTTCGGCGAGCGCCGCCCGCTTCATCGCGGAGGAGATCAACAAGTCCGGCATCCTCAAGGACTATCCGAATGTCGACGGGGTCATCTCGCTGGTGCACGGCACGGGATGCGGCCTCGACGTCAACGGCGAGGCGCATGACCTGCTCAAGAAGACGCAATGGGGCTTTGCCACCAATCCCAATGTCGGCGGCGTGCTGATGGTCGGCCTCGGCTGCGAGGTCTTCCAGATCCCCCGCTGGATGAAGACCTATGGCGTCGAGGAGAATATCACCTTCCGCACCCTGACCATCCAGGAGACGGGCGGCACGCGCAAGACGGTGGAAGCCGGCGTCCGGGCGATCCAGGAAATGCTGCCGGTGGTGAATGCCCACAAACGCACGCCCGCGCCTGCCTCCGAGCTGATGCTCGCCCTCCAGTGCGGCGGTTCCGATGGCTATTCGGGCATCACCGCCAATCCGGCGCTCGGCGCGGCCGTCGACCTCCTCGTCGAGCAGGGCGGCACGGCCATCCTGTCGGAGACGCCGGAAATCTACGGTGCCGAACATCTTCTCACCCGCCGCGCGGAAAGCCGCGCCGTCGGCGAGAAGCTCATCGAGCGGATCCGCTGGTGGGAGGACTACACCGCCCGCCACAATATGGAGATGAACAACAATCCCTCCCCCGGCAACAAGCTCGGCGGCCTTACGACGATCCTGGAAAAATCGCTCGGCGCGGCCGCGAAGGGCGGCTCGACGAACCTGCGCGCCGTCTTCGAATATGCCGACACGGTCGATGCGAAGGGCCTCGTCTTCATGGATACGCCCGGCTACGATCCGGTGTCTGCGACCGGGCAGGTCGCGGGCGGCGCCAATATCCTCTGTTTCACCACCGGCCGGGGCTCCGCCTTCGGCTGCAAGCCGACGCCCTCCATCAAGCTCGCCTCAAATTCCTACATCTACGAGCAGATGCGGGAGGACATGGACATCGACTGCGGCGACGTCCTGAACGGCGTTTCGCTGGAGGAAAAGGGACGGCAGATCTTCGACCTCATCCTCCGGACCGCCTCCGGCGAACGCACGCGATCCGAAGAACTCGGCTATGGCGACCTCGAATTCGTGCCCTGGAACATCGGCGCGACGATGTAGGACCGGCGCGGCCCCGCAACGGGGCCACGGCCTTCAGGCGACAAGTCCTTCCCGCTCCAGCGTCTGCCAGAGCTCCGCCGGCACATCCTGCTCGAACCATTGCACGTTCTGCCGGACCTGCCCGGCATCGCGCGGGCCGATCAGCACCGCGGTCACGGCGGGATGGCGCAGCGGATACTGGATGGCGGCGGCCGAAAGCGGCACGCCGAAGCGCGCGCAGGCCGCCGTCAACGCGTCCACCCGCCGTGCGACCGCCTCGGGCACGTCCTGATAATTGAACCTGCGGTGGCCGCCGGGGCCGGCGGCGAGGATGCCGGAATTGAACACGCCGCCGATCATGATGCCCATGCCCGCCTGCCGGGCCTTCTCCAAAAGGTCGAGCGCATTCTGCTCCAGAAGCGTATGGCGGCCGGCGAGCAGCGTGCAGTCGAGGGCGGTTTCGTTCATCGCATCGAGCACGACGGCCGCCTCGTTCACCCCGAGGCCGAAGCCGCCGATAAGTCCCGCCGCCTTCAGTTCCTCCAGCGCGCGGAAGCCACCGCCCTTCGTCAGCGCCGACCAATGCGCCGCCTGCGCATCCCCATGGGTGACGCTGCCGATGTCGTGCACGAAAAGAAGGTCGAGCCGTTCGAGGCCGGTGCGCTGGCCGCTGTCGTCGAAGCTGCGCATGATGGCGTCATAGGAATAGTCGAAGACCTCGCGGAACGGCAGGCCGTTGTGCCAGCCGGAATCGAGCGCGTTCTTCGGCGGTGCCGGCGGCAGGTCGCGTCCCGGCCGCTCGCGCGCCATCAGCCGGCCGACCTTCGTGCTGACCGTGAAGGAAACATCGGGACCGGCCTTCTCGCGCAGGAAATGGCCGAGCAGATGCTCCGACCGGCCGAGGCCATACATCGGGGCGCTGTCGAAATAGCGGATGCCCGCCTGCCAGGCCGCTTCGAGAGCCTCCAGCGACGCCTCCGCAGAAACCGGCGCGTAAAGCCCGCCCATCGCCGCCGTGCCCATGCCGAGGGCCGTCACCGTCAGTCCCGTGCGCCCGACCGTCCTCGTCTCGCTTGCCCGCATGCAAATCTCCTCCTGCGGCGGCGCGAAAATCGCCGCCACCCTTGTTGCGATTGTTACACTAATATAATAGATCAGATCAAGCGGCGCACCGCGCCGGAGGAGAACGCAACCGGAGGAAGCCATGAACCAGATCGATCTTTCAGGCCAGCACGCAGTGGTGACGGGCGGGGCGCAGGGGCTTGGCTTCGCCATGGCCAAGCGCATCGTCGCCTCCGGCGCCACCGTCACGCTCTGGGATATCGACGAAAGCCTGCTGGCCTCGGCGCGCGAGACGCTCGGCGGCGCGGCAACGACCGCCGTCGTCGACATTTCCGACGGGGAGCAGGTCGACGCGGCCCGGCGGCGGACCGAAGAGATTGCCGCTCCCGCCTCGCTGCTCGTCAATTCGGCGGGGATCGCCGGCGCCGCCGCGCCGCTCGACACCTACGACATCGCCATGTGGAAGAAGATCATCGACATCAACGTCAACGGCACCTTCTACGTCAACCGCGCCCTCGTGCCCGGCATGAAGGAGCGCAACTACGGCCGCATCGTCAACATCGCCTCCGTCGCCGGCAAGGAGGGCAATCCGAACGCGGCCGCCTATTCGGCCTCCAAGGCCGCGGTCATGGGGCTCACCAAGTCGCTCGGCAAGGAACTCGCCGGCTACGACATCGCCGTAAACTGCATCACCCCGGCGACCGCGCAGACGCGCATCCTCGAACAGCTCACCCCGGAATTCATCGAATACATGCGCTCGCGCATCCCGCGCGGCCGCTTCCTCGAGGTCGACGAGGCTGCCTCCATGGTCGCCTGGCTGCTTTCCAAGGAAAACAGCTTCACCACCGCCGCGACCTTCGACCTTTCCGGCGGGCGAACCACCTACTGACCGCCCGCTCCGGGTCTGAAATCACAGGCTCCGGCGACGCACGCTCGCGTCGCCGGAAGGCGGTACACATTCTTCTTCTGCGTTCCGCAAAATATGTCCGATATTTGCCACATCTGCGGATAACATGCGCCCGTTGCTGCAGCACGGGTCGCATTCATGTCAGACGAAAATAGCGTGATCACCGAGGATCGGGCATCCTGGCTCGTCCGGTCGTTTCTGACATACAGGCTCTACATTCTCGGCCTGGCGAGCCTCCTGGTCTTCGCGCTGGTGGCGGTCGGGGTCTACCGGCTGACGGCCGAGGTGCGTTACGACGAGGTTCTGGCGGCGCTTTCCGCGACGTCGTGGAGCGCCATCGCGCTTGCGGCGCTCTTCACCGGGCTCAGCTTCCTCGCGCTGATCTTCTACGATTCCAACGCGCTGGATTACATCGGCCGCAGGAAGCCGTTTCCGGCCATCGCCGTAACGGCCTTCATGGCCTATGCCGTCGGCAACACGGTGGGCTTCGGGCCGCTCAGCGGCGGCGCGATCCGCTTCCGCGCCTATTCCCGCCTCGGCCTCCTGCCGGGCGACATCGCGCGCATCATCGCCTTCGTCACGCTGTCCTTCGGCCTCGGCCTTCTTTCGGTCAGCGCGCTTGCGACTCTTGCCGTCGCCCCGCGCGTCGCCGGTATCCTCGGCATCGACGCGCTCTGGCTGCGCGCCATTTCCGTCGTCATCCTCGTCGCGCTCGTCACGGTTTTCTATATCGGCCGCAACGGCCATGTCCTTTCCTTCAAGGGCCTGACCCTGCGCCTGCCGGACAGCCGCACGACGTCGCGGCAGTTCCTCGTTTCGGCGCTCGACATCGCCGCCGCCGCATCCGTGCTTTATGTCCTCCTGCCGGATACCCATGTCGGCTGGCCGACCTTCCTTGCGGTCTATGCGGTGGCCATCGGCTTCGGCGTGCTCAGCCATGTCCCGGCCGGCCTCGGCGTGTTCGAGGCCGTCATCATGGCGGGCCTTTCCAACGCGATCGGCATCGACCAGCTCCTCGGCAGCCTCGTGCTCTACCGGCTGATCTACTATATCCTGCCATTGCTGCTCGCCACCGTCCTGCTGCTGATCACCGAGACGCGGCATTTCGTGCTGAGGCCGGGCGTCGCGGAAGCGGCACAGCTCGCAGGCAAGCTCGCCCCCACGCTGATCGCCACCCTGTCGCTGGTGCTCGGCACCATGCTGATCTTCTCGAGCGTCGTTCCGACGCCCGATTCCAATCTCGATTTCCTCTCCAACTACCTGCCGCTCCCGATCGTCGAAGGGGCGCATTTCCTGTCGAGCCTGCTCGGCCTGCTGCTGATCGTCGCCGCCCGCGGCCTCGGCCAGCGGCTGGACGGGGCGTGGCTGGTGGCGCTCGGCGGCGCATGCGTCGCCTTCGCCTTCGCCTTCCTCAAGGGCATCGCCGTCGTGGAGGCGGGGCTGCTTGCGCTTTTCATCGTCGCGCTCATCGCCAATGCCCGCGCCTTCGACCGGCACAGCTCGCTGCTACGCCAGGCCCTCGGCCCCTCCTGGCTGGCCGCGATCGGCGTCATCCTCGCCACCGCCTTCGTCATCTTGCTCTTCGTCTACCGCGATACGGAATATGCGCACGAGCTCTGGTGGCAGTTCGAATTTTCGGAAGAAGCGCCGCGCGGCCTGCGCGCCCTCCTCGCCCTTGCCATCGCCGCCTCGGCGCTGGCCCTGTTCAGCCTGCTGCGGCCGGCGCATTTCCGCACGGAAGGTGCCACCGCCGCCGAGCTGGAACAGGCGGTCGCGATCACGATGACGCAGGACATGGCCGACGCCAATCTCGTGCGCACCGGCGACAAGCGGCTGCTCTTTTCCGCGTCCGGCCGGTCCTTCATCATGTACGGCATCCATGGCCGCTCATGGATCGCGTTCGCCGACCCCGTCGGGGTCGAGGACGAATTCGCCGAACTGGTCTGGCAGTTCGTCGGCGCGGCGCGGGCCGGCGGCGGGCGGGCTGCCTTCTACCAGATCTCCCCCGCGCTGCTTGCAGCCTGTGCCGATGTGGGGCTCAGGGCCTTCAAGCTCGGCGAGCTTGCGATCATCGATCTTGCCAGTTTCGAGATGAAGGGAAGCCGTTTCGCCAACCTGCGGCAGTCCTACAGCCGCGGCGCGCGCGACGGGCTCGCCTTCTCCGTCGCCCGGCCCGACGAGGTCGCCGCCGTCCTGCCGGAGCTGCGGGCGGTCTCCGACAGCTGGCTCGCCCACCACAATGCCAAGGAGAAGACCTTCTCCCTCGGTGCCTTCGAGGAAGGCTACGTGCTTTCCCAGCCGGTCGCCGTCGTGCGGATCGAGGATCGCATCGTCGCCTTCGCCACGCTGATGGTGACGGACACCAGGGCGGAAGCGACCGTCGACCTCATGCGCTTTGCGCCCGACGCGCCCAAGGGCACGATGGATTTCCTTTTCGCCAGCATCCTCGACTATCTGCGCGGCGAAGGCTACCGGCAGTTCAACCTCGGCATGGCGCCGCTTTCCGGCATGGCGCGGCGCGAGGCCGCTCCCGTCTGGGACCGGGTCGGCGGCACGCTCTTCGAGCACGGCGAGCGCTTCTACAATTTCAAGGGCCTGCGCGCCTTCAAATCCAAGTTCCATCCCCGCTGGGAACCGCGCTATCTTGCGGTGACGAACGGCACGGGGGCGGCCTTGGCGCTGATGGACGTGACCTTCCTCATCGGCGGCGGCGTCAAAGGAGTGATTGCCAAATGAGCCTACTTCATTCTCTTGCAGCGGCCGGCCTCATCGCCAGCCTCCTGCCGCTGGCTGCTGCGGCGCAGGATGCACCCCGCACGTTCACGACCGGCATGATCCCGCCCGGCCACATCTTCATGCCGGATGGCGCACCGGACGCGAGCGTCTTCCTGATTTCCGGCGCCGCCGGGTGGGGCGACGACGAGGAGAAGCAGGCGGCCGCCCTTGTGGAGAAGGGCGCGGCCGTCGTCGGCATCGATTTCCCCGCCTATATGAAGACCCTCGCGGCCGACGACGGCGACTGCGTCTACATGATCTCCGACGTCGAATCGCTCGCCCACCAGGTGCAGCGCGCGGGCGGCGCGACGAGCTACAACCCGCCTGTCCTTGCGGGCATCGGCGAGGGCGGCGCGCTGGCGCTCGCCATGATCGCGCAGAGCCCCGCGGCCACCATCGACGAGGCCGTGGTGGTCGATCCCGAAGCCGGGATCCCGCTCGACAAGGTTCTCTGCACGCCCGCCTCCAAGACCAAGGCGAACGGCCGCACGATCTACGGCCTGACCGACGGGCCGCTTCCCGCCGCCGTCACCGTGCTTCTCACCGACAAGGCGCCGAAGGACGGCCGCGACCATGTCGCGGCGCTCAAGGCCGCCCATGACGATATCGACATACGCGATGCGGACGGCGCGCCGGCGGATGCGCTGGCGCAGGCGCTCGCCGACCGGATGGATGCGGCCGGCGACACGGATTCCCCGCTCGGCCTGCCGCTCGATATCCTCAAGGCCAAGCCCGCCTATGACACGATGGCCGTGGTCTATTCCGGCGACGGCGGCTGGCGCGATATCGACAAGCAGGTGGCGGGCGCGCTGCAGCAGCGCGGTATTCCGGTCGTCGGGGTGGATTCGCTGCGCTACTTCTGGTCCGAGCGCAAGCCGCAGGAAACGGCGGACGATCTGGCGCGCATCATCGAGGCCTTCCGCAACGAATGGAACGTGGAGCACGTCCTGCTCATCGGCTATTCCTTCGGCGCCGACATCCTGCCCGCCACCTACAACCTGCTTTCGCCGGAAGACAAGGCGCGCGTGCCGCAGCTCACGCTCATGGCGCTGTCGCATCAGGTGGATTACGAGATTTCCGTGTCCGGCTGGCTCGGCGTCGCCGGCGAAGGAGCAGGCGGGGATCCGGTCAAGGACATCGCCAAGATCGATCCCAAGCGCGTGCAGTGCATCTACGGCGCGGACGAGGACGACGATCCCTGCCCGACGCTGAAGGCCTCCGGCGTGGAATCGATCAGCATCGACGGCGGCCACCATTTCGACGGAGACTACGACGCGCTGGCCGAACGCATCATCGCCGGCCTCAAGCAGCGTCTTGCGAAATAGGTGGCGTTGCCGCGAAAATTACAGCCCTGTCATGTTCGGCGGGATCGTGCGGTACTGCGCGATCCCGCCGATTTCTTTCAAGCCGCTGATTTATTAAAATAAAAATCACCTGGCACTCAAGGCGATCTCGCCGATCCGGGCAATAATTTGGCAAATCGGCCCATCGGAACTTTATTTAATTGTAACATGACCCTGGCGGTCCGGCGGGCCTATAGATGATGTCAGGCTGGATGCCGCCGGTGGGAGATGGAACCCACGACGCGACGACATCGGACAGCCGGCGGGAAGGACATGTCTTTCCCCACCATTCAGGAGACGCATCATGCGCTCGACACTCAAAACCATCACAGTCGCAACCTTCGTTCTTTCGCTCGCCGCCGGCGGCGCCCTTGCCGCAAACCCTTCATCCCACCACGAGGGTCATCATCCCGGAACGCCGAGCATGAACGACACCCGGCCCGGCATGCCCCTCATGGTTCGCCATGTCCGCCTCGATCGGGTGCTGGGCGAACTCGGCTCCGCGCAGCAGTCCATCCGCCAGGATGAAGCCATGCACAGGCTTTCGGCCAGCGCCTATCGCCGGCTGGAAGGCGAGGTCGGTGCCATTCGCAGCCGCGCGATGACGGTTGCCGACATGCACGGCGGCGGCCTCCCGCGGGCGAGCTACCAGCACCTGCAGCAGGATATCCACAAACTCGATCGCGATATCGTCCGGATGAGCTGACCCTTCTGCCGGCGGGCGACATTCGGCCCGCCGGATAGCCGGCCGCCGCCCCTCTCGGCCGCGGCCAAGGAGCGGGCCGGGCGTCACGCTGGCGCTCCGCCCCTCTGAAAATCCCGAACCCATGAACACGCAACCGGCCGCCCTCGCTGCCGTCGGTTTCGCGCGCCAGATGCCGGCACCACGGGCATTGCGGCGCTGACAAAAGGAAGACGACCATGACCAGGATTCTTGAAAAGCATCGTGTCGCAGCGCTTCTCGGCGTTGCCCTGCTGGTGGTGCCGGTGGCAGCCTCCAGCCTTGCCGGCGCCAGGCCCGCCCATGCAGCAGCGCCGCCGGAAACCTTCAATGCCGCCCTCACCCAGGGCTCCTTCGCGCCGATCGTGGCGGCCGACAAGCCGGCCGTCGTCACCATCATGACGACGCTGAAGGTGGAGAACACGTCCTCGCAGGACGGGGCCTCGCCGTTCGGCGGCGATTCACCCTTCGACCAGCAGTTCCGCGACTTCTTCGGCGAACGCCAGATTCCCTTGCCGCAGCAGCGCCCGGCCGAACGGGCCGCAGCACTCGGCTCCGGCTTCGTGCTGACCAGCGACGGCTATATCGTCACCAACAACCACGTCATCGACAAGGCGACCACGATCAAGGTGGCGCTCGACGACGGCACGGAATTGCCGGCCAAGCTCGTCGGCACGGATTCGAAGTCCGACCTTGCTGTGATCAAGATCGACAGCGGCAAGCCGCTCGCCACCATCGGCTGGGGCGATTCCGACAAGCTGCGGGCGGGCGACCCGATCCTCGCCATCGGCAACCCCTTCGGCATCGGTACGACGGTGACGGCCGGCATCGTCTCGGCCCGCGGCCGCGACCTGCACAGCGGGCCCTATGACGACTTCATCCAGATCGACGCGCCGATCAATCACGGCAATTCCGGCGGCCCGCTCGTCGGCCTTGACGGCAAGGTGGTCGGCATCAACACCGCGATCTATTCGCCGAACGGCGGCAGCGTCGGCGTCGGCTTCGCCATTCCTTCCGACCAGGCTCAGGGCATCGTGGCCAAGCTGATGAAGGACGGCTCCATCGCGCATGGCTTCATCGGCGTGCAGATCCAGCCCGTGACTTCCGACATCGCCGATGCCATCGGTCTTGCCAAGCCGGTCGGCGCCCTCGTGGCCCGGGTCGATGACGGCACCCCCGCCGCCAAGGCCGGCATAAAGTCGGGCGACGTCATTACGGCGCTGGCCGGCAAGGCGGTGAACTCGCCGCACGAACTGTCGCGCATGGTGGCCGATCTTTCGCCCGGCGCGAAGGAAAGCCTGACGGTCTGGCGCGACGGCGGCAACAAGGACCTGTCGATCACGGTCGGCAACAATGACGATACGGACAAGCAGGCAAGCGCTGATACCGGCAGCCAGCCCAGCCTTCCCGGCGCTCAGGGCGTACCGACCCTCGGCGTCCAGCTCGGCGACCTGACGCCGGACGTGCGCGATTCGCTCGGCCTGCCGGAAAGCGAGACGGGCGCGATCGTCGAAGGCGTCAACCCGGACAAGCCGGCCGCCGATGCCGGCCTCCAGCCGGGCGACGTCATTCTCTCGGTCAACCAGAAGTCCGTCCATTCCGCCCGGGAAGCGAAGGCCGCCGTCGCGCAGGCCGGCAAGGCCGGCCGCAAGGCCGTGCTCCTGCTCGTCCAGCGCCAGGATGCACAGACCTTCGTCACCGTGCCCTTCGCCGCCGGCTGACGGACGCTTCTTACCACATGCGGTGCCGCCCGGTGATCATCGGGCGGCATCGGCGTTTTGGCGGAGGCCGCATCCGCCCGTCGCATCGCCGGCGTTGCGGCAAATGAGAGACAGACCGGCCGCGGGTTGACTTGCCGCACCATTTACGTTGATATCAATTCATTGGCGGACCCACCCCATGCAGCAGCATGCGGGCAACGAGGAGAAGGAGGAGCCGACCATGAAGATCGTGACCAGCCTGAGTTTTCAGGGACAGTGCCGGGAGGCATTCGAGTTCTATGCCAGAGTTCTGGGCGGCAGGATCACCGCCGCCTTTCCCTATGGCGAGGGACCGCCCGGCATGCCGATCAGCGATCCGAAATACAAGGACTGGCTGATGCATTGCTGGCTGGAGGTCGGCGATCAGGCGCTGATGGGCGCGGACATGGATGCCGCCTGGGCGCCGAACATCGAAAAGCCCAAGAACGGTTTCGACGTCACGCTGCACACCACAGACAAGACGGAGGCGAAGCGCTGGTACGATCAGCTCTGCGAGGGCGGCCGGCCCGCCATGCCCTTCGGCGAGACATTCTGGTCACCCGGCTTCGGTTCGCTGGTCGACCGGTTCGGCGTGCCCTGGATGATCAACACCATCCCCTCCGCTGACTGGCGGCCGCCGCAGGGTTGAGGGAAACCGGAAGCGCCGGTCAGGAGACGGAGCGGCGCTCCTCTGCAGGAGCCATCGGCTTTTTGCTTGCACCGGAAAACAATTGCGCCATGCCGGAATGCAGCAGGCTGCCCGCGAACAATCCGCCGATGCCGCCCGCGGCCTTCACCGCCGCGTCGGCAAGGTGCGGGTGCCGTGTCGGTGAGACGAACTGGAACAGCTCCGCCCCGACCGCCACCAGCACCACCAGCGCGGCGACTGCAAGGCGGTGGCGCGGATAGGCGAAGACGAACAGTCCCGACAGGACCGCATAGGCGGCTGCCCGGTCGAAATCGGTGGAAACCACGTCATGCGGCCGATAGCCGATCGGCGAGACCGTCACGAAGAGGATGGCGGCAAGGCCAAGCCAGGCGCCGATACGAATAAGGCGGGTCAACATCGCTCGTGTTCTAAAGCATTCGGGTGAGAGTAACAGCCTTTTGTGCGGGGAATCGCGCCAAAACAAGGCGCAAGTGGCGGCATGCCGCATGGTTCCCCGTTTCCCGGACGGCAATCGGATATGAAGAAAGCCGTTGCCCCAATTCAATGGAGGAACGGCAGCGTCGAACTCCATATGCGATAGCCCTGCGGCTCCCCGGACATTAGAACAGTCTTTACGATAAACAGCTTTCGAGCGCCCGCAACGCCTCGGAACCCGCCCTTGCCGGGCCGACACCGTCGTTCCTTGACCTTTTCTTCATCCGTCTCCCGTAAGCAGGCTCGTGGCGTCTGCCGTCTGCGGGGAACCGGACGGGACGACCTCCGGGTGGATTGCAATGTCGAGCGTACGATCATTTGAGGCGGGGGACATCGGGACGGTCGCGGACCTTTTCCAGCGCCTGCTGCGCAAGACCGACGCCCCGGCAAGCGCCGACCTGAAATCCTATCTCGGCACGCTTTTCCTCAATGACGAAAGCCTTCGCACCGGCCTGACCTCACGCGTGCATGTCCGCGACGATGGCACGGTCGCGGCTTTCCTCGGCGTCCTGCCGGTGGAAATGGAATTCGAAGGGCGCCGCCTGCTGGCGGCCAATTGCGGCTCCTTCGTCAGCGACGACAGGGACCCCGATCCCTTTGCCGGCGCACGCCTGCTGCGCGAGGTTCTCTCCGGCCCGCAGGACCTTTCCTTCAGCGAAACCGCGAACGAGATATCGACGGAGATGTGGCGCGGCGCGCGGGCGAGCGTTCTCGGTCCCTACAGCCTGGAATGGCTGCGGATCCTGAAACCCTCCGCATTCGCGCTGGAGGCGGTGGCGGGACGTCTGCCCTTCGCGCGGGCGGCAAGGCCGCTTGCCCGGCTTGCCGATGCCGTCCTGTGCCGACGCCGCGAGAAGCCTGTCTGGTTTCACTACAGACCGCTTCCCGGCAAGGCGGACAGCTTCGTCGCTGTCCCGGCGAGCGACGACGCGTTCATCGCAGCTTTCCTGAAATTCGCCCAGGCCTTCGCCCTGCGCCCGCGCTGGGAGCCGCCGGTGCTGGAAGCCATGCTGCGCCATGCCAGGCGCAAGGCGTTCCATGGCGAACGCGTCCAGCACCTGGTCAAGGCCCGCTCGGGAGCCGTGGTCGGCGCCTATCTCTATTACGGCAATGCCGGCGGCGTCGGCCGCACGGTGCAGCTTCTCGCGGCGCCCGGGCAGGAATCCGTGGTGATCGACTGCCTCATCCGCAATGCCTATGAGCGGGGCCTCGTTGCCATCCGCGGCCGTACCCTGCCGCCCCTTCTGCCGGCGATGGTCGGCAAGAAATGCGCCTTCGTCCACGGCGCCGCAACGATCGTCCACACCCGCGACCCCGCGCTCCTCGAAGCCATGACGGCCGGAAAGGCCTTCATCAACGGCCTTGTCGGAGAAGGCTGGACGCGCCTCATCGGCGATCGTTTCGAGTAGCGGCGATGTGCGGGATAGCGGGATATCACGGCAATGCTATCGCCCCGGACCGGGCGGCGGAATGCCTCGGCCGCATGGTGGCGGCGCTCAGGCACCGCGGGCCGGACGCCGAGGGAACGCTCCTGCGCGGCGAGACGGGCCTTGCCCATACCCGCCTTTCCATCGTCGGCCTTCAGGACGGCGCACAGCCGATGACCAGCGAGGACGGCAGGCTCGCCGTCTCCTTCAACGGCGAGATCTTCAACTATGTGGAGCTGCGCGAGGACCTGAAGGCGCGCGGCCATCGTTTCCGCACTGCCTCGGATACGGAGGTTCTGCTCGCCGCCTATGCGCAGAAGGGCCTCGAATGCCTTGCGGATTTCAACGGCGACTTCGCTTTCGCGCTGCACGATGCCGCAACCCGCACGCTGGTTCTCGCCCGCGACCGCATGGGCGTGCGGCCGCTGTTCCATACCGAACATGAGGGCACGCTATTCTTCGCCTCCGAGCCGGGCGCGCTCCTCGCCCTGCCGGGCATGACGGCCGAGATCGACCCGGTGGCGCTCGACCAGATCTTCACGCTCTGGTGCCCCATTCCGCCGCGCACGGCCTATCGCGGCATATGGGAACTCCCGCCCGGCCACATGATGATCGTGAAGGACGGCGAGCGCACGATCCGGCCCTGGTGGCAGCTTTCCTATCCCGACCGAAACGACACGCCCCCGCCGCGCCGGATGGAGGAGCAGGCGGAGGAGCTGCGCGCGCTGCTGGAGGATGCCACGCGCATCCGCCTGCGCGCCGACGTGCCCGTGGGCGCCTATCTCTCCGGCGGCCTCGACTCCTCCCTCGTTGCCGCGCTCGCGGCGCGGACGGTGACGCACGGCCTCAGGACCTTCTCGCTGACCTTCCGCAGCGCCGAACATGACGAGCGCGACTGGCAGCGGGAGATGGCCGCGACGCTCGACGCCGAGGCGGACAGCGTCGAATGCTCTTCCGCCGAAATCGCCGCACGGATGCCCGATGCCATGCGGCATATCGGCTGCCCCATCCTGCGCACGGCGCCCGTCCCGCTCCACCTGCTCTCGGCGCGCGTGCGCGAGCGTGGCATGAAGGTCGTGCTGACCGGCGAAGGCGCGGACGAGATCTTCGCCGGATACGACATTTTCCGGGAAGCCCGCGTCCGGCGCTTTTGCGGCCGCATGCCGCAATCCGCCCGGCGCACCCGCCTCTTCCAGCGGCTCTATCCCTACCTGCCGGGCCTGAAGCAGCAGACGCCGGACTATCTCGCCCGCTTCTTCGCCTTCGGCTCCGAGGCGCTCGACGATCCGCTTTATTCCCACCGGCCGCGCTTCCGCTCCACCGCCGCGGCGAAGCTGTTCTTTTCCGCCGCCCTCAAGGAGGCCATCGGCGACTACGATGCGGCGGCGGACCTTGCCGCGCAGCTGCCGCCCGACTTCTCCCGCTGGCATCCACTGCATCAGGCGCAATATCTGGAAACCGCCTTCTTCCTGCCCGGCTATCTTCTCTCCAGCCAGGGCGACCGGGTGATGATGGCGAATGCCGTCGAGGGGCGCTTCCCCTTCCTCGATCCGCGGGTCGTGTCCTTCGCCGCCGGGCTTGCGCCCGATGCGAAGCTGCGCGGGCTTCGCGAAAAACACATCCTCAAGGAGGTCGCCCGCGGCCTCGTGCCGGCCCGGATCATCGACCGTGCCAAGCAGCCCTACCGCGCGCCCGATGCAGAAGCCTTTGCCGGCGCGGCGAAGGTCCTCGACACCGTGCTCGCGCCGGAACGGCTCACTGAAGCCGGGCTGTTCAATGGGCAGGCGGTCGGCAAGCTGAAGGAAAAGGTTCTCAAGGGCGAGGCCACGGGCTTTCGCGACAACGCTGCCTTCATCGGCATCCTGTCGACCCAACTCCTGCGCGACGGCACGGCCGCGCAATCGTCACAACCCCTATCGAGCATCGGAAGAAGCTGAGAATGACCGCAGAAACCCAAGCCACGATCCGCGCCTTCATCGTCGAGAACTTCCTGTTCGGCGACGAGAGCCACCCGCTGCCGGCCGATCTGTCGCTGATCGACAACGACCTGATCGATTCCACCGGCATCCTCGAACTGGTCGGCTTCCTCGAGGAGCGCTTCGCCATCAAGGTCGCGGACGCGGACATCGTGCCGGCCAATCTCGACACGATCGAGCGGATCGCCGGCTTCATCTCGCGCAAGCAAGCGGCCTGACGGCGGAAACGGGCCATGCGGATCGAGCAATATCTCCGGCAGAGGGCCGCACGGGACGGGGCGAAGACCGCCATCGTCGCGGGCGACCTGCGGCTGAGCTACCACCGCTTCCTCGATCTTTCCGCCCGCATGGCAACGACGCTCCGGGCCGGCGGTGTCGCTCGCGGCGACCGTGTCCTCATCCTGCTCGACAATGGCTGGCAGGCCGCTGTCGCCGTCCTCGCCACCTGGCTGGCGGGCGCCGTCATCTGCCCGGTCAATCCGTCGACGAAGGCCCCCCGCCTTTCGCAGATCGCCGCCGACTGCACACCCGCCCTCGTGATAACCGAGGCGCGGCTCGAACGGCTCGTCGCAGGTGTCGCGGAGCTTGCCGATACGCCGCGCCTCGCGACGGGAGAGGCGGGCAGCTTCGAGGCCGGCCTGAACGCCGCGCCATTGCCCGCGGAAGACCTACCGGACAGCGACCTTGCCACATTGATCTATACGTCGGGCTCGACCGGCGTGCCGAAGGGCGTGATGCTCGCCCATGACAACATGGATGCCGCGGCCCGCTCCATCGCCTTCTATCTCGAAAACACCGCCGCCGACACGCTCCTCGTCGTCCTGCCGATGTCCTTCGGCTACGGGCTCAACCAGCTCGTGACCGCGATGCTGACGGGCGCGACGCTGGTGATCGAGAAATCCTTCGCCTTTCCGCAGGCGGTCTTCGAGAGGATCCGCGACGAGCGCGTCACCGGGTTCGCCCTGGTGCCGGCCATGGCCGCGATGATGATGCAGGCGCGGGATCTCGATCCTTCGCTCTTTGCGGGCCTTCGCTACATCACCAGCGCCGCCGCGCCGCTGCCGCCGGCCCATCTCGACTGGCTGCGCGCCTTCCTGCCGCATGTCCGCGTCTTCTGCATGTACGGCCAGACCGAGTGCACCCGCATCGCCTATCTGCCGCCCGGGGAGATCGAGGCCCGTCGCGGCTCGGTCGGCATCGCCATTCCCGGCGTGCGGACCGAGGTCGTGGACGAGGCAGGCGTTGCCGTTCCGCCCGGCACCGTCGGCGAACTGGTCGTCACCGGCGCGAACGTGATGCGCGGCTACTGGCGGAACGAGGCGGCGACCAGCAAGGCGTTGCGCCCGGATCCGCGGACCGGCGCGATGCGCCTCCATACCGGCGACCTCTTCACCGCGGATGCGGACGGCTACCTCACCTTCGTCTCGCGCACTGACGACATCATCAAGTCCCGCGGCGAGAAGGTCGCGCCCAAGGCGGTGGAAGACGTGCTGCACCGCATGCCCGGCATTGCCGAAGCCCTCGTCATCGGCGTTCCCCACGACGTTCTCGGGCAGGCCGTCAAGGCACTCGTCGTCGCCTCGGATACGGCCCTCACCGAACGGGACGTCATGCGCTTCTGCGCGCAGAACCTCGAGGACCACATGGTCCCGAAGATCGTCGAATTCCGGCAGTCGCTGCCTAGAACCGATTCCGGCAAGGCAAGCCGCAGGCTTGCCGCCGAACCCGCCCCCATCACAGGATCGAACGCATGACCGCACAGACATCCCACAGACCCGCCTTCGCCCCGCTGGTGCTCGATCCCGAAGCGGAGGTGGAGCGCATTACGGGATGGATGCGCGAACGGCTGCGCCTCGACCTGCGCAAGCGCGGCCTCGTGCTCGGCCTTTCGGGCGGCATCGATTCCTCTGTCTCGGCGGCGCTGGCCGTGCGGGCGCTCGGCGCGAAGAACGTCTTCGCGCTCTTCATGCCGGAAAACGATTCCGACCCGGAGAGCCTGCGGCTCGGGCGGAGCGTGGCGGAAACCTTCGGCATCGACAGCGTCGTTGAGGATATCGGGCCGGCGCTCGCGGCGATGGGGTGCTACGAGCGGCGCGATGCCTTCATTCGCGAGGCGGTGCCGGAATATGGAACCGGCTGGGCCTCCAAGATCGTCTTCGACAATCCGATGACGACGGGCGGCTACAACATCTCCTCGCTGGTCGTCCGCTCGCCGCAGGGCGAGACGCGCAAGGTGCGCCTCGGCGCCGGCGCCTATCTCGGCATCGTCGCGGCGACGAACATGAAGCAGCGCACCCGCAAGCAGCTCGAATACTACCATGCCGACAGGCTGAACTTCGCCGTGCTCGGCACGCCGAACCGGCTGGAATACGACCAGGGCTTCTTCGTCAAGAACGGCGACGGAGCGGCCGACATCAAGCCGATCGCCCATCTCTACAAATCGCAGGTCTACCAGCTCGCCGCCCATCTCGGCGTGCCGGCCGAAATCCTCTCCCGCCCGCCGACCACGGATACCTATTCACTGCCGCAGACGCAGGAGGAATTCTACTTCGCCCTGCCCTACGACAAGATGGACATCTGCCTCTACGGTCTCGAAAATGCCGTGCCCGCCGATGCGATCGCAGAGGCGACGGGGCTCAAGGCGAGCGACGTCGAACTGGTCTGGGCCGACATCGCGGCCAAGCGCAAGGTCGCGCGCTACCTGCACAGCCAGCCGCTGATCATTTCCTGACGAAAAAGGCCGGGACCGCCTCACGCGTCCCGGCCTTCCTGCATTATCCGTGAACCGGCTCAGACCAGCGCGGTCACCTGGATCTCGACCAGCAGTTCCGGCGCGGCAAGGCGGGCTTCCACGGTGGCGCGGACCGGCAGGTTGTCCTTGTCGACCCACTCGTCCCAGACCGTGTTCATCTGGCCAAAATGGGCGATGTCGCGGAGCCAGATGCTGGCGCTGATCAGCTTGGCCTTGGAGGTGCCGGCCTCGGCGAGCAGGGCGTCGATCTGGGCCAGGATGTCGCGGGTCTGCGCGACGGTGTCGGCGCCCGCGCCGGTCACGCCGGCCGTGGTGACGACGCCGTTGACGACGACGGCGCCGCAGAAGCGCTGGCCGGGCTTGATACGCTTGATCATGGAAATTCTCCCTGTTGGTCAAAGAACGGTTTTGCCGAGGACCGGCGGATGAAACGATGCGTTCTCGTCCGCCATCCGGGGCAGCGCGGCATCAATGCCCGAAACCCTGGCGGAGCGCAACGTGCCGAGCCGGTCAGAAATAGGTCTTGTAGGCCGTCTTCACATCGTGGTTCCCGTCGACACCGTAGAGCACGTCCCATTTGTCGAAGGTCGTGCAGGGATGGGAAATGTCGAGGAACACCATGTCGCCCACCCGCAGCGGAGTGTCGTCCGGCACCCGCATGAAGGCATGCTGGTCCGCCAGGGTGAAAATCTCGTGCCCCGCGCCGAGCCCGACCGGCGCCTGATGCTCGCCGGGCCGGAACCAGAGGCTGGGCGCCGGCAGGTGCACGTCGAAGGACAGATCGCGCTTGCCGCCCGTCAGGAACGCCAGCCCCTTTTCCGGCATGGACTGTACCCGGGTGACGACCTGGAGCGAGGGCCGCAGCTCGCCGGGGACGGCGCGCACGCGCTCCGAGCGCGCCTGCAGCGAAGCGAAATGCTCGCGGTACATCAGAGCGTCGTGCGTGATATAGCAGCCGGAACGGGTCACGACCCGGGTCGGCCGTGACAGCTTCAGCGCGCCAAGGTGCTCCACCACGATGTCGTAATAGGCCGATCCGCCGGCGGACAGGACGATTTCTTCTCCTGTGAATGCGCCGCGGGCATCGAGGTCGCGCGCGGCGGCCGTGGTCAACTCCATCAGGGCGCGGACCTTTCCGAGATTATCGTCCGGCCGCCCGCCGAAGATTCCTTCGAAGGATTCGATGCCGCGCAGTTCCAGCTCCCTGTCGTAGCCCCCGATGACGTCCGCTATCGCCCGTATGCGCGCCGGATCGCGCGCGCCCGTGCGGCCGCCCATCGCGCCGATCTCGATCATGACGCCCAGCCGGCGCCGGGACCCGAGGCCCCGGATGTGGTGGCCGGCGAAATGGGCGCCTTCCTCGGAATCGATCAGGCAAAGAAAATCAAAGCCCGGATCGCCATCCAGCTCCCGCATGACGAAATCGAGGAAGCGGGGATCGACGATCTGGTTGGCGACGAGGATGCGATTGACGCCGAAATCGCGGGCAACCTGCACCTGGTGGGCGGTCGAAAGGGTTATCGCCCAGGCGCCGCCATCGAGCTGGCGGCGGAAAAGCTGCGGGCACATCGTCGTCTTGCCGTGCGGCGCGAGCGAGACATTCGCCTTCTCGCAGAATTCCCGCATCCATCGCTCGTTGTTGGCGATGGCCGGCTCGTGCAGGATGGCGAGCGGCAAGGGCAGGTCGCCGCGCAAGACATTCCAGTTCTTGTCCGCGATGGATTCCAGCGGAAAGGGTTCGGTCCCTCCTGGAATGCCCTTCGTGCGATGATCGAGAAGGGGATGGGCGTGATTGCGGTTCATGGCGAGACCTCCAATGCGTGCGTTCAATCGAGAAGGCGGAAGATCGCCTCGATCTCGACCGTCATGTTGTGCGGCAGCGAGCCCATCCCAACGGCCGAGCGGGCATGTTCGCCACGCTCGCCCAGCCGTTCGACGAGATAGTCGGAGCAGCCGTTGATGACCGCCGGGTGCTCCTCAAAACGGGGGGCGGCATTCACCATGCCGAAAACCTTGACGACCTCGATACGCTCGAGATCGAAGCCGGCATCCTCCATCGTCGCCAGCATCTGGCGGGCCACCAGACGCGCGTGCTGGTAGGCTTCCGGGATATCGATATCGGTTCCGACCTTGCCGGCGTGGAACGTTCCGTCGCTCTTCATGGGCCCCTGCCCCGAGAGATAGACCGTCCCGCCCGCGCGGCGAACGGTCCTGTATGTTCCGCCCGGGCTGACGGGAACCAGGGCCGCCTCGTCCGCCCCGGAAGACTGGTGTGCATTTTTCAAAGACATCGTCCTGCTTTCATTCAGACCGGCTGCACCGCGTGATCCGGCCGTTCGTGATTTCCGATACGGCGAAGAAACTGGATCAGCCGCTCATCTTTTGGTTTGTCGAGAATAAGGGCGGGCGGCCCGTCAGCGGCGATCCGGCCGGCATCCATGAAGAGGACGCGGTCGGCCACGTTGCGCGCGAAACCCATCTCGTGGGTGACGACGAGCATGGTCATGCCGTCAGCCGCCAGCGAGCGCATGACGTCCAGCACCTCGCCGACAAGCTCCGGATCGAGCGCGGAGGTCGCCTCGTCGAAGAGCATGACCTTCGGCTCCATCGCCAGTGCCCGCGCGATCGCCACCCGCTGCTGCTGTCCGCCGGAAAGCTGGCTCGGATAGGAGGCCCATTTTTCCTGGAGGCCGACGCGTGCGAGAAGGCGGCGTGCCCGCTCCTCGGCGGCGGCCTTGCTCTCCTTCAGGACCAGCCGCTGCGCGATGGTCACGTTGCGGCCCACCGTCAGATGCGGGAAGAGGTTGAACTGCTGGAACACCATGCCGACCTCCTTGCGCACCTGATGCAGCTCGCGCGGCAGGGAAAGGTCGTGCCCGTCGATCTTGACCGAGCCTCCGCTGAAGCTCTCGAGGCCATTGAGCATGCGCAGGAACGTGCTCTTGCCCGAGCCGCTGGGGCCGACGATCGCCACGACCTGCCCCGCCTCGACCTGCAACGAGATGTCCTTCAGGACCTCGAGCCTGCCGTAGGACTTGGATACGCCATTCACTTCGATCATCGGACAGATCCTTTCCTGCGGCTCACCGGGCGCTCGGCGTCAGCTTGCGTTCGAGCCGCTCGCTGAGCTTCGAGATCGGGTAGCAGATCGCGAAATAGAGCAGGGCCACGGTAATGAAGAATTCGAGGGGATGGCCGAAGCGCAGCATCAGCTCCATCGCCCGGCGCGTCAGTTCGTTGTAGCCGACCACCGTCGCAAGCGAGGTGTCCTTGATCACCGAGACATAGACCCCGATCAGGGGCGGCAGCGACACCCGCAATGCCTGGGGCGCGATGATCCAGAAGAACCGGTGGAAGAAGCCCATGCCGAGCGCCGTCGCCGCTTCCGACTGTCCGCGCGGGATGGCCTCGATGCCGGAGCGGAACACCTCGGCGACATAGGCGCTGGTAAAGCACGTCAAGGCGATGAAGGCCGCCCAGAAGCGGTCGACCGAGACGTTGACCAGCGGCAGGCCGAAATAGATGAAGAAGAGCTGCATCAGCAGCGGCGTTCCGCGGAACAGCTCGACATAGGCGCGCAGCAGAAGGTTCAGCGGGCGCAGACCGAATTGCCGCAGCAGCGCGACGATCATCCCGACAACCGTCCCCCCGACCACCGCGGAGGCGGACAGGTAGAGCGTGACGACGAAACTGTCGAGGATGAGCCAGCGTGCTTCCCAGACCAGAGAGAAATTCATCGCATCACCTCGATTGCGGCGGGAACAGCAGCCTGCCGGCAAGGGCGAGCAGCAGCGACACGCCGACATTGAGCGCGACATAGAAGAGGGCAGCCACGCTGTAGACCTCGAATGTCAGGAACGTCTTGGTGCTGATGTCGTTCGTAATGCCGGTCAGCTCATAGACCGAGATGGCCGACAGAAGCGAGGATGCGAGCAGGATGGAAATGAAGAGATTGCAGAAGGCCGGCCAGGCCGCGCGCATGGCCAGCGGCGCGGTGATGTAGACGAGGGTCTGCAGCCTGTTGAAGGCGAGAGCCACTGCCGCCTCGCGGCTTCCCGGCGGCACGCCGGCAAGGCCCGCGCGGAAGATCTCGGCAAGATAGGCGCCGGCATTGAGGCCGAGCGCTATGCTGCCGGCGGTGGTGGCGGACATGCGCAAGCCGAGGCTCGGCATGCCGAAGAACAGGATGAATATCTGCAGGAGCGCCGGCGTATTGCGGACGAATTCCACATAGAGCCCGGCCAGCATCCGCAGAAGCCGGAACCGGCTGACGCGGC
This sequence comes from Shinella sp. 1A1, assembly GCF_055379515.1. NCBI lineage: Bacteria > Pseudomonadati > Pseudomonadota > Alphaproteobacteria > Hyphomicrobiales > Rhizobiaceae > Shinella > Shinella sp. 1A1. The sequence goes on from NZ_AP039672.1 coordinate 1,352,097, forward strand.
CGGCCGCCATAGCCACGCCGATCACGATGCCGATGAGCATGGCGACCAGGGTAATGAGCAAGGTGAGCTGGGCACCCGCCAGCAGTTGGGGAATGAAGCGGGGGATGGCCGCCCAATGGAACGCCATGGCAATCCTCTCGATCGATCGCCGCTGCCCGCGATATGGCGGGCAGCGGCCTCAAATGTCAGTAGCGGGGATTGAGCGGCGCCGGCATGTCGGCGTTGAACCACTTCCTGTAGAGCTCGTAGCTCTTGCCGGTCGCATTGAGATCGAAGACGAACATGTTGACCCAGTTGAGCCATTCCTGATCGCCGCGCGGCACGCCGAGGCGCTGGTATTCGACCAGCTTGCTGAACTTGTCGTCGACGATGACCTTCATGCTCTTGTCGATGGTCGCCTGGTAGTTCAGCACATTGCCGTCGCAGATGAACGCATCGACCTGGCCCTGCGCCAGCGCGAAGAGGGCGGCGGCCTCGGTATCGAACCGCATGATTTCGGCATCGGGGAATTCCGGCGCGACCATCAGGTCCTGCGTTGTGCCCTTGGTCACGGCGATGCGCTTGGAGCCGAGATCGGCGGCCGATTCGATCCCGCTGTCGGCCTTCACGGCAAAGGCGGCCAGCAAGGCGGTGACGTAGGGATCGCTGAACGAGACCACCTTGGCCCGCTCGGGCGTGCCGGTGAACGTTCCGACGATGAGATCCACCTTGCCCGAACGAAGGTTCGGGATGCGGTCCACCGACGTCGTGTCGACGATCTCGAGCTCGACGCCCAGCTTCTCGGCGACGAGCTTTGCGACATCGACGTCGAAACCTTCAGGCTCGCCGCTGATCGACTTCATGCCGAAAGGCGGGACGTTCAGCATGACGCCGACCTTGATCTTGTTGTCGGCCACCACGCGGTCGAGGATCGACTCCGCACTTGCCGGCGCGGCAAGCCCTGCCACCACTCCCAATGAAAGAACTGCGCAGCCAGCCAAGCGGCGAAGCTGAGAGAAAATGCCCATCACGACCTCCCTTGTGATAGAGTGTCCGATATTTCAGACACATGTTGCATATACCGTTATCGTTATTGCAATTGCGGACAACTGACAAGCCCTTTACGCTCCCGCCGAACCATGTTTAAAGAAACCCAAATCGGCCAGCAGAAGAGGAAGACGACTTGGCAAAGGCCGCGCAAAGCTCCGGTTCGCGGATGCGTGGAATCGACCGTGTGGTCGAGATTCTGGAAGTCCTGCGGGAAATCGGCGTGCCGACGCAGGTCGGGCAGATCGCCGCGCGGCTCAACGCGCCGCGCTCGTCGATCTATGAGGTGATCGGGTCCCTCGCCGGCGCCGGGATACTCGAAGTCAACCCCGGCACCGGCGAGGTCTTCTTCGGACTGGCGTCCTATTTCTACGGCGCCGCCTATGCCCGGCAGAATCCGATCATCGGCCTCGGTGCGGAAGAGGTGAACCGGCTCGGCCGCGCCACGGGCGAGACGGCCGAACTCTGCACGCTCATCAAGAACCGCTATGCCATCGTCCATTCCATGCCGGGCAACAGCCTGCTGCGCATGGAGACGAAGCCCGGCTTCACCCTGCCCGTGCCGTGGACGGCATCCGGCAGGCTGCTTGTCGCGCATATGTCGCGCGAGGAAGTCGGCGCGCTGGTTCCGCCCGAGGACTTCGATCTGCCGAACGGCGTCAAGCTTTCGCTCGACGTGTTCTATGACGAGGTGCGCTCGGCCGACGCGCAGGGCCTCTGCGTGACGTCGGGCATCCTCGATACGTTCACGAAATGCATCGCCGTGCCGATCCGCTCGACCTTCGGGCAGAATATCGCGACCCTCTGCTTCGTCGTGCCGGTCGCCATCGACGCGGCGCGTGAGGAGACACTGGTCGCGGCGCTCCGCGAAAGCCAGCGCCGCCTCAGCCAGTATCCCGCTTCCATTCTCGCAACGAGCGCGTGAGGCGCGCGGCCGGTTCCGGCCGCCCGTCCCCGCTCCCATGATTTCCGGAGACAGCCATGATCGCACTAGACGATATCCGCGCCGCCAGGGACCGTATCGCGGACGGCATTCGCCGGACGCCCGTCATCCGCGCGGACCAGTTGAAGACCGCGCTTCCCGGCGGTGTCGAACCCGTGCTCAAGCTGGAACTTCTCCAGGTGACGGGTTCGTTCAAGGCGCGCGGGGCGACCAACCGGCTGCGGACCACGCCGCGCGAGCAGCTGGCGGGCGGCATCGTGGCCGCTTCCGGGGGCAACCACGGCCTCGCCACCGCGCGTGCCGGCCATCTGGCCGGCGTCAAGACCACGATCTTCCTGCCGGAAAATGCGACGCCCGCCAAGATCGCCAAGCTGCGCGAATGGGGCGCGGACACCGTGATCGTCGGCACCGCATGGCAGGAAGCCAACGAGGCGGCGCTCGCCTTCTGCGAGCGGACGGGTGCAGCTTATTTCCACCCCTTCGCCGATCCCCTCGTCGTCGCCGGACAGGGCACGGTGGGGCTCGAAATCCTGGAGCAGATCGCCGATGTCGACACCGTTCTCGTCGCGATCGGCGGCGGCGGGCTGATCAGCGGCGTGTCGACCGCCATCAAGAGCATCGCCCCGCATGTCCGCATCATCGGCATCGCCGCCACCGGCTCGCCCACCCTGCTGCGCTCGCTGGAGGCCGGACGCAACATCGATATCGGCCGCGCAACCACCTCGGTCGCGACCATGTCGTGCTCGCATACGGATCCCCGCATCTTCGACATCGTCCGCAAGAATGTCGACGGGATCGTGCTCGTGGAGGACGCGGAGATGGCCGCCGCCGCAAAATGGCTCTGGTTCGAAATGGGCCTTGCCGCCGACCTCAGCGGTGCCGCCGCCATCGCAGCCCTGCAGCAGGGACGTGTCGCCGTGAAGCCCGGCGAGAAGATTTGCGCGATCGTCTGCGGCGCCGGCCCGGACGCGCTGACATCCTGACATCCGCGCAACGCAGGAATGGAAACACGGGCACCAGCCCCGCTTGAGGGGCTGGTGCATCGCGAGGCGGCATCAGAACGCGCCTCAGGTCAGGTCCGACGAGAGGGCGAGATTCGCCCTCCCGTCCATGCCTTGCCTACTTCTTGCCGCCCCAGCGTTCCGGGTAGCCCGGCAGTTCCTGGCAGCCGCAGAGGCTGTAGTGCAGCGGCGGCATGCGCTCATCGACATAGTTCGCCAGAACGTCCTCGGTGATCGCCGGCTGCGGCAGCACCCATTCGGGGCCGGGAACCTGCTTGCCGTCCAGCACGTCGAGGGCCGCGATGACGGCCGTGCGCCACTGGTAGGTCGGGTAGGACGGGCCGATCGCCGTCAGCTTCTCCGACTGCCACTTGCGCAGGAAGTCCTGCTGGTCCTCGCCGCTGATGACCGGATAGGGAAGGCCCGCATCCTCGAAGGCTTCGAGCGCCGCCGTCGCGGTATCGCCGGCATCCATCCAGACCGCGTCGATCTTCTCGCCGCGGTTGATGTAGTCCTCGACGACGGACTTGGTCTTCGCCCGGTCGCTGCCGGTGAATTCCGAGCCGATCACGTTGATGCCGGCCTCGTCGAAGATGTTCTTGGCGGCCGAATAGCGGGTCTCCAGCACGTCGACGCCCGGCATGATGCGCAGCGCCAGCACGTTGTCGCCCTTCTTCAGCTTGCTGGCGATGAACTCGCCCGAGGTGATGCCGAAGCCGTAGCCGCCGACGGGGTGGATATAGGTCACCGGGCAGCTCGTATTGACGCCGCGGTCGAAGACGACGACCGGGAGCTTGCCGCAGGCCGCTTCCACCGCCGGAGTGAGCGCCGCCGTCGTGTTCGGCGAGACGATCAGCGCATCGCACTTGCCGCCGCTGACGAGGGCCTCGATATCGGAGATCTGCTTGTCGTCCTTGCCCTCGGCATCGACGACGATCAGCTCCTTGAGGCGGTCCTTGTGCAGCTCGGCCTCGGCATTGAGGTTGTTGAGGCCGACGACGCGCCAGGGGTTGAAGACGCCGGCATTGGAGAAGCAGAGCGTGACCTGGCCATCCTTCCTGTATTTCGCCGTGTCGACCATGCCATCGCCGAGATGCTGCGCCCAGGGCTGGCCTTCCGGTCCCTGCGGCGTCATCGAAAGCTGCTCGCGCTGCTTCTTGAACTCGGCCGGGTCGTTGAAGTCCTGCGCCAGCGCCTGACCGGCGAATGTGAGCGCGACGGTCGTCGCCAGAAGTGTCCTCAGTGTCATGTCTTCCTCCTCCAGAATGCCGGCCACGCCGGCGGTTGATGCTATGTCCGGTCAGGTCCGCCGCCGGCCACGCCACACGCTGGCGCCCACCGCGGCGATCAGGATCAGGCCCTGGATGCTGTCACGCAGCGCCTGCGGCAGGCCGATGAGATTGAGCAGGGTAAAGAGCGCGAAGAGGCTGAGCGCCCCGAACACCGCGCTCCAGATGGAGCCGCGCCCGCCGAGAAGCTGCGCGCCGCCGATGACGCAGGCGGCGATGGCCTGCAGCTCCAGCCCCTCGCCGGCATTGACGGAGACGCCGGAAAAGCCGCCGATCAGGATGCCGGCCGTCACCGCCGAGACCGCGGAGACCACGAAGGCGAGGATGCGCGTTGCGGCGACCGGCGTTCCGGCCAGCTCCGCCGCCCGCGGATTGTCGCCGACGGCGAGCGCCCGCTTGCCGTAGACGGTGCCATTGAGACCCCACCAGGCGAGCGCCACAAAACCGGCAAGGACGATGGCCGCGAGCGGCAACGAGCCTACGAGGGGAACGTCGCGCCAGACCAGACGGCCGAGATTGCGGAAATTGTCCGGCAGGTCGCCGCGCGCCGCCCCGCCTGACCAGGCGAGCGCCAGCCCGTTGACGGAGAGCATCGCGCCGAGCGTCGCGATGATCGAGGGCACCTTGAGGAAGGCGACGACGAGGCCGTTCACGAGGCCGACGGCGATGCCCATGACATAGAGCGCGCCGATGACCGCCCAGGTCGTCTCCGGATCGCCGTTGATCAGGATAGAGGCGGCGAGCACGACCAGCGTCGCGACCGCTCCCATGGAGAGATCGAAGCCGCCCGTCAGGATGACGTAGAGCTGCCCGCAGGCAAGGATGACGAGCGGCGCGGCGCGCCGCAGGAAATTCATGAAGAGGCCAGGCTCCAGATAGTTCGGCTGGAGGAAGGCGATGCCCGCATAGAGCGCGAGAAAGATCACGAGGCCGGCATTGACCGCGATGCGTGCCGGGCGGCGAAGGGAGGAAGGGGGCTGCGGGACGGGGCTCATGCGACATGCCCCTTCGAGCGGACGGCGTGGATGGCGACGGCGGCAACGACGATGGCTCCGCGCAGCACCTGCTTGAGGAAGGCGTCGATGCCGAGCATGTTGAAGCCCGCATCGAGGCTGGCGAAGAGCAGGACGCCCGCCAGCGTGCCGGCGACGCCGCCCTTGCCGCCGGCAAGGATCGTGCCGCCGATGACCGTCACGGCGATGGATTCGAGGTCGTAGATGCCGTCGCGGCCGATCCAGGGCGTGCCGGATTGCAGCCGGGCGGCAAGGTAAAGCCCGGATGCGCCGGCAAACAGGCTGGCGACCACGTGGGCGGACAGCGTGACGCGCTCCGTCCGGATGCCGGCGAGCCGCGCCCCGTCCGGATTGCCGCCGACGGCATAGATGCGCGCGCCGAACAGCGTGCGGTCGAGCACGAAGGCGGCGGCGAGCGAGAGGGCGGCGAGCAGCAGGATGGAATAGGGCACGCCCAGCACGCCGCCATAGGCGACGACCTGGAATTCCCGCGCCACCGCGCCCTGCAGCATGCCGAACGAGGCGGCAAGCACGCCCTGGATGACGAGCCCCGTGCCAAGCGTCGCGATCAGCGGATTGATGCCGCCATAGGCGACGAGCGCACCGTTGACGAGGCCGACCACGAGGCAGAGCCCGAGGCAGATCACGATGGCCGGCAGGATCATCGCCGGATCGCCCTGCATGATATGCGAGGCGAGGACGGCGACGGCGCTGATGAGCGCGGCGACCGAAAGATCGATCGACCCGACGAGGATCACGAAGGTCTGGCCGACCGCGACCAGCCCGAGGGCCACCATGCGCTGGAGGAGGCCGACGATGCCCTGCCCGCCGAGCTGCGCGGTCTCGCCGGTCGCAAGCGCGACCACGATGAAGAAGCCGATGGAGAGGCCGGCCAGCAGTACCGCAATGGAGAGGCCCGCGGCGGCCGGCTTCGGTTTCACGATATCCGTCGTCATGCGCGTGCCTCCGCTTGCGGCCCATCCGCAAGGCCGAGGGCGAGATGCATGACGTCCTCCTCGCTCGCGCCCCTCGGCAGTTCGCCGGACAGGCGGCCCTGATGCATGACGAGGATGCGGTCGGCGATGCCGATCAGCTCGGGCATGTCGGAGGAGACGACGACGATGCCGCGGCCGGAATCGGCGAAGCCGCGCATCGTCTCGTAGATCGCCGCTTTGGCCGCGATGTCGATGCCGCGGGTCGGCTCGACGAAGACGAGGATGTCGGATGCCTGCGCCAGCCAGCGCACGATGATCGCCTTCTGCTGGTTGCCGCCGGAGAGCGTGCCGACCTCCTGGCCGAAATCCCCGGCCCGCACGTCCATGCCGCGCAACCGTTCGTCGATGGCGGAAGGCGCGAAGGCGCCGCGCTCGGGCCGCGTGAAGAGGCCGGCCATGGAGCGCAGGGTCAGGAGCGCATTGTCGCGCACGGACTGGCGCAGCGCGAGCCCCTCGCGCTTGCGGTCGCCCGGCAGGTAGCCGATGCCGGCGGCCGTCGCCTGCCGGGGCGTGCGAAGGGCGACCGGCCTGCCGCGCAGCGCGACCGCGCCGCCGGAGAACGGCGCGTCGCCGACCAGCGCCTGCGCCAGCGCACCCTTGCCGGAATCTTCGAGGCCCGCGACGCCGACGATCTCACCGGCCCGCACGCTGAGGGCGATGTCGCGCAGCGCCGCATTCGCCCCGCCCTCGACGGCAAGGAGGACGGCGCCCGGCGCGGAGACCGGCGGCGCGGGATAGAAATCCTTGAGATCGCGGCCGACCATCGCCCTCACGATCTCGCCGATGGGGGCGGCCTCGCGCGGCCTCGTCCAGATCTTCCTGCCGTCCTTGAGGACGGTGATGCGGTCGGCGATCGCCGTGACCTCCGGCATGCGGTGGGAGATGTAGACGATCGAGACGCCCTCGCCCTTGAGGGTTTGCACCAACGCAAGCAGCGCGCGGCTGTCGCGCTCGTCCAGCGCCGCCGTCGGCTCGTCCATGACGAGGATGCGCGCATCGAGGAGAAGCGCCTTGGCGATTTCCACGAGCTGCTGCGTGGCGATGGAGAGCGAGGAAACAAGTACCTGCGGATCGACCTTCGCGCCGATGCGGCGAAGGAGCGCCGCCGCCTTCTCCCGCATCGCCGCCTTGTCGAGGATGCCGCGCCGGGCGATCTCGCGCCCCATGAAGATGTTCTCCGCCACCGTGCGGTGCGGCAGCAGGCTGAGCTCCTGATGGATGATCGAGATGCCCGCTTCCGCCGCCTGCCGGGGATGGGTGAATTGCACGGCCCTGCCGTCGAGGCGGATCTCGCCGGCATCCGGCCGGTAGCTGCCGCCGAGTATCTTCATCAGCGTCGACTTGCCAGCGCCGTTCTCGCCGCAGATCGCATGGACCTCGCCGGGCAGGCAGTGGAAATCGACGCCGTCGAGCGCGCGTACGCCCGGAAAGACCTTGCTGATGCCGGACATGCCGAGGGCGGGAACAGCCGTCATGCCAGCCGCTCTCCCGCCGCCGCCCATTCGCGGCGGATGAAGGCGACGCTCTCGGAGAAGAGGCCGTCGAGATCGTCGAAGAGATCGCGCCAGACCCGCGTCGCGCCGGCAAGCTCCGGCAGGGCGCGGCCGAAGGATTCGACGGTCAGCCAGCCGTCGTAGTTGCAGCGGCGCAGCGCGTCGAAATGCGCCGCGAAGGGCACATGGCCGGAGCCGGGAACGCCGCGATCGTTTTCCGAGACATGGAAATGGTTGATCTCGCCGTGATAGCGCTCAAAGGTCGCCGGCGGATCCTTTTCCTCGATATTGGCGTGAAACGTGTCGAACATGTAACCGTAATTGGGATGGTTGACGGCGCGGTAAATGGCCGATGCCTGAGCGATGGTCGACATCATGTAGCATTCGAAACGGTTGACCGCTTCCGCCGAAATGCGCACGCCCGCCGGCGCCGCATATTCCGCCATCGCGCGCATCGCCTCCACGCAGCGCCCCGTTTCCTCCGGCGTCGGCCCGAAGCCGGTGAAGACGCCGACGGGCGAATGGAGGGGCCCCGCGACGATCTCGCCGCCCATCGCCGCCGTGCAGTCGACGATCCAGCGATGGTGGTCGCGCGCTTTCGCGCGCACCGCCGGATCGGGGCTGACCGGATTGGCCTCGGGCGTCGCGACGGCGGCCGCGCCGGCCGTCAGGCCGATATCGGCAAGGAGCCGGCCGAGCGCCGCATAGTGCTCCTGCTTGCCGGAGAAGACAGGAACCTCCACCGCGTCGTAGCCGAGCGCCTTCAGCCGTTCGAGCTGGCGCGCGTGCTGCAGGCCGATATCCGCGCCGATGACGAGCAGGTTGAATGCGACTTTCACTGATATCCTCCCCTTCGCCGCGCCGGCCTCTCCCATCGGCCTGCGCGACATGGGCCACAATGGCAGGCTTGACTCGGCAATTCTTGCGGACGACAACAGTGGTAAATTTCTTAAGTCATTTTGTGTTGGGAGGCGCGACGTGAACAGACATGCGGTGATTTCGCCGGCCGATTGCCGGCCCTCGGTCTTCCGCCAACCGGACTCCGTCATGTATGCCGACAACTGCAAGGAATTGCAGGCCGCCGCCCGGCGCGGCGAGGTCGAGCTTCACGCCTGGACGCGCGGCAGCTATCCCGGCACCTCGCTCGGCGAGCGCCTGCCGGGCATCCGCACCGTCGGCTTCTGGGATGCGCGCCACGGCCAGTCCTGGGGGCTCGGCCGGCATTGCAACGAGGGCTTCAAGATCGCCTATCTCGCCCGCGGCAGTCTCGACCTCGTCGTGGACGAGCGGAGCTATGCGATGAAGCAGGGCCAGTTCATCGTCATCCGCCCCTGGCAGCTCCACTCCATCGGCAATCCGAATGTCGGCCCGAGCCGGCTCTTGTGGATCATCCTCGATGCGGGCCTGCGCCGGCCGAGCGAGACGCCCGACTGGCCGGACTGGCTCGTCTTCTCCAGGGACGAGGCGGCGCGGCTCGGCGATATCCTGACGCAGAACAACCAGCCAGTCTGGGACGGCGGCGCCGAGCTCTGCCGCGCCTTCGAGGCCATTCCCTCCATCCTGCTCGAGCGCAGCCCGGAGGACGGCGAGACGCGCCTCAAAGTGGCGATCAACGCCATGATGCTGAGCCTGATCGACCGGATGGGCGAGCAGGCGCCGACGCTCGACCCCGATCTTTCCACCTCGCAGCACACCGTCGCGATCTTCCTGCGGCGGCTCGCCCATGCGCTGGAGGAGGACTGGTCGCTGGAAGGCATGGCCGAGGAATGCGGGCTCTCTCGCACCCGCTTTTCCGACTATTGCAAGAAGCTCACCAACATGGCGCCGCGCCAGTATCTCCAGCACCTGCGGCTGGAGCACGCCTCGCGCCTCCTGCAGGAGCCGCGCAACACCAGCGTCACCGAGATCGCGCTGAGCTGCGGCTTCAATTCGAGCCAGTATTTCTCCAACGCCTTCAAGAAGCGCTACGGCCACTCCCCGAGCAGCTACAGGTAGGCAAGCCGCTCACTTGCCAGCGTCGAAAGGCGGATTGGCGAAGCGGATGAGCTCGCGCGCCTGCTCGGGGAACCAGCCGCCGGCCGCCGGCGCCACGATCCCGCGAGCGGGATCGGCCGGTCCGGATGTGCCGCGATGGCAGGGGCCGTCCGATTCGCCGGGGACCTTTATCCAGAGGAAGCCGTCGATATAGGGATCGCCCGTCTTAAGCGTCGGACGCCGGCCGAGGCCCCGTTCCGGCGGGTTGCACCACGCTTCGGCATCCTCGTATTTGCCGTCGGGCGCTTTCCATGAACCCGCGCCGTTGCGGCTGGTGTCGATGATCGCATGTTTCTGCCCGGCCGGGTCGCGCGCCAGCCCGGCTTCCGCGAAGGCGCGGTCATAGGCTTCGTCCGTTTCCGCCCAGGTCGTCACGTTGTCGAAGGTCGCGGGGTGGAACTGGCTGGGGCAGTTTTTTGCTTCAAGGCTACCTGCCGTGACGAGGGCGAGGCAGTCGCTCAGCCACGCCGCGAACCTCGTGACCCGCTCGTCGCTCTCGAAATTCGAGACATTGAGGAAGAACCCGTCCGCCCTGCCGATATCCGCCCTGATCAGGCGGTCGACGGCGTCGCCCGGCGAAAGCCAGTTGCTGCCGGTGCCGTCGAGATAGAGCCGGGTACCCGGCAAGGCCTTGAGGATCTCCACTGCCCGGCTCAACTGCGCGAAGCGCTCCGCCGCCGCATGGGCGGGGTCGGCCTTTTCCGGCTGGCAGGGCTCCAGGTCACCGGCGACGTTCCTGTTGAACGGGATGACGCCGAGGCCGTCCGGCTCAAGGATCACAATCGCCTTGCGGCTGCCGATCCCCGCGGCGAAAGCCTTGATCCACTGGATGTAGTCGGCCGTGTTCTTCGCGCCGCCCGCGGAATAGAGCGCGCAGTCCCGGTGAGGAATGTTGTAGGCGACGAGAACCGGGATCGCCTGTTCGGCGGAAGCCCGCTTCACGATATCGGCGACAGCCGCCTTCGTTTCCTTTGGGGAGCCCTCCATGAACCACGTTGCGGAGGGGATACGCAACAGGGCGAGAGCATCCGCCTTCGCCTGCCCTTCCAGCGTCCCGGCCGCAACGCGAGCGCCGCTCCTGTCGTTGACAAAGAGTTTTTCCGCGTCCTGCGAAAAGGCCGCGGAAACTCCCGCCGTGGCAACGCAAGCCGCCGCAAGCACCGCCGCGACAATCCTTCTCCATCGCGAACTGGCGCTGCCAACCGGGCTCATGGGCGCCGGTCTCGCTCGTCGCGCATTTCGGCCAGCGCGCGGATGGCGTCCTGCCGGCCGGTCTCGCCGAGGGCCTCGAAGAGGCGCAGGGCATCGGCACGCAGGCCGAGATTCTTGTAGGCGTAGGCGCGCAGCACCATCAGGTCCGCCGGCTCGGCCACGACCTGCTTGCGCTGGTCGAGGTACACGATGGTTTCGCGATAGCGCGCCGCGCGGAAGCTGCTGACGGCCCGGTCGGACAGGATCGCGGCCTGCAGCTCGGCGCCGCGGCGGCCATCGAGCTTCGCCCTTGTAGCGGCAACGGCGGCATCGCTCGTCAGGCCCGCGCGAAGATAGGCAAGGCTCTGGCCATAGGCCGCGTCGCCACGCACCTGCCCGCTGCCCGCCAGCGCGGCCTCGAAGGCCTGCGCCGCCTCCAGCGGCCGGTTGATCTCCATCAGGCACCAGCCGAGCGAGAGCGCGCCGGCTGGCGACAGGCCGGCCGGATCGCTCGCGGTGCGGCAATTGGCGACGCCCGCCACGCGGCGCGCGGTGCGCTTTACGCGTTGCGGCCGCAGGGCGACTTCCTCCACCGGCTGCGCACGCTCCTCGGCGATGCGGTCCGAAACCACCTTACGCTCGACCGGCACGGCCTTCCGCCCGCCCCTGCGGACCACCTCGTCATCGGCATTCCGTTCGCCAAGCCGCGCGATGCGCTCGGACCGGGCGCCCCAGGCCTGCCTGACGGCTTCGAGGCCCGTGCGATCCTCGAGCCGCAAACGGGCGACGCCAAGGCCATAGGCGGCGGGCTCGTAATCCGCCTTCCATTGCAGCACCTGCGCGAACCATTCCTCCGCCGTTTTCGGCTGGTTCATGGCGAGCGCATACCAACCGAACTGCTCGCCCGTCTCGGAGTACTTTTGCTCGATGGTGACGGCCGCGATGCGGCCAAGGACCTTGCCGTCCAGCTTCGGCGGCGGATCGAGCGCCAGGAGGTTGGCGGTGGCGGCGAGATAGGTCTCCATCGCCTGATCGGAGGTCGTCCGCCAGGGATACATCGCCTCCTCCGCCTCCGCCGGCATCTTGCGGGCGAGGAGGATGAGGGCGAGCCCCTGCGAGGCGGAGGCGGAATCCTCGATGGTGCGCGCCTTGCGGAAGAAAGGCTCCGCCACGGCATTCTCGTCGCGGCGCAGGTGATACCAGCCGAGCAGCAGGGCGTCCGAGGCAAGCCCCTGATCCGTCGAGAGCTTCTCGACGATCTTCAGATAGGCCGGCGCCACGGCGATCTTCGGGTCTTCGGCGCCCTCGCCCACGAAGCGGCGGGCGAGATCCGGCCGCAGCGCATCGAATTCCATGGTTCCGTCGGCGCCCTTGCGCTCGCGGGCAAGCAGGTCCTGCATGTCGCCGTAGCCGAGCACGGTGGAGGCCTTCTGCACCGTGGCGAGTCGGACGGCCGCGTCCGCGCAATTATCGAGCATGTAGCCATAGGCATCCCGCGCCCGCTGCGGCCGGCCGGTCTTGGCGAAGGCGTCCGCGACGCGCCAGAGCACGTCGGCATCGCTGCAGGTGAGAAGGCTCGGGGTCTCGGCGCCGAGGCGCACCACCTCCTCACTGTTGCCGGCATTCGAGGCGGCGACGAGCGCAGCGCGCTTTTCCGCGACGTCCAGCCGGTCGACGAGATCGGCCGGCGGAACCCATTGCGGGTCTTCCTTCTGCCGCTTGGCGATGGCGGCCCGGACGTCGGCATAACGGGAGCGGCTGTAGAGCGCCCACATCTCCTCGAGCTGCCTGTCCTCGTTCACCGGCACCGCGAGCGGGTTTTCCGGCGGGATCCAGGTGGGATAGAGCGTGCGAAGGCGCGCGATCTCGGCATTGAGGCGGGCTGTATCGCCCCGCGCGGCAAAATAGCGAAGCGCGCTTTCGTCGACGGCAGGCTTGTCTGCCGCAACGTCCGAGGTGCCGGCCGGCTGCGGGGTCTGACCGCCCTGCCCGACCTGCGCGACTTCCACGCGGGACTGCTTGCCGGGCTGGAGCATTCCCGTGCCGCCGGCATTGGGCAAACCCTTGGCCGCGTCGCCCGACACGCCGAAGGAGAGGCCGGCGACGCTGGCAGCCCCGGCAGAGACGAGGACGAGCGCCATAAGGATCGACTTCATCCCGATTTTCCTTCGGTACGCGTTCGACATCAGGCTCCGGCTTGGACCGCGACGACACCATGCGCCTTGAACGCAGGAATACGGACCCGTATCCCCCAAGATGAGCCAACCACCTGCGATAAAACCGCGATATGGTTAACCATGGGTAAACGGACGGTCACGAGCCGCGCCCGAAGCGGTTGAGCAGTGCCGATGTGGCAATACCGAGCAGGATCGACAGACCGCAGAACGCCACCGCATAGGCAAGGATGTTTGAGGAAAGCCAGTTGGCCGCCACCAGACGCATGTTGGAAAATGTCCAGGGTTGCGTGGTGACGAAACGGGCGCGATTGACCGGACGAACGTCGAGCAGCTCCTTCCCGTCTTTGCTTTCCAGGCTCGCATAGCCGCCGAGCTGCTGCCAGCGCGTGTCTTGTGCGAGAGCATCCATTCCGGTCCGCAGGGCGTCTCCCGTCGGTGCCGCGAGCACCGTCCATGCGCCGGTCTGTTCCGGGCTGTCGCCCTGCGCGACAAGGAAGCCTGCGCTGGCATCGGGAAGAATCTCCTGTTCGGGACCCGGCAGGAGGCGCAGGGAGGAGAAGGATATGTCGAAGGTGCTGTGCAGCCATTCCTCGAAGGCGGTGATCTGCCCGCGCCAGGAGCCGGTTCGCACGCGCGACTGCCATTCGTTGAAAGCATCCTGCGTCGCGCGCTGCTGTCCGCCGCCGGCCGCCGCACCCCAGGACGATGCGCTCTCGCCGGCAATATGTGTCTGGGCGAGCACGAGCGGGGGAAGCTGCGAAATCGTGCCGACGAGGATCGCGTTGCGCTCCCCGATGGCGAGCGCCGAGGCTTCCGGCCGAATCTGCAGCACCCGGCCGCTCGCGACCGCCACCTTGCCGAGGAAGGTCGCGCCCGCCGAAAGCGTATCGCCATCCAGCCGGTCGAGATAGAGCGCAATCGGATCGGTCAAACCGTTATAGGGGAAGCCGGTGCCGGAAAGCGCATCGAGATTCGGAAGCTGCGCCATGCGGGCAAAGCGCGGCATGCGCAGCTCGGACGTGTCGAACAGCGCGAAGCGCGGCTCCGGCAGGGCGCTGGCCCCCGGCGCGCAGACCGCATCCGCCTGCGTCCGCAGGATCGTCTCGACGTCGATGCGGTTCGGGCCGGGTCGGAAGTGGCGCATGGTCACGCGGATCGGCAGATGCCGGAAGATTCCGCCGCCGCTGTTGGTGATCGGCACGGTGGAGGCGATATTGCCGTTGACATAGATGTCGATATGGCTGCCCGGCAGTACCTCGGAGGAATAGGCGGCATCGAGCATCAGCGTCGCCTCGCCATAGGCGTCGGCATAGAAGTCCGACGGTATGCCGATGTCGAAACCGGTGCGGAAACGCCGGCCGCTGAACTCGCTGGTGGGAACGCCGAGCGAGGAGAAGGTCAACGCCGCCTCGCCCGTGACGAGCGGCATTTCCGCGGCATTGCGCTGGCGCACGCTGAGCGCCTCGCGCGTGACGCCGAGCGGACGGTCGACGGGCGAGACGACGCCCTCCACCGCCCCCTCGATCGAAGGCCAGCTCGGCCCGCTCAGCACGAAGACCTTCCGCCCGCCGGGCGCATCGACGAAGGTCGCGAGCGCCGCCGTCTGCGCCGAGGCCGGCAGGGCGGGCAGCAGCGGCGAGAGGTCTCCGGCGGTGCCGACGAGCACGGTCAATTCGCCCGCCTCGGCCTTTTCGGGCAGGGTGTTGACGATATCGAAGGTCTGGTTCGGCATCTTCGCCATCAGCGCCAGCCCCTGGCTGAGACGCATCAGGGCGTTCGTGGCGGCGGGCTGGCCCATCTCCGGCACGACCATGCGGAACTTCGTCCGGCCCGTCGGTCCGAGGCCCACGGCGGCGATGTCGTCGGTCGTCAGCAGGGCGCCGCCCTTGTCCGCCGGCAGGGTCAGGAACGTGCGCGCGGGATCGACGGCCGTCCACAGGTCATAGGTCGACTGGATCGTGCAGTCGGTACGGTGACGCTGCGCGACGCTGAAGGTCACGCGGTTGACGCCCGGCCGCAGCAGGCCGGGCGGCAGCGCCAGACGCATATCCGTCGTGCCCTCGGGCGACTGGACCGGCATTTCTTTCACCGGCACGTCGTTGATGACGACCGTGAATTTCGAGGCTTCCGGCGCGACCACCACCGCGTTGGAATATCCGATGCTGATAGCATCCGCGCCGGTGGCCTGCTCCTTGGTCAGGAAGACCGGAAAGGAGCGGCTTGCCATCTCCCCTTCCAGAAGCAGGGTCTCCGCCGGAATGATGTAGCGCCGCGCGGCGGGATCGGCCGTCGCTGCCTTCTTTTCCGGTTCGCCTGTCTGCGTCACCGGCGTCTCGGCAAGAGGCGTCTCGGTAGCAGGCGTCTGCGTGGCAGGCTTTTCCTCCTCTATCGCCCTGGGCTTTTCGACAGCGGGGCCGCGCTCGCCGGACATGTCGAAAGGGGTCGCCTGCTCCTGCGCGAAAGCCGCGGAAGCCGAAAGGACGAGGGCAAGACCGAAGGAAGCAGCGGTTTTGCGATAAGCCATCACGACGCCTCCTTCCTGCCGCCCGTGAAGTTGCGCATGAGATAGATCAGGCCGCGGCTGGTCTGGTAGAGCGCGATGCCGAGGAACCAGAGCGATCCGCGCACGAGGCCGGGATTGTAGCGGCGCGAGACCTGGAAATCGCTCCACTGGTTCGAGTTGGCGAAGATCAGGTCGGCGACGAGGGAATGGTGCCTTGCCTCCTCCGGCATGAAGCGGCAGCCGACGGCGACGACACTGCCGAGGTTCTCCGTGTTGCGGATGTCGATGGGGAGCGTTTCCTGATGCTCGCTCCCATAGGGCGTGAAGCGGAGCGCCGCGTGGGCACCGGGAGCCAGCTCCTCCTCCAGCCCGAAGACCTGCATGCGCGCGCCGTTGGCCGAGACGTTCTCCAGCGTCCCCGGATATTCCCGTCCGTCATAGGAGAAGACGCAGCGGCGGTTGATGGTCACGCGGCGGCTCGCCGCCCGTTCACTGCGCTCGGACACGACGCCGAGCGCGCACCCGGCGATGACGAGGTTGAGCAGGTTCCAGCCGCCGACGACGAAGGTGACGTCCGCCTTGTAGGGTTCCGAATAGAAGCGGTAGACGCTCATCAGGAAGGCGATGAACAGCACGGCGAAGATCACGAAGAACGGCCGGCTGATCTCCGATAGCCGCGCCACCTTGATCGATTCGTCTTTCGCCGTGACCTTGAATGTCGGCCTGGTCGGGTTGAGCATCACGGAGACGACGGCCGGCAGCAAATGCACGCTCTGCACATATTCGTAGAGCTCGGATATCCACGGCCAGCGGAACGAGCCGTAGAGATAGTTCTGCATCATCAGGTTCACGAGCATGTAGGCCAGCGTATAGCCGAGGAACTCGCCGCCGGAGGCGGTGAATATCTCCAGGTCGAAGAAGAGATAGAAGAGCGGCGCGAAGAGGAAGATCGTGCGCGGGAACGGGAACAGCCAGAACAGCGTCGAGGACATGTAGCAGAGGCGCTGCGGCACCGAGAGCCCGCTCTTGAAGAGCGGGAAGCGGAAGCGCAGGATCTGCATCATGCCCTGCGCCCAGCGGCTGCGCTGGCCGATGAAGCTGGCGAAGGTGGCGGGCTGCAGGCCGGCGATCAGCGGCTTGTCGACATAGACACTGTTCCAGCCCCGCGAGTGGAGCGCCAGCGCCGTCTCGCAGTCCTCGGTAATCGATAGGCCGCTGAAACCGCCCGCCTCGTTGAGCGCCGTGCGCCGCAGCACCGCCGCCGAGCCGCAGAAGAAGGCGGCATTCCACTTGTCGAGGCCGCGCTGGATGATGCCGTAGAACATCTCGTTCTCGCTCGGCATCGTCTCGAAGGTGCGCAGGTTCCGCTCCAGCGGGTCGGGATTCAGGAAGAAGTGCGGGGTCTGGACGAGGAAGAGCTTGGGATCGTCGCCGAAATAGCCGACCGTTTCACGCAGGAAATCGCGCGCCGGAGCGTGGTCCGCGTCGAAGACGGCGATGAGCTCGCCGGTCGAATGCTGCATGCCGTTGTTGAGGTTGCCGGCCTTCGCATGCTCGTTGCGGGCGCGGGTGAGATAGTTGACGCCGAGATCCTGGCAGAGCGCCTGCAACTCGCGGTGCCGGGCCTGCGCACCCTGGCCCTCGACGACCGCCGTGGCATTGCGCTTCTGCTCCGTGCCGCCGTCGTCGAGCAGCCATACCGTGAACCGGTCGGCGGGATAGTCCATCGCCTTGGCGGCGGCGAGCGTGTTGGCGAGGAGCGCGGCATCCTCGTTGTAGCTGGGCACGAAGACGTCGACGGAGGGGAGCCGGCCCTCATCGGCCATGCGGCTCTTGCGCGGCGGCAGCGGCATCGCGACGACGAAGAGGCTGAGCGCCAGCATCAGCACGCTGTACATTTCCGCAAGGTAGAGCAGGAAGCCGGGAATGAAGTTCTCGAGCTGGTTTAGCGGCGGCAGGGTGCTCGTCGTGCGCCAGTAGACATAGCGCAGCACCACGGCGGTGCCGAAGGCGAGCGCGATGAGTCGCCAGATGCCCTCGGCGCGCAGCACCTTGATCACCGCCATGAACGTGACCACGGCAATGCTGGCGATAAGCTGCGTCTGCAGATTGATGGGTAGTGTGATTACGAGGATCACGAGCGCGGACACGAGTGCCCACAGCATGATCGTACCGGTATATCTCATGCACCGTCCTTCGCCGTCATAGCGCGTACGGGAAGACCTTATCCGCCATATCCTTAAGGAAAAATTAGGCGCAAATGCCTTGCGTCACTTGCAGGTCGCCGAACCCGCAGCGCCGGTCACGCAGACGGGCGACGGCACCACGACGGCCTCGCTTTCCGATGCCGCCGTCCCACCCGTCGGAGAAGGAACGATCACGCCATTACTGGTATCGGTCGCCTCAACCTTGCGAACGGGCGTGCTCTCCTCGGCCCGATGGGTCGCCGGCACGCGCTGCTGCGTGCGGGCCGCGACAGGCACCTTGCGCTCCTCGAAAGGAACACGCAGCGGCTCCCCGCCGCCGACCTGACTATCGACGGAAGCGGGAGTGCCGTAGGGATTCCATGTCGCGCCGGAAAAGCCGCCGACGATGGTGTAGCCATACATCATCTCGACCAGATCCTTTTCCGAAGCCCCCGCCTGGCAGACGCGCAGGCGAATCTGGATCATGCCGAGGTCGCGCATCCTGTCGCGGTCGGCAACGTCCGACCGGATCTGCTGCCAGCCGTAGAGGCACCCGTCGTCGCCCGCGCCACGGCCGTAGGCATAGCCGAACGGCCCGTAGCCGTTGCGCACGAAGTTGCTGGAGATCGGAAGGCTGCGGCCGGGAAAATAGGTGCGGATCTCCGCCCGGATCGCCGAATGCCGAACGGGCTTGAAGGCGAGCGTGCCAGCGGGCATCGCGACCGTCTGAGCCGGGCCGAAGGCCTGGATGCTCAGGAAATTCTGCCCGGAGGTCGTCGCGGATGTCGACAGGGCGACCTGCTGTTCGACGGCATTGGTATATTGCCGCTGGACGACGCTGACGATGGAATAGGTGCCCGGTGCAGGCAGGACCAGTGCGCTCGAAGCCGGAACGATTGCCGACATCGTGGCGACACCCACGCCGGGGCGCGTCGTACATCCCGCCGCCGCCATCACCGTGACCACCGCCAACACGGCGGCTTTGCCAAGGAGCGGTCCGCCGCGACGTGAAAAACGAATCTTCGCCGAATCTTCCATGGCAAAGTCATAGTTCGCCTGCCGGCAAATAGGAATCCCCCGATATGCGCGCCGATTGATCAACCCGGCCGGCGAATTGCAGGCAAGACGGAACAGACCGGCCGCTTCGGGAGGGCGGCTCGGCCTCGAACCGCAGCCTATGCGGCTTCCAGCTCCACGCGGGCGTAGCGCTCTTCGAGGAGGGCGAACAGCCGGTCGTGATCGACATCGGTCATGACCAGGCAGTTCGGCGCACGGCCGGCCAGCTCCCGCTTGGTGACGCTGACGACGCTCTGGCCTATGGCGAGGGGCGAAACGCAATCGACCTCGACGAAGCCTTCGACGCCGGAGAAGATTTCCGGCTCGATCAGATAGGCGATGACGCAGGGATCGTGCAGGCAGGGATCGCCCGCACCATAGGCGTTCAGCATGTCGGCGATGATGCCGCCGACCCTGCCGAGGCGCTTCAGCCGCGCCGTCCGCTCCTGCGTGATGATCGCCTTGTGGGTGACGTCGAGGCCGAACATCACCATGGGAACGCCGGAGGCCACGACCGCCTGGGCGGCATGGGGATCGAAATAGAAATTGAACTCCGCCCGCTCCTTGATGTTGCCCGGGCAGAAGGCCGCGCCGCCCATGAAGACGATGCGCCGGATCAGCGGCGCGATGCCGGGATCGATCGAGAGGGCGACCGCGATATTGGTCATGGGGCCGAGCACCGCAAGGGTCACCTCGCCTGGCGCGGCACGCACCTGGTCGATGATGAACTGGACGGCAGAGCGTTCGGCCGGCGCGGAGGCCGGCTTCGGCAGGCCGATATCGCCGAGCCCGTCTTCACCGTGCACGGTGACGCCGGCGCGTTCGGGATAGAGCAGCGGACGGCCGCAGCCCTGGAAGACGGGAATATCCGTCCGGTTGGCGAGCTCGCAGATCAGCCGCGCATTCGCCTCCGTCTTTTCGAGCGGGATATTGCCGGCGACAGCGGTGATGCCGAGGATCTCGACCTCGCTCGACCCGAAGGCGAGCAGGATGGCGGCGGCGTCGTCGACGCCGGGATCACAATCGATGATAATACGTTCGGTCATTCAACGCTCTTTCGTATAGGGTATGCCGCCGGCCTTCGGGGGAATGGCGCGGCCCATGAAGCCGGCCAGCAGAACCACCGTGAGGACATAGGGGAGAGACTGGACGATCTGGGTGGAAAGCGCCGGCCCCAGCCCGAAATCGAAGGCCTGGAAGCGGATCGACAGGGCTTCGAGGAAGCCGAAGAGAAGGCAGGCGAAGAGGACGGGAACCGGCCGCCACTTGGCGAAGATCAGCGCCGCCAGCGCCATGTAGCCCTTGCCGGCGGACATTTCCCGCACGAAGCCCGCCGACTGGGCGATCGAGAGATAGGCCCCGGCGATGCCGCAGAGGATCGCCCCGCAGAGCAGCGCGCGGTAGCGCAGCCAGTCCACGGAGATGCCGGCCGTATCGACCGCGGCGGGGTTTTCGCCGACGGCGCGAAGGCGGAGGCCGAACCGCGTGTGGTGGAAGACCCACCACGTTACCGGCACGGCGGCGAAGGCGACGTAGACGAGGATGTTGTAACCGGAAATGAGGTCGGCATAGATCGCCCCGAGGACCGGAACCGAACGCATCTCCTCGGCGAAGGGCAAAATCACCGTGGGAAAGCGCGCCTCCGGCTGGAGCTGCGGCGTCCTGCCGCCGAGCGCGAACCAGCCCACCGCGAGGAGCACCGTCAGGCCCGACGAGATGAAGTTGATCGCCACGCCGGAGATGATCTGGTTGCCCTGATGCGTCACCGAGGCGAAGCCGTGGATGAGGCTGAGAAGGACGGCGACGAGGATTGCGAAGACGAGGCCGACCCAGGCGGAATCGAACTGGTAGGCGGCCGCCGCCGCGGCGAAGGCCGCAAACAGCATCTTGCCTTCGAGGCCGATATCCCAGACGCCGGAGCGCTCGGAGAAGAGGCCGGCAAGCCCGCACAGGACGAGCGGCACCGACAGGCGGAGCGTCGAGCTCAGCAGGAGGATGACTGTGGTGAGAAATTCCTGCATCGCTCAGGCCTCCCGTTTCGAGAAGCGGAAGAGATCGACCAGTGAATAAACCGAGCTCCGGAACATCAGGCTGAGCGCCCCGGCGAAGAGGATGACCAGCCCCTGGATGAGCATGATCAGCTCCCGCGTGATGTTCGGCATCCAGAAGGAGATTTCCGCGCCGCCCTGGTAGAGGACGCCGAAGAGGACCGAGGCGACCGCGATGCCGACCGGATGGCCGCGCCCCATGAGGGCGACCGCCACCCCGACCAGGCCGATGCCGGCCGGGAAATCGAGCTGCAGCTTGCCGAGGTCCCCCATCAAGATGTTGACGCCGGCAAGGCCCGCCAGCGCGCCCGAGATCAGCATGCAGACGATGGTGATCTTGACGTAGCCGATGCCGGCATTGCGCGCCGCCGCGGGATTGGCGCCCGTCGCGCGGATCTCGAAGCCGAGCTTGGTCTTCCAGATGAGGACCCAGACGAAGACGGCGGCCGCGATGGCGATGAACAGGCTGATATTGAGCGGCGCCGTGCCGATATCGACGGGCAGGATCTCGCCGAGCTTCGGCACGAGGCCGCCGGCATCGAAGAGGCGCGTCTGCGGCGCCATGCTGCCCGGTTCCTTGATCAGGTTGACGAGCACGTAGATCATGACCGACGAGGCGAT
Organism: Shinella sp. 1A1; assembly: GCF_055379515.1. Classification (NCBI taxonomy): domain Bacteria; kingdom Pseudomonadati; phylum Pseudomonadota; class Alphaproteobacteria; order Hyphomicrobiales; family Rhizobiaceae; genus Shinella; species Shinella sp. 1A1. The sequence goes on from NZ_AP039672.1 coordinate 1,373,673, forward strand.
GAAGTTGAACATGATCGTCGTGATGACGAGATGGCTGCCGCGCCTCGCCTGCAGATAGGCCGGAATGAAGGCCCAGGCCGCGCCGAACAGCATGCCGGCCATCGCCGCGGGTACGAGCGTCACGTACCAGGGAACGATCTTGTCGAGCGCCAGGCACACGAGCGCGATGCCGAGGCCGCCGAGATAGGCCTGCCCTTCCGCACCGATCGTGAAGAGGCCGGCATGCGACGCCACCGCGACCGCCAGCCCCGTGAACATGAAACTGGTGGCGAAGTAGAGCGTGAAGCCGATCCCCTCGCCCGAGCCCAGCGCGCCGCTGACGAGATAGCCCACCGCCTCCAGCGGGTTCTGGCCGACGAAGAGCACCACCAGCCCCGAGATCAGGAGCGCGACGGCGACATTCATGAGCGGCAGGATCGCGAAATCGACGATCTGCCTTATGTTGAGAAAGCTGGCCACCTTAGCCTCTCCCCTGATCTTCTTGCGTGACGCCGGCCATGAGCAGGCCCAGTTCCCGCTCCGAGGCATCCGGGCTCGCCTCCCCGACGATCGCGCCGTCGAACATGACGAGGATGCGGTCGGAGAGCGCCCTGATCTCGTCGAGCTCCACCGAAACGAGGAGGATCGCCTTGTTCTGGTCGCGCAACTCGATCAGCCGTCGATGGATGAATTCGATGGCGCCGATATCGACGCCGCGCGTCGGCTGGCCGACCAGCAGCATTTCGGGATCGTGCTCGATCTCGCGCGCCAGCACGATCTTCTGCTGGTTGCCGCCGGAAAAGAGCGAGGTGCGCAGATCGGGATTGGGCGGGCGGATGTCGTAGTCGGAAATATAGTCCTGCGCATAGTGCTGGAGCTGGGAGCGCTTCAGCATCGGGCTCGTGCCGAATTCCGGCCGGCGGTGATAGCCGAGGCTGGCATTTTCCCGCAGCGGGAAGGACAGGATGAGACCGATGGCGTGCCGGTCCTCCGGCACATGGGCGACCCCTGCCGCGCGGCGCCTGAACGGGTCGGCGGCGATCTCCTCGCCGTTGAGGCGGACCGTGCCGGAGTCCGGCACGCGGTTTCCCGCCAGCGCCTCGAGAAGCTCGGTCTGGCCGTTGCCGGCGACCCCGGCGATGCCGACGATCTCGCCGGCGCGAACGGACAGTGAGACGTCCTTGACCATGCGCACGCCGCGCTGGTCGCGCACGTTCAGCCCCTTCACGTCGAAGACGACTTCGCCCGGTTGCGAGGGCGACTTGTCGACGCGCAGCAGCACCCGCCGGCCGACCATGAGCTCGGCAAGGCTTTCCTTCGTCATCGACGCCGTCGAGGCGGTGGCGATCAGTTCGCCGCGCCGCATGACCGACACCGTGTCCGTCGCGTCCATGATCTCGCGCAGCTTGTGCGTGATGAGGATGACGCTCTTGCCCTCGTCGCGCAGGCGCCGGAGGATGCGGAACAGGTGATCGGCTTCGCTCGGCGTCAGCACGCCCGTCGGCTCGTCGAGGATGAGGATGCGCGCCTGGCGATAGAGCGCCTTGAGGATTTCCACGCGCTGCTGGACGCCGACCGGCAGGTCTTCCGTGACCGCCTCCAGATCGACCTGCAGCTCGTATTCCTTCGCAAGGCGCTGAAGCTCGAGACGGGCCTTGCGCCGGCTGGAGGAGAGGAACGCCCCCTCTTCCGCGCCGAGGATGATATTTTCCAGAACGGTGAAGTTCTCGACCAGCTTGAAGTGCTGGTGGACCATGCCGATGCCATGGGCGATCGCCGCGCGGCTGTCGGGAATCCCGACCTCCCTTCCGTCGATGCGGATCGTGCCGGAATCGGCCTGATAGAAGCCATAGAGAATGGACATCAGGGTCGATTTGCCGGCGCCGTTCTCGCCGACGATGCCGTGGATGCTGCCGGCCTTGACCGAGAGGTTCACGTCCTTGTTGGCGACGACTGGGCCGAAGCCCTTGTTGATGCCGGAAAGCTCCAGCACATGCCGCGCGGAGCCGATTTCTGCTGCCATGGCCTCCTCCAGACTATGCTTGGAAGGGCAGGCGCCTTAACGCCTGCCCACCGTTCCTCAGAGGGGGCACTTGTCGTCCGACATGTAGTCATGGACCTTAAGGGTGCCGGCGGCGATCTCGTCCTTCGCCTTCCTGGCGGCCGCCTCAACCTCGGGGGTGATCAGGCTGCGGTTATGCTCGTCCAGCGCCCAGTCGACGCCGTTCTCGGCAAGGCCGAGCGACTGCACGCCGCCGGTGAAGTGGCCTTCCTTGGCATCCTTCAGCGCATTGTAGACCGCAACGTCGACGCGCTTGACCATCGAGGTCAGCATGACGCCCGGATGCATGTAGTTCTGGTTGGAATCGACGCCGATGGCGAACTTGCCGGCATCCGCGACCTTCTGGAGGACGCCAATGCCCGTGCCGCCGGCCGCGGCGAAGATGACGTCCGCGCCCTGGCCCATCTGGGAGGCCGCGATCTCGCCGCCCTTGACCGGGTCGTTGAAGGCGGCGTTCGTCGTGCCCGTCATGTTGCGGATGATGTTGGTCGCGCCGCCGGCCGCCGCGCCCTGTGCAAAACCACAGCCGAACTTGCGGATGATCGGGATATCCATGCCGCCGATGAAGCCGACGGCCTTGCTCTTGGAGGAGAGCGCCGCGATGAGGCCGACCACGTAGGAGCCCTGCTCTTCCTTGAAGGTGACGGAGCGGACATTGGGAAGGTCGACCACGTCATCGAGCATCACGAAGTCGATGTCGGGGAATTCCTTGGCGACCTTGGCGAGCTGGTCCTTGTAGCCGAAATTCGTGACGATGACCGGGCTGAAGCCGCGGCTGGCAAAGTTGCGGATGCCCTGCTCCGCCTGGGAATCGGCCTGCGCCTCGAAATCGCGGTAGCTGGAGCCGGTGTCCGCCTTGAACTTTTCCGCGCCCGTATAGGCCATCTCGTTGAACGACTTGTCGAACTTGCCGCTCGTTCCGTAGACGATCGCCGGGTTGAAATCGGCCGCCGCCGCGCCCGCCGTCATCGCCGCCAAGGCGACCGTCACCATCAGATGTTTCAGCATTGTCATTCCCCTCCCTGGATGCCGGGGCATGCAGCGCCGGCGAGACCGATCTTAATGTCTATACATATGACGGTCGGGCTGTTCGCTGTCAACAGAAAACCGACCGTTTCCGCGTTAGTTAAACGTGTACCTAAGCGAAGGTAAACGTGTACTTTGGCGAAAGCCATCCCGTCAAGGCCTCTCGTAGCGCGGGCTAAATAACGGTGCCTGAATGTGGATGTGAGACAATTTCATAGGTGCCATGACACGGGCACTTGAACGCCATCGGAAGCATCCCGCTCCGTCAGGTCGTGGTGCGGCTGACCACCGTGGGCATGATGGTGATGGCCTCGCCCTTGCGGTCAGGATCCTCGAGGAAATCGATGAGGGCATTCGTCGCTACGCGGCCGGAATGGGCGATGCGCCGGTCCACGGTCGAGAGCGGATGCTCCAGCAGCGGAGAGAGGTAAATGTTGTCGAAGCCGATCACCGCGCAATCCTCCGGCACGCGCCGGCCGCGCTCGCGCAGGGCGACCATCGCGCCGATGGCCAGCATGTCGTTCATGCAGCAGATCGCCGTGAAATCGGTGCTGTCGATGAGGTCCAGCGTGGCCTGATGGCCGAACCTGTGCTGGAATTCCTTGCAGCGCACCAGCTCGGGATCGAAGGGAATGCCGGCTTCGGCGAGCGCGTCCCTGTATCCGGAAAGGCGGATCTGCGTGTTCGAGCGATGCGGCGCACCGCTGAGGAAGGCGATGCGGGTATGGCCCTTTTCGATCAGATGGCGCGTCGCCTGGAAGGCGCCGCTGCGATAGTCGGTATCGACCGTCGCGACGAGCTGCGCCACCGGGCCGATCTCCCGGTCCATGCAGACGACGGGGATGCGCAGGGCATCGAGAAGCTCCGTGTCGGGAATGACGTCGCTGGCGGCGAGCAGGACGCCATCCACGCGGTGCCCCCCGAAGGAGGTGAGGTGCGCCGTCTCGATCTCCGCTATGCCCTCGGAATTGCAGACGAGGGTCGTGTAGCCGCGCAGGCGCGCGGCGTCGTCGCAGGCGCGCACCAGCTCCGTGAAATAGGGATTGAGGATATCGGGAACGATGATGCCGATGACATGCGACTTGCGCGTGACGAGCGAGCGCGCCAGCGAATTCGGCGTGTAGTTCAGTTCACGGGCGAGCGACAGAACCTTCTGCCGCGTCTCGTCCCCGATCACCGAATCCTTCCGGTTCAGGACCTTCGACACCGTCGCGGTCGAGACCCCGGCCCGTCTCGCAATATCCTTGATCGTAACCGCCACGAAACCCCACCATTGCCTGCCCGATGCTCCTGTTATCGGCGCATTGGTTCGTGTCGTCTAGCTTGCCGCCGACACGAATGTCCATAGCAGGCTCGCCATGCGGCCGGGCCAGCGGCGAGATGGCGGGAAGGACGCGGTGCCCTGACGGCGCGTCGCGCCGTTCAGTGCACCGCGGCGTACATGATGCTCTCGCTCGACGCGTCGATGGGCGAGAATTCCTCCACCACCCGGCCCTGCCTTGCGACGAGGATACGGTCGGAGAGGGAGAGGATTTCCGGCAGGTAGGAGGAAATCACCACCACGGCCAGCCCTTCGTCGGCCAGCCGCTGGATGAGTGCGTGGATCTCGGCGACCGCGCCGACATCCACGCCCCGCGTCGGCTCGTCGAAGATGATGAGCCGCGGCTTCTGGATCAGCGCCTTGCCGATCACCACCTTCTGCTGGTTGCCGCCGGAAAGCTCGACAACGCGCGCCTCCCCGCCGATGGAGCGGATGGCGAGCCTGTCGGTCCATTCCTCCGCCAGCGCCTTCATCTCCGCCATGGAGACGAAGGGGAAGCGGTTCTGCCCGGCCGCCAGCAGCCCGGCATAGAGGTTTTCGGCGATCGACATGTTCTCGAAGAAGCCTTCGAGCTTGCGGTCCTCGGTCACATAAACGATGCCGTCGGCGACCGCCGGACCGGGCGTGGCATAGCGCACGGGACGGCCTTCGTACTCGATGGCGCCGCCGCGCAGGAAGTCGCGCTTGAAGACGCCGGCGACGATCTTGGCCGTCTCGGTGCGGCCGGAGCCGACGAGGCCGAAAAGGCCCGTCACCTGCCCGGCGAAGACCGAGAAGGACGTGTTGCGGACGAGCGCGCCCATCGAGACGTCCTCGACCGAAAGCACACGCTGTCCGGCCGGCCGCGTGCGGGTGCGCGGCGCAAACTCGGTGGCGAGCTCGCGGCCGACCATCGCCTGCACGATGCGCGCCTGCGTCAGGTCGCCGGCCTTTTCCGTCAGCACCTTCCTGCCGTCGCGCATGACGGTGATGCGGTCGGACATCTGCAGCGCCTCTTCCAGCGCGTGGGTGATGAAGATGATGGCGACGCCCCGGGCGCGCAGGCGGTCGATCAGCGAGAAGAAGTGCCGCCGCTCCTCGGGCGTCAGCGTCGCCGTCGGCTCGTCGAAGATGATGACCTTGGCATTCAGCCGCACCGCGCGGGCGATCTCGACCATCTGCCGCTTGGCCGCGCCGAGGCTGGAGACCAGCGCCGTCGGGTCCACGGTGAAGTTCAGCGATTGCAGGAACTGCTGCGCCGCGATGGTGATGCCGCGCAGGCGGTTGAACACCTTTTCATGGCCAAGGAACAGGTTCTGCGCCACGGTCATCGAGGGCACGAGGCTGGTTTCCTGATAGACCATGGCGATGCCGCGGCGCAACGCCTCCGCCGGCCCTTCGGCCCGCAACGGCTCCCCCTGATAGAGGATCTCGCCGCCCTCGGGCGGATAGACGCCGGCCAGGAGCTTGCTGAAGGTGGACTTGCCCGCCCCGTTCTCGCCGAGCAGCGCATGGACCTCGCCCGCCTCGAGCGTGAAATCCACCGCATCCACCGCGACATTGCCGTGGAAGGCCTTGGTCAGCGCGCGCGCTTCGAGGATTGCTGTCATGGCTGGGCCTCCCGGCTCGGGATATCGACGATCTCGCCCGCCCCTTTCAGCGCGACCAGCCGCGCCTGCGGCAGGTCCAGCACAGAGACCGCGCCGTGGCGCTGGCCGTCGGCGCGCGAATGCAGGCTGGCGAGCGGGCGGAACGCCGCGTCCAGCCGGGCGACGAGGCCATAGGACCGCGCCGGCGCCCAGGGCTTGCGCACACCCATCGTGCGCACCCCGCCGCGCTGCAGAGGCTCCAGGAAGCTCTCGCCCGAGCGCAGAGCGGGGGCGATCCAGTAATCCTGGGGCACGGTGGCGATCATGTCGGCGCGGAAACGATCCTCGCGCAGCACGAGCTCGATCAGCCGGTTGCGCGGGGCGAAGACCGGCAGCCACCAGCCGCCGCCCTGCGCCGGCGAAAGCCGGCCCGGATAGCCGGGGATGCGGTCGAGGACGGTACGCGGCCGGCCGCCGAGGGCGACGAGCCGATGGGCGAAGGCCTCGGCTACCACCGGCGCGCCGGCCTCGTCGCGCGCCAGCCCGGTCGGGAAGGCGAGCCCGCCCGCGATCCGCTCCGCCGTGCCGCCGGCAAGGTCGAGCCGCCAGACGGCGCCGTCGCGGCGCTTGCGCATCAGCGCCGGCACCCATTGCGTGGCGGCGTGGCTGGCCGAGCCCTGCGCGACCAGCAAAGTGCCATCATCGTTCGCCAGCAGCGCCGTCGCCGAGACGGCGGCGGGAAAGGCCGGGCGCAGATCCCGGCTTGCGCCATCGCGGCGAAGGATCAGGCCGCCATCGGCCAGCGCCACCACGAGCCCGCCGCCCGGCAGGGCCGAAAGCGCGGTGATGGGCGCGGCGAAGGTCTCGGCCGGTTTGGCCTTCCCGTCCTCCAGCCGGTAGAGCACGGGGCCGCCGGTCAGCCAGATCGTTCCCTCGCTATCCTCAACAAGATTGTCGACTTCCGGCAGAGCGGCAACGTGCGCCGCCGTTTCCAGTTGCGTATTCGGTTTCCACGCGCCGTCATAGGGCGGGATGGTGACGGCTTCGCCGCGGAACGGGTCGAGCAGGCGGTCGAGAAGCGTCATGCCCTGTCTCCCCAGTAGGAATTCCAGCTCGTCCAGTCCGGATCGGCACCCGGCAGGCGGATGCGGCCGATGCGGTTGTTGAGGATGCCGCCGATATAGAGCCAGCCCTTGTGCTCGCGCATGGAGGTGACCATCGGATGGGCCGCGCCGCCGAGATCGCCGAGGGTGGCGACGATGGCGCCCGTCTCGTCGAATTTCACCACGCCGCCGGTGTTGATGTTCGGGAAGAGCCAGTCGTCCTGCGGCAGGTTGCGCGTCATGCGCTTGCGCATGGCGGGGTGGCGGAGCGCCAGGTCGAAGCTCGGCGTGCGCATGCCGAGCCATGCCATCCAGTAGGTGCCGTCCGAGGCGCGGTTGATGTTGTCGGGATAGCCGGGCATGTCGCGGATCACCGTTTCGAGCTGGCCTTCCTTCGGCCCGGCGATCCAGTAGCGATGCACCGAGCAGGCCCAGCTTTCGGCGATCAGCAGCGACTGGCCGTCATGGGAAAGGCAGACGCCGTTGGCATAGCGCAGGTTCTTCAGCACCGTGCGCGTCCTGCCGGTCTTCGGGTCGTGGACGAGGAGGCGGCCGGTCGGCCGGCTCTCGATGGAATCCAGCGCCCAGTCATGGGCATCGTAGCGCGTGGTGGAATCGGTGAACCAGATGCGCCCGTCCGGGCCGATGTCGCAGTCGTTGGGATCGCGCAGGCGCGCATCGTCGACGACGGAAAACAGCGAGCGGCGCGTTTCGGTGGAGAGCTCGCGCACCTCGCCGTCCTTCGCCACGCCGTAGAGCCCCATGGCGCCGACGCAGGAGACGATCTGCCCGTCGCGGGCCATGGCGAGGCCGAGCGGAAAGCCGCCGATATGGGCGAATACCTCGGAGCGGGTATAGTCCGGCGCGAACCAGCGCACGATCTCGCCGTGGCGCGTGCCGGCATAGAGATTGTCGTCGGCGTCGAGGATCACGTCCTCCGGCCCCTCCACCGTGCCGAGCGCGATGGGCTCGGCCGAGGCCAGCGCATCGTTCAAAGCATAGGCGGTGCCGGAACCCGGCAGCGCCGACTGGGCGGGCTGCATGGCATGGTGCAGCGGGGCGACATAGACTTCCGACAGCACCTTGTGGCGGTTCTTCAGCCAGCGCACATCGAGAACGATGGCGGCCGCCAGCAGCAGCCCGACGATGAGCTGGCTGGTGCCGGTGCCCGCGCCCATGCGGATGAGGCCGTTGGTGATGAGCAGCACGACGATGGCGCCCATCAGCCCCTTGGCGATGGAGCCGCGCCCGCCGCCAAGGCTGTTGCCGCCGACGACGGCGGCGGTGAGGGCGGCAAGCTCCAGCCCAAGCCCCGTTCCCGGCCCGACGCCCGAAAGGCGCGCGGCGAAGAGGAAGCCGGCGAGGCCGCAGGCGGCCCCCGAAATGACATAGGTGAGGAAGATCGTGCGACGCACGTTGATGCCGACATTGAAGGCCGAACGGCGCGCGCCGCCGACGGCGGTAAAGTGCCAGCCGATGCGGGACCGGCTCATCACCAGATGGGCGATCAGCGCGAAGGCGAGCGCGATCAGCGCGCTGATCGGCTGGCCCCAGACGGCGCCCATGCCGATATGGTCGAACGTGTCGTTGAATACCGGCGAGCTCTGGATGCGGGCACCCCATGTGGTGATCAGGATGTCGTAGATCGAGCGGCCGATGATGAGCGTGACCAGCGTGGTCAGGAAGGCGCGCAGGCGCAGATAGCCGACAAGAAAACCGTTGAGCGCGCCGAACAACGCGCCGGCCCCGAGCGCGGCGAGGAAGGCCAGCCACACCGGCCCCTCGGCGATATAGATGACGGCGAGGGTCGCGAAGGCGCCCAGCGCGAAGATGGAGCCGACGGAAAGATCGATGCCGCCGCCGATGATGACGACCGTGAGGCCGAGCACGACGATCAGGAATTCGCCGAGCTGGCGGGTGGTGTCGAGAAGGCTCGACGGCGCGAAGAAGCCCGGCAGGAGAATGCCGAAGGCGGCCACCACCACGACGAGGAAGGCGAAGGGCACGAGATTGTCGGCCCAGCTTTTTGACAGGATTTCGCCCAGCAGGTGATCGGGCACCTTGTTGTAGCGCAGGCGGGTCAGTCTTTCACGAAGCGTCATTCGGGCCGGTTCCATGGGGGCGGAGGAGGCGGGCCGCTGGCCGGCCTCCTCCCTGTCTTCATTACTTCTTGGCGGCGGCCTCGATGGCGGCCTGGCTCCAGCACGTATCCGGCGCCAGATCCTTCTTCGAACGGGCGATCTCATGCGTATAGAGATAGTTCTTGCTGTCGCCCGGCTTGATGCCGCTCTGGAGCAGGATCTTGATGGCGGCCACGACGTCCTGCGACTGGCGCGGCAGCTCGCTCGTCACGATGGCGCCGAAGGTGCCGTCCTCGATGAGCTTGCAATCGATCGCCTCGCCCGAGCCCGTCGTGGCGAGGAGAATCTTGTCCTTGAGGCCGGCGTCGCGGATCGCCGAGGCGGTGCCCTGCGCCGTCGCATCCCAGAAATCGACGATGCCGCAGACGTCCGGATGCTGCTGGAGGATGGTGGCGGCGGCATTGCGCGCCGTCGTCGCATCCCAGTTGGAATCCGCGGTGCCCGCGACCGTCCAGCCCGGATTGCGCTCCAGCACGGCCTGCACGCCGGCCCACTGGTCCAGGCTCGACGAATTCACCTGGTCGCCCTGGATGACGGCGATCTTCTTGGAGGAATTCTCGCCGCAATGGTCGATGACGGCCTGCGTCTCCAGCTCGCCGAGACGCTTCCAGTCCGAGCCGGCGAAGACGTCGGAGGCGTAGTTCGACGGGTTGTCGAGCTGTACGACGAAGATGCCGGCTTCCTGCGCGCGCTTGAAGAGGCGCGAATAGGAGTTGAGGTCCGGCGTCTGGACGATCAGCACGTCGGGCTTTTCGGCCGAGGAGATCAGGTCGGTGATCGCCTGCGCGCCGGCATCGACGCTCCAGTTGGGATCGCGCGTTTCCCAGATGCCGCCGAACTGCTTGACTTCCTCGCCGATGAAGTGGTTCCAGCCCTGCGCCAGGTCGAAGCCCATGGTCATGGGCACCATCACCACGCGCTTGCCTTCCAGCGCCGAGCGATAGGCCTCGGGGCCGGGATTGGTTTCCTGCGCCTGTGCGCCGATGGCGGCGCCCGCAAGGCAGGCCCCCGCCAGGACGACGCGCCGGAGTGTCTTTCTCAGATTGCTCATGTCATGCCTCCGCTAGGATGCGCCCCTCTCCGGGCCGCGATTGTTGCCATTGTTCACGGGCATCGGGCCACGCGGCCCTCCGCCCAGAGTTCTTCCGCATTTCCGAACGCAAAACCGCTACGCACTTTTGCTGGAAATGCTCTAGATGTCGCCCTGCTGACTGGTCTGCTCGTCGCGGGGGTTGAGTTGCCCATCGAGGATGATCGCGCCGAGCAGGATCAGCGCCTTGATGAGATTCTGGTGGATGTTCGGCAGGTTGAGGATGGTCATGCCGTTGAGCAGGATGCCGATCAGCAGCGCCCCCACGACCACATTGCGCATGCCGCCCTTGCCGCCGGAAAGCCCGATGCCGCCGATCACCACGACCAGCACCACGTCGTAGAGCAGGGCCGAATTGACGAGCCGCGTGTTCATGCTTTGCAGGCTGACGGCGCTTGCCATGCCGGCGAGCCAGGCAAGGAGCGCGCTTGCGACGAAGGAGACGACGATCAGCGGGCGCACGGGGATGCCCATGGTGCGCGCGGCCTGGAAATTGTCGCCCATCAGGTAGAGGAACCGGCCCGGCCGCGACCAGCGCAGCAGCACCAGCGCCACCGCCACGACGGCGAGGAAGACGACGACGTCGAGCGGCAGGCCGAGGATGCGGGCCTTGCCGAGCCAGAGCAGCGTTTCGGCCGTCTCGGGAATGTAGATGACGTCCTGCGAGAGGATCTGCGAGCGGACGAAGCCGAAGACGAAGGCGCTCGACGCCAGCGTGGCGAACAGCGCCGAGACGCCGGCATAGGCCACCATGAAGCCGTTCATCGCGCCGAGCCCGACGGTAATCGCCGCGACGAGCGCGCTCGCCGACCAGAGCGACCAGCCCGCCTGCAACAGCTGAAGCTGGATGGCGACCGTCACCGCCATGATCGAGACCATGGACAGATCGATGCCGCGCCCGATGACGACGATGCCCATGCCGGCGGCGAGGATGCCCAGCACGGAGACGCTGCGCACGATGTTGAGGAGGTTCGCCGGCGCGGTGAACCCGTCAAGCGCCACGGCAAAACCGACGAACAGCACCACCGCCATCAGGAGAACGATGGTTTCCTGCGTGAATATCCTGAACAGGGGTCGGCTAGCTGGCACCTGATGATTTCCGTCTAGAGCATTCGGATCGGGCACGCCCGCGGATTAAGGTGATACTGCCGGAGCTAACTACCGACAATATCTATAGATTTTCTTTTATATACTGAATCGGACAGGTTTTTGCGGGAACGGGGCGTCACGCGGAAAATCCATCCATCGTCAAGATCGTCGATCCGGTCGTCGCGCGCCCTTCGAGCGCGCGATGCGCTTCCGCCGCCGCACGCAGCGGCAAGCTGGACGCCGCACCGGCGCGAAGGCTTCCCGAGACAAGCCGCGAGAACAACGCGGCGCTGCGCTCGCGGCGCTCTTCGGCGCTCGTCAGATAATCGAAGACGACGGGCCGGATGGCCGACCTGGACCCCGCCGCCAGATCGGAGATGCGGAAGCCTTCGATCGGCCCGGATGCCTGGCCGAAGCTCACGAAACGGCCGTGCGGGCGCAGGCAGGCGAGCGAGCCGCGCCAGGTATCCTTGCCCACCGCGTCGAAGACCGTGTGGCACAGGGCGCCGTCGGTGAGATCCGCCACCCGGGCGGCAAAGTCCTCGCGGCGGTATTCGATCACGGCGTCATATCCGTGCGCCAAAGCCAGCTCGGCCTTTTCCGGCGAGCCGGCCGTGCCGATTGCGCGCGCGCCGAGGGCGGCGATCCATTGCCCGAGCAGCAGCCCGACCCCGCCGGCGGCGGCGTGGACAAGAACCGTCTGTCCCGCCTGAACGGGCGCGGCGGTGGACACCAGCACCTGCGCCGTCAGCCCCTTGAGCAGGACCGAGGCGGCCAGCGCCGCGTCGATCCCGTCCGGCAGCGGGACCAGCCTGTCGGCAGGCATGACGCGCATCTCGCGATAGGCGCCGGTGCGCTCCAGATAGGCGACGCGCTGGCCGACCGAAAGCGTCTCGACGCCGGGGCCGAGCGCGACCACCGTGCCCGCCGCCTCCGCGCCCGGCACGAGCACGTCACCCGGCCAGGGATAGAGCCCGGAGCGGTAATAGGTGTCGATGAAGTTGAGCCCCGCCGCTTCCTGGCGGATCAGCACCTCGCCGGGGCCGGGCGTTTCCACCGCAAGCTCCGTCCATTCCAGGACGTCCGGCCCACCGGGTTGGCGCGCGATGACCGCGCCTGCCTTGATCGCGGCCATGTCTCAGCTCTCGACCAGGAACTGCGGATCGATCGGCAGTTGCAGCGCGTTGAGCAGGGCATTGGTCTGCGAGGCCATGCCGATCACTGCCAGAAGCTCGGCGTGCTGGTCCTCGGTCATGCCCTTGGCCTTGGCCGCCGCCGTGTGGGAATGGACGCAATAGCTGCAGCCATTGGCGACCGACACGGCAATATAGAGCATTTCCTTGACCACCGGATCGAGCGCGCCGGGCTTGACCATGACGTCCTTCAGGCCGGACCAGATGCGCTCCAGCGTGTCCGGCTGGTTGGCGAGCGCCCGCCAGACATTGTTGACGAAATCGGACTTGCGGGTGGCGCGGATGTCGTCGAACACCGCCTTGACGCGCGGGTTCGCTTCGGCTTCGGCGTCGGTCCACAGGCGAACGGTACTCATGGCAAGTCTCCTTTCGGGCGTCAGCTATGCGCCCAATCCCAGTAAAGCTGCCGCGCCCGGCGGGCGAGCGGGCCATAATCGAAGGTGCGGTCGTCGAAGCCGAGGACCGGCATGACCTTGGAAATATTGCCGGTGCTGAAGATCTCGTCGGCCGCCCGGAAATCCTCGACCGTCAGCGTCTTCTCGTGCACCGCAACGCCGTCCGCGCGCAGCAGGCCGATCACCCGCTGGCGGGTGATGCCGTCGAGGAACGTGCCGTTCGGCACCGGCGTGAACACCTCGCCGTCCTTGGCCATGAACACGTTCGAGGTCGCGAGCTCCGCCACATTGCCGAGCGTGTCGCAGACCAGCGCATTGCCGAAGCCCCTGGCGCGCGCCTCGGCCAGCATGCGGGCATTGTTGGGATAGAGGCAGGCGGCCTTGGCGTTGACCGGCATGGTCTCCAGCGTCGGACGACGGAAACGGGTCGTCGTGATGGTGAAGCCGCCGGGCACGGCCATCGGCCGCTCCTCCAGGCAGAGGGCGAAGGCCGTCGATGCGGGATCGGGCGCGACGACGCTCGCATCGCTCTCCTCCGCCCAGTACATGGGGCGGATATAGACGGCGGCGTCGGGCGGGAAATGCGCCAGCCCCTCCTGCACGCGCTCCATGATCTGCGCGGCGGTGAGCGTTGGCAGGAGGCCGAGCGCGCGGGCGGATGCGTTGACCCGCTCCGCATGGAGGTCGAGATCGGGGATCACGCCCTCGAAGCGGCGCGCGCCGTCGAACACCAGCGAGCCGAGCCATGTCGCATGCGAGCCGGCGCCGAGAATACGCACGTCGCCCGCGTGCCATTGGTTCTCGTACCACGTCCGGACGGAAGGCGCTTGCGACATCGGAAACCTCGATTTTAATGGTCCCGCACCCTACGCACAGCTTGCTTCATGCGTCCAATGCAAATATCCCTCGGCGATGCATGCAGGATCGGCATGAATTGGCGGGAGACGGACGGTGGACGAGCGGCTGTTGAAAAGTTTCGTGACGACCGCCCAGCTCGGCAGCGTCACCTCGGCGGCCGAGCGGCTGAACCTCACTCAGCCCGCCCTGTCGCGGCAGATCCAGCGGCTCGAGCAGGAGCTCGGGCTGACGCTCTTCCAGCGCAGCGGCCGCAACTTGCGCCTCTCGGTGCAGGGCGACCGGCTGCTGATCGACGCGCAGGCCGTCCTTGCCGCCAGCAAGCGCCTCCATGACGCGGTCGCCGAGATGCGCGAGGGCGAATGCGGCCTGCTGCGCGTCGGCGCCTGCTCCCAGGTGATCGAGCGCCATATGAGCGAGGTGCTGCCCGCCTGGAAGCAGGACAATCCCAATATCGACATAAGGCTGGAGGAAGGCGGCGGCGCGGAGCTTGCCCGCCGGCTCGACGACAACGAGCTGCATCTGGCGATCAACGCCCGCCATTTCGCGCGGCCCGACCGCTTCAGCCGCGTCGATATCGGCGCGATGCGCGTGCGCGCCTTCTCGCTCCCCTCGGTCTTCGCCTGCGAGACCCGGACCATCACGCTGGCGCAGCTCTGCCGCCAGCCGCTGCTGCTGCTCAATCGAAGGCATTTCACCCGCGAGCTGCTCGAAACCGCCTGCCAGGCGGAAAGCTGCCTCGCGCAGCCGACGCTGGAATCCTCCTCGCCCCATACGCTGCTGGCGATTGCCCGCAGCAGCGGCGGCGTCGCGGTCGTGCCCCATCTCGGCACCGGCCCCGTGGAAGGGCTGGTCGCCTACGACATCCTGCACCGCGGCAAGCCGCTCGACTTCGAGATGTCGGCGATCTGGCCGTCCTCGGTGCCGCTCCCCGGCTACGGCCAGCGCTTCATCGCCTATCTGCGCGACCGGCTCCTGCCTTCCGCCTGAGCGCCACGACGGCGCTGTCTCGGCTGTGAACTTCCGCTGCAACCGATTGCTGCCATTTCGAATTTCCCCTACATTGACCAAACGGTAAAAGACGCATTTCAAAAACGCGCAATCAACCAGAGGGGACGTTCATGCAAAGCAATTTCGGCATTTCCAGACGCCGGCTGATCCAGGCCGCCGGCGCATCCGCGCTCGTGGCGGCGGCGGGCTTGCCAAGCCGCCTCTTCGCGGCCGAGCCGATCAAGGTCGCGGCGGTCTTTACCGTTCCGGTCGAGCAGCAATGGGTAAGCCGCATCCACAAGGCCGCGAATGCCGCCAAGGACCGCGGCGAGATCGAATATGTCTATTCGGAAAACACCGCCAACAACGATTATGAACGCGTCATGCGCGAATATTGCGAGGCCGGGCACAAACTCATCCTCGGCGAGGTCTTCGGCGTCGAGGATGCCGCGCGCGCCGTCGCCCGTGACTATCCCGACGTCGCCTTCCTGATGGGTTCGAGCTTCAAGCCCGATCCGGACCTGCCGAACTTCTCGGTCTTCGACAACTATATCCAGGACGCCTCCTATCTTTCCGGCCTCGTCGCCGGCGCGCTGACCAAGTCGAAGAACATCGGCATGGTCGGCGGCTACCCGATCCCGGAGGTCAACCGCCTGATGAACGCCTTCATGGCGGGCGTGAAGGAAGTGGCGCCCGACGCTAAGTTCCAGGTCGCCTTCATCGGCTCGTGGTTCGATCCGCCCAAGGCCAAGGAAACCGCCTTCGCCCAGATCGACGGCGGCGCCGACCTGCTCTATGCCGAGCGCTTCGGCGTTTCCGACGCGGCCAAGGAGAAGAAGGTGCTTGCCATCGGCAACGTCATCGACACGCAGGCCGACTATCCCGACACCGTCGCCGCCTCGGCGCTGTGGCACTTCGAGCCGACCCTCGACAAGGCGATCGCCGAAGTGAAGGCCGGCACCTTCAAGGCCGACGACTACGGCGTCTATTCCTTCATGAAGAACGGCGGCTGTTCGCTCGCGCCGCTCGGCACCTTCGAAGGCAAGGTTCCCGACGAGATCAAGGCGAAGATCGCGGAGAAGGAAAAGGCGATCAAGGACGGTTCCTTCACCGTCGCGGTCGACGACAGCGAGCCGAAATCCAGCTAAGTGCCTTCGCCCGGGACGGCCGCACCGCGGCCCTTCCCGGGCGAGCGATTCCCTCCCACCGTTCTCTTCGGTCCGTATCGCCGTGTCCAGTACCCCTGTCCTCCGCCTTTCCGGCATCAGCAAGCGTTTCGGTCCGCTGAGGGCCAACGATGCGATCTCCTTCGAGCTGAAGCGCGGCGAGGTCATTGCCCTTCTCGGCGAGAACGGCGCCGGCAAGACGACGCTGATGAACATCCTCTTCGGCCACTATGTCGCCGACGAGGGAACCGTCGAGGCCTTCGGCACGCCCCTGCCGCCGGGCGATCCGCGCGCAGCGCTTAATGCCGGCATCGGCATGGTGCACCAGCACTTCACGCTCGCCGACAACATGACGGTGCAGGAGAATATCGCGCTCGGCACGCAAAGCCTGTGGCGCCCGCGGCTCGACAGGTCCGCCGCGCGCCGGCGCATCGAGGAACTGTCCGCCGACTTCGGCCTTGCCGTCGATCCCGCCGCCACCGTCGCCACCCTTTCGGTCGGCGAGCGCCAGCGGGTGGAAATCCTGAAGGCGCTCTACCGCGATGCCCGGATCCTGATCCTCGACGAACCGACGGCGGTGCTGACGCCCGCCGAGACCGAGGCCCTGTTCCGCACGCTGAAGCTGCTCGTCGCCAAGGGCCTGTCGATCATCTTCATCTCGCACAAGCTTCAGGAGGTCATGGCGGTCAGCGACCGCGTGCTGGTGCTGCGCGCCGGCAAGCTGGTCGGCGAGCGCGAGACGGCCGCGACCGACCGCAGGGAACTCGCCGCCCTGATGGTCGGCCAGGAGGTGAAGCCGGCGGAGGTCAGCCCGGTGAGACTCGGCGCGCCGCTGCTCACGCTCGACCGCGTCTCCACCGCCCCGCACAACGGGGCCGGGCTTGCCGACGTGTCGCTCACCCTCACGGCCGGCGAGATCACCGGCCTTGCCGGCGTATCGGGCAATGGCCAGGCGGCGCTTGCCGCCCTGCTCTCCGGCATCCGGCGCCCGACCGGCGGCCGCATCTCCATCGCCGACCGGGAGGTCGCCGACTGGTCGCCGCGAACCGCGCTTGCCCACGGCATCGCCCGCATTCCCGAGGATCGCCATGCTGTCGGCACCATCGGCGACATGAGCGTCACGGAAAACGTGATCGCCGAGCACTATGACAGTCCGCGCTTCAGCCGCATGGGCTTCCTCGACTGGAAAGCCGCCCGCCGCTTCGCCGAGAAGATCATCGCCGACTACGACGTCAAATGCCCGTCGCCGGAGGCGCGCATCCGCCTGCTCTCGGGCGGCAACATGCAGAAGCTCATTCTCGGCAGGGCGCTCGATCCCGATCCCGCGGTCATCCTTGCCAGCCAGCCGACCCGCGGTCTCGATGTCGGCGCCGTCGCCTATGTCCATCGCATGCTGCTGGCGGCGCGCGACCGGGGCGCGGCGATCCTGCTGATCTCGGAGGACCTCGAGGAAATCCTGGCGCTGTCCGACCGGATCACCGTCATGTCGGCGGGGCGTCTTTCCGCGCCGTCCGCGCGCGGCGAACGAAGCATCCGGGAACTGGGGGAACTGATGGCGGGTCATAGCGGGGAGCACAGCGATCATGCGGCTTGAGCCGAAACCCGCGCCGTCCTTGGCGGTCACCCTGTTGTTCCCGCTGGCGGCGATCGTCACGACGCTGGTGCTGACGTCGATCCTCGTCCTCACCGCCGGCGCGTCGCCGCTGTCGGTCTTCTATCTCGTCGCCAAGGGCGCCGCCGGTTCGCAATTCGCGCTGATGGAGACCCTGACGCGCGCGACGCCGCTGATCTTCACCGGCCTTGCCATCGCCGTCGCCTTTCGCGCGCGGCTGTGGAACATCGGCGCCGAGGCCCAGCTCTATATGGGCGGCATCGTCACCGTGGCGCTCGGAACCGGGGCGTTGCCGCTGCCCTCCTTCATCCTGATCCCCGTGCTGATGATTGCCGCCATGGCGGCCGGCGCCCTCATCCTGCTCGGTCCGGCCGTGTTGAAGACGCGGTTCGGCGTCGACGAGGTGGTCACGACGCTGCTGCTCAATTTCATCGTGCTCCTCTTCGTCTCGATGCTGCTCGACGGCGTGCTGAAGGATCCGATGGGGCTCGGCTGGCCGCAATCGCAGAAGGTCATCGCCGAGGCGCAGTTGCCGCGCCTCATCCAGGGCAAGCGCCTGCACTACGGCTTCGTCATCGCCATCGCGGCCGCGGCCGTCGTCTGGGTGATCACGAAGAAGACCCTGCTCGGCTACGAGATGCGCGCCGTCGGGCACAATGCCGAGGGCGCGCGCTTCGTCGGCATCCCGGTCAACCGCGTGCTGATGAAGACGGCACTGCTTTCGGGCGGCCTTGCGGCCCTTGCCGGCTTTTCGGAAGTGTCGGGACTCAAGGGCAACCTGACGCTCGACCTCTCGCCCGGCTACGGCTACACCGGCATCGTCGTGGCGATGCTCGCCATGCTCAATCCCCTGGGCGTCGTCGCCTCCGCCATCTTCGTCGCTGGCATCTTCGTCGGCGCGGATGCCATGAGCCGCGCGGCCAAGGTGCCGAGCTACATCGCCGACGTGATGGTCGCCACATCGCTGCTGACGATGGTGGTCGCGATCCTTCTGACCCGCTTCAAGATCAGGTGGAGGTGACATGGACGCGCTGGACATCCTCTTTTCCGCCTCCTTCTGGGTCGCCGCCATCCGCATCGCCTCGCCGCTGATCTTCGCCACCATGGGCGAATTGATCTGCGAACGCGCGGGCGTCCTCAATCTCGGCATCGAGGGCATCATGACGGCGGGTGCCTTCGCCGGCTGGTTCACCGTCTATGCCGGCGGCGATCTCTGGACGGGGCTTGTGGTCGCCGCCCTCGTCGGCGCGCTGTTCGGCCTGCTGCATGCCACGCTCACCGTGCCGCTCGGCCTGTCGCAGCATGTCGTCGGCATCGGCGTGACGCTGCTGGCCACCAGCCTCACCTATTTCACCTACCGCCTCCTCCTGCCGGAGGTAACGTCGCCGCCGAAGATCGAGCCGTTCCAGCCGTGGCCCGTCCCGGGCCTGTCGAAGATCCCCGTGATCGGCGAGGCGCTGTTCACGCAGACGCCGCTGACCTATCTCGCCTTCCTCTCGGTCGCGGTCGTCGCCTGGACCCTCTACCGGACGCCGGTCGGCCTTGCCGTCAGGGCGGCCGGCGAAAATCCTTCGGCCGTCGAGGCACAGGGCATTTCGGTGACCGGCATCCGCATGGGCGCGGTCGTCGCCGGCAGCGCGCTGATGGCGCTCGGCGGCGCCTTCCTCACCACCTCGGCCTTCAATTCCTTCTTCTTCCAGATGATCAACGGCCGGGGCTGGATCTGCATCGCGCTCGTCGTCTTCGGCTCCTGGCGGCCGGGCAAGGCGCTGATCGGCGCCATCCTGTTCGCCGCCTTCGATGCCTACCAGGTCCGTCTGCAGCAGATATCCGGCGGCATCGTGCCCTATCAGGTCTTCCTGATGATGCCCTATGCGCTGTCGATCCTGGCGCTGATCCTGGTCGCGCGCCGCGCCACCTATCCCAAAGCTTTGATGATCCCCTACCAGAAAGGCGAAAGATGAGTTTCGACCTGATCGTGAAGGGCGGTACGCTGCCCGATGGAACCGTCGCCGATATCGGCATCAAGGGCGAGAAGATCGCCGCCATCGAGCCACGCCTCGAAGCGGCGGCCGGCCGCGTGGTCGATGCCACCGGCAACCTCGTCAGCCAGCCCTTCATCGACCCGCATTTCCACATGGATGCGACGCTGTCCTACGGCCTGCCGCGCATCAATGCCTCCGGCACGCTGCTCGAAGGCATCGCGCTCTGGGGCGAGCTGAAGCCGCTCCTCACCCATGAAGCCGTCAAGGAGCGGGCGCTCGCCTATTGCGACTGGGCCGTCTCGATGGGCCTGCTCGCCATCCGCACCCATGTCGATACCTGCGACGACCGGCTTCTCGCGGTCGAGGCGTTGCTCGAGGTCAAGAAGGAGATCGCGCCCTATATCGACCTCCAGCTCGTCGCCTTCCCGCAGGACGGCCTCTACCGCTCTCCCAACGCACGCGAAAACACCATCCGCGCGCTCGACCTCGGCGTCGACATCGTCGGCGGCATTCCGCATTTCGAGCGCACCATGGACGATGGCAGGCGTTCCGTCACCGAGCTTTGCGAGATCGCCGCCGAACGCGGCCTGATGGTCGACCTGCATTGCGACGAGACGGACGACCCGCTGTCCCGCCATATCGAGCAGCTCGCCTACGAGACCCAGCGGCTCGGCCTGCAGGGCCGCGTGGCCGGCTCCCACCTGACGTCCATGCATTCGATGGACAACTACTACGTCTCCAAATTGCTGCCGCTGATCGCCGAGGCCGGGGTTTCGGCCATCCCCAACCCGCTGATCAACATCATGCTGCAGGGCCGGCACGATACCTATCCCAAGCGCCGCGGCATGACCCGCGTGCCGGAAATGCTGAAACACGGCATCCGCGTCGGCTGGGGTCAGGACTGCGTGCTCGATCCCTGGTATTCGCTCGGCACCGCGGACATGCTCGACGTCGCCTTCATGGGCCTGCACGTCGCGCAGATGTCCTCGCCAGCCGACATGCGCACCTGCTTCGACATGGTCACCAAGGTCAATGCCGCCATCATGGGGCTCGATCATCTCGGGCTGGAGGTCGGCAAGACGGCGAGCCTCGTGGTGCTCGACGCGGGCAACCCCATCGAGGCGGTGCGCCTGCGGGCCGAGCGCCTGTGTGTCGTCGCGAAGGGCAAGGTCGTGGCCGAACGCGAAAAGCGCGACACCGCCCTTTCCATCAAGGGACGCCCGTCGAGCATCAACCGCCGCCATGTCGTGCCGCCGCAGGCGCAGTAAAGGGACGGGAGCGCGCCGGACCCGGACCGGTCCGGTGCTGCGACCCTATTGCTCTTTCAACGGGGCAGCCGTTGCGTTAAAAGTGGCGTGACAGATACTTCAATGCCGGCCGCGGCTTCGGACGATACCGATGCGGATGACGCTTCATACCGACTATGCCTTGCGCATGCTGATCTATCTCGCCAGCCGGCGGGACGGTGTCTGCACCGTCAACGACGTGGCGGAGGCCTACGGGTTGTCGCGCAACCACCTCCTCAAAGTGGCGCAGACGCTGCGCGATCTCGACCTTGTCGAAACCGTGCGTGGCCGTAGCGGCGGCATTCGTCTCGGCAAGAAGCCGGAAGACATCGGCATCGGGGCATTGGTGCGGGCGACGGAGGAGGAATTCTCGCTCGCCGAATGCATGCAGGCCGGAGGCGGTCGCTGTGTCATCTCGCCGGCCTGCCGGCTGAAGGGCATGCTGCACGAGGCGCTCGGCGCCTTCCTGGCCGTTCTCGACAAATACACGCTGGCGGACATCGTGCTGGACCGGGCCCTGCTTCGCCCGCTGCTCGGCATCGATATCCAGGCGGCATGATGGGAACGACGATACCAGTGGAGATGCGCCCATGACCGCGCCGTTCGTTCTCAATCGAGATGTAGATGGACAGTTCCTGCTACCGGCGGACATGTTGGCCGAACGGTTCGGCTGGCCGACGCAGACTTTTCGCGACTACATGCGCCGGGGTCTCGTCGTATCGCGCGTCGAGCGCGGCGAGGGAGAGGATGCCGGCCGGTGGCGGCTTTCGGTGCGCTGCGGAAACCGGCGCTGGCAGGCCGTGGTGGAAGCCGACGGCACGATCGGCGCACAGCACCTCGACGTCCTGTCAACTTCAGGCCCTGCGCCCCAGCGGTAGCCGGCCTCTGCGTGGAGCCGCGCACCACGCATGCTGACGACCTAGACGAAGATCATCACGGCCGCATAGCCGATCGCGATCAGGATCAGGCCGACGACAAGCATCGGCACAAGGCTGCTTCCCTCGACATCTCTGCCGCTGACATTCTCGCCGGAGAACACCAGAGGCTTGCGGATTTCGTTCTGATCCATGGCCGCTCCTATTAATGAGGTAAATAATATACCACTTTAACACAGCCAGCGACGCGACAAAATAGCGCCGTTCGCTGCCGCGATGCGCGCTGGGAACGATGAATGGGGAATAGAGGTGAACGGTGGCCAGCGGAGCGTGCGGAAGGCCGGTCACGCTTGCCTCATCTGGCTCCGTGACCGGCAAGCCATGGCTTCAGCAGCGTCCGTGCGGCATTCCATCCGCAAACGCTTCAAGCCTTGTAGAAATACCCGGATGCACGTCCCACACGGCCACCGCTCGGTACGATGGGCGGCAAATGTCACGGGCGCCGCCCTTACGTCGCGGCGAGAACCCCATCTTCCTGCACCGCGGCTGCGACCGCGATCCTCGCCATTTCAAGCGCAGCCTCCCGGGTCTTCGCCGCGGCGATGAAACGGCCGTTGTGGCAGAAGGTTGCGCCGGCAACGCCGCAAGCCGCGGCAAGGGCCTCGCCGGTCAGGCCGGCCCAGGCCGCCGGAAGATCGGCCCGCAGCTCGAAGCCGTCGCTCGACCGCCGGATGCCCGTCAGGCACCAATCGGTATCGCGCGGATGGACGACGAAGAGGAGATGGTCGGCACCCGCCTTCACGATGGCAGGCCGGAAGGGCATTCCCATCGGCAGCTCAAGCACGCGCCCATCGCCGGCCGCTGCGATCGCCCCGAGGACGATGGCCTCGGCACGCAGTTTCGCGGCCGCCTGCCCTATGGTCGCCTCGACGAAGCTGCGCGCGATCGAAAGCGCGGCGTGAAAAGCCCGGTCGTCCGCATCCGGCGCCCGGTCGTCGAAGACCGGCTTGAGCGTTTCCAGAAGGACCGGCAGGGTCAGCTTGCTCAGGGCGCCGGCCGCCGAGGGGCTGAGCGCGCCGTTATCCATGAGGTCGACCGGCAGCACGAAATCGAGGTCGAAGCCCGCATGGAGGGCGTCGATATCGGACGCGGGAATGCCGAGGTCCTTCAGGAAGTCCCGGCCGAACCGGCGCCAGATCAGCCCGAACGAGCTGAACGGCTGGCCATCGTCGCGCAGCGGCGCGCCGCGCTGGTGATGATCGAAAATCCCGGCATCCGAATCATAGGCGCCGCCGACATCATAGACGACCCTGTCCGGACCCGGCGTAATCCATTCGGGCGCCCGGCTGCGAACGAGGCGGGCAGCGGGGAACAGACGCGTCAGGATCACGCTCGACAGCAGCTCGTCCGCATGAAAGCCGCCGGAATGGGTTACGAGAAAGTCGGGGGCCATGCCGGTCAACCTGTCGATGGTTCTGCGTTTCGGATCAAGGGGTCGGATACCCGTTGGCCATCGCGGTTTCAAGGGGGCGAGCCGTCCGCATCACGGTCTTACGCGAACACGTCGACGCCTTCGCCCTGCCGGGCGCAGGTTCCGCCATCTCCGAGGCGACCTTCAATACGTCATCATGCCATGCGCGCTGGCGACGGCGCGGCGCAGATCGCCAATGGCATCGTTCGAGGCGGCCGGCAGTTCCCGGCCCTCGAGGTCCTTCGGCATCTTCCAGCCGGGATCGACCCCTTCCATGTTGGGAAGCTCGTGCGCGATCCCCTTGTGGCAGTCGATACAGGTCGCCTTGCCGGTCAGCAGATATTTCGCGTGGATGTCGGCGGCGCGCTGGGTCTGCTTGGTGAAATCCATCGCGACGGCGGAATGACAGTTGCGGCATTCAAGGCTGTCATTCGCCTTGAGGCGCGCCCATTCGTGCTTGGCAAGCTCCAGGCGCTTGTCGAGGAATTTCTCGCGCGTGTTGATCGTTCCGAAGATCTTGCCCCAGACCTCCTTGGACGCCTGCATCTTGCGGGCGATCTTATCGGTCCACTGGTGTGGCACATGACAATCCGGACAGGAAGCGCGCACCCCGGAGCGGTTGGTGAAGTGCACCGTGTTAGTCAGCTCCTGATAGACATTGTCCCGCATCTCGTGACAGGAGGTGCAGAACTTTTCCGTGTTGGTCAGTTCCAACGCCGTGTTGAATGCGCCCCAGAACATGACGCCGCCGACGAAACCGCCGAGTGTCAGGAAGGCGAGGCTGAGCGTTGCCGCCGGCGTCGTCAAAAGGGTCCATACCCAGAGCAGGATTGCCTTGATGCGCGCCATCATCATTCACTTCCCGCCTGCGTGACACCCAGCTCGCTCATGTCCTTGAACGTGTTGCCGACGAGCGGCTTGCGGTCGGCCTGCGGCACATGGCAGGCGGTGCAGAAATAGCGGCGCGGCGAGACGTCGGCGAGCATCTGACCCTCGCGGGTCATGTAATGGGTGATGCTGATCATCGGCGCACCGGCATCCTGCGAGAACTCGCGCTTGTGGCAGGAGAGACAGCGGTTGGCATTGACCGAGAGCTGGTAGCCGTCAATCGAATGGGGGATGATCGGCGGCTGCTCGGGATAGGCGCGCATGCGCCGGACATCGTCGATGACCCATTTCGGCAGCGGATCGGCCGGAAGGGTCTGCATCTTGTCGCCATCCGGGCCGGACAGCTGCGGCACCATCTGCGCCATGGCGCTCGTGGCGATGACGGCTGCGCCGATGGCAGCGAAAACCCACCCTGGGGAAGGGGTCAGGCGACGGGTTCGATCTTGACTGCGCATTTCTTGAAATCCGTCTGTTTCGAGATGGGATCGGTGGCGTCGAGCGTGACCTTGTTGATGAGCTGGCTGGCATCGAACCACGGCACGAAGATCACGCCGGGCGGCATGCGGTTGCGCCCGCGCGTCTCGACGCGCGAGCGGATCTCGCCACGCCGCGAGACGATGCGTATCTCGGAGCCCTGGTTGAGGCCGCGCTTGCGGGCATCGTCCGCATTCATGAAGCAGCGCGCGCCGGGGAAGGCCTTGAAGAGCTCCGGCACACGCATGGTCATCGAGCCGGAATGCCAATGCTCCAGCACGCGGCCGGTGACGAGCCAGGTGTCGTATTCGTCATCCGGGGATTCGGCCGGCGGTTCGTAGGGCACGGCGATGATCGCCGCCTTGCCGTCCTTGTTGCCGTAGAACTTCACCCCTTCGCCAGGTTTCACATAGGGGTCGTAACCCTCGCGGTAGCGCCACAGCGTTTCCTTGCCGTCGACGACGGGCCAGCGCAGGCCGCGGACCTCGTGATAGGTGTCATAGGGCGCAAGGTCATGGCCATGGCCGCGGCCGAAGGTGGCATATTCCTCGAAGAGACCCTTCTGAATGTAGAAGCCGAAATGCTGCGCCTCGTTGTTGTCGTGGTCCGGCTTCACCTCGTCGATGGGGAATTTCGCGACGTCGCTTTCGGCATAGAGCACCTGATAGAGCGTCTTGCCCTTGTATTGGGGATTGGCGGCGAGAATCTCCGCCGGCCAGACCTCGTCCGTGGTGAAGCGCTTGGAGAACTCGACGAGCTGCCAGAGATCGGAGCGCGCCTCGCCGGGCGCCTGCACGAGCTGGTGCCAGACATGGGTGCGCCGCTCGGCATTGCCATAGGCCCCTTCCTTCTCCACCCACATGGCCGCCGGCAGCACGAGGTCGGCGCTCATCGCCGTGATCGTCGGATAGGCATCCGAGACGACGATGAAATTCTCCGGGTTGCGATAACCCTGATAGGTCTCGTTCGCGGTGTTGGGCCCGGCCTGGACGTTGTTGTTGACCTGCACCCAGTAGAAATTGAGCTTGCCGTCCTTCAGCATCCGGTCCTGCTCAACCGCGTGATAGCCCGGTTTTTCCGGAATGATGCCATGCGGGATGCGCCAGATTTCCTCCGCATGCTTGCGATGCTCCGGGTTCGTCACGGTCATGTCGGCCGGCAGGCGATGGGCGAAGGTGCCGACCTCGCGCGCCGTGCCGCAGGCGGACGGCTGGCCGGTCAGCGAGAACGGACTGTTGCCGGGCTCGGAAATCTTGCCTGTCAGAAGATGCAGGTTATAGACCATCTGGTTCGCCCAGACGCCGCGCACATGCTGGTTGAAGCCCATGGTCCAGAGCGACATGACCTTGCGGTCCGGGTCGGCATAGAGCTCGGCGAGCTGCTTGAGGAAGCCGGCCTCGACGCCGGTCATCTCAACGGCCTTTTCCAGCGTGTATTCGGCGACATGCGCCTTGAAGGCCTCGAAGTCGATCGCTTCGGTCCTGGCGGGATCGGCGGCATTCGCCGCCTTCGTTTCCTTCGGATCGTCGGGCCTGAGGCCGTAGCCGATATCGGTGACGCCGCGCACGAATTTCGTGTGGTTCTTGACGAAATCCTCGTTCACCCGGCCGGACTGGATGATGTGATTGGCGATGTAGTTGAGGATGACGAGGTCGGTGCCCGGCTTGAAGACCATGGGGATATCCGCAAGGTCCATGCTGCGATGGGTGAAGGTGGAGAGCACCGCCACGCGCACATGCTCGTTGCCGAGCCGCCGGTCGGCGATGCGTGTCCAGAGGATCGGGTGCATCTCCGCCATGTTCGAGCCCCAGAGCACGAAGGCGTCGGCATGCTCGAAATCGTCATAGCAGCCCATCGGCTCGTCCATGCCGAAGGTGCGCATGAAGGCGTAGGCGGCCGAGGCCATGCAATGGCGGGCGTTCGGATCGAGATTGTTCGAGCGGAAGCCGGCGCGCATCAGCTTGGTCGCAGCATAGCCCTCGAAGATCGTCCACTGGCCGGAGCCGAACATGCCGAGCGCGGTCGGACCCTTCTCCTTCAGCACCTTCTTGGCCTGTTCGGCCATCACGTCGAAGGCCTCTTCCCAGGTGATGGGCTCGAACTCGCCGTCCTTGGCATAGGCGCCGTTCCGCTTGCGCAGGAGCGGCGTCGTCAGGCGGTCGGCGCCATACATGATCTTGGAGAGGAAGTACCCCTTGATGCAATTGAGGCCACGGTTGACCTCGGCCTGCATGTCGCCATGCGTGGCGACGACCTTGCCTTCCTTGACGCCCACCATGACGCCGCAGCCCGTGCCGCAGAAGCGGCAGGGCGCCTTGTCCCACTTGATCTCCAGCGCGCTCACGCCGCCCGGCACGGGCTGGGCGGCGGCGGGCAGCGCGATGCCGGCTGCTGCTGCCGCGACACCCGCCGCCTGCGCCTTCAGGATGTCACGCCGCGTCAGTTCGCTGCCCATCGGCCTCGTCCTCTTCCGTATAGATCTGTTCGAAAACCATGTTGGCGGCGATCACGCCGTCGATGAGGGAGATGCGCATGAGCGTATCGCCGAGTACGCCGGTGCTCGGCCCTTCGATCACCACGACGATCTTGCCCTTGTCCGCGCCGTGCACCTCGACATTCTCGAAGCCCGCAAGGGCCGCAAGGACGCTGTCGAGGCAGCCGGGCTTGGCGGCGATCACCGCGCTCGAAATGTGATGGCGCCGCGCCTCAGGCATGGACGGCCTCCGCATTCAGCGGCACGGCTGCGACCGCACCGACGGGACAGACGGAAATGCAGGCGCCGCAGCCGGTGCAGGCGCTCGCGAGAAGGTCCGGCACGAAAGGCCCGCCGCGCACCGGGCGGAAGCGGATCGCCGCCGTCGGACAGACGTCGCGACAGGCCTGACAGTCGATCCGCTGGAACGACAGGCAGGTGGCGGCGAAGGAAACGGTGTGGTCGAAGCGGTGAATATGGCCGGTCGTGAAGACCGGCTCGGGACAGTGCTCCGCGCAGGCGCCGCAGAAGGTGCATTCGCCGAGAGTGAAATCGAGCGCCGGCAGGCCATCGGCCAGGCTGATAATGCTGGCCGGACAATGCTCGACGCATTGGCCGCAGCCGGTGCAGGCAGCAAGCGCGTCTTCCACGATGCCGGGCGGCCGGATGCAGGCGGCTTCGCTCCGCTTCCCGCCGCTCAGGAAATCGCGTCTCGACAAGGCCTCCCGCTTCATCGCGACGCTCCTCAGTGCCCGGGCGGGCCGGGCGGCCCGTAGACGATCTGGAACATCCAGACGAGGAAGCCGTAGCCGCCGACCACCCCCACCGCGACGATGGGCCAGATGCCGAAGGCAAGAATGAAGAAGGTGATCAATTCACGGCGCCGGCTCGGCTTTCCAGCCTCCGGCGACAGATGTTCTGTCGTGACTTCGGACAAGCCTCGTTCCTCCGCGACAAGAGCACTGAGTAAAGTATAGCACTCGCAGGCGGAAAAGGAAGTATAATCAATTATACGGCATCGTCTTGCTATAATTGATAAATATCAACTGTCGATATATTTGCAAAAATACAACGATCTGATGTTTACAGATTTACTAAATTGCCATGCAAGAGCATCACAACCGGATGTGCTTCGATAATTTTAAGCTTGATACACCCGCATCGGGGCAATTCAGTCGCGCGCGCCGTCGGCAAGCGATGAAAGGCCGGGCAGATCACGGATCAGCAATTTCTGCCGGCCGCCCTCGACGAGGCCGCGGGACTCCCAGGCGCTCAGGATGCGCGAAACGGTGTGCAGCGTCGTGCCGGTCATCTCGGCGATGTCCTGCCGCGAGATCGGGAAATCGATGCGCACGCCATCCGCTTCCTTCCTCCCGGCCTGTTGCGAGAGCCGCAGCACGGCATGGGCGACGCGGCGCTCCACCTCCTGCGTCGACATTTCGCGGATGCGGGTATGGGCCTCTTCCAGCCGCTGGCCGATCGTCTGCATGGCGGTGACGGCAAGGCGGGGATTCTGCTCGACGAAATGCGGCCAGAGGTCCGTCGGCCAGCCGAGGATCACGCTTTCCGTCGCCGCCCGCGCGGTGCCGGGATAGTCCGCCCGCTGCAGGGCCTTGGCGAAGCCGAAGAGATCGCCGGGATGGACGACGCGCACGATGATCTGCTGGCCGTCCTCCGTCACCTGCGTCACCTTGAGCCGGCCATGCAGGAGGAGGAAGAAGCTCGCCGCCTGCTGGCCCTGCTCGAAGACGGCATCGCCCTGCGCCACGCGGCGCGCGGTCGCATGGGCGAGAAGCCTGTCGAGATCCTCGTCGCTCATCCTCTCGAATAGGGCGAGCGAGCGGACGACGGTCCGGTCGATTTTCAAGGTCGCGTTCCTCTCGCGTGCCGTCATCGGCGTGAAGGTTACCGGCTTCTATCACGCCTTGCCGCCCGCCGGAAGTTCAGAGCGGGATGCCGCGCGCCCGGAATGCGGCGAGGAGCGGCGCGTACCAGCGGGTATCCTTGACGAGCCGGAACCCCACATTGTCCGGCGGCACGCCGACGGCGCAGCCGCCGCCCTTGGGATTGCGCACGAAGGAACTCATCGCCGCGCGGTGCTTGCCGCTGGCGACATAGATGCCGCAGGAGGAGGTGTCGTTCAGCACCTCGCCCGCTTTGTCGAGATTGACGCGGCGGTTGCAGGTCGCCGTCCATTCCCAGACATTGCCGGCGAAATCGGCAAGGCCGTATTCGTTCTCGCCGAAGCGGCCGAGCGGCTGGGGAACGGGATCGCGCGAGGCCTTGCGCGCCGTCTCGCGGCGATAGTCCGCCAGCCAGCGGTCCGCCGGATTGGTGCTGTCGATATCGACGCCAAGCGCATCGTCGGGGAAGCGTTCCCCGGCGGCGAAGGCGAGGTCCCGGTCGCTCGGCAGCGTCCAGATCTCGCCGGTGCGCGCGCTGAGCCAGGCGGCATAGGCGGCCGCGTCGTCATAGCTGACGCCGGTCGCGGGCGTGTCGGCGGCGTCCTTCGGGGCGAAGCCGGGCTCGGCCGCCGCGCAGGCGCCGTCCGCCACGCAGCGCCCGTAATCGGCGGCCGTGACCTGGTATTTCATGATGGTGAGCGCACGGCTTGCCGTGACGGTCTTCTGCGGCCCGTCGACGGCATAGCCGGCGCGGTAGAACTCGCCGCTCTCGCGATAGGTGAAGCTGCGCGGGGCGATCTCCACCGTCAGCGGCTCGTCCAGCACATGGCCAACCGGCGCGCCGCCGACGAGGTCGGTCTTGACCGCGAGCGCCCCGGCGAGGGCAGCGAGCAAGAGGGCGGGAAGGGTGAGCGACGTCCAGGATGTGCCCGATGTCAATGCAGCCATGATGGCCTCCTTGCACCGTGCCCGGACGATCGTTCGGCGTCCGGGACGGCGCCGATGGGGAACCGGACCGCCGGCGGCGGCCCGGAAGGATGCGCCCGCCGAAGGACGGGCGCACCGGGGAGCGTCAGACGCCGTTCGGCGGCGTGACCGAGGTCATCAGGTCGTCGTTCCACTCGCCCGTGACCGTGAAATGCGCGGCCGCGCCGAGCTCGAAGGCTTCGATCAGGTTGTGGTTGACATAGGCGTAGATGCCCGGCTGCTCGAAGGTATAGAAGGCCGCGCCCGCCGTGCCGCCCGGAATGAACCAGGTCTCCTGGTCGACATCCGGCACGTTGCGGAACTTGCCGGTCGACCAGACATAGTCGCCATGGCCGCCGATAAGGTGCGGACGGGTGTCACGGTTGGCCTGCGAATGCACGATCAGCACCTTCTCGCCCACTTCGGCCTTCAGGGCGTTCTCGCCGGTGAGGGCCCCGACCGCGCCGTTGAATACGATGTGGCTCGGGGTCAGCGTGCGCATGACCTTCAGCGTGTCGTCATAGGCCTCGCCGACGCTGTCGTACTTCTTGTAGTTCCCCGCTTCGTCGCGGGGCACGTAGAAGTCCTGCTCGCCGACATAGTAGACGCGGTCGTAGGTCAGCTCCTTGCCGTGCCCGTCCGTCAGGCCCTCGCGCGGCAGCACCATGATGGCGCCGTTCATGCCCGAGGTGACGTGCCAGGGCACCATTCCGGGAGGTGCGCAATGGTAGACGAAGACGCCAGCCTTGGTGGCCTTGAAGCGCAGCACCGTCCGCTCGCCCGGGTTGACCACGGTCAGCGCGCCGCCGCCGAGGGCGCCGGTGGCCGAATGGAAGTCGATATTGTGCTGCAGCTCGTTCGTCTCTGGGTTGATGAGCGTCAGCTCGACATAGTCGCCCTGGTGCACCACCATCAGCGGGCCGGGGACCGAGCCGTTGAAGGTCATGGCATGGACTTCCGTGCCCTTGTCGTCGAGGATCATCTTCTTTTCCTCGATCGTCATGGTGAATTCGTAGATCTTGGGTCCGCCTTCGGCCTTCTGGCTATGGGCGTGGACGAAGGGCGGCTTGACCAGCTCGACCTTCACCCGCTCCAGCCTGGCGATGTCGGCCGGTGCGGCCTTGCCGGCTTCCGCCGCGCCGCCCTCGGCATGCGCCATCGAGGCCGCAATGATCGGCGTCAGGACGCCCGCAAAGGCGGCTCCGCCCAGGATCGTGCGGCGAGTCATCTGAAGCTGCTCAGTCATTGCCTTATCTCCTTTTCAAAGGACGAGGCGGTGTATCGCCCTGTCCCTTCTGTTCTAGGAGCATTCGCGCCGTCCTCTTTGTGTTGGCTCAAATTACCCCTTCAGGTTGCTGCGGCATTTTGGCAGGCGCCGATTTGCTCTTTGCCATCTCGCAAAGAAGCGGCACCGCGCCTGCCCTAGAAGGGACCGGTCATTTGCAAAGGAGCAGCGATCATGACTGCAAGCCAACCCGCCGCGCGCGTCAGCCGCGCCGTCCCGCGCGGCCTTTCCCGCACGGGGCCGGTGCTGTTTTCCTACGGTTTCCGGCCCTTCTTCCTCGGCGGCGGCCTCTGGGCCATCGTGGCGATGGCCTTGTGGATCGCGGCGATCTCCGGGCGGATCGACCTTGCCGGCGGCTATGGCGCGGCCAACTGGCATGCGCATGAAATGCTCTTCGGCTTTGCCTCCGCCGTGCTCGCCGGCTTCCTGCTGACGGCCGTGCCGAACTGGACGGGGCGCCTGCCGGTGTCGGGCTGGCCGCTCGGCGGCCTCTTCGCCCTCTGGTGCGCCGGACGCCTCGCGCTGCTTGCCACGGACGGGATCGGCGTGGTGGCCGCCGCCGTGATCGACGGGCTGTTCCTTCCCGTGCTGCTCGCCATCTGCACGCGCGAAGTGGTGGCGGGCCGCAAGTGGAAGGACCTGAAGGTGCTGGGCGGCCTGCTGGCGCTGTCGCTCGCCAACGGCATCTTCCATGTCGCGGTGATCGCGGGCGGCCATGACCACATGGCGCTGCGCCTTGCCGTTTCGGCCTATATCGTGCTGGTGATGATCGTCGGTGGCCGCATCGTGCCGAGCTTCACGCGCAACTGGCTGAACAAGTTCGGCCGCACGGATTTTCCCGTGCCGTACAACCGCTACGACACCGTCGCCATTCTCGCCGGCGTGGCGGCGCTCGCCGCCTGGGCGGCCGCGCCGGACCATCCCGTCACGGCGGTGCTCGGCCCTGCCGCCGCCCTCCTGCATGCCGTCCGCCTCTACCGCTGGCGCGGATGGACGGTGGCGCCGGAAAAGCTGCTGCTCGTGCTGCACGCCGCCTATGCCTTCATCCCGCTCGGCCTTGCCGCCATCGGCGTCAGCGCGCTCGGCCTCCTGGAGGAGCGATCGGTGTTGCATCTTCTTTCGGTCGGCGGAGTCGCCTGCATGATGCTGGCGGTGATGACGCGGGCGAGCCTCGGCCATACCGGCCATGCGCTGACGGCCTCGCGCCTGACGATCGCCGCCTATGCGGCCTTGATCCTCTGCGCGCTGGTGCGCCCGCTCGGCGAGATCCTGCCCGATGCGAGCGCCACGATCTATGCCATCGCCGGCCTGCTCTGGATCATCGCCTTCGGCCTCTTCTCGTTCGAATTTGCGCCGATCCTCGCGCGCAAGCGGCGCACGCCGCTCTGAAGGCGAAAACGGCCCGGATATCTCCGGGCCGTCTCTCGTTCATGCGTCCATCATGTCCGGCGTCCAGGGCGGCTCGTAGGTCATATGCACCTCGGCATATTCCACGCCCGGCACATGCCAGACGCAATTGCCCACCGCTTCCTTCAGATAACCGCTCGCCGGGCAGCCACGCGTCGTCGTGGTCATGGTGATACGGACCACGCCGCCCTCCTCCACCGCGACATCGTAGATCAGGCCGAGATCGACGATGTTTCGGCCGATCTCCGGGTCGATGATCATGCGCAGCGCATTGCGGATATCGTCCGCGAGCGCGGCCTTTTCCTCGTCTTCCATCGCGCTCACCCCTTCGGCCGGCCGGCCCGCACGAGGATGCGGTAGGCGGTGCCGGCCTCGTCGAAATTGCCGGCCCACTGGTGGCCGCGCTTGACGAGCTCGGGGAACAGGAACACCGGCTCGCGCGAGAGCAGCGCGAAGAGCACCTCGCCCGCCTCCAGCTTCTCCGCGGCAGCGAGGAGGCACACCATCGGTTCCGGCGGATCGAGGTCCGAGAGGTCGAGATGGAGGGAGGGATCGGGCCAGGTCTCGGGATTGCCGGCATCGGCCGAGGTTTCGACCGATGCGGCCGACTGCGGCGTGAACAGCACTTCCCAATGACCGTCCGCGATCTCGCGGGCCTCATGATCGAAGCCGCGGCCCTCCATGACGCGGAAGAGCGGCTGCGGACGGAAGGGGGCGACGAGCTTCAGCCCCTGCCCCGGGGCGAGCTCCCGCACCGCCTGCATGATCTCCTGGAACGGCTCGCCGCCGTTCTGGAGGATCGGCCGCACGTCGAGGACTTTCGGTGCGATCTCGGTTAAAACATCGGGCATCGGTCATCTCCTTGAGAGGGAAAGGGGCAGGAAAAGGTGCGGCCGCACCGCGCCGTCCGGCGCGCGCAGCGCCGCCGGCACGATGGCGAGGCGGCGCGTGCGGATGAATTCGCGCATCAGGGCCAGCGTCGCGAGAAGCTGCAGGCACACGATGGTGCGGAAGGCGCCCGCCGCACCCATAAGAAGCGCCAGCGCGGCGGCGGCCACCGCACCGTAGTATATCAGGAAGAGAATACGCGCGCGGCCCTCCTCGACAAGATCCTGCACCCGCGGCACCGGCGCGCGGCCGAGAACCGGCCCATAGGCTTCCAGCCAAGTGAGGAAGGCGACGATCTTGTAGAGCTGGGCAAGCCCCAGCCCCGTCAGCCAGCCGAAGACGAAGAGATAGACGAGCGCCGCGACGCCGTCCCCTTCCCGCACGGTGGGGATGTTGACGAGGAGGACGCAGACGGCGAGCGCGGCGAAGGCCGGAAAGGTCGCGCGGATGTTCAGCTCCGCCTGCTTGCGCCTGCGCGCGCGGTAGAGATGCAGGACATCGCCGCCATAGAGCAGCGCCGCTGCCAGCGACAGGAGGAGCGCCGCGGCGAAGAGCAGGCCCGCGCCGGAAAGGGCGAGAAGCACGAGCGGAAGGCAGGCCGCGATGAGGCCGGTCGCCAGTGCCGTCGCCCACCAGGCCGCATGGCTCGTCCGCCGCTCGGTTTCCGGCGCGAGCAGGAACATGGCGAGGAGACGATAGCTGACGCCGACGGCGGTGATGCTGAGCCAGCCGCCGAGCCCGAGCGCCGCATGCAGCCCCAGGCCGTCGGCGACCAGCCGGGCGACGGGCTCGGCCTCGACGATGCCGGAAAGGGCGAGAGTGAAGGCCGCGCCGACGAGGACCGTCGCCGTGAGCGCGGCGAGCCCCAGGGCGACGAAGCGGGCGGGCAGCGGAAGGGGCCGCGCCGCGTGGAGCGTCGCCGCGAGGATGGCGACGACGAGGCCGAAACCGAGGAGCAGCAGCCCGCCGCCGGCCGGCAGGAGAAGGAGCGGCAGGTCGACGAGGCCGGAAAGCGCGACGAAGCCGGCGACCAGCAGGCCGAGGCCGCCGGCGACGAGCGCCAGCGCCGGGGCCGCGAACCGGCCGCCGACCAGCGGCCGGGCGATGAGCACCGGCACGAATTGCAGGAGCGCGCCCGCCATCAGCAGGCTCAGCCAGCCGATGGCGAGGACATGGACGAGGACCAGCGTTTCCGGCGCGCCGATGGCGGCGGCCGGATAGCCGTAGCCCAAGGCCATCAGCCCCTGCCCCGCAAGGAGCATCAGGCAGGCGACGGCGAAGTAGGACATGGTCCAGCGGGAAAGCGTGGCGCCCGGCATCTTGGTTCCTCCTCGCCGCGGAAGGCTCAGTGATCGGAGCCGCAGCAGCAGTCGCAGCCGCCGTCTTCCAGCCGGTCGATCTCGACGCGCCAGACCTCCGGCCCCTGCTCCAGATAGTCCCAGCCGAACTGGCCGGGGAAATTCGTCTCGAGTTGGTAATGCAGCGGGCGCGGATCGTGGTCGCTGGTGATCAGCATCGACTTGCCGGGAAGCAGCGCGCCGAGCATGCCGAAGATGCGCGGATGGCGCTCGCGCGGCGGGACCGTGCGGACATCGATGAGGGGCTTTTCCTGAAGGTCTGACATGTTCGGGTGTTCCGTCCCGGCCGCTCCGGTTTGCGTTCCGCAAGGGCACGGCCCGACCCGAACGGAACCGGCCAAGGCTAGCGCCGCGCCCGTCCCGCCACTTTGACCATGCGCAAACAATTCCCGGTTTGCCGGGGCGATGGCGTCTTGCTTGGCTTTTCGCAAAGAAGCCCCGCGCGCCGGCTCCTAGGCTTTCGTCAATCGATGAACCGGACAAGGAAAGCGCCATGCAACAGGCCCTGATCGAAAAATACGGCGAGGCGCGGCTGCCACGCTATACGAGCTATCCGACGGCTCCCGCCTTCTCGCCGGCGGTCGGCGCGGGCACCTATGGCGACTGGCTCTCCGGCATCGCGCCGGGCACCGATGCCTCGCTCTACCTGCACATTCCCTTCTGCCGGTCGATGTGCTGGTACTGCGGCTGTCACACCACCATCACCCAGCGCGACGAGCCGATCCTCGACTATATCGACATGCTGCGAAAGGAGATCGGCCTCGTCTCCGACAGGGTCGGCAACCGGCCGAGGATTCGCCACGTCCATTTCGGCGGCGGCACACCGACGATCATGCAGCCGGAGGAATTCCGCGACCTGATCGGCCTGATGCGTGCCCGCTTCGCCTTCACGGCCGGCATGGAGATCGCCGTGGAGATCGACCCGCGCACGCTGACGCCCGACATGGCCGATGCGCTCGGCGAAGCCGGCGTCACCCGCGCCAGCCTCGGCGTGCAGAGCTTCGATCCCGTCGTGCAGAAGGCGATCAACCGCATCCAGAGCGAGGCGCAGACGCTGGACGCCGTTCAGCGGCTGCGCAAAGCCGGCATCGGCGGCATCAATTTCGACCTCATCTACGGCCTGCCGCACCAGACGGTGGCCTCCTGCATCGAGACGGCGCGGGCGGCGGTCGCCATGCGGCCGGAGCGCTTCGCCGTCTTCGGCTACGCGCATATCCCCTCCTTCAAGAAGCACCAGCGGCTGATCGACGAGCGCGCCCTGCCGGATGCGGCGATGCGCGCCGAGCAGGCCGAGGCCATCGCCGAGACGCTTGCCGCGGCCGGCTATGTCCGCATCGGCCTCGACCATTACGCCCTGCCGGCCGACAGCCTCGCGCTTGCGGCAAGGCGCGGCCGGCTGCATCGCAATTTCCAGGGCTACACGACGGATGCCTGCACGACGCTGATCGGCTTCGGCGCCTCGTCCATCGGCCGCACGCCGGAAGGCTATGTGCAGAACGAGGTGCCACCGGGGCTCTACGCCCAGCGCATCGCCTCCGGCCGGCTCGCGACCGTCAAGGGCTACCGCATCACGCCGGAGGACCGGCTGCGCGCCGAGATCATCGAGCGGCTGATGTGCGATTTCCGCGCCGATGTCGGCACCATCGCCGGCCGGCACGGCTTCGATGCGGCGGCGCTTATCGAGGGAAATGGCCGGCTGGCGGCGCTCGAACAGGACGGGGCGGTCGACATCCGCGGCGGCACGGTCACCGTGCGGCAGGACCATCGCTTCATCATCCGCGCCGTCGCGGCGGCCTTCGACGCCTATATCGACCAGTCCGCCCGCACCCACAGCAAGGCCGCCTGAAACGAGAAAGGCCCGGCATGGTGCGGCATGCCGGGCCTTTCCGCGCTGGTCCTGCGTCCTCTATCCCACAAGACCGCGATAGATCGCCGGCAGCGCCGCGGGCAGCCTGGCGATATTGCTGACGATGGCATAGCCGTTGCGGCCGAACATGGCCGGCACATAGGCCTGCGCCTCCCGGTCGACCGTCACCCCGAACACGCTGACGCCGGTACGGCGCGCCTCCGTGACGGCGCGGCGGCTGTCCTCCAGCGCGAAGCGGCCCTCGTAGTGGTCCACGTCGTTCGGCTTGCCGTCAGTGAGGACGAGGAGGAGCTTCCGGCGGTTCGGTTGCTCGCGGAGCTTTGCCGCCGCATGGCGGATCGCCGGGCCGATGCGGGTATAGAAGCCCGGCTTCAGCGCCGCGATGCGCGCCTCCACGCCATGGCCCATCGGCTCGCCGAAATCCTTCACCGTCTCGACGCGCACCCAGGAGCGGCGGCGCGAGGTGAAGGTGAGGATCGAGTGACGGTCGCCGCAGGCGGCAAGGCCGTGGGCGAGCACCGTCAGCGCCTCCTTCTCGACATCCAGCACCCGCCGGTTGTCGAACCAGGCGTCGGTGGAGAGCGACACGTCGACGAGGATGGTGACGGCGAGGTCGTGCGCCTGCGGCCGGCTCATCAGGTGGATCCGGTCGCTGCCCTGCCCGCCGGCGGCAAGGTCGCTGCGCGCCCTGACCACGGCGTCGAGGTCGAGTTCCGCCCCGTCGAGTTGTGCGCGCAGCATCTCGTGCCGCGGCCGCAGCACCTCGAACTGCCGGCGCACGCGGCGGATGAGGCTCCTGGTATCGGCACCGGCCTCCGGCACGGCGGCGGTGTCCGGCGCAGGCGAGGCGAGCACGCGGCAATGGTCCGGCAGGTAGGTCGCCGTGCGGTAGTCCCATTCGGGATAGGTATGTTCGCCGGTCAGCCGGGTGCGGTCGAGCGCCTCCGGCGGCAGGTCGAGGTCGAAGTGGAAGCGGGCGGCGGGCCTTCCCTTGCGCTCGCCGAGCGTCATGTCGTCCAGCTCGTCGGCGGCCGAGGCGTCATGGTCGTCGCTGTCGTCGCCGGGGCGGTCGACATTGACCATCTCGGCCATGGCGAGGATCTTCTCGAAGCGGTTGAGAATGAAGGGGCTGCGCTCGCTCTTGCGGTTCTCCGCCTTCTCGCGCTCAGCCACATGCCGGCCGGTCTCGGCGGCCTGTGGATCGCCGCCGCTTGCCGGCTGGTCGTCCTCTCCCCTTCCCTCGCCGTCCTCGCGGGCGAGCGCATCCGGCCAGAGCGGCACCGGCAGCATGGGCAGGTAGCCGGGCGGGGCACGGTGGGGGAAGATGACCGGCAGCGTGTCGTCGGCAAGCCCCGCGCCCTTCTTCAGCAGGCCGAGGATGCGGTTCTCGACATGGCGTTCGATGGACGGCAGCGGCCGGCTTCGGCGCGCTGCAAGCGTCGCGGCGCAAAGCCGGCAATAGCGCCGGGCAAGGCCCGGAAAGGCGGCAAGCACCGCCTTCGCCGTCGCCTCCGCCCGCGCCAGGATCGCAAGGTCGCGCTGGAGCGGGTCGGCATGCGTCACCTGGTCCAGAGGCATGACGGCCATGGCGGCGGCGAGCCAGACATAGAGGCCGCGGTTGAGGCCGCGGTCGGCGAAGAGGGCGATCTCGCCGGGCAGCATCAGCGTCGCGTGGTCGCGGCCGGGCTGCACCAGCTTCTCCTCGCCGAGCCCCACGCGCTGGCGCAGCCGCAGGCGGTGCGTCGAGGTGCGCCCGCGCGCCGGCGCGATCTGCACCGCGCCCTCCCCGCCGAAGCCGCGGAAGCAGACGGCGAGCACGGGCCGGACCTCCTCCAGCCGGACGGCATGGTCCGGATGGCGTTGCCATGTGGCGGTGTTGCCGACGAGCCTGTGCCAGGCCCGGCCGACGGTTTCCTCCAGCTCCAGGAAATCCAGCATGGCGGCCTCAGCGGATCATCGCATCGGCGATTTCGAGAAGTGCGGCCCGCACGTCCGGCTCGTCGGTGAGCGGTTCGATCATCGCGGCGCGCACCGCCTCGCGCATCGTCATGCCGCTGTCGATGAGGCAGGCGCAATAGACGAGAAGGCGCGTGGAGACGCCCTCCTCCAGATCGTGGCCCTTGAGGGCGCGCAGCCGGTGGGCGAGCGCGACGAGCGGGGCGACGCGCGCCTCGTCCAGCCCGCTTTCGGTGGCGACGACGGCGATCTCGGCCGCCTTCGGCAGGAAGTCGAACTCGATGGCGACAAAGCGCTGGCGCGTGGAGGGCTTCAGCGCCTTCAGGAGGTTCTGGTAGCCGGGATTGTAGGAGACGACGAGCATGAAGCCGGCGGGGGCATCCAGTACCTCGCCGGTGCGCTCCAGCGGCAGGATGCGGCGGTCGTCGGTGAGCGGATGGAGCACGACGGCGACGTCCTTGCGGGCCTCGACGATCTCGTCGAGATAGCAGACGCCCCCCTCGCGCACGGCGCGGGTCAGCGGGCCGTCGACCCAGACGGTATCGCCGCCCTTGAGCAGATAGCGGCCGGTGAGGTCGGCAGCCGAAAGATCGTCATGGCAGGAGACGGTGGAGAGCGGCAGGCCGAGCCTTGCAGCCATATGGCTGACGAAGCGGGTCTTGCCGCAGCCCGTCGGGCCTTTCAGGAGCAGCGGAAGCTGGCGCGTCCAGGCGGTCTCGAACAGGGCGCATTCGTTGCCCGAGGGGCTGTAGGCGGGGATGTCGGCGCGCGCGGCCTTGAGCATCACGTTCATGTCGGTCTCCAGATTCATAGAGGAAAATGTGCCGGCCCCGCGGGATGACGGGGCCGGCCAGCGCTCACTCGGCCGGCTGGACCATCCGGGTGAGGCTGTCGGCACGCTCGCGGCCGGGCACCAGCACCGCCCAGATGAACATCAGCGCCGAGACGAGGACGACGGCGCCCGAGCCGAGGCGGACCCAGTAGAACAGCGAGAGCTGGTCCTGCACGTCCATGAAGCTTTCGCCGAGCACGCGCTGGAGGTGGATCTGCACGACGCCCGCGAAGGTGAGCGCGAAGGTCATCACCGACATGGCCGTGCACATGATCCAGAACGAGGCGATCGAGAGCCACTGGTTGTAGGGCTGGCGGCCGCGGATCTCGGGGATGGCATAGGCCATCATGGCGAGATTCAGCATCACATAGGCGCCGAAGAAGGCGAGGTGCCCGTGCGCGGCGGTGACCTGCGTGCCGTGGCTGTAGTAGTTCACCGACGACAGCGTGTGCAGGAAGCCCCAGACGCCCGCGCCGAAGAAGGCCATGACCGAGCAGCCGATCGACCAGAGCAGCGCCGCCTTGTTCGGATGGTTGCGGCCGGCTTTCCAGGTCATCACGAAGGTGAAGATGACCATGGTGAAGAAGGGCGCCACTTCCAGCGTCGAGAACAGCGAGCCGATCCACTGCCAGTAGCCCGGCGCGCCGATCCAGTAATAGTGGTGGCCGGTGCCGAGGATGCCCGAGAAGAGGGCGAGGCCGACGATGACGTAGAGCCACTTTTCCACGACCTCGCGGTCGATGCCGTTGATCTTGATCATCAGGAAGGCGAGCACGGAGGCCATGATCAGCTCCCAGACGCCCTCGACCCACAGGTGGATCACGTACCACCAGTACATCTTGTCGAGCGCGAGGTTCGCCGGGTTGTAGAAGGCGAAGAGGAAGAAGAGCGCAAGGCCCCACAGGCCGAAGAGCAGGATGTTGATGACCGTGGTCTTGCGGCCCTTCAGCGCGGTCATGGTGATGTTGAAGAGGAACATCAGTACGACGACGACGATGCCGACCTTGGCGATGAAGGTCTGCTCGAGGAATTCGCGCCCCTCATGGATGCGGAACATGTAGCCGACAACTGTCAGCCCCGCCGCCACGAAGAACAGCCAGAACTGGAGGACGGCGAGCTTCGGGCTGAACAGCTCCGTCTCGGTCTCCTCCGGGATCATGTAATAGGTCGCGCCCATGAAGCCCATGAGCAGCCAGACGACGAGCGCATTGGTGTGAATCATGCGCACGATGTTGAAGGGCAGGAGCTCGGAGAGCGTGTTCGGCAGCACGTAGATCGTGCCGGCGAGGACCCCGAAGGCCACCTGGGCGAGGAACAGGCCGAGCGCGCCGTAGAAATACAGCATGGCGACCTTCTGCGTTTGATATTTCATGTCTTTTCTCCTCAGGCCTGTCGCTCAGCCGGCATCGTTCGGCGGCCAGTTCTGGGTCTTGATCCTGCTCGTCCATTCGAGGAAGTCGGCAAGATCGTTGAGTTCCTGTTCGGTGAGGTTGAACTGCGGCATCTGCCGCCGGCCCTCCGCGCCGCTCGGCTGGGCGGCCATCCAGGCCTTGAAGGCCTCGCGCGCACCCTCCGGGTCCTCCGCGCCGCCGTAGCGCTTCCACACATTGCCGAGCTCGGGCGCGAAATAGGCGCCTTCGCCGAGCAATGTGTGGCAGTTGATACAGGCGTTCTTTTCCCACACGTGCTTGCCGCGGGTGACGCTGTCGGAGAGCGTCGCCTCGTCCGTGGAGGTGGTGCGCATGTAATAGTGCGAGTGGGCCGTAAGCCCCACGAAGATCGTGAAGAAGAAGATGGACCCGCCATAGAAGACGTTGCGGGCCCCGGTCTTGGTTAGGCGCTCTGCCATCCCCTGGTCCTTTCCCTTGCCGAACCCGAGAGGCCCGGCGCCAAAACCCCGCCGATCGGTTGCCGGCGATCCCCTCGCCGGCCTGCGGGACGTCTCCGGTTCTAGCCGCGGGAGAAAAGCCTTCTTTGCGAATAGGCAAAGACCGGGGCGGTTCGTCAGCCGATCAGGTTGATGGCGAGGGCGCGCACGAGCGCGAGGGACAGCAGCGTCGCCGGCCAGGCGAGCAGCGCCGAGCGCATGAAGCCGCGGTTTGCCCGCAGTTCCATGAAATCGAGGATGACGAGGCGGCCCTTCGCATAGGCCATGACGAGCACGGCCGCGACCGGCACCAGCAGCCCGCCCGAAAGCCCGCCGACGAAGGCGCCGCCGGCGGCGAGCGTCAGCAGCATGGCGAGGGTGGCGATAAACTGTTCGCGAGCCTGTCGGGTCATCGGAAAATCCTCAGGTCAGATAGATGATGGGGAACATGACCAGCCAGACGAGATCGATCGCGTGCCAGAGCGTCGCGATCATCACGACATTGCCGCGCGACGGCCGCCGGGCGACGAGAAGCAGGACCGCCGCGCCGAAGACGACATGCAGCAGGTGGAAGCCGGTGACGAGGAAATAGAGTTCGGCAAGCGTGCCGAGACCGCCGACGCCCGCCTTCACTTCGA
Organism: Shinella sp. 1A1; assembly: GCF_055379515.1. Taxonomy (NCBI): domain Bacteria; kingdom Pseudomonadati; phylum Pseudomonadota; class Alphaproteobacteria; order Hyphomicrobiales; family Rhizobiaceae; genus Shinella; species Shinella sp. 1A1. Next base: position 1,415,683 of record NZ_AP039672.1, read on the forward strand.
GCCTATATTCGAAGGCCTTCACCGCGGCGAAGGCGAAGCCGAGCAGCGCCGCCAGGACGAGGGGACGGCGGGCCGCCCTATCCCCGGCGCTGAGCCGAACCGCCAGCGCCGCCTGCCAGCCGCTCAGCACGAGTATGATGGTGTTGGCGGCCGCAAGCCCGGGATGAAGATGGGCGCGAAACAGCGCCGCCCCTTGCGGATCGAGCACCGTCAACACCATGAAGGCGACGAGCAGCGCCCCGAAGACGGCGAGTTCGCTCCAGACCAGAATCCATAAAAGCAGGGAATCCGCTTCCCCGCTCTCCACCTTCGTTGCCGCCGTGCCGAGATCATTCGCTGCCGTCATGGCCTTTCCCTAGCAAGCCGGGCCTCGGCCTTCTTTGCGCAGGCACAAAGATGGACCCGGCGGAACGCGGCATGGTGGCGGCAGAAAAGGATGGTTTCATGAGCGACGCGCAGTTCGGCCTGATGGTCGCGGCCCCGGTGATTATCGGCTTTGCCCTCATGCTCTACCGCATGGGCGTGCTTCAGGGGGCAGGAACGCTTTCGGCCGTCGGTGCCTCGGTGGTCATCGCGGCGGTGCTGTTCTTCGGCCAGTAGGGGCCGCAGCTTCCAGGCTGCGGCCTCACTGCGCCTAGAACCGGTAGTTCACGCCCAGCTTGATCTGGTCCATGCGCGGCTTGCCCTTCCATCGATAGGCGACGCCGTTGAGCTCCGGCGTCTCGAAGCTGCCATGCGTCAGGTTGGCGAAGCTGTATTCGCCCGTGACGGTGACCTTGTCGGAAAGCGCATATTCGATGCCGCCACCCGCCGTCCAGCCGGAGAAGCGGCTGCTGTCGGAGGCCTCGGACCAGACGAGCTCGCCGGCGATGCGCCGGGCGCGCTTGTATTTGCCGTCCATGTCCGCCACGGCATAGCCCGCCTTGCCGAAGATCAGGATGTCGCCGATGGCATAACCGATGCGCCCGTGCACGCCGGCGAACCAGTTGGTATCGACCTCCCCGCCCTGTATCCCGGTGATGACCATGTCCTTGTGGGTGTTCGACCAGGAGAACTCGCCGCCGATGCCGAGGACGACATTGTTGGCGAGCTGGTAGTCGTAGCCCATCTGGAAACCGGCGGCGTAACCGGACGTGTCCCCGAAGCTGTAGTTCTGCGGGTTCATGCCGTTCTGGGAGAAATCGGCCATCTGGAAGCTGGTCAGCCCCGTGCCGGCATGAAGACCGGCATGGAAACCGGTCCAGTCATAGGTGTCGGCATCGTCGAGGCCGAGCGCGCCTTCGAGGGAGGATGCGGAAAGATCGGTCGTCAGGCTGACGCGGATCGTCCGTCCCGGCGAGGGAACCCGCGTCAGGCTCAGCGGCTCGACATAATAGACGTCCGTGAGGTTCTCGACCGCAAGGCTGAGCGTCGCATAGTCGGTCAGCTTGTAGGACGCCCATACGTCGACGATGGTATAGGGCTTCCACGGAATCTGCGCGATGAGGCTGGCGCCGCCCTGCCCCGGAGCCTGGGCGCCGGCGGCGCGCGGCCCGATATGGGAAAACCGGCTGCTCAGCGAAAGCCGCTCGTCCAGCATGGTCTGCGTCAGCGTCAGGTTCACCTGATATTCCGGCGGAACGTAGTTCGTGGCATAGTCGCTCGCTAGCGAGGAATTCGCGCAAGTCGCGACGGTCACGCAATATTCGACATTGGTGTAGTAGGAGCCGCCCAGCTCGGCGGTGAAGCCGCCGCGCTCGTAGCGGGCGGAAAGATCGACGCCCGAGAACTTCGCCTGCTCGATATTGCGGATCCGCATGGTCGTGCTGTTGACCCGCGTCCGGTTGATGTAGTCGTCGATCGTGCTGTCGAAATAGCCGACCTTCAGCCGCAGGCTGTCATCGCCGTCGAAGACGCCTTCCCGGGTGAGATTCGTGCCGAATTCCCAGGTTTTCGAGGTTTCGGGCCGCAGGTTCGGATCGACGACCGTGGCGAAGCCGCCGGCCGATTCGAACAGGGACGGCAGGCGCGCGGCGTTCTTGTAGCTGCCATAGACGTTCCAGCCTTCGAGCGGCGTCACGGTCAGGGTGCTCGAATAGTCGAGCGCATCGTCCGTCTGGACCGGGTCGGTGTTTCCCGGAGCATTGTTGCGGGATTCGAAGCGATGGTAGCGCAGGCCGCCGTCGAGCTTGAGCCAGTCGAGCGCCTGCCAGCCCGCATTGGTGAAGGCCGAGGCCTCCCAACGCTCGCCGTTCCGCGGCGCGACATTTCCCCCGACATCCAGCGGCCGCGTCTCCTCGTGGAGATAGGACAGGCCGTATTGCAGGGAGATGTCGCCGAAGGACGTCTGGAAGCGCGAGGTGTTCGACAGGTCCGTGCCCCGCATCTGCGATTCCTTGGTGATCGTGCCGTCGACCGCCTGCGTCTCCTCGTCGAGCCAGCTTCCCCACAGGTTCCACTTGAGATCGACGAGGTCGCTTTCAGGGTCCCAGTGGTAGCGGCTGGTCAGGGTATCGACGCGGATATGGGAGGGATTGCGCTGGTAGGTCGAGTCGCTGTCGGTCGCCAGTTCCGTGGCATATTGCTCGCCGAAGGTGCTGTCGTAGAGCGAATAGCCGAGTTCCAGCGTATGGTCGTCGCCGAAGCGAAACGTTCCTTTCAGCAGGCCGGAATAGATGTCCTGCGAGGTGTTCAGGACCTCCTCGCCCGGAAGATAGATCGACAGGCCCTTCTCGTACCAGTCGAGCGCGCAATCGCGGCCGGCGGCATCATCGCATGCCGCCGGGCTCGGCGCGCCGCTGCCGTTCCTGCCCGCGTGGTAATTGCCGGAAACGCGGCGCGAAAAGCCGCCGAGGATATCGACATTCTCGCTCCGTCCGGCGAGGACGAGGCTCGCCGAGCCCGAATTGATGTCGAAGAGGCCGGGACGGTCCACCTTGCTTCCCGGCAGCGTCCAGAGATAGCCAGCTGTGTCCCGTTCACCGGAGAGCGCCAGGTGGCGCTTCGACAGGGACGTCCAGGGCGAGGTCGTGTTGCTGCTGCCCTCGATCTTCATGCGCGCGCCGAAATTCTCGCCTTCCGGGATGATGTCGTCGGCGTTCAGCGTGCGCATGCTGACCATGCCGCCGATGGCGCCGGCGCCGGTCGCGCTGGTGCTCGGTCCCTTCTCGACGGCGACGCCGCCGATGAAATCGGGATCGATGAAGGTCGAATTGGCAATGCCCTGATAGCCCCGGTACATCGCAGTCGAATTCTGCGCGCCGTCGACGGTGACGGGAACGCGGCCCTGGCCCTGCAGGCCGCGGATGTTCGCGTCGATGCCGCCGCTGGCGCGGCTCTGGCCCGAATAGACGCCCGGCGCGCCCTTCAGGATATCGGCGGGGCTCGCCCCGTGATAGCGCTCGATCTGGTCGCCGGTGATATAGGCGCTCGAATCCGATGCGACATAGGGATCGTCGGCACCGTTGCCGGTGCGGGCGCCGTCGATCGTGATGGCCTCGAGCACCGTCGATCCGTCCGCATCGGCCGCCGCTCCGTCGATGGTACCCGTCGCCTGAAGATCGACCAGCGCCGCGGTCGTCGGACCGGTCATGCGCACCGAGAGGCCGCTGCCGGCGATCAGCCGCCGCAGCGCCGCGGCGGGCGGCATCTGCCCCGAAACCGCCTGCGAGCGCTTGCCGGCAAGCGCGCTTGCGGAATAGCCGACCTGCCAGCCGGCCGCGCGAATGAAGGCATCGAGCGCATCGGGCAGGGGCTGGGCCGGGATGGAGAAGGCGACGCCCCTGGTCTCCATGGAGACGCGGCTCGTCTTCTGCTGGGCGACCGCCTCGGCGGGCGTCATCGCAACGCTCGCCAATACCGTCGACGCCAGAAGCGCCCAACGGGTCGTCCTGCTGCCATGCCTCTTGTCGATACCGCCGGCTTTCGCCATTTCCCTGCCCCTTCAAACGTCGTCGGATGCGGCGGCGGCATCCCCTGCCGCCGCCAATACCCATTCGACGTAAGCCGCCGGGCGATCTCACAAAAAAACTTGAGAATTTATCGAAGGATTATGACGCCACCCGGAAGGCGGGTCCATTTCGCCCCGACGACTTCCGCCAGGCTGCGGATCGCATTCTCGGCTTCGTCCAGGCGATAGTTGCCGCTGACCAGCGCATTCACAGCGCGATCGTTCAGCGTGATGACCCGCCCGCCGTAATAGCGGGAGAGCTCGCGGATCACCGCGCCGAACGGCTTGGAATAGAAGATCACCCGACCCTCGCGCCATGCAAGGTCGCGCGCGGGGTCGGCCGGACGGACGGGGGAAAGCGCATCCTCCTCCACCTCGATCATCTCGCCGGGCCGGAGTTCCACGCCCTGCCCACGATCCGGCAGGCGGGCGACGTCGACCCGTCCGCGCTCCAGAACGACGCGGTCGCCTTCATCGCCGGAGCGGACGGCGAAGGACGTTCCCTTCACCTCGGCCTCGCCATAGCGCCCGGCGACCCTGAAGGGGTGGGCGGGGTCGTGCCTGACGTCGAACCACGCCTCGCCGTCCAGCACGCGCACGTCGCGCCGGCCGTCTTCGAAGTCGAGCGCGACCGCGCTTGCCGTGTTCAGCAGCATCCGCGAGCCGTCCGGCAGAGTGACATCCTTCTGCTCGCCGGCGGCCGTCAGGTAATCCGCCTGCCAGCGGATCAGGAGCGCGGGATATTCCAGCACGCCGACGACGAGAGCGATACAGGCGGCCATGGCCGCCACGGTCCTCATCCATGGCCGGTGTGCCGGCCGGCGGCTTGCGGGAGCGGGCCGGCGACCCTGCGTGCCCTGCGCCCGCGCGAGGTTCTGCGAGGCGGCGGCGACCTCCGGCAGGTTCCAGATCCGCAGAAGTTCGGCATAGGCCCGCTCGTTCTGCGCGCTCTCGCCGCGCCAGCGGCCGAATGCCGCCAGCTCGGCCGGATCCTCGGCCCCCTGCAGGCGGACGAACCAGTCCAGCGCCTGGTCCGCGACGGACCCCGCATCTGCCGGCTCGATGCCCGGAACGTTCCGGTCGGGTTTCTCCAGGCTCAAAGCGCCCATCCCTTCTTCTTCGTTTGGCACGGCCTTCCACAGGATGACGTTTCAGCCCGCACGATCTCACAACGAACCCTCGGACAGAGACGATGTCCGGGGTGCGTCGCGGGCAGGCTTCCTGTGCCGGGGCTTTGCTTCAACACGGTCTCATCCTCGATCAAGGCGGCTGAAAAGGTCCCGCAGACTGCCCATGACGAGCTTGACGTCATTGAAGACGGTGTTCGGGGACACGCCGAGATGCTCAGCGATCCGGGGATAGGACCATCCTTCCACCCTGCTGAGGAGCCAGACGCGCCGCGCCCGGTCCGGCAGTTGCGTGAGCAGGTCCTCGACATGCCGGAGCCGGTCGGCCTGGATCATCCGCTCCTCGGCCGAAGGCGTGGCGTCCGCCACGTCCAGCGCCGAGGGGTCCGCGGCATCCATGGTTTCGACATGGCCACGCGTCCTGTTCTTGCGCAGGTAATCGAGGGCGAGGTTGTGGGCGGTGCGATGGAGGAACGCCTCCACATGCTCAACCGACCCCTTTTCCATGGCACGCCGCACGCGCAGGTAGCTTTCCTGGGCAAGGTCCTCGGCGATCTGCGGATCGCGGACGACCCTGAGGGCCGTCGCCATCAGCGACCGGCGCATGCCGAGATAGATGCTTTCAAGATCAGCGGCCACGCTCTGCCTGCTACCAGTCCGGAAGTGGGCGACTACTAGACAGCAAAAACATGACTTTCAAGTTCATATTTATGCGCGCGCCCCGATAAGCGGCACTCATGTTCCCATGACAGCAACTTATTTGCGCCGCGGCATGTCGCAACATAGGCTTTCCCCATAGCCCGCAAACAAGACGGGCGCTGTGACGGGTACATCAGATCTGTCTCCAGAGAGGAATTTCCATGTTCAGAACACGCATGTTCCTGGCAGCGACGACGCTTGCCTATGGCCTCGCGCTCGGCACGACGATGGCCGCCGAGCCGCTTTCCGTCATGAGTTTCGGCGGCGCCTATCAGGAAGCCCAGCGAAAGGCGGTGTTCACCGCCTATGCCGAGGAGACCGGAAGGCCCGTCTCCGAGCAGGAATACGGCGGCGAGATCGCCAAGATCAAGGCGATGATCGACAGCGGCAACACGACCATCGACGTCGTCGACGTCGACGCCCCGACGCTGCTCCAGGGCTGCGACGAGGGCATTTTCGAAACGATCGACTGGGAGAAGATCGGGCCGAAATCGGACTGGCTCGCCGGCACGACGTCGGACTGCGGCGTCGGCACGATCGTCTATGCGACGATCCTTTCCTATGACGAGGACAAGCTGGCCAAGCCGCCGACGAAGCTGGCCGATCTCTTCGATCTTGCAAATTTCCCCGGCAAGCGCGGTCTGTGGAAGAACCCGGCGACCAATCTGGAATTCGCGCTGCTGGCCGACGGCGTCGCCCCGCAGGACGTCTATGCGACGCTCGCCACGCCCGAGGGCCTCGACCGCGCCTTCGCCAAGCTCGACACGATCAAGAAGGAGATCGTCTGGTGGGAAGCGGGCGCGCAGGCCCCGCAGCTCCTCGCCTCGGGCGAGGTGACCATGACGACGGCATGGAACGGGCGCATCTTCAACGCCAACAAGGAAGGCCGCCATTTCGGCATCGTCTGGGACAACCAGATCCTCGATTCCAACTACTGGGTCATCCCGAAGGGCGCGAAGGACATGGAGAGCTCGCTCGCCTTCATCCATTTCGCCGTCGAGCCGAAGGTGCTGGCCGGCATCGCGAAATACATTCCCTACGGCCCCGTCCGCACGACGGCCGCCGCGGAGGTGGCCTCCGACGATGCCAGGAACCTGCCGACCAGCCCGCAGAACCTGACGACCTCCCTGACGCTCGACAACGCCTTCTGGGCGGACCATGGCGACGAGATCCGCAAGCGCTTCACCACCTGGCTTTCCAACTGAGGAGCGCGCGGATGAACACGATGACGATGGAAAGGGGGCGCCTCGACGAGGCGCCGCCGATCACGACAGCCAGCGAGACCATGGTCGCTTTCGAGCGCGTGCAGAAGACCTATGACGGGCGCACGCTCGTCGTCGAGGACCTGAACCTTGCGGTGCGGCGGGGCGAATTCCTCACCATGCTCGGTCCTTCCGGCTCCGGCAAGACGACGACGCTGATGATGCTCGGCGGCTTCGAGCAGCCGACCAGCGGGCGCATCCTGCTCGAAGGGCAGGCCGTGGAACGCCTGCCGCCGGAGCGCCGCGACATCGGCTTCGTCTTCCAGAACTATGCGCTCTTCCCGCATATGACGGTGGCCGAGAATGTCGGCTTTCCATTGCGCTATCGCGGCATCAGGGGAGCGGAGGCAAAGCGCCGGGTCGAGGAAGCGCTTTCCATGGTCAAGCTCACCGGCCTTGGCGAACGCCGTCCGGTGCAGCTTTCCGGCGGGCAGCAGCAGCGCGTCGCGCTCGCCCGCGCCATGGTGTTCAAGCCGAAGTTGATCCTGATGGACGAGCCGCTCGGCGCGCTCGACAAGCAATTGCGCGAGCATATGCAGGTCGAGATCAGGCGGATCCAGCAGCAGCTCGGCATCACCATGGTCTATGTGACGCACGACCAGTCGGAAGCGCTCACCATGTCGGACCGCATCGCGGTCTTCCACGAAGGCCGCATCCAGCAGCTCTCCGACCCGATGACGCTCTACGACCGGCCGGAAAACCGCTTCGTCGCCGGTTTCATCGGCGACAACAACACGCTTGCCTGCGAATTCGCCGGGACGGAGAACGGTCTCGGCGTCGTGCGGATGCCGGACGGAACGCGGCTCTTCACGACCGGGCCGTCCGGCCAGGCGCGCGCGGACCTCACGGTCTCGCTCCGCCCCGAACGGCTGGGCCTCGACAGTCCAGACCGAAAAACTGCCGAAAACCGTATCCCCGCCCGCGTCCTCGACAGGACCTTCCTCGGAGATCGGGTGCGGCTGACACTGGAGGCCTTCGGCAGCGAGCGGCTCGTCGCTTCCGTGCCGGCCGCCGAGGGCGCGGCGATCCTGCCGGGAAGCCGCATCGGCATGGCCTGTTTCGCCGCCGATTGCCGAACGCTGACGAGGTAGCCATGACCGAGACCATGTCCCTTGCCATTCCGCCTACGTCGGGCAGCCTCGGCGCGGCCCTGCGCCGGGCCGAGCGGCCGAACCGCCTTCGCGCATTCGCGCTCGCGCTGCCGGCGCTCCTCTTCCTCGTCGTCACCTTCGCCGCGCCGATCGGCCTCTTCCTCACCACCGCCGTGCGCAACCCGGAGGTCCGCAGCGTCCTGCCGCAGACCGTCGCCGCGCTCGACGGCTGGGACGGGAGCGCCATGCCGGGCGAAGAGGCCTTCGCCGCGCTTGCCGCCGACCTTGCCCGCGCGAAGGAGGACAACACCGCCGCATCGCTCGGCAAGCGGCTGAACTACGAAAGCGCCGGCATGCGCAGCCGCATCATGTCCGTGGTCCGCCACCTCGGCAATCTCAAGGATGGCGCCCTCGCCCCGCAATTTGCGGCGCTCGATCCGGTCTGGGCCAGTCCCGACCTCTGGGCGATCATCAAGCGCAACGGCAGCGCCGTCACGCCCTATTACCTGCTGACATCCGTCGACCTCGCGCAGGACGCCTCCGGCGGCATCGAGCGGGTGGAGGCGAGCCAAGCGGTGTTCCTCGACATTCTCGGGCGCACGCTCTGGATCGCGGCCCTCGTGACCGCCGCGACGCTCGTCCTCGGCTTTCCCACGGCCTATGTCATCTCGCTGGCGCCGTCGCGCATCGCCGGATTCCTGCTGCTCCTCGTGCTGCTGCCGCTCTGGACGTCGCTTCTGGTGCGCACCACCGCCTGGGTCGTGCTGCTGCAGACGGACGGGGTGATCAACCAGATCCTCCTGGCGCTCGGCCTCACCACGGAAAAGCTCCAGCTCATGCTGACCCGCTTCGGCACCGTCACGGCGATGACGCATATCCAGCTTCCCTTCACGATCCTGCCGATCCTCAGCGTCATGAAGTCCATTCCGGAGGGTCAGATGCGGGCGGCGCGCTCGCTCGGCGCACCGCCCTTCTTCGCCTTCTGGCGGGTCTATGCGCCCCAGACGCTGCCGGGTGTCGCCGCTGGCTGCCTGATGACCTTCATCCTGTCGCTCGGCTACTACATCACGCCGGCCCTCGTCGGCGGCCCGCGCGACCAGATGATGTCCAACTTCATCGCCACCTACATCAACCGCGACCTGAACTGGGGCATGGCCGCCGCGCTCGCCTGCCTGCTCCTCGTCATGACGCTTTCCATCTATCTCCTGTTCCTGCGCCTCGTCGGCGCGGAGCGCATCAAGCTTGGATGAGAACAATGTGGCTTCCCGCTTACGCAACCCGCGGCGAACGGCTCTGCCGCCTCGCCGTCGTCGCCTTCGCCTTCGCCGTGCTCGTCTTCCTGATCGGGCCGCTCTTCGTCGTCTTCCCGCTTTCCGTCTCGAAGGACCCGTTCTTCACCTTCCCGATCCAGGACTATTCCTGGCGCTGGTATGCGGATTTCTTCGAGAACGCGCGCTGGACGCAGAGCCTCTTCAACAGCCTCGTCGCGGCCGCCTGCAGCACGGCGCTCGCCACGCTGCTCGGCACGCTCGCAGCGCTTGGCATCAGCCGGCCGGGCTTTCCGGCGCGAAAGGCGGTCATGGCGCTGATGATCTCGCCGATGATCATGCCCGTCGTCATCGTCGCCGTCGGGGCCTACATGTTCTTCGGCTCGCTGGGGCTTACCAATACGCGCACCGGGCTGGTGCTCGCCCATGCGGCGCTCTCGATTCCCTTCGTCGTCGTCACGGTGCTGTCGGCGCTTTCCACCTATGACGCCAACCTCTCGCGGGCCGGCGCAAGCCTCGGCGCGGGACCCGTCAGCGTCTTCTTCGCCGTCACGCTGCCGCTGATCCTGCCCGGTATCGTCTCCGGCGCGCTGCTCGCCTTCGCCGTCTCCTTCGACGAGGTGATCGTCGCCCTCTTCCTGACGGGCGCCGAACAGCGCACCCTGCCGGTGCAGATGTTCTCGGGCATCCGCGACCAGATCAACCCGACGATCATGGCGGCGGCGAGCCTGCTCACCACCGTCTCCATCGCGCTGTTCCTGGCCTTGAGCCTCATCCGCCGGGTGCGGCGGGCCTGATCGCGGCGGGTTTGCCCTCAGCCGTCCCGCGTCTCGGCGAGGAACGCATCCGCGAAATGCGCCGCAAAACTCTCCGCCACCGCGGAGCGCTTGCGGTCCGAGCTCAGATAGATACCGACGACGACGTCCGTGAGCCTTGGCAGGCCGAGGGCGTCGTCGAGCGTTGCAAGCTTCGACGGCAGGATGCGGCGGGCGAGGACCGTGTTGCCGAAGCCGGAGCCGACCGCCGCCTCGAGGCCGGAAAGGCTGGGGCTGGTATAGACGAGATCGTAGCCGCGCCCGTCGCGCTGCAGCGCCGTCAGCATCGCCCGCCTGTAGAGACAGCCTTCCGGATAGCAGACGATGCGCAGGTTGCCGCCGCCGTCGGTGACGAGCGAGGTCGGGCTGTCGCCGACCCAGGCGAGCGGCTCCTTCCAGGTCATGAACGCGCCTTCCGCCGGCCCGTCCGGCGTCATCGCCACGACGAGGTCGTAGAGCCCGTTGCGCAGGCCCTGCAGCAGGACATGGGAGAGGTCGCAGACGACCTCGAAGCGGAAGTCGTGGCCGCTGCGCGCAAGGCGCGGCATCAGCTTCGGCAGGAAATGATCGGCATAGTCGTTGGGAATGCCGAGGCGGATCTTGCCGTGCTGGTCGCGCCGCGACAGGCGCAGCACCATCTCGTCGTTGAGCGCCAGCATCTGCCGGGCATAGCTCGCGACAAGCTCGCCCGCCTCGGTCGGCTGGGCGCTGGCATCCTTGGCGAAGAGGGAAACGTTGAGCAGTTCCTGCAGCTTCTTCATCTGCAGGCTGATGGCCGGCTGGGTGCGGCCGAGCTGTTCGGCGGCGCGCGTGTGGCTGCGCAGGTCGATGACCGCCAGGAAGGTGCGAAGAAGGTCGGTCGGGATGTTTCTCACGGGGCGGCACCGCTTCCAAAAGGAAACGGGCCGATCGGACGGCCCGTTCCAAGTTGCCCGCGGACGGGTCAGGCGGGGAGGATATTATGCTCCGGACCGAAGGGGAAGCCCGTGATGTTCTCGCTGCCGGCTTCGGTCATCACCAGGATGTCGTGCTCGCGGTAGCCGCCGGCCCCCGGCATGCCGTCCGGAATGGTCAGCATCGGCTCCATGGAGACCACCATGCCCGGCTGGAGCACCGTGTTGATGTCCTCGCGCAGCTCCACGCCCGCCTCGCGGCCGTAATAATGCGAGAGCACGCCGAAGGAATGGCCGTAGCCGAAGGAGCGGTAGCCGAGCAGGCCGTGGTCGCGGTAGATCTCGTTGAGCTCGGCCGCCACGTCGCCGCAGCGCGCGCCGGGCTTGAGCAGTTCGAGGCCCCGACGGTGCACCGCGCAGTTGATCTCCCAGATGCGCAGGTGCTCGTCGCTGGCATGGTCGAGGAACAGCGTGCGCTCCAGCGCCGTATAGTAGCCGGCGATCATCGGGAAGCAGTTGAGCGACAGGATGTCGCCCTTCTCGACGCGGCGCGAGGTCACCGGATTGTGCGCCCCGTCGGTGTTGATGCCCGACTGGAACCAGACCCAGGTATCCATCAGCTCGGCATGGGGGAAGCGGCTCGCGATATGGCGGACCATGGCCTGCGTGCCGGCGAGCGCCACCTCGTATTCCGGCACGCCCTCGCGCACCGCCTTCGCGACGGCGGCCCCGCCGATGTCGGCGGTCCTTGCGCCTTCCTTGATGAGGGCGATCTCCTCGTCCGACTTGATCGTGCGCAGCCACATGGTCGGCGAACCGATGTCGACGAATTCGACATTCGGGAAGGCCTCTTCCAGCAGGCGGCGCAGCTCGAGATCGACCTGGTCGAACTCGATGCCGATACGCGAAGCCTTCGGCAGGAGCGTCTGCAGGGCATGGAAGAAGTTTTCGCGCTGCCAGTCCGTATAGGTGATGTTGTCGCCGAAGGTGCGGCGCCAGGGCTGGCCGGCATCGATGCCGGCGGAAACGGAGGTGGCCTTTTCCGGCGTGATGACGAAGGCGTAGCGCCGGCCGAAGGAGCAATAAAGGAAATCGGAGAAGTAGCAGATGTTGTGATACGAGGTCAGGATCGCCGCATCGAGCTTCAGTTCCTCCAGAATGCGGCGCATCGCATTCTGCCGCCGCTCCATCTCGCCCGCCGAGAAGGTCGGCTGTACCTTCCTGCCATTGTGCATCTCCTGCAGCCGCAGAAGCTGGTTGGGCATCCCCCGCGCAAACATGTTCATGTGAAGCTCCTTCTCCGCGCCAACGCGCTGTTTGACGGGGATCAGGGTAGGAACCTTCACGGGTTCTGGAAAATTAGAAGTTCCAATGCCCTCATAAGGAACGCGCCGCGGCGCCTGCGACACGCACGCAAGGAAATTCCCCAAAGCGGCGGCCGGCGGAAACAAGTTGACAAATCCGCCACGAACTCGGTAATTTCCGGAAAATTCTAATTGGCACTTGGGCCCCTCCGGAACCGATCGTTCCGGCGGGGCTTTTTTGTTTGGTTTCCAGGCATGGTCGCGAGCGGCAAGAAGATCATCTCCGTGGGAGTGCTGTTCTCCCAGTCCGGTCCCTACGGGCGGCTGGGATACGAGGGCTATCGCGGCGCGATCGCCGCGATAGAGGCCGTCAATGCGCAGGACCTGCCGTTCGCGCTGAAGCCCGTCGCCGCCGACCCGGGCGGCAATATCGACCGCTATGCGGCGCTGTGCGACGATCTCGTCACCGGCCATGGCGTGCGCCATGTCGTCGGATGCACGACGTCGTGGAGCCGCAAGGAGGTCATTCCGATCGTCGAGAAGCGCGATGCGGTGCTGTGGTACCCTTGCGTCTACGAAGGCTTCGAGGCGAGCGATCGCGTCGTCTATATCGCGGCCTGCGCCAACCAGCATCTGGTTCCGCTGATCGACTTCATCATGCCGCGCTTCGGCAAGCGGGCGATCCTGCTCGGTTCGAACTATATCTGGGGCTGGGAAACCAACCGTCTCGCGCGCGAGATGCTGCATGCGGCGGACGGCGAGGTGCTCAGCGAGCGCGCCGTCGCCATCGGCGACACGGATATCGGCCATCTCATCCGCGAGATCGAGGTCAGGAGGCCGGATTTCATCCTCAACAACCTGATCGGCGAATCCTCCTATGCCTTCCTGAAGGCCTATGCCGACCTCGGCCGGCGCGACCCCGATTTCCGCGCCACCGCGCGGCCGGTGCTCAGCTGCAATTTCTACGAAAGCGAGCTGGAAAGAGTGGGCGGGGACGCGGAAGGAAACTTCACCGTGAGCTGTTATTTCCGGTCGCTTCCCGGGGAGGCGAACCGGGCCTTTCTCGAAAAGGCGCAAGGCGACGACTCCGGCAGCGGGATCTCGGCCTTCTTCGCCCAGAGCTATTCCAGCATCCTGCTGATCGCGGACGGGATCGCCCGCGCCGGCACGGACGCCATCGAGCCGGTGCTTGCCTCCTGCAAGACGCATGCGACAAGCACGCCGCTCGGCGATATCATCGTCGACGCCCGCACCAACCATATCGCCCTGCCGGCCCATATCGGGCGGGCGCGCAATGACGGCGGGTTCGATATCGTGCACCTGGCGGAAAGCGCCATCCAGCCGGACCCCTTCATGGCCCGGACCCATCTGAAGTCCAGCATGAACGAGGGCCAGCAGCCCGGCTTCCTGAGGCTCGTCAAATGACCAAGACCGACCGATCCCTCGCCTTCCCCTCCTGGGGCGCCTTCGAAAACTGGACGGCGCTGATCGTCCACCGACGCCATGCCAATGTGGACGCCATCACGCAGCAATTGCAGCGCATCGGCGTCGAGGCGGTGGAGTGCTGGCCGGACGTGCCGGAGAATGCCGACATCTCCCCCTTCAACATCGTCTTCTTCGATGTCGACATGGGCTATGATGGGCAATTCCCCTGGCAGCCGCAGCAGGCGCCGGTGCCGACCGTGGCGCTGATCGGTTCCGAAGCGCCCGGGCGCATCGACTGGGCGCTGCGCCAAGGCGCGGATGCGCAGCTCATCAAGCCGATCGGCAGCGCCGGCGTCTACAGCGCGCTGGTCATCGCCATGCATAACTTCCATCGGCGGCATGCGCTGGCGACGGAGATCGGCGCGCTGCGCGACAGCCTCGACCAGCGCGAGGCGGTGGCGCAGGCGACCGCGATCCTGATGCTGGCGGAAAACATGTCCCCCAGGCAGGCCTACCAGAAGCTGCGCCTTGCCGCGATGACCGAGCGCGTCAGCGTCGAGGCCATGGCGCGGCGCTTCCTGAACGAACAGCAGGCAGGACCCGACCGTGAGCGCGCTTGATACCCTTCCCGGCAACCGGAAAAAGGCCGAGCGCGGCGTGTTCGCCCGCATCCTGCGCCGGCGGCTGGCGGTATTCGGCCTCTTCGTCATCGTCCTGACGGTCGTGGCGGCGCTCTTCGCGCCGTGGATCGTGCCCTTCGATCCGAACGAGCAGTTCTTCGACGGGCTGACGCTGGAAGGCGCGCCGCTGCCGCCCGACGGCAAGTTCTGGTTCGGCACCGACCTCGTCGGCCGCGACCTGTTCTCGCGCCTGATCTACGGCGCGCAGACCTCGCTGATCATCGGCGTGGTGGCGAACGGCATCGCCGTCCTGATCGGCTCGGCGGTCGGCATCTGCGCCGGCTATTTCCGCGGCTGGGTCGAGACCGTTCTGATGCGCTTCACCGACCTGATGATGGCCTTTCCGGCCCTCTTGCTCGCCATCGTGCTGGCCGCCATCTTCAAGCCGAGCCTGTGGATCGTCGCCATGGTGATCGCCATGGTCAACTGGGTGCAGATCGCCCGCGTGCTCTACACGGAGACCCGCTCGCTCTCCGAGCGCGACTTCATCGAGGCCGAACGGGCGATGGGTGCGGGCGCGCCGCGCATCATCCTCAAGCATATCCTGCCGCATCTCTTCTCGACCATGATCGTCTGGGCGACGCTCGGCATCGCCACCACGGTATTGCTGGAGGCGACGCTGTCCTTCCTCGGCATCGGCGTGCAGCCGCCGACCCCTTCCTGGGGCAACATCATCTTCGAGAACCAGACCTATTTCACCAGCGCGCCCTGGCTGGTCTTCATTCCCGGCGCGGCGATCCTGCTGCTGGCGCTGGCCTTCAACCTGGTCGGCGATGCCCTGCGCGACGTGCTCGACCCGACCCAGCAGGGACACCACTGATGCCCGCCTATATCGCCCGCCGGCTGCTCCAGACGCTGATGATCCTGATCGGCATCAGCTTCGTGACCTTCATCCTGCTCTATCTGGTGCCGGCCGATCCGGCGCGCCAGATCGCCGGTCGCAGCGCCACGACGCAGACCGTGGAGAACATCCGCGAGCAGCTCGGGCTGAACCTGCCCTTCTACGAGCAGTATCTGCGCTATCTGAAGGGCCTCGTGCAGGGCGATCTCGGGCGCTCCTATCTCCAGAAGACGGAGGTCGCCTCGCTCATCTGGTCGCGCCTTCCGGCAAGCCTCCTGCTCATGGCCGGGGCGATCGTCAGCGAGCTCGTCATCGGCCTCACCATGGGCGTCGTCGCCGCCACAAGGCGCGGCAGCCGCACGGACAACGCGCTGATGATCTTTTCCTTCGTCGGCGTCTCCGCGCCGCAATTCGTCATCGGCATCCTGATGCTCTACGTCTTCGCGGTGAAGCTCGGCTGGTTCCCGATCGGCGGATACGGCACGTTCCAGCACATGGTCCTGCCGTCGCTGACGCTCGGCCTGCTCGGTGCGGGCTGGTATTCGCGCATGATGCGCTCGTCGCTCCTCGACGTGCTGCGCCAGGACTATATCCGCACTGCCCGCGCCAAGGGCCTCGCCCGCTGGACGATCCTCTTCCGCCACGCCATGCCCAACGCCATCCTGCCGATCATCGCCATGATCGGCATCGATATCGGCCTGTTCATGTCGGGCATCGTGGTGGTGGAAAGCGTGTTCGGCTGGCCGGGCATCGGCCAGCTCGCCTGGCAGGCCATCCAGCGCGTCGACATTCCCATCATCATGGGCGTCACCATCGTTTCCGCCTTCGCCATCGTTCTCGGCAACCTTCTTGCGGACCTCATCACTCCGCTGATCGACCCGCGCATCAAGCTGCGGTGAAAAAACACTCCAGAGAGAAAGGGACAGACATGAAAAAAACACTTCTCGCAGCCGCATCCGTGCTTGCGCTTGGTCTTGCCGCCCCGCTCGGCGCAATGGCCGAAACCGTCAAGCAGGGCGGTTCGATGATCGTCACCTACAAGGACGACGTCTCCACGCTCGACCCGGCCATCGGCTACGACTGGCAGAACTGGTCGATGATCAAGTCGCTGTTCGACGGCCTCATGGACTACGAGCCGGGCACCACCAACCTGCGCAAGGAAATCGCCGAGGACTACACGATCTCCGAGGACGGCAAGACCTTCGTCTTCACCCTGCGCAAGGGCGTGAAGTTCCACAACGGCCGCGAACTGACCGCCGACGACGTCAAGTATTCCATCGAGCGCGTGGTGAACCCGGCGACGCAGAGCCCCGGCGCCGGCTTCTTCGGCTCCATCGCCGGCTTCGAGGAAGCATCCGCCGGCAAGGCCGACCATCTTTCCGGCATCACCGTGACCGATCCCTATACGATCAAGTTCGAGCTGAGCCGTCCCGACGCGACCTTCCTGCATGTGCTGGCGCTGAACTTCGCCCATGTGGTCCCGAAGGAGGAGGTCGAGAAATACGGCGCCGACTTCGGCAAGCATCCGGTCGGCTCCGGCGCCTTCAAGATGGCCGAATGGACGCTCGGCCAGCGCATCGTCTTCGAGCGCTTCAAGGATTATTACAATCCCGAACTGCCCAAGCTCGACCAGATCAACTTCGAGGTCGGCCAGGAGCCGGTCGTCGCGCTGCTGCGCCTGCAGAACGGCGAGATCGACATTCCCGGCGACGGCATTCCGCCGGCCAAGTTCATCGAGGCGACGCAGGATCCGAAGCTCAAGGAGCTGATCATCCAGGGCGGCCAGCTGCATACCGGCTACGTCACCATGAACGTGAAGATCAAGCCCTTCGACAATGTGAAGGTGCGCCAGGCCGTCAACATGGCCATCAACAAGGACCGCATCGTCCGCATCATCAACGGCCGCGCCCTGCCGGCCAACCAGCCGCTGCCGCGCTCCATGCCGGGCTATGCGGAAGACTACAAGGGCTATCCCTACGATCCGGAAAAGGCCAAGGCGCTGCTCGCCGAGGCCGGCGTTCCGGACGGCTTCGAGACCGAGCTGTTCGTCGCCAACACCGATCCGCAGCCGCGCATCGCGCAGGCCATCCAGCAGGACCTCGCCGCCATCGGCATCAAGGCGTCGATCAAGTCGCTGGCGCAGGCCAACGTCATCGCGGCCGGCGGCGAGCCGGACGGTGCACCGATGGTCTGGTCCGGCGGCATGGGCTGGATCGCCGACTTCCCGGACCCGTCCAACTTCTACGGTCCGATCCTCGGCTGCGGCGGCGCGGTCCAGGGCGGCTGGAACTGGTCGTGGTACTGCAACGAGGAGCTCGACAAGAAGGCGCAGGAAGCCGACGCGATGGTCGACCCCGCCAAAAAGGCGGAGCGCGAGGCGCTGTGGCGCGACATCTACCTGAAGATCATGGACGACGCGCCCTGGGCGCCGATCTTCAACGAGGAACGCTTCTCCGTGCGCTCCGAGCGCCTCGGCGGCCCGGATGCGATCTTCGTCGATCCCGTTCACATCCCGGTCAATTACGACGAGGTCTATGCAAAAGATGTGCAATAACTGCCAGTACACCATCCATGGCCGGCACCATCACTTCGGCTGGGACAATTCTTTCCAGCCGGCAGAGACGGTGGCTCCGGGCTCGACGCTGAAATTCGAATGCCTCGACAGCGGCGCCGGGCACTATCATCCCGGCAGCACCGTCGCGGACGTGTCGACGATGGATTTCTCCAGGGTCAATCCGGTCAGCGGCCCCATCTTCGTGGATGGGGCCAGGCCCGGCGACGTGCTGAAGGTCATCATCCATGAGTTCGAGCCATCGGGCTTCGGCTGGACGGCCAACATTCCCGGCTTCGGCCTGCTCGCCGACGATTTCAAGGAGCCGGCGCTGGCGCTGTGGAACTACAATCCCTCCACGCTGGAGCCGGCGCTGTTCGGCCAGCATGCGCGCGTGCCGCTGAAGCCGTTTGCCGGCACCATCGGCGTCGCGCCGGCCGAGAAGGGCCTGCATTCCGTCGTGCCGCCGCGGCGCGTCGGCGGCAATCTCGACATCCGGGACATTGCCGCCGGGACCACGCTCTACCTGCCGGTCGAGGTGGAGGGCGCGCTGTTCTCCATCGGCGACACACACGCCGCGCAGGGCGACGGCGAGGTCTGCGGCACGGCGATCGAAAGCCAGATGAATGTCGCGCTGACGCTCGACCTCATCCGGGACACGCCGCTGAAGATGCCGCGCTTCACCACGCCCGGCCCCGTGACCCGTCATCTCGATGCCAAGGGATACGAGGTCACCACCGGCATCGGCCCGGACCTGTGGGACGGCGCGAAGGCGGCCCTCTCCAACATGATCGACCTCCTCTGCCAGACGCAGAACCTCAACCCGGTGGACGCCTACATGCTCTGCTCGGTCTGCGGCGACCTGCGCATCAGCGAGATCGTCGACCAGCCGAACTGGGTCGTATCCTTCTACTTCCCGCGCTCGGTCTTCGAATAGGCATGCGGGGGGCGGCTCCGGCCGCCCCTCCCACAATCCAGAAAGCATGGACATGAATACGGCTTCTCCGCTCTTGCAGGTCAGGGATCTGGTGACGCAGGTCGCAACACCCGACGGTGCGCGCACCGTCGTCGACCGGCTGTCCTTCGACCTCAAACGCGGAGAAACGCTGTGCATCGCGGGGGAAAGCGGCTCGGGCAAGTCGATGACCGTGCTGTCGCTGATGCAATTGCTGCCGAAGAACCTCGCGCGGGTGGCCGGCGGCTCGGCCATCATGAACGGCCGCGATATCCTGAAACTCGACGAAGGACAGATGCGCGGCGTGCGCGGCCGCCATATCGGCATGATCTTCCAGGAGCCGATGACCTCGCTCAATCCCGTCCTGACCATCGGGCGGCAACTGGCCGAGGCCGTCGGATCGAGGTCGGGCCTTTCGGGCGCGGCGATGGCGCAGCGCTGCAAGGAACTGCTCGACGAGGTGCAGATTTCCGATGCCGCGCGCCGCCTGCTGCAATATCCGCATGAACTGTCGGGCGGCATGCGCCAGCGCGTGATGATCGCGATGGCGCTCGCGCAGAAGCCGGAAATCCTGATCGCGGACGAGCCGACCACCGCGCTCGACGTGACGGTGCAGGCGCAGATCCTCGCTCTCATCCGCAAGCTCCAGGCCGAAAACGGCGTCTCCGTGATCCTCATCACCCACGACATGGGCGTGGTGGCGGAAATGGCCGACCATGTGCTCGTCATGAACAAGGGCAAGGACGTGGAGCACGGCCCGCTGCGCGAAGTCTTCCACCATCCGAAGGACGACTATACGCGCAAGCTGCTCGCCGCCGTGCCGCGGCTCGGCGAGATGACCGGGACGGACAGGCCCAAGCGCGCGCCCGCGCAGGCCAAGGCAGAGGAAGAGGCGGAGAAGGCAGCGCCCGTGCTCGAAGTCGACAACCTCGTCGTCCGCTTCGACATCAAGGGCGGCATCCTGCAGCGGCCGGTGCGGCGCGTCCATGCGGTGGAGGGCGTGTCCTTCACCGTCGGGCGCGGCGAGACGCTTTCGCTCGTCGGCGAATCCGGCTGCGGCAAATCCACGACCGGGAAGGCGCTGCTCAACCTCGTGCCGTGGAGCGGCGGCATCCGCATCGGCGGGAAAAGCACGCAGGGGCTCAGCCGCGCGGCCATGCGGCCGGTGCTGCGCGACATCCAGATGATCTTCCAGGATCCCTATGCTTCGCTCGACCCGCGCATGCGGGTGGGCGACCTCGTTGCCGAGCCGCTCGTCATCCACGGCGTCGCCTCGGGAAGCGAGTTGAAGGACCGCGTCGAATATCTCTTCCGCCGCGTCGGCCTGTCCGCCGAGCAGATGCGACGCTATCCGCACGAATTTTCCGGCGGTCAGCGCCAGCGCATCTGCATCGCCCGCGCCCTGTCGCTGTCGCCGAAACTGATCGTCGCCGACGAGAGCGTCGCGGCGCTCGACGTCTCCATCCAGGCGCAGGTGCTCGACCTGTTGCAGGACATCCAGAACGAGACCGGCATCTCCTACCTGTTCATCAGCCACGACATGGCGGTGGTGGAACAGATCAGCCATCGCGTCGCCGTGATGTATGCCGGCCGCTTCGTCGAGATGGGCACGCGCGCCCAGGTGTTCGAGAACCCGCAGCACGACTATACGCGCAAGCTGATGGATGCGGTGCCCATTGCCGACGCCGACCGCGAACGCCGCCTTTTCATCCCGAACGAGGGCGAGCTGCCCAGCCCCGTCAAGCCGCTCGACTACGCCCCGCCCCTCTCCATCCGCAGGGAGGTCGGGAACGGGCACGTGGTCTGGCAGGAGGCGAAGGTCGCCTGAGACCCGGGATAGAGATCGGGCAGGACGCCACTTGACGCCGTGCGGACCGGCGTCCTAATTGGGCCCGACGGTTCCCGGAGGAAGGCTCCGACGGGATTAATAGGGAACACGGTGCGGACGACCCAACAGGGACCAAGACCGTGGCTGCCCCCGCAACTGTAAGCGGATTGCCGATCATCACGGGAAGGGCCGGCAAGGCCTTTTCCGGGCCAAGGGCCATGCCACTGCGGATGTCGCGGGAAGGCAGGTGATCGACAGATATCCGCGAGCCAGGAGACCTGCCGTCGAACACGATCCAATCAGCCGGGCGGGGATGCCTGGAAGGGAGCAGACATGTTTGACCTGAGCCTTCGCCGATATACGGCCTTCATCCGCCTCGATTGGGCTTTTCCCGTCCACGAGGCGTGAGCAATCCGTCGCGCACCGCCGCGCCGTATTGCCGCCCTCCCCGAGATCGAGGCTCCCATGCGCCAGACAATCGCAACCATCACCTTCGCCCTCGGCCTTACCGGCCTTGCCGGCGCGGCTTTCGCCGCCACCCAATATCCGCTGACGCTCGAAAATTGCGGCCGGCAGGTCACCTTCGAGAAAGCGCCGAAGAAGATCGTCTCCATCGGCCAGGGCATGACCGAGGTGCTTTTCTCGCTCGGCCTTGCCGACAAGGTCGCGGGAACGGCGGTCTGGGTCGGGCCGGTGCTGCCGCAATATGCCGAGGCCAATAGCAGGATCAAAAGGCTGGCGGACAACGATCCGAGCTTCGAGGCCGTGGTCGGGCAGGAACCCGATCTGGTGGCCGCGGAATTCGAATGGCATGTCGGCGCGCAGGGCTCCGTCGGCAAGCGCGAGCAATTCGCCGATCTCGGCATCGCGACCTATATCGCGCCGGCCGATTGCGTCGCCAAGATCAACACGGACGGCGGAGACGGCGTGCGCGAGACGCTGTTCACCATGGACCTTGTCTATCGGGAAATCGCCGAACTCTCCGAGATCTTCGACGTGAAGGACCGGGGCGACGCGCTGATCGCCGAGTTGAAGAAGCGCGAGGCGGATGCCGTGGCGTCCATCGCCGGCGCGGCCGGCAAGAACCTGCCCGTCGTGTTCTGGTTCTCCAGCAAGGAAGTCAATGGCGATGCCTTCATCGCCGGCAAGAACAGCGCGCCGGCCTATATCCTCAAGACCATCGGCGCGAAGAATGTCGTGACGACCGAGGAGGAATGGCCGCTGGTCGGCTGGGAGACGATCGCGCAGGCAAATCCCGCCGTCATCGTGCTCGCGACCATGGACCGCCGCCGCTATGCCGCGGACGATCCGAAGGTGAAGATCGACTTCCTCGAAAACGATCCCGTCACCAGGGAACTCGATGCCGTCAGGAACAAGCACTTCGTGATGATGGACGCCCAGTCGATGAACCCGACGATCCGCACGATCGACGGCATCGAGACGCTGGCGAACGGCATCAAGGCCTTCGGCCTCGCGCAGTGAGGATTACCGCTTCGTGGCGGTATCGGTGGTGGGTGCTTGCGGCACTCGCCATCGCCGCCAGCCTTCTCCTTGCCCTCATGATCGGCCTCGCGGTCTCCATCGGCGAGATCGCGATTCCCGTTTCCACGACCGCAAGGGCCGTGTCGAACCGGCTTTTCGCAACGGCGTTCGAGCTCAATCGCATCCATGAGGGCGTCATCTGGGACTATCGTCTCAGCCGGGCGCTGGTGGCGGCCAGCGCGGGGGCCTCGCTCGCGCTGTGCGGCGCCATCCTCCAGGCATTGCTTCGCAACCCGCTGGCCGAGCCCTATGTGCTCGGCATATCGGCCGGCGCGTCGACCGGCGCCGTCTGCGTGATGATCCTCGGCCTCGGCTACGGCGTCCTCTCGCTTTCCGGCGGCGCTTTCGCCGGCGCGCTGGTCGCCTTCCTGCTGGTAGGCATCCTTGCCTCGGGCACGGGCGGGTCGAGCGAGCGGATCATCCTGTGCGGCGTCGCCGGCTCGCAGCTCTTCAATGCGCTGACCTCCTACATCGTCACGACGTCGGCGAATGCGGAGCAGGCCCGCGGCGTGCTGTTCTGGCTTCTCGGCTCGATGAGCGGCGTGCGCTGGCCCGATGTCTACCTCTCGGTGCCGATCACGCTTGCCGGGTTTGCCGCCTGCCTGTTCCACGCCCGCGCCCTCGATGCCTTCGCTTTCGGGACGGATGCCGCGGCATCGCTCGGGATTGCCGTGCGCAGGACCCAGATCGTCCTCTTCGCCGTCACGGCGATCATGACCGCGGCCGTCGTCAGCATGGTCGGCTCGGTCGGTTTCGTCGGGCTCGTCATCCCGCATGCCGCCCGCTTCCTCGTCGGGCCCTCGCATGGCCGCCTCCTTCCGGCGACCGCGCTCGGCGGCGCGATCTTCGTGGTCGCAGCCGACATCGTCTCGCGCATCATCATCCCGCAGCAGATCCTGCCCATCGGGGTGGTCACGGCGCTGTTCGGCGCGCCGGCCTTCGCCGTCATCCTCTATCGCGTCCGGAAAAGCGCATGAGCATCTCCATCGAAGACGTATCCTATTCGGCCGGGAACACCCTGATCATCGACGGGGTCACGCTCTCGGTGACGCAGGGCAAGGTGCTCGGCCTGCTGGGGCCGAACGGCTCGGGCAAATCCAGCCTTCTGCGCCTGATCTGCCGCTTGCGCCGCGTCGAGAGCGGGGTGATCCGGCTGGGCGGAGACGACGTCTCCACCCTCTCGCGCGCCGGCCTTGCCCGCCGCGTCGCCTTCGTGGAGCAGCAGTCGACGACCGATATCCCGCTGACGGTGCGCGACATCGTCCAGCTCGGACGCACGCCCCATCGCGGCCTTCTGTCCTCATGGACGCCCGAAGGGGATGCGGCGGTGGACATTGCACTCGAACGGGTCGACATGAGCCACCGGGCCGGCCAGCTCTGGCAAACCCTTTCCGGCGGCGAGCGCCAGCGGGTTCACATCGCAAGGGCGCTTGCGCAGACGCCGAGCGAGCTGCTGCTCGACGAGCCGACGAACCACCTCGACATCCAGCACCAGCTCGACATCCTCTCCCTGGTATCGAAGCTCGGCATCACCTGCATCATCGCCATGCACGACCTCAATCTCGCAGCGATGTTCTGCGACAGCCTCGCCGTGCTCGACAAGGGCAGGATCGTCGCTGCGGGAACGCCGCAGGCGGTTTTGACGGAAGAGCTGATCGCGCGCGTCTTCGGCGTCCGGGCCCATATCGAACGGTCGGCGGTCCATGGCCGGTACAATATCCAGTACGCGATGGACTGAAGGACGGCGTCGCCCTTCCGGAGTGCCGACGATCGTTCGGCACTCCGGGTATTCGGACGACGGACGGGCTATCGCCTCTGCACGCCCGGCAGGACGCAGAGCATTTCGAACAGCAGGTTCGCCGCGGTGATCGCCGTGTTGCCGGACGGATCATAGGGCGGCGAGACCTCGACGAGGTCGCAGCCGACGAGGTTGAGGCCCCAGCAGCCGCGGATGATCTCCAGCGCCTGGATCGTGTTGAGGCCGGCGATTTCCGGCGTGCCGGTGCCGGGCGCGATCGAAGGGTCGAGGCTGTCGATATCGAAGGAGAGATAGACGGGACGGTCGCCCATCTGCGCGCGCACCTCCTCCATCAGCGGGGTGAGCGACTTGTGCCAGCACTCCTCCACCTGCACGACGCGGAAGCCCTGCTCGCGCGGCCAGTCGAAATCGTCCGCCGCATAGCCGGTGCCGCGCACGCCGATCTGGATGCAGCGGCTGGTGTCGAGCACGCCGGCCTCGACGGCGCGGCGGAAGGGCGTGCCATGGGCGATGGGTTCACCGAACATGTGCTCGTTGATATCGGCATGGGCATCGACATGGATGAGGCCGACGGGGCCGTATTTCTCGGCCATGGCGCGCAGGATCGGATAGGAGAGCGTATGGTCGCCGCCGAGCGTCAGCGGCTTGCAGCCGTCCCTGATGATGTCGCGGTAGGCATCGGTGATGATGTCGACGCATTTCGGCAGGTTGAACGTGTCGATCGCCACATCGCCGATATCGGCGACCTGCAGGCTGTCGAAGGGCGCGGCGCGCGTCGCCATGTTGTAGGGGCGGATCATGCAGCTCTCGGTGCGGATCTGGCGCGGCCCGAAGCGCGTGCCCGGCCGGTTCGAGGTGCCGATATCCATGGGGATGCCGACGAAGCAGGCGTCGAGCCCTTCCGTCGTCAGCTGCGTCGGCAGGCGCATCATGGTGGCGGGACCGCCGAAGCGCGGCATCTCGTTGCCGCCGAGCGGCTGGTTGAACGTCTTGGTCGTCATCTATCTTCCTCCGGCGGGGCAGCCTGTTTCTGTCGTTTGCCCCATCCTGAACATCACTTTACGAAACTTGCCCGGGCGCCCGGAATACCCCTTTTCGATTATTCACCGGCGGGAGAGAATCAGGCAGGCACCGGCGCATTGTGCACCATTCTGCGCATATCCGATGCAGGATACTCGCTACGTCCAGGCATAACGCACGATATGGAAGAAGACCGGGGCGGCGAAGACCAGGCTGTCGGCGCGGTCGAGCATGCCGCCGTGCCCCTCGATCATGTGGCCCCAGTCCTTGACGCCGCGGTCGCGCTTGATCGCCGAGGCGACAAGCCCGCCGAAGAAGCCCATGATGCAGGCAAGGCCGGCCAGCACGCCCGCCTCCAGCGGCGAGAAGGGCGTCAGCCAGTAGAGCCCGGCCCCCAGGAGCGACGCGCTGGCGATGCCGCCGATCAGGCCTTCCCAGGTCTTGGAAGGCGAGATATTCGGCGCGACCTTGTGGCGGCCGAAGAGCTTGCCGAAGATATATTGCAGCACGTCGCTGCCCTGCACCGTCGCGATCAGGAAGGCGATCAGGAGAAGCCCCCTGCCCTCGTTGCCGGGAATGGGCAGCGTCACCAGCGCCGGCACGTGGCTGATGCAATAGACCGAGAGCATGATGCCCCATTGCTGCTCGCTGACCCGCTCCAGGAAGCGGGACGTGTCGCCGCGGATCGCCGTCAGCGCCGGCATGGCGAGGAAGCAATAGACGGGAACGAAGATCGAGTAGAGCCCGTACCAGTCGATCCAGATCAGGTAGTACTGGACCGGGATGACGATCAGGAACATGCCGAGCAGCGTCCAGCGGTCGGCGTGGCGGGTGTTGGTGAGCGTCACATATTCGCGCAGCGCCGCGAAGGAGACGAAGGCGAAGAGCAGGATCACCCCGCCGGGGCCGAACAGAAAGGCGGCGCTGATACCTGCGACCATGATCCACCAGGCCTTGATGCGGGCGTTGAGGTTGTCGAGCGTTGCCGGCAGCGGCCGCGTGCTGCGCCAGGAAAGGACGCCGGCAACGAGGCTTGCCGTGGTGAGGACGGCGACGAGGCCGAGGAAGAGGCGCGTGGTGTCGTCGCTCATGGGCGATTTCCATCCTTTCGGGGCGCAAGGGCAAGAAGGGCGGCGCGGGCGCGGTCGAGGAAGACCTTCCGGTCCTCCCCCGCCTCCAGCCTGACGGGTTCGCCGAAGACGACGCGACAGAGCAGCGGCACCGGCAGCAGCGCGCCCTTCGGCAGGACGCGCGACATGTTCTCGATCCAGCAGGGCACGAGCTCGGCATCCGGCCGGGCGGCCGCGAGATTGTAGAGGCCGGAGCGGAAGCGCAGCAGCGGTTCCTCCGTCATGTTGCGCGTGCCCTCGGGAAAGAAGATCAAGGATTCGCCCGCATCGAGCGCCGCGAGCATGACGGCAAGGGGATCGGCCGTGCGCTCCACCCAGTTGCGCTCGACGAGCACGGTGCGCAGCAGCTTTTGCGCGATGAAGCGGCGGACGGCATCCGCCTTCCAGTAATCCGCGCCGGCGACCGCGGCCGTTCGGCAGCGCTCGGCGGGATTGAGGCAGGTGGAAACCAGGATGAAATCGCCGTGGCTTGCGTGATTGGCGAAATAGATGCGCTGCGGGCCGTTCGGCTTCACGCCCGCCCAGATCGGCCGGACGCCGGTGACGGCGCGCGAAAGGCCCGCGAGCGCCGCGCTCGACGCTTTCTGCAGCAGCGATGCCTTGCCGTATCTCATGTTCCCACCACAGAGTCGAGCAGCAGAACGGCATAGAGCGTCACGCCGATGGCGAGCGAAATGCGTTGCAGCCAGAGAAGCCGGCGGCATCCGGCAAGGCGTTCCGGCATGGTGCGCACCACACCGTCCCTTGCGCGAAGCCCCATTCGCGCCAGTACGTCATCCACCGCGGCAAGTCCCGTCGTCTCCTCGCCATGCGAGGCGGCGAGCCGGAAGAGCGCGGCATCGAAGAGAAGATGGACCGAGAAGGCGAGCGGCAGGAGGCAGAAGGCCAGCAGCAGCCACCAGGCGAGCGGCCCCGCAAAGCCCTCGGCCCCCGCGGTCGGCGGCGCGAGCGCAAGGACCAGCAAGGCGATGAGCCCGCCGGTGAGGCCATTGCGCCGCAGCCGGCGGCTGGCGCCTTCCGCCATGCTGCTCCACGCGGTCATCGCGCTGCCTCCTCGATGGCCGCATAGGCCCCGACGTCCAGACGGACCGGCCGGCCGGATGCCTCGATCTGCGCCACGGCGGCCGCGGCACTTCCCGCATGCCCCGACCGCAGCAGCCAGCAGGCGGCAACCATGGCGCTGCGCTGGAAGCCGAGGGCGCAGCAGATGAGAACGGGGCCGTGCCGGCGCGCCGCTTCAACCGCCACCGCGGCCTCGCGGATGCGCGCGGCGGGAACGGGCAACAGGTCGAGCGAGGGGAAGGCATGCCAGGCAAGGCCGGGCACCTTCAGGCCCGGCAGTTCCGCCGTCATGTCGACGACCGTAGCACAGGCCCCGAGTTCGCCGCGCGCAGGCATGCGGCCGAGGAGGACGCCGTCGGCGATTTCAGCCGCGGGTGCAAGATGCCGCGTCCACCAGCGGATATTCAGCCGCACCCCGAGCCGGTAGGGCAGCAACAGCCAGCGGCCGGCAAGGCTGATCGCGCCATCGGCCCCCTTCTGGAAGACCCGTTCCCCGGCACCGGCATAGCCGACGGCGACAAGAGCGAGCGCGAGCGCCGGCCAGAGAAGGAGGAGGCCGGTGCCGGAACCACGCGTTGCCGGAACGGTAAGGGCAAGCAGGATCGCCGCACCCGAACCGTAGCAGACCGCAAGCCGCCGGGCCTTGGCGTCCTTCGTCAGGCGGAAGCCGGCAAGCGGCGAGGATTGCCCGGCCGGGAAGAGCCAGAGCGCGAGGAAGCCGAGCAGCGCGCCTGTCGGAATGTCGATGACATGGTGCTGCCATGTGGTCAGCACCGAGATACCGATAAGGAAGCACCAGACATGCCATGCGGCACGCCAACCCCCGGCAAGCCGCGTGCGCCAATGGTCCCAGATGATGACGAGCAGGGCGATATGCAGGGAAGGCGCCTGATTGAACGGTTTGTCGAAACTGCCGAGCACATCGAACATGAAGCCCGGCAGGCCATGCGTTTCCGGCCGCTGGAAGATCGCCTGCAACGGGAAGGTGACGAAGCAGGCGACGGCGACGAGCTGCGCGGTGAGATAGCGGCGCGCGAGACGCCCGACCTCTTCCGGACTGTCGTTGACGAAGAGCGAGAGCGCATAGAAGGCATTGATCGACCAGTAGGGAACGATGGTCCAGGCGATGAAGGGAATGCGCCCTTCCCAGCCGAAGGCGAGATTCGGCACATCCGTCCTCAGCGAGGCAAGCCAGTTGGCGGTGCCGTAGGTGAGATAGAAGAACGGCGCGAGGACGGCGAGCCAGAGCGCCGCTGCCCGGAAAACCGCGCGGCGGCCGCTCGATGGAACGGATGCGATACCCTCTCCCATGCGATCCTCAGATGCGCTCGGCGAGCGACACGGTGAAGATGCCCCACTTGTCGATGCGCTGCTCGATCTTGCGGAAGCCGGCGGCGGCCACGAGCTGGTCCATCTCCTGCTGGGTGCGCCGGCGCATGATCCAGGCCTCGCCGCCGCGATGCGAGGTGAGCGCACGGGCGATCATCTCGAGCTGCGGATGCCAGGGCTGGCCGGTATAGACGAGCAGCGCTCCCGGCTCCATCGCCCGCGCGAGGCCGGCAAGCGAGGCTTCGATCAGGGCATTGTCCGGGAAGAGTTCATAGAGGCCGGAGACGATGGCGAGCGTCGGCTTCGGCACGATGGCGGCAAGCCCCTCCGTGTCGAAGGCGTCGGCGCGGTGGAAGGCGGCGATGTCCTGAAGGCCCCGTTCGGCGATCAGCACCGAGCCTTTCTCCACGTTGATCGGCGAATAATCCTGCAGGCGGATGCTCTCCGGCTTCGCATCCGAGGCCGCGACGGCATCCAGCACGTAGCGGCCGTGACCGGCGGCGATGTCGAGGACGCGCAGCGGCCTTCCTTCCGCCGCAAGGCGCGAAAGCGCCTTTGCGATCAGTTCCTCCAGATGGATCTTCCGCTGCCGGATGCCCCGCCAGCCGATGGCCTCGAGGAATTGCCTGTCGACCAGCCGCCCGCCGGGGCCTAGGCCGCGCGGTTCGTTTTCATAGACATAGTCCAGCGTGGAGCCGGAATCGAAGCCGGTGCGAACGCCGGTCGCCATCCCCTTGGAAAAGAGGGCGCCCAGCCGGATCGAGGCGCGCGTCATCGCCCAGTAGAGGCCGCGCGGGGAGAAGGGCGAAAGCGGCGTTGCCAGGCGATCCGCCTCGTCGCGCGTATGGCCGGAAAGATGGGCCTGCCGGAGATCCGCGACGACCGGCGGCGCGGCGAAGCGGGCGAGGATGAAGGTGCGCAGCTTTTCCAGCGCCTTCGCCCGGTCCCGCTCGCCGAGCGTGTCGTGATAGAAGCCGGGCAGCACGTGGCGTTCCTTGATCGTCGAGCCGAGATTTTCGAAGAAGCGGTGCTGCGGCGCGTGGCGCACGACGAAATCGCTGCCCGAAACGAGAAGCTGCGTCGGCACCGTGATCGCGCGGGCATCGGCCACCACCCGGTCCGCCGCCTCGTAGAGTTCCAGCAGGATGTTGGAGGCGATGGGACGGGTTATCAGCGGATCGGCTTCGAAAGAGGCGATCCGCTCGGGATCGTGCGTCAGGAAGCGCGCCTTGACATAGGAATTGACGAAGAACGTGCCCTTCAGCTTCTGCCAGAGCGCGATGCCCTCCTTCGCGAAGGGCACGTAGAGCTTCACGTCAAAGGCGGGCGAAGCGAGCACCAGCGCGCGGATACCCGGCGCGTAGTCGTGCACCCAGGTCGCGGCCAGGACGGCGCCGACGCTCTGGGCGACGACGGCGATATCCTCCATGGCAAAGCCGTCCGTCTCGCTTACATGGCGCACGAAGCAGTCGAGGTCTCGCACCGAATGGGCGAAGGACGGGGAATGGCCCCGCTCGCCGGGCGAGCGGCCATGCCCGCGCGCATCCCAGGCATAGAAAGTGAAATCGTCGAGGCCGAGTTCTTCGGCGATATGCGCGACCCGGCCGCCATGTTCGTGGCCGCGATGCAGAAGCACGATCGCGCCCCTGGCGGTGCCGGAGCGGGCGGGCCAGACGCGATAGAACAGCTCCACGCCATCATGGCTCGCAAACGCCTTTTCGATCATGCCGTCATCCCCTTGCACTGATATCGTCCTCCCCTATACGGATGAGGTCCCATATTCGCAGTTGATTTCTCGTCGATTGCGCTTTCTTTTCAATCGAAGCAATCGAGCGGATTTTCGCTTTCATGTCGATCTATAAACTGAAATCATCCTTCCAGAGCCTGCTTCGTCCACTGGTGGGACGGCTGGCGGCCATGGGGCTCACCGCCAATCAGGTGACGCTCGTCGCCACCGTCGTCTCGGTGGGGATCGGCGCGCTGCTGCTTGCCCGGCCCGAACCGGCGCTCTTCGCGCTCGTGCCGGTCTGGATGTTCCTGCGCATGGCGTTCAACGCCATCGACGGCATGCTGGCGCGCGAGCACGGCCAGAAGAGCGCGCTCGGCGGCTATCTCAACGAGATCGCCGATGTCGTTTCCGATGCCGCGCTCTATGTGCCCTTCGCGCTGATCGCCCCCTTCTCGCTGCCCTGGATGGCGGCCATCGTGTTCCTCGCGACCCTGACGGAGTTCGCCGGCGTTCTCGGCGTCGCCCATGGCAGCGGGCGCAACTACGAAGGGCCGATGGGCAAGAGCGACCGCGCGCTGCTTTTCGGGGCGCTGGGTGCCCTCGTCGCCGCCTTCGGCACGCTGCCGGCCTGGACATGGCATATCCAGCCGATGGCCTGCGTGCTGCTCGTCTGGACCGTGGTCAACCGCGTGCGCGCGGGCCTTGCCGGAAGCTGAGCCGTCAGCGCTTTTCGCCGAAGCGGCGCGGTGCCGACCGCCCCATCACCTGCTCCCAATGCTCGTCCGCCCGCCGCTCGAAGGTGGCGGCATCGCGTGCATCGCTCTGGTAGAAGGCGCCACGCGGCACGTCCGGCGCATAGACCTGCTCGCTCCAGCCGCGCCCGTCGTCATGGGGAAAAGCATAGCCGACATGGCCGAGCGCCGCCGCGCCCTTGTAATGCGCATCGCGCAGATGCAGCGGCACGGCAGACGGCGCCTCGCTCGCCACATGGGCGAGCGCCAGCGAAATGCCGCGGCAGGCGGAGTTGGACTTGGGGGCGCGGGCGACATGCAGCGCCGCGTGGGCCAGGATGATCTGCGCCTCGGGATAACCGATCTTTTCAACGGCATGCAGCGCGGCGACGGCGGTCTGCAGCGCGGTATTGTCGGCAAGTCCGACATCCTCGGAGGCATGGATCATGATCCGCCGGGCGATATAGCGCGGATCCTCGCCGCCGTGGATCAGCCGGGCGAGCCAGTAGAGCGTCGCATCGGGATCCGAGCCGCGCATCGATTTCACGAAGGCCGACACCACGTCGTAATGCGCATCGCCCGAGCGGTCATGGTTGACGGGCGCGGCCGCATAGGCCTCCTCGACCATGGCTTCCGTGATCACGACAGGCTCGCCGGGCGCGTGGCCGACCGCAAGGCTTTCCAGAACGGTCAGCGCCCGGCGGGCGTCGCCGCCGGAACGACCCGCGATGCGGCGCAGCAATGCCGGCTCCAGCGTCACCTCGATGCCGCGCGCGGCAAGGTGATGGAGACCGCGCCGGACCACGTCTTCCATCTCCTCGATGGCGAGCGGTTCGAGCTTCAGGATGGTGGAGCGGGAAATGAGAGCGGGCGTCAGCGTATGATAGGGATTGCCCGTGGTCGCGCCGATGAAATCGGCGACGCCCTCTTCGCAAAGCGCCAGCAGGTGGTCCTGCTGCGTCGCGCTGAAGCGATGCACCTCGTCGGCGAAAAGCAGGGTGGGGCGCATGCGCGCCTCGTCGGCGATCTTGCGGATGTCCGCGACATTGTTGTGGGCGGCATGCAGCGGGCGAAAATTCTTGCCGAGCATGTTGCCGATGGCGCGGGCGATCGACGTCTTGCCGAGCCCCGGCGGCCCGTAAAGGATGATGCTGCCGAGCCGTCCGGCAGCGATGCGCCGGCGCAGCATGGTGCCGGGGCCGATGACCTTCTCCTGGCCGATCACGTCGTCCAGCGTCGCCGGGCGCAGTTCGGCGGCGAGCGGCATGGAACCGGTGCGCGGTGCGGCATCGAAAAGATCGGTCATGGAACTCCCCGTCGAAAGGCGCTGTCCTTTCCGGCCGGGTATGCGGGAAACCGCATGCGACCGGAAGACGTTCGTCTACCGGTCGGAACGGGCAGGGTCAAAGCCAATCGTGCGCCACGGTGCCTACGGCCATCAATCCCTAGCGGGGAACGGCGTGATAGCGGCCATCCTGGTAGAGCAGCGAATGGCCGGTGCCGGTGCGGATACCCTGCACCTTGCCGATGACGATCACGTGGCTGTGCCGCTCGATGGCTTCCTCGACGGTGCAGTCGATGGCGGCAACGGCGCCGAGGAGAAGCGGTGCGCCGCTGACGGCGGTCGTCCATTCTGCGCCGCGGTAGCGATCGGGGCCGCGCAGGCCGCCGCGCCCGGCGAACTGGTTGGCAAGCTCCTCATGATCCGCGCCGACGATGTTGATGCCGAAATGGCCATGGCGTTCGACGATGGGCCAGGTGGAAGAGGTGCGGTTGAGGGAGACGAGCATGCGCGCCGGCTCGACGGAGAGCGCCGTCGCCGATGTGACGGTGGCGCCCGTGCGGTTCTCCCCCTCCCCTGCCGTGATGATGCTGACGCCGCCGCCGAGCGTGCGCAAGGCGGCCTTCAGGCTGTCGGCATCGACGGGCTGCCCGGACGGAGCGGCACCGCCGATGTTGAAAAGCGTGGTTTCGATATGCGCATTCATGCTTCCCGCTCCGCTGGAGGCCTCATGCGGCAAGGGATAGCAGAGGGCCATGGAGCGCAGCAGGCATGGCTTTTCTAAATCTACTATTTTTATAGAAAATATGTAGCCGAATGCCTTTCCCGATGCGTGCGGATATCTCTAGGCGGTCCGCCGCGCGGCCATGGCCGTCACCTCAACCTTCATGCCGGGATCGGCAAGGGCGCTGACACCGACGGCGCAGCGGACGGGATAGGGTTTTTTGAAATAGCTGCAATAGACCTCGTTGAAGGCCGGGCGGTCGGCCATGTCCGTGAGGTAGATCGTCAGGTGGATCACGTCGGCGAGCGCGCTGCCCGCCTTCTGCAGCGAAGCCTTGAGGCTTTCCAGCGTCGCGATGCTCTGCGTCCGGATGTCGCCCGTCTCGATGGAGCCATCGGCCCGCAGCGGGATATGCGTCGTCATCAGGAGATTGCCGAGGCCGGCGACGTCCGAGGAAATCTCGCTCTCGTCCGTATCCTCGATGAAAAAAGGGGCAGTGCCATGGGCCATGACTGATTCTCCTTCACTGTCTTTCGTCAGAGAACCACCGGCTTTGCCGCCTGCCGTCAACCGAAAACCATTCGGTCCCCTCGAAGCGGGTGGCGTTTGCACCCGCCGACGGCTAGCCTGCCCTTATAGGAGAATGCCTGCGCTCCAACTCAAGTGCGAAACCATGCCGCTGCAAAACCGCGTCACGCCCTTCGGAGATATCGTCGCCATCGCCCAGCGGGGCCTCTTCACGGGCAATCGCGGCATCCTCCACGATCCTGCGACGAGAACGCTGCTCGGCCGGCGATGGGCCGGCAAGGCCTGGCTGATCTGTGCCTGCGAATTCCAGGGCCGCCGCCGCACGGTGATGGGCGGGCGAAGCTGGACCGAGCTCTTTTTCCTGGACGAGGCCGTGGCCCTCGCTGCCGGCCACAGGCCCTGCTTCTTCTGCCGGAGGGAAGCCGCCGAGCGGTTCCGGAAGCTATGGGCCGGCAGGCAGGCGCTCCCGACGGCCGCCGACATGGATGCCGTGCTGCACGGCGAACGTCTGGAGCGGCGCAGGAAGCGGCTGCATCCGATCCCCGCCCCTGTCGCGGACCTACCGGATGGCGCGATGGTCGTCGTCGGAGAGGATGCCTTTACATTGCACGCGGGTCTTGCCCATCGCTGGACGGAGGCGGGATACGATCCGCCCCGCAAGCTTCAGTGCGCCGACTGGCTTCTGACGCCACCCTCCACGCTCAGGGTTCTTGGCGCCGGATATCGGCCCGTGTTCCATCCCGCGATTCGCACAACAAGCGGTGGGTAAAGCCTTCCAACAGGTGTCTTCAGGCCGCAGAGGGCGATAACCTGTTACAAAGTCCCGTTATACGCCGCGCCATTCCACGACGGGAAATAAGGCAACTTTGTGGGGAATCCCGCGGAAGATCAACGTGGAAGGCGGTTCGTGGCCCCGTGAGGCGCGCTTTCCCGCCGAACATAATGCCTTGCTCTTACATCAGAATCGGTTCTAGATGCGGTTTAATCCCTCATATGGGCTTGAAATCGCACCTTGAGATCCGTGACATGAATATGGCCGCAACGTTTGGACAGGCAATTTCCGAGGTCGATCAGCTGATCATCGGACAGGCCCATGAGCTTTCAGACAAGCTGAAGCAGCACCGGCTGGAAATGTTCCCGCCCGTCGCGCGAAAGGGCCTGCGCCAGTTCCAGCTGAGCGAGGCTGCGCATTTCCTCGGCGTCACCAGCGGCTACCTGCGCAACCTGTCGCTGGAATCCAAGGGTCCCCTGCCGCAGGTCACCCCTTCCGGCCGCCGGTCCTATACGGCCCAGCAGCTGCAGGAGATGCGCGAATATCTCGAGCAGAACAGCCGCGGCCAGCGCTACGTGCCGCGCCGGCGCGGTGCCGAGCATCTGCAGGTCATCGCCGTGGTGAACTTCAAGGGCGGCTCCGGCAAGACGACGACGACCGCGCATCTGGCGCAGCATCTCGCCCTGACCGGCCACCGCGTCCTTGCCGTCGATCTCGACCCGCAGGCGAGCCTTTCGGCCATCCACGGCTTCCAGCCGGAATTCGACGTCGACGAGAACGAGACCCTTTATGGCGCCATCCGCTACGACGACCAGCGCCGGCCGCTGAAGGAGATCATCCGCAAGACCAACTTCCCCGGCCTCGACATCGTGCCGGGCAATCTCGAACTGATGGAGTTCGAGCACGACACGCCGCGCATCCTCGCGCAGGGCAACAGCGGCGATTACGGTCGCATCTTCTTCGCCCGGCTGGACGAGGCGCTGTCCTCGGTCGCCGACGACTACGACGTGGTGGTGATCGACTGCCCCCCGCAGCTCGGCTTCCTGACGATGAGCGCGATCTGCGGCGCGACGGCGGTGCTGATCACCGTGCATCCCCAGATGCTCGACGTCATGTCCATGTGCCAGTTCCTGCAGATGCTGGGCGAGGTGCTGAACACACTGAAAAGCGCGGGCGGCAACATGAACCTCGACTGGCTGCGCTATCTCGTCACCCGCTACGATCCGGCCGACGGCCCGCAGACGCAGATGGTCGCCTTCATGCGCTCGCTTTTCAAGCAGCATGTGCTGACCAGCACGATGGTGCGAAGCGTCGCCATCGCCGATGCGGCGCTCACCAACCAGACGCTCTACGAGGTCGAGCGCAGCCAGTTCACACGGGCCACCTACGACCGGGCTCTCGAATCCATGGAAGCGGTCAATTCGGAGATCGTCGATCTCATTCACAAGGCATGGGGGCGTTGATCATGGCGCGCAAGAACGTTCTGTCCAACCTGATGAACCCGTCGGCCGAGCCGGCGGATTCGTCCAATCCGGGACAGGAAGAACCGCGCCCGCCGATCACCTACAAGGGCATCGGCGCGCTGGGGGCGGTCACGCGGAGCATCGACGCACTCGCGGCCAAGGCCGATGCGGCAAAGGAAATCGAGGCGAAGCTTGCCGCCGGCGAGGTCGTCATCGAGCTTGAGCCCGACCAGATCGAGGAATCCTTCATTTCCGACCGCCTGGTTCATTCCGATCAGGAATTCCAGGAACTCGTCGAGGCGATGCGCGTGCGCGGCCAGGATTCGCCGATCCTCGTGCGCCCGCATCCCACGAAGGACGGCACCTACCAGATCGCCTTCGGTCACCGCCGCGCCAAAGCCGCCCGGCTGCTCGGCCGGCCGGTGCGTGCCATCGTCAAGTCGCTGACCGACCGCGACCATGTCATCGCCCAGGGCCAGGAGAACAGCGCGCGCGCAGATCTTTCCTTCCTCGAGCGGGCGACCTTTGCCGGGGAACTGGAGACGCGCGGCTTCGATCGCGAGACGATCATGTCGGCTCTCAGCGCCGACAAGACGACCGTTTCGAAGATGCTTTCGGTCGTGAACCGCATTCCGAAAGGCGTGCGCGCCGGCATCGGCCCTGCCCTTTCCATCGGCCGCGACCGCTGGCACGAGCTGGCGACGCGTTTCGACGATCCTGCCAATGAAGACAAGGCCGTGGAGTTCCTGGCGCGCGAACGCATCCGGACCCGCCCGCCGGAGGAACGCTTCAACCTTCTCAACAGCCATCTCGCGCGCCATGAGACGCCAGCCGCCGCAAAGCTGGCACCGGCCACCTGGCATCGCAAGGATGGCGCTGTGGAAGCCTCGATCAAGACGAACGGCCGGCAATACACGATTGCCCTGAAGGCGGCGGAAGCCGCGGCCTTCGGCGCTTACATCACCCGTAATCTGGATCGCCTCTACGAGGCGTATCGCACGGAAAACAAACAGAAATCAGGAGATTGATCCGCAAAAGAAAAAGGCCCCCTCAACGTTACCGTCGCGGAAGCCCTTCTCATCGTTTAGCAGCCTGAGAATCGCACTTCCCCGAATCACAGTCAAGCCTTTTCGGCACCGGTTTCGGTGATGGGGTCTCTTTTGCCTGCTGAAAGGTGAAGAGACATGGAGATGGACGGCATTACGACGCCTTTCGGGCGGCGGACAATGACGCTCGGCATGTTGGCAAGCCAGGCGATCGCGAAAAAGATCGCGCCGGAAGCCAGCGTCGACAAATGGAAGCTATATCGCTCGCTTTGCGAGGCACGGCCGAAGCTCGGCATCAGCGACCGTTCGCTTTCGGTGCTGAACGCGCTGATGAGCTTTTATCCGAAGACCGATCTTAACGGCAGCGACGGGCTGGTGGTGTTCCCATCGAATGCCCAGCTCTCGCTGCGCACGCATGGCATGGCGGAAACCACGCTGCGCCGGCATCTTGCCGCGCTCGTGGAAGCCGGTCTCCTCTCCCGCAGGGACAGCCCGAACGGCAAACGCTACGTCCGCCGCGACCGGCATGGCATGATCGGCGAAGCATTCGGCTTCTCGCTCGCACCCCTCCTTGCCCGGGCAAGAGAGATCGAAACGCTGGCCGCCGAGGTCACCGCCGAGCGTCTGTTGCTTCAGCGTCTGCGCGAGCGCGTGACACTGGTGCGCCGCGACATCACGAAGCTGATCGGCACGGCGCTGGAAGACGGCCTTGCCGGCGACTGGACGCAGTACGAAGCGGAATATCGCCGGCAAGTGGACGCCTTGCCACGCGTCGCCACGACGGAAATCCTGGAGCCGATCCTCGACGCACTCGAAACCTTGCGGACGGAAATCCTCAAATATCTGGAACAGCAGATTATTTTGCAAAATACGGCTGGCAATGCCGGTCATATTGAGCGGCACAAACAGAATTCACAATCCGAATCTATTTCTGATTCTGAACATCGCTTTGGAAGGAAGCGGGAGGACAATTTTGGCGTGGAGCCGTCGCTGTCGCATCAGACGAGCATGAAAGAGCCGGCAAGAGCCGGCGAGCGGGAAGCCAGCCGAGAAGGCATGCAGCCAACCAGCCAGCGTGCACCACTCCCAGGCGATTCTGCGCGGTTGCAACCTCCAAAGCCCTTCCCGCTTGGGCTCGTTCTGCAGGCTTGCCCCGAAATCGTGCCGTTCGGACCGGGCGGCAGCATTTCGAGCTGGCGCGATCTGATGACGGCCGCCGTCGTGGTGCGCTCGATGCTGGCGGTCAGCCCTTCCGCCTATGAGGAGGCCTGCCAGGCGCTCGGGCCGGAAAATGCGGCGACCGTGATTGCCTGCATCCTCGAGCGCTCTGGCCATATCAACTCGGCCGGCGGCTATCTCCGCGATCTCACCCGTAAGGCGGAACGGCGGGAATTCTCCCTCGGACCGATGCTGATGGCCCTTCTGCGAACGGGCGGAGTGCCGGCGAAACAGGCGGGCTGATGCAGAGTGAGGCGGCAAATCCACTTTGGAAACGGCATGTTAACCATAGGGTTCCTAATCATGGGTGGACGAAAAGGAAGCCCGAATCAATGCCGCCACTCGCCTCGGTCCAGCCGCGCCGCCGTTCCATCGCCACCGATACCGTCGTTCCGTTTCCGGCCGAACGCCGGACAGCCCAGATCCGCCATTGTGCCGGCGAGCTGGACGGGCTTCAGGGAGAAGATGCGCGCCTCTACTGGATAAGGGTGTGCCGGGAGCTGGCGGAAGAACTGCGCAAGCTCGGTTCGAGCGAAAACCAGGCGCGCACCGCCGTCCTGGCCTTTCAGGACGAGGTGCAGCAGGAACTCTTTCGCATGCATCACGCCGAGGATGTCTGATCAGAGCATGCCTGACGCGCTGCCGGCAAGCCCGACCGAAAAGACGACCAGGAAGATGGCCGCCACGCGATAGACGAGGCGTGGCGAAACGATCGGTGCCCGCCCGGCGATACTCCCCAATGCCAGGAAGCTTGCTCCCGCGCAAAGGACGAGAAGGCTGAAGAGACCGAGTGCCGGCGCGATCTCCATGAGATTCCCGGTCGGCATGATCGCGAGTGCGATGATCGGTGCTTTCGGATTGAGCATCGTCGTTAGGAAAACCTGGCGAACCGTGACCGCAGACGTTGGCCCTTCAGTCGCTTTTGCCGCTGAAACGCGCCACAGCCGGATCGCCAGAAACAGCACCCAGCATGCAGCGAGAACGCGAAGGCTCGTGGCGAGCGGTGGATGCTCATTGAAAAGAGGCGCGGCAACAGTCGTCAAAGGGATGACGACAGCAAGATAACCACAGAGCTCGCCAAGAAGAAGAGGAAGGCTCGCGCGCCAGCCCCGCGCAGCGGCGCCGACAGTCAGCAGGGTATTGGTTGGCCCCGGCGTGAAGAGCAGCGCGAGGATGGCGGGAACGAAAAGACCGTCGGGCATGGAAGCTCCATGGCTATGCTTTAGCCCCTACTCTATCGTATCCGCGCAAGGCAAGCTTGATCTCCGTCAATGCCTCTTCCTCTTGCGGGAAACTCCCGATAGGAATCGTCAGCGTATTCGAAGGAGATGGTCATGACCGAAGCGATTGCAGAGGATATCCGGCGGCTGGAGGAACAGGAACGCCTGCTGCGTTTTACCAGCTTCGGCCCGGCGGACGCATGGGCGCTCGGCAACCGGGTGCGCGAGGTGGCGCTTGCCCGCGGCGCGGGCGTGGCGATCGACATCTCGCTCAGGGACCGGACGCTCTTTCATGTGGCCCTGCCCGGCACCACGACCGACAATGCCGAATGGATCCGCCGCAAGCGCAACACGGTACTGCGCCTATGGAGCGCTTCCTATCTCGTCGGCAGGCGCCTTGCGCTTTCCGGCCGGGACCAGGTCGAGGCGCGCAATCTCTCCTATGCCGATTTCGCCACCCACGGCGGCAGCGTTCCGCTTTTCGTTGCCGAGCTGGGCTGCGTCGGATCGGTGACCGTCTCAGGCGTGCCGGAGCGCATCGACCATGCGATCGTCGCCGATGCCATGGCATCCTTCCTGAATATCGATCTGGGCGATGCCCGCCTTCCGGAATAGGCTCGGCGAAGAACGCCGGCGCTGTCGTTTACGGCGGTAAACTCAGCTCGCGAGAACCACGGTGACGCCGGCCGTTTTGAGCGCCGAACCGATATCGCGTGGCGGTATCCGATCGGTGAAGAGCTCGGTAAGCGCGCCGAATTCGCAGACCCGGACGAGGCCCTGTCGGCCGAATTTGGTATGATCGGTAATGACCACGGCCCGCTTGCCGCGGGAAACGACGGCTCTGGCGAACTCGGCCTCTTCCAGATCGTAATCCATCACGCCGATTTCCGCATCGATCGCGCCCGTCGTTATGACCGCATGGCCCACGGTGAAGTGGCTGATGAATTCGATTGCCGAGACGCCGAAGGCCGCGCCGTTGTCGCTCCGCAGCTCGCCGCCCGCCATATAGACGCGGTTATCGTTGATGGTGGACAGCGTGCGCGCGATATCCGAGGAATTGGTCACGACGGTCAGGCGGCGGTGGCCGAGCAGTTCGCGGGCGAGGTAACTGGTCGTCGTGCCCGTATCGAGCATGATCGAGTCGCCGTCGCGGATCGTCGCGGCCATGGCGACGGCGATCGCCTTCTTTGCATCGCTGTTCTCCCGCATGCGCTTTTCGAACGGCGCCTCGCCGAGGATGGAGGGCAATGCCACGGCGCCGTGCATCTTCACGACCGTTCCGCTGCTCGTCAGCGGCTTGATATCGCGGCGAACGGTTTCCAGCGAGACATCGAGCCTTCTTGCCAAGTCGGAAATGGACACCGTTCCGTCCTGCTGGAGAAGGCGAAGAATGTCACTGTGACGCTTGGAGTAGTTCATATTCGTGGGATTCCGCAGAGTACGCCTATTTTCATAAGCTTTTACGGACCTGCTTGCAAGAAAAGCCGCATAATCAGTCATAAAAACATAAAAAACCACACGCGCCCGATTGACAGCGACCCAGGGAGAGCATGACATTGCGCTAATAAGGCGAAAGAGCCGGCAAGGGACTTCGGCCGCGGTGAGAGGGGCCTCGCAACCAGCCGATCCGCGGGAGGAGCATCGATGGAAGGCGACGGGCTCGACCGCGTCGTTGAGGAGCGAATTCGCGCCCTGCCCTGCTGGCGCGGATCCATAGAAATTTCGCGCCTTCCCGGCGGCATCAGCAATGAGAGCTATTTGGTGGCTGATCAGGCACGGCGGCACGTCGTTCGGTTCGGGCGGGACTATCCGTTCCATCATGTCTATCGCGACCGAGAGCTCATGACGGCGCGGGCAGCGCACGCCGCAGGATTCGGACCGGAAATTCTCTATTCCGCACAAGGCGTTATGGTCTCAGCCTATCTGGGCGCTCGACCGCTCTGCGCCGGTGACGTGGCCAGCGATTATCGCCGGATTGCTGACCTCCTGCACCGCTTTCATATCATCATGCCAAGGGAGGTCGAGGGCGCGGCTTTCCTGTTCTGGCCCTTTCATGTGGTGCGGGACTATGCCCGAACGCTGAGGATTGGCGGCAGCCGTATGCTTCGGCAGGTATCGGCCTATCTCGAACTGGCCGAGGAACTGGAGGCGGCACAGCTTCCGCTGCCTATCGTCTTCGGCCACAACGACCTCCTTCCCGCCAATATCCTCGATGATGGGGAGCGTCTTTGGCTGATCGATTTCGAATATGCCGGCTTCTCGACGGCCATGTTCGATCTTGCCGGCGTCACATCCAATGCCGAGTTGCCCGCAGACATCGCCGAGGATTTTCTGACCGTTTATTCCGGCTCTCGGCCTTCCTTCGAAATGCGGCGTGCGCATGCTGCCATGCAATGCGCCTCGCTTCTGCGCGAATCCATGTGGGCGATGGTGTCCGAACTGCATCTTGCCGTGCCCGGTGCGGATTATGCCGGCCATGCGGCAAGCAATCTTGTCCGCCTCGAAGAGGCGCTCGATCACTACCGAACGACCTACGGGAAACGCCTCAAATGACCCTGCCTTCCCATGCCGCTATCGTCATCATTGGTGGCGGCATCATCGGCTGCTCGACGGCCTTTCATCTCGCGCGCGACCATAAGGCGGATGTCATTCTTCTGGAGCAGGAGGCCCTGACCTCCGGCTCCACCTGGCATGCCGCCGGTCTTGTCGGCCAGTTGCGCTCGTCGGCTTCGATCACCCGTGTGCTGAAATATTCGGTCGATCTCTACAAGGATCTCGAACACCAGACCGGCGTTGCGACCGGCTGGAAGATGACGGGCTGCCTTCGGCTCGCAACGAACCGGGATCGCTGGACGGAGTTCCGCCGCCTTGCCACGACGGCGGGAAGCTTCGGCATGGACATGCATCTGCTGTCGCCGGAAGACGTGAAAGCCCTCTGGCCTTTGATGGAGGTCGGCGACCTCGTGGGCGCAAGCTTCCTGCCGACGGATGGGCAGGCGAGCCCATCCGATATCACGCAGTCGCTTGCCAAGGGCGCCCGCATGCATGGCGCGAAGCTCTTCGAGCACGTGCGCGTCACCGGCTTCGATCTGCAGGATGGGCGAATCCACAAGGTGCGCACGACGATGGGGGATGTTGCCTGCGAGACGGTGGTCAACTGCGCGGGTCAATGGGCACGGCAGGTCGGGGCGATGGCGGGCGTCAATGTGCCTCTCCAACCGGTGAGGCACCAATATATCATCACCGAGCGGCTTCCGGGGCTCGCCGTGGATGCGCCCACGGTGCGCGATCCGGACCGGCGTACCTATTTCAAGGAGGAAGTCGGCGGCCTGGTCATGGGCGGCTACGAGCCGAACCCACAGGCCTGGACGACCGGCGACGTGCCGGCCGATTGGGCCTTTCGGCTGTTCGATGACGACTACGATCATTTCGAACAGCATATGGTCGAGGCGATCGCCCGGGTGCCGGCGCTGGGGAATGTCGGCGTCAGGCAGATGATCAACGGCGCGGAGAGCTTCACGCCCGACGGCAACTTCATTCTGGGGGCTGCGCCGGAATGCCGGAACATGTTCGTCGGGGCGGGTTTCAACGCTTTCGGCATCGCCTCCGGCGGCGGGGCAGGGTGGGTGCTGGCCCAGTGGATCGTCGACGGGGAGGCGCCGCTCGATCTCTGGTCCGTCGATATCCGCCGGTTCAGCGACCTGCACAGGGATCGGCAATGGGTGCTCGACCGCACGCTGGGAGCCTATGGGAAGCACTATGCGATCGCCTATCCGCATGAGGAATACGAGAGCGGCCGCCCGCGTATCGTCTCGCCGCTCTATGATCGCTTGAAAGGGCAGGGCGCAGTCTTTGGCTCGAAGCTCGGTTGGGAGCGGCCGAACTGGTTTGCGCCGAAGGGGATGGCGGCGAAAGACGTCTATTCCATGGGCCGGCAGAATTGGTTTACCGCCGTAAACTCGGAGCATCGGCACGTGCGCGAAGCGGTCGGTATTTTCGATCAGTCGTCCTTTGCCAAATATGAGATGAGGGGGCCGGATGCCGTGAAGGCCCTCGACTGGATTTGCGCCAATGACATTTCAAGGCCGGCAGGCCGCATCACCTATACGCAGCTTCTCAACAGCCGCGGCGGCATTGCCGCGGACCTGACAATTGCGCGACTGTCGGAAGACGCGTTCTATATTGTGACAGGCACCGGCTTTCGCACGCATGATCTTGGCTGGATAGCGGACCATATTCCAGCAGGCTCAGATGTCACGCTCCATGATGTGACGGAAGAGTATGGCGTGCTCTCACTGATGGGGCCGAAGGCGCGGACGGTGCTTGCGGCGGTTACGGATGCGGATGTGTCCAATGCCGGTTTTCCCTTCGGCCATGTGCGGGAGATTGCGATAGCCGGTCATTCCGTTCGTGCATTGCGCATCACCTATGTCGGGGAACTCGGATGGGAGTTGCACATGCCGATGGACGCTTTGAGCGATGTCTTCGACGTGCTGATGAAGACGGGGATGTCATCCGATATCCGGCCTGTCGGCTATCGCGCGCTTGAATCGCTGCGTCTCGAAAAAGGATATCGGGCTTGGGGAGCGGATATCACGCCGAACGATACGCCCTTCGAGGCCGGTCTCGGCTGGGCGGTGAAGTTGCGCGAGAAGGGAGACTTTCTCGGCCGCTCTGCGCTTGAGGCCGCAAAGGGGCAACCGCAAAGAAAGGCCTTCGTCGGCTTTACGGTTGACGACCCGAACATCCTCCTTCTCGGCCGCGAGACGATCCTGCGAAACGGTGAGCCGGTGGGATATCTCACGAGTGGGGGATATGGCGATACGATCGGCAAGGGCATCGGCTACGGCTATGTCTGCCGTTCGGAAGGCGTGGACGATGCCTTCCTGAAAGACGGCGTTTACGAGCTCGTCGTCGCGATGGAGCGCACACCTGCGACCATTCACTTGGAGCCGCTGTACGATCCGCTGGGCCTGCGGGTGAGAAGTTGAGGATGATGAATGGCCGTTTGTTCCAGGCGACCAGATCTGCCCTTCCGGTGGGATGACGAGCAGGGGAGGGCAGGCACCGTTGGCGGCAGCGCTACCGCTGATCATCCTTGCTC
The DNA here is from genome assembly GCF_055379515.1 of Shinella sp. 1A1. NCBI lineage: Bacteria > Pseudomonadati > Pseudomonadota > Alphaproteobacteria > Hyphomicrobiales > Rhizobiaceae > Shinella > Shinella sp. 1A1. The sequence goes on from NZ_AP039672.1 coordinate 1,460,009, forward strand.
GCTACTATAGAAAGCAACTGGACTATTCAGTGCTTTGCCTCTGGTGGCGAACCGATAGCGCTCCATGAGGTGCCTGATGGCCGGGCATATCGACGATCTCGCAAACCCTTATATGGACGGAAGTCTATCAATCGTTCGTAAACGTCTCTATGGTGTCATTAGCGGAACGAGGTGAGTCGGAGCGTGTGAATTTACACGGTCTCACCGACGGGAACGGCCACTGCACGCCGAGATCCGAGTATCCCCTCTCATTATTCCTGGTCCTCTTCTCAGCGAAACCTCATGTGGTGAACGTTATCGCCCACATAGCGTTCGTTTGGAAAATCGTTTACCATGAATTCAATGCGTTACGATCTTGCGAAATTGCCTATCCAACGCCTGCTTCAGCCGCTTTCTTACGCGGAAGTGGCGCTGGCGCGCCTCGATGAGCGGGTTGCCCGCTCCCCTGTCGGTCAGGGATGGATCGAGCGCATGCATTTCACGGATGCCTGCGCATCGCTCTGGATCGATGGTGAGCTCGTCCATCTCGAGGATCTCGTCCTGCATGATGCGGCGCATGACGTTCGCGCTCCCACCCATGAATTGACCATTGCGTCCGACGTCCTCAGAACCCGGCGCCGTATCGCCGCGCAGCCAGCCGATTGGGCCTTGTCGGCGCAAGGCCTGAACAACCTTTGCAGGGCGGGTGGGGTTGATGGCGGCCAGTCAGTCCGTGACGGCGGGGGAGGGGCGGCGGATGCTGTGGCGGTGGCGCAGGGGAGCGACGATGTCGGCGAGGATATGTCGGATCCGTTGGCCCGCGAGCTTGCGGCGATCGATGCCTTGCTGGCGCGGTCGGAGGCGATGATGGCGGAGACGAAGGCTTCCGGTCGCGTGCGCGAGCGGGAGGCGCTCGTCTACGAGGCGGATTGGGATGAGGATGCGCGTCTGGAGGAATGGCGTGCCGTGCTGGCCGAGATCGGCAATTTGCCGCCAGTGCTGCAGGCGGTGCTCGCCCTCGATGCGTGGAATGTTCTCGGCGTCCTGCAGCATGGGGCCTGGCTCGGCCGGCAGCTTGCCGGCAGCATATTGCGCCAGGCCGCACTTACCACCGGCACCCATCTCGCGGCCTTCAATCTCGGCCTGAAGAGCATTCCTGTCGATCGGCGCCGGCACGCCGATCGTGACATCAGGATCTCGGCCATGCTGCATGCCCTTGGCGCGGCCGCGGAACTGGGGCTGAAGGAGCATGACCGGTTGACGCTGGCGCGCACCATGATGGAGCGCAAGCTCGTCGGGCGGCGGACGTCTTCGAACCTGCCCGGCCTCATCGATCTGGTCCTGGCACGGCCGATGGTTTCGGCCGGCATGGTCGCCGGGGCGCTCGACGTCACCCCGCAGGCGGCCTTGCGCATCATCCGCGAACTCGGGCTGCGCGAGATGACGGGCAGGGGGCGTTTTCGCGCCTGGGGTGTCGTCTAGGTGCGCGGCCGTATTGCACGATACGGCAGATACGGTGCTGGACAGAGAGGTTACCGGCTCTCCCGTCGTTCATGCGGGTGGTCTCGGTAGAGACGATTTGTGATGCGTCCTTTTCAACCGCGCTGCTTGAAGAGAGAGACGATCCAGTCAACAAACACGCGCACGCGCGGCGAAAGCTGCCGGTTGCGCGGGTAGAGGAGCGAGACCGGCGTGCTCGTGGGCGGAAAGTCCGCAAGCACTTCGACGAGATCCCCCGCCGTAATCGCCACCTCCGCATGATAGCGGGGAATCTGGATCAGGCCGAGACCAAGCCTGGCGGCGGCGACATAGCTTTCGGCCGCATTTACCGAAACGGTGGCGGGCAGGGCGATCTCCCGCAAGTCTCCACCCACGACGAATTCGAGCGGCAGCACGCCGCCCGTGGCGCTGGAGCGAAAGCCGATCATCTGGTGGCCGTCGAGCGCATCGGGATGCTGCGGCGTGCCGTGGCGGGCGATGTAGGCTGGGGCGGCCAGCGTGACCTCGTCGAGCATGGCGACCGTTCGTCCCACCATGTCGCTATCCTGCGGCGCGCCGACCCGCAGGACGCAGTCGATGCCTTCGCGGACGAGATCGACCAGGCGATCCCCCTCGCTCATATAGATTTCGATGTCGGGATATCGGATGAGGAAGTCGGGCAGGTTCGGCAAGACGAAGTGGCGCGCGAGCGTGCCGTGGACATCGACGCGCAGCAACCCCTTCGGCTTTGCGCCGGCAAACGCGCCCTCGGCATCCTCGATATCGGAAAGGATCGCGAGGCAACGGCGGTAATAGGCCTCCCCGTCCAGCGTCGGACTGACATGGCGCGTCGTGCGTTGGAGGAGCTGAACGCCGAGGCGTGCTTCCAGATCCTTCACCGCATCGCTCACCGTCGATCGCGGCAGTCCCGTATCTTTCGCTGCAAGGGTGAAGCTGCGGCGCTCGACGACGCGGGTGAAGACCCGCATGGCTTCCAGCTTGTCCATTTCCATTGTTCTCTTACTTCGGAAAGTGAAGCCGGATAATGGCCGATTATCCGCATTTCAGAAAGTGGCAATGTCTCCTTCATCGAACACACGCGTTGCGAAAAACCGAAGGAGAAGAGCATGTCCACGAACCAGAACAAGGTTGCCCTCGTCACCGGGGCATCGCGCGGGATCGGCGCGGCCATTGCCGAGCGGCTCGGCCGGGACGGCTTCAGCGTCATCGTCAACTATGCCGGCAATGCGAGCGCCGCCGAGGGCGTCGTGCGCAGGATCGAGCAGGCCGGCGGCAAGGCCGTCATCGCGCAGGGCGACGTTTCCGATGCGCAGGCCGTGCGCCGCCTTTTCGACAGCGCCGAAGCCGCCTATGGCGGTGTCGACGTGCTGGTGAACAATGCCGGCGTCATGATGCTCTCGACGCTGGCCGACGCGGATGATGCCCATTTTACCCGTCAGATCGATGTCAACCTCAAGGGCACGTTCAACACGCTGCGCGAGGCGGCAAGGCGTCTGCGCAACGGTGGACGCGTCGTCAATTTCTCGACCAGCGTCGTCGGCCTGAAGCTTGAGACCTATGGTGTCTATGCGGCGACCAAGGCGGCGGTGGAAACCCTGACCGCGATCATGGCCAAGGAGATGCGTGGCCGCGGCATCACCGTCAATGCCATCGCGCCTGGCCCGACGGCCACCGACCTCTTTCTCAACGGCAAGTCGGACGAGCTGGTCGAACGCATGGCGAAGATGAACCCGTTGGAGCGCCTCGGCACGCCGGAGGACATCGCCGCCGCCGTCGCCTTCCTCGCCGGACCGGACGGTGGCTGGATCAACGGCCAGACACTCCGCGCCAATGGCGGCATGATCTGACCGTCGCTCGGCGGCTGGCGTTGCCGGCCGCCACCGGCGCCGATTTCTGCGAGGGCGTCAATGCCGTGGGCTTCTTGCGTTAGGCTCGCGTACCACTGTAACTTTAATACGTATCCTTGTTTTGCATACGATGATTTTGACCATGCTAGCCTGATTCGGGCTTCTTGCCATTTCAAGATCGCCCGTAACTTCGCAAGCCATACGCCCTTGGTTCGTCGGAATTGCCGCCGCCAGAACCACTCTCGGCGGAGAAATTTGGTATCAAGCTTCGGCTTATATGTAATCAAATCACAATTGACATTGCATACAATATGGCCGTAGCGTGTCATCGCGAAGGGCGGAGGAGCCCTTCCTGCATGATACGAATTCCCGACATCACCCGAGCCAGCGAGAACGCCGATGGAAGCCGCTAACAGAACCGATCCGCGCACGACCCTCGTGCTTTCCCGGTCCGAGATCGAAGGGCTGGTCACCATGGCGGAGGTCATCGAGGCGGTGGAAGCGGCTCACGCCGACATGTCCAGCGGCAAGGCTGCGCAGCCGGCGGCCGTCGCGATGAAGCTTCCCTCCAGCAGCGGAGCCTTCCTGGCGATGCCTGCGCTTGCCGACCGGCAGGGGCTTGCCGTGGTCAAGCTGCTCGCCGACATTCCCGACAATCCGGGCCGCAGCCTTCCCATGCAGCGCTCGATCGCGCTGCTCGTCTCGCAGGCGACCGGTGCGCCGGTGGCGATCTTCCATGGCCAGATTCCCACCCGCATCCGGACGGCCGCCGCGAGCGCTGTCGCCACGCGCCACCTGTCGCGTCCCGACAGCCGCGTGCTCGGGCTGATCGGTGCGGGCGACCTTGCCGTCGAGCATGCTCGCGCTATCCGGGAGGTGCGCGGGATCGAGCGCGTCGTGGTCTGGTCGCGCTCGGCCGCCACCGTCGCCCGCTTCATCGAACGCGTCGGCCGCGATTGTCCCGAACTCGTGCTGGAGGGCGCCGCTTCGCCGGAGAATGTCTTCGCCGAGGCCGATATCGTCTGCACGCTGACCCCTTCCCGCGAGCCGCATGTGAAGGGCGCCTGGTTCAAGCCGGGCCAGCACATCAATGCCGTCGGCGCGCCGCCGCGCCCGGATCATCGCGAGATCGATTCCGCCGGCATGGCGAGGGGCCGCGTCTTCCTCGACAGCGTCCCGATGGCGATGCACGATTCCGGCGACCTTCTCCTTGCCATCGCCGACGGCGCGATCACCGCGGAACAGGCCGCGACCGAGATCGGCGACGTCATTACCGGTGCCGCGTTGGGCCGGACTTCGGCTGAAGAGATCACGCTGTTCAATTCCGTCGGTCTTGCCGTGCAGGATCTGGCGATCGGCGACCTGGTCGTCGCAAGAGCCCGCGAAAAGGGCATCGGCATGGAAATCGACCTTACGGCCTGAAGTCGGGATCGGCCCCGCTCCGGGAAAGAGCCGGCCGATTTCCACCGCTCGCTGCCTATACTTCGGCCTTCCCGCCAACAACCTGACCGATCTTGTGACGATTCCGCCCTGCAGATCGCGCTGGTCCATTGCGTCGTTGAGGCGATGAACCTGGAGGCTCGTTCTCGGGCGAAAGAATCCGCAGCATCATTGTTCCCGCCCCTTGCCCGGTGCGACAACGAGGACCTGCTCCCGTATCTGTTCACGCCCCGGCGGGGCTGATATGACTGCCGGGGTGAGGGCAAGATGAGAAAACGCGGGCAACGAGGCAGATCGGGCATGGTGGCAGTCGCTGTCGCCATCCTTCTCGCGTTGCAGGCTCTTCTCGGCTCCGCGGCCCTTGCCGCCCACGCCGCTACGCCGGCGTTGGACAGCTTCGGAAATCCGCTCTGCATCACCGGCGCCGCAGGCCATGCGCCCGAGCCGGGGCAGAACAGGGACCGTTCGCCGCTTCCCGATTGCTGCACGATCGCCTGCACGATGGCGCTCGGCTTCGTGCCGACGGACAGGGCTGCGGCGATCTTTTTCAATCCGCTTATTCAGCCCTCGCAGCGCATCGTCGCAAGGAAGGTGCTGCATCTGCGGTCCATGCTGGATCGTCTGCCGGGCAATCCGCGCGCGCCGCCGCTCGCCGCCTGATCGCCGAGCCACCACCGTCTTCTCCAGTCGCATGATCGATTCCGCCCGACGCGAAAGCGCCGGCAATCGGCGCGGCACGCGGAGGGCCATCGCCCTTCGGGCCCGGGGACGGCGCGTTCTTTCAGGAAAACATCCTTATTCCATTCCTTGCCGGCAGAGTGACCGGCAGCATCGGAGACCGAAATGTTGAAACAGACCCTTGCCGCGACGGCTCTTCTCGTCCTCGGCGCATCCACCGCCCTTGCGCATGTCTCGCTGCAAGTGCGGGAAGCGCCGGTGGGCTCGACCTACCGGGCGATTTTCCAGGTGCCGCATGGCTGCGAAGGCAAGCCGACCCATGTCGTCCGCGTCAAGATTCCCGAAGGGGTCATTGCCGTGAAGCCGCAGCCCAAGGCAGGATGGACCCTGGAGAAGGTCAAGGGTGCCTATGACAAGTCCTACGATTACTACGGCACCCCGACGAGCGAGGGCGTGAAGGAGATCGTGTGGAGCGGCGGCAGCCTCGGCGACGACGAATATGACGAGTTCGTGCTGCGCGTCTATCTGACGAAGGATTTGAAGGCGGGCGAAACGCTCTATTTCCCCGTCGTGCAGGAATGCGGCGATGGCCTTGCCGAGCGCTGGATCGAAATCCCGGCGGAAGGCCAGTCGGCCGACGACCTGGAACTGCCGGCGCCCGAGGTCAAGCTGCTGGAAGCGGCGGGCGGTCACTAAGCGATGCGGGCCGGTGCCGCCGGGCGCCGGCCCGAACCGGAAATTCGGAGGTTGACCGTGCGAAACCGCAGTCTTTGCCGATCCGCCGTGCTGGGGCTGCTAGCCGGCTGGTTCTGGTGCTGCCTGACGGCGGCGGCCATGGCGCACGCCGCCCTGACGGGCGCCTCGCCGGCTGACAATGCCGTGCTCGATGCCGCGCCGAAGACGCTCTCGCTGTCGTTCAGCGAGCCGGTGTCTCCGCTCGTGCTGCGGCTGGTCCTGCCCAGCGGCGTTGCCTCGCCGCTCCGCGATTTCGTGCTGCGCGACCGTACCCTGGAGATCACCCCGCCCGCGGGGCTCGAGAACGGTACCTACGTCCTCACCTGGCGCGTCGTTTCCGAGGACGGTCATCCCGTCTCGGGATCGACGATCTTCTCGATCGGCACGCCGAGCGCATCCCCGCCCTCGGCGGGGGACGGCGTCGACCGGCTTGTCCGCGCAGCGCTCTGGCTGGCACGGACGGGGCTCTATATCGGCCTCTTCCTCGGCATCGGCAGCGCCTTTGTCATCCGCTGGCTGATCCCGGCGGGGCAGGGCGGACGGCGGATCGCCGGCGCGGCGATGGCGATCGGTCTTGCCGCAACGCTCGTCTCCGCCGGCCTGCAGGGGCTCGACGCCCTCGGCCGGCCGCTTTCGAATATCATCGACCCCTCCGTCTTGCGGGCTGGACTGGGGACGAGCTTCGGCTGGACGGTCGCCGTCCTGAGCGCCGCCTTCCTCGTCGCGCTGGCGGGCTTGCGGTGGAATGCCGCCGGGCGCACGGCGTCGGCGGTCGCCCTCGTCGCCGGCAGCGCTGCCCTGGCGCTGAGCGGCCATGCAAGCGCGGCGAGCCCGCAATGGATGATGCGTCCCGCCGTGTTCCTGCACGCGCTGACGATCGCCCTCTGGGCCGGCTCTCTCGTTCCGCTCGTCTGCGCCTTGCGGGAAGGGGCCGATGCGGGGCGCAGGGCGCTGGACCGGTTTGCCCGGCTCGTTCCCTGTGTTGTGGCGGTGTTGGTCGTCGCGGGCGTCCTGCTCGCCGTCGTTCAGGTCGAGCATCCGGCGGCGCTTCTCTCCACGGCCTATGGCAAGGTGCTGCTCGTCAAGCTGGCGCTGGTGCTGGTGCTGTTCGCTATCGTGGCGGTCAATCGCTGGGTCCTGACCGGGCCCGCCCATGCAGGGGAAGCGCGCGCGATGCGCCGGCTGTCCCGCATGGTCCTGCTGGAAACGCTGGTGGTGCTCGCGATCCTCGCGGTCGCGGCGACGTGGCGGTTCACGCCGCCGCCGCGCGCGCTTGCCGTCGCCGCTGCGCCGCCGGTCTCCATCCACATCCATTCGGCCAAGGCGATGGCGGAAGTGACGATCGATCCGGCGCGTGCCGGTCCGGTCGATGTCTCGGCCGTGATCCTCGCGCCGGACTTCTCCCCCATGGAGGCGAAGGAAGTGACCTTCGTCTTCTCCAAGCCGAATGCCGGCGTCGAGCCGCTGCGGCGCAAGGCCTCCCTGTCGCCTGACGGTCTGTGGCGGGCCGAGACCACCGTCCTGCCGCTGCCGGGGCAATGGCGGCTGCGGGTGGATGTCCTGATCAGCGATTTCGAACTGGTGCGGCTGCAGGACGTCGTCGAGATCGCACCATAAGGGGCGCTGCCTTCAAAATGTCAGGCCGCCGTCTTAAAGGCGCGGGCGACCGGGTGGTCGCTCAGCCGCGGAGATGGCGATGTCTGCAAACAACAAGCGCTCCGGCGTTTCCCTTTCCCATCATATCCTGCCGACCTCGGGAACGATGATCGGCATATGCATGACCTTGATCGGCCTCGTGAAATTGAACGAGAATCGCGGCGGGATGAGCCATGTGGACGAATACGCCGCCCTTTCGGCGCTGGTCTTTCTCGCAAGCGCGGTGACGTCCTATCTTTCGCTGCGATACGAGGACAACGAGGCGCTCAGCCGTCGCCTCGAGAATTTTGCCGATCAATGTTTCTTGAGCGGGCTGGTCGCCATCGTCATCATCGGCGTCCTCTTCGCCTATGCGGTCATCTGATGCGGGATGACCCGCGGCCGCTCAGGCCATGAGGCTGCCGCCCGCGCCGAGCCTTTCCTCGGCCTCGTCCCGCGACATGGAAAGCACCTGCCGCGTGACGTCGAAGCCGAAGCCGCCGCGCGTGAAGGCGGAGAATTCCTTGGCTTTCCGCTTCTCGTCGAGCTCCACCTTGCGGAAGGGGCCGAAGGCGCGTTTGCGGGCAAGGACCAGTGCGGCAAGAAGATCGTCGATTTCGGCCGCCGCGGCCGTCGCGGTGTCGCCAGCGATGCCCTTCTGGGAAAGCTTGCGGGCGACGGCCCGCCGCGACCTGCCGCTTCGCATGCCAGAACGGCTGGCCGCCTCGGCATAGGCCTTGTCGTCCAGCGCCTTGTTGTCATAGGCGAATTTCACCGCGAAATCCGCAAGCGCCCGGACTTGCCCGTCGCTGATGCCCTCGAACTTCTCGCGCGCCTTGCGGGCGATCGCGTCGAAGAGCTGCCTTTCCGTGTGCATGCGCCGCTCGATGCGGTAGATCGTCGAGTTGCGCGCCCAGGAGAGCATGCGCGGGCTCGGCGCGTCGTCGGTGGTCGTCTCTTCCTGCAAAGTCAGCCTTGCCTGCCGGGATGAAGTTCACCCGTTTCGAAGACCACATGGCGGGCGTTTCGGCAAGCCGTCCGCGCAAATTCCCGTGGAGCCTGAGGGCCGGCATCTCCGTTGTTCGCCGGTAAAGCGTCATCCCTCACCGACATGCCTTCATCCGATTATTTCATGGGTCGCACGCTCAGCCCGCTTGACTCGGGGAAGGAGGTCTTGCCACACTCAGTTGTCAGACATCTTACATAAATGGGGATCCCGGCTGACGGATCACAAGGAGGACCACATGAAAAAGCTCTTCATGCGACTGGCCGTAGGCGCCGCATTCGTCGCAGCCGCCGTCTCGGCCCATGCCGGCCAGACCCTGGACCGCGTGATGGAAAAGAAGGCGATGGTCGTCGCCACCAACAGCGGCTGGCCGCCCCAGAGCTACCTCGACGACAACAACGAGATGGTCGGCTTCGACATCGACGTCTCCCGCGAGATCGCCAAGCGCCTCGGCGTCGAGGTGAGCTTCGAGACGCCCGACTGGCAGACGCTGACCGGCGGCCGCTGGCAGGGCCGCTACGATCTCGGCGTCGGCTCGGTGACGCCCACCAAGGCCCGCGCCCAGGTGATCGACTTCGTCGGCATCTACTACTACAGCCCCTATGTCTACGTCGTCCACAAGGACAGCGACGCCAAGACCGTCACGGACCTCAACGGCAAGGTCATCGGCGTCGAGACGGCGACGACCTCCGAGGACTTCATCAACCGCCGCCTCGAGATCGACGCGCCGGGCCTGCCGCCCATCGAGTACAAGCTCGAGCCGGGCGAGGTTCGCACCTTCGCCGATTCCATGCTGCCCTTCGACGACTTGCGCCTCGGCAACGGCGTGCGCCTCGATGCGGTGATCGCGCCCGAACAGACCGCGATGAACGCCATCAAGAACGGCTATCCGGTCAAGGTCCTCGAAGGCGAATATGCCTTCCGCGAGCCGCTCGTCGTGATCGCCGAGAAAGTCGATCCGGAATGGACCGCCAAGGTCGGCGGCATCATCGAGGAGATGAAGAAGGACGGCACGCTCGGAACGCTCACCACCAAGTGGTACGGCAAGGACTACAGCGCCGACTGAGCGAACTGAACCGACGGCGCGGGCGGCATCGCCCGCGCCCTTCATGCCTGAGGGGGAGCGTGATCATGGCCTATCCGGACACCTATTACAAAAGAACCATGGCGGACCAGACGGCGCGGACGGCCCTTTCGGGCACGGTCGAATGCGACGTCGCGGTCGTCGGCGGCGGCCTTGCCGGCCTTTCCGCGGCGCTTCAGCTTGCCCGCGCCGGCAAGCGCGTCGTCGTGCTGGAGGCCGAAAGCGTCGGCTTCGGCGCCTCCGGCCGCAATGGCGGTTTCGTCAGCCCCGGCTATGCCACGGGCGGCGAGGAGATCGCCCGCGTCGCCGGCAAGGACAAGGCCCGCCAGCTCCACCTGCTTTCCATGGAAGGCGTCGAGTTCATCCGCGACAATATAAGCACGCTCGGCATCGACGATGCCAAGCCGCAGCCGGGCATCATGAGCGTGCTGCGCTATGACGACGGCGCCAGCCTCAAGGCTTATGCGGAACAGTCCCTGAAGGAATACGACTACCGTCTGGAATACATGGACCGCGACGAAGTTCGCGCGGTGCTGAAGTCGGAACGCTATTTCCAGGCGCTGCGCAATCCCAATGCCTTCCACATGCACCCGCTCAACTATCTGCGCGGCATCGCCCGCGAGATCGAGCGCCTCGGCGGCCGCATCTGCGAGCAGTCGCCGGTGACGTCTTCCGATCTCGGCGGCGCGGAAAAGCGGCTGAAGACGGCCGGCGGCGAGGTGAAGGCGCGCGACGTGCTCTTCACGACGGGCGGCTATACCGGCGCGCTGAACGGGCGGCTGAAGCGCTCCTTCCTGCCGATCGCCACCTATGTCATGGTCAGCGAGGAGGCCCCGGAGCTGATCGCCTCGGCCATCGCAACCTCCAATGCCATCGGCGACAACCGCCGCGCGGGCGACTACTACCGCGTCGTCGACGACGGCCGCCGGCTGCTGTGGGGCGGCCGCATCACCACCCATGCGGCCTCGACGGCGGGCCTCGTGCGCGAGCTGCGCGCCGAGATGGTCGGCACCTATCCACAGCTCGCCGGCCTGAAGACGGAACTCGCCTGGTCGGGCCTCATGTCCTATGCGCGCCACCTGATGCCCCAGATCGGACGCATGGCCCCCGGCGTCTGGTACTGCACCGCCTTCGGCGGGCACGGCCTCAACACGACGGCGATCGGCGGCAAGGTCATCGCCGAGGGCATCCTCGGCGAAAGCGAACGCTACCGGCTCTACGAGCCCTTCGGTCTCGTCTGGGCCGGCGGGATCGCGGGCCTGGCGGTGGCGCAGCTCACCTACTGGAAGCTCCAGGCGCAGGACTGGTGGCGCGAGCGCGCCGCCTGAGGCAGATTGCGCCGACATGCGGAACTGAAAACGAAGCAGGAGAGGGCGGACCATGATCGGCCGACTGATACTTACCTATCCCGAAGCCTCGCGCAGGGCGGGCGGGCTGCTGATCCTCGCCATCGTCGTGGCGGTGCTCTATTCCCTCGGCATCAGCTCCGCCTGGATCGGCCATGTCCTGCCGTCCTCGGCAAACTGGCTCGGGGAAAACCCGACCGCCGGCCGGCTCGTCTCCGCCCTGCTGATCGCGCTCATCGTCGCGGCCAACTGGAAGGCGCTACGCCAGCTCTCCCGGCGCCAGCAGGTGATCGGCGTCTGGATCGAGCTCTTCGCGCTCCTGATGCTGTTCTTCTATTCCTTCGATCTCTCCTTCGCCTTCATCGCCAAGAAGATCGGCTTCCTCATCACCCAGGGCGTGACGACGACGCTCTACATTTCCGCGATCTCCATCGTCATCGCCACGGTGATCGCGCTGGCGGGCGCCATCGCCAAGCTGTCGAGCAACGGCGTCATCTACGGCCTTGCGACCTTCTACACCTCGCTCTTCCGCGGCCTGCCGCTCCTGATGCAGATCTACATCATCTATCTCGGCCTGCCGCAGGTGGGCTATGTGATCAGCGCGGTGCCGGCCGGCATTCTCGCGCTGTCGCTCTGCTACGGCGCCTATATGACGGAAATCTTTCGCGCCGGCATCCAGAGCATCAATCGCGGCCAGACCGAGGGCGCGACGGCGCTCGGCCTCAGCCCGAGCCAGACCATGGCGCTCGTCATCCTGCCGCAGGCCATGCGGGTGATCATTCCGCCGACCGGCAACCAGTTCATCGCGATGCTGAAGGATTCCTCGCTCGTCTCCGTCGTCGGAGTCTGGGAAATCATGTATCTCGCCCGCACCCAGGGCCAGACCGAGTTCCGCCATATCGAGATGCTGATCACCGCCTCGATGATCTACTGGGTCCTGTCGATCTGCCTGGAATACGCCCAGTCCCGTATCGAGGAACGCTTCGGCCGCTTCAATGTCCGTTGACGTTCCCGCGGGTGAAGGCGACGGCGCGCCTCTGGTGCCGTCGAACGGCCGCGGCGCGCTGCTCGTGCTCGCGGCCTTCGCCATATTCTCGGCGACCGATGCCATCGTGAAGATCATGGCCGTGGCGATCCCCGCGCCGCAGGTGACGTTCCTCGTCACCGCCGCGGCCCTCGTGCTGCTCCTTCTCCATGCGCTCGCCACCGGCCGCACGCGCCGCCTCGTGCCGCGCCAGCCGGCGCTCGCCTTCTGGCGGGCGCTCCTGCTCGCGCTCGATACGCTGCTGATCCACTATTCCTTCGCGCGCCTGCCACTGGCGGAAGCCTATCTCATCGCCTTCCTGACGCCGATCCTCGTCGCGGTGCTGGGTTTCTTCCTGCTGCGCGAACGGCTCTCCGCCATCGGCTGGGTCGGCGTGCTGGTCGGCTTCGCCGGCGTCGTGGTGGCGCTGAAGCCGGGCGTCGCACCGCTCAATCTCGGCCATGCGGCGGCCTTCGGCTCGGCGGTCTTCTTTGCCTTCTCGCTGATCCTCCTGCGCCGAGCCAAGCTGGCCGAGACGGACGAGGCGCTCGTCGCCAGCGTGCTCGTGGTGATGACGCCCGTCGCCCTCGCCGTGGCGCTTGTCTCAGGCGGCCTGGTGGCGGTCGGCAGCCCGGCTCTCGCTTATGCCGCAGCCGGTGGCGCGATGATGCTGGGCGGCCATGCGCTGCTGGTGCGCGCCTTCCGCGTCGGCGAGGCCTCGGTGGTCGCGCCGTTCCAGTACAGCCAGATCATCTGGGGCTGCCTTTACGGCGTGTTCCTCTTCGCGACCCCGGTGGAGATGCACACGCTCGTCGGCGCGGCGATCATCATCGTCTCGGGCTGGCTCGTCCTGAAATGACGGTCAGAGCGGCTGCGGTTCCTGCGGGAACCCGCCGACATGGGTGCAGGTCAGCGCCGCCCGGTCGCGGCCGGCTGCAAGGCACGCGGCAAGCGGCAGGCCGCCGATGCGCGCGGCGAGAAAACCGGCGATGAAGCTGTCGCCCGCGCCGGTCGTGTCGACCACGCCGACCGTCCGGATGCCCGCCTCGACGCGGGTCCTGCCGTCGCTTGCGACCGAGCCCTTGCCGCCGCGGGTGACGACGGCGAGCGGCACGCATTCGTCGAGAAGGCGCTTCAGCAGGGCTTCGCAAACGTCATCGTTGTCGCCGGCCGAAGCGAAGGCGATGGAAAGGCCGCCGGTGCCGAGATTGGCCGGATCGGCATTGACGGAAATATCCTGCGAGACGCTGACGCCGGCTTCCGCAAGCGTCCGGCGGAGCGCCCCGCCGTCGTCCATCCAGCCGATATGCACATGGTCCATCGTCCTGAGGGCGGCAATGTCGTCGGCATCCGGCCGGTAGCCGGCGCAAACCCCGAAATCCTCATGGACGAAGACCCGGTCGCCGGAGGCAAGGGTCTCGATATCCGTATAGGCCGTCACCCCGGGACGCACCTGAAGATGCGTGACGTCCACGCCGTTTTCCGAAAGAAGGCGCCGCGTATGCCGCCCGGCCCCGTCCGGCCCGACCGCGCCGAAATAGAAGGAGACCTGGTCGAGACGGGCAAGCTGCACGGCGACATTCACCGCATTGCCGCCCACGAACGACTGGCCGCCGGAGGCCCGCGGACCGGACGGGCGGAAGCGGTCGATGCAATTGTCGCCGACGGCGGCGAAGCGGAAGGTCGTCATGCTGGTCTCTTCCAGGGCAATGTCAGCGAGTGTGCAGCCGGAGCTTTCCCGCGATAGCGGGAAACGCCAGGGACGGTAAAGCCGCGAATGCGCTATCCTGCATTCGCGGCTTCGGATGGCCGGGCGCCGGGCCGCTATATCAGTAGGCGACGCGCTTGTAGTAGCGGCGCGTGGTCAGCGGATGGTTGCGCATGACTTCCAGATGGGCGCTGATGCGCTCCAGGACGGTGGCGAGCAGCACCGGCGAGACGAGCCCGCGCACCTCGGGGGAGATGCCCGGCAGGTCGAATTCGGCGGTGTCGAGCACGGTGAGCTTGTCGGTATAGCCCGGCGCGAAGTTCTGTACGCGCTCGGCGAGCGGGCGCAGGGCATCCTCACCCTTGAAGAGGATGACGCTGACGCCCTTTTCCACCAGCTCCAGCGTGCCGTGGAAGAAGTCGGAGGCGTGCACGGGGCGGGTGCGGATCCACTGCATCTCTTCCAGAATGCACATGCCGTAGTAGAAGGCTTCCGGCCAGACATTCCCGGCGCCGGTGACGATGTGGTAGTCGGAGCCGGCCAGCACCTTCGCGAAGGCTTCCGCCTTCGGCTCGTAGGCGCGCTTCACCTCCAGCAGGAGTTCCGGCATGCGGGCGAGCTCGGCGACGATCTCGTCGTGGTTCTCGACCTCGCCGCGATGCTTCAGGATGGCGAGCGCGATGAAGAGGGACTGCAGGTAGAAGGATTCGCAGGACGTGTCGTCCTCGGCGAAGTTCACGAAGACATGGTCCCCGCCCTTGCCGAGAGGCGTTTCCTCATGGCCGACCAGCGTGAGGACGGTCGCGCCGGTTTCCTTGAGCATGGCGAGGAGGGCGACGCTCTCCTTCGTCGTGCCGGAGAGCGAGGGCATGACGACGATCGACTTTTCCGTCAGGTTCGCCGAGCCGGTGAGGGCGAGTTCCGCCGGCATGTCGATGAAGGCGGGAAAGCGCGAGCGGCGCTGCAGAAGCTGGGCCGCCGGTTGCATCAGAATCGCCGCGCCGCCGGTGCCGAGGAAGAAGATGTTCTCCGCACCCGCGGCAAGGCAGGACCCGATCACCGTCTCCAGCCGCTTCTGCAGCCCGACGGCGCCCGACTGGATGCGAAGGAACCTCTGTTCGTCAAAATTCAGCATGTCTGCCCCCGAATAGGAATGAAAGATAGTTGTAAGACAACTGACATCGTGGAGAGATCGTGTCAAGCCGGGTCGCGGAGAGGAAATGCCGGAAGAGCACCATATCGCGCAGGTATGCCGGGAAACGCTTAGCGCTTGACCACCCAGGATTTGTCAGACAAGAAAAGCGAAGAACAATCAATCAACGAGGCATGCGGTGGACGAACCCCTTCGCGATTCGCGCACGCTCGCCGTCCAGCTCAGGGACCGGATCGCCGATCTCATCCGCGAGGAGGGGCTGAAGCCGGGCGACAAGCTGCCGACCGAGGCGCAGCTCACTCAGCGCTTCCACATTTCGCGGCCGGCGCTGCGCGAGGCGCTGAAGCTTCTCGAGCAGGACGACGTGATCTATGTCGAGCATGGCCGCGGCCGCTTCGTCTCGGCGCTCGCCGCCGTCCAGGTCGACCGGCCGATCACCGTCTTCGAGAGCGTCACCGACATGGCGCGCCATTACGGCTACCGCACGCTCAACAAGGTGCTCTCCATCGCCGAGGAAGCGCCGGACAAGCGGGTCGCCGAGAGCCTGCGGCTCGGGCCGGCCGACCGCGTGATCCGCATCGAGCGCATCCGCCTGCATGAAGACGAGCCGATCCTCTACTGCATCGACTACGTGCCGCGCAGCATCGTCGCCGGCCGCCTCTACGACATCGACTGGAGCGGCTCGCTGATGGCGCTTCTGGAAGAGCACGGCAACCGCCCGCGCATGTCGGCGGCGAGCGTTTCCTCCGTGATGCTGCCGGACGACGTGGTCGAGCGCCACGACCTGCGCGATTTCGGCCCGGCGCTGCTCATCACCGAGACCTGTTTCAACGCGGCGGGCGAGCCGGTGAACTATGCCATCGATTATCACCGCGGCAGCCATTTCTCGTTCAGCCTGACGCGGAAATGAGACCATAGGCCCTTGCCGGTTCCGTGCGGCTTTCGACTTCAGCAAGCATCCCGGCAGGAAACATGCTATCGGCGAAGCGAACCGATATTTGCCGAAAGACGCCCGCATGATCCTTCGTCTCGATCCTTCCATGCTGTCGGCCGCGCAGTTGCGCGGCGGCGCTGAAAAGGCGCTGGACGATATTGTCGTCCTCCTTACCGAGCAGCCGGGCGGCCTGCACCATGCCGTGCACGAGGCCCGGCGGGCCCTCAAGCGCCTTCGCGCCTTCCACCGCCTTTTCGCGGAGGGAGATCCCGCCTTCTTCCGCCACCAGAATGCGCGCCTGCGTGATGTCGCCCGCCTCCTCGCCGAAGGGCGCGAAGTCGTCGCGCTGGCCGAGACGGGGGAGTGGCTGGTGACGGAGGCGCGCAAGCCCCAGGAGGCGGCGCTCTTCAAGCGGGTGGCCGCCGTCCTCGCCGCCCGGCGCGAGGCCATGGATCAGACCGCGCTCGAGGCCAACGTCGCGCAGGTCATCGCCGCCTGCCGAAAGATGCGGGGTGGTCTCACGGATTTCGACCTGCCGGACGGCCGGCGCAAGCTGGCGAAGATCGTGGCGCATGGCTGGAAGCGCATCCTCACGCGGGGCAACGGGGTGGTCCTGTCGGCTACCGGCGGCGGCAAGGGCTTTCACGAATTGCGCAAGAGCGCCCAGACCCTCAATGCCTGCCTCATTCTCCTGAGGCCGCTGTGGCCGCAGGCGATGCTCGCCCGGCAGGAAATGCTGCGCCCGATCATCGCGGCGCTCGGCCGCGAAAACGACCTTGCGGGCCTCGCCCTGCTGATGGAGCGTTCCCCGCAGGATTTCGGCGAGCCCATCGAGCAGGTCGTCCTGCAGCGGCTCATCGCGCAGCGGCGCGAGGCGCTCCAGCGCACGGCCCTGCAGCAGGCCGAAAGCGTCTTCGCCATCAATGCGAAAGAGGATGCGAGCCGCATCGCGCTCCTCTGGAAAACGCTGTCCCGCTGAGGCGAGCCGGGCTGCATGTCGCATGGCGAACACGAATATTCCCGGCCGCGGCATGCGCCCGCAGCGCGAACCTGTTATGGAAGGCTGCGCTTCGCGCATGAATTTCCATGGATGACC
Source organism: Shinella sp. 1A1 (assembly GCF_055379515.1). Lineage (NCBI taxonomy): Bacteria > Pseudomonadati > Pseudomonadota > Alphaproteobacteria > Hyphomicrobiales > Rhizobiaceae > Shinella > Shinella sp. 1A1. Next base: position 1,477,174 of record NZ_AP039672.1, read on the forward strand.
AGAACGGAGCTGACGATGGTTTCCACTTCCGATCTCAAGGCGGGCCTCAGCGCTGTGACCGCCGCCGATGCGCCGGCGGCCATCGGCCCCTATTCGCAGGCGATCGCCGTGAACGGCCTGCTCTTCGTCTCCGGCCAGCTGCCGATCGATCCGGCCACGGGCGCCTTCGCCTCCGACGATCCGGTCGAGCAGGCGCGGCAATGCCTGCGCAACATCGCCGCCATCGCCCGCGCCGCCGGCACGGATATCGCCCGCACCGTCAAGACCACCGTGCTCGTGCGCGACCTCTCGCGCTTTGCCGAGATCAACGCGGCCTATGGCGAGTTCTTCTGCGCCCCCTATCCCGCCCGCGCCACCTTCGAGGTCTCCGGCCTGCCGAAGGACGCGCAGGTGGAGATCGAGGCCGTCATCGCGCTCAAGGGGGAGTGAGGCATGAACAGTGCCGCAACCACGCTTGGCCCGGAACCGGTCTCCTCGCTCGATTGCGCCGACCGCGCCTGGGCGCGCGCGGCCATCGGCATGCTGGAGGGCGATGCCCGCCGCTCGGCCGATACCCACCTCGTCAATCCGGTCTTCAAGGGGCTGAAGGGCATCTCGGTCTATCTCAAGGACGAGAGCACCCATCCGACCGGCAGCCTGAAGCACCGGCTCGCCCGCTCGCTCTTCCTCTACGGCATCTGCAACGGCCGCATCTGCAAGGGCACCACGCTGGTCGAGGCCTCGTCGGGCTCGACGGCGGTTTCAGAGGCCTATTTCGCCAACCTGCTCGGCCTGCCCTTCATCGCCGTCATGCCGCGCAGCACCAGCCGCACGAAGATCGACGTCATCGAGCGCTTCGGCGGGCGCTGCGCCTTCGTCGACAAGCCGGGCGAGGTCTACGAGACGGCCGCGCGCATCGCGGCGGAGACGAAGGGACACTATCTCGACCAGTTCACCAATGCCGAGCGCGCCACCGACTGGCGCGGCAACAATAACATCGCCGAGAGCATCTTCGGCCAGATGGAGCGGGAAGCCCATCCGGTGCCGGCCTGGGTGATCATGGGGGCGGGGACCGGCGGCACCTCGGCGACCATCGGGCGCTATATCCGCTACCGCAACCTCGCCACGCGGCTCTGCGTGACGGATGTCGAGAACTCGGTGTTCTACGACGCCTGGAAGAGCGGCGACATGGAGACGACCTGCGCGACGCCGTCGCGCATCGAGGGGGTCGGCCGTCCTCGCGTCGAGCCGTCCTTCATCCCGACGGTCATCGACCACATGATCAAGGTGCCGGACGCAGCCTCCATCGCCGCCGCGCATGTGCTGTCCGACCGGCTGTTCCGCCGCGTCGGCGCCTCGACGGGCACGAACTTCTTCGGCCTCATCTCGATTGCCGACAGCATGATGAAGGAAGGCCGCGAAGGCTCGCTCGTCACGCTGATCTGCGACAGCGGCGACCGCTATTCCGGGACGTATTTCAATGCGGACTGGCTGGCGCAGAACGGCATCGACATCGCCCCCTGGTGCAGGGCCATCGAGACGTTCCTCGATACCGGGGTTCTCCAAGCGCCCTGAAGGGGGCAGGCCGCGTGATCGAACTTGTCGATTAATCGCGGCCTTCCCGCCATCTTGCCGGACTGAGGACGCCCCGGAATACTGGTTTACCGAACAGCCTGATAGGGTCGACCAGTATGGGACACATTGCCGAAGCCGTCATCGACGTCAACGCCGACCGCATCGATCGCCTCGTTGCGGAGCACCGGCCGGGGCACGGGCTCGCTCGCCCGTTCTACCATGACGCGGAGATCTACCAGCGCGACATGGAGCGGGTGTTCCGCCGCCACTGGCACTGCATCGCCCATGAGAGCGTGATCCCGAACGTCAACGATTTCGAGGTCTTCCGCATCGACAGCGAGCAGGTGATCGTCGCCCGCGCGGCCGACGGCTCCATCCATGCCATGCTCAATGTCTGTCGCCATCGCGGGGCGGAGGTCTGCACGAAGCAGAAGGGCAATGCCCGGGTCTTCGTCTGTCCCTACCATGCCTGGACCTACGGCAACGACGGCAGCCTCAAGGCCGCGCGCCTGATGCCGAAGGAATTCGACCGCGGCGAGCATGGCCTGCGCAAGATTCATGTCCGCGTCGTCGAGGGACTGATCTTCATCTGTTTCGCCGAGACGCCGCTCGATTTTTCCGAGGTCGAGAACCTGCTGCACGCCACCTGCGGCCAGTATGGCTGGGCGAGCGCCCGCGTCGCCCACCGCGAGAGCTATCCTGTCGCCGCCAACTGGAAGCTGGCGGTCGAGAACTATGTCGAATGCTATCATTGCGGCCCCGCGCATCCGGAATATTCCCAGACCCACGCGCTGGAGCAGCCGCTGCACATGATCGAGGCGCTGAACGAGGCGATGGAGGCGCGCACCTGCGCGCTCGGCATCGAGGTCGGCTCGGGCAACCACTGGCAGACCTCGCGCGAGGGCCGCGAGGCGATCCACGCCTTCCGCTATGCGCTCTATGACGGGGTGCAGAGCGGCAGCGAGGACGGCAAGGCGGTCGCCCCGCTGATGGGCCGCTTCAGCGACTTCGACGGCGGCGTGACCTCCATCCATCTCGGCGGCACGACCTTCCTCGTCTGCTATCCCGACCACGGCATGATCTACCGCTTCATCCCGAAATCGGCGGAGAGCTGCGAGATGGAGCTGATCTGGCTCGTCGACGGCAAGGCGGAGGCGGGCAGGGACTACGACCTCGCCAAGCTCACCTGGCTGTGGAAGGTGACGACCGAGGAGGACAAGGCGATCATCGAGCACACGGCGCGCGGCGTGCGGTCGCACTATTTCGTGCCCGGCCCCATCGCGCCGATGGAGCATAACGAGCTGCGCTATATCGGCTGGTATCTCGACGAGATCGGCCGGGCCTGAAAGGCTGCGCCTTCTTGACGCGACAGGGCCCCGCCTCTTCGGCGGGGCTTGCCGTTTCGCCCTTCCACGATACTTTTGCGCAAGCCGTCAAGCGTATGACGCGTTGGATGCTGCGCCTTGCGGAAAAGGGCGTCATAGCAGGCCATTACTTTCAACGGGCATGAGCGTGAGAATGATCGGACAGGTGCGAACGGAAACGGGACGGCTTCCAGCCTCGATGGAAGCCCTGCCGAAACAGGTCCCGCCGGTCGCGGACCTCGTCACGCTGCTGCCGCGGGGTGTGCGGGTCTACCTGACGGATATCGGCGCGCCGGAGACCGAGGCGGAAACGCTGGCCGCCGCCCGCCGGCTGCATGAGGCCGGCTGCGTGCCGGTGCCGCATCTCGCCGCCCGGCGGATCGCCTCGCGGGATGCGCTGGAACGGCGCGTCGGTCGCCTGGCCGAAGAGGCGGGCGTCATGGACGTGCTGGTGATCGGCGGCGGCATCACGCCGCCGGCCGGGCCTTTCTCGTCCTCGCTCGACGTTCTGGAAACGGGCGTTCTCGACCGCTTCGGCATCCGGGACTTCGCCATTGCCGGCCATCCCGAGGGCAGCCCGGATTTCACCGATGCGGTCGCGCTGGAAGCGTTACGTCGCAAGCTGGATTTCGCCGAGCGGACGGATGCCCGCCTGCGCATCGTCACGCAGTTCGGCTTCGACGCGCAGAAGGCCATCGCCTGGGCGGACGGGCTGGTGCGCGCCGGCATCGACGTTCCGATCCATCTCGGCGTTGCGGGACCGGCCAAGATCACGACGCTCATCAAATACGGAACCATGTGCGGCATCGGAAACTCCCTCTCCGTCCTGACCCGGCATGGTGGCGGGCTCATGGCGCTTGCCGCCGGCTATTCGCCGGAAACGGTCGTCGGCCCCGTCGAGGAGCGCTGGCGCACGGCGATGCCGGGCCCCATCACGCAGATCCACGTCTTCCCCTTCGGCGGGCTGGACAAGTCGGCCGCATGGCTGCGCAAGCGCGGCTCTTGGTGCTAGGCAAAGGCACCGGTCGTGCGTGCCGGCCACAAGTCGATGGCGGTGAATGTGGAGGCGATTGCCGGGGACCCGCTCGCTGGTGCGCAATGAAACCGTGGAAAATCCACCATAGCCGTTGACGCATTTTTTACCTCGTCTACTATATCTTGTGTTCGAGGTTCCTTCGATTCGAAAGGATGGAAGGCTAAGACGGGAATCCGGGGCGGCCATGATGGCCGCGTCAATCCGGAGCTGCCCCCGCAACTGTAAGCGGCGAGCATTCGTTCGATGAGCCACTGGGGCGTATGCCTTGGGAAGGCGGACGGATGCCGCGACCCGCAAGCCAGGAGACCTGCCTCGAGCATGAACGTCCACGGGCGGGGTGTCCGGATGGCGAGCGTTGGGTTGTGCAGGATGCCGCCCGCCGTCTCCCCCGATCCCCCGCGAAATGCCTCGGGGTGAAGTCATGTCGATCGTGTTGCCAGTCCATCCGCGCGAGTAGGCGGCGCCCCGCGTCCGGCCGTCCGTAGACGGCCGCCCTTATCACCGAGAATTCATCGAACGGCCATCGGCGGATGGCCGGGCGATATCCCATGCCTGATCGAAAACGAGGAAAGCCATGTCCATTACCGTCTACTCCAAGCCCGCCTGCGTCCAGTGCACCGCGACCACCCGCGCGCTCGACCGCCAGGGCATCGACTATCATGTCGTCGACATTTCCGAGGATGCCGATGCCTATGCGCTCGTGCAGGGTCTCGGCTACCGCCAGGTCCCGGTCGTCATCGCCGGCGAGCAGCATTGGGCCGGCTTCCGCCCGGACATGATCAGCGCGCTCGCCTGAGGAAAAGGCGGTGGGGGACCTCGTCTATTTTTCCAGCCGGTCGGAGAACACCCGGCGCTTCGTGGAAAAGCTCGGGGTCGAGGCCCTGCGCCTGCCGCTCGATGCGGCCGGGGAAGCCCCGCAGGCGGACCGGCCCTTCGTGCTGGTTTCGCCGACCTATGGCGGGGGCGGGGAGAAGGGAGCGGTGCCCAAGCCCGTCATCCGCTTCCTCAACAATCCGCGCAACCGCAGCCTGATCCGCGGCGTCATCGCGGCGGGCAACACCAATTTCGGCGCCGGATATGCCGTCGCGGGAAACATCATCTCCGCGAAATGCGCGGTGCCGTTCCTCTACCGTTTCGAGCTGCTCGGCACGGATGAGGACGTCGACAATGTCAGACAGGGACTGGAACGATTTTGGACACGATGAACGCTTCGACGCCGCGGGATGCGAGCGAAAAACCGCCTCACGCTTTTTCTCATCCCGCGGGAGATAAGCCGGCGAAGGCCCCGGAGATCACCGCGCTGGATTACCACGCGCTGAACGCCATGCTGAACCTCTACGACGAGGAGGGGAAGATCCAGCTCGACAAGGACCGGCAGGCGGCCAAGCAGTATTTCCTCCAGCACGTCAACCAGAACACCGTCTTCTTCCATAATCTCAGGGAGAAGCTCGATTACCTCGTGACCGAGGGCTATTACGAGCAGGAGGTGCTGGACCAGTATTCCTTCAACTTCGTGCGCGACCTCTTCGACCACGCCTATGACAAGAAGTTCCGCTTCCCGACCTTCCTCGGCGCGTTCAAGTACTACACGTCCTATACGCTGAAGACCTTCGACGGAAAGCGCTATCTCGAACGCTACGAGGACCGCGTCTGCATGGTGGCGCTCGCTTTGGCGCGCGGCAACGAGCAGCTTGCCCGCGACCTCGTCGACGAGATCATCTCCGGCCGCTTCCAGCCCGCGACCCCCACTTTCCTCAATGCCGGCAAGAAGCAGCGCGGCGAGCTCGTCTCCTGCTTCCTCCTGCGCGTCGAGGACAACATGGAGAGCATCGGCCGCTCGATCAATTCGGCCCTGCAGCTTTCCAAGCGCGGCGGCGGCGTCGCGCTGTCGCTGACGAACCTTCGCGAGATGGGCGCCCCGATCAAGCAGATCGAGAACCAGTCGTCGGGCGTCATCCCGGTGATGAAGCTGCTGGAGGATAGTTTCTCCTACGCCAACCAGCTCGGCGCGCGGCAGGGGGCGGGGGCGGTCTACCTGCACGCTCACCACCCGGATATCATGCGCTTCCTCGACACCAAGCGCGAGAATGCCGACGAGAAGATCCGCATCAAGACGCTCTCGCTCGGCGTCGTCATCCCGGACATCACCTTCGAGCTCGCGAGGAACAACGAGGACATGTACCTCTTCTCGCCGCACGACGTGGAGCGAGTCTACGGCGTGCCCTTCACCGAGATATCGGTGAGCGAGAAGTATCGCGAGATGGTCGAGGACGGCCGCATCAAGAAGAAGAAGATCAAGGCGCGCGACTTCTTCCAGATCATCGCCGAGATCCAGTTCGAATCCGGCTATCCCTACATCATGTTCGAGGACACGGTGAACCGGGCGAACCCGATCTCAGGCCGCATCACCATGAGCAATCTCTGCTCGGAAATCCTCCAGGTGAGCGAGGCGAGCGAATTCAATGACGACCTCTCCTATGCCAAGATGGGCAAGGACATTTCCTGCAATCTCGGCTCGCTCAACATCGCCGCCGCGATGGACAGCTCCGATTTCGGCCGGACCATCGAGACTTCCATCCGCGCGCTGACAGCCGTTTCCGAGATGAGCCACATCTCCTCGGTGCCCTCGGTCGAGAAGGGCAATGACGACAGCCACGCCATCGGCCTCGGCCAGATGAACCTGCATGGCTATCTCGCCCGTGAACGCATCTTCTACGGTTCGCAAGAGGGTGTCGATTTCACCAATATCTATTTCTACACCGTGACCTATCACGCCATCCGCGCCTCCAACCGGCTGGCGGTAGAAAAGGGTGTCAGCTTCAAGGGCTTCGAGAATTCGAAATACGCTTCCGGCGAATATTTCGACAAATATACCGAGGCCGAATGGCTGCCGGCGACGGAGAAGGTGAGGGCGATCTTCGAGGAGGCCGGCATCCATATCCCGACGCAGGAAGACTGGCTGGAGCTGAAGACGGCCGTCATGGAAGGCGGGCTCTACAACCAGAATCTCCAGGCCGTGCCGCCGACCGGCTCGATCTCCTACATCAACCACTCGACCTCCTCGATCCATCCGATCGTTTCGAAAATCGAGATCCGGAAAGAGGGCAAGATCGGCCGCGTCTATTACCCGGCCGCCTTCATGACCAACGACAATCTCGACTACTACCAGGACGCCTACGAGATCGGACCGGAGAAGATCATCGACACCTATGCGGCGGCGACGCAGCATGTCGACCAGGGCCTGTCGCTGACGCTATTCTTCCGCGACACCGCGACGACGCGCGACATCAACCGGGCGCAGATCTACGCCTGGAAGAAGGGCATCAAGACCATCTACTACATCCGCCTTCGCCAGATGGCGCTGTCCGGCACGGAAGTGCAGGGCTGCGTCTCCTGCGCCCTCTGACCTCTGGGGACCAGAATGAACATCCAAGTGAAGACCAAGACCCCGAAGGCAGCGAGCGCCATCCGCGCCATCAACTGGAACCGCATCGAGGACGACAAGGACCTCGAGGTCTGGAACCGACTGACCGGCAATTTCTGGCTGCCGGAAAAGGTGCCGCTTTCCAACGACATCCCCTCCTGGGCGACCCTCAAGCCGGAAGAGCAGAAGCTCACCATCCGCGTCTTCACCGGCCTCACCCTGCTGGACACGATCCAGAACGGCGTCGGCGCGGTGCGGCTGATGGAGGATTCCGCCACGCCGCACGAGGAGGCGGTGCTCTCCAACATCTCCTTCATGGAGGCGGTGCATGCGCGCTCCTATTCCTCCATCTTCTCGACGCTGTGCCTGACGCCGGACGTCGACGACGCCTATCGCTGGTCGGAGGAGAACGAGTTCCTGCAAAGGAAGTCGGCGCTGATCATGGAGCAGTACGCCTCCGGCGATCCGTTGAAGAAGAAGGTCGCATCCGTCTTCCTGGAAAGCTTCCTGTTCTATTCCGGCTTCTACCTGCCGATGTACTGGTCGAGCCGCGCCAAGCTCACCAACACCGCCGACATGATCCGCCTCATCATCCGCGACGAGGCCGTGCACGGCTATTACATCGGCTACAAGTTCCAGCGGGCGATAGAGCGGCTAAGCGCGGAGAAGCAGCAGGAGATCAAGGATTTCGCCTTCGACCTGCTGCTGGAGCTCTACGACAACGAGACGCGCTATACCGAGGAACTCTACGACGGCGTCGGCCTTACCGAGGACGTCAAGAAGTTCCTGCACTACAATGCCAACAAGGCGCTGATGAACCTCGGCTACGAGGCGCTCTTCCCGCCGGAAGCCTGCAAGGTGAACCCGGCCATCCTCTCGGCCCTTTCGCCGAATGCCGACGAGAACCACGACTTCTTCTCCGGCTCCGGCTCGTCCTATGTCATCGGCAAGGCGGTCGCGACCGAGGATGAGGACTGGGATTTCTGAGCCTTCCGGGAGCCTCTTCCCGCGCTATCGAAACGGCCCCGCCTTTGCGGGGCCGTTTCCGTTTTCGGGACATCGAGACCGCCGCGGCGGCGTGTCGTTGCGGACACCGCTTATGTCGTATTTCCGAGCGTCATTTCGCCTGCCAAGTGGTTTGCTGCATGTGTTCAAGGTGCCGTCCCGCCCATGCCGGGGCCGATCGTCGGAAATCCCGCACCCGCCTTGAAGCGTGAGGCCCGGCCGATGGCCCGGCTGCGCGGCGTCCAGAGCACATCCTGCCCGCGGAGGAGCGGGCCGGTACCGGCGTTTAACGAAAAGGAGGAGATGATATGAGCAGGAACAGAGGCGTCGTCTACATGCGCCCCGGCAAGGTCGAGGTCCGCGACATCGACGATCCCAAGCTGGAGGCCCCGGATGGCCGCCGCATCGAGCACGGCGTGATCCTCAAGGTGATTTCCACGAATATCTGCGGCTCCGACCAGCACATGGTGCGCGGCCGCACGACGGCGATGCCGGGCCTCGTCCTCGGCCACGAGATCACCGGCGAGGTCATCGAGAAGGGCATCGACGTCGAGATGCTGCAGATCGGCGATATCGTCTCCGTGCCCTTCAACGTCGCCTGTGGCCGCTGCCGCTGCTGCAAGTCGCAGGATACCGGCGTCTGCCTCACGGTGAACCCGTCGCGCGCCGGCGGCGCTTACGGCTATGTCGACATGGGCGGCTGGATCGGCGGGCAGGCACGCTACGTCACGATCCCCTATGCCGACTTCAATCTCCTGAAGTTCCCCGACCGCGACAAGGCGATGTCGAAGATCCGCGACCTCACCATGCTCTCCGACATTCTGCCGACCGGCTTCCACGGCGCGGTGCGCGCGGGTGTCGGCGTCGGCTCGACGGTCTATGTGGCGGGTGCCGGCCCGGTCGGCCTTGCGGCCGCCGCTTCCGCGCGCATCCTCGGCGCGGCCGTGGTGATGATCGGCGACTTCAACAAGGATCGCCTGGCGCATGCGGCCAGGGTCGGCTTCGAGCCCATCGACCTTTCCAAGAGCGACAGGCTCGGCGACATGATCGCCGAGGTCGTCGGCACCAACGAGGTGGACAGCGCCATCGACGCCGTCGGCTTCGAGGCGCGCGGCCATTCGGGCGGCGAGCAGCCGGCCATCGTGCTCAACCAGATGATGGAGATCACCCGCGCCGCCGGCTCGATCGGCATTCCGGGCCTCTACGTCACCGAGGATCCCGGCGCGGTGGACAATGCGGCCAAGCAGGGCAGCCTGTCATTGCGCTTCGGCCTCGGCTGGGCGAAGGCGCAGTCCTTCCACACGGGCCAGACGCCGGTGCTGAAGTACAACCGCCAGCTCATGCAGGCCATCCTGCATGACCGCCTGCCCATCGCCGACATCGTCAATGCCAAGATCATCGCGCTCGATGACGCCGTCCAGGGCTACGAGAGCTTCGACCAGGGCGCGGCGACCAAGTTCGTCCTCGACCCGCATGGCGACCTCCTGAAGGCCGCCTGAGGCAGGGCCCTTGCGCCGGCCGGCTTCCGGCCGGCGCAAAGCGGCATCATGAATCGCCTTCCGGCCCTGCGGGCGAGCCGAAGAACCGCAACGCCCAGCGCCGGCCGTCACTGGTGAGCGTCAGCATGCCGAGCGGCTCGACATCCGCCCGCCAGACGGCGGAGAGCGGCGCCCCGAGGACATGGGCGAGAACGATCTTGAGAATAAGGGCATGGGTGACGGCGAGGCGATGCCCGCCCGCGCCGTGCTGTTCCTCGAGCCATGCCGCGCAGCGCGCCCGTGCCTCCTCGATGCTTTCCCCGCCATGCGGCGCTGCGGCTGGATCGGCCATCCAGTGCTGGAGCCCGGAGGGGTCCTCGCCCGCGATATCCTCGAGGCTGCGGCCGCGCCATTGCCCGTGATCGACATCCCGCAGCGCCTCGCAGGGAACCGCCCTGGCGGAAAAGAGCGCGGCCGTTTCGCGGGCCGCGATCTCGGGCGCGTGGAGCACCGCTGCATAGGCCGGCAGCCGCCGGGCGAGGCGCCCGGCCTTCCCGGCTTCCTTCGGCAGCAGCGGCTCGTCGGCGGAGAACCGGGCGAGGCGATTGGCGGCGGTCGCGCCCCGGCAGAGCAGCGTGATACGGCTTGCCCGCACGCGCCGGATGTCGGCCTCTTCCGTTCCCTCGCTCACGATCGCTGTTCCTTTCGGCAAGAATGAAGCCCAGCGGGGCGGAACTTCGTTGACTCCCGCGAAACGCCCCTGATAGAATCCTATACCACCTTGGGAAGCCAGTGAAATTCTGGCGCGGTCGCGCCACTGTAATCGCCCCGGCGAAAGTCAGACCTCGAGGTGTATCCAGTTCTTGCCCACAAGCGAACGCGTATTCAGAGAGGGACCATGTCTGACATCACCTTGAGCGGCGGCACGGCCGTCACTCCCATTCCCGCAAGCCAGCTGTTTCCATGGGCGCTTTTCGGCGGCCTGCTGATGCTGCTTGCGCTCTACTTCGTCAGCACCGAGGAAGGCGCAGCCCGTCTTCTGTCCGGCCTTGAGGTCCACGAATTCGTGCATGACGGGCGTCATCTGCTCGGCTTCCCCTGCCATTGAGGTGTTGAAATGACTGGTCATCTTTTGCTGCGGGGCATGATCGCCGGCCTCGTCGCCGGTCTTGTCGCGTTCGGTTTTGCCCGGATCTACGGTGAACCCCAGGTCGATCGCGCCATCGCGTTCGAGGAACTGATGGCGGCGGCGGAAGCGCCGGCGGACGGCGCTGCCGAGGAACCCGAAGCCGTGAGCCGCGAGACGCAGGCCGGCCTCGGCCTCTTCACCGGCGTCGTCACCTACAGCGTGGCGATGGGCGGGATCTTCTCGCTGGTCTTCGCCGGCCTCTATGGCCGCGTCGGCCGCCTGAGCCCGCGTTCGCTGGCGCTGCTGCTCGGCTTCGCCGCCTTCGTCGCGCTCGTGGTCGTCCCCGACCTCAAATATCCGCCGAACCCGCCGGCCGTCGGCGATCCCGAAACCATTGGCGTGAGGACCGGGCTGTTCTTCGTCACGCTCGCCGCCTCGATCTTCGCGCTGGCGCTGGCCGTCGCCTTTGCCCGCCGGCTCGGCGAGCATCTGGGCCGCTGGAACGGCGCGATCGTCGCGGGCATCGCCTATGTGGTGTTCCTGACCATCGTCTTCCGCCTGCTTCCGGCGATCAACGAGGTTCCGGAGAACTTCCCGGCAACGGCGCTCTACGACTTCCGCCTGGCGACGATCTGCCTGCAGGTCACGCTCTGGACGGTCCTGTCGCTGGTCTTCGGCTATCTCGCCGAGAAGAGCCTCGTGCGCTCGGGCAATTACCGCGCGGTTCCGGCTGGCCTTTGATCGTTTGAACACGGGAATGCCGCGGCCTCCGCGGCATTCTCCAAGACGAGGGGAGGCCACCGCCTTGCGCCCGCTCCTTCTCCTGCTGTTTCTGGCCGTCCTCGGCGCGGAGGCGCATGCCCACGGCCGGCGCGCATCCTCTTCCGATATCACCGGCCTTGCCATTCCGAGCATGTCCCATGGCGCCCTGCTGGTGCTGGAGGATCATTTCGGCGCGATCCTTGCCCTCTCGGACCGGGCGAAGGAATCCGATCCCGTCTTCCGCAAGCTGAAGAACTATACCCGCATCCAGAACTACTATTGTCTCTGGGGAATGGCGCCCCGGGCGGTGGCGGACGAGGAGAGCCCGTTCAACGAGTGTTCCCACGCCTATCTGTCGGGCGCGCGGATGCTGCTTCTCCACATGCGCGACATGCCGAGCGTTTCCACGCCGGCGGGCGAGCTGGTCTCCCGCATCGATGCCGAAATGGTCGAGCGCGGCAGCGCCCTTGTCCAATGCGCCTATTCGGAAGAGCCATTTTATACCGGCGACTTCATCACGCCGCATTGGGAGAACGTGGCCGGGCATCGCCCGACCCTGTTCGCGGCCCTGTCGCCCGTCCTCGCGGTGCTGGGTCTTGTCGCCGGGCGGCGGGTCATCCGCCGCTGACGCCCAGCGCCTCGGCGGAAATCCAGAAGACGGCATCCTGGGATTCGGCCGTTTCCAGCCAGACGAAATCGAGATGCGGGAACTCCTCCTCGAGTATTTCCCGGCCCGAGCCGATCTCGCAGATCATGCCGCCCTCGGGGTTGAGGTAATCGGGCGCGTCCATGAGGATGCGGCGGACGAGGTCGAGCCCGTCCTCGCCGCCGTTATGCGCCATCTCCGGTTCGGCGCGGAATTCCGGCGGATAGCCGTCCAGCGCCTCATGGTCGACATAGGGTGGATTGGTGATGATAAGGTCGTAGCGGCGGCCGGCGAGCGGTGCGAAAAGGTCGCCCTCGAAGAGGCTCACCTGCCCGGCGACATCGTGTTCGGCCACGTTCAGTTCGGCGACCTCCAGCGCATCGGCCGAAAGGTCCACCGCATCCACCTCGGCCTGCGGGAAGAATTTTGCGGCAAGGACGGCAAGGCAGCCGGAGCCGGTGCAGATGTCGACGACGCTCGCGACGGCCATCGGGTCCGGCAGGAAGGACGAGCCGTGTTCGCCGAGATATTCGCTGAACAGGATCTCGCCGATATGCGAGCGCGGCACGATGACCCGCTCGTCGACATGGAAGCGCACGCCCTGGATATAGGCGCGGCCCGTGAGATAGGATGAAGGCTTGCGGGTGTTGACGCGCGCCTCGATGCGCTCGGCCAGCAGCCGGCGCTCGGCCGGCAGCAGGCGGGCGTCGAGGAAGGGATCGAGCGCGTCGATCGGCAGGTCGAGCGAATCCAGGAGCAGGAAGGCCGCGTCGTCGCCGGCCGTCGTCGTGCCGTGGCCGTAGCTGAGGTCGGCGGCGTTGAAACGGGAGATCGCATAGCGCCAGTAATCGCGCAGCGTCACGAGTTCGTGGGTAATGTCGTCCTTTGTCAACGGCGTCTCACTTCGGGCTTTGCGGATTTGGCTGGACGACCCCGGCTTTAGAATGGCAAGGGCCTTTGGGTCAACCAAGGACGGCGAGATGAAGGGCACCCGCAAGGCGCAGAAATCGAAAACCGGCCGTGAGGCCGGCCCGCCCGCGGGCGGAAAGCGGGTGACGTTGCCGCGCGCCCTCTCCAAGCTCGGCTTCTGTTCGCGCACGCAGGCCGAAGCGCTGGTCCGCGAGGGACGGGTGACGGTCGGCGGCCGCGTGACGACCGATACCGAAACCTGGGTCGACCTTTCCGACGCGGTGATCGCGGTGGACGGCAAGCGCGTCGCCGCCGAGGAACGCGTCTACCTGATGCTGAACAAGCCGCGCGGCCTCGTCACCACGCGGCATGACCCGGAGGGCCGACCGACGGTCTTCGATTGCCTGAAACACCTCGACCACGCCCATCTTTCCCCCGTCGGCCGCCTCGACAAGGCGAGCGAGGGGCTTTTGCTCTTCACCAACGACACGGAATTCGCCCAGGCGCTGCTCGACCCCGAAACCCATGTCGCCAAGACCTATCACGTCCAGATGGATCGCAAGGCCGACCGGGAGATGCTCGACGCCATGATGCGCGGCGTCAGCCATGACGGTGATCTGCTACGCGCCACGAAGGTGCGGACCGTGCGCGAAGGCGAGAGGAATTCCTGGATCGAGGTGGTGCTCGACGAGGGCAAGAACCGCCAGATCCGCCGCATGCTGGAGGCGCTGGGCATCGAATGCCTGCGGCTCCTGCGCGTCTCCATCGGCGATCTTGCGCTCGGCGATCTGGAGAAGGGAGCGGTGCGGACGCTGACGGAGGAGGAGGTGGCAAGCCTTCGCCGGCGCATCGCGGCAAGGCGGGCCGGCAGGCCCGGATAACATGAGCCTTTCGGCGAACATTACGGAAATATAATGATCCCAAGGGCTTCTCCTCGGGGGCTTCTGGTGCCACATGTCGATGAAAGGGACTTAAGAGGCATGGCCTCGACATGTGGGAATGCCGATGACCAAGACCGCACGACCGAAGACGGATGAGAAGGCCGCCGACGAGGGCGGCCGCACGAATGTCACCTTCAGGCCGGGCGCGACCCCGCCCGCGCGCCGCAAGCGCCGCTCGCGCGCCTGGGTCTGGCTGCCGGTCATCGCCATTCTCGCCGGTGCCGGCTATTACGGCTGGCGCGCCTATGCGCCGGCCGAGACGACGGCCGCGATCATCACGCAGCCCGTCACGCGCGGCGATATCGAGAATGCGGTGACGGCGGTCGGCACGCTGGAGGCGGTGAAGTCCGTCGATGCCGGCGCGCAGGTCTCCGGCCAGCTCAAGGCCCTGCATGTCGCCATCGGCGATGCCGTGACGAAGGACCAGCTTCTCGCCGAGATCGACCCGGCGACCATCGAGAACCGCATGGAGATCAACCGCGCGGAACTCGTCAATCTGCAGGCGCAGCTCGTTTCCAAGAAGGCGCAGCTCGAATTCAAGCAGGCCAATATCGCCCGCCAGCAAAGCCTTGTGGCCGGCAATGCCGCCGCAAGGCAGGCGCTCGACCAGGCCGTGGCCGACCTTGCCGCGGCGGAGGCGGACGTCAACGCCACCGAGGCGCAGATACGCAAGCAGCAGGCGACGCTGGCCGGCGACGAGGTCGATCTCGGCTACACCAAGATCTACGCGCCGATGGCGGGCACCGTCATCGCCAATCCGGTGAAGGAAGGCCAGACGCTGAACTCGGTGCAGACCGCGCCTACCATCGTCACCATCGCCGATCTTTCCATCATGACCGTGCGCGCCGAGGTTTCCGAGGCCGATGTCGGCCGCCTCAAGGTGGGCATGGAGGCCTATTTCACGCTGCTCGGCCAGCCGGGCAAGCGTTTTACCGGCAAGCTCCGCCAGATCGAGCCGTCCCCGACCGTCGAGAACAATGTCGTGCTCTACAACGCCCTGTTCGACGTGCCGAACCCGGAGGGCGAGTTGATGATGTCGATGAGCGCGCAGGTCTTCTTCGTACAGGCCGCGGCGCGCGACGTGCTGGTCGTGCCGGCCGGCGCGGTGTCGATCAAGCGTCCCGAGGGTGGCGGCAAGCCGAAGGCGGAGGTGACGGTCGTCACCGCCTCCGGCAGGCAGGAGGTGCGTGAAGTCGAGACCGGCATCCGCAACCGCGTCAGCGTCGAGGTGAAGAGCGGCCTTGCCGAGGGCGACAAGGTGGTCGTCAGCGCGGGCGGCGGCAATGCCTCGGGCGGCGACCGGAACTCGCGGCGCGGCATGCGCATGCCGCCGATGTTCTGAGGTGCGGCCATGACGGCGCTCATCTCGCTTAGGGACGTCACCAAGACCTTTCACAACGGCGACTTCGCCGTCGAGGTCCTGCACGGCATCACGCTCGATATCGAGGCGGGGGAGTTCGTCGCGATCATCGGCCAGTCCGGCTCGGGCAAGTCGACGCTGATGAACATCCTCGGCTGTCTCGACCAGCCGACCTCCGGCGATTACCTGATCGACGGCGAGCCCGTCGCGGGCTTCGAGAGCGACGAGCTTGCGGCGCTGCGCCGCCGCACCTTCGGCTTCGTCTTCCAGAGCTACAACCTCATCCCCACGGCAAGCGCCCGCGAGAATGTCGAGGTGCCGGCGATCTATGCCGGTCTTCCGGCGCGCGACCGGCAGGAGCGGGCCGAAGCGCTGCTCGGTTCGCTGAAGCTCGCCGACCGGCTCGATCACCGGCCGAACCAGCTTTCCGGCGGCCAGCAGCAGCGCGTCTCCATTGCCCGTGCGCTGATGAACGGCGGCCGTGTCATCCTCGCCGACGAGCCGACCGGCGCGCTCGACAGCCAGAGCGGCGAAGAGGTGATGGCGCTGCTGCGCCGGATGCACGAGGACGGACACACGATCATCCTCATCACCCATTCGCGCGAGGTGGCGGAGGCCGCCGACCGCCTGATCGAGATCCGCGACGGCGAGATCATCTCCGACCGTGCCCGCAAGCCCCGTCCTTCAACCGAAGCCGCTGCCGGCCGGCAGAAGGCGATGAAGGAAGGCTCGGCTGCCATCGCCGACATTTCGGAGGCGATCAAGATGGCCTTCCGGGCGCTGCACGCCAATCTCTTCCGCACGGTGCTGACGCTGCTCGGCATCGTCATCGGCGTCGGCTCGGTGGTCGCGATGCTGGCCATCGGCACGGGGGCGCAGAATTCCGTGCTGGACCGCATCTCCGCTATGGGCTCCGACCTCCTGCTGGTGCGCCCCAGCATGGCGAGTTTCCGCGGCGGCAGCGGCAGCTTCCCTGTTACCCTCGTGCCGTCGGATGCCGATGCGATCCTCGAACTGCCGAACGTCGCCTTCGCCGTGCCGGAAATGACGAGTTCCGTTACGGTGCGCTACGGCAATATCGATTACCAGACGACCGCCAACGGCACGGTGCCGGCCTTCCCGCGCGCAAAATCCTGGACCGTCGCCTCCGGCGAGTTCATCAACCAGGACGACATGGACACCTATGCGCCGGTCGTCGTGCTCGGCCAGACGGTGGCGAAGACGTTGTTTCCGACCGGCGGCAATCCGCTCGGCCAGTATGTGCTGGTCAACAAGATCCCCTTCCAGGTGATCGGGGTGATGGCCGAAATGGGCGCGAGCGCCGGCGGCAATGACCAGGATGACGTGATGCTCGTGCCGCTTTCCACCGGCAGCATGCGGCTCTTCGGCCAGCGCAACGTGCGCACCATCACCGTTCAGGTCGAGGACGCCTCGGCCATCGACCTGACGCAGGATGCCATTCAGACCCTGCTGAATGAGCGGCACAAGGCCGAGGATACGCAGATCACCAATATGTCCTCGGTGCGCGAGGCCTTCACCGAGACGTCGAACACGATGAAGCTCTTCCTCGGCTCCGTCGCGGCCATCTCGCTGCTCGTCGGCGGCATCGGGGTGATGAACATCATGCTGGTGAGCGTACGCGAGCGCACCCGCGAGATCGGCGTGCGCATGGCGACCGGCGCAAGGCGGCGCGATATCCTCCTGCAATTCCTCATCGAGGCGCTCGTCGTCTCGGCCATCGGCGGGGCCATCGGCGTCGTGCTGGGGCTCTCCATCGGCGGGCTCGCCAAGGCCTTCGGCATGCCGGTCAGCTTCACGGCAGGCCCCGTCGCGCTCGCCTTCGCCTGTTCGTTCCTGACCGGCCTCGTCTTCGGTTACCTGCCGGCGCGTAACGCCTCGCATCTCCAGCCGGCCGTCGCGCTCAGCGCCGATTGAGGCTTAGCCGATCGCCGCAAGCCAGGCCGCGCGATAGGCCGCCAGCCCCGCAATGTCGGAAGGCTCCACCCGCGTTTCCTGCGTTGCGACCGGCGCGATGCCGGTGAGCAGCGAAGCGCCCTGGCTGGTGCCGGTGGAGCCCGGCACGGCGATGGCCGGGCGGCCGGTCAATGCGGCAAGCAGGGTGAGGTAGAGCCGGTTCGCCGCGAACGGCCCCTCGACAATCGTCGGCCCTTTTGCCCCGATCAGGCCAAGGCAGGCTTCGTTCATCAGGGCGAGGTAGAGGCAGGCGACCGCATGCCGCTCGGCGGCGCTGGCGCCCTCCGCATTCAGCCATCGCCTTTCGCGGCCGGGGAAGGGGCCGGAGCCCGGCGCGACATTCGGCGTGAGCATCCGCTTCTTTTCGATCACCGCGGGCAAAGTCGCGAGGATATCCTCATCCGCCACGCTGCCGATTTCCGCCGACAGGATTTCGAACTCCCGCCCGCCCATGAAGCGGGAGGAGGGCACGGCGCGGCCATAGGCATCGACATTGGCGAGCGTGTCGCGCGCCGGGTCGAGATGTTCCAGATCGCCGCCGACGGCGAAGTTGATCACCCACGTGCCGGTCGAGACGACCGAGAAGGGCGCCTGCCGCGCCACCAGATGCGGCAGCAGCGAGGCATTGGAATCGTGGATGCCGCAATAGACCGGGATCGAGACGTCGATGTCTTCGGCAATCTCCGGCAGAAGGGGGCCGAGGGCGTCGAAGGCCGGCCGGATCGGCGCTATCAGCGGGCGGATGCCGAGCGTGTCGACCAGCGAGGAATAGTCGCCCGTCTGTGGGTTCCAGAGATCGGTGTGGCAGCCGAGCGAGGTCACCTCGTTCGCCGCGATGCCGGTCAGCCGCGCCGCCCAGTATTGCGGATAGGTGACGATGGTCATCACTCTCGCGAATGCCTCGGGAAACATGGTCTTCTGGTAATGAAGTTGCGCCCCGACATTTAGGCCCATCGACAGGTGCGGCGAGCGCGTCTCCGCGAAGGGCGGGCGAAGCGCATCATAGGAGTCCCGGATCGCCTGCAGGTATTCGTGCTCGTAGTCGAGCACCGGCATGGCGAGGTTGCCGTCGATATCGAGCAGCGCCGCCGAGGCACCGTGCGTCGTGATCGAGATCGCGTCGAAGCCGGGTTCCTTCGCAAAGCGTCGGAAGGCGTCCAGTGTGAAGGCCCAGAGGGCTTCGACGTCGTAATGCGGATAGGGGCCGTCCTTCAGAACGGTGTTGGCCATTCGCGCGGCTGCGATCTCCGCGCCGGTTACAGCGTCGAGGACGACGACCTTGGCGTTGGTCTTGCCGATATCGAGGACGGCGATGCGGCGATAAGCGGTCATGGCATGTGGAAGACGGGAACGAGGTTGCTTTGGACGGGGGAATTGTCCGGGTTGGTCTCCATGATATCAGCCATGTGCGCCCACCAGCGCTTCATCACGGGATGCTCGGGCAGGGTCGCCATCGTGTGGTTCTCCGGCCGGGTGAGGATGCCGAAGAGGATGTTGGTCTCCGGGTCGAGATAAATGGAGTAATCGGACGCACCGGCCTCGCGCAACAGGGCGACCAGTTCGGGCCAGATCTCGTCATGGCGCTTCCTGTATTCCGCCTCCATGCCGGGATTGAGCTTCATCTTGAAGGCGTGCCGTTCCATTAGGCTCTCCTCGCATGCTTGATCCGGCGTGCGACGATCGGCAGGGCGATGGTGACGATCAGCAGCAGGCCGATGAAGATGGACATGACGATGCCGGGCACGTTGAGGAGGCCGAGGCCGAAGGTGACGAGGCCCATCACAAAGGCGGCGATGACGACGCCGGCAATCGTGCCCGCCCCGCCGAGGATCGAGACCCCGCCGAGCACGACCATGGTCACGATCTCCAACTCCCAGCCTTGCGCGATGGAGGGCCGGGTGGAGCCGAGGCGCGAGGTGAGGCAGACGGCGGCGATGCCGCTCATCAGGCCGGTCAAAAGAAAGAGGATGAACTTCACCCGGTCGACCGGGATGCCGGAGAAGCGCGCGGCCATGGCGTTGTTGCCGATGACATAGACGTGGCGGCCGAAATTCGTCCGGTGCAGCAGCACGGCGAAGAGGGCGGCCATGACGAGGAAGAGCACGAATTCGAAGGAGAAGACCCAGACGACGTAGCCCTGGCCGAACCAGGCGAAATCGGCGGGATACTTGCCATAGGCCTGATCGCCGAGCACGATATAGGAGATGCCGCGGAAGAGGCTCATCGTGCCGATGGTGACGACGATGGAGGGCAGCTTGAGGCCGGCGACAAGCAGGCCGTTGAACGCGCCGCAGGCAAGGCCGGTGCCGATGCCGATGGCGACGAGGCCGGGCGTGCCGACGCCCATCTGCACCGCCGCGCCCATGGCGGTGGAAGCGAGCGCGATGATCGCGGCGACGGAAAGGTCGATTTCGCCGGCGATGATCAGCAGCGCCATGGCGAAGGCGACCAGTGCCTTTTCCGTGAAGTTGAACGTCGCGTCCGAGAGGTTCCAGGCATCGAGGAAATAGGGCGAGGCCAGTGAATTGGCGATGAAGATGAGGACGGCCACGCAGAAGAGCAGCACTTCCCAGCTCGCCAGCAGCCGCTTCATCGGCGTGCCGAGCCGGTCGGGGATCTGGCGGCGGATTGCAGTCTCGGTATTCATGCCAGCCTCTCCTTGGCGGCGCGGTCGCGCAGGATGATGCGGCCCTTCTTCTTCTCGGCGCGGGCGTTGAAGACGACGGCGAGGATGATGACGACGCCCGAGATCGCCATCTGTGCGAAGGGCGAGATGCCGATGACGGGCAGGGCGTTCTTGATGACGCCGAGGAAAAGTGCGCCGAGCACCGTGCCGATCACGCTGCCGATGCCGCCGGCAATGGAAATGCCGCCGATGACGCAGGCCGCGACGCTGTCCAGTTCGAAACCGGCGGCGATGTCGACATAGGCCACCGCATAGCGCGAGACCCAGAGATAGCCGGAAAGGCCGGCGAGCGCGCCCGACAGGACGAAGGCGAGGAAGCGCGAGCGGCCGACATCGATGCCGGCATAGACGGCGGCGGTCGGGTTGCCGCCTGAGGCATAGGCGGCGCGGCCGAAGGGCGTGCGCGTCAGCACGAACCACATCATCAGCACGATGGCGATGGCGAGCCAGGAAAGGATCGGCAGGCCGAGGATGGGAAAGCGCGGCAGGTTGAGGAAATCGGGCGTCATCTGGTGGGCGTTCACCCAGCTGCCGCCCGACAGAACGAAGGCCATGCCGCGATAGATGGTGAGCGTGCCGAGCGTGACGACGATGGGCGGGATCTGCAGCAGCCAGACGAGGAAGCCGTTGATCGCGCCGAGCGCCGCGCCGATGGCGACGGCAAGCACGATGAGCAGCGCCAGCGGCAGGCCGGGATAGGCCGCATCCAGCATGGCGACGGCCATGCCGGTGAAGGCGAGGTTCGCCGCGACCGAAAGGTCGATGGATTTGGTCAGGATCACCGTCATCTGGCCGAGGGCGAGGATGATGAGGATCGACGTGTCATTGAAGATATTGGCGAGATTGGCGGGGGAGGCGAAGCCGGCCGCGCGCGTCGCGAAGCCGGCGATCATCACGAGGATGATCAGCGCCAGCAGGAGTTCACGGTTCTTGAGAAGACGCTGCATGCTCATCCGCCCCTATGCATTGCCGGTCGCCGCGCGCACCAGCGTTTCCGCCGTCAGCCCGTCGCGGTCGTACAGGCCGGCCATCAGCCCCTCGCGCATCACCATCACACGGTCCGACATGCCGAGGATTTCCGGCAGCTCGGAGGAGATCATGACGATGGAAAGGCCCTCGCCGGCAAGTTCCGAGATGAAGGCATGCACGGCGGCCTTGGAGCCGATGTCGATGCCCTTGGTCGGCTCGTCGAGGATGATGACCTTCGGCTTCGTGGCGAGCCATTTTCCGATCACCACCTTCTGCTGGTTGCCGCCCGAAAGCGTGCCGACCGGCACGGAGAGTGCGGCGGCGCGCAG
Source organism: Shinella sp. 1A1 (assembly GCF_055379515.1). Classification (NCBI taxonomy): domain Bacteria; kingdom Pseudomonadati; phylum Pseudomonadota; class Alphaproteobacteria; order Hyphomicrobiales; family Rhizobiaceae; genus Shinella; species Shinella sp. 1A1. The sequence goes on from NZ_AP039672.1 coordinate 1,498,740, forward strand.
GTCCAGCCGCTCGGCATATTTGCGCGCCAGCGAAAACTCGTTGATCGCTTTTAGGAAGCCGCGCGCCGAGGTGCGGGCGAGCGAGGGCAGCGACATGTTCTGGTAGATCGGCATTTCCAGCGCAAGGCCGTGGCGGCCGCGCTCTTCCGGCACATAGACGATGCCGGCGGCAATGGCTTCGGCGGAGGAGCGGATGGCGATCTCGCGCCCGTCGAGGAAGGTCTTTCCCGAGGCCGGAACGGTCATGCCGAACAGCGACTGGCAGAGTTCCGAGCGCCCCGCGCCGATGAGGCCGTAGACGCCGAGGATTTCGCCGCGCCGGAGGTCGAAGGAGATGTCGCGGAATTCCGTGTCGTGACAGTAGCCCTCGACCCTGAACACGGTCTCGCCGATGGCGACCTTGCTCTTGGGGAAGACGTCATGCACGTCGCGGCCGACCATCAGCCGCACGATCTCCTCCTGCGGCGTTTCCTTCAGCCGGCCTGCGCCCACCATGCGCCCGTCGCGGAAGACGGCGTAGCTGTCGGCGATCTCGTAAAGCTCGTCGAACTTGTGGCTGATGAAGAGGATGGCCTTGCCCTGTTTCTTCAGGTTTTCGACGATGCGGAAGAGATCGTCGATCTCCTTGCGGGAAAGGGCGGCCGTCGGCTCGTCCATGATGACGATGCGCGCCTCGACGGAAAGCGCCCGGGCGATCGCCACCAGATGCCGCTGGGCGATGGAGAGGTCCTTCAGCTTGATCGTCGGGTCGATATTGCTTTCGAGCTGGTGCATCAGCGCGCGGGCGCGCTCGTTGATGGTCTTCCAGTCGATGAGGCCGAAGCGCGTGCGCGGCGCGTGGCCGAGGAAGATGTTCTCGGCGACCGTCAATTCGTCGAAAAGCACAGTCTCCTGATGGATCGCCGTCACGCCGGCGTCGATGGCGGCCTGCGCATTGGCGAAGGTCACGGGCCGGCCGTCCATGACGATCTCGCCCTCGTTCGGGCGGTAGATGCCGGTGAGGATCTTCACCAGAGTCGATTTGCCAGCGCCGTTCTCGCCGATCAGCGCCGTCACCTCGCCGGGATAGAGCGCGATATTGACGCCGTCGAGCGCCTTCACGCCGGGGAAGATCTGCGAGATGCCGCGCATCTCCAGAATGGGCGTTCCCGCCGCCTCGGCCCTCGCGACCGGAATGGAAGCTGCTGCGCTCGTCATCGACTGTACCGGAAAAGGAAAGGAAACCCGGCGGCCGGAGCCGCCGGGAGGCTGGTTCGAAGGATCAGAAGATCTTCGAGAACTGGTCGATGTTCGAGGCGTCGTAGACGAAGGGATCGGCCATGGCGGCTTCGCCATTGTCGCCGACCTTGATCTTGCCCATGCGGCCGGCTTCGATTTCCGAGCCCGGCGCGCCGTCCGTGTCACCCTTGACGAGGTGATAGGCGATCTGGGTTGCGGAATAGCCGAGGTCGATCGGGTTCCAGATGGCGAATTCCTTGGTCGCGCCCGACTTGATGGCGCCGGCCATTTCGGAGGGCAGGCCGAGGCCCGTCACGTAGACTTCACCGATCTTGCCGGCATCCTTGACGGCCTGCGAGGCGGCAAGGACGCCGACCGTCGTCGGCGCGACGATGACCTTGACGTTCGGCTGCGAGGTCAGGAGGCCGTTGGCCTCGCGGTAGGACTTGTCGGCAAGGTCGTCGCCATAGACGGTGGTGACGAGATTGAGGCCAGGGAAGTCCTTGATCTGCTTCTTCATCTCCTCGATCCAGGTGTTCTGGTTGGTCGAGGTCGTCGTTGCCGAGAGGATCGCGAAGTCACCCTTGCCGTCCGGCAGGTGGTCCTTGGCGAGCTGCAGGCACATCTTGCCGATCAGCTCGTTGGAAGACGGGTTGAGGTGCATGATGCGGCCTTCCGGCGCCACGCCCGAATCCCAGGAGATGACCTTGATGCCGCGCTGCTGGGCCTTCTTGAGGGCCGGAACGACGGCGTCCGGGTCGTTGGCGGAGATCGCGATGGCGTCGACACCCTGGGCGATCAGCGAGTTGATGACCTCGATCTGGCCTTCGGCCGTCGTCGTGGTCGGGCCGGTATAGATGATCTCGACGCCGCCGAGTTCCTTGGCGGCTTCCTCCGCGCCCTTGTTGGCGGCTTCGAAGAAGCCGTTGCCGAGCGACTTGACGAGAAGGGCGATCTTCATGTCCGCGGCATTGGCCGTGGATACCATGGCGGCAAGCGCGAGCGCCGCGCCGGCAAGCAGTTTGGTGGTCAGTTTCATGGTTTTCCTCCCAGTGTTGAAACGTTCGATCCTCCCGGTCGCCCGCCTTGTCAGGCCGCCGAGGTGGAATCCTCCTTCTCGGTCGAAGCCATGGGCTTCACCGTGATGAGCCTTATGCCGGCATGGGCGACCATGGCGGCCGCCTCGTCCGAAATCCTGTCGTCGGTGATGATCGTGGTGACATTCTCCAGCGGGCACAGAATGAGGCTGGAGCGCCGCTCGAACTTGCTGGAATCGACCATGACGATCAGCTCTTCCGCCTGCCGCATCAGCTTCTGCTCGCTCTGGATGACCAGCGCGTCCGCCTCCATGATGCCGAGCGCATTGACGCCCTGTGCGCCGATGAACATGCGCCGCGCATAGAAATTGCGGATCGCGTCATTGTCGAAGGGTGAGAGGATGAGGCTCTGGTCGCGGTAGATCGCGCCGCCGGGAACGCTCACCGTGCATTTGGAATGCTTCACCAGATGCTCGGCGATGGCGAAGGAATTGGTCATGACCTGCAGGCGGCGGGCCGACATGAAATGCACCATCTGGAACGTCGTGGTGCCGCCGTTGATGATGATCGAGTCGCCTTCCTCGCAGAGCTCTACCGCGCGGCGGGCGATTGCGCGCTTACGATCGATATTGATCGATTCGGACACCTTGAACGGACGCGCCGCCAGATTGCCGAGCTGCGGCGGATGCACGGCCTCGGCGCCGCCGCGCACGCGGCGCAGCTTGCCCTGAACATGCAAGGCGGCGATGTCGCGGCGGATCGTGGCTTCGGATGCCTCGGTCAATTCGGCGATATCCTGCACCGTCACGACGGGCTTTTCCTGGATCGCGCTCAAAATGATGCGATGGCGTTCGCGTTCGTGCATGGGGCTCCTCCTCAGTATGATTTATTCGCATTCAATTTATCTTGTCAATCAGAAACGATCAAAAAAGAGCATATTGCGCTGCACAATGATCTTTAATGATCAAAAATGATTGACATTGCGAGGCAAGGTGCGCCATAGCTCTGGCAAAGGAGACGGGAAGCCGCGCCGGCATCCCGTGATTGGACAGACCAGGGAGGATGTCATGACGGGCCAGCCCCGCCTTCTCGAAAACCGTTGGGACGACGCCTATGCCGCGAGGCTCGACGAGCCCGGCAAGCTGCTCTACCGCTCCAATCTCCTCGGCGCCGACAAGCGCATCACCAACTATGGCGGCGGCAATACCTCGGCCAAGGTGGAGGAAACCGATCCGCTGACGGGCGAAAAGGTCCGCGTCCTGTGGGTGAAGGGCTCCGGCGGCGACGTCGGCACGATCAAGCTCGACGGTTTCGCCACGCTCTACATGGAAAAGCTGGAAGCGCTGAAGGGCATCTACAGGGGCGTCGAGGACGAGGACCGCATGGTCGGCTTCCTGCCGCACTGCACATTCAACCTCAACCCGCGCGCCGCCTCCATCGATACGCCCCTGCACGGCTTCGTGCCCCATGTGCATGTCGACCACATGCACCCGGACGCGATCATCGCCATCGCCGCCGCGAAGAATTCGAAGGCGCTGACGGCGCGGATCTTCGGCGAGGAGATAGGCTGGCTGCCCTGGCGCCGCCCCGGCTTCCAGCTCGGCCTCGACCTCGAAGCCTTCGTCAAGGCGAATCCCAAGGCCAAGGGCGTCGTGCTCGAAAGCCACGGCCTCTTCACCTGGGCGGACGACGCCAAGGATTGCTACCTGCTGACGCTCGACATCATCAACCGGGCGATCGAATGGTTCGCCGGGGAGACGGAAGGCAAGACGATCTTCGGCGGCGCCGTCGCCACGAGCCTCGACGAAGCCGGGCGCCGTGCCGTCGCCGCGAAGCTCATGCCGGAAATCCGCGGCCGCATCGGCAAGGGCGAGCGCAAGCTCGGCCATTTCGACGACCAGGCCGCCGTGCTGGAATTCGTCAATTCGAAGGACCTGAAGCCGCTCGGCGCGCTCGGCACTTCCTGCCCGGACCATTTCCTGCGCACCAAGATTCGCCCGCTGATCGTCGATTTCGACCCGGCAAAGCCCGACGTGGACGCTGTGATCGCCGGTCTCGACAAGGCGCTGGAAGACTACCGCGCCGACTACACGCGCTACTATGAAGCCTGCAAGCGCGGCAATTCACCGGCCATGCGCGATCCGAACCCGGTCATTTTCCTCGTTCCCGGTGTCGGCATGCTCTCCTTCGCCAAGGACAAGGCGACAGCGCGCATCGCCGGTGAGTTCTACGTCAACGCCATCAACGTGATGCGCGGCGCCTCCACCGTCTCCGAGTACCAAGGCCTGCCCGAGCAGGAGGCCTTCGACATCGAATATTGGCTGCTGGAGGAAGCAAAGCTCCAGCGCATGCCGAAGCCGAAGAGCCTTGCCGGCCGTGTCGCCTTCGTGACGGGCGGCGCCGGCGGCATCGGCCGCGCGACGGCAGAACGGCTGGCGGGCGAGGGTGCCTGCGTGGTGCTGGCCGATATCGATGGCAATGCGCTGGCGGAAGTCGGTGCGGATTTCGCGAAGAAGTATAGCAGCGATGTCGTGCGCACCGTCACGCTCAACGTGACGGACGAGGCGGGCGTCATTTCTTCCTTCGCGGAGGCCAGCGTCGAATTCGGCGGCGTCGATATCCTCGTCTCCAATGCGGGCATCGCCTCTTCCGCGCCGGTCGAAAGCACGGAGCTTTCGATGTGGAACAAGAATATCGATATCCTCGCGACCGGCTATTTCCTCGTCTCGCGCGAGGCCTTCCGCCTCTTCCGCCGCCAGAATATCGGCGGCAACGTGGTCTTCGTCGCCTCCAAGAACGGCCTTGCCTCCTCGCCCAACGCCTCGGCCTATTGCACGGCCAAGGCCGCCGAGATCCATCTTGCGCGCTGCCTTGCGCTGGAAGGCGCGGAAGCGGGTATCCGCGTCAACACGGTCAATCCGGACGCGGTGCTGCGCGGCTCGAAGATCTGGGGCGGCGAGTGGCGCGAACAGCGCGCCGCCTCCTCGAAGATCGAGGTGAGCGAGCTGGAGGAGCATTACCGCAAGCGCTCGATGCTCAAGCTCAACGTCTTCCCGGAGGACATCGCCGAGGCGATCTATTTCCTTGCATCGGACCTTTCGGCAAAGTCGACGGGCAACATCATCAACGTGGATGCCGGCAACGCGCAGAGTTTCCCGCGCTAGTCCGCGTGGATCAGGGAGGATGGAATGGCTGAATTCAGGATCGCGCAGGATGTCGTCGCGCGGGAAAACGACAGGCGCGCCTCGGCGCTGAAGGAAGACTACGAGGCGCTCGGCGCGAACCTCGCCCGCCGTGGCATCGACATCGAGGCCGTCACGGCCAAGGTCGAAAAGTTCTTCGTCGCCGTCCCCTCCTGGGGCGTCGGCACGGGCGGCACGCGCTTTGCGCGCTTTCCCGGCACCGGCGAGCCGCGCGGCATCTTCGACAAGCTGGACGACTGCGCCGTCATCCAGCAGCTGACGCGCGCCACGCCCAATGTCTCGCTGCATATTCCGTGGGACAAGGCCGATCCGAAGGAGTTGAAGGCCAGGGGCGACGCCCTCGGCCTCGGCTTCGACGCGATGAACTCCAATACCTTCTCCGATGCGCCCGGCCAGGCGCATTCCTACAAATACGGCTCGCTCAGCCACACGGATGCGGCAACGCGCGCCCAAGCGGTCGAGCACAATCTGGAATGCATCGAGATCGGCAAGGCCATCGGCTCCAAGGCGCTGACGGTCTGGATCGGTGACGGCTCCAACTTCCCCGGCCAGAGCAATTTCACCAGGGCCTTCGAGCGCTACCTTGCGGCGATGGCCGAGATCTACAAGGGCCTGCCGGACGACTGGAAGCTGTTCTCCGAGCACAAGATGTACGAGCCGGCTTTCTATTCGACGGTTGTGCAGGACTGGGGCACCAATTACCTGATCGCCCAGACGCTCGGCCCCAAGGCCCAGTGCCTCGTCGATCTCGGCCATCACGCGCCGAACACCAATATCGAGATGATCGTCGCCCGCCTCATCCAGTTCGGCAAGCTCGGCGGTTTCCACTTCAACGATTCCAAATATGGTGACGACGACCTCGATGCCGGCGCCATCGAGCCCTATCGCCTCTTCCTCGTCTTCAACGAGCTGGTGGATGCGGAAGCGCGCGGCGTGGAAGGCTTCCATCCCGCCCACATGATCGACCAGTCGCACAACGTCACCGACCCGATCGAAAGCCTGATCAACAGCGCGAACGAAATCCGCCGCGCCTACGCACAGGCCCTCCTCGTCGACCGCACGGCGCTTTCCGGCTACCAGGAGGACAACGACGCCCTGATGGCGACGGAGACGCTGAAGCGCGCCTACCGCACCGACGTGGAGCCGATCCTCGCCGAAGCCCGCCGCCGCACGGGCGGCGCCGTCGACCCCGTCGCGACCTATCGCGCCAGCGGCTACCGCGCCAGGGTCGCCGCCGAGCGCCCCGCCTCCGTCGCAGGCGGTGGCGGCATCATCTGAGTCTATCGGGCTTCCCGATCCTCTCGACCCCGGCGAATGTGGTTTTCGCCGGGGCTTTTTTGCGCGCGGAATTCCGTCGTCTGTACGCTTTCGCACAAAGTTCGGATGGCCCGGAACTTCCGGTGACGTTGCGTGTTCGATTCCTGCCGTGAAGGGAGGGCGAAATGAACGAACAGACCGATATCCAATTGCATTTCGACGTTCTCAGTTGCCGTGCGCTGGTGTGCTGCGAGGGCAAGGACTACGTGCTGCCGGATGCCTATCCGACCCGCGAGGCGGCCGAGGCGGCGGCGAAGAAATTCGCCTGGGAAAAGCTTGGCGCGCAGAAGCGTCGCGGCCGCAAGCCTTCCGACCTTGCCATCTGGCTGCGGTAGCTTTCGCGCGCGAATGTCCGTAAGGATAGGCTTTTGAGCAATTCCGGCAGCCGCCAGGCAATTTCGCGGCCCGGATCGCACGGTCAGAACGGAGTTCGCGCGTGAGCGTTGCATTCGTCAAGGAAGAGAGCGCGGAGACGGCGGCGGAAACCCAGCTGCCGGACCGCCCCGTTTCGCCGCATCCCAATTTGGTGACGGAGACCGGCCTGAAGGCGCTCGAGCGCCAGCTTCAGGAGGCGAAGGAGGCCTATGAGGCCGCCAATGCGATCGAGGACATCAATGAGCGCCGCCGCCAACTGGCCGGCCCCGTGCGGGATTTGCGCTACCTTGCCGAGCGGCTGCGCACCGCCCAGTTCGTTCCGGCTCCCGCGACGAATGACGCCGTCGCCTTCGGCAGCACCGTCACCTTCAACCGGGACGACGGCCGCGTGCAGACCTACCGCATCGTCGGCGAGGACGAGGCCGATCCCAAGGCGGGATCGATCTCCTATGTCTCCCCCGTCGCGCGCCTCCTCATGGGCAAGGCGGTCGGCGACGTGGTGACGATGGGCGGGCAGGAACTGGAGATCGAGAAGATCGCCTGATTGGCGGACAGCCATCATGAAAAAAGGCCGGCGTCTCGCCGGCCTTTTCGTTTCGGAAGCCTTGCCCATGCCGTCCAGGGCATGGGCATCGAGCTTAGAAGCTGACGGCGCGGTCGCCGTCCTCGTCCTGGATGCGGGTCGGCAGGCCGATCCGGTTCAGGAGGTTGATGAAGGGCTTCGGCGGTAGCTCTTCCACGTTTGCCATCTTCTTCACGTCCCACTCGCCGGTAGCGACGAGCATCGCGGCGGCGACCGGCGGAACGCCGGCGGTGTAGGAGATGCCCTGCGAGCCGACTTCCTCATAGGCTTCCTTGTGGTCGGCCACGTTGTAGATGAAGACGGTCTTTTCCTTGCCGTCCTTCAGGCCCTTCACGTAGTCGCCGATGCAGGTCTTGCCCTCGTAGCCGGGGGCGAGCGATGCCGGATCCGGCAGCACGGCCTTGACGACCTTGAGCGGCACGACTTCCTGGCCTTCGGCCGTCTTGACCGGCTGCTCGGAGAGCAGGCCGAGGTTCTTCAGCACGGTGAAGACGTTGATGTAGTGATCGCCGAAGCCCATCCAGAAGCGCACATTCGCGCCGTCCATGTTCTTGGCGAGCGAGTGCACCTCGTCATGGCCGCACAGATAGGCGCGGCGCGTGCCGACGACCGGCAGGTCGTAGTCCTTGCCGATCTCGAACATCTTGTTGGTCTGCCACTGACCGTTCTGCCAGGAATAGACGACGCCGGTGAATTCGCGGAAGTTGATTTCCGGGTCGAAGTTCGTGGCGAAGTACTTGCCGTGGCTGCCGGCATTGATGTCGACGATGTCGACATCCGTCACCTTGTCGAGATATTCGTCCTTGGCGAGCTTGGCATAGGCGTTGACGACGCCCGGGTCGAAGCCGGCGCCGAGGATGGCGGTGATGCCCTTCTCCTCGCATTCGGCGGCGCGCTTCCACTCGTAGTTACCGTACCACGGCGGGGTCTCGCAGATCTTGCCCGGCTCTTCGTGGATCGCGGTGTCGATATAGGCGACGCCCGTATCCATGCAGGCGCGCAGCACCGACATATTGAGGAAGGCGGTGCCGACATTGATGACGATCTCAGACTTCGTCGACGTGATGAGCGCCTTGGTGGCCTCGATGTCGAGCGCGTCGAGGGCATGGCCTTCGAGTACGCCCGGCTGCTTCATCGCCTTCTTCTCATGAACGGACGCGATGATCTTGTCGCACTTCGCCTTGGTGCGCGAAGCGATGTGGATGTCGCCGAGCACGTCGTTGTTCTGGGCGCACTTATGCGCAACGACCTGTGCAACGCCGCCGGCGCCGATGATGAGCACGTTCTTCTTCATTTCCCGGAATAGCTCCTTCTGGGGTTGATGAGGGGGATTAGGAAAGGCTTGCTTCGTAGTCCGCGTAGTCGAATTCGCGGACGGTGCGGATGCTGCCATCGAGTTCACGGATGGCGATCGCCGGCATTTTCACGCCGTTGAACCAGTTCTTCTTGACCATGGTGTAGCCGGCGGCGTCCTGTACCGAAATGCGGTCGCCGACCTTCAGTTCCTGCTCGAAATTGAACTCGCCGAAGATGTCACCGGCAAGGCAGGACTTGCCGCAGACCATGTAGCGGTGCGGCCCGGTATTCGGGGAAAGCTTGGCGCTCTCGCGGTAGATCAGCAGGTCCAGCATGTGCGCCTCGATGGAACTATCCACGATGGCGAGGTCCTTGCCGTTGTTGAGCGTGTCGAGCACGGTCACCTCAAGCGAGGTGGACTTGGTGATCGAGGCTTCACCCGGCTCCAGATAGACCTGCACGCCGTATTCGCCGGCAAAGCGCTTCAGCCGCTCGGCGAATTTTTCCAGCGGGTAGTCCGCGCCGGTGAAGTGGATGCCGCCGCCGAGGCTAACCCATTCGGCCTTCTTCAGGAGCGGCGCGAACTTTTCCTCGATGGTGCCGAGCATACGGTCGAAGAGGTCGAAATCGCCGTTCTCGCAGTTGTTGTGGATCATGAAGCCTGAGACGCGGTCCATGACCGGCTCGACCTTCTTCACATCCCATTCGCCGAGGCGCGAGAAGGGGCGGGCGGGATCGGCAAGGTCGAAGCTCGACGAGGAGATGCCCGGATTGAGCCGCAGGCCCCGGACGATGCCGGAGGCCTTGTCGGAAAAGCGGTCGAGCTGGCCGATGGAGTTGAAGATGATCTTGTCGGCGTGGCTGATGACCTCGTCGATCTCGTAATCGGCATAGGCGACGGAATAGGCGTGCGTTTCCTTGCCGAAGCGCTCGTGGCCGAGGCGTACCTCGTTCAGCGATGAGGAGGTGGTGCCGTCCATGTAGTCCCGCATGAAATCGAAGACCGACCAGGTGGCGAAGCACTTCAGCGCCAGCAGCGCCTTGGCGCCGGAAATCTCGCGCAGCAGCGCGATCTTCTCCATGTTGGCGAGAAGCTTCGACTTGTCGATCAGATAGTAGGGCGTGTTCAGGGACATGGAGGACCTGTCTTCTTGCTGTGGATCGCGCGCCGGCAGTGCCGGAACGCGAGGAATCGCGGCAGAAGAGGCGTCAGCCTCCCGCTCCGCGTGGGCTCAGGGAAGGAACCGTCTGTTACGGTATCGTCGTCCGGACACGGCGATGTGACAGCGCCCTGGCGCTGTTCGCACGGTCAAGGTATCGGGTGAAATGGAGGACGGGCAGGCGCGGTGTCTTCGCCGGCCGCACGGAGGCGTCAGGCGTAACGGCGTCTAAGCCAGACCGTGCCGCGATGGCACGCATCGTAAAGCGTTCTTCCGTTCGGGGGGCATCTACCGAGCCCATCCCCGATTGGAAGAGGGCGTCGCAAGACATGGCGTCCTCCCCAACCAGCAGATGAAACCTGCAATAAGTGGGCGCTCTCTAGCACAGGCCGGCCGCAGAATTCAATGCGGTACTTTGGCCGAATTTTTTCGAGATCGGCTCTTGCACCTCTAGTCGCTAGAGGTCGTAGAACATCCTCAACAGACTGAAGAGGATTATGCGATGTCCGATGTGAAAGAGACGCGTTTCCGGGTGGAGGGCATGGATTGCGCCTCCTGCGCCAGCAAGATCGATACGGCCGTGCGCCGCATGCCGGGGGTCGCGGACGTTTCCGTTTCCGTCACCGCCGGCACGATGCGCGTGCAGCACGACGTGACGAGCGACCTAGAGGCGATCCGCCGCAAGGTCTCCGGCCTCGGCTATACGGTGACACCGGGCGCGGCTGCGGCTGCGGAAAAGCCGGCGGGCAAGCATGTGCACGGCCCCGGCTGCGATCATGACCACGTGCACGACCATGCACATGATAATGATCACGACCACCACGACCATGATCACGCCGGCCACGACCATGACGCCAAGCCGAAGGCCGCGGCCATCGAAGGGCTGCATGGGCACGACCACGGCCCGTCGGAAGGCCCGTGGTGGAAAGGCAAGAAGGGCCGCCTCACCATTCTGGCCGGCGCATCGCTGGTCGTCGCCTACGGTATCGGCCATCTCTTCCCGGCGATCGAGACCTATGCCTTCATCATCGCGATGTTCGTCGGCCTCGTGCCGATCGCCCGCCGCGCCATCATGGCTGCGCTCGCGGGCACACCCTTCTCCATCGAGATGCTGATGACCATCGCCGCCGTCGGTGCCGTCATCATCAATGCCACGGAGGAAGCGGCCGCCGTCGTCTTCCTGTTCCTCGTCGGCGAATTGCTGGAGGGCGTTGCCGCCGGCAAGGCGCGCGACAGCATTCGCTCGCTCTCCGCCCTCGTGCCCAAGACCGCGCTTCTGGAAGAAGGGGAGGGCCGCACGAAGGAAGTGCCGGCCGAGCAGCTTGCCGTCGGTGCCGTCATCCTCGTGCGTCCGGGCGACCGCATTTCCGCCGACGGCACGATCATCGAGGGCGAAAGCGCCATCGACGAAGCGCCCGTCACCGGCGAAAGCACGCCCGTGCGCAAGGAAGTCGGAGACACGGTCTTCGCCGGCACGGTCAACGGCGATGCGGCCCTGCGCATCCGCGTCACCGCCGCCGCATCCGACAACACCATCGCCCGCGTCATCAAGCTGGTCGAGGAGGCGCAGGAATCGAAGGCGCCGACCGAGCGCTTCATCGACCGCTTCTCCAAATATTACACGCCCGGCGTGGTCGTCGTCGCCGCGCTCGTCGCGATCATCCCGCCGCTCTTCTTCGGCGGCATCTGGAGCGAATGGGTCTACAAGGGCCTCGCCGTCCTGCTGATCGGCTGCCCCTGCGCGCTGGTCATCTCCACGCCCGCCGCCATCGCCGCCGCGCTTTCGGCCGGCGCCCGCCGCGGCCTGCTCATGAAGGGCGGCGCGGTGCTGGAAGGCCTCGGCAAGCTCACCGCCATCGCCTTCGACAAGACCGGCACGCTGACCGAGGGCAAGCCTGTCGTCACCGACATCGTCGCCTTCTCCCAGCCGGCGGCCGAGGTCCTGCGCCTTGCCGCCGCGCTGGAGGCCGGCTCCAGCCATCCGCTGGCCCTCGCCATTCTCGGCAAGGCTGACGCCGACGGCGTCGTTCCCCCGGTCGCCACCGGCTCCCGCGCGCTGGGCGGCAAGGGCGTCACCGCCACCGTCGAGGGCAAGGACATCTTCCTCGGCTCGCCCAAGGCTGCCGCCGATCGCGTCACGCTCTCGCCGGAGGTACAGGCAGCCATCACGGCGCTCAACGACGACGGCAAGACCGTCTCCATGCTGATCGTCGACGGCGTTCTCGCCGGGGCTATCGCCATGCGCGACGAGCCGCGCGCCGATGCCGCTAGCGGCCTGAAGACCCTGCGCGACGCCGGTATCAAGACGATCATGCTGACCGGAGACAATGCCCGCACGGCCAAAGCCGTCGGCGCCGAACTCGGCATCGAGGTGCGCGCCGAGCTGATGCCCGAGGACAAGCAGCGCATCGTCGGCGAACTCCAGCGTGAAGGCTTCGTCGTCGGCAAGATCGGCGACGGCATCAACGACGCCCCGGCGCTCGCGGCCGCCAATATCGGCATCGCCATGGGCGGTGGCACGGACGTCGCACTGGAAACGGCGGATGCCGCCATTCTGCACGGCCGCGTCGGCGACGTCGCGCTGATGACTGACCTTTCCAGGCGCACCATGCGCAACATCACGGAGAACATCGTCATCGCCCTCGGCCTCAAGGGTGTCTTCCTGGTCACCACCATCGTTGGCATCACCGGCCTCTGGCCGGCGATCCTCGCCGATACCGGCGCCACCGTGCTCGTGACGATGAACGCCCTGCGCCTCCTGAGGTCCATCAAGGGATGAAGCGGCGCACCCTCATCGCTCTCTTCATGGGGACCGCGGCGGCAGGCGTGCTGACCGCGGTCCTCGCCCCGCGCCAGGACCAGCCGAAACAGCGCGCCTTCACCCTGCAGACGGTCGACGGAGATCCCTTCCGCTCGGCCGATCTTGCGGGCAGGCCCTATCTCGTCTTCTTCGGCTTCACTCATTGCCCGGATGTCTGCCCGACCGCACTCTTCGAGCTGTCGGCGCTCCTGAAGGATACCGGCCCGGCGGCCGATCGCATCACGCCGCTCTTCGTCTCCATCGATCCCGAGCGGGACACGGCGGATTTGCTGAAACTCTACATGACGTCCTTCGACCCGAGGATTGTCGCGCTCCGCGGCGATGCCGCGCAGACGAAGGCGGCGGCGGATGCGTTCTCGGCCTTTTATCGGAAGGTGCTGACGGCGTCCGACAGCTATACGATGGAGCACACGGCCGGCCTCTTCCTCATCCGCGCCGACGGCCGCCTGCAAGGCATGCTCGACATGCACGAGCCGCGCGAAAACCAGCTGCAGAAACTGAAGCTGCTGGCCGCGTCCTAGAGCATTTCCAGCCGAAGCGAAATCGCTTCGGCGTCGGATAATGCGATAAAAACAAGAATCTAGAACACGTTCGGAGAACCGGAGTTCACCGGACGTGCTCTAGTCGTGGTCGTCGGTGCAGAGATCGTGGTTGGCCAGTGCCCGGATGACGTAGCAATCGCTGATCTGGTCGGAATGGCAATGGCTGGTGATGCGCTCCAGCTCCGCCTCCAGCTTGCGCAGCCGGGCGATCTTGCGCCGCACGGTGGCAAGCTGCTCGGCGGCGATGCGGTCGGCGTCGTGGCAGGGGCGCTCGGGGTGCTGGCTGAGGTCGATCAGCTCGCGGATCGCGTCGATGGTGAGGCCGAGGTCGCGGGCATGGCGGATGAAGGCGAGCCGGTCGCGCTCCTCGCTGGAATAGCGTCGCTGGTTGCCCTCGGAACGTTCGGCGTGGGAAAGCAGGCCCATCTGCTCGTAGTAGCGGATGGTCGGAACCTTGACGCCCGTTTCCCTGGAAAGATCGCCGATCGTCAGCATTGCATTCGCCTCTTCAATGAACCCACCAAGAGATGTGGCGGGCACCGTCGCAAATCAAGTTTTCTCTCGGTAGAGCGGCCCGGCGCAAGCGTCTGACGATATTGTGTTCACGCCGTGATGTCAGGTCGAAAGAAAGCCGCAAAGCTGGGGTTGAAGCTCAAGGGGCTTGAGGATTTAAGCTCCAGCCGAACTGAAGCCCCGGATTGGGGCGAAAACTGAGGCATGACGCCGCGCGAGGGCCGATGAAGGCCGTAAGATTAACGAAGTTCTAAGCAATCGCTTGGACTCTGAACCGAGACGCGCCGCGGGGACTGCGGCGCACCACGGACCCCGAAAAACCGAAAACGACCCATGTTTGCGCTTCGCCACCGTCTTTCTGTTGAAACTGCCCGCCTGCGTCTCCCGCTTCTCGCGCGCCTGGCCGCTGCGACCGTCGCCGGCGGCCTGCTCGCCGGCTGCATGGCCATGGACGTCGCTTCGCTCGCCGAGGCGCCGAAGCTTTCCAACAAGGTGAAAGCCGAGATGTCGAAGAAGAAGATGCGCCCGGAGAGCCCCGTGCTCGTGCGCATCTTCAAGCAGGAAAGCGAGCTGGAAGTCTGGAAGGTCGATACGAGCGGCAAATATGCGCTCTTCAAGACCTATCCGATGTGCCGCTGGTCCGGAAAGCTCGGGCCGAAGACGAAGAGTGGCGACCGGCAGGCGCCGGAAGGCTTCTACCATGTCTCCGCCGGAATGCTGAACCCGAATTCGCAATATTACGTCTCGTTCAACCTCGGCTATCCGAACAGGCTGGAATCGGCGCTCGGCTATTCGGGCGAGGCGCTGATGGTGCATGGCGCCTGCTCGTCCTCGGGCTGCTACGCCATGACGGACCAGGGCGTCGGCGAGATCTACGCCATCGTCCAGAAGGCGCTGGAGAGCGGGCAGGGCCGCTTCCAGGTGCAGGCCTATCCCTTCCGCATGACCACGGAGAACATGGCCAAGCACAAGGGCGACCCGAACATGCCCTTCTGGCGCACCCTGAAGGAGGGCTACGATGCTTTCGCCTTCACCAAGCGCCAGCCGAAAGTCTCCGTCTGCGGCGGCCGCTACGTCTTCAACAAGGAATTCGCAACCGGCGAGCCGAGCGATCCGCTGGCGCAGTGCCCGGCCACCGTCGATGGCGCCGACAATGATCTGATGGCGAAGATCGGTGCGGAACAAAAGAAGCTGGATGCGGCTTTTGCAGGCGCCGCGCCGGTTTCCAGTTTCTCCTATTCGGACGGCGGCATGCATCCGAGCTTCCGCTCGCTGCTCAAGCAGGAGGGAGCAAAGGGCATGGCTGCGCGCATCTCGCGGACGAAGTACCCGGTCAGCCGGCCCGAAGCCGCTCTTGCCGATCCCTATGACGATTGATGTGTGAGGACATGTATTGACTGGTGAAAGCGTAACCCGCCGGTCCTTCCTGCTCGGCAGCGCAGGATTGGCAACCACCGTTCTGGCCGGCTGCACCTCGGTGCCCGTGCGCGAAAGGGTGGCCGCCGAGCCCGAGCCGGTCGATACCAGCATCTACGCCGCCATGTACGGGCCGAAGCCGGACGAGCAGTTTCCGCTGCCGGCCATCCCCTACCAGAAGATCGATCCGCGCTTCTATCGCCAGATGGTGCCGAACCCCACCGGCGAGCGCCCCGGCGTAATCGTCGTCGATACCGCGAGCCACTTCCTCTACCTCACCTATGAGGATGGACAGGCCATGCGCTATGGCGTCGGCCTTGGCCGCGCCGGTTTCGAATGGGCCGGCCGCGGCGTCATCCAGTACAAGCGCGAATGGCCGCGCTGGACGCCGCCGGACGAGATGATCGGCCGCCAGCCGGAGCTGGAGCCTTACAGCTCCCGCAACGGCGGCATGGAGCCCGGCCTCAAGAACCCGCTCGGCGCCCGTGCGCTCTATATCTTCCGCGACGGCGAGGATACGCTCTATCGCATTCACGGCTCGCCGGAATGGTGGACCATCGGCAAGTCCGTCTCGTCCGGCTGCGTGCGCATGATGAATCAGGACGTCGTCGACCTCTACAACCGCGTGCAGAACGGCACGCCCATCGTGGTGCTCGGTTCGCCGGCCGTTGCCGCGGCCTATTGACTGTATACGATTTTCGCGTCTAATTGTGTGCGATATGGTTTGCTCCCATCGGGCAGGCCCGGTCGCGCATGATGGAGACGCGAGATGACGGACACTCTTTTCACCAATGCGAAGCTGGCCGATGGCTCGCTGAAGGATATCGGCGTCGTGCACGGACGCGTCGTCTCGATCGCGCCGGCCGGCGCGACATCGGATGCGGCGCGGAAGATCGACATTGCCGGTGCGTTGCTGGTGCCGGCCTTCGTCGAGGGGCATATCCACCTCGACACGAGCTTCTACGGCGACAAGTGGATCCCGCACAAACCCTGCACGAATGGTTTCGATGTGCATGAGCGCGTCACCTTCCAGGCGCAGAACATGGCGCAGGCCGCGCCGATGGACGAGCGCGCCCGCAACCAGCTCGAGCTTTGCGTCGCCAATGGCTCCCTCCAGATGCGCAGCCATGTCATGGTTGACGGTTCCGTCGGGCTGAAGTCGCTGGAGACGATCCTGAAGGTCCGCGAGGAATATCGCGGCATCATCGATATCCAGCTCGTCGCCTTCCCGCAGAGCGGCATCCTGAAAAGCCCTGGCACGCCGGAGCTTCTGGACGAGGCCATTGCCATGGGCGCCGATCTCGTCGGCGGCCTCGATCCGGCGAGCTTCGACCGCGATCTTCAGGGCCATCTCGACGTCGTCTTTGGCGTCGCGGAAAAGCATGGCGTCGGGGTCGACATCCATCTCCATGATTTCGGCACGCTCGGCGCCTTCACGGTGGAGGAGATCTGCGCCCGCACGGTGGCGCTCGGCATGCAGCACAAGGTCGCGATCAGCCACGCCTACGGTCTCGGCAATCTCGACCGGGATGCCGCCCGCCGCATCGGTGCGAAGATCGCCGCCGCCGGCGTCTCCATCATGACCAACGCGCCCGGAGACCATGCCTTCCCGCCGGTCGCGCTCCTGCGCGCCGAGGGTGTCAACGTCTTTGCCGGCAGCGACAATATCCGCGATTCCTGGTGGCCTTACGGCGATGGCGACATGCTCGGCCGCGCCATGATGATCGGCTACCGCTCCGGCTTTTACACCGACGAAGACCTCGCCGCCGCCTTCGATATCGTCACCGCAGCGGGCGCAAAGGCCCTCGGCCTCGAAGGCTACGGCATCGCGCTTGGCGCCAAGGCCGACTTCGTGACGCTCGCCGCCGAACATGTGCCGGAGGCGGTTGTCGCGGTTCCGAAAGGCCGGCGGGTCTTCAAGGAGGGCCGGCTGGTCGCGGAGAACGGCGCGGTGGTGCGATAATCTCTCCGCCGTCACCTCTCGTCGAATAACCTCTCCTTCGTCATGGTCGGGCTTGACCCGAGGATGGGGAAAGAGAGGGCGTGCTTGAAGTGACTGGACGGTCAAAGTCTTCGCAAACGAAAAAGGCGTGCCGGCTTTCCACCGGCACGCCTTTTCGTTTGATGTGAAGCCGCTTACGTGCGCGGCTTCAGGTTCTCGGGATCGTAAAGCGGCTTATAGCCGATGCTGACCACCTCGACCGGGTAGCTCTCGTCGAAATATTCGATGTTGAGCTTGCGGCCTTCCTGGCAATAGGCATGCGGCAGGTAGGCAAGCGCGATGTTCTTGCCGATGGTCGGGCCGAAGGCGATGGAGGTCGTGTAGGAGCGGCGGCCGAGGTCGTCGATCAGGATTTCGCCGGTGGCCGGGTCCACGACCGGCAGGTTGCCGAGCGGGTAGCGCTTGACGCCGTTCCTGTCCGTATTCTCCGTCATGACGAGCGTGCAGAGCATGGCGGGCTGGTGGTCGCGCGCCTTGTATTCCAGATGCTTCGCCTTGCCGCGGAAATCGGCTTCCTTGACCTTCGGGCGGGCAAGGTCGGCCTCGATGAGGTTGTACTGGGTAAGAAGGTCGGCGTTCTGAAGGCGCAGGCTCTTTTCCATGCGGCGCGAGTTGGCATAGGTCTCGACGCCGACCGCCATAACGCCGGTGGAGCGCAAAGCGTCCCAGACAGCGAGACCGTCCTCGTACTTCATGTGCAGTTCCCAGCCCTGCTCGCCGACATAGGAGATGCGGAAGGCGGTCACGTTCTTGCCGGCGATCTCGATCTGCTTGATCGCGGCGAAGGGGAAGTTCTCGACGTTCAGGCCATCGGGATCGGCGACTACTTTCTTGAGGTTCTCCCGGGCGTTCGGACCCCAGATGCCGATGGTGATGAACTTCTCCGACGTGTCGGTGATGGTGACGTCGAGGCCGCGATCCTCGGCGACGCGCTTCATGTAGTGGAAGTCGCGCGGGCCGGCATCGGCGCCGTTGACGAGGCGGCAGCGGTCGGCCATGCGGAAGACGGTGAAGTCGGCGCGCACCATGCCCTCGTCGTCGAGGAAGTGGGTATAGATGCCCTTGCCGATATTGCCGTCGCCGCCGATTTTTGCCGCGCAGAGCCATTCCAGGAGCTCGACATGGTCGGGACCTTCGATATCGACCATGTGGAAGTGCGAGAGGTTGATGATGCCGCAATCCTCGCTCAGCGCCAGGTGCTCGGCATTGGAGACGCGCCAGAAGTGGCGGCTGTCCCATTCGTTCTCGCGCACCGGCACGCGGTCGCCGTATTTTTCCAGAAGGTGCTCGTTGGCCTTGTAGCCATGCGCGCGCTCCCAGCCGCCGAGTTCCATGAAGTAGCCGCCGAGCTCCACCTCGCGCTCGTAGAAGGGCGAGCGCTTGACGCCGCGGCCCGAGGCATAGGGCTCGCGGTTGTGCACGGCCGGGAAGTAGATCTTCTGGGCGGCCTCGTAGGTGCGGCCCTCGATGAACTTCTCTTCCAGCTGGTGCGGGTAGAAGCGCGAATAGTCGATCGAGTTGTGGTCGATCTCGGTGCGGCCGTCCGTCATCCAGTCGGCGATCAGCTTGCCGTAGCCGGGACCGTCCTTCACCCAGATGGCGACGCAGTACCAGAGGCCGCGCACCTTCTGGCTTTCGCCGCAGGACGCGCCGCCGCCGGCGGAAACCTGCAGCAGGCCGTTGAAGGAATGGCCTTCGTTATAGCCGAGTTCACCGAGGATCGGCGTCAGCTCCATGGCCTTTTCGAGCGGCTCGAGGATCTGTTCCATGTCGAGGTCGCGCTGTGAGGGCGACAGGCGCGCCTCGTGCTTTTCGAGAATGTCGCGCGGATGGCAGAGACGCGGATTGGTGGTCTCATAATAACCCCATTCGATCTGGCCGCCCTCGGTGGTCTTCGGGTCGCCCGTGTCGCGCATATAGGCGGAGTTGCCCTGGTCGCGCAGCAGCGGGAAGCCGATTTCCTTGCCGGTGCCTTCGAATTCGTTATACGGGCCGAAGAAGGTCAGCGGATGGTCGACGGGCATGACCGGCAGGTCCTCGCCCACCATCTCGGCGATCAGGCGGCCCCAGATGCCGGCGCAGACGATGACATGGTCGGCCATGATCGTGCCGCGATGGGTGACGACGCCCTTGATGCGGCCCTTCTCGACGATGAGCGCGGTGGCCGGCGTGTTGCCGTAGACCTGCAGCTTGCCGGACTTCTCGGCGGCATCGACCAGCTTGCCCGCGACGGTCTGCGAACGCGGGATGACGAGGCCGGCATCGGGATCGAACAGGCCGCCCTGCACCTGGTCTTCCTCGATCAGCGGGAACATTTCCTTGATCTCGGACGGCGAGACCGAGCGGGCGCGCGTGCCGAAGGCGCGGGCGGAGGAAAGCTTGCGCTTGATCTCCTCCATCCAGGCATCGTCACCCGTGCGGGCGACTTCGAGGCCGCCGATGCGGGCGTAGTGGCCCATCTTCTCGTAGAAATCGATGGAATACTGGGTCGTCCAGACCGAGAGATAGTCGTGGCTGGTCGTGTAGCAGAAGTCCGAGGCATGCGCCGTCGAACCGATATCGGTCGGGATGCCCGACTTGTCGATGCCCACGATATCGTCCCAGCCGCGCTCGATGAGATGGTGGGCGATGGACGCGCCCACGATGCCACCCAAACCGATGATGACGACCTTCGCCTTTTGCGGAAACTCTGCCATGCTGATAGACCCCGATGAGAAATTGCGCCCGATTTTAGGGCCTCGCTCGACGCCAGTGCAGCCTGTCTGCGACTCGTCCGCGACCAGTTCCGACAGTCCCTGAAAGCGGTGCCCCCGGCCGGTGGTGCGACCCTAGCCGAATGCCAGTCCGGCGCCACCTCTTTTTTGAAACGGCGAAGGTGGGGAGCGGCTGTCGAATCCGTGTCATAAGAAGAGGCCATGTAGCAGGCCGGTTCGACGGGGAGAGGACATTCGATGGATGAGACAATGACCGCGCCTGCAAATCCGGACGCGCGGCAGGGCCACGGCGTTTCCTTCGGCGAGGCGCTGCGCGTATGGGCGCGGGTCGCAGCGCTCAGCTTCGGCGGGCCGGCGGGGCAGATCGCGGTCATGCACCGCATCGTCGTCGACGAGAAGCGCTGGATCGGCGAGAGCCGTTTTCTCCATGCGCTCAACTATTGCATGCTGCTGCCGGGGCCGGAGGCGCAGCAGCTTGCCGTCTACATCGGCTGGCTGATGCACCGCACCTGGGGCGGGCTGGCCGCCGGCCTCCTCTTCATCCTGCCGGGTTTCCTTTCCATCCTCGCCCTCAGCTATGTCTATGTGATCTTCGGCGATGCCGGCATCGTCGAAGGGCTGTTCTTCGGCCTCAAGGCGGCGGTGCTGGCCGTGGTGGTGCAGGCGGTGTTCCGCATCGGCAGCCGGGCGCTGGTCAATCCGGCGATGATCGCCATTGCTACCGGCGCCTTCATCGCCATTTTCGCCTTCAAGGTGCCATTCCCGCTCATCATCCTCGTTGCCGCCATCGTCGGCTATGCCGGGTCGCGGTCGGGATCGCGCCTGTTCCGCACCGCCTCCGGCCACGCGGCCGCGCGCGGAGCCGTGCTGCAGGATCGCGATTCGCTTCTCGGCGAAGGGACGCCGGCCCATGCCCGCCCCGATCTCCTCTGGTCGCTGAAGATATCGGCGGCGCTTCTCGGCCTCTGGCTCGGGCCGGTCGCTCTCATCGCGGTCTTCGCCGGCGGCGGCAATGTCTTCACCGAGATCGGCATCTTCTTCAGCAAGATGGCGGTCGTCACCTTCGGCGGGGCCTATGCGGCGCTCGCCTATGTCGCGCAGGAGGCCGTGCAGCACTACGGCTGGCTGAGGCCGGGCGAGATGCTCGACGGGCTCGGCATGGCGGAAACGACGCCGGGGCCGCTGATCATGGTGCTGCAATTCGTTGGCTTTCTCGGAGCCTATCGCGATCCCGGCAGCCTCGATCCGATGGTGGCCGCGACGCTTGCCGCGATCCTCACCACATGGGTCACCTTCGTTCCCTGTTTCCTGTGGATTTTCCTCGGCGCGCCCTTCATCGAGAAGCTGCGCGGCAATGCCGCCCTTTCCGGCGCCCTGTCGGCGATCACCGCCGCGGTGGTCGGCGTCATCCTCAACCTTGCCGTCTGGTTCGCCATTCACACGCTGTTCGGCCGGGTGACTGTGCTGGCCGCCGGCCCGTTCCA
Source organism: Shinella sp. 1A1 (assembly GCF_055379515.1). Lineage (NCBI taxonomy): Bacteria > Pseudomonadati > Pseudomonadota > Alphaproteobacteria > Hyphomicrobiales > Rhizobiaceae > Shinella > Shinella sp. 1A1. Next base: position 1,520,421 of record NZ_AP039672.1, read on the forward strand.
TATCGAACTGCCCGTCCTTGCGACGATCGTCCTGCCCTCGGCGCTGCTGGCGGCCGCAGCCGCCTTCGCGCTTTTCCGGCTGAAGGCGTCTGTGCTGCTGACGCTCGGCCTTACGGCGCTGGCCGGCATCGGCTGGCGGTTGCTGGCCGGCTGACGGTCAGGCGATGACGTTGCGCACGAAACGCACGGGCACGTCGCCGGGATTGGCATAGGCATAGGCCCGGTCGGTGCCGTAGACGGCAAAGCTGCCCGCCGGATAGTCCTTCACCGTACCCGAAAGTTCGAGCCGCAGGGTGCCTTCCGTCACCAGCACCATCTCGTGCCAGCCGGCCGGGTCCGGCTCCGCCTCGTAGCGCTCGCCGGGGCCGAGCGACCAGAGCCACATCTGCGCCTCCACCGTTGCCGGCGCGGAGCCGAGCAGGACGGCGGTGCTTTCGGCATGCTTTCCCCGCCACGTCACCTCGTTGATCTCGGCGGATGGCGCCCGGGCGGGATCGCGCACGAGATCGACGAAGCCGACGCCCATCGCCGCGGCAAGCTTGTCGAGGCTCGAGAGGCTGATATTGGCGTCGCCTCCCTCAAGCGCCACGATCATGCGGCGGCTGATGCCGGAGGCTTCCGCCAGTGCCGCCTGGCTGAGACCCGCTGCCTGCCTGAGGCGGCGCAGGTTGCCCGAGACATGGGCGAGGACGTCGCTGCGTTCTTGACTGTGCAATATACTGCTCTATCGTTCGTGTCGAAGGGCTGCTGCCCGCTTTTCGCTTTCTAACCCGAAAGGACCCCGCCATGAAGATACGCGATTTCGGCGTCGAAATATGGATGAACCGCTATGAAAACCATTGCGAGCTCAATCTCGCGGAAACCTGCGTCGAATCGCTGACGGTCGCCGAGCTGCTCGACATGGCCGGCAAGCGCGACGACATCCTGTCCGAGCTGCTGCCGATGAAGCTTACCTACGGCGCGATCGAGGGCAGCGACCGGCTGCGCGGGCAGATCGCCGGCCTTTACGAGAAGCAGGCGATCGAGAATGTCGTCGTCACCCATGGCGCGATCGGCGCCAATGCGCTGGTGCACGAGACGCTGGTGGAGCCCGGCGACCGCGTCGTCTCGGTCCTGCCCACCTACCAGCAGCACTATTCGATCCCCGAAAGCTTCGGGGCGGATGTCGGCATTCTCAAGCTGACGCCCGAGCACGGCTTCCTGCCGGATCTTGCCGAGCTGCGCCGCCTTGCCACGCCCGGCACGAAGCTCATCTGCCTCAACAACCCCAACAATCCGACCGGTTCGCTGATGGATCGCGACTTCCTCTCGCAGGTCGTCGAGATCGCGCGCGGCTGCGGCGCCTGGATCCTCTGCGACGAGGTCTATCGCGGCACGGACCAGCAGGGCGATGGCATGACGGCCTCCATCGCCGATCTTTATGAAAAGGGCATCAGCACCGGCAGCATGTCGAAGACCTATTCGCTGGCGGGCCTCCGCCTCGGCTGGATCGTCGGGCCGAAGGCGCTGCTTCACAAGGTTTCCATCCATCGCGACTACAACACGATCAGCGTCGGCATGCTGGACGACCATTTCGCGGCCATCGCGCTGGAAAATCGCGACAAGATCCTTGCGCGCAGCCATGAGATCACCCGGCGCAACCTTGCCATCCTCGCCGAATGGGTGGAGGGCGAGCCGCTGATTTCCTGGGTGAAGCCGAAATCCGGCACGACCGCGCTCCTGAAATACGACCTCCCGCTCACTTCCGAGGCCTTCTGCACCAGGCTGCTGGAGCGCACCGGCGTCATGCTGACACCCGGCAGCGCCATGGACATGGAAGGCTATCTTCGCATCGGCTACGCCAATGGCGAAGCGATCCTGCGCGAGGGCCTGAAGCGCTTCACCGCCTTCCTGCGCGAGGAGCAGGCTGCGCGCGCCGCATAGCTGCTTCGTTAATGAAACCTTACTCACCCATGCATCCACTGCATGGGTGACGTGCCAGCTTCGCGCTTTTCCGCAGCGCAGCATGACGGTACAAGGCGGCCATCGAAAGACGCGGCGCCACGGACCGGTGCCGAACAGAGAGCCCTACGAAAGGGGATCATCATGAACATGGCACGTTCCTTCAACAATTGGCGCAAGTACCGTCAGACCGTCAACGAACTCGACCGCATGTCCGCTCGCGAACTGCGCGACCTCGGCATCGAGCGTTCGGAAATCAAGGCTGTCGCCCGCGCCGCCGTCGGCTTCTGACCGACGCCGCAAGGCAAGATTTCAAAAACGCCCGCCTTCCGGCGGGCGTTTTTGCATGTGCGAACGAATCACCTCGGTGAGACTTAATTCAACGGAATTGAGATATACGTTACGCGCATAACGCATAGCTGCATTGCAAAACGGTGCCTATGAAATAATCAGGAATCGGATATAGTCACACTTATCGAAGCAACGTACCTCCTCCCACGAGGCTTCGATGGATGCAGAAGGCCTACTCCTCCTCCCAGGGCCGACTGCGGGAATGACGACACTCCTCCTCCCAGTCGTCATTCGGTTCTATCGGAAAGCCTGCCGCACCTCCTCCCGCGGCAGGCTTTTCCGCTTCTGGGCCTGAATTTTCTCAAAAGAACAGTTCGAACGCTGGCGAGCCGGGCTTGGCGGATGTGCCCCTGCTCTCCGTCATTATGCCTATCTCTCCGTCGTCATGCTCGGGCTTGACCCGAGCATCCATCCTGTCGGTAGAGGCAGGTGCAGGAGCGTGGAAGGCGGGGACGCCGGAAAGAAGCGGTGCCTCAGGCGACGTTGCGAAGGCCCGGAATGCCGGCATGTCGCGCGGCGGGAATCTGCTGCAGCACTTCCAGCGCCAGCGCGCGGGCATTCTCCTGGGCCTTGTCCAGATTGCTGACGCGGCGCGCATCCATCGAATAGAGCGTACCGCCGCAGCCGAACATGTCGCGGAAAGCGGAGCGTTCGATGATCGGCGTTTCCAGGAGATGCACGCGCCGGGCGGCGAGCAGGTCCTTGACGGCGTTCATCGCGCGGGTCGTCACCATCGAGTTGACGCGCGTCAGCACGACGGAATGGCGGATGCGGATATCGGCCTTGTCCTCGAGATATTGCAGGAGCTCGATAACATTGGCGCCGCCCTGGGCGTCCATGGCCGACCCCTGCACGGGGATCAGCACATAGTCGGCATGGCCGACCGCCTTGGCGAGCAGCGAGGAGCGCGAGCCCGGCAGGTCGATCAGCACGAAATCGGCGCGCGCCTTCTCCTCGGCGAGTTGCCGGTCGATCGAGTTCATGGTGACGTAGGGCACCACGGTCAGCTTGCCGAGCGCGCTTTGCGATGTCTCGTACCAGCGGGTGATCCAGTGCTGCGGATCGGCGTCGAGCACCGAGACGCGGAAGCCGAGGCGGGCAAGCTCGGTGGCGAGCAGCAGCACCGCCGTCGTCTTGCCGGCGCCGCCCTTGGTATTGGCGAAGGTGATGACGGGCATGGGCTTCTCCGGATCGGTTCGTCGAGCCGGTCATCGCTCGGGCAGGCACCTTCGCATGGTGCTTCGCCACTTTCGCCCATCATGGTTAATGGTGGATGAAAATGCCTTATCTGCGCCGGTCCGCCGCGAGGATTTCGCGGGCGATCTGGTCGAGCGGCAGAATCCTGTCGACCCCGCCATGGGCGATCGCCTCCTTCGGCATGCCGAAGACGATGGAGGACGCCTCGTCCTGCGCCACCGTATAGGCGCCAGCCTGGTGCATCTCGGCCATGCCGCGCGCGCCGTCGTCGCCCATGCCGGTCATGATGACGCCCATGGCGTTGGCGCCCGCGGCGCGGGCCGCCGAGCGGAAGAGCACGTCGACGGATGGCCGGTGGCGGGAAACGAGAGGCCCCTCGCGCACCGCGACATGGTAGCGCGCGCCCTGCCGCTCCAGCATCAGGTGCCGGTCGCCGGGGGCGATCAGCACATGGCCGCGCAGCACGGGGTCGCCGTGCGCCGCTTCCTTGACCTCCACCTCGCAAAGGCTGTTCAGCCGCTTGGCGAAGGCGGCGGTGAATTTTTCCGGCATGTGCTGGACGATGACGATGCCCGGCGAATTGGCCGGCAACTGTTCGAGCAGCACGCGCAGCGCTTCCGTGCCGCCCGTCGAGGCGCCGATGCAGGCCACCATTTCCGTCGTCTTGGCCATGGCCCGGCCGGAGGGGGGCGGCAGCACGGCATCGGCGGTGAGCTTGGCCGTGGGCCCGCTTGCCGCAGCGCTGCGCCGGTTCGCGCCGAGCCGGGCGACGGCCGCGCCCTTGACCGCCTCGCGGATGCGCGTGCCGGATTCGGCAAGATGATCGGCCGCGCCGATCTTCGGCTTGAGGATGATGTCGACGGCGCCGGCTTCCAGCGCCTGCATCAGCGTCTCGGAGCCCTCTTCCGTCAGCGAGGAGCACATGACGACGGGGATCGGCCGCTGCGACATGATCTTGCGCAGGAAGGTGATGCCGTCCATGCGCGGCATTTCCACGTCGAGCGTGATGACGTCGGGCAGCTCCTCCTGGATCTTCTTTGCCGCCATGAAGGGATCGGAGGCCGCGCCCATCACTTCGATCTCGGGGTCCTCTTCCAGCACATGGGTCAGCGCCTGGCGTACGCTCGCCGAGTCGTCGATGATGAGAACGCGGATTTTCTTGGCCGGAAGGGGCATCAGATCTTCTTGAAAACCGTGTTGGCGACCTGGCGCACCGGCAGGGGAATGCCGGTGACCGTTTCGGAATGGCCCACATAGAGGAAACCGCCGGGGACAAGGCAATCGCAGAGCCGTGTCAGCACTTTCGCCTGTGTCGGCTTGTCGAAATAGATCAGTACGTTGCGGCAGAAGATCATGTGCATCGGCTCGCCCACCTTGTAGGCGCCGTCCATGAGGTTCATGCGGGCAAAGCCGATGGTCGAGCGAAGGCGGGGATGGATGCGCACCTCGCCGCGCGCGGCATCGCGCGAGATCATCACGTGGCGCCGCTGGAGTTCGGCCGGCACGGGCTGGACCATGTCGCGCGGATAGACGCCGCGGCGGGCGGCGGCCAGCACATCGGTCGAAAGGTCCGTCGCGAGAATCCGGTAGTCGATGCCGGATGTGGCATCGGCGAAATCCTGCATGACCATCGCCATCGTATAGGGCTCGGCGCCGATCGAGCAGGCGGCGCTCCACAGGCGCAGCCGCTTGTGCCCGCCCGCGACCAGTTCCGGCAGGCCGGTCCGCTCCATGAAGTCGAAATGCTTCGGCTCGCGGAAGAAGTCGGTCTTGTTGGTCGTCACCGCGTCGATCAGGAAGATCGCTTCCTTCTCGATGCCGTCATGCTTGAAGAGATAGTCGCAATAGGCGTTGAAGCTGGGGATGCCGGTGGCCCGCAGGCGTCGCCGCAGGCGGCCCTCCAGCATGGTCAGCTTGGTGATCGGCATCTTGATGCCGCTATAGTCGTAGATATATCGCGACAGGGCCTCGAAATTCCGGCTGCTCAAGCCGTCTTCGCCCGCCTGCGCCCGCAATGCTGCTCCCACACCCGTCTCCTCGAGATTATGCCGTCGCGGCGAGGCGGTTCGCCGTTCCCATCATCGCCACTTCCGCGCTGGAGAAGAGGCGGGCGAGATCGACGATGACGACGAAGCCACCATCGCGGCGCACGACACCGGCAATGTAGTCGGAGGGCCAGCGCACGCCGATGTCCGGCGCACCCTCGATCTCCTCCGCACGGAAGGGAATGACCTCGTAGACGCGGTCGGCGACGAGGCCGAGCGTCAGGGTCTTCTCGCCGATCGGCACGTCGAGCACGAGCGCGCGCGTGTGCGGCGTCCTCTCCGTCTTCGTCATGCCGAGACGGAGACGCAGATCGATGACCGGCACGCCCTGGCCGCGCACGTCCCGGAGCCCGAGCAGGTAGTCCGGCCCATGCGGGATCCTGAAGGCTTCCTCATGATCGAGGATTTCCCGGACCACCGAGACGGGGACCGCGAAGACCTCGTTGTCGAGGGAGAAGGTAACGTACTGGGATTCGGAGGACGTGCCGGCCATGATCAAGCGCTTTCCCTGAAATCTGCGTCGTCGGCATCCGGGCCGCCCATCGACATGTCGAGGGCAAAGCCGCGGGCGCGGGCCTGCTGGGCATTGACGCTGTTGTCGGACTTGCGGGCGGGTGTGGCCGCGGACTTGGCGGCCGGGCGTGCCGCTGCCGGCGCCGGGCGGCGCTGGGCGGAAGCCGGGACGCCCGCCGCGCGGTCGACGCGGAAGAAGGCGATGGAGGTCTGCAGTTCCTCGGCCTGGGCGGCAAGCTCCTCCGAGGTGCCGGACATCTCTTCCGACGCGCCGGCATTCTGCTGCGTCACCTTGTCGAGCTGCTGGATCGCCTCGTTGATCTGCGAGGCGCCGATATCCTGCTCGCGGCAGGCGGCGGAGATCTCGGAGACCAGCTCGGCGGTCTTGCGGATATCGGGCACCAGCCGGTTCAGCATGTCGCCGGCTTCCGTTGCGACGGAGACGGTCTGGCCGGACAGCGTGCTGATCTCGGCGGCGGCCGCCTGACTGCGCTCGGCGAGCTTGCGCACTTCCGAGGCGACGACGGCAAAGCCCTTGCCGTGCTCGCCGGCACGAGCGGCTTCCACCGCGGCGTTGAGGGCGAGAAGGTCCGTCTGGCGGGCGATTTCCTGCACGATGGAGATCTTCTCCGCGATGGTGCGCATGGCGCCGACGGCGCGGCCGACCGCTTCGCCGGAAGCTTCCGCGTCCTTGGCGGACTGGCGGGCGATCTTCTCGGTCTGGGCGGCGTTGTCGGCGTTCTGCTTGATGTTCGCGGCCATCTCTTCCATGGAGGCGGAGGCCTCTTCGGCGGAGGAGGCCTGCTCGGTCGCGCCCTGCGAGAGCTGCTCGGAGCTGGCCGAAAGCTCCTGGCTGCCCGAGGAGACGTTGTTGGCTGCCGAAAGGGCATCGGCGACGACGCCGCGCAGGCGCTCCACCATGCTTTCCAGCGAAATGCCCAGCGTATCCTTGTCGGAGAGGGCCTTCGGCGTCACGGTCAGGTCACCATTGGCGATCTGGTCGGCGATGGTGGCCGTGTTGCGCAGGTTGCCGGTCATCACGTTGATCGTGTCGACAAGGTCCTTGATCTCGTCATTGGTCCTGATCTCGACATTCTGGTCGAGGTCGCCGACCGCGACGGCTTCCGCGACGCTCCGGATCTTGCGCAGGCCGGTATTGATGCCGAGCGCGATCCAGAGGGCGGCGGCGACGGAAAGGACGAGGGCGGAGAGGGTCAGGATGACGAGCGTGTAGAACGCCGTCTCGTAGCCGGCATCGGCGACCGTGTCGGAATCCTTGATCGCCTGTTCGGTCAGGTTGGCGAGAGCGGCCGTCATGCCGTCCAGCTTGTCGGCGGCGACGGCGCCTTCCGTTTGGTTGATCTCAAGCGCCATGTCACGCTGGCCGGAGGCCATCAGCGAGACGATCCTGTCGTTGATGGCGAGGTAGTCGTCCCAGAAGTCGCGAATCTCCTGCCACTTGGCCTTGAATTCGCCGGTCGCGTCGTTCTGGCCGTCGTTCAGCGCCTTTTCGAAGGCCTCCCGCTCGGCCGCGATGGTGGCCTTCGCCTTGTTCGTCCGCTCGAGCGTCGTCGCGAGCAGAAGGTCGGCCTCGGCAAGGCCCAGTCCGTCGAAGGCGGCCGCGAGGTCGTTGGAATAGTCGTCCTGCTGGATCGGGCCTTCGATAAGGTCGTTGCGCAGGGTGTTCATTTCGCTGAGGCTGCGGATACCGATGCCGGCCGAAATACAAAGAAGGGCGATGAGGAAGCCGAAGGCGAGGCCCAGCTTCAGCTTGATGGTAAGGCGCATCCTGTTCTCCTTGCAGATGCCTGTTGAGGGCGGAGCGGCCGCAAAGCGGTGCTCCCATGCGTGAAGACCGATACACTCACCCTTCCGCGGGCCGCCGGAGCAGCCCTTTCGCCGGCGCTGACATGCGCCGATGTCGATTGCACGGCGCGCCCGTTGCCGGGCGCGCCGCCATCATTGGTTCCGATCAGGCGCTTTCCCTGAAATCTGCATCGTCGGCATCCGGGCCGCCCATCGACATGTCGAGGGAGAAGCCGTTGCCGCGCGCCGCCTTGGCGCTCGCCGGCGCGGGGCGATGGGCAGGGCTCGCGGCCGGCCGCTTGGCGGCGGGAGCGGCCATCTTCGCAGCGGTCGCCCGCAGCCGGTCGGCGTGGTTCGGTTCCTTGCGGGCACCGTCGACGCGGAAGAAGGCGATGGAGGTCTGCAGTTCCTCGGCCTGGGCGGCGAGCTCCTCCGAAGTGCCGGACATCTCTTCCGAGGCGCCGGCATTCTGCTGCGTCACCTTGTCGAGCTGCTGGATCGCCTCGTTGATCTGCGAGGCGCCGATATCCTGCTCGCGGCAGGCGGCGGAGATCTCGGAGACCAGCTCGGCGGTCTTGCGGATATCGGGCACCAGCCGGTTCAGCATGTCGCCGGCTTCCGTTGCGACGGAGACGGTCTGGCCGGACAGCGTGCTGATCTCGGCGGCGGCCGCCTGACTGCGCTCGGCGAGCTTGCGCACTTCCGAGGCGACGACGGCAAAGCCCTTGCCATGCTCGCCGGCACGGGCGGCTTCCACCGCGGCATTGAGGGCGAGAAGATCCGTCTGGCGGGCGATTTCCTGCACGATGGAGATCTTTTCCGCGATGGTGCGCATGGCGCCGACGGCGCGACCGACCGCTTCGCCGGAAGCTTCCGCGTCCTTGGCGGACTGGCGGGCGATCTTCTCGGTCTGGGCTGCGTTGTCGGCGTTCTGCTTGATGTTCGCGGCCATCTCTTCCATCGAGGCGGAGGCCTCTTCGGCGGAGGAGGCCTGCTCGGTCGCACCCTGCGACAGCTGTTCGGAGCTGGAGGAGAGTTCCTGGCTGCCGGACGAGACGTTCTCGGAGGCGGAAAGCGCGTCGGCGACGACGCCGCGCAGGCGCTCGATCATCGTGTTGACATGGCCGAGCATGTCGCCGATCTCGTCCTTCGTGGTGATGTCGGCAAAGCGGGTGAGGTCGCCATCGGCGACGGCCTGCACGGCGCTCGCAGCGCGGCCGAGGCCGCGGTTGATCGACAGGACGATCCAGGTGGCTGCAAGCGCTGCGATCAGAACCGCGATGGCGGCGGCTGCGATCATGACCGTCCGCGTGCTTTCATATTGCGCCTGGGCGCCGAGTTCGGCTTCGTCCAGGCGGCTTTCCTCGAGCTTGACGACTTCGCTGAGCAGCTTGTCGATCTCGTTGGTCACGGCGCGCGCATCGGTGTTCGAGATGCGGGTCGCGCCGTCCATGTCGCCGGCGAGCGCCAGCGCCCGGATGCGATCGTCGTTGCGGCGGAAATCGGTGGTGAAGGCGGAGAGCTTGTCCCACATCACCTTGCCCTGTTCCGTCGCCTTGGCGAGAATCTGCCCGAAGGTTGCGTCGAATTCCTTGCGCGCCTCGTCGCTGAGACCGATATAGCGGTTCGTCTCGGTGGTGCTTGCGGAAGACAGCATGTTCTTCTGCTGGCGGATCTGCTGGAGTTGCAGGTTGTTCAGCGTCTGGGTGAGCTTCAGGCGCTCGGCCGGGCCGTTCAGCACGTCGCTGAGCGTCGTGTTGAGACCGCCGAGGCTCATGATGCCGTAGCCCGCGGTGCCGAGAAGCACCGCGATCATGAAGCCGAATGTCAGGAACAGCTTGAGTTTTATGGTAAAGCGCATGGGTCTCTCCTGAGTGCCTAGTTCGGCGCTTGCGCGTTGCCGGTGCGTTCCTTCCGGGAGGAAAAGATCGCGTGCAGATTCGGGACGATGATGAATTCGCCGCCCCGCTTGACGAGGCAGTTGATGTAGTCGGCGCGCCAGCGCATGCCGACGCTCGGCGGCGGCTCGCTGGCGACCTTCGGCAGGGTCGTGACTTCGTTGACCTTGTCGGTGCGGATGCCGACCAGCGTCGGTTCGTCGTCGAGGTCGAGCTCGATGACGACGATGCGGCTGTCTATGGTGGTTTCCGTCGCGTCCATGCCGAAGGCGAGACGGATGTCGGCGAGCGGGATCACCTTGCCGCGGAAGTTGATGACGCTGGAAACGAAGGGCTTGCTGCCGGGAACGTGGGTCTCCGGCAGAAGGTCGAGGATTTCCTGCACGACGGTCGCCTCGATGGCGAAGGTCTCGCCGTTGAGGTTGAAGGTGAGGACGGAAAGGTCTTCCTCAACGCCCCAGATCGTGTCGTGGTCGAGTTTCCGTGCTGCTTCGCTCATCCTGCCGCCCGCATTTGCGCCTCCTGATGCTGTCCGGCCGCGACCAGATGGGTGACGTCGAGGATCAGCGCGACGCTGCCGTCCCCGAGGATGGTCGCGCCCGAGAAGGTGGCGACGTCATGGTGCAGCTTGGACATGGATTTGATGACCGTCTGGTGGTCGCCGATGATCTGGTCGACGACGAGGCCGACACGCTCGGAGCCCGTCGAGATGACGACGACCTTCTGGTGCGGATCGGGTTGGGTGCCGGTGCGGAAGAGCTCGCGCAGGCGCAGGAACGGCACGAGGCTGTCGCGCAGCGAGATGAAGGAGCGCCCGCGCGAGCGCAGGTCGTCTTCGAGCGAGAGCTCCAGGCACTCCTCGACCGCCGAGAGCGGGATGACATAGCAGCCCTCTCCGACACGCACGAGCAGGCCGTCGATGATGGCGAGCGTCAGCGGGATGCGCAGCGAGACTTCCGAGCCGTCGCCCGGCTTGCTGGTGATGTCGATCGCCCCGCGCAGCGCTTCCACCGTCTTCTTCACCACGTCCATGCCGACGCCGCGGCCGGAAAGGTTGGTGACCTGCTGGGCGGTGGAGAAGCCCGGCTGGAAGATGAGCTGCAGCAGTTCCGGGTCGGAGAGCGCTTGGCCCGGCTGGATCAGGCCGGAGGCCTCGGCCTTGGCGCGCACGCGCTCACGGTTGATGCCGCGGCCGTCGTCCTTGATGGTGATGATGACCTCGCCGCCCGTCTGATGGGCCGAGAGAAGGACCTTGCCCTTCGCGTCCTTGCCGGCGGCGATGCGCTCCTCGGGCTTTTCGAGGCCGTGGTCGATGGAGTTGCGCACGAGATGGACGAGAGGATCGGCGAGCCGGTCGATGACCGTCTTGTCGACCTCGGTGCTCTCGCCCTCGGTAATGAGTTCGATTTCCTTGCCGGTCTCGCGCGACAGGTCGTGCACGAGACGGCGGAAGCGGCTGAAGAGGCTGGCGACCGGCATCATGCGCAGCACCATCATCGTGTCGCGCAATTCGCCGGAAAGGCGCTCGATCTCTTCCGAGACGGAACGAAGGCCAAGGTCGGCCGCCGCGCCCGCAAGCTGGGTGAGGCGGGACTGGGCGATGACGAGCTCGCCGACACGGTCCATCATCTCGTCGAGCCGTTCGGCGGGAACGCGGACGTTCTCGGCCGACTTCGCCTGCCTGGAATCGTTGGCAGCCTGCACGGCCGGCGCTTCGCGCTCCGTCACCACCACCGCCTTCGGCAGGGGGGCGGGCTCGGGCGTTGTGGCCGGAGGCTCGATGGCGATCTCGGTGATCTCCAGCTCCATGTCGTCCATGACGAAGATGAAGACGTCCTCGATGTCGCTGCGCGGCTTGTCGGTCTTCAGCGTCACGTCCCAGGAAAGGTGGATGTCGCGCGGGTCGAGTTCGGCAAGCTCGGGCACCTTCGCCGCATCGGCGACGATCCGGCATTCGCCGAGGTCGCGCATCTCGTCGAGCAGGCCGAGCGGATTGGTGCCGTTCGCCATGGCGTTGACGGGCAGGCTGAAGCGGATGCGCCATTCACGCATGCCGCCGGACGCTTCGGCCACCGGCGCAGTCGCGACGGTAACGCTTGCCGCGGGGGCGGGCGAGCCCGCGCCGTTGACGGCGCGGTGCAGGTTGTCGAGGAGGCTCGCGCTCATCGCGTCATGGTCGCCGTTCGGCGTTTCGAGCAGGGCGCGCATGTGGTCCTGCGCGGAAAGGACCGCCGAGACCAGTTCGTGCGTTGCCGGCACGTCGCCCTTGCGCACGCGGTCGAAGGCGGTCTCGCAATGATGCGTGAAGGCGGCGAGCGCCTCGAAGCCGAACATCGCGCCCGACCCCTTCAATGTGTGCAGGCCCCGGAAGACCGCGTCGATCTGGTCGCGGTCGTCGAGGCTGCGGGTCAGGTCCAGAAGGCCGGACTCGATCTGTTCCAGCAGTTCGGCCGCTTCTGTCCGGAAGACTGAGATCGGGTCCGGGTTGCTCATTTTCCGAGGACCTTCCGGGCTATCTTGACGAGGCTTTCCGGATCGAAAGGCTTGGTGAGCCAGCCGGTGGCGCCGGCGGCTTTGGCCTGCGCCTTCAGTTCGCCGTCGGATTCGGTGGTGAGGAAGATGACCGGCACGCCGGTATGCGCGGGCAGCTTGCGCAGCTCGCGGATCATCGTCAGGCCGTCCATGTTCGGCATGTTGAGGTCGGTGACCACGAGGTCGTATTCACCTTCCTTCAGCTTGTTGAGGCCGTCGAGCCCGTCGACCGCCTCGGTCACGGCATAGCCGGCATTGCTGAGGGTGACGCGTGTCGTCAGCCGGATGCTGGCGGAATCGTCCACGGTCAAGATTTTCGCGGTCATCAATTCTTCTCCTGATGCAGCCAGAAATGCGCGGCGTCCGGCGTCATCTCGTCGAGAAAGCCGCCGCGCTTCAGCACGTCGTAAAGGTCCCCCGCCGCCGGTCGTGCAAGTAGAAGCCGGCCCGCGCGGGACGCAGCGTGCTTGCGCGCCGCCGTCACGAGCTGGACGAAACTGAGGTCGACCTGCGCCTCCGCGTCGATATCAAGTATCGCTGCCGGATTATTGTTCAGATGGCTCAGGATAAGCTCCTGGACCGCCGATATGTTCTTGATGGTAAGCGCCGTTGGCAAGGTTAACGGTGCGTCACCGGGCAGGGTGGAGGACATGGAGGCCCCGATAAACGTTTCTGAAGGGAGTATTTCCCGCGCCAGAATTCCCAGATACGCTTAATGAACCGTAAAGCCCGGTTGCCAAATTCATCTAATGGTAGTCAAGAAGAGGAAAATACACCAACTCACCTTAGGGTAGTTTTTCAGTGTAAGTTATTGAAAAATAAGAGACTTAAATATGATTAGACATTAGAGATATTATTTATAAATCCCTAATTCCTGGGGTGAGTGCAGCTTCGGGTAGTGGCGCGAAAACCGGGCATTTGGAGGCCGATTCTACTCCATCAGAAAATGCGAATTTACTGCGCGTTACCTTGTTCGCCCTAGGGTCGGGCCAGGTTTCTTGAAAGTGGGGTATGGCGTGTCAGGAACAGCGAGCGCAGTCCGCATTGAGCGGCAGACGGCCGAGGCGGAACTCGTCTCCCGTCTCGAAGGGGCCCGTTCCCGCATCGAACAGCGCTTCCTCGACGGCGGCGTCGTGCTGCTCGCCGTCCTCGACGTGCTCAACCGCCTGGTGGCGTCGCTGGAGAACCTGTCGCAATCGCTCGACGACGAGGCCGCCGAGGCGACGATCGGCCGGCTGGTCGCGACGGTCGACCAGCTCACCGCCCTGCCGGCCATCGAGGAGACCCGCCAGCAGCGCCTTGCCGGCGTCGCGGTGACGGAGAAGTCGCTCGGCACCCATATCGCGGACATGCAGGAGACGCTGCGGTATCTCCGCACCTTCGCCACCACAGCCAAGATCACCGGCGCTGCCATCCCGGACTTTTCGGGCTTCGCGGAAGAGATCCTCGAGCGCATCCATTTCGGCACGAGCGAGGTCAATGCGCTCGGCGCCCGGATCGGCACGCTCGGCGGCGTGATCGACGCTGCGTCCGCCGGGGGCGGGGAGGCGCTGGAGCGCTTCCGCCGCAGCGTGCCGGACATTGCCGGCAACCTCTCGCGCAATGCGGCGGATCTCACCGCCCAGCGCCGCCATCTCTCGCAGCTTGCCGGCAAGGTCGGCAGCTCCGCGCGCCTCGTGCAGACGAAGGTCGCGACGACGCTCTCCTCCATGCAGATCGGCGACATCACCCGCCAGCGCATCGAGCACTGCCAGTCCGCCTTCACCTTCCTGGAGGAATATCTCGCTTCCGCGGCGCTGGACGGCGATGCGGGCGGCCGGCTCACGGCGCTGGTGCGCCATCTGGTGCGCGCCCAGCTCGTCGAGATCGCCCGCGACTTCGAGCGCGAATGCCGGACCGTCGTCGGCACGATCCGCAGCTTCGGCGCGGATATCGATGCCCTGATGGCGCTTTACGGCGACATGGATGCCGGCGATGGCCATTCCGCCGACCGCGCCATGCGCACGCTGGAAGCCGATATCGATGCCGCCCGCACCGTGGTGCGCGATATCGAGCAGGCTGCCGGCAAGGCCAATGCGCTGGGCTCGAGCACGGTCGAGACCGTGCAGGAACTGCTGAAGGGCGTGAAGACCATCCAGCTCGTTCGCACCGACATCCAGTACATGGCGCTCAACACCAATCTGCGCTGCAGCAAGCTCGGCGAGGAAGGGCGGGCGATCAATGTGGTGACGGCGGAGCTGCGCAGCTTCTCCGCGCAGCTCGACGAGACCGCCGAGCGCATCCTCACCGCCCTGCAATCGCTGGAAGACGACGCCGTCAAGCTCGGCGCGGCCGGCAATGCCGCCGATGGTTCCCTCGATGCCCGGCTGGAGGAGGTTCTGGACCATATCCGCCGCGCGGGCGACCGCATGGAGGAGGACATGGTGGCCCTGCGCGATTGCAGCGCCGACATTTCCGCCAAGGCCGGCCGCACCATCGCCGATCTCGATTTCAACGCCGAACTCGGCGACGTGCTCGCCGATTGCGCCGGGAGCGTCGGCGACCTGATCGGCCCCGACCTGCCGGACACTGCCGGCCTCGAAGAAGCGCTCGCCGATCTCGGCGGCCGGATCGCCCGGACCTATACGATGGTTTCCGAACGGGAGGTGCACGCCCGGGTCTTCGGCACGACGGTGGAAATGCCCGCCGCGCCCGCCGCCGCCCAGAGCGACGAGGACCTCTTCGACGACGCTCTGTTCTGAGCCCTTCGTTCCCGCATTGTCGATGCCATGCGATCGGCCGGTCATTCCGGCCGATTTGCCATAGGTAATTTCACTATATTTTTGAAAATATAGCGCTGGCCAAGCCGGAAACATCGATATATCCAAGGGGATATGACGTTGCCGCAAAGGCAGAAAAAGGGAGAACAGGAATGAACCGTCGTCTGCTTCTGAAACTGGTCGTCGCCGCCTTCGCGGCCATGCCGCTCGCCCTGCCGGCCGCCGCCGCGGAGAAGGTCACCGTCTTCGCCGCTGCCAGCCTCAAGAACGCGCTCGATGCCGCCAATGCCGCGTGGCAGAAGGAAACCGGCAACGAGACGGCCGTTTCCTATGCTGCAAGCTCGGCGCTCGCCAAGCAGATCGAGGCGGCCGCGCCCGCCGACCTCTTCATCTCGGCAGACCTTGCCTGGATGGATTACGTCGCCGAGAAGAAGCTGATCAAGGACGACACCCGCTCCAACCTCCTCGGCAACCGTATCGTGCTCGTCGCGCCGAAGGACAAGGCCTCGACGGTCGAGATCAAGGAAGGCTTCGACCTCGCCGGCCTCGTCGGCGACGGCAAGCTCGCCATGGGCGCGGTGGACAGCGTGCCGGCCGGCAAATACGGCAAGGCGGCGCTTGAAAAGCTCGGCGTCTGGTCCGCCGTCGAAGGCAAGGTGGCGGGCGCCGAAAGCGTGCGCGCCGCGCTCGCGCTCGTCTCGCGCGGCGAAGCGCCCTACGGCATCGTCTACGAGACGGACGCCGCCGCCGATCCGGGCGTTGCCGTCGTCGGCACCTTCCCGGAAGACAGCCATCCGCCGATCATCTACCCGGTTGCCATCCTCTCGGAATCGCAGAGCCCGGCCGCCGGCGCCTATCTCGACTTCCTGAAGTCCGACAAGGCCGCCCCCTTCTTCACCGAGCAGGGCTTCACCATCCTGAAGTAAGACGAGCCTCGCGACAGGCCGGGATGATATTGTCGGCCTATCGTTTTTGGTGGCCGGAAATGCCCCTTGCGAGGTTGCCCCTCACCCTAACCCTCTCCCCGCTTGCGGGGAGAGGGGACTTGCCCGACACAGGGGTGGACGCTTGGGAAACCAGTGCGGCATATCCCTTCGCCCCGCTTGCGGGGAGAAGAAGGTGGCCGGCAGGCCGGATGAGGGGCGCCCCACCCGGACGGCGGCAAAGTAAGGAGACGGCGTGGACTGGTTTGCCTTGAGCGCTGAGGAATGGACGGCGATCCGGCTGAGCCTCAGGGTCTCGACCGTCGCGGTGCTCGTCAGCCTGCCGCTCGGCATTCTGGTCGCGCTGGCGCTGGCGCGCGGCCGCTTCTGGGGCAAATCGCTTCTGAACGGCATCGTCCATCTGCCACTGATCCTGCCGCCGGTCGTTACCGGCTTCATCCTGCTCATCCTGTTCGGCCGGCGCGGGCCCATCGGCTCGGTGCTCGCCGAATGGTTCGGCATCGTGCTCTCCTTCCGCTGGACCGGCGCGGCGCTTGCCTGCGGCGTCATGGGCTTTCCGCTCATGGTGCGCTCCATTCGCCTTTCCATCGAGGCGGTGGACCGCAAGCTGGAGGAAGCGGCCGGCACGCTCGGCGCCAGCCCCGCCTGGGTCTTCCTCACCGTCACCCTGCCGCTCATCCTGCCCGGTGTCATCGCCGGCATGATCCTCGCCTTCGCCAAGGCCATGGGCGAGTTCGGCGCGACCATTACCTTCGTCTCCAACATTCCCGGCGAGACCCAGACGCTCTCGGCGGCCATCTACACCTTCACCCAGGTGCCGGGCGGCGATGCCGGCGCCATGCGCCTCACCGTCGTCGCCATCGCCATTTCCATGGTCGCGCTCATCGCCTCGGAAATCCTCGCCCAGCGCCTCGGCCGCAAGGTGAACCTCGAATGAGCCTCGCTGTCGAAGCACGCCACCGGCTCGGCGATTTCACCCTCGACGCCGCCTTCACCTCCGATGGCGGGGTCACGGCGCTCTTCGGCCGTTCCGGTTCGGGTAAGACCTCGCTCATCCGCATCATCGCCGGCCTGACGCGCCCGGCGGAAGGCGTCGTGCGCCTCGGCGACGACGTGCTGGTCGATACGGCGCGCGGCATCTTCGTGCCGCCCCATCGCCGCCGCTTCGGCTATGTCTTCCAGGAGGCGCGGCTCTTCCCGCACCTGACTGTCCGGCAGAACCTCAATTACGGCCGCTGGTTCTCGCCGAAGGGCACGCGCCCGGAAAGCCCGGATCGTGTCGTCGGCCTGCTCGGCATCGGCGACCTCCTCGACCGCCAGCCGGCCAATCTTTCCGGCGGCGAGAAGCAGCGCGTCGCCATCGGGCGCGCGCTGCTCGCTTCCCCGCGCCTCCTGCTGATGGACGAGCCGCTTGCCGCGCTCGACGAGGAGCGCAAGGCGGAGATCCTGCCCTATCTGGAGCGCCTGCGCGACGAGGCGGGCATTCCCATCGTCTATGTCAGCCATTCCGTCGCCGAGGTCGCGCGGCTTGCCGACCGGGTCGTGCTGATGACGGGCGGCCGCGTCGAGGCGGTCGGGCCGGCCTCCGACGTGCTCGGCGGCCCCCGCCTTGCCTCCGCCGCCGACCGCCGCGAGGCGGGCAGCGTGCTGTCCGGCCATGTCGAGGCACGCGATGCGGCGCATGGCCTTGCCACCATCCGCCTCGACGGCGGTGCGGCGATCCTCGTGCCCGGCGCTGCCGTTTCGCCCGGCGAGGCGGTGCGCCTGCGCATCCCGGCGCGCGACGTCATGGTGGCGACGGTGCGGCCGGAGGGCCTTTCCGCGCTCAACATCCTCGAAGGCACGGTGGAGACCATCGAACCGGACGGCGAGGGCATGGTGAGCCTGCGCATCGCCTGCGGCGGCGATCACGTCCGCGCCCGCATCACAGCGTTCTCCGTCGAACGGCTCGGCCTTGCGCCCGGCCTGCCGGTGCACGCCGTCATCAAGACGGTGGCGCTGGAATAGGGATCAGTCCGCCAGGTTCGCGACCAGCCAGCCGATCTCCTCGGCAAGCGCCAAGCGCGCCTTTTCCTCCATGGCATGGTAATGCGCGATCAGCGCCTCGCCGAAGGGCGTCAGCACCGCGCCGCCGCCCTGCTTGCCGCCGCGCTGCGATTCCACCACCGGCTGGCGGAACAGCCGGTTCATCTCATCGACCAGCAGCCAGGCCCGGCGATAGGACATGTCCATCGCCCGCCCGCCCGCCGAGATCGAGCCCGTTTCCCTTATATGCGAGAGAAGCTCGATCTTGCCGCGGCCGATGCGCCCCTCCGGCTCGAGCTGGATCCGGAAGATGATCTTCGGTTCGGTCTTGGCGACTGCTGACATGAAACTGGCCCGTATGGATACGGGCCAGTTATAACAGCGTTTTCCGCGGATTAAAGCTCAGGCTGCCCGCTTCAGGGCATCGCCGAGGATCGAGACGATGTCCTCGAAATGCTTCTTTTCGGCGATCAGCGGCGGCGAGAAGGCGATGATATCGCCGGTGACGCGGATCAGCAGGCCCTTCTCGAAGCAGTCGACGAAGACGTCATAGGCGCGCGCGCCCGGTGCGCCCTCGCGAGGTGCCAGCTCGATGCCGGCGATGAGGCCGATGGTGCGGATGTCGATGACGTGCGGCAGGCCCTTCAGCGAATGCATCGTCGCATGCCACTCGTCCTGCAGCTCGGCGCCGCGGGTGAAGAGGCCCTCGTCGCGATAGATGTCGAGAGTCGCGATGCCCGCCGCGCAGGCCGCCGGATGGCCGGAATAGGTGTAGCCATGGAAAAGCTCGATGGCGTTTTCCGGCCCGTGCATCAGCGCGTCGTGGACCTTGCGGCTGGCGAAGACCGCGCCCATCGGGATCGCGCCGTTGGTGAGGCCCTTGGCGGTCGTCACGAGATCCGGCGTCACGCCGAAATAGTCGGTGGCGAAGGCGGCGCCGAGGCGGCCGAAGCCGGTGATAACCTCGTCGAAGATCAAGAGGATGCCGTGCCTGTCGCAGATCGCGCGCAGCTTTTCGAGATAGCCCTTCGGCGGGATGAGAACGCCCGTGGAGCCGGCGACCGGCTCGACGATGCAGGCCGCGATGGTTTCCGCGCCGTGCAGGGCGACGAGCCGTTCGAGATCGTCGGCCAGTTCCGCGCCATGCTCCGGCTGGCCCTTCACATAGGCGTTCTTGGAAAGATCGTGCGTGTGGCGCAGGTGATCCGAGCCGGCAAGCTGCGGGAAGACGCGGCGGTTGTTGACGATGCCGCCGACCGAGATACCGCCGAAGCCGACGCCGTGATAGCCGCGCTCGCGGCCGATGAGGCGCGTGCGCGTGCCCTGGCCGATGGCGCGCTGGTAGGCGATGGCGATCTTCAGGGCCGTATCGACCGATTCGGAGCCCGAGCCCGTGTAGAACACGCGGTCGAGCTTCGCGCCTTCAGGGCCGGGCGCGATTTCCGCGAGCCGCTCGGCGAAGTCGAAGGCGATCGGATGGCCCATCTGGAAGGACGGCGCGAAATCCATCTGCGTCAACTGGCGCTCGACGGCGGCGGCGATCTGCCGGCGGCCGTGGCCGGCGTTGCAGCACCAGAGGCCCGCGGTGCCGTCGAGGACCGTGCGGCCGTCGGTGCTGGTGTAATACATGCCCTCGGCGCTCGCGAGCAGGCGCGGCGCGGCCTTGAACTGGCGGTTGGCGGTAAACGGCATCCAGTAGCTGTCGAGCACCGGGGCATTGGGTTTGTTGTGAACGTTCATGGTGGATCTCCTCCCAAAGCAATTCCGGCAAAAGTGCGTAGCGGTTCTGCGTCCGGAATTGCGAAAAACGAAAAGGGTAGAGCGTTTCCGCAAGAAGGTGGAAATGCTCTGGCTGAGGGATTGACGCCATGATTTGCCATGCCGAACAAGTCCTTTTCTGATTGACATCAAGCATTTGAAAATAAAGGATGCAGCGAGAGTGGTTTTCGCTATTTCGAACATCTGAAACAGGAAATGTCATGTCGGTCGATATCGGAGGCAGGCTGCGTCATCTGCGCCTGGCCCACAATCTCTCCCAGCGGGAGCTCGCCAAGCGCGCCGGCGTCACCAATTCGACCATCTCGCTGATCGAATCGAATGCCTCGAACCCGTCGGTCGGTGCCCTCAAGCGCATTCTCGACGGCATCCCGATCGGCCTTGCGGAATTCTTCGCCTTCGAGCCCGACCGCCCGCGAAAGGCGTTCTACCGGGCGGACGAGCTGACGGAGATCGGCAAGGGCGGCATTTCCTACCGCCAGATCGGCGATAACCTGTTCGGCCGCAGCCTGCAGATATTGAAGGAGTGCTACCAGCCCGGCGCCGATACCGGAAAGGTGCCATTGGTGCATGAGGGGGAGGAGGGCGGCATCGTGCTGTCCGGCCGCCTCGAAGTGACCGTCGATGACGAGCGCCGCATCCTCGGTCCGGGCGATGCCTACTATTTCGAAAGCCGCCGGCCGCACCGCTTCCGCTGCGTCGGCCCGGTGCCCTGTGAGGTCATCAGCGCCTGCACCCCGCCGACCTTCTGAAACAAGAAAGCCCGCCGGGGGCGGGCTTTCGGGAAATGCGGCGGATCAGGCCTGCGTATTGTCCTCGACCGGCGCATCGGGGCCGTTCTTCTTGATCGAATCGATGGCGTTCTGCGCGCTGGCCTTGCTGGAATAGCCTTCCGTCGAGAACATGATCTCGCTGTTGTACTTGAAGCGAACGCGGAATTCGCCGGCCTTGTCCTTGTAGATTTCAAACTTGTGCGCCATGGGCTTCCCTTTTCCCGGAATGTGAATCAGACGCGCTGACCGTGCCAGCGGCAACGGGCGGTGACAAGAGCGCTGGTTGAAAAGTCCGCGGCAAATTGAAAGCGCCGGTTGGCAGGGCAGGCGCACTATTGACGAGCGTCAGGGTCTGTGCGCCGGCTCGTCGTCAGCCGGGTGCCCGCCCATTCCAAGCCCGCCGCCCATGCCGCCTCCACCTCCCATACCCATGCCGCCGCCACCACCGCCACCGCCGCCGCGCGCACCTTCCTTGCCCCGTTCCGCCTTGCCCCGGCTGCTGCCGCCAGACGGGCGGGCCGGGCCTTGCCTCGGAATGGTAAGGTCCGCGGGAACCGGATCGAGATCGAGGGCGCTGCGAATGAAGGCGCGAAGGGAGACGACGAGATCGTGGGTGTGCACCGGCCGGCCGGCGACCAGCTCACGCACCGCCTTTTCCGCGAGCCGGACCTGCTCCTCGGTGCCGAGCAGCATGATGTCGGAAAGCGCCGCCTCCACATCGTCCCGGATGCGGCGGCTGCGCTCGGAGCTGGCAGAAAGATCGACGTCGTCTTCGACCGTTGCCTGCGGCTCCGCCCTCTGGCGCAGGTCGCGCAAATGGGTGGGATCGACCGCGAGATTGCCGGTGAAGGAGCCGCCGAGCGTCTTGTAGGCGGCGATCAGGGTGCGCAGGCGCTCGTTGATCTGTCGGTTCGCCCGCTCCCGCCGCTGCTGGATCGTCACCATCATGACAAGGCGGATGCCGATGCTGATGAGCGTGAACAGCGCCAGGCCGATCAGCGTGACCAGAAGGCTGTGCCAGGAAGTGAAATCGAGATTGCGCAGCACGTTGCAGGAATCCTTGAAATGGGGACGGACGGGCCGAATCTGTCCTGCCGCCGAGGATTGCGCAATGCCGGCATCGAAAATACCGTCGCCGGGCGCTTCGCATGGTCTGGCGCAAGGCCGCCGGGTAGGTCATGTTTCAACCTTGTCCGAAAAGGGCGATGAGGTGAAGGATGGTGGACGGGTCACTCGCACCTGGGCGGCCGGGGATAGCGGCGCGCTGGACATCAAGCGCCAAGAGCGGTGTCGGAACCGCGCTCTCGTTCCGCAGCCCGCTCTGGTTCACCATCAGCCACGGTATCCTGAACGAGATCTATTATCCAAGGCCCGACAATGCCTGCACGCGCGATTTCGGGCTGGTTGTAACCGGGGCAGACGGCGGCTTCTGGGAAGAAAAGCGTGATGCCAGCCATGACGTCGAGGCCATGGAGAAAGGCGTGCCCGCCTATCGGCTCGCCAACAAGGCTCTGGACGATGCCTGGTGTATCGAGAAACTCATCCTGAGCGACCCGGCGCGGCCCTGCCTCCTCCAGGAGATCACCTTTACCCCGCTCAAGGGCAAGATTGCAGATTATCGCGCCTACGGCCTGCTGGCGCCGCATCTGGTGAATGCCGGCATGGGCAATACCGCCTGGATCGGTGAATATGGCGGCGTGCCGATGCTGTTCGCGACCGGGCGCGGCACGAGCCTTGCTCTTGCCTGCTCGCTGCCCTGGGGCGCCCGCTCCGCCGGCTATGTCGGCGTCTCGGATGGCTGGCAGCAGCTCCGCGCATCCGGTCGCCTCGATCCCGATTTCCGGCGTGCCGAAGACGGAAATGTCGCGCTCACTGCCGAAATCGGCTTTTCCGAAGACGCCCGCACGGCCGTCCTGGCGCTTGGCTTCGGCGATACGCCCGACGAAGCGGCGGAGCACGCCCTTGCCAGCCTGTCGCAGGGTTTCGATACGGCGGCACGGGCTTATCTTTCCGAGTGGCGGGAATGGCAGGCCAAGCTTGTGCCGCTCGACCGCGCCGGGCCATCCACCGCCCTCGATCCCTATCGCGTATCGACGGCGGTTCTGGCCACGCACCGTTCGTCGCAGCCTCCGGGAGCCGCGGTGGCCAGCCTCTCGATTCCCTGGGGTTCTGCCAAGGGGGATGACGATCTTGGCGGCTATCACCTTGTCTGGCCACGCGACCTTGTCGAGACGGCGGGTGGCTTTCTCGCCGCCGGCGATGCGAAAGAGGCGTTGCAGATCCTCGGTTATCTGGAAACCATCCAGCAGGACGACGGGCACTGGCCGCAAAATGCCTGGCTGGACGGCGCTGCCTATTGGCCGGGCCTGCAGATGGACGAATGCGCCTTTCCCATTCTGCTCGCCGATGCCCTGCGTCGTGCGGGCCATTTGCCGGAAGCGGGATTCCAGCGCTTCATGCCGATGATCGAGAAGGCCGCGTCCTATGTGGCTCGCAACGGCCCGGTGACCGGCGAGGACCGATGGGAGGAGGATGCCGGCTATAGCCCCTTCACGCTGGCGGTCGAGATCGCCGCCTTGCTGGCGGCCGCCGACCTGCTCACGCTTTCCGGCAAGGCGGACGCCGCCACCTACCTGCGGGAGACCGCCGATTGCTGGAATGAACAGATCGAGCGCTGGACCTATGTCGAGAACACGCCTCTCGCGGTGGAGCATGGCGTGGCCGGCTATTATGTCCGCATCGGCGCGCCGGATACCGCCGACGCCGCCTCGCCGAAGGACGGCTTCGTGCCCATCAAGAACCGGCCGCCGGAGGCCTCCAGCCTGCTGGTGCGCCAACTCGTCAGCCCCGATGCGCTGGCGCTGGTACGTTTCGGCCTGCGGGCGGCTGACGATCCGCGCATCCGCGACACGGTCACGGTAATCGATGCCTTGCTGCGCTGCGACCTGCCGCAAGGCCCGCTCTGGTATCGCTACAATGACGATGGTTACGGTGAGCATGACGACGGCGCGCCCTTCGACGGCTGGGGGACCGGCCGGCCATGGCCGCTGCTTGCCGGCGAACGGGCGCATTACGAACTGGCCGCCGGGCGGCGCGAGGAGGCGGAGCGTCTGCTCGGCGCGCTGGAGGGATCGGCCAATGCAGGCGGGCTGATCCCGGAGCAGGTCTGGGACGGCGAGGACTTGCCGGATCTCGAATTGTTGCACGGCCGCGCCTCCGGCAGTGCCATGCCGCTGGTCTGGGCGCATTCCGAGCACATCAAGCTGTTGCGCTCGCTGAAGGACGGCGCCGTCTTCGACCTCCCGCCACAGGGGATCGAGCGCTATGTCAGGAGCAAGACCATATCGCCGTACCGATCATGGCGCTTCAACCAGAAGACCGCCTCCCTGCCCGCCGGCAAGCGCCTGCGCATCGAGGTCCTGGCGGCCGCCATGGTGCGTTGGAGCCTCGACGGCTGGGCGACCGTTCACGAGAGCGAGACACAGGAGAAGGCGTTCGGCATCCATATCGTCGATTTGCCCATTGCCGATGCCGATCCTGGTGCTAGCCTTGTCTTCACGTTTTTCTGGCGCGACGCAGGCCATTGGGAGAATGCGAACTACGCCGTTGCCGTTTTGCAATCCTCTTCAACGTCACCAGCACGGGAGTAAGATATGCAGATCGGAATGATTGGCCTCGGGCGCATGGGCGCCAGTATGGTGCGGCGCCTGATGAAGGCCGGGCATGAATGCGTCGTCCATGACATCAATCCGGCAAGCGTCGCCGATCTCGCCCGGGATGGCGCCGTCGGCGCGGCTTCTATCGAGGATCTCGTCGGCAAGCTGCAAAAACCCCGCGTCGTCTGGCTGATGCTGCCGGCCGCAATCACGCGCAAAGTCGCCGGCGCGGTCGCCGATTTCATGGAGGCGGGCGATTCCATCGTCGACGGCGGCAATTCCAATTATCGCGACGCGGTCGATCAGGCCGCGCTGTTCTCAAAGAAGGGCCTGAATTACCTGGATGTCGGCACCAGCGGCGGGGTCTGGGGGCTGGACCGCGGCTATTGCCTGATGATCGGCGGTCCGGATGAGGCGGTGAAGCGCCTCGATCCGATCTTCGCCACCCTGGCGCCCGGTGCGGACGCCGGCAACGCGCCGGAGGGTGCGGCGGGCACCGCGCCCTATGGTTACCTGCATTGCGGTCCGAGCGGCGCCGGCCATTTCGTAAAGATGGTCCACAACGGCATCGAATACGGCATCATGGCCGCCTATGCCGAGGGGATGAACATTCTCAAGGCGGCCAATGCCGGCGCGCAGAGCCGCGATGCGGACGCCGAGACGACGCCGCTGGACGAACCGCATTATTACCGCTTCGACATCGACCTGGCTGAGGTCGCCGAGGTGTGGCGCCACGGCTCCGTCATCGGTTCCTGGTTGCTCGACCTCACCGCGGGCGCCCTTAAGGCCGATCCCGAGCTTTCGAAATTCAGCGGTCGGGTGTCCGATTCCGGCGAAGGCCGCTGGACGTTGAAGGCCGCGATCGATACCGGCGTTCCGGCGCCCGTTCTGTCGACGGCCCTGTTCGACCGCTTCTCCTCGCGCGGTGAAGCCGAATATGCCGACAAGCTTCTTTCGGCCATGCGCTTGGCTTTCGGCGGGCATGTCGAAAAGCCGAAGTCCCCGACCGCGGGAGAGAACGAATGAGCAGCCACCGATCCGACGTTCTGGTGCTGTTCGGGGCAACCGGCGATCTGGCCCACAAGAAGATTCTTCCCGCGCTCTACTCCATGGTGAAGCGCGGTGTTCTGACCGAACCGGTCATCGGCGTGGCGCTGGAGGATTGGGATCGCGCGAAGCTGGCAGAACGCGCGCGCGACGGCATCGAGGCAGCCAACGGCAAGGTTGACGAGGATGCGTTCCGCAAACTTGCCGATCTCCTCCACTATGTCAGCGGGGACTACCGCGACCCGGCAACCTTCACCCGGTTGAGGGAAGCGCTGTCGAGCGACAAGTCGCCGCTCTATTATCTTGCGATACCGCCATCCATGTTCGAACCGGTGGTGCAGGGGCTGGAACAGTCCGGCGGCGCCGCCGGCGCCAGGGTGATGGTGGAAAAGCCCTTTGGCCGCGATCTGCAATCGGCACGCTGGCTCAATCGGGTCCTGCACATCGTCTTCGACGAGGCGTCGATCTTCCGCATCGATCACTATCTCGGCAAGGAAGCGATCCAGAATCTGCTCTATTTCCGCTTCGCCAATGCCTTTCTCGAACCGGTATGGAACCGCAATTTCGTCGATAGCGTGCAGGTCACCATGGCCGAGAATTTCGGTGTGGAAGGCCGCGGCAGGTTTTATGACGAGGTCGGCTGCATCCGGGATGTCATCGAGAACCATCTCCTCAACATCATTCTGCTTCTGGCCATGGAGCCTCCGGCCGGCAACAATGCAGACGATCTGATCGACGAGAAGGTGCAGGTCCTGAAGGCAGTGCGCACGCTGACGGCAAACGATGTCGTGCGCGGACAGGTCGATGGATATCTGCAGGAACCGGGCGTCGCGGCGGCTTCGCCGCGCGAGACCTTTGCCGCCGTGCGCTTCATGATCGATACCTGGCGCTGGCAGGGCGTGCCTTTCTATATCCGCGCCGGTAAGAACCTGCCGGTGCATGCGACGGAGGTTCTGGTGCGTTTCAAGCAGCCGCCGATTGCCGTGTTCGATGCCGTCGCGCGTGACGAGGCGAATTATCTGCGTTTTCGCATCAGCCCCGATGTAGCCATCGGTATCGGTGCACGCCGCAAGGCGTCCGGTGATGCGATGGTGGGTGAAAAGGTGGAACTGAGCGCCCTCGACACGGATACCAGGAACGAAATGGAGCCCTATGAGCGGCTGATCGGCGATGCGATGAACGGCAATCGACAATTGTTCACCCGGCAGGATGCTTCGGAGATTGCCTGGCGCATCGTTGCCCCGGTGCTCGATGATCCGTCGCCGCCCGCCGTCTACCAGCCGGGAACGTGGGGACCGGAGGAAGCCATGGCGGGCTTCTGCCCGCCCGGCGGCTGGGTCGATCCGGGAACGTGACGGAGGGCGAGGCGATGGATGCATGCACCGAGGCAAGTCAGCCGGCAAGCGACGAGCAGAAGATCGTTCTCGCCGTCGATATCGGCGGCTCCCATGTCAAGATCCGCACCAGTTCGGGCGGCGAGGAGCGCAAGTTTACTTCGGGTGCGGGCATGGGACCTGCCCGGATGATGACGCAACTGAAAGTGCTCGCCCAGGATTTGCGCTTCGATGTTGTCGCCATGGGATATCCGGGGCCTGTCGTCCACAACCGGATCGTGCTCGACCCACGCAATCTCGGTCCGGGCTGGATAGGGTTCGACTTTGCCGGCGCCTTCGGCAAGCCGGTCAAGATCGTCAATGACGCGCTGATGCAGGCGATCGGCTCCTATGAGGGCGGGCGCATGTTGTTTCTCGGCCTCGGCACCGGGCTGGGGGCGGCCATGATCGTCGATCATGTCGCGCAGCCCATGGAATTGGCCCATCTGCCCTATAGGAAAGGCAAGAGCTTCGAAGCCTATGTCGGGGAAGCCGGGCTTGAAAAACGCGGCAGGAAGAAATGGCGAAAGTCCGTCTTCGATGTCGTGGAACGGCTGCGGGCTGCAATGGAGCCCGACGATGTCGTCATCGGCGGCGGCAATGTCGAAAAACTGGACGAAATGCCGCCCGGTGTCCGGCGTGGTGACAACGCCCTCGCCTTCGAGGGTGGTTTCCGTCTCTGGCACGACGCGGCACTCGTCGTTTGATGTCGGAACCCCGCTCCTTCACGCGGGCCGCACGAAGGAGCGGGGTAGTCCCTGGCCGCCATGGTCGCCGCCAGGTCGTCCAATGCCGTTACTTGGTCGTGTAACCGCCGTTGACGAGGATCGTCTGACCGGTCATCCACCAGCCCTCCGAGACCATGAACCGGATATAGGGGACGATGTCCTCGATATCGGTGAGGCCCGTTTTGGAGAACTTCGAGAGCGCGGCTGCCGTCTTATGGTAGGCAACCGCATCGGCGCCCTCGGCCGGATAGAAGAACGACGTGTCCATCGGGCCGGGGCCGATCGCCGTCACCGAGATGCCACGCTCGCCGAACTCCTTGGAGGCCGCGCGGGTGAAATGCTCGACCGGCGCCTTGGTCCCCGCATAGGCGGCGTAGAAGGGGGTGAACGCCCCCAGCAGCGAGGTGACGAGCGTGCAGATCTTGCCGTTGTCGTTGAGGTGCTTGCCCGCCTCCTTGATGAAGAAGAAGGCCGATTTGGCGTTGACCGCGCTCATCTCGTCGTATTCGGCTTCGGAGATCTCGAGCATCGGCTTCTTCAGCACCTTTCCGACGGTGTTGATCGCGATATCCGGCTTGCCAATCGCGGTGACGGTGTCGGCGAAGAGCTTTTCCATCGCGCCGGCCGTGGTGAGATCGGCCTGAAAGGCGACCGCGTCCGCGCCCGCTGCCTCGATGGCGGCGACGGTCGTCTCCGCATCGGCCCTGGTGGCGGCGCTGTTGTAGTGGATAGCGATCGCTTTTGCCCCATGGGCAGCGAGATCGCGGGCGATCAGCGCGCCGAGGTTCTTCGCGCCTCCCGCGATGAGAACGGTTTTACCCTTGATACTATGGTCGGTCATGGCGCGAGCCTCCGTGCTTCGTGCGGCCGCGTCATGCGATCGCTTTCGAGGGCGCACGATATCGTCTATAATTATGCTATAAAGCCGGTTATTCTGAAATCACCTGTCGTCATTCCTGTACAATAGGGGCGCCTTGCTTGGACCGCATCGACCTGTTCCGCATCTTCGTCCGTGTCGTCGAATGTTCGAACTTCACGCGCGCCGCCGATATGCTCGGCATGCCGCGCTCGTCCGTATCGGCAGCGGTGCAGGAGCTGGAAGGCCGTGTCGGGGCGAGGCTCCTGCACCGGACGACAAGGGTGGTCTCGCCGACGCAGGACGGCCTGGCCTTTTACGAACGCTGCCGGCGGCTGATCGCGGATGTGGAGGAAGCCGAAAACGTATTCCGCCAAACCGCCGCGCCTTCGGGCCGGCTTCGGATCGATGTTCCGGGCCGTATCGGCCGGCTTGTCATCGCACCGGCACTTCCTGAATTTCTCGACGCCTATCCCGAGATCGACATCGATCTCGGCGTCACGGACCGCGCGGTGAATCTGGTGGAGGACAGTGTCGATTGTGTGCTGCGCGTCGGGCCGCTCGCCGATTCCGGCCTGATCGCGCGTCAGATCGGCGATCTTCCGCTGATCAATGTCGCAAGCCCCGCCTATCTCCTGCGCTATGGCATGCCTGAAGCGCCGGAAGACCTTCGCGATCATCTGGCGATTAACTACGCCTCGCCATCGAGTGGTCGCATCGAGGCCTGGGAATGGGGCGAGGACGGGGTAATCAAGACCCGGCCGATGCGCAGCCGCGTCGCGGTCAACAGCGCCGAAGCCTATATCGCCTGCTGCGTGGCCGGCCTCGGCCTGATCCAGATTCCCGCCTATGACGTTCGCGACCATCTCAGTGCCGGCGAACTCGTCGAGGTGCTGCCTTCATATCGCGCGGAGCCGATGCCGGTGACGCTTCTCTATCCGCACCGCCAGCACCTTTCACGCCGGCTGCAGGTTTTTGCCGACTGGCTTGAGGCCTTGCTAAGGCAGAGGCTTCTCTGAATGAGGAGGCAATCGGCACGCCGTTGAATGCCGGTCAGCGCGGCGGGCGCTTGGAGGCAGCGGCAAGCGCTTCAACGCATGTGGTTTGCGCGGAAGCGCCCGCTCGGCTGCGATACCCGCAGTTATGAAGGCTCCGGGATCGGATATGGCGTGGCCGGCAGCGGTGCCGTTTGGGGCGAAAAGTGAGGACAAGGCAGGCTGTTTCCTGCGAAATAGATATGGTGGAAGGCGTCGGCACGTCCGCCGATCAGGCACACGTCGTCACGTCGCCAGCGCCAGGGCAGGGCGCAAAGCCTTTCTTCGAAATCCGCCGAAACGGTTGCCGACCAGAAAGCTGCGATGCCGCCGGGGGAGAGAATGCGATGGACGGATTTCAGGCCATCGTCGCTGTAAATCGCGTCATTCGTCTCCCGCACCGTGAAATCGGGGCCGTTGTCGGTGTCCATCAGAATGACATCGTAGCCTTTGTCCTGCCGCTTCAAAAAGTGCTGTATGTCGACCACGCGAAGATCCACGCGCCGATCGCGCAGCGGATGACCGGCCAGGTGGCCGATATGCTCCCGGTTCCAGTCGACGATTTCCGGGACCAGCTCGCAGACGGTCACCTCGGCATTCTCGTCGATCCAGTCGAGCGTCGCGCGTAGCGTGAAACCCATGCCGAGCCCGCCAATCAGCACGCGCCGGACCGGACGGCCGAGAAGCCGGAGGCTCCGCTCGGCGAGGATCGTTTCCGACCGGTGATTGATGTTGGACATCAGCTCCAATCCGTTGAAGCGGATCTCGTGGATGTCACCCTTCCTGCGTAAGAGGATCTCGTCGCCGGCTGCGTTGCAGACCCGTGCCAGTTCCGTCCATAAGGGCATGTCGTTTCCTTGCATTGTTCCATCGTCGAGTGAGGCGGTCCGTTCGGGTTGCCAGCGCTCAGAGGCGCGGCAACCCGGCGACATGGCCTGGCGCGTCTCCGCGAGACGGGCCGGTGAGCCCGAGAGCGCCCCTGCGGGAGTGAACAAGGCTACGAATACGGTCAGGCAAGGTCGT
This sequence comes from Shinella sp. 1A1, assembly GCF_055379515.1. NCBI lineage: Bacteria > Pseudomonadati > Pseudomonadota > Alphaproteobacteria > Hyphomicrobiales > Rhizobiaceae > Shinella > Shinella sp. 1A1. The sequence goes on from NZ_AP039672.1 coordinate 1,550,698, forward strand.
GCCCCTCGTCGCATCGCGGACGAGCGGCTCGAGGCGTGCACGGCGGGTGAGCGATAGGTCCACGATGAGAAGCAAGGCGTGCTTGCCCAATGCGATCTCCAACAGTTGGCTGACGTGCCGATGCGGCCCAAATCCCGCAAGCGCGTTCGCACGCGCGAAAGAGGGCGCGGCGGAGCCGAGCGGCGGGACATGTTCGGATAAGGCGAATGAACGCTCTCCCTGGGCGGCCTCTAACCAGGAGGAGGGCCGACCAGGGTCAGGAGCTCGTGATCAGACGTAACCTGGAGCGATGGCGGGTGAAAAGCGCGTTCATGCCGGTACTATCGGCCATGGAAAGCGGAAAGTCAAAGCACTGAAAAAAAAGAAAAAACGGGAAATGCCTCCCCTTGAATAGGGCCTCGAGAGACCCTATGTCCAGATCATGTGCATGGAAACGTTCATCAGGATGACCAGGCTTGCCGGCGAAGCACGTGCTTCGTCCCGGAGCGGCACCCTTCCATTTTTCGATCGCCGCACCTAGCCAGCTCCGGGAATATTATCATTGCGGTTCATTTCAGCGATGCGCTTGCATCGCGCAAATGGAGCGTAACCGTGAGACATCCCCTCCCGTTGCAATTCTGCATATCCTGCAATCGTTCTCTGCCGCGCGCGGCTCGCCGCTGCCCGTGGTGCAAACGTCTGGCCGTTGCCCAGATCGATCCGGCGCTCAAGCAGCGGAATGTCCCATCCGCTCACCGGTTCGGTGTCGAGGGGGAAAGGCTATGAGAAATGTTCTGAAGGAGCGGGCCGACGAAGTCCTGTTGCAGCGATATGGAGCCGTCCCGTGGCGGAGGGATCAGCGTGGCCGCGTGCGCGTGCTGCTCGTGACCTCCCGGGGGCGCGGCCGCTGGATCGTCCCGACGGGATGGCCGATGAAGGACAAGCCGTCCTATCTTTCGGCGGCGATGGAGGCTTTCGATGAAGCCGGCGTGATCGGCGATATCCTCACCTATCCTCTGGCAGGCTATCGCTATGTCAGGGAGACGGCGGAGGGCGTGCTGCAACATTACCATGTTACCCTGTTCGCACTGCGGGTGCGCGGCACCCTAACGCATTGGCCCGAACGCAAGCAGCGCATCCGAGGCTGGTTTGATCCTGAGGAGGCGGCCGACAAGGTGGAGAATGTGGAACTGGCGCGCGCCATCCGAACCTTCCAGCCTGACTGAACTCCCTGCCGAGCCTGCTGCTCGCTGCTGAAGTTCGGCGCGACCGTCAGCTTCGTGAGCCCATGGCATGAGGGCGAGGAATCGGTCGAGACCAGCTCCAATCTCCATGCTTGCGGTTTCTGATGCAAAGACCGCATTGCTGCTTGTCGGCCTTTTCGCCGATTGGGCCGACGGCGGTGAAGCGTTCGCGTCGACGGTCCGGCTTCTCCGTCTCCGCGCCACCGGGCGTGCCTCGGTCAAGGTCTGGCGGAACCGCTTCCTTGCACTGATAGCGTTCTTCCTCGTCAAGCGAGGGCCAGGACAGACCGGCTATCGGGGCAGCGGCATGGGATACCCAAGGCCCGGTATCGAGCGTATTGCCGCCAAGGGTTTTCGGCGTTTGTTCGGCTACGTCGGCCCAGAATTTGGCGCGTGCGGCACGCCCATCCTCTGTCAGATACGCGCCGGAAGCGCGGCCGGCGTGCTCCCTTGCCAGAATATGGTTGTAGAATTGCTGTGCGAGGTGGCCGATTTGGTAAGCATGGGACTTGCGCGGGCTCTCTCGAAAAGTTTTTCGGTGAGCCGATATAGTTTGTCCACTCGCAGCCGCGCTGTCCTCGGGAGCAGGCTCCCAACATGCGCACGAACTCGCGTCTTTTCAGCCTGTCGCGCAAATTGGCGGGCACGACCCTGTGGAAATGAAACATACGTCCGCGCCGGACAACATTGAAAGGAGCTGCCACGTCGCTTCGCTCGCGCAGCGGTTTGTAGCAAAATGCTTCATCCCGCCTGAGGTGGCGCGAGGCACTTTAATGATTTCAATGATTTAGGAGGAAGTTGGCTGGGGAACCTGGATTCGAACCAAGATTAACGGAGTCAGAGTCCGTCGTTCTACCGTTGAACTATTCCCCAGCATGGCTGGTTCCGGCGGGGCCGGTGCCTGTGAGGCGGGCTTATAAACAAAAGGCGGCGTGTTGCAAATGGTTTTTTTGGAAAAAATTGCGGCCTGCTCTCCGGCATGCACTGTTACCGCCGCGTCATAAAAAGAATTTGGCGAACGGGCCGGGCGCTGGTAATGTCGCGCCAACGAAGATCGAGAGAGCGCCTGCTTGCAGCTTAAGGCTTTGCGCGGCGCCATAGGCAGTACAGTGAACGACCCCGACAGCGGCGAAAAGCCGTCCGTTTCCGGGGCGCGAGATGCGGACAATGCGGGGCGGCCGAAGCGGTCGCGCCGTCGCAAGGGAAAGCAGAAGGGCGCCATGAGTCCCTCTGCCGTTTCCCCGTCCGCAGGCCAGGCGGCCGGTTCGTCCGCGCCCGCCGAGCGCCCCCAGGCCGCGACGAGCGGCAACAATGCGCGCCGGAACAAGCGTCGCAGGCACGGCAGGAATCCGGGCGGCGAGAATGTGCGTCCGCTCGCGCCCGTCGGCCAGCGCGAAGACCCCCAGCAGGATCAGGCGGATAGCCGCAAGCCGCGCCGCAAGCATCGTGGGCGGAAATCCGCGGCGCGTCCGGCCCCGGCGACCGCCGAAGCCGGCGTGCTCCTGCCGCCGATCGAGGCCGGCGCCGTGCCACGCCCGTCGCAGCACGTTGCCGAGCCCCGGCGCGAGGCCGCGCCGCCGCATCGTTCGGCCGAGCGCGAGCATCACGACGCGCCGCTCTACGCCGCGCTCGACCTGGGCACCAACAATTGCCGCCTTCTCGTGGCCCAGCCGACACGGCCTGGCCAGTTCCGCGTGGTGGATGCCTTTTCGCGGATCGTGCGCCTCGGCGAGGGGCTTGCGGCGAGCGGCCGGCTTTCCGACGAGGCGATGGACCGCTCCGTCGAGGCGCTGAAGATCTGCGCAGCCAAGCTGAAGAACCGCAATATCCGCCGCAGCCGCCTCATCGCCACCGAGGCCTGCCGCGCGGCCGATAATGGCGAGATGTTTCTGGAGCGCGTGCGCGAGGAGACGGGGCTCGAGCTCGAGATCATCAACCGCGAGACGGAAGCGCGGCTTGCTGTCTCCGGCTGCTCCTCGCTCGTCGGGCGCGAAGCGAAGTCCGTCGTGCTCTTCGACATCGGCGGCGGCTCCTCGGAAATCGCGGTCATCCGCATCGGCGACAACCGCTCCAGCCGGCTCGCCAACCACATCACCCACTGGACCTCGCTGCCGGTGGGCGTCGTCACGCTCTCCGAGCGCCATGGCGGACGGGACGTGACGCCGGAGAGCTTCGCGGGCATGGTCTCGGAAGTTGAGGGCATGCTGGCGAATTTCGATTGCCCGGGCGAGAGTGTCCATGCACCGGAGGATTTCCACCTCATCGGCACCTCCGGCACGGTGACGACGCTGGCGGGCGTTCATCTCGACCTGCCGCGCTACGACCGCCGCCGCGTCGACGGCGTGTGGCTCTCGGACGACGAGGTCACGGCCATGCAGGCGCGGCTGCTCTCCTGGGACTTTTCCGCCCGCGCGGCCAATCCCTGCATCGGGCCGGACCGGGCGGACCTCGTGCTCGCCGGCTGCGCCATCCTGGAAGCGATCCGCAAGCGCTGGCCGTCGCGCCGCATGCGCGTTGCCGACCGCGGCTTGCGCGAGGGCCTGCTCACCGACATGATGGCCGATGACGGCGTCTGGCGCCGCGGCCGCCACCGCCGCAACCAGCGCGGCGGCCATCGCAATCCGGCAAAGCCCGAAGGACAGGCGTCATGACCAAGACCCCCATCGGCCGCAAGCTCGGCCAGAAGGTCAAGAAGGGCAAGCTCAAGGCCTCCTCCCGCCGCTGGCTGGAGCGTCATATCAACGATCCCTATGTGCAGCGCGCCAAGCTGGAGGGTTACCGCGCCCGCGCGGCCTTCAAGCTGCTGGAGATCGACGAGAAGCACAATATCCTCGGCGGCGCCCGGCGCATCATCGACCTTGGCGCGGCGCCGGGAAGCTGGTCGCAGATCGCCGCCAAGGTGACGGGCTCGACGGATACGGACCCGCGCGTCGCGGCCATCGACTTCCTGGAGATGGACCCGCTGCCGGGCGTCACCATCCTGCAGATGGACTTTCTCGATCCCGATGCGCCGGAAAAGCTCATCGAGGCCGTCGGCGGCACGCCGAATCTCGTCATTTCCGACATGGCGGCGCCGACCACCGGCCACCGCCAGACGGACCACCTGCGCACCATGCATCTGTGCGAGGTCGCCGCGCATTTCGCCGTCGAGGTGCTGGCCGAAGGCGGGCATTTCCTCGCCAAAACCTTCCAGGGCGGCACGGAGCGCGAGCTTCTCAACATGCTCAAGCAGAATTTCAGGCAGGTCATCCATGTGAAGCCGGGCGCTTCGCGCGCCGAGTCGGTGGAAATGTTCCTGCTCGCCAAGGGCTTCAAGGGCCGCAAGGCGAAGGATGAGGCGGCGGAAGAAAACGAGGAAGCCTGATGCTTCTCTACACCACGGTCGGCACCAATGATCTTGTCCGCGCCGGTCGCTTCTACGATACGGTCCTGCTGCCGCTCGGTTATGCAAGGCAGAAGGAAGCGACGGGCGAGATCGGCTATGCGGCGGATGGCGACGTGCGCTGCCGCTTCTGGGTCGTGGAGCCCTTCAACCGCGAGCCGGCCACCTTCGGCAACGGTGTCACCATCGCCCTTGTCGCCCCGAACCGTGCGGCTGTCGACGCATTCCACGCTGCAGCGCTCGCTGCCGGTGGTACGGACGAGGGCGCGCCGGGCCTGCGGCCTTTTCATGCCAGCTTCTACGCGGCCTTCGTGCGCGACCATGACGGCAACAAGCTGGCGGCTGTCTGCGAAAATCCGGAATGATTTGATTTCTTGAGGCGGAGGCGCCCCTCATCCCTCTGCCGGGACCTTCTCCCCGCAGGCGGGGAGAAGGGGGTGTCGCACCGTTTTCCCCCAAGGTTCAAGATGCAGGAAAACGATGCGCCCAGCGCTCCTCGCCCCGCTTGCGGGGAGAGGATGCCGGCAGGCAGGTGAGGGGCTTATCCTCCACGCCTCGTCATTTCACCGTCACTGCGTCTTCCTCCCGGCCCGCCATACGGTGGCCCGAGACGGTCGAGCCGGCATTCTTCGCCATGGCGATGAAGGGTAGGACGGCGGCAAGCGTCAGCACCGAAATCACCATGAAGGCGATCTGGAAGTCGCGCAGTTCCAGCGGCGAGCCGGTGAGCGATGTCTCGATCTCGAGGATCGCGCCGGCCACCGCGACGCCGAGCGCTAGGCTGATCTGCTGGAGCACCGCGCTCATCGAGGTCGCCTTGCTGGCGTCGACGTCGGGAATGTCGGCGAAGGACAGCGCGTTCACGCTGGTGAAGAAGAAGGACCGGGCAAAGCCGGCGATGAGCAGCACGCCGGCCATGAACCAGAAGGGCGTCGCGGGCGTGAAGAGGCCGTTGACGAAGGTCAGCGCCGCGCCGCAGATGCTGGCGACGATCAGCGTCGTGCGGAAGCCGGCAAGCGTGAGCACGCGCCTTGCGACGAACTTGGTGGTGATCGCCCCGATGGCGCCCGTGAAGGTGACGAGGCCGGACTGGAAGGGCGAAAGCCCGAAGCCGACCTGCAACATCAGCGGCATCAGGAACGGCACCGCGCCGACGGAGATGCGGAACAGCGTGCCGCCGATGGAGGCGGCGCGGAAGGCGCTGTCGCGGAAGAGTTTCAGGTCGAGCAGCGGCGTCGGGTGGCGCCGCGCATGGCGGACGTAGAGCACGCCGCACAGAAGGCCGACGGCGGTGGCGACGATGCCGATGATCGGCGGCAGGGCGGGCAGGCTGACGACGGAGAGGCCGAACATCGTGCCGGAAGCGGCGACGGCGCTGAGGAAGAAGCCCATCCAGTCGAGCGGCGGCGGGGCGGCGGCGCGGATTTCCGGCAGGTAGATGCCCGAGAGGACATAGCCGACGATCCCGACCGGCACGTTGATGAGGAAGATCCAGTGCCAGGAGAAATAGGTGGTGATGAAGCCGCCGAGCGGCGGGCCCGCCAGCGGGCCGACGAGCGCCGGGATCGTCAGCAGCGCCATCGCCGAGACGAGCTCGGAGCGCGAGGTGCTGCGCACCAGCACGAGGCGCGCGACGGGCGTCATCATCGCCCCGCCCATGCCCTGCAGGAAGCGGGCGACGACGAAGGCGACGAGGCTGTTCGCCGCCGCGCAGAGAATGGAGCCGGCGACGAAAACGAGGATGGCGAAGCGGAAGATGCGCTTTGCCCCGAAGCGGTCCGCCATCCAGCCGCTCAGCGGAATGAAGGTCGCGAGCGACACCATGTAGGAGGTCAGCGCCAGCTTCAGCGTGATCGGCCCGACGCCAAGATCGGCGGCGATGGCCGGCAGCGAGGTGGCGATGACGGTGGAGTCCATCTGCTCCATGAAGAGCGCGACAGCGAGAATGAGGGGAACGATACGGTTCATCGGCAGATCGCGATACTGGTTCTGGAGCAATTCCAGCAGAAATGTGCAGCGGTTTTGCGTCCGCAATCGTGAGAAAAATAAGATGGGCGCTTTTTGCGAATTGGCAGGAAGCGGACGGCGCTTGCGCGGGCACCGTCTTCTGCGCCCGTTGCCGTCCTCTGTCAAATCGCGGCGGCCGTTCGCGCCCATCACAACCCCGTGATGGGGCGGGACTGCATCGTGACCGCGCCCTAGATCGGGCCATGGCATCCTGCCGCCGGGACAACCCCCGCGCCCAGGCAACTCTTGACCGGAGACGACACCATGGGAGACCCTTCGACGATCTCGCGCCGCTCCTTGTTTCTCGCCGCCGGCGTCGGCACATTGGCCGCGCCCCTGGTGCTGAACCGCGCCGTCCTTGCCCAGACCGAGACGGACACGACCGACATGAGAGCGAGCCCCATCGAAACGCGCAGCATGAAGCTCGGCAGCTTCCGCATCCTCACCGTGCGCGACGGCATCCGCCCCTCGGGCGCGCCGAGCGAGACCTATGGCATCGGCCAGCCCGCCGAGGCCGTCGCCGCCCTGCTCACGGAGAATTTCCTGCCTGCCGACACCTTCGTGAACAGCTTCACGCCGACGCTCGTCGATACGGGCTCGGAGGTCGTGCTGTTCGACACCGGCATGGGCGAGGGCGGGCGGAGCGCCGGCATGGGCCGGCTGCTGGAAGGGCTGAAATATGCCGGTTATACGCCGGACCAGATTTCCGTCGTCGTCCTCACCCATATGCACGGCGATCATATCGGCGGGCTGATGGAAGGCGGCAAGCCGGCCTTTCCCAATGCCCGCTATGTCACCGGCCGCACGGAATACGATTTCTGGGTCAATCCCGAGCGCATGGGAACGTCCGCCGAGCAGGGCCACCAGGGCGTGCTCGCCAAGGTCCAGCCGCTGGCCGAAAAGCTCACTTTCATCGAGAACGAGGGCGAGGTGGTGCCCGGCGTCACCGGGCTCGATGCCTTCGGCCATTCGCCCGGCCACATGATCTTCCGCGTCGAATCGGAGGGGAGGGCCCTGATGCTGACGGCCGACACGGCGAACCATTTCGTGCTCTCGCTCCAGCGGCCGGACTGGGAAGTGCGCTTCGACATGGACAAGGCCGCGGCGGCGGCGACCCGCAAGCGCGTCTTCGACATGATCGCGACCGACAGGCTCCCCTTCATCGGCTACCACATGCCCTTCCCGGCCGCCGGCTTCGTGGAAAAGGCGGGTGAGGGCTATCGCTTCGTGCCGGTGAGCTATCAGTTCGACGTTTGAGATGTCGACCGCGGTGCCACGGATGTCTCCGGCTTGAGCGGTGGAGGCAAAAGCCCCTCATCCCGCTGCCGCGACCTTCTCCCCGCAAGTGGGTAGAAGGGACTTGGGGCAATGCCGTGCAACATCTGCCTTCTCCCCGCATGCCGGCAGGCGGATGAGGGGCGGCGGCCCTGCGGCGCCTGTTCAGAAGCAGGCCCCGAAACCGATTGCGGGCTTTTTGCTATTCCCAATCCGTCATGAACGTGTTACCAGCCCTCGCCAACTTCCAAGAATTTCTTGCAAGCGACCGAGGTGGACAACTCCCAATGTCCTCCCTGGGCAGCCTGCTATTACACTGAAGGAACTTGGCCTATGGCGCGCATCATTGAAACGGCAACCGGTCTCGAAGCCCTGACCTTCGACGACGTTCTCCTGCAGCCCGGTCACTCCGAGGTCATGCCGGGCCAGACGAACATCGCGACCCGCATCGCCCACGATTTCGAGCTGAACCTGCCGATCCTCTCCTCCGCGATGGACACGGTCACGGAAGGCCGCCTTGCCATCGCGATGGCCCAGGCCGGTGGTCTCGGCGTCATCCACCGCAACCTGACGCCCGCCGAGCAGGCCGAGGAAGTCCGCCAGGTCAAGAAGTTCGAGAGCGGCATGGTCGTCAATCCGGTGACGATCGGCCCCGATGCGTCGCTCGCCGACGCGCTGTCGCTGATGAAGGCGCACGGCATTTCCGGCATCCCGGTCGTCGAGAACGGCGGCAATGCCAAAGCCGGCCGCCTCGTCGGCATCCTGACGAACCGCGACGTGCGCTTCGCCTCCGACCCGACCCAGAAGATCTACGAGCTGATGACCCGTGAGAACCTCATCACGGTGAAGGAGAATGTCGACCAGCAGGAGGCCAAGCGCCTGCTGCACCGTCACCGCATCGAGAAGCTGCTGGTGATCGACGGCGACGGCCGCTGCGTCGGCCTCATCACGGTGAAGGACATCGAGAAGTCGCAGCTCAATCCCAACGCCTCCAAGGATGCGCAGGGCCGCCTTCGCGCCGCCGCGGCCATCTCCGTCGGCGATGACGGGTTCGAGCGCGCCGAGCGCCTCATCGATGCCGGCGTCGACCTCATCGTCGTCGACACGGCGCACGGCCATTCGCAGCGCGTGCTCGATGCGGTGACCCGCGTGAAGAAACTGTCGAACTCGGTCCGCGTCATGGCCGGCAACGTCGCGACGGCCGACGGCACCCGGGCGCTCATCGACGCAGGCGCCGATGCCGTCAAGGTCGGCATCGGGCCGGGCTCGATCTGCACCACCCGCATCGTCGCCGGCGTCGGCGTGCCGCAGCTCGCCGCCATCATGTCCTCCGTCGAGGCGGCGCAGGCATCGGATATTCCGGTCATTGCCGATGGCGGCATCAAGTTCTCGGGCGACCTTGCCAAGGCGATCGCCGCCGGAGCCTCGGCCGTCATGGTCGGCTCGCTGCTCGCCGGCACGGACGAGAGCCCGGGCGAAGTGTTCCTCTACCAGGGCCGTTCCTTCAAGGCTTATCGCGGCATGGGCTCCGTCGGGGCGATGGCGCGTGGCTCGGCCGACCGCTACTTCCAGGCGGAAGTGCGCGACACGCTGAAGCTCGTGCCGGAAGGCATCGAGGGCCAGGTGCCCTACAAGGGCCCGGTCTCGGGCGTGCTGCACCAGCTCGCCGGCGGCCTCAAGGCCTCCATGGGCTATGTCGGCGGCAAGGACATCAAGGAATACCAGGAGCGCGCCACCTTCGTGCGCATCTCCGGCGCGGGCCTGCGCGAAAGCCACGCCCATGACGTGACGATCACCCGCGAAAGCCCGAACTATCCGGGCGCCGTCTGATCGGCCGATCCTGACACGACCTTTGCGGAATGCCCGGCTTTTGCCGGGCATTTTCGTTTGGCGGAGCGCCACTCCCGTTTCGTTTTTCCGTTCGCCTGCGTAGGATGAAATGCCGGCAATCTCGCCGGCTATCGGGGGAACATCATGAAGACGATTTTGGCTGGCGCCCTGCTGGGCCTGGGTCTCGTCGTGCCTGCGCAGGCGCAGACCGTCAATGCCGGCACCTACACCGTCGAGGGCACCAATCTCGACGGTTCGGCCTATGGCGGCACGGCGACCATCGAGCTGACCAGCGAGACGACCTGCTCGATCGAATGGCACACCGGCTCGACCACGTCGAACGGCATCTGCATGCTCTACGACAATGCCTTCGCGGCCGCCTATGTGCTGGGCGATGCCGTCGGCCTCATCGTCTACGAAGCCAAGGGCGACGGGTCGCTGGAAGGGGCCTGGACGATCAGCGGCAAGGACGGCTCCGGCAGTGAAACGCTGACACCGCAATAGGAGGGCGCCTTTTCCTTCGGCTTGCGGCACGGCAGCCTTTCCGGTTGAGGCTTTAGCCGGAAACACTTATGCAGATGGCTGAAACGCAAGCCGAAGGTTCCCCATGTCTCCCACGGAAGCCACGATCTGGCCGATGATCGCCCATGCCGCGCTCATTTTCGGCCTCTATATCCTGCTCTCGACCCGCCGCGTCGGCGCTGTCAGGGACGGCCGCGCCAAGGCCGAGCAGTTCCGCGAGAACCGGGACGAACCGGCCGAAAGCCTCGTCGTCAAGAACGCCATCGCCAACCAGTTCGAGCTGCCGGTGCTGTTCTATGCGGTGAGCATCCTTCTCTATCTCGTCGATGCCGACAATCCGGTGACGGTCGCCGGCGGTTGGCTCTTCGTGGCGCTGCGCTACGCGCATGCCTATGTGCATGTCACCTCGAACCGCCTGCGCTACCGCCGCCCGCTGTTCATCGCCAGCCTGCTGGTCGCGATGATGCTCTGGCTTTGGCTTGCCGTCTGGCTGGCACTGACCTGATCCGCCGGTAACGCAGTTGTGTTGGGCGCGCTGGCGCGCGCGGCCTATCTTGTCCTTCTGGCCGAAAACCCGGAGGATCCGCCATGGACAGGACGCAGATCACGCAGGCGATGATCGACGCCTATGACGAATACACTCACCTGACGCTCGACCGCCGCCGCTTCATGGAGCGGCTGACGGCGCTTGCGGGCTCCGGCGCCGCGGCGGCCGCCATCGCACCGCTGCTTGCCGCCAATTCCGCGAGCGCCGAGATGATCGCCTCCGACGACGAGCGCCTTTCGGCGAAGGATGTCGTCTATGGCGGCAGCTCGGGCGAGATGAAGGGCTATCTCGTGCGCCCGAAGGCGGCGACCGGGCCGCTCGGCGCCGTCATCGTCATCCACGAGAACCGCGGCCTCAATCCGCATATCCGCGACGTCGCGCGGCGCATGGCGCTGGAAGGCTTCATCGCGCTCGCCCCCGATTTCCTCTCGCCTTCGGGCGGCACGCCGGATGACGAGGACCAGGCGCGCGACATGATCGGCAAGCTCGATCCGGCGGCCACGGTCGCCAATGCGGAGGCAAGCCTGCAGTTCCTGGCAAAGCTCGACGGCGCGAACGGCAAGGTCGGCGCCATCGGCTTCTGCTGGGGCGGCGGCCTCGTCAACCGCTTCGCGACGGCATCGCCGGAGCTGAAGGCCGCCGTCGCCTATTACGGCGCGCAGCCGCCGGCAGACGAGGTGCCGAACATCAAGGCGGCCCTGCTGCTGCACTATGCCGGCCTCGACGAGCGCATCAATGCCGGCATCGATGCCTATCGCAAGGCGCTGGAGGCGAACGGCAAGACCTTCGAGATCCACGTCTATGACGGTGTCAACCACGCCTTCAACAACGACACCTCCGCCGCCCGCTACGACAAGGCGGCCGCCGACCTTGCCTGGCAGCGCACGGTGGCGTTCCTGAAGAAGTATCTTGGCTAGTCCTTGACTGTCAGCCGCATGGCGCAGCGCGTGTCGCGCGGCAGGCCATGTTCGGATTCCTCGTCGAGCACCGCGTCGAGGCGCGCCGGAAGCGCTGCCTCGTCCAGCGTCTCGAAGCCCAGCCGTTCGTAGAACGGGCAGTTCCACGGGATGGTGCGGAAGGTCGTCAGCGTCACGGCCGCAAGGCCGCGTTCCGCCGCCTGCTCGACGGCATGGCGGATCAGCCGGCGGCCGATGCCGAAGCCCTGGTGCAGGTGATCGACGGAAATCTCCCAGATATGCAGTTCGGGCCCGACGATCTCGGCGCTCAGGAAGCCGACGGGCTGGTCGCCGTCGGCGGCCGCGACCCAGTTCGTGCCCTTGCCGATGAGGTCGTGATGCCGCTCGGCGCTCTGTACGTCGCCGACCGCCAGCCAGGAGAAGGCCTCGATGAGGCGGAAGGCCTGCGCGGCCGACCGCTCGATCCGCCGCAACGTCTCGATTTCGTCTTCGCGGGCAGGCCGGACCGTCACCCTGGACGGCCCGGCCTTGCCTGCGGGAATGCCGTCCAGAGGAATGAGTGTCACCATCCCGGCAGGATCTGTCCCGGCCTCAGCCGCGCGAGGCGCGGGAAGACCTTCACTTCCGCTTCCGGCAGGTCATCGGCCGCCGTCAGTGGCGTGATGTTGTCGAGGCAGGCGGTGATATGGCTGGTGATGGCGTTGGAGAGCGAGGGCGAAAGGCCCGGCCGCCGCATGATGCCGATCTGCACGGGCGCGAGCGGCGGAAAGCCGTCCGCCTGCGTCAGCACCTTCATGCCGGGGCGCAGCGCCGATTCCGGCAGAACCGAAACGGCCATGCCCGCCATGACGGCGGCGGCGACGACGGTGGAGGACCAGCTCGTGAACAGCACCTGGTAGTCGCGCCCGACCGAATCGAGCGCGGCGCAGGCGATCTGCCGCCACTGGCAGTCCCGCCGGCCGACGGCGAGCGGCACCGGCGCGTTCTCCGGCAGCGGATGGTTGGCCGACATCACCCAGCAGAGCGGCTCCGTCCGCACCACGTCGGACTGGCGCTGGCGCGGATTGTGCGTGACGAGCGCGATGTCGAGCTCGCCCTTGGCCATCTTCTCGGCAAGGTCGACGGAGGGCTCGCACACGATATAGAGCTCGACATTCGGATGCGTCTTGGCAAAGCGCATGATGATCTCGGGCATGTAGCGGTCGGCATAGTCGTCCGGCGTGCCGATGCGCAGCATGCCCTCGAGGCGGTTGTCGTCGAAGGCGGCGATGGCCTCGTTGTTGAGGCGCAGCATCCGGCGGGCGAAGTTGAGCAGGCGCTCGCCCTCGGCCGTCAGCCTGTTGCCGCGCCCGTCCTTCATGAAAAGCTGCTTGCCGATACGCTCTTCGAGCCGCCGCATCTGCATGGACACGGCCGACTGGGTCTTGAAGACCCGATCCGCCGCGCGCGTGAAACTTCCCGTATCCGCGATCGCAACGAAGGTCTGGAGCTGGTCGATGTCTAACGGAGCGGACATAACGTTACTCATAAGATTGTTTGATTGATAGTATTAGAAACATTCGTTGGACTGATCAATGTCTTTCTGCGAAAAAGCGATTGTCGAACGATGGCTTGTCCGCCAGCCATTGCCGACAGGATCTGCCGCTTCGCCCAGACCTCCCGGCCGGCGGCTCTTCTTGCAGTCCAGTTCCCCCTCACCGTCACCCGTACCCTGCGGGCGGCGAACGATCACAGGTGCCGCGCGGGCCCCATCGAAGGACGATGGTGCGCGGAGCCGGAAAGGAGAAATGCCATGCGCATGATCGACCGCAGAATGGAAATCGAGGCACCGGCGGAACGTCGCCAGGTCTCCGGCCTTCTTGTCCATGTCCGCAACGCCGCCGCCAGATTTGCTCGTGCATGGCAGAACCGCCGCGCGATCAACCGGCTGAGCGAGCTCGACGACCACCAGCTCTTCGACATGGGCCTGTGCCGCAGCGACGTCCAGGCCGTCCGTTCGGCCTCCTTCTTCTCCGATGCCGGCCTGCATCTGACGATCGTGGCGCGCGAGCGTGCCCGCCGCCATGTGCGCCAGGGTCGCTCGGACTGATTTCCTCCGGCGCCGTCCTTCCCTCCCGGACGGTTCCTGACTTCCCCGCAGGGTGAGAGCCAATAACCCTGCCGCTTGCCCGGCGTGCGACTCCCAAGGTCCGCGTCGGGCTTTTTCAAAGGGCTATTTCCCGAAAATCCGCTTTACCTTAGGTAAACCACCCTCGGCTACCGTTGCCATGGCAGCCGCGGAGCCGTTCCGCGGGCATGACGCCGTCTGCCTTCCGGATGAGCCGGACCCAGCTCTAGCCCTCGGACGGATCGCCATGCGCATTTCGCGTAAACTGCCCCTTGCCGCTGCCGTGCTCACGCTTCTTTCAATCGGCGCTGCCAGCGCCGTGTCGCTGATCGTCAGCGCGGAGACCGTGACCCGGCAGGTGATGCAGAAGCTGGAGGCGACCGCCGACGGGCGCCGCAACGAGGCGCGGACCTATCTGGAGGGCATGAAGCTCGACCTCATCAGCCTTTCCACCGCCATGCCGACCACCCAGGCCTTCTACGGTTTCGCCGGCGCCTGGGGCGCACTCGGCAAGGATCCGGCGAAGGAACTGCACGACCGCTACATCGCGAACAACCCGAACCCGCCGGCCGAGCGCTACCTGTTGGACACGGCGAAGAAGGATAATTTCGACCGCTCCCATAAGCAGTACCATGTCACCTTCCGCAAGCATCTGGAATCGCAGGGCTATGCCGATCTCTACATGATCGATCCGAAGGGCAACGTGCTCTATTCCGTCGCCAAGGCAGAGGATTTCGGCACGAACCTCCTCGATGGCCCCTACAAGGAAAGCGGCCTCGCCGCAGCCTTCAAGGATGCGATGGCGCTCAAGGATGCGGGGACGATCGTCTTTTCCGACTTTTCCGAATATGCCGCGCTCGGCGGCGCGCCGGCGGCCTTTCTGGCCGCGCCCATCACCATGAACGGCCGCACGCTCGGCATCATGGCGATCCGCGTGCCGAACGCCAAGATCGATGCCATCTTCGGCAACAGCAAGGGCCTCGGCGAGACGGGCGAAACGGTGCTGGTGCGCGCCGACGGCACGGTGCTGACCGATTCGGCCCGCACGCCGGAGCCCGATGCGCTGAAGGTCCGCCTCGACATCGCCAACCTGCCGGTCGGCAGCGAGGCCCATGGCATTATCGCCGACGCGGCCGGTACCGAGCTTTACGCCGCCGGATCGCCGCTCTCCTTCGGCGGGGCGGACTGGTCGGTCATCGCCAAGATCACCCGGGCGGAAGCGACGGCGGGCCTGATGCGCGGCACGTTGATCGTGCTCGGCCTCACCGCCGCGATCATCGGTCTTGCCATCCTCGCGGCGACGATCTTCTCGCGCGCCCTGACGCGGCCGATCCACCAGCTCGTCGAGGCGATGACCGCGCTCGCCGCCGGCAATACCGATATCGCGCTTCCGAAGGAAAACCGCGCCGACGAGATCGGCGACATGGTGCGCTCGGTTGCCGTCTTCCGTACCGCCGCGCTGGAAAAGGCGGCGCTGGAGCGTTCCAGCACCGAGGCGCGCGACCATGCTGCCCGCGAGCAGCAGGCGCAGGAAGCCGCCAAGGCCGCGCAGCAGCGCCAGGTGCAGGAGGCCGTCGGCACGCTCGGCACCGCGCTGGAGCGCCTTTCGGCCGGCGACCTCTCCACCGTCATCGGCCATGCCTTCGCCGAAGGGCTTGACGAGCTGCGTGTCGACTTCAACACCTCCGTCCGGCGCCTTGCCGAAACCATCGCCGCCGTCTCCGGCAATGCGCGCTCGATCGACGGCAAGGTCGCCCATGTCGACGCCGCCGCCCGCGACATCGCCGAGCGCACTGAAAGCCAGGTGGCGGCGCTGGAGCGCACGACCGAGGCCGTTGGCCAGATGATGGAAGCGATCCGCAACTCCACGGCCCGCGCCGGTGAGGCCTCCCGCATGGCGACGGAGGCCAAGGCCAGCACCGACCAGTCGAGCGGCGTCGTTTCCGATGCGGTCGCGGCCATGGAGCGCATCGAGGGCGCCTCGCGCGAGATCTCCAGCATCATCAACGTCATCGACGAGATCGCCTTCCAGACGAACCTTCTGGCGCTCAATGCCGGCGTCGAGGCGGCGCGGGCAGGCGAGGCGGGCAAGGGCTTTGCCGTCGTCGCGCAAGAGGTGCGCGAACTTGCCCAGCGCTCGGCGAATGCCGCAAAGGACATCAAGGCGCTGATCACCAAGTCCGGTGTCGAGGTGGCGAAGGGCGTCGATCTCGTGCAGCAGACGGGCGAGGCGCTTTCCGGCATTGCCGGACAGGTCGCCCGCATCAACGACCATATCCATTCGATCGCCGCAGCCGCCAACCAGCAGTCTTCCAGCCTCGGCGATATCAGCCGGTCGATGGCCGAGATGGAGCAGGTGACGGCGCAGAACCGTCAGGCCGTCTCGCAGACGGCGGCCGGCATGTCCGGGCTTGCGGGCGATACGCGCTCGCTCGCGGCGATCGTCGAGCGCTTCAACGTGCCGGTCGAGGCGGAGAGGGATCGCGCGGCGGCGGCCTGATCGTCAGGCCTTCTTGCCGCCGTCCGGCTCCACGCCGCCGCGCATGGTCTCGAAGATCGTCTCGATGTTGCGCTGGTAGTCCTTCTGCATCTCGAGCCCCGTGTCGAACATCGTGTTGACGAGGCTCTTCAGCGAATCGGCGGGCGAGGCTTCCGGCGCGCTCGGCTTTTCGGCCGCCGGCTGGCCGGCCATGCCCGCCATCATTTCCTGGAAGGCTTTCGCGAAGGGGTTGTCGGTGAAGGGATTGGCCGGCGCTTCCTTCCTGCCGCCGAAGAAGTCCTGCGCGGCCTGCACGAAGGGATTGTCGGCGAAGGGGTTCGCCGGTTCCGGCTTCTTCGCAAGGCCCGTCGCCTCGGCCCATTGCTGCATCATGTCGGCAAAAGGATTGGCGGCCGCCTTGCCGGCATCCGCACCGGGGAAGAAGGGCGCGAGCGACTGCTTGAAGATCCCGCCCATCAGCGTGCTGGCCATGACGGGCAGCATCTGCTTGTAGATCTCCTGGCCGATGCCGGTCATCTGCGCCGCCTGCGCGGCGATGGCGCGGGAGACGTCCTTGCTGCCGAAGAGATGGGCGAGAATGCCGTTGCCCTCGGCAAGGCCCTGCGGCGTGAAGGCCTTGCTCATGTCCTCGAAATATTTGGCATGCTCGCCCGTCGTCAGCGCCTTCATGAAGGCGGCGAGGTCGTAGGGATTGGCGGCGTTGCGCTTGAAGCCCTCGGAAAAGGCCGGCATCAGCGCGGCGACGGCCTTGACGGCCTGCTCCTGCGCCAGCCCGAACTGCCGCGCCATCAGGTCGACGGCATGGCCGTTCTGCGCCTGCATCATCATGTCGTAGAGCGAAAGCATGGCAGACCCTTTCCCGCCGGCAGGCCCACTGGCAGGCCCATTACCAAGCATGTGCCTGCACTATAACGGGAATTTCGGCCGCGCAAACAGCTTTCTTGGGGTCGGACTCAGTACTGGTATTCGGAAAAGACCGGCTCGACGGAACCGTTCCAGCGGCCGTTGTAGAGCGCCAGCATGTCTTCCGCGAGCGTCGCCTTCTTGGCCAGCACCTCGTCGAGCGGGGCGAGGAAGATCGTCTCGTCCACGCCGTCGCCATTGGTGCGGGCGCGGGCGGCGAGGCCCTGGCGCGAGATCGACACGACCTCACGGGCGACATCGAGCAGCGGCTTGCCGCGGAAATCGGCCCTGAGGCCCTCGGCCGGCACGGCATTGCGCAGCGCCGTGACTTCCTCGACCGTCCAGTCGCGCGTCAGCGCTTCGGCCGCGTCGAGCGCGCCGTCGTCGTAGAGCAGCCCCACCCAGAAGGCGGGCAGCGCACAGATGCGTCGCCACGGGCCGCCGTCGGCGCCGCGCATTTCGAGGAAGCGCTTGAGGCGCACGTCCGGGAAGAGGGTGGAGAGGTGGTTCGTCCAGTCGCCGAGATTCGGTTCGTAGTCGGCGATCTCGCCCTTGAGGGCGCCCGCCATGAACTGGCGGAAGGTGACGTGCGTGCAGTCGTGATACTTGCCGTCGCGAACGACGAAATACATCGGCACGTCGAGCGCCCATTCGACATAGTCCGCAAAGCCGAAATCGGGCGCGAAGGCGAAGGGGATAAGGCCGGCGCGGTTGTTGTCCGTGTCGCGCCAGATGTCGCCGCGCCAAGACAGAAGGCCGTTCGGCTTGCCGTCGGTGAAGGGCGAGGAGGCGAAGAGCGCGGTCGCCATGGACTGCAGCTTCAGCGATACCTGCATCTTGCGGCGCATGTCGGTTTCGCTGGAGAAGTCGAGGTTCACCTGGATCGTGCAGGTGCGATACATCATGTCGAGACCCTTGGTGCCGACCTTCGGCATGTAGCGGGTCATGATGTCGTAGCGGCTCTTGGGCATGCGCGGGGTTTCCGCGAAGGTCCATTTGGGGCTGCCGCCCATGCCGAGGAAGCGGATGCCGAGCGGTTCGGCGATCTCGCGCAGCGTCGCGAGGTGCTGGTTGGATTCCTTGCAGGTCTGGTGCAGGTTTTCCAGCGGCGCGCCGGAAAGCTCGAACTGGCCGCCGGGCTCCAGCGAGATGGCGCCCATGCCGGAGGGTTCGGCAAGGCCGATGATGTTGCCGGCGTCCATGATCGGCTCCCAGCCGGTCTTGGCCTGCATGCCGTTGAGAAGCGCCGAAATGCTCGCCTCGCCGGAATAGGGGACGGGGCTGTTGTCCGCCGTAAAGAAGACGAATTTCTCGTGCTCGGTGCCGATGCGGAACTTTTCCTTCGGCTTGCAGCCGTCGGCGAGATACTCCGCCATGTCCGCGACGGAGCGGATGGGCGTCTGATCGGTGGTGTCACGGGCCATGGGCGTCTTCTTCTGAACGGATGGCGCCCGGCAGAACGCTGGGCCTGGGAGGGTGCTTGAACCGGAATTAGATGCGGTGCAAGCGAATTCCTTTCAAGGCAGATTCAAAAAAACCCAATCGACTTTTTCACGGGCGTGGATTTTCTTGCTTTTGTGCAAGTCCGGCTATCGCCAGTCGCCGATTGCCGCCTGGATGATGGCCATCGCCGCCACCGCGGCCGTGTCGGCCCGCAGGATGCGCGGGCCGAGCGGGATGGGCGTCACGAAATCGAGGCTGCGCAAGAGCGTGCGCTCGCCATCCGAAAAGCCGCCTTCCGGCCCGACGAGCAGGGCGAGCCTGCGCTCCTCGATCTTCTGCAGAACCGGCAACGGGTTCTGGCTGCTATGGCCCTCGTCGCAGAAGACGATCCGTCGCTCGCGCGGCCAGTCGGCAAGCAGATCTTCGAGCTTGCGCGGCGCGGCGACCTGCGGGATCGAGAGGATGCCGCATTGCTCGGCCGCCTCGACGGCATTGGCCTCCAGCCGTTCCAGGCTGGTGATCTTGCCTTGGACATGCTGGGTCATGACGGGCTGGAGCACGCCGGCCCCCATCTCCACCGCCTTCTGCACCAGATAGTCGAGCCGCCCGACCTTCAGCGGTGCGAAGAGATAATGGAGGTCCGAGGGCTCGGGCTGCGGCCGGGTCTGCTCGACCGGTGTGAAGAGGAGGCGCTTGCGCGTCGGGAAGGAGAGCGTCGCGTGCCATTCGCCGTCGCGTCCGTTGAAGAGCAGCACGGCATCGCCCTCGGCCATGCGCAGCACGTTCGTCAGGTAGTGGAAATGGTCCTTCGACGCCTCCACGGCCGTGCCCGCCGCAAGGGCGTCAGCGGTGAAGAGGCGCTGCATCCGGTAATTGGCGCGCATGGCGTGTCTCAGCTGAAAAGCGTGTGGAGGGCGAGGAAGACGAGGGCGGAGAGGATCGCGGAGACGGGCAGCGTCACGATCCAGGCCGAGACGATCGTCATGAAATGCGAGCGGCGCACGAGATAGCGCCGGCGCGTCTCGTCCGTGTTGACCGGCGGCTGCTCCGGCGCGACCTGGTTGCCGCGGCTGCGGATATAGTCGATGCGGCGGCCGGAATTGCGCGTATACCATTCGCGGAAGAGACCGACGCCGAAGACCGCGCCGACGGCGATATGCGTCGAGGAGACGGGGATGGCGAAGGCGGAGGCGGTCAGCACCGCGACGGCCGAGGAGAGCGCCACGCAGAAGGCGCGCATCGGGTTGAGCTTGGTGATCTCGCTGCCGACGATGCGGATGAGGCGTGGGCCGAAGAGCAGCAGGCCGAGCGAGATGCCGACGGCGCCGATGACCATCACCCAGAGCGGGATGGCGGACCCCTCGCCGGATACGCCGGAGCGCAGCGCCGAGACCACGCCGTAGAGCGGCCCGACGGCGTTGGAGACGTCGTTTGCGCCATGCGCGAAGGAAAGGAGCGCGGCCGAACAGATCAGCGGAATGCGGAAGAGCGTGCGCAGCGACTGGTTGCGGTTGTCGAGACCCTCCGCATGGCGGCGGACGATGGGCCGGGTGATGACATAGGTGAGGACGGCAAAGCCGAGGCCGATCAGCATCGCGTCGCGGAAGGAAAGGCCGAAGGAGCCGGTCGTGCCGCCATTCGCGAGGAAGGCCGCGAAGGCGCCGGCCATCAGTGCGACGAGCACCGGCACCCAGGTCTTCGCCGCCGCGATCTTGTCCTCGCGGTAGATGATGGTTTCCTTGATGAAATAGAGGAAGGCCGCGGCGATCACACCGCCGAGGATCGGCGAAACGGTCCAGCTTATGACGATGACGGCGATGGCGTCCCACTGGACGGTATGGAAGCCGCTCGCCGCCGCGCCCGCGCCGATGACGCCGCCGACGATGGCGTGGGTGGTGGAGATCGGCGCATTGGCGAGCGTCGCGATATTGATCCAGATCGCCGCCGAGACGAGGGCGGCCATCATGGCCCAGGCGAAGGTCTCGGGGTTCGGGAAGGCCGAGCGGTCGACGATGCCCGAGGCGACCGTCTGCGCCACGCCCTGGCCGGCCAGAAGCGCCCCGGCGATCTCGAAGACCGCGGCGATGACGAGGGCGACGCCCATGCTCATGGCGCGCGCGCCGACGGCCGCGCCGACATTGTTCGTCACGTCGTTGGCGCCGATATTCATGGCCATGTAGGCGGCAAGGGCGGCGGTGACGGCGATGACCAGGACGCCCGCGGTGCCGGTGGCGAAGGTGCTGGCGACGACCATGGCGATCAGCAGGAAGACGAGTGAAATCCCCACGCCCGCCCAGGAGCGCAGCACGAACTGCGTGGCCTGTTCGGTATAGGTGAGTTTTTCAAGATCCTTGTCCAGCGTCGGCTTGCGAAGCTGGACCTGAGAATTCGCCATTCATGCTGCTCCGTTTCAAAGCCCCTCGCACTATCGCCTCAGGGCTTCGTCGGCAATATGACAACGGCCCGGCAGGGGCTTTTCAGGCGTCCGGCGGGCCGTTTTTGGGGATGGCCGCGATCTCGGAGAGGATTTTTCGCTCGAAGGCGAGGAGCAGCGTCTTGAGACCGGGCTCCTGCACGCGGTTGGCGGCTTCCGCACAGTCGACCCATTCGGCGCGGCGCTCGCCCTTTTCCGGAAAATTCTTGCAGACGTCGTCGACGACGAGCGGGAAGACCCGCACCCGGCAATCGACCTTCATCCCGCCGGCAAGCCCCTTCAGATAGTGATAGCTGCCGACCGGCTCGTCGCTGATGGCGCCCTTCACACCGGCCTCTTCCCAGGCTTCGCGCGCGGCTGCCGCCGCGGCCGTCTTGCCGTCCATCGGCCAGCCCTTCGGAATGATCCAGCGGCCGGTGTCGCGGCTGGTGATGAGGAGGACTTCGACCGTCGGACTCTTCTTCTTCACCCGATAGCACAGCGCGCCATATTGTTCGCGCACGGGCCTGCGGAACATGAGATGGACGTCACTGGCGATGCGGTTGAGAATGTTCAAGGTCTTCTTCATTCCTCTTGCCGGCCTCCCGCCGGGAAGCGTGCTCTGAGTCGTTATCGGCCATCTTGCTTGCGCGAGATTTGCGGCGCAAGTCAGGCTTGTGGGGGAAGGCCGCGCTTTTGCATGCGCAGCTGGGAAATCCTCTGCCATTCCCCGCTGCGCTCGGCTTCCCTGATCGCGGCGGCGATATAGTCCATATGCGCCTGGGCGGCCTGCCGCGCGCCCTGTCCGTCGCCCGCCATGATGGCGGAATAGATCGCCTCGTGCTGGGCAAGCAGATGTCCGCGCGCTTCCTCCGAGGAGAAAACGAGGTGGCGGTGGAAAAAGATCCCCTGCGCCAGGAGCCGGTAGCAGGCGCGCAGCGTGTGCAGCAGCACGATATTGTGCGCCGCCTCGCCGATGGCGTTGTGCAGCTCCACGTCGGTTTCGAGCTCGGCATCGAAGGAACTGCCGGCATGGGCCGCGCGCATCGCCTCCATGATGCGGGTCAGCATCTGCCGGTCGTATTCGGTCGCGCGGCGCGCGGCGAGCTCCGCGGTGATGCCCTCCAGCTCCCGGCGGTATTCGATATAGTCCTCCGTCGCCCGCTGGTGGCGGGCGATGAGGTCGACGACGGGGCGCGAGAAGACCTGGCCGATGATGTCGGCGACATAGGTGCCGCCGCCGTGCTGGCTGATCAGCAGGCCGCGGTTCTCCAGCTCCTTCAGCGCCTCGCGCAGGATCGGGCGGGAGACGTCGAGGCGTTTGGAAAGCTCCCGCTCGCCGGGCAGCCGGTCGCCGTCGCGCAAGATCCCTTCGAGCAGCAGAAGCTCGATCTGCCGCACGACCTCGTCCGAGGTCCGGCTATGGCTGATGCGGGCGAAAAGGTCGAAGGCGGTGTCGGTCACGCTGCGACACTACCAATGCGGGCGGAAACTGGTCAACAATCTTGTCCACTTCATGCCTGTGGACCTGCGTCAATGCGCCCTATCTCAGCATCCCTGACATTTGTTAAGACTATGCTGTTGCACATGAGGGGAAGGTGCAGGCATGGCTAAGGGCAGTTTCGCCTTTCCGCAGGCGACCGCGCGTGCGCAGGCGCTCGGGGAAATTCACGCAAGACCATATGCGCTGGTGCCGTCGCCGCGCGTCATCTTCCAGCTCGCGTTCCTCACGGAGGGCGGCTCGGCGGTCGACCATGCCGTCATGGCGGAGCTGTCACGCTCGCGCGGCATCTCGCCGCCCGGCCGCGATTCCAGCCACCACGCGCTGAGCTGGGGGCAAGGGACGCTGCGCTGGGAGCGCCATACCGAGTTCTCGACCTATTTCTGGGACGCGCCGGTGCCGGAAAAGTTCGGCGGCGAGGTGCCCGTCCATCCCTTCGGCGACAGCTTCTCGCCGCCCGGCACGCTGATCTCCGGCATCCGCCTCGAAATTCGGCCGGATTCGCCGGAAACCCGCGAGGCGATCTCCGCTTTCGATCCGACGAGCCTCTGTTACAGCGAGATCAAGAATGGCCAGGGCGTCGTTCTCACCGACTTCCGCCAGGACGGCGACGGGCTGACGCAGATCCTCGTCATCGACCGCGGCATGACGGAGGCCGGGCGCGGCGCGCTTGTCCAGCGCCTGCTCGACATCGAGACCTACCGCACGCTCGCCATGATGGGCCTGCCGCTCGCCCAGTCGCTCTCGCCTGACATCCGCCGCATCGAGGACGGGCTGACCGGCATCACCAATGCCATGAAGCAGCACGCCCGCGACAAGGCCGACGAACTGCTCACCGAGATCACCCGCCTTGCCGCCGAGCTGGAGGCCAACGCCGCGCTCAGCCTCTACCGCTTCGGCGCGAGCCGCGCCTATTACGGCATCGTGCAGGAGCGCATCCGCACGCTGGCCGAGACGGCGGTGCCGGGCTACGAGACGCTCGGCTTCTTCCTGGAGCGCCGGCTGGCGCCGGCCATGCGGACCTGTCAGTCCGTCGAGGAGCGGCAGGCGAACCTCTCGCGCAAGCTCGCCCGCGCCACGGCCCTGCTTCGAAGCTGGATCGACGTGGAGCTGGAACAGCTCAATTCGACGCTGCTCAACTCCATGGACCGCCGCGCGAAATTGCAGCTTCGCCTGCAACAGACCGTCGAGGGCCTGTCGGTGGCGGCGATCTCCTATTATGTCGTGGGGCTCTTCGGCTATGTGGCGAAGGCGGCGCACGGCCTCGGCCTGCCGATCAAGCCGGAGACGCTGACGGGCATCGCCGTGCCGTTCGTCATATTCGGCATGTGGCTGCTCGTGCGCGCCATCCGCCACCGCCATGCGGAAGAGGACCGGCACTGAGGGGAGCCGCCCCCGGCCTCAATGTTCCCAATAGGGTTGATGGCCGTAGAGCTCGGCGAGATAGTCGATGAAGAGCCGTACCTTGACCGGCAGGAACTGCCGGCTCGGATAGACCGCCGACAGCACCACGTTGCGCGAGCCCTCGTAGCCCGGCAGCACCTGCCGCAGCCCGCCGCTCCTCAGCGCCGGGCCGACATCCCAGGTCGAGCGCAGCGCGATGCCCAGGCCGGACAGCACGGCCTCGGTCACGACCTCGCTGGAATTGGTGTAGAGCGGTCCGTGCGGGCGATAGGTGACGCTGCCCTCCGGCCCCTCCAGCCGCCAAGCGTCCTGGGTATGCGGCGGCAGGCAGACATGATGCGCGAGGTCCTCGATCGAGGCCGGCGTGCCGTGGCGGGCAATATAATCGGGCGATGCGCAGAGCACGCGCCGCACGGGCGCGAGCCGGCGCGCGACGAGCGAGGAATCCGACAGTTCCCCGATGCGGATCGCAAGGTCGAAGCCGCCGCCGACGATGTCGGAGAAGTCGTCGGTGAGGACGAGGTTGACCACCAGCTCTGGATAGCTGTCCATGAAGCCCTTGAGATGGGGCGCGATATGCATGCGGCCGAAGGAGGTCGGCGCGGAGATGCGCAGCGAGCCGCGCACCGCGCCGGAGCGGCCGGAAACGAAGGCTTCCGCCTCTTCGATGCCCGAGAGGATACCGACGATGCGCTCGTAAAAGCCCTGCCCGGCCTCGGTCAGCGAGATCTGCCGCGTCGTGCGCTGGAAGAGACGCGTGCCGAGCCGCTCCTCCAGCCGTTTCACGCGCTTAGAGACGACGGCGGGGGAAAGGCCGAGGGCCCGCCCCGCCGCCGACATGCTGCCCATGGCGATGACGCGGGAAAAGATTTCAAGATCGCCGAGATTTGTCACGCGCCGTCTCCGTCACCTGCGGTTCAATTGGTGGAATTGGCGATGACTTCCTCGCCGAACTTGCCGTTCTTCGGCTCCGGCTTGTAGGTCGAGTTCTGCGCCCGCATGACGCGGATCGGCCGGATGCCGGCCGCGAGCGCCGCCTTCATGTCGCTGTCGGCGTCACCGTAATAGATCTTCAGCTTGTGGTCTTTCAGGAATTCCACCTTGTTCTCCGACGAGGCGGTGAAGACGACGTCGTTCATCTTCTCGATGCCGAAGGCCTTCTTGATGGCACCGGTCAGCGTCTCGCCGCCGCTGCCGCGGGTGCGGCCGGTGATGAAGAAGATCTCGTCGCCGCGCGCCGTATGCATGTCGATCAGCTTGCGCGCGACCTCCTTCGGAATGGAATACTGGTCGCAATTGTTGGTGTGGATGTCCGTCCAGAAGGCATCCATGCCGAGATATTCCTCCGAGGCCGGGGAATACTTCATCTTGCCGTAGTAGAAGCAGGGGCTGGAATAGAGCACCGTATCGTCCACGTCGAAGCCGACGGCCATGGGGGCTTCTCCCTCCAGCGAAGCTTCGATCTGCTCCACGGAAACCCAGTGCACCGGCGCGGTCGCCAGAAGCTCGGATGTCGTGATGCCGGGATTGAGGTTCGACACGTCTTCGGCGAAGGCGGAGCCCGCGAGCAGCAAAAGGGCCGAGACGGCCGTGAACGATGTGCGCATGCTTTCCTCCTCATGCCTGCCGATCGAAGGCGCGCGCGGGGCGTCGACTCCGGTCCGGGCGACTGTCGCATTCGTGTCACAGGCGGTCAATGCGATCGCGGCACGATCCACCTCTCTCTCGGGCGGACGATGGCGACGGCATGGGTTTGCACTGGCCGGGACAAGGTGGTAAAGAAAATGGACCACTTGGGGAGTAGGGGCGGAAATGCCCAGTGTTTCTGCATGGCAAATGCCGCAGTAAAAAGGCGAGGGAGGCGAAAGGCATGGATCAGATAGGCTTTCTCGAGCCGCGTCCGGCGGTGCTGTCGCGCCGCCGCGAGATCGTCGCTGATCTTCTCGATCTCCTGCCGGAAGGCTGTCTCGTGCACGAGCCGCGCGAGCTGGTTCCCTTCGAGACGGACGCCTTCGTCTCCTATCGCCGCCTGCCGCTCGCCGTCGCGCTGCCGGAGACGACCCAGCAGGTGGCGGCGGTCCTCAAATACTGTCATCGCTACGGCGTGCCGGTGGTGCCGCGCGGGGCGGGCACCTCGCTTGCCGGCGGGGCGATCCCGCAGGAGGACGCGGTGGTCGTCGGCCTTTCCAAGATGGCGCAGATTCTCGAAGTGGACTACGCCAACCGCACCGCCACGGTGCAGGCTGGCGTCACGAACCTCTCGATTTCCGATGCCGTCTCCGCCGACGGCTATTTCTATGCGCCCGATCCGAGCTCGCAGCTCGCCTGCACCATCGGCGGCAATATCGGCATGAATTCCGGCGGCGCGCATTGCCTGAAATACGGCGTGACGACCAACAACCTGCTCGGCGTCAAGCTGGTGCT
This sequence comes from Shinella sp. 1A1, assembly GCF_055379515.1. Lineage (NCBI taxonomy): Bacteria > Pseudomonadati > Pseudomonadota > Alphaproteobacteria > Hyphomicrobiales > Rhizobiaceae > Shinella > Shinella sp. 1A1. The sequence continues at coordinate 1,577,096 of NZ_AP039672.1, forward strand.
GATCGACGGCACCATCGTCGAGCTCGGCGGCAAGGCGCTCGATGCCGGCGGGCTCGACCTGCTCGGTGTCGTCTGCGGCGGCGAGGGCCAGCTCGGCGTCGTCACGGAGGCGACGGTGCGCCTGATCGCAAGGCCCGAGGGCGCGCGCCCGGTGCTCTTCGGCTTCGACACATCGGAGGAGGCGGGCGCCTGCGTCGCCGACGTCATCGGCGCCGGCATCATCCCCGTCGCCATCGAATTCATGGACAAGCCGGCCATCGAGATATGCGAGGCCTTCGCCCATGCCGGCTATCCGATGGATGTCGAGGCGCTGCTGATCGTCGAGGTCGAGGGCTCCGAGGCGGAGATGGACGCGATGCTCGCCAGTATCATCGAGATCGCCGGCCGGCACGGCGTCAAGGTCGTCAAGGAAAGCCAGTCCGCCACCGAGGCGGCGCTGATCTGGAAGGGCCGCAAGTCCGCCTTCGGCGCCACCGGCCGCATCGCCGACTATATCTGCATGGACGGCACGGTGCCGCTCGGCCAGCTTCCCTATGTGCTGCGTGGCACGGCGGAGATCGTCGCCAAATACGGCCTGCGCGTCGCCAATGTCTTCCATGCCGGCGACGGCAACATGCATCCCCTCATCCTCTTCAACGCCAACGATCCGGAAGACGCCGCGCGCGCCGAGGCGGCGGGCAACGATATCCTGAAGCTCTGCGTCGATGCGGGCGGCTGCCTCACCGGCGAGCACGGCGTCGGCATCGAGAAGCGCGACTTGATGCGCCATCAATATGCCGAGGCCGACCTTGCCCAGCAGATGGCGGTGCGCGCCGCCTTCGATCAGCAATGGCTGCTCAATCCCTCCAAGGTCTTCCCGCTCGAAGGGCGCCCCGCCGCATGACGCCGATCCACGAACCGCTTTCCGAAGAGGCCGCCGCGCGCCTCGTCCAGGTCGCCGCTCTCTCGAAGACGCCCCTCGTCATTCGCGGCGGCGGCACGCGCAGCCTGCATCCGGCGCCCGAAGGCGCGGACGTGCTCTCGACGCGCGGCCTTTCCGGCATCGTCGCCTACAACCCGGCGGAAATGACCATGACGGCCCGCGCCGGCACGCCGCTGGAGGTGGTGGAAGCCGCCCTTGCCGAAAAGCGCCAGATGCTCGCCTTCGAGCCGAACGACCTGCGCGGCGTGCTCGGCACGTCGGGCCTGCCGACCATCGGCGGCGTCTTCGCCACCAATGCCTCCGGCCCGCGGCGCTTTACGGCCGGCGCGGCGCGCGACAGCCTGCTCGGCGTGCGCTTCGTCAACGGCAAAGGCGAGATCGTCAAAGCGGGCGGGCGGGTGATGAAGAACGTCACCGGCCTCGATCTCGCGAAGTTGCTCGCCGGCTCGCACGGCTCGCTGGCGCTCATGACGGAGGTCACCTTCCGGCTTCTGCCGGTGCCGGAAACCGCCGTCACGCTCGTCGTCTCGAACCTCAACGATGCGGAAGCCGCCGCCGCCATGGCGACGGCCATGTCGATGTCCGTCGAGGTATCGGGCGCCGCCCACCTTCCTGAAAGCGTGTGCGGCCGCATTGCCGGCGGCGCGCTGCCGGATGGCGCCGCCACCGTGCTGCGCCTCGAAGGGCTTGCCGCCTCGGTCGCTGTCCGCGCGGAAAAGCTTGCGGCCGCCATGGCCGGCTTCGGCGCCGTCACGCGGCTGGAGGAAGAGGGCTCGCGCCGCCTCTGGCGTGAGATTCGCGACGGCGCGCCCTATGCCGACGGCACGCCGCGCCCGCTCTGGCGCGTTTCCGTCGCGCCGCTCGCCGGCCAGCAGCTCGTCGCCGCGCTCCGCCTCGAAGCCGGCGTCGATGCCTTCTACGACTGGCAGGGCGGTCTCGTCTGGCTGCGCATGGAGGCCGATCCCGAGGCGGAACTCCTGCGCCGCTACGTCAAGGCCGTCGGCGGCGGGCACGCGACGCTGCTGCGCGCGCGGCCGGAGGCGCTGGCGGCGACCGAGACGTTCCAGCCGCAGGCCGAGGCGGTCGCGATGCTTCAGGCGCGGGTAAAGGCGAGCTTCGATCCGGACGGGCTGTTCCGGTCGCGGATGGTGGGGTGAGGAAATGATGACGATGCACGCTGTTCACCCCCCTCTGCCCTGCCGGGCATCTCCCCCACAGGGGGGGAGATTGAATCGTGGCACTGCCTTGCCCCCAGCCGATCTCCCCCCCTGTGGGGGAGATGCCCGGCAGGGCAGAGGGGGGTATGCCACGGCCTCGGAGGGCGCCCGCTGATGCAGACCAACTTCACCGCCGAGCAGCTCGCCGACCCCCATGTCGCGACATCGGAAAAGATCCTGCGCAAATGCGTGCATTGCGGCTTCTGCACCGCCACCTGCCCGACCTATGTGACGCTCGGCAACGAACTCGACAGCCCGCGCGGCCGCATCTACCTCATCAAGGACATGCTGGAGAACGGCCGGCCGGCGGATGCCGAGGTCGTCACCCATATCGACCGCTGCCTTTCCTGCCTTGCCTGCACGACCACCTGTCCCTCCGGCGTCGACTACATGCATCTCGTCGACCATGCCCGCATGCATATCGAGGAGACGTACAGGCGACCCTTCTGGAACCGGCTGACACGCAACATCCTGGCAGCGGTGCTGCCCCATCCCGGCCGCTTCCGTCTGGCGCTGAAGGCGGCAAATCTCGGTCGCCCCTTCGCCGGCCTCCTCAAGCGCTTCAAGCCACTCGAACCCTTCGGCGCGATGCTGGACCTTGCGCCGCGCAGCCTGCCGAAAGCATCCGGCAGCGCAAGGCCCGGCACGCATCCCGCCGCCGGCCCGCGCCGCGGCCGGGTGGCGATCCTCTCGGGCTGCGCCCAGCCGGTGCTGAAGCCGGAGATCAACGAGGCGACGATCCGCCTGCTCACCCGCCTCGGCGTCGAGGTCGTGGCGCCGGCCGGCGAGGTCTGCTGCGGCTCGCTCGTCCATCATATGGGGCGTGAAGAGCAGGCGCTGGAAGCGGCGCGGCGCAATGTCGACGTCTGGCTCGGTGAGGGGGAGAAGGGCGGGCTCGACGCCATCATCGTCACGGCCTCCGGCTGCGGCACGACGATCAAGGACTACGGCTTCATGCTGCGCCTCGATCCCGCCTATGCGGAAAAGGCCGCGCGCGTCTCGGCGCTCGCCAAGGATATCACGGAATATCTCGCCACCCTCGACCTGCCGCAGCAGGAGGCGAGGGGGCTGACGGTCGCCTATCACTCGGCCTGCTCCATGCAGCACGGCCAGAAGATCACCATGCTGCCGAAGACGCTGCTGAAGAAGGCCGGCTTTGCCGTGCGCGATCCGGCGGAAGGGCATCTGTGCTGCGGCTCGGCCGGCACCTACAACATCCTGCAGCCCGAAATTTCCGGCAAGCTGAAGGCACGCAAGGTGAAGAACATCGAGGCGACGAAGCCCGATCTCATCGCCACCGGCAATATCGGCTGCATCACGCAGATCGCCACGGGAACGGCGATCCCGATCCTGCATACGGTCGAGCTGCTCGACTGGGCTTATGGCGGGGAAAAGCCGGCGGCGCTTACGGCCCTGGCCATGAAAATGCCGGCCTGACGGCCGGCATCATCGCCTATCTTGATAAGGTCGGCGGCGATCAGCCGCCGAAGCCGAACAGCGTGCCGAGGAAGTCGATACCGCGGTCGTTGTACTGGATCGCACCCTGCTTGTTGCCGGGACCGACCACGATGACCTTGGTGCCGATATCGGCGCGGGCATAGAGGTGCTCCACGTCCTGGTTCATCATGCGGATACAGCCCGAGGACATGTTCTGGCCGATCGTCCAGGGCTGGTTCGTGCCGTGGATGCGGAAGATCGTGTCGCGGCCGCCCTGGTAGAGGTAGAGCGCGCGGGCGCCGAGCGGGTTGTCCTCGCCGCCCTGCTGGACGACGGGCAGGATGCGGCCCTTCTTGGCCTCGCGGCGGCGCATCTCGGCCGGCGGCGTCCAGGTGGGCCATTCGGCCTTGCGGCCGACCTTCACCACGCCCGACCAGCCGAAGCCGTCGCGGCCGACGCCGATACCGTAGCGCGTCGCGCGATTCTTGCCCTCGACGTAGTAGAGATACTTGTTGTTCGTATCGACGATGACGGTTCCCGGCGCCTGATCGGTGACGAACCGCACCTTGGTGCGCTTGTATTTCTGCGCCACCTGCTTCTTGCTCATGGGCTGCGCGACGAGCGTCACGGTCGACACCGTCTCGATCCGGTCGCCCGGTTGCGCGCCCGGGAAGGCGCCTGCCGGCGTGACCGGCATCATCGCCGTGGCAGCAACCGTCGCCGCCAGCAAGATCGATGCGTATTTCCGCATGGTATAGTCCCTCTCACTCCTTGAATATCGTAAGGCTAGCCGAGAGTCTTGACCGATTGCAAGCCGGCTTGCCGGCAGTAAGACGGTTGTAAGGGCGGATTTCTTCGGCATCTGTTGCCGGAAAAGCAGACATCTCCGGCCGCAGGGCAGCCGGAGATGTTCTTTAGGCGTTGCGATTGCTGGAAGGCGAACCGTCAGATCACGATGACCTTGGTGCCGACCTTCACGCGTTCGTAGAGATCGACGACGTCTTCGTTGCGCATGCGGATGCAGCCGGAGGAGACGCCGTAGCCGATCGTCCAGGGCGCATTGGTGCCGTGGATGCGGTAGAGCGTGGAGCCGAGATACATGGCGCGCGAGCCGAGCGGGTTGGCTGGCCCGCCGTCCATGAAGGCCGGCAGGTAATGGCCCTTGGCGGCCTCGCGCTGGATCATCTCCTTCGGCGGGGTCCAGCTCGGCCATTCGGCCTTGCGGGTGATCGTATGCGCGCCGGCCCATTCGAAGCCCGGCTTGCCGACGCCGACGCCATAGCGCCGTGCCTTGCCGTCGCCGAGCACGAGATAGAGGAAGCGGTTGTTGGTATCGATGACGATCGTGCCGGCCTTGTACTTGCTGTCGTAGGAAACGAGCTGCGGCAGGTACATCGGGTCGATCCTCGAGCGGACCGGGTTCTGAGCGCGGCTCGTCACGGCGACCTGCTCGACGCGGGCGCCGTCGCGCCGGATGACGCGGCGTTGCTCTACCCGCTGGCGCTGGACGATGCGGCGACTGTTGACGGCGGGCTGCACGCCCTCGCCGGTGAGCTGCATCAGCCACGGGGCGGCAAGGTCGGGGCTGACGATGACCGGCGGCCGGCTCGTGTAGCGGTCGCCCGCATAGGCATTGGTCGTGGTGGCCAGGATGGTGGCTGCAAGAAGGGTTCGTATCAACATCGGACGTACTCGCTACTGATCGTCGCCGGGATGCGCCGGAAGAAAGAAATGGCGCCGGTTCGCAGAAATGCTTGCACCCTTGGATGAAGCGAATGGTAAACGCCGGTTCATTCGCATTGCGGGAGGCGGATAAAGCTTTGAGTAGGGTTATTGCCCGCTTTCCAAATGTGGTTGATAAGTGGTAAACGGGAACAAACAGGAAACGGAGACGGCGATGACGGAACGCGGGCTGGTGGTGGGCGAGGACGGGCGGACGCGCTGCGCATGGCACGGCGGGCTCGAGGACTACCGCCGCTATCACGACGAGGAGTGGGGCCATCCGGTCACCAGCGACCACCGCCTGTTCGAGAAGATCTGCCTCGAAGGTTTCCAGTCGGGCCTTTCCTGGCTCACCATCCTGCGCAAGCGGGAAGGCTTCCGCGCCGCCTTCGCCGGCTTCGACTTCGACAGGGTCGCGACCTTCGGCGATGCGGATATCGCGCGCTGCCTTGCCGATGCCGGCATCGTGCGCCATCGCGGCAAGATCGTCTCGACGATCAACAATGCCCGCAGGGCGCAGGCGCTGCGCGAGGAGTTCGGCACGCTCGCCCGTTACTTCTGGGGCTTCGAGCCGAAGCCGGAGGAGCGCCCGGCCCGCATGGACTGGGAAACGCTTTCCGCCAATCCGACGTCGCCGACCTCGGTGCGCCTTTCGAAGGATCTCAAGAAACGTGGCTGGACCTTCGTCGGCCCCACCACCGTCTATGCCTTCATGCAGGCCATGGGCCTCGTGAACGACCACGTGGAAGGCTGCTTCTGCCGCGCGGAAGTCGAAAAGAAGAGAAATCTGCTCGCACGGCCATAAATCCGGTATTGCCTTGGCAAAACGCTATTTGATTTTACAACGAATCATGTAGCTTAAGGTTGAGCGGCACAACCATACATCGGAAGTTCTGGGGTCGATTCGCACGTGCGTAGTCGTGGCGCGCGGCTTTGTGCTGCATGATCTGACATGAGGGGAAACATGTCGCCAAACGCACCTGCATTCGATGATTCTCGACTTGAGCCATGGGCCTGTGACAAGGCGCAGGAGATCATGCTCCGCGAGGGCTTTCGTCTCATCCGCTCGGCACGCAGCGGCAGCAATACCGATCTCCGTGAAACCAGCCTCATGATGGCCCGCGTCATTGCGGCCTCGCTGGTCGAGGCGTCCGCCCAGCGGCAGCGCGCGGGCAAGTAGCGGCTAACGCCGGCGGAGGATCTGTTTGACGGGCTTGCATGGCGGTCATGCCATGCGGCGTGGGCCTTCGGGCCAGGCGCGACGATGAGCGCGCAGGATGAACGGGCGTCCTCGGGCGGCTCCGCATGCCGTGCCGCAAGGCGATCCGCGCTTTCCGGCCTCACCCGGCCTGCCCCGAAGGTCCACGACTGCCTTTGCGGAAAAGGCCCGCCTTGCGGCGGGCCTCCCTATTGGCTCACTTGGCGTTCTTGGCCAGCCACTCTTCCATCATCTTGATCTCACCCTCCTGGGCGCTGACGATGTCTTCCGCGAGCTTGCGGATGGCTGGGTCCTTGCCGTGTTCCAGCTCGACCTTCGCCATGTCGATGGCGCCCTGGTGGTGGGCGATCATCCCGCGCACGAAATCGACATCGGCATTGCCGGTGAATTCGATCTCCATGCCCTTGTGCATCTTCGCATTGGCGTCGACGAAGGCCTTGGTCGACGCGCTCTGGTCGCCCGTGGCCTCGCCCATCGTCATGCCCTGATGGCCGGAATGATCGGCGGCATCCTGGGCGATTGCGGGCATGGTGAAGGTAAGCGCGAGGGCCGCGCCGAGAAGCATGTTCTTTGCGTTCATGATGATTTCCAGTTCTGAATACGGTTGATGGTCGGAGCGTGGGCGCCCCGGATATCAGTCAAGCGTCGTCAGGACCGGGGAGGGGGATCGAGCGGGGGAAGCGCAAGGCCGGCCAGTTGCGGCGTGGCTGCGGAAACCGGGCTCGAAATGTCGAGATTGCGGCCGATCGGCTCCAGCCGGGCGGCTTCGATGGCGAAACAGGCCGAACAGGCGAGAGGATGCGCGGACGGCTTCGCCTTGCCATGCTCTCCGCCGCCATCCTCGCCGGCCATGTGGTGCATGGCGTGCATCCCGGCCGGCTGCGCGGCCGTCATCGTCGCGGCGACCGCCGGCACCCAGCCGGAAAGGACGGCGCCGAAAATGGCGAGGACGAAGAGGACCTGTCTCATGGCAGGAGAGATAGGCGCACGCCGCGCAAAAGAAAAGGGGTGCGCGCAAGGATGCCGTGTCTGCCCCTCTGCAAGCACCTGCGCCCTTGCCGCTGCCCCTTCAATCCGCTAGGGAAACCGCAACGGAAATACGGAATTTCGGGTATCCCGATGAGCGAAAAGCAGAAAAAGCCCCAGAAGCTGAAAGCCCGCCTGCCGCGCGGCTTCGTCGACCGCGACGCCGCGGACATCCGCGCCGTGAACGAGATGACGGCGAAGATCCGCGAGGTCTACGAGCATTACGGCTTCGACCCCGTCGAAACCCCGCTCTTCGAATATACCGACGCGCTCGGCAAGTTCCTGCCCGACAGCGACCGCCCGAACGAGGGCGTCTTCTCGCTGCAGGACGACGACGACCAGTGGATGAGCCTGCGCTACGACCTGACGGCGCCGCTCGCCCGCCATGTCGCGGAGAATTTCAACGAGATCCAGCTTCCCTACCGCACCTATCGCGCGGGCTATGTCTTCCGCAACGAGAAGCCGGGCCCGGGCCGCTTCCGCCAGTTCATGCAGTTCGATGCCGACACGGTCGGCGCGGCCGGCGTGCAGGCGGATGCCGAGATGTGCATGATGATGTCGGACACGATGGAAGCGCTCGGCATCGCCCGCGGCGACTACGTCATCCGCGTCAACAACCGCAAGGTGCTCGACGGCGTGCTGGAGGCGATCGGTCTCGGCGGCGACGACAAGGCCGGCGCGCGCCTCACCGTGCTGCGTGCCATCGACAAGCTCGACAAGTTCGGCCCGGAGGGCGTCAGGCTCCTGCTCGGCGCTGGCCGCAAGGACGAATCCGGCGACTTCACCAAGGGCGCCGGCCTCGATGCCGGACAGATCGAGAAGGTGCTCTTCTTCGTCGGCATCAAGGACTATGCGGAAAGCGCAGCGGATCTCGCCAGGCTCGTCGAAGGCACCACGAAGGGCGGCGAAGGCGTCGCCGAGCTGAACCAGATCGGCCATCTCGTCACCTCGGCCGGCTATGGTCCGGACCGCATCAAGATCGACCCGTCGGTTGTGCGCGGACTCGAATATTATACCGGCCCGGTCTTCGAGGCCGAGCTGCAGTTCGCCGTCACCAACGAGAAGGGCGAGAAGGTCGTCTTCGGTTCCGTCGGTGGCGGCGGTCGCTACGATGGCCTCGTCTCCCGCTTCATGGGCCAGCCGGTGCCGGCGACGGGCTTCTCCATCGGCGTCTCGCGCCTGATGACGGCGCTGAAGAACCTCGGCAAACTCGGTCAGGACGAGGTGATCGCGCCCGTCCTCGTCACCGTCATGGACGGCGACATCGAGAGCATGGGCCGCTACCAGCGCTTCACACAGGAGCTTCGCGCCGCCGGCATCCGCGCCGAGATGTATCAGGGCAACTGGAAGAAGTTCGGCAACCAGCTCAAATATGCCGACCGGCGCGGCGCACCGATCGCCATCATCCAGGGCGGCGACGAGCGTGTGGAAGGCCTCGTGCAGATCAAGGACCTGATCGAGGGCAAGCGCCTTTCCGGCGAGATCGAGGACAACATCGCCTGGCGCGAAGCACGCGTCGCGCAGGTTTCCGTACCGGAGGCCGATCTGGTTGCGAAGGTCCGCGAAATCCTCGACGCGCAGGCCGAAGACCGGGCGCGGCAGGGGTGATGGGCGTGTGGAAGACCCCTCCCCAACCCCTCCCCACAAGGGGGAGGGGCTTACTGTGCCGCACCCTCCGAATTCGATTTGAGACGGTGAGCAAGCCTTTATCTTTCTCCCCCCTTGTGGGGGAGATGCCGGCAGGCAGAGGGGGACTTGCCGCCCCGCGCCCGGAGCGTTTCTCATGCCCCTGACGAACCTGCCCGCCTTCGCGCCCGATCTCGTCGCCGACCTCGAAGGGCTCGGCACGGAGCGCGTCGATACGCCGGTCATCCAGCCGGCCGAACCCTTCCTCGACATGGCGGGCGAGGATTTGCGCCGGCGCATCTTCATGACGGAGAGCGAGACCGGCAAGAGCCTGTGCCTGCGTCCCGAATTCACCATCCCCGTCTGCCTTCGCCACATCGAGACGGCGACGGGCACGCCGCGGCGCTATTCCTATCTCGGCGAGGTCTTCCGCCAGCGCCGCGACGGCGCGAATGAATTCTACCAGGCCGGTATCGAGGATCTCGGCGAGCCGGATATCGCCCGCGCCGATGCGCGCATCGTGCGCGATGCGCTCCATGTTATCGGCAACCGGCTTCCCGGCATGGCGCTGTCCGTGACGCTCGGCGATCAGGGAATTTTCGAGGCGGTCGTTGCCGCCTGCGGCCTGCCGGCCGGCTGGCAGAAGCGTCTCATCCATGCCTTCGGCAATTCGGCGCACTTGCAGAAGCTGATCGCTGACCTGTCCGATCCCGCCCCGTCCGGCGTCTTCGGCCCGGAGGTCGAGCGCCTTGCCCGCCTCGGCATCCTCGACGACGAGGCGAAGCTGATCGCCCATATCGACGCGACGATGGAGGCTACCGGCTATTCCACCAATGCCAGCCGCGGCCCCGCCGCCATCGCCCGCCGCCTGCGCGAGAAGCGCGAACTGGCGAGTACGCGGCTCGACAGCCGCACGCTGGCGCTGCTCAAGGAATTCCTGGCGCTGGAGCTGAGCCTTGCCGACGCGCCGCATGCGCTCGCCGCCTTCGCGGAAAAGGCCCGCCTTTCGCTCGGCGCGGCGCTGGAGCGTTTCGACGCCCGCGTTACGGCGCTGCGCGAAGCAGGCGTCGATCCGGCGACGATCATCTATCGCGCCGCCTTCGGCCGTCCGCTCGACTACTATACCGGCCTCGTCTTCGAGATCACGCCCGCCGGTGAGACGTCTGTGCTCGTCGGCGGTGGCCGGTTCGACCGGCTGCTGACGCTGCTCGGCGCAAAGGAGCGCATCCCGGCCGTCGGCTTCTCGCTCTGGCTCGACCGTATCGCAAGCGCCGGGGGAGCCGCCGCATGACCATCACCATCGGTCTTCCCTCCAAGGGCCGCATGAAGGAGGACAGCTCCGCCGTCCTCGCCCGCGCCGGCTTCACCGTCGCCGCCGTCGGCAACGACCGTTCCTATCGCGGCCGCGTCGAGGGTCGCGACGATATCGAGATCGCCTTCCTCTCTGCTTCCGAGATCTCCCGCGAGATCGCCAACGGCACCGTCGATTTCGGCGTGACCGGCGAGGATCTCGTGCGCGAGGGACTGGCGGAGGCCGATGCCCGCGTCGAGTTCTGCGCCCGCCTCGGCTTCGGCCATGCCGATGTCGTGGTCGCCGTGCCGGAGATCTGGCTCGACGTCGACACCATGGCCGATCTTGGCGACGTCGCCACGGATTTCCGCGCCCGCCACGGCCGGCGCCTGACCATCGCCACGAAATACTGGCGGCTGACGCAGCAGTTCTTCTCCGGCAATCACGGCATCCAGCTCTACCGCATCGTCGAGAGCCTCGGCGCCACGGAAGGCGCGCCGGCCTCCGGCTCGGCCGACATCATCGTCGACATCACTTCGACCGGCTCGACGCTCGTCGCCAACCACCTGAAGATCCTCTCCGACGGCGTGATCCTCAAATCGGAAGCCTGCCTCGTGCGTGCGCGCAAGCCGGAGCACGAGGGCGATGTGGTGGTGGCGGAGATCATCGAGCGGGTGCGCGGGGCGCTGTAGGGGCTGGATTGCCCCTCATCCCGCTGCCGCGACCTTCCCCGCAGGCGGGGAGAAGGGGTATGCCGCACCGTTTTCCGTCCCATCGCAGGCAAGCTTGACGGAAACACGTCGAGGGGCGGGAAACCGGTCCCACACGTCTCCTTCGCCCCGCTTGCGGGGAGAAGGTGGCCGGCAGGCCGGATGAGGGGCTGGCACCCTCACCCTTCGCAAATTTCCCGCCACGTCACCCTGACATCGCCCGGCGGCCTGCCCTATCTATGAACTCCCACCCGCAAGGAGTTCCCATGTCCGACCTGTCTTCCTTCCCCATCACGAAGAAATGGCCCGCCAGGAATCCCGATGTCATTCAGCTCTATTCGCTGCCGACGCCGAATGGCGTGAAGGTGTCGATCGCGCTGGAAGAGCTCGGCCTCGCCTATGAGCCGCACCGCGTCGATTTCGGCGGCAACGAGCAGAAGTCGCCGGAATTCGTGTCGCTCAATCCGAACGGCCGCATTCCCGCGATCATCGATCCGGACGGGCCGGGCGGCAAGCCGATCGGCCTCTTCGAATCGGGCGCGATCCTTGTCTATCTCGCGGAGAAGACCGGCAAGCTCATTCCGGCCGATCCCGCCGCGCGCTACGAGATGCTGTGCTGGGTGATGTTCCAGATGGGCGGCATCGGGCCAATGTTCGGCCAGTTCGGTCATTTCCACAAGTTCGCCGCCGAAAAGGTCGCCAACAATTCCTATCCGGTCGAACGCTACAGGGACGAATCGAAGCGCCTGCTTTCCGTGCTGGAAGAGCGCCTGAAGGACCGGCAATGGATCATGGGCGATGAATATACCATCGCCGATATCGCCACCTTCCCGTGGGTGCGCGGCGCGGATGTCTTCTATGGCGGGCGCGAGGTGCTGGATTATGCGGGCTTCCCCGCCGTCATGGCTTGGCTGGAGCGCTGCCTTGCCCGCCCGGCGGCGCAGAAGGGCCTGGAAATTCCTGCGAAGCCCTGATGCCGGCTTGGCCCGCGCGGTTGCGGTGCGTTGACGCCGCGTGGCCGGGCGGGTTACGTCTCGGTGAAAACAAGGACGGACGGAAATATCGTGACGGGAAGACTGGTTGTAGCGGGCGGCGGCCAGGCCGCATTTGCCCTGGTTGCCAAATTGCGCGCATTGAAGGACGAGCGGCCGATCACCATCGTCGCCGCCGAGGCGAGCCACCCCTACCAGCGCCCGCCGCTTTCCAAGAAGTACCTGCTCGGTGAGGCAGACCTCTCGCGCCTGATGTTCCGCCCGGAAAGCTGGTACCCGGACAACGGCGTCGACCTTCGCCTGTCGACGGAGGTTACCGCCATCGACCGTGCGGCAAAGCGCGTGACGCTCAGCGACGGCTCGACGCTCGACTATGAATTCCTGGCGCTCGCCACCGGCGCGACGCCCCGCCGCCTGCCGGCCGAGATCGGCGGCGACCTCGATGGCGTCTTCACCGTGCGCGACTATCGCGATGCCGACCGCCTCGGCCTCGAAATGCAGGAAGGCCGCCGGGCGCTCGTCGTCGGCGGCGGCTATATCGGCCTGGAGGCGGCGGCCGTCGCGCGGGGCAGGGGGCTGCATGTCACCGTCATCGAGATGGCCGACCGCATCCTCGCGCGCGTGGCATCGCCCGCGACGGCGACGATCCTCAAGGCGATCCACATGGCCCGCGGCGTCGATGTGCGCGAGAAGACCGGCCTCGTCCGCCTTCTCGGCGAAAACGGCCGCGTCACGGGCGCGGAGCTCTCCGACGGCTTCGTGCTGCCGGTGGATGTGGTGATCGCCGGCATCGGCGTGGCGGCCAATGACCGGCTCGCTCGCGATGCCGGGCTGGAGGTCGCCAACGGCATCGTCGTCGATGCCCATGCCCGCACGTCCGATCCCGCGATCTTCGCCATGGGCGACTGCACCGTCCTGCCCTTCGAAGGCAATCGCGTGCGGCTGGAATCCGTTCAGAACGCGGTCGATCAGGCGGAGGCCGCTGCGGCCGTCATCGCCGGCGGCGATGCGCCCTATGTGCCGAAGCCGTGGTTCTGGTCCGACCAATATGATGTGAAGCTGCAGATCGCCGGTTTCTGCATGGGCTTCGACGATACCCTCGTGCGGCCCGGCCAGCGCGAGGGCAGCGTTTCCGTCTGGTACTTCCGCGATGGCAGGCTGATCGCGGTCGACGCGGTCAACGATGCGAAAGCCTATGTGGTCGGCAAGAAGCTGATCGAGATGGGCCGCACGCCGGACAGGGCGGCGCTTGAAGACCCGGCTGCGGACCTCAAGGCCCTGACGCTCTGAAATCCGGGGTTGAGCGGAATTGCCGTGGCAAACCAGCCGGTTGGCCGTTTTGATATTTGTTAAGCACGAATGGATACGGGCGGGCAGGAATCCGCCGGGATGCGGGGCCGATTCACAAAGTCTTTAAGGTTGCCGGGCTCTGTGGTGCCATCTTGCCCTCCCGCCCGGTGTTCCCATGCTGCGCATTCTCAACTGCATCGTCGTCGAGCACGATCTTCGTCTCGTCGTGCTTGCCGCATTCATCTGCTTCCTGTCCTGCTATGTCGCGGTGACGCTGGCGCAGAGGGCGTGGGTCGCCGAAGGCAGGGCGCGCAATCTCTGGCTGGGCGCGGCGGGCACGTCGAGCGGCTTCGGCATCTGGGCGACCCATTTCATCGCGATGCTGGCCTACGATCCCGGCATGGTCATCGGCTACGACATGAAGCTGACGCTGATTTCGCTCGGCGTCGCCATCGTCGTGACGACGGCGGGTCTCGCGCTTGCCACCTATGTCGCGGGCCGCGCCGCCGTCATCGCCGGCGGCCTGCTGCTCGGCGCGGGCATCACCTCCATGCATTACATCGGCATGAGCGCGGTGGAACTGCCGGGCACGCTCGGCTGGGATGCCGTCTATGTCGCCGTCTCGGTCGTCTGTGCCGGCCTTTTCGGCGCGCTGTCGCTTCTCGTCTGCATGCGTCCGCAGCAGCGCGTGCGCGACAGGGCGCTGGCGACCGTGCTGATGGCGCTCGGCGTGGTGGCCCTGCATTTCACCGCCATGACCGCCGTGACCTTCCAGCCGGGCCTGATGCCGGTGAGCGACGATACGCTGATCTCGACCGGCCTGATGGTGCCGCTGATCGCGGTGGTGGCCTTCTCGCTGCTCTTCACCGGCCTGACGGCCGCCGTCTTCGCCCGGCAGGCCGAGCTGACCGCGACGGAGAGCACCCGCCAGTTCGCCATGCTCGTGCAGGGCGTCAAGGATTACGCCATCTGCATGCTCGACCCGGAGGGCCGCGTCGCCAACTGGAACGAGGGTGCCGAGCGCCACAAGGGTTACAAGGCGCAGGAGATCGTCGGCCGGCATTTCTCGCAGTTCTACGGCGAGGAGGATCGCGCGGCGGGTGCGCCTGAACGCGCTCTGCGCATCGCCCGCGAGGAAGGCAAGTATGAGGGCGAGGGCTGGCGCTATCGCAAGGACGGCACGCGCTATTGGGCAAATGTCGTGCTCGACCCGATCCATGATGCGGGCGGCGTGCTGGTCGGCTACGCCAAGATCAGCAAGGACGTCACCAGGGAGAAGGCCGATGCCGACAGGCTGGCCGAAGTGACGAAGAACCTCGATCTCGCGCTCGAGAACATGTCGCAGGGCCTGTGCCTGTTCGACAAGGACGAGCGCCTGCTTCTTGCCAACCGGCGCTACAGTGAAATCTTCGGCTTCCCCGGCGATCGCATCCGGCCGGGCATGACCCTGCGCGAGATTGTCGAGCAGGGCGTCGCCGACATCTATGCCGATCCCGATGTCTGGCAGACCAAGGCGCGAGATGCCTACGCCCGCCGCCGCGCCGCGATCCAGGCGAACGATGGCGGCGTGATCGTCGAGAAGCTGCAGAGCGGCGTGTCGGTTCAGTTGCGCTACCGCACGCTGCCGGACGGCGCCTGGGTGGCGACCTATGAGGACGTTTCCGAGCGCCTGCGTTCGGAAGAGCAGATCTCCTTCCTCGCCCGCCATGACGGGCTGACGGGCCTGCCGAACCGCGCAAGCTTCAACAACCGGCTCGAGGCCGATCTCGATTCCGCCCGGCGATCGGGCGGCAAGGTGGCCGCTATCGGCATCGATCTGGACAAGTTCAAGGAAGTCAACGACACGCGCGGCCATGCGGCAGGCGACGAGGTCCTCGCGACGCTCTCGCGGCGCATGCAGGCCTGCCTCGGGGCGGACGAGACGGTGGCCCGCTTCGGCGGTGACGAATTCGCCGCCGCCAAGCGATTCGAGGACATGTCGGACCTTACCGATTTCCTCCAGCGCCTCGAAAACTGCCTCACCGAGGACATCCGCATCGACGGCTACGACATCAAGCCCGGCGCGAGCCTCGGCGTCGCGATCTATCCGCAGGATGCCGACAATATCGAGGCCCTGCTCAACAATGCCGACCTTGCCATGTATCGCGCCAAGGACGCCCTGACGGAGACCGTCTGCTTCTACGAAGTGTCGATGGACGAGGCCGCCCGCAGCCGCCGCCTGATCGCCAACGATCTCTGGCAGGCCGTCGAGCGCAACGAGCTGCAGCTTCACTACCAGGTGCAGAAGGCGGTGAATTCCGGCGAGACGGTGGGCTACGAAGTGCTGCTGCGCTGGCACCATCCCGTGCGCGGCACGATTCCGCCGGGCGAGTTCATTCCGATCGCGGAAGAATGCGGCGCCATCCTGCCGGTCGGCGAATGGGTGCTGCGCGAGGCGTGCCGTGAGGCCGCGACCTGGAACAGTGACCACAAGATCGCGGTCAACCTGTCGCCGGTCCAGCTCGGCAATGCGGATGTCGCCGATCTCGTCCAGCGCGTGCTGCAGGAAACCGGCCTCAGCCCGCACCGCCTGGAGCTGGAGATCACCGAATCGACCATCATCGGCGACAAGGAGCGCGCCCTCAACACGCTGCGCCGCATCAAGGCCCTCGGCGTCACCATCGCCATCGACGACTTCGGCACGGGCTATTCCTCGCTCGAAACGCTACGCGCCTTCCCCTTCGACAAGATCAAGCTCGACCGCAGCTTCATGAGCGAGGTGGAGGCGAGCCCCGAGGCGAAGGCGATCATCCGCGCGATCCTCGCACTCGGGCAGACGCTGCGCGTGCCGGTGCTGGCGGAAGGCGTGGAAACGCGCAGCCAGCTCGACATCCTGCTCAGCGAAGGATGCGACGAGGCGCAGGGCTATTTCCTTGGCCGTCCGGTTCCGGTCGAACGCATCCGCCCCGGCGGAACGGCCAGCGAAGCCGCCTGAAGCGGCTGGTCTTTCGGTTCCTGCCTACTGCCGCCGGAAGCGGCGGCCGGCAAGGTCGATCTGGAAGCGGGGGAAGATGAAGACGCCGATGATGCTGCCGGCGTATTTCTCTTCCAGTCCCGTCGATTCCCCGACGCAGAATACCGGCTGGCGCGGCGCGCCGTCGACATGGATCGTGGTGGAGAAGCAGAAGGACGATGAGGAAGCCGCGGCCTGCTCGAAAAGTTCCAGGACGCGCGTGCGGTCGAGCGGCTCGTAGCAACGGATGAGGTTGAGCAGCCCGCAGGGGCGCAGCGGCAGGCCATGCGCCTGCGCGGCCTTTTCGCCGAGCATGAAGAGGCCGTTGGAAAGGTCGCCGGTCCAGCGCTCCGTCACGCAATATTGCGTCAGCAGTTCGTTGTCCGCTTCGTCGAAGTCCATCGAACCCGGCAGGAAAGGCGACGAGAGATCGGTCTTGATTATCTTGAACACTTACGACCCCACGGCAGCCGCCCGAATTTGATCCGCACATCCGCTCGCCGAGCGTGACATGTTGAAAACGAAAAATCCGGCTGACATTCCTCTCGAAGCCCGCCGAACCACTTTCTCATGTACTGAACTGCGTCCGGTTCCTGTGATCTTCGGATCGGACGTACGCGCGAAAACCGCGGCGGGCTCCCTCCGGAGCTTGCAGCGGCTTCATGGGACTGAGGGAATTCTGGCAGCACAGCCGACCGGTCGTGTCGAAAACCAGCACCTGAACCCCGGGTGAATCTTTAAAGTTCACTTGGGGCGTTGTTATAGTTAGTTTTTTGCTACCATCAACGGCTTTTTTGTCAATTATTGCACGGTTGGAAAATTTCTTCGGCAAGAACCCGCAAGCAAAAAGGGCGGCCCGAAGACCGCCCTTTCCGAACTGAACCGGTTTGGCTCAGATGTGAAGGCTGTCGCCTATCACATCATGTCCATGCCGCCCATGCCGCCCATGCCGCCCGGCATAGCCGGAGCGTCCTTCTTGGGCAGCTCGGCGATCATGGCTTCCGTCGTGATCAGCAGCGAGGCAACCGAAGCGGCGTTCTGCAGGGCGGTGCGGACAACCTTGACCGGGTCGACGATGCCGAGCGAGATCAGGTCGCCGTATTCGCCGGTCTGGGCGTTGTAGCCGTAGTTGTCTTCGTTCTTGTCGAGGATCTTGCCGACGACGATCGAAGCTTCGTCACCTGCGTTTTCCGCGATCTGGCGAACGAGGGCCTGGAGGGCGCGGCGGATGATGTTGATGCCGGCTTCCTGGTCGTCGTTCTCGCCCTTGGCGGAGATCTTCGTGGAAGAACGGAGCAGGGCTACGCCGCCGCCCGGTACGATGCCTTCCTGAACGGCAGCGCGCGTCGCGTTGAGAGCGTCGTCGATGCGGTCCTTCTTTTCCTTGACTTCGACTTCCGTCGAGCCGCCGACGCGGATGACGGCAACGCCGCCAGCGAGCTTGGCAAGGCGTTCCTGCAGCTTCTCGCGGTCGTAGTCGGAGGAGGTTTCTTCGATCTGGGCCTTGATCTGCGCGACGCGGCCTTCGATTTCGGCCTTCTGGCCGGCACCGTCGACGATCGTCGTGTTTTCCTTGGAGATCGAAACCTTCTTCGCACGGCCGAGCATGTCGAGCGTGACGTTTTCGAGCTTGATGCCGAGGTCTTCGGAGATCACCGTGCCGCCCGTCAGGATGGCGATGTCTTCGAGCATGGCCTTGCGGCGGTCGCCGAAGCCCGGAGCCTTGACGGCAGCGATCTTGAGGCCGCCACGCAGCTTGTTGACGACGAGGGTCGCGAGGGCTTCGCCTTCGACGTCTTCAGCGACGATGACCAGCGGCTTGCCGGTCTGGACGACGGCTTCGAGAACCGGCAGCATGGCCTGGAGGTTCGAGAGCTTCTTCTCGTGCAGGAGAATGTAAGCGTCTTCGAGGTCGGCGACCATCTTTTCCGGGTTGGTCACGAAGTAGGGCGACAGGTAGCCGCGGTCGAACTGCATGCCTTCGACGACTTCGAGTTCGGTTTCGGCGGTCTTGGCTTCTTCAACCGTGATGACGCCTTCGTTGCCGACCTTCTGCATGGCTTCGGCAATATCGAGACCGATCTGCTTTTCGCCGTTTGCGGAGATCGTGCCGACCTGTGCGACTTCTTCCGAGGTGTTGATCTTCTTGGCCTTGGCCTGGAGATCCTTGACGACTTCTGCGACGGCGAGATCGATGCCGCGCTTCAGGTCCATCGGGTTCATGCCGGCGGCAACGGCCTTGGCGCCTTCGCGAACGATGGCCTGGGCGAGAACCGTTGCGGTCGTCGTGCCGTCACCGGCGATGTCGTTGGTCTTGGAAGCGACTTCGCGAACGAGCTGGGCGCCCATGTTCTCGAACTTGTCTTCCAGTTCGATTTCCTTGGCGACGGAAACGCCGTCCTTGGTGATGCGCGGAGCGCCGAAGGACTTGTCGATGACGACGTTACGACCCTTCGGGCCGAGCGTTACCTTCACGGCGTCTGCGAGGACGTCGACGCCACGCAGCATCTTTTCGCGCGCGGTGCGGCCGAACTTTACTTCTTTGGCTGCCATTGTGAGAACTCCTGAAGAGATATCAGCTGAATTGGAAAAGGGTTATCGGCAGATCAGCCGATGATGCCCATGATGTCGGCTTCCTTCATGATCAGAAGGTCTTCGCCGTCGAGCTTGACTTCGGTGCCCGACCACTTGCCGAACAGAACGCGGTCGCCAGCCTTGACGTCGAGCGCGACGACCTTGCCGGATTCGTCACGGGCGCCGGAGCCGACGGCGACGACTTCGCCTTCCTGCGGCTTTTCCTTGGCGGTGTCCGGAATGATGATCCCGCCCTTGGTCTTTGCTTCGGACTCGACGCGACGAACGACGACGCGATCGTGAAGCGGGCGGAAGGTGGTGCTTGCCATTGTCTTATCCCTCGATCGAATGACATTGCGGATCACGAAACGGATCCGATGGATTGATGTTAGCACTCACCGTTCAGGAGTGCTAGCGATGCCGAGATAGGCGGCGGCGGGTTTCGAGTCAAGAACGACGCCGCGAATTTATTTCGGCCGGAATGGTTACCGCAGCCGGCAGATGGGAGCGCTTTGGCATGTCATCAAGGCAGGCATATGAAATTTCGACCGTTTCCCTGTGGATGGGGCAAAATTGCGGGAAGAGGCTTGTTTTCTTGGCGTCGCTTTGCAATGTCAGCCGGGCTCGACCTCGACATGGAAAACCCTGATGGCTCAACGCATCCAATCCTTCCGCGACATCGCCTCGCAATACGACGTGGTGCTCTGCGACGTCTGGGGCGTCCTGCATAATGGCGTCGAGGCTTTCTCCTACGCTTCCGAGGCGCTGGCCGAGGCCCGCGCCGCCGGCCTGACGGTCGTGCTCATCACCAATTCGCCGCGTCCCCATCCGGGCGTGAAGGTGCAGATCCGCGGGCTGGGCGTGCTGGACGAGGCCTATGACCGCATCGTCACCTCGGGCGACGTCACCCGCGCCCTCATCGCCGAGGGTCCCGAGAAGATCTATTTCATTGGCGCCGACAAGGACATGCCGCTGCTCGACGGACTGCATGTCGAGCCGGTCGGGCTGGAGGACGCCGCCGCCATCGTCTGCGCTGGTCTGCGCGACGACGAGGTGGAGGCCGCCGAGGATTACCGCGCGGAGCTTTCGGCACTTGCCGCGCGCAAGCTGCCCTTCATCTGCGCCAATCCGGACCTCGTGGTCGAGCGCGGCCACAAGCTCATCGTCTGCGCCGGTGCGCTCGCGCAGCTTTATGAAGAGCTTGGCGGCGCGACCCGCATCGCCGGCAAGCCGCACCGGCCGATCTACGAGAAGTCGCTGGCCGAGGCGCGCGCGGTGCGCGGCGATTTCGACATGTCCCGCGTGATCGCCATCGGCGACGGCATGCCGACCGACGTGCGCGGCGCCGAAGGCTACGGCCTCGACGTCCTCTACATTTCCGGCGGCATCCATGCCCAGCACTATGTCGAGGGCGGCGTGACGGACGAGGATAGGCTCGCCGCCTTCCTTTCCCGCGAGAACGCCCACCCGAAGTGGTGGATGCCCCGGTTGCAGTGACCGGACGGAGACGGTCGTCATGACGGTATTTCACAGGAACGAGACGAAGCAGCCGCTGCCGGAGCACCTGCGCGGCGGCGTCATCGCCATCGGCAATTTCGACGGCGTGCATCGCGGCCACCAGGCGGTTCTGCAACGGGCGCTCGACATCGCGGCCGAGCGCGGTGTTCCGGCGCTGGTCCTCACCTTCGAGCCTCATCCGCGCACCGTCTTCCGCCCCGAGCATCCCGTCTTCCGCCTGACGCCCGCGCCGCTGAAGGCGCGCATTCTCGAAGGCATGGGCTTTGCCGCCGTCATCGAATATCCCTTCGACCGCGGTTTCTCGGAAATCTCGGCCCATGATTTCATCCGTGGCATCCTTCTCGACTGGCTGCACGCCTCCGAGGTCGTCACCGGCTTCGATTTCCATTTCGGCAAGGGCCGGGAGGGCGGCCCCGCGTTCCTGATGGCGGCCGGCGAGGAGAACGGCTTCGGCGTCACGCTGGTCGATGCCTTCCGCGACGAGAACGCTTCGGTCATCTCCTCCAGCTTCATCCGCGCGTTGCTCGGCAAGGGCGCCGTCGCGGAAGCGGCCGGCCAGCTCGGCTACCGCTACACGGTCGAGGCCGAGGTGATCGGCGGCAAGCAGCTCGGCCGCACGCTGGGCTACCCCACCGCCAACATGCAGCTTCCGCCCGAAGTGGAGCTGCGCAACGGCATTTATGCCGTGCGCTTCCGCCGCCCCGACGGCAGCCTCCACGACGGCGTCGCCAGCTACGGCCGCCGCCCGACCGTCGATGCCAACGGCGCGCCGCTGCTCGAAACCTTCCTCTTCGACTTCTCCGGCGATCTTTATGGCGAAGTCTCCGCCGTCTCCTTCTTCGGCCACCTGCGCGACGAGCTGAAATTCGACGGCCTCGATGCGCTCGTCGTGCAGATGAAGCGCGACGAGGAGGAGGCGCGGGCGCTGCTGTCCGGCGTGCGGCCGCTCGGGGATATCGACCGGCGGCTCTGTTTCTGAGGTTTGTAGGCTTGGCGTTGCCCCTCACCCTAACCCTCTCCCCGCAAGCGGGGAGAGGGAACTAGCCCAACGCAACGATGAAGATTTGGGGAAATCGGCGCGGCATATCCCTTCGCCCCGCTTGCGGGGAGAAGGTGGCCGGCAGGCCGGATGAGGGGCAGCCGGAAGCGGCCCCCCAAATATACGCCCGCCGTCTTTTCAAAACGCCCAAAAGGCCGTAAGACCGCGCGCATGATGCTCCACCGGCCGACCATCGCCCTGCGAATTAGTGGCCCGGCCTTCCGCGCGCTCTGAGCGAGGCCGGAAGGTCCGGGATTTCGGGCGTTTTTGACAGCGCCCCCGCCGTCATCGCCGGTGCAGATGACAGATATTCCCCCGCATGCGCGAAAACCCGCGCGACGAGACGATAGCTATATCCATGACCGATACACCTGAAAAAGTCGATTATTCGTCCACCCTCTACCTGCCGCAGACGGATTTCCCGATGCGCGCCGGCCTGCCGCAGAAGGAGCCGGAAACGGTGGCCCGCTGGCAAAAGATGGAACTTTACAAGAAGCTGCGCGCCTCCGCCGCCGGCCGTGAAAAGTTCGTGCTGCACGACGGCCCGCCCTATGCCAACGGCAACATCCATATCGGCCATGCGCTGAACAAGATCCTGAAGGACGTCATCAACCGCTCGTTCCAGATGCGCGGCTACGATGCCAATTACGTCCCCGGCTGGGACTGCCACGGCCTTCCGATCGAATGGAAGATCGAGGAGAAGTACCGCGAGAAGGGCAAGAACAAGGACGAGGTCCCGGTCAACGAGTTCCGCCAGGAATGCCGTGACTTCGCCAGCGGCTGGATCAAGATCCAGACCGAGGAGTTCAAGCGCCTCGGCATCGAAGGCGATTTCGAGAAGCCCTACACGACGATGAACTTCCATGCGGAAGCCCGCATCGCCGGTGAACTCCTGAAGATCGCGAAAAGCGGCCAGCTCTACCGCGGTTCCAAGCCGGTCATGTGGTCGGTCGTCGAGCGCACGGCGCTGGCCGAGGCCGAGGTCGAATATGCGGATGTCGAGAGCGACATGATCTGGGTGAAGTTCCCGGTCGTCGAAGGCCCGGCCGATCTCAAGGACAATTTCGTCGTCATCTGGACGACCACGCCCTGGACGATCCCCGGCAACCGCGCCATCGCCTTCTCCTCGCGCTACCCCTACGGCCTCTACGAGGTCGAAAGCGCGCAGAACGATTTCGGCCCGCAGCCCGGCGAGAAGCTGATCTTCGCGACGCGCCTTGCCGACGAGGCCGCCGCCAAGGCGAAGCTCACCTTCAAGTTCGTGCGTGACGTCGCGCCGGAAGAACTCGCCGCCATCACCTGCGCCCATCCGCTGAAGGGCCTCGGCTACACGTTCCCCGTTCCGCTGCTCGACGGCGACCATGTCACCGACGACGCCGGCACGGGCTTCGTGCACACCGCGCCGAGCCACGGCCGCGAGGACTTTGACGCCTGGACGGCGAAGGCCCGCGAACTGGAAGCGCGCGGCATCTCCTCGAAGATTCCGTTCCCGGTCGACGACGCCGGCTATTACACCGCCGATGCCCCCGGCTTCGACGGCGCGCGCGTCATGGACGACAACGGCAAGAAGGGCGATGCCAACGAGCGCGTCATCAAGGCGCTGATCGCCGTGAACATGCTCTTCGCCCGCGGCCGCCTCAAGCATTCCTATCCGCATTCCTGGCGCTCCAAGAAGCCGGTCATCTTCCGCAACACGCCGCAGTGGTTCGTCTATATGGACAAGGAACTCGGCGACGGCACCACGCTGCGCTCGCGCTCGCTCTCCGCCATCGACGACACCCGCTTTGTGCCCGCCGCTGGCCAGAACCGCCTGCGCGCCATGATCGAGGGCCGCCCGGACTGGGTGCTCTCGCGCCAGCGCGCCTGGGGCGTGCCGATCGCCATCTTCGCCGACGAGAACGGCGAGGTGCTGGTGGATGATGCCGTCAACGCCCGCATCCTCGAAGCTTTCGAGAAGGAAGGCGCGGACGCCTGGTTCGCCGAAGGCGCCAAGGAGCGCTTCCTCGGCAAGGAGCATGACGCGGCCCGCTGGGCGCAGGTCATGGACATCCTCGACGTCTGGTTCGATTCGGGTTCGACGCACACCTTCACCCTCGAAGATCGCCCGGACCTGAAATGGCCTGCCGACGTCTATCTCGAAGGCTCGGACCAGCATCGCGGCTGGTTCCATTCCTCGCTGCTCGAAAGCTGCGCGACGCGTGGCCGCGCGCCCTATAACGCCGTCGTCACCCATGGCTTCACCATGGACGAGAAGGGCGAGAAGATGTCGAAGTCGAAGGGCAACGTCGTCTCGCCGCAGGACGTGATGAAGGAATCGGGCGCCGACATCCTGCGCCTCTGGGTCATGACGACGGACTATTGGGAAGACCAGCGCCTCGGCAAGACGATCATCCAGACCAATATCGACGCCTACCGCAAGCTGCGCAACACCGTGCGCTGGATGCTGGGCACGCTGGCGCACGACACCGGCGAGGAGATCGCCCTTGCCGACATGCCGGAACTGGAGCGGTTGATGCTGCACCGGCTGTCCGTCCTGGACGGTTTGGTGCGCGAGGGCTACGACGCCTTCGATTTCAAGAAGATCGCCCGTGCGCTCATCGACTTCTCGAATGTCGAGCTCTCGGCCTTCTACTTCGATATCCGCAAGGATGCGCTCTACTGCGACGCCCCATCCTCGCTGAAGCGCCGCGCCGCGCTTTCGGTCATCCGCAAGCTGTTCGAGTGCCTCGTCACCTGGCTCGCGCCCATGCTGCCCTTCACGATGGAAGAGGCATGGCTGTCGCGCAAGCCGGATGCCGTTTCGGTTCATCTGGAACAGTTCCCGGCGGTGCCGGCCGAATGGCGCGACGATGCGCTGGAAGCCAAGTGGGAGAAGATCCGCGACGTGCGCTCGGTCGTCACCGGCGCGCTGGAGATCGAGCGCCGCGAAAAGCGCATCGGCGCCTCGCTGGAAGCGGCTCCCGTCGTCCATGTTGGCGATGCGGAGCTTCTGAAGGCGCTGGAAGGCCAGGACTTCGCGGAAATCTGCATCACCTCCGCCATCACGGTCGTCGCCGGCGAAGGCCCGACTGATGCCTTCCGCCTTGCCGAAGTCGCCAAGGTCTCCGTCGAACCGAAGCTGGCCGAGGGTACCAAGTGCGCCCGTTCCTGGCGCATCACAACCGATGTCGGTTCGGATGCGGATTACCCGGACGTCTCGGCGCGCGATGCCGCGGCGCTCCGCGAGATCGGCTTCCGCCGCGCCGCCTGACGGGCGTGCCTGTTGACGGCCGGTGCTTTCCGGCCGTCGATTTGCCCGGATGAATTGCGCTTGAGGACGTCATCCGGTAATGCTGCCTGAAAATGGTCGGATTGTTCCGCCATGGCACGGCGGACTTTTGCCGTGTCACAGGTATTCGGCGTACCGGCCTGCTGGAAGGGTATTCATGGGAATGACGCGAAATATTCGGGTGCGTACCGGCCTTCTCGGGCTCCTCGGCGGCAGCCTCCTTCTGACCGGCTGCATGGGCCCGACCTACGGCACGGACAAGTCCGCCGGCGAGCAGCTGGTGGAGGACCTCGGCAATGCCGTCATGATCCAGCCGGATAACAAGGACGCCAAGAAGATCCGTTACCAGCCGCGCGGCGGCCTCGTCGTGCCGAAGGACAAGATGGCGCTGGCCAACCCGCAGCAATCGGTATCCTCCAAGGATAATCCGGAATGGCTGGAGAATCCCGAGGACATGCGCGAGCGCCTGCGTGATGAGGCGGATGCCAATGCCAACGATCCGCATTACCGCTCGCCGCTCGCCAACCAGCACACGACGTCGAAGCAACTTTCGAGTGCCGAGCAGACGCAGGCCTACCGCGAAGCCCGCCGGCTGCAGCAGGGCGCCTATTCCGACAAGCGCCGCTACCTGAGCGATCCGCCGGTCGAATATCGCAAGCTGCCGGAAGAGGCGCAGGCCGATCTCGGCGAACCCGAGAAGCAGAAGGAACGCCGCCGCAAGAAGGAGGCCAAGGCCGCCAAGCAGTCGGGTTCCTCCTGGTGGCCTTTCTGACGAATGACTGCCTATCGAATTCGTCCGGCGACCGCGGCTGACGCCGCGATCATCCTGCGCTTCATCCGCGAGCTGGCGGATTACGAAAACGCCCTCGATGAAGTCGCCGCGACGGAAGAGACCGTCGCGACCTCGCTGTTCGGCGAAGGCTCGGTGAGCTTCGCGGCGATCTGCGAGACCGAGGCGGGCGAGCCGGCCGGCTCCGCCGTCTGGTTCAAGACCTATTCCACCTGGCAGGCGAAGAACGGCCTCTATCTCGAAGACCTCTACGTGACGCCCGCCCATCGCGGCGCCGGCGTCGGCAAGATGCTGCTGCGCCACCTCGCGCGCGTCGCCGTTGCGCAGGATTGCGCCCGCTTCGAATGGAGCGTGCTCGACTGGAACGAGCCGGCGATCCGCGTCTACGAGGCGGTCGGCGCCGAGCCGAAGAAGGAATGGGTCCGCTACCGCCTGACGGGCGACCGGCTGAAGCGCTTCGCCGAAGGCTGAGGACGCTTAGCTTTCCCGCCGTTCCTTGAAGAAATCCTTGAGGATATCCGCCGCCGCGATGCCGCCGATGCCGGAATAGACGTCCGGCGCGTGGTGGCAGGTGGGCTGGGCGAAGAAGCGCACGCCGCTTTCCACCGCGCCGCCCTTCGGGTCCTCCGCGCCGTAGTAGAGGCGGCGGATGCGGGCGAAGGAAATGGCGGCGGCGCAGAGCGTGCAGGGCTCCAGCGTCACGTAGAGGTCGGCGCCCGCCAGCCGCTCCTGCCCGAGCTTTCGGGCGGCCTCGCGGATGACGGCAACCTCGGCATGGGCGGTCACGTCGTTCTCCGCCCGCGTGCGGTTGCCCGCCTGCGCGATAACGGCGCCGTCGAGCACCAGAACCGCGCCGACCGGCACTTCGCCCCGCGCGCCGGCCGCCCGGGCCTCCTCGAGCGCGATGTCCATGAAGCGATTTGTCATGCGCGGCACGAATTCCTCTTAACCCCGGACGCCTGACCTGATAGGACACGGCAAAACGCAGGCAGCACAAATGACATCCAAAGACAAGCCAAAACGGCCGGGCGGCAAGCCCTCGGGCCGCGATACCAAGCCGCGTGGCGCCGCATCGGCCGCCGCGGGCAGGAAATCCTTTGCCGAGGGCAAGCCCGCTGGCAAGAAGGCGGGGGCAAAGCCCTTCGCCGGGAAGTCCGCCCCGCGTGACGATCGGCCGGCCCCCCGTGCGGCAAAGCCCGCGCCGGCCGCCTCCGCCGGTGCCGAGCTCGCACCCGAGCGCATTTCCAAGCTTCTGGCCCGCGCCGGCGTCGCATCGCGCCGCGACGTGGAGCGTATGATCATGGAAGGCCGTGTCAGCGTGAATGGCGCGGTGCTGGAAAGTCCGGTCCTCAACGCCACCTTCGCCGACCGCATCGAGGTCGACGGCATGCCGGTGCGCGGCATCGAGCGCACGCGCCTCTGGCTCTACCACAAGCCGGCCGGCCTCGTGACGACGAATGCCGACCCGGAAGGCCGTCCGACCGTCTTCGACAATCTTCCCGAAGACCTGCCGCGCGTCATGTCCATCGGCCGCCTCGACATCAACACCGAGGGCCTGCTGCTGCTGACCAATGACGGCGGCCTTGCCCGCATCCTGGAACTGCCGACGACCGGCTGGCTGCGTCGCTACCGCGTGCGCGCCCACGGCAAGATCGAGCAGGCCGATCTCGACAAGCTGAAGGAAGGCATCGCCGTCGACGGCGTGCTCTACGGCGCGATCGACGCGACGCTCGACAAGACACAGGGCACCAACGTCTGGCTGACGCTGGGTCTGCGCGAAGGCAAGAACCGCGAGGTCAAGAATGTGCTCGGCGCGCTCGGGCTCGACGTGAACCGCCTGATCCGCATCTCCTACGGCCCGTTCCAGCTCGGCGAGCTGCCGGAAGGCCACGCCCAGGAGATCCGCGGCCGCACGCTGCGCGACCAGCTCGGCCCCCGCCTCATCGAGGACGCCAAGGCCAATTTCGACGCGCCGCTCTTCGACCACGTCTCGGAAGATGCGGAGGAGAAGCCCGCGAAGAAGAGCCGTAGCGAAACGCCCGCCTGGAGCGAGAAGCCGGCCGAGCGCCGCGAGAAGCCCGGCGACCGGCGCGAGAATGCCCGCGCCCGCCTCGACACGAAGCGCGACGACCGCTTTGGCGACAAGCCGCGTGGCGGCGGCCGTGACCGGGACCGCGACGACGACCGCTTCGACAGCAAGCCGAAGCGCGAGCCGGCGACGCGCGCCCGCAAATCCAATGTCTGGATGGCGCCCGGCGCCCGTCCGGTCGCCGAAAAGAAGGCGGAAAGCGCCGAGGGCGGGAAGCGTGAAACGCGCGAACGTCCCGAAGGCGCGCCCAAGGGCAAGCGCTACGGCCGCTCGGCCGACGGCACGCTGACCCGTTCGGCGAAGAAGTTCGATCCGGACCGCAAGGGCCCGGCCCGCGGCCGCCCCGGCGATGACCGGGCGGAAAAGCCGCGTATCCTGAAAACCCGCGACGAGGACGGTGAGTGGATCCGCGCCTCCGAGCCGGAAGCCCGCGACGAGGGCGGACGCGGCGGCTTCGGCCGCAAGCGCTCCGGTGCCGGCGACGAGCGTGCGCCGCGCGGTTTCGGCGATCGCCCGCCGCGTGGCGACCGTCCCTTCGGCGAGCGCAAGCCGCGCGCGGAAGGCGAACGCTCCTTCGGCGACCGTCCGGCCCGTGGCGATCGCAAGCCCCGCGCAGAGGGCGAGCGGTCCTTCTCGGATCGTCCGCCGCGCCGTGACGGCGGCAAGCCTTTCGGCGGAAAACCCGGCGGAAAACCCGGCGGCAAGTCCTTCGGCGGCAAGCCGGGCGGGCGCCCGGCCGGTGGCAAGCCCGGTGGTGGCCGTCCAGCGGGCGGTGGCCGACCGCGCGGCAAGGGGAAGTAACGCATCGTGCGGATCGTCGGCGGAGAGTTTCGCGGCCGTTCGCTCGTAACGCCGAAGTCGGACGATATCCGTCCGACGACGGATCGCACGCGCGAAAGCCTGTTCAACATCCTGTCGCATGCCTATCCCGAGGCGCTCGACGGCACGCGCGTGCTCGATCTCTTCGCGGGCACCGGCGCCGTTGGTCTCGAGGCGCTGTCGCGCGGCGCGCGGGCGGCGCTCTTCGTCGAACAGGGCGTCGAGGGCAGGGGGCTTCTCCATTCCAATATCGAGGCGCTGGGCGTGATCGGCCGTGCCAAGATCTTCCGGCGCGATGCGACGGCGCTCGGCGGCATCGGCACGATGGAGCCGTTCCATTTTCTCTTCGCCGATCCGCCCTATGCCAAGGGCCTCGGCGAACGCGCACTCGATGCCGCCCGTCGCGGCGGCTGGCTGGTCGACGGCGCCCTTGCGATCCTGGAGGAGCGCGCCGATATTCAACCTGCCGCGGTCGATGGTTTCGACCTCCTGGAGGTTCGCACCTTCGGCGACACGCGCATGCATTTCTATCGCTACCGCGCCGGTTGACGTTCGGGCCGCGGCGGCCTGCGCAGCAAAGGAATGAGCGATGACCGATGCCCTCGTTTCCGCTGAAAGCACCGGGGCCTCCGGCCCGACGGTCGCCATCGCGCTCGGCGGCGGCGGGGCGCGGGGCCTTGCCCATATCCATGTCATCGAGGTGCTCGACGAGCTCGGCATCCGCCCGGTGCTGATCGCCGGGGTCTCCATCGGCGCCATCATGGGCGCGGCGATGGCGGCGGGCATGACGGGCCGGGAGATCCGTGAGCACACGCTCGCCACCATCGGCCGTCCGGGCCAGATCATGAACCGGCTGTGGAGCCTGCGCCCGGCGGGCTTTTCGCAAATGGTCGCCGGCGGCTTCCGCGTCGGGCAGTTCAACCTGGAGCGCGTCCTGAAAGCCTTCCTGCCGGAGCGCCTGCCGGAGACCTTCGAGGAGCTGCCGATCCCGCTGAAGGTGATCGCGTCGGATTATTACGCCCAGTGCGAATGCGTCTGCGACAGCGGGCCCCTGCTGCCGGCTATCGCCGCCTCCGCCGCCCTGCCGGCGGTCTTCCGGCCGGTGGTGCTGAACGGCCGCGTCATGATCGACGGCGGCCTCTGGAACCCGGTGCCCTTCGATCATCTTGCCGGCAAGGCGGATATCACCATCGGCGTCGACGTCGTCGGCAAGCCGCCGGCCGGCACGGCGGAGGTGCCGAACAGTATCGACAGCCTCTACGGCGCCACCCAGCTCACCATGCGCTCCATCGTCACGCTGAAGCTGGAAAAAGGCGCGCCGGACATCTTCCTCCAGCCGGAGGTCGGCCGCTTCCGCGTGCTCGATTTCGTCAAGGCCGAGGAGGTCCTCGCCGCCTCCGCCGGCATCCGGGACGAATTGAAGCGCGCGCTGGATGCGCGGCTTTCCGCCATCGGCTAGAGCTTTTCCGCCTTTTCGAACGCAAAACCGCTTCGCACTTTTGCTGGAAATGCTCTAGGCCGCATTCTCCTCTTCCTCCTCGTCGGCCTCCTCCGCCACCTTCTTCTTCGGCTTGACCAGCGGCTCCGGCTTCACCGGCTTGGAATGCAGCATGTGCCGCCCCGCGGCGATGCCCTCGGCGGCCTGCAGCTCCAGCCGCGCCACGTCGCGGCGGCGGATGTCGTCGCTGATCGCCAGCGCGTCGTCCGGCTCGACGCCGAGCTCCTCCAGCGTTTCCCGGCCGAAGACGAGGGCGGATTCGAAGGTCTCGCGCACGTCGTGCTGGACGCCCTTGGCCCTGAGCGCCAGGGTGTGGATGCGGTCGTAGGAACGCACGAAGAGCGTGGCATTGGGATATTCCGACTGCACGAGATCGACGATGCGGTCGGTCGCGCCCTTGCCCTGGGTGCAGATGGCGACGATCTTGGCACGCTCGATGCCGGCCGCGCGCAGCACGTCCTTGCGCGTGCCGTCACCGAAATAGATGCGGAAGCCGAAACTCGCCGCCTGCCGCACGCGATCCGTCGAATGGTCGATGACCGTGACCTCGCGCCCGCCGGCCAGCAGGATCTGCGCCGCGATCTGGCCGAAGCGGGAAAAGCCGATCATCAGCACGTCGGCGCCGGCCCCTTCGAAATCCTCCTCGATCTCCTCTTCCGCGTCTTCGACGAGCAGGAAGCGCGAGAGCGCGGCGGCAATCGGCGTCAGCGCCATGGAAATGGTGACGACGGCGATCAGCAGCGAGGCGAGCCCGTCGGAGAAGATGCCGCCGGCCGCCGCGGCCGTGAACAGCACGAAGCCGAATTCGCCGCCTTGCGGCAGCACGAGCGCGATGCGCACCGCATCGTTGTGCGGTGAGCCGGTGAAGCGGCAGAGGCCGTAGATGACGAGGCTCTTGACCAGCATGACGGCGGGCGTCGCGATCAGGATCGTCAGCCAGCTTGCGAAGATGACGTCGAGATGCAGGGACAGGCCGACGGCCATGAAGAAAAGGCCGAGCAGGATACCGCGGAAAGGCTCGACATCCGCCTGCAATTCGTGCCGGTAGGAGGAATCGGCAAGCAGCACGCCGGCGAGGAACGCGCCCATGGCCATGGAAAGCCCGGCCATCTGCAGGAGCATGGCCGCTGCGAGCACCACGAAGAGCGCCGCGGCGATCATCGCCTCGCGCGCGCCGGTGCGGGCGATGATCTGGAACAACGGGTTGAGCAGGTAGCGGCCGGCCACCAGCAACGCCGCGATGGCGGCGATGGCGATGCTGAAATCCTCGAAGGCGCTGGTGCCGGCTTCGGGTTTCTGTTCGGCGAGCAGCGGGATCAGTGCCAGAAGCGGCACGATGGCAAGGTCCTGCAGCAGCAGCATGGAAAAGGCGCGCTGCCCGTAGCGCGTATTGATGTCGCCCCGCTCGTCGAGGATCTGCATGGCGAAGGCCGTCGAGGAAAGCGCAAGGCCGAAGCCGATGATCAGCGCGCCGTCCCATTCCTCCAGCCCGAAAGCGAAGGTCAATCCGGCGAGCGCAAGGCCGGTGATGGCGACCTGCGCGATGCCGAGGCCGAAGATGTCGCGCCGCATCGCCCACAGCCGCGAGGGCTTCAATTCCAGCCCGATGAGGAAGAGCAGGAAGACCACGCCGAGCTCGGCGACGCCCAGCAATTCCTCCCCGTCGCGGATCTGGTGCAGGATCGGCCCGATCACCACGCCGGCGGCGAGATAGCCGAGAATGGTGCCGAGCCCCAGCCGCTTGAAGATCGGCGCGGCAAGCAGCGCCCCGCCGAGCATCATCAGGACCTCGTTATACGGGCTGTGGGTATAGGACATGCGGATGCTTTCTCTTCGGAGCCGGTCGCTGGGGCAAAAAAGGAGGGTGGCCCTTGATGCCCGTACCGGCGCACAATAAATGGGGCAGCAAAGAAAGGCCAAGTCATGTCAGAGACGATCGATTCCGCAAGCCTTCTCGCGCGCGCCGGCGAACTCATCGACCGCGCCATACAGGCGGGGGCGGATGCGGCCGATGCCGTCGTCGTCCGGGGCCGCTCCTCCTCGGTCAGCGTGCGCCTCGGCAAGGTCGAGGGTACGGAAGCTTCCGAGAGCGACGATTTCTCGCTGCGCGTGTTCGTCGGCAGGCGCGTCGCCAGCGTCTCGGCCAATCCCGGCTTCGACCTGAAGGTGCTTGCCGAGCGCGCCGTCGCCATGGCGAAGGCCTCGCCGGAAGATCCCTTCGCTTCGCTCGCCGACGAGGCGGATCTTGCGAAAGACTGGCCGGACCTCGAACTCTACGATCCGACCGAAGTTTCCGCCGACCAGCTCACGGAAGCGGCGCTTGCCGCGGAAGCTGCGGCGCTTGCCGTTTCCGGCATCACCAATTCCGGCGGGGCCGGCGCTTCGGCCGGCATGGGCGGGCTCGTCCTTGCCACCTCGCATGGTTTTTCCGGCGCCTACAGCGCCAGCCGCTTCGGCCGCTCCGTCAGCGTGATCGCGGGCGAGGGCACGAAGATGGAGCGCGACTACGACTTCGATTCCAGCCTCTATTTCGCCGAGCTGAGGAATGCCGGGGAGATCGGCCGCGAGGCCGCCGCCCGCGCCGTCCGCCGGCTCAATCCGCGCCAGGTGCCGACGGCGAAGAACATCACCGTCGTCTACGATCCGCGCGTTTCGCGCGGCATCGCCGGCCATATCGCCGGGGCGATCAACGGCGCGGCCGTCGCCCGCAAGACCAGCTTCCTGCGCGACCGCATGGGCAAGCAGGTGCTGAAGTCAGGGCTTTCCGTCACCGACGATCCGCTCATCGTGCGCGGTCCGTCGTCGCGCCCCTTCGACGGCGAGGGCGTCACCGGCCGTCGCCTCGCCATGATCGAGGACGGCGTGCTGCTTCACTGGTTCCTGTCGACCTCCACCGCCCGCGAGCTCGGCCTCCACACCAATGGCCGCGGCGTGCGCGGCGGCACCTCGGTCAGCCCCGCCTCGACCAACCTCGCGCTGGAGCCCGGCGACATCGCGCCGGAGGACCTGATCCGCTCCGTCGGCACGGGCCTCTACGTCACCGAGCTGATCGGCCAGGGCGTCAACATGGTGACGGGCGAATACAGCCGCGGCGCTTCCGGCTACTGGATCGAGAACGGCGAGCTGACCTTCCCGGTCTCCGAGGTCACCATCGCCTCCAATCTTGCCGACATGTTCCTGCGCATCACGCCGGCGAATGACATCGACCGCAGCTTCGGCGTCGCCGCGCCGACGCTTGTCATCGACGGCATGACGCTGGCCGGAAAGTAGGACCATGCCCAGCCCCGCCCACGCCTGGAGCGCAGACCTCGATCTTCTGGTCGGGGCTGCCCGGCTTGCGGGCGCAAGGGCGCTGGATTTCTTCCGCAAGGGACCGGACGTCTGGTGGAAGAACGAGGGCCGCTCGCCGGTGAGCGCGGCGGATTTCGCGGCCAACGACATCCTCAAGAAGGAACTGCTTTCCGCCCGGCCGAACTACGGCTGGCTCTCGGAGGAGACGGACGACGACGCCGGCCGGCTCGATTGCGAGACGGTCTTCGTCATCGATCCCATCGACGGCACGCGCGCCTTCATCGCCGGCAAGGACATCTGGTGTGTCAGCGCCGCCGTCGTGCATCATGGCCGACCGGTGGCGGGCGTGCTCTTCGCCCCCTCGCTCGGCGAGGTCTTCACCGCGGCGGCGGATGGCCCTGCGCTGAAGAACGGCAGCCCCATCGCGGCGAGCGAGCCGGATGCGGCGCGCCCCACCCGCATGGCCGCGCCGGAGGACATGGCACAGGGTATCGACCGGCACATGATCGGCGGCGTCCACCGCATCTCGCATGTGCCTTCGCTCGCCTATCGCCTCGCCATGGTGGCGGACGGGCGCATCGACGGAACGCTGGTCAAGCGCAATGCGCACGACTGGGATCTGGCGGCCGCCGACCTCATTCTTTCGCGCGCTGGCGGCGGCCTCGTGACGCTCGATGGTGCGCCGCTTTCCTACAACCGTCCGACCGTCAGCCACGAGACGCTGGCGGCGGCGGGTGCCGCCCGGCTTTCCGGGCTCGTCGATGCCGCGCGGCACCTTGCCGGCCATTGACCTTTCTTTCGGAATACCGCAAACCGTCTGCCGAAATCGGCACAAGAAAAGAGAGAAACATGACCGAATCGATCGAACCGAAACAGCTCCTTCATCTCGTGTTTGGCGGCGAGCTGAAGACCCTCACCGAAGTCCAGTTCCGCGATCTCGAAAAGCTCGACATCGTTGGCATCTTCCCGGATTATGCGACCGCGCTGACGGCCTGGAAGGCCAAGGCGCAGCAGACCGTCGACAATGCGCATATGCGCTATTTCATCGTGCACATGCACCGCCTTCTCGACCCGCAGAAGGGCTGAACCGCATTTGCGACACCGCCCCGCGCGGCCTTGCCGCGCCGGGCAGAAAGACTGGTCCTTCATGATCTTCGAGAGCCGGCAAGCCGTCAGAGAAAACCCAGCAGACATGCATGGCGGCCCTGCGTCCGCCGTTGCAGCCGGACAGGCGAAGGCGTGCCGCCCATGAGCACACGGCTTGCCCGCGCCGCGCTTTCGCTTTACCGCTGGGGCGGTGTCGCGCTCTATCCGGTCATCGGTCCCTATCTCGCGCTGCGCGCGGCCAAG
The DNA here is from genome assembly GCF_055379515.1 of Shinella sp. 1A1. Classification (NCBI taxonomy): domain Bacteria; kingdom Pseudomonadati; phylum Pseudomonadota; class Alphaproteobacteria; order Hyphomicrobiales; family Rhizobiaceae; genus Shinella; species Shinella sp. 1A1. The sequence goes on from NZ_AP039672.1 coordinate 1,611,776, forward strand.
GGCAAGGAGGAGCGCTCGCGCCGCAAGGAGCGCTATGGCGCAGCCAGCGTCGCGCGGCCGGAAGGCCCCCTCGTCTGGTTCCATGCCGCCAGCGTCGGCGAGACCAATGCCATCGTGCCTCTGATCAGGGAAGTGCGCCGCCGCGGCATCGCCGTGCTGCTCACCACCGGCACCGTCACCTCGGCCAAGGTCGTGCAGGACCGCCTCGGCAGCGAGGTCATCCACCAATATGTGCCGCTCGACCTCAAGCCGGCGGTCAGCCGCTTCCTCGAATACTGGCATCCAGACCTTGCCATCATGGCGGAGTCGGAAATCTGGCCGATGACCATTCTGGAGCTCGGCGCGCGCCATATCCCGCAGGTTCTGGTGAACGGCCGCATCTCCGACCGTTCCTTCCCGCGCTGGAAGCGCCGGCATGCCCTTGCCGATGCGCTTTTCGAGAATTTCGCGCTGGTGATCGCCCAGTCGGAAACGGATGCGGAGCGGTTCCGCACGCTCGGGGCCCTGCCGGTGCTCGTTTCGGGCAATCTCAAGGTCGATACGGACGCGCCGCCCGTCGATCCGCCCGTCCTGAAAGCCTATCTCGGCCAGATCGCGGGCCGCCGCACCTGGGCGGCGATCTCGACCTTCGACGGCGAGGAGGCCGCCGCCGGCAATGTGCACCGCATTCTCAAGGAGCGCGCGCCCGGCCTTCTCACCATCATCGTGCCGCGCCATCCCGAGCGGGGCGACGCCGTCGCCGACATGCTGGCGGCGCGCGGCCTCAAGGTTGTCCGCCGTACCTCCGGCGAGCCGCTGACGCCCGATACCGACATCTTCCTGGGCGATACGATCGGCGAGATGGGCCTTTATCTCCGCATGACCGAGATCGCCTTCGTCGGCCGCTCGCTCTTCGCCGAGGGCGGGCAGAACCCGCTGGAGCCCGCCATGCTCGGCTGCGCGATCCTTTCAGGCGGCAACGTGCAGAACTTCCGCGAGGCCTACCAGCAACTTGCCCGCAACGGCAGCGCCAAGATGGTGCGCGATATCGAGATGCTGGCCAAGGGCGTGCATTACCTTCTCGCCAACGACGAGACGCGCCGGCAGATGATCAATGCCGGGCAGGAGACCGTGCAGGAGATGCGCGGGGCGCTGCGCGCCACGATCAAGGGGCTGGAGCCCTATATCAATCCGCTCACCGTGAAGGCGCGGCTCCATCCGCGCCAGACCTCCTGAAAGGACAGGGCATGACCAAGGCGGCGACCATTTCCGGCATCCTCTTCGACAAGGACGGCACGCTGCTCGATTATGCCAGGAGTTGGGTCCCGGTGAATTACGAGCTGGCCCGCATCGCCGCCGCCGGGGACGAGGCGCTCGCCCGCAAGCTGCTCGTGGCAGGCGGCATGGACCCCGACACGGGCCATGTCACGCCGGACAGCCTGCTTGCCGCCGGCAACACGGTGGAGATCGCCGAGGGGCTGGTCGCCGCCGGCGCGCCCTTCACGGTGGAAGGCCTTGCCACGCATTTCGACGGCCTCTTCGCCAATTCCGCCGCGCTTGCGGTCGCCGTCACCGACCTTGCCGCCTTCTTTGCCACCATGCATGCCCGCGGCTACTGGCTCGGCGTCGCCTCCAGCGACAACGAGGCCTCCATCCGCGCGACGGCGAAACGCTTCGGTTTCGACGGCTACCTGCACTATGTCGCCGGCTACGACAGCGGTTTCGGCACGAAGCCGGAGCCCGGCATGGTGCTCGGCTTCTGCGAGGCGACCGGCCTCGAGCCGCACCAGATCGCCGTCGTCGGCGACAACAACCACGACCTCCATATGGGCCGCAATGCCGGCGCCGGCCTCACCGTCGCGGTGCTGACGGGAACGGGCTCACGGGAATCGCTGTCGGCGGCGTCCGACTATTGCCTCAACGACATCACCGAACTCCTGCCGCTGCTCCCCGAGGCCGCGGTGGCGCGCCCGGCGGCGTGAACGCGCCGCCTCGCCCCTCATCCGCCTGCCGGCACCTTCTCCCCGCTTGCGGGGAGAAGGGACAAGCGGCGGGGGCTTCCTTCATGCTTCTTTCGTCGGAGAAACCAGCGCCTCGCTCCCCTTCTCCCCGCTTGCGGGGAGAAGGTCGCGGCAGCGGGATGAGGGGCAGCGCCTCCGTCCCTCGCCATCCGGCGCTGTTTCCTGCAGTTGATTTTCCTCAGGTCTTCGCGTTTCCTTGCGCAACGACAGGGCAGGGCTATCCACGGGAGACGACATGGTAACCGAAGCGCCGCCTTTCTGGTGGACGAAGCCGGACTGGCGCGCCTATGCGCTCTGGCCGGTCTCGCGCCTCTATGGGCTGATCGCCGGCTGGCGCATGCGCAAGGGCCGCCGGGCCGAGGTGCCGGTGCCCGTCATCTGCGTCGGCAACTTCACGGTGGGCGGCGCCGGCAAGACGCCGACGGCCATCGCGCTCGCCCGCGCCGCCAAGGCGCGGGGCCTTCGGCCCGGCTTCCTCTCCCGCGGCTATGGCGGCTCGCTGGACGTCACGACCGTTGTCGATCTCAACCACCACCGCGCCCGCGCTGTCGGCGACGAGCCGCTGCTGCTCGCCCGCGAGGCGCTGACCGTCATCTCGCGCAAGCGGGTGAAGGGTGCGCGCAAGCTGGTGGAGGAGGGGGCCGACATCATCATCATGGACGACGGCTTCCAGAGCGCGCGCCTCGCCTTCGACTATGCGCTCCTCGTCATCGACACGCGCCGCGGCATCGGCAACGGCCATCTCGTGCCGGGCGGGCCGGTGCGCGCGCCGTTGGCCGAGCAGATGCGCCAGGCGAGCGCGCTTCTGGCCATCGGCGACGGCGATGCGGCCGACCGGCTGATCCGCCAGGCGGCGCGGGCCGGTAAGGCGGTCCATCCCGCGACGCTCGTCACCGTGGGCGCGGAGAACCTGAAGGACGAGGTCGTCATGGCCTGGTCCGGCATTGCCGACAACGAGAAGTTCCACCGCACGGTGAACGAGACGGGCGCGCATCTCTATGTTTCCCGCAGCTTCCCGGATCACCACTATCTCACCGACGACGAGGTGGCGGAAATCCTCGACCATGCCGAAGGGCTCGGCTACCAGCTGGTGACGACGGCCAAGGACAGCGTGCGGCTCGCCGGTGGTCACGGCCGTTCGGAGGAACTGAGGAAAAAGAGCCGCGTGATCGAGGTGGAAATCCGCTTCGACGACCCGAAGGGGCCGGATGCGATCATCGACGCGGCGATCGCCAATGCACGGCGGCGCAAGCTGCAGCGGCTGGCGAAGAAGTGAGGGATTAGGCAATAGGCAGTAGCCAATAGGGGATTGACGCCCTCACGTCTTTCGACAGCATCTACTGCCTACTGCCTACTGCCTACTGCCTACTGCCTACTGCCTACTGCCTACTGCCTACTGCCTACTGCCTACTGCCTACTGCCTACTGCCTACTGCCTACTGCCTCTTCTGGTTGGGCAGCACGCCGGCGCGCTTCTCCGCGTCGAGCGAGGCCGCGCAGCTCACATAGGCTTCCTGCCGGGCGACGCTCCAGTAGCGGAGCTCGTCGACCGGCACGGCCTCGCCGGTCATCGCGCAGGTGACGTGCGAGCCCGGCATCAGGATCTGGAAATCGCCGTCGAGATAACGGATCTTCGCTTCACGGCTGCCGCCGCGGCCTTCCAAACGGTTCATCATCGATTTCAATATCCGTATCATCCGATGCCGATGCAATATCGCGCCGGCCGTCAAATTTCCAGCTTTTTCAGCTCCGGCCGAACAGCCGCTCGATGTCGGAAAGCTTCAGCTCGATATAGGTCGGCCGTCCGTGGTTGCACTGGCCGGAGCCGGGCGTCGCCTCCATCTGGCGCAAGAGCGCGTTCATTTCCTCCGGCCGCATGCGCCGGCCCGAGCGGACGGAGCCGTGGCAGGCCATGGTCGCGGCGAGATATTCGAGCCTGGCCTTGAGGCCGCTCGCCGTGTCCCATTCGGCAAGCTCGTCGGCAAGCTGGCGGATGAGGCCGGCCGCATCCATCTCGCCGAGCATGGCCGGCGTTTCGCGTACCGCGACCGCGCCGGGGCCGAAGCGCTCGATGCCAAGGCCAAGCCTTGCGAATTCCTCGGCATGGGAGACGAGCCGGTCGCAGTCGTCTTCCGGCAGGTCGACGATTTCGGGAATGAGGAGGGCCTGCGCCGGCACTGGCCGGGCATGCAGCGCCTCGCGCATCGCCTCGAAGACGAGCCGTTCATGCGCGGCATGCTGGTCGACGATGACGAGGCCGTCCTCGGTCTGCGCGACGATGTAGTTCTCGTGCAGCTGCGCTCGTGCCGCGCCGAGCGGATGGCGCTGCGGCGGTTCCTCCTCGCGGATGGAGGGGGAGGGCGTGAAGGCGGGCTCGCCGCGCGCCGAGGGCGCCGCGAATTCCGCAAAGCCCGCCTGCTGCCCGCGGAAAGCCGTCGGCGAGGCCATGGCGCCCTCGAAAGGCCGGTAGGGCGACGCGGAAGGCGTCCATGCGGCAGCGGGCCGCGCTGCTTCCGGCCGGAAGGCGCGCATCAGGCCGCTTGCGCCGGTCGTCGAGGCGCGGTCGCCCTCGCGCGCGAGCGCCTCGCGGATCGCGCCGATGATGAGGCCGCGCACGAGGCCGGGATCGCGGAAGCGCACGTCCGACTTTGCCGGATGCACGTTGACGTCGACCAGCGCCGGATCGATGTCGATGGCAAGCACCGCGACGGGATAGCGCCCGTGCGGGATGGTCTCGGCATAGGCCGCGCGCAACGCCGACCAGATCAGCTTGTCCTGCACCGGCCTTCCGTTGACGAAGGCGAACTGGTTGAGGCTGTTGCCGCGGTTGAAGGTCGGCACGCCGGCAAAGCCGGTGAGCCGCACACCCTCGCGCTCCGCATCGATCTCGATGGCATTGTCGCGGAAATCGCGGCCGAGCACCTGCGCGATGCGGGCAAGCCGGTCCGTGCCGGTCGCGGGGAATTCCAGCGTCGTGCGGTCGGAGCCGGAGAGCACGAAGCGCACATGCGGAAAGGCGATCGCCATGCGGCGCACGACGTCGGAGATGGCCGAGGCCTCCGCCTTCTCGCTCTTCAGGAACTTGAGGCGGGCGGGCGTGGCGAAGAAGAGGTCGCGCACCTCGACGACGGTGCCGCGATTGGCCGCCGCCGGGCGTACCGGCACCACCTTGCCGCCCGTCACGCTGATCTCGGCCCCTTCGCCGGCCTCCGCCGTGCGGCTGAGCAGCGACAGTTTCGCGACCGAGCCGATGGAGGGCAGCGCCTCGCCGCGAAAGCCGAGCGTGCGGATGTCGAGAAGGTCGGTGTCGAGCTTGGAGGTGCAGTGCCGGCGGATCGCCATCTCCAGGTCGGCGGGCGCCATGCCGCCGCCGTTGTCGGTGACGCGCAGCAGCGTCTTGCCGCCGCCGGCCGTGGCGATCTCGATGCGGGTGGCGCCGGCGTCCAGCGCGTTCTCGATCAGCTCCTTGGCGGCGCTCGCCGGCCGTTCGATCACTTCGCCGGCCGCGATCTGGTTGATGAGGGTTTCGGAAAGCTGCCTGATGGTCATGGCGCCATTTTCGCGGATTCGCAGGCCGCCCGCCAGTGGGTGTGGCGGCTTATCCCGCCTCTTGGGCGCCGGCCGGTTTAATCAGGCTTTAATAAAATGCTGCGAACGTGCCGTTGCGCTTGTATGAGCACAAGCCGGCCGGGTTCTCCGGTGGACGATTGCAGCGTCGCTGGCCGCTGGCATTCCCCAATGTCCCAAGGTGCGTGAGCACCGATCAGCATGTTTTCGGGAATGCCAACAGGCGAGGACTGCCAGAATGAATGATGTAGCGCCGTCAGACGCGCACATCCGGTCGGGAATGTTCGAAGCCGCGTGCGATATCCTCGCCGCCGCGGTGATCGTCTATGACAAGAACGACCGCCTCGTCTTCGCCAGCCGGCAGGTCCTGCGCTATTTCCCCATTCCCGCCGAAACACTGGTGCCCGGAACACGCCTGCGCGACGTGCTCGGCGCGATCTTCGACAGCGGCGTGCGCTACGGCATCTCGCCCGACCAGCGTCACAAGCCGGTCAACCGCGAGGAATGGATCTCCGCCCGCATCTCCGCCCATTGGCGCGAGCAGTACGATGCCGTCGAGCGGCTCGGTCGCGATCGCTGGATCCATTTCCGCAAGCGCCGCCTGCCGAGCGGCTACAACGTCACCACCTTCGTCGACATTTCCGAGCAGAAGAAGCAGGAAGAGCAGTGGCGCCTCGATCTGGAGCGCATCGCGCTCACCGAGGAAATCCTCGAGACCCTGCCTTCGCCGATGGTCGTCAAGGACCGCAACCTTGCCTATATCGCGGTGAACCGGGCGTTCTGCGCGGTCTACGGCACCGATCCCGACAGTATTCTCGGCCGCACCGTCTGGGCGCTGGCCGATGCCGAGAGCGCGGACCGCATCGAAGCGAGCGACCGTTCCGTGCTGGAGACGGGCGAGCCCTACATGCTGGCGGAGCATATCATCCGCGCCGACGGCTCGGATCTCTATGTCATCACGCGCAAGTACCGCATCGGCGCGCCCGGCCATCATGCCATCGTCACGGTGATGGAGGACGTCTCGGCCTTCGTCGCCGGCGAGCGGGCCATGACGGACGAGGGCGATGCGCTGCTGCGCGTGCCGGGCGGCTTCGTGCCCGCGCAGAACTGCTTCGATCCGGTGCGCGATGCCGAGCGCCGCCTGCTTCTCGACCAGTTGAACCGCGAGGACGTGGCGGCAGTGGCCGGAAAGCGCGTGCTCGTCGTCACCGGTAATCCCCGCATCGAGGAAATCCTCGTCGACGAGTTCAAGGCCAAGGACGCCGATTCCTGCGCAGTGCATTCGGTGCGGGAATGCCAGGCCTTCCTCCTGCACGCGGCCGAGCAGGGGATCGTCCTCGATCTCGTCATCGTCGACGGCGACGTGCCGGACCATGCCGCGATCCGCAACAATGCCTATGGCGTGCCCGTGACGGTGATCTCGGCCGAAGGCATCGGCTCCGATTTCATGCGCGTCCTCGTGGAAGAGCACGAACTGCTTTCCGAGGATACCTCGCCGCTCGGTGACATCCTCACGCCCGTGCCGATTTCCGACGACTGGTACATCGCCACCGACATCACGACCATGCTGCCGGCCGCCGTCGGCGACGTGGAGGTGCTGGTCGCCGAGGACAACCAGATCAACCAGTTCGTCTTCTCGCAGATCCTCGAAGGCCTCGGCATTTCGCACCGCATCGCCGAGAACGGCGAGGAAGCGGTCATGCTCTGGCGCAAGCACCAGCCGCGCCTCGTGCTGATGGACATCGCCATGCCCGTGATGAACGGCATCGACGCGGCGAAGGAGATCCGCGATGCGGAGAAGCTGACGGGCACCCACACGCCCATCGTCGCGGTCACGGCGCAGGCGCTGAACGTCGACATGCAGAACTGCATGGATGCCGGTATGGACGATTACATCGTCAAGCCGGTCAGCCCGGAAATGATCGAGGCCGTCTACCGGCGCTATGCCGCACGCAAACAGGAGAAATCCGTCGCCTGACGCATGCGGAGAGAACTGGCCATCCCGCGCCCCGCAGCAAGGCATGCTTCAAGTTGAAAACGGACGGTCAACTCCCCAGAAATGGGGAGGTCTGTGGGAAGGACTGACGATCGCTTGCTATGCATTTGTTAACGGACATGCCCCATCGTAGGGCAGTCCTCGGAGGTCAGGCGCAAGTATGGGAAATCATTGATGAAGTCTGCTGATCATGCGGCGCTGGATGTTTCCCAGACTGATCTTCATGCCATGGCCTATACCGATCCCCTCACGGGTCTCGGCAATCTCTATCGCCTGCGTGACAAGGTGCGGCAGATCGCGCGTGAGCGCGAGGCGGACCCGGCGCCTTTCGCCATCGGCATCGCCAATCTCGACGGTTTCAAGCCCATCAACGATCTCTTCGGCCCGCGCGCCGGCGACGAGATCCTCTGCCAGGTGGCGCACAGGCTGAAGGCCTGCATTCCCGACGGCGCGACCGTCACCCGCCATGGCGGCGACGAGTTCGCCTTCGTACTGCCGCTGGTCTTCGAGCGCAAGGGCGCGGAAAAGCTCGGCCAGATGCTGCGCGAGGTCCTGTCGGCCCCCTTCGATCTCGGCGACCGCAACGTGCGCCTTTCGGCCTCCTTCGGCTTCGCCATCTATCCCTTCGCCGGTGAGGATTTCACCGAGCTCCTGAAAAGCGCCGATACCGCGCTTTACCGCTCGAAGCGCCGCGGGCGCGGCCAGATCACGGTCTATTCGCAGGAAATCGCCCAGGAGATGAAGCGCGCGACGCAGCTCGAGCAGGCGCTGCGCAATGCGATCATCGCCAACGAGGTGGACGTCCATTTCCAGCCGATCGTCAGCCTGCGCGATGATACCGTCGTCGGCTTCGAGGCGTTGGCGCGCTGGTGCGATGCCGATCTCGGCTATGTCTCGCCGGCCGTCTTCGTGCCGCTCGCCGAGGAGCGCGGCTTCATCGACGCGCTGTCCGATACGCTGCTGCGCAAGGCGGCGGAGGCGGCGCTTTCCTGGCCGAAGGAGCTGTTCCTCTCCTTCAACCTTTCCTCCGCCCAGCTCATGGATCCGAAGACCGCGTTCAACACGCTGGCCATCCTCAACCGCGTCGGGCTCGATCCGCGCCGGCTGGAGCTGGAGATCACCGAGACGGCGGTGATGACCGATGCTGACACCGCGCAGAAGATCATCGGGGAGCTGCGCGCGGCGGGCGTGCGCATCTCGCTCGACGATTTTGGCACGGGCCAGTCGAGCCTCGGTCGCCTGCGCGACTTCACCTTCGACAAGGTGAAAATCGACCGCGCCTTCGTCTCGCGCATTTCCAACGACAAGGCCTCCGAGCATATCATCAAGGCCATCGTCGCCATGTGCGAGGGGCTGGACCTTGCCGTCGTCGCCGAGGGCATCGAGGATTTTTCCGAGGCGCTGAAGCTGAAGGCGCTCGGCTGCGGCATGGGGCAGGGCTATTTCTACGGCAAGCCGGCGGATGCCGTCGCCACCATGCGCTTCCTCGCCGACCGCTACGTCAGCCTGGAAGGCCGCGCCGCTTCCTGATCCGGGCAGGCCTCGGGGCCAGGTGTCCCCGAATAAGTCAGTTCCTTAAACTTGCATGCATTTTCTTATCGGGATGGCAAATGCCTTCCGCTAGGTTTTCTCCAGAATCAAGTCTGGGGTGACAGCGATGGCGACCATCAAGGATATGCCCGTCCGGGCGACCGATCGTTCCAAGGTGCGTATTTTCGCGACGGTGAAGGTCATGCATCAGTCGACGCGGGCGCGCGTCGTCGATCTTTCGCCGAGCGGCATGGCATTCGACATCGAAACGCCGATCCAGGCTATGCCCGGCCAGCTCGTGACGGTGGAAAGCGAGGAACTGGGCCGGCTGAGCGGCACGGTGCGCTGGTACGCCAATGGCCGCCTCGGCATCCAGTACAAGCTGTCGACCAATGCGCTGGCGCAGATCACCTCCTATTTCCGCTTCTTCCATGAGGAGATGCAGCCCGTCCTGCGCCGTTGACGGATCGTCTCCATAAAAGCAGGTTATGGCGTCGGTAAGTTTTTTTCCGCGTTACAGCGGCGATCCGCCCTGTGTAGCCTCGCTGCGGTAGGTGCTGCAAGGCAACGAGGAGGAGGGCGCGCGCTGGCCATGATTTGCCGCCGCGGCCGTCGCCCCGGATGTCGCCATTTGCGACTATCTCCCGCACGATCACGGCCGACCTGCTAGGACCTTTGAGATGACGCTATCGAAAGACCCGCTGCTCCAGCCCTACCGCCTGAAGCACCTGACGCTGAAGAACCGGATCATGTCGACCTCGCACGAGCCGGCCTATTCGGAAGACGGCATGCCCAAGGACCGCTACCGGCTCTACCACCTGGAAAAGGCCAAGGGCGGCATGGCGCTGACCATGACGGCGGGCTCGGCGATCGTCTCGGAGGATTCCCCGCCCGCCTTCGGCAATCTCTACGCCTATTCCGACGAGATCGTGCCGTGGCTCAAGAAGATCGCCGACGACTGTCACGAGCACGGCTGCGCCGTGATGATCCAGCTCACCCATCTCGGCCGGCGCACGGGCTGGAACAAGGGCGACTGGCTGCCGGTGCTCTCGGCCTCGCCGGTCCGCGAGGCCGCCCACCGCGCCTTCCCCAAGGAGATCGAGGACTGGGACATCGAGCGCATCGTCGGCGACTATGCCGCCGCGGCCCAGCGCATGCAGGCCGCCGGCCTCGACGGCATCGAGTTCGAGGCCTACGGCCACCTGATGGACGGCTTCTGGTCCCCCGCCACCAATCGCCGCGAGGACGAGTTCGGCGGCTCGCTCGACAATCGCCTGCGCTTTTCCGACATGGTGCTCGATGCCGTGCGCAAGGCCGTGGGGCCGGATTTCATCGTCGGCATCCGCATGGCGGCGGACGAGGACTGGGACATCGGTCTTTCGCGCGAGGAGGGCGTCGAGATCGCCCGGCGCCTCGCCGATTCAGGCAAGGTGGATTTCCTCAATATCATCCGCGGCCATATCGACCATGACGCGCATCTGACGAAGGTCATCCCGATCCAGGGCATGGCCGCGTCCCCGCATCTCGACTTTGCCGGCGACGTGCGCGCGGCGACGAAGTTCCCGGTCTTCCATGCCGCCCGCATCGCCGATGTCGCGACGGCCCGCCACGCGATCGCCGAAGGCAAGCTCGATATGGTGGGCATGACCCGCGCCCATATCGCCGATCCGCATATCGTCAGGAAGATCGAGGAGGGCAGGGAGGCGCAGATCCGCCCCTGCGTCGGCGCCACCTACTGTCTGGACCGCATCTACGAGGGCGGCGGCGCGCTCTGCATCCACAATGCGGCGACCGGCCGCGAGGCGACCATCCCGCATGTCATCTCGAAATCGCCGGGGCCCCTGCGCAAGGCGGTGGTGGTCGGCGCCGGCCCTTCGGGGCTGGAGGCGGCGCGCGTGCTGGCGGAGCGCGGCCATGCCGTCGAGGTGCTGGAGGCGACCGGCGAGGCCGGCGGCCAGATCCTGCTCGCCGCCCGCAATCCGCGCCGCAGGGAGCTCATCGGCATCGTCGACTGGCGCCTTGCCGAGCTCGAACGCCTCGGCGTGCCGATCCACTACAACGTCTTTGCCGGCGGCGATGACGTGCTCGCCCTCGATCCCGACCTCGTGGTGATCGCGACGGGCGGCATCGCACAGAACCCGGAACTGGAAGCGGGCGACGACCTCGTCGTGTCGAGCTGGGACATCATCGCCGGCGCAGTAAAGCCGGAAGGCCCGGTCCTGCTCTATGACGACAACGGCGCGCATACCGGCATGACGGCGGCGGAGCTGATCGCGAAGGCCGGCGTGGAACTGGAGGTCGTTTCGCCGGAGCGCTTCTTCGCGCCCGAGATCGGCGGCATGAACCACGTGCCCTATGCCAAGGCCTTCGCGGAACGCAACGTCCGCGTGACGATCAACACGCGCCTCAAGGCCGTGCGCCGCGACGGCAACGCCCTGGTGGCGACGCTCGGCTCGGATTTCTCGACCGACGCCTCGGCCGAGCGCCGTGTCGCGCAGGTCGTGGTCGAGCACGGTACCATGCCGATGGCCGATCTCTATTTCGAGCTGAAGCCCTTGTCGCGCAATCTCGGCGCGGTCGACTACAAGGCGCTCATCCGACAGGAGAATCCGATCCGCTCCCGCAATCCCGAGGGCACCTTCGATCTCTTCCGGATCGGCGATGCCGTCCACAGTCGCAACATCCATGCCGGCATCTACGATGCCATGCGCTACTGCGTGCTGTTTTAGAGCAATTCCGGCCAAAGTGCGCAGCGGTTTTGCGTCCGGAACTGCGGTGGGGAGCGCTTCATAAGAAAAACCCGGTGGCGCAGGGCGTGCCACCGGGCTGGAGGTCAGGGAAGCCCGCCGGTTTATTCGGCCGGCTGGGTCGTGGCGGGCGCGGTGCCCGTGGTCGTCGACGAGGTCGTCGAGCTGTCGACCGGGGTATTGGCCTGACGTTCCGCCACCTGCTGCGCCTTGGTCTTGAATTCCGGCGCAGCCTGCAGGCTTTCAGCCGTTTCCGTGGTCGTCAGCTTGACGTCATCGGAGTCAGGAACCTGCGTGATCGAGATCTTCTCGAACGGCACTGCAACCCACTTTTCGCCAATGCCCAGGAAGCCGCCGACACCGATGATGGCAGCGTCGATACCGCCGCTCTTTTCCATGATAAGGTCGGAGATCTTGCCGATGTTTTCATCGGCGCTGTTATAGACCGCCTGACCGATATAGGTGTTGGCGCTGATCTGTTCGTCCGACTGGGCCGTCAGATAGTCGCCACCTGCTGCCGGAGCCTGGGCGGTATCCTTGCTCGGGGTTGCGGGCGTCTGGGCCGTATCCGTGCTGTCCGTGCCGGTTGCCGGGGTCTGGGCCGTGTCTTCGCTCGGCGTCGTGCCCGGCGTGGCTGCGGTGTCGCCCGGGGTCGTGCCCTCAGCGCCTGCGGCCGGCTGCTGCTCCATCGTCTGGGGCTGGCCTGCTGCGGGCTGATTCGTGTCCTGTGCATAAGCCGCCGGAGCCAGAGCCGCGCCCAGGAAGAGTGCACCAGCGGCAACGGAGGTAAGAAGTTTCTTGGTCATTTTGAACCTGCCTTTCGTCTCGTTGGCATCAAGGCGCGGCGGCGGTTTCGAAATGCCCGTCCGCACCGGCTGATGGACAAGGAACGACGACCCCCGGCTTTGGTTCCGATGAAAATTGCCTTCTTCTTGATTGCAGCCATGCAAAAGAAGCGGCCCGAACCCGTCGAACGGGGCGGACCGCCTGCCGATTTTGCATGGGAAATGCGGCAACGCTTCTACAGCGCGAATGTCGGCTCGAAGCGTCCCTTGACCTCAATGCCGAGTTCGAAGGTCTTGCCGGCCTCGGGATCGGCCGCGCGGGCCGCATCGTCGAGATCCTGCCAGGCGGAGGTGACGAGAAGCCGGTCGGCCTTGCCGCCGATGAAGGCGGTGCAGCTCGCCTGCGCGGCGGGCACGTCGTAGCGCGCGACCTTCGCGCCGTCCGGCCTGTAGACATCGACGGCATTCGCGCCCCAGCGGGCGTTCCAGATCAGCCCGTCTGCATCGCAGACGGATCCGTCGATGCCCCCCGGTGTGCCGCTCTCGTTGGAGAGGACTTCCGGCGCGCCGGTCGGCAGGCCGGTCTTCGGATCGACCGCCACCTTCATCAGCCGGTTGACGTCCGTGTCGGTGAAATAGGCGGTGCCGCCGTCCGGCGAAAAGCAGATGCTGTTGGGGATGGTGATGTCGGAGAAGAGCTTCGTCACCCGCTCGCCCGCCACATGGTAGATCGCACCGGAATGCTTTTCGGCGCTGCGGCCCATCGTGCTCGCCCAGAGCGCGCCGGAGGGATGCACCCGCCCGTCGTTGGAGCGGTTGGCCGCCTTGTCTTCCAGTTTCGCAAAGGGGGCGAGCCTGCCGTCCGCGACGGTGCGCACGAAAAGCCCCTGGTCGGAAAGGATGAGCTGGCGCTCCGCGTCGATGACGGCGAGCACGCTGCCGAGGAAGGGCAGGTCGTGCACGGCCTTCGTCATGGTCGCAAGGTGGAGTTCGTGCAGCTTCCGGCCGCGGATGTCGAACCAGTAGGCCTTGTCCGTTCCCGGATCGTAGGTCGGCCCCTCGCCGAGTTGGCAGGCGGTTTCGCAGAGCGTGCGGCCGGTAAAGGCGTGGGTTCCGGTCATCGGTTCGCCCCGTAGACGGCATCATAGGCTTCGATGGTGGCCACGGCGCGGGCGCGCGCCTCGGCGCCCGTCATGCCGGGCTTGTAGAGGCTGGAACCGAGGCCGAAGCTGCGGATGCCGATGGCGGCATAGTCGGCGAAGTTCTTCTCTGAGACGCCGCCGACCGCGGCGATTTCGAGGTCCGTCGGCAGGATGGCGCGGATCGCGTTGATGCCGGCCGGGCCGAGCACGCTGGCGGGGAAGAATTTCAGGCCCGTCGCGCCGGCCCGGGCGGCGGCGAGCGCCTCGGTGGGGGTGAAGACGCCGGGCATCGTCACCATGCCCTTGGCGGCGGCGGTGGAGATCACCTCCGGCTCGACATTCGGGCTGACCATCAGGCGCCCGCCGACATCGGCGAGGCGGTTGACGTCGGCGACGGTCAGCACGGTGCCGGCGCCGATCAGGCAGCCTTCCGGCGCCATCTTCACGGCGATCTCGATCGACCTGAACGGTTCCGGCGAGTTCAGCGGGATCTCGATGGCGGTGAAGCCGGTCTCGATCAGCGCGCCGACGACATCCTCGGTCTCGCTCGGCTTGAGGCCGCGCAGGATGGCGATCAGCGGGTGCTTCATGGGGGGGAAGGGAATACGGCTCATTGTTTCCAGCTTTCTTTAAAGGGACCAGAGCGCCCTGGCGCCCGCGGCAAGGCCGTTGCGCACGGCGGCATCGGCATCGATGAGGGAAGGGGAAAGACCGGCGGCGGCGAGCGCCTCCCTGTAGAGCGCGCCGAGCCCGCCGGAAACGACGAGCGCGACGGGCGTTCCCTCGGCGACGAGCGAAAGCGCGCCCGCGATCTCCAGCCCGATCAAGGTGCCGGAAAGCCGCGCCTTGGCATCCTCGGGCGAAAGCCCGGCGATCAGCGAGCCGGCGCGCACGGAGAAGAGCTGGCTCGTGGCGAGCGCGGGCTTTTCCACCATGCGGGCGACGGCGGTGCGGAAGGCGGCATTGTCGCCGGAGATCGCGCCCGCCTCGGCAATGGCATGGCTGAGGATGGTGTTCTTCGCGATGGCGTCGAAGAGTTCGCCCGTCATGAAGGTGGAAAAGCCCTCGACCCTGCCGCCGGAAAGGCGGACCCATTTGCTGTGCGTGCCGGGCATGCAGACGAGATGGTCGCCATCGCCGAGTTCGCCGGCGGCGCCGAGAAGCTGCGTTTCCTCGCCGCGCATCACGTCGGGCGCCATGGCATCGCGCTGCGCAAGGCCGGGCAGGATGCGGATATCCGCGTCGATGCCGGGAATGCGCACGGCGGCGGCCGGAATGTCGGCGAGCGCGGCGGGCGTGTCGAGATAACCGGCCTCGATCCAGCCCTGTTTGGCGCCGGCCATGCCGCAGATGAGGACCGGCAGGCCCGCCGGCGCGGAGATCGCGGCAAGGTGGCTTGCCAACACCTCGGCAAAACCGGTGCGGGCGGCTGTCGTCATGCCTTCGCCGCTGCGGCGTTCGGCAAGAACGCCGCCGTCCCGGCCGATCAGCCAGAGGCGGAAGCTGGAGGTTCCCCAGTCCACCGCCGCATAGGCAGGCTCGGCGGTGCGTTGCGGGGTGGGTTCGGTCATCAGAGCATGCCTCCGTCGACGATGAGCGTTTGGGCGGTGATGGCGGCGGAGGCGTCCGACGCCAGGAAGAGGCAGGGGCCGACCATGTCGGCGGCGATGAGCGAGCGCTTCAGGCACTGGCGGTCGATGCCGCCGGCAATCGCCGCCTCGTCGATCCACAGGCGCTTCTGCCGCTCGGTCAGCACCATGCCGGGCAGGATGGCGTTGACGCGGATATTGTCCGGGCCGAGCCGCCCGGCGAGCGACTTGGTAAGGCCGATAATGCCCGCCTTGGCGGTCGCATAGGCCGGCAGCTCGCCCATGTTGAGCAGGAAAGCGATGGAGGAGAAGTTGACGATCGACCCGCCGCCAACCGCGCGCATGTGCGGCGCGACGGCCTGCGCGGCGAAGAAGTGGTGGCGCAGGTTCACCGCCTGGTTCTCGTCCCAGTAGTCGGGCTCGACGGTTTCCAGCGCGTGCCGGTCGTCGCGCGCCGCATTGTTGACGAGCACGCGGATGTCGCCGAGCACCGACGCGGCCTCGGCGACCGCCGCGCGCAGGGCGTCGATGTCGCGCAGGTCCGTCCTTATATAATGCGGCAGATGCTCCGCCTTGCCTTCGAGAGTGGAGACGAGCGATCGGCTTTCCGCTTCGGCGATGTCGAGGAAGGCGACACGGGCACCCTCGGCGGCAAAGCCGGCGACCAGCGCCGCACCGATGCCCGAGCCGCCACCGGTGACGAGCACGCCCTGTCCTGCGAGGTCCGGATAGCGGCCAGCCATCGCTTTCTCCCGAAATGTTCCATTATTTGGAACTGAGTTTGATTATTCGGAATTATTCCGCTACCATGCCGGCCTGTCAAGAGATGGAAAAGGGCTGCGACGATGACGACCGAGCGAGACGAGGAAAGCGGAACCGGCACGCTTGGCAAGGCGGTCACCGTGCTGGAGACGGTGGCGCTTTCCGAAAGGCCCATGCGCTTTACCGACGTGCTCGCCGTCAGCGGCCAGCCGCGCGGTACGCTGCATCGCCAGCTTTCCCATCTGGTGCAGGAAGGGCTGCTGGAACTGCGGCCCGACCATGCCTATGTGCCGGGCCTTCGGCTGCTGAAGCTCGCCTCGGCCTCCTGGGCGCGCAACGAGTTCCGCGCCGTCGCCGCGCCCTTCCTCGAGGCGCTGCACGGGGAGACGGGCGAGACGGTGCATCTTGGCGTGCTGCGCGGGCGCGAGATCATCTATCTCGACAAGGTCGAAAGCCGGCAGGCCGTCCGCATGAATTCCCAGATCGGCAATGCGTCGCCTGCCTATTGCACCGGCGTCGGTAAGGCCGCGCTTTCGATGCTCGACGCCGCCGCGCTCGATGCGATCCTGGACGGCATGGATTTCCACAGCTTCACGCCGCAGACCATCACGGGCCGCGCCGCGCTGCTGGCCGAGCTTTCGCGGATCCGCGAGGGCGGCATCGCCTTCGACCGGGAGGAGCACGAGCCGGGAATCCGCTGCGTCGCCGCTCCGGTCGTCGACAGCGGGCGCGGGCTGGTGGCCGGCGTTTCCGTCACCGGGCCTGCCTACAGGGTCGGGCCGGAGCAGCTTGAAGCGTGGGCGCCGTCGGTGCGAAAAGCGGCACGGGCGATCATGGAAGAACTCGCCGCAAGGCTCGGTCCGCAACGATAAGTGGATTATAGGGCATGCGCCCTGTGGCAAAGTTGTTTTACTTCCCGATTTTACGGTAAATTAGAAAATCGCGCTGGACGTGGATTGGGGTCGCCATTAGCTTTCCAGGTGACCGGCTTGTTGAGCCGCGTCGCCTGCCGCGGACTTGAGGCGCGGTTCTCGAACATACTTGCATTGGGATACGGGGGTTCCTGAGGCAAGCAGGTGCATTGTGCGGATAGAGCTGCTCTGCCGTGCGGGCGCATGCGTTGCTGAAGGAAAAAGGGATATGGCGGATCGCTTCCACACGACATCTGCACAGTTCCAGAACCGATGGGGTACGAGCCTGTCGGCCCTGGCCGCGGAGGAGGACGTCGCCGAAAGGCTGGAGGGCATTGCCCGGCACTTCGGGTTCCGCGGCTATCTCCTGATCACCGTCCCCTCTGAAACCTCCACGGATTTCTCCTCCAGCGTTCTCCTGACCTCCTGGCCGGACGAGATGCTGAAAACCTATGACCATGCGGGCCTGATTTTCGGCAGCCCGGTCGTCGAGCGCCTGCGCCAGAGCACCAATCCCTTCGTCTATGACGCGGACGGCACCAACCGCCGGCGGATCGACGGCAAGGCCGCGATCGCCGCAGACCTCTTCGAGCGGCACGGTCTGTCGCGCGGGGCCTATTTCCCGGCGCACAATTCGGCGGGCCTGCGCGGGGCGCTCGCCTTCGGCGGCACGCGCGAGGCGCTGCAGCCGCGCGAGATGGCCGAACTCAACGCGCTGGCGAACCAGATCTTCACGGAAGTCGTCGAGCGTCGCTCCGGCCACGGCCCGAGCGTGTCGTTGTCGCGCCGGGAGATCGAATGCCTGTCCTGGGCATCCGCCGGCAAGACCAGCGTGGAAATGTCGGAAATCCTTGGTCTGTCGGAGTATACTGTCAATCATTACCTGAACCGCGCGACGCGCAAGCTCGACGCGGTCAACCGGGTTCAGGCGGTCGCCAAGGCGATCCGCGCCGGGCTTTTGAACTGATGCATAAAAAACCTTGTGACTTTCTGGAAAGCGTTCGGTCCCGTTCCAACTGCCCAAGGGGAGGACTATTCTTTGCGGGGCACCATGACGGATGACGAGACCAGAAACGGTGAGAAGCAGGTGCAGGACGAAGGCGCCGAGATCGCAGCTCTCGAGACGCAGTTCGACATCGTGCGCTACATGCGCCGCAAGTGCGAGGAATACGGCCTCAGGTATTTCATCGTCTTCACGCTGCCGGGTTTCGAGGCGGAAAAGCTCTCGGCCTATTCCATCGTCAGCAACTGGCCGCAGGAGGTCCTTGCCAAGTACGACGCCATGCGCATGGTCCGCCAGAGCGCCGGCATCCGTAAGCTGCGGCTGACCACCGTTCCCTTTTCCTACGACATGCGCGAATGGATCGGCGAATCCTCCGAACAGGCCGATTTCAGCGAATTGCTCGATATGATGACCGGCCACGGCATGCTGGTCGGCCATTTCTTCCCGGTGCATGACGCGCTCGGCAATCGCGGCGCGGTGGTCTGGGGCGGCGAGAGCGCGACGCTCGGCCGCGACGACCGGCTGATGCTGCAGATGATCTCCGTGCATCTCTTCAACCGGCTGGCCGAGATCGGCTCGGCCTGGAAGTCGGGTCAGGTCATGCTGACCGATCGCGAGATCCAGTGCCTGAGCTGGACGGCGGCGGGCAAGACGAGCCTGGAGATCGCCGAGATTCTCGGCCTCTCCGAGCACACGGTGAACCACTACCTCAACCAGGTCACGCGCAAGCTGGAGGCGGTCAACCGTACCCAGGCCGTGGTCAAGGCCATCCGTCGCGGGCTGATCGCCTGAGGCAACCTGCCGCAAAGCCGCAAATGCCCGTCGCCGGCAAATTCGTTTGGCGGCGGCCTTCGCGTGCACTATCTACGGAATGAAGGCAGCGGCCGTGCCGCGAGGGTATTCATCGAGGGTTTCATGACGGATGTAAGCAAGGAACAGGTGCTGGAACGGCTGCGCACGGTGCGCGGCCCGGACATGGACGGCAATATCGTCGATCTCGGCCTCGTCTCGGACGTGTTCATCTCCGATGGGAAGGCCTATTTCTCCATCACCGTCCCGGCCGACCGCGCCCGCGAGCTCGATCCGATGCGCGCCGCCGCCGAGCGCGTCGTCAAGGAAATCCCCGGCATCAAGGCCGCCATGGTGGCGCTGACGGCGGACAAGCGCGCCGCCTCCGGCCCGGCCGCCGCCCGCGCGCCGGCCCCCCCGCCGCCCGGCGGCGGCGCGGCCCACGGCCATGCCGGCCATAGCCATGCCGCGCCCGGCCAGCCGCCGCAGCGCGCGAAGGCCGGCATTCCCGGCGTCGGGGCCATCATCGCCGTCGCGTCCGGCAAGGGCGGCGTCGGCAAGTCGACCACTTCGGTCAACCTCGCGCTGGCGCTGAAGGCCAACGGCCTTCGCGTCGGCATCCTCGATGCCGACATCTACGGCCCCTCCATGCCGCGGCTCCTGAAAATCTCGGGCCGCCCGCAGCAGATCGAGGGCCGCATCATCAAGCCCATGGAGAATTACGGCATCAAGGTCATGTCCATGGGCTTCCTCGTCGACGAGGAGGTGGCGATGATCTGGCGCGGGCCGATGATCCAGTCGGCGCTGATGCAGATGCTGCGCGAGGTCGCCTGGGGCGAGCTCGACGTGCTCGTCGTCGACATGCCACCCGGCACGGGCGACGCCCAGCTCACCATGGCCCAGCAGGTGCCGCTCGCCGGCGCCGTCATCGTTTCCACCCCGCAGGATCTCGCCCTCATCGACGCGCGCAAGGGCCTCAATATGTTCAGCAAGGTCGAGGTGCCGGTGCTCGGCATCGTCGAGAACATGAGCTATTTCATCGCTCCCGACACCGGAAACCGCTATGATATCTTCGGCCACGGCGGCGCGCGCAAGGAGGCCGAGCGCATCGGCGTGCCGTTCCTCGGCGAGGTACCGTTGACCATGGACATCCGCGAAACCTCCGATGCCGGCACGCCCGTCGTCGTCTCCAACCCGGATGGGGCGGCCGCGAAAATCTACCGCGAGATCGCGACCCGCGTCTGGCAGGAACTGGAGGCGCTGAAGGACAAGGGCACCCGCGGCGCGCCTTCCATCGTCTTCGAATAGGTGAACCTTTACGCTTTCGGCGCGTTCGTGGCGAAAGCTTGATTTTTGTGCGGCGCCGAGCAATATGCGCGGCCGGCCGCTGAACGGCGGCGTCCAACCAGGAGTGTGAGCGATGGTCCGTTCCGGAGCCATTCGCCGGTGATCACGGTTTTCCGTTCCAACGGCGAGGCACGCTCTCTGCCGGCAGAAACAGATTCTGCGGCCGCCGAAGCCCTTGCCGGCGCCGTCTGGGTCGATATGGTCGAGCCGACCCGCGAGGAGGAAGCGCTGATCGAGCGCGTTCTTTCCATCGAGGTGCCGACCCGCGACGAACTCAAGGACATCGAGCCCTCGAGCCGCCTCTACACAGACGGCAACGCCGCCTACATGACCGCCTCGCTGATGGTGAAGGCGGAGAGCGACCTGCCGCAGCTGACCGACGTCGCGTTCATCCTGACGGCCGGCAGGCTGCTGACGGTGCGCTATGCCGAACCGCGCTCCTTCGCGCTCTTCAAGAGCGGCATGCACCGCATTCCCGGCGGCTGTTCCTCGCCGACCGTGATGGTCACGCGCCTATTGGAAACCGTCGTCGACCGCACCGCGGAAATCCTCGAAATCGCCGTCTCGCGCGCCGACAGGCTGTCCATCGAGGTGTTCGGCGACCAGCGGCACCTTAACCGCCGCCCGCCGCGCTATCTGGAAGACCGCGTGGTGCAGGTCTCGGCCTTGCACCGTCTCGTTGCCAAGACGCGCGACAGCCTGATGTCGCTGTCGCGCGTGCTGACCTTCCTGCACGCGCTGCCGGCCCTGCAGTCGGATCGCGAGAGCCTCGAACTGTGCCGCACGATCACGCGGGACGTGCAGTCGCTTTCCGAGCATGCAAGTTTCGTGGCGGGCAACATCACCTTCCTGCTCGATGCCTCGCTCGGCCTCATCAATCTCGAGCAGAACGCCATCATCAAGATCTTCTCGATCGCCTCCGTCGTGCTGCTGCCGCCAACCCTGATCGCTTCGACCTACGGCATGAACTTCGACTTCATGCCCGAACTGCATCTTGCCTCCGCCTATCCGCTGACGCTGGTCGCGATGGTCCTTTCGGCAATCCTCCCGTTCTTCTTTTTCCGCTGGAAAGGCTGGCTCTAAGAGCCCGATCGCCCCATGCAACATCATCCCGGTAGCGCACCGCAGGCCCAGAGCAGGGCGCGCACGCTGTTTCTCCTTTCCCTCGGCTCCATCGGCGTCGTCTATGGCGACATCGGCACGAGCCCCCTCTATGCCTTCCGAGAAGCGCTGCGCCCCGTCGCGCAGGACGGCATCACGCGCGCCGAGGTGATCGGCCTCATCTCGCTGATCATCTGGACGCTGACGATCATCGTCACGCTCAAATACGTGCTCTTCCTGCTGCGGGCCGACAACCACGGCGAGGGCGGAACGCTTTCGCTGCTCGCCCTCCTGATGAAGACCGCCGGCCGGCGCGCCACGGTGCTGTTCTTCATGGGGGCGGTGGGCGCCGCGCTGTTCATTGGCGATGCCATGATCACGCCGGCCCTTTCGGTGCTGTCCGCCGTCGAGGGCCTGAAGCTGGTGACGCCGACGCTCGGGGACTATGTCGTGCCCATCTCGGTCGTCATCCTCGTCATGCTCTTTGCCGTGCAGTCGCTCGGCACGGCCGCCGTGTCGAAGTTCTTCGGTCCGATCACCGCCATCTGGTTCATCGTCATGGGCCTTGGCGGCATCCGCCATATCAGCGACGACCTGGGCATCCTCGCCGCCTTCAATCCGTATTACGCCGTGGTCTTCATGATCAACGAGGGCTATGTCGGCCTGGTCGTTCTCGGCGCCGTCTTCCTGACGGTCACCGGGGCCGAGGCGCTCTACGCCGATCTCGGCCATTTCGGCCGCCGGCCGATCCAGTGGGCCTGGTTCTGCCTCGTCTTCCCGGCGCTGACGCTGAACTATCTCGGTCAGGGCGCGCTGATCCTCGCCCATCCCGAGGCCTTCGAGAATCCGTTCTTCCTGATGTTTCCCAACTGGGCGCTGCTGCCGATCGTCATCCTTGCGACGGCTGCCACCATCATCGCCAGCCAGGCGGTCATCACCGGCGCCTTCTCGCTGACCCGCCAGGCGATCCATCTCGGCTTCCTGCCGCGCATGGAGATCTTCCACACGTCCGAAACCCAGACCGGCCAGATCTATCTGCCGGGTGTCAACACGGTGCTGCTCTTCGGCGTCATGCTGCTCGTCTTCATCTTCGGCTCGTCCGAGAAGCTGGCGACGGCCTATGGCATCTCCGTCACCGGCGCGATGGTGGTGACGACCGTCATGGCCTTCGAGTTCCTGCGTGCCCGCTGGCGCTGGAAGCCGCTTGCCGCCATCGGCGCGCTGACGCCGCTCCTTCTCCTGGAACTCACCTTCCTCGGCGCGAACCTTCTCAAGGTGCATGACGGCGGTTACGTGCCCGTCACCATCGCTGCCGCCGTGGTCCTCTTGATGTGGACCTGGACGCGCGGCACGCGCATTCTGCGCGACAAGACCCGCCGCATCGAGGTGCCGCTGCCGGCCTTCATCAAGTCCGTCGAAAAGCAGAGCGCCCATGCGCCGGTGCAGGTCGCCGGCACGGCGATCTTCCTTACGAGCGATCCCGATTTCGCACCCGCCGCGCTGCTGCACAACATCAAGCACAACCACGTCCTGCACGAGCAGAACTTCATCCTGACGGTCAAGACCGCCAACACGCCGCGCGTCGTGCCGGCCGAGCGCTTCTCGGTGGAGCGCATCTCCGACCGTTTCTCGCGCATCGAAATGCGCTTCGGCTTCATGGAGACGCAGAACGTCTCGCAGGCGCTCGGGCTGATGCGCAAGGCCGGGCACAAGTTCGACATCATGTCGACCTCCTTCTATCTCGGCCGCCGCAAGCTGGTGCCCGATGCGCAGTCCGGCATGCCCATGTGGCAGGATCGCCTGTTCATCGGGCTCGCCAACCTCGCCACCGATCCCTCCGACTACTTCCGCCTGCCGACCAACCGTGTCGTGGAACTGGGATCGCACGTCGTCATCTAGGTGCACCCGCAGCATCACGTGGTCTGACGAAAACGTGAAGGGGAGGTGCCTGCCTCCCCGATGCGGTTCATCAGCATTAACCAACCATCAAGGTTAATGCTTCATTTTACCCTGACAACGAGCCGCTTTGGGCCCGTGCCTCGGCGCGGCAGGCTCCTATCGAACAGTTCCGGGCAGGAGAACACGCCGGCGAGCCGTCGGCGCGGGGGCCTGCACATGCGTGCGGAGTAGACAGTTGCGTAAGCGTAGCATTCGTCATGCCAAGGCAGGCCGCTTCTTCGCGTATCTGAAGCGGGAATGGAAAGTCCCTCTGGCGCTCGGGCTCGGCCTTGCCGCCATCGTTCCCACCGAATCGGCAAGGACCGACCTTGCCACCTATCTTGCCGGCCTCAACCGCAAGGGCGGCAATCAGACCATGGTGCTGACGCGTTCGCCCGCCGGCTCCGTGCACGAGATCGAGATCGACTTCGCCGACGCCATGACCACCGGCGGCATCGAGAGCGGGGCCGGGGTGGACCTGCCGGGCGGCGTCAAGGCGGCGGTGCTCAGCGAAGACAAGGGCAAGGGCGGAACTCCCGACGAGGAACGCGTCAACCGCCGGGACAAGAAGGGCCGCATCATCGCCGTCCTGCCCGTCCTGCCGCCGAAGGGCTTTGCCGCCGGCTCGATCCTGGAGCGCACCAGCTCGCTGCTCTCGCCGGTCTTCGACGCCGAGGAGCGCATGGCTTTCGCCAAGCCCCAGATCAAGGGCAAGGAGATCGCCATCGCCACCGCCTTCTACAAGAAGAAGGCCGCGCACAAGGATACGGGCGTCTCGCCCATGCTCGCCAGCCTCGTCACCAACGACAAGGCCGACGTGCTTGCTACCGCCTATGCCCCCGTCGGGCCGGACTATGCCCGGGAATCGCCTTTCGATTCGATCCTGAAGCCCAAGACGGAACTCGGCCGCTTCATTCCCGACATCTCCCCCGACGATCACGCCTGGGCCGCAACGGCCCTGCCGGCGGAGGTCTTCAGCGCCAAGGAGCAGAAATGCCTTGCCGAAGGCATCTATTTCGAGGCGCGCGGCGAGGAGGTGAAGGGCCAGGCCGCCGTCGCGCAGGTCATCCTCAACCGCGTGCGCAATCCCGCCTATCCGAAAACCATCTGCGGCGTCGTCTACCAGAACGAAAACTGGCGCGGCCGCTGCCAGTTCTCCTTCGCTTGCGACCGCATCCCCGACCTGATCCTGTCGCCCTGGAACTGGAAGACGGCGAAGGAAGTCGCCATGGCCGTCACCGCCGGCAAGATCTGGCTCGACGACGTCGGCTCGGCTACCCACTACCATGCGACCTATGTGAACCCGCCCTGGGGGCGGACGATGAAGCGTGTGGCCAAGATCGGCAAGCACATCTTCTACCGCACCTATGGCGGCGGCTGGAGCTGAGGGGCCTGCCGATCGTCCGGCGGGTGTGGTGAGTCCGTGCCACACCGCGCGCGATTCCCGGGGCGGAGAGTCGCGGCCTCCGCGTGAATCCTGTTAATTAACTGATATTGTTCGATATTTTTGGTGTTGCGCAAAGCTTCGCCATGCCTTGACTATACCGGCACCTAAAACTATGTTGCGCCCGACTTCAAAAGGGGTCGGATATGGCTTGCAGCCTAGCCTTTAATATGTCCGCAATGGGGCGAATGCACCGGCGGAGAAAGACGAGGAGGGCGCCATGACCGATCAGCAAAAGGAAAGTCTGGAAGACCGGCTGAAACGCCTCGACGCGGAACTCGCGGAGCGGCGCAAGACAGACGGGGCGGATGCAGCCGCCGAGGCGAGGGCAGCCGAGAGCCGTACGGGCTACGCGGTCGCCATGAAGCTCTCGAGCGAGTTCGTCGCGGCCGTCATCGTCGGGGCGCTTCTGGGCTATCTTTTGGACCATTTTGCGGGTACAGGGCCTTGGGGGATGATCGTTTTCCTGCTCCTTGGCTTCGGTGCCGGCGTTCTGAACGTGATGCGCGCGGCTGGCATGGTGGCATCGCCCCACCCGGTCGACAGGCTGGCGGGGCGAGAGCCCGGCAAGGCCGGCGGCAGGCGGGACGAAACCGAGACGAAGGACGGCGCCTGACGGCGTGGTCCCTATAGTGGGTGACTTCCGCCGCAAGGCGGGCAAGCGAGAGAGATAAGCGGTGTCCAACGATCCGACCCATCAGTTCCTGGTCAACAAGATTGTTCCGATCGAAATCGGCGGCATCGATTTCTCGTTCACCAATTCCTCGCTGTTCATGGTCGCCACCGTCGCGGTCGCCGCGGGCTTCCTCTACTTCACCACGGGCCAGCGCGGCCTCGTGCCGAGCCGCATGCAGTCGGTCTCGGAAATGTCCTACGAGTTCATCGCCTCGATGCTGAGGGAAGGGGCGGGCAGCCACGGGATGAAGTTCTTCCCATTCGTCTTCTCGCTCTTCATGTTCGTGCTGACGGCGAACCTCATCGGCATGATGCCCTATTTCTTCACGGTCACCAGCCAGATCATCGTCACCTTCGCCCTGGCGATCCTCGTCATCGGCACAGTCATCGTCTACGGTTTCTACAAGCACGGCTTCGGCTTCCTCAAGCTCTTCGTGCCCTCCGGCGTGCCCGGCGCACTTCTTCCGCTGGTCGTCTCGATCGAGGTCATCTCGTTCCTCTCGCGCCCGATCAGCCTCTCGATCCGTCTCTTCGCCAACATGCTGGCGGGTCACATCACGCTGAAGGTCTTCGCCGGCTTCGTCACCTCGCTGAGCGCGCTCGGCGCCGTGGGTGTCGCAGGCGCCGTCCTGCCCCTTCTCATGACCGTCGCCCTGACCGGTCTCGAATTCCTCGTGTCGTTCCTGCAGGCCTATGTCTTCGCAGTTCTGACATGCATGTACCTCAACGATGCCGTGCATCCGGGTGGTCACTAAGGAAACAGTCGTCGGCGCCCTCGGGCGTCGCTCATAAGCCGCAACAACCCATTCAAGGAGTTCAACATGGAAGCGGAAGCAGCAAAGTTCATCGGCGCAGGTCTTGCCACGTTCGGTCTTGCCGGCACGGCTCTCGGCCTCGGCAACATCTTCGGCAACTACCTCTCCGGCGCTCTGCGCAACCCGTCTGCTGCTGACAGCCAGTTCGGCCGTCTCGTATTCGGCTTCGCCGTTACGGAAGCTCTGGGCATCTTCTCGCTGCTCATCGCTCTCCTCCTCCTCTTCGCCGTCTGATATCGGCAGAGGATCGGACCATGGCCCCTTGGGCCATGGTCCACCGTACGCTTGAGTACATGATTGAGAGTGCCCCCTGGAGGTGAGCATGTCCGTGACCCCGGCGTCGGCCGAGTCCACCCCTTTCGAAATCGCCCAGGCCGAGACTCCTGCCGTTACCACGCATGAGGCCCAGCCGGCAGGCGAAGTGCACACCGAAACGGGTGTCGCACATGGTGAAGAGCACGCCACCGGCGTCTTCCCGCCTTTCGACCAGACCACATTCGCATCGCAGCTCCTGTGGCTGGCGATCACCTTCGGTCTTTTCTACCTTCTCATGTCGAAGGTCGTCATTCCGCGCATCGGCGGCATCCTCGAGACGCGTCACGACCGCATCGCGCAGGATCTCGACGAAGCCGCGCGCCTGAAGGCGGAAGCGGATGCCGCGATCGCGTCCTATGAGCAGGACCTCGCGAGCGCCCGTGCCAAGGGCAACGCCATCGCCTCGACCGCCCGCGACGAAGCCAAGGCCAAGGCCGATGCCGAGCGCGCCAAGATCGAAGCCTCGCTGCAGGACAAGATCGCCGGTGCCGAGAACCGCATCGCCGAAATCAAGGCCAAGGCGCTTGCCGATGTCGGCTCCATCGCCGAGGAAACCACGGCCGCCGTCGTCGAACAGCTGATCGGCGCCAAGGCCACCAAGGCCGAGATCGCTTCCGCCGTGAAGACGGTCGCAGGCGAGTAAGGGAGGTTTCGATGGAATTCGACGCAACATTCTACGCCTTTGTCGGCCTCCTGCTGTTCCTGGCCCTCATCGCCTATCTCAAGGTTCCGGGCATGATGGCCAAGGGTCTCGACGCCCGCGCCGAGAAGATCCAGAACGAGCTGGCGGAAGCCAAGCGTCTTCGCGAGGAAGCCCAGCACCTGCTCGCCGAGTACCAGCGCAAGCGCAAGGATGCCGAGGCGGAAGCCGCCAGCATCGTCGCCGCCGCTGAACGCGAGGCAAGCGCGCTGACCGCCGAAGCCAAGCAGAAGACGGAAGAATACGTCGCCCGCCGCACGGCGCTCTCGGAGCAGAAGATCAAGCAGGCGGAAGCCGACGCGATCAACGCCGTGCGCGCTGCCGCCGTCGACCTCGCCGTCGCCGCTGCCGAGAAGGTCATCACCGCCAAGGCGGATGCGACCACCGGCAAGACGCTTTTCGACAACGCCGTCAAGGAAGTGAAGGCCCGCCTCAACTGAGGTGCCTTTCGCAGAACGATTTAGAAAGGCCGCCCCCGGGCGGCCTTTTTGTATTGGCGGCTGCTTCGCCGATTATAGCCGACCGCCGCTGAAGGTCAGGCTATGCCATGCTTCTTCAAAAGCGCCTGTTCGTCACCCGATATCCAGCCGAAAATCTTCGGCTCTCCGTCCAGCACCTGAACCAGATAGTGAACGTCAAAATCTATGGCGACGTCCGGCCGATCTGTCCGCGCATAGGTGGCGGCCCAGGCGACATGGGCCATGCAATGATGCTCATCGATCGGGGACAGGCGGATATCGCGTATCCGCATTTCCTTCGTCCCGATCGCACGGTAGCGGTCATGGCCCTGCGCCATGCCTCGCCTGAATTGATCGTCGTTCTTCCCGGCTCTTACCCCGGCGGGAGCGGCGCCTATGAACTCGGAAGCATAAAGCGATGCGAGTTCGCTCATGTCTGACTTGCCGCGCAGAGAGCGGTTGAAAAAGCGTTCGTACCGCTCGAATAGTCGCCTTACAGCCTTCTCCATAGCGCGGCTCCAGATCGCCCGTTTCAGGTAGAGCCTAATCGAGAAAGACGCGCGAAGGGAGGGGGCGACCAGCGGAGAGGTCCACAGACCCCGTATGACTAGGCGCGTCAGTCCTGCTTGAGCGGCCGGAAGCTCATGCGGTGGAGGCGGCACGGCCCTATGGAGGCGATGGCCTTGCGGTGGACTTCCGTGGCGTAGCCGGCGTGGATGGCGAAGCCATAGCCTGGGAAGGTGGCTTCGGCACGGGCCATCATGCGGTCGCGCATGACCTTGGCGACGATGGAGGCTGCGGCGATGGAGACGGAGAGCGCATCGCCCTTGACGACGGCGCGGCCTTCGCAGGCGAGCCCCGGCGGCACGTCGCGGCCGTCCGTCAGGACCAGCTTCGGCGTGACTTCGAGGCCGGCGACCGCCCGGCGCATGGCGTCGAGGCTGGCCTTGCGGATATCGATGACGTCGATACGGCGCGAAGAGCTGGACGCGACAGAGACGAAGGCGCTCTGCATGATGAGCGCGAAAAGTAACTCACGCTTTGCCGCGCTCAGCTGCTTGGAATCGTGGAGGCCGGGCGGGATATTGTCCGGGTCGAGCACCACGGCGGCGGCGACGACGGGGCCGGCGAGCGGGCCGCGTCCGGCTTCGTCCGTGCCGGCGACCGGCCACAGGCCGCGCTTGCGGGCCGCGATCTCCATCGAGAAATCGGGCCCTTCGGGCATGTCGAAAAGGAGGCGGGAATCGGAGGATATGCTCTTGGCCATGGCGGAGACCATGCACATCCGTCCGATTCCCTGCAAGTCCTCCGGCGGATGCGGCGCGCCGGAGGAGCTTCCGGGGCGCCCAGGGGATGGCGCGGGCCGGAAAGCGGTTCTGCCGAGGCCGGCCCGCTACCGGGCCGGAGGACATATTCAAATTGACGCCGTTAGCTGTATGGCCCCCTCATCCGGTTCTTCGGGCCGCCTTCTCCCCGAGGGGAAAAGGAAGAATGGCGAGGTCCAATCCCATGGCGATAGGCTTGCCAGAGAGAGATGTGTGGCGACACATCCCTCGCCTGCGACGCGGATTTACAGCAGCGAAAGTTGCACGCCGCTGCCCGAGGGCGGGATGAACTGGTCGATGGCGAGGTTGCGGCGGGTGCGGGTCAGATCCAGCCGCTTGGCGGTCATTTCGAAGCGGCGGGCGATCTGCCAGGCATAGGGGCCGGCGCCCTTCATGCGCTTGCCGAACTCGGCGTCGTAATCCTTGCCGCCGCGCATGGAACGCACCAGCGACATGACATGGCGGTAGCGGTCCGGGTAGTTGCGCAGCAGCCAGTCGCGGAAGAGCGGGCTTACCTCCAGCGGCAGGCGGAGCAGCACGTAGCTCGCTTCCAGCGCGCCCGCCGCCTTGCCCGAATCGAGCACCCGCTCGATCTCGTGGTCGTTGAGGCCGGGGATGATCGGCGCCATCATGATCGCCGTCGGGATGCCGGCTTCCGACAGCGCGCGGATCGCCTCCAGCCGGCGCGGCGGGGTCGCGGCGCGCGGCTCCATGGTGCGGGCGAGCTTGCGGTCGAGCGTGGTGACGGACATGCCGACCCAGGCGAGCCCGCGCGCCGCCATGCGCGAGAGGATGTCGATGTCGCGCATGACCAGCGCCGACTTGGTGACGATGGAGACCGGATGGTTCGCCTTGTCCAGCACGTCGAGGATCTGCCGCATGATGCGCCACTCCTTCTCGATCGGCTGGTAGGGGTCCGTATTGGTGCCGATGGCGATGACGCGCGGCTTGTAGCCGGGCCTGGAAAGCTCGCGCTCCAAAAGCTTCGGCGCATCGGGCTTGGCAAAGAGCTTCGCCTCGAAGTCGAGGCCGGCGGAGAGGCCCATGAAGGCATGGGTCGGCCGGGCGAAGCAGTAGATGCAGCCATGCTCGCAGCCGCGGTAGGGATTGATCGAGCGGTCGAAGGGAATGTCCGGCGATTCGTTGCGGGTGATGATGGTGCGGGGCTTCTCGACCTGCACTTCCGTGCGGAAGGGTGGAAGCTCCTCCAGCGTCTGCCAGCCGTCGTCGAATGTCTCGCGCGTCACCGGCTCGAAGCGGCCGGTGAAATTGAGGCCTGCGGCGCGGCCGCGCCGCCGGTCGCCGTCGACCCGCATGCCCGTCTGCGCCATCAGCGCATCGGCAACGTCCTTCGTGTGGCCGGGCGCCAATGCGCCCTGCCTGAGGCTCACAAGATCGTTCATGGCTGTCTCCGGGCGGGGCCGTCTCGCCCCGATTCAATGACTATATTCCTATCGCCGAAATGAGAACATTGCAAGAACAAATTTCCGTCCCGCCCGGCAGGGCGGTCGGATGGTGGCAATCGATGCTGCGATGCGGTATGGGAAGGAATGCTGACGATCATCATGGAATGCCGCAACGACGAGGCGGAACTGGCGCAGACGCTTTCCGCGCTCGTGGCGGGCGCGGTCGAAGGCGTTGTACGTGACGTGATCGTGCTCGACCACGGTTCGACCGATGGCTCGGCGCGGGTGGCCGACGCTGCCGGCTGCCGGTTTCTGACGGATTGGGACCTGAAGGACGTGGTGCAGTCGGCGCGCGGCGACTGGTTGCTGCTGCTGGAGCCCGGTGCCCGGCCGCTGGCGGGCTGGGTGGACGCCGTCACCGACCATGTCGCGATCGACCTGAAGCCGGCGCGCTTCGCCGCTTCCCGCAACCATCGTCGGGGCTTCCTCCAGCGGCTCGGCCGCAGGTCGCTGCTCGAACAGGGCTATCTCGTCAGCAAGCGCACGGCGGCGGCGGGCCTGCGCCCGGGCATGGCGCTGGCGGACATCGCCAACGGCCGGGCGGTGCGCGAGCTTGTCGCCGAGATCGTGCCTGCCTGGGCGGCGAAGGCGATGCGCATTAAGACACAGAACTAGAGAGTGCGGTCAGCCGGGCGAGCGTTTCAGATGCTCGTCGAGGCGCGGCATGATTTCCACGAAATTGCAGGGCATGTGGCGATAGTCGAGCTGCGCCTTGAGGATGCCGTCCCAGGCGTCCTTGCAGGCGCCGGGCGAGCCCGGCAGCACGAAGACGAAGGTGGCGTTGAGGACGCCGCCGGTCGCGCGCGACTGGATCGTCGAGGTGCCGATCTTGTCGTAGGAGATGCGGTGGAAGACCTCGGAAAAGCCGTCCATGCGCTTTTCGAAGATCGGTTCCAGCGCCTCGGGCGTCACGTCGCGGCCGGTAAAGCCCGTGCCGCCGGTGGTGATGACGACGTCGATGGCTTCGTCGCGCGTCCATGCCTCCACCCGGGCGCGGATCGCGCCGACATCGTCCGGCGCGATGGCGCGGGCGACGAGGCGGTGGCCGGCATCGGCGATGCGTGCGGCGAGCGTATCGCCGGAGCGGTCGGTCTCGGGCGTTCGCGTATCGGAGACGGTGAGCACGGCGATGCCGACGGGAATGAAGGGTCTCGTTTCGTCAAGCTTCGCCATCGCTGCCTCCGATTGTCCGGGTGGCGGTGACGAACCAGCGGGGATGGCGCTGCGCCAGCATCGCCGCCGCCGCTTCCGCCGCCGCCTCGCTCGTATATAGCGCGAAGCAGGTGGCGCCGGAACCGGACATGCGCACCAGGCGCGCATCCGTCGCGGCAAGGCTTTCCGTGATCATGGAAATCTCCGGGCAGAGCGCGCGGGCAGGGGGCTCCAGATCGTTGCGCAAGCCGCCGATGGCATCGAGCCAGCCGGCAGGCGCGTCGTTCATGACGAGCGGCGGATTGTGCCGGGAGGCGAGCGCCTTGAAGACCGCGGGCGTGGAAACGCCGACCAGCGGATTGACCAGCACCATCGCCAGCGCCGGCAGGGCGAGGGGCGTGATATCCTCGCCGATGCCGCGGGCGATCAGCGGGCGGCCGGCAAGGCACATCGGCACGTCCGCGCCGAGCCCGAGGGCGAGCGCCTCGCGCTCCCCGTGCGGCAGGCGGGTCTGCCAGAGCGCCTCAAGAGCGCGCAGCGTCGCCGCCGCATCCGCCGAGCCGCCGCCGACGCCGGAGGCGATGGGCAGGTTCTTTTCGAGATGGATGTGGACGGGCGGGGCGGCCTTGCCGTGCCGGGCGAACGCAGCGCGCAGGCGGTCCCGGGCACGGATGACGAGGTTGTCGCCCTCTGCAGCAAGGGTCTCGGAAAAGCGGCCGGAAAGCGTGAACCGGTCTTCGGCCGCGGGCGACAGGCCGATGCGGTCGCCGAAGGCGGCGAAGGTCACGAGACTGTCGAGGAGGTGGTAGCCATCCTCGCGCCGGCCGACGACGGCGAGCGCGAGGTTGATCTTGGCCGGTGCCGGTTCGACAACGGCAAAGCCCGAAAGGCTTTCGACGGGCATCGCGTCAGGACTTGCGGTCTGTCGCCTTGCCTTCCGGCGAGGTGTTCTGCGCGGGCTTGTCGTCCTTGGCTTCCGCGGAGGCAGGGACGGTTTTCGGCAGGTCCGGCAGGCCGTTCTCGACCTTCAGTTTGATCTTGGGAATCTCCGCTTCTTCCGGCTTCAAGCCGAGCGCGCGGTTCCACTGGAAGGTGGCTTCCAGCTTGCGGCCGACGCGCCAGTAGGCATCGCCCAGGTGATCGTTGATGGTCGGGTCGCCGGCCTTGAGTTCGGCCGCCCGTTCCAGTTCCGCCACCGCGTCATCGAAGCGGCCCATGCGATAATAGGCCCAGCCGAGCGAATCGACGATATAGCCGTCGTCGGGCTTGAGGCTCACCGCCTTGCGGATCATGTCCAGGCCCTCGTCGAGGTTCAGGTTCATGTCCACCCAGGAATAGCCGAGATAGTTCAGCACCTGCGGCTGGTCCGGATTGAGCTCCAGCGCCTTGCGGAAGTTGGGCTCGGCCTTGTCCCATTCCTTCAGGCGTTCATAGGCGATGCCGCGCTGGAAGAAGATGGTCCAATGGGTGCGCTGCGGCACGGAGCCGATGACGTCGACGGCCTTGTCGTAGAGCGCGCCCATCGCCTTGTAGTCCTTGGCGTCGGAAAGCACGCTGCCGAGCGCCAGATAGGAGCGCAGGTCGGAGGGGTCGGCATCGATCAGCTCCTGAAGATGCTTCCTGGCATCGTCGGGCTTGCCGGTGTCGTTGAGGTTGAGGCCGAGCTGCAGTTCGGAAATGCGGCGCATCGGCGACTTTTCCGGCACGGCGCGGTAATATTCGATCGCCTTTTCCGGCTTCTTCTGGGTCTCGGCGAGGCCGCCCAGAAGCACCAGCACGTCGTCGCTGTCGGGATCGAGCGCGTGGGCGGCCTGCAGGTAGAGCGAGACGATGTCTTCCGCGCCCTCGCGGTTCAGCGCCCCGCCGATGGAGAAGAGCACGGCGGCGGCGCCCTGCGCGGCGGTGCGTACCTGCTGCTCCTGCTTGTCGCCGGCCTCGATGCTCTGGCGAAGCGCCTTCAGCGGCGCATAGCTGTTGACGAAGTTATCGCCGACGGAAACCGCGTCGAGCGCCTTCTGCCTGTTGCCCTCGCGCGCTTCCAGCCGTGCCAGTGCCATCACGGCGCGCAGGAACGTGTCGGGCGCGGCGCTCGCGCCGTTACGGTCGAGGATCGCCTCATTGAGCCGAGCGCGGGCCGTCGTCTTGTCTCCTGCGGCAGCCGCCAGCGCGCCGGCATGGTAGTTCTTGAAGATGGCGAGCCATTCCGGTCCTTGCATGCCGCTGATGAGCTTCAGCGCTTCCTTCGGCTTGCCGTCGCCGAACTTGGCCCAGGCAAGCAGCAGGTCGTTCATCATGCGGTCGAGATCGTTCGGGCCCTTGTAGGCGAGGATCTTTTCCGCGGTCTTGTATTCGCGCTTGCGGATCGCCTCCATGGCGCGCACGACCGAGGTGATGCGCTCGACGGCGGGATCGTTCTTCAGCGTGTCGGCGAGCTTCACGCCTTCGGAGAAGTCGCCGTTCATCAGGTGCGTTACCATCAGGCGCTGCTTGACGTCCGAATTGGTCGGGTCGAACTGCAGCGCGATCTTGTAGAGCGTAACGGCGGTCTCGTAGTCCTTGTCGAAATCCGCCGTGCGGGCGGCGAGGAACGCGCCCGAGAAGGTGTTGACGCTGAGCGGATCGAACGGCGTTTCCTCCGCGGCGGCTGTGGCCGCTGCTGCGGGCTTGTCCTCCGCGAATGCCGCCAGAGGACCGGTGAGCGCGATGCTGGCCGCAATCGCCACGCCGGAAAGAAGCCGAAGGAGAAGGGAATGCCGCATCAAAATGCCTTTCGCCGGAAGGTATGGAGTTCGCCCCGAGCCGCGCATGGCACATCGTGCCACGATGGCGCCCAAATCAGTCACGGACTCATGACGGCAGAGAATGGCTTTTTTGGCGCGGTGCGGCAAGAAAATCCTGCCGCCCGCGTTTTCGCGGGCCGGGTCAGCTGACGCGGGCGATCGAGAAGTCGATGACCTCGAGCAGCGCGTCCTTCCAGGGCGAGGCCGGCAGCGGGGCGAGCGCGTCGCGGGCAATCATGCCGTAGTGCTGGGCGCGGGCGATGGTGTCGGCAAGGCCGCCGTAGCGGGTGATGAGGCCGCGCGCGCGCTCCAGATTGGCATCGTCGCTGTTGCCGCCCTCGATGGCCTCGCGCCAGAAGGCGCGGTCTTCCGCCGTGCCGCGCCGCCAGGCGAGGATGACCGGCAGCGTGATCTTGCCTTCGCGGAAGTCGTCGCCGGTGTTCTTGCCGAGATCGGCGGCCTTGCCGCCATAGTCCAGCGCATCGTCGACGAGCTGGAAGGCAAGGCCGAGATTCATGCCGTAGGATTTCAGCGCGTTGCGCTCGGCCCGGCTGGTATTGGCGATGATCGGGCCGACTTCGGCGGCGGCGGCGAAAAGCGCGGCCGTCTTGGCGCGGATGACTTCGAGATAGTCGTCCTCGGTCGTCTCCATGTTCTTGGCGACGGAGAGCTGCAGCACCTCGCCCTCCGCGATCACGGTGGCGGCGGTGGAGAGCACGTCGAGCGCTTCGAGCGAGCCGACCTCGACCATCATCTTGAAGGCCTGGCCGAGCAGGAAGTCGCCGACGAGCACGCTCGCCTGGTTGCCCCAGATCATGCGGGCGGTGGACTTGCCGCGGCGCATGTCGCTCTCGTCGACGACGTCGTCATGCAGCAGCGTTGCCGTGTGCATGAACTCGACGCTGGTGGCGAGCTTGATGTGGTGGTCGCCGTCATAGCCGAACATCGAGGCGGCCGCGAGCGTCAGCATGGGACGCAGGCGCTTGCCGCCGGAGGAGATCAGATGGTTGGCGACTTCCGGGATCATCTGCACGTCCGAACCGGCCTTCGACAGGATGAGCTGGTTCACCCGCTCCATGTCGGCTTTCGTAAGGTCGACGAGCGGCTTCACCGATGCCTGTTTGTTTTTGCCTTCTTCAAGCGGTATCACGACGCCCAAATGCCCGGACTCCTGTTCATTTTTGTTGAAAGACAATAGAAAGCGGGGCCTTCTGCGGCAAGAGGCGAATTGTCCCGCCCTCGGAATTAAGGCTGGAAAAAGACCGGAATGATCGAACTGATCCGCACCAACGACGCCGTCCTGCTCTCCTTCGCGGAAAGCCTGATGAAGGAGGCGGGTATCCACTGCCTCATCGCCGACCAGGGCATGAGCATTCTCGAAGGTTCCCTCGGCATGCTGCCGCGCCGCTTCCTGGTGGAGGCGGACCGGGAGGACGAGGCGCGGCGCATCCTCACGGATGCGGGGCTTGGGGCGGAGTTGCGGCCGTGAGCATGTGGGCGGGCAAGTGCCCCTCATCCGGCTGCCGCCACCTTCTCCCCGCAAGCGGGGAGAAGGGGAATGCCGCCCGGCTTTCCCAAGTCAGAAGACATTCGCCCTTGCCCAAAACCTCGCCGCTTGTCCCTTCTCCCCGCCTGCGGGGAGAAGGTGGCGGCAGCCGGATGAGGGGCATGGGGCGCTGCCCAGGTGCCGCCTCCCACTCGTTCTCCGCCGAGGCCTCCCGCCCATGACCGTCCGCGAAACCGTCGACGCTTTCCATTATGGCCGCTTCCACATCGTCCAGCCGAAGGGCATAGGCCATCGCTCCGGCATGGATGCGATGCTGCTCGCCGCGCTGGTCGCGGGTGAAGGGCCGATGCGTGTCGCCGACCTCGGGGCCGGGGCGGGGGCGGCCGGCCTTGCCGTCGCCTCGCGCCTTGAAAAGGCGGAGGTGACGCTTGTCGAGCGCTCGCCGCTGATGGCCGGCTTTGCCCGCAAGACGCTGGCGCTTACCGCGAATGCCGCCCTTGCGGGCCGCGTCTCGGTGCTGGAGGCGGATGTCTCCCTTTCCGGCAAGGCGCGCATCGCGGCCGGCCTTGCCGACGACGTCTACGACCACGTCATCATGAACCCGCCCTTCAATGACCGCACCGACAGCCGCACGCCCGATGCCCTGAAGGCGGAAGCCCATGCGATGGAGCACGACCTCTTCGAGCGCTGGATCAAGACGGCCGGCGCCATCATGAAGCCCGGCGGCCAGCTCTCCCTGATCGCCCGCCCGCAATCCATCGCCGAGATCATCGCCGCCTGCGGCCGCCGCTTCGGCGGCATCGAGATCACTGCCCTCCACGCCCGCGCGGGAGAAGTGGCGCTGCGCATCCTCGTCACGGCCATCAAGGGCTCGCGCAGCAAGCTTGCGCTGCGCATGCCGCTCGTCATGCACGAGCCTGGCCAGCACGACTTCACCTCCTTCGTCGACGACCTCAATAACGGCCTTGCGGCCTATCCGCGCCTGCCGAGGGCCTGATTTTTCAGGTGCGGCATTGCGTTTTTTCCGGCCATGCATACATCTGCCGGGCAACCGAACAGGAGACAGGGTCGCGCGATGGCCGGATTTTTGAAGAGACTGTTGCCGAAGAAGTTCCGCAAGGAAGAGGTCGTCATCCCGGTCGTCCGGCTGCAGGGCGCGATCATGACGGGCGGCAGCCAGTTCCGGCCGGCGCTGAACCTTGCCGGCGTCGCCACGGCGCTGGACAAGGCCTTCGCCTACAAGGATGCGCCGGCGGTCGCCGTCTCCATCAATTCGCCCGGCGGCTCGCCGGTGCAGTCGCGTCTGATCTTCCAGCGCATCCGCGATCTCGCGGCCGAGAAGGGCAAGCAGGTGCTCGTCTTCGTCGAAGACGTCGCGGCCTCCGGCGGCTACATGATCGCGCTGGCGGGCGACGAGATCTTCGCCGATCCCACCTCCATCGTCGGCTCGATCGGCGTCGTCTCGGGTGGCTTCGGCTTCCCGGAAATGCTGAAGAAGATCGGCGTCGAGCGGCGCGTCTACACCGCCGGCACCAACAAGGCGATCCTCGATCCGTTCCAGCCGGAGCGGGAAAGCGAGATCGAATACCTCAAATCCCTCCAGCTCGAGATCCATCAGGTCTTCATCGACATGGTGAAGGCGCGGCGCGGGGCAAGGCTTGCCGATGACCCGGACCTGTTCTCCGGCCTGTTCTGGACGGGTACCCGCGGCCGTGCGCTCGGCCTCGTCGATGGTCTCTCCGACATGCGCTCGGAACTGAAGCGGCGCTACGGGCCGAAGACGCGGCTGGAGCTCGTCTCGGCGCCGAAGGGACTCTTCGGCCGCAAGACCCCGGGCGTCGGGGGGCTTTCCGGCGACATGGCGGAGCGTATAGGCTCTGCGGGCGTGGCGGCGGTGGCCGAGCTTGCGGAGGAAAAGGCGCTGTGGGGTCGCTTCGGCCTTTCCGGCTAAGGCGCCGACAAAACGATAAGGGGAGGGGCGATGGCCCAGATCATCTTTCTGCTTCTGGTCGTCGGGCTTGCCTGGTACGGCTATCGCAAGTTCGTGACCGATGCCGAGCGGCTGAGCAAGCAGCGCCGCCGCACCGAGGAGGAGCGCCGCACCGGGGCGACGGGCACGCTCGTCAAGGATCCGGAGACCGGCGAATACCGTTTGCGCCGCGACGACGAGTAGCGTCGCGGCACGCCTCCGTCCTGCGCCGGGACCGGCGGAAAGAGGCCCCTCGTGCCGTTCCGGCACATTAACCATGCCCCGTAAGGTTAACGGCGTATTTATCCGTTTGCGGACGTTCCCGGCCGTTGCGCCCGCGCGCAGGCAGGGCGATCTGTGGGCCAGGGTTGCATGATGCGGCCCGTGACGTGTTCGCATGAACGGAGTTACCCATGGCCTCGCTCGATCTCGACCGGATCAACACCATCGTCGTGACCGGTGGCGCGGGCTTTGTCGGCTCGCATATCGTCGACGATCTCCTGGTGCATTGCCCGCAGGCGCGCATCCGCGTGCTCGACGCCTTCACCTATGCCGCAGACATGTCGCATCTCGACGCCGCCTTCCGTACCGGCCGGGTGACGATCCAGCAGGGCGACGTCGGCAATCTCGATCTCGTGACGGAGATGCTGAAGGATGCCGACCTCGTCGTCCATGCGGCCGGCGAAAGCCATGTCGAGCGCGCCTTCGCGGTGCCGGAGCGCTTCACGGTCGCCAATGCGCTCGGCACGCAGGTGCTGGTCGAGGCGATGGGCCGCCGCCGCGTGCCGCTGATGATCCATGTCGGCACCGCCGAGGTCTATGGCGTCGGCACGGGCGCGCCGATCGGCGAGAGCGCGCCGCTCTTGCCGGACAATCCCTACGGCGCCTCCAAGGCCGCCGCCGAAATGCTGATCGCCGGCCTTCGCCGCTCCTTCGATCTCGATATCCGCGTGCTGCGTCCGGTCAATATCGTCGGCACGCGGCAGAACACGGAAAAGCTTCTGCCGCGCTTCCTCGAAATGGCGGCCGTCGGCCAGCCGCTGCCGGTGCATGGCGAGGGGCGCCAGACGCGCGCCTTCGTCACCATCGCCGATTTCTGCGCGGCGCTGAGGACCGTCGTCACCCGTGGAGCGGAAAACGCCACCTACAATGTGGCGGGTGACGACCTTCACGACATCCTCTCCATCGCCCGCATGGTGCTCGAGGCCGTCCAGGACCCGGTCGCGGGCGTCGCCTTCACCGAGGGCCGGCCGGGCGATGCCGGCCGATCGCCGCTCGATACAAGCGCGCTACAGGCGCTCGGCTGGCGGGCGACGGGCACGCTGCGCCGCGAACTGCCGATGCTGGCCGCCTGGTACGGTGCCCGCGTGCCGGGCGGCGCGCGCCGCCGCATCCGCGGCGTGCCGGGCCTTGCGCCGCAGCGGGTGCAGGCCGTCACGCAGGCCGCGGGCTCCGGCCTCTTCCGTTCGCTGGAGCGCCATTGAGGCGACGCTCGCGCCCGGCCGAAACCCTTGACCCATCAGGCGCATCGTGGCACCAGTCCGCAAGCTCTTCCAGAATGCCCGGACACGAAACCGATGACCTCCACCGCCCTGCCCGACCACATGAATCCGACCCGCTCCTTCCAGGGGCTGATCCTGACGCTGCACAACTACTGGGCGGACAAGGGCTGCGCGGTGCTCCAGCCCTACGACATGGAAGTCGGCGCGGGCACGTTCCACCCGGCGACGACCCTGCGCGCGCTCGGCCCGAAGCCCTGGCGCGCCGCTTATGTGCAGCCCTCGCGCCGCCCCTCGGACGGCCGCTACGGCGAGAACCCGAACCGTCTCCAGCACTATTACCAGTACCAGGTCATCCTGAAGCCCAACCCGTCGAACCTGCAGGAGCTCTATCTCGGCTCGCTCGCCGCCATCGGCCTCGATCCGCTGCTGCATGACGTGCGCTTCGTCGAGGACGACTGGGAAAGCCCGACGCTCGGCGCCTGGGGCCTTGGCTGGGAGTGCTGGTGCGACGGCATGGAGGTCTCGCAGTTCACCTATTTCCAGCAGGTCTGCGGCATCGAATGCGCGCCCGTCGCGGGCGAGCTGACCTATGGCCTGGAACGCCTCGCCATGTATGTGCAGGGCGTCGACAACGTCTACGATCTCAACTTCAACGGCCGTGAAGGCGACGAGAAGATCACCTATGGCGACGTCTTCCTGCAGGCCGAGCAGGAATATTCCCGCCATAACTTCGAATATGCCGACACGGCCATGCTGCACCGGCACTTCATTGACGCGGAGAAGGAGTGCCAGGCGCTTCTCGCGGCCGGCGCACCGGGCGATACCAACGCGCTGCACAAATGCGTGCTGCCCGCCTATGACCAGTGCATCAAGGCGTCCCACGTCTTCAACCTGCTCGACGCGCGCGGCGTGATCTCCGTCACCGAGCGCCAGAGCTACATCCTGCGCGTGCGCACGCTGGCCAAGGCCTGCGGCGAGGCCTTCCTGCTCACGGATGCGGGCGGCGCGAACTGGACCAAGGACGCGGCCTGAACGGGATCGCCCCTCATCCGGTTGCCGCCACCTTCTCCCCGCAAGCGGGGAGAAGGGGATGGAGAAACGGCTTCCTACCCATCCAAGCTTTGGGAAAACCTTGCATCCTCCCCTTCTCCCCGCTTGCGGGGAGAAGGTCCCCGCAGGGGGAGGAGGGGCAATCCTTTCTCTCCTTCTTCAAACCTTCGCCGAAACCGTCACCCCCAGCTCCCACACCGGCTTGAGCGTCGGATAGGCGCCGGTCGGGAGCTGGCCGGCATAGGTCTGGAGGGCCCGGCGCACACCCGAGGGCCGCTCGACCGAAGCGCCCGCCGCATAGGCGAGGAAGAGGGCGGCAAAGCCGAGGACGTTGATGGAGAGGGCGAGGGTTTTCATGGCGGCTGCTTCGGGTTCGGGTGGTCGATGAAGCAACTATCGGGCAAGGCGACCGGCGGCGCGGTTCCCGCGGTTACAGGAAAGCGGCCTCCGGGGCTTTCCAGCGGCGTTTCGGATGCTAATCTCCCGGAAAACGCGAACAGGGAGCTTTGAAGCGCATGATTGGTCTCGCAATCGCGGCGGTGGTCGTCATCTATGCCATCGTCATCTACAACGGCCTCGTGCGGGCGCGGCAGATGAAGGAGGAGGCCTGGTCCGGCATCGACGTGCAGTTGAAGCGCCGCGCCGACCTCATCCCCAACCTCCTCGAAACCGTGAAGGGCTATGCCGCGCACGAGAAGGAGACGCTGGAAAAGGTCGTCGAATTGCGCAACCGGGCGCAGTCCATCCCCGCTGGCGACGTCGCCGGCCGTGCGCAGGCAGAGGGCATGCTGAGCCAGGCGCTCGGCCGCATCTTCGCCCTTGCCGAGGCCTATCCGGACCTCAAGGCCAACCAGAACTTCGCCGAGCTGCAGCAGACGCTGGAGACCATCGAGGGGGAGATCCAGATGTCGCGGCGCTACTACAACGGCGCGGCCCGCGATCTCAACGTGAAGGTCGAGAGCTTCCCGTCGAACCTCCTCGCCAGCCTCTTCAAATTCGCCAAGGCGCCCTATTTCGAGATCGACAACCCGGCCGACCGCGCCGTGCCGACGGTGAAGTTCTGAACCCGGAGCGCCCGATGACACGGATCGCCGCCCTCCTTGCCCTGTGGTTCTGCCTTCTTGCGGGAGGCGTGGCGCGCGCGGAGGAATATTTCGACCGCTACAATTCCGATATCGTCGTGGCGAGGAACGGCACGCTCACCGTCACCGAGACGATGCGCGTCCATGCCGAGGGCAACCGGATCCGCCGCGGCATCTACCGCGACTTTCCGCTGACCTTCACCGATGCGGACGGCCGCGAGAAGGAGGTCGGCTTCAAGATCCTCGGCGTCGAGCGGGACGGGCGCCCCGAGCCCTATCACACGGAGAGCATCCGCCGCGGTATCCGCATCTTCTTCGGCTCGTCCGACACGCAGCTCGCGCCGGGTTTCCACGACTATCGCCTGACCTACGAGACGAGCCGGCAGATCCGCTTCTTCGACACGCATGACGAACTCTTCTGGAACGTCACCGGCACGGAATGGGCCTTTCCCATCCACCGGGCGAGCGCCACGGTGACGCTGCCGGCGGGCGTCAGCGCTGAGGAACTCACCTACTTCACCGGCCCCAATGGCGCGACGGACAGGAACGCCCGCGCCGAGAACCGCGGCAACCGGGCGCTCTTCGAGACGACGCGCGCGCTCGGCCCGCAGGAGGGCCTGACCATCGGCGTGAAGATGCCCGCCGGCAGCATCGACAAGCCGACAGCCGCCGATGAGCGCGCGCTGTTCTTCAAGGACAACCGCAATCTTTTCCTCGCCTTCGGCGGCTTCGTACTCGTCCTCGGCTACTATCTCTGGGCCTGGCTTGCCGTCGGCCGCGATCCGCCGCGCGGCGTGGTCGTGCCGCGCTGGGATGCGCCGGAAGGCATTTCCCCGGGGCTGGTCAACTATATCGACGAGAAGGGTTTCGGCGGCCACGGCTGGACGGCGATCTCGGCGGCCTTCCTCAACCTCGCCGTCAAGGGACTGGTGGAACTCGGCGACCTCAAGAATTCCATCACCGTCACGCGCACGGACAAGCCGGTGCAAGGCCCCCTGCCGACGGGCGAAGCCACGCTGCTGGCCGCCCTGCCGGCGGCGGGCAGCCATTTCTCCATCCAGAAGTCGAACGGCAGAAGCGTCCAGAAGCTCGGCCGGGACTTTCGCGACGCGATGGAGAAGGAACACCGGCAGAAATACTACCATGCCAACTGGCCGCAGGCGATCGGCGGCATCGTCCTGACGCTCGCCTGCCTTGCGGCGCTGCTGATCTTCGGCTCGCTGCCGGAGGAGGGCATCGCGCTCGTCGTCATGCCCGTCTTCGCCTCGATCTTCATCTCGGTCTTCGCGGCCGGGCTCGGGCAGAACCTGCGGCAGGCGAGGACCCTCGGCGCGCGCATCTTCGCCGTCGCGCTCATCGCCTTCGTCGGTTTCATCCTCCTGACCGTCTTCGGCGGCATCGCGCTGGCGACCTTCGTTTCGGTGGAGGCAGCAGGGCAATTGCCGCTCTTTGCCGCCATCGGCGGCATCGTCGTCACCAATCTGGTCTTCTTCTTCCTGATGGGCGCGCCGACGCCGGTGGGGCGCAGGATGATGGACGGTATCGAGGGGCTGCGGCAATACCTGACGCTTGCCGAAAAGGACCGGATGAACATGGCCGGCGCGCCGGAAATGTCGCCGCGTCATTACGAGACTTTGCTGCCCTATGCGGTGGCGCTCGGCGTCGAGAAGCCGTGGTCGCAGACCTTCGACCGTTGGCTGCTGACGGCCGCCGCCGCCGGGGCTGCGGCCGCCTACCAGCCCGCCTGGTATCATGGCGACGGTTTCTCCTCGGGTGCCTTCTCCGACCGGATGGGCGGCTTTGCCGGCTCCATGGCGGGCACGATGCGCTCCTCGCTGCCCGATCCGCCGAAAAGCTCGTCCTCCGGCTTCTCCTCCGGCGGCGGCTCGTCCGGTGGGGGCGGAGGCGGCGGTGGCGGCGGGGGCTGGTAGTCAGAAGTCCTGGTAGTTGAGCGGCGTCACCTCGACGAGGTTGCGGCCGGGCGTGACCGTCGCCGCGCCCGACGCGGCAAGGCCGGCCGTGGCGTCGGCCGAAACGCTGACGGAGAAGGTGGCGGCGGTGCCGGAGGCAAGGGTGATCGCGCCCGTCGTCTGCGCCGCCGCGCCGGTGGCGGCCGCGGCCTCGACGGAGGCCTTCAGCGCGCCGGTCGCCGGAATGGAGGCGGTGAGGATGTCGTCCACCGGCTCGAACGGTTTTTCGGGCAGGAGGCTGCCGAAGGCCCAGACCTGCCGCAGCGCCGCCTTGCCCATCGGCGCGACATTGACGT
The DNA here is from genome assembly GCF_055379515.1 of Shinella sp. 1A1. NCBI lineage: Bacteria > Pseudomonadati > Pseudomonadota > Alphaproteobacteria > Hyphomicrobiales > Rhizobiaceae > Shinella > Shinella sp. 1A1. The sequence continues at coordinate 1,655,488 of NZ_AP039672.1, forward strand.
CGATGTCGCTTTCCGTGCCCTTGACGCGGTAGGGGCAGCGGCGTTTCGTGCAATTGGCCGCGGCGGAGAACTGCCAGAGCGCGTAATTCTCCCAGTTGCCCATCGGGAAGCTGCCGGCGATGGCCGGCTTGTAGCGGGCATACCAGAGCGGAAGGCGCGAGAGGATGCGGTACCTGTCGCGGTTGGCGGCGATGTACCGGGCGGTGGCATGGTTGGTGTAGAGCACCGGATAGCGGCCGGTGCGCGTCTTGACGTGACCGGCGAAGACCTGCGCATCCTCGAGCGACATGTAGTTGTCCGCGTCGATGCTCTCGATGTCGAGCACCATCATCTCGTCGTCCTGCGGATTGGCATAGTCGAGGAAATGGTCGGCCTGCTCGATCGGGTTGCCCGGCCGCGCCAGGTGATAGGCGCCCCAGAGCAAGCCCTTCGAGCGGGCGAGCAGCCGGCGCGTCTCGTAGAGCTCGCGGCTTACCGCGTATTTGCGCCACATGGTCTTGCAATGCGCGACCGTGTCGCCATTGTGATCGCCCTTGCAGCTATAGCTTTCCGGCAATCCGTCCGAAGCCTTGGAGATGAAGCCGGCGATACGCTTGTCGGCGAGCATCTCGGACCAGTCGATCTCGTTCAGCTCGTAGGCGTCGATGACAATGGCATTTTCCTGCTTTTTCCACGGCTCGACATCCGCGGCCTGTGCCGCAAGGGCAAGGGCCGACGGGAGGAGGAGGGCGGCAAGGCCGGAAAGCTGCGGATTCATGGACGCTCCTTGCGAATCTCAGGTCCTTCGCAAGCACCCATGGTGCGGCTATCATGGTTAACGAAGCGCTAAGCGATGCCTGCCGCTTCCGGCGGGCGGAACCATCCGGGCCGTTTTGCGTTTCAGCATCAAAGCCTTGCGCTTTGCGCGCGGCAATCGATCCGGGAGAAATGCCATGAGACTTACAAGCAAATGCCTCGTCGTCGCCATTTCCGCCCTCTTTGCGGCAACGCCTGTCGTGCCGGCTGGGGCCATGCCGCTGCCGGTGGTTAAGGTGCAGCCGGCCGACGACGGCGCTAGTGTGGTCCAGCGCGTCGCAGACCGGCGCTACTGGCGCAAGTGGCGGAATTCGGGCGGCCAAAACTGGAATCGCCATGACCGCAGCGGGTACGGGCCGCGCCATGACCGCAGCGGATACGGCCCGCGCCATAACCGTTACGATCGGGGTCGTTACTATCGCCATGGGCCGCGCTACTATCGCCACGGCCCACGCTACGGCTATTACCGCCACCGCCATCACAGCGATGCCTGGGTTCCCTTCGCCATGATGGGTATGGGCGCCATGATCGGCAGCGCGATGGCGAACGACCGCGGCTACTATCGCGGCGGCAGCTCGCATGTGCGCTGGTGCGCCAACCGCTATCGCTCGTACCGGGCCTATGACAACACGTTCCAGCCCTATCACGGGCCGCGCCGCCAGTGCATCTCGCCCTATCGCTGAGGTTCCGTCTTTAAGGCGTCCGATGGCGCTGCGGCACGCAAACGGGTCGACCGGCTCCTCGCCGGCCGGCCCGTTTCTCTTCGGGAATATGTTGTCGAATATTGACGTTTACGTAAAAATCAATAATCTTCCGGCCAGCAAGCGGCGTCCATGGTTCGGGCGCGATGGAGGAGGATAGAGATGTACAAGGCGCCGGTCGAGGAGATTGCGTTCACGCTGAAGCATGTGGCGGGACTCACCCCGGCACTGGAAGGCGGCCATCTCGGCGACCTCACGGACGATCTCGTCGATGCCATCCTCGCCGAAGCCGGCCGTTTCGCCACCGAGGAAGTGGCGCCGCTCGCCGAGATCGGCGACAGGCAGGGCGCCCGCCTCGCCGACGGCGTGGTGAAGATGCCCGAAGGCTGGCCGGCGCTCTACAAGGCCTGGGCGGAAGGCGGCTGGAATTCGCTGACGGCCTCCCCCGATTTCGGCGGGCAGGGGCTTCCCCACATGCTGCATGTCGCCGCGCTCGAAATGTGGAACGGCGGCTCCATGGCTTTCGCCATCGGCCCGACGCTGACCATCGGCGCCGTCGAGGCGCTGGCGGCCCACGGCTCCGACCATCTCAGGCGCACCTATCTGCCGAAGATGGTCTCGGGCGAGTGGATGGGCTCGATGAACCTCACCGAGCCGCATGCCGGCTCCGATCTCGGCGTCATGAAGACCCGCGCCGAGCGCCGCGCCGACGGCACCTACCGCCTCTTCGGCCAGAAGATCTTCATCACCTATGGCGAGCATGACTTCACCGATAATATCGTGCATCTCGTCCTCGCCCGCCTGCCGGATGCGCCGGCCGGCACGCGCGGCATCTCGCTCTTCCTCGTGCCGAAATTCCTCGTCAACGAGGACGGGTCGCTCGGCGCGCGCAACGACGCCTATTGCCATTCCATCGAGCACAAGCTCGGCATCCACGGCTCGCCGACCTGCACCATGATCTATGGTGACGGACGCTTCGGCGACGAGCCGGGGGCCATCGGCTGGCTCATCGGCGAGGAGAACCGCGGCCTTGCCTGCATGTTCACCATGATGAACAACGCCCGCCTCGCCGTTGGCATGCAGGGCGTGGCGATCGCAGAGGCCGCGACGCAGAAGGCCATCGCCTATGCGAAGGAGCGCACGCAGGGCAAGGCGCCCGGCTGGCAGGGTTCTGGCATGAGCCCGATCATCGAGCATCCGGATGTCGCCCGCATGCTCCTGACCATGAAGGTGCTGACCCAAGGCGCCCGCGCCATCACCTATGCCTGCGCCCATGCCGTCGACATGGCGCATGGTGAGGAGACGCAGCACTGGGCGGAGCGCGCGAGCCTCCTCACTCCCATTGCCAAGAGCTTTGCCACCGATGCCGGCGTCGATGTCGCCTCGCTCGGCGTGCAGGTGCATGGCGGCATGGGCTTCATCGAGGAGACGGGCGCGGCGCGGCTCTACCGCGATGCCCGCATCGCGCCGATCTACGAAGGCACCAACGGCATTCAGGCCATTGATCTCGTCACGCGCAAGCTGCCGCTTTCGGACGGCAGCCACGTGCGCGGCTTCATCGCCGAGCTGCATGCGATCGCGGCAAAGGCGAGCGCTGCGAATGCGCCGCAACTCGGCGAGACGGGCGCGCGCCTCGAGGCCGCCATCGCCGATCTCGAAGCCGCCACGGAATGGCTGCTCGCGACGCTCGCCGAGGGCCGGCAGGCCGAAGCGCTTGCCGGCGCGACGCCCTACCAACGCCTCTTCGGCCTCGTGCTCACCGGCGCCTACCTCGCCAAGGGCGCGCTCGCCGATGGCGGCGATGGCCGCAACGCCGAACGCGCCGCCCTCTGCCGCTTTGCCGCGGAGAATGTCATCGGCGAGACGGCGGCGCTGAGAGACCGGGTGATGTCCGGTGCCGCGAGCCTGGAAGCAGCGCGGGTGGTTCTGGAATAAGACCCCTCCCCAACCCCTCCCCACAAGGGGGAGGGGCTTAATGTGCCGCCCCGGTGGCAATCATTTTGGAACGGTGGGCAAGCCTCTATCTTTCTCCCCCCTTGTGGGGGGGAGATGCCGGCAGGCAGAGGGGGACTTGCAACAGAATAAAGGACCCACGTCGATGACCGACCATATCCTGATCGAGCGCCCGGAAAGCGCCCCCGGGGTGCAGGTGATCCGCCTCAACCGGGCGGAAAAGAAGAATGCCATCACCCGCGCCATGTATCAGGCGATGACCGACGCGCTGAGGGCGGGCGATGCGGACGACGGCGTGCGTGCGACCGTCTTTCTCGGCTCCGAAGGCTGCTTTTCCGCCGGCAACGACCTCAACGACTTCATGGCCTTCGCCATGGGCGGCACGATGGGCCGCGAGGTGATCGATTTTCTCCACGCGCTCGCCGCCCACGGCAAGCCGCTGGTCTCCGGCGTCGATGGCCTTGCCATCGGCATCGGCACGACCATCCATCTGCATTGCGATCTCACCTATGCCTCCATCCGCACGGAATTCAGGACGCCCTTCGTGGACCTCGCCCTCGTGCCGGAAGCCGCCTCCAGCCTCCTTGCCCCGCGCCTGATGGGCCACCAGCGCGCCTTCGCGCTGCTGGCCGCCGGAGAAGGCTTTTCGGCGGCCGCCGCAAAAGATGCCGGCCTCGTTTATGCAGTCGTGGAGCCGGCCGCCGTGGAGCGCGATGCGCTTGCCGCCGCACGGCGCCTTGCGGCCAAGCCGCCCAGAGCCCTCGCCATCGCCCGCAGTCTCATCCGCGGCGACCGGGCGGAGGTCGCAGCGCGGATCGACGAGGAGGCGGACCATTTCGCCGCGCAACTGAAGAGCCCCGAGGCGCGCGCCGCCTTCGAGGCCTTCATGGCGCGGGGCAAAGGATAGGCGTCCCCCATTTGTGGTCCGTCAATTTTAAGAGGACCTTAAACACGTTTTCCTATGGTGCGGCATTCTCCCGGCGATCCAGCCGGCTGCCGCATGATGCGGTCGACCTCGCCTTCGGCATGCCGTTCAGCATCGCGCCGGCGCTTTAGCGCCGACGATCGGAAGGAACACCGCTACCGTGTCCAGACGCTCCAATCTCATGACGCGCATCCTCGTCGTCGCGTCCCTCGTCGTCATCGCCGCCTTCACCGGCTTTTCCCTCTATATCGACAGCCTGCAGCGCTCCGTGCTGACGAAATCCGTCGAGGAGAGCATCGACAGTTCCGGCAAGCAGGCCGCCCAGAGCATCGCCAACTGGCTGAACGGCCGCGTGGCGCTGACCGAAATGGCCGCCAACGCAGCCGCGAAATCCACCGACCCGGCCGGCACCGAAACCGTTCTGGACAACGAGGTCCTGAGCAGCCAGTTCATCTCCACCTATGTCGGCGACGAGGCGGGTGTCTTCACGCAATGGCCGAAGTCGGACATGCCGGAAGGCTACGATCCGCGCCAGCGGCCCTGGTATCAGGATGCCGTCAAGGCGAATGGCGGCGTGCTGACCGAGCCCTATGTCGACGCCTCTACCAGCGATCTCGTCATCACCGCGGCGGTTCCCGTCAAGCGTGACGGCAAGCTCGTCGGCGTCGCCGGCAGCGACTTCTCGCTGAAGTCCCTTGTCGACATGGTCAATTCGGTCGATCTCGGCGGTGCGGGCTTTGCCTTCCTCGTCAGCAAGGACGGCCAGATCCTCGTGCACAAGAACCAGGCGCTCGTCACCAAGACACTCGCAGACGCCTTCCCCGAAGCAACGCCCGCCATCGGCAGCGGCATCGTGCACACCACCTATGACGGCAAGCCGGTGCTCGTCTCCTTCGTGCCGGTCACGGGCCTGCCGTCGGTGGAATGGTATCTCGGCTTCACCATCGACAGCGGCATGGCCTTCTCGGCCATCGACCAGTTCCGCATCGCCGCGACGATCGCCACCGTGCTCGCCGTCATCGTCATGATGGGCTTCCTCGCCACCGTGCTGTCGCGCCTCGTCGTGCGCCCGGTCAAGGACATGACCGTCGCCATGGACAGGCTTGCCGCCGGTGATGTCGGCACTGAAATCCCCGGCGAGGAGCGACGCGACGAGATCGGCCGCATGGCCGCCGCCGTCGCCGTTTTCCGCGACAATGCCATCGAGCGCACGCGTCTCGAAAACGCCGCCGAGGAGGGCCGGGTGCTTTCCGAAAGCGAGCGCCGCGAACGCGAGGCGATGAAGGCCCACGAAGCCGCTGAGATCCAGCACGCCGTCGAGGCGCTGGCCGATGGCCTCGGCCGCCTTGCCGATGGCGACCTTGCCCACCGCATCGAAGAACCCTTCGCCGGCCACCTCGACCGCCTGCGCACGGACTTCAACCACTCGCTGACCAAGCTGCACACGGCGATGACGACCGTCGGCCAGAACGCCCGCGCCATCGATGCCGGCGCGACGGAAATCCGCTCGGCCGCCGACGATCTCGCCCGCCGCACCGAGCAGCAGGCGGCTTCCGTCGAGGAAACCGCCGCCGCGCTGGAGGAGATCACCACCACCGTCAAGGACTCGACCCGCCGTGCCGAGGAAGTCGGCTCGCTTGTCTCGCGCACCCGCACCGGCGCCGAAAAGTCCGGCGAAGTGGTCCGCCGCGCGGTCAACGCCATGCAGGGCATCGAAAAGTCCTCGCATGAGATTTCCAACATCATCGGCGTCATCGACGATATCGCCTTCCAGACCAACCTTCTGGCGCTGAATGCCGGCGTCGAAGCCGCCCGCGCCGGCGAGGCCGGCAAGGGCTTTGCGGTCGTGGCGCAGGAAGTGCGCGAACTTGCGCAGCGCTCGGCCAATGCCGCCAAGGAGATCAAGGCGCTGATCACCACCTCCGGCGATCAGGTGCGCTCCGGCGTGACCCTCGTCGGCGAGACGGGTGCCGCCCTTGAGGCCATCGTGCGCGAGGTGCAGGAGATCAACGGCCATGTGAACGCCATCGTCACCGCCGCCCGCGAGCAGTCGACCGGCCTCCAGGAAATCAACACCGCCGTCAACACGATGGACCAGGGCACGCAGCAGAACGCCGCCATGGTCGAGGAACAGACCGCCGCCAGCCACGGCCTGGCCGCCGAGGCCGCAGCCCTCAACACGCTGCTGGCGCAGTTCAGGTTGGGGGCGGGGGCAGTGGCACATTCTGCCACCCCGTCGCGCCGCGCGGCTTGAACATAGAAGCCCAGGAAAACGAAAGGCCCGGATCGCTCCGGGCCTTTTGCTATACGGCCTTCTCCAGCACCGCCACCGCCTCTACATGCGCCGACCAGAGGAACTGGTCGATGGGTGTGACGAGGCGGATGCGGTAGCCGGCGGCGGTGAGGATGGAAAGGTCGCGGGCGAGGCTCACCGGGTTGCAGGAGACGGCGACGATGGTCTTCACGCCGGAGCGCGCGAGTTCCTTGCACTGGTCCTCCGCGCCGGCGCGCGGCGGGTCGAAGACCACGGCGTCATAGACCTTGAGTTCGGAGGTCATCAGCGGGCGGCGGAAGAGATCGCGCCGCTCCACCGTTACGGGCTTGAGCCCCTGCGTGTTGCGGGCGGCGTGGTCCAGCGCCTTGATCGCCTTCTCGTCGCCCTCCACCGCATGGACCTTGGCCTTGCGCGCGATATGCAGCGCAAACGTGCCGGAGCCGGCGAAGAGGTCGGCGACGCGCTTGGCCTTGCCGAGCGCGTCCAGCACCAGTTCGGCCATGGCCTCTTCCGCCGGTTTCGTCGCCTGCGTAAAACTGCCGGCCGGCGGGAAGACGCGCACGCCGGCAAAGTCGATCTCCGGCTTCACCGGCTCGATGAGGATTTCGCCGTCATTGGAAACGCGGGCGATGCCGCGCAGCGCGAGGATGCATGCGGTGACGGCCTGCCGCTCCCTGTCGCCCACCTTCTTCACGCCCTCGAAGGCGAGGTCGAGGCCGGTCGTGGTTTCCAGTACCGTCAGGCGGAAGGGCTCGCTCGACGTCGCGATGGCCGCGGCCACCCGGCGGATATCCTCCAGCCGGGAGACGATGCCGTCGCTGGCGATGGGACAGTGCTCGATGGAAACGATGTGGTGGCTGCCGGTCTGGTTGAAGCCGAGCAGCATGCCTTTTTCCGTCTTGCGCGCGGTGAAGGCGACGCGGCGGCGTTCGCCCGGCCGGGCGATGACGAGCGGGGCCACGTCGGGCGTCAGGCCCTTGGATTTCAGCGCATTGACGACGAGGCCGCGCTTGAAGTCGTGGTAGAGGGCGTCGCTCGCATGTTGCAGCGTGCAGCCGCCGCAGGTGCCGTTCCTGCCGTCGGGGCCGAAATGCACGCAGGGCGGCTCCACCCGCTCGGGCGAGGCGACCGACATGGACATGATGGTGCCGTGGTTCTTCACCCGCGCGACGGCGACCGTCTCGCCCGGCAGCGTGAAGGGCACGTAGACCGGGCCGCCCGGCGCCTCGGCGATGCCGTCGCCGCCGCTGCCGAGCCGCGTGATGGTGAGGGTTTCCGTCGTCATGGCTTTCGCCCTCCAAGAAGAAATTCGTGATTGCCGTCGCCACCGGTGATGGGCGACGGCACGAGGCCGAGGCTTTGCCAGCCCATTTCCTCGACCAGCCAGCGTTCCAGCTCCGCCGCCACGGCGGGGGCGCTGTCCGGGTCCTTCAGAAGCCCCGCCTTGCTGATAGCCTCGCGCCCCGCCTCGAATTGCGGCTTGACCAGAAGAGCGCAGAAGGCACCGGGCTCGGCCAGCGTCAGCGCCGGCGGCAGAGCGAGCTTCAGCGAGATGAAGGAGACATCAGAGACGACCGCGCCGATGGCGCGTCCGCCAAGGTCGGCGCGGCCGAGCGCCCGCGCGTTCAGCCCTTCGAGATTGGTGACGCGCGGATCGACGCGAAGGCGGGGATGCATCTGGTCATGGCCGACATCGACGGCGACGACATGCGCCGCACCGCGCTCCAGCAGGACCTGCGTGAAGCCGCCGGTGGAGGCGCCGATATCGAGACAGTCGAGGCCCTTGGGGTCGAGCCCGAACCGGTCAAGCGCCGCCGTCAGCTTCAGCGCCGCGCGCGACACATAGGCCCGTGCCGGATCGTCGATAGCGAGGGTGGCGGAGGCGGGAAAGCTGGCGCTCGGCTTGGTGACGACGCGGCCGTTCACCGTGACGGTGCCGCGCGTGATCGCATCGCGCGCCCGCGAGCGGCTGGCGACGAGGCCGGCATTCAGCAGGAGCTGGTCGAGGCGGATGGTTTCGCTGGTGTGGGACATGCGCCTCTCATGCCGCTTCGGCGGCAAAGAGGCAAGCCCCGGCAAGCGGATGAGGGTGCCTCAGCCCGCCGCGCCCACATCCGCGACGGCCTTCTGGCCCAGTGCCTGGAAGACGGTGGAGACGATGCCGGCGCGGTCGAGGCCGGCCTTGGCATACATGGCCTCGGGCTTGGCCTGTTCCATCCATTCGTCCGGCAGCACCATGGGACGCACCTTGAGGCCCTGGTCGAGCAGGCCTTCCAATGCGAGGAACTGCAGCACATGGCTGCCGAAACCGCCGACGGCGCCCTCCTCGACGGTGATGAGGACCTCGTGGTTGCGGGCAAGCTGGCGGATGAGGTCGTGGTCGAGCGGCTTGGCAAAGCGCGCGTCGGCAACCGTGGTGGAAAGGCCGGCGGCATCAAGGTCTTCGGCGGCCAGCAGACAGTCGGCAAGGCGGGTGCCGAAGGAGAGAAGGGCGACCTTCGTGCCTTCCTTGACCACGCGGCCCTTGCCGATCTCCAGGATTTCGCCGCGGGCCGGCAGGTCCACGCCGACGCCTTCGCCGCGCGGGTAGCGGAAGGAGATCGGGCCGGCATCATAGGCGGCGGCGGTGCGCACCATGTGCTTCAGTTCCGCCTCGTCGGCGGCGGCCATCACCACGAAGCCGGGCAGTGTTGCAAGATAGGTCGTGTCGAAGGAGCCGGCATGGGTCGGCCCGTCGGCGCCGACGAAGCCCGCGCGGTCGATGGGGAAGCGCACCGGCAGGCCCTGGATGGCGACGTCGTGCACCACCTGGTCGTAGCCGCGCTGCAGGAAGGTGGAATAGAGCGCGCAGAACGGCTTGTAGCCCTCGGCGGCAAGGCCGGCGGCGAAGGTCACGGCATGCTGCTCGGCAATGCCGACGTCGAAGGTGCGGGAGGGATAAGCGTTCGCGAGCTTGTCGAGGCCGGTGCCGTTAGGCATGGCGGCGGTGACGCCGACGATCTTGTCGTCGAAACCCGCCTCCTGCACCAGCGCATCGGCGAAGACGGAGGTATAGGCGGGCGCATTCGGCTTGGCCTTGGCCTGCGCGCCGGTGATGACGTCGAACTTGTTGACGCCGTGATACTTGTCTGCAGCGGCCTCGGCCGGCGGGTAACCCTTGCCCTTCTGGGTGACGACGTGGATCAGCACCGGGCCCTTGGAATTGTCGCGCACATTGCGCAGCACGGGCAGGAGGTGCTCGAAGGAATGGCCGTCGATCGGGCCGATATGGTAGAAACCCATCTCCTCGAAGAGCGTGCCGCCGGTGACATAACCACGCGCATGCTCGACGGCGCGGGTGATGGCACGATCGACCTTCTTGCCGAGATAGGCCGTCAGCTTCTTGCCGAGTTCGCGGAAGCCCATATAGGTGCGGCCGGAGGCGAGGCGCGCGAGATAGGCGCTCATCGCGCCCGTCGGCGGGGCGATGGACATGTCGTTGTCGTTGAGGATGACGATGAGGCGCGCATCGAGCGCGCCGGCATTGTTCAGCGCTTCGTAGGCCATGCCGGCCGACATGGCGCCGTCACCGATCACGGCGATGACGTTGCGGTGTTCGCCCGAAAGGTCGGCGGCGACCGCCATGCCGAGGCCGGCGGAAATCGAGGTCGAGGAATGGGCAGCGCCGAAGGGATCGTATTCGCTCTCGGCCCGGCGGGTGAAGCCGGAAAGGCCGTCTTCCTGGCGCAGCGTGCGAATGCGGTCGCGCCGGCCGGTGAGGATCTTGTGCGGATAGCACTGATGGCCGACATCGAAGATCAGTCGGTCCTTCGGCGTATCGAAGACCTTGTGGATGGCGATGGTCAGCTCCACCACGCCGAGGCCTGCGCCCAGATGCCCGCCGGTGCGCGAGACGGCGTCGACCATTTCCGTGCGCAGCTCCGCCGCCAGTTGCGGCAGGTCACGGTCTTCGACGGCCTTCAGGTCCGCCGGGATGCGGACCTTGTCGAGCAGGGGCGTGGCTGGCGTTTGTGTCACTCTCATGCCTCGTTGTCGGGCCCGAAGATGGCAGCTCCTCGCGGAGGCGCGCCCGGGCGTTCGGTACATGTACCGCGCTAGCCTGTCACATGCAGAATGCGGCGCGCGATTTCAACCGTTTCGGCAAGTCTAGAGCGTATTTCGCCGGATTGATACCTTACAAACCGACGCATGCACCGAGTCTTGTTGGGCAAATGGGGCATTTTGCGGACACCCGGCCTTACCGGACGGGCAAGGGAAAGGTGCCCTCTACTTTTTCTTCTTCGCCCGCGCGGTCTGGTTGAGCGCGACCGCGGCGCGGATCAAAGCCTTGAACGCGTCTTCCTGGATGGTCTCGCCCTCGCGAAAGTCGATGGCGCGGCGCGTGTTGCCTTCGAGACTGGAGTTGAAGAGCCCGGCCGGGTCCTCCAGCGCGGCGCCCTTGGCGAAGGTCAACTTCACCACGGCCTTGTAGGTCTCGCCGGTGCACAGGATGCCGTCATGCTCCCAGACGGGAACGCCTCGCCATTTCCATTCCTCGACGACCTCGGGATCGGTTTCCCTGATCAGGGCGCGCAGGCGCGCCAGCATCTCGCCGCGCCAGTCGGCAAGCTCCGCGATACGTCCGTCGATCAGTTCGGAAGGGGATTGCGCGTCGGTCATGATGCTGCCTTTCGCCGGTTACATGCGTTCGCCGGGAAGGCGGCTTGCCTGCCGGATCCATCCGGCCAGCAGCCCTTCATCCAGCGCCTCGCCTTCGTGGATGTGGAAATAGCGTGTTTCCGCCGTCCTGGATGCGACCGGCGGAACCGGGTCGAGCGACGTGCCGCGGAAGAAGGTCAGCTTTATGTATTTCGCAAAGCAATGGTAGCTGAGGAACCAGCCGTCGCCCTCGATGCCGTAGAGGGGCGAATTCCATTTCACCGCCTTGTGGACATCAGGCACGATTTCTTCGATCAACGCATCCAGTCGCCGGCCGACATCGCTCTTCCAGCCCGGCATCGCGGCGATATAGGCTTGGATCGGCCCGTCGCCGTAACCCTTGGCGATCTGCGGATTGCCGCCCGAAAGCAGGACGGGCTTGTCTGTCTTCTCGCCTGCCATTGCGCCCTCCTAGCCGTGCCGCCACCGCGCGGCATAGGGCAGCGCGAAGAGATAGAGCCCGCTTGCGAGAAGCAGGATGAGCGGGAAGAGGGCGAGAAGGCCGACCCAGAGGGGCGGCTGCCCCTGCGTCATCGCCGCGATGTTGATGAGCACGGCGAGCGTGAAGAGAATCGAAAGCCAGCGGTGAACCTGACGGATTTTCAGGGTCCAGTTCATTGCGCGCCTCCCTGTTCCAGCCCTGCCAGGACCCGTTCGAGATTGGTGAAGTGCTGCTCCCAGCCGTAGCGCGCGCCGCCGAAGGCCTGCTTCTGCTCCGGCCGGAAGCCGGTCTGCTCCATGCGCAGCAGCGTGCCGGAACCCGTCGGCGTCAGCGTGAAGCTCACCACGCTCCTCAGGTCGAAAGCTGGGTCAGCATGCACGTGATTCCAGGTGTAGGTGAGGCTTTTTCCGGGCTCCACCGTCAGCACGTCGCATTCGACGCTGCCCCAGTCTCCGCTGAGCGTGAACTTGTGGCCGACGACCGGCGCAAAATCGTTGCGCATCAGCCATTCGGCGATGAGGTGCGGCTGCGTCAGCGCGCGCCAGAGCTTTTCCGGCGGATGCGCGATCTCGCGCTCGACGACGACAGAGCGTATCTCCGTGTTCATTGGTCCATTCTCCTGAGCAAATTTTCCAGATCGTCGAACCGCGCCTCCCAGAACCGGGCCATCTGGCTGGTCCAGTCGACCAGCGGCGCGAGCGCGCCGAGCTGCGCGCTGTAATGGGTCTGCCGCCCCTCGTGGCGGTCGCGCACGAGGCCGGCTTGCTTGAGAAGGCCGAGATGCTTGGAGACGACCGGCTGTGAAACGCCCGCCTGCGCCGTCAGCGCCCCCACGGTCTTTTCGCCCTCGCGGCACAGCCGCTCGAAAAGCGCCCGCCGCGTGGGGTCGGCCAATGTGCGGAAGAGGATGTCGTGCGGTTCGGTCAAAATCCATACCTCGATGGCTATGGATTTTTATATAGCTCGATAGCTATGGATTGGTCAATGGCAAAACTTCTCCTCCGTCATCCGCGGCCTTGAGCAAGAATTGGGAGCCTCTGCATACGAGATGGATGCTCGGGCCAAGCCCGAGCTTGACAACAGGGAGGAGAGAAAAATAAATAGCTATCCGCCTATGCATCATCCTGCCGGCAGCGGCACGAACTCTTCCTCGTCGCCCGGAACGATGTCGAAGCGGCCGGTGCGCCACTCTTCCTTGGCCTGCTCGATCCGCTCCTTGGAGGAGGAGACGAAGTTCCACCAGATGTATCGCTTGGAGCCGAGCGCCGCGCCGCCGAAGAGCATGATGTGACAGCCCTCCGGCCCCGCCTTCAGCGTGATGTGGTCACCCGCGCGGAAGACGAGCAGCCGGTCCGCCTCGAAGACGTCGCCGGCGACATCCAGCGTGCCGGAAAGAATGTAGACCGCGCGTTCTTCCCAGTCCGCCGCCAGTGGTGCGGAGGCGCCGGGGGCGAGCATCAGGTCCGTATAGAGCGTATCGGTCGGCACGCTGACGGGCGAAGCATGGCCCTCGTATTTGCCGATGATCGTGCGCCCGGTAATGCCGTCGGCTGAGAAGGCGGGAAGCTCGGCCTTCGTCGTGTGGGAGAAGACCGGGGCCGATTCCTCGAGATGGTCGGGCAGGGCCAGCCAGGTCTGGAGGCCGGAGATCGATTGCGGCTTGCCGCGCAGGTTCTCCGGCGAGCGCTCGGAATGCACGATGCCGCGCCCGGCCGTCATCAGGTTCAGGTCGCCGGGGGCGATCACCATCTCGGTGCCGAGGCTGTCGCGATGCTTGATCTCGCCGTCGAAGAGATAGGTGACGGTGGAAAGCCCGATATGCGGATGCGGCTTGACGTCGATCGCCTCGCCCGCGCGCAACAGCGCCGGTCCCATGCGGTCGAAGAAGATGAACGGCCCGACCAGCCGGCGCTTGGCCGTCGGCAGCGCCCGCCGCACCTCGAGCCCGCCGATATCGCTGGTGCGCGGAATGATCAGGTTCTCCAGCGCATCGCACGCCGCCGCATCCCCCGCCTCGGGGTCCTGTCCCGGAAAGAAGCTCATCACACCCTCCTGTGGTTGGTTCGTGCCCGCATGCTAGCGGGCAAGGAGGGGCGTGGATAGGGCGGCGGCTGTTGACGATGTGTCGCCGGAACGAAGCTCACGCCCCGTCGAGCGGCTCGGTGCCCTGCGGCTTGCCGGCGCGGTCGAGGCGGATCTTCTCGATGCGGTTCTCGGCGGCCGAGAGCAGGGTCTCGCAGTGCTTCTTCAGCGCTTCGCCGCGCTCGTAGATCTCGATGGAACGGTCGAGCGGCACGTCGCCGCGTTCGAGGGCGGCGACGATCTTTTCCAGTTCTTCGACGGCCTGCTCGAAGGAGAGGGCGGAAACGTCGGGGGCGGTAGCGGTCATGGTCAGCCTCTCATCAGGCGGTAGATATGGGTGGCGGCGGATTCGGCGAGGCCCTGCAGGTCGTAGCCGCCTTCCAGCAGGCTGACCACCCGGTTGTTCGCCGATTTTTCGGAAAGCTCCATCAACCTTCCCGTCGCCCAGTCGAAATCGTCGGCGACGAGGTTGATCTGGGCGAGCGGATCCCGGTGATGCGCATCGAAGCCGGCGGAGATGACGATCAGGTCCGGCTTGAAATCTGCGACACGCGGCAGGACGCGGGACTTGAAGGCCTCGCGGAAATGGTCGCTGCCGTCATTGGCCGAAAGCGGCGCGTTGACGATGTTGCCCGCGCCCGTCTCGTCCTTGGCGCCGGTGCCGGGATAGAGCGGCATCTGATGTGTCGAGCAGAACAGCACGGACGGGTCGTCCTCGAAGATGTCCTGTGTGCCGTTGCCGTGATGCACATCCCAGTCGACGATGGCGATACGCTCGGCGCCATAGGCCTTCTGCGCATGGCGGGCGGCGATGGCGGCGTTGTTGAAGAAGCAGAAGCCCATCGCCTTCTCGCGCTCGGCATGGTGGCCGGGCGGGCGAGCGGCGACGAAGGCATTGTCGGCCTTGCCGGAAAAGACGGCGTCGACCGCCGCGATGGCCCCGCCGATGCCGGTCAGCGCCGCCTGCAGGCTCGCGGGGCTCGCATAGGTATCGGCCTCGACCTGGTTGATGCCCTCTTCCGGGATTTCGGACATCACGGCGCGCAGATGGCTTTCCGGATGGGCGAGCAGCACGAAATCCTCGTTCGCCTGCGGGGCCTTCTCGCGCACCAGCGGCGAGAAACGCTCGTGCTCCAGCGCGAGATTCAGCGCCCGGATGCGGTCGGACCGCTCCGGATGGCCCTCGGGCGTGTGGTGCTCAAGAAAGATCGGGTTCTCGAAGAGAAACGTCGTCATGGCCGGAAGCTACCCATTGCGGTTGGCGAGGTCCACGGGAAATGGGCCGGTGTCCACGCCTTTTCAACCGTCAGGGTGCGAGGAGCACCTTGCCGGCGCGGGACGGGTCGTCCTGCCGGGCGAGGGCGGCCGGAAGGTCCGGCAGCGAAAAGACGCTGTCGACCGCCGAGCCGAGAATGCCGTCGCGGATGCCGGCGAAGCTCTCGGTGAAGGCGGCCTCGATGGCGGCGCGCGGGGCGGAATGCACCCAGTTACGTAGCCAGAGGAAGGCGAAGGCAACCTCTTCCCGCCGGGCAGTCACCAGCGCCGGATCGAGCTGCGCGCCGGAAAGCGCGCCATACTGGATGAAGGCGCCGCCGGCGCGGATCTGCCGGAACAGCGCATCGCCCGCCGCGCCCCCGACTGCATCGAGCACCCCGTCGAGTGGCGGTGTCGATTGCACGACGATCTCGCCGCCGAAGGTTTCACTGAGCCGCGCCGCCGTCGCGGCGCTACGCACCAGCGCGACGGGCCGGAGGCCTGCATCGGCCAGCAGCGCAAGCAGCATCCGCCCTATGGCGGAGGCTGCGGCTGTGACGCCGATCCGCTGGCCGTTCGCCGTGCCGAAATGCGTCTCGACCGCGTCGATCAGCCGGAGGGCCGTCAGCGGGTTCACGTACGCCATCGCGGCCTGATCGTCAGAAAGGTCGTCCGGCACCGCAAAGCACCACTCGGCCGGGCGGACAAGGTATTCCTGCCAGAGTCCGCTGGTGCCGATCGGCAGCACGCGCTGGCCGGTCGCAAGCCCCGTCACACCCTCGCCGAGGCGGGTGATTTCACCCACGCCCTCGAAGCCGGGCACGAAGGGCAGGGTGGTGCGGCTGCGATAGGCCCCGGTGACGGGGATGAGGTCGGAAGGGTTGATCACGGCGCGGCGGATACGGATTTCCACCGCGCCGGGGCCGGGTGCCGTGCGCTCCACCTCTTCGAGGCCGATCACCTTTCGGGGATCGCCGAAGGCATGGACGACGGCACGCAGCATGGGTTCAGGCGCGTTGCGGCAGCAGCGGGTAGCCGGCGAGCACGGCGCGGCCGGCAAGGGCGGCGATGCCGACCTTGATCAGGTCGCCCGGCAGGAAGGCCGCGGACGCGGCGACCGCCGGCAGGAAGGCATTGCCGGTCGCGTAGCTCAGCCAGACGAGGCCGAAGAGATAGACGGTCACGACACCGCCGACGAAGGCGGCCGCGACGAAGGCGGCGATTTGGGCGATCTCGTTCTGCCCCTCGCGCACGAGGCGCTCTGCGATCAGGCCGCAGACGAGGGCGCCGAAGGCCCAGCCGACGACATAGCCGCCCGTCGGGCCGGCGAGCACGGCAAAGCCGCCGCGTCCGCCCGACAGGACCGGTAGGCCAATGGCGACGAGCAGCAGGAAGAGCAGCATGGAGAGGAAGCCGCGTCGTGCGCCGAGAATGCAGCCGGCGAGCATCGGGCCGAGCGACTGCGCGGTGATCGGCACCGGAATGAAGCCGAGCGTGATCGGCGGCAGAAGGCCGAGAACGACCATGATGGCGGCAAAAAGGGCGACAAGCACGAGATCTCTGGTGGTCACTTCATGTCCTCGTTCGAAAAGGCCAGTGGCTCGAAAGGCCTCGGCACTTTAGTGACGCCGAAAGCCACGGGCGTCAATCGCCATGGCGATCGTATCCGCATCCTTCAGCGTCAGGATGATCAGCGGCACAAGGGCCGTGAGCGGGCGCAGCGGCAGGCCGCGTGCCCTGTGTGCATCGGCGATGTCGTGATAGCGCGCCAGAATCTCCGGCACGAAGCGGATGACGAGGCCGACCGCAAGGCTTACATCCGCCGCCCGCACGAGGCCGAGGCGCTCCAGCGGGGCGGCAAGCCGTGCGATCTCGTCCATGAAGGCCGAAATGCCGGTCGCCGCGGTGATGGCGGCGGCAAGCAGCACGAGGATGGAAAGCCGGCAGAAGACGACGTCCGCCTCGTGCGGCGATACGAAGACATAGTTCGCGGCCGCCACGAGCAACACCGTGAAGAGCACGAAGCGCGTGCGGCGGAAGGCTTCCGCAATGCCGATACCCGTCGAAAGGAAGAGTGCGGCCGCAAGGCCGAGCGCCGGCACGAGAAGGCGAAGGTCCGAAAGGAAGAACAGCCCGATCGCCGCCGTGAAGAGCACGATCAGCTTGCCGCGCACCGGCATGCGGTGGAGCGGCGAGTTGCCCTCGATGTCGAGCCCGTTCAGCATGCCGCGATCTCCCGGTAGGCGCGGATCGCCTCGTCCGGCGGCGCATCGGCGGCAAGCCGGCCCTCGCTGAAGACGAGCACGCGGTCGAAGCCCTCGAGCAGCGGGAGGTCGTGGGTGATGACGAGGACCTGTTCGGGCAGCTCGGCGATGGTGCGCTCGATCAGGGTGCGGTTCTTCAGGTCGAGCTGGTTGGTCGGCTCGTCGAGGATGAGGAGGTCCGGCCCGGTGACGAGCACGCTGGCAATGGCGCCGAGCTGCGTCTCTCCGCCGGAGAGTTCGTGCACGCGCCGCCGCGCGAGGTGCGATATGCCGAAGCGGGCGAGAATGGCGTCCGTCCTCTCGGCGATCTCGGCCTTGGCGAGGCCGCGGTTCTTGAGGCCGAAGGCGATGTCCTCGGCAAGGACCGGCAGGATCATCTGGTGCTGCGGGTTCTGGAAGATGAAGCCGGTCCGCCCGCGCGCGGCCGCCTCGTCCTTCACGGTATCGAGCCCTCCGACCGTCACCGTGCCTTCGGTCGGCTTGACGAGGCCGTTGATGAGCCGGGCCATGGTGGTCTTGCCGGAGCCGTTGAGGCCGACCACGCCGATGCGCCGCTCCGTGAGCGAAAGGTCGAGCGGATGGAGGGCGATGCGCCCGCCGTAGCGCACCGTGGCGGCGGAAAAGACGATGTCCAAGAGCGGGTCCCGGTTCGCGGAAAGTGGGTGGGAGCTATAGCATGGCGCGGCGCAAAGGGAACCCGGGCGGTGGTCGTTGGGGAAACCCCTTCGCACAAGGGGGAGGGGCTTAACCTGACGCACCGTTCGCCTTCAATTCTGAACGGTGAGCAAGTCTCCTCCATCTCCCCCTTGTCGGGGAGATGCCGGCATGCAGAGGGGGCGGGCTGGATGCGGTGTTTCAAAAGCAGTGGAACAAACCAAGAATGTATGCCTATCATCCACCCATGACGATTCTTCTCCCCAATGCCGAGGCCCGGCGCATCTTCCTCGCCCGACAGGGTCTCAGCGCCTCTCCCGGCCGTCTGCTCGGCAAGGAGGGACTGCTCCGGCTCATCCACGATATCGGCTTCGTGCAGGTGGACAGCATCGCCACCGTCGAGCGCGCGCACCACCAGATTCTCTTCTCGCGCAACCAGACCTACCGGCGCGAGCATCTGGCCGAGCTTCTGGAAAAGGACGGCGAGCTCTTCGAAAACTGGACGCATGACGCCTCGATCATCCCGAGCGCCTTCTTCCGCTACTGGAAGCACCGCTTCCGCCGCGAGGACGCCACCATCATCGAACGCTGGCGCAAATGGCGCGAGCCGGGCTTCGAGGAGGCCTTCGACGAGACCTATGCGCGCATCGTCTCGGGCGGTGCCGTGCTTTCGCGCGATCTGAAGGCCGACGATCACAGGTCCGGCGGCTGGTGGAACTGGCACCCCAACAAGACGGCGCTGGAATATCTCTGGCGCACCGGCAAGG
Source organism: Shinella sp. 1A1 (assembly GCF_055379515.1). Taxonomy (NCBI): domain Bacteria; kingdom Pseudomonadati; phylum Pseudomonadota; class Alphaproteobacteria; order Hyphomicrobiales; family Rhizobiaceae; genus Shinella; species Shinella sp. 1A1. The sequence continues at coordinate 1,674,298 of NZ_AP039672.1, forward strand.
TCGCCATCGCCCGGCGGGAGAATTTCCAGAAGGTCTACGATCTCGTCGAGCGTGTCGTCCCGGCGCATCATCACGCGCCGGACGTGGAGCACGACGCCTTCGTCGACTGGGCCTGCCGCAGCGCGCTGGAGCGGCTCGGCTTTGCCACCCACGGCGAGATCGCCGCCTTCTGGGACCTGATCTCGCCGGACGAGGCGAAGGCCTGGGTGGAGGCCCACCGCGACGAGCTCCGCCCCGTCCTGATCGAGCCGGCCGACGGCGGCAAGCCACGCGCCTCTCATGCCTTCGCCGATTTCCCCGAACGTCTCGGCGACATTCCCGAGTCGCCGAACCGGCTGCGCGTGCTCTCGCCCTTCGATCCGCTGATCCGCGACCGGAACCGGACGGAACGGCTCTTCGGCTATTTCTATCGCATCGAGGTCTTCGTGCCGGAGCCGAAGCGGCAATATGGCTACTACGTCTTCCCGCTGCTGGAAGGCGACCGCCTCGTCGGCCGCATCGACATGAAGGCCGACCGCAAGGCAGGCACGCTGGATGTCAAGCGTCTCTGGTGGGAGCCGAAGGTGCGCGCCTCGGCGGGGCGGATGGAAAGGCTGGAGGCGGAGTTGGAGCGGCTGGCGAAGTTCTCCGGCGTGGAGGAGGTGCGGTATCTCGATGGATGGCGCGGGGAGGGGGCGTAGCGCGGCCCCTCATCCGCCTGCCGGCACCTTCTCCCCGCAAGCGGGGAGAAGGGCGTTGTGGCGTTGCCTCACCCCCCGCCATGGTCACGATGTCTGGAAAACGGCCCGGCATACCCCTTCTCCCCGCCTGCGGGGAGAAGGTCGCGGCAGCGGGATGAGGGGCAACTATGCCGCCACCGGCCGCCCGCCGAACGCACCCCGCGCATTCTCCGCAAGCGCCCGAAACTTGTCCGAAGCCCCGGTCAGCTTCGCGTCCCATTCGGGGTCCGGTACCTGCCCGCGGATCGTATCGAAATAGACGGCCATCAGCGCGGCGATGGCGAAGGGTTCCAGTACCGCGGCCTTGAAGGCCCAGGCGAAGACGATGGCGACGACGAAGCTGAGGCGGGCGATCTCGCCGGGGAAGGCGTAGAGGATCGCGGCGGCCGGCGCGAGCGCCAGCACGAAGACGAGGATGGAGAGCATCCACAGGAAGACGGAGAGCCAGACGGCGTTCTTCACCATCTTCAGCCCGTTCTGCGCATAGAGCACGAGGCCGTGGCGGGAACTTTCCCAAGCGTTGTCGCTGTTCGTACGGATGTTATAGCCGAGAATGATCTCGTCGACATAGGTCAGCGACAGGCGGATGACAGTGTTGGCGAAGCGTGCGATGCCGTCGAGGCCGGGGATCGGCAGGAAGGCGGCGATGCCGCCGATGAGGCCGGTGATCGCCGCGATCACGCCCTTGATGAGCTGGTCGAGCGCGAAGAGCACGTTCGCCTCGCCGAAGCGGGCGGTGACGATCTCGCGGCCATAGGCGACCTGTCCCTTGCCGTCCGGCAGCGCCTCGCCGTCGATCAGCTTGACGATGACGGCGATATGGGCGGCCTTGACCATGTAGAGCAGCCATTCGCGCGCCCAGTAGACGGCAACGCCGACGAAGCCCATGCCGAAGATGCCGCCCCATATGGCGAAGGATTCCGGGCTGTCGCTGAGCGAGCCCACCCCGTAGCCGATGCCGGCGCCGGTGCCGGTCGCCAGGATGAAGGCGAGCGTGATGACGAAATAGATCGCCATGCGCATGAGGATGAACGGCATCGTCTGCGCGAGGATGCCGATGGTCCTGCCGATGCTGAAATCCCACATGCCGTCCGCCCCCAAGGAAAATCCCGCAACCGCGAGACGTTTCACGGATGCGGGATATTCAATGGGGCTGAAATTCAGCTGAGGTCTGTGGCGCTGATCTTGATGCCGAAGCCCTCGAGGCCGACATAGTGGCGCTCGCGCGAGGCCATCAGGCGGATCGAGGTGATGCCGAGATCCTTCAGGATCTGCGCGCCGAGGCCGATTTCCAACCATTCGCTCTCGCGGGCCTGCGCCTCGTCATGGCCTTCGCGGTCATGCATGCCCTTGCGCGCCGTGGACGACTGGCCGACGCCGACCGAGCCCTCGCGCAGATACACGACGACGCCGCGGCCCTCACTTGCGATGCGCTTCATGATGCCGTCGATCTGGCGGTCCGCGCCGAAGACGTCGCCGCCGACATTTTCGAGATGCAAGCGCACCGGAATGTCGACGCCGTCGCGGATGTCGCCGAAGACGACGGCGAGGTGCTGCATCGGGTCCCAGGGCAGCGTGTAGGTTACGGCCCGGGCTCGGCCGTAGGGCGTCTCGATATCGAAGCTGCCGACCTGCTCGATCAGCGTTTCCTTGCGCTGGCGATAGGCGATGAGGTCGGCGACGGAGACCTGCTTGAGGCCGTTCTTCTCCGCGAAGGCCGCGACCTGCGGGCCCCGCATCACGGTGCCGTCGTCGTTGACGAGCTCGCTGATCACGCCGATCGGCGGCAGGCTCGCGAGCTTGCAGAGGTCGACGGCGGCTTCCGTATGGCCGGAGCGCATCAGCACGCCGCCCTCGCGGGCGACGAGCGGGAAGATATGGCCGGGGCGTACGAAGTCGCTCGGGCCGATATTCGGATTGGCGAGGTTGCGCACGGTCAGCGTGCGGTCGTCGGCCGAAATGCCGGTCGTCGTGCCGTGCTTGAAGTCGACGGAGACGGTGAAGGCGGTGGTGTGGGCCGAATCGTTCTCCGCCACCATGGCGTTGAGGTTGAGGCGCTTGGCTTCCTCGCGCGGCATGGGCGTGCAGACGATGCCGGAGGTGTGGCGCACGATGAAGGCCATCTTTTCCGGCGTGCAATGCACGGCGGCGACGATCAGGTCGCCCTCGTTCTCGCGGCCGTCGTCATCCATGACGACGACGATCTCGCCGGCCTCGAAGGCGCGGATGGCGTCGACGACACGCTTCTGGTCGTAGCTCATGGCAGGCTCCTATTTCAGGCGGCCGGTCTGGCCGCGGTCGCGCAGGTAATGGTCGGCAATGGCGCAGGCGACCATCGCCTCGCCGATGGGCACGGCGCGGATGCCGACGCAGGGATCGTGCCGCCCCTTGGTGCGCACGTCGACATTGTTGCCGTCGGCGTCGATGGAGCGGCGCTCGGTGAGGATCGAGGAGGTCGGCTTGATGGCGAAGCGCGCGACGACCGGCTGGCCGGTCGAGATGCCGCCGAGGATGCCGCCGGCATGGTTCGACAGGAAGATCGGATTGCCGTCGTTGCCCATGCGCATCTCGTCGGCATTCTCCTCGCCGGTGAGTTCCGCGGAGGCGAAGCCCTCGCCGATCTCCACGCCCTTGACGGCGTTGATCGACATGAGCAGCGAGGCGATGTCCTGGTCGAGCTTGCCGTAGATCGGCGCGCCGATGCCGGCCGGAACGCCCTCGGCAACGATTTCCACGACTGCGCCGACGGAGGAGCCGGCCTTGCGGATGCCATCGAGATACTCTTCCCAGACAGGCACGATGGCGGGGTCGGGCGCGAAGAACGGGTTGTTGTTGACCTCGTTCCAGTCCCAGTTATTGCGGTCGATCTTGTGCTTGCCGATCTGCACCAGCGCGGCGCGCACCGTCAGCCCCGGCACAACCTTGCGGGCAAGCCCGCCGGCGGCGACGCGCGCCGCGGTCTCGCGGGCGGAGGAGCGTCCACCGCCGCGATAGTCGCGGATGCCGTATTTGACGTCATAGGTGTAGTCGGCATGGCCCGGGCGGTAGCGGCGGGCGATCTCGCCGTAATCCTTGGAGCGCTGGTCGGTGTTCTCGATCAGCATGGAGACGGGCGTGCCTGTCGTGATCATCGTCTCGCTGTCCTCGTCCAGCATGACGCCCGAGAGCACTTTCACGAGGTCGTCCTCGCGGCGCTGCGTCACGAAGCGCGACTGGCCGGGCTTGCGCTTGTCGAGCCAGGCCTGGATTTCGGCGAGCGTGAAGCGGATGCCGGGCGGGCAGCCGTCCACCACGCAGCCGAGCGCCGGCCCGTGGCTTTCGCCCCAGGTGGTGACGCGGAAAAGGTGACCGAAAGTGTTGTGCGACATGAGCGGAACCGGACCTGAAAGATATGCGCCCTCTCTTAGTGGAAAAAGGCGGGGAGGGACAAGGGTTTCGCGCTTCTGGCGGCGCGATGTTGCGATTGCCCCTCATCCGGCTGCCGCCACCTTCTCCCCGCAAGCGGGGAGAAGGGACATGTGGCCCGGCTTTCCTTCCGGCGGAAGGTTTGCGACTGGGGAAAACGGTGCACCCTTCCCTTCGCCCCGCTTGCGGGGAGAAGGTCCCGGCAGGGGGATGAGGGGCAGACTTGCGACTACGAAGCGATCTTCCACCGCATCTCGGTGCCGAAGGCGAGGAATGCCTCGCGCGAGAGCGGCCTGGCGAAGGCGAAGCCCTGCAGGAGGTCGCAGCCGAGCCGGTTCAGCATCTCGGCATGCTCCATGGTCTCGACGCCCTCCGCCACGATCTCGATGCCGAGGGAGCGGCCGATCTCGATGATCGAGCGCACCAGCGCCTGCTCGTTGTGCGAGGAGAGGATCGGCGCGACGAGCTGACGGTCGATCTTCAGCCGCTTCGGCTTCAGCTTCAGAAGGCTGACGATGGAGGTGTGGCCGGTGCCGAAATCGTCGATCTCGATATCGATGCCGAGCGCCTTAATGCGCTCGAGATTGGCGAGCACGACGTCGTCGCTCTCGTCGAGGAAGATCGATTCCACCAGTTCGAAGGAGATCTGGCCGGGCTGGATGGAGAGGCCGGTGAGGCTGTCGATCAGGCTCTCGTCGCGCAGGCGCCGGGCCGAGACATTGACCGATATCTTCGGCATGATGAGACCCTGCGCCGCCCAGCGGGCGCAGTCGATCAGCGCCTTTTCCAGCACGATGCGGTCGAGCGTCGCCATGACGTTGAGGTCTTCGGCGATCTTGAGGAAGCGGTCGGGCGTCAGCAGGCCGTCGCGCGGGTGGTTCCAGCGGATCAGCGCCTCGGCGCCGGCGAGCTTCATCGTGCCGGCGTCGATCTGCGGCTGGTAATAGGGCACGAATTCGTTGTTCTCGATGCCCGAGAGGATGTCGTCGGCGATGCGCTTGTTCGAGATGATCTCGGCCTGCAGCACCTCGGTGAAGAATTCGTGGCGGTTCCGTCCCATCGCCTTGGCGCGGTAGAGCGCGATGTCGGCATTGACGAGCAGCTTCGCCGTATCGATGGCGCGGCCCTCGGCGAGCGCGATGCCGATGCTGACGCCGAAGCGGCACAGATGCCCCTCGTATTCGACCGGCTGCTGCATGAGGCCGATGATGCGGCGGGCGAGCGTGCTGAGATAGGTCTCGTCCGTCGTGCCGCCGGCGACCACGAGGAATTCGTCGCCGCCGATGCGCGCGACGAGATCGCCCGGCCGCGCGCAGGAGCGCAGCACCTGCGAGGCATGGATCAGCAGTGCGTCGCCGGCCGCATGGCCGAGCGTGTCGTTGATCTGCTTGAAGCGGTCGAGGTCGATATGCAGGATGGCGACGCGCTCGTCGGCGGTCCCGCTGCGCGCTGCGATCGCGGTCAGCTCGTCGTCGAGCCTGCGGCGGTTGGCAAGGCCCGTCAGCGGATCGTGCAGCGCATTGTGCTCGATGCGATCCTTGGCCTGCGCCAGTTCGACATTCTTGGCGTCCGCCTGTTCCTTCGCCGCCTTGAGGCTCTGCTTGAGGATCACGTCCTCGGTGACGTCGAAGGCGAGGCCGATGAGCTTGCGGCCGCCGTCGGGGCCTCTGTGGATCTTACCGACGGAGCGGACGTGGCGAATGATGCCCTCGGCAAGCAGGATGCGCGCTTCGTGAACATAGGGAAGATCGTGCTCGATGCAGTGGCCCACATTGTCCATGATCGCCTGCCGGTCCGCCTCGTGGATCGAGCCCAGCCACATTTCGCGCGTGACGACGCCGTCGGTATAGGTCAGGCCGTAGAGCTGGTGCATGCGCTCGTCCCACAGCGTTAACTCGTTCTCCAGGTCCGCTTCCCACAGGCCGCACTGGTAGGAATCGAGCGCAAGGTCGAGGCGCCGCGTCAGCTTCGCAAGCTCGGCATTCTGCACCTCGGCATGTTCCTTGGCGCGTTGAAGCGCCTGGTTGAGCAGGACGTCCTCGGTGACGTCCCAGCTGATGCCGGTCAGTTTTTCCATGCCGTTCGGGCCGACGAGGCGCGAGCCGACATTGCGGATATAGTGCCAGCTGCCGTCCGGCATGAGGATGCGGTATTGTGACCGGTATTCGCTGCCGCCGGCCAGGATGAGGTCCATCTCCGCCTTGGTCTTGGCGATGTCGTCGGGATGCAGCACCGAGCGCCATTCGTCGTCGTCCGGCGTCTCGTCTTCCGGAAAGCCGTGCAGGCGGTGCATCTGGCTGTCCCAACTGCGGCCGCCCGCGGGGAGTTCGATTTCCCAGATGCCGATCTTGGAGGCGTCGAGCGCGATGTCGAGGCGTTGCGACAGGGACTGGACCTGCCGCTCGCGCGCCCGCAGCCGCGCCATGTTGCGCTGCCGCTCGCTGACGAGGCCGCCGGTCAGGAAGATCGGGACGATGATGATGAGCGCGGCGGCGGCGGCGGTCAGCCTTATCTGCACGAGGTTGGCGGGCGGATGGTGCCAGCCGCTGGCCGGAACCGCGCCCAGTTCCCAGCGACCGCCGGGAAAATCGAGCACCTGCACGACCGGTTCGTTGTCGAACACGTCGGCGCTGCCGAAGAACGGATCGACGATATTGTCCGGCACGCTCACGTCGCGGATGGCAAGTTCGATGTCGGTGGTGTGCTGCGGGGCGCCCTGCCGCATATGACGGCCGGTCTGGAGCAGGCCGGCATCGATCAGCAGCCTGCGCTCGTCGATCAGCCCGTCGATATAGCCCCAGAAATCGCTCCGCGCGTCGACACGGGTGAAGACGGGCATGAAGAGGTGGAAGCCGCGCCCGCCGCTGGCGAATTCGACCGGACCGAACATCAGCGACCGCCCGCGCGTTCGCACGCGCTCCGCTGCGGTGCGGAAGGAGGGAAAGCGGTTGAAGTCCGTGCCGAGATAATGCTCGGCGCCCTGTCGCGGGAATACCTGCGAGACCTTGCCGCCGGGTGCCACGCCGATCCGGCGGAAGTGGTTGTTCTGCACCATCAACTTGTGGGCGAAAACGCCGAACTGTGCGGTGCCCTGATCGGGGGCGACGGAGAATAGGTTGGAGATGCTGCGCAGGGCGGCGATATTGCCCTTCACCTCGCTCTGCAGGCGTGCGGCCGCCAGCGTCAGGTCGGCCGATACATGGTTTTGCAGTTCGCTGCGGTAGATGTTCTCGTTCAGCCGCTCATAGAGCACGTCGCCGGTGAGGATGACACAGCCCGCGATCGCGGCGGGAACGAGCGAGGGCCGCGCCCACTCTGCGATGGACGCCAGATGACGGCGAAGGGCGGCGAGCAAAGGCAAAAAGAATTCCCCGGTTGTGGCGAAACACTATGGGAGGCTTCCTTAAAATTGCATTTATAAGCGACTGAAATACTTGTGCTTCCTCCTGGCTGTGGGTAGCAGCGGGGGTTTACCCGTCGGACAATGCGGGGGATGACGCATACCGTCACCTTGATTCGCGGGCCCTTTCCCGTCATCCATTCCATCCGGGACGGGCAACGGGCGAATTTCGCCATATTTGGGGGGCATCTGACGTGACCGGCAAAAAGACTGATTCATTTCCAGGGATTCGCAAGATGCGGTTGCTCATCGCTACACTGATGGCCATGGCTGTTCTCCTTTCACCGCTCGCCGCTTCCGCGGAAAGCGCCGATGTCGAGGCGGTGATCACCAAGGTGGATACGGCCAATCTCAGCCTGTCGCTCGACGACGGCAAGAAGTACCAGGCGCCGGAGGAGTTCAACTTCGACGGCCTCGAGCCGGGCGTGAAGGTGGTGGTGTTCTACACCGATGTCGACGGCAAGCGCGTCATCAACGATCTGGAGATCGTGCAGTAAGAGGTGGCGCTGCCTTTCATCCCCCTGCAGGAATCTTCTCCCTGCGGGCGGGGCGAAGGGCGCTGGGTGCGTCGGCAGGCTGCTTTAATCAGCACGGCATCCTAAAGCCAGTGCATCCCCGTTCCGTCGAGCCTGAGGATGCGATCCTGATGGATAGGCGTGTTCGCGGCCTCTTCCTCATCCATGCCATTGAGCCGGAAGGCCGCGCGGAAGACGCCGCCGTGGCTGACGCAGACCGTTGGGCGCGTCACGTCGCCGAGGAACGAGCCGATGCGCCAGCAGAGGATCTCGTAGCTTTCGGCGTCCTCCCCCGGGGGAATGAAGTTCCATTTGGCGCGGGCGCGCTCTTCCACCCGCTCCGGGGCGCTCGCCTTCAGCTCGGCGAGCGTATGACCTTCCCAGTCGCCGAAGGAGAGTTCGACAAGGCGTGGATCGGTGCGGTAGGCGAGCGGGTCGAGACCCATGGCGCGGCGCAGGATCTCCATCGTCTCGCGCGTGCGCCCGAGCGGGCTCGCCACGAAATCGAAATCGGAAACGGTGTCGCCGAGAATGCCCTGGAGGGCATGGCCGTTGCCGGCCGCCTGGCGGCGGCCGGTGTCGTTGAGCGGGATGTCCTTCTGGCCTTGCAGCCTGCCCTCTGCATTCCACGCGGTCTGGCCGTGTCGGATCATGTAGATGAGCAAGGCGGGTCCCTGAAGTGCGTCAGTCCTTGATGACGGAAATGTCCGGTGCGTCCACGGCCTTCATGCCGATGACATGGTAGCCGCTGTCGGCATGGTGCGTCTCGCCCGTGACGGAGCGCGACAGGTCCGACAGGAGATAGAGGCCGACATCGCCTACTTCCTCGATGGTGACGGTACGGCGCAGCGGCGCATTGTACTCGTTCCACTTGAGGATATAGCGGAAGTCGCCAATGCCGGAGGCCGCGAGCGTCTTGATCGGGCCGGCCGAGACGGCGTTGACGCGGATGTTCTTCGGGCCGAGGTCGACGGCGAGATACTTCACGCTCGCCTCGAGCGCGGCCTTGGCGACGCCCATGACGTTGTAGTTCGGCATCACCTTCTCGGCGCCGTAATAGGTCAGCGTCAGCATGGAGCCGCCGTCGGTCATCAGCTTTTCCGCACGGCGGGCGACCGACGTGAAGGAATAGACCGAGATCTGCATCGTCTTGGCGAAGTTGCCGGGCGTGGTGTCGACATAGCGGCCCGTCAGTTCTTCCTTGTCGGAAAAGCCGATGGCGTGCACGATGAAGTCGATCTTGCCCCACATCTTCTCGATATTGTCGAAGACCGCGTCGATGGACGCCTCGTCGGAAACATCGCAGTCGCCGGCCAGCACCGCGCCGATTTCGGCGGCCAGCGGCTCGACGCGCTTCTTCAGGGCATCGCCCTGGTAGGTAAAGGCGATTTCGCCGCCCTGTGCATGGATAGCCTTGGCTATGCCCCAGGCGATGGAACGGTTGTTGGCGACGCCCATGATGACGCCGCGCTTGCCCTTCATCAGACCAGATGCCTGAACCATGGTTTGCCCCCTGATATCAAAGTCGAAATTGCCTATGGCATAGGCGGCAATGCGGTTCAAGCGCGCGGGGGTTCAGGAACTGTTAGCATCCGTAACATTGGGTGCATGTTTCACAGAAGAATCATAAATCGATTAAAGATAGAGACCTTCGCGCAGCGACCGCATGAGATCGATCATCTTGGCATCCGGCTTCTCCCACAGGAGAAGGCGGATTTCGGCAATGAGATCACCACGTTCGCCGTTGTCCTTCGTCAGTCCCTCGCCCTCGATGCGGATCGTCTGGTCCGATCCCGACCAGGCCGGAACCGTCACGGGGATCGGGCCGAGCGGCCCGTCGATCGTCGTCTCGCAGCCGAGGACGGCGTTCTCGATGGTGATCGGCAGGTCGATCCTGAGATCGAAACCGTCGGTCCGGAAGCGGCCGGGCGCGACTCGCACGGTGACGACGGCGTCGCCCCGCCGCAGATTCTCGATGCGGTAGCCGGCCTCCCTGAGGCGAATGACCTGCCCGTCCGTCGTGCCCGCGCCGATGGGCACGCGGATCGTCTGGCCTTCCGGCGTCTCGATGGTCGGACGCACCCGGTTGAGGATGTCCTCCACCGTCACGGTGATGTCGGTAACGAGATCCGGCGCCTTGTCGATCCTTGCGCGGCTGCCGCGGATGCGGCGGATGATGGCGGAGATGATGGCGCCGCCCGGAGCGCTGCCGCGCGCCGGCATCGTCTCGTCGGTGGCGGCGGGCTCGTCCGCGGGTTTGCGGGCATCCTGCGCCGCGGCCTGCTGCGACTGGGCCGGCGAGGCGGATTGCGCCTGCGGCTGGGGGCGGGCCTGCGGTCTCGGCTCGGCCTGCTGGCCGCGGGAATCGACACCGAAGATGCGGGCGATCATGTCTTCCGCGTCCTCGGACATGCGCGGGGCTTCGACCTTGCCCTTGCGCTCGGCCTCTCGGCGGCGCATCTGCTCCATGCGGCGAAGCTCGGCCTCGCGCTGCTGGCGGTCGTAGCGGCTGCGCTTTTCCGGGTCGCGCAGGAGATCGTAGGCGCGGCCGGCCTCGGTGAAGCGCACGGTCGCGAGCGGGTCGTCATGATTCTGGTCGGGATGGACGGCCTTCGCCAGCGAGCGCCAGGCGGCCTTGATTTCCTCCTGGCCCGCATTTCGCTTCACGCCGAGGACCGAATAGGGATCACGCATTACTTCCACCCGTTTCCGTTTACAGTCCAAGATAGCGAGAAACGTCCTAATCGGCTGTTACGGATCAGGGTTGAGAAAGTGCAAATACGCCCCGAACCGGGTCAGCCCTGGCGGTCGAAGGCGAGCAGCAGCCATTCGCCGGTATTGCCCATGCAGGTGCGGCCGGTGAAGCTGGCGATGCCCTGGTAGGAGTGCTTGGTCGTCACGAAGTCGCGGCAGGGACGGCCCGCCCTGTCCTGGTTTTCCGCGATGCTGCTGATGACGCCCGCGCTGCCCGAGGCGGAGTTCGCCCATGGAATGGGGTTGCCGCCGGTGCGCAGGAGGTCGGCCGAGGACACGGCATTGCGCACGGTGATCTCGTCGGTCAGCCGTTCCGCGTTGCCGTTGGGCACAGTGTTGGTGCGCACCGTCTTGTCGACGTTGCTGTCCGAGGAGAACAGGTCAAGACCGCTCATGCAGCCCGAAAGCGCCATGCCGGACATCATGACGGCGGCGAGCCCGAGGCTGCGCGTCCAGTTTGGCTTTGTCTCCGGTCGCGTCTTTGTTATGTCTTTCACTCCAGACTGCCTCATACAGCTAGATAGATCGGCATTGATTCAAATATGAGCGATAATGCGTTAACAAGCGGTGACTTCACCGAGCAAAACGAACCCTATGCCCTGTTCGGCGCGTGGCTGGCGGAAGCCGGCAAGAGCGAGCCGAACGACGCCAACGCGCTGGCGCTCGCCACCGTCGACGAGACGGGCCTGCCGAATGTGCGCATGGTCCTGCTCAAGGGCTTCGACGAGCGGGGCTTCGTGTTCTACACGAATTTCGAAAGCCGCAAGGGCGTGGAGATCCTGGGTGCCCGCAAGGCTGCCATGTGCTTCCACTGGAAATCGCTGCGCCGGCAGGTGCGCGTGCGCGGCGATATCGAGATCGTGTCGGATGCGGAGGCCGACGAATACTATGCCTCGCGCCCGCGCGGCAGCCGCATCGGCGCCTGGGCCTCCAAGCAGTCGCGGCCGCTCGAAAGCCGCTTCGCGCTGGAAAAGGCGGTCGCGGAATATACCGCGCGCTATGCGATCGGCGACATTCCCCGCCCATCCCACTGGTCCGGCTTCCGCCTGAAACCCGTCTCCATCGAGTTCTGGCACGACCGTCCCTTCCGCCTGCACGACCGCGTGGAATTCCGCCACACGGAAGATGGGAAGGGGTGGACGAAGGTGCGGATGTATCCTTGAATGAAAGGGCATGGGGGGAAGGAGCGCCCCTCACCTGCCTGCCGGCATCCTTTCCCCGCAAGCGGGGCGAGGAGCGATGGGCGCGCCGTTCTGCCCCTTCTCCCCGCTTGCGGGGAGAAGGTCCCGGCAGGGGGATGAGGGGCAATTGCTCGAAGCCTACCGCCGCATCAGCCTGAACGGGATGCCCGAAGCGAGCGCGCCGACATATTTCGGCTTCTGGTAAAGCCCGTTCAGCGAGATGCGGGGAAGGGCGGTCGGCATGTCGAAGGAACGCGCGGAGAGCGTGCCGGGCTCGGTCGTCACGGCGGCGCGGAAGCCGAGCTCTTTGGCGAGGCGGTATTCGCGCGGCGATGCGGCGGCGCGGTCGCCATAGGGATAGGCGAAGGTTTCCGGGCGCTGGCCGGTGATCGCGGCGATGCGCTCGGCCGACTGGTCCATCTCGCGGCGGGCCTCGTCCTCGCCAAGGCGCGACAGCGCGCGGTGGCTGACGGTGTGCGCGCCGATCGAGGCGAGGGGGTTGAGGACGAGGCTCTTCAGTTCCGGCTCGCGCATGACGAGCCGTTCCGTGATCATCAGCGGATCGATGCCATGGGCCTTCGCCACCGTGTCGAGCCGCTCGATGGCCGCAGCCTCGTCGGCTCCGCCATGGACGAACCGCGCGAAGCGGGCATAGGCCGCCTGCTTCTGGAAGGGCGTGGCGAGTGGCATGGTGACGGGGCCGGAGCCGAAGTCGAATTCCAGATGCGGCACGGCGCGCAGCAGCTCCGTCACCGTCTCCCACCAGATGCCGTGCGTCTTGCAGGAAAGGCCGGGCGCGACGAAGACGGTGAAGGGCACCTTGTGCCGCGTGAACACCGGCTGGGCATGGACCGCATTGTTGCGGTAGCCGTCATCGAGCGTGAAGGCGGCGAAGCGCTCGCCGGCGCGCGCGATGGCAAGGCGCGCGGCCATGTCGGCAAGCGCGACGAACTGGTAGCCTTCGTCCCGAAGATGCTCGATGGCGGCCTCCAGGAATTCCGGTGTGATCTCCAGATGCGCATTGGGATCGAAGGTCTGCGGCGCTTTCGGCCGCACATGGTGCAGGGTGAAGATCGCGCCCATGCCGCGCGCGGAGGCCATCAGCCCGACGCGCTCCGCCAGATGCGCGAACTCCAGCCCGCCGGTGATCACGGCGCGCTTCAGTCCCTGTCGCATGACGCTGCGGATCGGCATGTCGTCTTCGTCTTTCCTTGCTGTTTTCCGCCGCGGTTATCGCATCCGGTCGGTATCCGAGTGGTTAACAACGGCTTTCCTGTGACGGGGCGGCGCGGACGGGCCGGACTGGAAGGTGAGGATGCGGATCACCTCCAGGAAGACGGTCGTGAGATCGGCGAGCATGTTTTATTCCTCCATGCCTGTTTTCCGCATGGATTGTCCGCCCGCTTGCCACCTGTCCTCAAACGAGTTTATCGTCGAATTCAGATGACTTGAGGTTATGCGATGAAACGTGGACGGCTGCCGCTGACGGCGCTGAGGAGCTTCGAGGCGGCGGGCCGGCTCGGCAGCTTCACGCTTGCCGCCGACGAGCTCGCAGTCTCGCAGGCCGCGGTCAGCCGGCAGGTCAAGGAGCTGGAGGCCGATCTCGGCAGGCCGCTCTTCGAGCGCCGCCACCGCGCCGTGCGCCTGACGCCGGCGGGGCAGGCGCTGCTTGCCGTCCTGTCGCGCTCCTTCGACGCCATCGACGCCAGCCTGTCGGAGGTCCGCGGCCGGCGCGGCGGCGGGCTGGTGGAAATCAGCGCCGAGCCGTCCTTCGCCGCCTGCTGGCTGGTGCCGCATCTCGACGATTTCCGCATGGGCCATCCGGAGATCGACGTGGCGGTCGATTCCGACATGCGGCTCATCGACTTCCGCACCCACGAGGCGGAGATCGCCGTGCGGCACGGACTGGATGCGAAGGCCTGGCCGCGCACCGAGGTCGACCACCTGGTCGACGTGGAACTCGTGCCGGTGATCGCGCCGGGCCTTCTTGCCGGGGGGCCCGCGATAAGGACACCGGCCGACCTGCTCGCCCATACCCTGCTGCACGAGGAGAACCGCAGCGTCTGGGCGCGCTGGTTTGCCGCCGCCGGCCTGCCGGATGTGGCGCTCGGCCGCGCGCAGATCTTCGCGGAAGGCAATCTGGTGCTGCAGGCGGTGCTGCGCGGCCACGGTGTCGCGCTGGTCGACAGTTTCCTGGCCGCCGAGGATATCGCCGCCGGCCGCCTCGTCCAGCCCTTCGATCTGTCGATCCGCCACGGCGCCTACTGGCTGGTGGCGCGCAGCTTCAAGCGCCTCTCGCCGGAGGCCCGCGCCTTTCGCGACTGGCTGCTGCGGCGCATCGAAGCCTGAAAATCAGGCCTTCGTGCCGCCGACGGTGATCTGGTCCATCCGCAGATGCGGCTGGCCGACGCCGACCGGCACCCACTGACCGGCCTTGCCGCAATTGCCGATGCCGGTGTCGAGCTTGGTGTCGTTGCCGATCATCGAGACGCGGCGCATGGCGTCCGGTCCGTTGCCGATCAGCATGGCGCCCTTGACCGGCGTCGTCACCTTGCCGTTCTCGATGAGATAGGCCTCGGTGCAGCCGAAGACGAACTTGCCCGAAGTGATGTCCACCTGCCCGCCGCCGAAGGAGACGGCATAGAGGCCGTTCTTCACCGAAGCGATGATCTCCTCCGGCGTCCTGTCGCCGGAGAGCATGTAGGTGTTCGTCATGCGCGGCATCGGGCGGTAGGCATAACCCTGGCGGCGGCCGTTGCCGGTCGCCTTCATGCCCATCAGGCGGGCGTTCTGCCGGTCCTGCATGTAGCCGACCAGCCTGCCGTCCTCGATCAGCACGTTATAGGCCGACGGCGTGCCCTCGTCGTCGACGGTGATCGAGCCGCGGCGGTTGTCGATGGTGCCGTCGTCGACGACGGTGACGCCCTTTGCGGCGACCTGCTCGCCCATCAGCCCGGCAAAGGCCGAGGTCTTCTTGCGGTTGAAATCCCCCTCCAGCCCGTGGCCGACGGCCTCGTGCAGCATGACGCCCGGCCAGCCGTTGGAAAGAACCACGTCCATCGTGCCCGCCGGAGCCTCGACAGCCTCGAGATTGACGAGCGCCTGGCGCAGCGCCTCGTCGGCGCCCGCGCGCCAGCTTTCGCCGGTGAGGAAGGCGTCGAAGGTCGTGCGCCCGCCGATGCCGTAGCCGCCTGTCTCCTGCCGGTCACCTTCGCCGACGACGACGGAAATGTTGACGCGGGTCATCGGGCGGACGTCCGTGACGCGGTGGCCGTCGGCGCGCAGGATATTGACGACCTGCCAGCTTGCGGCGATGGAGGCCGTCACCTGCCGCACCTTCGGGTCCTTGCCGCGCAGATAGGCGTCGATCTCGGTCAGAAGCGCTACCTTCTGCTCGAAGGTCGGCGAACCGATCGGGTTGTCTTCCGTATAAAGCCGGCGATTGGTGCCGACGGGCGCGTCGGCATAGTCGCCGGAATAGCCGCGCGTCACTGCGCCGGCCGCATCCGCCGCGCGCTTCAGCGCCGAAAGCGTCATCTCGCCCGAATGGGCATAGCCGACCGCCTCGCCCGCGACGGCGCGCAGGCCGAAACCCTGGTCCGTGTTGAAGCTGCCGCCCTTCAGGCGGCCATTATCGAAGGAGAGCGATTCGGCCTGCGCATGTTCGAGGAACAGTTCGCCGTCGTCAGCCCCTTTCAGCGTCTCCCGCAGCACCGCCTGAACGGACGCCTCGTCGGCATCGAAGAGGGAAAGAAGGTCGGTGTTCATGGGCGGCTCCGCAGGCTCTTGAATACGGGGTTCATGTAAGTTCCCCGGCGGCGGGCGGCAAGCCCGCCGGTGTGCCTCTTACGGCAGCGCGTCGTAGCCTTCGCCGAAACCCTTGAGGTCGACGGGGATGCCGATGCCTTCTTCCGGCGACTGGAAGACGATGAAGGTGGCCGTCGCGCCGGAGCGGAAGGTCTTCAGGAGCTCGTCCTCCAGCACGACTTCGGCATAGCAGCCGTCGGAGAAGCAGCGCACGAAATAGGCGCGGCCGATATCCTTGCCGTCGACATTGAGGCCGAGGCCATTCGGCAGCAGGACGCCGAGCGGGGCGAGCACGCGCAGGATCTTCGCCTTGCGGTCAGCGGTCTTGAGCACGACGACCGACAGGCCGAGCTCGGGCCGGTCCTCGGCAAGCACGTTCTGCATCAGGGCGCATTGTTCACCGGAGGCGCCGGCCGGCTGATCGCAGACGATCGACCAGGCGCCATGGTTCGATTTCACCGTGCCGGGCTGCTGGGCCGCCGCAAGGGACGGGAGCGCTGCGGCGCCGAGCCCCAGAACGGCAGCTCCAAGTGCCGCCCGGGACAGCCGGGAAAGGGAAGCAAAACCCATGAAAACCTCGGAATCTCGAATCAATCGCGGTATCTTTGAATAGGCGGCGGGGAAATGAAAAGCCCCGGCCGCTCATTTCCGATTGATTGAAGGCGGAAATTGGACGGCGAACAGGCGGGACGACGATACTTTATATATAACCCGCGTGCACTGCGTTGCGCGGCAGGCGGGCAGGGCGCTTCGGCTCGCCGCGGCCAAACCTTTCATGCTATAGGGAATTATGAAGAAACTGTGGGGAGTCGCCCCGGGCTTTTGCTTTTGCGCAAAAATGCCGCACGGGGTGTCCCCCATGGCTGTTGCGGCGAGCATGAAACTATGATTTTAAGCACTCAGTATAGCAGGGATTCTGCGCGTCTGTTTGATCCCAATCAAACGCCTTGGGGAGATACGTTGTGAAAAACAAAGCTTTTGCAGTTCTGGCCGCCATCGGCTGTCTGCTCTTTGCTTCGACCGCCTTCGCTGACCAGCCGATGCCGTGGCAGAAGGGTCTTCAGCCCGCCGCGACCTCGATCATGGAAGAGGTTCGCTGGTTCGAGCAGTACACACTCTGGTTCATCGTCCCGATCACCCTGTTCGTTCTGTTTCTCCTCGTCCTCATCGTCGTGAAATTCCGCGAAAGCGCGAATCCCGTCCCGTCCAAGACCAGCCACAACACGGCGATCGAAGTTGTCTGGACCCTCGGTCCGGTCATCGTTCTCCTGTTCCTCGCCGTTCCTTCCTTCCAGCTTCTGACCAAGCAGCTCGCTCCGACGGAAGAGCCGGAAATGACCATCAAGGCCACCGGCTATCAGTGGTACTGGGGTTACGAGTACCAGACGGGCGACAATCCGCTTTCCTTCGACAGCCTGCTGATGGCCGACGCCGACCGCGCCGCCGCCGGCAAGGAAGACAAGGCGGTCTATCCGCGCCTCCTGACCGTCGACAACGAGCTCGTCGTCCCGGTCGGCAGGCATGTCCGTCTTCTCGTCACCGCCGCCGACGTGATCCATGCCTTCGCCATGCCGTCCTTCGGCATCAAGATCGACGCCGTTCCGGGCCGTCTCAACGAGACCTGGTTCAAGGCCGATCGTGAAGGCCTGTTCTACGGCCAGTGTTCCGAGCTCTGCGGCAAGGACCACGCGTTCATGCCGATCGCCATCCGCGTCGTCTCGCAGGAAAAGTTCGATACCTGGCTTGCCGCCGCCGCGACGAATGTCGGCGATGCAAACAAGGCCCTGATGGCGTCTGTCGATGGTGCGGCCAAGTCCGTCACCGTCGCCGAAAACGCCGCGCAGTAATACTAGGGAGTTGAGACCATGGCCGGAACATCCGCTGCCCACGGCGATCACCACGATCACCACGAACACAAGCCGCTTAGCTTCTTCCAGCGTTGGTTCCTGTCGACCAACCACAAGGACATCGGCACCCTCTACCTGATCTTCGCGATCATCGCCGGCCTCATCGGCGGCACGCTGTCGATCTTCATGCGCATGGAGCTGCAGGAGCCGGGCATCCAGATCTTCCACGGTCTGGCGCAGATGGTCTACGGCTTCGAGGGCGATGCTGCCATCGACGGCGGCAAGCACATGTTCAACGTCTTCACGACCGCTCACGCGCTCATCATGATCTTCTTCATGGTCATGCCGGCGCTGATCGGCGGCTTCGCCAACTGGATGGTTCCGATCATGATCGGCGCGCCGGACATGGCGTTCCCGCGCATGAACAACATCTCGTTCTGGCTGATCGTCCCGGCCTTCCTGCTGGTGCTGCTCTCGATGTTCGTCGAAGGCCCGGCAGGCGCCTACGGTTCTGGCGGCGGCTGGACGGTCTATCCGCCATTCTCGACAACGGGCCAGCCCGGGCCGGCCATGGACTTCGTGATCCTCGGCCTGCACATCGCCGGCGCGTCCTCGATCCTCGGCGCGATCAACTTCATCACGACGATCCTCAACATGCGCGCTCCGGGCATGACGCTGCACAAGATGCCGCTCTTCGCCTGGTCGGTTCTGATCACCGCCTTCCTGCTTCTGCTCTCGCTGCCGGTTTTGGCAGGCGGCATCACCATGCTGCTGACGGACCGCAACTTCGGCACGGCCTTCTTCGCGCCGGAAAACGGCGGTGACCCGATCCTCTTCCAGCACCTGTTCTGGTTCTTCGGTCACCCGGAAGTGTACATCCTGATCCTGCCCGGCTTTGGCATTGTCAGCCACATCGTGTCCACCTTCTCGCGCAAGCCGATCTTCGGTTACCTCGGCATGGCCTATGCCATGGTCGCCATCGGCGCCGTCGGCTTCATCGTGTGGGCGCACCACATGTACACGGTCGGCATGTCGCTCGACACGCAGCGTTACTTCGTCTTCGCCACGATGGTCATCGCGGTTCCGACGGGCGTGAAGATCTTCTCTTGGATCGCGACGATGTGGGGCGGTTCGATCCGCTTCACGACCCCGATGGTCTGGGCGATTGGCTTCATCTTCCTGTTCACCGTCGGCGGCGTCACGGGCGTCCAGCTCGCAAACGCCGGCCTCGACCGCGCCCTGCACGACACCTACTACGTGGTTGCCCACTTCCACTACGTCCTGTCGCTCGGCGCCGTCTTCGCCATCTTCGCGGCCTGGTACTACTGGTTCCCGAAGATGACCGGCTACATGTATTCCGAATTCATCGGCAAGCTGCACTTCTGGGTCATGTTCATCGGCGTGAACCTGATCTTCTTCCCGCAGCACTTCCTGGGCCTTGCCGGCATGCCGCGCCGCTATATCGACTACCCGGATGCCTTCGCCGGCTGGAACGCGGTGTCGTCCTACGGCTCGTATATCGCAGGCGTCGGCGTCCTGATCTTCCTCTTCGGTGTCTTCGAAGCCTTCGCCAAGAAGCGCGTCGCCGGCGACAATCCGTGGGGCGAGGGTGCCAACACGCTGGAATGGCAGCTCTCTTCGCCGCCGCCCTTCCACCAGTGGGAACAGCTCCCGAAGATCAAGTAAGGTCTTGCAAGATCGAGGCCGCCGGCGACGGCGGCCTCAAGACTGGCAGAACATGCGAATGCCGACGGAGGTCGGCGGGTCGGTTGGCAGCAACCGACACCCCACACTCCGTCATCCTCGGGCTTGCCCAAGGATCCATGCCACCTCTCCGGCGTGCCGTGGGGGTGGATCCTCAGGTCGAGCCCGAGGATGACGACAGAGAGGGAGGGCCGGCAGGCCAGCGCTCTTGCGGACAACGGAACGAGACGGAAAGAACATGGCGGTCATCGAGCATCACGAAACGATCCCGGGCGGCGGCGAGGTCTACCTCTCCGAAGCGTCCCCGCGCGATTTCTTCGAACTGCTGAAGCCGCGCGTCATGTCGCTGGTCGTCTTCACCGCCCTTGCCGGCCTCGTCGTTGCGCCCGGCACGATCAATCCGTTCATCGGCGCGATAGCGATCCTCTGTATTGCCGTGGGCGCCGGTGCTTCCGGTGCCCTCAACATGTGGTACGACGCGGATATCGATGCGGTCATGACCCGCACCGCCAAGCGTCCCATTCCCTCGGGCCGTATCCGCCCGGAAGAGGCGCTCGCCTTCGGCCTGACGCTCTCGGCCTTCTCGGTCGCCATTCTCGGCCTCGTGGTCAACTGGCTTTCGGCGGGCCTGCTCGCCTTCACCATCTTCTTCTACGCTGTCATCTACACGATGTGGCTGAAGCGCTCGACGCCGCAGAACATCGTCATCGGCGGCGCGGCCGGCGCCTTTCCGCCGATGATCGGCTGGGCCTGTGTCACCGGCGGCGTCTCCATCGAGAGCGTCGTCCTCTTCCTCATCACCTTCCTGTGGACTCCGGCGCATTTCTGGGCGCTTGCACTGTTCAAGATGCGCGACTACGACGCCGTCGGCGTGCCGATGCTGCCGAATGTTGCCGGCGAGGCCACCACGAAGGTCCAGATTCTCGTCTATGCGGTGCTGACCGCCGCCATCGCGGTCGTGCCGAGCGTCCTCGGTTTCGCGAGCCTCGGCTATGGTCTCTTTGCCGCAGCCCTCGGCCTCGGCTTTGTATGGTATTCTGTCGGCGTGTTGCGCATGCCGGAGGGCGACCGCGCGATGGTTCCGGCCAAGAAGCTCTTCGCCTTCTCCATCGTCTACCTGTTCGCGGTCTTCTCCGGGCTGATGCTCGACCACCTGATCGCCTCGTTCGGATGGGTATTGTAATGGAAACGGTAAGTCTCACGGAAAGCCAGAAGAAGGCCCGTCGCGGCCGCAACATCGCGCTCGGCGCGGTGCTCCTGGGCCTCGTCGTGCTTTTCTACATCGTCACGCTGGTGAAATTCGGCGGCGGAATGGTGGGCTGAGCATGAGCGAGATGAAGAAGACCGAAAAGAGCAGGCTCGGCAATGGCGCCATTGTCGCCATCTGCTGTTCCTTCGTCATCGGCATGGTCGGTGCGGCCTATGCCGCCGTGCCGCTCTACGAGATGTTCTGCAAGGTGACGGGCTACGGCGGCACGACGCAGCGCGTCGAGCAGGCGTCCGACGTCATCCTCGACAAGAAGATCAAGGTGCGCTTCGACGCCAATGTCGGCCCGGGCCTGCCCTGGACCTTCGAGCCGGTGCAGCGCGAGGTCGAGATCAGGATCGGCGAGACCGTGCAGATCCTCTACAAGGCCCGCAACAACAGCTCCAAGGCGACGACCGGCCAGGCGACGTTCAACGTCACGCCAGAGGCGACCGGTGCCTACTTCAACAAGGTCCAGTGCTTCTGCTTCACCGAGACGACGCTGAAGCCGGGAGAGGAAATGGAAATGCCCGTCGTCTTCTTCGTCGATCCCGAGATCGTCGGTCCGGTCGAAACGAAGGGCGTCCACACGATCACGCTGTCCTATACCTTCTATCCGCGAGAGGCGTCGAAACCGGTGGTTTCGGCTGTGGACGTGAAGGCGGACAACGCGAACAAGCTTTGAAATATATGCGTTTCCGGCTATGCCGGGAACGGAACGCGATACATTCGGGGATAAGTCACATGGCCGATGCGCATCAGAAGAAACACGACTACCACATCATCGACCCGAGCCCGTGGCCGCTGCTCGCCTCCATCGGCGCCTTCGTCATGGCTTTCGGCGGCATCGCCTACATGCGTTACCTGTCGGGCGGCGCCTTCCACATGTTCGGCATGGACCTCGCCACGCCGTGGGTCTTCTTCATCGGCTTGCTGATCACGCTCTACACCATGTACGGCTGGTGGGCGGACACGGTGAAGGAAGCGCATGAGGGCCACCATACCCGCGTCGTCTCGCTGCACCTGCGCTACGGCATGATCATGTTCATCGCTTCGGAAGTGATGTTCTTCGTCGCCTGGTTCTGGGTCTTCTTCGACGCCAGCCTCTTCCCCGGCGAGCCGATCCAGGCCGCCCGCACCGCCTATACCGGCGGCGTCTGGCCGCCGAAGGGCATCGAGGTCCTCGATCCCTGGCACCTGCCGCTCTACAACACCATCATCCTGCTGCTGTCGGGTACCTGCGTGACCTGGGCGCACCATGCGCTGCTGCACAACGACCGCAAGGGCCTCGTCAACGGCCTTGCGCTGACGGTCGCCCTCGGCGTGCTGTTCTCGGCCGTGCAGGCCTACGAATATGCCCACGCGCCCTTCGCCTTCAAGGACTCGATCTACGGCGCGACCTTCTTCATGGCGACCGGCTTCCACGGCTTCCACGTCCTGGTCGGCACGATCTTCCTGATCGTCTGCCTCATCCGCGCCATGCGCGGCGACTTCACGCCGAAGCAGCACTTCGGCTTCGAGGCGGCCGCCTGGTACTGGCACTTCGTCGACGTCGTCTGGCTCTTCCTGTTCTTCTCCATCTACATCTGGGGTGGCTGGGGCGCCCCGCTCGCCCACGGCTGAGCGGACGAAACGCAACGACACGAACGGCCGCAGCGATGCGGCCGTTTCTCTTTCAGGCGCCTTTGTCGCGGGCTTTCGATTGGACGGGGCGGGTGGTGGCGATTATAGGTGGTGCCCGGCCTTCACGCGATCGGTCTACGAAACGGAATTTCATCATGGACGAAGATAAGGCACTCTATCCGCCCATCGATCCCTTCAGCGCCGGGGCGCGTGGCCGCTGCCCGCGCTGCGGCGAGGGCAAGCTCTTCGACGGGCTGCTGAAGGTCCGGCCGGCCTGCACCAATTGCGGGCTCGACTATTCCTTCGCCGATTCGGGCGACGGGCCGGTCGTCTTCGTGCTGCTCATCGTCGGCTTCGTCGTGGTGGGCGCGGCGCTCTGGATGGAGGTCAACTACAACCCGCCGCTCTGGGTGCATTTCCTGCTCTGGATCCCGCTCGTCATCGGCCTCGGCCTCTGGCTGACACGCATCCTCAAGGGCCTGCTGATCACCCTGCAATACCGCAACAATGCGCGGCCGGGCGAGATCGACCGTGGCTGAGGTGCCGGCAGGCCGCGCGCCGCGCATGGGCAGGGCCAAGACGGTCGTGACGTGGATCGCCTTCTTCGTCGCGCTCGCCATCCTGCTCTCGCTCGGCACCTGGCAGGTCCAGCGGCTCTACTGGAAGGAAGCGCTGCTCGCCGATATCGCCGAGCGCCGCGTTGCCGTCCCCGTGCCGCTTGCCGATATCGAGGCGATGGCGGCAAGGGGCGAGGATATCGAATACCGCCCGGTCACCGTCTCCGGCGTCTTCGCCAACAACCGGGAGCGCCATTTCTTCGCCACCTGGCATGGCCAGACGGGCTATTACATCTATACGCCGCTGCAGCTTGCCGATGGCCGCTTCCTCTTCGTCAACCGCGGCTTCGTGCCCTACGAGGCGAAGGAGCCGGAAATGCGCAAGCAGGGCCAGCTCACCGGCGAGCAGACCGTCACCGGCCTTGCCCGTGCCCGCCTTGCCGACAAGCCGTCCTCCATCGTGCCGGACAACGATCTTCCCAAGAACATCTTCTACTGGAAGGACCTCGATGCCATGGCATCGAGCACCGGCATTGCCGCGGACAGGCTGGTGCCCTTCTTCGTCGATGCGGGCGATGCGCCGAACCCGAAGGGCCTGCCGATCGGCGGCGTCACCCAGTTCGACCTGCCGAACAACCACCTGCAATATGCCGTCACCTGGTACGGTCTGGCCGCGGCGCTGGTGGGCGTGGCGCTCTATGCCCTGTTCCGCCGGAAGGGCGATCCGGCGCCCTGAAAGTGCCGCCTGAAGCTGTTTTCCCTTGGCGCGGTGGCCTGGGACGGCCTATATGGGCGCAAGGCCCCGTCCCATTTCCGGATAACCGATGAGCATGATTGAAAACCGACCGGACTTGACCATCAGGCTGTGCGGCCCGCGCGGCTTCTGCGCGGGCGTCGACCGCGCCATCCAGATCGTCGTGCTGGCGCTGAAGGCCTATGGCGCGCCGGTCTATGTCCGCCACGAGATCGTGCACAACCGCTATGTCGTGGAAGGGCTGGAAGCCAAGGGCGCGATCTTCGTCGAGGAACTCGACGAAATTCCGGAAGAGCACCGCCAGCAGCCCGTCGTCTTTTCCGCCCATGGCGTGCCGAAATCGGTCCCGGCCGATGCCGAGGCGCGCAACCTCTTCTATCTCGACGCGACCTGCCCGCTCGTCTCCAAGGTCCACAAGCAGGCGATGCGCCACCAGCGCCTCGGCCGCCATGTCGTGCTGATCGGCCA
The DNA here is from genome assembly GCF_055379515.1 of Shinella sp. 1A1. Taxonomy (NCBI): domain Bacteria; kingdom Pseudomonadati; phylum Pseudomonadota; class Alphaproteobacteria; order Hyphomicrobiales; family Rhizobiaceae; genus Shinella; species Shinella sp. 1A1. The sequence continues at coordinate 1,698,278 of NZ_AP039672.1, forward strand.
TGCCGGCCACCCGGAGGTCATCGGTACGATGGGGCAATTGCCGGAAGGCTCCGTCTCGCTGGTCGAGACGGTCGAGGACGCCGACAGATACGTGCCGCCGGACCCCGACAATCTCGGTTTCGTCACCCAGACGACGCTCTCGGTGGATGACACGGCCGGCGTCATCAAGCGCCTGCATGAGCGCTTCCCGAACCTCACGGCCCCCGCCGCCGATTCCATCTGCTATGCCACCACCAACCGGCAGGAGGCCGTCAAGCAGGCGGCGCCCGGCTGCGACCTCTTCCTCATCGTCGGCGCGCCGAACTCCTCCAACTCCAAGCGCCTCGTCGAAGTGGCGCTGCGGGCCGGGGCGACGAAATCCGTGCTGGTGCAGCGCGCCTCCGAGATCGATTGGGAGACCATCGGCGACATTCGCACCGTCGGCCTCTCGGCCGGCGCTTCCGCCCCGGAGGTCATCGTCAACGAGATCATCGAGGCTTTCCGCGCGCGTTACAACGCGGTCGTGGAGCTTGCCGATACGGTCGAGGAGAACGAGCACTTCCTCGTCAACCGTGAACTGCGCAGCATCGAGCTGACCTCGGCCGACATGGCTTTCGTCAATGGCGAGTGAGACTGTGAACCACTCTTGCGCCCCTCATCCCCCTGCCGGGCCCTTCTCCCCGCAAGCGGGGAGAAGGGGAAATCCGGGCCGTCTTCCGTTCCCTTCTTCCCACTTTGCGGTTGGAGGGGAACCTGTGAGCCCATCGCTCCTCGCCCCGCTTGCGGGGAGAGGATGCCGGCAGGCAGGTGAGGGGCAGCGCGCCGCACCGACCACCTATCCGATTGACCCCACCTATCAAGCCTGAGACTCGCCGTGGCCGTCTATACCGATATCACCGAAGACGATCTCTCCCGTTTCCTCGCCGCCTATGACGCAGGCACGCTGCTCTCCTACAAGGGCATCGCCGAGGGCGTGGAGAATTCCAACTTTCTGCTGCACACCACGAAGGGCGCCCTCATCCTGACGCTCTACGAGAAGCGCGTCGATCCGGGCGACCTGCCGTTCTTCCTCGGCCTGATGCACCATCTGGCGGAAAGGGGCCTGTCCTGTCCGCTACCCCTGCCGCGTAGCGACGGCGCGCTGCTCGGCGAGCTTTCAGGCCGCCCCGCCGCCGTCATCTCCTTCCTCGAAGGCATGTGGCTGCGCAAGCCGGCGGCCAAGCATTGCCGGGAGGTCGGCCGCGCGCTGGCGCAGATGCATCTTGCCGGTGAGGGCTTCGAGCTCACCCGCCGGAATGCGCTTTCCGTCGATGGCTGGCGGCCGCTCTGGGACAAGTCCGCCGACCGCGCGGACGAGGTGGAAACGGGGCTGCGGGACGAGATTCCTGGCGAACTCGATCTCCTGGAAGCACGCTGGCCGAAGGACCTGCCGACGGGCGTCATCCATGCCGACCTCTTCCAGGACAACGTCTTCTTCATCGGCGACGAACTGTCGGGCCTGATCGACTTCTACTTCGCCTGCAACGACATCCTCGCCTATGACGTCGCCACCTGCCTCAATGCCTGGTGCTTCGAGAAGGATGGTTCGTTCAACCTCACCAAGGGCATGGCGCTGCTGGAGGGCTACGAGAGCGTGCGCCCGCTGTCCGACGCTGAGGTGGCCGCCCTGCCGCTGCTGGCCCGGGGCTCCGCGATCCGCTTCTTCCTGACGCGGCTCTACGACTGGCTGATGACGCCGCCCGGCGCGCTGGTCGTCAAGAAGGACCCGCTCGAATACCTGCGCCGGCTGCGCTTCCACCGCCAGGTGCTTGACGCCCGCGAATACGGGCTTTCCCGATGAAGCATGTCGATATCTTCACGGACGGCGCCTGCTCGGGCAATCCCGGCCCCGGCGGCTGGGGCGCGGTGCTGCGCTATGGCGAGGTGGAGAAGGAAATGTCCGGCGGCGAGGCTGCGACGACCAACAACCGCATGGAGCTGATGGCGGCGATGAGCGCGCTTTCCGCGCTGAAGAGCCCGTGCGAGGTCGATCTCTACACGGACTCGAAATACGTCATGGACGGCATTTCGAAGTGGATCTTCGGCTGGAAGAAGAACGGCTGGAAGACCGCCGACAAGAAGCCCGTGAAGAACGGCGACCTCTGGCAGGCGCTCGACGAGGCGCGGCAGCGCCACAAGGTCGAATGGCACTGGGTCAAGGGCCATGCCGGCCACCCGGAGAACGAACGCGCCGATGAGCTGGCGCGCAAGGGCATGGCGCCGTTCAAAGGCAGTAGGAGTTAGGAAATAGGCAGTAGGAAACAGAAAGAAGGAATGTTCCCTCTACTGCCTACTGCCTACTGCCTCATCAAAGCTGCTCGATCATCGCTGCCGCGCCGGAAACCGTCGCCTGGCCGGGGCTTTCCTCGACATTGAGCGCCTTCACCACGCCGTCCTCGACGAGCATGGAATAGCGCTTGGAGCGCACGCCCAGCGTGCCGGCGGAAAGGTCGATGTCCATTCCGAGCGCCCTGGTGAAGGCGGCATCCCAGTCGGCGAGGAAGCGCAGCTTGCCCGCGCCGCCCGTCGAGGTCGCCCAGGCGCCCATGACGTGGTGGTCGTTGACGGCGACGACGGCGATGTCGTCCACGCCCTTTGAAAGGATCGCGTCGCGGTTTTCCAGGTAGCCCGGCAGGTGGTTCAGCGAGCAGGTGGGCGTGAAGGCGCCGGGTACGGCGAAGAGCACGACGCGCCTGCCCTTGAACAGCTCGTCCGTCGAGATGTCGGCGGGGCCGTCCGGCGTGCGTTCCTTCAGCTTGAGGTCGGGCAGCTTGTCTCCAACGGCAATGGTCACGGCGTCTCTCCTGTCTGGTGGCAAAATGGCTTGCGGCGGAACTATAGGGGAGCGCTAGTCGATGGCAAGCGGGCTTTCCATCGTCTTCTCGCCGGCGCGCACCGTCAGGCGGATCGGGTCCTTCGCAAGATCGAAGACCTTGGGCTTGTGCAGCACCGGCACCTCGGCGACATAGGCATCGCCCTCAAGCCGCGCGGGGCTCGCCGCACCGAATTCGAAGTTCGACGAGCCTGAAAGGAAGACCTCGGGAAGGGGGCCGTCCGCCGGTGCCTCGAAGCGCACCGTCACGCTCTTGCCGTCCGCCGCCCACGCGCCGGAGAGCGGCTTGAAGCCGTTGCCCGCGCCACGCGGGAGCGTCGCCTCGGCATCAGTGACGGCGGCTTCCTCGAGCGGGTTGGCGAAGCTCTCGTCGCTCGTATCCACCGTCAGTTCCGCCTGCACGGGAATGCAGATCTCCTTGCAAACGCCGATGAAGACGGTGGCGGTGATCGGCCCTCCCGCCTTGTCGAGCGTCAGGGGCAGGCGCACCGGCCTGTCATAGCCGATGTAATGGGTCTCGGCGTCGCCGAGCCGCTTCGGCGCGGGAAAGCCGACCGATGTCAGCGTCGCCCCGGTGATTGCCACCGAGGGGGGAATGCCGCTGCCGCCGGGATCGCGCCAATAGGTCTTCCAGCCGTCATGCAGGCGTATGTCGAGCACGGCGCGCATCGTGCCGTCGGCGGAAGCGGGAAGGGCGACGAGGCGCACGTCCCCGCCCGGCGTCTCGACCCATGAAGAGGACGCGGCGGCGGCGGAAGAGGCGGCGAAAAGCAGCGGGATGGCGGCGATCAGCAGGCGTTTCATGGCCTCATATCTAGCGCCGGCTTTTGCCGCTTGCCAGCAACAAAACCTCGCGCGGTCATCATAAAAGCTTGATCGCGCGCCGGCCCGGCATGCATTTCACGTAAGGCCGGACGGGCGGGCCGGCGAAAAGAACGCTTTTCATTTGGCCGCGAATTGATAGGCTGTCTGCACTATGGCTATGTCGGTTCTGAAAAAGACACGAGAACGCGGCTTCCTTGACGGTCAGTTCCTGATCGCCATGCCGGGGATGGCCGACGACAATTTCGCCCGCACCGTGGTCTATATCTGCGCCCATTCGGAAGACGGCGCCATGGGCTTCGTCATCAACCGGCCGCAACCGCTCAGCTTCTCCGACGTGCTCCTGCATCTCGACCTCCTCGGCGAGGAGGAAGTGATCCGCCTGCCGGGCGCGACGCTCGATTTTCCCATTCGCTGCGGCGGACCGGTGGAAAGCGGGCGCGGCTTCGTGCTGCATTCGGACGACTACATGTCCGAATCCAGCATTCCGGTCAGCGACGAGATCTGCCTGACCGCGACGCTCGACATCGTGCGCGCCATTTCCCGCGGCCGTGGCCCGCAGCGCGGCATGATGATGCTCGGCTATGCCGGCTGGGGCGCGGGGCAGATCGAGAACGAGATCGGCGCCAATGGCTGGCTGAGCTGCCCTGCGCAGGAAGAGCTGATCTTCGACACCAATCTCGACAGCAAGTACGAGCGCGCGCTCGGTCTGATGGGTATCACGCCCGCCATGCTCTCCACGGAAGCGGGCCACGCCTGAGCCGCACCCTTCCGATTTTTTCACCCTCATGGAACCTGTTGCGCTGCACACCGTTCTCCCGGCGCGCCGATGATGGCGCTTGCAACCGGACACAGGGAGCATGACGATGGGCAGCACGAGCGACAAGATCAAGGGCACCGCCAACGAACTGGCCGGCAAGGCCAAGCAGGCCGCGGGCAAGGCGACCGATAGCCCGAAGATGCGCGCCGAAGGCGCCGCACAGGAAGCCAAGGGCAAGACCCAGAAGGCCGTCGGCAAGGCCAAGGACGCGGTCAAGGGCGCCGTCGACCGGCTCTGATTCTGTCTGGGTGGCCAAGGCCGTCCAGTCCTTTTCGAACAGGGATACCCGCGCCGGCAAGAGCCGGCGCGGGTATCCTGCCGAATGCACCGAACGATCCGGGACGCCATGAAACTCTTCACCTGCGGGACCTGCGGCCAGACGATCCATTTCGACAACCGCCTCTGCATGCGTTGCGGCGCGCCCCTCGGCTTCCTTGCCGCGGACGTGACGCTGCATGCCCTGCTGCCGGAAGGCGAGGGCGTCTGGAGGACCGCGTCGGGCGATGGGCTCTATCGCTACTGCGCGAATGCCGTCCATGATGTCTGCAACTGGATCGTTCCCGCCGACAGTCCGCATGCCTTCTGCGAGGCCTGCCGGCACAATCGCATCGTGCCCACCACCGATCCCGTCGGGCTGGAGCGCTGGCGGCGCATCGGCGCGGCGCAGCGGCATCTGTTCTATTCGATCCTGCGCTGGAAGCTGCCGCATCCGACCCGCGAGGAGGACCCCGCCGGCGGCCTCGTCTTCGATTTCCTCGCCGACGAGCTGGATGCGAACGGCAATGTCGTCGCGGCCGCCATGACCGGCCACGAGGATGGTTTGATCAGCCTGCGCGCCGCCGAGGCGGACGATGTGGTGCGCGAGAGCGTGCGCGTTGCCATGGGCGAGCCCTATCGCTCGCTGCTCGGCCATTTCCGCCATGAGGTGGGGCATTTCTACTGGACGCAGCTCGTCCGCGACGAGGCGACGCTGGAAGAGGCGCGCAATCTCTTCGGCGACGAGCGCGAAGATTACGCCGCTGCCCTCCAGCGCAACTACGACGAGGGGCCGCCGGCGGACTGGCAGGAGCGGTTCATCAGCACCTATGCAAGCTGCCACCCGGCCGAGGATTTCGCCGAATGCTGGGCGCATTTCTTCCATATCGTTGATACGCTGGAAACCGCCCGCGCCTTCGGCCTCAACACCGATCCGAAAGGGCATGAGGAGCTGGAAGCGGAAGTCACCTTCGATCCCTACCGGGCGCCGAATGCCGGCCGGCTCGTCGAATCCTGGGTTCCGCTCAGCGTCGCGATGAACGCCATCCAGCGCTCCATGGGCCAGCCCGACAGCTACCCCTTCGTGCTCTCCCCGCCGGTGGTGGAGAAGCTGGATTTCATCAATCGGCTGGTCAGGGCAGTAGGCAATAGCCAATAGGCAGTAGGCAGTAGAAACTACCTACTGCCTACTGCCTATTGGCTATTGCCTACTGCCTCTTACGCCCGCTTCATCAGCGGAAAGCGTTCCTTCAGGAGACGCAGCACCGAGTCGTAGCCGATCGGCGGGCCGAAGATGTAGCTCTGGCCGAACTCGCAGCCCATGTTGCCGAGCTCGATGGCGTCCTCTTCCGACTCGATGCCTTCCGCGACAACCTGCATTTCCAGTTCCCGCGCCATCGAGATGACGGAGCGCAGCAGCACGGTGCGCTTGTCGGAACCGTCGCGCACCAGCGCCTTGTCGATCTTGATCGTGTCGAAGGGGAAGCGGGTGAGATAGGAGAGCGAGGAATGGCCCGTGCCGAAATCGTCGAGCGCAAGGCCGAGGCCGACATCGCGCAGCTTGTTGAGGATCAGGCGGGCCTGTTCCGGATTTTCCATCACGACGGATTCGGTGAGCTCCAGCTTGATCTTCTGCGGCTCGCAGCGGGTGCGGGCGAGCGCCGCGCGCACGTCGTTGTAAAGTTCGTTGTTGAGAAGCTGCGCGCTCGACAGGTTGACCGAGACGAAGACCGGAAGCTCGCCGGTCTGGAGCTGCCAGTCCATCAGGTCGCTCGCGGCCTTGTCGAAGGCGAAGAGGCCGAGCTGGTTGATGAGGTCGGACGCCTCCGCGATGGGGATGAACTCGGCCGGCGAGATATTGCCGCGCTTGGGATGGTCCCAGCGCATCAGCGCCTCGAAGCCGGCGATTTCCGCATCCTTGAGCCGGACGATCGGCTGGTAGACGAGGGAAAGCTCCTTGCGCTCGATGGCGCGGCGCAGGTCCGTCTCGATCTGAAGGCGGTCGGCGCCGAAGGTGCGGAAGGCGGGGCGGAAGGGCTCGACGCGGTTGCCGCCGGCCTTCTTGGCCCGGTACATGGCAAGCTCGGCATCGTTGAGCAGGCCGGCCGCATCCTCCTGCTGGTCGACCCAGGAGACGAGGCCGATGGAGGCCGTCAGGATGATCTCGCGGCCGCCGAAATTGATCGGCACCATGATCGCCTTGCTGACCGCATCGGCGAAATCCGCCACCTTGGCGGGATCCCGCTCCGACATGAGGATCAGGCCGAACTGGTCGCCGGCAAGCCGGGCCAGCGTATCCTGCGGCTTGAGGAGCCGGCGCAGGCGCCGGGTCAGCGCGATGAGGATATTGTCGCCGGCGGCGATGCCGAGCGCGTCGTTGACCTGCTTGTAGCGGTCGATGTCGATGGTCAGCACCGTCGGGCGCACGGTCTCGGAACTGGCGGTCAGCGACAGGATCGATTGCAGCCGGTCGAGGAAGACCTGGCGGTTCGGCAGGCCCGTCAGGTTGTCGTGCAGGGCGTCCTGCAAGAGCCGGTCGATCGAGTTGCGCTGCTCGGTGATGTCGATGATCGTGCCGACGCAGCGGATGATCTCGCCATTGGCGCCGAGCACGGGGCGGGCTCGGATCGAGAGCCAGTGGTAGTGGCCATCCTCGGCGCGCACGCGGAACTGATGGTTGAGCCGGCCCTTGCGGTGCTCCAGCAGCACGTCGAGCGTGGCGCGGAAGCGGTCGCGGTCGTCGGGATGGAGGCGCGGCAGCCAGTTGCGCGCCGGGCCGTGCATGACGCCCGGCGCAAGGCCGAGCTGGATGGAGATGTCGGGAATGGTGACGACGCGGTCGCGCGCCACGTCCCAGTCCCAGACCGTGTCGCCCGAGCCCGTCAGCGCCAGCGACTGGCGCTCGAGATCGGAGAACAGGCCCTGGCTGTAGGCGCCGCCGGCAAAGGCGTGCTGCATCACCGTGAAGCCGATGAGCAATACGATGAGGACGAGGCCGCCGCCGAGCGCCGGCTGGATGATGTCGTTGTTGAGCTGGCCCGTTACCGTCAGCCAGGCGCCGAACAGCCAGACGAGGATCAGCGCCCAGGCCGGCACGAGCAGGATCGCCCGGTCATAGCGGTTGAAGCCGAGATAGGCGATGAGCACGATGCCGACCGTCGCTGTCAGCGCGAAGGAGAGGCGGGCGATGCCCGAGGCGATCGGCGGATCGTAGATCGCGACGCCGAAGAGCAGGCCGAGGCCGAGAATCCAGGCGAGCGTCGCATAGGCGAGATGCGCGTGCCATCGGTTGAGGTTGAGATAGGTGAAGAGGAAGACGACAAGGCCCGCCGCGAGGAACACCTCCGTTCCCGCGCGCCATATCCGCTCGTCGCCCGCCGTGATCGAGATGAGCTTGGAGAGGAAGCCGAAGTCCACGCAGATATAGCCGAGCACCGCCCAGGCGAGCGCCGCCGTCGCCGGCAGCATGGAGGTGCCCTTCACCACGAAGAGGATGGTGAGGAACACGGCGAGCAGGCCCGCGATGCCGAGCACGATGCCGCGATAGAGCGTGAAGGCGTTGACCGTGTCCTTGTAGGCGTCCGGCTCCCAGAGATAGATCTGCGGCAGGTCGGGTGTCGCGAGTTCCGCGACGAAGGTGACGACCGTGCCGGGGTTGAGCGTGATGGAGAAGACGTCCGCCTCCTCGCTCGGCTCGCGGTCGAGCGCGAAGCCCTCGCTCGGAGTGATCGAGATGATGCGCTTGGAGCCGAGGTCCGGCCAGAACAGTTTTGACTGCACGAGGCGGAAATGCGGGGCGACGATCACGCGGTCGATCTGCTCGTCGGAAACGTTGGCGAGCGCGAAGACGGCCCAGTCGCCCTGGTGCTCGTCGGAGGTGGCCCGCACCTCGATGCGCCGCACGATGCCGTCGGTGCCGGGCGCTGTGGAAACCTGGAAGGCCTCGCCCCGGCCGGTATAGATCTCGGTGGTGGCGGTGAGGTCGAGCGCGGTGTCGTCACGGGAGATTTTTACCGGCTCGACGGCATAGGCGCGTCCCGGCAGCATCCCCGCAAGGAGGATCGGCACCAGAAGGATGAAAGCGAGCAACCGGCTGGCACGCAGCGCTTGCGGCACGAAGGAAGACGTCATTGAAAGTGCATTGTCCTTAGGTACTGCCCAGTCCTGCCGCGCCCGGTGCCGCCTGGGGCCGCCTGTCGGCGGCCAGAAGCGAGAACATCACGTGGTCGCGCCACTCCCCGTTTATCTTCAGATACTCCCGAAGGTAGCCTTCCCGCTGAAAGCCGGCCTTTTCAAGGAGACGTATGCTTCTTGTATTGTCTGGAATACAGGCTGCCTCGATACGGTGCAACTGAAGGCTCGAAAAGATATAGGGTATGGCGAGGTTGAGTGCACCGAACATGTGGCCCTGGCCGGCATGGCGCTCGCCCATCCAGTAGCCGATCATGCAGCATTGCGCCGCTCCGCGCCGGATATAGCCGACGGTGAGGCCGCCGAGCAGCGTCTTCTCCTCGCGCGTGAAGACGAAGAGGGGGACGGCCTGCCCCGACGAAAATTCCTGTTCATTACGAAGGACGCGGGCGCGGAAGGCGCCTTCCGTCAGGTCGTCGCTTCGCCATGTCGGCTCCCAGGGTTCGAGGAAGCGCCGACTCTGGGAGCGCAACGCATACCATTGCCTGTAGTCCTGGAAACGGGGGAGGCGCAGCAGGTGCCGTTCGCCGGCAAGTTCCACGGTGTCGGGCTGGCGCGACAGAAACCGAAAAACCGACCGTGCCATTCAGTCCTCCGCGCGCCGTCCTCGTGGCGGCCCCTTTCTTACAAAGACTATGCCGAGAGGCTCGCCGGCGTCAAATGAAACGGGGCAGTCCTATGGAGCCGGCGACACCCCTTTTTCGTTCGCGTCGCCGGGCCGATTAGGGCCTGTCTCGGTGCTATGCAAAAGCCGCATGTCAGCGGTGTGAGCATATGCATTTTCTTTAGGCAGGAGGTCGCTTATCTATTGATCAACGCAAGGGAAACACAAAGGAATTGAACCATGAACATCTTCGCAAAGCTCAAGAAGAATGCCGCTGACCGCCGCGCCGTCCGTGAACTCGGCGCTCTCGATGACCGCGCCCTGCAGGACCTCGGCATCTCCCGCTCGAACATCCAGGCTGCCGTCAAGGGCATGGTCGTTTTCGGCTGATACGGCCTGGGGCCAACGCCCCGCGCCATGAGGGACGACATCGGCGCGCCATATCCGGCAGCGCCAGTCCGGTCATCCCGCCCCATTCATCGGGACCTCTCTCCTCCCAGGGGCCCGATCAGGCAACCCGCCGCAAGGCGGGTTTTATTTTGCCCGCTTGCGGGTCCCCAGGATATCGGAAAAGGCGCGGCTTCAGCTCGCCGCGCGGTCGATGGTCCCGCGCGAGAGCGAGCGCGTGATGTCGCCGGCCGGGACGAGGTGTTCCAGTGGGCCGATGGCCGAGATGGTCGGCACCGTGTCGAAGAACAGGCGTCCGGCAAGGTCCGTCAGGCGCTCGATGGTGATGCCGGCGAGGCGCTCCATCAGCTCCTCGTTCGGGATCGGGCGACCGTAGAGCATCATCTGGCGGGCGATCTGGCCGGCGCGGGCGGCCGGGCTTTCCTGACCCATCAGGAGCTGGGCGCGGATCTGCGCGCGGGCGCGCTCGATTTCCTGCTGGTCGATCGTCTCGGACGACTTCTTCAATTCGTCGAAGATGACGGGCATCAGCTCGGGCAGGTTCTCACCGCCTGTCGCGGCATGGATGCCAAAGATGCCGGTATCGGAAAAGCCCCAGTGGAAGGCGTAGATCGAGTAGCACAGGCCCCGGTGCTCGCGCACCTCCTGGAAGAGGCGGGAGGACATGCCGCCGCCGAGGATGTTGGCGAGGATCTGCGAACAGTAGAAGTCGCGGGCGTGGTAGGCCTTGCCCTCGAAGCCGAGCAACACCTGCGCGTCCATCAGGTCGCGCGTCTCGCGGATATCGCCGCCCGTATAGCGTGCCGGCTCGAAGACCGGGGAGATTTTCGGCGCGGTCGGCAGCGAGGAGAAGCGGTCCTCGACCTGGCGCACGAATTCGTCATGGTTCACCGCGCCGGCCGCGACGACGAACATGCGGTCCGTCGTGTAGTTGCGGTCGAGATAGCTGCGGATCTCGCCGGGCGAGAAGGACAGTACGGTGTCCGGCGTGCCGAGGATGGCGCGGCCGATGATCTGGTCGCGATAGGCGACCTCGGAGAACTTGTCGAAGACCACGTCGTCGGGCGTGTCGTTCGCCGCGCCGATCTCCTGCAGGATGACATGCTTCTCGCGGCGCAGCTCTTCCTCGTCGAAGACGGATTCCGTCAGGATGTCGGCAAGGATATCAACCGCGAGCGGGACATGGTCCTTGAGCACGCGGGCATAGTAGGAGGTGGTTTCCGTCGAGGTGGCGGCGTTGACCTCGCCGCCGACATTCTCGATTTCCTCGGCGATCTGGCGGGCGGAGCGGCGCTCCGTGCCCTTGAAGGCCATGTGTTCCAGAAGGTGGGCGATGCCGTGCTCGTCCGTGGTTTCGTTGCGTGACCCCGACTTGATCCACACGCCGAGAGCGACGCTCTCCAGATGCGGCATGTTCTCGGTCACCACGGTCAACCCGGACGCAAGCCGGGTGCACTCAACTTTCATCATACGCACTTTCTGCGATTCTATCCCCGAACCCGCGTATGCTTCCCGATGAAGGCTTCCACCGCATCGAGTTCCGCTTCGAGGACGTCGAACCGCTCCTCCCTTTGCATGAGGTCAGCAAGCCACGTCGGAAGCGCCGGGTCAATACCGCATGCCGATTTTACTGCGGCGGGGAATTTCGCCGGGTGGGCGGTGGCGAGCGTCACCATCGGCGCGTTCGGCTTCTCGTGCTTGGCGGCGACGAAGACGCCAATGGCCGAATGCGGGTCGAGCAGGTATCCGGTCGCAGCCAGCGTGTCCTTGATCGTCTGCGCTACCTGCTTTTCCGAGGCGCGGCCGGCGCGGAACTTCTTGCGGATCGTCTTCAGCGCGTGATCGCCGATCTCGAAGGCGCCGGACTGCTTGAGGCTCGCCATGGCGCGGCGCACGGCGCCGGCGTCACGGTCGTGGGCCTCGAACAGCAGCCGCTCGAAATTCGACGAGATCTGGATGTCCATGGAGGGCGAGGTGGTCGCCTTGACGTCCTTCATCTCGTAGCGGCCGGTCTTCAGCGTACGGGCGAGAATGTCGTTCTCGTTCGTCGCGATCACCAGCTTGTCGATGGGAAGGCCCATGCGCTTGGCGGCGTAGCCGGCGAAGATGTCGCCGAAATTGCCGGTCGGCACGGTGAAGGAGATCTTCCGGTCCGGCCCGCCGAGCGCGACGGCCGTCGTGAAGTAATAGACGATCTGGGCCATGATGCGCGCCCAGTTGATCGAGTTGACGCCCGAGAGCTTCACGCCGTCGCGGAACTTCGTATCGTTGAACATCGCTTTGACGAGGTTCTGGCAGTCGTCGAAATTGCCCTTGATGGCGAGCGCGTGGACGTTCTTGTCCTTCGAGGTGGTCATCTGGCGCTGCTGCACCGGCGAGACCTTGCCTTCGGGGAAGAGGATGAAGATATCGGTGCGCTCGCGGCCGGCAAAGGCGTCGATGGCGGCGCCGCCGGTATCGCCCGAGGTGGCGCCGACGATGGTGGCGCGCTCGCCGCGCACGGCCAGCGCATGGTCCATCAGGCGGGCGAGAAGCTGCATAGCCACGTCCTTGAAGGCGAGCGTCGTGCCGTGGAAGAGTTCCATGACGAAGGAATTCGAGCCGGTCTGGACGAGCGGGGCGACCGCCGGATGGCGGAACGTGGCATAGGCCTCGTCGATCATCGCCCGGAACTTGTCGGCCGGAATGTCGCCCTCGACGAAGGGAAGAAGCACCGTGAAGGCGATTTCCTGATAGGACTTGCCGCGCAGCGCCCGGATGTCCTTCTTCGAGAAGGACGGCCATTCGCGGGGCACGTAGAGGCCGCCGTCACGGGCAAGGCCCGCCAGAAGCGCATCGGAGAAACCGAGGGAAGGGGCCTCGCCCCGGGTCGAAACATAATCCACGTCGCACGTCCTTGGATTTGCAAATGCCGTTGCGTCCGGCCCGTCCCGACGAAGCGAGGCGGGCCTCTCCGAATTTCTGAGGGCGGTTTCATTCGACAATCGATTTTTCGCCGCGTCGCTGCTATAGACCATCGCCTAGGGTCGTGAAAAGGCCCGTAAAACGAGTTCCGAAAGGCTTGGACGCCGGGGGCGGGGCCTGATCGCAGGGGTAGAACGTATCGTGTTTGGAATGACCATCCGCCGTTTTCTCGGCATCTCCCTTCTCGCCGTCGTCGCCGGCTGCAACCAGACCGACAAGCCAGCAGATCTCGGCGTGACGAGCGATCCGTCGGGCGTCCAGGCCGCCGCGCAGCAGCAGACGCAGGTCGCGGTGATCCAGGGCTCGTGCCCGCAAGTCTTCCTGCGCGACGGCACCGCCGTCCTGCAGCGCTACGGCAAGGGCGCCAAGGACGATCCGCAGAACCTTGCCTATCAGGTGACGCTCGGCGACACGACGCGCCAGTGCGTGCTGAACGAGAACCAGCTCGTCATGACGATCATGGTGCAAGGCCGCATCGTCGTCGGCCCGGCCGGTGCCGGCGGTACGGTAACGCTGCCGATCCGCGTCGCGGTCATGGACGGCGAGACCTCGCATTATTCCCAGCTCGTGCAGTTCCCGGTCACGATTCCGGCCGATGGCAGCGCGGCCCAGTTCATCTTCACCCAGAGCAATGTCGCGATCCCCGGCGGCTCCGGCAGCTTCACCAAGGCCTATGTCGGCTTTGAAGAGGGGTCGGCGAAGAAGCGGAAGAAGTAACCGCTTCTGCACATCTCAAAAGAAAAGGCCGCGGAACATCGTTCCACGGCCTTTTCGTTGGGATGATTGGAAGGCTCAGATCGCTTCCTGCCATTCGGCGAGCGCGGCGACGACGTCCGGCAGTTCGCTCATGCGCGAGATGACGGTTTCCGCGCCGGCTTCCGTCAGGCGGTCGGCGTGGGAAGGGTAGGTGTGCGAGGCGCCGGTGAAGCCGACGACGCGCATGCCGGCGGCGCGGGCGCCTGCAATGCCGTGAACCGAATCCTCGATGACCAGCGTGCGCGCCGGATTGGCGCCGAACTGCTTTGCGCCGTGCAGGAAGATATCCGGCTTCGGCTTCACACGGTCGGCGCCGAGATCCTTGGCCGAATAGACATAGGGGCCGAAGACCTCCCGAAGCCCGACCTTCGAGAGCATCATGTCGAGGCGGTGCGAGGCCGAATTCGAACAGATGCAATAGGGCCTGGGGATGCGCGAGAGCATCGACTTGACGCCGTCGATGGCCTTCACCTCCTGCGCGAGGCGCAGGTCGAGCAGCTTTTCCGACTTGTCGAGCAGGGTGGCCGAGAGCGGGATGGAGGCTTCGCGCTCGACGGTGAGCAGGATGTTGTGCCAGGTCATGCCGGCAAAGCGCTCGCCCATTTCCTCGACGCTGATCGGGTAGCCCGCATCCGTCAGCAGCGCCGATTCCACTTCCGCCGCGATGATTTCCGAATCGACGAGAACCCCGTCGCAATCGAAGATGATGAGATCGAAACCGTTCATGAGCTGCTGTCTTTCATAGGGGGCAAGCCCGGGAGGGCTGCATCCGGGATTGCGGAAGAACGAAGGGGCGCGGGGCGCCCGTGAGGCCGCGGTTTCCCTACACGAAAGGGGGGCGTGGGACAATTGCCGATTCGGGGAGGGAGCCATGCGTGGCGGCCGGGAGCGGCTGCCCCTCATCCCGCTGCCGCGACCTTCTCCCCGCAAGCGGGGAGAAGGGCATTGCCGCACCGTTTTCCCTCTTTGGGCAGAACGTTGCCATGACTTCCTTCTCCCCGCTTGCGGGGAGAAGGTGCCGGCAGGCGGATGAGGGGCATTCGCCAGCCCTCACGGAAACAATGCCGTGAACTTCCGCTCGCCTTCTGCCGTGAAGCGGATGGCGCGGCTGTCCTTTTCGCGCTTCGCCCAGCCATCCGCGATGAAGCGGGCGAGCAGCGCCTCGCCGAGCGAGCCGGCGAGATGCGAGCGGCGTTCGCTCCAGTCGAGGCAGGTGCGGCAGACCGGGCGGCGTTGCGCCCTGAGGGTGGGGACGTCGATGCCGAGCGCCGCCACGCGCGCTTCGCCGGAAGCCGTCAACTCGGCATCGTCGCCGTCGAGCGTGACGTCGCCGTCGGCCACCATCCGGTCCAGCATGCGCACGCCGAAATCGCCGGCAAGGTGGTTGTAGCAGACCCGTGCCCGGCGCAGTGCCGGATCCTTCGGGCCGGGGCGGGTGCGCAGCAGGCCACGATTGGCCGCAAAACCCATGATGCTTTCGAGCAGCAGCCCCACCTCGTCGTCAGCAAGCGCGAAATAGCGGTGCCGCCCCTGCTTGCGCTGCACGACGAGCCCGCCGCCCTCCAGTTTGGAAAGATGCGAACTGGCCGTCTGCAAGGTGATGCCGGCCGCTCCGGCAAGCTCGGTCGCCGTCAGTGCCTGCCCGCCCATCAGCGCGGTCAGCATGTTGGCGCGCGCGGGATCGCCGATGAGTGCGCCGATCTGGGAAATGTCCGGTCCTTCTTTCATACTTCGATGATAGCCGAAGCATTGGCGTCGGGCAATGTGGGAAAAGGGATCATCGCAATCAAGGAGACGACGATGATTACCTGCTTCATTCGCTACGAGATCGACCCCTTCAAGAAGGATACCTTCGCCGAATACTCCCGCAACTGGGGCCAGGTGATCCCGCGCTGCGGGGCCGACCTCATCGGCTACTTCGCCCCGCACGAGGGCTCGGCGACCACGGCCTACGGCGTCTACAATATCGAGAGCCTTGCGGCCTACGAGGCCTATCGCGCCCGGCTTGCCGCCGATCCGCTCGGCCGGGAGAACTATGAATTCTCCCGCAGGGAGCGCTTCATCCTGAAGGAGGACCGCATCTTTCTCAGGAACGCCTCGCTGCCCCATGCGCCGAGGGTGACGCCATGATCGCGGTCATCTTCGAGGTCGTGCCCGCGCCCGGCCGCATGGAGCTCTATCTCGACACCGCGCGCGACCTCCGCCCGCTGCTCGACGGCATCGAGGGCTTCATTTCCATCGAGCGCTTCCGCAGCCTCACCGATCCGACACGGCTGCTTTCGCTCTCCTTCTGGCGCGATGAGGCGGCGGTGAAGGCGTGGCGCACCACCGAGGAGCATCGCACTGCCCAGTCGCTCGGCCGGGGCGGTGTCTTCGACGCCTATCGGCTGCGCATTGCCAGTGTCGTGCGCGACTACGGCCTCAACGACCGGAACGAGGCGCCGGAGGACAGCCGCGCCTTCCACGCGGCATGAGGACGACACGGTCCGCATATGGCGGGCCGCATCGTCTTTCGGATCACTGCACCGTCACCTCGGCCCGCTCGCCGGCCTTGACGGTCGCCTTCGCTTCCTTGGGCGCGACGTCGCCCTCGTATTTCACCGCGACGATGTAGTCCCCGGGCGGCACCGTGTCCTGCCATTCCGTGCCGTAATTGATCGACACGGACTTGCGGTTGCCCTGGATGTCCTTCGCGGCGCTGAGAATCTCGATGGAACTGGCCCCCGGCGCGGTGATCGCCAGAACCCCGGCATTGATGTTGACGACGACTTCCTTCATCTCGCCGGCCTTGACGGTGAAGGGGATTTCCCCCGTCGCCGAGCCGAGCTTGGCCGTCAGCACATGGTCGCCAGCCGGAATGTCGAGCTTCGTGCCGGTGCCGTAGCCGTAGGCGACGCTCTTGCGGCTGCCGTCGATCGCCTTTTCCGGCGCCACGATCTCGAAGAAGACATTGCCGGAATCGACCTCCGGCCCGCCTTCCGCATAGACCGCCTTGTTGAGGACGATGCCCGCGCCGATGACGAGGTCGCGCGCGATCTCCTCGCCGGCCTTCACCGCGACGGTTTCCTCCACCTTGGAGGGGCCGATGGTGCCTTGCAGCTTCACCTCGCCGGCGGGAGCGTAGAATTTCGCCGTGCCGTAATAGGTGCTGGAATAGCTGCCGAAGGAGACCTGGATCGCGCCGTTCGAATCGGGCTCGGCGTCGGTCGGCGTGCGCCGGGCGGTGACGGTCACATGCCCGGAATCGAAGTTCACGAAGGGCTTTGCCACTTCGCCGGCCTTCACCTCGAAGGGAACCTGCCGTTCGATCGCGCTCTGCAGCGTCACGACGGCGATGTATTTTCCGGGCGGGTAGCTGCCGGAATAGGCGCCCTTGTACTGGCTGTCGATATAGTCGCCGGCCGGCTTGCCGTCGGCACCGGCATTGTAGATCAGCCAGTGGACGTCATCATTGTCGCCGAGCGACGGCCCACCTTCCGAAAGCACGCTGTCGGCCGCGGTGTTGAATTCCACGGCCGGCTCCGGCGTGGTCTCGACCACTTCCGGCTCCGGCTTCGACATCGGCGCTTCCGCTACCGTTTCCGTCAGCGCGGCGACAAGCTGGCCGGCATCCGATGCCTGGAAATATTTGCCGCCGGTATTTTCCGCAAGGCAGGCGACCTGCTTGCCTTCCTCCTCCGTCAGGCCGAAGCCCACGACGTGGGTGGTGAAGTCGACGCCCTTGCTTTCGAGCGCCGAGGCGAGGGCGCAGGGATCGGCCTCGCAGGTCTCCAGCCCGTCCGTCACGAGAACCACCGTCGCCTTCTCCTCGGTATATTTGAGGATGTCGGCGGCCTGTTCGACGGACTGCGTGAGCGGCGTCTTGCCCTTCGGGTTGAGGCCGTTGACGAAGGCGGTGATGGCGTTTTCGGTGCCTGCGGCCGGCGGCACGGCCAGCTCGATATCGCTGCAAGAGCCTTTTTCACGATGACCGTAGACCATCAGCCCGAGCTCTGTGCCTGTCGGCACGGACTTCAGCACCGAGCTGAGCGTCTCGCGGGCGATCTCGATCTTGCTGCGCCCGCCGATCTGGCCCCACATGGAGCCAGAGGCATCGAGCACGATCATCGTCTTGTCGGCGGCGAGCGCCCCGCTGGCGGCAAACAGCCCCGCCAGAAGCATGAAAACGGCTCTCAATCGCACGGTCGTCCTCCTCGTTTGCCGGAAAAACCGGCCGGTCCCCTCGGCCAGGCGGCGGCATTGTCAGGGAAACGTGCGGGAAGGGGCGTCTATTCGCGGTCTCTTGAATTCGGCGCCGCGATCCCTTGCGAAACGGTTTTCGCTTTTTCTCCAAACCCTTCAGTCTTTGGTAACCATCTTCGGTAACCATAAGCACCATCAAGTTCCGTTCCGAGTTAGCGTATCAGCGAGTAAAAAATGCCATCTGTTCTTTCGCTTGCAGACGTCTCCCGTTCGCCCCGCAAGAGCGGCTGGCTCGACACGATCATCAAGGGCGACTGCGTTGCCGCGCTCGAAGCGCTGCCGGACCAGTCCGTCGACGTCATCTTCGCCGATCCGCCGTACAACCTCCAGCTCGGCGGCGCGCTGCACCGTCCCGACCAGTCGCTGGTCGACGCCTGC
This sequence comes from Shinella sp. 1A1, assembly GCF_055379515.1. Taxonomy (NCBI): domain Bacteria; kingdom Pseudomonadati; phylum Pseudomonadota; class Alphaproteobacteria; order Hyphomicrobiales; family Rhizobiaceae; genus Shinella; species Shinella sp. 1A1. The sequence goes on from NZ_AP039672.1 coordinate 1,716,569, forward strand.
GACGACGAGTGGGACCAGTTCGCGTCCTTCGAGGCCTACGACGCCTTCACCCGCGCCTGGCTGCTCGCCTGCCGCCGCGTGCTGAAGCCCTCGGGCACGATCTGGGTCATCGGCTCCTACCACAACATCTTCCGCGTCGGCGCGACGCTGCAGGATCTCAATTTCTGGATCCTCAACGACATCGTCTGGCGCAAGACCAACCCGATGCCCAACTTCAAGGGCCGCCGGTTCCAGAACGCGCATGAGACGATGATCTGGGCGACCCGCGACCCGAAGGCCAAGGGCTACACCTTCAACTACGACGCCATGAAGGCCGCCAACGACGACGTGCAGATGCGCTCCGACTGGCTGTTCCCGATCTGCAACGGCGGCGAACGCCTGAAGGACGCGGACGGCAAGAAGGTGCATCCGACGCAGAAGCCGGAAGCGCTGCTCGCCCGCATCCTCATGGCCTCCTCCAAGCCCGGCGACGTGGTGCTCGATCCCTTCTTCGGCTCCGGCACGACCGGTGCCGTCGCCAAGCGCCTCGGCCGTCATTTCGTCGGCATCGAGCGCGAGCAGAGCTATATCGATGCGGCCCGCGCGCGCATTGACGCGGTCGAGCCGCTCGGCTCCGGCACCCTTTCCGTGATGAGCGGCAAGAAGGCCGAACCGCGCGTCGCCTTCAACACGCTCCTCGAAAGCGGCCTTCTCCAGCCCGGCACGGTGCTTACGGATGCCCGCCGCCGCCACAGCGCCATCGTGCGCGCCGACGGCACGCTCGCCTCGGGCAGCGACGCCGGCTCCATCCACCGCGTCGGCGCCAAGGTGCAGGGGCTCGACGCCTGCAACGGCTGGACCTTCTGGCACTATGCCGATGGTGCGGAGCTGAAGCCGATCGACGCGCTACGCGCCGTCGTGCGCTCCGGCATGGCCGGCCTCGAATAGACCAGCTGACGTTCTACGACCCTTTCTCCAGCTGCGGCCTCCGGTGTTCCCTGCACCGGGGGCTGTGGCTTTTGTGATCGGCGCTGCAGCCCTCATCCGGGCTGCCGACAAAAGCGTTGTACTTTCCTCCTGCGCGCACATTTACGGTGCCGCGTTCAAACGATGTTAACCATCGCCCGCTTACTGTGATCCGGCAAACACATCAGGCCAAGCAACGGAAATCGTTGCGAAAGCCGAGGCCGATCAACCGGCCGGATATCGCTTTTCCGGTTTTTGTACCTTCAGTCCCGGAAATGCGAAAACGCCCGGAGCCTTGCGGCTCCGGGCGTTTCGGTTTCGGGCCGCATGTGGCCGGATCAGAGCGCGATGCCGTGCGCGGCAAGGTCGCTCTTCAGCTTTTCAGCACCGGTGAACAGCACGGCGTTCCAGCCCGCCATGCGCGCGCCCTCGGCATTGGCCGGCACATCGTCGATGAAGAGCGTATGGGCGGGCGAAAGGCCGAAGTCGCGGCTGTGCTTCTCGTAGATCGCAAGATCCGGCTTGATGAGCCCGATCTCGCCCGAGACGGTGACGCCGCGCGGCTTGTCGAGGAAGGGATACATCTTTCGCGCCTCCTTGAAGGTGTCGGCGGCGAAATTGGTCAGCATGGTGACGTCGCGTCCCTGTGAGATCAGCGTCTCCAGGATCGCAACGCTCTCCACATAGGCGGGCGAGACCATCTCGTGCCAGTGCTTGCGGAAGGCGCGGATATGCTCGACGCGCTCGGGATGCTCCTCGATCAGCAGCGCCTCGGCATCCTCCCACCGGCGCCCGCGGTCCTGCTCCAGGTTCCAGTCGTGCGTGCAGACATTGGCGAAGAACCAGTTACGCTCCGCTTCGTCGGGGATCAGCCGCGCGAAGGGGATATGCGGATCGTAGTGGATCAGCACCCGGCCGATGTCGAAGACGATGTGGCGAATTTCGATGCTGCTCATGCTTTCCTCTTTTTTTGAAATGCGTCCGGTATGGCTTGCGTGATGGCCTTCTTCATGACGGTCGGCAGTGCCTCGCCGTCGAGCGTTTCCTTCGGCTGCCACCATCCCGCGCCCGCCTGCGCATCCCGCAGAACCACGCAGCGGTAGACGCTGAGGCGCAACTCGAAATGCGTGAAGACATGGGCGACGGCGCCGCAGGCCTGCCAGTCCGCCGAAAAGGGCGCGGCGGAGATATCGGTCTTTCCGTCGATCCGCGCCGTCCAGGCGCTGCCCGGCACTTCCGTCATCCCGCCGAGGAGGCCGCTTTCCGCCCGCTTGCGCAGGAAGACGGCGCCGGTCTCGTCCTCGGCGACGAAGGCCGCGCCGAGCCGGACGGGCTTTTCCTTCTTCGCCGCCTTGCGCGGATAGAGCTCGGGGTCATCGCGCCCCAGCACCCGGCAGTCCGCGTTGAACGGACAGAGCGCGCAGGCCGGGCGGCGCGGCGTGCAGATCGTCGCGCCGAGGTCCATCATCGCCTGGGCGAAGTCGCCCGGCCGGTCCTCCGGCGTCATTTCGGCCACCAGCGCGCGCATTTCCGGCTTTGCCGCCGGAAGCGGCGTCTCGATGGCGTGAAGGCGCGAGACGACGCGCTCGACATTGCCGTCGAGCACCGCGCTCCTCCGGTTGAAGGCGATGGCGGCGATGGCCGCCGCCGTATAGTCGCCGATGCCGGGCAGGGCCTTCAATCCCTCTTCCGTGTCGGGAAAGACCCCGCCATGCTCGAAGGCGACGGCTTCGGCGCATTTCTTGAGGTTGCGGGCGCGGGCGTAATAGCCGAGGCCGGCCCAGGACTTCATCACGTCCTCGTTGTCGGCCTTCGCGAGGTCCGTCACCGTCGGCCAGCGCGTGGTGAAGAGCGCGAAATAGGATTTGACCGCCTGCACCGTGGTCTGCTGCAGCATGACCTCGGAAAGCCAGATGCGGTAGGGATCGGGCGCAATCCCCCGCGCCGCCATCGGCGGGCTGACGCGCCACGGCAGATCGCGGTGGTGCCGGTCGTACCAGGCGAGAAGCAGGTCGGCGGGCGCCGCGGTCCGGTGGGATTGGGTCATGGTCTGCCTGAAACGGGATCGGGGCGCTTCTATAGCCTGACAGGGCGGCGCGCGCAAAACCGCTGCACATTTCTGCTGGAATTGCTCTATAACTGGCCGAGTGGTCCGCGATGTTCAAGGCATCCTGCGGGCGAGAACAGGAATATTTTCCCGTAAGGGGTAGGCCGTGAACGCGAAAATGCCCGCACGCCAGTCGAGACGCGGTGTCGTCCAGATCAGCGAGGTCGCCAACGACCTCATCGATCCCGTGCTGGCCAAGCGCGCCGGCATCAACACGATGCTGCTCGGCTCGTGGGAAGAGATCGCCGGCGCCGAGTTCGCCGAATGCACGCGGCCGGAGCGTATCGCCTGGCCGCGCCGCGCCTCGGAAATGACGGGCGAGGGCGGCGGCCACCAGCCGGGCGTGCTGACCATCGCCTGCGAGGGCGCGCGCGCGCTCTTCCTCAGCCACCAGCAGGGCGAGATCATCCAGCGCATCAACGGCTTCTTCGGCTTTCCCGCCGTCAGCCAGGTGAGGATCGTGCAGAAGCCGGTGGCACTGCATCCGCGCCATCGGCCCCGGCCGCGTCCACTGACCGGCGCTGCGGCCCGCCATCTCGACGAACTCGTCGAGGGCATCGAGGGCGAGGCGCTGAAGGCGGCGCTGAAGCGCCTCGGCACCGCCGTGCTCGGCCGGCGCCGCTGATCATCGAACGGTCACAATTCTTTGAAGTTACTGGCCTTCACGCCGCTTGTTCGCGCCCGAAAGCAGGTATAACGGGAGAGCGAAAGAATTTTACATCCCTTCCGACAGGAGAGACCATGTCCCTTTCCGAAATGAGCCTGATGAAGCGTCTTCTGACCGGCGCCGCCGTTGCGGCGCTTGCCGTGACGCTGGCCGCCTGCTCCGACGAGAAGAAGGAGACCGCCAAGGCTCCCGAGACCAGCCAGACGACGGGCGAGACCGCAAGCTCGACGCCGGCGACCGCCTCGGGCACGTCGAACGAGACCACGGCGGCAACGACCGAAACGGCGGCAGCGCCCGCCGCGGCTGTGGACGTCCCGTCTTCCGAGGGCAGCGTGGACATGGCCGAGGTGCTGAAGCCCGGCGCCCTGCCGGACATGGCGCTTGGCGAGGCGAATGCGCCCGTCACCATCGTCGAATACATGTCGACGACCTGCCCGCATTGCGCGGACTTCCACAACAAGACCTTCGACGCGATCAAGACGAAATATGTCGACAGCGGCAAGGTCCGTTTCATCGTGCGCGAATTCCCGTTCGACCCGCGTGCCGCGGCCGCCTTCATGCTGGCGCGCTGCAACCCGCAGGACACGACGAAGCTCACCGAGGCTGCGCAGTATTTCCCGATGCTTTCCATGCTGATGAAGCAGCAGGAAACCTGGGCCGCCGCGCAGGATGGCCGCGAAGCGCTGCTGCAGATGTCCAAGCTCGCCGGTTTTACACAGGAGAGCTTCCAGGCCTGCTTGACGAACCAGAAACTTCTGGATGATGTGAACGCGGTACGGGAACGTGCCGCCAAGGAATTCGGGGTCGCCGCGACGCCGACGTTCCTGATCAACGGCAAGCGCTACGCGGGGGACATGTCGGTTGACACCATGTCGGCCCTCATCGACAGCATGCTCTGATCCTTCGACCGGATTTTCGGCGGGCGACGGCGGAAGCCGTGCGCCCGCTTTTTATTTTGCGGCGGTGCTACCCCTCATCCTCCTGCCGGGACCTTCTCCCCGCAGGCGGGGAGAAGGGGCAGAACGGCGCGCCCATCGTTCCTCGCCCCGTTTACGGGGAGAGGATGCCGGCAGGCAGGTGAGGGGCATCCTTCGCCGTGCGAAGGAAGGGTTTCCCGCCCTTGCCGGTGCCGCATGAAATTCACCAAGCTCCGCCTCCTCGGCTTCAAGTCCTTCGTCGAGCCCACCGAATTCGTCATCGAGCGGGGCCTGACCGGCGTCGTCGGGCCGAACGGCTGCGGCAAGTCGAACCTCGTCGAGGCGCTGCGCTGGGTGATGGGGGAAAACTCCTACAAGAACATGCGCGCGTCCGGCATGGACGACGTCATCTTCTCCGGCTCCGGCAACCGCCCGGCGAGGAACACCGCCGAAGTCGGCCTCTATCTCGACAATTCCGACCGCACCGCGCCCGCCGCCTTCAACAACGAGGACGAGATCCAGGTCACGCGCCGCATCGAGCGCGAGAACGGCTCGGTCTACCGCATCAACGGCAAGGAGGCGCGCGCCAAGGATGTGCAGCTCCTCTTCGCCGACGCCTCCACCGGCGCCCGCTCGCCCTCCATGGTGGGGCAGGGCCGTATCGGCGAGCTTATCCAGGCCAAGCCCCAGGCCCGCCGCCAGCTTCTCGAAGAGGCGGCCGGCATTTCGGGCCTCCATTCCCGCCGGCACGAGGCGGAGCTGCGCCTGCGCGCCGCCGAGACCAATCTGGAACGGCTCGATGACGTCACCTCGCAGCTCGAAAGCCAGATCGAGAGCCTGAAGCGCCAGTCGCGGCAGGCGAGCCGCTTCAAGGCGCTTTCGGCCGATATCCGCCGCCACGAGGCGATGCTGCTGCATATCCGCTGGGCGCAGGCCAAGGAGGCCGAGGGCGAGGCGGAAAGCCAGCTCAACCAGGCGACCTCGCTCGTCGCCGAGCGCGCCAATGCGCAGATGCAGGCGGCCAAGGACCAGGCCGTCGCCAGCCTGAAGCTGCCGGAACTGCGCGAGAACGAGGCCAAGCTCGCCGCCGTTCTCCAGCGCCTGCAGATCGCCCGCGCGCAGCTCGAAGAGGATTCCGCCCGGCTGCTCCGCCGCCGCGACGAACTCACCCGCCGCCTCGCCCAGCTCGCCGAGGATATTTCCCGCGAAGAGCGCATGGTGGCCGATAATGCCGCCGTGCTGGAACGGCTGACGGCGGAGGAGGAGGAGATCGGCGAAATCCTCGCCGAGGCCGACGAACGCGCCGAAGCGGCCCGCGAGACGATGGGCGAGGCCGCCGCGAAACTCGCCGAAAGCGAAGCTGCCCTTGCCGCCGTCACCGCCGAGCGGGCGGAGGCTCAGGCCGTGCGCAACCAGCTCGAAAAGGCGATCCGCGACCTTTCCGAACGCCATCTCCGGCTCGGCCAGCAGCTCGACGCGCAGGCGCGCGAACTGGAAGAGATGGACGCCCGCATCGCGGGCCTTCCCGATCCGGAAGAGCGCCGCGTCGCCGTGCAGTCCGCCGAAGAGGCGCTGGAGGCAGCCGGCGACATGCTCGTCGCCGTCGAAGAGGCCCTGGAAGAAGCCCGCTTCAACGAATCCGCCCTGCGCGGTCCGGTCGATACCGCCCGCGCCCGGCTTGCCGGCATCGAGACGGAAGCCCGCACCATCCGCCGCATGCTGGAGGCCGGTGCCGCCGGTGGCTCCTTCGCGCCGGTCGTGGAGGAGGTCGATGTCGACCGCGGTTATGAGACCGCGCTCGGTGCCGCCCTCGGCGACGATCTCGATTCGCCCGCGGATGTGGATGCGCCCGTTCACTGGCGGCTGTCGGGAGACCCCGTCGGCGATCCGGCCCTGCCAGATGGCGTCCCGGCGCTGATCGCCCATGTCCGTGCGCCAAAAGTCCTGCACCGCCGGCTTACCCAGATCGGCCTTGCCGCCAGTGTGGAGCTCGCGCTGTCCCTGCTGCCGAAGCTGAAGCCGGGCCAGCGGCTCGTTACGCGCGACGGCGCGGTCTTCCGCTGGGATGGCCATGTCACCGGTGCCGATGCGCCGAGCGCCGCGGCCCTTCGCCTCGAACAGAAGAACCGCCTCGCCGAACTCGAAGCCGAACTGGAAGACGCCCGCGCCGCGCTCACTGAGGCGGAAGCCGACCTTGCCCGTGCCACCGAGACGATCCGCGCCGAGACGCAGCGCCAGCAGGCGGCGCGCGAGGCGCAGCGGGGTGCCGCCCGCACGCTGGCCGAGGCCCGCGAGGCGCTGGAAGCGGCCGAGCGCGCCTCCGGCGACCTCATCCGCCGCCGCGCCGTGCTTTCGGAAACGCGCGCCCAGATCGAGGCGCAGGTGGAGGAGGCCGCCGAAAGCCTGGAGGATGCCCGCGCCGCGCTGGAAGACGCACCGGACCTCGCCGATCTCGACCTGCGCCTGCGCACCCATACGATGGATGTCGCGACCGATCGGGCGACGCTGGCCGAAGCCCGGGCCGCCCATGACGGCCTTGCCCGCGAGATGGCCGACCGCCGCCGCCGCCTCATGTCCATCTCGGCCGAGCGCGAGACGTGGCGGAGCCGCGCCGCCAATGCGCAAAGCCATATCGCAACCCTGCGCGAGCGCGAAGGCGAGGCGCGCGAGGAGATGGAAGAGCTCATCGAGGCCCCCGACGAGATCGAGGAGAAGCGCCGCGAGCTCCTGACCGGCCTCACCAATGCCGAGGCCGCCCGCCGTGAAGCCGCCGACGCCCTCCAGGAGGCCGAGAACCACCAGCGCGAGGCCGACCGCATGGCCGCGACGGCCCTTTCGCAGCTTGCAGAAGCCCGCGAGGCGCGCGGCCGCTCGGAAGAACGTCTCGTCTCCGCCCGCGAGCGCCGCGTCGAGGGCGAGGCGCGTATCCGCGAGGCGCTGTCCTGCGCGCCGCACGAGGCGCTGCGCCTCACCGGCCATCCCGCCGATGCCCCGCTGCCCGATCCGCGCGAGCGCGAGCGGGAGCTGGACCGGCTGAAGATGGAGCGCGAGCGTCTTGGCGCGGTGAACCTGCGCGCCGAGGAAGAGCAGAAGGATCTCACCGAAAAGCTCGACGCGCTCGTTGCCGAGCGCGAGGATATCATCGAGGCGGTGCGCAAGCTGCGCTCGGCGATCCAGAGCCTCAACCGCGAGGGCCGCGAGCGCCTGCTCGCCGCCTTCGATGTCGTCAACGTCCAGTTCCAGCGCCTCTTCACCCACCTCTTCGGCGGCGGCACGGCGGAGCTGCAACTGATCGAGAGCGACGACCCTCTCGACGCCGGCCTCGAAATCCTCGCCCGCCCGCCGGGCAAGAAGCCACAGACCATGACGCTGCTTTCCGGCGGCGAGCAGGCGCTGACGGCCATGGCCCTGATCTTCGCCGTCTTCCTCACCAATCCCGCGCCGATCTGCGTGCTGGACGAGGTGGACGCCCCGCTCGACGACCACAATGTCGAGCGCTACTGCAACCTGATGGACGAGATGGCGGCCTCCACCGAGACCCGCTTCGTCATCATCACCCACAACCCCATCACCATGGCCCGCATGAACCGCCTCTTCGGCGTCACCATGGCCGAGCAGGGCGTGTCGCAGCTGGTCTCGGTGGACCTGCAGACGGCCGAGCAGCTTCGCGAAGCCTCCTGATCGCCGGGAACAAAAGCCTTTCCAATGCGTTGACCGCCGCCCGCACGTTGCGGCGGGACTATGCAATTGGGGATCACACGTGAGCAGAAACGCACTTTACATGATCATCGGCGCCCTCGTCGTCGTGGTGGCCGGGTTTTCCTATTATGCCTGGCAGCAGGAAAAGAAGCCGGACGGCGTGGAGATCCGGCTGGACGACAAGGGGCTTTCCATCGAGGGGAACTGAGCCGCCGATTGCCGCCGTGCCCGACGGGCACGGCCATAGCCTCCTCTCGTGATGTTGCATTGCCGTTGCAAAATTGATGCAATGCAGCAAATTTCCCATCCTACCGCGTTTTCAAAGGGATGCAGTTCCTGTAGATTACGGGAACGCATTTGGGAGGCGTCGATGGAGAAGTGGGTCTATACCTTCGGGGGAGGCCGTGCCGAAGGCAGCGCGGGCGACCGCAATCTGCTGGGCGGCAAGGGCGCGAACCTTGCTGAAATGTGCAATCTCGGCCTGCCGGTGCCGCCGGGGCTCACCATCGTCACCGCCGCCTGCAATCATTATTACGAGAACGGCCGCTCGCTGCCCGCCAGCCTGAAGGATCAGGTCCGCGAGGGGCTTCGCCATATGGAGGCGATCACCGGCCGCGCCTTCGGCGACACGGCGAAGCCGCTGCTGCTTTCCGTGCGCTCCGGCGCCCGCGCCTCCATGCCCGGCATGATGGACACGGTGCTGAACCTCGGCCTCAACGACCATACGGTCGAGGCGCTCGGCCACGATGCGGGCGACGCGCGCTTTGCCTGGGACAGCTACCGCCGCTTCATCCAGATGTATGGCGATGTCGTCATGGGCCTCGACCACGAGGTCTTCGAAGAAATCCTCGAAGACGAGAAGGGCCGGCTCGGTCATGAGCAGGATACGGAGCTCTCCGCCGTCGAGTGGCAGCATGTCATCGCCCGCTACAAGGAGATCATCGCGGAGGAACTCGGCGAGGAATTCCCACAGGACCCGGAAGTCCAGCTCTGGGGCGCCATCGGCGCCGTCTTCGCAAGCTGGATGAACGCCCGCGCCGTCACCTACCGCACGCTGCACAACATCCCCGCCGTCTGGGGCACCGCCGTCAACGTCCAGGCCATGGTCTTCGGCAATCTTGGCAATTCCTCGGCCACCGGCGTCGCCTTCACGCGCAATCCCTCGACGGGCGAGAACAAGCTCTACGGCGAATTCCTCGTCAATGCGCAGGGCGAGGATGTCGTCGCCGGCATCCGCACGCCGCAGAACATCACGGAAGAGGCGCGCCTTGCCTCCGGCTCCGACCGGCCGTCGCTGGAAAAGCTGATGCCGGAGGCCTTCGCCGAATTCCGCGGCATCTGCGAGCGGCTGGAGCGGCATTACCGCGACATGCAGGATCTCGAATTCACCATCGAGCGGGGAAAACTCTGGATGCTCCAGACCCGTTCGGGCAAGCGCACGGCCAAGGCCGCGCTGAAGATCGCCGTCGACATGGCGACGGAAGGGCTGATCAGCGAGGGCGAGGCCGTCTCGCGCATCGACCCCGCCTCGCTCGACCAGCTCCTGCATCCGACCATCGATCCGCGCGCGCGGCGCGACGTCATCGGCTCCGGCCTGCCGGCCTCGCCCGGCGCGGCGACGGGCGAGATCGTCTTCACCTCGGAAGAGGCCGTGAAGGCGGATGACGAGGGCCGCAAGGTCATTCTCGTGCGCATCGAGACCAGCCCGGAAGACATTCACGGCATGCACGCCGCCGAAGGCATTCTCACCACGCGCGGCGGCATGACCAGCCACGCGGCGGTGGTGGCCCGCGGCATGGGCACGCCCTGCGTTTCCGGCGCCGGCACGCTGCGCGTCGACCTGCGCAACGAAATGCTGGTTGCCCAGGGTGTGACGCTTCGGAAGGGCGACATCATCACCATCGACGGCTCCTCCGGCCAGATCCTGAAGGGCGAGATCCCGATGCTGCAGCCGGAGCTTTCCGGCGATTTCGGCCGCATCATGGAATGGGCGGACCGCACGCGCCGCATGAAGGTGCGCACCAATGCCGAGACGCCGGCGGATGCCCGCGCGGCCCGCTCCTTCGGCGCGGAAGGCATCGGCCTTTGCCGCACCGAGCACATGTTCTTCGAGGGAAGTCGCATCAATGTGATGCGCGAGATGATCCTTGCCGAGGACGAGGCCGGCCGCAGGGCCGCGCTCGCCAAGCTGCTGCCCATGCAGCGCTCGGACTTCGCCGAGCTCTTCGAGATCATGCACGGCCTGCCGGTGACGATCCGCCTGCTCGATCCGCCGCTGCACGAATTCCTGCCGAAGAGCGACGAGGAGATCGCCGAGGTCGCCGCCGCCCTCGCCATCGATGAGGCCGTGCTGCGCCGCCGCGTCGATACGCTGCACGAGTTCAACCCCATGCTCGGCCATCGTGGCTGCCGTCTCGCCATCTCCTATCCCGAGATCGCCGAGATGCAGGCCCGCGCCATCTTCGAGGCCGCGGCGGAAGCGGCGAAGAAGACGGGTGCCGCGGTCGAGCCGGAGATCATGGTGCCGCTCGTCGGCCTCAAGGCGGAACTGGACTATGTGAAGGCCCGCATCGAGGCGGTGGCGAAGGCGGTGATCACTGAGAGCGGCGTGCCGATCACCTATCTCACCGGCACGATGATCGAGCTGCCGCGCGCCGCCCTTCGCGCTCATGTCATCGCCGAATCGGCCGAGTTCTTCTCCTTCGGCACCAACGACCTGACGCAGACGACCTTCGGCATCTCGCGCGACGACGCCTCGGCGTTCCTGTCGACCTATATCCAGAAGGGCATCGTCGAGCAGGACCCGTTCGTCCAGCTCGATTTCGACGGCGTGGGGGAGCTTATCCGCATCGCCGCCGAGCGCGGCCGGCGCACGCGCAACGACCTCAAGCTCGGCATCTGCGGCGAGCATGGCGGCGACCCGGCCTCGATCCATTTCTGCGAGGATGCGGGGCTGGATTACGTCTCCTGCTCGCCCTTCCGCGTGCCGATCGCGCGGCTGGCGGCGGCGCAGGCAGCGTTCAAGGGCAGCAAGGCCTGACCGGCGGGAAGCGCGGCGCTTGCCTCAGCGGTGCCGGTGGTCGCGCACGATGATGACGGGCGGCGGCATGTAGAGCGCGTCGCGGCTCGCCTGCCGCAGCGCATAACGCCGGTCGAGGTCGATGCGCTGCAGGCATTCCGCAAAGGCATCCGTGCGGGGGCGGAAGCCGTAGGAGACGCAGCGGTCCTCATCGGCCGCGCGCATTTCCTCTGCCGTCTGGCAGCCGGCGATGACGACGGCGATGGCCGCAAGGGCGGCGAGCTTTGGAAACATCGTGGACATGCGGCCTCCGGCGGTCTGTTGACCCCATGGAGATAGGCTTGCCCGGGCGCTGCGGCAAGCCCTCAGATGCGTTCGAGCACGTCGATGAAGGCGTCGGCGAAGCGCTTGAGGTCCTTCGTCGAATCGTCGGGACTCTCGACCCGGATCGCGGCGCCTTCCGCATCGAGCAGGGCGAACACCACTTCGAGCGATCCCGCGTCTCCCTTCGGCACGCGTAGCGCCGCGATCCGCAGGCAATCCTCCGCAAGGCCGGAGGCGGGCAGCTCGAAGAGGAAATCCCCGCCCACCTGGCCGGCGGCGCTGCGCACGGCCTCGGTGAAGGTTTCCGCATCGCCGGTGAAGCCGTCGAGCGAAAGTTCCAGTTCCAGAAGCTCCAGGGGGAGGGCGGGCTCGCCAGCATTGGTGGCGACAGGTGTGTCGGCGGCTGTCTGCGTCGGCAACATCGTCAGGCTCCTAGCGCAATTCCAGCGAAGCGGCCCTGCCGCCGGAACTGCATCGAATGAAATTCCCCCGTTCGTGAAAACTCGTTAACGAGCGTGGCAAATTTGCGGCACGCAAGGATATTTGCCGCGCGAGGCCGGAAAGTCACAGCCACGATGCCGCAGCGGAGCGGTGGAAAATCCCGCCCTGTTGCGCTAGGAAAAGAGCGCGGCAGCGGCGCCGCGAGCATCCGGTGAGGCCATGGCGATCACGATCCAGTATGAACGGCCCGTTTCCCACGCGGCGCACTGGGCCCGGCGTCTGGCGCTGTTTTCCTGCATGCTCTTCGTCGCCGTCGTACTGTCGCATCGCTTCGGCCCGCTCACCACGCCGCATTTCCTGGCGCTCGCCGGCTTTGCCTGCGCCATGGCGGCGGTCGCCGTTCTGCTGGCCGCCTTCGGCCTTGCGCGCCTCTGGCAGGTCGGCGCGCGGGGCGGCAAGGCATCGCTCGTCGCGCTGCTTTTTTCGCTGCTGCCGCTCGGCGTCGCGGGCGCGGCCGGCTATTCCTATTTCTACAAACCGGCGCTCTTCGACGTGACGACCGATACCGCCGCGCCTCCGCCATGGCTCGCCGTGCCGTCCGCCGAACAGGACTGGCTGCCGCGCGCCGGCGCCGTGACGCCGCGCGACCGCGAGATCCAGCTCGAAGCCTATCCCGCTCTTTCCGGCCGGCGCTACGAAGGCGCGCTCGACCGCGTCTATCAGGGCGTGCGCAAGGTCGCAGCCGCCTATGGCATCACCATCACCGCGGAAGACGGGCTCGACAATATTCTCGCCGATCTCGAGGACCTGGTGGTCGATCCGAGCAAGGCGGCGCAAAACTCCGACGCCCTTGGCGAAGTGCCCATTCCCGAAGCCCGCCCGCTGGAAACGCCCATCAAGCCGCATATCGGCGGCGCTGGCGACGTGCTCCTGCAGGGGGAGTGGCGCTCGCCCGTCTTCGGCTTCCGCTTCGATGTGGTGATCCGCCTGCGCGAGGAAGCGGAGACGACGCTGGTCGACATGCGCGCTGCCTCCCGCTACGGCCCGCACGACCTCGGCATCGGGGCGGATCTGGTGGAAGGCTACCTCAAGGCGCTAGATGCCGAATTGCTGGGCATCGCCGGCGACTAGCGCCTGCCGTGTGACGCATGTTCAAAGGCCGGGAGCGGGGAAATAGAGCCCCTTCAGCGAAGGCGGCCCCTCCGTCACCACCTCGCCGCGCGCGACGAGATCCTCCAGATGCGCCAGCACCGAAAGCGCCGCCGCCCCGTGCAGCCGCGGATCGGTCTCGCGGTAGATGACCTTCACCATGTCGGCGATCAGCCGGTCGCCCGCGCGGATGCGCTCGCGCACCGCCCGCTCGCGCATACGCCGGTGGGTGCGCAGCCCGCGAAGGAAGGAGGCCGGCTCCGTCACCGGCCCGCCATGGCCGGGAAAATAGATGCGGTCGTCCCGCTCCAGCAGCCGCTCCAGGGAGACCATGTAGTCCACCATCGCGCCGTCGGGCGGGGCGACGATGGTCGTCGCCCAGGCCATGACATGATCGGCGGAAAAGACGATGCCGTCCGGCCCGTCGAGCGCGAAGGCGGCATGGTTGGCCGTGTGGCCGGGGGTCAGCAGCGCCGTCAGCGCCCAGCCGTCGCCCTCGACGGTCTCGCCGTGGCCGAGCGCGATGTCCGGCGAAAAATCCGTGTCCGCGCTTTCGGCGAAGGGATTGCGTTCGCCGGCATGGAGCGGCCGGGCGGCGCGGTGCGGCCCTTCGGCGACGATGAGCGCGCCTGTCTCCGCCTTCAGCCGCCGGGCGAGGGGAGAGTGGTCGCGGTGCGTGTGGCTGACGGCGATATGCGTCACCTCGCGGCCGGCAAGCGCCTGCATCAGCGCACGGAAATGCGCCTCGTCCTCCGGGCCGGGATCGATCACCGCCACGGAACGGTCGCCGACGATATAGCTGTTGGTACCATGGAAGGTGAAAGGGCTGGGATTGTTGACGGTGAGGCGCTGCACACGCGGCGCGACCGGCACCGCCTCGCCATAGGCCGGCCTGAAGGCTAGATCGAAATGCGGCGCTTCGTCCTTCCCGTCGCTCGCTTTACCCGTCACTTGTATTCGATCTCGATGAAGCTCATCGGCTTGTCGCCGCCATTGACGACATTGTGCGCCACGCCCGCCTCGCGGCGATAGACGGCACCGGTCCTGGTGTGGACGCGCCGCTCGCCGGTCTCCTCCTCGATGAGGAAATCGCAATCCGTCATCGGCACCACGACATAGCCGAGCCCGTGCACATGATGGCCGGTATCGGCGCCCGGCTCGAAATCCCAGCGCGTGACGCGCACCACCGCGTCGTCGAGAAGAACGGTGGGCACGGCCGGCGGGCGGGCGCGGAACTGGGACATGGCGGCTCCTCGGGAAGACGGCGGCAGAGGCTTTGGCTTGCAGCCGGGCGGACGATCTTTCCGCCGGAGCCTATCGCCGCAGCACCGGCCTGCCAAGCGGCAAGCCCGCCGAAATCGGCGTCCACCGCTTCAGAATAATCGCGCAAAATCGGAACTTAAGCATTGTCCGCGCCCTCCCGCTTTGCTATCAGGCTCCCGCCGTGTTGGGGCGTCGCCAAGCGGTAAGGCACCGGTTTTTGGTACCGGCATTCCCAGGTTCGAATCCTGGCGCCCCAGCCAGTCCTTCCTTATTTCAAGTCAAATCCCGGTTCTCCAGCACTTCCGAGTTAGCTGGGAATCGAATTCGGGGCACTGTCGTACAGGCTTGTCTTACACGACTGCCGTACACAGCTGTCTTACGGGAAGGCGAACAAGATCCTGCTCACCCTTTCAGAAAGGGTTCAGCATGACGGCAATTCAGCACGTCTTCAAACGCGGTTCGGTCTACTGGTGGCGGCGGCGTTTACCGAATAGAACCGGTGCTCGTGCTTGGATGCGGCTCGAATTGAGCCTGCACACCAAGGAGATGGAGCTGGCAAGGAGAATCGCGCCCGAGGTTGCGCTCGCCAGTGATTGTCTTTTGCCAGCCTTGAAGAGCAAGATGATTTCCCCCGAAGACGCCAAGAGGATACTGATTCAGGTTGCGACGAAGCACAGCCATTATCTCGACGCCATAACGTCCGGCCGTGACGCCCAGAAATCCCGCAGAAGCGAGACCGTGTCGGCATGGGCCATTCGGCTCTATGCGGCCCAAGGGGAGAATGCTGCCATCGGTCCGATCGAGGAGCGCGCGTTGTACGCGGCCGGTCTGGACAACAGCATGATCGACGAGGTCAGGAATTGCCTTGAATTCCACAGGACATCCGGCTTCGCCCGCCCCGGCAGACAGAAACTCGAAGGTATCTTGAAGCAGTACAACATCCCACTTGTCGACGGTCATTTCCGGGAGGCAGAATCAATCTACATGCGCGGTATGGCGGCAGCGCTCCTTAACACGGAGCGGCGTTGGTCTGGGGTGCGGGAAGACGATCTTGCACTTGTGCAGGCCGCGCTGTCCGCTCAGGTCGTGCTACCGACCGCGATAGCCGCGACGGCGCCCTATGCACGGCCGGTCCCAGAGGAATTTCCGCTGGCTGCGCAGACTCCGGCCATAGCCTGTCCGATGGCCTGGCAACCCGGCGGGACTACAGCCGCCCAGCCTGCCGCGACACAAGAAGTTGAGGGAGATGATACCGACGGTGCCGACCTCGAAGAGGAGATGTTCGATACGGAAGGCCGTGGCCTTGTCGAACTTGTGACAAGGGCAGCGGGTGAGCGGCTGGCATCGGGCGACTGGAACGACAAGACCTGCAAGCAGCATATCGCCCTTGCAAATCTTTTCGTCCGATTCATGGGACATGATGATCCTCGAAGAATGCGGCAGTCGCACATCGCCGATTTCAAGAGTATTTTCTACAAAATGCCGAAGCACTACGGGAAATCTCCGAAGGATTTCGATTGTAGCGTCGCTGAAATCCTGAAGCGCGCGGAGAATTTGTCCGCCGATGAAAGAGGATTTTCCACCAGCACAATCAACAGACACATGACGCAGATGGGAAATATTGTCGACGTCTGCAAGCATGCAGGTTACCCCTTCGGTCACTATGAAGGTGTTGCAGGACTGCGATCGAAGAGGAAGGGAGACGTTCGCGACGAGCGAGGCCGGTTCAGCACTGATGAACTCTCGGCTTTATTTAGTCTTCCTATCTGGAACGGCTCGGCAAGCGAGAGCGAACGACTGGATAACGGTGAGACTGTTTTCCATGATGCGGCCTATTGGTTGCCGCTTATGGCGGTTTATAACGGCGCGCGGCGTGAGGAGAATTGCGGGCTTTTGCTTAGTGAAATTGACGACGATGGTGAATTGCCGTGTTTTCGCATCGAAAACAACTGGATTCGCAAGTTGAAGAATCCCCAATCAAAGCGCCGTACCCCGATTCACGCGGAACTTGTTCGATTGGGCTTTCTCGAATATGTGGCCGCGCTGCGTAGCTCTGGCCACAAACTGCTGTTTCCGGAATTGCGAGCGGCGAATAGTGCAACGCCGATGGGAGACGTCTTCGACGACAACTGGCAGAAAATGCGTGCCGCTGCGCTGTCAAACGCCAAGGAGGAGGGGAAGGTGTTTCATTCCCTGCGACATTGGTGCAACAACGAAATGAAGCAGGGGGGTATTCGGCCTGAAATAAGGAAAGACATCCTCGGTCATTCGAACGATGACGTGAACGAAGGTCGCTACACAGATCCTGCACGATTGAGGGTTATGGCGCAGGCACTGTCCGTAGTTCCCGTACCGAGCGCCAAGCTGTTGCCTCATCCAATCAGGTTGATCAAGCAGGTCGTCAATCACGAGAAACGCCTCGGGCGGTCGAAGAAGTCGGACTCGTGATCGTCTTGCGGCAGGAGCGGATGCTCTGCGGGCGAATTTGGGTCTCGATGCGCCAGTTGAGATGAAAGACGTCCGACGCGGAAATAATTGCCGGATCGTGACTGCTGGCGATTGAAAAATCAATCAATGATTGCATTTTGAGGGGTGCGACGGGGATGCATTTATGGTGCGTCAACTTGTCGCAGTTTTGGCATTTTGAAGCGAATCCGCACTTCGGAAAACTCAATAAAATCAATAAAAGATATTTGTAATCAATAGCTTATGTGTGTCGTCGATTTGACAGGTGGACCTCATGGAACGATCATGGAGGTACAGCAAACGTGCTGGATAACCGAAAGGATCACATATGAGTACAATCATCAAGTTGAAGGGTCACAACCAGAAGAAGGGGAAGGGAAAGCCAGTTGCCGCGGCTTCGGCGACCGTCGGCGAACAAGACAACGCGCTCCGGCGCGCGTTGGAGAAGATCGTTGCGCTGAACCGGGATTCTACCCATCACGCCTTCGAGCTCGGCGCCTGCTTTGCCGAAATCAAGGCGCTCGTCCCGGAACGGGGCTTCGGCAGGTGCCTCAAGGTCTTCACGGACTATACCGTCCGTTCCGCCTGGAACTACATCTCGGTCCATGAGCGGCTCGGGGACTATCGGGACGCTCTGCTGAAGCATGCGATTCTGCCGACGGTGATGTTCGAGCTGGCCAAGGGCGAGCCCGCGCAGATCGAGGCGGTCATCGCGCAGATGGAGAGCGGCGAGCGCATCAAGGTCAAGGACGTCAGGGAGATGCTCGGCACGAAGCCGAAGCGCAAGAGCGATGCTGCCATCCTCAATGCAGGAGGTCCGGCCGGTCTTCGCAAGGTCGCGGAGTGGAAGATCGATCGGGATGCCGTTCAGTTCGGCCAACTGATGTCGGCGGTGCTCGATCAGGTTGAGAAGGCGCTGGAGCCGCTTGCTCGCGGGCGCGCCGTCCGGAAGGGCGCGCTTCAGGACAAGATCGTTCATGACTGCCGGCACGCGCACGATCTCGTCAACAGCATCGCCGCGCCGCTCCAGCCTCAAATGATCAAAAGCGACAACTGGCGGCCGGCCAGGCTTCCGGAAGGGACCGTCTGGCGCGAGGTCCAGATGCTGCTTCACCGTATGGGCGGGGTCGAGTCCTGGCCGGCCCGCGACGACTTCGTTCCCTGGCTTCAGAATGAAGTCGTGCCGCTGCTGCGCTTCGTCGTCCACGGCGAGCCGTTGCCTGGCGAGGTCGAAGACGTCGATGAAGAAGCCACCGTTGAACAGGTTGAGCGTCGGGCAGCCTGATACCGTGCTCGCCTGCAAATCCAAAGGCCCCCGCGATCGTGCGGGGCCTTTTTGCGTTTGGGGGCAGGTTTATGCGGTGGGAGCAGTATGCTTCCCGGATGTGTCGTCTTGCGTCGCCGCGGCCGACGCGGTCCACTCGCTGACGAGGATCGGGAAACTCGCGCCGGTCGCCGGACACCAGACAACCCCCCTCGGCAGGTCGAGTGCGATAATGGCGCGTTCGCTGAGGCCCTCAGGAGCGGTGATCCTTCTGGTGAACGCGGCGAGGGTCTTGTGTGCCGATGCGCCATCCGCGCCGTTGTCGAAGCTCATGGTGTATCCCTCACCCGAGCCCAGGCCGTCGCAGGGGAAAATCCTGTAGCGGTATCGATAGCTTCGCATAGTGCCGTTGCGGCCGATTTTGTGGGTGACATAGGGCTCGAAATCCTTCGGGTCGCGGTCGCCGGCATGCCACCGGCCGATGACGACGATCTGCCGATGGCGGATGAGATCGCGTTCGGCCGCCCGCCGAATCTCCGCCTCGAAAGCCGCCGCCTTCATAGCCAGCGGGTGTTCCGCCGATACAGGTTCTCCGTTCAGGAAGGTATGCAGGGTATCAGGCGTTACGACGATTGCGGCATCCTCGCCCGGCAGCAGCAGTTTGCCTCGATAGGAAAGCTTGCTTTTCGCCCTGGCCTTCAGCGCGTCATCGAATACGTTCGGGAAGTCGGGTGTATCCAGTGTCAGCATCTATTGAACCGCAAGCGCCCGCTCTATCACCCCAGCAAGCGCGCCATCGCCGTACATGCCTTCTAAGTCTGCTGAGGAGACCCGCGGCATTCCGGGATTGCGTCGACGAATGTGGCAGCTGTCTTCAAGAATGGTCCGCCCGAACGGCAGATATTCCACTTTGATGCGGTAGCCGTCCACATAGTCGAACCTGTAGCCCTTATCGGAACTTATTTCTCCTCCATGTTTGTATGCCGCCCTTTGCAGCTCCTCCTCTATGAGGGCGTAAGCGCTTTCGTCCCTTCGCCCTGAAGCATCTCTCGAACCGAACCGGCGCGGGCCCGCCAAGGCAAGAAGTTCCATGAGAAGACGAAGCTCGAAACCGGGCGGCTGGGCCTCGTCAATCCAGATGTAGACGACATCCTCGTCGCAATATTCGTTATGATGATGCTCGATGATCATATTCCATGTCTTCCATGGTTGTCCGGGTTCGTTGTTGCCGGATAGCCGGTCGCGAGAAGGATTGCATTGCCGATCATCTGAGGGATGAACGGCGCGACGGCGTTGCCGATGGCGCGTATTCTGGCCATCATACCCGATCGCATCGAGTGCAGAGAGCAGGCGTTCCAGTCCGCGAGAGCGAATTTGGGAGATGTTTTCCAGAATGACGAGTCGTGGAGCGAGTTCTTCCGCAAGGCGGATGACCTCCCGCCAGAGCCCCGTCCTTGATCCGTCAATGCCTTCGCCGCGACCGGCGATGCTGACGTCCTGGCGGGGAAAGCCGGCGCAGATGACGTCGACCGCGATGCCGTCGTGTTTGAGAATGTCGGCGTTGAGCGTTCGAACGTCATGATAGATGGGCGCTTCCGGCCAATGCTTTGATAGAATGCGGCGTTGGAATTCTGCGATCCCGCAGAAGGCGACGGTCCTGAACCCGCCCGTGCGCTCCAGCCCGAGACTGAAACCGCCAATTCCACTGAACAGGTCGAGAACACGCAGACTGGTCATGCGGGCTCCCGCTTGCGCGCCTTCCTGTCCTTCCAGCCCGTAAAGCGGTTCCACTCCGCGACAAGGATCGGAAACTCGGGAACTTGCGGCGGACACCACACGACACCGAGCGGCAGGTTGAACAGCCCGATCAGCATCTCGTGCAGATGGGGATATGTCGTGGTCGCCTCGCTGAAAGAGACAAGCGTTCGGCGTGCGAGCGTCCCGCTCATCGTCCGGTTGAGGTTCACGACGCAATGGACCTTCGGCCAAGCGTCGTCGCGCGGAAAAATCTGATAGTCATACTGACGGCTTTGCGTGGAGCCGTCATGCTCGGTCCTGTTAAGGAGATAGGGCTCGAACACACTCTTGTCCTGGCCGTCGCCGCTCCACCGGCCGACAATGGCGATCTTGCGGCAGAAGAGGCTGAGGTCGCCAGCCATTTCGCTTCGGATTTTCTCCTCGTGCCTGGTCGCCAACGCCATCAGCGGATGACCGGCCGGCGCGGGCTTTCCATCGAGAAGGATACTGAGAGCGTCCGGCGTGACAATGATCGCCGCATCCTCGCCCGGAGCGAGGAGCTTGCCCTGATATTCGATCTTCCGCTTCTTGCTGCTCTCGCATGCCTTCTCGAATTGCGCCGGGAAGTCTGGTGTCTTTAGTATCATCTCGTAGCTACTCCGTACTTGTTGCTATAAGAAAATGAGAACTGCAAAAATCACCAAGCACAACCCCTATTATGACTATTTTTATATTATATCGAAGGAGCGAGGCCGAATCCTTTATTTTCAGGGTATGAGAGTGCCGCTAATTTCTGGACTGCCGGCCGTTTGGAAGGGGAGGCGAAAAAAATCAATGTTGACAATTGTTTTGCTATTGACAGGCTCGAATTCCTGCCGAACCATTGGTGTTGCAGCGTGTGGTTTCCGAACCAAAAGGATTGAAGTTTCCGAGTGCAGTATCGCGTAAACAGAGAAAAATTGGAATAAGATGGAGAACCTCGCAGTAAGTCTCCAGCGAAAGCGAAGAAACGGCCGGCGAGCAAGGTGGAGGCTCAGCGGGCGAAGGATTTGCAGGCGATCGGTGATTATTTCAATCGGGCTCTTGGTCTGGTCTGATCGAATGTCGGCAGACGAGGTGTGGTCGCGCCGCCTGGCCGGTCTTCTCTCACGAGGGTGCGAGAAGGATGCGCTAGGGGCATGCTCTAGCGTTCCGAAGGCGACCCGCGTTCGGCATTAACCATACCGGAGCTCTATCTGTTCCGGATGTGTTCCGCCGGCTTGCCGGAAGGGAATCTCCGGGCTATGCCAGTCTGGTCTGTGGAAACTGAAACCTCTGCAGACACTTAGCGGCCCCCGAGGATGTTGGCGCATCCGCCGAGGGCCTGACCAGAAACCTTCTGTTGAAAGGCTACCGGCTATGTCGACCCTTAAATGCTTCGCTTCCCGGGTGGAAGCTTCTTCTCCCCGTTCTCCTGTCGAGAACCGCCGCTCCGTGTCGATGTCGCGCGGCCGCGGCTGATCGCAACCGATCGTCCGTTCTGCGAAGTCCGATGCGGAAATCGTTTCCGCATCCGTGGACCTGTGTCCGCCGTTCGCAGGGCTGGTGATCCCGATCCTTCGACAGGAGAGATATGATGGACCTGAACACAGATAATGGCATGCCGACGCCAATCTATCCCCACACGGCCGATCTCGCGGTCCTGCTGCCGTCCCTTGAGGCTCTCGTCGACGAGATCGTCGCGACGGGTCTGTCGCGCAATGCCCTTAGTCGGGCGCTCGATGCGGGCATGATCGAGGTGACCGCCGTGCTACGCGCCGTGCCGGCCGCCGAGGGCAAGCTGCTGGAGCGCGGCATCGCCTTGGTTGCCGGCCGCAATCCCGATCTCGTCGTGCTGACGCAGAACCTGCGCCTGCCGGTCACGAAGGCCGCCAGCGAACTCGTCGAGATGAACGATCCGGCATTGTACCGCTCGCTCAGTCTCGATGCCGATAGCGGCGGGCGCAAGACTTACACGCCTGATCTGCTGATCCTGAACCGCAGGACCGAGGTCGCGCATCTAGTCGACGTAAAGAGAAGCCTCGGCTCGTACGAGTTGTCTCGCATCGCCGAACTGAAAAGCAGGATGCTGGCGGCGGCACTGGTCGTTCCCGACTTGCTCTATAAAGAGCATCGCAGGCTGCGGGCGAAAGAGGTCCGGGTGGTCGTCCTCAATGCGGAAAACCAGCGCGCCGATATCGACGGCGGTGTCTGGCCGCTCTCGCATCTCGATCATCTTCTTGAGGTTACCGGAGCCGGCGAGGCCATGGCGCATCTGCGCGAGCTTTTCCAGCGCCGGGTCGAGGAGAACTGGTCGGCGGCGCTGGCCAGCTGTCGGCAGGTTACTTCTGCCGGCAATGCCCGGAAAGCGTCGACGCTTCATTGCGATGGCGACGACGTCTGCGGAACAGAGACTCGGGGCCGGCCGCGGCTTCCCGTCGCGATAGGCTTTGCGCGCGCGCCGCGGGCCGCCAGCCCGTAGCTGCCCGGACCACACCTTCTTCCCTTGCTGAAACTGTTTTGACGCCTGGTCCTTCGGACAGGCGATGAGGAGACGTCTGCCATGACGCAACCCGCTTCCAATGTCATTCCCTTCCCGATCACGCGAACCCTGCCGGTGATGACGGCGCCGTCTTTGCAGGAGCGGGCGGCCGCGTTCACCGCTGCGGTCGAATCTGCTGGTGAGCACAGCGCCCTGTCTGAGGACTGCGCTGCGCATGTCGCCGCGGTCGTGCGCGCCTCGATCCGGTTTGCCCGCCGCAAGGGCGTTCGTCTCGATAGCCTGCCGCCGCAGTTGCGCGTCTGGCTGATCGATCTCTGCAATCAGGGTGACCCGACCTGCCGCATGATCCGCGACTGGCTTTCCGGAAACCGCCTGTTCTGTGCGTCCCTCGTGAAGGAGACTGTATGATGGACATGCTGACGGATCGGATGACGCGCTATCTCCTGAAGCGCCTTCGCCGCCGCGCCGTGCTGACGCTCTATGAGCGGGCGGGCGATGCGGGATTGCTGACGTCCGCCTTCATCGAGGGGGAGGAACGGAAAGGGACGATCTGGAAGGTGACCGATCAGGCCTGGCATTTGCTGACCGGCAATCCCGATCGGGATCGCGCGACCGTCGCGCGGATGATGGGCGTGGGCCGCGCTCCTCGTCAACGCGCCGACGAACCCATCACCTTTATCGTGCCGGATGAGGATGCGGTCGACGGAGTTGTGACGTTCGAATGCCGAACCGTGGGCGCATCGGAGGATCAGCCGAAGGGCAGGCGAAGGAAAGTCCAAAGGGTCAGCACAGCGGGTAGCCGAAGCGCTGGCACGCTGGATATCGACTTTCCCTATGTCACTGCGCTTCTTCGCGAGCATCTGCCGCCGCCAAATCCCGTCCGTGCGGCCGTTGCGCTGCTCGTTGCCCGCGCCGTCGGCGCCAGTCTGCCTGATATACAGACGCTGATCGAGGCGCTGCGTCCCGCAGCGCCGTTTGTCCTGTTGAAGGCGCCCGTGCCGCGCTTCGAGCTGTGCCTCGGCATGATGCTTGAGGATGGCTTGCTCCTGCCGTTCCGGGCGGCGCTCGAAGACGTGCTTCGTGATAATCCTCTGTCCGGCCGGTACAGGCAGCAGCAGTCCGCGGTGAATCGGCGCAAGCTGAAGACGCTTTCGGGTATCGCAGTCGAGAATACGGACGATCAGGACATCCGGAAGCAGTTTCGTCAGGCGCTCCTCGATGAGCCTGCGCCGATCCTCCTTGCCGACGAGACCCGTTCCGCCCTGACGCCGGTCGTCACCGAGACCGCCGATCTCGTCCTCGAATGTGGTGGGATCGATTATGAGATGCTCGCGGAGCTGCTGCATGTCTGCTGTGGCACTCCCCCGAAGCAAAGCCTGATCGCCATGGATGACATGGCGTTCGATCCGGAAAGCCTGACCCTCGACGACGTCGCGCTTGCAGTTCGTCCGGGGAGGGCGGTCGAGCAGACGCTGTCGGTGCTGGCCATGCTCGCCGAGCGCTCGGCGGCCGAGGAAGAGGAAGAGCGGGAGGGCAAGGATGAGCGAGGCCGGAAACAGCGGTCGGGAAAGGGGCGGGCCAGCGAGACGACGTCGCAAAGGAATGCCGGAAAGAAGAAGCCGCAGGATGTCGGTATCGAAGTGATCGAGCCGGTCACCCCGCCGGATAGCGACGCGGCCGCGGCTGATGCGGCGGGAACACCGTCACAGCAGGATCGTCTGCTGTCCGTCGAGACGCTTGCCGGTTACGGCCCGGCGCGTGACTGGGCGCTCAACCTCAAGGCTGATTTGCTGCTCTGGAAGCAGGGGAAACTGCGCTGGGACGAGATGACGACGAAGCTTCTGTTGTCGGGGCCGCCCGGAACCGGCAAGACGATCTTTGCCCGGGCGCTCTGCAACACGCTCGAGGTTCCCTTGCTGGCGACATCGGTCGCCCGCTGGCTCGAGCCCGGCTATCTCGGCGATGTGCTGACACGCATGTCGGCATCCTTCATCGTCGCCACGGAGCGCGCGCCGTCAATCCTGTTCATCGACGAGTTGGACAATATTGGCAGGCGGCAGGGCGCGGGCAGCAGAAACTACGACGACTACTGGGCGTCGCTGATCAACCGCATGCTCGAACTGCTGGACGGGGCTTCGAAGACGGAAGGCATCATCGTCGTCGGGGCCACCAACCTTCCGGAGAGGATCGATCCGGCGCTGTTGCGCTCCGGCCGGCTGGAAACCCACGTCCAGATTCCAATGCCCAACCTGGAGGCATTGGTGGGCATCCTCGGTCATCACCTCGGCTCCGATCTCCATGCGGTGCTCGCTTCCGCGCCTGTGGCGTACGCACCGCGACGTCTGCGCCCGCCGCCGCCCATAAATGGTAAGCCGCCAGTCCGGCATGAGCCGGATTACAAGCCGCAAGCAGAGAAAGGACGCCGTCATGACTGAAGCTGCCGATCATTCCCGGTCTCCGGGTAGCTTGCGTCCGCTCGCACTGCTGGCGCTTGGCCGGACGGGCGCCGATATCGAGCGTCTCGTTCGCGAAGTCAGGAGCAAGCTGCGGCGTGAAGGACGAGCGATGGTCTGGGACGATCTCGAAACGGCCCTGCGCGATGGACAGGCGGCGATGTCCGACGATCTGCGCCGGCGGGCAAGCGTGCATGAGGCGGGACATGCATTGGTCTACACGTTGACCGGCATTGCCGAGGTGCAGGCCGCGAGCATCGGTCTCCACGGCCTCGGTATGGTCGCAACCGTCGCGAACGATCGTTTGCCGCAGAACGAGACCTGGCTGATGAACGCGATGGCCGCGATCCTGGCGGGGCGGGCGGCGGAGCTGTTGCTGTTCGGCGAAACGCTTGCAGGGGCTGGCGGTGCAGATGAGAGCGATCTGGCGCGGGCGACGGACATGGCGCTGGCCGCGGAGACGCGGCTCGGCTTCTCCCGCCATCAACCGCTGCTCTACCGCCCGCCCAACGCGGCGATGAACGAGCTCGCCCTTGATCGCGACCTAGCCGAGCGGGTTCATGCACGGCTCCTTGCTGCCGAGGCCATTGCAAGGCAACTGCTGGAGGAGCATCGGAACCTGCACCGCGAGATCGCCACACGTCTGAGTGCAGTCGGGATCGTGTCGGGCGACGAACTGCGGGAAATGATCAACGCCGCAAAGTGCGAGGCTGGCTGACTCGAATACGTCGCCGACATGGTCGATCAACGTGCGGGGGCGGCATTGCGCCGTGTCCGCACGTCGTTCTGCATCAAGTCGATTTGCGCCGATCCGATGTGGGTTGCGGGCATGTTGAAACACATCATCTCAATTTACCCTGACGCGATTCCCGGCAGGAAATCCGCGTTGCCGGATTGGGAAACCGCGATTCAGTGGCAAACCCCGTTTGCAGGAAACGGCGTTTGCGGGCGAGGGGAAGCGCGGTCTGCAAACCTCGTTTGTCACTTGCATCGCCGCCGGCGAGGCTGGGTCTCCAACACAAGGAGACAAGCATATGGCCAGGAAATCGATACGACAGAGGAATGCCGAGCAGCGGGTTCGCCAGCAGAGGGTGAGGGACGATGCCCGGGAGAACAGGCGGCCGACGCGGGACGATATCGCCCGCACGTTATTGTGGCAGATGATCGTGACGGCGAAACAGAAGAAAAAACGCGACGAGATACTCGACAGGCTCTGCGACGAGATCGTCGCCGAACTGGTGCTCCAGGGCTTCGATATGTGCGAGAGCGAGGTCGTGTTCGAGGCGCTGGCGGAGAAGTACGAGCCCGACATAAGGCCCTTCCGTATCAAGCGATATCTGGAGGGGAAGGCTTGTACCCGCGGGGACCAGCAGTGATGCGCTGTCTGTCGGTGTCCAGGCCGCCTTCTAGGCGATTGATCCGGCATGCCCCCCGCATCCTCTCGGCAAACGATGTCGTCTAATATTCTGCGCTCTCTCCCCATTACTTCGCAAAACGACGTTTGCAAAAGGATGCGGGCGACCCCTTCATAAAAGGGTGAGGGTCATTCAATGATCTCGGAGGAGGAGGTCTCGTTTGCCGAGCCAAATGACTCGTATCATTGTCTCAGATTATTGGTGACGTTAGGCCTCTCGAAGAGTTGGGAGTTATCGCCAGTTTAGTCGCCAATTGGGGATTTAATATCGCGTAAATGATTGATAATGCAATCTTATCCATCATTATTGGAGTAAGACAAGCCGTGCGGTTATTACGCGTAACTCTGGCATAAACCGCACAATTGATCTAGAATGGCGGCATGGATTCGCCCGTCACCCCTCTCGTCACCTCGCCGGTATTCCCGGCCGCTTTGCCCAGCTGGACCCTGCCGCGCGGCCGGGAGCCGGACGCGCTTGCCGCCGCCTTCGCCGCCGGCATCGCCTTGAAATCGCTGGACGATTTTGTCCGCTCGGCACCCGTCTGGGCTGGCTGCTGGCGTTCTCGCCAGGCCCTGAAATGTGCTGCCGTCGCGGTCCGGCTGATGGGGCGCAGCGAGGACGAGCCCGCGTTGCGGGATGCGCTTTTGCTGACGGCCGCCGGCGACGACCCCGGCCCGGCCGGAAAGGTGTTTTTGGCCACCAAAAGGCTTTCCACCCGAATACCCGCCTTTTCCTCGAAGGCAGTGGGTGAGCTTGCCGATCTGTTGGGGCTGGCTTGGGATGACAGGCTGGCCGCGGCGGTCGATCATGCCGACGATGCGCTGCAATCCGGCCGTCCCGCGCCGTTCGCCGCGGCGGACCTGGTCACGGCCATCCATGCCGTGCGGCCGGATGCCGAACCGCTTGCCTGGATGCTGGCCGATCTGCTGATCGCCGCGCAGCTGAAATGGGATTGTGCCGTGCCGCTGCTGATGGCCGAGCGCTATGGCCCGGCCTTCAAGACGCTTGGGGGCAGGGGCCGCGTCCGTCCAGGCGAGCCGGCCTTTGCCCGCGCCGTCTGTCTTGCCCTCACCGAGGCGACAGGCGCGGCCCTGCGCACCGCCGGCGAGATCGCGCGGCGCGCCGAGACGCTGCGCGCTGCCGCGCCAAAGGTCCGCACCAAGGGCGCCGGCGCCGTCATTCAGGCGCTGCTCGACGCGGATGCCGTGGCGGCCGCAGCCCCCGGCAGCAATCTCTCGCGCTGGGCGGCGACCCGGCTGTTCGACCGGCTGGAAGGCTTTGGCGCCGTGCGCGAACTGTCCGGCCGCAGCGCGTTCCGGATCTATGGGCTGTGACGATGGCGGAACCGGACGCAGCCAAACCACCGCATGGCAAAAAGCGCACTGCGCAAGCGAAGGCCGGAGATGAACCTCTCTTTGATCGGGAGCTGGCGGATCTGCCGCCGGAGCTGCGCTGGCGCGAATGGATGCAGCGCGTCGAGGCGGTGATTTTTGCCGCGGCCGAGCCGGTCGGTCGCGAGACGCTGGCGCGTGTCGTCGGCAAGGACTGCAGCATCGACCTGTTGATCGACGACCTGCAGGACGAACTCCGTGGCCGGCCCTATGAGATCGTCTTCGTCGCCGGCGGCTGGCAGCACCGAACGCGTTCGCGTTTCGCCGCTTCGATCCGGGCGTCGCAGGCTTCGACGCGCGGGGCGGGGCCAGCGCTGTCCGACTTCGAGGCCATGGTGCTGATGGCGATTGCGTATTTCCAGCCGATCACCCGCGGCGATCTGTCGAAGA
The DNA here is from genome assembly GCF_055379515.1 of Shinella sp. 1A1. Lineage (NCBI taxonomy): Bacteria > Pseudomonadati > Pseudomonadota > Alphaproteobacteria > Hyphomicrobiales > Rhizobiaceae > Shinella > Shinella sp. 1A1. Next base: position 1,744,737 of record NZ_AP039672.1, read on the forward strand.
TTTTTGGCAAGGAGGTCAGCCGCGACACGATCGCCAGCCTCCGCAATGCCAACTTCCTCGCCTCAGGCCCTCGCAGCCCGACGCCGGGTGCACCCTATACCTATGTCACGACGAAGCAGTTCCTGTCAGCCTTCGGCATGCGGACGTTGCGCGATCTGCCGGATATCGAGGCGCTCGAGGATGCGGGGTTGCTTGGTCGGAAGGAAATCGTCGAAGAAATTAAGCCGGAGACCGACTTGAGGGCTTAGCGGGATTTGTGGATTGCCCATCGTTTCACGATAGACCAACCGAGGGTTGATACATAAAGTGGGTGGGTGGATGGGGGACGCTGAATGCCATCATTAAAATCAAATCTCGTCAAAAGAATTGATCGGCTACCTAAGCCCGGCAACGCAGCTGATGCTATGCAACCTCTTTTTGAGGCGGTGAGCAATTCGATTCACAGTACACAGGACCGATTCAAGGAAAACGTCGCGGCCAAGGGTAGGATCGTCGTCGCGCTGACCATGGCCCGTCGCCAAGCGCCAGCTAAGATCGTCGTCGAGGACAATGGTGTTGGGCTCGACGGTAAAAACTATGAAGCGTTCACTACAACTGACACCGATAACAAGATCGCCCGAGGGGGCAAAGGCGTCGGAAGGTTGCTGTGGCTGGATTGCTTTGAGGTGATCAGGGTCGCGAGCACGTCCGACGAAAATGGTCAGGCAAAGCGCCGAAAATTCCGTTTCGTATTATCGCAGTCGGATCAAATTCAGGATTATGAGGAAAGCGATGTCAGCGACGGCACACTTGAGCCTGGCGTAACAGTCGAGTTCAGCGGGCTGCGCGATAATGGCTATCGGGCGAAGTTTCCCGGTCGGCCGGCGTACGTGTTCCAGCACTTCACGTCACATTTTCTACCGACTTTTATAGGAAAACGTTCCCCTCGCATCACCGTTCATTGCGGAGATGAGACCCGTCACTACCCTGAAGAGATCAATTCAATCATTCACCGACGGGAGACCATCGAGAATATTACGACTGTTGAATACGGCGCGCTGGCTCTAACACTCATGGAATGCGATAAGGTCGCGAGCGCGGATCTGCAAGGATCGCATTTCGTTCATTTCATTGCGCACGACCGCACGGTCCACTCCCAGAAGATCGACAGCAAGCTCGGTCTCAAATATTTCGGACCGAATGAGGATCGGGTGTTTCACGCGGTGCTGACCGGCAAATTTCTGGACGACAATGTCAATCAAGAGCGCACAAAATTCCAGTTCGAAGATGCGATCCTCGATCGGATCGTAAATGACGTTTGCACGCCGCACATCGAGCGGTTTCTTGCAGGGCCATTGCAGGCGCTCCGACAGGATCAGCGAACTAGGGTCAAGGCAATCACCGAGTCCTACCCGTCTGTCGCATTCGGTGACATCGATGAACTGCAGGAAAAGCTTCCTTCTGGCGAACTGAACGACGACGCCATCTTCGGTCACCTGTCCCGAGAACGCTATCGGCGAGATCAGCGTCAGGCTGAGAAAATCCGCGCCGTGCTTGAGCGACTGAAGGAGCCATCGGTGGATGTCAGCACTTTCGCCAGTGCGATTGAGGCCGCGGGCAAGGCAATCGAAGAGGCCGAGCAGAAGAGCCTCACCGAATACATCGTGCGCCGGAAGGTGGTACTCGATTTCATCGAGATTTTGCTCGAGAAAGTCCGAGACGATACGCGCGACAGCAGCTATCAGCGAGAAGATATTCTCCACTCTTTCATCTGCCCTCTACGGGTAAACACCCTCGCTGATGGCGGCCGCAAGGTCGTGCCCGCCGCATCGCATGACCTATGGATCATCGACGAGAGATTGACGTTCGCCCAATATTTTAGTTCCGACGAAGAATTTCAACATCTCTCAGACGCCGTGGCCAGTGAAGAGCGTCCGGACGTTTTGATTTTCGACCATGTGCATGGACTTCGTCAGACGGACGATCCATCCAGGGTTTTGCTTGTCGAGTTTAAGCGGCCCGGTCGCACGGGCTATGCTGCGGATGAGAACCCCCAACACCAGGTCGAGCGCTATGTTCGACGGTTGCTGGAAGGCGGAAAGTTCGACGTCAAGGGGCGTCCCATAAAGCTGAAAGACGACACCGTCTTCTACTGTTTCATCGTTGCGGACATTGTCGGTAAGATGGACGAGTGGACATATTCCTGGGATCGGACCGCTGACGGGCGGGGCCGTTTTTATCAACCCCGGTCAGGGTTCAAGGGATCCATCGAACTGATAGCATGGGACACGCTTGTCAGCGATGCTAGGGAGCGAAATCAGGCCTTCTTCGACCGTGCAGGTATTTCGGGAAAGAGCTTCTTTGTTGAAGCGCAAGAGACTGCGCATCAGCGCTTGCGGGCCGAGGATCATCGGGCAGCCGAGACTCTTGCGGCCACCGAATCGGCCACAGTGTGATCGCGTTGGGGAGTTTTGAATGCCAGCCTTCGATGCAGCCGAAATCAGGGGGGGCATTGCCGAAGGAGGGATGGCAGGGTTCACCATCGACACAAACATCGTTGACGGGCTCAACACCAATGGCAACCTCGACAATCGCATCCTGTTGAGCATTGGGAACCTGAAAACCAAGAAGGTCACGGCCATCCTATCGGATGTTGTGGCGAAGGAGATCCTCGAGCACATGACGCGGGTCCACGCAGCAGCCCATGATCAGCTTGAATCTGGGTTGAGGGCCTACAGCAGGATCTGGAAAGAGCACGCGGGTATCGCAGAGGAGCTTGCTGCCAAGTTGCCTCGATCCGAGGCGATCGCGGCCCATGCCGACGAGCTCCTTAGAGGATTTTGCGACAAGATGGGTATCTCGGTCATCTCCTCAACGGATGTCATCGGAGTGGCCGAACTGATGGAGCGCTATTTTGCGAACCAGCCACCTTTCGCCGGAGCCGACAAAAAACATGAATTCCCCGATGCGGTGGCGCTCGCTGGTTTAGATAGATGGTCGCAGAAGCACGGCGTTGTTCTATGTGTGAGCAAAGATAAGGGGTGGGCCGGCTATTGCGAGAACAGCGAGTATCTGTATTGCGCGAACGATCTCGGAAAAGCTCTAGCGCTGTTTCACGAGGATGAAGCGATCGTCGCAAAGTGGCTTGCTTCCCTTGCTGCAGAGCCAGACGGCGACGCTGCTATCGTGATCCTCGCCGCAATCCAGCGCGAACTCGATGACCTTGACTTTGAGGTCGAAGCATCTGCGTTCATGGAGTGGGAGGCGGAAGTTGAGGAAGCGGTTGTAGAGTCGGTTGCGTACGCCGGAGGCCAGGAGCAGCGCATCGTCTCATCAGACGCGCAGTCCGTCACTTTTCTGATCTCAGTCATTGCGAAACTGAGAATCCAGGCTGCTTTCAATTTCTCCATTCACGACAGCATCGACGACGACTACGTTTCACTTGGCGGCTCAGTGGAGGAAGTCGCAATGGAACACCGTTTCCAGTTGACCGTGACCATCAGTGGGAAGGGTGGCGACGATATCGAAATCGACGACGCCATCGTGAATCCCGCAACGAGGGTGCGGTCAGTTGATTTTGGCCATGTTGAGCCATTCTACGAGCCAGAGCCTGACTGAAAGCCAAGTCCACGTAGGTGAAAGAAATTGCGAGCGGAAATGAGGCTTTTGAGCGGACGCCAGTGGTAACGTACCAATTCGCATGACGATGCCCGGAACAAGCGATATTTGCCGTCATGGGTGGAAAGCCCTATATTGTGTGAATAGGAGATCGACGATGCTTTTGAAGAAGTACGAGGAGAACAAGGAAGCCCTGAAGCAGATCGGTCGCGAAGCAATTGCCGAGCGCCGTCGTCTGGGCCTGCCGATCTCCGCGCGGGATCTCGAAAACGAGGCCAAGGATCGCGCCGAACACATCGGGGAAGTCCGTGTTCATGCTGCCATGAGGCAGTAACAGCTTGCAACCATCTTGCATCATTCTCGGCGGTCCGAACGGATCCGGCAAGTCCTCGGCGTATGCGAAGTTGCAGCTCGAGGGCGTGTGGATCAATGCCGATGAAATGGCGAAAGAGCTGACCGGGACCAGTGACGGCCGAGCGGCTGCGATGGCAGCGGGGAGGGCGGCGCTCCGAAAGATCCGGGAGATGATAGATACCCGGCAATCCTTCATCTTCGAGACGACACTGAGCAGCCAGCAGTCCATCAACATGATGAGGGATGCCAAGGCGGCTGGGTTTACGGTCGGTCTCTATTACACCGCTCTCGATTCCGTCGAGAGGAACATCGAGCGCGTCAGGCAGCGTGTCGAAGTTGGCGGCCACGACATTCCCGTGGGCGATATACGCAGACGATATGCCGGATCCTTAGCGAAGCTTTCGACGGCGCTGGAACTGGCCGACGAGGCTCTGCTGATCGACAACAGCGGCATCGAACCTCGGGAGGTCTTCCGGATCGAGGCCGGGGAGGTGGTGGCCTTCGATACCGACGAGCGGAATGAGCTGCATCGCTACATGATGCGCAGCGTTTGCCTGGCACTCGGTGTCACGCAATGGGGGGGCGACTTCAGGAAGATTCGCTGAATAGGAAAAGGCTGCACCCGGAAGCCAGCCTGTTAGATGCGGCGCAACATTCCGACGTCGCGCCCGCGAAATCGATGAACTGGCTCCTTGAAGGCTTGCCGTCAGGGAAATCTATCGGGCGTGGGGTCCGTCTCAACGCGAAGATGATGGCCGCCGGCGGCCATCAACATAAGGGCATTTGCTGATCCGGAATCGGGTGACTCCGGTAGCTGAGAATTGAAGGGGGGCGTAATGAGTTGGGAATTGCCGTCGTTCATCGCTGCTAAGGCCATGCTGAACGTCGAGATCAATGGAGTGCTTTACCCCTTCACGGAGGTGCCGACGCGGGTGAGGGCGTTCTGCCGACCTCTGCTGTTCTATCGACAGGACTGCCCCTACGATCTTGCATATTCCGGCTCCTCCCTTCTATTTCGGGTCGGATCGCACAACTTCCAGCTTTCGACGAAACACCAGTTTCGAATGAAAGATCAGCCGGACTTTAAGCCCGCCGACTCCTGCCTCCTAGTAGAGGACAAGGGCAAGCACATCGCCCTGACACCAAATGGCGCGAGCCGGATTGTCCTCGATCCGCTGAGCGACGATTTCCTGCCGCAGGACATCTCGCTTCAGGAATATGACCAGACCCGGAATGGTCGTGATCTGAATCCGTCGTTCCTCAAACTCCCGTTCCTCGACATGAAAACGTTCGCGGATGTGGATCGAAGCTCGATCCTGCTGGTCTTCTCAATCGGCTACCCGACCTCGGCTCAGGGCTACGACATCAGCCTCAACGAAGACTGCGAGGTGAAGGATGTGAGTGTCGTTTCGCGCTTCTTGCCCATTTACCTCGACCCGAAATCCGTGGGTCAGAGCTGCGAGGACAGCCGGGATCATATTTCGGTGCTTGAGCCATATCGGAATAAGATCGGGAACGCGGATGGTTGGAGCGGAGCACCGATATTCTTCATCTGGCGATCTGCAGGAGATGTGGGCCACCTCGGGTTCGGCGGTATGATAACCCATGGCGGCAATGAAGGCATGTTCCTGATTTACCGCGGCAACGACATCCAGACCGTCGTGAGCAAGGTGCTGCAGACGAAAGCTAAATCTGCTTGATCCGGAAGGCGAATGATTAGGTTCACTGATCCTCAGCAAGCTGTCCTTGCCGACCGCTGTATTCGTCCGCTATGCTTTGCAGCTCCAGGCGACGAATTCTATGGCATGGATGTGATCGACATCACCCCGCATGAGGGCACCACTGTCCGCCGGATGCAGTACGGCCTTCAGGGGAGTGCGGTCCTCTTCACGTACCGCGCAGGATACTACGCCGTCTTCACCCGGCATCAGATTGCGACCGTAGCAAATGAAACCCCTGAGGCTTTCAAAGAGCGGATGAGCTACCTGATTGTTCTTATGAACGATGGAACCGACAGCACCAACATTCCTTTCCACGATTTCCTATTTGCCCCTGATTTGGACCGGGAGGATGTGTCCGACTATGTGATCGGTGTTGTCTACGAGGCAATGCTTCTTCCCTATTCCCGAGGACAGTTTTTCCCGGTCATCCGTCAGCCAGTTGGTAGGTTTGGTGAGCCAGCCATGGCGGCCGGGTTTCCCAGTCATCGGCAACAGATGCTCATGGAGAAGGACGGTCTTCGCCTTCAGCCTGTATGCAAGTCGGGCGCTGTCGAATCCAGGAGTACCTCCGGCGTGATCCGGTATCCCGAAGATGGAGAGCCTCTGGACGGCATCAGTGGCGGGGCTGTCTTCGTCCCGCGGATTCTAGGACCAGATCCGATATTCGGAATGTTCATTGACGGCATCATCCAGCGGAGAGGTGGGAGCTACGTCCGATACCTTGGAATTGAGACCATTCTGAACCGGATCGACGGCTACCTGTCGGGCACGGATTCTGTGTTGCGGTAAGGAAGCATGCCTGCTCATTTCTTCGGCGTTCGACTGCGATCGCATCTCGATCTCGACCGATAAATCAAGCACGCAGAGTCTTCGACCGACCGATCGCGGCGCGAACAGCGTGGTCAGGCCATCTCCTTCCATCGGCGCGCCAATCACAAATCGGCCAAAGCGGTACTCCCGAATCCGGTCAAATGCGAAACGCTCCAGGCTAAAGCGGGATAGCCAAAACTCAATTCAAGGAGCTTGACGCACGGGTGTAGCGCCTGCCGACAATAAGGTCCGGTCGGTCAAGTTCGGGAGCGATCTTAGACGTCGTGAATATGATCTGGTGGGGGACAGTCGATTGCCCGGAGAGCGCCACGATTAACCGCTGAAAGTTCCACGAGCGCTCCTCCACCATCCCCTTGTCTTCGATGTTGTCGAAGAGCATCCAGCGAGGGAGCTTGAATTGCTTGTCTATCAGGGAGCTTGCGAGCAGCCCTAAAGCAAAGCTGTTCTTCAAGATCACCATGCCGCTAGCGCTGCCCCCACGGTTCTTTTCGCCGTTTATGGCGATCCAGTCATCAGCGAATGAAAACGAAACATGTTGGACGTCTCCGAAGTCGCTATGTTCCTGTAGATCTTGATCCAGCAAGGCTTTGGTTTGGTTTGAGACCAGGGTGTTTGCTAAATGCTTACGCTTGTTCTGGGCACGTTGAATTGCCTCGATCTCGCCTTTCAATTTCGTGATCCGGCTGTTGAGGTCCTCCTTGGCCTCTGATGCTGCCTCGATCCGTCGCGAAAGCTCTAGCCTCTTCTGCAGTCCCTCAAGCTGGCTGTCGATGAAGCCTATCTTTCGGCTCAACTCGGCGATCGCTGTTTCTCGCCCGGTGACCGCCCCTGCCTGATCGAGCTCAACAGCCGCCGCTGCTCGACGAAGTGTCTGCCGGTTGATTCGCAATGCAGCGCGCTTGGCGGAAAGCTCCATCTCCCGATCTCTCTGAAGAGCCTCGGATTCCTTAAGCTGCATCTCGAGGTCTAGTCGAACGGCGAGGGTCCGGGAATCCTCTTCTCCGTCGGTGCGCTTTGTATCGCAGAGGTGGCAGTGACCGATTGCCTTGGGTTCCACCGGCGCAAAACAGGACGGGCAGAATTCGAACGAGAGGTGCCCGAGCGAGGCGAAAGTTAGAGCGGCGTCGTCGAAGTCCGCAATAGAGTGCTTCAAATGCTTTATGAATTCCTCGGAGTCGGCTATTTCATACTCAAGCGTTTCAATTTCACTCTCCAGTGTGGAGACGTTTCGACGCGCGATGCCGTACTCGCGCACATTTCGCGCCCGAACCGCTTTAACCTTGTCCTGGTCGCCGGAGTCGTCCTGGGCCGTGGTAAGAGATGCGATGGAACCTAGCAGGTTGGTTCGTTCTTCGGTCATCTGCCCGATCGCAGACGTGATATGCTCCACAAGGACATTCTCGCCGTATCCAGTGGCGATGGCCATTAAGTTTTTGAAATTTGTGACCGCGTCCTTGTACTTTTGCTCGGTCTCTCTCAGAGCAATCTGTTTGTCGAAGAGATCGTAGCCGCCAACGCCGAGGAGAAGGTCGCCGATGACTTGTCGTGTTTGCCACGTGTCGAAGTTCTCGACGCGAAAAATGCGCTGCACCGGCGTAAGCTGATCCACGTAAAGTAACCGAAGGATCTGATGCATCGTTATGTTGCTGGCGCCGTCGCTTATCGATTCCGGCAGGCCGATAGCCTTGAACAGAACCTGGCTGAAGCTGTAGCCATGTTCCGGGCGACGGTAAGGAAGATGCTGCCAACTCTCTGAAGCGGCTTCAAGTGCGGTAGCCAGCGATCCGAAAAAGATCGACATTGGCCGAAGAGAATCCGTCGAAAGGTCGCGTTTTAGCGTCAGCGTGCCTGAAGGAGTAGCAATTTGTAGATAAACACTCTCCGCCCGTGACGCCGACTCCTTCCACTCTCGCAAATCCCCTCCAAGACCGAAGAAGATGAAGTCGGCCAGCGTTGACTTTCCGGATCCGTTCGATCCATGGATGATGTTAACGCCCGGATGGAATGGCTCGTCGTAAAGTACGCCCGCCCCTCGCGATACCAACATTCGTTCAATCTGAAGCGACGCGATCATGTTACCGGTCCCCGCGAGGGAAGCCCGGCCCGCCGAACGAGTCCTTGGCTGCCGGCCATTGGCAGCGAGCAGAGATCTTCAACGAGGAACCGGAGCAATGGTTCGGCGTTGCGATTCTGTGAGATAGCATGCTCGATCAATTTTTCGGGCGCTTGGGAGCGGTCAAGGGAGGCGTTTCGGTCGAGCAATTCTTCTCGCTTCAACAGGCCCAGACCTGCCAGTCGCTTTATGGCGGTGAGTTGGTAAATTTGCAGATCCTGCCAGACCGAAGCAGTGCCGGGGAGACGGACGAAGGACTTGCTTGGGGCATCGATCTGCAATCCGCGGAGCTTTTCGCGGAGATCGGCCGTCAACGTAAGTCGGTGCAGCAAGGAAGGGAACATGAGAAACATGTCGAGGATTCGGAGCTGTTCAAGTGGTATCGGACCGCCTTTCGCCTCAAGCAGGCGTATCATGCGGAAAATGCAGTGATACGGGTCGCGTGCGGCATACCAGACGCGGTAACTAGACATTGTCCCACGCTACATGGCAATTGCCTGCGAGATAGTAAAGGGCACCATCGACAAGTCCTGCGGTCATAGCTTCCCCATCCGATTCTAGTGCTGCGCAGGGGGAGATCACCTCGTTTTGTATGACTATGTCGATCGCCTCGATACAGCCTCCAGCCGCGATGGCACGCGCAACATGGCGATTGAAACGGCTTTCGACCTCCGACATTAACCGGGCATAGCGCGTAACGGCAGAGGACTGGGCTATGTTTCGTCGCAGGGCCATGTTGAAGCGCTCCTTCTTGCGTTTCGCATCACGGATCGCGTACTCCCTGCCTGCGTCTGCCAGTTTTTGAGCGAGGTCGCGGCGGTCATCTTCCGCGACTGTGGTGAAATACTCGAAATCATGCAAGATGTCGGGCGAGACGCCTTCGATTGCGTCCGATTGCGTACTTGCGTCCGTAAGCGTCTCCCCTGCGTTTTTTTCGCTGTGCGTGGCCGATTGTTCGCCGTCGCTCGAAGCCGAAGAAATGCTTTTCAGGAGTTTGCGGACGAGTGCGCATATCGATTTGAAGACCGGTGCCTCCTGGCTTTCCGGCTTGCAAATCTCGAAGTGATTGGCCTGGACGGCGATGGGCTCGCTCCCAAGCACCCCAGGATTGGCGGTGACCTTGTCGACGATGAAAACGCCACCGAACTTTTCCGTCTCGTAATAGGAGCGCACTTCCATCGACTGAATGTTGGCTCTGGAACGGAAGGACTCATTGAGATCGAGGAGAGCGTCCTCGCCATAGACTAACTGCTTGGATTGCTTGCTCAAGAAGCGGCGAAGGATGGTATCGACCGCCGAAGCCAGCGACGATCCTTGGTGCGGTGTGCCCAGAAAGGCAAGGCCGACGATGGAGCGGCCGAGATCCCTATATTCCGAGTTGGCAGATTCGGCGCAGCGGCGCAGCATCTGCTTGACGATGAGGCCGCCAAGGCTGTGAGAGATAAACAACGTTCGGCGCGCGAATTCCTCTCGGCTTACCAGTGCGTCTGCCAATGTCGTCGCTAAATCCTGGAATGAGGCGCCTTCTCCGGTTAGCGCACCCGCCAGCTTGGTGGAATCGAATCCAAAGCAAAGCACCCGGCACTTTGGAAATTTTGCGGCGAGCCACCGTGGCCAGAAGGTCTTTGGTTCCGTCTGCCACGTGCTCAACTGGTCGCCGCCGAGACCATGGACGAAGACGATATCGAGCACAGACGATCCCGTCGCCCCGGACATGCCATCCGGAAAAATTTCAGCTATGCCCTCGGTCATTCAGCGCTCCCCAACGCTGAATGACTATCTCAGGTGCATGTGGTCATGCAAGGCCTATTTGGGATTGTACACGCTTGTTTGCATTATATTTTCGGTCGATCGGGGTGTATGTGATGTGCGCTTTCGAACACACAACTCACTGCGTCTAGTGGCAACCTATGCAAAGCTCGCCGCCGCCGCAATGTGTACCCGTATATGCCGATAGCCGAACTGACGTGACCCGTGCTCTTAAGAAGCTTCATGAGGGGGAGTGAGCTTGGTAATCTGGTTTCTGGGGCCTTTGTAACAAAAGGGGTCGTCGGTTCGAGTCCGTTCAAGAGCTTATCAGCGACAGCATCGAATGGCACTTGGGGATGCGCTTCACAGCTCCGTGAGCCGCTGTGCCTGCGCCTTGATCGCAGCAATTGAAAGAAGCTGATGCGTAAGGCCGGGAAACGCGGCCGGGAAGCGCTCGTCTAGGGCGGCGGTCCCGACCGTGAAGCCGGCGGCCTTGCCGCTGATGACCGCATGAATGCGCTCCGGCCGGTCGATCGAGCCGGCGACGATAACCGGTTTTCCGACAGCCTCGCAGACCGCCCGGATCAGTTCGGGAACATCGACCGCGGCGCGGTAGGCGAGCAGGTCCAAGCCATGCACGCCCTCTCGTGCGGCCAGCATCCGGGCGCTTGCGACGATATCCTCGGGCGTGCCTTCGAGGATGCTCGGATGGCCGGTGATCCGGCCGGGGAAGGGATAGTAACGGATGCCCGTACCTTTGATCAGGGGCAGCACGTCGTCGACATGGGTGCCGCCAAGTAGGTAATCGACGCCGAGGCGGAATGCGGAGCGAACGGAGGAAAGCTCGCTTTCGCGGTCGAGCGAGACGACTTCGAGATAACTCGTTGCTCCTGCCGTTTTGATCGCGCGCTGCAGGGCGGCGAGAGCCTCGAAAGGCAGGCCGATATCCTTGAAGCCGATATGGCGCACACCGGCGGCGATGACGGCGGGGAGCTGTTCCAGCGCATCGGGAATGGTGCGGTCGTTGCTGGTCAGCATGAAGATGAAGGCGGGATGGGCCATGTCGTTATTCCTGATCGGATGAGGTGCCGGCCAGCCGGCGGGCATAGTCGATGGCGGTCTGCAGGCTTGCGGGGTCGGCGATACCCCGGCCGGCAATATCGAATGCGGTGCCGTGGTCCGGGCTGGTGCGCACGAAGGGCAGGCCGAGCGTGATGTTCACGCCCCTTTCCAGCCCGAGATACTTCACGGGGATCAGCCCTTGGTCGTGATACTGGGCGACGACGATATCGAAGCGGCCGTTGCGGGCCTGCATGAACACCGTATCGCCCGGCCAGGGGCCGCTGGCATCGATGCCCTCGGCGCGCGCAGCGGCGATCGCCGGGCGGATGATGCGGATCTCCTCGTCCCCAAACAGGCCTGCCTCGCCGGCATGGGGATTGAGGCCCGCCACGGCAATGCGCGGCCTTTCGATGCCGAGCGCCCGGCCGCCGTGATGGGCCAAACGGATTGCCGCCATCTGGGCGGGGAAGTCCGCGCGGCGGATCGCCTCCGCAAGCGAGCAGTGAATGGTCACGAGCACGGTGCGGATATCGTCATTGGCAAGCATCATCGCCACGCGCCCGGCGCCGCCATGCTCGGCCAGGATTTCCGTGTGCCCGGGATAGGATACGCCGGCGGCGGAAAGCGCTTCCTTGTGGATGGGGGCGGTGACGATCCCCGCGACCCTCCCGGCCTTTGCAAGCCGGATGGCCACGATGATGGCGTCATAGGCCATCCTGCCCGCCTCGGCGCTGACGGCGCCCACCGGCGGAAGCGTGGTGGGGGTGGAGGATGCGAGGACGTTCACGGCGCCCTTCAGGAGCGGCGCTTCGGGCTGCTCGACCACATTGAGGCCGAGCGTGCCGCCGAGCATGGCGATGGCCCGCGACATCACTCCGGGATCGCCGATGACGAGATTCGCCCGCAATTCGGGTTTTTCCAGTATCGTCCTGCCGATGATCTCGGGGCCTATGCCCGCGGGATCGCCCATGGTGAGGGCGAGAGGTTTCAAGGGCGACGTCATGAATGGTTCCTTCCAATGTCGAGGATGGTGCCGGCCGCGTGGCGAAGCGTTTCCGCCGAGCCGAAACCGCCGGCTTTCATAGCTAGCAGAAGGACGCGGCCGCTGGGGAATTGCGCCCTGCCGAGCGGGAAGCCCGGCTCGATTTCGCGCAGGAGCGTGAAGCTGTGGATCGACAGGCGCTCCATCAGGGCGTCCATCGTTTCTCCGCCCGTCGCGATGACCGCGTCGTAGCGTTGCCGGGAAAGTGTCGTCAGGGCCTCGTCGATCAGCGTGGTCAGTACGGCTGCCGGGTCGCCGGAGCGATCTTGCGGCGTGCAAAGGCAGGCAACGGAAGCCTCGATGTCGATCTCTGCCGAACGGCCGGTAACCGAAATGCCCGCCGCTGCGAGCCGGTCGCACTGCTCGTGGCTGACCGGGTTGGCGCTACCCACGAGCACGAGAACACGGGCGAGGGCATTTGCGAGGAAGGTATGTGTCACCGGTGAGGAAGGCACAATCGTTGCCAGGGCCTCCGCCATACCGGGAGAGCCAACCCAGAGCGTGGAGCCGCGCGCGGCAAGCGCTGCCACCCGGCGATTGAGCATCTCCTGGCTGATCGCGTCGAGGATGACGACCGGAGCGTCCGTGATGTGCCCGCCGATCCCGGCCTCGGCAAGGTCGGCCGGAACGATGACCACTCTGCCCAGTTCCGGCTCGATCAGGTCCCTGATGGCCGATGTGCCTGCGGGGTGCATGGGATCGCGGCCATAGGCGGTATCTGCGACTGGTACGCTATCCAGTAGTTGGATGCCGCCCACCGTCGTGCGGCCGGCCGCCGGAAAGGCTGGGGCGATGACCAGATGTTTCCGGCCGCTTGCCCGGAAGGCCGCGGCGATCTCCGACCGGATATGGCCGCGCAGGGTTGAATCGACCGTCTTGTAGAGCGTGGTGCGTCTGGCGAGCGCCGCAACGGCCCGTCCGGTCGCCTGCCCAGCCGCCGCTTCGCCCAGCATGCGGCTGCCCGTGTCGATGGACACCAGCAGCTCCCGGGTCGCCGGGTGTTCCTGCCGGCAGACGAGGGGCGCATAGCCGCGCGCCAGGAAGGCGGCGCCGCCGTCCGCTGCACTCGTCAGATCATCGGCGACGATTCCAATTCGTTCTATTCTGTCGATTGTCTGTTCCATGCGTGAACAGTAGGCCGCGGTGAAACAGGAAAAAATCGATATGATTTGACGAGTATCGGTGATAGAAAATCACCAATGAAGCGAGCCGAACTTCCCTCCCTGGATGACCTGCGCGCCTTCGAGGTTGTGGCACGTCTGGGCTCCGTGCGCGCCGCTGCGGAAGAGCTCAATCTTACCCATGGAGCCGTCAGCCGCCGGGTGGCAAAACTCTCGCTCCATACGGGCATCAGGCTCATCGAGCCCTCGGGGCGCGGGATCAGGTTGACGGTCGCCGGCGTGGAGCTTGCTGCCGCGGCGAGTGGCGCCCTGTCCATGGTTTCGTCAACACTTGCCAGATTGCGTTCGACTCGTGCCGAGGCCCCCGTGGTCGTTTCCAGCGAACGCTCGGTCGCCATGCGCTGGCTCATTCCGCGGCTCGCCGCGTTCCAGGGGCAGCATCCGGAGGTGGACCTGCATCTGTCCGTCGGCGGCGGAGCGTTCGATTTCACCCGTGACCAGATCACGCTGGCAATCCGGCGACTGGATTTCGCCATCGACGCGAACTGGCGGGTCGAAGCGCTTTTCGAGGAAGCGGTCGGTCCGGTGATGCATCCCGATATGGCCGAGCGTTTTGCGGCCGGCCACTATGTGGCCCTTGCGGCGCGGACGCGACCCGATGCGTGGCAGAACTGGCTGTCGGCTCGTCCCGACTGCGATAGGCCGGAATCCACGCGATTTCTCGACCATCATTTCCTCATGGTGGAGGCGGCACTTGCAGGGCTTGGCGTCTGCATGTGCCCCCGGATCCTTGCGATCGACGACATTTCCAAGGGCCGCCTCGTCGCGCCGCTGGGATTTATCCGCGATGGATCGCGTTATGGCCTGATCAGCCCCGCCGCGGCGCAGGAAAGCCGATCGGCCTCCTTGTTTCGGTCATGGCTCGCCGAGACCATCGCGGCCGATCTTTCCGGTGACGGGAAACATCTCGCCGGCTCTTCCGGCTAGGTGATTGCTTCGTGCGCCGGCAGGCCGGCGCGCTCGATGATCCGGATTCCCTTGTCGGCGAGAACCTGCAGCAGAGATGACTGGTAATCCCTGATGGCGCCGCGCAGCCAGGTCTCGAACTTGCGATGCGCGACGGTCGGCGGGCGGTTCCTGTGCTTGAAGAGAAGGTAGCACTGCGCGCTGACGAGGCCGACTTTATAGGGAACGACGAAGCTGCCGGACTGGATGGGCGGCAAGGCGAGGAAGCTGTCGCCGATCGTCAGCCCTCCGCCCGATGCCGCGACGGAGAGGCAGAGCGTCGTCTCATTGAAGACGGTGATGTGCTGCCGAGTGCCGCCGGCGGCGATGCCGGTCAGGTTGCACCATTCCTCGAACATGTCGTAGTTCGCATCGGCCAGATAAGGCGTCTCGCAGAGCGGCTTTTCCGGCCCGAGATGGTTTGCCGCAAAATCCGGGGTGCAGACCAGCATGTCGATCCAGCGGCAGAGGACGCTTTCGTGGAAGGCCTTCGAGGCGAGCGCACCTTCATCGGCATAGAAGATGCGGAAATCGAAGTCCTCGTCCTGCCGGAACACGCCGTTCCTTTCCGCGGTGATCTCGACCGAGATGCCGGGATTGGCGACGAGGAACGTGCCGATCTGGCTGGCAAGCCAGCTTGATGCGAAGTCGCGGCAGACCAGCACGCGAATATGCCGCTCGTCCGGCGCGCGCCGGCTGACGGCCTCCGTCGTCGAATAGATGATCTCCAGCCCCTGCCGCAGCCCGGCGAAGAGTTCGCCGCCGGCGGGCGTCAGCTCGATCGTATTGCCGACGCGCAGAAGCAGGGAGCGTCCGATATCGGCCTCCAGCAGCGTCACCTGCTTGGAGACGGCGGGGCGCGTCACGTGCAGTTCCTGCGCCGCGGCCGAGATGCTCTTCAGCCGCGCGACGGCTTCGAAGGCCCGCAAGGCGGTCAGGGAATAATGCCGTCGCATCGTCTTTCTCCGTTACTTAAGGTTACTCAATCGGGAAAACTTGTCACTTGTCAACGGGGGAGGGGTGCCACAGTCTGGGCGCACTCGAAACCACCACATTCCGGAGACTTCCCGTGCCGAAACCCGTTCGCTTTTCATCAACAGGGCCAGATGGTTGGCTTGGCCTTTCTGATCTTGCGCTCGAGCATGCGGAGTTGCTTTCGGGAAAGCCGCTGGGTCTTGATCACGCCTATTTCTCGCGGCCCGAGAAGGGTGTCCGCGCCGGTATCTGGCGGTCGACGGCCTATACCGAGCGTTACGAGAATTACCCGACCGACGAATTCATGCTCGTGCTGGAGGGCGAGGTCTCGCTGGAGGCGGACGACTTCCACGAGACCTATCGCAAGGGGGACAGCTTCCTCGTGCCGAAGGGGTTCAAGGGCGTGTGGCGCCAGCCGGTCGACATGCTGAAATTCTACGTGATCATCGAATAGGTCCGGCCGTGCTGAACGAAGGACGATACGACTATATCATCGTTGGCGCAGGGTCTGCCGGTTCGGTGCTGGCGAACCGTCTCGGGGAGGATCCCGCCGCGCGTATCCTCGTCATCGAGGCCGGCGGCAGCGAGAAGTCGATTTTCGTCGATATGCCGGCAGCGCTGTCGATCCCCATGAACACGGCCCGCTTCAACTGGGGCATGAAGACCGAGGCCGAGCCCTATCTTGGAGGGCGCGAGGTGAACCTGCCGCGCGGCAAGGGCCTCGGCGGCTCCTCCTCCATCAACGGCATGTGCTGGGTCCGTGGCAATCCGATGGACTATGAGCTTTGGGACGCCCTCGGCGCATCCGGCTGGCGCTGGTCAAACGTGTTGCCCTACTTCCAGCGGCTGGAGGCCGTCGAAGGCGGCGGCCCGCTGCGGGGAACCGCCGGTCCGGTCACGGTCCGGCGCGGCGCGGCGGCCAATCCGCTTTACGGCGCCTTCGTGGAGGCCGGCTGCCAGGCCGGCTATGCGCGCAGCGCCAACATGAACGAGCGCCAGCACGAAGGTTTCGGGCCGATGGAGATGAATGTCGGCGGCGGCCGGCGGATGAGCGCGGCGCGCGCCTATCTGCGCCCTGCCGAGGCGCGGGGCAATGTCCGCATCATCACGGGCGCGCTGGTCAACCGGGTCGTGATGGACGGGCAGCGGGCAACGGGCGTCGACTTCATGATAGCGGGCGAGCTGCGGCAGGCGACTGCCGCGCGGGAGGTAATTCTTTCCGCCGGCTCGATCATGTCGCCGGCGATCCTGAAGCGCTCGGGCATCGGGCCGGCGGGGGAGCTTGCCCGGCATGGCATTGCCGTAGTGGCGGACCTGCCTGATGTTGGCGAGAATCTGATGGACCATCTGGAACTCTATCTCCAGATGGAGTGCACGCAGCCCGTCAGCCTGTTTCCGACGCAAAGCCTCTGGGGCAAGGGGCGCATCGGGATCGAGTGGCTGACGATGAAGCGCGGCCTCGGTGCGACCAATCACTTCGAGACCGGCGGCCATATCCGCAGCCGCGCCGGCATCGTCTATCCCGATATCCAGTTCCATTTCCTGCCGCTCGCTATCTCCTATGACGGCAAGACGCTGGCCTCCGGCCATGGCTTCCAGGTGCATGTGGGCACCAAGCGCTCCAAGAGCCGCGGCTGGGTGCGCCTGCGTGACGGGCGGGCGGAGAGCCTGCCGCGCGTTCGCTTCAACTATATGAGCCATCCCGACGACTGGGACGAGTTCCGTGCCTGCATCCGCCTGTCGCGGGAGATTTTCAACCAGCCGGCCTTCGCGCCCTATCGCGGACGGGAACTGGCGCCGGGGGCGGCGGTGGAGGATGACGACGCGCTCGATCATTTCCTCAAGGCGAAGCTGGAAAGCGCTTATCACCCCTGCGGCACCTGCCGCATGGGAACGGACGACGGCGCTGTCACTGATCCGGAAGGGCGCGTTCGGGGTATCGCGTCCCTCCGGGTGGTCGACGCATCCCTGATGCCGCAGGCGACCGCCGGCGATCTCAATGCGCCGACCCTCGTTCTGGCGGAGCGGATGGCCGACCTGATCCGCGGCCGGCATCTGCCGGAAGCGACGGATGCTCCGCTGCTGGCCGATCTGCACTGGCGCACGCGCCAGCGGGGCGCAGCTATCACCCGGAATTATGCGCAGGAGCGGGACACGCTCGCGGCGGCGCTGCTGGCAAATGCCCGCGGCGAGCCCGTACCGGCCGACGCCATGTGACGTGCATGTCATCACCCGCAAGGACCAGAGGGAGGAAAGCATGAAGCGCATTGAAGGAAAAACCGCACTGTCGCGCCGGCAGTTCCTCGGCGCCGGCGCTCTCGCACTGGCTATGCCCGCCATCATCGGGCGTGCTTCCGCCGCCTCGGCCGGGACGAGCTTTGCCGGCGAGGAACTGATCGTCGTTCCGTGGTCCGGCAATTACGAAACCGTCTTCAGGGAGACGGTGGTCGACCCGTTCAATGCGCAATACGGCACCCGCGTCGAAAGCGTCGGCGGCTGGGACCAGATGGTGCCGCAGATTCTCGCCGCACCGGCCGATAATCCGCCTTTCGATATTACGATCACGGAAGAGGCTATCACGCTTCAGGGTGTCGCGGAGAAGATCTGGCTCAAGAACAACAGAGCCGCCCTTCCCAATCTTGATGCGGTCTATCCCTATTTCGCCGAAACACGGCCGGGCGCTGAGGATTATGGAGTGCCTTTTGCCGGCGGCACCTGCATGCTGATGCTACGCAAATCCCTCGACCTTCCTCCCAGCAGCTGGTCGCTCCTTTGGGACGACAGGCTTGCGGGCAAGACGACACTGGATGGCTCCTCCTGGTGGTGGACACTTTCCGTTGCCGCTCTGAAGCAGGGCGCGAAGCTTGACGCGCTCTATTCAACGGCGAGCGCCGAACCCTTCTTCGCCGAACTCGACAGGCTGAAGGTCGCCCGCTGGTACATGACCGGCGCGGAACAGGCGGCCGTCCTGAACCAAGGCGAGGCGGATGCCGCGCTCACCTATTCGTCCGATGCCTTCACCTTCCTGCAGGACAACCCCGACGAATATATCGCCGGGGTGCCGGACGAGGGCACGTCCGCATGGACGGACTGGTTCGTGAAGGTTCGCGGCACGCGCCACGGCGATCTCGCCGACCTCTTCTCCAACTACCTTCTGGAGAAGGAGACGCAGGACCGCTTCCTGGCGAAATCCATGGTCTTCATGTCGCGCCGGGATGTCGCCGTGCCTGCCCATTGGCACAACTATCCGCGCTCGAACGAGGATCTCCACCGCATGTTCCAGCTCATCACCATGAAGGGCTGGGGCGAGATCAACGCGGATTATCAGGCCTTCGACACAAGGATGAAAATGGCCATCGCCCGGTCGTCTGATCGGTAGCCGGCGCTGCCGGCACACGCTCATCGCCATAAAAAGGGGAACACCAGAATGAGCAGTACCATCGAAAATATCCCGCTCTCCCGCCGCGCATTCCTCGGCGCAGGCATTGCCGCGCTGGCGATGCCCGCGATCATCGGGCGCGCCTCCGTCGCCTCGGCCGAGACGAGTTTTGCGGGAGAAGAACTCATCGTGATGTCGTGGTCCGGCAACTATGAGTCCGTCTTCAAGGAAACGGTGATCGATCCGTTCAATGCGCAGTATGGAACCGTGGTGGAGAGCGTCGGCGGCTGGGACCAGATGGTGCCGCAGATATTGGCCGCCCCGGTCGATACCCCGCCTTTCGACATCACGGTCGGCGAGGAATATGTGAGCCTGCAGGGCATTGCCCAGGGGCTTTTCCTCAAGAACGATACCGCGGCGCTTCCCAATCTCGATGCCGTCTATCCCTATTTCGACGAGACCCGGCCGGGCGCGGAAGGCTACGGCGTGCCGTTCGCCATCGGCACCTGCATGCTCCTCATGCGCCAGTCGCTCGACATCGTGCCCGACAGCTGGTCCCTTCTGTGGGACGAGCGACTGGCGGGCAAGGTGACGCTCGACGGCTCCTCCTGGCACTGGCCGCTTTCCCTCACCGCTCTGACAAAGGGGGCGAGCCACATGATCGACGAGATGTACTCGCTGACGGGCGCCGAACCGCTCTTTGCCGAACTCGACAAGCTGCGCCCGGCGCGCTGGTACATGACGGGCGCGGAACAGGCGACCGTGCTCAACCAGGGCGAGGCCGACGTCGCGCAGACCTATTCCTCCGATGCCTTCGGCTTCCTGCAGGACAGCCCCGACGAATACGTGGCCGCCGTGCCGAAGGAGGGGACGACGGGCTGGACCGACCGCTTCTTCAAGGTTCGCGGCACGCGCCACAACGACCTTGCCAATCTCTTCTCCAACTACCTGCTGGAGAAGGAGACGCAGGATCGGTTCCTCGCGAAGTCCATGGTCTTCATGTCCCGCAAGGACGTCGTCGTCCCCGATCATTGGAAGGATTATCCCCGGTCCAACGAAGAGGTGCATAGCCGGTTCCAGCTCATCAGCATGAAGGGCTGGGAGAAGATCACCGCCGACTATGCGGGTTTTGACAGCCGCATGAAGCTCGCGATTTCCCGGTCGGCCAGCCGATGACGCGCGCCGCACCCGCTCTCGAACTCGATCGGCTCCATCGCGCCTATGGTGCTGTCGTGGCCGTCGAGGATGTTTCCATCTCGCTTGAAAAGGGCGAATTCCTCACGCTGCTCGGCCCGTCCGGATCGGGCAAGACAACGACGCTGCGGCTCATCGGCGGCTTCGAGGCGCCGGATGGCGGCGAGATCCGCATCAACGGCGCGCCGGCGCAGCACCTGCCGCCCTACCTGCGCGATACGGCGACGATCTTCCAGTCGGGTGCGCTCTTCCCGCACAAGACCGTGGCGGACAACATCGCCTTCGGGCTGCGCATGCGGGGCGTGCCGCGGGACGAGATCGGCCGCAGGATTACCGAAGCGCTCGATATCGTACGGCTCGCCGGCAAGGAGGATCGCTATCCCGAGCAGCTCTCGGGCGGCCAGCGCCAGCGTGTCGCGCTCGCCCGTTCGCTTGCCGTGCGTCCGGCCGTGCTGCTGTTCGACGAGCCGCTTTCGGCGCTCGACCTGTCGCTCCGCCTCCAGCTCCGCGCGGAAATCCGTCGTCTCCACCAGAAGATCGGCTTTTCCGCGATCTATGTGACGCACGATCAGGATGAGGCGATGGCCCTTTCCGACCGGGTCGCGGTAATGAACCGCGGGCGCATTGAGCAGATCGATCGCCCGGATGTCGTCTACGGCGCGGCGACCACCGAGTTTGTGCACGGTTTCGTTGGCGAAAGCTCCTGTCTCGAGATCCTGGCCGACGCCGACGGCTACCGCGATGCCGGCCGGGCATCGCTGCCGCTGACCTTGGCGCAGCCGTTGCCGACGGGCGCGCACCGGCTCTATCTGCGCCCCGCGCGCCTTCGCATCGGCCCGGAGGCGCAGGCCGTGCCAAACCGGCTGCAGATGCGGGTCGATACGGTCGAATATCTCGGCGACAGCTGGCGCTATCACCTTACTGCCGGCGGCCTTTCGCTGGTTGCCGACCATCACGCGGATCTGGGTTTCGCCCCCGGCGCGGATGTGACGCTCGGATGGGAGGCCGCCGCGATGCGGGTCTTTTCATGAGCCGGCCCGGCGAAAGCCGCCTGTCGGCCTGGCTCGTGATGGCGCCCGCACTCTGTCTCTCGGTCGCCGGGTTCGGCATTCCCGCACTCTACATGGCGCGCATGAGCTTCAACGAGCACGAGCCGCAGACCGCCTTCGTGCCCGGCTTCACGTTCGAAAACTACCATCGCCTGGTCTCCGATCCGCTGATCCTCACCGTCATCTGGAACACGGCGCGCCTTGCGCTCCTCGCCTCCGTCGCCACGGTTGCGCTCGCCTATGCGTTCGCGCTCTTAGTCTGGCTGCGGCCGGGGCGGGGGCGGGTCATCTTCGTCGGTCTGGCACTTCTTCCCATGCTGGTTTCGGAGATCGCCACAATCTTCGGCTGGTGGACGATCTTTCCCAAGAACGGGCTCCTTAGCTACGCGCTGGTCTCCAGCGGGCTCGTCCAGGACAGGATCAGCCTGATGTATACCGAGAGCGCTGCGCTGGTGGGGCTCGTCTATGTCACGCTGCCCTATTGCTTCTTCATCCTGCTTTCCGTCTTCGATGGTCTCGACCGCCGCACGCTGGAAGCTGCCTCCGATCTCGGTGCGCCGCCCTGGGTCACCTTTGCGGATATCATCGCGCCGCAGACGCGGATCGGCCTACTTGCCGCCTTCGCCCAGGCCTTTATCTGGACGATGGGCGCCTATGCGACACCGCTCGCGCTCGGGCCGGATACGCTCTGGACGCTCGGTTACTTCATCCAGGACCAGATGCTCAGCAAGCATCACTGGCCGATGGCGGCGGCGCTCTCCATGGCGCTGACCCTCGGCGTCTCGGCCATGATCCTTCTCGTGCGCTGGCTGCAGCCTGAACAGAGGTCGTTCCATGTCTAGCCTTGCCCGTGCCTCCTCGCCGCTGGGCGGCCGCCTGCTGCGCCTTGCCGGAACAGCCTTCTGCATCACGCTTGCGGCCTATATCCTGGTCCCCATCTTCGTCACGCTTGTCATGTCCTTCAGCGGTGGGCAGCAACTGCGCTTTCCGATCACCGGCTGGTCGCTCAAATGGTACGGCGATTTCGCAAGCAGCCCGCAGTGGGTGCGCGCGCTGACGAACAGCCTCGCCATCGCGGCCGGCACGATGGTGCTGTCCACCTGCGCCGGCGTAGCGGCCGCATGGGCCTTTACGCGCCATCGCTTCTTCGGTGCGCCGGTTCTCTACCTCGCGATCGTTGTGCCCCTGTTCATGCCCGGCGTCGTGCTCGCCCTCGGTATCGCCATGACCTTCAGCCGGGTGGAGATCTTCGGCGCGTCGCCATTCGGCTCGCCCTATCTGGTGATCCTTTCCCATTCGCTCTGGGCGATGCCGCTGGTCTTTCTCCTGATGGAGGCCGTCTTCCGCACGCTCGACCAGCGCCTCGTCGAGGCGGCGTTCGATCTCGGCGCGCGGCCGCTGCGCGTCTTCATCGAGGTCGTGCTGCCGAGCTGCCTGTCGGGCATCCTGTCCTCGGCGCTCTTCGCCTTCGTCATCTCGCTCAACGAATTTATCATGGCGCTCTTCCTGACGGACCGGGACAGCCAGACCCTGCCGGTTCTGATGTGGCTGTCGCTCCGTTCGGCCGCCACGCCGCAGCTCGCCGTCGCCTCCATGACGCTGACCGCCGCCGTTCTCCTCGGCCTGGCGCTCATCGCGATCCTCACCACCACAAGGCTGCGTCCGCAGTCACGCTGACTGCCGGGCCACCTGCATGACAACCCAATGGAGCTTTGCGCCATGTCCGCCGATATGATCATCGAGAATGCCAGGGTCCTGACCATGGACCCGTCTCTTCCGCGTGCGGAAGCCATTGCCGTGAAGGACGGCGAGATCCAGGCCATCGGCGAGCGGGCCGCGATTCTCGGTCTGCGCAACGGCTCGACGGAGATGATCGATGCGTGTGGCGCGACCGTCCTGCCGGGATTCATCGAGTCGCACATGCATCTAGCCTGGGGCGCCATGGGGCTTGGCGGCCTCGATCTCGGCGGCGTGCGCGGCTTTGATGCGCTGGCGCAGAAGATCGGCGACCACGCGAGGGCCAACCCGCAGGCTGCGGTGCTGCGCGCCACGGGCGCCGACCACGAGATATTGCCGGGCGGCGAGCGCATCACGCGCCATCATCTCGATCGGATCGTCGCCGACCGCCCCTTCGCCATGACCGCAGCGGAAGGCCATACGATGTGGGCCAATACCCGCGCCCTGGAGGCGTCCGGCCTGCTGCATGGCAGGGACCTGCCGCCCGGCAACGAGATCCTCATGGGAGCGGACGGGCTTGCCGGCGGCGAGCTGCGGGAATGGGGCGCCTTCGAACCCGTGCTGGAGCTGAGCGGCGAACTGCGCCTCTCGCTTGGCCTCATCACCGGCGGCGAGCCGGCGCGGCCGCCGACGGACGCCGAGCGCACGGCCGACAGGGAGATGACGAAGCGGGGCCTTGCCTATTGTGCGAGCCAGGGCATCACGTCGCTGCACAACATGGACGGCAATCTCTACCAGCTCGAACTGCTGGCCGAGATCGAAGCCGAGGGCGCGCTCACCGTGCGGGCCCAGATTCCCTTCCACTACAAGAATTTCATGACGCCCGATGTGCTGGAGAAGGCCTCCTTGATGGCCCGGCGCTACCGGTCCGAATGGCTGTCCTCCGGCATGGTGAAGGCCTTCATGGACGGCGTTCTGGACAGCTGGACCGCCTATATGGACGAGCCCTATGCCGATCGTGCCGATTGGCATGGCGAGCCCCTGTTCACGCAGGAGCACTTCAATGCCTTCGCCGCCGAGGCCGACCGGCGCGGCCTGCAGATCGCGGTGCACGCCTGCGGCGACGGGTCCGTGCGCTCCATCCTCGACGGCTACGACCATGCTCGCTGCGTGAACGGCCCGCGCGACAGCCGCCACCGTATCGAGCATGTCGAGGTCATCCGCCCCTCCGATATCCAGCGGCTCGTCGAGCTCGGTGTTATCGCTGCCATGCAGCCGCAGCATCCGCCGGGCGCGATGAACCTGCCGCTGGAACCGACGCTGTCACGCGTCGGCCAGGCACGCTGGCCCTATGCCTGGGCCTCGCGCACCCTGCGCGAAGCTGGGGCCCATATCCCCTTCGCGTCCGACTGGCCCGTCTCGCCGATCTCGCCCCTCCTCGGCATCCAGGCCGCCATCCGCCGCAAACCCTTCGCACCTGGTTATCCCGACCAGAGCTGCACGCTGATGGAGGCGCTCGCGGCCTATACGGTCGAGGGCGCCTATGCCCAATTCATGGAACACCGCAAGGGCCGCCTGAAATGCGGCTATCTCGCCGATATCGTCCTGCTTTCCTACAATATCGAGGCGATGCAGGCGGAGGCATTGCACGAAGTCGAGCCCGCGGTCACAGTCTGCGGGGGTAAGGTCAGCTATCGCAGAGGCGCCTAGTCGGTCGTTCTGTCTGCTACGAGTAATTTATCCATTCTTAACCTGTGACAGCAGGGACTCAGGTTCGTTTCTCATCAAGAGCGGGCTGAAACTCGGAAACCCCGGACGGGACGCGCTCATTTACAAGGCTACCAAATAGGGATAAGATTTATCCGTAATTCAAAAGCCTGGGCGCTCCCGCATGATTCTCAAGAGCCAAGTCGAATGGGCGCTCCACTGTTGCGCCATTCTCGCTGGCCTGCCTGAAGGGCGATATCTGTCGACCAAAGCGCTGGCGGAATTCCACGGGCTTCCAAAGGAATATCTTTCCAAAGCCCTGCAAAGCCTGTCACAGGCAGGTCTTGTTCACACGACGCTTGGCCCGTCGGGGGGCTACCGTCTGGCGAAGCCGCCGGCAGAGCTTACATTTCTGGATGTCGTCGAGGCGGTCGAGGGGACCGGGCGGACATTCGTTTGCCAAAACATCCGGGCCAACAATCCCTGCCGACCGAAAGGCTACTGCGAGAGTGGCCCATGCGCCGTGGCGAGGATCATGTGGGAGGCTGACGAAGCCTGGCGGGCAGCTCTTCGCAGGGTCACGCTTGCCGACCTTGCGACGATACTGGAGCAGGAGATCGATCCGGGCATCTGGGCCGGAACCTTCGACTGGGTGTTAAAACGCGCCGGGTAGAATGGCGAGTGGTCTTGCCTGGCTGTCATCACGCATCTCGTTCGGGACAACGAGGTAGGCGTGGGCCGGCACGGCGAAGTGAAGACCATGCGACCCACAATGGCGGCTGACGACATCGATGACCTCGTTGCGCGCCGGTGTGCGATCGGCCGGGCTGAGAACGCGGAACTGCAATTCGACATCCACCGCGATCGCATCGATGCCCTTCAACGCGGCCACAGGAGGCGGTTCCTGGACGATGTACCGGCAATCCTTGAGTGCGGATGTCAGAACAGCACCGATTGCAGAAGGATGCCGGTCGGCCACAATGCGGATGACCAGCGTGACGAGATGCGATTCATCCGGGCGCGTGAGATTGGTGAGGCTGAGTTTTGCGAGAGCGCTGTTGGGCACTATGACGACGTTGTGTGCCGGCGTGAGGATTTGCGTCGAGCGCCAGTTGTTCTGGATGACGCGTCCTTCTGTACCATCCGCGAGCTGGATCCAGTCCCCTATCGAAAACGGGCGGCCAAGCGTGAGGGCCACGCCTGAAAACAGGTCGCCCAAGGTGTTCTGCAATGCTAGGCCCAGGATGATGGCGACGACACCGGAGGTCGCGACGAGTGTCCCGATCGGTGCGCCAAATACAAAGCCGATGATGGAGAGAGTGACGCCGAGGTAAACGCCGGCGACGATCAGATCCTGGATCAACCTCGCCTCCTGCGGCCTGCGATCGAGGACGATGTAGAGGCGCACAAATCCGATCGTCGCCCATGCGAGATGAACCCACCAGAGAATGCGCGCGGATGTGCCGAGATAGGCATTCACGCCGTCCAGTTCACCTGCCGTTCCCCGATGCGGAAGAATACCGGACGACAGCAGGGTGACTGTCATCGCTGTAAAAAAAAGGATTTGAACGATAAGGCGCGCCGTCGGTCGACCCTTGCCCTGCGCATGCCAGACAATGATGCCGATCACACCAAGGAGATCGACGATTGGGAATGTGAGAGAGGGCAGGTCGCCGGCCATGCGGGTCGCTCCGGGATGATGAGGAAGAAGGGCCGGATGTAGTTGTTGCATCCGACCCTGCTGAGGCCGTCACTTCCTGAGCGGGAAGGTCAGGTCCTTCTGATCGGTGTCGACCACGAAGACGGCAAGGAGCTTGGCGGGCTTCTCGTCGCTGCCATTCTTGCTGACGCCGTGGCGGTCGCCCGGCATCTCGGAGAAGTTTTCGCCGGCCTTGTATTCCCTGACCGGACCGTCATTGACCTGGCTGAGGATCGATCCTTCCAGCACCGTGGCATAGATGAAGGCACTTTCAGGATGCGTGTGCGCGTCCGAATAGCCACCCGGACCGTATTCGACGAGAACGCCTTTGAGGCTCTTGCCCGGCACAGTGGGCAATTGATGCTCATAGACAAGGGTGACCTTGGATGCCGAACCGCCCGGTGCATCGTGCGCGGCGGCGCCACCAGCGGCGAGCGCCGTGATGGCCATCGCGGCAAATGTCTTACTGATCATGATATTCTTCCTTTCAAGACGGGTCATTTGCGTGGCGCGGTGGCGAACCACTGTTCGAAGCCGATTTTGCCTAGGCGTGGATTGTCGTCGGAGACGAGCGAGCCATCTTCCAGGTGCGCGCCAAAATATCTGGCCTGCGGATCGGCAACGACCTGCCGGGTATCACCCGTCGATTCCAGATAGCGGGCGACCAGCTCGTTGAGCCGGAAGCGCTCGGGGCCCGCAATCTCGATCAGTCCATTCATGGGGTTTCCAAGCGCCACGTCGACCATCGCGTCCGCGACGTCATCGGAGGCGATCGGCTGAACAAAGGCCGGGGACAGATGAACCTTGCCCTCGATCAGGGCCGACTGGGCGATCCCGGCGAGAAACTCCATGAACTGGGTGGAGTGGACAATCGTATAGGGAATGCCGGCCTCGCGGATCAGCTTTTCCTGAATGAGTTTGGCCCGGAAGTAGCCACTTTCCTGCAGGCGCTCCGTCCCTACGACGGACAGCGCGACGTGGTGTTTCACGCCGGCGCGCTTTTCTGCTGCAAGCAGGTTGCGGCCGGAAGTCTCGAAAAACTCCATCACCGCCTTGTCTTCGAACGACGGGGAATTGGCGAGATCGAGGACGACCTCGGCCCCGGCGAGCGCTTCGGCGAGACCTTCGCCGGTGATTGTATTGACCCCGGTGTTCGGCGAGGCAGCGATCACGTCGTGGCCTTTTGCCCGCAGACGTTCCGTGGTCTTCGAACCGATCAGGCCGGTTCCGCCGATGATGACGATTTTCATGATCTTCCCTCTGTCTGCTGTTTTTACATCATTATCCGGCGCAGAAGCGCCACCGTGTCGACTGGAAATGCTCAGTTGAGGCCGGCCCTTTCCAGGCCGTAAAGCTTGTCCGCCGAGCCGGGTACGGCCTTGAAGGCGATGCTGGCGCGGTTCCAGGCATTGATGGCCATGATCGAGAAAGTCAGGTCGGAAATTTCCTTCTCGGAAAGCTGGCCACGGACCCGTTCGTACAGTTCGTCGGGAATGCCGCCCTTGGGCAGCTCGGTGACGGCTTCGGTCCAGGCCAGCGCCGCCCGCTCACGGGGCGCGAACAAGTTGGATTCACGCCAGATCGCGACGTGATAGAGGCGCAGCTCGCTCTCGCCGTGAATCTTCGCTTCCTTCACATGCATGTCGAGGCAAAAGCCGCAGCCATTGATCTGGGAAGCACGAATATTGACGAGGTCGCGGATCGACTGCTCGATCACGCTGTCCTTCAACGACATGCTGAGTTCAGAGACTTTCTTGAAAAATTCAGGCGACTGGGCGGCATAGTTCAGGCGCTGCGTCATGGCGTTCTCCTCTATTAAGGACTTGAAATGTCCTTATGGATATAGAATATCCGTAATGGATGGACGCGCAATCGAAACCGGCCTAAGGTTTCGGCATAACGCTTATTCGTATTGGTATGGGGCACAGAAAGGCGATCGGGATGGATGTCGTTTCAGCGCTGAGATCATTCCTCCGAGTTGCGGAGACCGGGTCGTTCTCTGCTGCAGCGCTTGATCTCGGGCTGACCCAGCCGGCGGTGTCGAGGCAGGTGTCTTCGCTCGAGGAGCACTACAGCACCCGACTGTTTCACCGGACAACCAACGCACTGCGCCTGACCGTCGAGGGAGAGCAGATGATCCCGATGGCGCAAAAGGTTATCGACGCGGTGGAAGCGCTTGGCGAAACGGCCTCGCCGGACGGCGTCGTGGCTTCTGGTAGGGTCAAGATGAGCCTGCCAGCAGCGCTTGGCCTCTACATCAGCGATCAGCTTCCCGCCTTCCTGGCGGGCCGGCCTGGTTTGTCAGTCGATATCGTCTTTCGTGAACATTCTTCTGACCTCGTTGGCGAGGGCATCGATCTCGAAGTTCGCATAGGCGATGTATCCGATAGCAGTCTGATCTGTCGCCGGATCGGCTGGACGACCGCCTTCCTCGTCGCGGCGCCCGGCTATCTCCAAAGGCGCGGTATTCCGGGCCATCCGTTTGAAATCCCGAGCCATGATTGCATCTGCTACAACCGGGGCGGCGAGGAACGGTCCTGGAGCTTTTCGAACGGGGCCGACATCGAGAGGGTCAAGCTCACTCCCAGGTTGATGTTCAACAATACGGTAGCGGTGCGCCGGGCCGCGCTCGCCGGCGGCGGGCTGG
>NZ_AP039673.1:0-44577 GCF_055379515.1 Shinella sp. 1A1
CGCCGCGGACCATCAACATCGCGCTGCAGCGCGTCGTGCGGGTATTGAACCTGTGCGCGCGAAAGTGGCGCGACGAACGTAAGCGGCCCTGGCTGGACACCGTCCCGTTGATCGAGATGGTGGACGACAAGACCCCACGGCAGCCCTACCCTCTGGGCTGGGATGAGCAGGACATATTTTTTCCTGAACTCCCTGGGCACCTTCGTCGCATGGCGCTTTACAAGGTGAACACCGGGTGCCGCGAACAAGAGGTCTGCAAGCTGCGCTGGGAATGGGAAATTCCTGTGCCAGTGCTGCACACGTCCGTTTTCCTTCTACCGCCTGACTTCGGCGGACGCTTCGAGGACAGCGGGGTGAAGAACCGCCAGGAACGTCTGGTCATTCTCAACCGCGTGGCGCGGGCGGTGATCGAAGGCCAGCGGGGCCAACACCCAGAGTGGGTATTCCCCTATGACGGCGGGGCGCTGCACAGGATGAACGACAGCGCCTGGCGGAAAGCGCGCAAGCGCGCAGCGGCCAAGTGGGCAGAGATCCACGGGCACCCTGCGCATGACGGCTTCAGACGCTTACGCGTGCACGATTTGAAGCACACCTTCGGCCGCCGGTTGCGGGCCGCGGATGTGCCGCATGAAGACAGGCAGGTGCTGTTGGGTCACACGAACGGCAGCGTGACATCGCACTACTCTGCGGCCGAGCTCGGCAAGTTGATCGAGCACGCCGACAAAGTTGCAGCAACCGCAACGCACACTCCCGCGTTGACGATGCTGAAACGGCGATACGCGTGATGAAGAAGTCACGCAAAAGTCACGCAAAAGAAAAGGGAGTTAGTGACTACTATCACTAACTCCCTTGGAACTGCTGGTCGGGACGGCGGGATTCGAACTCGCGACCCCTTGCACCCCATGCAAGTAGATTTACAAATGTTCTTTATTTTTCAATAACTTAGGGTAGGCGGCCGCTGTTGCCACTGCTTAACGCTGCTCTACAGTGCTCAACGAGGTCACGCAAAAGTCACGCAGGCCTTTACTGGCAAAAAAGGGATGCGCCGATCTGGTTGCAGGCCGCGCTAGATCCGTCGCTACCATTCATGAACGTCGTGCCCCCGATTGTGTTGGCGGACCAGCTGTACCCGCTGTTGTCGCTCCCAAAGGTGGTACTGCCTATGGTATTCGAGCTCCATGACCCGCCGGCGTTGTCATTCCCGAAGGTAGTGCCACCGATCGTGTTTTGGGTAGCCGTGTAGCCGTTCGAACCGTTGATGAACGTTGTGCCGCCGATCGTGTTTGCCGTGTAGCTATTGCCGCTCACGTCGTTACAGAAGGTCGTAGCCCCGATCACGTTGCAGTTCATTTGCGCCAGCGCCGGGGCAGCCACAGCGCTAAAAATCACAGCCATCAAGATGGATCGCATGGCGAGCTCCGCGGGGGAAGAAACACAGACTGTAACCGAACGCGTCCGCCCGTGCCAAAGCAAAACCCATTATACTGTGTTTTTATACAGTCATCAGAACCATGGGCAAGCCCGCTCGAACTCCGCCGATCCCTCTTGACCGACTCGTCGCCCTCTGGAAGATCTCGCTTCCCGTCAGCATCGAGCGCGAGTTGCTATCCGAAATCAGCAGGCTGCACGGCGTAGTGCAACAGACACGGGACCTGGTCGACGTCATCGACCGGGGATGGAAAGAAGAGGTCGGCAGCCATTTCGCGGCGATCCACAGCGTGAAGCTGCTCCTGGACGACGAGCCGGCCGTGATCGCCCGCAACCTGCGACCGCCGAAAGTCTAGGGCTTCGTCTTGGCTAGCAGTTCGGACTTCTTCTGGCCCCCCGCCGTGCTGCCAAAGTAGTAGGCGATGATCTGCGTCCACGCGGTGCCGAGCGACCCCAGCAGGATGAAGATCGGTTCTTTGCTGCCGTCCGGCGCCGGCGCGAAGAACAGGAAAGCCAGCATGCTGAAGAATCCGGCGGTGACGAGGTAGGCCAGGATGCGTGGCGTCCAGTCCTGGCGCTCGACTTCCCGCAGCCGCGCGCTGGCCCGGTCGTCTGCCGCGATGCGCTCCAGGTCCGCTTCGCTCTTGAAGCCCAGTTCGGCCATACGCGTCGCGAATTCCTGCTCGGCCTTCTTCAGTTGCAGCAGCGTGTCCGGGCTAGCCGTGGCCAGCTTCTTGGCGATTTCGGCGTCGGAGGCTTCCGGCCCAAGGCCGAGCGCGGCAGTGATCGCGGCCACCGCACCGCCGGCCAGGGGGCCGCCCAATGCGGTGGCGAGCATCGGCGCCAGGTTGCCCAGCGCGCCCTTCCAATCGAAGTTCATCAGATGTCCCCCGCGGCGTACCGCAGATTGGCGACGACGCGCCGCGACCAGCCCTTGCCGAAGCTGGGCCACGTTTTCAGGTCCGTGTAGAACTGCTCGCGCTCGGCGTTGAAGGCAAGCAGGATGGCCGCCGCGCCGCGGGCCGCGACAGCTGCCAGCGTCTTGGGCCCAATGATGCCGTCGTCTGCCACCCCGACCGTGCGCTGCAGAAGCTTGGCGGCCTGCCCTGGGCCATGGTTCACCGCGGCGTCGAACACCTGGAATGCGACCGGGAAGGGCATGCTGTCCGCCTTCACCTTGTCCCAATACTGCGCGCGGTAGATGGTCTTGGCGGTGTCGCGCGGCAGGTCGCGCATGGGCCCGGCGTACCCGTTGGCCCGTGCGACCGCGATGGTCACGCCCCACATGGTCTCGCCGCCTGGGTCGTCCGGGTGGTTGCTGTAGCCGCCCTCGTGCCCAATGAGGCGATCGAATGCCGTGTCGAAGTTCATTTGAGAAAGTCCTTAGCGTTGCGCAATAGCATCCACAACAGCCCTACGAGCGCGCCCCAGGTGCTACCTTTGATCAGATGCGTGATGACCTCCCGGCGGATCAGCTGACGTTGCTCCTCGCGCTCGATGATCAATTCGTGATAACGGCGGTGCCCGTCGCAGTCGCCACCAGGGAAGGCGGTCTTTACACCGGCCGACACCGCCAGCATTTCCTTTTGCAGCGCGTCGAACTTCGCATCGGTATCGCGGCGCCAGTCGGCCTGCATCTCGTGCAGCGCCACCAAGATCGCCTTCGCGTCCTGGCTCAGGCCAGGCGGATCCTGGATCATGTCGCAGCCGCCTTGGGCTGCAGCAATTGCACTTTTCGTCCGACGCTGAGCACTCCTTCCGCCACCATGAAATCGAGGCCGACCGCCACAGCCGGGTCCGATACATCGATCCAGCCCGCCGCGATCATCGAGTCGAGGGTGCGTTGCACGCGGAAGTTGGCGCTGTAGCGCGCTGCAGCGTACTCCTCGTCCGTAAATCGTTCCAAATACTCGCGAGTCGCGAAGATCGTAATAGGACCCAGTTCGACAGGTGCCTCGGCCTCCGGTTCAGGTTCCGCGGGCGCTTCAACCGCAAACACTCCTCCCCGTACTCTGACCAAGAGGCCTTGCGCCATGCCGCTCAAACCCGCGAGGTACTGATCGATTGTGATCTCGATCCCACCAGCGATGGGTTCCGTGCTGATCTGGTTGTCGATGGCGTAAGGCATCAGCGGACCCTCATGTAATAGGTAATACCCTGGTTCTTAGGGCGCGTTTCGGTGGACGTGCGCGCGACCGCCGAAGCATCGAAACTGATCCGCGCGTTATCGACGCCGCCAGTGCCAACCGCCGCGGCGGATGGAGCGTATTGCGACATGGACAACGCGCCCGTCGCTACCGCCGTGACTGCCCGGAAGAATGACGCGACCGCTCCAGTGATGTTCTGCAAGGCGTCGTTCTCTACCGTCCCAGAGGCGCCGGCGCGCAGCACCCGACGTTCGGTATTGATCAGGTTGACAGTGGCGCCATTGAGCGGGCTGCCGGCTAAGCTAATCACCGCCGTGGCAATGACCAATGGCGCGGAGCCACTTACAACCTCACTGGTGAGCACGCCGGCGTTGTAGGTATCCGAGGCAGTTAGCTTGATGTAGCGAATAGACGGATCGTTCGTGGGAGGCACCTCAGCCCCGGTCAGGTGGTCCCAAATGGCCACGACTTCCCCGATGCCTCTCGTTCCCCACTTCTGCGCGGTGGACGCCAGCGTTGCGTAGTACTTCGAGGAATACTGGCTCCCAGCCACCGGACCGCTC
Organism: Shinella sp. 1A1; assembly: GCF_055379515.1. Taxonomy (NCBI): domain Bacteria; kingdom Pseudomonadati; phylum Pseudomonadota; class Alphaproteobacteria; order Hyphomicrobiales; family Rhizobiaceae; genus Shinella; species Shinella sp. 1A1. Next base: position 4,139 of record NZ_AP039673.1, read on the forward strand.
ATCTTGGTAGCCCAGTCCATAGCCAACTGTGCCGCTGCCTCTGCTCCGTCCTCGGCCGTGGCGGAGGCAACTGCACTCGTCGCCGCCGCGTTTGCGGACGCATCCGCCCGTGCCAGCACCGAAGCGAAAAGCTCATCCGGCGGCGTGGGGTCAGAAATGCCGACCTTTACCGTCCGCGACATTTCCTCGACCAGCTGCTGCGTCTGGATTGTCAGCCGGTCGAGCGCATCCTCCACCACCTGGGGGTAGAAGCCGCCTGAGTTCTGAATGTCAGTCGGTTGCGAGTACGGCAAATTGCCGGAAAACGTCAGCTTGAGGCCGGTCGGCAACGGTGCGCCAGAAACCGGGTAGGTAACAGTACCGCCCGGTTGGCTGTCTTGGTCGCTCGACAAGGTGACGGTGTAGTCCGAGTCCAACACAAGCGTAGACTCGATGCCGGTCGAACTCGTCAGGGTCACCAAGACGTCGCTCTTAGTGAATACCTTGAAATCGAACGGAAACGCGGTGGCGGAACCGTTGCCGCTATAAGGCCCCGCCCGCCGCAAGTTTGAACTGATCGTCATGGTCGCGCACCGGTGAAATTTGCGACGATTCTGGCCCGGCCCGCACGACGTATGTACACCCGGCTATCGGCGGGGCGCCCCGAACAGCAGCGCCTCGGGGCCGGCATCGCCGCTCATCCAGGCATTGGCGCCGGCGACGAAATCCGAAATCAGCTTGCCGGGCAACCCGAAAGCAAAGCTTGTCCCCATAATCGCGTTCTTGGTGTCAACGATGTCGCCCTCGCCGGCCAGGATGTCGCCCAGCGATTGAATGCCCTTCACCACTCCCTCCCCGGCAGATTGCACGGGGCTGATCTTGTAGCCAAAGTTATAGGTGTCGGTGTCGAAGACGGACCAGGTGTAGGACGAAATGTCGCGCACGATCGGGAACATGCCGGCGCCGTACATCGCCAGGGCCCGGGCGTACCGCTTGGCCAGCTTGTCGTCGTCCTCGTCATCCCCGCCGTTGCCCATCATCATTTCTGTCAAGATCGCCGGCATCACGGCGATCATCACGAATTGCAAGGTGAACTTGCCCACGGCCATGCCCGGGTTGCTGCTGGCTTCCCTCTTCGCGATCGCGCCGGCGCGCACCAGCATCTGCAGCTGGCTGTTGAAGTAGCTGTAGAACATCGTGAAAAGTCGCTTCAGTTGACCGTACCCGCCGTGCCCCGACATGATCTTCGGCAGATCTACGTCCCGCCCGCTGCCCTGGGTCTGCCGGACGATGTGGTCCGCATAGTCGACAGCGCGGGCGCTGTCATTGTCGAATTGGGCCATGCCATCCTTGAAAGCGGCATTCCAGACCGGTACCGATATCCCACGGTCTACCATGCCCATCAGCGCCAGCATGGTCGCCGTATCGGGCAGCAGCCGCCCCTTTACCGTGAGCTTTGCGGCCATGTCGTTCAGATCGCGATCGAAGTTCTGGTACCGGTGGCGCATGTACTCGGAATTCTCCATCGCGAACCGGTAGCGCTCGGCCATGGCCGGGCTATAGAACCGGGCCATCTCTAGTCCGATGCTGCCCGCGTTCACGCGCGTGAGCGCCGGCACCAGACCGATAACGTTTTGCAGCGCCGTCTTCACGCCTGACATCAGCACAACGATCGTGTTGCGCCGCGCGCTGGCCAGGATCTTCTCGATGAACCCGGACGGATTGCGCGGCGGCGCCGCGATCTCGCGCACTCGGTTGATCAGCGCCCGATAGGCCGGTACGCCCACCGACGATTTGATAGCCGTCTGGATACCTTTGTCGTTGAGCAGGCGCATCGTGTCGGCAACGGCCTCCCGCAGGGCCAGATCGTGTACCGTCTCGTTGACGGCCTCCACGAATACGCCCAGGTCCAAGCGCGGGCGCATGACCACACCGTCCTTGCGCTGCGTGCTGGCGCCCTGGTTCGTCTTGGCGGACATGCCCATACCGCCACCCAGCAGTTCGCGCACGGCGGCGCCTTCGTCGAAGCGATGGGCGCGCTCGTCCAGGTCCGTGTCGTACTTGAGCCGGAAATAGCCCCCTCTGGCCTCGCCGTATCGGGTCGGGAAAGGTAAAGCCTCCACCTTCGGCGGCGCCTTGCCCCGCGTGCGCTTGTTCAGCGCTTCGAGCTCGGGCCAGAGCTTGGTGTCGAATTGCTCCCAGATGGCGTTCGCCAGCTTCCAGTCGCGCTCATCCAGCACCTCCAGCACGCCCTGCATGCTGTAGTCGCTCCATCCATAGTTCGCCAGACGCTTGCGGCCATCCGCGTTCCCGTACAGCAGCGCCGCCACAAGGGCATTCTCCCGGGTAATGCTGGTCCCGATGCTGGCCACGGCGATGCCCTTGCGGCCATAGTCGCGCCGTTCCTTGAGGCTCCACTGCTTGAACAGGGGCTTAAGGTCGCGGTAGACCTTCTCCATTCGCGTGGCCTTCCAATTGGCCCGCGCACTCATTCGGCCGAACAATGATTCGTGCACCTGGCCGAACTTGCCTCCCTCCAGGATATCCAGGATCGTTTCGGCGCTCAGAAATTCACCGGAAAAGCCGTCCCCCAACTTGGCCACCGCTTTGCGGATGTTCGGCACGAATTCCGGCTCGCGCGCCAAAGGTTCCCCGGCCGCATCGAAGGCCTGGGGATTGAACTCCTGCAACCGCGCCAGGATCGCGCCGCGCTCCTCGTCGAACGACATATCGCGCAGGGCCGTGTACATCTGTTGCTCGCGGCGCGCCAAGTTCGCCAACTGGCGCACGCTATCGACCAGACCGCGGAACTCCTCGACCGACATGTCCTTATAGTGACGGCGGAACCCCTCGTCCAGGATATAGGCCGGCAGGTCGGGCATTACGGCGTCAAGCCGCTCCGATTCGCTGGTAATGAACTCGGCCAGGGTCTGGGTCTTCGCTGCGTCAATCTGGCGCAGCGACACGCTGGTGCGAAGGTCAAAGCGTGCCAGCAGCGCATTCAGCTGCACGAGCGATTCGCCGCGCATGCCAGACTGCGAGGTCGAATTGGCCAGCTTCTTCATGTAATTCAGGCCCTTCTCGACCTCGGCCTGGGCGGCCTGCGCCGCGCGCGTGGCGTAGTTGTTCACCAACTGGCGCTTCTTCTCCACGGCGGCCGCCTGCAAATCGTTCTTGCGCAGCGCCGTTTCGGCGGCGCGCGCCGCGCGCGCTTCGGCCACGGCCCACTGGCTGGGCCGCACGTCCCGGATGCGCAGGCGCGCAATGGTCGCTTCGGCAAACTGGCGCGCGGCGCGCGCCAGCACCTGGCGCTGGCCGAGCGCGCGCTGCAGGGCATTCACTTCGGTAGCGATAAATCGGCCGCGGGCTTCGTTGTGCACGGCCTCGTCCGCCGCGCGCGCGATGCTCTCCGCGTCCGTCAGGTCACCGTATCGCTCCAGCATGCGCTGGTCCGTCAGGGCCTCGATCTTGGCGCGCGGATCCTCCGCGGCCAGTAGAGCGCGTACCAGCCCATCGCCCGAATCGAATCCAAACCGGTCGGCGACGATATCGGGATGGAGCCCATCTTCCGCCAGCATCCCGTATTTTCCGTAGCCCAAGCCAGTCCATTCCGGGGCTTGGGCCTGGCCCGCGTACAGGTCCTTCAGCGCTCCAATCTGCAACTTGGTCGGACCCTCTGCGGCTTGGCCCGTCATCGGATCGATGCCCCGCTTCATGAACGTCTTGGCCTGATTGATCGGCTCGGCCATCACCTCAGCTTCGACCTCTTTGCGCACGGCCTTTCGCTTCTCGGCGGCCTCGCGCTGCAACTGGGCGATTGCCCGGCTGCGCGCGCCCGACAGCCATTTCATGTCGCGAATGCTGCGGGCCTCCAGTTGCTGGACGGCGTCTAGGGTCGCCTCGACGCCGAGAGCCTGGTACTGCGCCCACTCCTCCGGCGTCATGCCGGCTTGCTCGGCGGAGGTGAACGCCGGCTTGTAGTCCAGCATCGATTCCGTTTCCCGAATCTGCTCGGTGGACGCCAGCATGCGATCGAACACCCCCCGCACCTCGTCGGACAGTTCGACGTTCAGGGCGGAAAGGGAGCGGTACACGGCCACCATCCACGCGCGGAAGCGCTGGAACAAACCCTGCATTTCCGGGGTCGGCGCCTTCCCCTCGAAGAGGTATGCCTCAAAGCCGCGTGCAAGCTGCTCATGGAAGGGCCGCTTGCCCTCCAGGTCCAGGGAATTCCAGGCGCTCAGGTCTTGAACGCCAAACCATTCCATCAGCTTTTGAACGTCATCCCGGACTGCCGCGGGCGCTTCCGGCTGGCCCGCGATATCGGTCAGGACCTCCAGATAGAAGTGGCCCGATTCGTGCAGGAAGGTGGACAGGTCCGCGTTTTGCAGCAGCGAAATCGTGCGGGTGTCGACGTTGTAGGCGCCGCGCGCGTTTTGCTCTCCCTGCTTGAGCTCACGGTCGTCCGGGTCTATACTGGATTCCGGTGATCGCGCCTGCGCGTCGGATTCATAGTCCGAAAGTGAGCGGGGTACGTCCCCCAAAAGCCCGGCTTGCCGGGCTTTTGTTTTTTCGGCGCCGCCTTCTAGGGCGGTCGACAGCACCGTCTGCGCATCGGTCCCGGCCGGATACTTCCACATCGAGACTGCACGCATGTCCTTGCGCTTGCGGCTCACGTCCTCGATATAGACCAGCACACCGTCGTTCACTGCCTTGGCATACGCCACGCGCTGCGCGCCTTGCTCCGATCGCAAATCGGTGCGGATGTCATCGTAGGCCGTCACGATATCGGGGATTCGCGCAAGGTCGTCGGCCGTCACTGCGACCTGTCCGCGTCGCCCTTCAGTCGCTGAGTCCCCATGTTTGCCCCGAATATGGCTGACCGCTGAGCGGCCCAGCGAATGGGAATAGCCAGCCAGCCCCGGCGCGTCCTGTCCCAGACCGCCGGCCAGATCGGTCCAGAAGACCGCCTTGGTGCCTTCCTGCCCGCCCCACATCGCCGCGGCGTCCACGCCGTCGGCCGTATGCTTCCAACCCGTGGGAGGGTAGGCTTTCATGGCCTGGTCCAGCTGGCCCACGCCCTCAGCGCGAATCTGGACCGGGTAGCGTTGGTACAACTCCTGCGCCGTGACGCCCAGGCGCGCGGCCTGGACAGCGTAGAAGTTCGACATCATGCCGGCGTAGGCTCGATTTACGTCGGAGGTGAACCGGGCAGCCTGCTCCAGCTGGGCCATGAGCTCGCCCTCCACCAGGTCGCGAGACTCCTTAAACTGGGCGTCCTCCTCGCGTTCCGCGATGATCCTGTCGACCTCGGCGCGCAGCTGCTCCCCGCGGTTCTGCATGAAATCCTGGGCCTCGGCCTGCGTCATGCCGGCGGGGTCGGTCTTCAGGAACGGCAATAGCGCCTGCGATAGGTCGGTGCCCGAGACACGGGCGGCATACTCGTCCACCGGAATTCGGACGTCTCCGCCTGTGGCCTGGGCCTGTTCGAACTGGGCAGCCACGGCCGGCGACATTTGCGCGAGTTGCACCACGTCCACCCCAGACTGGGCCAAGTCTTCGGCGCGGATGTAGACGTCCTGCACCGAGCCGTCGGCCATGGCCTGCTTCACGAAGACCTGAAAGTCATCGGGCGCGCGCGTGCGCAATTTCGAAGCTGCGGCAGCCGCGTCCAACTCGGTCAGCAGCTGGCCGTCCAGCTGGGCTCGTTCAGCACGGGCTACGCGGCCTGTCACCCGGTCAGCCGCCACGTTGGCCAGCTGAGCCGTGCCGACCGCGCCACCCGACGCCACGATGGTCGCCACCAACGTCTGCGCGGCAGCACTCGGACGCTCGGCCAGGTAGTCGGAAAATGGTTTCTCGGGGTTGATCACCGCCCATTCGTTCAGGTCCTGCAAGACGGTCGCCGCCTGCTCGCCCGGGATTTCCGCAGATACCTGGCGCAGAAGCATGCTCCAGAATGGCGTGCCCGCCTTCATGTCATGAACGAAGCGGCCAACCGGCAGGCGCTCCGTTGCATATTCGATTGCGGCTTGGGAGGTGCCGAAAAGCATAGCCCGATAGGGGTCCAGGCCGGCCTCGCGCGCTTGGCCGTACGCCTGCCCGCCGGTGATCGCCGACATGCCGTAGAGCGTGGGTGCGGGGTTGCCCGTGGCGATACTGGCCGGCAGCGTCAAGCCCATCGTCACCAGCGACTGGAGGCCAGAGTAGACCCCCGCCTCGATGTCCCCCGACGCCTGGGGCATCAGGTCCTTGGCAGCCGCCTCGCCGGCCCGGCCCTGAGCGGCCATGCCGGCCGCTACGCGGCGCAGGGGGTTTTCCGGAAGCAAGGTGCCGGCCAGAGGATCCAGCAGCGGAGCGAAGTGCTCCGCAACACCTTGCCCCACACGCCACAGCGCACCGCTCGCCTGCGGCAGCGCGGAGGCCGCCGCCTTGCCCACGTTCGACAGACCGCGCAGGCCCTTTTCTAGCAGGCCCATGTTGCCGACGTCGTCGTGCGCGATACGCGCATTCTCGACGCCGGCCAGGTAGCCCGCCGTGGTCGGATAGTCACGAGCCAGTCGCTCAAAATCGAAAGATGAGAGGGCCGCTTCGCGCTTCACTTCCTCGGGGTGCCGGCGTACGGAATCGATCGGCACGCCGGTCCGCGTCGCGACCTGACGCAATTCAGCCTCCAGGTCGGGATTGCTGCCCAAGGCGACGGCTACGGACACCCGCGTCGCACCCGCGGGATCTACCGCTGCCGGCGGCGTCGGGTCATTCAGATAGGCCGATACCGCGTCGGCGGTGCCCATGTCCTCAGCTGCCATCTACGGCATTCCTTTCTCGAATAAATGCATCCCGGCCGGCGCGCCGTCGATCCTGAGCCGCAACCAGCTTCCAGTACGCGCCCAGCAGGTCGGAGTCCGTAGGGTCGTCGATGCCGTTCTTCTTGAAGTCGGCCTTGAGGGCCTTTTTCACATCGCTTGGGATGTCACCCGCTTTCACCGTGAGCATCCGTTCATTGGTGGTGCCGAACAACCCGCGGAACTGGACCGACTTCGCGAAAAGCCCATCAACGAATTCCTCCGTTTCTCGGTCCGTCATTTGCTTGCCGCTCACCTTCTGCTGGCTGAGCACGGCGTCGTTTACAAACTTCCGGATTGCCCCGACCCGCGCGGCATCGGCCGAGCCGTCCTTGGGCGTCGGGTCGATCTTGAGGGTCGCCAAGCGGTTGTTCAGCGTGGAGTTGATCGCCGATGTGTTGAGCTCGTCCGCCTTGTCGGCGCCTCGGCCGGCGGCCGCGCCGCGCTGGTTCGCGAACGTCTTGAAGTCCGACTCGCTCAACTCGGCGCGCAGCTGGTAGAAGGCGTTGTCGCTCAAACTGTGGAGATAGCCTGGATCTCCGGCCAGCTTCTGATAGACAGCCTCGTTGGTGCGGTCCTCACCCTTCGCGATCTTGCCGGCGAAGCTGATGACCTTGTCAACCTCCCCAGCCGGGATCGTCGCGCGCACCGCCAGGGGCAAATCCGCATACCGGCCGCCGTTCGCCACAAGCTCGCGCATGGCCCCGGCGACCGCCTCGTCCTCGCGCTGCTTGATAGCCTTGTTGACCGTCTCCCACTGCTGCGTAACCGCCTCGACCGCGACACGAATACGTTCGGAGCTCTGCCCCTGCATCTCGTCGCGCACGTTCCGCTCAAGCTCCATTAGCGTGGGTTTGTTCGGCGTGCCCTGGCCCGCTTCGAACTTGGCCAGGATGCCGGTCACGTAGGGGATCGTTTCTTTGGGCTTGGGCAGGTAGTTCATCCAGTTGGCCAAATCCCCTGCCCTTTCGGCCGCGGCGAGCGCCTTGTCGACGTTGCCCGGCCCGGCGTTGTAGGCGGCCAAGGTCTGGGTGAGATTGCCGCCGTAGTGCTTCAGCAGCCCTTCGACATATTCACGGCCTACCCGGGCGCGCTCTTCGAGACTATCGTCTCGCGCGGGCGTAACGCCGAAGCCCGGGTCTCGCGCCGTCGCGTCCATGACCTGCATGCGGCCTTTGGCGCCCGCAGGCGACGTTACGACGGAGCCATCGGGATTGAGGTCCCGATTTCCGCTCTCCGCGATCGCGACGAGATCGGTCAACCCCGGCGGCATTTGCGTCCCGCCGGCCGTCATCAAGTTCACCAACCGATCCCCCGGGGTGGGCATCAGGCGCGGCAACGCCTTGTTGACGGTCGCCATGCCGGCGGCCGCGCCCAGGCGGGCATCCATCTGCTTCGTGATCAGACCGTTCGCTCTCAGCATGTCGTCCGCGTCCATCTGGCCGGCATACTTCCGCATGTAGCCGTCCGCGTAGACCACGTCATTCTTTTGAAGCGCCGCCGTCAGCGCCGTCAGGTGGGCGGCGCTGGTGGCTTTGCGCGTTTGCGCTTCGATCTGCGTGGCCGAAAGGCCCTTCATCCGGCCGAGATCCGCGACGGCCGCGCGCATCGACAGTATGTTTTCGTCGATCTTGCGTGGGTCGTTGTAATAGAGAGCGATCTCGTTGGAGGCGTTGGTGATCGTCCCTTCGCGCACCGACTGCGCATACGTGCGGAACTGCTCGCCCTCGTACTGGGTAGCCTGAGCCTGGAATTGCGTTCCGATGTCCAAGGACGCCCGGCTGAAGGCAAGCCGCTGGGCATCGTTCCCCAAGCCCTCCGAGATGGATTGGAACTGCTTGCTCAGCAGATCCCCGTACTCGATGGCCAGCGGCTGACCGCTATCGCGCTGCAGCGCCTGAACGCCCTTGACGTTCGTATAGCCGGTCTGCGGGTCGAAGGTCAGCTTGAGCGCCGCCTCCTTCGCCTGGTTCACGGCGTCGTCCACACGCAACTGGTTCGCGTGCTGCTGCATGTCGGCGAGCAAGTCGGTGCCGATGGCTCCTGCCTCCATCAGCCCCCTGCCCAGATCAGCCGTCTGCCGGGCGGCTATTTGCTCGCCGATATTGGCTGCTCCTGCCTGCTGGCGGACACCGGGAAGCGAGTTCGGCCCTACGCGGGGCGCGTCTACGGTAGGAACGCGTGGCACCTTGGACCTCCGTTATTTGGTCGCTTGCGAGTAGCGATACCAGCTGCTGGCGACCTGGCCGGCTCCGCCGAGCAGGCTTAGGCCCGCGGCTGAGGCCGGGCTGGTGGCCGTGGCGCCCGCGCGCAGCGCCGCCGCGTTGTCTTTGTAGTTCGTGCCCTGGGTCCGGTAGCCCCAGGCAGTGCGCAAGGCGTTGGTGCGGATCGTCGCGGCGTCGGTGTCGTTCATGTAGTCGGTCGTCGTCAGGATATCGACCGCGCTTCCTTCGTCCAGCGCCACCCCATTGGCGGCCATGGCCGCACGTTGCGTACCCTTCAGCGCCGCGTAGCTCAGTCGGCTGCTTTGCTCCTCACGCTGACCGGTTCGAATCGCGTCCTGCGCCTGCCACTCGGCGATTTGCGCATTGTTTGCGCTCACCTCCGCGTCGTAATTGAGCTTGCTCTGCTGCGCCTTGGCGCTGTTCGCCGCGCCGACCATCGACACGCCGACACCAGCCATCATCACAAGAGGTATTGCCGCAGGAGTACACATATCAGGCCGATTTCGTGAAGCGGTAGAAGGTCATCCGGTCCGGTCCCATTTCAAGGGGCCGCCCCGTGTGGACGGTGAATCCCAGACGTTGCAACCACGCAATACTCCGATCGTTTCGGGCATCGATGAAGTTCACCAAGTCGGGGTATGTCGTGTGCATAAACGCAACATACCGACGCCCCACGCGGGTAAGTACACCCGGCCGCGCGAACATCACCCGGGAGCCCAACAGCCACGGGCTGCCAATGTTGCCTGTCAGCAACGAACCGACATCCGCTACCCCGCCGACCATGGCAATCTCATCACCCAGAAAGGCAGTCCACGCGCTGGACGAGCACCGTATGGCTGTGCGCACGGCCTCAGCAAGATCGACGTGGCGGCCGTGCATGGCCTGGATCTCGATGACATCTTGCGGGCGCAGCTGCGGCGCCAGGAGGTCGGCGTCTGACGGAATCGCAGGGCGGGTCATCATGTCAGCCACCTATCGTCGCCTCGATGGTCAACGAAACCAGCGTCACAGGCAGCGGCTCGTCCTGCCGGACAAAAACCTGGCCGGCATCGGTCCATTTGCCTTTGATGAGATGCTTGAACTCCCCAGAAACAGGCCGCGGCGGCGCCCCGTAGGGTTCGTCGGTCCGCTGCTTGATCTGCGTCAGGCTGTCGAACGACGGACCTACCTTTACGCCGGACGATTCGTTCAACCGCAACCAGACGTTGTTGACGCTCTTCGCCCGGCCCTGGCCCGCAGCTTGTGCTTCAAACGCCATGGGCAACGTGACGACGTCAGCGGTGATTGGCAGCCCGACATGAACCTTGGACGCCGGCTGCTGCAATTCGATGGATCCGCCTACGACTTGCCGCGGCGGCATGACCGCGCCATCGGCCAGGATGCTGACGATCTCGCCTTCCAAGTGTGCCAAGTTACTGAACGTGGTGGCAGGCGACCCCACGTAGGTCAGGCCCGCATCCACGAAGAATGCATCGGCCGGGGCATCCATACGGCGCGAGTGCAGGCGCTCCACGTAGCGGCGGGTCTGCCCGTTGATGGTGCGCCTGACGATCGTGTAGACCGCGTCCTCGTCGGCTTCCATAACGCAACAGACCGACTCGAAGGCGCCGCGGATCGTCGAATGCCGGTGCCAGCCCTGCACCTGCTGTTCCGGCACGTACGTCAGGCCCAGCAGGTCGCCCGAGGACGACACGCACCATAGGATCGGATGGGGTGCCCGGGCGAAGCCCATGTCGACGATCCGCCGGTAATCGAACAGGTGAGGCGCCAGGATGGACAGGTCCGCCGTGATATAGCCGTTCGCTTGCCAGTTGTAGGACAGCTCGCGTACGTGGCCGCCGCGGGCGGCCGCGTACAGGAGATTGTTGTTCACGACGGCTGGCTGCACGTTGTTGGCGCCGACGTACGACTGCGGGCGCGGCGACACCGTGGCCGGCGTCAGGACATCAGAGTTTGCCGGCGACACGCGCCACTCGGCGCTGGCGGTCAGCAGGACCAGGTTCGCGAGCGGCACGATGTGCCGTACCGTGTTTACCTCGCGCGCGGCGATCCTGAATGCAATCGCGTCATCGTCCCGGGTCGGAATCGAAGATGCGAGGTTCGACTCGGTACCCGACCGTGTAGCCCAGACATTCTGCGGCCGGTTGCGCGTGCCGGCGAACCAGCGCCGCTGCTCATAATAGGACACTGCTGCAGGGTAGTTTCCCGCGCCGACGAACCCTTGCGACAAGCTTGGCGGGGTGATCGAAATGTCGGCCGTGATGTTGTTATCCGTGAACAAGAGTCCCCCGGATTGCCCTATATAGCCGTATAGCCCGTTGTCATACTTGTAGACGTTGTAGCGGACGGCGCCGGCCACAGCTACCCAGCCCACCCCGTTGGTCGCGCCTGCGATGTTCAGATCGTTTACACACGAGACATACGCCGAAGCAACCGATTCCTCCAACGTGTCCTGGGCCAGTGCTGTCACCACATAGTAGTACGTCGTGGTCGTACCCGCGCCACTGGATGATGCTGCCACTCCGGTAGGCGCGGCAATGCTAGGGGCAAACGGGATCGTGGAAAGCGACCAATTCAGTGCACCGAGTCGGCGCAACTCCCGCGGCGCATAGCCGGGGTGCACGATCGTCAGGACGTCGGCGGACTGCACATAATGGAGGTCGAACAAGTCCGCCTCCACGAAGGGAGTCACGACCTCGTAGGGGTTCCCTGCCCCATCGACCAGTGTGGCGCCCTGCGTGTGGAACCGGATGTACAGGTCGCCGAATTCCAGGGCGAATGTCTGCTCGGTGTTGAAGGCAAAGCCCAGGAGGCGCGACCGCTTCCCGCTGTTCTTAGTCGCCCTCACGAACTCCAGGCCCGGGCGATTCTGGGCCGGGCCGTGTGGCAGCGTGATGAAGTTGGAGCACGTGGCCAGGCCGGTTTGATACTGCGGCAAGTCCACGCGGCCGAAGAGCTCGGGGCTGATCTCGCCACGGGCGAAGGATCGGGACAGTGTGCGAACGTTGGCCATCGTCCTTTACCCCCCGATCCAGGGCACGTTCTGCCGCGGGCGCGCCTGGCGCTGGTTCGAATCGGAGGCGGTTGCCTGGCCAAAGAACATCGAGTAGGCCGAAAGCTGCGCCCGCGCCGCCTGGGTACCTTCCGACCCCTTGATCACCGGCCCGGCCAGATAAGAGGCGAGGAGGCGGGACAAGGCGTCAACGAAGAGCGGGGAAAAGCGCGTCGCATCTTCGACCCGTCGGACATAGCGCAGGACGGCCTCCGCCTGGTCCGTGTACAGGAGTCGGCGGCCGGTTTCGTCCGTTTCGATGCTGTAGGCCTGCGGGCTATAGACCGCGCCCGGGGCCGGGTACCGCCCACCACCCAGGCTGGTGCTGTAGTCGTCCATCACGCCCGGAGGCAGCACGGCGATGGCCTTGATGTAGTCCGCGGGCAGGACGTAGCAGCACGACCAACTGGGCCAATGCGATTCGACCGCAGCCAGCTGCACGCGTGTAGTGGCGAAGTTCCAGTTGTGGGCCTCAAGCGCAGCATCTCGCGCCACGGGGTAGAACCGGGCGCAATGCTCAGCCTGTGCGCTGCCCTCGGGCGGATCGATGCTCGACACGGTTGCTTCGTCGCCCAGGTGAGCGAGGGCGAGGTTACAGATATCAACGATAGAGGCCATCGGTAAGGCTCCAAAAGCAAAGCGGAGGCCGCAGCCCCCGCTTTCACGCCATCGGGATCGAGGGCGGTAATTCCGACTTAGGCAAGGTCGTCAGCCGGGCCCTCGCCGCCTGCCTTTCCTTCCGCGACCTTGCCGGTCTTGGGGGGCTTCGGCTCGGCGGGCTTCACCCGCGCAGCGGGCTCGGCGTCCGTAAACCACCGTGCCTGGGCGTCATCCGCCACGGCGAACCGTTCGCCGGGGCGAACGCGGCGGCCGCCGTAGAACCCGGTTTCGTGAGCAATCGCGGTCTTCATCAGGCCTCCTTACAGCACGCCCGGGTAAGCCTGCCAGCTGGCGGGCTCCTGGCTGGTGAGGAAAGCCGATGCCGTGATCGCGGCCCCGTACGCCAAGCGCAGGTAGCGCTGGTTCGTATAGGGCATGCCCAGCACGAACTTGGCGCCGGCGGGCGTGCTGGCGGGCACGGTGAACGAGCCCAGCGCGACCGGCGACCCGAAGGCCTCGGCGTTGCTGGTCTGCAACGTCACCGTGGCGTCGGCCGCCACCGTGGCGCCGACCGTCAGCACCACGTACATGGGCTGCCCCGGGCCGATGTCGCGGTCGCTCGACAAGTCGATCACGTTGGTCGAGTTGCCCGCCGCGGCGAGAACCTGGTTGACCGAGAATTCCAGACGGGAATCGATGATCATGGCGGCCTCCTTAGACCACACGGGCTTCGTTGTTGGTCAGGGCGTCCACCTTCTTGACCGGGATGTCGTCGAACACCATGACGCGCTTGCCGGCCACCGACTCCCAGCTGAGGTTGTTGGAGATTTTCTCCAGGATGCCCAGACGCAGCGCGGTGCGCACCGTACGGTTCACGTACCACACCGGCCGGCCCACGCCGAAGTTCTTGATCATTTCCGATGCTTGGATCATCAGCTTGATCAGTGCCTTCTGCGCGTCGACGCCGGTGGAGGCATCGGACAGCGCGGACACGTCGATGTTGGCGACGCGGACCACGTAGCGCCAGTCGCGCAGTGTCAGGCCGGCGTCCCAGCGGTAGTGCGTGCGGTAGGCCTCCATGCGGCCGCCATTACCGTCGACGTTCTCGATCGTGACCTGGCCCTTGTCGTTCATCTGCAGACCGGCCTTGCTGCCCTTGGGGAAGATGCCGTGCAGCGTATTCGGGCCCCAGACGGTCAGCCAGATCGACGTGTTGTCGGAGCCGGTTCCACCGCCCTCGATGATGTTCTCGCCGTTCTGGGCCGCCTTGCTGTTGTAGCGGGGCGCCAGGCCGGTAAACGCGGCCGGCTCGTTGCCTTCATTGCCGTAGAACAGCGTCTGCGCCATTTCCTGGCTCATGCCTTCGATGTGCGCGCGGTCCTCGGACAACCGGAAGCTGGCGGTGTTGCCGTTCAGATCGGCCAGCGCCTTGTCCACTTCGGCATAGTCTTCCAGCATGCCGGTGTTGTCCGTGACCTGCACGGTCGTGGACTTGGTCGGCTGGACGCCGCCGTACAACTTGCGCCAGGTCGGGACCGGGATCCCGGTGCGCATGCTGGTGCGGTGGCCGGTGGGCAGGTTGCCCTCGACGAAGGTGGCATCGTCCAGGATGGGGTTGTCCTGGTTCAGCAGTTCGACCAGGGTGGCGATTTGGCCGTCGGGGTCGGTGCGCTTGGCGACATCGGCCAGCGTCGGATTCTGGATAGCAAGGGTGGCCATGTGCGGGCTCCTAGTTCATGTTCGGGAACATGGTTTTTGCGGGGTCCGTGGAGCCGGTGCGCTGGCCGCCAGGGACGAACGTATCAGGACTGATCGCCTTGCCGGCGCGGACCATAAACCGGATTACCTCCGGGTTGTTTCCGATGCCGGACTCGTTGAGCAGCGAGCGCAATTCCGGCGTTCCGAACGCTTCGAGGGCCTTCTTGGCGACGGCCAGGTTTTCGGCAAATCCGTCGCCGCCGATTTCCTTGTCCGCCTTCGCGGCGTCTGCCCATGCCTGACGAGCCTGGGCAAGCGCCTCGGTCTGCTGCCCTTGCAGCTTCTGCATCAGCTTGGGGCCGAGATCGGCCACGCGCTGGGCATCTGCCTGGGACAGGTTGAGCTCCTTGGCGAGGGTCTTGAGATCACCGACGAGCTCGGTGTCCAGTGCCACGCCTTCGGGGGCTGCGAAGTCCTCGTACTGCTCGGGCGCACCCTTCTTGTCGCCGTCCTCGCCGGACTTGCCGTCCTTCGAGTCCGCCGTCGTGCCGTCAGGCTTGGTTGCCGGAGTGAGCTGTTCGCCCGTACCGGCGCCGCCTTCGGGATTGGTTTGCGCCTGCTGCTCGCCCGCGGGGGTTCCGGTGGTCAGGACGGTGGAGTCCTGAGCCGCCGGCGTAGCCGCGGGAGCCTGCGTGCCGGGATCAGTTGGCGTTGTTCCGGTCGTCGCTGGTGCTTCGGTCGTCATGCTGTTTCTGCTCCTTGAGCATTTCGGTCCACCGGTCGGGACAAAGCTTGTGTATGGCGGCCATCATCGCGAGGCCTTCGTTCTTGCGGCCCTCCGCAAACGCCATTTGCATCGCGTTCGTGGAAAACGACAGGCGCCATACACCAGCCCTATTCAACAAGCCCCACATAAAGCGGCGGCCCCACCGGCACGACATGAGGCGCTTCAAATCGTCCGCCGCATCCCGCTCCTCGAACCACGCGGCATCGCGCTTGGCTTTTCGGCTGGCCTCGGTGGCCGACGGGTTTAGGGGGTCGTAATCCGCGCTATTCATGCGCCTGAATTCTGGGAGCCGAGCGCTGCGGTATGTACACCCCTAGCGGCCGTACAGGACGGTCGCGGGGTCGGGCTGCTCACCTTCCAGGCCCATCTTGGTTATCTGCAGCGAGACGGACTTCTCGGTGCCGTCCTGGTTCGCGTGCTGGCTGGTGCTGCACACTTCCACGACCGCTGTAAGCTGCATGCGCTGGCCGACCTGCGGCAGCGCGTCGATACCAAGCTTGGCGAGGGTGCTGTCGTCCAGGCAGAGGGTCAGCCCCCAGGGGTACTTGGGGCCGCCGCTTTCCTCCGCGCCCAGGAGCGTGGCACTGGGCGAGCTCTTCGCCTCGTCCGCGCTGAGTTGCATGTCGATCAGGTTCATGGGCGCCACCTATTGCGGGATGGTGTATCCCTGGAATTGGTTGATGAGGTCTGACGCCGCGTTGCGTTCGCCGGTCTGGACCGTCCCAAGTCGCTGCGTCGCGTTCGCAGCCTGGTCCGCCGTGGCGATTGCCTGCTGCATGGCCTGCTGCTGTGCCCGCTGCTGGCGGACAAGCACGGCCTGGTCCAGCGGCACGATCGTCCGGGGATCGACGCCCAGCTGGTCGGCGTAGTTATCGACGAGGGCGTCAGCGTCCAGACGGTCCAGCACCTCGGGCTTCACCGCGGCAATCTGGCCGAGCGTCATGACGAAGCGGTCGGTGCTGTTGACGCCGATCGCGCGCTGGGCCTGCGCCAGCATCGAGACGAACTCGATGTTCAGGTCCACGCCTTCGAGCTCGGGCGGCGGCGGCGGCAGCACACCGGCCTGCGCCAGGCGCAGAAAGGTCATCTCGACCAGCGGGGCGAGCGCCTCATTGTGCAGGCGCTGCAGCACCGGGCCCAGCATCAGCAGTTTTTCCTCGTGCCGCTCGGCCACCTCCGTCGCGGTCATGCGCACATCGACGTTCGACAGCATGAGGAAGAGGTCCGCGTAGAAGCAGGAGCGCAGGATCTCGCGGGTATCGTTGATGTTGGCCTGCAGGCCCGCCAGATCGAGGCGCACCTCCCAGGCAGTTCGCACCGCGGCATTCGGATTTGCGGCATCCACGTACGTGACCCCGCCCGGCAGCATGTCCACGTCGTGATTTTTCAGGGCGGTGGGCGCCTGCAGCGGTGGCCGGGTGGCGTAGTCCAGGCCTTCGGCCAGACGCAGCTGGCGGTGCTGCAGGCCCTTCACCGAGCCCAGCGCCAGGCCGCCCGGCCCGACGCCGTAGACGTCACCGCTCCATACCTGCCAGCGAGGCGACAGCGCCGGGTAGTCCTCGAAGCCGCTGCGGCGCAGGTACTTGTCCTGGTCCTGGCCTTTCTCGAAGTACACCGAAGTCCAGGCCATATTGCGCGCATCGCGCATCTTAGGGTCACGGTCGGCATTGGGCTCGACGCATTGCACGATCGTCACCCAGGCGTCCAGGTTGCCCGAGGTGTACATGGTCCGCACCGTCTGGCTCACGCGGTCCAGGCCGAACTGCTTGACCATCTGCGCGACGGTCTGATCGAACTCGCGGTATAGCGTGTCGACCGTGCCGAGCGCGCCCGTAGCGAGGCAGTACTCCCCGACCGGCAAAGGGGAATGGTGGATCACATTCCGGAAATTGGAATGCACGAACGTCGTGGCCGTGCCGTAGATCCCCAGGTCCTGGTACATGCTTTGCAGGCTGTCGTACGTGTTGGACCGGGAAAACACGTCCAGGATCAGCCGGGTCACGTCGGAAAGCCATACCTTCACGGCGTGGTATTCCATCAGCGCCGGATCAGGCGTGGCGAGCCGTAGCCACGGCCGGGCCGGGCTGGTCGCGCCCGCCATGAGGCCCGCTGACAGCGTATTCGCGTACAGCGTGGCGGTGGGGTCGTAGATGTTGTTGAAGCGGCGCGTGCCGCGATTTCGATCCTGCGAGAAGAACCGCCCGCTGTACGGCAGGATGAAGTCGGTGAGCTCCTTGTAGAAGCCCTCCCAGCTGTTGCGTTCCATCCGCAGGGCGCTATGCCGCGATTGGTACTTGTCGCGCGCCACGTGCAGGGCTTGGGTTTCCGCCATCGTTACAGCCCCAGGAGCGAAGTTTTGGCGAGGTTCAACTCGCCCGGCTCGATGCCCTCAGGCGCGCCCGGGGTGAGCAGTGTGTTTTGCGACGAGCTCCCACCGCCACCGCCACCGCCACCACCGGCGCCTTTTCGGGCCGATCGCGCATCCTGCTTAGCAGCGGCGGGCGTCGCTGGCGCCGTCGGCGCCTGCTGCGCCGGCTGGTTCGCGCGCTCTTGTTCGCGCAGGCCCTCCTGGTAGCGCTCCGGGTTCTCGGCTTTCCACTTTTCCAGCGCCGCGGTGCGCTCGCGGCCGCGCTCGGCGACGGCGGTAATGCCGCCCCAGGCGATCAGTTCCGGATCCATGCGCGGCAAAGCCTTGGTTTCCTCGGCGGTCATGCCGGGGGCACCGGTGCTCCAGAATGTGTTTCCCTGTCCGGGCATGCTCGGCGTGCACATTGCGTCAGCCTCCCAACAGCGTGTTTTTCTTCAACGGCAGGGAATCGGAGTCGATACCGTCCGGCCCCGTCAGCAGCGTGCTCCCCGACGACGCACCCGGCCCGGTGTCGATCCGGTTGCCGCTGTTCTTGGCGCGCAGCTGCTCCACGTCCGGGGTGCGGGCGGCCTGCTTCTCCTCCTGCTCCGGCGTCGGAGGTGCGGGGGGTGGCGTCGGCGCGGTGGGCGATACGTTGGGCGTCTTGGGGCTCATCGAGGACGCCAGGAGCGCGCCGCCGGCGACTGCTGCAACGCTCATGGCAATAGTTGCGGGCTCGCACATACCGTGGGTCCTATCGGTTCAGATTTGCGTACGGATCGTAGGCGGCGGCCCTGCGGGTATGTACACCCGGCACGTCGGACAGGCGGGTTGTGTCGTGCAGCGCGAGGATGTAGGCGCTGGCCCAGTCCGGGGACCGGCCAATGCGTTTGATGATCTCCTCGCGGCTTTCCACCCAGATCGTGCGGCCCTGCAGGCGCCAGGTCGGCGCGCAGAGATCCACCAGCAGCTGGCGGTCAGGGGGCAGCGCGATGCCGTTGTCCGCAGTCGGGTCCAGCGCTTCGCGCATCCGCCACCAGTCATGGCTGCGGACATTCGCGAAGGTGAGCCGGCCGGACTTGTCCGTCCCGGGCGCAGCCTCCGCCCCGTTGATGCCCAGGACCTGCTGCCCGGCCTGGACCAGGAAGTCGTAGGGGCTCGCGCCCACGCCCACCACGTCGATGTGGATGGGCGCGCGGTCGCGCGCCGCAGCGATCGTGACGCCGGCCACACTCGGGCCGTCCGGCGTAGCCTTGCCGGCGTAGACCACCGGCTCATCGAACCACCAGTCGTGCCGCCTGGCGATGATCGTGTTGTCGCGCCCGCCACGCGCCACGTCCACGCCGACGCTGTCCATGCGCGGCTTGTTGTGCATGTGCTTCCAGCGCGCCTGCGCCGCCTCGACCCAGGCCGTGGGGATGACCTGCATGGCGTCGTCTTCCATGCCGGCCTGGAAGTCGCCGTAGAGCATCTGGGAGCGCAGCGGCTCCGGGAGGGATTGGAGGGTCGCCATGTATCCGGTCCCCATGAGGTACGGGTTGTCGCTCACGCGCGACGGGATGAAGGTGCGCGACAGCGGCGTGATCAGGTCGCCGTTGTGCCAGAAGGGCGTGCCGTCGGGACGCTCGACGTCTTTGCCGTCGACGGTCGCGAACCAGCGCAACTCGCCCGGCTGGGCGGGGTTCGGGTGCTTGGGATCGAGCCAGGGCGCGAAGAAGTCGACGATCCAGCGACCCTCGGCATTGGTCGGCGGGTTGAACGTGAGCAGGGCCTGGCACCGCTGCGTGGGGTCGACCGAGCGCAGCCAGCCCAGCAGCGCGCGCACCTGCCCTTCCAGGAAGTTCGCGGCCTCGTCGAACACCAGCAGGTCATGCGGGCGGCCCTGGTACTTGTTCCAGTCGTCAGGGTTTGGCGTGGAACCGAACTCCACTTGGCGTCCCGGGAGCCGCCAGATGCGCTCGGCGCCGTTGTAGCCGTCGCGGCTGCCCAGCAACTCGGTGAAACGGTCCACGATGCCCGTCAGCTGCGTGGCCTCGCGGCGCAGCACCAGGATCTTCTGGTGATGGGTCAGCGACTTGCCGCAGGCTAAGTCCGTCTTGCCACCGCCGGCGGCGCCGCCATACCCGATGATGGTGGCGACCGAGTCGTAGGCCATCATCTGCGGGCCGGGTAGCGGCCGCCAGACGGTCTTGTCCTGCGCCAGGATGGCCTCGACTTCGGCGCGCTCGGCGGGCGTGAGGTACGGCAGCAGCTGCAGGATGTCGGAAGCGTTCATGCCGCAGCGATCCCGCCGAGTGCCCAGATGCCGAAGGCCAGCAAGGGTTCGCCGCATAGCACCAGGATCACGCCGGCCGTGAAGAAATACCCGTTCACGGTGGCGCCCTTCCGCAAAGCGCGAATTCGCGTTTTGCTTTGCAATCAACGAGTTGCGATACGGAAACCATGGCGCCCTACACCAGGTCGGCGCCAGGCTCGTCGTTCGCCTCTTGCGCCTTGCGGGCCTGCGCCACGGCGATCAGGGCGGCCAGGCGGCCCGCGACTTGCGAATCGCTCATCTGCACCGGCCCGCCGTTGGCGCCGGTCAATTCCAGGCCGGTCTTTTCGCGGTACTTGTGATCGTGGGCTTTCAGCAGGAAGATCAGCAGCGTGTCGCTGTATTTGCGGATCGTGCCGCACTGGCCGCCCAGGTAGAAGACGGGCTCGTCGACACCCTCCTGTGCCCGCCGGCGCGCTTCGTCTTCCAAGCCCAGGGTGGCAATGCGTACCGCCTGGTCCCAAGCTTCGGCGAACGCTTGGTCAGCCAGGCGCCACTCGTACACGACGCGCCGACTGGCGCCTACGGCTGCCGCCGACTTCGTGACGTTCCCCGTGTCGGCCAAGGTGGCCAAGAACGCGAAATCTTTTTCAGGTGTGCGGATGGTCTGCATGCACGGGACGGTAGGTTCCGCCCCGCCCGGTAAGTACACCCTGCCCTACACCGACTTCCAGCCCGTGGCCACCTGCGCCCGCTGGCGGTACAGGCAAATGTTCCGCGCCTGGGCCACGCTGACCTCGAACATTTCCGCGAGCCGCTTGTACCCGATGCCCTCGACCTCATGCAGCTGGCGCATCATCTCGACATCGTGGTCGGTGAGCGTCGCTCGCTGGTGGTCCTCGCCGACCCGCAGGCCTTTGTCGTTCACGCCTACCGTGGTCCGGGACATGGCGCCCCTCCTGAACCGGCGGCCCATCGCGCCAGCTGGAACCTGCAAAAAACTGCGAATTCAGTATGGGACGGATGGGACGGATGGGACACCCAGTTCCTATCTTTACCTTTTTCGCCCCTATTCTTTACACGCGATAAAGATAGAAGATTTATACGTCCCATACGTCCCAACACCCCGCAAACCCGCATGGATACTAGCCTTTCCATGGGACGGATACCTCCCGCGCCATCCGTCCCGATCCGTCCCATACGTCCCATGTCTGCGGCCTCCCTTCAAACCAAATCCGCAAAATCTTGCGTATTCGTTGAATTCTGCGAATTCGCAGATTCATACACCCAGGCCCGGCAGCGCTTCCCGTTCACGTACGGGCGACCAAGTGCATAGTTTTGCGCTTTCAGAATTGCGGCAACGCGCCTTTCCTCCCCCTTCTTGATACTTTTCGCGTCGAACCCGAGCGCCCCAATCAGCACCTCGTGAGTCTGGACCACCATCTTGCGGCCCGCGTCCGGCCCCGGTTCCCCGCCCACGACATCGAAATCGCCTGCGGTGAGCCACTGTTCGACCACGGGCGTCCACGAATCGCCGATCTTGTGCTCGCCGTGGACGTCGCGCGCCAGCGTCTCGGCGTCGCGCCAATCCACCCCGGCCGCCAGGAACATGGTGCAGCCCTCGGCCCATAGCTGCAGGCGGTCCCGCTCAATCGCTTCCACGTCGACCAGGCCGGCGATCACGACGGGCAGCCATCGACGCTCGCCCGTGTCGTCGGACAGGAACTCACCCACGTTGGCCGTGCCGATGAAAAGGTTGCGCCGAGGAAAGACCGTGTTGAACTCTTTATAGAGGGGCCGCCATTCCTCGTGGCGCCGGGTGATGAACGCCTTGATGGCCTCGGCGTCGCGCGAGTACAGCCCCTTGAGCTCGGCCAACTCGATCACCAGCCGCCCGCGCATGCGCCGGCTCGCCTCTGCGTCCCGGTCGCCCAGGTCCATCTCGGTGAAGAGCTCGGGCCACGGCACCATGGCGGCCACGCCGGAAGACTTGCGCGCGCCCTGCTCGCCGATCAGCACCGGCACCATATCCGCCTTGGCCCCCGGCTCCAGGGCGCGCGCGGCGAGCGCGGTCCACATGTAGCGGGACACAGCCCGGACGTACGGCGTGGCTTGCGCGCCACAATATCGCTCAAGGAACCCCTCGACCCGCGGCACGCCGTCCCACGCCAGGCTGCGCGCCCAGGTGATGGCTGAATCGAAACGGTTTTCGATGGCCACCAGCCACACCGCGTCACGCAGTGTTTCCTTGGTGATCTTCTTGAACCCGCCGCGCTCCATGAATATCTGCATGCGGGTGTAGTCGGCGTCCTCGAACTGCCGCCAGGCGCCCGGCTCGTGCTGAGGCGCGGCCATGATCTCGGCGCGGAAGTCGTCATAGGCCAGCGCCACATTGCAACAGCGCGGGTCGCGCGCGGCCATGGTCAGGTTGTCGATCGTGGCCAGGATAGCGCCGTGGTCGTCGCGCTTGAACGGCGGCAACGGCTGCGCGGGCCGGCCGTCGGGCGCCGCGGGCGGCTCGACCACCTCGAAATCGCGCGCGATCAGCTCCGCCGGCTCCTGCCAGCCCGCCTGGCGCGCCAGATGCCGCACCGTGCGCACGGTCACAGCGTCGGGCCGCCCGCTGTCGATGTACGGCCACACGCGGTTATCCAGGAAATCGGGGTCGTACTTGCCGCTGCGCGCGCTGAACCGATGGGCAAGCTCCAGGCCGTAGTCCGCGCCCGCCGTCTCGTGGTGGATGGCGAACACGACGTCACGCCATTGGTCGTAATCCAGATCCGCGTCGCCTTCATTCTTGATGGCGGCCAGCGCGCTCTCTAGCATTGCGACGTCCGCGGCGCCGGCCGGCACCAGGGCCGTGGCGCGCTCGGGCTTCTCCAGCACGGGCACGGGCGCCGACATCGGCCAGTCCATGCCCACCAGGTAATCGCGCGGCAGGTCGTCCAGGTCGAACGGATCGAGCGGCACACTGGCGCCCGCCAGCGGCAGGATGAACATGTTGCCGAAGCGCTTCTTTTCGGTGCCCACGGCGTCCTGCTTGGGGAATACTTCGACCTCGCCGCCGGCCACCCCCTTCGTGCCCGGCGCCAGGCCGGCCCCGGCGAGCGCCGCGCGCAACCACATACGCACGCTGTAGGCGTCCTGGGGCGCGGCCCACAAGCAGTACAGATGGATCCCGTGCCCGCCGGAGGATCGGAACGCCACCGGCGCCCCTCCCTGCTTCTGCAGCGCGCGCGCCACGCGCGCCGCGGCCGCCTGCATGTCCGGCCAGGACGTGTCGCCCTTGTGGCTATCGAAGTCCAGCACGCCCAGCAGCGTGACGGACTCCCCCGGGCGGATGGGCGCGGCGCCATAGGCAGGGCCGCCGTTGACGTGCTGCGCGAGGCGCGCGTCGGTCAGGGCTTCGTCCACGCGGCGCGGCCCGTCATCGGTCTTCTTCCAGCACACGTCGCGACGCACGCGGTCGAGGATCGGGCCCAGCGCGGCGACCAGCGCCTGCTTTTCGTTGTCGGTCATCGGATACCCTCGCGCGCTTACAGTACGACGCGACTGTCAGCCATATGGCTGATGTCTGCGCGCATCATGCTGCCGCCCGCATAAGATCAAGGCTGCCGATCGGCAGCGCCATGCGGGCCTCGATCTTGCGGGCCGTGCGTTCGGTGATATGGCGCGAGGGGTTCTTGCCGATCAGCTGGGACATCCAGGCCTGGTCGAACCCCAGCTTGCTGGCCAATGCCACCGGGCCGCCATTCTTCGCGGCCAGGGCGCGGACGTTGCATAGGCGCGCCGTGTACAGCGCAGCCATGGGATCTTGGTTCATTCACTTGCTCCGCTTGACTATTTGCTAACGTAGTTTAGCAACCAGCCATATGCACGGCAATGAAACATTACGTATTGCTTATCTTTTGCGGCGGTGTTACCGTCGCGGCCTAGGGAAAACCCCGCAGCCCCTTTTATGAGGATGAACGATGACACAAGGTGAAAAACTGAACGAACAGCGTAGAGCGAACCTGCGTCAGGTCCTGATCGAGCAGGACGGACCCGCCAGCTTTGCTAAAAAGCTCGGCTTGTCAGGCCCCTCCTTTTTGTCGCAAATGGTTAACGGCCATCGCGTCATTACAGAGAAAACCAGTCGCCGCATCGAAAAGGCGGCCGGTAAACCCGAGTACTGGATGGACCATGCGCATAGCTCCGTTGAAGGCATGGGCCCGGCCAGCACGGTGCACGTAGACCCCAGCTTCGTGGGCGGCGCCGTCCAGATGGTTGCAGAGATACAACAGGAGCTCAATGCCACGCTAAGCCCCGAAAAATACGCAAATATCGTGAATCTGGTCTACGAGAATGCCCAGCGCACGGGCAAGCTGGATCGCGATTTCTCTATGAGGCTCGTCAAGCTGACCATGTAGGAGGCATGCCATGCCGCGCTCATCCACCGCCCGCAATTGCGGGCTTTTTTGCGACTTGAAAATTAGCAAACTGTAAATTCCATTTGCCCGAAAGTATCGCGTTTGCTAATCTGCAATAGCAGTGCACGACACCGCTATCACAGGAGCAATGACCATGAGTTTCGGGATCACCGTTCAACGCGAAATCAGCAACGCGTCCGTCGTCTTCACCGCGACGCTCGACTCGGCCCAGGAGGCCCTGGACACCGCCGCCTTGCTGGCGACCGGTAAGCCGACCGCGGGCGCCGCCGAGCCCACGAAAACGCAGCCGGCCGCATCGGGAAAAAAGGACCAGACGCCGACCGACACCACCAAGTCCTCGCCGGAAAAGCAGACCCTGACTGCGTCCGGCAACTCGGACAGTTCCTTGACCGCATCCGAGAACGCCAACAAGTCCGGCGACAAGGCTGAGGCCCCGCCGGCGCTCGATTACGAGAAGGACATCAAGCCGCTGGTGCTGGCCATCGCCAAGATCAGCCGCGAGAAAGCCGAAGGTCTGCTTCAGCGTTTCGGCGTCGCGTCCGCCAAGAACCTGAAGGCCGACCAGTTCGCGGACTTCAAGGCGAAGGCGGAACAGGTGATCGCGGGCACGTACGACCCCGTCGCCTCGGACGAAGAGGCCATCGCATGAACGGCCGCAAAGCTCGCGCGCTGCGCCGTGCCGCGCGCCGGATGACGGCCGGCATGCCGTCCCACAACCTGGTTTGCGAGAGCGGCCGCGAGGTCGCTGTACCGACCGACAAGCTGGACTCGATGGGTAAGCCCATCGTCCGCTACGCGGCAATCACTGGCACCTGGCGGCACACCGCCACCAGCACCCGCGCTGTGTACCAAAAGCTCAAGCACGTGTACGGCCAGGCCATCCTGGGAGCTCTTCGATGACCGAACCCGCACACGCCACCCTCTCGCCCTCGGGCGCTGAACGGTGGTCCACGTGCCCGGCCAGCGTGCAGCTGGAGTCCGGCTATCCGGACACCAGCAGCGATTACGCCGACGAGGGCACCGCCGCGCACGCCGTCGCCGAGATGGCGTTGCGCGAAGGGAAGGATGCCATGGCCTACAAGGGCCGGCGCATCCCCATGCGCACCGGCAAGACCGTCGAGGTCACCGCGGACATGGCCACGGAAGTGCAGAAATACATCGACTATGTCCGCGACGTGGCCGAGGGCCATGAGCTCCTGCTCGAACAGCGCCTGGACATCAGCCGATGGGTCCCCGAGGCCTTCGGCACGTCCGACGCAGTCATCCTGCGCGAAGACGGCGAACTGCACGTCTGTGACCTGAAGTTCGGCCGCGGCGTGAAGGTCGACGCCGAGGAGAACAAGCAAATGATCCTCTACGCGCTGGGCGCGCTGGATCAGTTTGCCGTCCTCATGGACTTCGAGCGCGTGCGCATGACGATCCACCAGCCGCGGCTCAATCACGTCAGCGAATGGGCCGTCACAGTCGACGAACTGCGCGAGCGCGGCGCCCAGCTGAAGGTGGCTGCCGAGCGCGCCTATCTGTACGTCGACAGCGAGACGCCGCCCGCGGCGTCGGACTTCGGCCCTTCGGAGAAGTCCTGCCGGTTCTGCAAGGC
The DNA here is from genome assembly GCF_055379515.1 of Shinella sp. 1A1. NCBI lineage: Bacteria > Pseudomonadati > Pseudomonadota > Alphaproteobacteria > Hyphomicrobiales > Rhizobiaceae > Shinella > Shinella sp. 1A1. Next base: position 29,953 of record NZ_AP039673.1, read on the forward strand.
TCGGGCCAAGTGCCCGGCGGCCGCGGCGGAGGTGGTCGTCACCGTGTCGCGCAACGTCGCGGCGACGCCCGACGACTTCGAGGTCATCGCGCCCCAGGCCGACTTGCAGGCCCCTGACCTGGGCGTGCTGATGGGCCGCGTGGACGAGATCGAAGCCTGGTGCAAAGCGGTGCGCGCCGAAACCGAACGGCGTCTCCTGCTGGGCGAGCCGGTCGACGGCTGGAAGCTGGTGCAGGGCCGCGCCGGCCCGCGCAAGTGGACGAGCGAGCAGGAGGCCGAGGACCTGCTCAAGGGTATGCGCCTGAAGTCGGACGAAATGTACGACAAGAAGGTCATCAGCCCCGCTAGCGCTGAGAAGGTGCTCAAGGGCACGCCGCGCCGCTGGGCCAAGGCGCAGGCCCTGATCACCAAGTCCGAAGGCTCGCCCAGCGTCGCCCCGGCGTCCGACAAGCGCCCTGCCCTGGTCATCGCGCCCGCGGCGGACGACTTCGACGACGTGACGGCCGACGCTGACGTGACCGAAGGAGCGGACCTCGTATGAGCACGCACCGACTGCAGCCCAACAACCCGACGCTGGCATCGGCGCCCCGGGAGCACGACGGCAAAGGCGCCAACGTCTTGCCGCTGGAATTCCGGCTTGCGTTGCAGTCGGCCGCCCGCGTCAGAAACCCCCACGAACGAGCCAAGGCCATCGCCAAGGCCACCGCGCGCGCCAAACGTGCGCACCCCGAATTTTTCCGTTGAACCCCAGCAGCAAATAGACAGCCCCATAAGGAACCGAACCATGAAAGTGAAACTGAGCAATGTGCGCGTCGCCTTCGCCCAAAGCCTCACCGAGGCCAAAGCCTTTGAGTCCGGCCAGGAGGAGCGTTACGGCTGCACCTTCCTGATCCCCGAGCAGGGCCACCCCGCCCGCAAGCTGATCGAGGACAGCATGTACGCCGCCGCCGCTGAAAAGTGGGGCGCCAAGGGCAAGGCCATCGTCGACAACCTGCTCGAAACCGGCAACCCGAAAGAGGTCTGCTACTACCCGGGCAAGCGCAAGAGCTACGACGGCTTCGAGGGCAACATGGCCCTGGGCGCGGTGCGCCAGAAGAAGGACGGCATGCCGCTGCTGCTTGACGCCGACAAGTCCCCCATCATCGACGCCGCCAAGGGCACGGCCTACCCCGGCAAGGAAGGCCGCATCTATTCCGGCTGCTACGTGAACGCCACGGTGGACTTGTGGGCCCAGGACAACAAGTACGGGAAAACCATCCGCTGCACCGTCAACGGCGTGCAGTTCGCGAAGGACGGCGATTCGTTCGGCGGCACCAGCAAGGGCGACGCCGACGACTTCGAAGACCTTGGCGACGGTTCCGGTGCTGACGACGACCTGGCCTAAGGAGATAGCCATGGAACCCAAGAACACCTTGCTCGCTCACGACATCGACGCGGACCTGTTGCGCATGGCGGCGAATCCTCAGGAATTGCTGCTGGAACAGATCGATCTGGACAGTCTCCGCGCGGCGTTGGAAATCGCATTGGCCGACCCCGCGACGAAGTGCGTCCGACTGGAAGTCGCCGGCTTGCCGTCGTTGGATTTTGACGACAACCTGGCCTAAAGGAAAAACCATGAACGACCAAACCATCGAGCAGCAAATCCAGGCCAAGGGCCTGACCGCGCCGCGCGTCACGCTGGCGGACCTTGACGCCAACATCGTGCAGACGGAGATCGTCAAGCACGTCTCGCCATCTGGCCAAATCCTGCGCTGGGCCGTCCTGACCACCCGCAGCGGCTTCGCCGTGACGGGACGACCGTCCGCTTCTGTGTCCAGCGAGAACGACAACGCCGAGATCGGCGAGAAAGTCGCCGTCGACAACGCCAGGGCCGAGCTTTGGCCGCTGATGGGCTACGAACTGCGCTCCCGCTTGTTGGCTACCTCCTAACCCTACACCCTCACGGCGCCGTTCTACCCGGCGCCGTGCGATAGCGGGGGCTTCCCATCCTAAGCCGCGACTAGGACCACGCGGCGCCAACGCCCCGGATCGCTACCCGGCACTGCCCGCATGAGTTGTTACAGGGCCGGTGAGTTCGCGCAATCCGCTGGAAGCCGGCAATAGACATGGCGGCAATCCGGGGCATGGTCCGCCCACTTCAAGAGGATTTGAACCGTGGCATCGCCGTACGCAAGCCTGGCCGAGCGCATCCTGGCCAACACCATCGTTTCTGACGAGCTATTCCACGACGGCACGCCGTGCTGGCTATGGATCGGTGCGCGTAATGCCTCGGGCTACGGAAAGATGAACATGCGGTTCAAGAAGGGCCCGCGCAAGGGCAAGGTGAAATCGGCGCTCGCCCACCGTGTGGCCCTGGTCGAGATGGGCGGCCGGCGGCTGAACAGCAAGAGCGTGGTGATGCACCTCTGCAACAACCGCCTTTGCTGCAACCCCGCCCATCTTCAGGGCGGCACGCAGCGCAAGAACATCCAGCAGTGCGTGGCCGAGGGCCGGCACTTCACCCCTTTCAGGAAAGCAGCATGACGCTATTTATCGCACAGCTTCTCGCTGATCGCTTGAGAAAGAACAGCCTGATATCCTTTGGAACTCACCTCTGGATGGTCCCCCACGTACGAGAGGAACGCGCGTTTCAACGCCTCCACGGACTCGTCCCCAGCAGCAACTACGCCGCAGCGAGCCATCGCTACAACCGGCGTGATTCTGTTCTGCACGTCTTTGACACCTTTGACTTCGGCGTACACGCGCGGGTCGTGCACGTAAACCGCCATCGCTCCGCGCAGCGAGCCTTCAATTATCCCGTCGCGATACCCGGAAAACACAAGAGCGCACGCCGCTTGCTCCCAGCCAGGAGCCGAGTTTCCACCGCGCGTCATCTCCCCTTTCGCGCAGGTCAGCGCGAGCTCTCCGGCGGTCAGGTACGCGTGCGCTGCTCCTCCGAACAGGAGGCCAGACGCAACAACGATCGATCGGGCAACATTTTTCATGGCTTTTTTCCGTTATTGACACCCGCAAGATTTGCCAAGTATATTCCGCACATCACCGAAACAACGGTGGTCGGGCTTGGCGGCCCGGAAATACCAGGCGCGCAGCCGCCTGAAATCCGTTCATGCGGCTTTTCTTTCGACTGCGCGCGACCCCGGCTATGCCCCTCTATGGCGGGCCCGGGTGGGAGGGCTAACGCCCTGCCGGTTCCTGGTATCCGGTCCGCCAACCTGCTCGGTGCCTGCCACCCCTTCTTGGCGGAGGGGGTGCGGCGACACAAACCGCATACCAGGAGCTTTGCCATGGGTAGCCTCGTCCAAGGCGCAATCGCGCCTCTCCACACCCCCACGATTGATATCAGCGTATCTAACGGTCACGCGGTAACGACCAGTCGTAGCATCGCAAAAACCTTCGGAAAACGCCACGCGGACGTCCTTCGCGCGACGAACAGCCTGCGCGGGGAATGCCCGCGCGAGTGGTATGAGCGCAATTTTGCGTTCATACAGGTTTCAGTTGATCTGGGGCACGGACGTACCCGCAATGACCCTGCATATGAAGTCACGCGGGACGGCTTCGTGCTTCTCGTGATGGGCTTCACGGGCAAAAACGCGCTGCGGTTCAAAATCGCCTATATCGAACAGTTCAATGAAATGGAGCGCCGATTAATTGCGGAAGCTCAGGATTCGACGATCGGCGTCTCCCCCGCACCGGACGGTACTTGGGCCATTGTGATCGAAAACGGGGTGCAGCGTATGGTCCCGCTCGTCCATCTGTATCGGCAAGAGTTCGACGCTCAAGGCGGCATTGTGCCTATGGGAAACACGAAACCGATCGCGCGTGCAAGTGCGGATCCGGCAGGGCTGCAGCCTTGCAGGAAAAAGGCGGAGGTCTACCCCAACCAGAGCAAGTACAACCCCTGGCGCGCATACGTACAGCGTGGAAACATCCCTTATTACATTGGCTCATTCCCCACCCAGGAAGCCGCCGAAGCGGCCCGGGACCAAGCGTACGCTGACCTCGCCGCCGGTCGCGAGCCGTGCGTGCGTCGGTTGCGGGAGGCAGCATGCCCCTGACCGCCACCGCCTTCCACGACCTCGAAACGTTCAGCGAGCGCGACCTGAAGACCTACGGCACGCACGCCTACGCCGAAAAGGCCGAGATCCTGCTGTGGGCGTACGCGCTGGAGGACGAGCCGGTGCGGGTCTGGGACGTGACGGCCGACCCGCACCCGCCGGCGGCGCTGGTCGAGATCCTGCGGAAGCCGGCCACGCGCCACGTCTGGCACAACGGTGGCATGTTCGATCGCACGGTCATGAAGCACGCGCAGCCGGCGCTGCACGCCATGATCCCCGAGGCGGCCTGGTGGGACACGATGGTGCAGGCCTACACGCACGCCCTGCCCGGCGCGCTGGACATCCTTTGCGACGTGATGAACGTGCCGCTGGACCAGCGCAAGCTGAAGACCGGCAAGGGTTTCATCCAGCTTTTCTGCAAGCCCCGCCCTAAGAACCAGATCTTGCGCCGCGCGACGCGCCATACCCACCCCGTCGAATGGGCCCAGTTCGTCGAGTACGCCGGCCAGGACATCGAGGCCATGCGGGTCATCTACCGCAAAATGCCCACCTGGAACTACAGCGGCGAGGAGTTCGACCTATGGCTGCTGGACCAGCGCATCAACCAGCGCGGCGTGCTGGTGGACAATGAACTGGCGAGGGCCGCGGTGGCCGCCGTCGATCGCGCCAAGAAGTCCCTTGCCGCGCGCACGGTGGAGCTCACCGACGGCGCGGTCGAGTCGGCCACGAAGCGCGACAAACTGCTGGCGCACCTGCTGGCGGAATATGGCGTCGAGCTCCCTGACCTGCAGGCCAGCACCTTGGAGCGGCGCATCGAGGACCAGGCGCTGCCCTGGGCGCTGCGCGAACTCCTGGCTATCCGCCTGCAGGCCAGCACGTCCAGCACCAGCAAGTACAAGCGGCTGATCAACGGCGCCAGCGCCGATGGCCGGCTGCGCGGCCTGCTGCAGTTCGCCGGCGCCGGCCGCACCCGGCGCTGGGCCGGTCGCCTCTGGCAACCGCAGAACCTGCCGCGACCCAAGATCGGCACCCTGCGCGACGAGGCCCTGCAGGATGAGATCGACTTCGGGATCGATGCCATCAAGGCCGGCGCGGCGGACCTCATTTACGACAACGTCATGGAGGTGGCTAGCGCCGCCATCCGCGGCTGCATCGTGGCGCCGCGCGGCAAGAAACTGGTGGTGGCCGACCTGGCCAACATCGAAGGCCGGGACGCGGCCTGGTTGGCGGGCGAGTCCTGGAAGCTGCAGGCGTTCCGCGACTTCGACGCCGGCATCGGTGCCGACCTCTACAAGGTGGCCTACGCCAAGGCCTTCGGCGTGCGCCCCGAAGACGTCGATAAGACCATGCGCCAGATCGGCAAGGTGATGGAACTGATGCTGGCCTATCAGGGCGGCGTGGGCGCGTTCCTGACCGGAGCACTGACCTACGGATTCGACATCGAGCAGATGGCCGAGGACGCCTACTCCGGCCTGCCCGACGACATCCGCGACGAGGCCAAGGGCATGTACGACTGGACGGTGCGCAAGCGCCGCAGCACCTTTGGCCTGTCCGAACGCGCATTCATCGTCTGCGACAGCTTCAAGCGCGCGTGGCGCCGAGGCCACACCGCGATCGAGGCGTTGTGGGGCGCGCTGGAAGAGTGCGCGATGCGCGCCACGCGCAACCCCGGCACGACCATCGACTGTGGCCGGTTCCGGCTGCGCCGCGACGGCGCCTGGCTGCGCGTGCGCATGCCGTCCGGCCGGTTCCTGTGCTACCCCTCCCCCCAGGTCGACGACAACGGCAAGTTTTCCTACATGGGCGTGAACCAGTACAGCCGGAAGTGGACCCGGCAGTACAGCTACGGCGGCAAGCTGTTTGAGAACGCCTGCCAGTCGTTCGCGCGCGACATCCTGGCGCACAACATGCCGGCGGTCGAGGCGGCCGGCTATCAGATCGTGCTCACCGTGCACGACGAGATCATCACCGAAGCCCCGGACAGCCCCGAGTTCAACGCCGCGCACCTGGCCGGCATCATGGCCACGCCGCCCAGCTGGGCGCCCGACATCCCCCTGGCCGCGGCCGGCTTCGAAGCGTTGCGTTATCGCAAAGAATAAAGTTGTTGACCTTTTTATTTAGCGTTTGCTAATATTTGCTCATCGACTCACCAGCCGGTGGGCAACAGGGAGAAGAGCATGGCTACACCGCAACGAATCGCCCCGCCCTCGCTCAATCGTGGCGTGTTCGGCTGGGACTCGTGTCGCCTGGCCGACGCCTACAGCACGCAGGAACTGGCCGAGGCCATCACCTGGGTCAGCCAAGCGCCGTGCTGCGCCAACCCTGAAACCGGTTCGATCTGGCTTCTGAACAAGAAGGCCCGCCGCATCAGCGCTCAGTTGGCCTGGGCTGTGCGCCATCAGCTGGAAGACAAGCGCCGCGCCGCGGCCTAACCCCCACCCGCCCCGGGTGCCGGGGCAACACCGAGGAAATACAACATGCGACTGACCAAGGAATTCCGCGACGAACTGATCGGCAAGGCATTGAAGCACGCATTCACCGCGCGAGAGAAAGCCCACGAGGCGGCTACCACGGCGCTGGCGGACGCGCTGTACGACTACACGCACGGCGCCGCCGAAAAGATAGTCAGGAAACTGCCGCAGGGTTGGGTTTCGCATCGCACTGAAATCCGCATCGAAGCGGCTGGGTTCAGTTGGCGGCCCAGGGACGCCGGCCTGAAAAACTACAGCCTGACAATGTCGAAGTCGCGCCCGTTCCCCCAGTATGACAGCAGCGAAATCAAGGTGGGCGGCGCGCACCCGCTGAACGACCAGGCGCAGGCCGTGGCCCAAGAACATGCCGCCATCCGCGACGACAAGGAAGCCTTGCGCGTGAAGCTGCACGCCTTGGTGTATTCCGTCACGACGCTGGCGCGACTGCGCGAAGCCTGGCCCGAGTGCGAGCAGTTCCTGCCGTCCACGGCTCCCAAGACCGTGAGCACGGCCGTTGTTCCCGTCGAGTTGGTCCCGCAAGTAAACGCGGCGCTGGGCATCAAGTCGAAAGCGCGTCGGCCTTCGCACGTCTGAATGTTTAGCAAACAGTCAATTCTCAGTAGCAAACACTCCATATCAAGGATCGCACCATGAGCAACGACACCCGTATCACCGCGTTCAAGGGCTTCGACAAGAACCTCGCTTGCCGCGGCTACCAGTACGAGTTGGGCAAGACCTACGAGCACGAGGGCAAGGTCGTGCGCTGCGCCTCGGGCGGCTTTCACAGTTGCGAATACCCGCTGGATGTCTTCGGCTACTACGGCCCGGCCGAAAGCCGCTATGCGGTGGTCGTCGCGCACGGCGCCGTTGATCGCAAAGAAGGTGGCGACACCAAGCTGGCCAGCGGCAAGATCACCATCGAGGCCGAAATCAACGTGCCGCAGCTGATCACGCGGGCCATTGACTGGATCATGGCGCGTGTGGACAAGGCGAACGGCGCGACCGCATCCGAAGACCGATCCCACGCCAGCAACACGGGCGACTACTCGGCCGCCAGCAACACGGGCGCCCGCTCGGCCGCCAGCAACACGGGCTACGGCTCGGCCGCCAGCAACACGGGCGACTACTCGGCCGCCAGCAACACGGGCGACTACTCGGCCGCCAGCAACACGGGCTACGGCTCGGCCGCCAGCAACACGGGCTACGGCTCGGCCGCCAGCAACACGGGCGACTACTCGGCCGCCAGCAACACGGGCTACGGCTCGGCCGCCAGCAACACGGGCGACTACTCGGCCGCCAGCAACACGGGCTACGGCTCGGCCGCCAGCAACACGGGCGACTACTCGGCCGCCAGCAACACGGGCGCCCGCTCGGCCGCCAGCAACACGGGCGACTACTCGGCCGCCAGCAACACGGGCGACTACTCGGCCGCCAGCAACACGGGCGACTACTCGGCCGCCAGCAACACGGGCTACGGCTCGGCCGCCAGCAACACGGGCTACGGCTCGGCCGCCAGCAACACGGGCGCCCGCTCGGCCGCCAGCAACACGGGCTACGGCTCGGCCGCCAGCAACACGGGCGCCCGCTCGGCCGCCAGCAACACGGGCTACGGCTCGGCCGCCAGCAACACGGGCGCCCGCTCGGCCGCCAGCAACACGGGCTACGGCTCGGCCGCCAGCAACACGGGCGCCCGCTCGGCCGCCAGCAACACGGGCGACTACTCGGCCGCCAGCAACACGGGCGACTACTCGGCCGCCAGCAACACGGGCGCCCGCTCGGCCGCCAGCAACACGGGCTACGGCTCGGCCGCCAGCAACACGGGCGCCCGCTCGGCCGCCAGCAACACGGGCGACTACTCGGCCGCCAGCAACACGGGCGCCCGCTCGGCCGCCAGCAACACGGGCTACGGCTCGGCCGCCAGCAACACGGGCGCCCGCTCGGCCGCCAGCAACACGGGCGACTACTCGGCCGCCAGCAACACGGGCGCCCGCTCGGCCGCCAGCAACACGGGCGACTACTCGGCCGCCAGCAACACGGGCGCCCGCTCGGCCGCCAGCAACACGGGCGACTACTCGGCCGCCAGCAACACGGGCGCCCGCTCGGCCGCCAGCAACACGGGCGACTACTCGGCCGCCAGCAACACGGGCGCCCGCTCGGCCGCCAGCAACACGGGCGCCCGCTCGGCCGCCAGCAACACGGGCGACTACTCGGCCGCCAGCAACACGGGCGACTACTCGGCCGCCAGCAACACGGGCGACTACTCGGCCGCCAGCAACACGGGCGACTACTCGGCCGCCAGCAACACGGGCGCCCGCTCGGCCGCCAGCAACACGGGCGACTACTCGGCCGCCAGCAACACGGGCGACTACTCGGCCGCCAGCAACACGGGCTACGGCTCGGCCGCCAGCAACACGGGCTACGGCTCGGCCGCCAGCAACACGGGCGACTACTCGGCCGCCAGCAACACGGGCTACGGCTCGGCCGCCAGCAACACGGGCGACTACTCGGCCGCCAGCAACACGGGCGCCCGCTCGGCCGCCAGCAACACGGGCGACTACTCGGCCGCCAGCAACACGGGCGACTACTCGGCCGCCAGCAACACGGGCGACTACTCGGCCGCCAGCAACACGGGCGCCCGCTCGGCCGCCAGCGTTTCCGGCCAGGACTCCGTTGCCATGGCGTCCGGCTACCAGGGTAAGGCGCGCGCCTGCGCCGGTAGCGCCATCGTTCTTTGCTACCGCGACGACAACTACAAGCTCGTGCACATCCGCTCCGCCATCGCGGGCCAGGACGGCATCAAGCCTGACACCTGGTACCGCCTCGCGGCCGACGGCGCGTTCATTGAAGCCCCCGACAGCGACGACGAGGAGTAAACCATGCGCCCTCAAGACGATGACGACGAGTTCCCCCTCCTGCCCCCGCTCGGGGCGCTGGACACGGCGTGCGCGGTCTTCTGCGCGCTGGTGCTCTTGGGCGCGCTGGGCTATCTGGTCTACGACCTAGTGGCCATGGCGCTGTGCGACGTGTACGGGGTCTGCTATGCGTGAATCCACCATCGAGCAGTACGGCGTCGCCATGTTCAAGGGGCAAGGCGACCTGCCCTACAAGTTCACCAGCCCGGGCCGGCGCAACGTGCCCGACCGGCTGCGCCTGCGCGCGATCCCGCCCGAGCACCAGGCGATCGTCGCCCGCTACGTCCAGTTCATCGAATTCAAGGCCACCGGCGAGAAGCCGACCGCGGCCCAGCTGCGCGAGCACGAGCGCCTGCGCAAGCTGGGCTTCCGGGTCGTGGTGGTCGAAAGTATCGCCGGCGTCAACGCGCTGGCCAGGGAGGAATGACATGTCCGACACGAAACACGGCTGGGTAACGCCGCGCGCCGACGGCGCCCGCGCCCGCTGCGGCGGCCCGGGCGTCTGCGCGACCTGCAACACCGAGGCCATGCACGAGAAGATGCTGACCGGCCTGTTCGGCATGCCGGCGACCGCCGCGCCGGGGCAAGACGCGCCTGCCCCGAACCGCCCCGGCCCTGCGCCCGGATGGCGTCTCATCGAATCGGCGCCGAAGGACAACAAGCGCCTGCTGTACCTGGCGCGCTTCAGCGAATCCGGCGAGTTGGTCGAACTGGACTTCAACGGCTCCTGGGAATACTGGGAAGAAAGCTGGGAGATGCAGCACGTCAACGGCTGGTGCTGGACCAGCACCGACGGCATCGAAGACCCAACGCACTGGGCCTACCAGGACGAGCCGATACCCGCCGCCACCATCGCGCCGGCGCCGACCGTTGACGTGGCCCTCGTTCAGCAGTTCCTGCGCGTGCTCGACCGCTGCAATTGGCTGGACGGCTACGAGTCCGCGTGGACGACGAAGAAAGTCGGATCTCATCAGGAGCGCGCGGTGGCGTTCACGAAGTTGCGCCAGCTCCGCGAGGAACTGGAGGCCGCCATTGCCGCCCAGCAGGTCAAAGGGGGTGAGCATGCCTAACATTCAGGAATTCGTCTGCGACCTGGAAGCTGTGACGGCCACCATGACGCTGCCGCGCACCAGCGGAGAGCATTATGGCTACCCGCTCACTATCGGCATCTACCCTGGGCAGCGGGAAATCTGGATCGAAGGCGAGCACGGCCGCCAGAACATCCCGATAGAACACGTGCCCGGCGTCATCAAACAATTGCGGCGCGCCGCGGCGATGGCAAATGAACACGCCGCCCAGCAGCAGGGAGAGGCGTGATGATTCTAAGCGAATACGAGAAGAAGGTCCTCGCCGCGCTGGCGGGTCCCGGTGCCCTGCTGACCCGAGATGTGGCCGACAGGGTGCGCCCGCGCTTCGGTAGCAACCAACACCAGCACAGCGGCGCCGTCCGCGCCTGGCTGCTGCACCTGGAAAAGCTGGGGCTTGTTCGCCGGCTCGACGCCGAAAAGCCCGTTTGCTGGCAACTCGCCGCTCAGCCCACCACCAAGGAATCGACATGACCAAGAACAACGCCGCCAAGGCGGCAGAACAGGCAATCAAAGCCGCCATCCGAAAGGCATACGACGACGGCTACAACGACGCCAAGATGGCGCCGGACAATTGCAGCACCTATTGCGTGGAGCGCGCTGTTCGCCTCGATTCCGCCGCCCTGCAGTCCGCGCTGCGCGCCCCTGTAGCCGATGAAGACGACCAGCCGACCGCGCCGGACGATGACGCGATAGCGGAATGCTGGGTCACCGCCAGCGATTGCGACGGCATCGCATACGACGGCCCTTCGTTTGAGCGCGGTTACCGCATGGGAGAAATTGCCGAACGCGACCGCGCCGCCCTGGCAAGCGCCCCTGTAGCCGACGAGCGAGAGCCTTTGCCGTGCCCGTTTTGTGGCGGTAGAGCCTTTGCTACTTATAAGACCGACGAGGATGATATTCGTTGGCACTCGGTCCACTGCCGAACAGAGTGCCGGGGCTATGGCAAGCATGGTTCCGAGAAAGATGCAATCGCTGCGTGGAACACCCGCACCACGCTGCTCAGAAAGTACCCGAACGATGAGGAGATCATCGACTTGGCCGTCGAACCGCTGGGTATCGACTGCGACCGGATGCCCCATGGCGTGGTGGTCTTTGCCCGCAACCTGCTGTCTCGCTATGCCGCGCCCCAGGCCAGCGAGGCGGTGCGCGATGCGGGAGATGTGGCGCTGCCTCTCTTCCCCAAAGGCCACGCCCGCAACTCGGATGTGCACCCCGACAGCTATGCCTATGACAAGTGGCAATTGGCTGATTACGCCCGCGCCGCCATCCTGGCCGACCGTCAGCGCGGTGCGGATCCAATCATCGGGCACATCACCGTCAAAGGTAAGGGCCGGTCTTCCGTAGCCCTGGACGCTTCGCACGCCGACTTGCCGGAAGGCGAGTATGTGATCCGCGCCGCCCTGTCCGCGCAACCGGCGCAGAAGGAGCAGGCTATGCCGTCCTGGCTGGATGGAGGCGCTGACGCGGTAGCGCTGGCACGCGAGGATGGTTTGCTCCCCGCCCTGCCCGGCGCCGCCACGGGGGACGCGAAGCCGTGACCACCCGTCGCACCTTCACCGCGCGCCCGTATGGCGCGCTGATCACGGGACACATTCTGGACGTGCCGCGCTGCGGCGTCTGGGCCGGCATGGGCATGGGCAAGACCGTGTCCACGCTCAACGCCTTGGACCTGCTGGAACTGGTCGAGCCCGGGCCAGCGCTCGTCTGCGCGCCGCTGCGGGTCGCCCAGTCGACCTGGCCGGACGAGGCCGCGAAGTGGGCGCACCTGCGCAACCTGGACGTGACACCTATCGTGGGCGACGTCAAGGCCCGCGAGCGAGCCGCGCTGCGCGCCTTCGATTTCTCTGCCAGCGTCTTCACAATCAACTACGAAAACCTGCCCTGGCTGGTGGACCTGCTGAGCCGCTGGAAGAGGCCTTGGCCTTTCCGCAAGATCGTGGCCGACGAGTCCACCAAGCTTAAGGGCTTCCGGCTGCGCCAGGGCACGCAGCGCGCCCGCGCGCTCGGTCGCGTCGCGCACAAGCACGCCGCACACTTCGTCGAGCTCACAGGCACGCCGTCGCCCAACGGGCTTCAGGATCTCTGGGGCCAGGCCTGGTACCTCGATCAGGGGCAGCGCTTGGGCCGTACCTTCGACGCATTCCGTCAGCGCTGGTTCCGCCCGTCCTTCGACGGCTACGGCATCGAGCCCCTGCCGTTCGCTCAGGACCAGATCGAGGACGCCATGCGCGACCTGTGCCTGTCGCTGGACGCGCGCGATTGGTTCGACCTGAAGGCGCCCATCGTCAACATGATCCGCGTGGAATTGCCGGCCAAGGCGCGAGGCCTGTACGAGGACATGGAGAAAGCCATGTTCGCCCAGATCGGCGAGCACGAAATCGAGGCCTTCAGCGCCGCGGCCAAGACCATGAAGTGCCTGCAACTGGCGAACGGCGCCGCCTACGTGGACGAAGACAGCACGCGGTGGGCCGAGGTGCACGACGTCAAGCTGCAGGCCCTGGACGAGGTCATCGAGGAAGCGGCCGGCATGCCGGTGCTGGTGGCCTACCACTTCAAGTCGGACCTGGCGCGCCTCTTGAAGGCGTTCCCCAAGGGCCGCCAGCTGGACAAGGATCCGCAGACGTTGCGCGACTGGAACGCCGGCAAGATCCCCGTCCTGTTCGCCCATCCGGCCAGCGCCGGCCACGGCCTGAACCTGCAGGACGGCGGCAACATCCTGGTGTTTTTCAGCGTGAATTGGAACCTCGAAGAGCACCAGCAGATCATCGAACGCATCGGGCCCACGCGCCAGATGCAGGCCGGCCACGATCGGCCGGTCTTCATCCACTACATCCTGGCACGCGACACGGTCGACGAGATCGTGCTGGCGCGTATCGAAACCAAGCGCGAGGTGCAAGACCTCCTGCTGGAAGCTTTGAAACGGAGGACGTAATGCAGACCCCTGAAGTCATCAAGTTCGCCAAAGGCCTGACCTTGACCCTGGAGGGCCCGCAGGGATGCGGCAAATCACTCATGGGTGACTGGATCAGATTCTGCCTGCCGGCGAACATTGCCCATACCACCGGCTCGGTGGTCAGCCGCTCCGGCAGCTTTCAAACCGAGGCGCCGGTCCCGACCTTCGACGAGTGGTACGCCGCCCGCCATAACGGCAGCACATTCGAGCACGACCACATGCAGGACGGGGCCTGGATCGCCTCCGCCCTGAAGACGCTCGCGCAACTCATGCGCGAATACATCACCGAAATTGCGCGAGGGAGTCAACATGGCTGACGTCATCGACGAAGCTGGCGACCACATCGAGCGCGAAGCCGCCGCGCGCCAGGCGGCCGCTAGTGCCCGCGCCGCGGCCATGCCCAAGGGTGAGCCGGGCGATTGCGACCTGTGCGGGGAGTGGTCGGCGCGGCTCGTGGCCGGCGCCTGCGCGCCCTGCCGCGACCGTTACAAGTTGCCGTAGGGGCGCGCCATGGCCGACTTCCAGGATCCCCGGCCCCGTCTAATTCGGGTGGGTAAGGCCCCCGCCTACTTGGCGATGAGCCGCGCCGTCTTCGACAAGGACGTGCGCCCGTTTCTGCATGAGATCTCCATTGGTCGGCAGGGCAAGGCCTTCGATCTCCGGGAGTTGGACGCCTGGGTCGATGGCCAACGCCCGCCCCAGGAATTTGACAAAGCCTGTCCCCCGGGCAACGATAGCGACGGCAACAGCGGCCGCGCTCATAGCAAACGAGGTAACAAACTATGGCGCGAAAAACCATCACGGGCCTCCAGCTCCGTGGCGGCCTCTGGCATATCGACAAGCAGGTCAAGGGCTACGGACGCCTTTGCGAGAGCACTGGCACTGGCGACCGCGAAGAAGCCGAAAGGCTCCTGATTTTCCGCTTGGAGGGTATCCGCCAGAGCACCGTCTACGGGGTGCGCCAGGACCGCACCTGGCGCGAGGCAGCAACCAGATTCTTGGAGGAGTACTCTCACCAGCCTTCTATCTGGCATTCGGCCATCTTTCTGAAGCAGCTGGACCCTTACATAGGGGACCTGCCCATTCGGGAGGTCGACGACGAAAGCCTGGAGTCGTACGTCGAGGACCGCCTCGACGCTGGCCGGG